>NZ_CP163445.1:4800000-8588722 GCF_041053115.1 Streptomyces sp. Y1 | reverse complement strand
GCTTCTCCCCTCAACATATCAATAATCCTCCATACCCTCCCCTACCCCCCTTCCACATCCCCCCTTAACTCTACTCCCACCTCCCTCTTTATAACCCCCCTATCCCCTTTTCTTCCACCCCCCCTTCTCATTTCCCAATCATCCCCTATTCCCCTCCCCATCCTCCCCCTTCCCCTCCGTCCTCCCTTCCCTTCACCCTTTTCTTCCCTCTCCCCCACCCCCCGCCCCCCCCACGGAGCTCCAACAGGCACAACCAAAGGTCCAGACAACCCCGCGAGAGAGGCCAAAACACGCCCACACCACCCAACAGGTCACACCAGGCGGCCCTTCGCCGGGTAGAGCTTGGCGTGCAACACCCGGTCCTCCCACCAGGGGTCATCCGGGGTGGAGACCAGTGCGGCCATCTGCTCGCGCTTGGTCGGGACGGGCAGCACCAGCGGGCCCAAGTCCTCGACGGCGCGGTCCTGTTCGCATTGCGGGCACTCAAGCCGATCCGGGCCGGCCTTCTCGGTCAGCTCCAGCTTCGAGCCCTCCTTCCCGCCGATCGAGCCCCGGCACGTCCAACACGGGCGCAGCGAGGCGTTCGCCGCCCGGGCCGCCTCCAGCTGCTCCTGGGCCTCCCGTTCCAGGCGCTCGGTGTGTTCCTGGTGGCAGGTCCAGCAGCGGCCGCCGGGTTGGTGGGTCCACTCCACGCGGTTGCCGTCGGGCCGTAGTGCCAGGTGCTCTCCTTCTTCGGGACGTTGCCGCAGTCGGCGCAGGCGAGGGTGCGCATCCACTCGCGGTGGTCCTGGCGGGCCTTCTTCTCCCGGGCCTTCTGGCGTTGGTTGTAGGCGGCGCGGTTGTCCGGGTTCTCCAGCGCGTCGAGCAGGGAGTGCCGGCCGGGGCGGCCGTAGCGCCACCAGACGGGGCCGAGGGGGCCGTGCTCGGCCAGCAGCTCCAGGGTGGTCGCGAGGACGGGCACGGCGTCGTCGTACTCGCGCCAGCCGTCGCCGTCGTTGTCGTCCTGGGTCACGGTCCACCACTGCCCGCCCCAGATCTCGGCCGACAGGTCCGCCACGGCCTCCTGGCGGCCTGCCAGGGCGACGGGTCCGGCGCCGGTGACGACCAGGGCGACGGGCAGGTAGCCGGGCCGGGTGTGGGGGCCGGGGTAGGTGCGGCGCCACCAGTGCACCGTGCGGTCGGCCGGCTCCCGGTCGGCCGGCTCCCGGTCGGCCAGCGCGGGGTCGGTGCTCTTCACCTTGGTGCGGAACAGCTCGCGGTAGGCGGTGAACTTCGCGGCGACCCGCTCCGGGGCCATGGTGGAGCGGTCGACCTCGACCATCAGGACCGGCACCCCGATCTGAGGGGCCTGCCACACCGCGTCCGGGCGCACCTTTCGCCGGCCGCCCGGCAGCAGGAACTCGACCTCGGTCGCCCAGTCGGTCACGGTGCCGACCCCGCCCGCGGCTTCGGGCGCGGTGCCGCCCCGGACGAAGGCGAGCACGGTCTCGTTGACCGCCATCGCGTGCCGGGCGCCGGAGCGTCCGGCGCCCCGGGCCGTGGAGCCCATGTCGGAGCGGGGAAGGCCGAGCACCTGCCCGGCCGCCTCCAGTCCGACCGTTCCCTCCAGCCGCCAGGTCTTGTGCCGGTTGCGGGTGTTGCCGTCGGAGGCGACCAGGCCGTGCAGCGCGAGATCGCCGAGCGCCTGCCGGATCGCCTTATTCGACGCCGCCCCGGGGCGCAGCAGGCGCTGGAGCTGATCGGCAGTGGCGACCTTCAGGACGCCGAGCGCGCCGAGGACATCCGAGCGCAGCGCGGTGGTCGAGCCGTTCGGGTTGGCGGCGCCGCGCCGGTACGCGGTCCGTCCCGGCCGGGACGGCTCGGCCAGTTCGACGGCGTCGGCCTGGGCGTCGTTGTCGTCGGGCAGGGCGAGGCGCTGACGGGTGCTCACGGGCTTCTCCCGGTGGTTGTGGTCGGGCTGCTGCCTCTGAGGGATATCCGGCGCTCCTGACAGCCGCCAAGCCCGTTGTCGGCCCGCGTGCCGCACCCTCTCCCACCACCCCTGATCCGGCCCCCGCCGCCGCCCCCGACCAGCGAGCGGCCGGCACCAGCCGGACGCGAGAAAAGAAAAAGCCCACCGCAGGTGCAACAACCCGAACCGACCAACCGACAACGCCACAACCACAAACCAAAACCAAAAGCAGAAAGACGGGAGAAGAGGGTTGTCAGAATGCGGCGGCGGCCCGGATTCGGGCGCTGAGCTGGGCGGATTCGCCCCTCGGGCCCGAGGTGGCCGGTAGGGGCAGCGGAGGGGGAAACGGCAGGGGGAACGGAAGCAGTCCGGCAAACTCACCAGGGCCACCAAGGTATTGGTGAGTTTCCTTGATAGGCCATCAAGGAAACTCACCGGGCAACCTTGATGGTCATCCCAGCAGGTCAGAGGCGTGCCGGTCGGGGCGCAGAGGGCCCCGAGGTCGGGACCGGTTGGCGGACGGGATTACGGACCGCATTTCGGACCGGTTAGAACGCGGGATACCTTGACACCGGAAGTTACAGAATCGTTATGGACTGCCAACCTTGATGGTGAGAAATCCGGTGAGTTTCGTGGGGTTCCATTCTCCGAGCACGGGATAAGCCCGCGCTTCGGAATGAGGGAGCACCTTCGTGCACGGGGATCTGGAGACCGACCACGACGTCCTGGTCACGCTTCACCGCTTCACGCTGGCGACCGCCGAGCAGCTCCACCAGCTGCACGGCGGCACCGCCGGGATCAAGCAGACCCAGAAGCGGCTGACCCGCCTGCACACCGACGGCCTGGCCGACTTCGTGACCCTGCCCCAGGCCGGCCGGGCGAAGGCCTGGCACCTCACCGCCCAGGGCGCAGCGGTGGCGGCCACCTTCCCCGAGGCCCGCCGCACGCACGCCCAGACGCTGGACAGCGAGCAGCTCGCCGTGCGGCACGGTCGCGAGCACCTGCTCGACGTCGGCCGGATCCACACCGCCTTCGTCGCCGACGCCCGCCAGCGCGGCGAGGACTGCGGCCCGCTCGACCTCCGCCCCACCCCGCAGCTGCCGGTCGGCGCGGCGGCGTACCGGCCCGCCGCCGAGCTCGCCTACACCGCCGGCACCGGCGACCAGCGCCACCGGCTGCGGGCCTTCGTCGAACGCCACCGCCCCGGAGTCGGCGCCGAGGAGACCGCGGCGCAGCTGGCGGCCTGCGCCGCCCTGTGGGAGCAAGCCGGGCCGGGCGGCCGGGGCCGAGCGTGGGAGCGGCGCTGGCGCTCCTTCCCCCGGCTGCTGGTCGTCCTGGTCGGCACGACGGCCGCCGCGGTCCGCCCGGCGGTGGCGGACCTGCGCCTGGCCGCCGAGGAGAACCCGGCCACCGCCGAGATGCTGTCCGCCGTCCCGGCCGGCGCCACCCGGATCGAGGACCTGGTCCAACGCGGACCGTCCGCACCCATCTGGCACCCGCTCAGTGGCCGGAGCGGGCGGGCGTGCGGATGGACGCAGCTGTAGGCGGCGAGTGAGAGCCGCGGGTGGCCTGTCGCTCAGTCGAGGTCAGCGGATGCCAGGGCCACGGCGAGCACCAAGTACGGGACGGCTCCCAGACACTGCTCGGCCATCATGCTCGGATCAGGCGCCGTGCCTGCTTCGTTCAGCGCCAGCAGCCCGGCACCGATGGCCACATCGACCGCCGCGTCCAGGACTTCGGCCGCCGTGAACTCCCCGCACGCCGCCAGCTCGCGCACCAGGACGGCGGCCTTCGCCGGATCGCCGCGCCACAGCTCGGCGACCTCGTCACCGGCGCCTGCCAGGTCGATGACCGCGCCCTGCTCCGCGGTCGGCAGCGGAACGGGCCAGGACGATCCAGGCTCCTCCACGATCTCCTGTGCCCGTGCCAGCGCCACCCTCGCGGCGCTGGTCCGCTCGGACTGCTCCCGCTCCCGGGCGACCGCGGCCGGCCACCGGGCCTCGTCCTCGGCCCGGGCCGCCTCCAGCAGCGGGGCGGCCGTGTGGCCGAGGTAGACCACCGGGAGGGGGTCCACCACGACCGCTTCCTGCCCGGGCGGGGCGTCGGCGACCGGCTGGTACAGCGCCTGCGCTGCCGAGGCGCAGGCGCCGACCGTGGTGGTGAGGGCGGCGATCAGCCGGGCGTGGCGGCGTCGGCGGACGGGCAGGTCCAGGCTGGCGGGAATCGCGGTCACCCACGCACTATGGCGCGCCGCACCCGCCGACGCGGCCGGTTCCCCGAACATCACCCCGCCGGTCAGCGCCACTGGTAAGACGCGCCGGTCATCGCCGGGAGCAGCACCGGGCCGCCCACGGTGGCGTCGGGCCCGACGGCCCGGTCCAGGACCGCGCCGACATCCGGATAGAGGTGGAGGCCGACCGCGTCGGCCGCCGACAGCCACACCACCGGCGCCTGGCCGGAGTCGTCCAGCTCCACCGCCGCGACGGCCGCGACCAGGTGGTCGGGCAGGTGGGCGGTGAAGACCAGGTGCCGGCGCCGGAACGGCGCCCTCTCGCCGGGCCGCTCGGTCTCCTGGTCCTGGACGAAGCGCAGCACCGGCGCGTTGGGCAGCACCGCCAGGTCGAGGCCGAGCTCTTCGGGCAGTTCCCGGTGCAGCGCGTCGACCGGGTCTTCGCCGGTCTCGGCGACGCTGCCGGCAGCGAGTGCTGGAGGCCGGCTTCGCGCTGGCGGCGGATCAGGCAGAGGCGGCCGTCGTGGAGCAGCACCGCGCACACCCGCACCCGGACCGGCCCGGCCCGGCCATCGTGCTGGTGCCGGTCCAAGCCGGTACGGGGTCATCGCCGTGGCCGCTTCGTCAGCGCCGGCCGACGGCTACCGTCCCGCCGACCAGCTTGCGCATGTTCTTGATGCCCACCGTAGTAGCCCCCGCCGTGCCGGGGCGGGTGCCTGCCCCGGCACGGCCGAAGCCGGGGCAGGCACGCCCTGGCGTGTTGGGGGTGGGTTCAGCCCATGGTGCAGGCGAGCTGGGCCTTGACAGCGTCGTAGGCGTTTACCCGCGCGGTGCAGGGGCCGTTCAACACGTCAACGCCCTGGGGGTTGATGAACTGGATGTTGTTGATCAGGGTGATGACGTTGACGTCCCCACTGGCCACGATGTTGTTGTGGGCGATGACGACCTGGGCGCTGGGGGCCGTGGTGCCGCCGACGATGCCGCCCTCCCCGCTGTCCAGGCTGGTGATCTTGGTGTAGATCGTGACGTCTCGACCTTGGACGTTGTTGCCGGTGATGGCCACGGTCCACTGCCGGTAGGTGCGCTGAAAGGTGTACTCCGTGATCCGGTTCAGGGTGGCCACCGTGCCGGCCTGGAACTTCACGATCCAGTGGTGCGGCCGGCGCGTCACCGGACGCCCACCCGGATGGTCACGCGGGATGACCCCGCCCGACGCACCCACGCGCTGCGTCGCCGGACCACCGCTCTGTGTCGCGGCCCCGGCCGGCGCGGCGAGCGCGCCGGTGACGGCAAGCGTCGCCACCCCCACCGCCGCCGCCCTGTACCACGTCTCCACCCGCTGACCGACTGCCATCCCGCTGCTCCTCGCTCCACGCCTGACCCACACGTGAGCCACTTGTCCTGTACCGGGCACAGCCCGGCGCATCCAACCCTCGCCCCACGGGGTCCCGGCGCGCATCAGTCATCTGACTGAACGACAGACCGAAAAGCCCGCGGACAGCTGAGTCCTGCCCGCAGTCCCGCCCGGTGACCGGCCTACGAGAGGGTCGCAGAGGAATGATCGGCGCGGCGGGCGTGGCCGGTTCGGCGCCGACCGAGGGGCGGGCACCGGGCCAGAATCGGCGCGCCGAGGGAGGTGGGCGGCGCCCCTGCCGGGCGGGATAGGTCGGGGCGCCGCGTGCCCGGGTGGCGGCGTCGGGGGGCTCGCGCCGACCGCCGGGGCTGATCGAGTACCGAGAACGCTGCGCCGCATGCACGGGACGGGCCGCTGCCCGTCACAGCGAGTCGGGCACGGGGCATCACCCTCGCGCGGGATTCGGGAGGCAGTGCGGCAACAGCCGACGGGACCCCGCTCCCTCTCTGCGGTCCTCCTTGCGCGTCACGCCCTAGCCGGACATGCCGTCCCCGCCCGCCTTCCCGGGCTTCCCCCCGGTGCCGTCGGTGCCGTCGGTTCCGGTCCGGGGGCCGGCCGTCTGCAGGCACAGCGTGGTCGTCAGCTCGCTTCCGGTACCGCCGGGGCCCTTGCCACCCACCGGCACCCGCGGGGGTGCCGGCAGAGCCCGACGCGGAGGCCGCGTGTTGCGGTTGGTGGGGTTGCAGGGGCGGGCCGTGGATGCCGCCGTGCACGGCTTCTCAAGTGTCGGGGCCAGATCGCTCGGCCGGTGGCAGGCCGCTCAGGGCGTCGCGTAGCGCGGCCCTGGTGGTGACGCCGAGCTTGGGGAAGACCCGGTAGAGGTGTGAGCTGACGGTGCGTGGGGACAGGTGTGTCTGCTCGCCGATCTCCTTGTTGGTGAGTCCGCGGGCGGCGAGTTCGGCGATCCTGCGCTCCTGGGCGGTCAGGGGCGCCGGTGGTTGCGCCTGCGGGCCCGGGGGGAGGTTGCTCCGGCGCAGTTCGGCGCGGGCGCGCATCTCCCATGCCGTGGCTCCGAGCCGGTTGAACTCTTCGGCTGCCAGCAGCAGCGGGGCCTGCCGCGCCGCCCGGGGCGCGTTCAGCTGCCGCAGTCGGAAGCCGTGGGCCAGGCGGATCCGTGCCAGTTCGAAAGGGAAGTCCCGGGCGTGCGGGTACGCCTCGACCCGGGCGTAGGTTCGTGCGGCCTGCGTGAGGTCGTCCGCGGTCATCGCGAGGGCGCCGTAGGTGGACAGGGCCATGCGCGGGGAGGCCTGCGGCAGACCCGCCTCGCAGGCCGCGAGCGCGTGCCGGCGTGCCTGTTCGTGACGGCCGCTGTACAGCGCGGCCTCGGCCAGTTCGAGCAGTGCCCTGGGGGCGATCTGATGGGCGTGGCGCTCGAAGCTGCCCGGCGGTGTCATGCCGATGGCGTACAGGTAGGCCGCTTCGAAGTCGCCTTCGGTGAGCGCGACGCCGGTGGCGATGGCTTCCGTGATCTGGGTGAGCAGGCCGACGCCGCGCGGCCGTGCCCAGGCGTCCACGGCGCGCTGCAGCTCGCGTGCCTCCTCCAGCCGTCCCTGGCGGGCCACGAGCTGTCCCAGGCACGCGCGGGCGTGGTAGGCGAGCAGGACGTGGTCGTGGGCGGTGGCCAGTTCGAGCGCGCGCTCGGCGGTCCGGCGCGCTTCGTCCCACATCCCGGCGTACATCTGGTCCAGCATCAGCATCCTCAGAAGGACCATGACGCTCGACACCGCGCCGTGTTCCCGCTCGCGCTCGACCGCGTCGGCCAGCTGGGTGCGGTACTGGTTCAGGGCGTCGACGTGGGACGCGCAGACGGCCATGCGTGCCAGGTCCCAGGGGGCCGCGTTCGCCGGGTCGGCGAAGGCCTCCTCCAGGCGCGCCCGCAGGCCGACCCCGCTGCGGGCGACGGCGCTCGCGTCGTGGTACATCAGCGTCAGCGGGTGGACGAGGTCGCCGAGGGTGGCGAGGATCGTGTCGGTCCGCTGCCACAGAGCGGGGTCGCCCGCGTAGTGGGCCATGGTGACCAGCGCGTCGGCCGCGCGGGTCAGGGTTTCGTCACCGGGGGGCGCCGCACCGTCGCAGCGGCGCTCGACCGCGGCGGCGAGCCGCTGGAAGGCGGGCCGCACCGCCCCGAAACGGACGAAGTCGGCGTGGGCGGAGACCAGCACGGCGGCCAGCGGTGCGCCCGCGCCCCGTTGCGGCTGCGCGTGGTGGAGCAACTGCTGGGCCCTGTCCAGCAGCGCGGCCTGGCCGGCGATGTAGGCCGCGTCGCCGAGCCGGCGGGCACGCTGGGCGGGTTCCTCGCTCAGCTCGGCCGCGCGGGTCAGCCAGCTGACCGCGGCCGCCGCTCCGCCACGCCTGGTGGCGGAGGCCGCCGCCGCCTCCAGCGCCGTCGCCGCGTACTCGTCGGGGCCGTCGGCCGCCGCTGCCAGGTGGCCGGCGTACCGCTCGACATCGGCCCGGTGCACCCGGGCCAGGTCGGCGTGCGCGGCCCGGCGCTGCTCGGCCGTCGCCAGCTGGACGACGGCCGAGCGCACCAGCGGGTGCCGGAAGAGGAAGTCGCCGCCGCACGGGTCGGCGTCGAGCAGCCCGGCGACGACCGCCGCATCGACACCGCGCATCCGGTAGCGGGCGGTGCCGTGGCCGGCCTCCCGCGGACGGCCCGCGGCGCCGTCGAGGGCACCGCGCAGCAATTCGGCTCGTGCCGGGGGCTCCAGGCGCTCGATCCGTGCGGCGTAGAGGAGTTGGAGGCGTCGGGGCAGCGGAAGGCCGGCTCCGTCCAGCAGATCGGCATCGTGTTGCACGCCGGCGGGAGGCGGCAGTTCGTACAGGGCGAGCGGATTGCCCCGTGCCTGGTCGAGGACGGTGCGGCGGGTACGCGCGTCGAGCCGCGGGTGGTGCAGCTCCAGCAGGCGTTCGGCGTCCTGCTGGGACAGCGGCTCCACCGGGAGTTCCGGCAGGCGGGCGTGGTCGAAGGGGGACCGTTCCTCCGACCGCAGGGCGATCAGCATCTTCACCGCGCCGGCCGCCAGCCGGCGGGCGACGAACCCGCACACCGCGGCACTGGCCTCGTCGAGCCAGTGACCGTCGTCGATCAGCAGCAGCAGCGGACGCTCGGCGCCGGCCAGGGCCAGCAGGTCGAGTACCGCGATGCCCAGGGCCATGACGGACGGCGGCTCCCCGGCACCGTGCCCGAACACCACGTCCAGCACCGCCCGCTGCGGTGCTCTGAGCCGGGTGGAGAACTGCTCCAGCACGGGGTACAGGCACTGGTGCAGCCCGGCGAAGGGCAGATGCGACTCGGCCTCGACTCCCGAGACCCGGATCAGCTCGTACCCCAGCCCGACAGCCAGATGAGCCGTGCGGTCCACCAGGGCGCTCTTGCCGACACCCGCCTCACCGCGCAGCACCACAGCACGGCCCTCGGCAGCAGACACGAACGAGGTCAGCACGGCCAGTTCGCGATCCCGGCCGATCAACGCCGCACCCGACGGCTCGACGACGCCGGGCCCGGACGCAGCGACGTCGACAAGGACCATGCCGTCAGCGGCCACGTCCCGTCCCCACCCTGTCGCTCACCCATGAAAAGCCGGCAATTGTCGCCCTGCCGTCGTAATTTACACGCTTGCCCTGGAGCGCGCGGCCGCGGGAGTCGAGCGGGCCAGCCACCAGGAGGTGATCCCCCGGCGGCGACGGCCAGCTGGCCGAGGAGCTGCGGCACTCGCCGGTAGCGGACGTGCTGCGCGGCGCCGCCCCGGCCGGCACCGTGCCCGACGTCGCGCCTGATGAGGGCTGCCGCTGGTCACGGTGTGCGCGCTCGCCGCCATGCCGGCCTGCGTGCTCGGCGACCTGCCACGCGAGCTCATCCTGCTCGGCGAGGAACTGGACGCCGTCACCATCGCCGACCGCGCGATCAGCCCACCCGTCGTCCTCACCAACCGAGGAGTCCAAGCACACCTGCTCGAACTCCTCGGCATCGAGGAAACCCGACCCCGCTGGCGAGAAGGGACGGGCAGTCAGGCCGCCGTGTCCTGGGGGAACGCCACCGGGTAGGGCTCAGCGAAATCCGCCGACCGTCCCACGGCACTCCACTTCTCGTCCTGCGCGAGCAGGCGCCGGTCCTGGGCGATGGAACCCTCCGAGGCCGTCACGCCGAGTGCGAGGTTGGTCGGGATGTCGCGGCGCCCGGCCATCCGTACCAGGATCTCCGACGCACGCATCGGGTCGCCGGCCGGACCCTCGGGGCTCTGGCGGATCCGCCGGTTGATCTCCCCGACCGTGCTGTCGTAGCCCTCGGGCACCTCGTGCACGGTCATCGAGGAAGCCGCCCAGTCGGTACGAAAACCGCTCGGCTCGATCACCAGGACCCGGATGCCGAACGGCTCGGTCTCCACCCGCAGCACCCGGCTGAAACCGTCGATCGCGAACTTCGCCGCCTGGTAGGAGGCGATGCCCGGGGAGCCGCCCACCCGGCCGCCCATCGATGAGACCTGCATGATCAGCCCGCCGCCCTGGGCACGCAGGAGGGGGATCGCCGCCTTGCTGACGTGGTAGACACCCCAGAAGTTCGTTTCGAACTGGGCGCGGAAGTCCTCGTCCTCGGTGGTCTCGACCGGGGAGACGTTGGCGTAGCCGGCGTTGTTGACGACTACGTCGATCCGGCCGAAACGCTTCCGCGTCTCCTCCAAGGCCGCCCGGGCGGCTGCCGGGTCGGTCACGTCGAGGGCGATCGGGGCGATCCGGTCACCGAACTCCCTCGCCAGGTCGTCGAGGTCCTCGGGTCGGCGGGCCGTGGCCGCCACGGTGTGGCCGGCCTCCAGGGCTGCGCGGACCAGGGCGCGGCCCAGGCCGCGGGAGGAGCCGGTGACGAACCAGGTCTGCTGTGTGTTCTCGCCAGTGTTCTCGGTCATGCAGTTAGCAAAACACTGTTTCGTTAATAGCGCAACACTGTTGCACTAACATGGGCCTCGTGGACACTACCGACTTCCGGCGCGCCCGGTCCCCGCAGGCCAAGCAACAACGCGAGGCCGCCATCCTGGACGCCGCCCGCGCCTTGGGCGCCGAGCACGGCATCCGCCAGGTCACGCTCACCGACATCGCCACCGCCGTGGGCATGCACAAGTCCGCGCTGCTGCGCTACTTCGAGACGCGGGAGGAGATCTTCCTGCGGCTGACTGCGGCTGACTGGCAGGAATGGGCGCCTGTCCTGTGTGCCGAGATCGGCGCCGCCGCGGACGGCGACGCGGCCGCCGTGGCCGGAGCCTTCGCGCGCACCCTCGCGGCCCGCGGCAGGTTTTGCGACCTGCTCGCCCAGGCACCGATGAACCTCGAGCGCAACGTCTCCGTCGAAGCGGTGCGCACGTTCAAACTGGTGACCCTGAGCGCGGTCGAAGCGATCGTCGCCGCCGTCCGCGCGCGGCTGCCGGAGTTGACCGAGGCCGACGGCGTGGACCTGATGGCCGCGGCCACCTCCATGGCCGGCTCGTTCTGGCAGATCGCCACGCCCGGACCGCAGATCGCCGCCCTGTACCGCGCCGACCCACGGCTCGCCCACGCGATCGTCGAGGTGGAACCCCGGCTGGCGCGGATCCTGACCGCGATGCTCCAAGGCATGACCACAACACGCCCGGGCCACACCTGAGCAGTCCGCAGGCGGTGGTGGTCGCGGGCGTGGATGGCGTCGCCGCCGTACGCGGGGGCGTGCCAGATGTCCTCGGAGGCGGCCTCGACCTCGGTCATGCGGTTCAGCAGCCGCTCGTGGTCGCGCTTGGCCTTCTCCTTCTTCTGCTGCGGGGTGAGCCGCTTGACGTCGGGGCGGTCGCGCTTGCGGCCGGCCTGAAGGACCAGGGCGACCGGCGGCAGGCCCTCGCGGCCGGTGGGCGGGTAGACGGTGAGCCACAGCCGCAGGCTGTACGTACGGGCGCCCCGGCGGCGCAGCGAGGCCTCGAAGGCGGTCTTCGCGTGCCCTTCGCGGGGAGCTCGCACCAGGTTCGGTAGGAGGTGAGCTTCTCGACGAGCGTGCCGACGCCCTCGTTCTCTCTGTCGACCTCGACCAGGAGCACCGGCGGGGCAAGCAGCACCGCCAGGTCGAGGTCGAGCACACCCGCACCCGGATCGGCCCGGCCAGCGCGCTGGTGCCCGTCACAGCCGGTACGCCGTCGCCGAGGTGACCGCCTCGTCGGCGCCGGGCGGCAGCGTCGGCAGCGGCCAGGCCGAATCCGGTGCCCAGGTCGGCCAGCTGGCGGCGAACGGCCCAGTGCGGTCGTCCAGCATGCCGATCGCCCAGCCGCGGGCCCGCTCGACCTGGCGGCCCACGTAGTCGGTGACCACGCCAAGGCGGCGCAGCTGGGCGTACTCGCCGGGTCGTCGCCCGCAGTCGGCTCAAGCACGTCGACGACATGGTCGAGGAGCAGCCGGCGGCGTAGGGGCGCGCTTGGCAGGGCGGGGCCGGGCGAGCCATTCTTGGGGCAGGGCGCCGTCGTCTGGGAGATGAGAGCCATGGGCGTCGACCAGGAGTACGCGCAGCAGAGGATCGCCGAGGCCATCGCTGCCAGGGAAGCCGAGGAAGGCCTCAGCTGGGAGCAACTGCTGAAGGCCGGCGCCGCTTGGGGGCCCTTCCCTTGCACGCACTGCGGCGAACCCGGCGAGAACGACGACCCGGCCGGGTACATCTGTGGTTCCTGCGGCTTCGAGTACCTGAACGCCGAGACTGGGTAGGCCCCCGGCCGGAATCGGTGCCCCGTGCCCGGCGGTACGCTGCCGGGGCCCTGAGAAAGCACTGGAAGGTCGTCACCTCGCGTGGGGTGGCGGCCTTCCAGTTTCCGAGGCGCGCGTCGATGACGATGGGTTCCAGGCGTTTGCCGTCTGCGGAGTCCAGGTCGATCCGGTCGATGTGCTTGGAGACCTCGTCGTAGATGCGGGTGGCAAGCGCGCCTCGGGAGAGAGGGGCGGCTTGCTGTCCGCCGGTCCAGTAGAGGACTTCTGCGAGTTCTTGGCCGGTCAGGGCGGCGCGGAGCGCGCTGGCCAGTCGCCCGCCGCTGTTCCGGTACGGTCAGCAGCCTGGAGGATCAGGAGGCGGCGGCTTCTAGGCCCACGGCGAAGGCCCGGTCCGCCTCGTCCGGGTCACGGCCTGTCCACACCACCGATGCATCCAGGACCCGGCCGAGCGTGCCCTTCGGGAAGCTGGCCACAGGGCGGGGCATCTTGTCGCTCCACTCGTCGATCCAGCTGAGCGTGCGGGCGGTGTTACGGGGCTTGAGACCGCTGGGCCTGCGGGCGCGCTCGGCCGCAACCTTGCCTTCCCACCTCGCCTGGACCGCATCCACGTCGGACTCTCCCAGGCCGCGGGCGATGTCGGCCCAGGACGCTCCACGGATCCGCTCGGCCACGATCGCGGCGTCTTGGAGGGAGCTCACCGTGCTAACGAGGTCGCTGGCCAGCTTGGCGTAGTCGCCCGCCGAGGCCGCGTCCATGGCCACGAAGCGGACCAGTTCGACCGCCGCCTCCGCCACCCACTTCGCCCTCTGACAGAACTCGACGCGCGCACGATCGGACGAACTGAAGGCCCCGTCCGGGAGGCCGTACACCGCCCTCCAGGCTTCCGACACTTCGTCACTAGAAGTAGCTGATCCGTTACTCATGGCATGGGAGAGTAGCGGACCGTGCGGAGGCAACGCTCTCCACCAGGGAACACGCCCCGCTCGACAAGGTGACACAGAGGCCAGCACCGGGTTCGGGCGCCGCTGGTGGGCAGGGGGAGGGTGTGGCCGAACGAGGGCACCAGGAGCCGGCCCCGGTCGGCGAGGCCGAGGCACGGCGGCTGACCGACGCGCTGCGCGAGTCGGTGGAGCAGGTGCGCGCCGCCGTCCTGGTGCTGGCCGAGCGGGTGCGCGCGGCGCACCGCGGCCGGGGTGGACCGCTCTGGGCTACCCGTCGTGGGGTGCGTACGCGGCTGGGAAACTCGAAGTGTCCCGGTCGACGGCACACCGACTGCTGGACCTGGCGGCGACCGCCGAGGCGATCGAGGACGTCGTCGACCGGCAGCACCAGGCCGATGCGGGCGGTGGTCGAGATCCGCGGGCGCCTGGCCGAGCTCGCGAACCTGGTCGCCGAGCACCTGGCGCCGGCCCGCGCCGAGGCCGGCGGCGCGCAGCTGGGCCGGACGGGATCCGCGCGGCGGTCACGGCGGCGATCGCCGAGCTGCGCGAGCAGCCGGACGTGCCGGTCGTCGAGCTGGAGAGCAGGCCGGGCCCGGGCGGGTGCCCGGTCGAGGCATGGCGGGCGATGGTGGCCTGGGGGCACGGCTTGGCGCGGCAGCGGCTGGACGCGCACCGCGATCTCGGGCTGCTCGCCCTACGGGTGGCACCGGGGTACGTCGCCGATCGGGGCGCCGAGGAGGTCCTGCACGTCCTGGGCGAGGAGATCGGCAGCAGCGCCGAGGAGCCGCTCGCGTGCCGGTATGCGATGACCGGCGACAAGCGGGCGACCGAGCGGTTCTGATGCCGCAGGTCAGGCCGGGGGTCTTGTAGTTTCGGCCCCTCTTTGGAGAGGATGCCGGCCGCGCCCACCTGGTGTGTGGCGGACGATCGCGGAGCTTCCGTGCGCAGAGGACAAGAAGGCCGGCGGCCGGTTGTCCCAGCCTTGTCCCGGGCCGACTGCGGCGCGACGGCGCCCGCCGGTGATGGCCCGGATTGTGCGTCTCGGGTCCGGCGGGCACCGGCATCAGCGTAGCGGGCGCGGCCCGCCGGCCCGGCTCTACGGCGCGGGGTGCGGCGGGTCTTCGGGGACGACGGCTGCGATCCGTACAGTCGGCGGCCAGGGCGGGGCGGGGGCGTAGGCGTGCACGACGTTGAGCGCGGGCCGGCCTTCGGCCCGGTCGCCCTCGATCCGGGTGGAGTACAGCTCGACCTGCTGGGCGCCCTCGGTGACAGTGCGGATCAGCCGGCCGAGCCGCGGCCGGTGTTCGAGTTCGGCGCGCAGCGTCTCCAGGGCCTCGCTGGCGCCGAGCTCCTTGGCGCGCTGGGCGGCGCGGTCGGTGACCACGGCGACCGCCGGGTCCGGCTGCTGGTGCTGGTCGGTCACTCGGCGCCCTGCCGCGCCAGCAGGTCGGCGACGGCCTGGTCGACGGCGTCGGAGGTCTCCGGGTCGGCGGCGAGCAGCACGCGGCCGCGGTAGGCGGCGACGATCTCGGCGACGGCGACCAGGTCCACGACGGCGGGGACCTGGTCGACCTGGTCGAGCCGGTCGACCGGCACGCGGCGCAGCAGCTGGTCGGCGAGTTCGGCGTCCAGGCGCTCGGCATCGCCGGGGAAGCCGTGGCCGGCGCGCAGCGCGGCTCGTAGTTCCTGGACCGTATTCATCCGCGGTAGCCCGAAGCGGCCGCCGCCGTGTCCGTGTTCGGTGGGCTGGGCGCTCATCCCCACCTACCTCTCTCCCTGGTCGCTGGTCCCGGCGCCGGGCCGGGCCCTGTGAGGTCGACGGTAGTCGCCCCGGGCCGGTCCGTGGGCCGGTCTGGCCGACATCGCCCCGCCGCCACGTCCCGGCCTGGAGTGCCGCGCCGCCCACCACACGGGTGTGCGACCTACGATGGGCCGGTGTCCGACACCGATTTACCCGCTGACCTGCTGGAACTCCAGCGCCGCTGGTATGAGGCTGAGACCGCCTGGGCCTCCGATCCGCCCGAGAAAACGAAGGCCGCGTTCACCGCGGTCGGTGCCGAGCTGCATGCCCACCCGCACTGGGCGGGCGTCGAGAACCGGCACCAGGCCGCCATGAAGCTCAAGGAGGCCGCCCGTGCCGCGGCCTGAGTCCGCCCCAACGCCGACAGCGCGGCCTCGTACGACGTCTCACAGGGACCGCCGAATTCGCTGGCGACGGCACGCACCGGGCCGCAAGACTGCGCGGATGAACGACCTGCCGCCGCTTCCCGGCCCGCTGCCCTGGCCGGTGCGCGACTCCCGTGCCCACTATTTCGTCGACCACTACTCGGACATGCACGCCCTGGTCGCCGACCTGGTCCTGCCCGAGCACGCGCCCGCCTACGTCGTCAGCGCGCTGGAGACCTCCCGCGAGCTGATCCGGCACTCGTACTACCGGTACGAGTTCACCACCGTCGCCGTCACGCATTCCCTGTTCGCGCTGGAGCGCGCCCTCGCCGAACATCTGGGCGTGAAAAAGAACTTCCAGCAGCTGATCGCGCTGGCCGCCGCTACCGACACCATCACGGCCGACCTCGCCGACCGGCTCGACGCCGGCCGGCTGCTGCGCAACAAACTCGCCCACGGGGAACTCACCGGCAGCGCCCTCACGCCAGTCATGGCCGTCAGCATGGTGCGCGCCGCCTTCGACACGGCGGCCGTACTGTTCCCCGCCCCGGTCGGCACCGCGCCGGCCTGACCGGCGGTTCCGGCGACCACCTGAGAGCCGGACCCGCCGCAGGTCTACAGGTGCGGGCCGATCGCGCGGGTGCCGCCGGAGCGGGTGCTCCGGCGGCGGGGCGGTTTGTTGTCGGTAGGTCTCCACCGCACCCCACCCGGGGCAGGTGGGTAGATCCCACCTGCCCCCAGCGATTCAGCTGGACGGGGCGGGTTCAGAAGCTCCATCCACTGACGCAGCCAGCGCACACGGCGAGCTCGGTGTCGGTGGTGAGCTGGCCACAGGACTGGCAGTGGTCGAGTTCGTTGTCGGCGGCGGTGAACAGGCAGGCGAAGCAGAACCAGGCGGTGCCGGGGCCGAGGCTCTTGGGCATCGCCTCGTGCCGGGTGTCCACGAAGGCGTCGAGTCCGCACTCGGGGCAGGTGCGCAGCAGGCCGTCGCCTCCCATGCGGATGTCCCATCCGCTGGCGTCGTCGAGTTCGGCGCTGATCGTCAGCGGGTGCCAGGTGCCGTCGCCCCGGATGGCGGCGAGGGCCTGCTGGTAGCTCTTGCCGGTGCAGAAGGCCAGGATCTTCGCTATCCGCTGCTGCTTGCTGTCGGCCATGGTGGTCTTCCGTTCGGGCGTGCCGCCGACTCCGGCGCGCCAGGAACAGCAGGCACGCGGACAGGTTCCTCGCCGGAGAAGCAGGCTTCCTCTGCCCGACGTCTGCCAAGGGAGTCGGCCCTGGACGTCGTACGGCACGGCCGCCGGAACGGTCCCGCCACACAGTAGCCCCTGCCTGTCGTGCCCAGCGGCCCGCACCCCCGTGCGGGTGATGGCCGATCACCAGTACGAGGACGCCTGGGCCAACTGGTCCAGAGCGTGAACCGCCTGCTCGAGGCCCGCGGCGGCTGCGGAGGAGCGGCTGGGCCTGGCGACCGCGTCCGAGGTCGCCTCCGCCGTGATCGAGGCGCCGCACGGCCGGGTCCCAGGGTGCGACGGGGGATGTCCTGCGAGGCCCGGCCGGTGGGAGGCTAGCAGTGCCGAGCCGGCGCTGCTGCGCTCGGCGGCCCTGGGGTGCTGTGGTGGGGCCGCTAGACCCGCCGAATCGGTGATGAACAGGGCTTTGACCTGCGAGTTTTCGGCCGCGGACATGCCATCAGACGGGCGCCTGAGAGCGTGTCGTGGGACAGCTCGACGCTATGCCCGCCCTGTGGCGCGGCGGGGGGCCGGGATGGCGGTAGTGGAGGTGGAGGCGAGGTGCATCTCCTTCCCGCTCTCCAGGACGTCATCGATAATGCGCTCCAAGATGGCGGCGCGGCGTTCGGCTGGAAGTTGCTCGGACATCCGCTCCGCGGTGAGGAAGTAGCCGTTCAGCACGGGCTGGTTGAAGAACTGGTTCAGCTGCTGCAGGGCGCGCTCGTAGGTTTGCATGTAGGTGCGGCTCAGGTAGGCCGTGAAGGCGGTGCCGATCGCGGCCGCCGAGCCCACGAAGATCCGGTCGGCAGAGCCCTGGAAGTTCCAGCCGGCCAGCACAGCGGCCACCAGGATCGCCAGGCCCACGGCCATGGCCACCTGGCTGCTGCGGTAAGCCTTTGTGGCCTGTTCGGTGGCGATCCCGTGGTAGCGGTCCAGCAGAACGCGGTTGAAGTTGACCAGGCTGGCCAGCTCCATCTTTTCCCGCAGACGTTCGGCAGCCGTCTCCAGTGCTTCCCGAGCGTCATGCGGTAGCAGATGTGACTGGAAGCGATAGGGGGCGGTTAGAACCGATAGGTGGCGGTTCCGCGCTCTCACCACGGTGAGTGACTGTGACTCCGACGTGGGAGTACTGAGGCCCCGCACCGAGCGTTGTCCGTCCACTGCGATTTACTCGGCACCGTGGACACAGCGGCAACGTGGAGCGAGAAGCTGGCAGCCATCACCGGCTGGGAGGCCGTGACGAAGAGGGTGATCGACTGGCC
The DNA here is from genome assembly GCF_041053115.1 of Streptomyces sp. Y1. NCBI lineage: Bacteria > Bacillati > Actinomycetota > Actinomycetes > Kitasatosporales > Streptomycetaceae > Streptomyces > Streptomyces sp. Y1. The sequence goes on along the minus strand of NZ_CP163445.1, from coordinate 8,570,818 downwards.
CTCGGTCGAGGCGCGGCTCGGCATCGCCCTGCCGACCGACTACAAGCAGCTGGCGCAGTGGTTCGGCTCGGGAGAGTTCGACGGGTTCCTGCAGCTCTCCACTCCTGACACGCCGAGCCCGCACCACGATCTGATCAAGGACGCCGAGTGGCTGGGCGCACGAGCCGCTGCTGACGCCTGGATCGGCGACCTCTTCAGTCCGCATCCCGTGTTCCCCGCCGCCGGCGGCCTGCTTCGGTGGGCGGACTCGGAACAGGCCGACCAGTTCTTCTGGCTGACCGATTCCGCCGATCCCGACCGCTGGCCGATTCTCGCCCAGCCGCATGATGACGTCGCCGCCGGCTGGGAGCGATTCGAGGGTTCCGCCAGCGAGTTCATCTACCGGGTCCTCACGGATCCCCAGCAGTCGTTCTCCATCGCCTGCTTCTTCGACACCCACACCTTCGAGTCGTACGAGCAGATCAGAGAGCCGGACCACGAGTGGGACCCCGATCCACATTGGTGAGCGTCGAGAAGCCAGCACCCGGCAGCTGCCGCAGAGGATCGATGCCACCGTTACCTGGGCGCTCGTCTCACGCTCTGTGATCGGCAGTCGCGAAGACCGCAGCTATCACTTCCAGGCACAGCAGACCGGCACCAGCCTCCGGGCGCCCCTGCCCGACCAGCGGCAACGGCATCCCTGAGCTTCCCCCGCTGTGCGGGAGGTGCTGACAGCCACGACACTCCCACGACCAGCCAAAACGACACCTATGACAGCAATCAGACGACAGTCAACGGCAGTAGAAACCTGCCCATGACCAGCACGAACACCCAAAACCCCACTGCCACACCCGTGACAGATCACCACCGCCACTCCCCCGACGCGCATCACCGGAGGGGCGCGGGACGTGAACGGGAAACCTCGCGGCAACCGTCCATCACGGCTCTATCCTGCCGCCTAACGACGGGAATCTGAATTCCATTCTACTCCCTTTCGGGCTGCAATTCGAAACCCTTCCGAGGCGCAGCGGCGAGGAATCGCATTCAGGCACACCGGAAAGGGGCCTACGGCCCTCCACGCCGACACGGCGACCGCCGTTCCCGACCGCCCGGGAAATCCCGCTCCACGTCAACCGAGCAATTCCCGGAGCAGCGACACCAAACCGAACACCGGGCCAGGACGGCGGCCGGGGCGGGCCCCGAGACGGCCGAGCAACCCGGGGGCCGGGACGGCCAGGACGGCGGCCCGGACGGGCCGCCAGGGCCCCAGCAGCGGGCGGCACAGCAGCGGCCGAGCCCGGGCGCAGCAGGACGGCCTGGCGGCCGACCAGGACGGCGACCAGGCCCAGCAGCAAGACGGCGGGGCGCGGCACCGGACGACGCGGGCAGGGCGGCAGCGGGCCGCCGAGGCCGGCCAACCGGCCCAACCCAGTGCAACACGAAGTGCAACACACCCACCCGCCCCCGCTCCCAGCCACATAACACCAGGTCAGACCCGCAACACGGCCCCGTGTTGCACCCCACCGCAACACCGCGTCGCACCCCCGCGTTGCACCCCCACCTGACCTGTCTCAGCGAAGGCGGCGTGGTTCTCACCGAAGGTGAGCGGATGCAGACTCGTCTCAGCGAAGGCTCGCGGTTGTTGGTGTCCCACCTCGGCGCTCCCGGGTGCCTGCTGGGAGCGCCGAGTGGCCTTGGTGGCGGGGTGGGCCTGGGGCTACTGGCAGTGTTCCTCGAAGGCATCGGTGAGCGCGGCGGCCACCTGCTGGGCGTCGCGGCCCTCGATGCGGTGGCGCGGGATGAAGTAGACGAGTTCGCCGTCCTTGAAGAGGGCGAACGACGGGTGGGACGGCGGGATGTCGGGGAAGTAGCCGCGCATCTGCGCGGTGGCTTCCAGGTCCTGCTCATCGAAGACCGTGAACAGCCGGTCGGGGTGCTTACCGTCGCTCTCCAGGGCGATGCGGACCCCGGGGCGGGCCACGTTTGCCGCGACGCCCGTGATGCTGTTGATGGCGATCAGGGTCACGCCGGTGGCCGCCTCGGCCATCGCGGCGTCGACCTCGTCCGCGGTCAGCAGTTCCTTGAACCCGACCGAGGTCAGCTCTTTCTTAAGCGGCTTGACCAGCAGCGGCGAGTACGGCATCAGGGGATCCTCACTTTATGGAATGTTGTGATAACAAAGCGTATCTGTCGCGTGGTGTGTCCGCCGCTGCACCCGCGGCGGCTGTTCCCGGCGGTTCCGGGGCACACCGCCTCCCGACCGTTCGCTGCTCCGCTGTCCTCCCGACGCAGCCGCGGCCGTGATCGGTCCCGGCGCGCTGCTTCAGCCCGCCTGCTGCTGCGCTCTGGCGTGGTCCGTGCGGGGTACCTGGTGTGCTCGCCTGGCGGTGTGTGTGGTGGTGCCTGGTGGACGCGGTCGGTGTAGGTGGTGAGGCTGGTTGGTGAGCCGGTAGTGGATCCCCGAGCGAGGCTGGCCCCCGGTTTCGGTGAGAACCACGCCGCCTTCGCTGAGACAGGTCACCACCCACCCCCGCCGCCGAGCACCCCGCCACCGAGCACCACCACCAGGACCAAGCCGCCCGGGAAGGCCGGCCTTCCCGGGCGGCCGCCGCCCCGGCCCTGCCCCGCCGCCCCGGACAGCGCCTCGGACAGCGCCTCGGACGGCGGCCAGGACCGCCGGCACCTGGCGGCCGTCGACACCCCCGAGACGGCCACCACCCAGCACCAGCCGCGGCCCCACCCCCGGCACCCTGTCCCACCCACCTGTCGCGCCCCCACCACACACACGGGAACAGGGCCGCCCACGTCACAACACGCGACAACCCCCACCCACCACCAGAACAGCGCCAGGACAGCCTCCACGGCGCTTGGGCCTCAGGAGCCTCAGCGGAGCCCGAAGTGAATCCCCTCCGCGGGCTCCCGGATGGTGATCTGATCGGGAAGGTCGCCCCACAGGACAAGCAGCGTGTCAGGCGCCACGTGGTCGCGGCGGGCACTGGGGTTCACCGACCCGACTGGCGTCGCCGCGTCGGTCGCCTGCGGCAGCCGGTCAGCCAGATACGCCGCGGCCTCAGCAGGATTCTTGCCGAGCGCGCCCGCGATCCGTCCCAGGCCTTCCTCCCCCAGCGCGCTGGCGATCTCAGCAGCGGTCACCGGCTCGTTAGCACCCGGGCCAATCCACGACGCCACCTGAGGCAGCGTCAAAGCCACCGACTCAACCGCCGACACCTGCTCGGCCTGCGAGAGCTCAGCCTCACTCATGATCCTCATCCTCTCTTGATCCCCACGCGAGCGACGCCCGCCCAACCCCCTGATCATGCTCCGCCCCACGAGCGCCCACACCCGGAAGCGGACCACCAGGGCAGCCTGACGACCACCCAGCCATCCCCGCCGGAACGGCGGCGCCAGCAGCCCGGCCCGAGCGAGCACAGCAGGCCAGGGACGGCGGCACCCAAGCAGGGGGCGCAGCACCGACCGGGTACAGCAGGCCCGGGACGACCCGGACGGCGGGCCCGGGACGGCGGCACCCAGCCCGAACCACCAAACCGAACACCCATCCCCGCCACCACCCCCACCCCGCAATTCCAACCCGAATTCACACCACCACCAGCAACCAATCCACCAAAACAACCAGACGGAATACCCGACGGAATTCATCCCCGAAAACAACCCACCACACCGACCCCACCCCAACCGGCCCGACCCCACCCCCCGACCCCACCCACCACACACAGTCACCACACCAGCCACCCCACCCCACCCACCCGACACCCCCCACAGGCACAACCAAAGGTCCAGACAACCCCGCGTTTAGGGCCAAACCACGCCCCACAACGCCAACAGGTCACACCTGCGGCCCCTCGCCGGGTAGAGCCTGGCGTGCAGCACCCGGTCCTCCCACCACGGATCGTCCGGAGTGGAGACCAGCGCGGCCACCAGCTCGCGCTTGGTCGGGACCGGCAGCACCAGCGGGCCCAAGCCTTTGACGGCGTGGTCCTGTACGCAGTCGGGGCACTCCAGCCGATCCGGCCGGGCCTTCTCCCGCCACTCCAGCTCCGAACCCTTCGTGTGCTGGGACGGTCAGAAGGGCGGGTTGTCAGGATCGCCGTCGCCATGAGGCCAGGCGGAGCTGGGGAGGTACGGGCTGCGGTCGTCATCACCAGGCTGGGCGAGGCCGGCGGTGTCGTGGCCCCACGCGGTCAGGGCGTCAAGGGCCTGCCGACGACGCCACCGCGTGTCGCAGACGAGCAGAAGACGTCGGGCGCGGCCGACCAGGTTGTCACGGTGCCCGGACAGGTCGGGGTGTTCCGCGAACGCCAGAGCGGCGCACAGCGCCTCCTCGGCGACCGTGGCGTCGGGGTCGTCGAGGAACGGAGCCACCGCCTGGAACAGCACTGGCCTGAGGGCACGCATGGCCGCCATGGGCGGGTAGCCCTGCAGGAAGTCCTCCTTGAAGTACCGCTGATGGGCCGCAACACAGGCGTCGTCGCTGTCCCAGGCGATACCGGCCAGCCAGCCCAGCAGCAGAGCACAGACTTTGTCCGCCGCCCCGCGGTAATGCTCAGCGCGGCGGGCCAGGACCGCCGCGACACACAACGCCGCGGGCGCGGTCGCCTCATAGATCGTGTTCTGGTGCTGCACCGGCTCCAGCGCATTGAGCACCCGTCCGGTCTCCTCCGCAGTCAGGCCCGGGCCCAGGAGCGGGGCCAGTACCCGGGGAAGCCCTTCCGCGGTCCCGTACGCGGTACCCAGCGAAGGCCAGTCCGTGCCCCGCACCAGCGCCCACGGATCCGGCAGGACATCGGGCAGCCGCACGGAAAGACCTGGGTACGGGCCAAAAGTCGTCGTCACCCGCCGCACCATACGACCGACCACCGACACCCCTTGGCCGTACAACCGCCAGGTGTCGAGGGCGACCGGGAAGGTGGAACTGCCTCCAGGTTCCGCTGTTCTCCGCGAGGCTGGGCCCATGGTTTCCGCGCTCTTCCGTGTCTCTCCAATCATCGGGGAGACGACCTCCTCGTTGGTCGGCCGGGTCGCCGCCCACTACGGGCTGGACGACGCCGCCCTGTTGGCGTCCTGGCAGTGGCGCGACCACCGCCCCCGGCATGAGGGCGGTGTGCTGCGGGCGGACGCCGAGATGCTGCTGGATGCGGCGGGGCGGCGGGTGCTGGCCGGGTTGTGCGGGGTCGGCGAGGACGTGCTGGAGCGGGCGTTGCCGGCGTGGGGGCTGAACGACGAGAAGCTGGCCTCGAACGCGGCGAGCAATGGCTCTGGGGCGGCGGTGTGGCGGGTGGGCGGTGCGGTGGTGGGGCCGGTGGCGTTCGGGTGCCGGTCGTGCACGGCCCGGCGCACGGGGGCGCCGGGGCGGGTGGTGCGGTACGCGCAGCGCTGGGAGCGGGTGTGTGCGCGGCACGGGCGGTGGCTGTTGGACGCGGACGCGGACCAGGCACTGGAGTTCCTGGATGTGCGCGCCCTGCCCGAGGTGGCGGAGGCGCAGCGGCGGTGGGTGCGGGTGGCGCAGCGGGCGGTGCGGGCTGGGGTGGGGGCCGGGGAGGTGTTCGGTGTGGCGTGGGCGGTGGTGTGCCGGTGGTGGGATCTGGCGTTGGAGTGGCCGGAGGAGCGGGTGTGGCCGGCACGGCTGCACGCCCTGGCGGGCGGGGACGCGGGCGGGGAGTTCTGGCGGTGGCGGGTGGTGGCGCGGGACGCGGCGGTGTTCCCGGAGGTGGTGGAGGTCGCGCGGGCGCTGCTGGATCCGGGGATGGCCGAGCTGGTGTGGCAGGACAGCGGGGCCGGGCGGCCCCGGGCGCTGCCGGCGGACGGGGCGTTCTGCCGGCAGCTGGGCGAGCGGGTCGGGCGCCCCTGGCTGGGGCCGCTGGCCGCGGTCGACTTCGGCGGTCCGCTGATCGCCTGGATGGGAGCGGTGATCCGCCGGCGCCGCGGCGCATCCCTGCCGCCCGGTCACCGGGACGACCTGTGGTTGGTACGCCGTGAGCTCCAGCCGCCGAGCATGGCCGCACAGCTGCGGGCGCTGACGAAGGAAGCACGGCTGCCGGGGTCGGGGACGGTGTGGCGCTCGGCGGTGGCGCCGGAGCAGCGGATGCTGATCGGCAACTTGCTGGACGATGCCGAGGAGCAGCTGCTGCAGTTGCGCGGGGCGCAGCGGGGCAGCAGTGCGGAGGCGGCGGAGCAGCTGTTGAAGGGGATCGGCTCTGCGGCCGGCCGGTTGCGGGAGGCGTTGCGGGAGGTCGCGCAGGCGGCGGTGGAGGCCGGGGTGCGGGTCGAGGATGTGGCTGCGTGGGCGGGGCTGTCGCCGGACGCGCTCGCCGAAGTGCTCGGAGCCGGTGGCGGGACGGTGTGGTAGAGGGTTCGGCGGGTTGATGGGGGCGCCTCGGGGGGTCCAGGTGCGGGCCGGGTGCGGAGCAGCACTGGTGTGGGCGTGCCGGGCTTGGGCTCGGTCGGTGGGGTGTGGGCCCGGGTGAGAACGCTGGTACGCGTGGAGCGCTCTACCGCACCAGGTCACGGGGTGGGGCGGGAACGGGGAAAGCCGTCCGCGGGGGCGTCTGTGGCGGGTTGGCTGAGAACCGTGAGCGGCGCGGACGATATGGCCGGGACGGGTGGGTCTGCGGGCCCGGTGGATGTGGATGGGCGGGCGGGGTTCGAGGCGGTGTTCCTCGATCCGGTCGGGCGGGAGGTGCGGCAGCGGTGGGAGGACGCCTGCGTGGCGATGGCGTTCGAGGACCTGGCGCCGGTGTCCGCGTTCCCGGTGCCGCCCGGACGCAGGTGGGGGCCGGGGCTGTGGTGGTCGGGTCGAACGCGATGCGTACCCAGCTGATGGTCCTGGACCGCGACCCGCGGGTGACAGGGCTGGCAGGGCGGCCGGTGCGGCTCGTGTGGCGCGATCGACGGGGCGGGGCGCGCTCGTGGGTGCCACAGCTGTTCGCCCGGTACGCGGACGGCACCGCCCTGCTGGCCGACTGCCCCGGTCATGCTGACGCGGGCGGTGAACGGGCACTTCGTGCCGCGCAGGCGGCCCGGACGGCATGCGACCTGGTCGGCTGGCGCTACCGGCGTCTGGAGCCGCTGGACGCGGTGTTCGCGGCGAACCTGCGGTGGCTGGCCGGCTACCGCCATCCCCGATACCAGGGCCGCCCCGGGGTCGTGGACGCGCTGCTGGAGGCGTTCGCGCGGCCCAGACCGCTCCTGGAAGGCGTTCAGGCGGTCGGCACCCCGATGACGGTTCTACCCGCCGTCTTCCACGCCCTGTGGCACGGCCGGCTGACCGTGCCTCTGGAACGCCCCCTGCACCAGGGCGTCCTCGTCGGCCCGGCACCCGTACGAACCGTGGCAGGGAGCAGCGGGACGGGGACGGCCGGGACGGCTTGGGTGGTCGACGGTGTCGGCGGTTTCGGCGGGGGTGTCCAGTGAGCGCGGTGGAACGGCGGCGTGGCGGGCGGCCGGTGCTGGCGGTCGGCGGGCAGGTCCGCTTCCGAGGATTGCGCTGGCAGGTCGTCGGCCTGGCCGGCCAGCGCGTCCACCTGGTTGCCGAGGAGGGGGAGGAAGTGGTGCTGGCCGGGCACCTGTTCGCCGACCCCACGTTCGCCCTCATCGGCCCCGAGGCCGGCGGGAAGGCGGAGGCGGCGCCGCAGTGGGGCCTGTTCGAGACCGCCCCAGCGGCGGCCAGGGAACGGGCGCTCGCGTGGCGTCTCCACATCCGCGAGGTCGAGACCGGCCACCCGACGGCGCCGAGGCCGGCTTCGTGGCCAAGGAGTGCTACGACCCGAAGCGGTACACCCTCGCCGAGCGTGAGCGGGCCAAGGCCGAGGAGCTCACCGCGCTCGGCTTCGGGAAGGTCTCCCGCTCCACGGTGCAGAAGATGCGGCTGGACTACCGCAAGCAGGGTTTGTGGGGGCTGGTCGACCACCGCACCACCCGCGGGCCGATGCCTGCGGGGCGCACGGACGAGCGGGTCGTGGCCGCGGTGAAGGAGGCGATCCGGCGCCGGCGCGGCCGCTCCAAGGGCACGGTCAAGGCCCTGTTCCCGGTGGCCGCCCGGATCCTCACGGAACGGCACGGGGACGCGGTCGCGATGTGCTCGCAGGCCACCTTCTACCGGCTGGTCGCCGCCCTCACCGACCCGCGCGAGGACATCCACGGCCGCGGAGACGGCGTCCCCGGCCCGCGGGAGGGGCGGGCGTTCACCCCGACCGTCGCGCTGCGCCCGGGCGAGCAGGTCCAGGTCGACACCACGCGCCTGGACGTCCTCGCCCTGTTCGAGGACGGCACCCTGGGCCGGCCCGAGCTGACGATCGCCGTCGACGTCGCCACCCGCTCCATCCTGGCCGCCGTGCTGCGCCCGCACGGCACCAAGGCCGTCGACGCCGCGTTACTGCTCGCGGAGATGGCCGTCCCCCACCCCGCCCGGCCCACCTGGCCCCACGCGCTGCGCTTCGCCCGCTCCTCCATCCCCCACCGGGAGGAACTGCTGTCCGTCGACGACCGCCTGCAGGGCGCTGCGGCACGGCCGGTGGCGGTGCCGGAGACGATCGTCGTCGACCGCGGCAAGATCTACCTCTCCGAGACGTTCACCGCCGCCTGCCAGAGCCTGGGGATCAGCGTGCAGCCCGCCCCACCGCACGCCCCCACCGCCAAGGGCATCGTCGAGCGCACCTTCGGCTCCCTCAACACCCTGCTGTGGCAGCACCTGCCCGGCTACACCGGCTCCAACGTCACGGAGCGCGGACGCGACGTCGAACAGCACGCCTGCTACAGCGTCGACCAGTTGCAGGACCTCCTCGACGAATGGCTCGTCCACTGGCACCACCGCCCCCACAACGGGCTGCGCCACCCCGTGCTGCCCAAGACCCGGCTGACGCCCATGGAGATGTGGGGCGCGCTGACCGCCGTGTGCGGGTACGTGCCGGTCCCGCTGACCGGGCGGGACTACCTGGAACTGCTGCCCGTGCGCTGGCTCACCATCAGCGACCACGGCATCCGCCTCGAGCAGCGCACCTACGACCACGACCTCCTCGGCCCCCACCGCGGCCAACCTTCCCCCACCACCGCCCGCGGCGGCCGGTGGGAGGTCCACCACAACCCCCACGACCTGCGTCAGATCTGGATCCGCCTGCCCGACCGCGACGACCTGGTCGAGATCCCCTGGATCCACCGCGACCACGTCCACCAGCCCTTCGACGACCGCACCTGGCAGCACATCCGCACCACCGCCCAACGCCGCGGCGACCACGACCAGCACGAAGCCGACCTCGCCCAGGCCCTCGACGACCTGATCCGCCGCGCCGCCGCCGGACACGCCACCCGCACCGAACAAGCCCTCCTCACCCGCGCCCAACCCGCCCGCATCCCCCACCCCACTCCCGCAGGCGGCAGAACGCTGCCGCCAGCGCGGCCGGGACGGGAAGACAGCGCGGGCACACCAGGACGACGGACCGCAGCCCGCCGGACACCGCCCGGCCCCGGCCTCGAGGGTGGCCCGGACACGCACGGCACAGACACGGACGGCTGGGAGGACACCGAGAGCCTGGACGGCCTGGACACCGAACCCGACACCGGCCAGTGGCCCGACGACGAGGACGACGGCTGGACCGACGAATGGAACAGCGAACCGACCAGCGGCCGCTCCCCCGCCCCGCCCTACACCGGCCTCGGCCTGTGGAACGCCCACGAGGAAGCCGCACGATGGTGAACACCCACCACCACACCCCCGAACCCGCACCCGACGGCAACCGGCGACGTCTGCGCACCATCCCCGGCCCGGCAGCGGCCACGGCACGCCGACACCGGGCACAGCGCGGCCGGGCCGGAGCGATGCGCGGCCGGGTCGAGATGCTGCAGCACTACCGGCGGTGGCACCGTGCGCGTCCGGCGGCCGCCGGGCGCGCCACGCCCGCTCGGAGCCCGCACACCGGATACCGGCACGTACCCACGACGGCAGGCATCACAGAAACGGGGCACCGGCGGTGAACAGCACCAATGCGGCCGGCACAGCCGGCACGTTGGAGCCGGCGCCGTACGCGGTCGACACCTGGCACGGCTTCCAGACCTTCGCCACCGCCCCCGCACCCGCACCACCCGGGCCCGGGGAACCGGAGCGCGGTGTCGAGGAGCGCCTGGCCTGCCACTCCGCGTTCGTCACCGTCCGCACCCCCGCCATCGACACCCTCGCCCTCAGCGTGCGGCGCCTGATGCTGCTCGGACGCCACCAGCGCACCACCGCCCGCCCCGGCCTGATCCTCACCGGGCCCGCCGCCACGGGTAAGACCACCGCCCTGCTCGAGGTCGGCCGCCCCTGCCACCTCGCCCACACGCGCCAACACCCCGCCCCACCCGGGAACGGGCAGCCGGCCGTGCCCGTCGCCTACGTCCTCGTGCCGCCCGGTGCCAGCGCCAAGACCCTCACCGCGGGCTTCGCCCGCTACCTCGGCATCCCCGTCACCGCGCGCACCACCCAGGCCCAGCTCATGCACGCCGTCACCCACACCTACAACACCGCCGGCGTGCGCCTGGTACTGATCGACGAGATCCACCGCCTCAACCCCCGCACCACCACCGGCGCCGAAGCCGCCGACCTGTTGAAAGACCTCACCGAACGCATCGGCGCGACCTTCGTCTACGCCGGCATCGACGTCACCAACACACCCCTGTTCAGCGGGGTCCGCGGCGCTCAACTCGCCGCCCGCACCAGCCTCGTCGAAACCGGCGCCCTACCCGCCCGCCTCGGCACCCGACGCCCCTTCACCGACCTCGTCACCGACATGGAAACGGCCCTCGACCTCCGGCGGCACCGGCCCGGCACCCTGTCCCGCCACGCCCCCTACCTCCACCAACGCACCGCCGGGCGTATCGGCAGCCTCGCCCGCCTCATCCGCGAAGCCGCCCTGACCGCGATCCTCGACGGCACCGAACGCATCACCAAAGCCACCCTCGAGGCGGTGCGCCTGGACCACCTCGCCGAAACCCACCCCACACCCCGCCTCCGCGGACGGACCCGATGAAGGCGGGGACACCAGCCACCGAAACCGGCTGAGAAACCCTCAGAAACAGCGAGAACACCGGCCCGGCGCCATCGCCATCGCACCCGCACCCGCACCCGCACCCGCACCCGCACCCGAGATGATCCGAGAACACTCCGAGATCAATGAGAACAGCCCACCAGCGGGCACTCGGACAGCCCCCACGACACCCCACCTGACCAGCGACAACAGCCCTGACCAGCCAAAACGTGGAAACAGCCTTTACGACACTCCACACCCCTCAACACCGGCCACCACACTCACAAAACCCGCGATACTCCCAGCTCACAACCCCCGCCTAAACCCACCAACCCCCACACACCCGTTCTCACCCCACCCACAAAACCCCAGCCCACACACCACCCCACATCCCAACTACACCCCCCTCAAACCTCACACGCCCCGCACCCCCCAACAGGTCACACCCTGCGGCCCCTCGCCGGGTAGAGCTTGGCGTGCAGCACGCGGTCCTCCCACCACGGATCAGCCGGAACGCAGACCAGCGCGGCCACCAGCTCGCGCTTGGTCGGGACGGGCAGCACCAACGGACCCAGCCCCTCCACCCCCCGGTCACCCGCACACTCCGGGCACTCGGCGACCTCCTGCGCGGCCGCGCTGCGCAATTCCCGCTTCGAGGCCCTCAGGGCCGCCCAGCAGGCCCTTGCAGGTCCAGCAGGGGCGCAGCACGGGTTCACCTCCCGGGCCCAGTGCCCGCGCCAATCGGCATGCCCACGGAGGCGGCGTCCTGGTCCGGCTCGACGAGGCAAATCCCCCGCTGCAGGCAGCGAGCCGACCCATCGACGCTCTCTTATCCTTCCCGCATGACGAGCCCTCAGCACGATCCCGAACGGAACGAGGCCATGGCCCGCAGCGCCATCGACGCATACCTCACCAACCGCACGCGGTACTGGGAGCGGGCCGCCCAACAGACGAAGGCAGCCGAAGCCCAGGCCGCCCACCAGGCCGCGCGCGACCGGCTCGCCCGGTGGAAGAACGACGGAGTCCTCGACGACTGGGTCGCGAGCGCCGTCGTCGAGGCCGCCGAACAGGACGCCGCCCGAATCGGCCACGAGACCGCCGCCGCGAAGACCGGTCCAGCCCTGCACGCAACCGCCGTCCGCCACACGGAGGCAATCCGGCGCTGGCTCCACGCCCAAGGCCACAGGCTCCCCGACAACACACCGGAGAAGACATAGCCGCACACACTCCCGGGCCTGGACGCAGTCCGGGCACCCAGCGATCCCCGACGCCGCCTCGGCACGCAGCTCCCACTCGCCCCCCGCCCAACGGGCATCAGCGGGCCCAACTCCGAGGTCTATCTGGGATTGCGAGGGTTTCCCATGATCTCCATATAGGCACATGAGGCACGTGAGGGCACCGAACTATTCGACCGGGTAGTTCGGATACGCAGAACTCGGGGTCAGGTTCCGCGAGCTGCGCGCGAACGGATGTGACGTTCGTAGCAGCGGGTGCAGTATCCCCGGGCCCGGTGTGGGCGCCCGCACCCGGGCTCCGTGCAGGTGGTCCGTCCGTACTGCCGGTCCGGACCGGCGATGTGTCCGGTGCGGTGCTGCTGATAGTAGTGCCGCACGCACAGGCCCTTGGCCTTGAGGCGGGTCTCCGGGCACTCGGGTGCCACGCAGAAGCGGTGTACGGGTAGCAGGGGGCTGCTCCACAGCCCGGGGGCGGCGGCCTGCGTCACCGCCTGGATCGCGGCGAAGTCGAAGGCCGGGTCGTCCACGCGCAGCCGCCACACGTGCGCCGGTGTGCAGCCGGCCTCCGTCGCGGCGCGGGTCAGGGTGAGACCGCGTCGGAGGCCGGCGAGCACGGTGTTCGCGTGGGCGTTCTGGTGGGCCAGGCGCGGTGGTGCGAGTGGCCGCAGGCGGGTTCCCCGGCGCTGAGAGTCCGGTGGGCCGGGGCGGATCCCCCGGTCCACCGCGCCCCCGTTCGCTGATTAATAAGTCCTCTGAATTATCAATACCGACCACCTATTCGATCTTCGAAAGTGTGAAAGTCCTGTTCATTCCGTAACGAATCGAGCAGGGGCACAACGAAGCCTCCTCCGCTTATTGACGCATTCGCCCGGTGGGGCTTGAATCCCTCCCCTGCCGCACTGTTCGCGGCGCAGCACAGGAGGCACCACCGATCATGATCAGACCCCTGCGTCTCGCGGCCACGGGCACGGCCGCCGCGTCGCTCGCACTCACCCTCACCGCCTGCGGCCAGACCGCGGCGCCCCAGACGCCGGCGGCCGACGGAGGCAGCGAGGGCATCGGTCTGCTACTTCCGGAGAGCGCCTCCTCGACCCGCTACGACGCGTTCGACAAGCCGCTGATCACGCAGACGGTGACCGGCCTCTGCGTGAAGTGCACGATCAGCTACGCCAACGCGGGCGGCGACGCGACCGCCCAGAAGAAGCAGTTCGACGACATGGTCGCCAAGGGCGTGAAGGTCATCCTGCTCGACCCGGTCGACGCCAAGCTCACCGCCCCGTGGGTCGACGCCGCCAACGCCAAGGGCGTGAAGGTCGTCGCCTACGACCGGCTGGCCCAGGGCAAGGTCGCCGCGTACGTCTCCTTCGACAACCAGCAGACCGGTCGGCTCCAGGGCCAGTCCCTGCTCGACGCGCTCGGCCCAAAGGCCTCCTCGGCCAACGTCGTGATGATCAACGGCGCCGAGTCCGACCCCAACGCGGCGCAGTTCCAGGCGGGTGCGCACCAGGCGCTGGACGGCAAGGTCAAGAAGATCGCCTACGAGCAGTCCGGCGAGTGGAAGCCGGACGTGGCCACGGCGAAGATGAACGAGGCCATCCAGAGCCTGGGGAAGGACGGCATCCAGGCCGTCTACGCCGCGAACGACGGCATGGCCGCCGCGGTCATCGACGCCCTGAAGGCCGCGGGCATCAAGAACGTGCCGGTGGGCGGCCAGGACGCCTCCATCGAGGCGATCCGCCGGGTGCTCACGGGCGAGCAGGCGTATACCATCTACAAGCCGTACAAGCCCGAGACGGACGCGGCCGGCAGCATCGCCGTCCAGCTGGCCGAGGGCCTGGACATCAGCGCCACCGCGACCTCGGTCACCGACAGCGGCGGGCTGCACATCCCCTCGCTGCTGCTCACCCCGATCGTGGTGACCAAGCCGAAGGTGGAGGCCACGGTCGTCGGCGGCGGGCTCTACAAGGCGTCCGACATCTGCACCCAGCAGTACGCGCAGGCGTGCGCGGATGCCGGGGTCAAGTAGCCGAGGCCATCAGGCAAGCCCCGGCGCAGCAGCAGGGCGCGCCCGTACCGGAGATCCGGTGCGGGCGCGCCCGGTGGCTCGCTGAGGGACGCCGTCGACCTGGCCAACCACCGGCTCGCCCACCTCTGCGACGATGAGCCAGGCCAGGCAGCGCCCAACCCACCGACCCCATGATGAACCGCCCGCCCCTCTGGCTCCAGGGGGCGGGCGGCTCCGCATCGGGGAAAGGCGCGCTGCTACGGCCGCTGGCGCTTCGAGCGCTCCACGAGGTACACACGGGCTGCTGCCGAGGTGGCACCACGATGTGATCCCGGCCATCAATGGCGGGCCCACCGAACAGGAGGCCGGAACGTCGCTCAGTCAAGTTCAGTAGCGATCGGCATCCTAGCTAAAGTCAAATCTGGTCGGGCAGTTCTTGGCGCAACTCAGTGGAAAGCTGCACTTGCGTGGTGCATACTGAACGGATGGAGGAACTTCGCAATATTACCAGCGAGAGTCTGAACAGGTTTCTGACGCGCTGGTATGGCAGCCCGGATCTGCCAATTTCCACAAACGAAGAATCGGCCCTCATGCCGCCCCCGCTCAGGCTTTGGCATGAAACTACCTCGCGATGGTCTGCGCCTACGGTGACGTTCAACCATCCTCTCGGCCCAAATGAGCTGGAGATCGAGGATGGAAAGCTGGTCTTCTGGGTAGAGAACCAGGGGTGCTGGACGTGGTCTACAGATATTAGCGGTGGCGATCCAATGGTATTTGATCGCCGATCGGGCCCGGAGCCTGAGGTCTGGATTCCTACCGGCGAGTCACTTTCAGAATTTCTCCTCCATGCAACGGTATTCGAGGCGATTGCCGGAGCGCCTTATCAGATGTATGCCACGAACGTTACCGAAGAATCTCTGTCGCAAATTATATGCGACTTGCATCCGCTTCCGCTGCCTCGCTGGCGCTGGCCCTCTGAGGATGTCAGGATTCTTTTTGGATCCGACCTGCTCGCCCAAGTATCTAACTCTGTTGCGGGCGGCTCGGAAATCGCAGCCCCCCGATACGACGTCTCCCTTGCGTCCCCATATTCGGGCGCGCTTGCCCGGTTTTCCGAGATTGCTGACATCGCTTGGAAGCACTATGTGCCGACCGAGCCGGTGGAGTCCAGCTGGGACGATCTGCCAGACTTCCTGCGGTAGGTATTGCCCGGAAACGTCGGCTGATAGGAAAAGTGGCTCGGCCTGCGCGCGACGGCAGGCCGAGCCACTTCCCATTACGGCTCTATGTCCTTATTGCCGGTGAAGGGCCCATAGTTCCGGCCGTTCGAACTCACCCACAGCTTCGCCCCGTGGGGGAGCATGTCTTCTATATTGTGCGCACAGCCTGCGGGCCCCTTGCACATTCCATATTGATTGTCCATGTAGAGTACTCCCTTTCTGATCCCGGGGTTCATTCTCATGAACGCTGCCACATGAGCTTCGACGTGGTCGTAATTCTGCTTAGTTCGACCGGGGAGATCCTCAAGTAGTTCCGACTGGCCACCTGGGCCGCTTGAGAAGGGGATTTGGTCCACCCCTATATCAAGGACCCCTACTGTCCTTCGCTTGAAGTCCTTCGGCAGCTCACTGACAGCTTGAGCGGCTGGGGTGCAGTTGTGAACCAGGACCGGAGTCGCCCCTGCGAACACATAGTAGGTGTGGAGCTGGTTGACCGTGAGGTTGTAGGCGGGGGTTGGGTCGACGGTGTAGTTGCGGACCGATGTAACAGTGGCGCTGCCGCCTGCCGCTGTCAGAAGCTGGTCACCAGCATGGAGCTCGGCCGCATCAGTCCATCGTTTGGTGGCGATGTTCCAGTACGGGTGGTATTGGGTTGACGTGAGGGTGACAGTTGATGCGGTGGCACTGTCGACTGTCGCCTGCGGATTCGCCGTGACCGAAACGGCCAGCTGGAGGTCGGTGAAATCCTTGTCGTCAGGGGTGATGATGCTCTGTGTGACGGGTTCCCCAGCGGTGCTGCCGGTCTGAGGGTCGGTTGCGGCGACTTGGTCGCCAACGGCAATTTGGTTGATTGGCTTCGCGGTTCCATCTGCGAGAAGAACCTTGGTTTCTGCGGGGAAACTGAAGCACGGAAAACCGCCGGACTCCGCGACGTAGGCGTCACCTACCGAAGCGAGGCCGTACGCTCCTGAAGCAAACTCTGCACTGTCCGTATCAGCGCCATGGCGCTGAGCCCAGTCGACGTAGGTGTCCATCGGGCCCGGCTTGTTTTTGTTCTCGTGATCGCCCAAATGGATGATTGAGTGGGCGATGTCAAGAGGGGCGACCGCGATTGTTCCAAGGCCGAATAGGAAATCTGCGTTGTTGCCCTCATGGCCTTCCGTGGAATGCGGATTGCATCGACCCTTGCTGCACCTTACTGAATACTGCTGGGCAACCGTCTTGCCAGTCTTCCAATAAACGCTGGCGGAGTAGAGCTCGAAGCTTTCCTCCTTTTTATTCTCCTCTACGATTCTGTCGTAGTCGCGACCCTTCTCGATTGGCGTGATTCCGCCGCTGCATGAATACATTCCGTTACTGCACTCTTCGAAGTGCAGGCCGGAGGGGTCGGAGAGGTTGACGGGGCTGTTGTTGCTGTAGGCGTAGGCGTTCCACTGCTGTGGGGACGCGAGGTCGATGACCGGGTCGGAGTTGAGGAAGCGGCCGGTGGTGGGTTGGTATTCGCGGGCGCCGAGGTTGGTGAGGCCGGTGGCGTCGTCCTTGGTGCCGCCGACGAAGCCGTGGTCGCCGGCCCAGGTGGTGGGCTGGGTGCCGCGGGGGTTGCCGAACGGGTCGGACGGCCGCCGGGTCTCGGTGAGCGTCGTGCCGTCGAGGGCCAGGATGCCGGTGCCGTGGTGGTCGGCGATCTGGTAGGTCGACTTGCCGCCCTGGCGGACCAGGGTGGTGCCGCCGGGGATCTGGTAGTAGCGAACGCCGGTGACGCTGTTGGCGGTCGCGTCGTAGACCAGCTCGTCGCCGCCGAGCGTGATGGTGGTTCTGCCGGGGTCGCGCCGGATGAGCTGGTTGCCGGCTGCGTCGTAGAGGTAGGTGGTCGGTCCGGCGCTGCCCGTCTTGCTGTAGGAGGCGAGCTTGTTCTCGCTGTTCCAGGTGAGGGTTGCGGTGCCGGAGGTGTCGGTGACGGCGGTGGTGTTGCCTGCCGCGTCGTACTGGGCGCTGCTGCCGGTGGTGCCGGTCGGTGTTGTGGTGGTGGTGCTGGTCAGGGCGTGCGGTCCGCCGGTGCCGCCGCCGGTGTTGGGTGCGGTGGTCGGGGTGTTGACGGTGCCGGCGGCCGGGAAGGTCTGGTTGGTGGTGGTGTCCTTGGTGGTGTCACCGTTCGGGTCGTGCTGGACGAGCTGGGTGCGGTTGCCGGTGAGGTCGTAGCCGTAGCTCTGCCAGTACGCGGCGGGGCCGCCGACCGTGGTCTTCAGCGGGGCGTGGGCACCGCTGGTGGGTGTGGAGTTGGCGCAGGCGCCGATGCCGCCGACCGTGGGTTGCGCGGCCTGGGTGAGCGTGCCGGTGTCCGTCCAGGCGTTGGTGAGGCGGCCGAGGTAGTCGTAGCCGAAGCACTGCAGGTCGGTAGAGGCCGGGGTGTTGTCGGGGATGTTGCGGACGGCGGTGAGCTGCCCGGCGGTGTTGTAGGTGTAGGTGAGTTGTTGGACGGCGCCGGTGGAGGCGGTCTGCTTGTCGACGAACTGCGACAGCTGGCGGCCGGTGGACTCGTCGTAGGTGTTGGTGACGACGATCTGGGTGCCCCACGGGTTCATGGTGGAGCGGATGTTGCGTCCGTAGGCGTCCCAGTCCGAGGACAGGTCGTAGGTGGTGGTGGCACCGCCGTAGGTGCTCAGCGGGCCGTAGATGTCGTAGGAATAGTGGACCGTCTCGGCGGCGATGTCGCCGACGGCTGAGCGCTTGTCGTCGGTCAGGGCGCCGGTGATCGGGTCGTAGATCGCCTGGTAGGTGTAGGTGAAGGGAGTGGTGCCCTGGCCGATCTCGGTGCCGGGGATGGTGGTGGTGGTCTTGGTGGGGTGGTAGGCGGTGTCGTACGCCAGCACGGAGCTGGTGTAGGCGATGCCGGAGGCCCCGTTGACGTAGCGGGTCGAGGTCGCGGGCTGGCCCTTGAGGACGGTGTCGTAGGTGGAGGCGGTCAGCTGGTTGGCCGGCGCGACCGAGCCGGAGTAGGTGCCGGTGACGCGGCCGAGCAGGTCGTAGGTGTATGAGATGGTCTGGTTGCGCGCGTCGGTGGTCGAGGCCAACCTGCCCGCGGCGTCATAGGTCTTGGTGGCGGTGCCGGTGTCCGGGTCGGACGTGGTGGTCTCGCGGCCGCGCTGGTCGTAGCCGTGGGTCCAGGTGTTGCCGGCGGCGTCCTTCTGCGTCGCCAGGTGGCCGTCTACCGTATAGGTGTAGGAGGTCACGTCCGCGTCGGCCTGGTTGCCGGTGGCGGTGACGGTCTTGTACTGCCAGAGCTGGGTCTTGTGGCCGCGGGCGTCGGTGACGGCCGAGGTCGGTGTCGCACCTGCGGGAGGCGTGGTGTCTGTCCGGTCGGCGCCGGGGTAGGCGGTGGTGGTCGTGGACTGGACCACGCCGTAGGCGATGAACTGCTGGGTCACCGGGCGGCCGAGGCCGTCGTAGACGTTGTAGGTCTGGGCCGGGGCCTGCTGCGTGGTGGTCTGGAACGGCGTGGTGCTGGGCGCGGCGTCGTTGTTGTACCAGGGGCTGTTGGCCCGGGTGACGCGTCCTTGGGAGTCGTACACGGTGTCGGTGATCAGCCGGCCCTTGTAGGCGGAGATCGCCGGTGTCGCCTGGGACTGAACGGTGCGTCCTTCGCCGTCCATGATGTCGATCTTGACGGCGTAGGAGCCGTCGACGAGCAGGCTTGAGGTGGTCACGGTCGGTGGTACGGCACTGCCGTTAACCACACCTGGAAGGGTGTAGGAGAACTTCTTGTTCGCGCTCGCCGTGGTGGCCTGGCCCGGCAGCCACACACCGGTCGCCCGGCCGAGCCCGTCGTAGGTCTCGGTGGTCGTGCGGCCGTTGGGGTCGGTGACCGTCAGCGGCAGTGCCCGCGCGGGGTCGTAGGTGGTGGTGGTGACTCGGCCCGTGGCAGCGTCGCTCGCACCGGCCGGCGCCGGCGTGGTGACGGTGACGCGGTTGGACAGTTCACCGGCGTTGGCCGCCGCATAGGCGGTCGTCACCGTGGCGCCGCCCGGGTGCGTGCTGTCGGTGGCGTTGGGGTCGGTTGCGCTCGTGATGCGGCCGTAGCTGTCGTACGTCGCGTTGGCCGTGCTGAACTGCGGGGTTCCGGCGGAGTCGAAGTGGTCGAGGGTCAGGCTGCTGGTCGGGTCATGCGCTGTGCCGGTCTGTCCGAAGGCCTGGCCGTCGTACAGTGTCCGCGTCCACGAGACGGTGTTGGCTGCCGTGGCCGTCGCGGTGCAGGCGTTCGCACCGGAGACTGTAATCGACTCGGAGGCCACATCCAGGACTTGCGGGTCCGACCCGGTGGCGTAGCCGGTTCGTGTGCAGATGTCCGGCAGGCCGTCCGCGCTGTCGAGGGACGTCTTGACGCGGTTGCCGTAGGACGGATCGGTCGTTGTGGTGGTGGTGTTGGACCGCCAGGTCCCGTCTGTCTTAAGTGTCTTGGCCGTGTGCACGGTCGTGGTGGCCGCGTACTGGGCGAGGAGGGCGGGCAGGTTGTTGCCCTGGCTGTGGGTGGCGGTGGTGACCGGGCCTCCGCTGAAGGACTTCACCGTGTAGCTGGTGATGGTTCCGGTGGCGTCGGCGCTGGTGTAGGTGTCGCTTTCCCGAGTTTGGCCCGAGAACCAGTCGGAGTCGGTGGCTGGGCCGCCCATGGGGCCGGCGACCTGGACGCTGCGGGCGGTGCCGTTCGCCAGGAGGTCGCCGTCCATGCCCTGGTAGAAGGTGGTGGACTTCTTCGACTTGGGCCCGTCGTTGCCGCTGCCGGACACCTCGGTGACGGAGGCGTAGCCGCGGAAGTGGTCCCAGGTGCGGTTCTTGTCCTGGGTCGTCGGCGAGTCGTCGCGGTGCCAGGCGGCGTTGCCGTAGCTGTAGTTGGCCACTACCGGCACCGAGCCTGGGGTGGCCGGGTTCGTGGTGACGCTGGTGACCGGGTACTTGAGGAACCAGTCGTCCACGGGCGTCGCACCGGCGATGGAGCCGGGCGGGTTCCACTTGACGTTGTAGCAGGAGAGTGTGTCGCTGTCCGCGGAGGCCGGCATGACGTTGTTCACGCGTGAGCAGGCGGCGTTGGCGTAGTTGACGCCGATGGTGCTGCCGGTCTCGGTGGTGATCAGCTGGATGCGGGGCCGGTTGTAGGCCGGCGGCGCGGGTACCAGGTTGGAGCCGTCCACGCGGTTGGGCAGCAGCTGCGCGGTGAAGGACACCGCGGGGAGTGTGACCTGGCCGCCGGTGGCCTGGGGGTCCTGGCCGGTGCGCTGGATGGAGGTGAGCCAGGGGACCTGGGTGTTCTCGGTGGCGTTCTGCACGTTGATGAACGTGTGGTTGAGCGCGTACGAGTCCACGGTCTGGTAGGCGCCGTTGACCCGGACCTGGGTGGCGATGGACGCCAGCCACCTGGTGGTCCAGTACGTCGGCCCGTAGACCGTGCACGCGCTGGTGGCGTCGCACTGCTGGTCGAGTGGGACGTCCGGCCAGTTCGCTGCGTTGGCCGCGGTGCGCTGGGACGGGTCGCAGGCCGTGGTGGAGGTGACGCACCGCTCGGCAGTGTTGAAGACGATCTTCGCGGCGGGGTTGTAGGCGCCGTTGTTGCCCAACTGGTCCGCCAGGCGCTGCCCGTACCCGATGGTGGCGGGAGTGCCGGCGCGGGTGTAGGCGGTGCGGGTGCCGTTGCCGTTGTTCTGCGCGCCGCCGCGGGAGTAGTAGTTCGTCTCGGGCGTGTAGGTGTAGGTGGTCAGGTTGCCGTGCGGGTCCACGACGAAGTCGAGGTTCCACCGCCACGCGGTCTGGCACCACGAGCCCTGGCCCTTGGCCGGGTCGTAGCACGGGTCCCCGCTGTTGGGGGAGTAGACCGGGACGGTCCAGGCCGAGCCGCTGTCCGCGCCGAGCGTAGTCGGGTTGCCGTTCGCGTCCGGCACGTGGTTCAGGCCGAAGTAGGAGACGGTGCCAGCAGTGTCGGTGACCTTGATGTAGGAGCCGTTCCAGGTGCCGTTGGTCGCACCGGTCAGGAACTGCACCTTCGTGCCGTCGTCATCCTTGAGCCGCCAGGTGCAGGCGGCCTGCTCCATCGCGGCGGGTGCGCCGGACTGGCAGGAGCTGTCGTCCGGCACGAGCTGTCCGGAGTGGCCTCCGAACGACATGGTCAGGTTCGCGCCGCCCCAGCACTGGTCACCGGATCCGGTGATCCCGGCCTGGGAGCACGGCTTGAAGGAACGCTCGACGAAGCCGTTGCCGAAGTCCCAGCCGTCGCCGATCCAGGAGGCCTGGGAATTCGTCGACGAGGTCTTGCCGTCCACCGACGCCGAGTCGTACGAGAGCGACACCTTCGGGGCCGCTCCGGCGAGCGCCGGGGGCACCTGCACCGGGTAGCCGTAGGTGAACGCGCCTGACGATCCGCCGGCGGTCCACGCCTGCGACGGGTTCAGGCTGGTCGCCGAGTAGGTTCCAGCCCCACTCGACGAGCCCGACACCACGCCGACCGTCGTGGAGGTCGTCGTGGAGCCCGCGTACACCGCTCGGCCCGCCCCGGGGGCGGCCGCGTCGGTGGCGGTATTGGTGACCGGGGCGGCCGGGGCCTTGGCGGTGCCCGTCCCGTTCAGCGGGACGTCGGCGACGAGCTTCTTCGTCGCCGGGTCGTAGTGCGATTCGAGCGGTGTTTGCTTGCGGCAGTCGGCGGACTGCGGCGTCGTGGTCGCGCAGTCCGGCAGGGCGACCAGGTGGGCGCGGGCTGCCCAGTTCGCGCCGAACGAGGCGTCCAGGCTGGAGGCGTCGACGCCAACGCGCACCGGGGCGTCGTCACCGGAGCCGGGGCGGGTGAGGGTAACCGCGACGCCGGGGATTCCGGCGCTCGCCGAGGTCTTGGCGTCGGCCACCTCGACCTGGATTGTCTGGCCCGCTGCCGACGAGCCGGCCAGCGGCGCGACCGACACGGGCAGTCCCGGGGCCTTGGCCTCGTCGCCGGCCTGCGGCTTCTCGCCCTCGCCCAGGGGGTGTGCCTCGGGGGCGGATCCGAGCTTCACCGAAGCGTGGCCGCCGGGGATCTGCTGCGGGTTCTTGGGCGGGGTCCAGGTCGGCGGCACCGGGTGTTCCGGCTTCGGGGCCGCCACCGGGTCTGCGTTCTTGCCCGCGACCGAAGCCGTCTTCGGCAGGGCGGTGTTGGGCGGTGACCACTTACGCGAGTAGTCCGGGCCGTCCGCGGCCGCGGCGAGTGGCAGCGGTGCCAGCATCGAGGCGAGGACGACGGCCGTCGTGACGGCCGCGAGCCGCCCGCGCAGTCTCCCCCTCCTGCCCTTTATTCTCTCGAAGCCTATTCGTTGCATAAATGACACTCTTCATTCTCCGCATCATTTTTGAGCCCCCCGGGTATGAAGGCCCGAGTCCTGTATCCGAACCGGCAGATGCTAGCGGACGCATATAACGCAGCGTCAAGGATCGCTCACTGGTGAGGATTGTCACGAGGTCCACGAATCGGTCGAAATCACGGCAATGCGGGACGTGCCCGACACGCTTGAATTGACGGGCGCTATGTTCGGCCCCCTACGGTGCCGATGGCCTGCACCTATGCAGGCCTTCCCGTGCTCTTGGGGGGAGATTCCCGCGTTGAACAGAAAACGCCGCCACAGCGGTGCGCCACTCGCCGTATTGACCGTGACGGCCGTTCTGGCACTCACGACCGGTCTATCCGGGCTCAATTCCTACGCCGACGATGCGCCAACGGTGCCGTCGCAGGCCGCGATCGACGCCGCCACCGCGAGACAGCAGCAGGTGCGGCCGCCGGCCAACGCGGCGGAGAAGGCCATTGTCGAGGCCAAGGCCACGCAAAAGAACGTCCCGATCGACTCGCTCACGACCGAGTTCAGCGAGACCGTGGCCACCCCCGAGGGGCACTTCGCGCTCACCAGCCACCTCGATCAGCAGCGAGTTCGCCGTGACGGGGTCTGGCAGGGGCTGGACGCGTCCCTCGCGGCCAATCAGGACGGTACGTTCTCCCCGAAGTCCGCCGCGGGTCAGCTGGTGCTGTCCAAGGGCGGCGCGGGGCCGCTGGCGACCATGACCAGCGTGGACGGCAAGAAGCTGGCCCTGTCGGCCCCATTCGCGCTGCCCGCGCCGACTGTCAGTGGCGACAGCGTGCTCTACCCGTCCGTCGCTCCTGACATCGACCTGAAGGTGACTGCCACCAAGCGCGGCGGCCTGACCACCGTCCTGGTCGTCAAGACCCAGGCCGCCGCGGCCAATCCCGTGCTGAAGAACCTGCACTTCGACACCACCGCGGACGGTGTCACTGTCACGAGTGACGCGCACGGCAACATCACCGCCGCTGGCGCGGACGGCAAGCCCCGCTGGATCGCCCGTACCCCGCAGATGTGGGACAGCACCACACCTGCCACGAGCACCGCCGCACCCGCCACGGGCACCCCCGCGCCCGCGGTGAAGGCCTCCCTGACGCTCGCGGCAGCCTCCGCCGACGCCCCGGCAGACACCGGGAACGGCACGGGTAAGGCCGCCGCCAGCAGTTCCGACGCCGGCCCCGGGGCGGGTTCCAAGGTCTCCACCATGCCGGTCACTGCGGGCAGCGCCGGCATCGACCTGACGCCTGACCAGGACCTCCTGACCCACGGCACCGCCCCGTACTACATCGACCCCTCCTTCCTGCCCTGGAGCCTGTCCGGCAACGCCTGGACCTGGGTCCAGTCGGCCCACGACGGCTCCAACAACTGGCTGCGCCAGGGCAGTGGCGACAGCGACTTCCCCGGCGTCGGCAAGTGCGGCTACTACCCCAATGGCGGCAGCTGCTCACCCGCCGACATCGAGCGCGCCTTCTACCAGTTCGACATCAGCTCGCTGAGCGGGACGGTCATCAGCTCCGCGAGCATGACCATGCAGGAGTACGTCTCCGCCGACTGGTCCTGCACCAACACCTACCCGCTCAACCTGTTCGTCACCGGTGCGATCGGCAACGGCACGACCTGGTCCAACCAGCCCGGCCAGATCGGCGGCCAGGTCGGCGCCACCGCCTGGGTCGGCGGCTCGGGCAAGGACCCGTGCCACGACAACGTGCCGTTCTCCTTCGACATCACCAGCGCGATGAAGCAGTACATCAACAATGGCCAGCTGACCTTCGGCCTCTACGGCGACGAGAGCAACCAGTACGCCTTCAAACGCTTCACCTACCAGCCCGTGCTGTCCGTCATGTACGACCGGGTGCCCAACGTCCCCACGAACCCGGGGGTGTCGCCGGCGCCCAAGACGGTCAGCCCCGCGGCTACCTACCAGGCCTGCGGTGACGGCAACGCCAACAACTGGGCCTGGCTCGGCGCCGGCTCCAACCAGGACAACGCCGTCTACCTCAACGCCACCGTCTCCAGCCCCGTCCAGAGCCAGCTCCACTCCTGGGACCACCTCTGGGACTACAACCTCCCCGGCGTGCCCGACGTCGCAAGCGGCACCACGGCCGACGTCAACAGCGGCGGTGTCACGACCTTCCAGGTCCCCGGCAGCGTGATCAAGGACGGCCACGCCTACGGCTACAGCATCATGGCCACCGACGGCGTCCCCTGGTCCGCCTCCACCCCGACCTGCTACTTCAAGGTCGACCTCTACCCGCCGACCATCACCTTCCCCACCACCGTCACCGACACCACCAAGCAGTTCCCGCCCTCCGGCAACGGCCAGACCTCGCAGATCTACGCCGGCCAGAGCGGCGGCGTCCCCTTCACCGCGACCGACCCGACCCCCAGCGGCGGCTACTCCTCCGGAACGGCCTGCCTGCGCTGGAGCTTCGACCCACAACTCGCCGATGCCGCCTGGAAGTGCGGCAGCGCCATGCCCACCGGCCAGATCCCGGTGACCCCCGGACGATGGGGCACCAACGTCCTCTACGTCCAGGCCGAGGACAACGCCGGCAACCTCTCCCCGGTCGCACAGTACGCCTTCTACGTGCCGTGGAACCCGAACAGCCCGGCCCCGACTTTCGGCGACGTCACCGGCGACGCCCTGCCCGACATCGTCACCGCCGACCCCAACGGCGACCTGCGCGTATACGACTTCCCCGCCGGCGCGCCCAAGGCCACGCTGGCGGCGCCCAAAGCCAAGTCACCGGGTGGCGACTCCTGGGCGAACTACCGCACCACCCATCGCGGCAGCCTGAGCGGTGGCACGAACATCGACGACCTCATCGTCCACAAGGACAGCGACAAGACCCTCTACCGCTACAAGAACCCGGGCAACACCAACGTCCCAGGCGTCTTCGACACCAAGGCCGCGCTGGCCAAGCCTGCCTGCGACCCGGCCCGGACCGACTGCACCGGCTACAACGCCACCGACTGGTCCACCACACTGCAGATCGCCGCCAGCGGCGACCCCAAGACCAGCAACCTCGACCCGAGCAAGAAGTTCCAGAACCGCACCGGCCTGTTCACCGTCGAGACTAGCCCGGACGGCACCGGCGCCCTCTGGTTCTACCCGACCACCCTCGACGCCACCTTCGGTTCCCCGACCAAGCTCGCCGCCACCGGCTGGAAGGGCTGGGACCTCATCTCCCCCGGAGACTGGGCCGGCCAGGGCCACCCCGGCCTGTGGGCACGCAACCAGAGCACCGGCGAACTGCGCGGCTACACCTTCACCATTGGCAAAATTACCGTCAGCGACCCGTTCGGTGACGGCACCGACTACCCGACCCTCACCGGCATCGCCACCGACACCCAGCTCTCCGGATCCGGTGTCACCGCGGCCCGCTGGCCGGCCATCGGCTCGGACGGCGACCTGACGGGCTCCGGATCACCCACCCTGTGGGGCATGACCCCCAACGGCATCATCCAGATCTGGACCGGGCACTCCACCACCACGGCGCCGTACTTCACCTGGGTCGCCGGCCCGACCGGCATCCTCAGCACCTACGCCGCCAACAGCCCCGTTACATACGCCGCCCAGACCAGCAAGTGCATAGACGACAACTTCGGCCGCTCCACACCCGGCACGGCGGTGCAGCTCTGGGACTGCAACACAGGCATCGGCCAGCAGTGGACCTTCCAGCCGGACGGCACCCTGCGCATCCTCGGCGGCTGCCTCGACGCCACCCAGGCTGGCACCGTCAACGGAACCCTGCTGCAACTGTGGACCTGCAACAACGGCCCCAACCAGGTCTTCCTCCCCAGGGCGGACGGAACCATCTTCAATCCCTACTCCGGCCGCTGCGTCGACGTCCCCTTCGGCAACACCACCAACGGCACTCGCCTCGAACTCTGGGACTGCAACGGCGGCCCCTCACAGAAGTGGGTCCTCCCCGCACGAAGCTGAGCGCAGAGCAGAACCCACCGCGATCGTGGGTGCCGAGCGCCAACCGGGCTCAGGCAAAGCACGCTCCACGAACCCGACCGTGATCCTCTGAAAACCTGATACCAGCTCAGTATGGCCACCTTGTCGGATCGACCTCCGGCGAGGTGGCCACAGTGCGTTGGCCGGTGATGAGCCGACGCACGACTGGAGCCGATGCGGCGTGGGTGGCGCCAGGGTTACTGCGGAGGGCCTAGATCGATGCTGCCGCGGGCGGGAAGTCGAGTCCCGGCGCGGCCGTCCCTGAGTCTCCGGGCGCTGCCGGTCGGGTCAGAGGATGATCGGACGCCACATGGACACGTAGCGAGGGGAGTCCGGGTAGGGCTGCATGATCCCCATCTCGGTGTAGCCCCACCGCTCGTAGAGGGCCCGGACCCGCGGGTGCTCCTCGTCGACCAGGAGGTTCGACCGCTCCTCGATCCGGTGGGACAGCAGCTCCTCGTGGAGCGTGCGGGCGGTGCCGGTACCGCGGAAGTCCGCGCGGACCATCACCTCGCACAGGGCGAAGGTGCGGGTGTCGTGTTCCTCCAGGTCGACCCCGGGCACCGTGCTGACGAGTCCGGCCCACCGGTAGTCGGCGGTCCGGGCGAAGCCGTAGGCGTAGCCGATGGCCTGTCCGTCGACTTCCCCGAGGGCGCAGCCCCAGCGCGGGGCGGCGGCGTGGCGGTGGAGGCGGTCGGTGAACCGTTCGACGGAGAAGAACGGATCGGTGGCAGCCTCGGCGGCGTAGATCTCGGCGTAGAGGTCGAGCAGCAGCGGTTCGACGGCGGGCAGGCTCTCCGCGTTGTGGTAGCTGACGGTCAGGGTCTTGGGCTGGGCGGCCACGTTGCTGCTCCAGTTCCTTACGAGGCGGAGGTGATGGTGTCGTAGCGTTCCACGAAGGCGGCGGCCTCGGGAAGGCTGTACCCGGCCACCTTCTCCCGGACCGTGTTGAGGTGCACGGCCCAGCGCGGGCAGTTCACAGTCGGGTAGAGGTCCAGGGCCTCGCCGGCCACGCTGACGGCCTGCTCGACCCGGCCGTCAGCCAGGTAGCACTCCGAGAGGTGGACCGCCGTCGCGAACCTGTTCCTCCGGAACGCTGGGTCGAGGAGTTCCATCGCCAGCTCCTCCTGGTGCGCCGCGCGGTCGGGCTGGTTCAGGTCCATGTACGACATCGCCGCGGCGGCCATCACCTCGCCCGGCCCGACGAAGGCGAGCCAGGCATCGGCCGGCGCGGTGCCGACCCTGTCGAGGGCGGTCTCGGCGCGGGCGAGGGCCGTGCCGCACTGGGCGCCCTGTCCGGAGGCGGCGTAGCCGAGCGCGAGGCGGCCGTGCAGGAGGGCGCTCAGGCGGTGGTCGCGGGAGTTGCGGGTGGCGTCGAGAGCGCAGCGCGCGATGGTGATGGTCTCGGTCGCCCTCCCGAGCGCCCAGGACTGCCGGGACATGTACGCCCAGATGCGAGCCTGGAGCTGCCGGTCGTTGGCGAGGAGGGCGGCGCGCAGGCCGCTGTCGAAGTTCTTGCCAGCGCGGGCCTGGTCGCCACTGTCGAACGCGAACCACCCAGCCGAGGCGTGGAGTTGGCCGATGACCTGGTACAGGGCTTTCTCGACGCGGGGCCCGTACAGGCATTTGCCCATGGCGTCTTCGATATGTCCGACGAAGGACTCGGCGATGTCGGCCAGTTGCTCGCCGCCGTAGAGGTCGTCTACGGCGTGCAGCCGGTCGATGCTCTCCCGGATGCGGTCGACGTCGCTTGCTCCGATGCGACCGGAGGTCGGGAGCGGGGCGAAGGCAAAGGACAGCAGGTTTCCGGTGGCAGCGATCATGAAGGAGCGACGGAGCACGTGGTCCTCCCCAGCGGTGGTCTCTACCAGCAGCGTAGAGCCTGGCTGCAACCCGGCAAGCTCGCCTGATCTTTTATCCGAAAGAGTGAAGCCCAGCTGACCGCCTTGCAGGTTGAAAACGTCCATGAGGCCGACGAGGTAGTGGGTCTGGGGTTGGGCAGTCTCACCGAAGAGCCATCGGCGGACGTGCCTGCCGGTGGCGTTGCCCAGTCGCCCGAATCGCTTCTCCCCGGCGGCATTGACCGCACGTGCTAGATCCTCCGCCGACAGCTCCGCCTGCTTCATGAGCGCTCTGAGCACGTCGTTCGGTCGGAAGGTTGCCATCGGCGCTCCTCGGTCCGGTGAGGCGACCCCTCTCGCCCCCGCTGGCCGTCAACCCCTCAGAAATGTCCGGGGTCCGTGAAGACGGCCGCCCCAGAATGGCCTATCTCGGCTTGCGTGACCACCGGTTCACTGATTGTCAGCGCCCGGTGGGCAGGATCGAGTTCGGCTCTCCCGCGAACCGGTCTGCTGCTCCGCACCTCTGCAACGACGCGGCGGTGCGGGCCTGCGCCCCATCACGGAGCCTGACGGTCTCCGCGGCGGCGCGACCACACACCGATGCTGCCGGCCCCGGCAGCCACGCAGGAGGGACAGGTCCATGAGCGACGGCAACAACAACCACGCCAGCGACGACGGCAACAACCACGACAGCGGCGGCAACCACGAGGAGAACGGCAGCGGCGACGAGTAGCCGAGCCAAATGCACAGGGGCTCCCGGGTACAACCCCTTCCAACGGTACCCGGGAGCCCACCTCCCTTGCGGAAGAGTCAGCGCCTCAGACCGCCGGTGCCCGTCTTGCGACGCGACCGACCGGCAGCTACCCGGCGACTCGCTTGAGCGTCACCGCGGTCCCGGACTTCACAGCGGCGCATCGACCCTGCCGAACTGCCGCGCCCGCCCTGATCCCCCCGAAGGCCGAGCTCGGTGTCCAACTGTGTCGTCCACAGGAGCACTCCTATGCGCACCCCCGCCGCCATCTACCTGTGCACCAGCGAAGACCCCGCCCGCCACCCGGCCCTCATCGACTGGCGCATGCAGCCGACCAGCGCTGCCGGCCGGTCCTGCACGGCCATGGTGCTGCGGTGAAGGCCGCCGCCCGAGGTCGCGTCGAGCGGGTGACGATCGACGCGAGCGCCCCCGAGCTGGAGAGGCGCCTGAGCAGCGTTCCCGTCGTGCGGCGCATCCTGCGCACCGCCCTGGTGCGCTGGGGCGTGGTCGACGACGACCTCGACAACGCGCTGTACGTGGCGGTCGAGCTGGTGGCCAACGCGGCGCGGCACAGCCCGCCAGGCATGCACCATGTCTCCCTGCACCTGTCTCCGGACGGGCACCGCCTCGTCGTGACGGTGCACGACCTGAGTAGGGCGCTGCCCTACGTGCCCGACGACGCTAAGGACAACGCCTTCGCAGAGTCGGGCCGAGGCATGCTCCTGGTCGCCGGACTGTCCGAGAGGTGGGGTGTGGTGGCGACCTCGGGCGGCAAGAAGGTATGGGCCGAGCTCATCCTCCAGGCTCCCGTGTCGCTCCCGCTGCCGAGCTACGCCGACGAGCACGCCACCGAGCGTGCCCTCCGGCGCGCCGACGTCATCACGTCGGCCAGCCGGGTGTCCCGGCTCTGCCTGGTCAGGAGGCCCCGGGCCGTCACGTAGGCGCCTTCCACGCTTCGCGAGCTGACCGCTCGTGGATGCGACTCCTCCCCGGCCTGTCGACGGCGCCAGGCCGGGGATCCGGCCTTCCCGGCCGTATCCGCCGTCGACCACCCTTGAGCTCTCCGGAGGACATCATGTCTGGCAATGGTCCCGTTGACGCTGCTTCGCGTCCCGCTGCTGATTGCAGGGGGCCGGCCGGACTGGGTGGTGGCATGCGAGGGCACCTGGTGACCGGGGCCGAGCGCGAGGCCGGCGTGCGCCAGTGGCTCCTGACGTCCCTGCCCGGAGCCGACCGGCCGGACGCCGCCGCCGATTGGGAGACCCGCGGCGTCACCGTGCTGCCGACCGGCACGCTGTTCTCGGCGGTGCGCTTGCCGGCGGACGTCGCGGCCAAGGCCGCCGGGTCGACGGACTGGGCGGCGATCGACCGCTACCTCTCGTCGGCGCTCGACGGCCCGGTGATCTGCACCCGCGAGGGCGGCGCCTACGTCGCGCTGGTGCCGCCGAGCGCGGCCCGCACCTGGTCCGTGTCGGGCGTTGTTTTCCTCGGTCGAGGCTCGGTCGTTGCGGTTCCGGCGCCCGGTCTCGTGCGGGACCACAGCCCCGGGGCGTACTGGTCCGTGCCGATGGAATCCCCCGGGGTGCTGTGCCTGGCGGACGACGTCGCGCACGTCGCAACCCGCGGGCTCCAGTGGGGCGGCGACCGTGTCTGAGAAACTGCCGCTCAACGTCGCCGAGGCCCGCGCCGCCGTCCTGAGGGCCGACGAGATCGCGGACGAAGCCCAGGCGTGCCGCCCGCCCGACGAGCAGACCCTCAGCCTGCTCTCCGAGGAACTGCTCGGTCACCTCCTGGTCCTCCTGGCCTCTGTCGAGGAGGACTACAAGTCGTTGTCCTCGGGGACGCGCCTGCGGCCCGTGGTTGCCGGGGCGTCGCGCGCAGCCGGCGACCTGCTGGCCCGGCCCGGCATCGGTACCCTCGCGGACGTGCTCGTGCTCGCCGCCGTGTGCAGGCTGATGCTGGCGTGGCACCAGGTGCACCCGCTCGTCGGAGGTGTCGAGCCGGCCTTGGCTCCGGAGGTCGCGTCGTGATCGCCGAGCTGTCCCTGTACGAAGGCATCCGGTGGCTGGGCAAGGCGCTCTCCGCCGCAGGGTTTCGCTCCTGGGACGTCACGGACGACGGGCTCCACTACCGGCAGGTCACCGAGGGGGTCGGCTGGTCTCAGCCGGCCGGTGTGCGGCCGGAGGCGTGGCCGCCCGGCGCGCTCGGATGCCTGCGTGTCAGCTGGATCCCCGACCCGGCCTACCAGAGGGACTGCCGGACCGGCCACGTCCCGTCCGGCGCCGCCGAGCACTGGCAGGCGTCCACCAAGGCCCTGCTCGGCGTGCTGCGGGAACTCGGCCTCGGCGCGGCAGTGACCGGGCCGCCCCGGACCGCCGAGACGCATACCTCTGCCGAGCTTCTGGTCTGGCAGCCGGGTCCCGACACCCCCGCACAGTGGTCGCCGCCCGGCGCCTGGGCGGGTGTTCCCCCGACCAGGCCGAACCATGTCGACGGCTGGCCCCGGTGGAACGAACCCGACCCCTGCCGCGAGGTCGCAGACGCGCTACGGGTCCGCGCCAGGAAGCGAGAGGTCGAAGGCCAGCCGGCCATCGGCAGCGTGTCGGTAAGAGACCAGGACGGCGTCCTGTGGCCGCCCGGCGCGCACGCCTGTGTCTGCGCGCTCTGGTGCCTGGCCGAGGGGCACAGGCGCGATGCCAGCGGACCGCGGTCAGCCGCCTCCCAACTGCACTGGCACGGCGGAATCGGCCAGCTCCAGGACGACCTGAGCGCGCTCGGCTACCAGAGCCGTACCGCGTGGGAGCACCATGCGGCCACGAGGGAGGGCTTCGCGCGCGTCCTGGTCTGGCGGGGCGCTCGCCCCGCAGCCTCTCCCTGACCTGGCGAATCCCACCCCCGGGCTGGGGGTGGGGCGTACGGCGGCAGGCAAGCCAGAAGGGGCCCTACCCGGAGCCCCCACCCGCCGCTACGGTAGCGGACCGTAGCGGGTTGACTACGTGCACCGGGGGCAACGGTGACTAGCAGCAGCACCACATTCGGCAGGTACGTTTCCCTGCGTCGCTCGGAACGGGGGTGGACTCAGAGCAGGCTGGGGGCTGAGCTCGACCGCAGCGAGGTGTGGGTGTCGCTGGTCGAGCGGGACCTTCAGCAGGTCCAGGACTTGCAGCTCTTACGACGGATGGCCACGGTGCTGGGAGTCGCGATCGACGAGCTACTGGCGTTGTCGCAGCCCGCCTCGAAGCGGCCGAGATCACCGCGACGGCGTGTCAGCTCGGCTACGCTGAGCCCCACTTCCGGTGCCGAGGAGGACGATCCGGTGCGTCGCAGGCCGTTCCTTGCCCTGGCGGTTGCCGCCCTGTCCGTCCCGGCCGCTGGGCAGCAGGCCGCGCAGGCCGAGACTGTGACCCCACTCGGCGGGCTGGAGGATCTGCTGCTGTACGGGCCGGACCGAATCCCGGCGCCTCGCAGTGAGCCGACCTCGAAGTCGGTTGCCACGGGCCTGGTGTCCTCGCGCCAGGAGTTCAAAGCGGCTCGGTACGACGTCCTGGCCGAGGCGCTGCCCGGCCGTATCGCGGCGGCGGGCATGGTCGGTAAGGCGGAGGAGCGCGCCCGGCACGTCGCCCAGCTGTACAACATCGCCGCCAGACTGTGCATCAAGATCGGCACGAACAACCTTGTGTCGATCACGTCGGACCGGGCGCTGACCTCGGCGCGCCTGAGTGGTGACCCGCTGGTCACCGCGGAGGCGCAGCGGATGGTCTCCAGCTCCTGGCGCCGCCAGGGGAGCCTGGCCCGGGCGACCGACATCGTGGTCGTCGCCGCCGAGGACCTGCTCGCCGACAAGACGGTGGCGGAGGCCGCCCGCCTGGCCACGCGCGGGGACTTGTACGCCACGGCCGCGTACACCGCGGCCAAGAGCGGCGACCGGTCCTACGCGCACGCCCTTATCAAGGAGGCCGCCGACAGCGCTGCTGCGGCGGGCCGCGCCTCCGGCCTGGTGGACGGTATCCAGGGCGTTGCCCTGCACGAGCTGAGCGTGCACTACGAGCTCGGCGATGCGGGGCGGGCGATCGAGCTGGCCCGGACGATCGACCCGTCCGCCCTGCCGACCGCCGAGCGTCAGGCCCGTTTCTGGACCGACGTGGCCCGCTCGTTCGACCAGTGGGGCAAGCACGAGAACTGCTACCGGGCGCTGCTGGCGGCCGAGGAAGCCGCCCCGCAGGAGACTCGCCGGGGTGCGGTCCGGGACCTCGCCGTGGGCCTGCTGAGCTACGACCGTCAGCTGCCCGGTGTGAGGGAGTTCGCCATCCGCGCAGGCGTACAGGGCATCTGACCCGTAGTCGGGTTACGGCCCGTAGCCCGACTACGGATCTCGGCAGCGCGACGGCAGTTCACTGGGACAGCTACCCCGTCCCGAGCTGCGAAGGCTCCAGCCATGCCGACGTTCAGCACCTCTCCGTCATCCGGCGACGCCGCGCGGCACGCCGCTCCGCCGGACCGAGAGCGGCTCCACACCTTTCTGGCCATCTCCTGGGCTTCCCTGCACCTGCCCGTGCTCGCCCTGCTGGGCCTCGCCGTCCAGCGCCATGTCGACGCCATGCCGGACGCGCCGGCGGCCACCGTCCCGGATCTGCCCAACCCGTAGCAAGGCACCTCTCCGTCCTCAGAACAGGAGTGTGTCGTGACCCTCATCACCCTCTCGCCCTGTCCCTCCCCGGCCGTCAGCCTGACGGCGCTGCGGAACTTCGCCGCGCTGCGCGGCCAGCTCCGGGTCTCCCTCGGCCCGGAGTGCAACGTCGCCTGCTGGTTCTGCCACAACGAGGGAGACGTTCCGCCCGGCGCCGCGCGCGAGGACCGCACCCGGCAGCCGCGCCAGCGGGCCCTCTGCGCCGAGCACTACGTGACGATCATCGGCGCGCTGATCGCCCAGGGCCTCACCCGCGTGTACTTCACCGGGGGCGAGACCCTGGCGTCGAAGCTGGCCAGGCCCGTCCTGGAGGGCATGCGGCAGTTCGCCGCGCCGGACGTCAGCTTCTCGCTGATCACCAACGGCATCCTGCTCTCCCGGTCCACGCAGTGGCTGCGGGACACCGTCCTGAACAAGATCAAGGTGTCGCTGCACTACTTCAGCGACGAGTCGTTCCGGGAGATCGCCAAGACCCGGCTGCCGGTCTCGACCGTCCTCGGCGGGATCGACGCGGCCCGGGAAGCGTTCGAGCGGGTTGAGCTGAACACCCTGCTTCAGAAGCAGAACGAGCACGAGATCCACACGATCCTCGAGTACGCGCTGGAGCGCCGGCTGCCGATCCAGTTTATCGAGCTGGTCGACACCGACTTCAACGCCTCCGGCCAGAGCGCGGCGGTCTCCGCAGACGGCCTGGTGGCCCACCTACGAACGCTCACCCGCGAGGAGCGCGTCGAGATCGCTGGCGTCGGCCAGGGGCGGCGGGTCTTCACCGTCGACGGCCTGGAGGTCGAGGTCATCCACCGAGAGCTCGGCCGCCACCACGTCGGCCAGTGCGGGAGCTGCCCGCTGCGACCCCAGTGCGTCGAAGGGTTCTGGGCGCTGCGCCTGGACCACGCTGGCGGCCTCCAGCCGTGCCTGCTCCGCGACAACCTGCGCCTCGACCTCACCACCATGCTGGCCGCCGCCGACGCCCCGGTCGCGATCGCTACCGCGGTCGCTGGCCACGTCGCCTCGTTCACGGAGGGAACGCTGTGAGCTTCGAACTGCACTCCTGCTACCAGCCGCCGGTCACCGGCCAGAACGGCACGTTCCTCGTCCTGGAGGGGATCAGCGGCTCCGGCAAGTCCACCCTGACCCGCCTCCTGGCCGACCGGCTCGGCGCGGAGACCCTGCACGTCATCCCGCGGCCCCTCAGCACGCTCATCGGGTACGTCAACGACCACGGCGGCGCGCTCACCCAGTTCGCCTTCCACCTGGCCGGCGCCCTCGACGCGGCCGACACCGCCCGTCGCGCGCTGGTCAGCGGGAATCTCATCGCGGACCGGTGGATCGGCTCGGTCATCGTCAACCACGCGGCCGTGAACCAGCTCGACCTGGATGTTGCCGCCGGGACGTTCCGCCCGTACCTGGGGTACCTGCCGCGTCCCGACCTGACGGTCTACCTGGAGACCTCCGAGAAGGAGATCTGGCACCGGATGGAGACCCGGCCGACCCGGGCCGCGACGGACAGGTTCCTGGCCCGCCGACCCGCCCTGCTGCCGCACGTCCAGGAGCTGTACCGGCTGTTCGCGGCCACCGACGTCACGGGCGTGTCGATCGGCACGGACGGGCGCACCCCCGAGGAACTGGCCGACGAGATCCACACCCTGCTGGAGGACCGCCGTGCTCAATCCCGTTGACCTCTCCAAGGTCTTCACCGAGGACCGGATCGCGGGCCTGCACCCGACCGACATCCACCCGGCCGTCGCCTGGTGGGTCGGGTCATGCCTCGTGCTCACCACCGGCGCGCACGGCGTCGCCCTGGTCCACGACGGCAGCGAGCTGGCCAAGCAGTACTGCGGCCTGTTCAACCGCGGCGCGATCAACTGCCGCCACTTCGCCGCAACGGTGTCCGTCGTCGGCGAAGGCGACGAGGAACTGCTGGCCTACGCGATCCGCACCCTCCAAGTGCCCGGCGTCCGGATCAGCACCGCCGGCGACGAGGTGACGATCCGCCTGTTCGCCGCAGACGGGGCGCCGATCACCGAAGGCGCCGGCCTGGAGCGGATCTGCGACCTCATCGCCCGGGACAAGGTGCCGATTCCCGTCAACGATCACTCCCGAGGCCGGGTCGTCCACCGGCCCGACCTCGCCAAGCACTACGCCACTGCGGAGGGATGACCATGATCGACGCCGCCAGCCTCATCACGTCCGGGACGAACATCCTCTTCGTGACCCTGGACTCGCTGCGCTACGACGTCGCCAGGGCGACGATGCACGCCGGACAGACGCCCCGCCTTGCCGGCCTCGTGCCGGGCGGACAGTGGGAGGATCGCCGTACGCCCGGCACGTTCACCCTGCCCGCGCACATGGCGTTCTTCTCCGGGTTCCTGCCGAAGCTCCCGCAGCCGCAGCAGCCCCCTCGGCTGTGGGAGTGCCGTCCTCCGGCGTTCAAGGTGGTCGACCCGCGCACGTTCGTCTTCGACGCCCCGAACCTCCTCGTCGGGCTCGGGCAGTACGGCTACCGCACGGTGTGCATCGGCGGGGTGACGTACTTCTCCCGGGAGACGCCGCTCGGCTCCGTCCTGCCGGATATGTTCGACGAGGACTTCTGGCGGCCGGAGTTCTGCTCGCCCGAGCCGGACTCGACCCGCTTCCAGGTCGAGCACGCTCTCGACGTCGCCGGCGCCCGGGCGGACCGGCCGCTGTTCCTGTTCGTCAACGTCTCGGCGACGCACGTTCCCCACGGGCACTACCTCGGCGACAGCTCCGACTCCTGGCAGTCGCAGGCCGCCGCGCTGGCGTACGCCGACGAGCACCTGGGGCACCTGGTCGATGGCCTGACCAGGGACGGGAGGTGGCTGGTCATCATGTGCGCCGACCACGGCGACGCCTTCGGAGAGGACGGCTACCACGGGCGCGGGATCATCCACCCCACGGTGACGAACGTGCCGTTCGCCTGCACGGTGGTCTGACCCCGCCTTAACCTCCGTGCATGACCAACACGCAGCAGCTGCCCACCCGGGACGCGGCCGTGATCGTGGCCCGCGACTCCAGCGGCCTGGTCGCGGTGCTGACCGCGCGCTTCGAACTGCACGGCGGCGACTACCTGTTCCTTCCCGGAGGGCGCCAGGAAGGCGACGAGAGCCCGGAAGAGTGCGCGCGGCGCGAGCTGCGCGAAGAGGCCGGGATCACCGCTGACACCTGGCGCCCGCTCGGCTCCTACGCGATCGTGCCGGGCTCCACGGCGCGGCTCCACCTCTTCGAGGCCCGGGACCTGGTCCTCGGGCCGCAGGAACTCGCCCCGGGAGAAGACAACTTCAAGCTCATGTGGTGGCCCATGGACGACGCCATCACCGCAGTGCACGACGGCCGCTTCCTTCTCCAGGGCGGCCCGCTCGCCCTGCTCCTCGCAGATCGGCAGCCAACCGCGGCCTGACGGCTGGCCCAGATCTCGACGTGCAGGACGCAGCACCGGCAGCGGCGCCGGCAACTCCCACCGGAGCCGCTGCTCTTGCGGCCGGCGCGGTGCCGGCTCTGTCCCAAGAGCACGAGGAGATCGACATGGAAGACGGGCTGAGGACCCTGCCCGGGAAGCGGCGTACGGACGACGAAGCGTCGACGGACTCGCCGCTGGACCGCATCGCACGGTCGGCCCTGCGCGGCGGCATGCCGCCGCTGCTGCTTCTCGGCGCCTTCGAACGCGTCGGGTCGAACTGGGCCTCCGATGTGCTGCGGCCCGTGATGCAGCAGCACAACGAGCCGTTCCGCCAGCAGTTCGGCGCCGCCCACCCGCTGTCGGCGGTCAACCCGAGGCCGAATGTCGAGCTGACCGCCCTCAACCGGCACCACCTGGCCTGCGTGCTTCACGACCTCCACGGGCCCAGCCGGCACGCGGTCAAGGAGACGAACCTGTTCTTCGCCGCGAAGGCCGTCACCGGCCTGCTGCCGCACTCGCCGATCCTGGTCCTCACCCGGGCGCCGCTCGGCATCGCCTCAAGCTTCGAGCGCGGCGGCCTGTGGAAGCGATGGAACTACGCCGACCGCTACCTCAGCCTGGCCAGGACCGCCCGGACCGCGCAGTGGCGGGACTGGACACCGTTGCTTCCCCTGGACGGCCCGCAGCCGCCGGTAGCACTGGCGCGGATGATCGCCGTCAACGCCCTGCTGCTCGCCGTGGCGCTGCGGTCCGATCTCACTGGATGTGGCCGGCCCATCGCACACCTGTCGTACGAGCGGCACGTGACCGCCCCCGAGGACGTCCACGCCCACCTGGTCGACTTCCTTGGCGTCCGCCTGGACGATCGCGCGGGCACGGTGAAGTCCACGAGCAGCGGGGACTTCGACACCAGCAGCTCCAAGAGTGAACTGGTGGCGGAACTGCCCGCCAGCAGCGCCGCGCTGGTGCGCCACCAGGTCGCCACAACCCTCTCCCGCGCCACGGCCTTCCTCGACGCCGCCACGGTGAGGGCGGCCGCCCACTGGCTGGACGGGGACGACGACTACCAGGTGAGGGAGCCGGGCGGACGCCGGCCGCTCCCGGCAGGGCCAGAGCAGGCAGCGGCCCCCAGGCTGCCGGCCGTCAGCTACAGCCCGGCCACCGCTCTCAGCCCGGTGACGTGGCGGAACCTGCTGCTCTCGAACCAGGAGATGGCCGACCTCCTGAACAGGCTGCAGGAAGCCGGCCTGGAGAACACCCAGCACGGCACCCACCTGCTGATCAACCCGATGCCACACGAGCGAGGCGGCCGACTCCACCAGGACCAGCGCCGCAAGTGGAGGGTCAGTCCCGGCTTCGAGCGACACCCCGCCTACTGGGTCACCTGGCTCGGCGCCAGCGCTGCTGCCGCCTGGAGCAGCGCGCGCCTCCCTACCCGCGCCGAGGCCCTGGCCGCGTTCGCGTCCGCTCAGCCTGCCTACAACTGCGGTTACGCCTTCGGCGACACCACGCCGGTGTCGGAGCCCGACCGAGGCGCTGGGCAGATCCACCACCTGTTGGGCAACGTCCAGATCTGGTGCAGCGACGGGCCCACCACCGCCAGCGACACGCCGCTGCTCCGGCACCTGGTGGGCGCGGCTTGGAACACCCCGGGTGACGCGCGGACGGTCAACGAACGCCGAGCCCGGTTCCTGCTCGGGGCGTCGCGCGGTGTCGGGGTGCGCCTGGTGCGCGACCCGCAGGACCAGGCCGGCGGCGAGCTCGGCGCCTGGGAGATCGCGCAGCGCATCACGGGCTGGGTCGGCGCCTTGGAGGAGCCTGGCCGGACGCCGGGTGAGCTCGACCGCATGCTGGTCGACGCGCTCACCCGGCCGACCTCATAGCCCGATGTTCGACTTCGGCCCCTTGTACGTGCCGGCGCCCGGCCACCCGGCCCGGGCTAGCTCGACGAACGTCTCGGAGAAGCCGTGACCGGGGAGATCGTCGAGCTTCACCCACTCCACGCCTCGGATCGGCTGAGTGTCTGCTCCCTCGGCGACCTCGCCGATCCGGCCGCCGACCACGTCGAGCTGGAAGGTGATGTGGACGACGGAGGCTGACGTCACGTCGCAGACATACAGCAAGGGGCCGACCTCGACCTCCAGCCCTGTCTCCTCCCGCATCTCCCGGCGTAGGGCCTCCGCCAGGGTCTCGCCGTCCTCGACCTTCCCCCCGGGCAGGGACCAGGTCCGGTCGCCCTCGGTGTCCTGGTTCAGCAGCAGCATTTGCCCGTCTTGCACGGCAATGCCCGTCACACGTGTATGCATCCGCGCACCGTACCGCGCACCAACACCGTTAGGAGAAAGGTCCGTTGAAGAACTCCGCCATCCCTGTGGTCATCGCCGCCGGTGGCCTGGGCACTCGCGTGGCCGGATGGTCGCAGATGCTGCCCAAGGAATTTCGCCCGGTTGAGGGACAGCCCGGCCTGCTCCACGTTCTCGAAGAGGTGGCGACCGGCGGCGCCAAGCGCGCCGTCGTCGTCCACCACCCGTACTACGCCAAGTTCTACGCCTGGCCCTGCCACGCGTTGTCGCCCGACGCCCACCACCACTACCAGCAGGCCGCCGGACAAGCCGCGCGACGACGACCAGCCGCCGGCCTCAACGTCGACTTCATCGGCCAGCACGGCCGGTACGCCGACATCACGTCCGTGCTCAACGGCGCCGATCACCTGCGTGTCGAGCACCTGGCGTTCGCCTTCGCGGACAACGTCGACCCCACCCACACCGCGCTCGCCGATCTCCTGGCCGTCACCGATCCCGATCTCCCGGCGGTGCTGACGGCGCCGTTCGACGTTGCGGGAGCCGGGTGTCATGGCGTCGTAGTGTGCTCCGGTTCCGGTGCGGTCCGCACGATGTCCACCCTGATCGAGAAACCCGGCCCGGAGGCGGCCGCGCGACTGGCGAACGCGTACGGCTCGGACAACCTGCGCCTCCTCCAGGAGCGAGGACGGGTCACCCCCATGCTCCTGCGCCACTTCGCCGCGGCCAGCCGCATGGCGCCCGGGCATGCCGAGCCGAAGCTGGCCCTGGCGATCGCCGACTACGCTCGCCACCAGGTCGTCCAGGTGGTCACTGGCGCCCCGCTGGTCGACCTCGGCGCTCCCGAACCGTCAGCGGCAGCCGAGGTTGTCTAGCGGGCGTCAGCTGCCAATCGGCATGGGCGGTTCCCAGCCATGTTCTGCCAGGCCGGTCGGAAGCCGTCGCGTCTCTGGGTGGGGTGAGCGCCCGGGTGGAGGGGCGCACCGCTTCGGCGCAGGTCGACGGCAGAGGGGTCTCCGTTCCTCGCGCCGTGTTCCCGAGCGTGTTCCCACGGGAACAGATCGGCGGGAAGATGCGGCATAATGCGGGGTGAAGCGGGAAGGTTCGGGATGGTTCTCGCAGCTCACGGCATCGTTGCAGGTCAGGCGGGGTGACGGTTGCGGTTCGAGTCCGGTGCTCCGCAAGGGCGAGGGCATCGTGTGCTGCCGTTGCCGTGGCGATCTCCAGGCCGAACTCGTCGTTCTCGCTCTCGGGGTCCAGCGGTGGGAACTCGACGAGGTCGTAGAAGTTCTCGCTCCCGATGTCCGCTGACGTGTGGAGAACGACCTTGAACTGGGAGCAGGTCGGAACAACCTCGACCCAGCGGACGCCGGGAGCATGGGCATCACCGGCGGGGCCGAGGAACTGTTCGACCGATCGACCGCGGGTCAGGGCACCGACAGCGAAGGACTCGACTAGTGCCGTGTCAGGCAACGTTCGCCCTGCTGACCAGCCGACAGAGGCCGGGGACAGTGGGGCTCCGAAGGCCGTGGAAATGGGCGCGGAGCTGGGCTCTGCGTCGGGATCGCTCCAGTGGCGAAACGACCGACCCTCGGTGCCGGAACATGTCAGGATCCTCGAATGGAGATCCGTCGCGTCACTCAGGTCGAGGCCGTCAACGCAGCCGGGCACCTCTTCGACACCGTCCCAGGGCAGGAGGCGACTGAACGGTTCCTGACGGACGAGTGCCATCACCTCCTGATCGCCTACGTGGACGACGTCCCGGCGGGGATGGTCACTGGTGTCGAGATGACACATCCGGACAAGGGAACCGAGATGTTCCTGTACGAGCTGGGCGTGGACGAGTCGTTCCGCGGGCGTGGCGTCGGCCGGGCTCTGGTGTCGGCGCTTGCGGACCTGTCGCGCGAACGGGGCTGCTACGGCGTGTGGACGATCACCGACAAGGACAACGCGGCGGCACTGGCAACGTACCGCCGCGCCGGCGGCGTCCCGGAAGCGGGACAGGTGGTGCTCACCTGGACATTCGATCAGCCTTAGACCGACGCAACGAAACCCTTCCCGCACCAGGTAGTTGGCGACCCAACGTCCGGTTTGTCGCCTGAGTGGCGCGGGTTCCGTCAAGCTGTGCTGGTGGCAGAACGCGTACGGGTCCGGGAGATCGATGACGACGAGGGCAGACGGCTGCTGCGGATCATCCGCAGGGGCACCGGGTCGGTGGTGACCTGGCGGCGCGCCCAGATGGTGCTGTTGTCCGCGCAGGGCATGCCCGTCGACAAGATCGCGACGGTGACGTTCACCAGCCCGGACCGGGTCCGCGACGTCCTGCACAACTTCAACGCCGACGGCTTCGACTCGCTCTACCCGAAGTACAAGGGCGGGCGTCCCAGGACCTTCACACTGCCCGAGCGTCGCGAGATCAAGAAGATCGCCAAGTCCAAGCCGGCCGAGCACGGCCTGCCGTTCTCGACCTGGAGCCTGGTCAAACTGGCCGACTTCCTGGTCGCCGAGGGGGTGGTCGACGACATCAGCCACGAGGGCCTTCGGGTCCTGCTCCGCGAGGAGGGCGTCTCTTTTCAACGCGTGAAGACCTGGAAGTCCTCGAACGACCCTGACTACGAGGCGAAGAAGGCCCGCGTCGAGCATCTCTACGCGATCGCAGACGGCGAGGTCATCCCCGAGCAGGGCGAGCCCGAAGTCGTCTTCTGCATGGATGAGTTCGGCCCGCTCAACCTCCAGCCCCACCCCGGACGCCAGTGGGCCGAGCGTGGCGGCAAGGGCAAGGCCCCCGAACGGGAGCCACGGCCACGCCGCCGGGCCACCTACACCCGCCCGCACGGCGTCCGGCATCTGTTCGCCGCCTACGACCTGGGCAAGGACCAGCTCTACGGCCACATCAAGAAGACCAAGAACCGCTCCACGTTCCTGGAGTTCTGCCGCTACCTGCGCTCCCTGCACCCCATAGGGAAGCGCATCGCGATCGTGTGTGACAACTACTCTCCGCACCTGACCACGAAGCGGTGCCGCCGGGTCGCGGCCTGGGCCGAGGCGAACAATGTTGAGATCGCCTACACCCCGACGAACTCCTCCTGGCTGAACCGGATCGAGGCCCAGTTCACCGCCCTGCGCTACTTCACCCTTGACGGCACCGATCACGCCAGCCACAAGGAACAGGGCAGCATGATCCGCCGCTACATCATCTGGCGGAACAAGCACGCCCAGGACGAGCGCCTACGCGAGGTCGTGAAGAAGGCGAACGTTGCCTGATGCGGCACTAGGTAGCGCACCTGGGAAGCCTAGAGGCCGAGGGAGACGTCGCGCTTCGGCGGGGCTGTAGGTGGACGACAGATCCGGTGCTGACCCGACAGTTGGCGCGCTGGGTCACAGGGACTCGACCGACGCCCGGACCGTCGCTCGCAAACTATCGATCGCAGTCACACACAGCCCGTGCACACAGCGACCTGATGGATCGTTTTCGGTCAGTTGTGAAGATTCTGAGATCCTGATCTATCAGGGAACTGATCACCGCCGCTAGGGTGCGGCGCATCCCCGCAGTTCCCCCCTTCCCGTGCCGCCCCGACAGCGGCGCGGGAACGACCGATCGGACCGGTGACGCCATGACCAGGATCCTCCGCCAACTGGCCACCCGCATGGGACGGGCGGCCGCCACGGTCGCCGTGGTCGCGGCCGCCCTCACCGGCACCGCCGCGGCCGGTACCGCCTCCGCCACCGGCGGCTGGAGCTGCTCCGGGGCGCCCGTCCCGAGCGGCTACGTCATCACCATGTACGACGCGGGCGGCTGCAACAACCACGGCGCGTGGTTCCAGCAGCCCGCCCAGAACCGGCTGTGGACCTGCTCCGGCTCGCCGATCGTCTCCGGCTACGTGCTGACCAACTACAACCCGCAGGGCTGCAGCGGCGTCGGCGCCTGGTT
Source organism: Streptomyces sp. Y1 (assembly GCF_041053115.1). Taxonomy (NCBI): domain Bacteria; kingdom Bacillati; phylum Actinomycetota; class Actinomycetes; order Kitasatosporales; family Streptomycetaceae; genus Streptomyces; species Streptomyces sp. Y1. The sequence continues at coordinate 8,527,117 of NZ_CP163445.1, read as the reverse complement.
CCACGAGCAGGTCCGCAACGGCATCTGGACCTGCCCGTACTCGCCGATCCCGGCGGGCTACCGCAGCACCAGCTACGACGCCCGCGGCTGCAACGGCCTCGGCGCCTGGCTCACCATCAAGGCCTGAGCCGCTGCCCCGACTCCCGCGGGCCGGGCCGATGATCAGCCCGGCCCGCGGTGTCCCCCGATCAGGCCGTCGGCGGGCCGGCGGCCACGCAGAACTCGTTGCCCTCCGGGTCGGCCATCACCGCGTGGTGTCCGTCGAACTCCGCCAGCACCCGCCCGCCCGCCGCCACCAGCCGCGCGGCCTCCGCCGTGATCCGCGCCCAGCGATCGGCCGGACTGCCGTGACCTGGCACCCGGATGTCCATGTGCAGCCGGTTCTTCGCGCTCTTCGGCTCGGGGACCTCGAGGATGGACAGCCGGGGCCCGGCCCCCGCCGGGTCGCAGAGCCAGGCGCCGCCGTACGCCGAGTCGTCCTCCGGCAGGTCGAACTGCGCGAGCCACTCCTCGCGCGTCCGGAACGGGGCGGGCGGCGGCTCGTCCACGTACCCCAGGGCCGTCCTCCAGGAGGCGGCCAGGAGCGTCGCGTCCGCGCAGTCCAGGGTCAGGTGGATTCGGGCTGCCATGCCGGGAACGTACCGCGCGTCTGCGACAAGCGCCCCGACATCACCCCCGACATCACCCCCGACATCCGCTGCCACACGCGGGCGCCACCGCCCGGGAATGTTCTTACACGCCTTTGTCATCGCTCTGCCGAACGCCTGACGGACCCCCGGCAAGGTCATCCCCACAACGACCGCAGGACGCCAGGAGGGCACGAACGATGGCCACGAACACCCACACCGACGCGACCACCGACCCGACCACCGACCCCGCACCGAGCCGGTCCCGCGGCGGCGCCCTGGCCGCCGCCGCGCTGGCCGTCCTCGCCACGGTGCTCCCGCTCACCGCCCTCGCCCCCGCCCAGGCCACGCCCGCCGGCGCCGAGGGCAAGCCCGCCTGGTGCCCGACCGTCCCCGGGCACCAGGTCGACTGCAGCACGATGCGCCGCCCGCTGGTCGCCGACCAGCCCGGCCTGGGCACCATCGGCGTCAGCCACGCGGTGGTGCGCCACAGCCGCCCCGGCCCGGCCCTGGGCACCGTCGCACTCAACCCCGGCGGCCCCGGCGAGACCCTGATCGACCGCGCCGGGCAGGTGGCCACAGCGCTCCAGGGGGTGCTGGACGACTACGACCTGCTGCTTCTGGACCCGCGCGGCACCGGCCGCTCCGGCCGGCTGCCCTGCGACGTCACCGAGGCCGAGTACCGCTGGGCCCCGCGGGCCGAGCAGCGCGAACTCGTCGCCGGCTGCGCCGAGGAGCTCGGTCCGCGCGCCCGCGCCTACACCAGCGCCGCCACCGCAGACGACCTCGACGCCGCCCGCGAGCGCCTCGGCGCCCCCAAGCTGGTCCTCTACGGCCTGTCGTACGGCACCTACCTGATGCCGGTCTACGCCGACCGCCACCCCGAGCGGGTCGAGAAGATGGTGCTGTCCGGCGCCTACCCCGTCGCCTTCGACAGCCTGGCCCGGCCCGGCGCCCAGCAGGTCTCGCTGACGCTGCGCCGGATCTGCGAGCGCAGCGGGTCCTGCGCGCCGGACACCGTCGTGCACGACCTCGCCGCCGTCACCGAGCGGCTGCGCGCCCGACCGCTGAAGGTCACCGCCACGGTCGGCGGCCAGCGGCGCACCGTGCTGTTCACCGAGGACAAGCTCGCCAACCTGATGTACGAGCCCGCCACCCGCGGCATCGGCCTGTACCCCGGGGAGCCGGGGCTGCTCGGCGCCCTGCCCGCCGCCCTGCACGCCCTCGCCGCGGGCGACGAGCGAGCGCTGGCCGAGCTGGTGCGTGGCGAGGTCGAGGGCACCGGCACCGAGGACCAGGCCTCGTTCCTGGCCGTCACCTGCAACGACTACGTCCGCGCCTGGGACCCGGACGCCCCGCCGGCCGAGCGCCGCCGCCAGTACCGCGCCGCCCTGGCGGCCACCGACCCGGCCGACTTCGGGGCCTTCAGCGCCAAGGGCTGGGCCGAGGGCCAGACCGACGGCGGGGACAACTGCCTGGACTGGCCGCGCCGGGGCACCGCCCGCCCGCAGCCGACCGAGCTGAGGCACCTGCCCGACGTGCCCGTCCTGGTGCTCTCCGGGGACCTCGACACCAACACCCCCGAGGCCAACTCCCGCCAGTCGGCGGCCCAGTTCAGGCACAGCTCGTTCGTCTCGGTGCCCAACAGCGGACACCTCCCGGAGATGGAGTCCACCGGCTGCGCCGTGGCGATCTCCGGCCACTTCATCCGCACCGGCCAGGTCGGCGACACCTCCTGCCTGGTGCAGGTCCCGCCGGTCCGTGTTGTCCCCGTCCCGCGCTGAACCCACTGACCCCACTGACGAGCCGCCCCCGCCCGGCATGACCACGCCCGCCACCAGCGAAAATGACACCATGACAGATCCCACCGCCGCCCGGCGCACCGTCCTGGTCGTCGAGGACGACCCCGGTGTCCGCAGCACCCTTGAACACCTGCTCCGCTTCGAGGGCTACCGGGTGCTCACCACAGCCGACGGCCAGGAGGCCCTGGAACTCCTGGAGCACCGGCGCCCCGACCTCGCGGTGGTGGACGTGGTCATGCCCCGGCTCGACGGCCTCGCGCTCTGCCGGATGCTGCGCCGGCGCGGCGACCGGCTGCCCGTCCTCGTCCTCACCGCCCGCCACCAGCTCGGCGACCGGGTCGCCGGGCTGGACGCGGGCGCCGACGACTACCTCGCCAAGCCGTTCGCCACCGAGGAACTCCTGGCCCGGATACGAGCCCTGCTGCGCCGCACCGAGCCGATCGGCACCGAGAGCGCCGACCTCGGCCTGGACGACCTCGCCCTCGACCCGGCCGCCCGCCGGGCGCACCGCGGCGGGCGCCCGCTCGACCTCACCAAGACCGAGTTCGACCTGCTGGAACTGCTGCTGCGCAACCAGGGCACCGTGCTGACCCGCCACCAGATCTACGAACGGATCTGGGGCTACGACTTCGACACCGACTCGCGCTCGCTCGACGTCTACGTCGGCTACCTGCGCCGCAAGACCGAGGAGCACGGCGCACCCCGGTTGATCCACACCGTGCGCAACGTCGGCTACACCGCGAGGACTTCCTGATGCTGCGCGCCAGGATCGGCCTGGTCGTCCTCGCCTCCGTCCTGCTGGCGATCGCCGTGCCGGTCGTCGCCGCCTACCGTGGCGTCAGCACCCTGGTCGCCGAGCAGCTCGACCGGAGCCTGGCGGACCGGGCCGACACCGTGCTCACCGCCCTGGACCTCGGCCGCGCCCCCACCGCCCGGCCCGACACCGTCGAACAGCTGCTGGACCCCGACGGCACCGCCCGCCCGCTCACCCCGGGCGCGGCGGCGCTGCCGGTCTCCGAGCGGGCCCGGGAGGTGGCCCGCGCCGGGCGGGGCGCCCACCAGGAGGACACCGAGCTCGCCGGCACCCCGTACGGCGTGCTCACCAGGGCCCGCCCCGACGGGCGCGGCGCGGTGATGGTCGGCCAGACCTACGCCGGGGCGGAGGCCGTCGACGACGCCTTCCTGCGCCGCATCACCTGGACCAGCGCCGCCGCGGCCGCCGGCTCCGCGCTGCTCAGCTGGCTCGTGCTGGGCCGCATCCTGCGCCCGGTTCGGCGGCTGGCCCACACCGCCGAGCACATCACCACCACCCGCGACCTGGCCACCCCGCTGCCCGCCGCAGGGCGGGACGAAGTCGGCCGCCTCACCCGCGCCTTCGAGTCGATGGTCGGCGCGCTGCGCCGCTCCCGGGAACAGCAGCAGCGCCTGGTACAGGACGCCAGCCACGAGCTGCGCACCCCGCTCACCTCAGTGCGCGGCTGCGCCGAGCTCCTCCAGCGGGCCCGCGGCCGGCTCGCCCCCGAGGACGAGGAGCAGATCCTCGCCACCCTGGTCACCGAGACCGTCGCGCTGGACGAACTCGTCGGCGAGCTGGTCGAGTTGGCCACCGACCAGTGGACCGCGGAGGATCCGGAGCCGGTCGACCTGCCGACCGTCGCCGGGGACAGCGCCCGCCGCTTCCGCCGCCGCACCGGCCGCGAGATCACCGTCACCGCCGAAGGCCCGGTGCCGGTGCTGGCCCGCCCTCGCGCACTGCAGCGCTGCGTGGACAACCTGGTCGGCAACGCCGTCAAGTTCAGCCCGGACGGCACCCCGGTGGAGATCCGCGTCACCGGCGCCCGGCTGGCCGTGCGCGACCACGGGCCCGGCATCGCCCCCGCCGACCGGCGGGCCGTCTTCGAGCGCTTCTACCGCGCGGTCGGCACCCAGTCCACCCCGGGCTCGGGGCTGGGCCTGGCCATCGTCCACGACCTGGTCGCCGCCGACCACGGCTCCGTGTTCGCCACCGCAGCCCCCTCCGGCGGCGCCGAGGTCGGCTTCCACCTGCCGGAGGCCCCGCGCAACGGCTAGGAGTGCCTTGTCACGTGTTGCGCGGGGCCTGGGCAGGTCGGCGGTTCGGCCATTCGCCATAGGTGTGGCTCCGGACGAACCGGCAGTGCTGCGAGATGAGTTGGAGGCGGCGTCGGTGTCCAGCGATAGCGCGGCCGAGCGCATCCACGACCTGCGCGGGCGGGTGGCGTTCGCGGCCCTGTTCCAGCCGGGTGCAGTAGCCCGCGTTCACCTCCGCCGGTACGGCGACCTCTTCGCGGCGCAGCCGGCGACCCTGCGCGCGCCATGGCTCGGCGTCCCGACCTCGTGCGGCTGCACGGCCGCACGGCGGGCCCGCAGGAACTCACCCAGCTGGTTGTCGGTCATGTGTGCCCAGGCCAGGCCGCGGCCCGGCGAGGCGGCCGCCCGGGCGGCCATGCGGACCTGTTCGACCGGGAGACCTGGCTGGTCCAGCCCCTTCCCGGCGGCGCGGCGCTCGCGCTCGTCGGCGGCGGTCGATGGGAGGTCAATGGAATGCCAACGCGGCGATGGGTGCCTTCGATTGGTCGTTGCCGAGGTGGGGGAGCAGGTCGGTAAGGATGTCGGCGTCGGGGACACCGGAGGTGCGGTAGACCGCGATGGCGTGCCGGAGATGGGGGGTTGCCTGCTCGGGTTCGCCAAGGGCGAGCAGGGCGCGGCCGAGGATGTCGTGGTAGCGGGCGTGGGCGAAGGACTGTGGGCTCAGCGACTGGACGAGGGCGAACGCCTGGGTGGCGCAGGCGATGGCCTGGGTGGGGTTCCCGGTGGCCAGATGGGCGCGGGCGGAGTGGTTGAGGGAGATGATCTCGCTCTGGACCAGGCCGCTCGAGCGTAGGATCCTGATGCCGCGTTCGAAGTGAGGGATGGCGGCCTCGGGCCGACCTGAATCCAGCAGGGCCCGGCCGAGCTCATGGCGGGCGGTGCCCTCCAGCGGCAGATCCCGGATGGTCTCGGAGATGCTGATGGCCTCGGTGAGGTCGGCGATGCCTTCTGCGGTTCGGCCCAGGGCCGCTCGGGACCGGCCCCGGCCGACAAGGGCCCAGACAGTGTCCTGGACGCAGCCGAGGCGCCGGGCGACCTCGAGGCTGCGGTCGGCGAGGTGTTCGGCGTCGGTGAATTCGCGGCGGTAGCGATGAGTCTGTGCACGCCGTTCCAGGGCACGGGAGACGATCGGGGAGTTGTCATCAGACAGGGCGATCGCCCGGTCGAGGTACGGCGTCGCCAAGTCGAGTTCCACCATGTCCACCGCCGCCATACCGGCGGTGAGATGGAGGACGGCGAGTTCGTCGTGGTCGGCTCGCTGGGCGGCCGGGCTGGTGAGCAGGCGGTCTGCGAGGTGGCGCATACGGTCGTTGCTGATGCCGTAGACCGTGAAGTCGGTGAGCATCAGGAGGGTCATGCAGGCGGCGCGGAAGACGGCCGGGTCGAGGGCGGTCCTACTCTGGGCGGTGATCGCGGCGGCGTTCTCGAACTCCGCCAAGGTCCAGGTCACGGCTGCGGCCCGGTCAGGGAACTCGGCGCGCAGCAGGTGCGCCGGGCCGCCCGCCTGCGCCGGGTCGACCAGCCGGTCGACGATGTCGTTCGGAAGCACGGCTCGGTGGGCGGCGGCGAACAGCAGGCTCAACTCGATCGTGGCACGGCGCAGGGCAGCCGTCCCCTCCTCGGCCCGGCCGGTGGAGGGAAGAGCCCGGGCGTAGGCTCGGACCAGGTCGTGGAAGCGGTACGCCCCAGGAGCCGGGGCTTCGAGCATGGCGGCATCGACGAGCTGCTCGCAGAGGTCCTCCGCTTGGGCGGTGGTGGTGTCGAGGGCCGCGGCGGCCAGGCGGACGCTCACGCGCGGGGCGTCGAGCACGGCGAGCAGCCGGAAGGCCCGCTCCTGAGCCGGTGTCAGCTGGGTGCGGCCGAGCTCGAAGCAGGTGGTGATCCGTAGGTCGTCCACGACGAGCTCGCCCATCACCGGACCCTCGGGGCCGGTGAGCCGGCCGACGAGGTCCGCCACCCGCCAGCGCGGGCGGGCGGCCAGGCGCGCGGCGGCGATCCGTAGGGAGAGGGGGTGGTAGGCGCAGGCCGCGGCCAGCCCGGCCACGTCGGCGCTCTCCCGCTCGGCCCGGTCGGGCCCGATCACCCGGGCGACGAACGCCGCCGCGTCCTCGGCCGGAAGCGGCTGGACCTCGACCCGTTCGGTGGCGGGCAGGCCGCCGAGCGGGCGCCGGGAGGTGACGACGACCGCAGTGCGGCCGCTGCCCGGGAGCAGCGGGCGCACCTGGGCGCTGTCGGCCGCGTTGTCCAGCAGGATGACCAGGTGCCGGCCGGCGAGCAGGGAGCGGTAGGCGGCGGCGCGTTCGTCCAGGGCGGTGGGGATGGTGTCGGGCGGGTGGCCCAGGGCGAGCAGGAAGGCGGCGAGGACGTCGGAGGGGTCGGCGGGGGTGTCGCCGGCGCCGCGCAGGTCGGCGTAGAGGTGCCCGTCCGGGAGATCGGGGACGAGGTGGTGCGCGGCGGCCAGGGCCAGGGCGGTCTTGCCCGCACCGCCCATACCGGAGATCACCACGACCGGGGTGCCGCGTCCGGTGCTGCGGAGGGCGGCGATCACGGTGGCGCGTTCGCGGGAGCGGCCGGTGAAGTCCGGGGGCGGGGCGGGAAGCTGGGCCGGGGCGGGAAGCTGCGCCGGGACGGGAGCGGCGGTCGGTGCCGGTCTCTGCTCGAGCGGGCCGGGCTGGAGGTCGGGGTCGGAGCGCAGGATCTGCTGGTGGAGGTGCTGGAGGCGTGGTCCGGGTTCGACGCCGAGTTCCTCGATCAGGGTCTGCCGGAGGTCGGTGTAGGCGTGGAGGGCGTCGGTGGGGCGGCCGCACCGGTAGAGGGCCAGCATCAGGAGTTCGTGGAGGCGTTCGCGCAGGGGGTGGTCCGCGACCAGGGCGGTGAGGCTCGCGGCGGCCCGGGCGGGTTCGCCGAGTGCGAGGTCGCAGGCAACGGCCTGCTCGGCCGCGTCGGTGCGGGCCTCCTCGAGCCGCCGGCGCTGGGCTGTCGCGTAGGGGCCGGGAAGTCCGGCGAGCGGCTCTCCGCGCCAGAGCGCGAGGGCACGGCCGAGCGTCTCGCGCGCCGCCTCCGGGGCGAGATTCCGTGCGGAGCCCGCCAATTCCTCGAACTCGGCCGCATCGAGAGCAGCGGAGGAGAGGTCCAGCCGGTAGCCGCCGGTGACGCTGCTCAGTACGGAGGAGTCCGCTCGGCTGCCGCGGCAGGGGTCGAGTTCCTTGCGCAGCCGGCCGATGTAGGTGCGCATCATACGAACGGCCTGTACCGGGGCGTCCTCCCCGCAGACGCCCGCGGCGAGCTCCTCGACCAGGACGGACTGCGGGGAACGCAGGGCCAGCATGGCCAGCACGGCCTGCGGCTGCGGCCCGCCGAGCACCAGCTCCCGCTCGCCGGCCCAGGCGCGCACGTCACCCAGCAGTTGGATTCTCAGCACAGTCCGGCCCCCGTACGGCAAAAATGTCGTCGCATTGTACGTGGGCGGAAATTCCGGGCACGTAGCGCAGTCGCCCCCAGAGCAAGCCGGCGGACTAACCCCCCACCCACGTGGCGGTGATGGTATTGAACAGACATTGATCAGGAATAAACACCGGCCAGGCAGTCTGCCGTCATGACCTCGACCGACCTCACCGCACCGACCCCGCAACCCTCGACAACCCGCATCCTGGCAGGACCGGGACCGGCCCCTGCCCGCGCCTCGGCAGCCGGTGACCGCTCCGCCGAACGGCGTGTCCTCGCCTCCTCGATGGTAGGCAACGCCGGATACGGCCTGCTGAGCACCATCACCGTCCTGTACTACAGCGGCTTCCTGCACCTGTCCGCCACCAGGATCGGCCTGACGCTGACTCTGGCGGGCCTGGCGGCGGCGCTCCTCGGCGTGCCGATCGGGCGCCTCGCCGACACCCGGATCCCCGCGCGCATCGGCGCCGGCGTCAGCTACCTGCTCCTGGCGGCCGCGGAGAGCCTGCTGACGGTGGTCCGCTCCTTCGCCCTGTTGGTCGTGGTCCTGACCGTCTCGGCCGGGTTCCAGATGCTCGCCCGGACGATGCGCCAGGTCACCGTGGCTGGGATCGGCGGCGAGCGGGCCGCCGAGTTCCGCGCCAAGGTGTCCGCCCGCGCCAACCTCGCGATGCTCGCGGGGATGGGCGCCAGCAGCCTGGTCATCGCCTACGACTCCCCGACCGTCTACCGCGCCGCCATCGCCGCCGCCTGCCTGTGCACCGCCGGGCAGGGACTGCTGATCCTCGCGGTCCCCGCCGAGGCCGTACCCGGCCCGGCCGCCCGCGACGCCTCGCCCGCCACTGCGGCCGGAACGGCTCCCTCACGCTGGCTGGTCTTCTCCGACCTGCCGTACATGGCGATCTGCGGGCTCTACGCGACCATGGCCATGGCCGAATGCGTCACCACCGTCGCCCTCCCGCTCTGGATCTCCCAGCACACCCAGGCCCCCACCTGGCTGATCGGCGCCTTCGGCATCACGAACGTCCTCACCGTGGGCCTGCTGCTCACCCGGGCGGGGCGGCTGATCGACACCCCGAGGAAGGCGGGGCGGGCGATGGCCGTGGGCGGGGCTCTCAACGGGCTGTTCCTGCTGCTGGTGATGCTGGCCTCGGGACGCTCGGTGGCCGGCGCCGTGGTGCTGCTCGCGGCGGGGGTGGTGGCCGGGGTCGCGGCCGAACTGTGCGTCATGCCGGCGGAGAACGAGCTGACTATGACGCTGGCACCCGCCCGGGTGCGGGGCCAGTACCTGGGGCTGTCCGAGACCGCGCTCACCGCCGCGCTGACTCTCGGGCCCTCGGTGGTGACCCTTGCCACGGTCGACGCGGGCCGGGCGGGCTGGATCGTCCTGGCCGGGGTGTTCGCCCTGGCCGGTGCCGCCGCGCCCGCCGCAGCGGCCCGGGCCGGCAGGCCCCGGGCTGCCGAGGACGAATGAACCCGCCTGGCCCGGGAACGCCAGGTGCCCCCGACCGGACCGGTCGGGGGCACCTGGCAACCTGTCCCTCGTCAAGGGATCCCGTGCCTAGAGGATGCCGTAGCGCGCCATGGCGGAGTGCTCCTCTCTCATCGTCGGCCCGTTTCTGTCCCGGGCTCACGGACAGAGCATTCCGCGTGGAGATCAACAGGATCTCAACGGAAAGTCGACGACACTTCGCCGCGCGGGGCCCGCGTGCTGGGTGGCGTTGGCGAGCAGTTCGCCGGCGACGGCAGCCAGGTCGTCCAGCACGCCATCCCCCACGCCCCAGCGCGCGGCGGCGAGCCGGATCGCCCTTCGCGCCGGCGGGATACAGGCCGTGCGCTCGGCGGGGTCGGGATCGGTCGCGCAGGCAACCAGGCGGTAGACCGCGCCGGGCCGCTCCCCTGGCCAGCCGGCGCTCACCGCGCGCCGTCCCGTCCGTGAGCGGTTCGGGCGGCGCTGCCGGTGGTGACCGGGGCGACGCCGTGCTCGGCCAGCGCGTCGCTCGCGCGTACCCGGTCGCGCGCGGTGGGCCCGATCATCGGCCGGGTGACCGTGACGACCGCGCCGATGCCGCCGGCGGCGGCCAGGCCGGTGACGTGCCGCCAGCCGGGTCGCTCCGCCAGCGGCTGCATCTCGTCGGTGTCGACGACCGGGATGGCGGGGTTGTCGGGATCCTTCAGGTAGAGGGCTGCTGTGTAGTACCAGGTGCGGTCCGCTCCGTTTGACGTTGGCCTGGTCGTAGTCGGGTGACGTCATTTCTGGGTTCTGGTCCGACTTCTGCAGTCGGTTGCGGTGAGTGATCGGCTTGGTTGCTCCGGCTGCCTCGGCTACCAGATCTGCACTCCCCCACGGATCTGGGACGCCCACTGACCTGATCCCCGGATCTGCCAGGAGCGCCATGTGGGCCTTGCTGCATGAGCCCGGGGCATCGCTGCGGAAGCGAGCAAGAATGTTCAACGCGCGCGATGTCCGCCGCCCGAGGATGGGGACAGGCCGACCGGGCGGCCGCCGGCGGCGCCAACCGGTGCGCTGGCAGCGGATCGGTCACGTCGCCCACCTCGGGGAAGCGTCGACGGGCGCCCGGCGGGTGAGCGCCGTCCGCGCGTCGAGTGCGGCGGCCGCGGCGGAAAGCAGGGGCGCTCCAGCGCGTGCGCGTCGTTGGTCCCACGCGGTTCGCGCAGGGCTGTCGATCTGACAGTGCGGCGCGAGGCGGCGCACCGCGACCAGGGCGCAGCGTCTGTCCGTCTCGACCCCGACACTCTTCACAAGCGGGAGGAACGGGTACCACATGCGTCAAACGAAACGACGAAGGGTTGCCACACTCGTACTGGTGACCCTTACCACTGTGGGGTCGATGCTCGGCCGGGCTGGTGCCCAAGCGCCGCCCGCCCCGATTGTGCCGGATGCTCCACCGGCGGTTCGGTCCGACCGGCCATCGGTGGACGGCGCCACTGTCGCCCCCGGGCAGCGCGACAGTGTCCTGCCGCACGGCTGGAGAACGGCGGCCGACCGCGCGCTCGCCTCGGACGGCGACTCGACCGGTCTGCATCTACTCGTCGCCGATTCGGCGTCCGGATACAGCTGGCGTACCGCCGCCACACTGTCGGAGCCAGGTGTGGACACCGATCAGTGGATCGGCCAGTACTGCGTGAACAGCTCCGGAACCAAGGCCGTCGTGGTGTATGGTCCGCGCCAGGCGGCCAACCATGAGCAGTCGTTCCACCAGGGCGGTCTGGCCGCGGTGGTGGACCTCGGCAGCGGTGCGGTGACCAAACTGCCCGACACGGTGTCAATGGCCTACCACAACCCGGGGTGTGGTGACGGCGACCAAGCCGTGCTCTCCCGGCTGGGTGACGACCGGGGGCGTGCGGTGACCACGCTGATGCTGGTCGACACCACGACCGGTGCGGTCGTCCGACGCGTGGGCGTTCCCGGCCAGGTCACCTCGGCGGTGGCCCGGCAGGGGAGGATCGCGGCGGCATCGGGCACCAGCGTGGTCTCGGTGGATCACGACGGCTCCGTGGCCCGGCTGACGGATACGCATGGCACACCCGCCCGGCTGGCCACGGGGCCCGGGGGCGAGCTCGCCTTCGAAGTGACCGCGTCGGGCAGGACCGAGGTCCATCGGCTCGCTCAGGGGCAGGACCAGGTGCTCGCCACCGCCGGTGCCGGTGAGATCAGGCTCCGCGCATCCCGGCCCGGCATCACCGTGGTCGGACCGAAGGCATCCGCTCTGCTGCCCGCCGGGGTCCGCCCCGCCGGCTGGCACACCGTCGACGCCCCCTCCGAGGCGGAGGTGTCGACGGACAACGCCCTCGTCGTGACCAGCGCGAGTAACAAGGACGAGGCGGCCGGCCGGATGGCGCTCGGGGAAGTCAGCGGCGGTACGAGGCCGGTGAGGATCTCGGCCGTCGTCCCCGCCACCGGTGCGAACCCGGCGTTCGTCGTCCTGCCGGCCGCGCAGCGGCCAGGGGACGGGGCGGCGGCGAGCCCCGCCCGCCCGGCGCCCGCCGAGGTGCGGGGAGCTGCACCGGCCGCCGGCCCCGACCCGGCGGGCACCACCATCGACGTGGACCGGGCCTGTGCCGTCCCCCGCAACGATCCGAAGGTCATGAGCCTGCAGCCAAGCCCGCAGATGGCGGAGTGGGCGATCGACCTGGCCGTCCAGGGCCAACTGACCGTCCCCCGCCCCGCCGGCTGGAACGGCTCCCCACTGGCTGCCTACACCCCGCAGGGGCTCTTCCCCTCCCACGACCTGTCCGGCGGCGGCCGCGTCCCGGCGCAGATCATGCTCGGAATCGCCGCGCAGGAATCCAACATGTGGCAGGCCTCCCAGCACGCTGTGGACGGCGAGAGCGGCAACTTCGAACAGGGCGGCTTCTACGGCAACCACGGGGACAACTCCGTGGTCGACTTCTCGCAGGCCGACTGCGGCTACGGCATGATGCAGGTCACCGACGGGATGCGGGTCCCGGACAGGAGCTACACGCAGCAGCAGCAGTTGGCGATCGCGGTCGACTACGCGGCCAACGCCGCGGCCGGGCTGCAGATCCTGCAGGACAAGTGGAACCAGACCCGGGCTCGCGGGCTCGTCGCGAACGACGGCGACCCGAAGTACCTGGAGAACTGGTGGTTCGCCCTGTGGGCCTACAACACCGGCTACCACGAACAGGGCTCCGACGCGTCAGGTGCCTACGGCCTGGGCTGGACCAACAACCCGGGCAACCCCGACTACCCGGCCGACCGCAAGGTCTTCCTCTCAGCCACCCGCGACGACGCCAAGACTCCCAACCACTGGTCCTACCCCGAGCGGGTGATCGGCTGGGCGGCGTACTCACTGCTGCGCTACGACTTCATCAACCACAAGTACGTCGAGGCGTTCTCACGCGGCCACTGGGCGAACCTGGACGCACCCCAATGAGGCTGTGTAGGAGTTATTATAGGGTGAGGGATAAGGGAGGTTTTTTTTTTTTTTTTTAGTATATATGGGAGTAGAATAGAAAAGCGCGAAATATGAAAGATGGATGAGAGAGAAGCGTTAAGAGCGGAGCGGGTGATGAGGGTAGTAAGGATGAGTGGGGGGGGAGGGGGTGGAATATGGAATGGGTTAGGGATAGGGGAAGGAATGTTGGGATGGAGTTTGGGGTGAGAGGGGGGGAGGGGAGGGTAGAGTGGAGAGGGGGGGTGGAGGGAATTAAAGAGGAATGGGGGAAATAAAAAGGGGAGAGGAAGGGATATGAGAGGAGTTATCTCTCTCTATGCTGGGGGGGGGAGGGGAGGAGGGGGAATTTGTTTGGGGTGTGGGGGGGGTGGTTTTGTGGTTTTGGATTGTGTTGTTTGGGTTGGTTTGTGTTGGGTGGGAGGTTAGGTGGGTTTTAGTTTTGTGGTAGGGTGATGAGTAATTAGGTTGAGGTAGAATTATGTGAGGGGAATAGGGGGTATTATGGAGGAAAATATTAAGTGGTGTATAGGTTATTTAAACTAGTGTAAGGTGTGAGTGAGGGTGATCTCTCTCTTCTATATTAGGAGAGATGGATGGGACATGGGGGGGGGGGTGTTTGTTGTTTGGTTTTTGTTTGGTGTTGTTTTGGTGTGTTTAAATATATAGGAGGGGGGTATTAGGGAAGATTGATAAAGTTCTATCTAGTAGCGGTATGAAAAGAAAAGGAAGGGTGAGTGAGGGAGGGTATAGTGAGGGGGGAGGGGGGTGGGGGTATTGAGGGGTTAGTGGGGGGGGGGGGGGGGGATTTTTTTTTTTTTTTTTGTGTGAGTTTGTTTGTGTTTGTTGGTAAGTAAAAAGAAGAGAAAAAAGTTTGAATTTAGAGGGAAGAAAGAGGATAGAAGTAAAGAGAGTTAGAAGAAAGAGTTTAGAAGTATAAGAGTGTAGGTATAATTAGGTTATAAGGGATGGGAATGGAGGAATAAGAGAAAAAGTAGAAGGGGAGTGGAGGAATAATGGAAAGGGGTATATGCCAGTATCGGGGCCAGGGCCGACGCGTTCGACCCCGGCATCGACTACCACATGCTGGCCTGCAGCGGCGCCACCACCGGCACCGTCCTGCCAGCCGCAGCCCCCGGCTCCGCCGGAGGGGGCCAGTTCGGCGAACTCCCGCAACTGGACCAGGGCTACCTGGACGAGAACACCACGCTGGTGACGCTCTCGCTCGGTGGCAACGACGCCCGCTTCACCCGGGTGGCCAGGGCATGCACCTTCGAATCCAAGTGCGGTACAGCCGTGTTGCCCGCCGACCCGGACACCGGTCAGCCTGCCGACACGGACATGCTGATGACCGTCGAACCGAAGGTCATCGAGAACCAGGTGGTGCCCGGTGTGACCCAGACGATCCGAACGATCCACCGGCTGGCCCCGAACGCCAAGATCGTCCTGATGGGGTACCCGGTCCTCATGAATGACGTCGGTGTCACCAAATGCAAGCTGCTGTACTGGAAGGACAGCATGACCTGGATGGCTTCCATGGCCTGGTTGATGCGTGATCGGTTCGCCTCGACTGCGCAGCAGCTGCGCAGCGACACCTCCGGTCCGATCGACGTCACCTTCGTCGACGCGATCGACGCGTTCGCCGGAAAGGGCGCGTGCGGAGACCCCGAGGACATCAACTGGATTCGCACCGACTTCACCCCCGGTGACTCCGGGCACTGGGTGCTGCTCAGCAACATGGCCGGCCAGCAGTCACTGCACCCCACCCGCGGCGGGGCGCTGCTTTACGCCGGCCTGCTCAACAACACCCTGGGCAAGCTCGGATTCTGACCTGACCGAGCTCCAAGGCTTCGACAACTCACTCCGGAAGGAATCGACTTGAAGCGCATGAAGAAGGCCGCTGCCAGTGCGGTGGCCCTGATCGCGATGACCGTCGGCACGGCCGTGGTCGGCCCGGCCGCACCGGCGCACGCCACCGCTGCCGAGTGCACCGGAGGGGCGAACGGATTCAAGGACGTCCCGAACCAGCGGGTCTACGGGGAGCAGACGGTCCGCTCCGTCGGCTGGTGGTCCCCGCGCGGCTACGTCGAGATCAGCCTGGAGAAGGGCGACCCCTACGGACCCGTGATGGGCTGGGCCCGACTGTCCGGTGCCACGGACCAGAGCATGCAGGTGTGGATGGACTGGACCAAGGACGGCGGCAAGAGCTGGACCCAGTGCGGCCCGTTCTCGCCCACCACGATCTGGGTGGGTGAACCCGTCACGACCCCGGCTCAGACCGTCAGCAGCGAGCTGGCCTACCGGTTCCGGGCCTGCGGCTCCTTCTGGCCCGGCAACGTGACCTGCACCGACTGGTGGTAGGCCGACTCCCCTCACGTCATCAACGATCCTGGAGGGATCATGCGTCGTCTGCGCACCATCCTCGGAGCCGGGACAGCACTCGCCGCAGCACTGCTGGGTGCGACACCCGCCGCCGCACAGCCCGCGCTCGCGGGGACAACGTTCTGCTTCCCGTCCTCCCCGAGCGACGTCACCTCGCAGGTGTCCGTCTGGACCACCGTGCACATCCGCAACTGCCCCTGGCGGGACGGGAGCACCATGACCCTTCCGGCGCAGACGCTCAACTCGGTCTGCCAGGCTACGGGCGAGACCGTCACCGACCCGGTCTACGGCAGCAACAACTGGTGGACGTACGTCATCCTCGGCGAGAACTCCGGATGGATCTCGAACATCTACCTCCGCGGTGACGCGCACCTGAACAACGTCCCGGACTGCGCATCGATCACTCAGCACTGAACAGCACCCCGGGATCCGAGCTGCGCGGCAGGCCCGCCCAGGCACTTCGTCGGGCGGGCCTGCCGCGCCGCCGTGTCCACCGAGGGCGGCCCGGGCACCTGGTCATGGCCGACCGATGCGCAGCCGGCCTCGGGGCGCGGTGGTCGCGGGCGTCGAACGGTCCTGCTCACTCCTTGCCCGCGGGATGCGGCCGCTGCAGCAGGGCCCGCACGGCTCCCGGCAGTTCGCCGACACTGCGCCGGAACACGCGGGTCATGTGCGCCTGGTCGGCGAAGCCGTACTTCGCCGCCAGCTCCCGCAGCGGCTGTCCTGCGGCGAGTTCCTCCGTCACCGCGCGCACCCGCAGCTGATTGCGGTAGCCGGTGAGGGTATGGCCGGTGACCGACCGGAAGACCCGGCTCAGATGAAAGGGCGAGCATCCGGCCTCCCGACTCAGCTCCTCCAGCCCCAGAGTGGGCGGACCGTCCGTCAGCGCGGCGCAGACCCGACTGACGAGTCTGCGGTGCGCTGCCGCGGTGGATGCCTTGCGGCCGCCGTGGGCGGGTGAGCGGGCCCCGGCGAGTCGGGCCATCAGGCTGTGAACTCGCTCGGCCACCTCGAACGCGTCCGTTCCCGCCCTGCAGGCGGCCACCAGGCTTCGATGGGCGACATCGACGCGGGCGGTGATCCGAAGGACACCCGCGGCGCCCGCCGCCGGACACTCGCCGTGGATGTCCTGGCGGTACTCCAGGACGGTGCTGAGATCGCGGATGCCGGGCAGGTGGGCGATGGACATCTCGCCGCCCTGAGCCACCATGAAGCCCATCGTCGGGTCGATGAAGTCCTCACTCCCGGCCGTGCGCAGCAGGAAACCCCCCGAGCGGACGAGCGAGACGATCAGAACTGCGTCATCGGGCGTGCCGGTCGTCGCCTGCCTGAATGACTGGTGATCGTCATGGCAGGCGAGCTCGGTGATCCGCAGGCCTGTCTGACGGCTGAGGCGGGTTCGCCTGACCGAGTCGCCGTCCTGACCGTCCCGAAGCCTGTTGCCTTCCGCCCCCTGGTGGTGCGTCATGTTTCCCCCGAATCACCCCTGATGTTCGATCAGAACCGCACTCTGGCAGCGATGGAGGGCATGTGCCGCACGGTTTACGCGGATGGCGGACGCTCGACCAGGAATTGGCCGAAGCACGTCATGATTGGCCGGTGGGTCTCCTCGTCCGGGTAGCCCCACGTGATGAAGGCCTCGGCGCCCGGGCGGTAGCAGGCGGGAAGGGAGGCGTGGCCGTGCAGCACGGGCCCGAGCAACGAAGGGCTGGCCGACAGTTGGCCTGCCACGTCACACTACTCAACGTGACTCGACCGGCCCGCGGGCCGCCGTTCGCGAACTACAGCTCGCCTCCGCCTTCACGGCCTCGCCGGCGTCGTGCACCTCGGGCGTGGCGTCGGGCGGGCTGTCAGGGCGCGGGGTTCTCCGCGCCCTCGACGTCGGCGAGCAGTTTGCGCAGGAGCCCGTCCAGGGTGGCCCGTTCCTCCCCCGAGAGGCCGGAGAGCAGCGCGGTCTCGTTGGCCGCGTGGTCGGTGAAGGCGGCGTCCACGAGGGCGCGTCCGGCCGCGGTGAGGGCGATGCGGACGCTGCGCCGGTCCGCCGGGTCGGTGCTGCGTTCCACCAGGCCCGCCGACTCCAGCCGGTCGATCCGGCTGGTCATGCCGGCCCGCGACATCAGCAGCAGCGCGGCGAGTTCGGAGGGCATCAGTTCGTACGGCGCGCCGGAGCGGCGCAGGGTGGCGAGAACGTCGAACTCGCCGCGCTGGAGGCCGTGTTGTTTGAACACCTCTTCGATGACCCGGCCCGCGAGCAGCGCGAAGCGGCCGAGGCGGCCGATGGTGCCGACCGCCGCCAGGTCGAGGTCCGGGCGCTCCCGCCTCCACTGGTCGAGCATGACGTCCACGTGATCCATGGGGGCATATTATTCGATGGGAGATAGTTAGACGCAGTACTATCAGGCAGGGAACTATCGGATCGCTCGCTGCGGGGAGAGGGCAATGACGTTGATCGGACCGGAAGCCGTGGTGGTGCGGGGCGACGAAGCCGAGACCATCCGGATGCTCGGCGGCGAGGGGCGGCTGTTGGCGGACTCCAGCGCCACGGGAGGCGCCCTGAGCACCCTGCGCGTCACGCTGGGGCGCGGCAAGGACGGCGCCACTCCGCACTACCACGGGGGGTCCTCGGAGCTGTTCTTCGTCGTCGACGGCTCGGCCCAGGTGCTGGTCGGGACCGAGGTGGTCACCGCCCGGAGCGGCGACCTCGTGGTGGTGCCGCCCCATCTGCCGCACGCCTTCGCGGCGGCGCCGGACTCCGGGACGGACCTGCTGATCGTGATCACCCCCGGGGTGGAGCGCTTCGACTACTTCCGCCTACTGGAGCGGATCCGCGCGGGCGAGGCGACGGTCGAGGAACTGCTCGCCAAGCAGGACCTCTTCGACAACCACTTCCTGGAGTCGCCGAGTTGGCGCGACGCCCGGGCAAAAGCCGCCCGGTCCGAGCCGTAGACCGCCCGGCACCGAGCCCGGCCCGACACCAGGGAAGGAACCCCATGACCGACACCCGCACCATCACCAACCCGCCCGGCCTGCACGACCCGACGCCGTTCGGCTACAGCCACGCCGCCTCCGCGCCCGGCGAACCGGTGTTCATCGGCGGCCAGTACGCCTCCGACGCCAGCGGTCACGTCGTGCCCGGCGACTTCGCCGCCCAGGTGGAGCTCGCCCTCACCAACCTGCGCACCGCCCTCGCCGGGGTCGGCCTCGGCTTCGAGCACGTGGTCCGGCTCGGCTCGTACATCGTCGACCACGACCCGGAGAAGCTGGCCGTCCTCGGCAAGGCCCTGGCAGGGGCCTGGGGCGACCGGCTGCCCGCGCAGACGCTCAGCGGGGTCGCCTCGCTCGCCCTGCCGGGGATGCTCTTCGAGATCGATGCGGTCGCCGTCCGGCCGACGGTGGGGGCAGCGGGCTGACCCGCCCACACACAGGAGTCGGTGCCGGGGCCGTCGCTGCGGAACAGCACCCGCAGGAACGGGCCCGCGCCCTGCTGGAGAGCCTGGGCGGCGACGACCGGGCGCAGCGGGCCCTGGAATAGCTCGACGGCGTCGAGGCGGCGGTGTTCACCCGGCACGGCCGAGGACGGGCGGCGGCAGGGCGGGCTGTCGGCAGCCCGCCCTGAGCAGGCTCGGCGGTTCACGCCCTCCGGCGTGCGTTGGGGGCAGGGCGCGCCGGGTCTCCTCCGCTTGCGGCCGGCGGGTCTACCAGATGCGCTTCGAGATCACCGCGTTGTCGGGGAACAGGCCGCTCCTGGCGCCGTTCCACCTGATCGTGATCGTCCACGAGGTGTTCCCCAGGGGTGTCGGGAACACCGCCGGTGTCGAGGCGGACGGGGCCGGGGAACCGGCCGGGCGGCGCCAGCCGTCGAAGGTGCGGCCGCCGTCGCTCGACGTGGTCTCCCACACGTATCCGTCGTTTCCGATGCAGGAGATCATGACGCGCTGCTGCTCGGCGTAGCCCGGCTGACCGGGGCCGACCACGGTGGACTGGTTCCCGAGCCGCGCCGCCCCCACGCCGCTGGCGCACTCGCCGCCGCCGTTCACCTCGGACAGGTCCAGGACCGCGCCGGTCGTGGGATCCGTCGTCTCGCGCCACACGTGGTGGTCGGTTCCCGTGAAGAAGCTGCGCAGCACCGATCGGTAGTACTCGGTGCCGTAGACGGCGATCTGGCTGTCGCCCTCGATGTCCGTGGCGTTGGTGCCGAGGAGCGCGTGCGAGTCCACCCGCCAGCCGCTGGAGGTCAGTGTTCCGTTGTAGTTCCTCAGGAACGTGGTGTTGATGCGCCGGTAGGTGTTCGGTGCCTCGATCATGAGGTCCCGGGTGGCCGAGCTGATGGTGAGGATCGGGCTGCCGATCGCGTTGGCACCGGCGGGGAGCCGCACCCAGTCCGTCCAGAAGTTCAGGGACCCGTTGTTCGCCTGGCTGTACCAGATCTCCCCGTCCGTGCCTCGGATGACGACCATCGCGCGCCCCGGGGGGAACTCGACGATGCGCGGCGGCGAGGTGGTGCGGGAGGCGTTGTTTCCGCCGAGCGGGTGCCAGCTCCCGCCGTTGTAGCGGAACCAGATGTTGCTGTCCGTGCCCCGGGCGACGTCGTACGTGGCACCGTTGATCGTCACCGAGTACACCGCCGACAGCACCCGTGACTGATTTCCGTCGAGACTGATCCACTCCGTCTCCGCGGCCTGCGCCGGACCGGGTGTGCCGGCCAGTACCAGGACCACCCCGGCGAGCGCGGCCAGCATCGCGCGCCAGCCGCGGGCCATACGCTGACGAACCAAAGACACAACGATCTCCCTGCCGTTTACCTGCGACGTCCGGCGTTCCGTACGTGGCGTTCGCGTGATTCGTGTGAGGAGTCTCGTCCTTCGTGGTCACGGTGGTTGCCGCTGCGCGCACTGGCGGATGCCCGCCGGCGCACGGAGTCGCGCCGCCTGGCGACGCGTCACGCGCGGCGTCGGACGAGGCGTCAGGCTCCGTCGTCCCGAGGGCGTCACCCGGTGCCGGGGCCGCCTGCTCCAGTTGCCCGGCGAGCCGGAAGGGCAGGTCCTCGCGCCCGTACCCCGCGGCGAACTGGATGCCGATGGGGAGTCCGTTCGCGGGGTCGCTCTCCACCAGGACGAACTCCTCCCGGTCGACGCTAAGGACGAGGTCCAGCAGCGCGGCGCTGCACCGGGTGCCGCACGTTGTCCCGTCACCGGCCGTAGCGCGGCGTGCGGCCGGCTGCCCGTCCCCTGGGCTGGGGGAAGGCCACCGTCGCGGGGCCGGGGCCCGGGGCGGGGAGGACGCGGGGCCGGGGGCCGGGGGCGGGCGTTACATTGGGCGGGAAGGGGCTCCGATCCCCGACGAGGTGTGGCCGATGCACTCGATCATCGACTGGCTGGACGGCCTGTCCGGCCCGGTCGTGTACGCGGTCGTCGGTGCCATGGTCCTGGCCGAGGACGCCCTGTTCTTCAGCTTCTTCATCCCGGGCGAGACGGCCGCCGTCCTCGGCGGCTTCCTCGCCGACCAGGGCAGGGTCTCGGTCGGCTGGATGGTCCTGGTGGTGGTCTGCGCGGCCGTCCTCGGGGACTCCGCCGGCTACGAGATCGGCCGCCACCTCGGCCCGGCGCTCCTGCGCACCCGCCCGCTGCGGCGCCACCGCGAGCGGGTGGACAAGGCCCGCGAGCTGATCCGCCGGCGCGGGCCGGCCGCCGTCTTCTTCGGCCGGTTCGTCGCCTTCTTCCGTCCCCTGGTGCCGTCCCTGGCGGGTGTCTCCCGCATGGCGTACCGGCGTTTCCTGCTCTACAACGCCCTCGGCGGTGCGGCCTGGGGTGTCGGCTTCACCCTTCTGGGCTACTTCGCCGGAGCCGTCTACACCAGGGTGGAGGGCACCGTCGGGCGGGTCACGGCGGTGACGGTGGTTGTTCTGGTGGCCGTCGCGTTCCTCGTGCGGTATCTGCGCCGGCGCCGCTCGCGCCGTCGTGCGGGGTCCGGCGACGACCGGCCGTCGCGGACCTGAGGACGTGGGGACCTGGGGGCCTGGGGACCTGGGGGCCCGGGGGCCCGGTGTCCGCCCCGGCGACGACGCCGTGGCCCCCCGAGCCCCCCGGCGCTCGCGCCGGGGGGCGGGGTGTTCAGGGGATGGCGGGGTGTTCGGGCCGGTAGACGGTCAGTGCGGCGGTGGCCTTGGACAGGCGCAGCCGGTCGGGGGCGGGGACGGCTTCGCCGTCGACGGCGAGGTGGCGGACCTCGTGGAGGTCGGTGAGGTCGAGGGCGGACAGGCGTGCCTCGCGGTAGACGCGGGAGGTGGCGAGGGTGCCGGTGAGGAAGGCGAACAGGAGGCGGGTGCGGGCGAAGGGGTGGCTGCCGTCGACGGCGCGGATGTCGAGCCGGCCGCCGTCCAGGCTGGTGCGGTGGGTGGGGGCGAAGCCGGGCGGGTCGTAGGTGCCGTTGCCGGCGAAGAGCATCCACAGGGTCCGGGGGACGCCGGAGACGGTCAGTCGTACGGGTTCGGCGCGGGCCAGGACGCGGACGAGGGCGACGGCGAGGGCGGGCCACTTGCCCAGGCGGTCCTCCAGGTGTTCGCGGGCCCGGACGAGTTCGGGGTAGATCCCGATGCTGAAGGTGTTGAGGAACACGTGCCGCTGCCCGTGGTCGCCGGTGGCCGAGGCGATGTCGACGGCGCGGGCGGTACCGGCCTTGACGGCGTCGGCGGTGGAGCGCAGGCTGTGGGTGCCCAGGTCGACGGCGAAGTGGTTCAGCGTGCCGCCGGGGAAGACCGCCAGTGGAAGGTGTTCCCGGACGGCGACGGTTGCGGCCAGGTTGACGCTGCCGTCTCCGCCGCAGATACCCAGGGCCCCGCCGGACTGCGCGGCGAGGGCCGCGGCCCGTTCCAGCAGCGCGGCCAGGTCGTCGCCGTCCTCGCACAGCCGGATGTCGGCGTCGGGCAGTTCCCGGCGCAGTTCCTCCTCGACGGAGCGCCCGCGGCTGTCGGGGGCTGTGAGGGGGGTGGCGCCGGAGGCGCCGTTGACCACGATGTGCAGGCCGGCGCCGGTGGGCAGTGCGGGGGCCCGGACGGCGGGGGCGGCGGTGTCGGCCGGGTGGTCGCTGCGGCGGGGCCACCAGCGCAGGGTGAGCGCGGCCGTCCCCGCGCCGAGGGCGGCTCCGGCCAGGACGTCGCCGGGGTAGTGGACGCCGACGTAGACGCGTGAGGCCATCACCGCGGCGGCCACGGGAGCGGCGATGGCGCCCAGCAGCGGTGATTCGACGGCGAGGGCGGTGGCGAAGGCCGCGGCGGAGGCCGAGTGCCCGGAGGGGAAGGAACTGGTGACGGGCTGTTTGAGCAGGCGCCGCACGACGGGCACGGGGTCGAGGGCGGGGCGGGGCCGGCGGGTGAGGCCCTTGGCGGCGATGTTGGCGAGGGCGGAGGCGAGCAGGAGGGAGCCGGTCGCGCGCAGGGCGGCCCGCCGTGCGGTGCGGTTGCCGGTGGCGCCCAGCAGTGCCGCGCCGCCCATCCACAGCTTTCCGTGGTCGGCGGCGCGGCTGAGGCGGGAGAGCCACGGGTCGGTGCCGCGCAGGCGGCGGGAGGCCACGGTGACGAACAGCCGGGCGTCGAGGTCGTTCAGGGCTTTCCTCATACGGGGCGTTCCTCCTTCTCGTGCGGGAAGCGGACGGGAGGGCCGGGCATGCCCGGCCTTCCCGTGCGCCGGGGGTGCGTTGCGTCTCGGGTGCGGTGCCGTCCCCATTACCGGTACCAGAGACGTCGGCCGCCGGCATCGTCGCGGTGTGGATGGCGAACGTGGATGGCGAAGCCGAGGGGCTGCGGCGTGGGCGCGGCAGCCGGCCGGGCGCTCGGGTCGGGTGCCGCCCCGGCCCGGGTGGCGAAGCCGGCGGGGCCCGCCGTCCGGGGCGTTCGTCAGGCCGCGCGGGCGAGTGTCCGGGCGGGTTGCGTCTGCTCGTAGGCGTGGCCGACCCGTAGGAGGACGGGTTCGCCGAGGGGGCGGCCGAGCAGTTGCATGCCGATCGGCAGGCCCGCCGGGTCGTGGCCGACCGGGACGGTCAGGGCGGGTACCCCGGTGATGTTGGCGGGGGCGCAGAGGCGCACGTAGGCGTCGGAGACGCTCTCGACTGTGCCGTCGGGCCAGGTGAGCGTCTCCTCGCCGGCCCCGACCGCGGTCGTCGGGACGCTCGGGGCGGCGATCACGTCGACCTCCTCCAGCATCCGTGCCCACTGGGCGCGCATGAGTGTGCGGGAGCGTTGGGCGCGCAGGTAGTCCCCGGCGGTCATCAGTTCGCCGGCTTCCAGGAGGACGCGGACGTCGTCCCGGTACAGCTCGGGGACCGTGCGCAGGCTGCCCTCGTGGTAGGCGCCGGCCTCCGGCACCATCAGGCCCCACTGGGTGGCCTGGATGTAGCGGGTCATCGGGATGTCGACGTCGACGAGGCGTGCGCCCAGGGCTTCCAGCTGTCCGATGGCGTGCCGAACGGCGGCCTCCACCTGCGGGTGGACGTGGTCGAAGTAGTAGCTGCGCGGCAGGCCGATGCGCAGCCCCGTCAGGTCCGTGCCCGTACCGGGCCGGTAGTGCGTGGCGGGCTGGGGCAGCGAGGCGGGGTCGCGCGGATCGTGTCCGGCCAGCGCGGTCAGGACCAGGGCGGCGTCCTCGACGGTGCGGGTGATCGGACCGACGTGGTCGAGCGACCAGGACAGGGAGGTGACGCCGTGGCGGGGGACGAGGCCGTAGGTCGGTTTGAGGCCGACGACCCCGTTGAGCGCGGCGGGCACCCGGATCGACCCGCCGGTGTCGGTGCCCAGGGCGAAGGTCGCGGTGCCCGATGCGACGGCGACCGCGGAGCCGCCGCTGGAGCCGCCGGCGACCCGGTCGCGGGCCCAGGCGTTGCGGGTCTGCGGGGTGGTCAGGCCGAACGCGAACTCGTGGGTGTGGGTCTTGCCGAGCAGGATGGCGCCGGCTGCGTTCAGGCGCGTGGCGACGGTGCTGTCGGCTGTCGCGCGGTGGCCGGCGCGGACCCGGGAGCTGGCCGTGGTGGCCATCCCGCTGACGTCGATCAGGTCCTTGAGTGCCATCGGGATACCGTGCAGCGGTCCCCGGTAACGGCCGTGTGCCGCTTCGTGTTCGGCTTCGCGTGCGGCCCGGCGCGCCTGCTGGGCGGTGACCGTGACGTAGGCGCCGAGGTGCGGTTCCACCCGGTCGAGGCGGTCGAGGACGGAGTCGACCAGTTCGACGGGGGACAGTCGCCGGGCGCGGATCGCGTCGGCGGCGGCGGCGAGGGACAGTTCATGCGGCCGCATGGTGTTCCTCCTGTCCGGCGCGGTAGGCGGCGGCGGGCGGGACGTCCGCGAAGTCCAGCTCGCGCAGGACCGCGACGACGCTGTGGATGTGGTTGGCGACCGCGGCGACCGCGGCGTGGCGCTCGGCGGGCAGCACGAGTCCGGCGCGGGCGGCCCAGCGGGCGGCCTCCGGTGGTGTGAGTTCGGCGGTGGGCATGGAGGTTCTCCTTCTCGGTCGAGGGTGGAGCGGCGCAGGAGCCGAGGCCGTAAGGGCCGGGGGTCTGCTTGAGGTGGCCGCAGGCGCCGCGGCTGCTCGGCGGGCCCGCGGGGGGGGCGGCCGGGCGGCGCCGGTCGCGTGATCGGGCCGCGTGATCGGGCCGCGTGGTCAGGCCGCGGTGGGCGGCAGGTCGGTGCCCGGCTCGGCGAGCAGCCGGTAGTGGCCGGTCTCGCGGCGGACGGTGCCGGCCGTGGGCTGCGGGAAGTGGGTGCCCAGGAGGAGGGCGTCGGTGTCCGCCAGGGCTTCGAGCAGCCGGGCGCGGGTGCGCACGGCCTGGGCCGGGTCGGTGTCGACGCAGCTGTGCACGTGGGGGTGGGACAGCTGGACGGGGTGGTGGATGCTGTCGCCGGTGATCAGCGCCCGGCGGTGGCTGCCGCGCAGTTCCACGGCGACCTGCCCCGGGGTGTGGCCCGGGGCCGGGACCAGGAGGACGCCCGGCGCCACCTCGTGCCCCTGCTCGGGCACGGCCACGGGGTCGTACTGTCCGGCGTCGCGGACGGGGTGGACGGAGTCGCGGAACATCTGGGCGCGGGCTTCGTCCAGGTCGGTGCCGGCCCAGTGGTCCCACTCGGTGCGGCTGGTGAGGTAGCGGGCGTGGGGGAAGGTGGGGACCCAGTCCTCGCCGACGAGGCGGGTGTTCCAGCCGACGTGGTCGGTGTGCAGGTGCGTGGTGATCACCAGGTCCACGGACTCGGGAGGGAAGCCGGCCGCCGTCAGCCGCGCCGGGAAGTCGGTGTCCAGGGCGTTCCAGGCCGGGTTGGCGCGGTTCTTGCCGTTGCCGATGCCGGTGTCGACGAGGATCCGCAGACCGCCGGCCTCGACCGCGAAGCTGTGGCTCGCGAGCCGCGGGACGTCCGCGTCGGCGAAGTCGGGGCGCAGCCACGGCGCTTCGTCCAGGACGTCCTTGGTGGCGGCCGGCAGCAGCCAGGGGCCGGTCTCGCGGGGCAGTTCGATCTCGTCGATGCGGCGCACGGTGATGTCGCCGAGGCTCCATCCCGTGGTCGTGGAGGGGGTGGCCTGGCGGGGCGTGGCGGTGCTCATCGGTGGGTCCTTTCGTCGGGACGGGACGGGGCGGGGCGGTGGCCGGTGCGGTGCGGGGCGGTTTCGGGTGCGGGGCGGCAGGGCCCGGTCAGGCGGTGCGCGGCTGCCGCGCGGTGCGGGCGAGGCCGGTCAGGGCCAGTAGGACGACGGTCGCGGCGTGGAGCGTGACGGCGGTCCACAGGCCGTACAGGTTGGTCAGCAGGCCGGCGAGGACCGCGGGGATGCTCATGGCCAGGTAGCTGAGGACGTAGTAGGCGGCGAGGGTGCCGGCGCGTTCGCCGGGGGCGGCCGGGGGCAGCAGCAGGCGCAGGGCTGCCTGGGTGACGGCGCCGAAGCCCGCGCCCGCCAGGGCGGTGCCGGCGAACAGCGCGGACAGGCTGTGCAGGTGGGGGGCGCTCAGGGTCAGCAGGGCTCCCGGGACCAGGAGCGCGGTGCCGGCGAGGCTCACGGTGCGGGCGGGCAGCGCCCGGGCGGTGTGGCCGGCGAGGCCGGCCGCGGCGGTCAGGGTGAAGAAGACCAGGCCGCCGGTGGCGGGGGCGGTGTGCGGGTCGATGAGTCGGGCGAGCGAGGGGCCGAGGGAGGAGTAGAAGCCGCCCAGGGCCCAGGCGGCGGCGATGCCGGGCGTGGCGAGGGCGAGGGCCGGCCGGGAGGCGGGGGCGACGGCGATCGCGGGGCGCAGCGAGCGCCATGCGCCGGGGTGGGGGCGGGCGGTCTCGGGGGTGAGCAGGACTGCGGCGGCCTGCGCGGTGAAGAGGAGGAGGAGCAGCAGGTAGACGGTGCGGGTGGGGGCGGGGGCGTACTGCACGAGGGCGGTGGCGGCCAGCACCCCGGCCGCCATGCCGACCGCGGGGGTGGTGCCGTTGGCGAGCGTGGCCCGGCCGGGGCGGTCGGGGTCCTCGAAGTCGAGCAGGGCGGCTCCGGCGGCGCTGGTGGCCGCGCCGGTGGCCAGGCCCTGCAGGATCCGGGCGGCGATGAGTGCCGGTACTCCCCGGGCGGTGGCGAAGGCGGCCATCGCGACGGCTTCGGCCAGCAGCGCCGCGGCGAGGACCGGGCGCCGGCCGAGGTGGTCCGAGAGCGTTCCCGCGGTCAGCAGCGCCACCAGCAGGGCGAGGGCGTAGGCGCTGAACACGAGGGTGAGCGTCATGGCGGAGAAGTGCCAGGCGGCCTGGTAGAGCGCGTAGAGCGGGGTCGGGGCGCTGGAGGCGGCCAACAGGCCGACCAGGACCGAGGCGTGGAGCGGGAAGGCGCCGCGGCGGCCCAGCACGGGCAGGCGGCGGGGGCGGGAGGGCAGGGCTGTGACGCTGGGCATGGAAGCACCTCTGAGCCTTAAGGCAAATGCTTTGCGTTTAGCACTCTAGGCTCGCCCTCCACCAAAACGCAAATATTTAGCTTTTGTGCGCCTCGGCGGGAGGAGACGCGGCGGGAGGAGCGGGAGGAGGCGCGAGACGGCCGAGCGCCGCCGCCACCAGGTGACCGGTGTAATCCTCCGACAGGTCGCCAGGGCGGAACAGGATCCGGTACATCAGGGGGGCGACGACGACGTCCAACAGGGTCTCCACGCCGGGCACGGCCTCCCCCCGCCCGGCCGCGCGCACGCCGATGGCCTTCAACTGCTCGGCGGCGTAGTCGGAGCAGCGGGCCGCGTTGCCCTGCTCGGGGTCGCCCAGCAGGGCGTCACGGATGTAGGCCGCGCCCGCCGTCGAGGACATCTCCTCGGCGAACTGCACCGCCCACGCCTCCAGGTCCGCCCGCAGGCTGCCGTGGTCGGCCGGCGGGGCCTCCGGGCGCAACCGCTCCACGGCCACGTCGGACAGCAGTTCCCGCAGGTCCCCCCAGCGCCGGTAGACGGTGGACGGCGTGACTCCCGCACGGGCGGCGATCAGCGGCACGGTGAGCGCGTCCCGCCCCACCTCCGCCTCCAGGTCACGGACCGCCTGATGCACGGACTGCTGGACGCGGGCGCTGCGCCCGCCGGGGCGTGTGGTCGCTCGGGCACTCATGCGCACAGCTTAACGCGAAGAAGTTGCGTCCGACTGGACATCGGCCTGGCCGGACGGCCCGCGTCACGACCCCGGACTCCCCCGGCCGCCCGCTGCTCCCCGCGGCGGCCCGGGCGGGGACGGCGGTGCGCAGGCCGCTCGGGTCGGTCAGCGGCGCACCCGGTAGCGCAGGTGAAGCACCCGGTTGCCCTGGATCGCCACGTCAGGGTCCTCCAACAGGTGCTGCGCGTGGACCGACCCGAAGTAGCGCTTGCCGGAGCCGAACACGACGGGTACGACGTCCATGCGCACCTCGTCGACCAGGCCCGCGGCAAGCACCTGGCCGCCGACGTCGCCGGCGGCGACCTCGACGATGCGCTCACCCGCGAGCTCCTGCGCCTTGGCCACGGCCGCCTCGACGCCGTCGACGAAGTGAAACGGCGCCTCGGGGTCCCAGCCCTCGGGCGCCGGCCGGTGCGTCACGACGACCACGTGGTCGATGCCGCTCGGGGGCTTCCCGTCCCAGCCGTCCGTCAGGTCGAAGACGTGGCGGCCGGCGATCGTCGCCCCGATCCGGTCCCAGTACGGCCGGATGTAGTCGTAGGACGTCTGCGCCACCTTCAGCTCGCCGCTCTCGTCCAACGGGACGTCACCGCTGGTCAACCAGTCGAACAGCGGTCCGGGCTGGTCGTTCTCGTCCGCGATGAAGCCGTCCACCGACACCGAGGCGTACATGACTACCTTGCCCACGGGGCGCTCCTCTGTTGGGGGATGCCCCAAATTAGCGCGTCGTGAGCTGCCGTCGACCCGCCCACGCTGGCGGGCCCTGGCGCCGCACCGCTGCGTGCATGCCTGTCACCTGCTCGGGTGAGGGCGCCCGGACCACCCTGTCGGCATGGTCGGGAACCGTCGTCGGCGACGCGGAGGACGGCCTCGGCGATCTCCCGCACGCGATCCCGGGTGATGCCCGTCCTCGGGTCGCAGTCCGGCGGTCAGGACTTGCGCAGTGCCGGGGCCGGTGCGCCGATCAGCAGTCTGCGGACGGTGTCCCAGGCTCGGTGGAGCGCCGCGGTGACGGTCGGGGGGTCGCTGCCGAGCACGCGCAGCCACGCGCCGGCGTCCGCGGGCAGCACGCTCACGCCGTACAGCAGGCCGCTGTCCGCCAGCGCCTCGTGCAGGGCATCGGCGATCTCGTCGGCGGACACCAGCGGGGTGACGGCGTAGAAGGTGGACATCAGGTCGTGCCCGGCGAGCACGGCGGGGCCGGTGGTCCCGGAGCCGGTGGGCTCCAGGCGGACGGTGTCCAGGGCGAACAGCCGGCCGTCCGGTCTGCGCCACTCCAGGTCGGTGGCGAAGACCTGGTAGGCGTTGCGCTCGCCGTGGGCCAGCCGGCCGGCCAGCACGGTCTCCCCGGCGAGCACGGTGGCCGAGGGCGCGGCGGTGATCACCGTGCGCTGGTAGAACCGCGAGTGGCGGTGCGGGATGGTCGGCTCGGGCAGGTACTCGACGTAACTGTCCTGCGCCGCGGTGAGGAAGACCTGCTGGGTGGCGTAGTCGGTGTCCATCCGGTGCACCTTGGTGGCGGCTTGGGTGGTGAGGTGGACGGCGGTGCCGGGACCGCAGTGCAGGTCCAGCCGCAGCCGGTCGGCCTGCACGATGCCGCCGCCGGTGGACATCAGGAAGGTGACGGCCAGGTCCGGGCGGAGCGGGTCGAAGTAGAGCGGGCGCATGATCTGCAGCGGCGACTTCTGGTAGCGGGTGACCAGTTCGGTCCGCCCGCCGGCCTGCTCGAAGCCCAGCTCCAGCAGGCCGATCTTGCCCGGTCGGCCGACCCCGAGCGCAGCCGGCCGGCCGGCGTGCCGCAGCACGGCGCCGGGGACGCGCGGGGGCTCGTAGTGGGCCGGGGCCAGCCTGGCCGCCGTGGTCACGCCGTGACTCCGCGGTACGACTCGAGCAGCTCGGCGACCTTCTCCAGTCCCTCGCCGGTCAGGCTGTTGGTGAGCACCACCGGGCGGCCCTCGCGCACCCGGTCGGCGTCGGCGGTCATCACGTCCAGGTCGCAGCGGACGTACTGGGCGATGTCGATCTTGTTGATCACCAGCACGTCGGAGTCGGTGATGCCCGGGCCGCGTTTGCGGGGCATCTTCTCGCCCTCGGCGGTGTCCAGCACGAAGAAGAACATGTCGACCAGCACCGGGCTGAAGGTCAGGGTGAGGTTGTCGCCGCCCGACTCGTAGAGCAGGGTGTCGATGTCCGGGAAGCGCTCCAGGAGTTCGGCGCCGGCGGCCAGATTCATCGTCGGGTCGTCGCGGACGGCGGTGTGCGGGCAGGCGCCGGTCTCCACCCCGACCACCTTGGCCGGGTCGAGCAGGCCGGCCAGGTTGCGGCGCACGTGCCGGGCGTCCTCCTGGGTGTAGATGTCGTTGGTGATGACCGCGGGGCGCCGGCCCCGGTCGATCAGCACCGGGACCAGCGCCTCGATCAGCGCCGTCTTGCCGGATCCCACCGGTCCGGCGAACCCCACCCGCAACACGTGGTCGGTCATGTCCCGCCTTCCTCCCTTGCCTTGTGCCTTGCCTGCTTGCGCCGGAGCGCTCAGGTGGCGAACATCCGTGCCTCGGACCGCTCATGGCGGCCCGACATGGCGTCGGCCACCGGGACGCACCCGCCCAGGTCGGCCAACTCCCGTGCCAGCGCGGCCTCGGTGACCTCGCGAATCACCGGGGCCGTCGCCCGCAGCGTGGCCTGCGCCCGGCGGTGGTCGGTCAGCCGCAACCGCAGGGCGGCGCCGGTGAAGCTGACCGCGAAGGCGAACAGGTCGCTCGCCACCGCCTGTTCGGCGGCCACCCGCCCGGACGCGTAGACGACGGCGGCCGCGACCGCCTGGCAGCCGGGCGTCCGCTTGGCGGCCACCAGCTCGGCGTAGTGCTCCAGTGCCTCGCCGCCGATCGCCGGCCGGGCGGTCTCCAGCATCTGCCGGCCGGTGCGGGTGGCGGCGAGCCGCAGCTCGCGGTTGAGCTTGCTCGCGTGCAGCCGCTGGTCCACCTCGACCACGGCGTCCCAGTCGCCGGCGCCCGCCGCGAGGTGCGCCAGCGCCAGCGCGGTGGCATCGGCCGGTCCGACCGAGTGGCGCAGCAGGTCGGTCAGCAGCGCCGGCATGCTGTCCGGGTCCACCGCCTTGGCCTGGTGGAAGCCCTCCAGTCCGTGCGAAAGGGTGTAGAGGCCGCTGGGGAAGGCCGAGTCGGTGAGCTGGAGGCAGAGAAGCAGGCTGTCGAGGGCCGCGGTCACGCGAGGTAGAAGAGGTGGTTGAGCGGCAGGCGTTCGGCCGGGGCGATGGTGGCGGGTTCGCCGTCCAGGGTGACCCGGTAGGTCTGCGGGTCGACCTCGATCCGCGGGGTCGCGTCGTTGCGCACCATGTGCTGCTTGCCCACGGTGCGGCAGCGCCGCACCGGCAGAACCTTGCTCCGGAGGCCGAGTTGGGCGGGCACGCCGAGGTCGACGGCGGCCTGGGACATGAAGGAGACCCGGGTGGCCTGCCGGGCCCGGCCCATCGCGCCGTACATCGGGCGGTAGTGGATCGGCTGGGTGGTGGGCAGCGAGGCGTTCGGGTCGCCCATCAGGGCCCAGTTGATCATCCCGCCCTTGATCACCAGCTTCGGCTTGGCGCCGAAGGAGTTGATCGGCCACAGCACGATGTCGGCCAGCTTGCCGGGCTCCAGCGAGCCGAGGTGGTCGGCGGTGCCGGAGGCGATCGCCGGGTTGATGGTGAGCTTGGCCAGGTAGCGCAGCACCCGGGAGTTGTCGTTGCGCTCGCTGTCGCCGGCCAGCTTGCCGCGCTGGTCCTTGCAGTGGTGCGCGGTCTGGAAGGCGCGGGCGAAGGACTCGCCGATCCGGCCCATCGCCTGCGAGTCGGAGGAGAAGATGCTGATCACGCCCTCGTCGTGCAGCACGGTCTCGGCCGCCACGGTCTCGCAGCGCACCCGCGAGTCCGCGAAAGAGACGTCCTCGGGGCTGTCGTGGCTCAGGTGGTGGCAGACCATCACCATGTCGAGCAGCTCGTCGATCGAGTTGACGGTGTAGGGCAGGGTCGGATTGGTCGAGGAGGGCAGCACGTTGGGCTCGCCGGCGATCCGCATGATGTCCGGGGCGTGGCCGCCGCCGGCGCCCTCGGTGTGGAAGGTGTGGATCGTCCGGCCGTCGATCGCCGACAGGGTGTCCTCGTAGAAGCCGGACTCGTTGAGCGTGTCGGTGTGGATCGCCACCTGCACGTCGTACTCGTCGGCGACCCGCAGCGCGGCGTCGATGGCCGCCGGGGTGGTGCCCCAGTCCTCGTGCACCTTCAGTCCGCAGACCCCGGCCTCCACCTGCTCGCGCAGCGCCTCGGGCAGTGAGGCGTTGCCCTTGCCGAGCAGGCCGACGTTGACCGGCAGGTCCTCCACCGCCTGGTACATCCGGGCGGTGTTCCACGGGCCGGGCGTGCAGGTGGTGCCGTTGGTGCCGTCGGAGGGGCCGGTGCCGCCGCCGATCAGCGTGGTGATGCCGTTGGTCAGGCCTTCTTGGGCCTGCTGCGGCGCTATGAAGTGGATGTGCGTGTCGATGCCGCCGGCGGTCGCGATCAGGTGCTCGCCGGAGATCACCTCGGTGCCCGGGCCGATCACCAGCTTGGGGTGCACGCCGCTCTGCAGGCGCGGGTTGCCGGCCTTGCCGACGGCGGTGATGAAGCCGTCCTTGACGCCGATGTCGCCCTTGACCACGCCGAGCACCGCGTCCAGCACGATCACGTTGGTGATCACCAGGTCCAGGGCGCCCTGGAGGCTGGTGGCGGCCGGGTCCTGGGCCATGCCGTCCCGGATGCCCTTGCCGCCGCCGTAGACGGCCTCGTCGCCGTAGTGGCCCTGGTTGTGGTCCTGCTCGATCTCGACCACCAGGTTGGTGTCCGCCAGGTGGAAGCGGTCGCCGACGGTGGGGCCGAACAGGTCGGTGTACTGCTTGCGCGCAATGATCGCCATCAGAGCTCGCCCTCCGTGTGCTCGATCCGTGTGCCCCGGAAACCGAGTTCGCCCGCGCGGCGCAGCGCCGCGGCGCGGGTGTGTGCCGAACCGAGCCCGCCGTTCACCAGGCCGCTGAAGCCGACCAGGCGACGGTTCCCGGCGTACGCCGTCAGCTCGACCTCGCGGGTGTCGCCGGGCTCGAAGCGGACCGCGGTGCCGGCCGGCAGGTCCAGGTGCATCCCGTACGCCTGCTCGCGGTCGAACTCCAGCGCCCGGTTGACCTCGAAGAAGTGGTAGTGCGACCCGACCTGGACGGCGCGGTCGCCGGTGTTGCTCACCGGCAGGCGCACCTTGTCCCGGCCCGCGTTGATCTCCACGGGGTCGTCTCCGTACAGGTAGGCGGGTTTGCCTGCCATGGCGTCTCTCCTTCGGGCGTGCGTCGGTGTGGTGGGGCGCGCGGGGGTGTGGTCAGTGCCGGTGGGTCGTGTGCCGACGGCGATGGCGGCGGTGATGCCGTCCTCGCCGTGGCCGAGCAGGTGCAGGGCCGCGGCGGCACGGGCGTGCAGCACCTCACTGTTCAGGCGCCCACCGGGTCGTGACAGGAGACCAGTTTGGTGCCGTCCACGAAGACCGCCTCGACCTGGAGCAGCGGGAGCATCTCGCGCACGCCGGGCATCACGTCGTCGGCGCTGACGACCTTCCTGCCGAGCTCCATGCACTCGGCGAGCGAGAGGCCGTCCCGGGCGCCCTCCATGAGGGCTTCGCTGATCAACGCGACGGCCTCGCTGTAGTTGAGCTTCAGGCCACGCGCGCGACGGCGGCGGGCCAGATCGGCCACCACATAGACGTACAGCTTGTCGATCTCCCGCGGGGCGAGGTTCATCGGCCCCTCCTTCAAGAGCTTCAGGGTGGGTGAGCACGGCGGTGCAGGCAGCCCGCCGGAATCGTCTGCCCATGGGAGCAATGGTTTGTTTCGGGGAGTTTGACGGATTGTCACAACCACCGCACCGGCTGCCGGATGCGTGGGAACCTACGGCCAGGGGTGGCCGGGCGATCCGTCCTGATGGCGGATCGCACAGTTGCGCGGGCCACCGGCCGGGCCTCTGGAGTCTCCGCATCCGGATGCCGGCACCCCCGTACCGGGCGGGATCTACGCCCCCGGACGTTCTCCTGCCCGCCAGGTCAGGGGGGAGGCACCGAGAGGCTCGGCGGAGCGGTCGAGGTGCGGGCGCAGGGTCGAGTAGGCGATGCGCGTGGGCAGGTAGCTGACCTCGCCGAACGGCCCGTGCACGGTGGCCAGTTCACCTGCGGCGCGGATCGGGTCGGGGGCGGGCAGCGCGGCGACGTCGGCGCGCGGGAACAGCCCGAGGTCCTGCACCCACATGCAGACCTTCGCCAGGTCGATGTGCACGCGCCAGCTGCCGCCCTCGCTCGCTCGCCGGCGCAGCGCCTCGATCATTGCGGCCGCGCCGAGGATCGCCGCGAGGTAGTCGTTGAGCAGGTAGGTCGGCGGTAGCCGCGGACCGTCGAAGGTGCCCTCCTCGGCGGCGAACCCGGTGGCCGCGCAGGCGAGCTGGTCGAAGCCGCCGCGCCGCGACCAGGGGCCGGTCGTGCCCCAGCCGTGGTAGTCCAGCACCACCAGGCCGGGCCGCTGCTCGAACAGGGCCTCGGGGCCGAAGCCCTTGGTGTCCAGGTTGAGGTAGTTGCTGACGTACACGTCCGCGCCGGTGAGCACCCGTCGGAAGGCCGCGGCCTGCGCGGGGTCGAGCAGGTCGCAGAAGGCGGCGCGCTTGCCGATCCCGGTCTCGATGATCATCCCGTTGGGGTCGGGGTGGGTGGGCGAGGAGATGTGCAGGACGTCGGCGCCCAGCTCGGCGCAGATCCGGGCGGCCATCGGGCCCGCGATGACGTGCGAGTTGTCCAGCACCCGCAGCCCGGTCAGTGGCAGGGCCGGCGGCAGGTCCCCGGTGGCCGGGAAGGGCTCGGGTGCGCTGTGGCCCACCTTCTCCAGGTGGATCAGCGGCTGGCCGTCCAGCAGTTGCCCCTGCGGGTGGGCGCGCCACTCCTGCCGTGTGCGTACGGCGACCGCGGTGCCGCCGCGCGAGCAGATCGCCTCTTCGAGGTCGAAGGCGTCCCAGTGGGCGATCGCGTCCGCCATGCGCTGCCGGTCGGGCGGGCAGTCCAGCACCTCGCAGGCGATGTCGCGCAGCTGCGGGTAGGAGAGCAGCACGTAGATGGAGCGGCCGTCGCCGGCGCGGTAGAAGTCGCTGTTGCCCAGCAGGTTGGGGTCCTCCCCCAGCTCGCTCACCGGCACGCCGCCGGCCCGGGTGAGGAAGACCGCCATCAGTTGGTGGAGCGCGGACTCGACGGAGACCGTCACGTCCTGCCCGTCCCCGCCCCGCCGGCGCCACAGCGCCGATGCCTCGGTGCCGAGCGCCGCGAGGGCGGCGGCGCCGGCTTCGCCGATGCGGTGCACGGAGGGGGTCAGCGGGTCGGCGCCGGTGATGGTCACCTTCCCGCCGGCCTCCTCGCCGGTGATGCCGAGCTGGCGGTAGAGGCCGTGCAGTGCGTCGTAGGGGGTCGTGGTCCCGGTCGTGCCCTGGGTCATGTCCCTCGTCCTTCCGTGGTGGCCGGGTTCGTTTTTCCAGGACAGCGGCGGGAATGGGCGGGTGTCCAATACCAAGGGCAGCGGGCAGGGATATGCGATGCCCTATGCATGTGTTCTGACCTGTTGTCATATCCGGTTTGCTATCGGCTTCCCGGGCGGCCGGTATTGGACGCGGCCTGCGGTGCGGGGATTTCCTTGAAGGCGTCGCGACGACCGGAATTGATACCGCGAAGGGAATGCCGTGAAAGGAATGCTTTCCGGGGTCAGAGTCATCGAACTGGGCAGCGTGATCATGGTTCCGTACGCCGCCCAGCAGCTCGGTGACCTGGGCGCGGACATCATCAAGGTCGAGCCCCCGGGCGGGGACATGACCCGCCACTACCCGCCCGCCCGCCATCGCGGGATGGGTGGCGCCGGCCTCAATCTCAACCGCAACAAGCGCAGTGCGGTCATCGACCTCAAGGCGCCGAACGGCCGCGACGCGCTGCTCGCCCTGATCCGTACGGCGGACGTGTTCCTCACCAACGTCCGCCCGCAGGCCCTGGCCCGGCTGCGGCTCGGGTACGAGGAGCTGCGGGCCGTCAACCCCGGCCTGGTGTACGTCAACGCGCAGGGCTTCCGCTCGGACTCCGCACTCGGCACCCGCGCCGCGTACGACGACATCATCCAGGCCGTCTCCGGGCTGGTGTGGCTCAACCAGCAGGCGGGCGGCGGACCGCGGTTCGTGCCCAGCCTGATCGCCGACAAGATCTGCGGACTGCAGATCAGCCAGTCCGTACTCGCCGCCCTGCTGCACCGCGAGCGCGGCGGCAGCGGCCAGCACATCGAGGTGCCGATGGCCGACACCATGCTCGCCTTCAACCTGGTCGAGCACCTGGCCGGGGCGGTCATGGAAGGCGAGTTCGGCGCGCCGCGCTCGCTCAGCCGCACCCGGCGGGCGCAGCGGACGGCGGACGGCTGGATGTGCATCCTGCCGCACAGCGACCGCAACTGGCGGGACTTCTGCACCTTCGCCGGCCGCCCCGGGCTCGCCGCCGATCCGCGGTTCGCCGACCGCGCGCTGCGGGCCCGCAACGCCGACGCGATGTACCCGGTGCTGGAGGAGATGACGGTGACACGCACCTGCGCGCAGTGGCAGGAGTTCTGCGACCGTGCCGGCATCCCGGCCTCGCCCGTGCACAGCCTGGCCTCGGCCGTCGCCACCGCCTACGCCCGTGAGGGCGGCCTGCTGGCCGAGGCCGAGCACCCCACCGAGGGCCGTTACCGCTCCATCGCCCGTCCGGTGCGCTACTCCGCCGATCCCGCACCGACCGTGCGCCCCTGCCCCGCCCTCGGCGAGCACACCGACGAGGTGCTGCGCGAGGCCGGTTTCGACCCCGCCCTGCTGAACAAGGAGTAGTTCCATGACCGCGACCACCGACATCCTGCAACTGCGCAGGGACGTACGGGACTTCCTCGCCGAGGAGCGCGCCCGCGGCACCGTGCTCGGGCGCCCCGACTCCTGGCTGACCGGCTGGGACCCGCAATTCAGCCGCCGGCTCGCCGGGCGCGGCTGGGTCGGCATGGCGCTGCCGCCCGAGTACGGGGGCGGCGGGCTCGGATTCGCCGCCCGGGTCGTCGTGATCGAGGAGTTGCTCGCCGCCGGTGCCCCCGTCTCCGCGCACTGGGTCGCCGACCGCCAGATCGGCCCTTCGGTCCTGGCCCACGGCACCGAGGAGCAGAAGCAGCGGTTCCTGCCCGCCATCGCCGCCGGGCGCTGCTACTTCTCCATCGGCATGAGCGAGCAGGAGGCCGGCTCCGACCTGGCCAATGTGCGCACCCGCGCCGAGCGGGTGCCCGGCGGCTGGCGGCTGACGGGTACGAAGAAGTGGACCGGCGGCGCGCACGTCAACGACTACGCGATCGTGCTGGCCCGTACCAGCGAGCACGAGGACCGGCACCAGGGGCTCAGCCAGTTCATCGTGGACCTGCGTGCCCCCGGCGTGCGCACCGAGCCGATCCGTCTGATCAGCGGCGAGCACACCTTCAACTGGTTCCACCTCGACGGCGTCGAGGTCCCCGACGGCATGCTGCTCGGCCAGGAGGGCGACG
The DNA here is from genome assembly GCF_041053115.1 of Streptomyces sp. Y1. Classification (NCBI taxonomy): domain Bacteria; kingdom Bacillati; phylum Actinomycetota; class Actinomycetes; order Kitasatosporales; family Streptomycetaceae; genus Streptomyces; species Streptomyces sp. Y1. Next base: position 8,489,568 of record NZ_CP163445.1, on the reverse strand, counting down.
GCTGGAAGCAGGTCACCGGTGAGCTGGCCTTCGAACGCAGCGGGCCCGAGCGGTACCTCTCCACCTTCCCGCTGCTGGTCTCGCTGATCCGCGAACTGCGCCGGGGCGCGGCCACCCCCGACCAGCAGGCGCGGCTCGGCGCCCTGCTCGCCCGGGTCTTCGCGGTACGGCAGCTCTCGCTCGGCGTCGCCGACGCGCTGGACGCGGGCCGCCCGGCCGATGTGCGGGCCGCGCTGGTCAAGGACCTGGGGACGCGTCTGGAGGGCGACATCGTCCACGAGGTACGGCGCATCCTGCCCGTCACCGCCGACACCGGGGCCACGCCCGGCTCGTACCCCCACCACCTCGCCTACGCGCTGCTGCACAGCCCCGGCTACACCCTGCGCGGCGGCGCCAACGAGATCCTTCGCGGCATCATCACCCGCGGTCTGGAGCAGCAGTCATGACCACCACCCTCGCCACCCACGTCACCGCCCTGCGCGCGGCGGGCCGCCTCGCCGAGCCCGGCCCGTTCGCCGAGACCGTGCTCGGGCACCTCGCACTCGCGCTCCCCCGGGCCCCGCTGACCGTCGCGCTCGCCGACGGCCTCACCCTCGCGTACGCCCGCCCCGCCGTCACCGGGGTCGGCCCCGCCGGCACCTCGGGCGAGGACGCCGCCCTGCGCGTCTCGGGCGCCCTGCCCCGGGTGCCGTACGGCGCCACGGCCACCGTCCTCGTCCTGGCCGAGGGCCCGGGCGGGCCCGTCCTGTTCCCGCTCGACCCGGCCCGTACCACCGTCGTGCCCGGCACCAACCTCGCCGGCGAGCCCCGCGACACCCTCCACCTGCACGACTACGCGGTGGCCGCCGACGACGTCCACCCCCTCAGCCCGGCCGAGCTCGCCGAGGCCGGGCTCCGCGCCGCCCTCGCCCGCGCCGCGCTGATCGCGGGCGCCGCCGAGCGCTGCGTCGAACTGACCGTCCGGCACACCGCCACCCGCACCCAGTTCGGGCGCCCGCTCAGCCGCTTCCAGGCCGTCAAGCAGGAGGAGGCTCGCCTGATCGAGGAGTCCGCCCTGGTGGGCGCCGCGGTGGACGCCGCCGCCCGCGAGCTGTCGCTGGTTTCCGTGGCCGCCGCCAAGGCGCAGGCCTCCGCCTCGGTCGCCGAGATCGCCCGCATCGCCCACCAGCTGCACGGCGCCATCGGCTTCACCGAGCTCGGCGACGTGCGCCTTGCCACCACCCGGCTGTGGTCCTGGCGCGACGAGGACGGCGACGAGTCGTCCTGGGCCGCCCGGCTGGGCCGCGAGGCGCTCGCCGCGGACGACGTCTGGGCGCTGCTCGCCGTCTGACCCGCCCGTCACCCGAGCCCCGGCCCGCCGGGCCGGGGCCCCCGCCCCCCAGCCGATCTACGCTCGCCTCATGGATCTCACGCCCCGCCTGCTGGAACAGTTCACCATCCTGGCCGAGGAGAAGCATTTCGGCCGCGCGGCAAGCCGGTTGATGATGAGCCAGCCCCCGCTCAGCCAGGCGGTCCAGCGCCTGGAGAGGATCGTCGGCACCCGCCTGCTGGAGCGCAACAGTCAAGGCGTCAGCCTCACACCCGCCGGTGAGGCCTTCGCGGCCGACGCCCGGCGGATACTGGAGGCGCAGGAGTGCGCCCTCGCCCGCGCCCGCCGGATCGCCTCCGGCCAAGAGGGCGAGCTGCGTGTCGGCTTCGTCAACAGCCTCGGCCACTGGCACCTGCCGCGTCTGCTCGCCGACGCCGCCGAGCAACTGCCGGGCCTGCGCCTGCACCTGCGGCAGACATCCACCGCCGAGCTGACCGAGCTCGTCCGCAGCGGCGCCGTGGACCTCGCGCTGGTACGCCAGCCCGCGCTCGACGACGACCTGACCGTCCACCGGCTCACCGAGGAACGCCTCTGCGCCGCCCTGCCCGCAGCCCACCGCCTCGCCGGGGCCGACCGCCTGTGCCTGGCCGACCTGCGCGAGGACTCCTTCGCCCTCCCCGGCGACGGGCCGCTCCGGCAACTGGCCCAGCGCATGCTCCTGGCCTGCGACCGCGCCGGTTTCGTCCCCACCGTCCGCGCCCACGCCGACGACCTGCCCGGCCTGCTCAGCTACGCCGCCTCCGGCCTGTGCGTCACCCTCGCCCCCGAGCACACCGCCGCGCTCTCCTTCCCGGGCGTCCGCTTCCTCCCCCTCACCGACGAGGCTCCCGAACTCACCACCACCATCGCGGCCCTGCACCGGCCCGACGTCGACCCGGCCGTACGCTCGCTGCTGGCCCTCGCAGCCGCCTCGTTCGCGGGTTGAACACCGGGCTCGCGTCCACCGGGCACGGCCCGCTTGCCGTACCGCCGCTCGTCACGGCCGGTGCGGGGTCGTCGCCGGGGCAGCTTCGTCGGCGCCGGGCGGCAGTGTCGGCAGCGGCCAGGACGGATCCGGTGCCCAGGTCGGCCAGCCGCCGGCGAACGGGTGTCGGTCATGGCGGAGAGTGTTCCCGGCCCCGGTGCCGGGAAGTCCGCTCGAAGGTGTGACGGCGGGTCAGGGCGTGGGGAGGCCGTCGCGGCCGGCGGCCCAGCGGTTCGGCGGCTGCGGGGTGTCCAGGCGCTTGCGCGGCTCCTGGACGGCCCGGGCGAGGGCGCCGGATTCGGCGCTTCGACCTCGGTGCGCTTCGCGCGGGCCCGGTGATCGCGGAGCGTCGCGGCCCCGCGGTCACCAGGCCCTGTGCCTCTTGGGGTGCCCCGGCGCGTCTGTCGGCGCCCGGGCGAGGTCAGGAGGCCGGTACGGGCTGTTGCGGGGCGAGGGAGTTGCCGGCCGGGATGTGGCCGCAGTCGGAGGGGGCGGGACGGCCGGCGAAGCGGTCGTTCAGCCAGGCGAGGGCCTGCGGGGCCCAGGCGGCGGGGACACCGAAGTGGCTGAGGGCGTCGTACTGCTGGTACGCGAGGGCTGCGGTGCCGCTCGCGCAGTACTGGCGGGCGAGCGCGCGCACGTCCCCGGCGACCGCCACGCCGTCGCCCGTGCCGATGCCGGGCGGGTTGGCGAAGGTGCCTTCGAGGACGCCGGCGTTGCCCTGGGCGAGGTAGCCGGGCACGGTCGGGGTCGGGGCCGAACCGAGGTTGGTCCGGTTGACGGCCGCGACGTAGGGCTCCACCGAGTTCGGGTCGGCGTACTGGGGCTTGGCCATCGCCTTCCAGCTCAGCCCGGGGTAGTGGCCCAGGGCGTCGGTGAGCGAGGCGTGCTCCAGCTGCCGGTAGACCGAGCGGCCGTAGTCGTTCAGGTAGGGCGTGAGGTCGATGCCGGAGGAGCGCGAGACCCCGATCAGCGCCATCGGGATGATCCCGCTCCACATCAGCGAGCCGTCGATGTACCTGATGTTGTGGGCCGGGTCCACCAGCAGCCCGCCCTCGGCGTAGCCGACCAGCCTGGCGTTCACCTCGGGCGCGTAGCCGGGCGCGAGGGCCGCCGCCCAGGAGGAGGCGACGGCGCCGCCGGAGTACCCCATCAGCCCGAACCGGGTGTCCGGGGTCAGGCCGGTCGCCGGGGACCCGGTCGCGGCCCGGATCGAGTCCAGGGTGGTGATGGCGTACTCCGGCCCGGCTCCGAAGTCGGCGCTCTGGCCCTCGGTGTCCGGGATCACCACGTTGTAGCCCTGGGCGAGCAGCGGCACCAGGAAGATCGCCTCGGCGCTCGGGATCGCGCCGCCCAGGCTGAGGTTGCCCGCCACCGCCCGGGAGGGGCCGTCCGCCGGGTCGAGCGAGTCGTAGAAGGACTGGTACGAGACGGCTCGGCCGCTGTCCCCGGTCAGGCTGCGGAGCACGGTGGTGACGTTGGCGGCCGGGCGGCCCTGGGCGTCGGCGGTGCGGTAGAGCAGCTGAACCGCCGTCACCGGGGTGGGCAGCCCCAGGACGTGGTACGGCAGGGTCCGTGTCCTGAGGACGGTGCCCGGTGCGAGCGAGTCCAGCGGGGTGCTGCCGTCGTAGGAGTAGAAGGGGTCGCTCGCGGCGGCGGAGCTCGCCGAGGCCGGGCCGGCCGTGGCGGCCGTGGCGGTGGCGGTCAGGGTGGTGGCGGTCAGGGCGGCGGTGACCGCGGCGGCGAGCAGCCTGGACGTGCGTTTGCGCATGACTCCCCCGGGTGGCTGGGATTCCTGATGGCCTGTCGCAGGACGCGTGTTACCAACAGGTAGCCAGCATCCCGGAGACCATCATGGCGACGGCCGGGCGCGCTGTCTGCGGGTCGGGCGACGGAAGTTCCCGCTCTGGTCCGTGACCTGTCACGCCGTCTCGCGGCCGGTCGCGAGGCGCCGTCGTCCGCGGGGTGTCCCGTCGGCCCTGGCTGCTGGTGGTGCTGGTCGGCGCGGCGGCCGCCGAGGAGAACCCGGCCGTCGCCGAGATGCCGGTCACCGTCCCGGCCGCAGCCGCCCGGGCCCCGCTCAGCTCTTCCGCGCGCCCAGGACGCAGAATTCGTTGCCCTCCGGGTCGAGGAGGGTCACCCAGTGCTGCTCGTCCTGCGCGGTGTCGGCGAGCCGGGCACCGAGGGAGAGCAGCCGGGCGACCTCGGCCTCCTGGTCGTCCGGGCGGAAGTCGGGGTGGAGCCGGTTCTTCGAGGTCTTGCCCTCGGGGACGGGCACGAAGAGCAGCCCCGGCATCCGGTCCGGCTCGGGCCGGATCTCGATGATCTCCTCGTCCTCGTCGACCACGACCCAGCCCAGGGCCTCGGCCCACCAGCGCCCGAGGGCGATGGGGTCGGAGGAGTCGACGATGATCTGTTCCCATGCGAGTGCCATGGGCGTGATCATAAAGAGGGTCGGCCGGCCGCCCACGCCCGGACCTCCGCTCGCGAACTGCGGTGGCAGCCGAATTTCGGCCCGGGTCGGGTGCGGTCGCGTCCCGCGGGCCGACCGGCGCGGGGAGGAACCCGGACAAGGGGGTACGTGGTGAACGATGTTCCGGATCTCGGGCCCGTGCCCCGGCGGATCACCGTCAGTGCCGAACAGGCGGGGCGGCTCGTGGCCGAGCAGTTCCCGCACTGGGCCGAGCTGCCTGTGACGGCGGTGGAGAACGGCGGCTGGGACAACCGGACCTTCCGCTTGGGTGACGACATGCTGCTCCGCCTGCCCAGCGCGCAGGAGTACGCCCTGGCCGTGGAGAAGGAGCACCGTTGGCTGCCCCAGCTGGCACCCGCTCTCCCGCTGCCGATCCCGGTGCCGCTGGCGAAGGGGAGCCCCGGTGCGACCTACCCGTTCGCGTGGTCGGTCTACGGGTGGATCGACGGCACGCCGCCGACGTTCGAGTCCGTCGCCGATCCGATCCGCTTCGCCGAGGACCTGGCCGACTTCGTCGCCGCGTTGCGGAGCGTCGATGCCTCGCACGGGCCACAGCCCGGCAGGCACAACTGGTTCCGTGGCGCGACGCTGCGGACCTACGAGGCGCGGGCGCTCGGCGCGCTGGAGGAGCTGCGCGGCCACATCGACGTCGCGCCGGCCCACGAGTTGTGGACGCGGGCGCTCCGGGCACAGTGGGACGGGACCGACGTCTGGTTCCACGGCGACCTTGCCCGGGGAAACCTCCTCCTTCGGGACGGACGGCTCTGCGCCGTCATCGACTTCGGTACGTGTGGCGTGGGGGACCCCGCCTGCGACCTCGCGATCGCGTGGACCCTGCTCTCGGTCGACGGCCGCGACGTGTTCCGGAAGCGGCTGGGCGTCGACGATGCGACGTGGGCGCGCGGACGGGGCTGGGCGCTGTGGAAGACGCTCGTCTCGTGCGCCGACAGCCTGGGCGAGGACGGCGCTGACGCCCGTGACGCGCGACGTGTGCTCTCGGGGATCCTCACCGATCGAGGCTGAGGGGTCGTAGGGCAGGTGGACCCACCGGGCAGTGGGGCATGACGTACCTGCGGAACTCCACCGTCGCCCTGGGCCTCGCCGACGACGGCCCGGTGTCGCCGCCGGTCGGGCGGCCGGCGGCGTGTGGTCGCCGGAGGCTACGTCCGGACGACGATCACGTCGATGCCCGGCCCCGGCGGCGTCTCGACGTTGCCGGCCGCGTCCGTGGCGGTGGACGTCACCCGGTGGATGCCGAGGCCGGACGGCGGCCGCACCCGCCAGGTGCAGTGCCGGTGCGTGCCGTCCGTGCAGGTGAGCTCGGCGCGCCGTACCAGGGTCGGGCCGGGGACCTTCGGGGTGAAGACGACGTCCACGTGTTCGACGCCGGAGGCGTTGTCGCCGGCGGTGCCGGTGACGTACTGGTCGTCGTGCGGGCCGCCCGCCGGGACGGCCACGAAGATCGCCTCGGACGCGGTGGTGAAGGCCGAGCGCGGCGGGGTGCGGTCGAGCCGGACGGTGTACGTCTTCTCGCTCTCCTGGTTCCCCGCCCGGTCTCTGGCGCGGAAGGTGATGACGCTCTCGCCCTCCTGGGTGATCGTCAGGGCGGCCGTGTCGCCGGGCACGGTGGTCTGCGGAGTGCTCTGGGCGCCGCTCGTGCGGTAGCTGACGCTCGCGACGCCCGAGCCGCCGGGTTCGTCCACCGCGGTCAGGGTGACGTGCCCGTCCGCGGTGATCCAGCCGGCCGGGTCGGGGGTCGGGCCGAGGGCGGCCGTGGTGACCGGCGCCGTCCGGTCGATGCGCACCGTGAGGTCCTTGGCGTCCTCGGTGTTCTGCGCGCGGTCGACGGAGCGGTAGGACACCGTGTGGACGCCCGCGGTGGTCACCGGCACCGGGCCGGTGTAGGTGGTCCAGCCGCCGCCGTCCAGGGTGTACTCGGTGCGGGCGACCCCGCTGAGGTCGTCGGTGGCGCTCAGGCCGACGGCGACGTCCCCGTTGTTCCAGCCGGCGCCGTTCGGCGGCGGGTCGGCGGTGGCGGTGGTGACGGGCGCGGCGGTGTCGACCGGCTGGATCTGCTGGAAGACCTGCGCGTCGGGTTCGTGGATCTCCTGCGGCTGCGGGAGGCCGGGGACGGTGGCGCCGCCGATCGCACCGCCCTTGAGGCGGATGTGCGCCCAGTCGTCGTACCCGTCGAGTCTGACGCTCTTCGTGCCGTCGTTGTTGACGTCGGAGGCGACGGTCCCCGGGTCCTTCGAACCGTTGCAGTTCCAGTCCATGTAGCCGGCCCTGTCGACCCGCGCGGCGATGAACGAGCCGGCGCAGTTGCGCTTGACGTCGTAGCGCACGCTGCTGCCGCTGGCCGGCACGGACGCCTCGTCCAGGTGGGTCTCGTCGACGGTGGTGGCGATCCGGGAGTAGTCGACGAACCGGTCGCTCCCGTGCGCCAGGCCGTCGTCGGAGTACAGGTAGTTCATGACGCTGAAGTAGTGCGGCTTGAAGTTGAGGTCCTCGAAGCCGCCGTGCTTGAGGCCCAGGTTGTGGCCGAGTTCGTGCATCAGGTCGGTGGCCTGCTGGTTCTTGTCGCCGACCTGGCCGCTCTGGAGGCCGAGGGAGAGGATGATGTCGCTGGCGCCGTCCGGGGAGATGCCGGTCCAGGAAGTGCCGGGGATGAGCTGGTGGGCGGCCACGGCGTAGTGGAACACCGGTGCGCGGCCGGAGCTGACGAAGCCGCCCGGGGCCTTCTTGATGGCGTCGAGGGCGTCCCATGTGTACCTGCTGTTGTTCTGGCAGCTGCCGTCGCCGTCGCAGGTGCCGAGGCTGGCGGTCTCGGTCAGCTGCCGGGCGCGGCTGTACCCGCCCCAGGTCTGCTGGGTGGCGTGGTTCATGATGCTGCCGGGCCCGGCATCGATGTGCAGGTTGATGCCGGGGCTGGTCGCGCCGCGACGCTGGAACGGCGCGTTGGCGAAGGCGTCGACGAGCAGCTTGGCCGCCGCCGGATCGAACTGGTGGCTGTGGGCGTTGCCGGGGCTGGTGTCCGCCATCCAGTCGACCTGGACGAAGATGTCCGGCCTGTTGACGTCGGCGCCCATGGCGGGCAGGTCGATGAACTGCTGGCCGCTGCCGTCGCCCGGGTCGAGGCTGACGCCGTGCTGCTTCCACTCGTCGGCGATGCCGTCGCACATCTTGGAGTTGCAGTCGAAGGTGTAGGTGGCGGTGGCGTTGTTGCCGTCGCCCCCGTCACGGTTGATCTTGTAGCCGCTCGGCACCGTCTCGCTGTAGCTGTTGGAGAGGTAGAACGGGTTGTCCCAGTGGATCCGCAGGTCGGGGCCGCGCTCGCCGTCGATCGCGAAGAAGGCCGACCCCTCGGTGCCGGTCATGAAGCCGTTGGACTCGGACTCCCAGCTGGCCGTCGCCCCGGCCTCGATGCGGGCGGGCGGCTCGTGGGTCCAGATCCCGTGGTCGAGGTAGTGGTTGGTCAGCACGAGCGCCCGGTCGCTGGTGTTGTTGAGGACGATCGTGGTGCTGCGGGCCGCCCGGACGGCCGCCTCGGCCGGCGGCGGCGCCGTGCCGAACCCGGTCCCGGCTCCCAGCAGCGCCAGGCCGAGCACCGCCACGGCCCGTACGGCCCGGCCGCGCCACCGTGCGCCGCCTCGCTCGCGTCTCATCCGCCCTCACTCTCCGTGCCGCATCAGCCCCGTGCTCACCGTGGGGTGGCCCTTGGCCCCGGGCATCCGGGCGGGGCCCGAACGGGGACGGAAGACGGTCGAACGGCCGGACCGGGCTGGCCTCCCCGGGTGAACGGGCCCCGAACGCCCGAGGACCGAGGCCGTGGGGGTGACGGCGTCGGGCCCGGCCGCACCGGGGTGCGGCGCGCAGGAGCTTCGGTGGAGCGACGGTGCCCGCCGGGACGAGTCGTTCCTGGCGGCCTTGCGCGCGCGGCGCCCTGACGCGGCGCAGCGCTGACGTGCTGTCACCACGGCGCTCCGCGGTGGGCGCAGCTCCTTCGGGGGTCCCGGGGGGGGCTGCGCGCTCACCGCGCACGGCGGCCGACCGCCCTCGCCCTCTCCCCCGCCCCCGCCCCCGCCGGGCCGCGCGCCGTGGCGCCGGTGTCCGGGTGCCGGGGGGCCGGTACGCGTCGGGCGCACCGGCGGGCCGGTCAGGTGCGCAGGGCGGCGGTGACACGTGCCAGGCGGGTGGGCGGCAGGGCGAAGGCGTTGGCGGGGTTGCGGAAGGAGAGTGCGCCGTCATTGACCCGGATGCCGGCGCCGGTCGTGGACCAGTGGGCCGGTCCGCAGGGGCCTTGGCCGTCGAGAAGTGCGCGGGCGAGCGGTTCGGGTGCTTGGGCGCCGGTGCGGGCGCGTAGCGCGGCTGCCAGGCGGTCGACCGCGTCGTCGGGCAGGTCGTCGTCGCCGAAGGCGGGCAGGAGGAGCAGGAGGCGGGCGTGGGGGTCGTCGGTGCTGCCGCCGGGCAGGGCGTTGTCCGCGATGGCGACGAGCTCGGGCCACGACAGGCCGGGGCCCATGAAGTGGCCGTCGTCCCGTGCGAGGAGTTCGGCTCGTTCCCAGTCGGGGTGGTGCAGGAGGTAGTCGGTGCCGGCGTCGCCGTCCAGGGTGCGGTGGACGACGTGGAGGACGTGGCCGCCGGCCGCCGGGACGGTGAAGGCGGGCCGGCCGGCGAGCTCCCGCAGGTGCCGGTGGAACTGTCCGGCCGCTTCGTCGTCGGCGCCGAACAGCAGTTCCTCCGCCTCCTCGCTCGTGGCGCAGGAGTAGAGGTGCCCCGGCCAGAACAGCGGGTCGTCCACCAGCTCGGGGTGGTGGGAGAGAGGGCCGCTGTCATAGCCCGGTATCCGGGCGGGGTGCGGGTCTGCGGTGGTCGTCACGGAGGTCATCATCGGTGCCGGCACCGACACCACCGCCACCACCGCCGGGGCCGCGCCCCGACGTGACGCGTCAGCCCCGCGGACGCCCGGGCCCGGAGCGCCGTGCGGGCCACCGTGGGAGGTGGCCCGGACGGCGCTCCGGGAGGGGCTGTGGCCACGGTGGCGGGCGGGTGTGCCGGCCGCCGCCGTGGTCGCCCTCACCGGCGGTGATCAGTTGGAGCGGCCCGCCACCTGGTTCGAGTACTTGACCAGGGCGCTGTTGCCCGCCTGGTCGAACGCCTCCACCTTGGTCTTGAAGTCGGCGGCGTACTTGGCGTTCTTGGACAGCACCCAGAAGTCGGGGGCGCTGAACTCACTCGTGTTGCCCCAGTCCTGGACGGAACGGCACGCGGTGGAGACGGTGTCCCACCCGTAGCCGACGTACCTGCGCTGGATGCTGATGCACACCCTGGAGATGCCGCCGGCGTTGGTGTAGCTCCCCGACCCGGAGACCTTCTGGTACGCGTCGGTCTGGTTGACCACCGTGAAGCCGACGTCGATCCGGTCGCCTTCCGCGGCGTGGGCGGTACCGGCCGTGCCGAGCATCGCGGCCCCGGCGGCCGCGGCGGACACCGCGGCCACGGCGATCTTCCGGATGGACTTCTTGACCATGACGACTCCTTCGTGCTGGTTGAACGGTCAGCGACGAAGATGCCGTTCGGACGTAGACGTTTCGTCGACGGCGAGTCAACAGAACGTTCACGAAAGGCCTGCGCCCGCGTCCGGGGGCCGGTGGCCGGTGGCCGAGTCGCTCAGGGGACCCGGTCGGTGAGTACGGCGGGGCGGTTGGCGTGGGTGTACTCGTTCGCGATGTTGAAGGTGCTGGCGCACGTCGGGCACTGCGCGTCGCCGAAGAGGTGGGCGATCCCGTCCGCGAGCGCCTGCTGCCGGTCGCGCAGCGCCATCCGGTGCATCCAGCGGCCGGTCCCGGTGAGGTCCTCGGCAGCGGCTGGTCGCAGTTCCCGTCGTCGTTCCTCGTCGCCGTCCCACACCTGCGAGTAGCACCCGAACCGGCCGATGGCGATCTTCATCTGCGCGCCGCAGTGCGGGCACTCCAGGTCGTAGATGTCATCCGTGAAGCCCTCCAGGGCGTTCGCCCAGTGGTACTCCTGCGCGACGGCGAGCAGAGCGCGGAAGGAGACGAGGTAGTCCGCCGGCCGCGACCGCAGGTGCCGGTCCAGCGTCTCGCCGAACCGCGCGATCGTGGCGGCGCAGCCCGCCAGCAGGTCGTCGCAGCCGTGGTCCCCGGCCGCGCGCTCGAGGATCCGCCCTGCCAGGGCGCGCGCTTGCGCGCTGCGCGGCGCGAGGCGCACCAGCTGCGGCAGGGCGGCGAAGCCCGCCGGGAAGACCAGGTCGCCCTCGAGGACGAGCCGCCGGCCCAGTTCCTGCCACGCGTCCGCGTCGTCCCGGCGTTCCAGCCGCGCCAGGAGCGCCGGGACGCGATCGACCTCGAAACTGCTGTCGCGTCTGTGTGCCCGGTCCACCACCCCGGTATTGAACACCGGGCACCCGGCGGCCCGGGGCCGAGCCCCGTGCGTGCCGCCGCCGGAGGCGACCGGGACGGGAGGGGCGAGGTCGCCGAGTGGGTCTCGGCCGTCATCGGGTGGCGGTGAGGACGTCCAGGAATCGCGCGTGGTCGACCGAGACCGAGATCCGCGTGCGGGTGCCGGTCGCCGCACGCGCGCCCCGGGCGCCGCGCGTTCCGATCCGACGGAGGGTCACCAACGGGATGCCGGTGGGACGGGCGTGTTCGGCCACCGCCGGTTCGCTCTTGCGCATCTGACGGATGCTCTGCATAGTTGCCTGGCATTCCGATGATCACATCCGGCGCGACTGTTCCACCGCGACTATTGGCATGGTCATGGCCGAAATGCTTTCCGGGTTCGCCGCACCGCGGTCCCCTGTGCTGGAACCGCTCGGCCCCGATGTCCCGTGTCAGCACGTCCCTTCCAGGAATGAGGAGAAGGTCATGCGTTCCGCCGCCAAGACCGGGCTGCGTGCCCTGGCTGTTCTGGCCCTCACCGTGTCGGCCGTTTCCGTGGCTCCGGGCGGCGCCACGGCCGCGCCGACCGACTCGAACGGCAGCTTCCAGATCGGCACCTTCGCGGGCAAGTGCCTCGACGTCTGGGGCGCCGGCACCAACGACGGGGCCGGCATCGACCAGTGGACCTGCAACGGCCAGGCCAACCAGCGGTTCACGATCGTGCCGGGCAACGACGGGTACGAGATCCACACCTTCGCGGGCAAGTGCCTGGACGTCTGGGGTGCCGGCACCAACGACGGGGCCGGCATCATCCAGTGGACCTGCACCGGCAGCCCCAACCAGGAGTTCACGTTCGTGCCGCGCCCCAACCACCAGACCGACATCCGCACCTTCGCGGGCAAGTGCCTCGACGTCTGGGACGCCAACGTCAACGACGGGGTCAACATCATCCAGTGGATCTGCACCGGCAGACCCAACCAGCAGTTCACGCTCTCCTGAGCGGATCCGAGCGGCCTCCGGACGCGACAGCCGGCCGGACGTCGGCCCCCGTGCCCGCCCGCCGGCCGCCGTCCGGGCCGGCGGGCGGGGGGCTCACGGGTTCAGCCGCCGCAGGGTGAAGGCCGTCGCGCGGTAGGAGGACCGGGCCACGGTGGAGTTGGCGTGGGCGGCCTGCGCGACCGCGAGCCGGTTGCCGGAGTGCTGCGGCTCGAGGGGTCAGCCGGCGACGGTGTCGGCGGGTGGGTGGAGGGCGTCCAGGAGTGCGCCCTGGCGGTCGGTCAGCTTGCCGTCGGTGCGGGCCTTGTGCTGTTTGCGCAGCCAGGCGCCGGGGCGGAAGGTGGGGTCGGCTTCGCCGCCGGTGCGGTTGGCCGGGCCGGTGAGGGTGCCGCCGGCCTCCAGGTAGGCGAGCAGGCGGCGGTAGGAGCGGTTCCAGTCCGGCTCCAGGTGCCACAGCTCGTCCAGGACGGCCAGCTTGGCCACCTGGTCGCCGGTGAGGCCCGCGGCCCTGCGCTGGCGGCGCATCCACGCGCCGACCGCGTAGTCGTCGAGCTTCGCGGTGGCGGGGATGGCGAGGTGGCCGTGCTGGTGGTGGAAGGCGGCGGCGTAGGCGTAGCCGCGTTCCCAGGCGTTGGCGTTCTTCGACCAGATCATGCCGAGCGCGTCCAGCTCGAAGACGCGGGCCGCGTCGAGCAGGTGCTGGGCGTTCAGGTGGCGCTGGCGGGTGAGCCAGGAGATCAGCTCGGCGTGCTCGGTCCTGTCGGTGGGGTCGAGGTGGCCGTGCCGGTGGTGGAAGCCGGCCGCGACGGCGTGCATGCGCTGCCACTCGAGCGCGCGCGGGTGGAAGGCGCGCAGCTTGACGCTCCGCAGGATCTGGGCGGCGTGGCGGCGGGCGTTGATCAGCAGCCACTCGACCGGCGCCTCGACCGGCGCTGCGGGCTGTTCGCCGTGCCCGGCCTCGGCCGGCTCGGGCGTGGTGGTGTGCGCGGCGCCCCGGGGGCGGTGGGCGCGCAGTTCGGTGATCCGGCCGGCCACCCGGGCGTCGTGCGCGGCCAGTGCCCGCAGGACGCGCCAGATGGTGCGGAACGACGACGCTTCGATCTCGGCGTCGGGGACCTGGGGCGGGTCGGCGGTGGCGGTGTCGTCGCCGGTCCCGGGGGTGGGCAGGTAGACCGGGACGACGACCCAGGAGACCTTGCCCTGGCGGTAGGTCTGGCGCAGCGCCCGGCCCACGGCCTGGACGATGTCGATGACCGAGCTCTTGGGGTCGGCGAAGCACACGGCGTCGACGGCGGCGACGTCGATGCCCTCGTTGAGGAGGCGGGAGTTGCAGATGATGCGGCACTCCTCGCCTTCCTCGCCGGGCCGCTCGCCGGTGGGGGCCTTGAACGTGGCGAAGGCGGCGCGGCGGTCCTTGAGGCGGTCGGTGCCGGCGACGGCGAGTGCCGTCAGCCGTTGCGGGCGCTGAGCGTCGGGCAGCAGTTCGGTGGCGGCCGGCAGGCCGGCGGCGAAGTCGCGGGCGGCGGAGACCCGGGAGTGGAAGGTGATGACGCGGCGCAGCCGCAGGTCGTTGACGGCGCGCAGGACGGCGGTCTGCAACGCGAGGCGCAGCAGTTCCTCGTTGGAGCGCTGGGTGCGCAGGTCGGCGACGGCGGGGAGGTTGAGGAGGTCGCGCAGGTCGGCGTCGGTGACGACGGGGACCAGGACGCGGTAGTCGGCGAGGTAGCCGTGTTCGATGCCCTGGGAGAGGGTCCAGGTGAAGACGGTCCTGCCGTAGATCGTCTCGTCGTCCATGGAGCAGAGGGCGGGCAGTGCCTGGCCGTCGGTGTCGGCGAGGTCGGTCAGGCCGTCGTTCGCGCGCCGGTCGTCGGCGATTCTGGGGGTGGCGGTGACGTACAGGCGCCTGCGGGCGGGGACCTGGGTGTCGTCGTGGACGGCGGCCCACGCTTTGCCTTGGGCGCCGGCGGTGCGGTGGGCCTCGTCGACGACGACCAGGTCCCAGGCGGGTAGGCCGAAGTCGTGGTGGGCCTGGGCGATGCGCTGCAGGCTCGCGTAGGTGGCGTACACGGTGACGGGTTCGCCGGGCTTCTCGGCGGCGATCAGGTCGGCGATGCGGGGGGCCTGTGTGGTGACGCGGCCGCCGGCCTCCGCGCTCTCCAGTGCTTCCTGACGCGAGCACGCCGCCACGGCCAGGCCCCGGCGTGCGCCGCGCAGTGACCAGGCTTCGGCGGTCTGCTCCAGCAGTTCGGATCGTCGGTACCAGCACCAGGACGGAGCCCTTCGCCGCGAGGCGTCGGGCGCAGCCGGCGGCGATCAGGGTCTTGCCGGAGCCGGTCGCGGCGACGACGGTGGCGCGGCCGCCGTTCTTCAGCTCGCGCACCGCGGCCGCCACGGCGTCCTTCTGGAACGGGTGCAGTGGCAGCGGGTTGGCCGCGGTGGTGCCGGGCGGCTGCGTCGGGGGCGGCGGCGCGGCCTGGGCGGTGGTGGTGGTGGTCTGCACGGGGGTGCTTCTCCTTGGGGTGCCGAGGCGGCGGGCCGCGCGGCCGGGGGCTGCGGGAGGGCCGGGGCGGGCGGGCTCCCCTACCGCTGTCCGGGGGGCACCCAGCCGCGGACTTCGAGGTAGGCGATGTCGGCGTCCGCGACGGCGCGGCCGGTCTCCACCAGCCAGGCCTTCATGGCCTCGGTGACGTCGCCGTGGTGGTCGGCGACGCGCCGGGACCACTCGGCGGCGTCGAAGCCGCCGGTGGAGACGGAGCCGTAGGTGCGTTCCTCGGTGCCGTCCGTGCGGGGGACGAAGCCGCGGCGGATGCCGCCGGAGTCCTGTTCGGAGCCGGCGGAGTAGACGTACTGGTCGGCCTTCATCCGGACGGTGAAGGCCAGGCGGCCGCCGGCCCGGCCGGTGGCGTGGACCACCGGGGCGAGGTGGGCGGCGCCGGAGCGGATGGCCTGTTTCCCGGCGCGGCCGGCCATCGAGCCGCCGGCCTCGCCGACGGTGTCCTTGCCGCGGACCCGGGCTCTGTGCCCGGTCCTGGTGCGGCGGCGGCTGGTGTTCGCCTCGGCGATCGCGGCCAGGGCCTCGGTGTCGCGCTCGCCGCCGCGCACGGCCTGGACCAGCTGGCGCAGCGCGCCGACCATGCTCGCGCCTTTGCCGCGGGTGAAGAACTGGGAGACGAGGGAGGCGTCGCGGCCGAGCATCGTGGCGACCTGGCGTCTGGTGTAGCCCTGGTCGATGAGTTCCTGGGTCAGGCGGGCGGCTTCGTTGGGGGTGGTCGGGTCGGCGGGGCTCACTGGTGGCTCCCCCGGGCGGCGAGTTCGGCGCGGCCCCGGGCGCGCAGTGTGAGGTACTGCTCCTGGGTGGTGGGGTGCTGGAGGGGGCCGGTGAGGTGGCCCTTGAGGAGGTAGTCGCCGGGTTCGCCGCGGTGGGGCCAGGGCTGGCGTTCGGTCAGGGCGATGGCGTCCGTGCCGAAGTAGACGACCGTGCCGGGCTTGGCGTGCAGGGCGCCGGCGTGGCCGGTGACCTCCTTGCCCTGGCGGTGCTTCATGTCCAGCAGGGCCGCGCGGGCGCCGGACCAGACGTAGGCGGCCCATTCGGGGTGGGCGTACGGGTCGCGGGAGAAGCCGGCCTGGCGCTGCCAGGTCACCGTCTGGTCGTTCTGGCCGAGGATCTCGGCTCCGGCGGGGAGGGGTTCGCCGAGCGGGGTGGTGCCGGAGACCAGGCGCGGGCGCTGGGCGAAGCCGCCGAGGCCGAACAGCAGCACGGAGCGGACGGCGCGGCCGGCGAGGTGGGCGGCGGTGCGTTGGCGCTCGTCCGCGTGGATGCGGGAGAGGTTGGTCAGGTCCGCCCAGGCGGCCTTGAGGCGCTTGCCCCATTCGTCGAGCGGCTTGCCGTCCTCGAAGAGCAGGCCGTCCAGGACCTCGATCTTCCACGGCGTCAGGTGGTTGGACAGGGCGAGGTGGATCTCCGCGCCGCCCGCCCAGGTGGTGAAGGTGGTGCCGGGGGCGGACGGGTAGGTCCAGGCGCGGTCGCCGGTGACCGGCGCCGGGAGCAGGCCGACGTGGTTCCAGCCCTGCGGGACGGTGACGCGGATGTTCCAGTGCGAGCAGGACATCAGGGCCTTGGTCTGCTCCTGCTCGCTCATCGCCGCGAAGGCGTGCGCGGTGATGCGGCGCGGGGTGCCGACCGGGGACTTCCACAGGTGCTTGGCGTAGGCGAAGGTGCGGTCGTACTCGACCAGGGCGGGCAGCTGCTCCGGCACGCGCGGGGGCAGGATCAGCTCGGTGCGGCCCTGGCCGGCGGTGGCGTGCAGCAGGGCGCGCAGTTCCTCGGACAGGACCGGGTAGCCGCCGGCCCACTTGCCGCTGGTCGGGATGGTGCGCGACCACAGGTCCCGGCCGGTCTGCGACGGCGAGCCCATCAGGACGGCGTCGTCCCAGTGGCGGCGCAGCGCCTGCCACAGCAGCCGGAAGGCGTCCCGGCAGGTGAGGACGTCGGCGCCGTCCGGGTCGAACCACTCCCCCATGGAGCGGATCTCGGTGGTGGTGCTGTCCGGGGCGGCGGCGGGGGCGTAGCGGCCGACCGGCTGGCGTGGGTGGACGAAGTGGCCGGCGAGTTTGTCGCGGCCGGAGCCGGTCGCGGTGGTCCACCGCTCGGACGGGGTGTTCAGCCAGGCGGCGACGGCGTCCTTGAGGGTGCTGTAGCGCTCGGCGCCGTCGTGCCAGGGGGCGCCGGCGGTGATGTAGACGCGCTCGGTGCCGGGTGCGGCGTGCAGGACGGCGTCCAGGATCTCGCCGGGGGTGCGGGTGCCGAGGTCGAGGCGCACCGTCTGGTCGCGTACGGCCAGCGCGCCGGTCGTGGCGTCCAGGAAGACCGTCTGGCGGGTCTGCTGGGTGAAGTGGGGGCGTTTGGAGACCAGGCCCGTGGTGACGGCCTCGAAGCGGGCGCCGGCCGGGCCTTCGGGGAGGGTGGGCAGCTCGCGCGGGCCGGCCGCGTCGGCCGACGCGGGGGTGGGGGCGGGGGCGGTGGCGGGGGCGGGTTGCTCGGCCTCGGGCGAGGGCGCAACGGCGGGGGGCTCGATCGGCGCGGGCTCGGCCGCGGGCGCCGGGGCGGGGACGGGGGCGGGGGCGGCGTGGTCGTCGGTCCTGGTGGCGCGGACGGCGGCCGGGGTCGGGTCCAGCAGCGGGGCGATCCGCACGACGTCGCCGACCGAGAGCCCGGCGGCCTTCGCGACGGCCGGCGCCTGGGCGCCCTCGTACCCCGCGAGCCCGGCCACCCGGCGCGAGCGCTGGGCGGTGAGTTTGTCCAGCTCCTTCTGCGCGGCGGCGACGGCCTTCTCGGCGGCCGTGATCTCGGCGCGCAGCCCGCGCAGGCCGGCGAGCTCGGCGGTGTACGTCGTGCGGTCCATCAGGCCTGCTCCTCCTCGGCGGTGGTGGTGGCGGTGTCGAGGGGGCGGGCCCGGCGGGCGAGGGTGAGCCAGCCGTCCGGGCCCCGGGTGCCGTGGATGTCGGCCAGGCCCGCGAGCAGGAAGGCGTAGGCGCCGCGTTTGGGCGCGCGGGGCCGCGCGGTGCCGTTCTCCCACTTGGCGAGCGTCTCCCGCCGGGTCTTCAGCGCCCGGGCCACCTCGACCTGGGTCAGGCCGGCCGCCTTGCGCAGCCGCTCCCGCTCGGCCGGTGACGGCAGGTCACCGCCGTCCCGGGCCTTGGCCAGCAGCGCGTCCACCGCCGCGAAGATCTCGGACATCGCCCACCTCCTCTCCAGGTAGGCAGCATAGATCACCGCTTACGGCTCGCATTTTTCGTCGCACATCAGTCTCATGGCGGCCGCGGCCGCGCAGGCCATCGGGGGACACGCGCGGGAACGCGCACGGGCGGCGCGGGGACGGCGTGCGTGCCGGTGCTGGCCGCCGGGCGGGCGGGCGGCCAGACTGGGCGCTGTGACTGACGTGCGCGAGACGCTGGACTACCAGACCTTCGGCCGGGCGGTGCGCGAACTCGCGCAGACGATCGCCGACGACGGGTACGAGCCCGACCTGATCCTGAGCATCGCCCGGGGCGGTGTGTTCGTGGCCGGCGCCCTGGCGTACGCGCTGGACTGCAAGAACATCCATCTCGTGAACGTCGAGTTCTACACCGGGGTGGGCACCACGCTCGACATGCCCGTCATGCTGGCGCCCGTCCCCGACGCGATCGACTTCTCCGGCAAGAAGGTCCTGATCGCCGACGACGTCGCCGACACCGGCAAGACGCTGAAGCTGGTCCACGACTTCTGCCTCGCCCACGTCGCCGAGGTGCGCTCCGCCGTCATCTACGAGAAGTCGCACTCCCTGGTGGAGTGCGAGTACGTGTGGAAGAAGACCGACGACTGGATCAACTTCCCGTGGTCGACGGAACCGCCGGTCGTGCGGCGCGACAGCCAGGTCCTCGACGCCTGACGGCCTTGTCGGGGCCCGCGACCCCGAAGGCTTCGCCGCGATGGGCGTCGTGGAGGCCCTCGTCCACACCCACGACGTCGTCGGTGGTGTTCATGGTCGGACCCCAACGAGCTGGTGGGTGGGTGCGGGCAGCGGGCCCCGCGCGGTGCTGGTCGCAGTGGAACAGCCGCGCGTTGACATCCGATCAACGCCGTCCGGGCGGGGCGTGGACGGCGGCACCGGCCGCGGCGACGAGGACCAGCGGGGCGCGGCCCCTCGCGGGCCGGCGTCGGGCCGGCGTCCGGCCCGGCCCCACGACGCTGCCACCGCGGCCCGGGCCCGGGCGAGCGGTGCTGGCCGGTTGGAGTGAGAGGGCGCGCGCCGGGCCCGGGGCCTGCTCGTTTCGGGCGTAGTTCGCCGCGCCGCCCGTCGCGGGTCTGTGCACGCTTGACCGGGGCCCGAAAAGCCGATCCCGGTGTCGACCGTGCCGGTGCGCCGCCCCGCGGGCCCATCACCGCGCCGACGGGAGCACAGCATGACCGGGACCCCCGAGCCCTTCGACGACGCCGTGCGGGCGGCGGCGCTGCCGGGCTGCGCCGAGGACGCGGGCGCCGCGCTGCGGCAGATGTTCGTGGACCTGACCCAGGGGTCCCGGATGGCGCGCGGCCAGGACCCGGTCAAGCGGCCGGTGTTCCTCAAGCCGCACGGCGTGGCCCGCGCCGCGCTCACCGTCGCCGAGGACCTGCCGGCGCAGCTGCGCGTCGGCTTCCTGGAGGCCGCCCGCACCCGGCCCGGCGGGCTGGAGGCCTGGGTGCGCTTCTCCAGCGACACCGTGCCCGGCCTTCCCGACCTCAGGACCACCCTGGGCGTGGGCGTCAAGCTGTTCGGCGTGCCCGGCCCGAAGCTGCTGGAGGGCTGCACCGAGGCCGGCACCCAGGACCTGCTGCTGCAGAACCACGACGTGTTCTTCGTCGACACCGCCCAGGACATGTGCGAGTTCACCAGGGCCGGTGTCGTCGACGGCGGTTACGAGCGGTACCTGGAGGCCCACCCGGTCACCCGCCGGGTCCTGGCGGAGATGGCGAAGTTCGAGGCGAGCGCGCTGAGCGCCGTCTACTGGGGGGTGCTCCCCTACGCCTTCGGTCCGGACCGCTTCGTCAAGTACAAGCTGGTGCCCGCCGGCTGCGAGGGCGCCGACCCGTCCGCGACGCCGCCCGACGAGGACCCGGCCTACCTCGCCGCCGACCTGGCGCACCGGCTCGGGGCCGGCCCGGCCGCCTTCGACCTGATGCTCCAGTTCCGCACCGACGACTCGACGATGCCGCTGGACATGGCGACGGTGCGCTGGGAGGAGTCCGCGAGCCCGCCCGTGAAGGTGGCCCGGCTGACCCTCCCGCAGCAGGACGTCACCGCCCGCGGCCAGGCCGCGTACGGCGAGAACCTCTCCCTCAACCCCTGGCACGCCCTCGCCGAGCACCGCCCGGTCGGCAGCATCTCCGACGTGCGCCGGACGGTCTACCTGGCCTCGGCCGAACAGCGCCGCGACGTCAACGGCGTCCCGGCCGCCGAGCCGGGCCCGGCCCGCCCGCAGCTCACCCCGCCGCCGGCGCGCGACACCCGGATCGTGCGGGCCGCCGTGCACCCCGCGATCGGCGTGGCCCGGGTCGGCGACAGCACGATGGACGACGTCGTCCTCGCCCCCGAGGTCGACGACCCGCCCCCGCTGCCCGCCGGCAGCTACAAGGACGCCGCCGGCGCGCTGAAGCGCCAGGCCGTCCGCTTCCGGGTCTACGGCTACAACGCCGCCGGCGAGCCGGTCGCCGAACTGACCGCCGACAACGCCGACCTGCGCTGGAAGGTCCACGTCGTCAACTCCAAGGCGGCCTGGTACCAGTTCCAGATCGCCCTGGACATCCCCGAGGCGGGCCAGGCCGACCCCAGCAACCTGCGCAACCCCAAGGTCCCCGCCGCCCAGCGCCAGGACCTGCTGGTCATCGACCCCGGCCCGCGCTGGGTGCGCGGCCGCAACCGCTCCGGCGAGCCCCGGTACCGCTTCGACACCGGCACCTTCCTGGGCAAGCCCGTCTACCTCGGCGAACTGCGCACCGACGACAGCGGCCGGCTGGTCTTCCTCGGCGGCCGCGGCGTCTCCGCCTCGGCGACCGGCGCCCCCGCCGACACCTTCGCCAACAACGACGGCTGGCACGACGACGTCAGCGACGGCCCCGTCACCGCCGAGGTCAGCATCGAGGGCCGCCCGATCCCCGTCGACGGGGCCTGGGTGGTGACCGCGCCGCCCAACTACGCGCCCGAACTCGCCTCCGTGCGCACCCTGTACGACCTGGTCCGCGACGCCTTCGTCACCGAGGGGCGCCTGCCCGAGCCGGCGCAGGTGTCGTTCACCCGCGACGTCCTGCCGGTGCTGCGCCGCCTGAGCGGCCTGCAGTGGGCCAACAAGGGCCTGGCCACCCAGTTCGGCTTCGACGGGCGCGAGGACCTGCTCGCGCGCCTGGCCGACCTGGCCGACCCCTCACCGGTCCACCAGGAGCTGCGCCGCCAGGTGTGGCTGGCCGTGCGCGACTACGAGCGCGACGGCCTGTCGCCGGTGCCCTGGCCGGCCCTGTACGGCGACGCGATGAGCCTGCCGCCCCAGTCCGTGCGCCAGCACGTGACGCTCTCCGCGCTCCAGTACCGGCTGCTGAAGCGGTGGGCCGGCGGGGACTTCACCGACGACTACGACCCGCACGCCACGCCTCCCGCCTCCCTGGACGACGTCCCGTTCGCCGACCGGCCCGCGACCCTGGACCGGGCGGCCCTGTCGTTCTGCCTCGCCGACGCCTTCCACCCCGGCTGCGAACTCACCTGGCCGATGCGGCACACCACCCTGTACAGCGCCCCCTTCCGGATCCGCCACCGCCAGACGCCCGCCCCGCCGTACGGCCCCACGCTGACCCCCGAGATCGCGCTGGCCTTCGACGGCCCGCTGTACGCCCAGGCCCCGGGCGACCTGACCCGGTGGATGGCGGTGCCCTGGCAGACCGACACCGCCAGCTGCAAGGCCGGCTACGAGTACACCGTCGGCCTGGGCTCCTACGACCCGTACCTGCCCACCTTCTGGCCGGCCCGGGTGCCCAACCACGTCCTCGCCGAGGAGGACTACGAGGTCGTCGTCGACACCTCCCGGCCGATCGCCGAGCGCCTGGCCGCGTTCCACAAGCGCCGGACCTGGCTGCGCTGGCTGCCCACCCCGTACGTGGCCACCATCAACGCGATGGTGCGCGACTTCGGCAAACTCGGCGTGGTCGAGCGCCGCCCCGGCCCCACCGACGACCCCCGCCTGCCGGCGGAGGTCCTGGTGGAGTCCGAGGTGACGTTCCCGCGCGAGCCCGCCCCGCCGGCCGACCGCAACCTGCTCACCGTGCACGTCGACCTCGGCGCCGACCCCGTCCTGGGCGCGGCCGCCCTGGCCTCGGCGGCCACCACCGCGCCGGCCCCCGACGAGGAGGTCTCGGTCGGGTTCGTCGACAAGGTCAAGCGGCTGCGGCCGAACCGGTGAGCCACCCCGACGCCGTCGTCGCGGGCGCCGGGCCCGCCGGCGCCGTCGCCGCGCTCGTCCTGGCCCGGGCCGGCCACCGCGTCCGGCTCCTGGACGACGGCGGCCCGAACCGCGGTCGACCCGCCGTCAAGATCGGGGAGTTCCTGCCGCCCGCCGTCCGCCCGCTGCTGGCCGACCTCGGCCTGCTGGACGGCTTCCTGGCCGCGGGACACCCGGTGTCCACCGGCACGTACGCGGCCTGGGGCTCGCCACGGCTGCACGGGCGCAGCCACCTGTTCGACCCCTACGGGCACGGCTGGCACCTCGACCGGCTGCGCTTCGACGCCTTCCTGCGGGACGCGGCCGTGGCGGCCGGCGCCGAACTGCGGCAGGCGCGGGTGCTGGAGCGGCTCGCGCACGGCCCGGTGGTGGTGCGCGAGCGCGGGCGCACGACGCGGCTGCCCGCCCGCTGGGTGGTGGACGCGACCGGCCGGCGTTGCGTCATCGGGCGCCGCGGCGGCCACCGGCGGCGCCAGGACCGGCTGGTCGCCGCGTACGTGGTCCTGCCCGAGCGCGGCCTGGAGGCCCGCACCCTGGTGGAGGCGGCGGCGAACGGCTGGTGGTACACCACCCGCATCCCGGCCGGGCGCCTGGTGGCCCATCTGACCGACACCGACCTGGTCGACCCGGCGCTGCGCACCCCGCGGGGTTTTCGGGAGGCGCTGGGGCGCACCGTGCACGTGCGGCGCCGGGTGGCCGGGCACGAGACGGATCCAACTCCCGTGCCGCGCTGGGCTCCCGCCCACGGCCTGCGGCTGGAGCCGTGCGCCGGCCCGGGCTGGGTGGCGGCCGGGGACGCGGCGCTGGCCTTCGACCCGCTGTCCTCGCAGGGCATCCTGACGGCGCTGCACACCGGCGCCCGGGCCGGGCGGGCCGTGGCCGGCTGCCTCGCCGACGAGGCCCGGGCGGGCGCCGCGCTCGCCGACTACGCGGCGTTCCTGGACGGGATCGCGGCGGCCTACCGGCACAACCACGCGCACGCGTACGGCCAGGAGCGGCGCTGGCCGCTGAGCCCGTTCTGGCGCCGGCGCGGGCAGGAGCTGCGGCACGACGCGAGGTGGTGAGGGGCGCCGGGTGGATAAGTCGGTTGCCCGGGCGGGGCGCGGGCGGGGATCATCTGGGGCTGCGACCCATCCCCGACCTGCGGAGACCCATGCCCACCGAACTGTCCGAAGCCTGGAAGCTCTTCGAGTCCGGCGACCCGCAGGGCTCGATGCGGGTGCTGCGCTCGGCGGCCGACCGGCTGCCGAGCGCCGACGTCGCACCGCTGGTGGCCGAGCTGGCCCGGGGCGCCGGTTTCGAGGACCTGGCGCGGGCTTCGACAGCGCTGGCGGCCGGGCCCGGGCAGGCCGAGCACCTGTACGCCTACGGCTACGCCTGCGTCGAGCGCGGCATCGACGCGGTGGCCGTGCCCGCGCTGCGCGAGGCGCTGCGGCTGGTCCAGGCGCCGCCCGCCGCCCCGGCGCGCGGCGGCCTGTTCCGCCGCAGGCCCAAAGCGCAGGACGCCCCCCGGATCGGGCTGCGCAAGGTGCTGCTGGAGCTGGTCTCCGCCCTGGAGGGCTGCGAGCGGCACGCCGAGGCACTGGCCGTGCTGCGTGAGCACGACGCGCTGCTCGGTGACTGGCCGGAGCGGTACCTGACGGTCTACAACGCGCTGATGAGCGGCCGGGTCGCGCTGGCCCGGGAGGTGTACGGGGCGCTGTCGGCCCCCGAGGGCGTCTGGACGGGCCCGGGCCGGCGCATCGGGCGCATGCTGGAGCGGGCCGCGGCGCTGCCCCCGGTCGACGAGCGGGACCTGCGCGGGTGGCACTACGTGCTCACCGGCGGCCTGCTCACCACCTTGTCGCCGCACGGCTTCGACCAGGGCATGACCGGCCGCTGGGCCTACCTGCAGGACGACTTCGAGCACTGCCGCCACGGCCTGGAGCGGCTGCGGGCCGTGCTGGCCGCCACCGGCCGTACGCCCGTCTCGGTCGCCCTGCTGGCCGACCGGGGCAGCCGGGCGCTGGGGCTGGCGGCGGCGCGGCTGCTCGGCGTGCCGGCGGCGCCGTTCGAGCCGGGGGTGCCGGGGGTGCTGGTGGTCGCGTACGACCTCAACGCATGCGATCCCGCCGTGGTCGCGCAGCTGCACGAGCGGACGCAGGGGCAGCTGCTCTTCGAGCACGCCACGTGCTGGACCGACCCGCCGGCCGTGACGGCCGACGTGTCCACCCTGCTGGGGCAGATCGTGAGCGCTCCGTGGGAGGCCGGGCTGCGCTTCGACGAGGACGGCGACCGGGTGGAGGGCGAGAGCGATCGGCGTTCGGCCGAGGAACTCGCCGAGGCGATCCTGGCGGCCGCCCCGGTGGCGCCGCAGGGGGACGGGCAGACGCCGCCGGACGCGGACGAGGCCCTGGCGGCCTTCGCCGCCCGCGCGGGCGGCTCGGGCGGCTGGCCGGCGGTGGGCCCGCGTGACCGGGTCCGTTCCGCCGGGCCGGTGCGCAGCTCGCGGTTCGCGTGACGGTTCGGCCGTGACGGTTCGGCCGTGACGGTTCGGCCGTGACGGTGCGGTCGTGACGGTTCGTCCCCGCTCCGGTGCCCGCGGGCGCCGGGGCGGGGTGTCTCACGGCGGCGGGGCGGGCGGGCGGTGCGGCAGGTTGACCACCACCAGGGCCAGTCCCGCCAGGGTGACGTTGCGGATCGCCGCGTCCAGGCCGTTCCACGTCTTGGACTGCCACATCGCGAACCATTCGCCGCCGATGCCGATGAACCCGGCTCCGAAGAGCAGCAGCATCAGCAGCAGGCCCAGGCTGCTGAGCCGGCGTGCCCGCTGCGGGCGCAGCCACCAGGCGAGCGTGCCCGCCGTCAGCACCAGGGCGCTGAGCGCCTCCCAGGCGATGATCGCGACGTAGGCCGTGTTCTGCAGGGCCGGGGAGGTGATGGAGCGCCACATCAGGTGCTCGTCCCGGAAGGTGGTGTCCATGGCCAGCACGTGCTGGACGAAGTGCTGGTTGGTGGCGAAGTCGGTGACGTTCCCGAAGACCACGAGCAGCAGGTAGAGCGCGTTCGTGCCGGTGAGCACGGCCGCCGCGGCGGGCAGGGAGCCGAGGGCGAGCAGGCGCTCGCCGGTGGTGGGGGCCGGGCCCCGGGGGCGGGTGGTCGGCATGCGCACCAGGCTACGGGAGGGTGCGCACCGGGGAGCCGGCGAGGAAGGCCTCGATGTTCTCGACGGCCTGGCCGTAGTAGGTGGCGTAGTTGGCGCGGGAGACGTAGCCCAGGTGCGGGGTGGCCAGGAGCCGGGGGGCGGAGCGCATCGGGTGGTCGGCGGGCAGCGGTTCGACGTCGAAGACGTCCACGCCGGCGCCGGCGATGCGGGCGCCGTGCAGGGCGGCCAGGAGGGCGTCCTGGTCGACGATCGCCGCCCGGGAGGTGTTGACGAGGTAGGCGCCGGGCTTCATCAGGGCCAGTTCCGGTGCGCCGATCAGGGCGCGGGTGCGCTCGCTCAGTGCCAGGTGGACGGAGACGAAGTCGCTGCCGGCGAGCAGGTCCTCCTTGGAGGCCGCCAGTTCCACGCCGATCTCGTCGGTCCTCTCCTCGGTGAGGTGGTGGCTCCAGGCCAGCACCCGCATCCCGAAGGCGAGCCCGACCTGGGCCACCCGGCTGCCGATCCTGCCGAGCCCGAGCAGGCCGAGGGTTCGGCCGTGCAGGTCGCAGCCGACCGTGCTCTGCCAGGGGCCGCCCTCGCGCAGCGCGGTGTTCTCGGTGACGAGGCCGCGGGCCAGCCCGAGCAGCAGCGCCCAGGTCAGCTCGACCGGCGGGGTGGAGGAGCTGGCGGTGCCGCAGACGGTCACGCCGTGGGCCGCGGCGGCGGCGTGGTCGATCACCGAGTTGCGCATGCCGGAGGCGATGAGGAGCTTGAGCCGGGGCAGCTCGGCGAACAGCGGGGCGGGGAAGGCGACGCGTTCGCGCAGGGTGACGACGATGTCGAACTCGGCGAGGGCGCGGGCGAGTTCCTTCTCGTCGGTGAAGTGCTCGCGGAAGCAGGTGACGTCCACCCGGCCGGCGAGCGGGGACCAGTCGGCGAGGGTGGTCGCGGCGTTCTGGAAGTCGTCCAGGACGGCGCAGCGCAGCGTCATGTCGGTTCTCTCCGGTGTCGTTCGTGGTGGACGGATCACTCCATCCTCCTCGACCGTAGGTCGTCAAGGTGGTGCGGGTCACGGGTGTGTACCGGCGGGCGGTGGCGGTGTCGGTGGTGCGCGGTGGTGCGGTGGGGCGGTGTTCGGGCAGGTCGGCGGTGTGGTGCGGCGGGCGGCGGGGCGGGTGGGGTGCGGTCGTGCGTGTCACAGCACTGTTGTGGGGGCGGGGCGGGTGCAACGGTTCGTCCGGGTGGGGCGGTCCCGGTTTTCGGAAAGCCCGTTCGCCCTGTCTGGAGGAACCCGCCGTGCGCGTCCGCAAGTTCGCCTTCGCCGCCCTGGCCGTCGCCGCCGCCTGCTCGCTCGCCGCCTGTCAGGACGACGGGACGGGCTCCGCGCAGGGCGCCCCGACCGCTGCGCCGACCGCGGCGGCGAGCGTTGCGCCGGCCGCGTCCGGCGGGGCCTCCCCCGGTGGAGCGGGCAAGGGCGGCACGGGGAAGGCCGGTGCGCCGCCCACCGCCGCGCCGGCCGGTTCCACCGGGGCGGGGAAGGGCGCCAAGTGCCGGACCGCGGACCTGACCGTCACCGCGGCGGACCGCACCATCACCGGCGACGCCGAGAACACCGTCGTGGTCGAGCTGAAGAACCACAGCGGCAAGGACTGCACGCTCTCCGGATACGCGGGCGTCGACCTGAAGACCTCCGCGGGCACCGTGTCCGCGAAGCGCTCCGGCGAGCCGGTCGTCGCGGGCGTGGTGGCGGCCGGCAAGTCGACCTACTTCGGCATCAGCTACCCGGCCAACACCTCGGGCGGATCCGGCGTGCGGATCACCGGCCTGGTGGTGACCCCGCCGGACGAGACCCAGTCGGTCACCCTGGCCTGGCCGGGCGCCGGCTCGCTGCCCGTCACGGACGGCAGCGGGACCCCGGTGAAGATCGGCCCGATGGGAAGCGCCGGCCAGGGCGGCCAGTGACCGGGGCGGGCCTTCGGCGGCGTCGGCGGCGCGGTTGCCGGTCGACGTCCGGGGCCGGGCAGGACATCGGGTGACGGCGCGGCGATGAGTTTTCCGGCCTGCGGGGGTCTACCTCTCGACGGGGACGAATCCATTCATCGGGAGTACGGCATGGGCCTGATCCACATCGAGCTGTTCGCGACCCTCGACCTCGTCGGGCAGTCGCCCGGCGGGCCGGACGAGGACCCGGCGGGCTTCCCGTTCGGCGGCTGGCAGGTGCCCCTGCTGAACGAGGTCACCGGGGCGCAGATCCAGGCCGCGTACGAGGGCACGGACGCGCTGCTGCTGGGGCGGCGCACGTACGACATCTTCGCCGCGTACTGGCCGCACCAGGAGGAGGGCGGGGGCGGCGGGTTCGCCGGGTTGTTCAACCGCGTCCCCAAGTACGTGGCCTCCCGTGGCACGCCGGA
This sequence comes from Streptomyces sp. Y1, assembly GCF_041053115.1. NCBI lineage: Bacteria > Bacillati > Actinomycetota > Actinomycetes > Kitasatosporales > Streptomycetaceae > Streptomyces > Streptomyces sp. Y1. Next base: position 8,461,828 of record NZ_CP163445.1, on the reverse strand, counting down.
CCTCTCCTGGGCCGGGTCGGTGCAGTTGGGGCCGGATCTGGGCGCCGAGGTCGGCGCGCTGCGCGAGCGGCACGAGCACGTGACGGTCGTCGGCAGCCTGGACCTGGTGCAGAGCCTGCTGCGGGACAGGCTCTTCGACCGCCTCGACCTGTGGGTGCACCCGGTCGTGCTCGGCGTCGGGAAGAAGGTGTTCGACGGCGGCGCGGTGCCCACGAACCTGACGCTGCTGGAGCCTGCGGTGACCGGCCCGCAGGGCACGGTGTTCCTGCGCTACGCCCTGGCCGGCGGGACGCCCGCGATGGGCGACATGGGCGCGCGGTGACCACGGTCGACGTCAACGGGATCGCGGTGGGCGTGGAGTCGTTCGGTGCCCGGGGCGCGCCGCTCGTGCTGCTCGCGGGCGGGCCGACGATGCTGTCCTGGCCCGACGCGCTGTGCGGGCGCCTGGCCGCCGGCGGGCGGCGGGTGGTGCGCTACGACCTGCGCGACAGCGGGGAGTCGACGACGGCCGACCCGCGGGCGCCCGCCTACACCCTGCGCACCCTCGCCGCCGACGCCGCCGCCCTGGCCGGCGCGCTCGGCGGCGGCGCAGGTGCGCACCTGGCGGGGATCGGCGTGGGCGGGCTGGTCGCCCAGGTGGCCGCGCTCGACCACCCGGGCGCGTTCCGCGCGCTCACCCTCGCCTGCACCCGCCCCGTCGCCCCCGGCCCGCCCGACGACGACCTGCCCGGCCACGACGGGGCGACGATGGGCCGGCTGTTCGCGCGGGCGGCGCCCGACTGGGCCGACCGCGAGGCGGTCGCCGAGTTCGCGGCGGCCGGCGCGCGGATCCTGGGCGACGACCCGGCGGCGGCGCGCGCCCTCGCCGCCCGTGTGTGGGAGCGCACCCCCGCCGCCGCTGCCCCGGTCCACCTGGCCAACCAGCTGGGCCTGGTGTTCTCCCGGCTCGACTGCACGCCCCGCTGGCGCGAGCGCCTGCCCGGGATCGCCGTGCCCGCGCTCGTCGTCCACGGCCGCCGCAACCGCTTCTTCCCCCTCGGCAACGGCCGGGCGCTGGCCCGCGAGATCCCCGGAGCCCGGCTGCTCGTCCTCGACGAGGCCGCCACCGCGATCCCCGACGCGGCGGCGGGCGAGGTCGCCGCCGCGATGCTCGCCCTCGGGTAGCGGACGGCGCCGGTGGCGCACGCGTCGCGGCCCCTCCCCCGGGCGGGCCGCGACGCCCTCACCCCGCCGGCGGCGGTCAGTAGTCGCCGGTCTGGCCCCAGACGTTCACGCCGTCGTCGTCGATCATGGCGTGCGCGGTGTACCCGGCGTCGTTGATCATCCCGGTCCACGCGTGCGAGCCGTCCGTGACGTCCTGGCTGTAGACCGACGGGTTGCCGGCGCGCTCGACCCTGATCGTGTCGCCGGCCGGCGCCCAGGACTCGGCCCACACCGCCCGGCAGGACGGGCTGTAGTAGAGGTGGACGACGTGGCGCAGCTCGTTGTGCGCGCTGTAGATCTCGCGCCCGTCCGAGGAGCAGTAGGTCTTGTACGGGTTCAGGTGGCTGCAGCTCTCGGCGTAGCACGAGGTCCTGGCCGGCTGTGCCGAGGCGGTGCCCGCGCCTACGCCCGCGGTCAGTGCGCCCAGGGCCATCGTCAGTGACGCGAGCGATACGGCGAGGTGTTTGCGCATGTCGGTCGATCCCCCTTCACGTGCCGTGGTGGGTCCACGGCTTCGGGTGTGGGGCGGTCCGCTGCCCGGTCCGCCCTGCCGTCCCAGCATCGGGGCCGCCCGCGGTCGCGTCGCCCTGTTTCAACGTGCGTTGAAACAGGGCGGATCGGGCGGGCGCCGGCTGTCACGTTCGGTGAGCGGGGCCGGTGCTCGGGTCTGCCGGGGGGTGGGGGCGGTGGGAGGATGGCGGTGTGGAGGCGCTGCACGACTGGCTGGCGCGGCGGGGCGTGGACACCGGGATGATCTGGGAGCTGCCCCGCTGGAACGCGGCCCTGCCGCCGGACGGGGACGGGCGCCCGGGGCGCCGTGGCGGGCGGGCGGGGGCGGCGGGCGGGGCCTGGGCGGCGGCGCACGAGGAGCTGGTGGAGCGCACGCTGGGGCCGTGCGTGCGGAAGGTGGCCGGGGTGCCGGGGGGTGTGGCGCGGCTGCTGCTGCTGGTGCTGGAGGAGGTGGAGCAGGCCTGGCAGGTCTCGTACACCTTCGACCGGTTGCTGGGCACCCTGCACGGGGCCGAGAGGTGCCTGGCGGCCGTTCACGCGCCGTGTTCCCCGGACGACCTGGCGGCGCGGCAGGCCGTCCGGGCTCTGATGTGGAGCCTGGACGCGCAGATCCGCTCGGAGGAGGCCATGACCAGCGGCCTGCTGGACGTGCGGGCCGACCGGGCGGACGACGCGGCCCTGTGGGCCCGGCGGGCGGTGCGGCTGATGCGGGGGGTGTCACCGCGCTTTTGCCTCACTCACGGTGACGTCGCGCGGGAGGTCGTCCGGCTGGGGCGGCTGTACGACGGCTACCAGCGCACGATGGCCATGGCCACGCGGGCGCTCGCCGCGTTCTACGCCTGCGGCGCGCCGCTGGACGACGCGGTCGAGGCGTTGCGCCGGGCCGAGGGCGACGGGGCCATCGCGGGTGACGAGGGCAGCGTGAGCGAGCTGCGGGCGCTGCGTTACAGCCTGCTGGAGCTGCAGGAACGGGCGAGGCAGCGGTGGCTGCGGGTGGGGCACGGCAAGCTGGTCTACCTGTACCCGTTCGCGGTGCGCGGGGTGGAGCCCGCCGACCTGGTCGAGGCGGTCGGGCAGGAGGAGGCGCCGCGGTGGGAGCTGGCGGGCACCCGCCCGGTGCGGGCGCACGGCTCGCTCGAACTCGACGACGTGTGGAAGAGCCACGACAGTCTGGAGCGCCGCTACGACGGTGCGCTGGTGGTGATGCCGGACGCGGTCGTGCGCGCGCCGGACGGCCGGGCGCTGGCCCGGCTCGGCGTGCAGGTGCGGCTGTCGCTGCTGGGCAACCACTACGTGCGGTTCGAGGCGGATCTGACCGACGTGTCGGCGGTCAAGCTGTTCGCCATGCTGTTCTGGGCCGGGCCGGAGGCCGGGGCGCTGGACATCGCCTTCGACGGCACGGACCCGAAAGCGGACGGCGGCGGCGGAGGCGGCGGGGACGGCGGCGGTAGCCGGGCGCGGTGGCCCCGCCTGTCGGACCTGGCGATGGCGCTGGCCCAGGACTCGGTGCCCACCCGGCCGGGGGCGGCGCGGGCGGTGGTGTGCCGGCCGGGCCTGTACCAGGTGGTCATGGAGGTGACCGCCGCCTACACGGTCGTCGGGCCGGCCGGGGAGAAGCGCTCGGAGATCCTGACGGGCGGGCAGTTCGCCGAGGCGGTCGGGGCGCGCATCCTGACGAGTCCGGCACCGAGCCTGATGGGGTCGATGGCGGAGTGGATCCGGTACGCGGAGGCCACCCCGGCCTCGCCGGACATCACCGGCACCACCGGGGAGTGGATCCTGCGGACCTGCAACACCACGCTCCTGGTCTCCCTCGGCCTGCCGGCCTTCGTCCGGGACACCTGGGGCTCGATCCTGGAGTTCGCCTCCTCCCTGGACGGGCTGCTGGAGGGCTGGTCCACCGACCTGGCCAAGCACCACCGGGACGCCAAGGCCCGCGAGGACGAGGCCGACGCGCTGGGCGACAAGGCCAGCAGCCACGCGCTGCGCAGGCTCTCCGACCAGCTGGACCAGGAGAAGCTGAAGCTGGACCGGCTGGCCGTCGACGTCCACGCCAAGAGCGCGCTGTTCCAGTCGCCGTCGCTGCTCGCCTCCCCGCTGGCGGCGCAGCGGTTGCGGGTGCTGCTGGAGGCGTCCGGCTACCAGCGCAAGGCCGACGAGTTGTCGCGGTCGATCGCCGAGGTGACCCAGGAGCAGCTGACGGGCGCGATCGAGAAGCTGGCCCGGGAGCGCAAGGAGAGCGAGAAGGACGAGCGCGAGGCCATGCAGCGGCGCCAGCGGGTGAAGGTGGACACCCTGCTGGCGGTGATCGCGGGGATGAGCATCGCGGGGCTGGGCCAGGTGTTGGAGGCCGGGTTGGACTACCACCAGGCGCTGTGGGTGGTGCTGACGGTCGTGGGGGTCCTGGTGCTCGCCGCCCTGCTCGGCCTGTACGTGTACCGCACGTCGGGCGAGCGGCGCGCCGGCGGGGAGGGCGGGGAGGGGGCGCGGGCGGTGGTGCGCGATGTCGGGGCGGACGATCCGCTGCTGGTGGCGGCCTACCGTGAACTGCTGGAAGTGTCGTTCGCCCCGGACGAGTTGGACACCCTGGAGCGGATGCGCGAGTCGATGGCCGAGGGGCGGCTGGTGGTGGCGGCCGTCGCGGACGGGCAGGGCCGGCCGCTGGCGGTGGCGTGCGGCGAGTGGTCGGCGCACGCGCGCACCCTGCTGCTGGCCTATCTGGCGGTGCGGGAGGACCAGCGTTCGCGCGGGCTGGGCGGGCGTCTGCTGGTGGAGGCCTGCCGGGCCTGGCAGGAGCGGTTCCGGCCGGCCCTCACGCTGGCCGAGGTCGCCCACCCGCGGGCCCACCACGGCAGTCGCGGTACCGGGCGCGCGGTGGCGCGGCTGCGCTTCTACGCCCGCCACGGGGCCCGGGCCCTGGACCTGCCGTACTTCCAGCCCTCGCTCGGGCCCGGCCGCGCCCGGGTCTACGGGATGCTGCTGCTCGTCCTGGGTGTGGGCAGCGGGTTCGGGTCGCTGGAGGAGGTGCGGGCGGTGCCGGCGGAGCCGGTGCGGGTGTTCCTCACCGACTACCTGCTGGAGACCGAGGGCCGGGTGGGCACCGATCGGGCCACGCGCGACCTGCAGGCCGCGGTGGCCCGCCAGGACGGCATCCCGCTGCTGCCGCTGCTGCCCCTGGACCGCGGCGAGGGCCTGCCCCGGTCCGTGCCGCCGGCGGCGTCCTCGCGCGGGGTCGGCTGACGCGTTTGCCGGGGGGCGGCACACGAACGGGCGGCCGATCATATGATCAGTCAGTTCCCTGTGCTGCCCTACGTGTTGTTCCGTGCACACCGTGCACCGTTTCCGGAGGCATCCCGCGATGATCGCCACCTGCCCGACGTGCGCCACGGCCGACGAGGCCGTCGCCGTACCCGAGGCCCTGTCGGACACCGACCGCCCGCTCGACCCGCCGACGCGGGAGCTGCTGGAGATGCTGCCCGAGCCCCGGCGCACGAGCGGGGGCGCGGTGACGCTGTTCGTGCTGGCCGGGATCTGCGGTGTCCGGGGGCTGTTCGGGCTGGGCTCCTACGGCGGGCGCAGCCCCGACCCCTGGTACCAGTTCGGGTACCAGTTCGGCCCGTTCGTCTTCGCCGCGGTCCTGCTGAGCATCGGGCTCGTCCTGCAGTCCAACCACCGGGAGAAACACCGTCACACGGCGGGCCGGTGGCCGCAGACCTACGAGCAGTGGCAGCAGCTGCGGGAGGTGTGGCGGGCGACCTGGCTGTGCCGGCGCTGCCAGGTCGCGTTCCTGCCCGCCGCCTCGCCCGGGATACCCCTGGCGCAGTTCTGGCCGTGGACGGTGGCCGTCGCACGCCGCGGCGAGCGCCCCGGCCGCTGACCGGCCGCTGACCGGCCGCTGACCGGCCGCTGACCGGCCCGCCGGCCGCCGCGCCGGGGGGCGCGGCGGCCGGCGGGACCGGCGGGATCGGTGGGGATCAGTAGTGGCCGAGGTAGAAGCCGCCGAAGCCGCTGCAGCCGTACCCCCAGCGGGCGCCCGTGAAGTAGCCGGACGGGATCGGCGAGTTGGAGCAGACGAGCAGGCCGACCTTGGCGACCTGGTGGAACCAGGCGCCGACGCCGTGGCAGCCGGGGACCTGGTAGCCGGTCACGACGTAGCCCGGGACGATCGGGGAGCCGCCGCAGGTCCAGATCCCGTCCTTGACGAGGCTGTGCTGCCAGGAGCCCATCCCGTTGCAGCCGTAGCTCAGGTAGTCGGTGAGGACGTAGCCCGCGTAGATCGGGGAGCCGCCGCAGCTGTAGAGCCCGTCCGCGTCCGGCTGCTGGAACCAGGAGCCCCAGCCGTTACAGCCGTCCTTGTTGAAGGCGGTGTTGACGTAGCCGTCCGGGATGGCGGCGCCGGAGCAGGCCCACTGGCCGCCGCCGCTGAGGGCGGCGGGCTGGGCGGCGGCGCTGGACGTGCCGGCGGCGGTGCCCGCGAGGACGAACGAGGCGATGAGCGCGAGCGCGCCGAGGGTGGCGCCGAGGCCGCGGCGCACGAGCGCGCCGGTGAGGCGCTTCCACAGGTGGCGAGGGTGCATGGTCGGTTCACTCCAGTCCTGGCGGCGGGCATGCCCGATGCCCGCTGGTCGGGGGGGGGGAGGGCCGTGCGTTGATCGGGCCTCACCCTAGTGCGGAGATCATGCGACCATCTGATGTTTGGCTTGTGAAGGGCCCGACTTGGCCGGAACGCCGGGGTTCCGGGCGGGCGCGGCGGCCGTGCTCGCCGGATAGCGGACGACCGGTGCCGCTCGGGCCCGTACGGACCCGGCCGCGGCGGCCTTCGGGGCGGCCGCGGGCGACGGCGCGGCGCTCGCCCGCGATCGCACACAGGCGCGGGCCCCGGCGCGCGCGAGCGGCGGGCGCCGGGGCAGGGGGGTGTCGGGGAGCGGGATGTGAGGTGGCGTCAGGAGTGCTGTCCGGCGCCACCGTTGCGTCGTGGTCGGGCCGGGCCCGCTACGGCTGGTCGGTCGGGGGCTGCTGCTGGCCGAGCTGCTCGTCGATCTTCTGCTTCGCGGTGTCGACCTGGCCCTCGTACTTGTTGCCGGTGCGCTCGTTGAAGGCGTCGCCCGCCTTGTCGACGCCGCGCGTGGCCTGGTCCTCGTGGCCGTGCAGCAGACTCTTGAGCTTGTCGAGCATGGACATGGCCGTCCTCCTCGGGAGTGCCTGGCACCTCCAGGATCACCGCAGGGGCCACGCCGTGCATCCGGAGGCCGGGAGTCCATGACATGCGCATGGCTTCCTGTTGGGGTGCGGACCGGCCCGTGGGCGGCCTCCGCGAGGCCTTCCGGTGCGGCCCGCGGGCGGCGAGGCCGCGCCCGGGCCCCCGCCGGCCCGACCGGCTCCGCCGGCACCCCCGCCCAGGAGCAGCCCCCCGCCGCGCCGCCCGGCCGCGGCCGCGACCCGCGGGAGTCGGGGCCGCGGCGCGCTCGGGAGATCGGCGAGCGGATCCGGCTGTCCCCGCGCACGGTCGGCGCCCACCTCTACCGGGCCTTCCCCAAGCTGGGCGTCACCACCCGCGCGGCCCTGCGCGACGCCCTGACCAGGCTGGACCACCACCGCGCCGCCCCCTGACCCCCGGCCGGGGCGCGGCCGGGGACGGGGCCGCGGCGCAGGTGGCGGCTGACGTCCCCGACCAGGGTGATGCGCACCCGGCGGCACGTGAACCGCCAGCGGCCGTCGCGGCGTTCGAAGCGATCGTGGTAGCGGCCGGCGGCGATGGCCCGCAGGGGGTGGCCGGGCAGGGCCTGCAGGACGGTGACGTACGAGCGCGCGAGCGCCGTGCCCGCCCGTTCGTCGACCTCGACGGCGAGGTTGGTGGTGACGTGCTGGGTGCGCGGGGTGCCGTCCGCGTACAGGACCACGGTCTGCCGCAACATCCGCTCGATCGCCTCGCGCCCGCGCACGGGCGCGCCGCTGCCGGTCAGGACGGCGTCGGCGAGCAGGGCGCCCAGGGCCGGGAAGTCGCCGTCGTCGACGAGTTCGGCGTAGCGGGCGATCAGGTTCTCGACGGCGCGGTGGCCGGGTGTCTCGTCGGTGGCCGGGCGCTCGGGTGCGGGCATGGTCTCCCCCGGGGGTGGGGCGGGTGGTCGTCGGGTCCGGGGCGCTGCGCCGCGCGGCCTCGGCTCCACTGTCACCCGGCCGTACCCGCCCCGGCATCGGTCATGTGACGGTCTTTGGCCGCCGGGCTCAGCGGGTGGGGAGTGTGAAGCGGACCTTGGGGCGGGAGCGGGCGCCGGTGCGGTGGTAGAAGCGGACGGCGTCGGTGTTCCAGTCGGGGGTCTGCCACTGGAGCTCGGCGGCGCCCAGGTCGGCGGCGGCGGCGCGCACGGCGTCGAGCAGGGCGCGGCCCCAGCCGGCGCCGCGGTGCGCCTCGGTGACGAACAGGCAGTCCAGGTGGACGTGGTCGCCTCCCTGCCAGGTGGAGAACTCGCGGGAGAAGGTGGCGTAGCCGGTGGGTTGGCCGCCGTGGTCCAGGACGAGGCACCAGGCCCGGGGGTGGGGTGCGAACAGGGCGGGTGCGAGGCGGGTGGCGAGGTCGGCGGGGACGGGCTCGGCGCGTTCGAAGGCGGCGTGGGCCGCGCACAGGCGGGCGATGGCCGGCAGGTCGGCCGCGGTGGCCGGGCGGATCGTGGCGCCCGGCCGGGCGGGGTCGTTCAGCATGCGCAGGAGATGCCCGAGCGCGGGGCGGTCAGGTCGTCGACGGGGCGCTGCTGGGGGCCGGCGGCGGTGTCGTAGGCGAAGCCCTCGCGGGCCCAGTACTCGAAGCCGCCGAGCATCTCCTTGACCTGGTAGCCGAGGAGGGCGAAGGCCAGGGCCGCGCGGGTGGCGCCGTTGCAGCCGGGGCCCCAGCAGTAGGTGACGACGGTGTGGGCGGGGTCGATGAGCCGGGGTGCGAGGTCGGTGATCTGCGCGGTGGGCAGGTGGAGGGCGCCGGGGATGCGGCCCTGGTCCCAGGCGGCCTTGCTGCGGGTGTAGACGACGACGATGCCGGGGGCGCCGGAGGTCAGGTCGGCGTGGACGTCGGAGACGTCGGCTTCGAAGGCGAGGCGGGCGGCGTAGTGGGCGGCGGCCTGGGCGGGGGTGGCGGCGGGGACGTTCAGGACGGCGCCGGCGGGGGCGGTGGGGGTCACAGGGTGCCTCGTGTTCCTGCTGGTGGGGACGGGGTCCGGCGGGCCGGGGCGGGTGTGCCCCGGTCGGCGATGGCTCCATCCTGCGGCTCCCGCACTCGGCCCGACGAGTGGCGTGGACGCCTGCGGTCGTCAAGATCGCGCCACTCGTACGGGGCGGGCCGGCGGGCGTCTCAGCCGGTGGTGAGGGTGTGTCCGAGCAGGGCCAGGGCGTCGGGCATGACCCGGCGCCAGAAGCCGTCCGTGTGTTCGCCGTCCGGGAAGTGCGCCTGTCGGGCCCGGGCCTGCTGGGCGGCCTGGCGGGCGGCGGGGCAGAACGGGTCCTCCTGGCCGCACCACACTCCGAGGGCGCCGATCCGGGCCCGGTCCAGTTGCAGGGTCGGCTCGTGGGCCTGCCAGTCGGCCTCGTCGGCGTAGCCGCCGGTGGTGCGGGCGTCCGCCCAGGTGCGGAACAGGGCCGGGCTGAGCAGGGCGACGGCGTCCAGGTTGCGGCCGGCGCGGGTGCGGCCGATGGCGTACTGCAGGGCGCCCGAGCCGCCCATGGAGATGCCCAGCGCGGCGCGTGGCGTGGGGAGTTGGCGGGCGTGCAGCCAGCCGGGCAGTTCCTCGCGGAGCATCGCCTGCGGGTCGTCGCCGCCGGGGGCGTGCTGGTGCCAGTAGGTGGCGTCCCCGCCGTCGACGGCGACGACGGCGAAGGGCGGTACGCCGCTCTGGACGGCGGCGGTCAGGAACTGCGGCACTCCCAGGGCCGTCATGCCCTGCGCGTCGTTGCCGCGCCCGTGCAGCAGCACGCACACCGGCAGGTCCGGGCTCGCGGCGGTGGCGGGCGGGAGCATGGTCACCAGCGTGACCTCGCGGCCCCGGGCCGCGGAGCGCACCTGCTCGACGTGCACCGTTCCCGGTGTCACCGCGGGGACGGTGCCGTCCGTTCCGGTCATGCCCAGCGTCCGCTTCAGCGCCACCTGCCCGGGCAGCCAGCCGGCGAGCACGGCGCCCGCTGCCGCGGCCCCGAGCAGGGCGGCGCCGCCCGCGGCCGCGGCGCCCAGGCGCAGCAGGTGGCGGCGCGAGGGGGCGCTGCCGGCCGGGGCGGCGCTGCCGGCCGGGGCGGCGCCGCCGGCCGGGGTGGCGGGGTCGGCCGGGGTGGCGGGGTCGGCCAGGGTGGCGGGGGGCTGCGGCGTGTCGGGGGTGGTGGGGGGCGTGGTCATGTCGGTCGGTCCTTCGCCGTTCGGTTGTCGTGCGGTGGGCCGCGGGCGGGTGCCGCACCGGGTCCGACCCGTGGACGCGCGATCGGAGCGGGTGGTTCCGCCGGGGCTCCGCCTGAGGGCACTGAGGGCGCGTCAACCCCGCCCATCGAAGGCGTCTAAGGCATCTAAGTCCCTCTAAGTAAGGTAAGGACCCTGCGGTTTCCTCTGAATCGAGGTAAGTACGGTGTCCGGGGCCCGGTCTAAGGCATCCGGGGCCGCAGGATCGGGCAGGCTCCCGATGCCCCGCCCCCCACTGGGAGAGGAAGCTCTTACTCGTCAGGGAAACGGAACGGCAAGACCCCCGGAGGGGAACCGAGATGATCGAGTACCAGACCTTCCAGCAGCAGGCCCACGAGCTCGCCGACCGCGCCGAGCACGAGCGCCTGGTGCGCGAGGCCCGGCAGGCGGCCCGGCTGCGCCGCCGTCCGGTGGCCGCGCGCTTCCAGCGTCGCGCCGTGAAGCAGCACGCGTGCTGACGGGCCGGCACCGGGGTGGTGCCGAGGGTTCGGGAGGGGAGGTGCCGGCGGACGGCGCCTCCCCTGCCCCGCGTTCGGGGGCGTGAGGCCGGGGGTGGTCACTGCGGGGGCGGTCACTGCGGGGGTGGTGCCCAGGGGGCGGTGCGCAGGTCGGCGATGGTGCGGCGGGTGCGGGGGGCGGCGGGCCCCGCGGCGGGTTTGCCGAGCGCGACCATGGAGACGATCGCCCATCCCGGGGCGGGGCGCAGTTCCTCGGTGAGGGCGTCCAGGTCGAAGGCGCGGAACTGGCGGGCGGCCAGTCCGAGGGCTTGGGCCTGGAGGGTCAGGTGGGCGACGGCCTGGCCGAGGTCGTAGTCGGCGAACTCCGAGTAGGTCATCGTGCTGTCGTCGACGTGGCGGCGGGTCAGGGTGACGACGAGCAGGCCCGCGCCGGTCGCCCAGCGGGCCGAGCTGGGGGCGAGGTGGCGTGTGACGCGTTCGTGCCGCGGTTCGCCGGGCCGGGTGGTGAGGAATCCCCAGGGCTGGGAGTTTCCGGCGGAGGGTGCCCAGCGGGCGGCTTCCAGCAGCAGGTCGAGGGTGTGGTCGTCGACGGCGGCCGAGGGGTCGAAGGCCGTGGGGCTGGCGCGTTGGGCGAGGAGCGGGTGGAGGCCGGCGAGCTGGTGTGGATCTTGGTTCACGCTCCGGCTCAACCGGGCGCCGCGCGGGGGTATTCCGGCGGGCCCCGGGGTGTACATCCGCAGGCCCATGGGCCGGGGGCGGGATAGATCGCCGGGCCGATGTCGCGCGGCCCGCGGGGCGGCAGGGTGGGGGGCATGACTCGACGTCAGTTCACTCTTCTTCCGCGGCGGTTCGCCTGCGCCCTGGCCGCGTTCGCGCTGGCCTCGGTCACCGCGGCGCTGCTGCCCGCTCCGGCCCTGGCGGCCGGCGACGATCGCGAACTCGGCGGCGGGGACGGCTACTCGGCGCAGGTGCGGCGCACCGAGTACGGGATCCCGCACGTCCTCGCGCACGACTTCCGGGGCCTGGGCTACGGGTACGGGTACGCCTTCGCGCAGGACAACCTGTGCGAACTCGCCGACCAGGTGGTGACGTTGCGCGGCGAGCGGTCGCGCTGGTTCGGCCCGGACGGCGAGAGCCCGGGCGACGGCATGAACCTGGCCCTCGACACCTACCACCAGGGACTTCGGCGGGCCGGCACGGTGCACCGGCTGCTGGAGCAGAGCGCGCCGCTCGGCCCGACCGAGGACCTGCGGCGGATGGTCGAGGGCTACGCGGCCGGCTACGACCGCTACCTGCGCGACACCGGTGTGGACGCCCTGCCCGACGCGAGCTGCCGGGGCCGGCAGTGGGTGGGCCCGATCACCGCCGAGGACATCTGGAACCTGATCTACGAGGTCAACGGGAACGCCGGCATCGCCGACGTCCAGACGGCCGTCGCCACCGCCGCCCCGCCCGGCGCGGCCGCGTCCGGTGCGGCCCCGGCGCGGGCGGGTGGCGTCAAGCGCCCGGCCGACGGGAGCCAGAACGGCCGGGACCTGGGCAGCAACGCCTGGGCGCTGGGGCGCGAGGCCACCCGCGAGGGGCACGGCATGATGCTGGCCAACCCGCACCTGCCGTGGGTCGGCGGCCACCGCTTCTACCAGGTGCAGCTGACCATCCCGGGCGTGCTGGACGTCTCCGGCGCGGCGCTGTACGGCACTCCGGTCGTGGAGATCGGCCACACCCGCGACCTGGCCTTCACGTCGACGACGAGCTTCGCCGACCACGGGTCCGTCTACCGGCTCACGCTCGTGCCCGGCGACCCGACCTCCTACCTGGTCGACGGCCGGGCCGAGAGGATGGGGCGCCAGGACGTGCCCGTCACCGTCCGGGGCGCGGACGGGCGCCTGTCCACCGTCACCCGCACGATCTACACCTCCCGCTACGGCCCGGTGCTGGCCGACCAGGACGCGGGCGTGGGCTGGACGGACACCTACGCCTACGCCTTCCGCGACGCCAACGCCGACAACCTGCGCTCGATGAGCGAGTGGCTGGCGATGGACCGCTCGCAGAGCGTGGCCGAGCTGAAGCGGGCGCAGGACACCTACCAGGGCATGCCGTGGAGCTACACCTTCGCCTCGGACGTCAGCGGCGCGACGTACTTCACCGACTCCTCCGCCGTCCCGCACCTGAGCGACGAGCAGCTCGCGCGGTGCACGCTGGTGCCCTCGCACGACCTGCCGGCGGTCCTGGACGGCTCGATCACCTCCTGCGCCTGGGGCACCGACCCGGGCGCCGTCGTCCCCGGCCTGTTCGGCCCGGCGAACCACCCCCGGCTGGAGCGCGCGGACTACGTCGCCAACTCCAACAACAACCCGTACCTCACCAACCCCGCGGCCCCGCTGGCCGGCTACCCCGGCATCTACGGCACCGAGCCCCGTCTGAGCCCGCGCGCCCAGCTCGGCCTGCGGATGATCGCCGAGCGCCGGGAGGGCACGGACGGGCTCGGCGCGCCGGGCTTCACCCTGTCCACCCTGCAGGCCGCGATGTTCGGCGACCGCGAGCAGAACGCCGAACTCGACCGGGACGACGCGGTGGCGATGTGCCGGGCCAACCCGGTGCTGAGCGCCAGCGACGGCAGCCGGGTGGACGTGAGCCGGGCCTGCGAGGTGCTGGCGGCCTGGAACACCCGCGCCGACGACACCGGCCACGGCGCCGTCCTGTGGCAGGCGTTCGGCTACGGGCTGCACACCAGGAACCCGGTGTGGCGGGTGCCGTACGACCCGGCGCAGCCGCTGACCACCCCGCGCGGGCTCGACGGCGACAGCCCCGACGTGCGGCGCGCCCTGGCGGACGCGGTGCAACGCCTCGGCAGGGACGGCACCGCGCTGGACGCCACCATCGGCGACGTCCAGCGGTGGGCGGGCATCGCGCTGCACGGCTGCGACGACGGCGCGGGCTGCTTCGACGTGGTCACCGCGTCCCCGGCCTCGGGCAGCACCGGCGGCAGCGTGCCGCAGCCGGGCACCGGCGCGCGCGGCTCCAGCTTCGTCATGGCCACCGAGCTGACCCCGCAGGGCCCGCGCACCCGCACGGTGCTCACCTACGGCGAGTCGGTCAACCCGGCGTCGCCGCACTACACCGACCAGACCGCGCTGTTCTCGCGCAAGCAGTGGGTGACGGAGCGCTTCACCGAGGCCGAGATCACGGCCTCCCCGGCGCTGGAGACCACCCGGCTGCGCGGCTAGGACGCGCGGGCGGACCGGGGCCTTCCCGGGGTGGCGGCCAGCACCCCCGGGCAGGCCCCGGCCGGCCCGCGGGCGGCCCGGCGGCGCGCCGGCGGCCCGGCGGCGCGCCGGCGGCCCGGCGGCGCGGCGCTTTCGTGCCGAAGGAGGCTGCGGCGGGCGGCGCGGCGATGAGTTTTCCGGCGTCCCGGGGTCTGCATCATGACGGGGGCGGATCGACTTCACCGGGAGCAGGCATGGGCGTCATTCGGATCGAGCTGTTCACGACCCTCGACCTGGTCGGGCAGGCGCCCGGCGGGCCGGACGAGGACCCGGCGGGCTTCCCGTTCGGCGGCTGGCAGGCGCCGCTGGTGGACGAGGCCACCGGGGCGCAGATCCTGGCCGCGTACGAGGGCACGGACGCGCTGCTGCTGGGGCGGCGCACCTACGACATCTTCGCCGCGTACTGGCCGCACCAGAAGGACGGGCAGATCGCGGAGTTGTTCAACCGCGTCCCCAAGTACGTGGCCTCGCGCGGCACGCCCGACCTCTCCTGGGCCGGGTCCGTGCGGGTGGGGGCGGACCTGGGCGCCGAGGTCGGCGCGCTGCGCGAGCGGCACGAGCAGGTGCGGGTCGTCGGCAGCCTGGACCTGGTGCAGACCCTGCTGCGGGACAGGCTCTTCGACCGCCTCGACCTGTGGGTGCACCCGATCACGCTCGGCGTCGGCAAGAAGGTCTTCGACGCCGGCGCCGTGCCCACCAACCTGACACTGCTCCAGCCGCCCGCCGCCGGCCCCAAGGGCACCGTGTACCTGCGCTACGCCCTCGCCGAAGGCACGCCCGCCACCGGCGACATGGGCGCGCGCTGACCTCGCCCGCGTGGGGCCTCGCCCGCGCGGGCCTCGGCCGCGCGCGGGCCTCGGCGGCGTGGGCCTCGGCGGCGTGGGCCTAGTGTCCGGTCTGGGTGAAGCGGCCGCCGAGGTAGCGGTGGTCCGGGTCGTCGGCGGGCAGCTCCCCCAGTCTCGCGGTCAGTTCGGCGGCGTAGGCCTCGGCGTCGTCCTGGGGCCGGTAGCCGAGCGCGCGGGCCGAGGAGAGGTCCCACCAGGCGCGGGTGTTGGCGGAGATGCCGTAGACGACGGCGTGGCCGGACACGGGGGCGGTGAGCGCGGCGTGGACGAGGCGGGCGCAGTCGCCGGGGCTGAGCCAGGTGGAGAGCATCCGCACGGTGCGGGGCCGGTCGGCGAAGGAGCCGATGCGCAGGGAGACGGTCTGGGTGCCGTGGCGGTCGGCGTACAGGGAGGCGAGGTTCTCGCCGAAGCACTTGGAGAGCCCGTAGTAGGTGTCGGGCCGCGGCGGGGCGTCCACCGGCACGACGGCGCCGCCGGCGGGCCGTTCGGTGAAGCCGGTGGCGTGGTTGCTGCTGGCGTAGACGATCCGGCGCACCCCGGCGGTGCGGGCGGCGTCGAAGAGCCGGTGGGTGCCGTCGATGTTGGCGGCGAGGATGTCGGCGAACGGCGCCTCCCCCGCGAGCCCGGCCAGGTGGATCACGGCGTCGACGCCCCGCACCGCCGCCGCCAGGGCCTTGGCGTCCTGCAGTTCGGCGGTGATCGCCTCGGGCTCGCCGGGCACCGGCAGGCGGTCGAAGCAGCGCAGCCGGTAGCCGTAGGCGGGCAGCAGCTCCCGCAGGCTGGTGCCGATGCGGCCGGCGGCGCCGGTGAGCAGGACCGGGCGGGGCTCCTGCGGCGTCGGTCGGGTCTCCATGGGTCCTCCCGGGCTCACCGGGACGGGCGGTCGCGTCTCGGTGGCGAGTGACGATACCTGACGGGCCGCCAGGGGCGCGGACGGCGTTCGCGGTTCGCGCCCGCCGGTGCGGGCCCCTCGCCGGTCACGGTCGGCCCCCTCGCCGGTCACGGTCGGCGGCGGTGCGCCGCAGGCTGGTTGCCTCTTCAACCGGTGCGTGGTGCGCGCCGGGGCCGCGCGCTGCCCGAGCTGCGCGGGGGCGGGGGCGGCGCGATGGTGGGAGAGGGACGGCGGCCGCCGGCCGGCGGTGCGTCGATGGCGCGACTTCCCGGGACGTGGACATGGACCCGACCTTCACCGCGGCGCAGCTGGCCGCCGCCGCCGAGCCGGACGCCTTCGGGCGCTACCTGGCGGGCATCAGGCCCGCGCCCGGCCACATGGGCGGCATGGGCGGTATGGGCGGTATGGGTGGGCAGGCGGGGCGTTCGTCCTCCGTGCGCACCGCGCAGTACCAGGGCCACCGGATCAGGATCGTCACCACCTACGACATCACCGTGGACGGGCGTGCGCTGCCGGCGGCCCTGGACGTGGACCGGGACGGGGTGCTGTTCTGCCACGGCCTGCCCGCCTACCAGTTCTACTCGGCGGTGGACACCGTCGAGGCGCTGATCCGCCACTTCCCCGGCGCCTTCGACCAGGCCGGTGGTGACAAGGGCAGTGGCGGCCAGGGCGGTGGTGGCGGCGGCCAGGGCGGTGGCGGCGGGGGTGGTGGCTGAGATGGCTCTGGTGCGCAGGAACATCCTGACCGACGCGGGCGCGCGTGAGGACTACGTCGCCGGTGTGCTGGCGCTCAAGCAGGACCACAGCGCCGGTGTGACCACCGACCGGCTGGGCGTGCCGGGGCCGAGCGTCCCGGTGTCGACGTACGACCAGTTCGTGATCTGGCACTGCTGGACGATGATGACGCCCGTTCCGCCGGGCGGTGACCCCACGCGGCGCAACGCCGCCCACCGCGGGCCGATCTTCCTGCCCTGGCACCGGGTCATGCTGGGCCTGCTGGAGGCGCGGATCCAGCAGGTCCTGGGCAAGCCGGGCTTCGCCCTGCCCTACTGGGACTGGTCCGCCGAGGGTGACCTCGGCTCCCCCACCGACGCCGCGGTCTTCGGCCCCGACTACCTCGGTGGCGACGGCGACCCGGTGAGCACGGGCAGGTTCGCCTTCGATGCGGCCGATGCCGGCTCGTTCGCGGTGCGCATCGAGAGCGATCTGAGCGGCATGCCCGTCCAGACGGCCCGGCCGCGGGGCCTGCGCCGCTCCTTCGCCGTCGACTGGCCGACCCTGCCCACCGGCGCCGACGTCAAGAGCGCGCTGGCCTATCAGCCGCCGGCCAGCAGTACGAAGGCCGCCGACCGCTACGACACGCCCGCCTTCGACAGTTCCTCGAAGGGCTTTCGCAACCTGCTGGAGGGCTGGCTGCCGCGCGAGCCGGCCCGCCCGGTGCACCTGCACAACCAGGTCCACGTGTGGATCGGCGGCGACATGTCGCCGGGCACCTCCCCCAACGACCCGGTGTTCTTCCTCCACCACTGCAACGTCGACCGGATCTGGGAGGGCTGGATGAACCGCTTCGGGCGCCTGTACGCCCCGGACATGAGCTTCCCGGCGGCCACCTTCCGGGGCGAGCGGAGCGGGGATCCGATCGTCTCCCCGCTCGGGCCCGGCGCCACGCCCGCCTCCGTGCTCGACGCCTCCGCGCTCTACACCTACGACGTGCTGCCGTGAGCGGGGCGCTTGCCCGCGTACGCGAAGTGCCCTGCCCCCGGGGGAAGGGGCAGGGCACGGTCCGTGGGGGCCTCAGCGCTTGGTGACCACCAGCGGCAGCTGGGCGGGGCCGCGCAGGCCGGTGGAGCCGGGCTTGAAGGTGACGTCCTTGTCGGCCAGTTCCAGGGAGGTGATCCGGGTGGCCAGCCCCAGCAGGGCCTCGCGGGCCATCATGGTGGCCAGCGGGCCGCCCAGGCAGTAGTGGATGCCGCGGCTGTAGCTGAGGTGGCCGGGGCCCTCGCGGTCGAGGAGGAAGGTGTCGGGGTCGGTGAAGACCCGCTCGTCGCGGTTGGCCGAGCCGACCATCAGGATGACGGCCTCGCCGGGCTTGATGGTCTTCCCGTGCAGTTCGACCTCCTCCAGCGCGATCCGGCCGACCTGGTGGGCCGGGGGCTCCAGGCGCAGGATCTCGTTGATCGTGGCGTCGGTGGTCTTCGGGTCGTCGGCCAGGTGGGCGAGGGCCTCGGGGTGGCGGGCGAAGACCAGGGCGGCGTTGCCGATCAGGTTGGAGAAGGTCTCCTGGGCGGCCACGACGATCAGCAGGCAGGAGGCCGCGATCTCGTGGGTGGTCAGGGCGCTGCCCTCGTCGCGGGCGCGCACCAGCTGGGAGACGATGTCGTCGCCCTCGGTGCCGTCGCGGCGGGTGGCCAGCTCGACGAAGTAGCCGGTGCACTCGGCGACCGCGACCCGGCGGGCCTTGGACTGCTCGGGCGTCAGCACGGTGTCGAAGTCCAGCAGCGCGGCGATCTCGCGGGTCCACAGGGTGAAGCGCTCGCGGTCCTCCTCGGGGATGCCGAGCATGGTGCCCAGGACCCGGATCGGCAGCGGGGTGGCGAGGCGGTCCATGATGTCGAAGCGCTCGGGCAGCTCGCCCAGCAGCTCGTCGACGATCTCGGCGACCGACTCGCGCAGCGCGGTGATCGTGGCGGGGGTGAAGGCCTGCGCGACCAGGCCGCGCAGCCGGGTGTGCTCCGGCGGGTCGGTCAGCATGAACAGCTTGGCGTCCAGGTCGTCCACGCCCAGGAACGGCAGCGGGTCGTCGCCCTCGGCACCGGTGATCTGCTCGAAGAACGTCGAGTTGCTGAAGTCCTTGCCCAGGCGGCGGTCCCGCAGCAGTGCCTCGACGTCCTCGTAGCGGCTGATCAGCCAGACGTTGTGCGGCCCCTGCAGGGCCGGGAACGCGTCGCGCAGCAGGCGGTAGGCGGGGTACGGATTGGCCTGGAGTGCCGGGTCGGCCGGATTGAACGGGAGTTCCCCGGCGCCGGCCGGCTGCTCGGCTGCGGGTGCATTCCTGGGCTCGCTCATTGTCGATACGGCCTTTCTGCGGCGGTATACCAGCGGGACAGGTCGGTGGACGAACACATCCGGTTGCGGTGCGTCAGGTAAGCAGTGGCGCGAACTCGGAGTCAAGGATGGGCAAGTGGGGAAATCCGCCGCGACTGGCAGGCGGGGGGCGGCAGTTGCTCACGCGGCGCGGCGGCAGTTGTTCGGGCGGGTGGCGGCAGTTGCTCAGGCAGTGCGGCGGTTGCTCAGGCAGTGCGGCGGTTGCTCACGCGACCGGGGCCACGGCCCGCTCGCGTACCTGGGAGGCGAAGCGCTGCCACTGCCGGGCGCATTCCAGGGCCAGCTCGGAGACGATCTGCGCGCGGTGGGCGGGCACCGACTGCGCGACGCTCTGCCAGCCCTGCCCGTCCAGCGTGTGCAGTTCCAGCATGCGCAGCAGCCGGCGGCCGTTCTCGGTCAGCCGCAGTGAGGGGTCGCGGCACAGGCTGGGGAAGATGCCGCTGACGCCGCTGTCGTCGCGGCCGGGGGCGGGGGGCGGGGCGGCGACCAGGCGGGCCACCGGGGGCCGGCGTTCGCCGCTCTGGCGGTTCTCGTTGAGGCCGCCGCGGCCGTTCTCGTCCAACCGGTGCCGCAGCGGCACGATGTCCTCGCCGCGCAGCAGCCGGGCCCTGACGTCGCGTACGGTGCCCGGGGAGATGCCGGCCTTCTGCGCGATGGCCCGCAGCGAGGCGCCGGGCGATTCCAGGATGAGGCGGCCGGCCAGGCGGCGTCCCTCGGCGCTGTTGGCCGGGCGTACCCGCCCGTCGCGGCCGATGCGGGCGGTGGTCTGGGTGGCCGGGCCGAGCTTGCGGCGCTGGGCGGCCACCGTCTTGGCGGACAGCCCGGCGACCGCGGCGATGGCGCGGTTGGACCAGTGGGGGTGGGTGGTGAGGATGCGCACCGCCGCCGCGGTGCGCTCGGACAGCGACAGCGGCAGGCCGTGGCTGGTGTTGGCCCGCACCGCGAGGGCGAAGGCGTCCTCCGGTGCCCCGTCGAAGAAGCGGGCGCGGATCTCCGACTGCCCGCGCAGTTCCGCGGCCCGCACCCGGTGCATGCCGTCGACGACCTGCATGGACTGGCGGTGCACGACGATCGGCGGTAACTCCTGGGCGCTGTTGGCCAGGAGGTGGGTGTGTTCGGCCTGTTCGGACTGGTGCCGGGGGGAGTCGGCCGGGCGCAGTGAGGCGACCGGGACCCGGTGCACCTCGGACAGTCTGGAAACTCCCCACAGGTTGGTCGTGCCGTCCTCGGGCAACTCCCGCTGTTGTTGGGGCAGGTTGCTGAAAACCATCTTCGCGATTCCCCCTGCAATTGATTGCTTTAGCTCCGTGCGAGCGTACGAACCTCTGCAGTTGCTCCAAACCCCATGACTTTCCTTCAGTCAGCGGGTTGCGTGCAACCGTGGACTTGGGCCAGTTGCACGGTTTATTCCGGCGCGGTGGGGGAAACGGCGGCCCGCGGTCGGAGGAACGGGGTTCAGGGGGTGGGCTGTTGGGTGCGGCGGGCGTAGGCGCGGGCGGCGCGGGCGCGGTCGCCGCAGCGGGTGGAGCACCACTGGCGCCGGCCCTGGCGCAGCAGGAACCGGTTGCACGGCGGGGAGCCGCAGGCGGCCAGGCGTTCGGCGTCGGGTCCGGTGAGCAGGTCGGCGACGTCGGCGGCGACGGCGGCCAGCGCGTGGTCGAGCATCGCGGCGGTGGGGTGGGGGGCGGCGCGGTAGGGGCCGGACTCGTCCCACTGCAGGAGCTGGGCGGTGGGCACCCGGGTGAGGGCGTCGTTGACGGCGGCCAGCGCGGCGGGCCGCGCGGGGTGGGCGGCGGCCCGGGCGGCCAGCAGGGAGCGCACGTGCTCGCGCATCGCGCGCAGCTGGGAGGCGCACATCTCCTGCAGGCCGGCCGGGCCGGGGGTCAGGCCCCTCTCCAGGAGCCAGTGGTCGGCGCCGGCGGGGGTGGCGAGGGCGTCGAGGAGGTGGCCGCCGGGCAGGGCGATCGCGCTGTTGGCCAGCGCCAGGCAGGGGTGCTGCTCCTCGCCGGGCGCCGGGGGCACGGCGGTGGGGTCCTCGGCGGGGGTGGCGGCGTCGGGGGTGGCGGTGTCGGGGGTGGTGTCGGCAGGGGCGCCGGGGGCGGTCTCCGTCATGTTTCTCATGGTATCGGTTGCGCTCATCCGTGATGATCCCCTAGGTTTTCTCACGGATACTCCAATCCCATCCGTGAGAGGTGTTGTCGTCATGGCTTCTTCCGCCGCTTCCTTCCCCGTGCGCGTCTTCGGTGGCCCGACCGCCCTGTTCGAGTACGGCGGCCTGCGCTTCCTCACCGACCCGACCTTCGACGAGCCCGGCGAGTACGGGCGCGAGGGCCGCCCGCTGCTCGTCAAGACCGCCCCGCCCGCAGGCGCCCTCGCCGAGGTCGGCCGCATCGACGTGGTGCTGCTCTCCCACGACGAGCACGCCGACAACCTGGACACCTCCGGCCGGGCGCTGCTGGCCGACGTCCCGCTCACCCTCACCACCCCCGGCGGCGGGCAGCGCCTGGGCGGCACCGCCCGGGGGCTGGCCGACTGGCAGAGCGTCGAGCTGGAGCGCCCGGGCGGCGGCACCGTGACCGTCACCGGCGTGCCCGCCCTGCACGGGCCCGGCGCGCGCGAGGACGTCGAGGCCGTCACCGGCCAGGTCGTCGGCTTCGTCCTGACCGGCGAGGGCCTGCCCACCGTCTACGTCAGCGGCGACAACGCCTCGCTGGAGGTCGTCGGCGAGATCGCGCAGCGCTACGCGCCCCTCGACACGGCGATCCTGTTCGCCGGGGCGCCGCGCTTCCCCGTCCTGTTCGACGGCGGGCTCCTGGTTCTGGACAGCGCCCAGGCCGCCGAGGCCGCCGCGCTGCTGGGCGCGCGCCGGGTGGTGGCCGTCCACCACGACAGCTGGGCCCACTTCACCGAGGGCCGCGCAGAGCTGGAGGCCGCCTTCGCCGCGGTGGGCCTCGCGGAGGTCCTCGACAAGGCCTGACCGGGGGGCGCCCGGGCGCGGGAAGTCGGCGGGGCCGACTTCCCGCGCTCAGGCGATGGTGCGGGCGAGGTGGGTGCGGCAGCGGGCGAGAGCGTTGCGCAGGCGCACGTCGGGGTCGGGGGTGGCGGTGAGGAGTTCGCCGGCGGTGATGAGGGTGGTCCAGTAGCGGGCGGGGTCGCCGGCGGTGGGGAGGGGCTTGGTGGCGGCGAGGGAGAGGTAGGCGGCGGTGAGGTTGCCGGTGGTGAACCAGCGGGTGAGGCCGTGCTGGTGGCCGGCGCGGATGCCGCCGAGGGCGTCGATCGCGGTGAGGAAGAGATCGACGACGGCCAGCTCGTGCGGGGTGAGCCGCTTGGGGACGTCGAAGACGCCGAGGGCTTCGAGGAGTTCACCGGTGTCGGCCTCGCAGCCCGGGCGCGGGTCGGCGAGCAGGGCGTCGTAGCAGTCGTCCAGGCGGCGGTCGACCTCGGCGGCGGGGATGGTGAGGGCGGTGCACACGGCGCGGGCCGAGCGCAGGGGCTCGCCGGTGCGGCGGGCGAGGGCGGCGTAGGCCTCGGCGGGGGCGTGGCCGGTGTCGAGCAGGTGGCGGGCGGTGAGGGCCAGTCGCATGGTGGGCACTCCCTGTCAGGCCGCGAGCGCGGCGGTGGGGGCGATCAGCGCCCAGACGAACTTGCCGATCCCGCCCACGCGCGGGCAACAACCCCAGCGCGCGGAGAGCTCGTTGACGAGGAACAGCCCGCGCCCACGCTCGTCACAGAGGGAGGCCGAACGCAGGGCCGGCCGGCCGCTGCCCGCGTCGTGGACCTCGATACGCAGGAGCCCGTTGGTGAGCGCGAAGCGGATCTCGATGCGGCGGTCGTCGGGCGCGTCCGAGTGCTGGACGGCGTTGGCGAACAGCTCCCCGAGCAGGAGCTCGGCGACGTCCGAGTAGCGCTCCCCGGAGGGCAGGGCCGCGAGGTACGCCCGGAGCAACTGCCGCGCCAGGCGCGTCGATTCGAGGCAGGAGTCGAGCCGCGCGACGAACGCACGGGGGCGGGGGCTGCAGCAGGCCTTGAGCATGGCGAAGTTCCTCAGGGGGCGCACGAGGGAGCACGAAGGTAGCGCGCAATCACGCTATGCATGCAGATGATTGCGTTCCGGTCTCAATGATCGGGCGCTGGAGGTACGGTGATGGCCGAAATCAGGTGCCAGTGGCATGTGGTGTATGAGGGGGCCAGCTGTGGCACATCGGCGGCACAAGCGGGAGTTGACGGCGAGCTCGGCCGAGCTGTTCGGCGAGGAGCTGCGGTTCTACCGGGAGCTGGCCAACTACACCCAGGCGGAACTGGGCGATCTGCTGCACTGCAGCCGGACGAACATCACCCGGTACGAGACCGGGCAGCGCCGCATGCCGCCGAACCTGGTGGAGAAGGCCGATGAACTGCTCAAGACCGGCGGCGCGCTGAAGCGGCTCTGGGCAAGGGTGGACTGGAACGCCGGGATTGAACATCCGGATTGGTTCCAGACCCATGCCAACACAGAGGCCGAGGCGGTTGGGCTCCAAATCTTCCAGGCCAACTACATGCATGGGCTGCTGCAGTGCAGGGACTACGCGAGAGCGATGTTCGAAGCGAGCGGCACTGATGAGCGCCCTGGAGCGATCGAGGATAGGGTCGCAGCAAGGCTCGCGCGACAGGAGCGGTTCCTCACCGAAGGCGGACCACAGTTGGTGGTTCTCCTGGACGAAAGCGCCATCCGGTCGGTGGTTGGCGGGCCCAGGGTGATGGTGCGGCAGATGCAGCACCTGCTGCGCGTTGCTCAACGCGGGAACATCGTCATTCAGGTGGTGCCGTTCACGGCTCGGGCGACGATTATCAAAATCTCAATGGTCCTTCTGGAGATGCCGGATGGACAGCACTTGGCGTACTCCGAGAGCCTTGACGTGGGGAATCCCAGCGACGATCCGACCGTCGTTTCCGGGCATCGGCGGCGCTATGATCGGCTGCGTGGCGATGCGCTCACGGCGGGCGAGTCGGTCGCGCTGATCGCCGAGGCGCTGGAAGGGTTCAGAGATGATGCGGAACAAGCTCAACGCGGCCAGCTGGCGCAAGAGCAGCTACAGCGGCCCGGACGGCGGCGACTGCATCGAGGTAGCCCCCGGATTCCCCGGCCTCGTCCCCGTACGTGACTCCAAGGACCCGCACGGCCCGGCGCTCGTTTTCCCGGCCTCCGCCTGGGAAGCCTTCGTGGAGGCCGTCCGCAAGGGCGACTTCCCGGCGTAAGAGTCAAAGGAGTTGGCCGTGTTGACCTGGCGCAAGAGCAGCTACAGCAGCACGAACGTGGGCGAGTGCGTCGAGGTGGCGATCGGGGCTCCCGGTCGGGTACCGGTGCGTGACTCCAAGGATCCCGAGGGCGCCGTCCTGGCCTTCCCTGCCGATGCCTGGCAGTCGTTCGTCGCCGCCGTCCGCTGCGGCGAGTTCGGCGACATCTGACTCGTCGATCCGGAAGACGCGGAGGAATCATGAACCGCATGCACCCGGCTGACGCCGCATGGCGGAAGAGTTCCTACAGCAACGGGCAAGGCGGGTGCGTCGAGGTCGATGACTCACGCCCCGGAACGGTCCGTGACTCCAAGGACCCGCACGGCCCGGCGCTCGTTTTCTCGGCCTCCGCCTGGGAAGCCTTCGTGGCGGCCGTCCGCAAGGGCGACTTCCCGGTGTAAGAGTCCAAGGAGCTGGCCATGTTGACCTGGCGTAAGAGCAGCTACAGCGGCGGCAACGGGGGCGACTGCATCGAGGTGGCGCTCCCGTGGCGCAAGAGCAGCTACAGCCACCAGGCAGGGCAGTGCGTCGAGGTGGCGATCGGGGCTCCCTGCCACGTGCCGGTGCGTGACTCCAAGGATCCCGAGGGCGCCGTCCTGGCCTTCCCGGCCGATGCCTGGCAGTCGTTCGTCGCCGCCGTCCGCTGCGGCGAGTTCGGCGACATCTGACCGGATCCCGCCCAACATCGCAGGGGCCCCGCTACCCGTGCGCGGGTAGCGGGGCCCCTGTGTTCCTCCTGCTCAGACCTCTTCCTCGTCGAGGCGGCCGAGCGCGTCGGAGATCAGGCGGGTGGCGAAGCTGTGGTCGTCGCCGGCGATGCGGTTGATGTGCTCGGCGAGCAGGACCGCGGTGGCCTCCAGCGGGTTCATCTCGTCCTTGGTCCACGGCCCGTACTGGGCGCGCCACAAATTGGGGCTCAGCCCCGTCCCCGCGGCGATCAGCAGGCCGGCCATCATCGGGACGACCTCGGGCTTGAAGGTGCGGGGCATCATCCGCATCGTGGCGACCAGCGCGGGCACCGAGTAGCCGACGACGTCCTCGTCCTGGCTGGCGCAGGCCTGCCGCAGCCAGTTCATGTACATGTAGATGAGGGTGCAGGTGCCTTCCAGGAGGTCGTCGAGTCCGGCCGCGCCCAGGGATGCGGCGAACTGGTCGACCATGCGCCGCTGTTCGGGGTCCGTTGCGGTCTTGCCCTCGTAGACGGACTGGAGCCGGGAGTCGATCAGCATGAGCGCGGTGCTCACGTCGCCGATCGGAGCGTACTGGGGGTCGCAGGACGAGGACACGGGACTCCTTCGCGAACGGCCGCTTGCGGTCGGTGACGCGGCACGTTCGCAGCGTAGCCCTTCGGGCGGGGCGCAGTGGGGCGAAAGCGGCCATTCACGCCCCGAAGGCCCGTGTCCGCGCGGGCGGTTGACGCCGTGTGCGGGTGCGGGTCCCCGATGTCCGTCCGCGGTCGGCGGCACGTCCGCCCAGGCCTGCGCTCTGACACGTTCGAGTGGTCGTGGAGGGGCTGCCGGTTGACGGCCGCGCGGTGTCAGCAGATTACGAAGCATCGGTTGTCCGTCCCCGCAAGTCCCCCCGGCGGTGCCCGGCAGTGCCCCTGGCGGTCCTGTCGCCCTGCCTGCCCCCCCTTTTGGAGGAATGATGCGCAAACCCTGGGCCGCCGCGCTCGCGGCCGTGCTGAGCGTGGCCGGCTTCGCCGTCGCCCCGGCCGCCGGCGCGCCCGCCACTGCGCCCGCCGTCGCGACCGCCACTGCGCCGGGCGGTGCGCCCGCCGTCGCGACGGCCGCTGCGCCGGGCGGTGTGCCGGGCGGTGTGCCGGGCGCGGCTTGGGCCGGTGTGCCGGGCGCGGCTTCGGGCGGTGCCGAGCTGGCGCCGACCCCGCCGATGGGCTGGAACGACTGGAACGCCTTCGGCTGCGACGTCGACGAGCAGCTGGTCGAGCAGACCGTCGACGCGATCGGCGACACCGGTCTGAAGGGGGCCGGCTACAGGTACGTCAACATCGACGACTGCTGGATGAGCCGGGAGCGCGCCGCGGACGGGAGCCTGGTGCCGGACCCGGTGAAGTTCCCGCACGGCATCGCGGGCGTGGCCGAGTACGTCCACGCCCGGGGTCTGAAGCTCGGCATCTACGAGAGCGCCGGCGCGGAGACCTGTGAGCACTTCCCCGGGAGCCTGGGCCACGAGCGCCAGGACGCGGCCTCCTTCGCGGCCTGGGGCGTGGACTACCTGAAGTACGACAGCTGCCCCGGCTCCCAGCCGATCCCGGCGCGCCAGCGCTACGAGGCGATGGGCGAGGCGCTGGCCGCCACGGGCCGTCCGATCGTCTTCAGCCTGTGCAACTGGGGCGACCAGGACGTCGTGAGCTGGGGCGCCGAGGTCGGCCAGCTGTGGCGCACCACCGCGGACATCGACCCCAGCTACCGGCGGATGGTGGAGATCTTCCACGTCAACGCGCTGCTCGCGGACCACGCCCGCCCGGGCGCGTGGAACGACCCGGACGCGCTGGAGGTCGGCAACGGTATGACGGCCGACGAGGAACGCGCCCACTTCTCGCTGTGGGCCGCCATGGCCGCGCCGCTGCTGGCCGGCACCGACCTGCGCACGGCCACGCCCCGCACCCTGGCGGTCCTCAGGAACACCGAGGTCATCGCCGTGGACCAGGACCCCCTCGGCAAGCAGGGCCGTCCCGTCGGCGCGCTCGGGGGCCTGGACGTCCTGGCCAAACCCCTCAGCGACGGCTCGGTGGCCGTCACGCTGTTCAACGAGGGCGCCGAGGCGGCCGTCATCTCCACGACCGCCTCCGCCGTCGGCCTGCCGGAGGCCGGCTCCTACACGGTGCGCGATCTGTGGGAACACACCACGGGCGCGACCTCCGGCACCATCAGCGCCACCGTGGCGGCCCACGGCGCGGCGATGCTGCGCGTCGCCCGGGCGGGGTGAGGCCGGCTCGGCGCTTTGGCGGGCCGCTCAGCCCTGGACCTCGCCGACGTGGACGCCGTAGGCGCGGGCGGCGCGGGCGGCGACGTAGTGCTCCTGCATCTCCGTCATCTTGTGGACCAGCAGGATCGCGCAGACCAGGCCGGCCAGCAGGAGCGTCTCACCGGTGATCATCCACTGGGCGGCTTCCTGGAAGCTGTCCGGGTAGTGCGCCTGGTCGTAGTCCATGACGCCGACCTCACCGATCCCGATGCCCGCCAGGAACACCACCCAGCCGAAGTTGAGCAGTGTGAACGACTGCGGCGCCCGCTCCCCCGGGCGGTCCGGCAGGACGCCGGCCTGCCAGATGTCGACCGCTATCTGCCGGGGGAACCAGAGGCAGACGACCGGGACGAACCAGGCACCGATCGACCACCAGCGCTGGAGCTGGTGGTGCGCCTGCGGGTTGATCGCCTCGGCGTTGACCCGCATCCGGTAGAACCAGGTGAGGAAGGTGACCATCACGACCGTCAGGACCAGGTTCTGCAGCACGAGCGCGCCGTCGAACAGACGGCCCGCGTCGTCGAGCGCCAAACGGTCGTCCGCCGCCGCGAGAATGCGGAAGTCGGCGACGAGGACGAACAACTGCGCGGCGCAGCCGAGGGCGAGCGCCACCGTGGCGGCGGTGGCGGCGGTTCGCGGCGGGCTGTACACGGCGGGCGAAGGCATCGGTGGAGGATCCCCGGTGTCGATCTTGTGGTGGACCGTCACACCCTAGGGGTTGTCCGCGGCGGCCTGCCACGGGCCCCCGGGGGGCGGGCGGGGGGGTTAGGGCAGGTAGTCGTTGGTGAAGGCGTCGGTGGCGGTGACGGGCTTGTCGATCAGGCCCTGCTCCTTCATGAAGGCGGCCATCTTCTCCCAGGTGGCAGGGTCGTTGAGGCCGGGCTTGCCGGAGGCGGGGGCCTTGAGCATCGGGACGGTGGCCTTGAGGACGGCCAGGGCCGCTTCCTGCTGCTTGTGGTCGTTCATGCCGGGGACGAAGGTCTTGCTGATCGCCACCGCCTCCTCGGGGTGGTCGACGGTGTACTGGACGCCGCGCAGGGTGGCGGCGAGGAACTTGCGCACGTCCTCGCCGTGCTGGTCCAAGGTGGCCCGGGTCGCGCCGAGGCCGGCGGCGACCAGCGGCAGAGCGTCCGAGCCGGCGCCAGTGCCGGTGCCGGTGCCGGTGCCTTCGACGGTGCCGGTGCCGGTGCCGGTGCCGGTGCCTTCGACGGGGCGCACGGCGAGGCCGGCCTGCTGGAACTGCACGGCGTCGTTGTTGAGGTAGCCCATGACGGCGTCGACCTTCTTGCCGACCAGGGCGGCCTGCTGGGTGAAGCCGATGTGCTGGACGGTGACGTCCTTGGTGGTCAGTGCGCCGGCCTTGAGCTGGGCGAGCAGCGCGAAGTAGGTCTCGCCGAACGGGCCGGGAGTGCCGACGCTGTGCCCGCGCAGGTCGGCGACGGTGTGGATCGGGGAGTCCTGCGGGACCAGCATCACCACCGGATAGGTGTGGTAGAGAGTGGCGACGTCGACGACGGGCAGGTCCTTGGCGCGGGCCTGCAGCATCTCGTCACCGCCCGCGAAGACCACGTCCTCCTTGCCCGCGGTCAGACCACCGAACAAGTCGTCGGTGAAACTGTGGTGGCGCAGCGTCACCTTGAGGCCGGCCTCCTGGTAGAAGCCCTTGCTCTGGGCGACGTAGAACGGGGCGAACTGGATGTTGGGAATGTAGGTGAGACCGACGGTGAGCGCGCCGCCCTTGCCACCCTTGCCGCCTGGGGACGTGGCGGCGGTGGGGTCGGAGGCACAGGCGGACAGCGCGGCGGCGGTGAGCAGCAGGGCCAGCGAGCGGGCGGTGGTCTTGCGCATGCGGACGTCCTTGTCGGTGGAGGTTCGGCGGTCGTGGTCGCGGTGGTGCTCAGCGGTCGAGGGCGCGTTCCAGGAGCCGGACGGCCCCGTAGGTGGCGGCGGCCAGCAGGGTGAGGGTGAGCAGGGTGACGAACAGGCCGGTGGAGTCGGCCTGGCCGCGTTGGACGGCCAGGAGTTCGCCCAGGCCCTCACCGCCCATCACGAACTCGCCGACGACCGCGCCGGTGATCGACAAGGTGGCGCCGGTGCGCACCCCGGCGAGGATGCTGGGCAGGGCCAGCGGGAACTCGATGTGGCGCAGCATGCCCCAGCGGCCGACGCCGTCGACGCGGGCGGCGGCCAGGACGTCGGGGTCCAGCTCGCGCAGGCCGAGCATCGTGTTGACGAGCATCGGGAAGAAGACGAGGAGCGCGCACAGCAGGGCGATGGGCAGCAGGCCGTAGCCGATCCACAGGGCGAGCAGGGGTGCCAGGGCGACAGCGGGGACGGCCTGGGTGGCGGCGAGGTAGGGCTGCAGGGCGCGGGCGGCCAGGGTACTGCGGGCCATCAGATAGCCCAGCGGCAGGGCGGCCGCGATACCGATAGCGGTACCGGCGGCGCTCTCCACGACGGTCTGGCGGGTGTAGTCGAGCAGGGAACCGCGGGTGAGGGCGTCGGCGAAAGCACGGGCGACGGTCGCGGGAGCGGGCAGGAAGAACGCCGAAACAGCCTTGGTACGGGTGACACTCTCCCAGGTACCGAGCAGAACCAGGCCGAAGACCAGAGGCGGCAGGACCGCGACCAGGCGGGCACGGACGAACGACGACGGCGGCTTCGACGACGGTGTCGGCGGCGGCGGCGTGGGTGTCGGCGTCGGCGTCGGTGTGGGCTTCGACGACGGTGTCGGCTTCGGCGTGGGTGTCTGCGTGGGTGTGGGTGTCGGCGTCGGCGGTTTCTGGCCTGTGGTGAGTTCGTGCATGAACGTTCCGCTCCCCCGTTTCGTGATTCCGGCGTCCCGGTGGCCGGATTGCCGTGGCCCGTCCTCGTGGAATCCGTCGTCCTGTTCGTCCCCGGCTGGTTTTTCGCGTGGCGTTTCGTCAACTGGCGGATGTTCGGCGGCGGCTGGGATCTTAGGCACGGGTGGAGAGCATCGGCAATACGGGCCGCTCGGGGAGGGTGGCGGCGCCCGACAACGACGGGTACGTGACGCATCCCACGTGCGGGCGTCAATGGTGACGGCTTGTCAAGACGGCTGCGGGTGTGCCAGGTTGGCGGACGTTGAAAGACGTTTGCGCACTCCGGGGTCGGTGAAATTCCGAGCCGGCGGTTACAGTCCGCGACCCGGTCGCCTCCAGCGGCCGGTTGACCAGGTGGAACTCCTGGACCGACGGTCAAAGTCCGGAAGGGAGGCAGTGCGCGGCGGGCAGGGTCCTCCCCCGATTCGCCGGGGTGGTATCCCGTCGGCCCTCGCCAGGGCCGCGGGCTGCCGCGTTTGCGGCGTGGTGGACGGCCCCTTGCTCCGCCCGTGCCCAGATGCCCCGGACGTCCGCGCCCCGAGCGCGAGGAGAGTTCCGATGGGCCGCACCTTCGACGCCCCGTCCGAGTCCGACCGGCCGGCCACCCGGCCCGGGCCCGGGAGTTCGGAGTCCGCGCTTCGCGCTCCGCACCCCAGTTTCCCGCCGAGGTTAGGACCCATGGGCATGACCAGTACCGATGCTCTGCCGCACCCCTGCGCCGTCGAGGGCTCCTACGACCGGGGCACCTTCGACCAAGTCCCCCTCCAGCGCGGCTCGTTCGAGCGCGGCCTGCTGGATCGGCCCTTCGAGGCACAGAGCGAGGACACGGGCGAGGACACGGCCTTCGACCCGGTCCGGGTCGCGGTGGAGCAGATCGCAGCCGGGAGCGCGGTCGTCGTCGTCGACGACGCGAGCCGGGAGAACGAGGGCGACATCGTCTTCGCCGCCGAACTCGCCACCGCCGAACTGGTCGCCTTCGCCATGACCCAGTGCCACGGGCTGCTGTGCGCGCCGATGGCCGGCGCCGACCTGGACCGTCTGGAGCTGGAGCAGATGGTCACCCGCAACACCGAACACCACGGCACCGCGTTCACCGTCTCGGTCGACGCGGCCGCCGGGATCAGCACCGGCATCTCGGCGGCCGACCGGGCACTGACCCTGCGCCTGCTGGCCGACCCGGCCACCGAGGCAGGCGACCTGGTACGTCCGGGCCACGTCTTCCCACTGCGCGCCGACGACGGCGGCGTCCTCGCACGGGCCGGCCACACCGAGGCCGGGGTAGAACTGTGCCGGCTGGCCGGACTGCGACCGGCAGCGGCGGTCTGCGAGATCGCCAACACCGACGGCACCATGGCCCGACTGCCGCAACTACGCGCGTTCGCCCACCGACACAACCTGGCCCTGATCTCCGTCGCATGCCTGACCGAGTACCTGCAGAAGACGAGCACGGCGAGCACGGCGAGCACGACGGGCACGGCAGGCGCGGCAGTGTAGACGGGCGCGGCCGCGGGCACGGCGGTGCACGGCGCGGCACGAGCGGGCGCGGCACGCGGCACGGCGGGCACAGCGGGCCGCGGGCACAGCGAGCACGGCGGGCACAGCGGGCAGCGGCACGGCGGGCACGGCGGGCACGGCGGGCGCGGCGCGGCGGGCGCGGCGGCGGGCACGGCGGCGTAGACGGGCATTCCCCCTTCCCATCCCCCTTCCCCCTTCCCCTCTTTTTCCGGTGATGACGCGGTGGTGCGCAAGGCCGGGGGGGCGGTGGGACAGCCGGGCGCCCCACCGGTTCCGCGGGTGATTTCCGTTGCCCGGTGACGCGGCGGGCCGAGCCCCGGACATTCCGGGAAGGGCGGGAATTCGGCGCCACGATGACGGCCGGGAGTTTTCACGAGGGTTTCTCGACGGGCGGCCGACCTGCTTCGGGTGCCGGTTTTTGCGGACCGGCCGGAATATCCGGGGGCGTGACCGGTCAAGCCCAGAAGCTTGCATGTGCAGGTATTCTGGCGGTCGACCGACGACTCCGAGAGGAGGCGCCCATGACGGCGTCACCGCGCGCGCCCCACACCCCCCGCCCGCCCCGCGCGCCCCTGCCCGCCTCCGACCAGGCCGCGTGGAGCCGCGTGCTCGCCCTCCACACGCGGGTGGAACGCGAGCTGGCGGCCGCGTTGCAGCGCCGGCACGGGATCGGGCTGTCGGAGTACCGCTCGCTGGAGCACCTGCAGCACTCGCAGACGAGCGAGCTGCGCATGCAGGACCTCGCGGAGCGAGTCGGACTGGGCCAGTCCTCGGTCACCCGCCTGGTGGGCCGCCTGGAAGCGGCGGGCTTCGCGGTCAAGGACCTGTGCCCCTCCGACAAACGCGGCGTCTACGCCGTCATCACCGAACAAGGACGCGCGCGCTACGAAGCCGCCCGCGCCACCTATGCGGAGGTGCTGTCCTGCGCGTTGAACACCCTCACCACCGACCCGGAGCTCGGCCCCACCGTCCAGGCCCTGCGCGCCACGGGTCCACGTTGAACACCCTCACCACCAACCCGGACCGGGCCCCACCGTCCAGGCCCTGCGCACCACGGTCCACGCTGCACCCTCACCGACCCGAGCCGGCCCCCTCCAGCCCCGCACGCCCGGTCCCGCTGAACCCTCCCCACCCGGACGGGCCCACGTCCAGCCTGCGCGCACGGGTCCGCGTTGAACACCCTCACCACCGACCCGAGCTCGGCCCCACCGTCCAGGCCCTGCACGCCACAGCCCGGCACTGACGCCCCCTCACCCCCACCCCTCGGCCCCGGGCGCCCCGCGCGCCCGGGGCCTTCCACTGGGCGCTTGACAGCAAATTACTTGCTCATGCAATCTTCTGCTGCCCCGCCCGCCTCGCCGCGTGGGGCTTTGCGGACACAGAAAGCTTGCACGTACAAGCAACTAGTGGATTGGGGAACCACCCATGCAGTGGCTCTACCTCGCCATCGCCGACATCTTCGAGATCGCCGTCGCCCTCGCCGCCGGCAAAGCCGCAGGCTTCACCAACCACCGCTGGAGCGCCGCCACCCTGGCCAGCGGCGCCATCGGCACCTACTTCCTCAGCAAGGCACTGCTGACCTTCGACGTCGGCACCGGCTACGCCATCTGGACCTCCACCGCGGGCGTAGGCATCACCCTGCTCGGCGCACCCCTGTTCGGCCAACACCTCGACGGACGCAAAGCCCTCGGCATCACCACCGTCATCGCCGGCGTCGCCGGCCTCCAACTCAGCGGCTCCGCCTGAACCCCCCACCCCCCGCCCCAACTCCCACCCCACGAAAAGACCCCGCCCCATGACCCACACCACCCACACCCACACCACCGACACCGACACCACCGACACCCGCCCCGGCACCGCCGCGACCGACACCACCCACACCCACACCACCGGCACGGGCACCCCCGACACCGGCCCCGGCACCACCGACACCGCCGTGACCGACACCGCCCGCCCCGGCCGCCCCGGCCGCCCCGGCCGCCCCTGGCTGATACTCCTGCTCGCCGGAGGCTTCGAGGTCGGCTACGCACTGTGCGTCAGCGCCAGCCACGGCTTCACCCGCCCCGCCTGGTCACTGGCCACCGTCGCGTTCTTCCTCCTCACACTGTGGACACTCAGCACCGCGCTGCGCACCATCGACGTCGCCACCGGCTACGCGGTGTGGGCAGGCATCGGCACGGTCGGCACCGCACTACTGGGCCCCGCCCTCTTCGACGAATCCCTCACCGCACCCCGGGCCCTGTGGCTGACCGTCATCATCACCGGCCTCATCTACCTCAAACTCGCCGACCGCCCCCACCCCACCCCCCGAGGCCTGACCCACCGGCCGGCCTACGCCCCGACCCGGTCCGGCACCCCGGGGCGGGACGGGCAGCGGCGGGGCCGGACCGGCGCACGTACGGCAGCTCGACGTCGACGTACCGGCGCACCGGTTGGCGGATGGCTTCCCCCGCCGACGAGCGGATCGAAGCCTTCGTGACCGAGGAGGGACTCCGGCCGAGCGCTCTACCCGCCCGGCCGAACGCGACCGGCCGGTGGCCGGGCGGCCGGGCCGGGCGGCCGGGCGGCCGGGCGGCGGCGTCGAACGCCTACCGGATCGGGACGGTGGCCTCGAAGGTCGCGCCGCCGCCGACAATGCCGAGCCAGTAGATCTCCCGACCTGTTCGACGTGTTCGGGCGGCCTGCCGGCCACCCGGACCGGCCCAGTGGCGGCACCGCTCACGCGGCGGGCCCGACGCCAAGGCCGGTGAGCAGGCCGCGGACGCCCTGCCCGATCCCGTCGCGGATCGGGCAGACGGCTTCGACACCCCGGCCGGCCGGGTCCTCCAGCTTCCAGTCCAGGTACGTCCTGCCGAAGAAGAAGGGGCAGGCGTCGCCGCAGCCCCTCGTGATCACCAACCGGCGAGCAGCGGGCGGCGGCCAGAGCACGGCCACCGGGCAATCACCGGGCCGGGCAGGCAACCTGGTGCCAGATAGTGCGCACCACCTCGCCACCGGGCAAGCGATGCTCACTGTTCCAGGTACGACAACACCGCGGCACACCACCGCGCGGACGCGGCGACGGGACAGGAACGGGGACAGCGGCAAGGTCACCGATGGGACGCCGACGCGGACGCCGGGCGGAGGAGATCGTCATGCCCGCCGTTGTGCCACCCCCAGCCCACACCCAACCACCCCCCACCCGAACGCGTGAAAAACAGCCAAACACCACCGGGCCGGCCAGGCACCGCCAGGCAACCACCGCCAGGTGCAGCCGGGCACGGCCAGGCACCGCCAGGCAAGTACCGCCAGGTGCGGGCGGGCGGGCGCAGCCAGGTGCGGGCGGGCGCGAGGCGGGCGGTCAGGGCTTGATCGCGACGGCCGCGTAGAAGGAGACCTGCGCGTCGGTGACAGTCGGCGGCAGGAGATCGTCAGCAGGAGTGTCCTCGCCCGGGACGAGCCAGCGATGGGCGGGAGTGATGCCGGGCTCCAACAAGTCCAGGCCCTCGAAGAACGTCGCGAACTCGGCCTCGGGACGCAGGCGCAGGGTGGTACCGGCCTGGTTGTAGATCTCCTCGACCTTGTTCGCGCCAACCGGGTCGAGCTCGGCAGTCGCGTGGGACAGGACCAGAGCGGAGCCGGAGGGCAGCGGATCCAGGAACTGCCTGAGGAGAGCGTGGGCCTCCTCAAGGGTCGGCACGAAGTGGACGAGCGCCACCATCGACAGCACGACCGGCCGGGACAGGTCCAGGGTCTCGCAGACCTGGGGGGCGTTCAGGATCGCGGCGGGATCACGCACATCACCATGGACATAGGCCGTGCGGCCCTGAGGCGTACTGGTCATCAGGGCGCGGGAGTGGGCCAGGACCACAGGGTCGTTGTCGACGTAGACGACGCGGGCCCGCGGCTCGACCGCCTGGGCGACCTCGTGCAGATTCGGCGAGGTCGGAATACCGGTACCGATGTCCAACCACTGCCGCAAACCCCGCCGCGCCAGAGCACGCGTGGCACGATGCATGAACGTACGATTGGCGCGCACCGCGGTACGCATCGTCGGAAACACCGTCAGAACACGCTCAGCCGCCTCACGGTCAACAGCGAAATTGTCCTTCCCACCAAGGAAGAAGTCATACATCCGCGCACTATGCGGAACATCCTGACGTATCCGCAAACCCACCGGCTCCTCAGCCCGGGCTCGCACGCCGTCATCCAACTCTCCCCGACGCCCATACCCCACCCCTTCACCACCACACCAAGTCCGCCGCAGTCTAACCAACCCACCAGTAACGCACGGGAACTCGCCCCCACGCGCGGGCACACGGCGGGCGGACGGGCGGTGCCCGCCTCCCCCGGGGAGGCGGGCACCGTGGGTGCGGCGGCCGCTGGGGCCGCCGCCGTGCCTCACATGCAGGCGCGCGAGGACCAGTGGCTGCACCACAGCGACTCGACGTAGGACTCGGACTCCTCGTGCAGGCCCTGCAGGTCCAGGATGAAAGCCATGTCACACCTCTGTTTCCGGTTCGGATCCGGGTTCGGATCGGATGGGTTGATCGGATGGGTTGTGCGCACTGCCACCGCGTCGGCCGAGGCCTCGGCGGGTGTTTCTCGTTCACCGGGGCGCGGCGGCGCCCCGGTGGTCCAGGAGGGGAAGGGCGGTGCCCGTCCCGTGCGACGCCGCGTGCAGCGTCAGCAGGAGGCCGGCCGAGCCGGTGGCCAGGTCGGTGGAGAGTCGGAAGAGCTGGTGGCCGGGGACGGCCGCGCGGCCCTGGTGGCGCACCAGGTGCCAGGACAGGCGGGCGATCTGACGCCCTGCCTGGGCGCGGGCGGCGGGTGAGGCGGAGGCGGCCAGCGCGGTGATCAGGCCCGCGCGGCCTTCGAACAGGCCGGGCATCAGGACGAACTCGGCCGCGCAGGCCTTCTCCAACTGCTCGACGGTGTCAGCGAGTTCGGTGTCGTCGGGGCGATGGCGGGCCAGCGCGCGGGCGGCCAGGGCGGCGCCGGCGGAGCCGTTCGCGAGGTAGGCGCTGGCGCGGTCGTCGTGGTTGAGCAGCAGGCCCGAGGCATCGAGGCGGGCGGTGGCGAGGTCGCGGGCGAGGGCGTGTTCGGCGGCGGTGAGCCAGTGGGGTTCGCCGGTGTGTTCGTACAGGCGGGTGAGGAAGAGGGCGGTGCCGGTGGCGCCGTGCAGGAGTCCGGTGCGGGTGGGGGCGGGCGCGTCGGGGCGGGTGAGGCGTTCGGCGAGGGTGCGGGCGCGGCGGGTGAGGTCGGGGTCGGTGTGGCGGTGGGCGAAGTGGAGCAGGCCCAGGCCGATGCCGGCGAGGCCGGAGGCGAGGTCGGGGCCGAGGACGCCGAGGCCGTCGCGGGTGTCGGTGAGGTGGAGGGCGCGCTCGAGGACGTCGCGGGCGTCGGCGGTGCGGCCGGCGGCGTCGAGGGCGAGAGCGGTGCCGTGCAGGCCGTCGAAGAGGCCGGGACGTACGGCCTTGGGGTTGCGGGTGGCGCGCAGCAGCCAGTCGAGGTGGTCGTCGGGGACGGTGTGGCCGGTGGTGGCGAGGGCGTAGACGACGCCGGCGGCGCCGTGGGCGAGGTCGACGCCCTGGCGGGCGAACTGTTCGGGGTCGCCGGGGTAGAGGCGGTCGGTGCGGTGGGGGGTGGCGGCGGCGAGGATGCCGTCGGCGAGGTCGGTGAGGAGGTGGCACAGGCCGCCCGGGGTGGTGGGGTCGGGCAGGTCGGTGGTGGCGCAGCCGCCCGGGGTTTCGAGGCGGCCGGGGGGCAGGGTGCCGCCGGTGGCGGCGGCGAGGTCGGCGAGCAGCTGCTTCGCCCAGTGCGGGGGCAGGTCGAAGCGGCGGGCGGCGGCGTGGGCGAGGTCGGCGGCCTTGCCAGAGTCGAGTTCGATGAGGAAGGTCAGGGGCAGGAAGAGGAACAGGCGCAGGCAGGCGAGCGCGTAGGTGTCGACGGCGCGGCCGGCGCGGGCGGCGGGCGAGATGAAGCCGGGGGCGCCGAAGGCGGGCGGCTGCCCGTCCTCGAGGTCGAAGGCGAGCTCGAAGTCGACCAGGGCCAGGCGGCCGTCGGGTCGGACCATGATGTTGCCGGGGTGCAGGTCGCCGAAGGCGACGCCGCGTTCGTGCAGGGTGCGCAGCATGGCGGCGAGCTGGTCGGCGAAGTCGGTGGCGAGGGTGGTGTGTTCGGCGATGGCGGCGGCGTCGGCGTCGGCGGTGAGCAGGGGGTGGCGGCCGGTGAAGAGGAAGCGTTCGAGTTTCTCGCCCTCGATGAACTCCTCGACGAGGTACTCGTGTTCCCAGACGGTGAGGTGGTCGTGGAGGCGGGGGACGAAGTCGAGGCCGGCGAGGCGTTGAAGCATGTCGCGTTCGCGGTGCAGGCGTTGGACGGCGTCGGTGCCGTGCTGGTCGAGGCCGGCCATGGGGCGGGCTTCGCGCAGGACGACGGTACGTCCGTCGCGGCGGTCGCGGGCTTTGTAGACGCCGCCGCCGTTGGAGAAGTGCAGGGCGCGTTCGATGGTGTAGGGGAAGTCGTCGGGGGCGTTGTGCTGCTGGGCGCGGGTGCGGACCTGTTCGGCGAGGAAGGGCGGGATGGTGACCCAGGAGGGGACGGAGAAGACGGGGCGGCGGCGGTCGGGGACCAGGGCGCCGGTGGCGTCGCGCAGGGCGGAGACGGTGCGGCCCTGTTCGTCGAGGCAGTAGAGCTGGCGGAAGGCGCCGTAGCGCACGTACAGGACGCTGTCGCGCCAGCGCAGGTCGCTGAGGACGTAGGGGCCGCGGTGGTTCTTGAGCAGGGGTTCGAGGTCGGTGAGGAGGCGGTGGAGTTCGGTTTCGTCGCGGGGGTAGAGGGTGAGGAGTTTGCCGCTGGCGCCGCGGGGGGCGTACTTGGCGTTGGCCTTGAGGACGATCTCGGGGCCGGCGAGGAACTTGACGCTGATGCGCCGGTCGCGGCAGTGGGCGAGCACGGTGTCGATGACCTGCTCGGCCTCGTCGAGGGCGGCGGAGACGTGCACCTTCCAGCCCTGGTCGGGCAGGGTGGTGCCGTCCGGGTGGAGGTAGACCCACACGCCGTCGCGGCTGCGGCTGAAGCCGTGGGGCACCGGTGCGGTGGCCGGCGGGTAGAGCTCGCCGGAGTCGTCGCGCACGGCCGGGTCGTCGTAGAAGACGGGGTCGGCGTGGCAGTACGGCTCGTAGTCGGATGGGCGCACTTGTGGGTTCCCCTCGACCGTGCGGGGTGGGTGTGGGGCCGGGACGGCGCGTGGTGGCGGCCGGGTCCGGGGGTCCCGACCGGGCGTTCGGGCTCGGCGGGAGTCACAGTTATCCACGTCGCGGGAGGGCGATCAAGGCGTTGCCATTTCGTGGACGGCGTGTTAACCGCCGTTTCCCGTACGGTGGTTCGCCCGGTTTGCCCGCCGCGGGGATCGGCCGGATCGTGCTGAACCGGCCGGTCGCGGTGCGCGTTGGGGGCGGGCGGCAAGGTCCGCCGGTGGCTGCGGGCGGGCTGCGGGTTCGGCGCGGCGGGGCGCGGGGGCGGGCTGGTTCCCCGGGCGGGGGTGATGGTTTTCGGCCAACCCGGGCGCATCGGGGCCCCTCACACCCGGCAGCGGGTTCCAACCCGAATCGCGCCGGCCCGATAGACCACCCGGCCCGACCCGAGCCGGAGACCGCCTCGACACCTCGCGCCTCGCCGACCGCGCC
Organism: Streptomyces sp. Y1; assembly: GCF_041053115.1. Classification (NCBI taxonomy): domain Bacteria; kingdom Bacillati; phylum Actinomycetota; class Actinomycetes; order Kitasatosporales; family Streptomycetaceae; genus Streptomyces; species Streptomyces sp. Y1. The sequence goes on along the minus strand of NZ_CP163445.1, from coordinate 8,422,831 downwards.
CACGGCGCATGCCTGATCACGCCGGTCTTGAACGGGGATGGCGGACCCGGCGCTCCACGGTCGGCCGTCGTCGCCTCCGCCGCCGTCCTGGGCGGGCGGCCGGGATGGAAGCCAACCACCCTTCCGGACAGCCGAGTCGGCCACGGATCGGGATGCGCCGGCTCCCGCATCGCCGGCCCCCGGCCGGGCAGGCCGGGGGCCGGGCAGGTCGGCGGGTCCGAGGCGGCAACCGGCCTGCGTTGCCGCTGGTCCGGTGACAACCCGGTTTCTAGGACGGCGAGTTCTCCGGAGCCGCCTCGGGCGGCCTGTGGAGGGAACGGACCATGACCGCATAGAGCGGAGCGTCCTCGAACGGCCGCCGCTCGCCGACCTTCGCGTACCCCCAGCGCTCGTACATGGCCTGGACCCGAGGGTGGGTGACGTCGACCAGGAGCACGGCCAGAGCCTCGCCCCGGCCGGACAGCAGCACCTCATGGGTGCGTTCGGCGACGCCGAGCCCCCGCCAGCCGGGGCGCACCATGACCTCGGACACGGCAAAGGTGGAGGTGTCGGCGGGTGGCAGCAGGTGTCCGCGCCACCACTCGCGCGAGTCCTCCAGCGGGGCGCCGTAGGAGTAGCCGACCGGCTCGTCGCCGTCGTAGGCCACGACACAGGCGTAACCGGGCCGAGAGGTCCAGTGGCGGGCGAACCAGTCGAATCGCTGGACGAACGGGTCGTCGGCCTGGTCCCGGTAGGCGTCCGCGTGGACGTCGATGAGCAGGTGCACGTGGTCGGCGGGGAGAGCGCCGGCCTCGTAGCGGCGCAGGACGATCGTCACTGAGGCCTCCCCGGACGTGGACTCGGTCGGTCCACTCTCGCGTAACCGGCGATTCCGGCGCCAAGGGTGATCAGGCCTCAGTGGAAGTCGCAGGGGAGGCTGCGCAGCCTTGGCGGGAACGGGTCGGCACCCATCAACGCGTACCCGCCGGTGGCAGTGTCGGCAGCCTGCTCGATGTCGTGCTGGCCAAGCTGCCCGAGTGCGAGGCGGGCGGTGGCAGAGGCGCGGTTGCGGCCAGCGCCAGAAGCTTGCGTCCGGGTCGTGGACGGCGGCGGCCATCAGCGGGTCGAAGAACTCCTCGGGCAGGCCGGCGCGTTCCAGCAGTGGCTTCCGCGCGGCTCCGGCCAGGTGCCGCGCGCGCCGGTCTTCGGGCACGTCGGCCGCAACCCCAAGGTCCAGCAGACGGGCCACTTCGGCTGCGCATGCACGGAATGAACGGGTTGATGCCCCGTGGCGGTCAGCTTCGGTCATGGCCTTGCCGGTCAACTTCCGTCCGTCGAGCGTCACTCGGCGTCGTCGAAGGGCGGAGGTTTCAGGGCCGGGCCTGATGGAGGAATCGCTGGAAGCGGCCTGGGAGTTCGGCCTGGGAGTTCGGGCTGGACAGTCGGCCTCCTCCGGGCCGCGCCACTTGGGCGCCCGGCGGAGAGTGCCAGGGGGCGGCGGCGGGGCCGACCGGGTGCTTGCCGAGGCGGGCCGGCGGCTTCTGCGACGGGGCCGGGCCCTGCTGGCCAGCCTGACGGCGGCCGACCAGCGCGCGCGTGCCTGGACGCCCCGGCCCGGCGTGCGGGCAGGGGCGTTCAGGGAGGCCGTTCAGCACTGGGGGCGGCGGCCGTGGTTGGCTCCGCGGCGGGCGCGGGCCTTCTTCTTGCGGCGGCGCTTGGACGACATGGCCACTCCTTCCGCTTCCGGGGGACGCGCGAGGGATGCGAAACCCTTGCGACCTCCACCGTTCCACACCCGGGCCCCCGCCGCGCCCCGGGCCGGCGGGCGTCACTATTCGTCTGCGACCGGCCCACTCGCTGTGATCTACTGCGACGCGTTCACCGTTCACGCGCAAGTCCGTTCCGGGAGTGGGAAGTTCGTTGAGTGTCAGCTGCCCCGCGTGTGCCGCGCCGGACCAGGCCGTGCCTGTCGCGCACGTATGGGCCGACCCGGCCGCACCGATCGACGTCCGTACCCGTGGGCTGCTCGCCCCACCGCCCGACGCGGCCGTCGCGACCAGCGCGGCGGCGACCACGCTGTTCGTCCTCAGTGCGGCATTCTGCCTGCTCGGCGTCGTCAGTGCGCTGAACGACCACGCGGACGCCGGCGGCTCCACGGCCTACCAACTGGGCTACCGGATAGGCCACTTCGTCCTCCCGGCGATCCTGCTCGCGGCCGGCCTGACCGTCCGCGCCGCCGCGCGCCGCCGCCGGGAGCGGGCCATGGGCACGAACCGTGAGGAACGCCGGGCCCACCGGCAGTGGCAGCTGCACGTGTGGCAGGCGGCCCGGCTGTGCCGACGCTGCCGGGCCGCGTTCATCCCCGCCGGCGCCCTGCGCCCCGGCTGCCCGGCCTCGCCCGCGGTGGGCCTGGAACACTTCCCCCAGTGGATCAAGGCCACCGCCGAGCACCCCTTCGCCTCGATCAGCGCTCCCGAGACCCCACCCCGCTGAACCCCCGCGGTCCGTCAAGGCGGGCCGCCCGGCCTCACCCGTTCGGGTGGCCGGTGTGCGCGGGAGGCCCGGTGGGCCGTAGCGTCGGGGCGACACACGGGGACGGCGCGCGAGGCGCGACGAGGGATGCGACGAGCGACGCGCAGAGTGACGGGCGGTGCACGAAGGTGGCAGGGGCGGGCAAGCGGCGGTGGGGACGGGCCGCGAGGGCCCTGGCGGTGGCAGCGGCGGTACTGGCGGCATCCGCGTGCACCGCCGCCCCCACCCCGAACGGCGACGGCACCGAGGCCCGCCCCGCGGCGGTCTCCGCCGGCGCCGACGCGGCGGACGGCACACCGCCCGCCGCCGGCCGGCCGCTGGCGCTGGTCTACCGCGGGCCGGCCGCCTGCGACGGCTGCGCGGAGGCCGCCCGGCAGATGCTGGAGCGCGAGGGCTACGGCGTGCGCTACATCGGGGCGCGCGAAAAGCTGCACTTCGGCGCCGACGCCTTCGCCGGGGCGGCCCTGTACGTGCAGCCGGGCGGCACCAACGGCCAGGAGGTGAGCACCGCCTGGCGCCTGCTGCAGCACGAGACCGGCTTCTCCCCCGACCTGGTCCGCGACTTCGTACGCGCCGGCGGCCACTACCTCGGCCTGTGCATGGGCGGCTACCTGGCGGGCGACCCCGGCTACGACCTGCTGCCCGGCGACTCCGGGCAGTACATCCACTCCCCCGGCGCGACCATCACCGACGAACACGACCACCTCGTCGACGTCGCCTGGCGGGGACAGAACCGGCGCATGTACTTCCAGGACGGCCCCTACTTCGACGTCCACGGCCCCGGCGTGGACGTGCTCGCCCGCTACAGCAACAACCGGGCCGCCGCCGTCGTCGCCCCCTACGGCGCGGGCCGCGTCGCGGTCAGCGGACCGCACCCGGAAGCCCCGTCCGACTGGTACGACGACTACGACCTGACCGACGAGTCCACCACCGGCCGCGTCCTGGGCGCGGACCTGCTCCACACCCTCACCCCCACCGCACCGCCGTCCGCCCCCTGACGGCCGACGGGTGCGTCAGGCGGTGCCGCCGCAGGAGTCGCACACCCCGGTCGCCGGCAGCTCGATGAAGCACCTCGGACACACGGCCTGCACCCGCACCGCAGCCGCGGCCGCAGCCCCGGAACCTCCGGAGGCTCCGGAGCGTCCGGACCCCGCGGCCGGGGCCTTCGCGGAGGCCTTGCGCAGCAGCGCGGCCCGCAGCTTGGGCGCCAGCGCCGGGGTGCCCCCGTCCTCCGGCAGCTCGGCGCCGAAGTGGCGGTAGCAGGCCAGGCGGGCCGCCGCCGCGTGCTCCTCCCGGTCCATCTCCCCCGCCAGCGGCGCGAAGCCCGCCACCGCCAGCACCTCCTGGTAGCCGGCGCCGACCTTGCCGTCCGCCGCGTGCACCACCAGGGACGTCAGCGGCGGGTCCCCGCGCCGGTGGGCCTCCCGGATCACCAGCCCCAGCACCTTGCCGATCCAGTAGCGCTGCTCCACCCGGGTACGGACCCCGGAGGCCTCCTGCACCGCCTCCGCCAGCTCCGCGTACGTGATCACCGCGTGGTAGCGCCCCGCCACCTCCACCAGCGCGGGATACGCCGCCCTGGTCCACACCATCTGCGCCTGCACCGGACTCACCGGCGCACCGTCGGCCACCCGCCAGTACCCGTGCTGCTGTTCCGCCACCGCACCCACCCCACCGCATCCGGGCCCACGCGCCCATCCGTCCCTGCGCACACGAGGCTACCGCCCCACCGGGAGAGCACAGCAGGCGCCACCGCACCCCGCGCCGCCGACGCACCAACGGCGTGCCAACACCAGGCGAAGAGGAACGGAGGAACAAGGAAAAAGGGGTGCGGTCACGGCTGGAGGAGCCGTGACCGCACCGCGGGCGCGTCACGCGGCGGCGGTGCGCCGGCGACCGCGGCCGGCCCGGTGGCCGGCGGGTGGGGTGGGGTCGGCGTTCCAGGCGGCGACGGGGTTGCCGAGCCAGCGGGTGGCGCCGGGCACGTTCTCCCCGCGCATCACGAGGGAGGCCGGGCCGACCGTCGTGTTGTCGCCGAGGGAGGTGTTGAGCAGGACGATCGAGTGCGGGCCGGTGGTGGAGCCCGCGCCCAGGTGCACCGGGCCCAGCCGCATGACGCGGTCGTGGAACAGGTGGGTCTGCAGCACGGTGCCGCGGTTGACGCTCGCCCCCGCCTCCACCGTCACCAGGTCGCTCTCCGGCAGCCAGTGGGTCTCGCACCACACGCCGCGCCCGATCTTCGCGCCCAAGGAGCGCAGCCACATGTTCAGGTACGGGGTGCCGGTGATCGCGCCGCCGCCGAACGGCATGGCGAGCTCCTCCACGAAGGTGTCGTAGAGCTCGTTGCGCCAGACGAAGGACGACCAGAGCGGGTGCTCCGCGACCCGGAACCGGCCCACCAGGAGCCACTTGGCGGCGGTGGTGACGGCGCAGGCGACCACGGCCGCGGCGACCAGGACGAGCCCGGCGGCCCCGACCGCGATGCCGAGCCCGTAGTCGTCGCGCAGCGCCTGCAGGGCGGCGAACACCAGGTCGCCGAGCAGGGCCGCGACTATCACCGGCAGCAGCCGGCAGAGCTCGACGCCGGCGCGCGCCCACATCAGGCGCTTCGGCGGGTCGTAGGTGCGGCCCTCGCCGCCGGTGTCGGCCACGCGCGGCAGCGCGAAGGCGGGCCGGCCCAGCCAGGAGGAGCCCTCGGGGGCGTGGGCGGGGGTGTCGGACAGCACGCCGACCAGGGAGTTGTCCGGCAGGCTGCGGCCGGGGCCGACGATGCCGGAGTTCCCGACGAAGGATCGACGGCCGACGTACGAGCGGCCGACGTGCAGCCAGCCGCCGCGCAGCTCGTACGGCGCCACCAGCGTGTCGTCGGCGAGGAACGCGCCGTCGTCCACCCGCATCAGCGAGGGCAGCGACAGCACCGTCGAGGCCTCGACCCGCCGGCCGACCTTCGCGCCCAGCACGCGCAGCCACACCGGGGTGAGCAGCGAGGCGTAGAACGGGAACAGGGTGCGCCGCGCGGTGTCGCTCAGGCGTGAGACGGCCCACGCGCAGAACGCGACCCGGCCGACCGCGGGGTGGAAGCCCGGGCGCAGCGGCAGCGAGAAGGTCCGCACCAGCAGGGCTATCAGGGCGGCGTGGCAGAAGACGGTCAGCACCGCGAGCGGGACGGTCAGCGGCAGCAGCTGGAGCAGGGCGGCCACCAGGGTGCGGTCGGTGTCGATCGTCGGGTAGATGATCAGCAGCGCCGGCAGGGCGGCGATGATCGGCACGAGGCCGAAGAGGGCGAAGCCGACGCCGTAGGCGAGGTTCCAGATCCGCGAGCGGCGGGCCGGGTGGGCGGGCCAGGGGGTGCGGGCCTCGGTGGAGGGGCGGGCCGGCGAGCCGTGCCAGTGCTCGTCGGCCGGGACGGCTCCGGTGACGCAGGAGCCGGGCGCGATCTCGGCGCCGGCGCCGACGCGGGCGCCGGGCATCAGGGTGGCGCGGTGGCCGACGCTCGCCCCCTCGCCGACCTCGATGTGGCCGAGCTGCAGGACGTCGCCGTCGAGCCACCAGCCGGCGATGTCGACCTCGGGTTCGATGCTGGCGCCGGCGCCCAGGCGGGCCAGGCCGGTGACCGGGGGCAGGGTGTGCAGCTGGACGCCCTTGCCGACGCGGCAGCCGAGCCAGCGGGCGTAGCGGGCGGCCCAGGGGGTGCCGGCCAGCGCGCCGGTGCCGAACATCGCGGTGTAGCGTTCGGCGGCCCACAGGCGCAGGTGGACGTGGCCGCCGCGCGGGTGGCTGCCGGGGCGGACCCCGGCGGTGATCACGCGGGCGCCGGCGGCGGCGAGCAGGGTGCGGCCGGGGGCGCTGTAGAAGAGGATCAGGCCCCCTATCACCGGCCACCACGAGCTGTGCGGCGCCCAGGCCAGGTGGTTGCCCATGAGGTTGTCGAGGGCGATCAGGACGACCACCCAGCGCAGTCCGGCGAGGCCGAACATGCCGAGCAGGATGAGCGTCTGCCACAGGCCCGCGCTGCGCGGGGTGCGGCGCACCGGCCGTACGGGGGCGGCGGGGCCGGTTTCCCGGGCGGCGGCCGCACCGGGGGCCGGGGCGAGGCCGTCGAGGAAGCCGGCGAGGTCGCCGAGCACCGGGTGGGCGTACAGGTCGGCGACGGAGACGCCGCTGTGCCGGGTGCGGAGCTCGGAGACCAGGCGGGCGGCGGTGAGGCTGGAGCCGCCGAGGGCGAAGAAGTCGTCGTCGGCGCCGGGAGCCATGCCGAGCAGCTTCTCCCAGTGCCCGGCGAGCCAGCCGGCCGTCCCGTCCAGGGTGGCGGCGGGGGCGGCGGTGCCGGTGGTGGCGAGCGGCCAGGGCAGGGCGTTGCGGTCGACCTTGCCGGAGGTCTTGGTGGGCAGGGAGTCGACCAGGGCGAGCACGGGCACCAGCGGCGCGGGCAGGCGCTCGAGCAGCTGCTGGCGGGCGGCGGCCAGGTCGGGGGCGGCGCCGGGCCGGGCGACGAGGTAGCCGACCAGCAGGTCGGCGCCGGCCGGGGTCTTGCGCACGGCCGCGGCGGCGGCGCGGATGCCGGGCAGGGCCTGCAGGGCGGCGTCGATCTCGCCGAGCTCGATGCGGCGGCCGCCGAGTTTGATCTGGTCGTCGGCGCGGCCGACGAAGACCAGGCCCTCGGGTTCGTTGCGGACCAGGTCGCCGCTGCGGTAGACGCGCGGGGAGGCGAAGAGGGGGTGCGGGCTGTACTTCTCGGCGTCCTTGGCGGGGTCGAGGTAGCGGGCGGTGCCGACGCCGCTGATCAGCAGTTCGCCGGTCTCGTACCAGGGCACGGGGTGGCCGGCCTGGTCGACGACGGCGATCTCCCAGCCGTCCAGCGGCGCGCCGATGCGCACGGGCTCGCCGGGCAGCATCCGGGCCGCGGTGGCCACCACGGTGGTCTCGGTGGGGCCGTAGGTGTTCCAGAACTCGCGGCCGCCGACGGCCAGGCGTTCGACGAGTTCGGCGGGGCAGGACTCGCCGCCGACGATGATCAGGCGGACCTGGTCGAGGCACTCCTGCGGCCACAGGGCGAGCAGGGTGGGGACGGTGGAGATGGCGGTGATGCGCCGCTCGACCAGCCAGGGGCCGAGGTCGGTGCCGGCCTTGACCAGGGAGCGGGGGGCGGGCACCAGGCAGGCGCCGTGGCGCCAGGCCAGCCACATCTCCTCGCAGGAGGCGTCGAAGGCGACGGACAGGCCCGCGAGGACCCGGTCGCCGGGGCCGAGCGGGCGGTTCGGCAGGAAGATGCGGGCCTCGGCGTCGACGAAGGCGGCGGCGCTGCGGTGGCTGACGGCCACGCCCTTGGGGCGGCCGGTGGTGCCGGAGGTGAAGATGATCCACGCGTCGTCGGCGGGCGAGGGCCAGGCGGGGCGGCCGGAGGGCCGGGCGGTGGGCCCGGCGTACAGCTGGCGGCCGGCGCCGAGGACGGCGCAGACCTGGGCGTCCTGCCAGATCATCTCGGCGCGCTCGTCGGGGTCGTCGGCGTCCACCGGCACGTAGGCGGCGCCGCAGCGCAGCACGGCGAGGATCGCGACGTACAGGTCGGCGGTGCCGGACGGGATGCGCACGCCGACGCGGTCGCCGCAGCCGATGCCGTGGCCGGCGAGCACGCCGGCGAGGCCGTCGACCTCCTGCATCAGGGTGCGGTAGTCGAGGACGGCGTCGCCGGTGTCGAGCGCGGGCGCGTGGGGGTGGGCGGCGGCGGTCGCGGCGATGATGTCGAGCAGACTGCGCGGGTGGGCGGGTTGGGCCACCGGCCAGCCCGCCGCGGGCCCGTGGTGGGGGCGGTGCAGCGTGCCTGGGCCGGCCGTGTCGTGGCGTGGGTCCATGGGGTTGGGTTCCTCGGCTCCGGTTTCCTGAGGGCGCGCGGACGGGCTACAAGCGTCTGACGTGGGTGTCAGCGGGTGGGGCGCGCCCACTCACCATGACTCCGTGCGGAGTCGGCTGGATGCAGCGAAGGTGCGGTCAAAGGAAATTCTCATCATCGATGCCGTGCGGGGTGGTGCCGGATCGAATCGAATGTCGTTTTGGTGCTTTCAGGTCATATTCGCTGGTGGAGCGTAATCGGCGAAAACGGGAGACGCGTGACGGCAGGGGGAAGAGTGATGAACACCATGACGTCCGGCACGGTACAGGTAGTGAGGGGTCCACTACCGAATCGGGGGGTTCCGGTCGGATCATCGACTCATTCACGGCGTTCGCCCGTTCGTGTGGGATCCTGCGCGGCCCGTCCACCGTGCGGAGGTTTTCGGCAGCTTCGGTGAGCGGGAACGACGGCGGGAAGGACCGCGGGAACGACGGCAGGGCCGGCGCACGAGGCGCCGGCCCTGCGGGGGTCCCGGGTGGTGGACGGACGTCACGTCCGGACGGTGGCGCTCCGGGTGCGGCGGGAGACGGAGTCGAGCACGACGGCGGCGAGCAGGACGGCGCCGGTGATCATGTACTGGATGGCCTGGGCGGCGTGGACCATGTCGAGCCCGGTGGTGATGCTCTGGATGACGAGGATGCCGAGCAGCGCGGACCAGGTCTTGCCGCGTCCGCCGAAGAGGCTGGTGCCGCCGATCACGGCGGCGGCGATGGCGCTCATGAGGACGTTGCCGCCGCCGAGCTCCTTGTCGGCCGAGCCCTGCTGGGAGGCGTAGAAGAGGCCGCCGAGGCCGGCCAGGAAGGCGGAGAGCACGAAGACGGAGATCCGGACGCGGGCGACGTCGATGCCCGCCCGGCGGGCCGCCTCCACGCCGCCGCCGACCGCGAAGACCTGCCGGCCGTAGCGGGTGCGGCGCAGCACGAAGTCGGTCGCGAGGACGACGGCGAGCAGCACGACGAGGGAGAGCGGCAGGCCGCGGTCCTGGTTGAGGACCCAGGCGGCGGCGAGGCAGAGCACGGCCAGCACGGCGGCGCGCAGGGCGCTGTCGGCGGTGCCGCGGGCGGTGAGGCCGGCGGCGGTGCGGCGGCGGGCGGTGCGCAGTTGGGCGGCGAGGTAGAGGGCGGGGGCGAGGACGGCGAGGGCCCAGGCGTAGGCGATGTCGCCGTCGCCGAGGTAGGTGGAGTCGAGGCCCGCGACGATGCCGTCGTGGCGGTTGTTGACGGTGCCGGTGTCGAGCACGTACTGCTGCAGGCCGCTCCAGGCGAGCATGCCGGCGAGGGTGACGACGAAGGCGGGGACGCCGACCCGGGCGAACATCAGGCCGTGCAGCAGGCCCATGGCGCAGGCGGTGGCCAGGGCGGTGAGGATGGCGAGCCATTCGGGCAGGTCGTGCCGGGTGGCGAGGACGGCGGTGATCGCGGCGGTGGCGCCGGCGACGGAGCCGAGGGAGAGGTCGATCTCGCCGAGGATGAGGACGTGGACGACGCCGACCGCGATCAGGCCGGGGCCGGCGATGAAGCGGGTGATGTTGGTGAGGTTGTCGGCCTGGAGGAAGTGGTGCGTGACGCTCTGGAAGACGATCGCGATGATCACCAGCCCGACGACGACCGGGAGGGCGCCGAGTTCGCCGCCGGCCAGCCGCCTCCTGGTGGCGTCGAGCCGGCCGGTCCAGCCGGTGAGCGGGGCGGGGGTGTCGGGGCTGGTCATGCGGCCTCCTCCTCGCCGCTCCCGGCCCGGCGGGCGCGGCGGCGGGTGTGGGCGTTGTCCGTGGCGCCGGTGATGGCGGCGACGATCTGTTCCTGGGTGGTGCCCTCGACGGGGAAGACCCCGTTGTTGCGGCCCAGGCGCAGGACGGCGACGGTGTCGGCGACGGCGGTGACGTCGGCCATGTTGTGGCTGACGATGACGACCGCGAGTCCGCGCTCGCGCAGCCGCTCGACGAGGTCGAGCACCTGGGCGGTCTGTTCGACGCCGAGGGCGGCGGTGGGTTCGTCGAGGATGACGAGGGAGGGCTCGCCGAGCATCGCCCGGGCGATGGCGACGACCTGGCGCTGGCCGCCGGACAGCGCCCCGACCGGGGCCCGCAGGTCGGGGATGCGGATGGCGAGGGTGTCGAGCAGCCGCCGGGCGTGCTGTTCCATGGCGACGTCGTCGAGCAGGGCGTGGCGCAGCCGTTCGCGGCCGAGGTGGAGGTTGGCGACGACGTCGAGGTTGTCGCAGAGGGCGAGGTCCTGGTAGACGGTGGCGATGCCGAGGGCGGTGGCGTCCTGCGGGCGGGTGAGCCGCACGGGTCGGCCGTGCCAGTGGATGGTGCCGGTGTCGACGGGGTGGACGCCGGCGATGGTCTTGACGAGGGTGGACTTGCCGGCGCCGTTGTCGCCGACGAGGGCGAGGACCTCGCCGGCGTGGACGGTCAGGTCCACCTGGTCCAGGGCCTGGACGGCGCCGAAGCGCCGGCAGACCGATCGCAGTTCGAGAACGGGTGAGCCTGTCACGCGAACCCTCCTGGGATCGTGGCTACTTGAGGCCGGCGGCCGCGCAGGCGGCGGCGTAGTCGGCGGTGCAGATGTCGGAGGCCTTGTAGAGGCCGTCTGCGACGACGGTCTGGGCGATGTTCGCCTTGGTGACGACCTTGGCCTGGAGGAGCTTGGCGGGGATGTTCTTGTCGGTGGGGCTGTCCGCGGTGGCGTCGGCGACGGTCTTGACGTCCTTGCCCTGCAGCAGGTCGACGGCGAGTTCGGCGGCGGCGTCGGCGAGCGGCCGGTACGCCTTGTAGACGGTGTAGGTCTGGTCGCCCGCGACGATGCGCTGGATCGCGTCGAGGCCGGCGTCCTGACCGCCGACCGGGACGGTGATGCCGGCGCCCTTGAGCTGGGTGATGATGGCGGCGGCCATGCCGTCGTTGGCGGAGTAGACGGCCTGGAAGCCGTTCTTGCCGTACTGGGTGACGGCGGCGGAGACCTTCTGGCCGGCGATGGTGGGGTTCCACTGGCCGGACTGCTCGTAGACGACCTTGCGGATCTTCCCGTCGAGGACCTTGTGCGCGCCGGCCTTGAACTGGGCGGCGTTCGGGTCGGCCTCGTCGCCGTTGATCATCACGATGTCGGATTCGGCGGCCTTGCCGCCGAGCGCGTCCAGCAGGGCCTGGCCCTGGAGTTCGCCGACCTTCTCGTTGTCGAAGGAGACGTAGGCGGAGACCGGGCCGGTGGCCAGCCGGTCGTACGCGACGACCTTGACGCCCTTGTCGGCGGCCTCCTTCACCCAGCCCGCGGTGGCGGCGGCGTCGAAGGCGTCCAGGATGATCACCTTGACGCCCTGGGTGAGCAGGGTGTCGAACTGCTGCTTCTGCTTGGCGGCGCTGCCCTCGGCGTTGTTGTAGAGGACCTTGCAGTCCGCACACAGGGCCTTGACCTTGGCCTCGATGAAGGGGCGGTCGAAGGACTCGTAGCGGGTGGAGGAGGCGTTCTCGGGCAGCAGCAGGCCGATCGAGGCGGGGCCCTTGTCGGCGGTGGCGCTGTCCTTCTTGGCCCCGCCGGCCTTGCCGCAGGCGGCGCCGGTCAGGGCCAGTGCGGCGGCGGTGACGGTGGAGACGACGGTGCGACGCAGTGCGGCGTTCATACAACAGGTGCCTCTCCCTGAGTTCGCCGCGGCGGCTTCGCGGCGAGGTGCAGGGAGTCAACCTGATCGTGCACATGACGTCAATAAGTAAAACCAGACACCGGCGAACACACCCCAACCCGTTACCTTCGTGAACATCGGAAGCACCGGCGCACACGGCCGGTGAAGGGAGTTGACGGCGCGTCAGGCCGTGGCGGCCGCCCGGTAGCGGCCCGGGGTGGTGCCGAACTGCCGGGCGAAGGCGTGCGAGAGCGCGTACGGGCTGCCGTAGCCGACCTCGCGGGCCACCGTCTCCAGCGGGTCGGCGCCCCGGCGCAGCAGGGTGGCGGCGCGGGTCATCCGCCACCAGGTCAGGTAGGCCATCGGCGGCCGGCCGGTGCGGGCGGTGAAGCGGCGCACCAGGGTCGCCCGGGACACCCCCGCCCGCTCGGCCAGCGAGCCGACCGTCCAGGGGTGGGCCGGGTCCTCGTGGACGGCGGCCAGCACGGCCGCCACCACCGGGTCCGCCAGCGCCGCGCCCCAGCCGACCGCGCCGCGCCGGGTCGTCCAGGCCCGGACCAGGTAGACCAGCAGCAGGTCGACCAGCGCGGGCACGGCGAGTTCGCCGCCGGGCCGCACCGAGGCCACCTCGGCGCCCAACAGCTCGACGGCCGCCCGCAGTTCGGGGTGCTCGCCGGAGAGCGTGGAGAGCCGGACGACCTCGGGCAGCTCGCGCATCAGCGGATGGGTGAGGCCGTGGTCGAGCCGGTACTTCCCGCACAGCAGCTCGACGACCTCGCCGCCGTCGCCGGGCTCGGCGAGCGCGAGCCCGGCGGCGAGCGGGACGTCCAGTTCGGGCAGCCGGAGGGCCTGGCCGTGCGTCAGCTCCCGGTCGGACAGGGCGTGTCCGCCGCCGTGCGGGAGCAGCACCACGTCCCCGCGTTCCAGGCGCACGGGCTCGCCGCCCTCCGGCAGCAGCCAGCAGCCGCCGGCCAGCACCACGTGGAAACCGGCGCCGGCGAAGCGGGGCAGGCGCGCGGCCCAACGGCCGCCCACGCGCAGCCGGTTGGAGGAGGGCCGGCCGGTGCGCACGGCCGCGATCGCATCGCTGACGACGTCCATCCGGCCATCGTAGCCCCGACCGGTGAGCCGTTCGCGTATCGGAGGGAGCCGCTCGCGCATTGAGCGGCTCATCGGAGGTGCCTAGGCTCGACGGCGTAGGAACGAACGCGGCAGGACGAGAACGAGAGCGGGAGGCGGCCGTGCAGCGGTTGGTGCTGGGGGATGTCGAGATCGTGCGACTGGTGGAGTACCAGGGCCCGTTCGGGCCGGCCGGGGCCATCGTGCCCGACCTGGCCGAGCGGGTCTGGCGGGCGGAGGGCGCCGGCCTGGCGCCGGACCACTACGAGGCGGCCTCCGGCTCCTTCGTGGGGGCGTTGCAGACCTTCGTGCTGCGCAGCGGCGGGCGGACCGTCCTGGTGGACACCGGCGTCGGCGACGGGCGTGAGCGGCCGGGCACGCCGCTGTTCCACCGCCGCGAGGGCGGCCGGTTCATGGCGCTGCTGGCGCGGGCGGGGGTGCGCCCGGAGGACGTGGACGTGGTGGTGAACACCCATCTGCACGCCGACCACGTGGGCTGGAACACCCGGGAGCGGGACGGCGCCTGGGTGCCGGCGTTCCCCAACGCCGACTACTACCTGCCCGCGGCCGACCTGGCGTTCTTCGACCCGGCGGCGGCGCACCCGGCGCGGGCGGCGGGCGGCCCGGGGCCCGAGCTGTGGGAGGACTGGGACCGGGTGTTCGCGGACAGCGTGGCGCCGGTCCTGGCGGCCGGTCAGGCGGTGCCGTGGTCCGGGCAGGTGCGGCTGGACGGGGCGCTGGTGCTGGCGGAGGCGCCGGGGCACACCCCCGGCTCCTCGGTGCTGCGGCTGGACTCCGGCGGCGAGCGGGCCGTCTTCGTCGGCGACCTGCTCCACTCGCCGGTGCAGCTCGCGCACCCCTCGTGCTCCAGCTGCTTCTGCCTGGACCCGGTCCTCGCGGCGCGCAGCCGGCAGCAGGTGCTGGCCCGTGCGGCGGACGAGAAGGCGCTGGTGGTGCCGGCCCACTTCGCGGGGGCGGGGGCGGCGCGGGTGCGCGGCGAGGGCGCGGGCTTCGCCGCGGACTGGGCCGACTGGACGCCGGTGGAGTAGCCGGCGGGCTCCCGGCCCCGCGAAACACCGCGGGGCCGGGGGCCGGTGAGGGGCTCAGAGCTTCGCGGCCGAGAAGGTGTCGCACTGGGTGAGGTCCCCGGTGCGGTAGCCGGTGGTGAACCAGGCCTTGCGCTGGTCGGAGGAGCCGTGCGTCCACGCCTCCGGGTTGATCCTGCCGGTGGCCTGCTTCTGGATGCGGTCGTCGCCCACCGCGGCGGCCGCGTCCAGGCCCTGGGCGATGTCCTGGTCGGTGAGGGACTTGATCAGCGGACGGCCGGTGGAGGGCTGCGGCGTGGTGGTGGCGTGGTGCGCCCACACCCCGGCGTAGCAGTCGGCCTGCAGCTCCAGCCGTACCGAGGCGCTGGTGGCGCCCTGCCGGTCGTTGCCGACCTTCTGCATCTGGCCGGTGAGCGTCTGGATGTGGTGGCCGAACTCGTGGGCGACGACGTAGGACTCGGCGAACGGGCCGCCCTTGGCGCCGAAGCGGGTGGACAGCTCGTCGAAGAAGCCGAGGTCGAAGTAGGCCTTCTGGTCGCCGGGGCAGTAGAACGGGCCCACCGCGGAGGTGGCCGCGCCGCACGCCGTGGACACCCGGTTGGTGAACAGCACCGTCTCGGCGGGCTTGTACGCCGTCTTGGCGCGCTTGGGCAGCTCGCCGCCCCAGAAGTCCTGCAGGCTGTTGGTGACCGCGACGATCCGGCAGTCCTGGCGGCTGTTGGCGTCCGCCCCGGTCTTGCAGGCCTGCTGCACCTCGCCGGCGCTGCGCGAGGTGGACGAGCCGTTGCCGCCGCCGGAGGACAGGCCGAGCAGCTTGGGGTCGACGCCGAGCAGCACCGCGAACAGCACGGCGACCAGGCCCACCGCCCCGCCGCCGATGGCCACCTTGCCGCCGGGGATGCCCCGCCGGTCGTCCACCTGCGAGGTGTCGAGATCTCCCTGGTCGTCGAACTGCATACCCTTGCCCTCGATCAGCCGCTGCCCACGAAAAACCGGGGCCCACACCGGGCCTCGGTCGGACCCACCCTACGGCCACCCGGGGCCGGGGCCCGGCAACGCCCCCGCAGGTCGGGCCGGGAGGGGCGCGGCCGCGGGCCGAGCCGACGCGCCGACCCCCGGAGCCCGGGCGGCCGTTCAGTGCCGCCAGGGGGCGGCGACGGCGATCGCGGTGAGCTGCTCGGTGGTCAGCGCCGGGGTGCCGGGCCGCGCGTTCGGCTCGTCGGTGCCGTTCCACTCGGCGACCGTCACCTCGGTGTCGTCCGGGTGCAGCGCCGTCACGATCCAGCGCAGCACGGGCCCGTCGCCGGACTTCGACGCGTGCAGCTGACGGACCTGGACGAGCGTGCCGTCCGGGGTGCGGGCGGCGGCCGGGTCGACGCCGTCGCCGTGCTCGTAGGCCTGGCGGACGCGGGCGGCCGAGGCGGCGTCGGCCCGGCGCGGGTCGGCGCGGACGGACAGCATGCTGGTGCGCCCGTCCAGGGTGACGGAGAGGTGGGCGCGACCGGTGGTGTGCTGGGTGGCGCCCGGGTCGGCGAGGGTGCCGGGCGGCAGCAGGGCGCGGGCGGTGGCGATGATCCGGTCGGCGGACGGGCCGGACGGCTCGGGCGAGTTGCCCGGTGCCGGGGTGGTGGCGGCGCCGGGGGCGAACAGCGGGTCCCAGGCGTTGCTGGTGACGGCGGCGGTGAGCTGCTGGGGGGTCAGCGGCGGGTTGGGGCGGCTCAGCGGCGGGCCGTAGCTGGTCGCGTTGACCTCCCAGATCTGCAGCCGGCGGCCGTCCGGGCCGGTGTAGGTGGCCTGCCACTTGCGGACCTTCATCGGCTCGACCGGGGCGAGCCGGTCGACCACCACGATGCCGCCGTCCGGCAGGACGGTGCGCTCGCACCCTTCGGTGGGCGACTCGACCGGGTCGGCGCACTGGGTGCCGGCGGTGGTCTCGCTGATCGGCAGGGCGACGCGGTCGACGCTCAGGGTGACCATGCCGGCGCCCTGGCCGTCGTCGTACAGCAGGTGCGCGGACGGCGGCAGGCCGGGCACGGCGCCGTCGTTGGTGCCGTAGCCGCCGGCCGCGGTGATCTGCCCGGGGGGCAGCAGCGAGACGAGGGTGTCGGTCATGAACGTGCCGGTGATCCCCTCGGGCCACCCGCCGGAGGGGGCGAGCCTCGTGCTGCCCGGGCCGGGGTCGGCGCCGGGCAGCAGCCGCGTGCCGAGGGCGGTGAGGGCGACGACGGCGGTGGCGGCCGCGACCACCGCGGTGCGCCGGCGGCGGGCGCGCAGGTGGCGGCGGCGGGCCGACGCGGCGAGCTCGGCGGCGGGCGGGTCGGGGGCTAGCTCGGCGGCGTCGTGCAGCAGGGCGGCGAAACGGTCGTCCAGGGGCATGCCGGTCCTCCGTGGTCGAGTGGTCGAGCGTGGGGCGGGGCGGGCGCGCGGGGCTCAGGAGCGGGCGAGGTCGTCGAGCTCGCTGCCCAGCAGGGCGCGCAGCCGGGTCAGCGCCCGGGAGCTGCGGGAGCGCACCGCGCTCTCGCCCAGGCGCAGGATGTGGGCGGTCTCCTCGACGCTGCGGTCCTCCCAGAACCGCAGCACCAGCACCGCGCGGTCCTGGGCGGGGAGTTCGGCGAGAGCGCGCAGCAACGTCAGCCGCAGCGACGGGTCCGGGTCGGTGACCGGGGTCTCGGCGAAGACGTCCGTGACGTGCTCGCCGGCGGCGCGGCGGCGCCGGTGCGAGAGGAAGGTGTTGACCAGGACGGTCTGCGCGTAGCCGGCCGGGTTGTCCATCCGCGCGACCTTGCGCCACTTCCCGTAGAGCTTGCCGAGGGCCTCCTGGGCGAGGTCCTCCGCCAGATGCGCGTCGCCGCCGGTCAGCAGGAAGGCGGTCCTCACCAGGTGGCGGCCGCGGGTCGCGGCGAACTCCCCGAAGTCCTGCGTGCTCGTTCGCTCCATGACCTTCTAACGCGGTGGGCACCGGTTCGCGTCGCACCCTGGCAGCACATCCGTTCGCGCAGCCGTTCGCGCAGCCGTTCGCGCGTCCCCGGGCGGCTCAGGCGGTCAGGGCGCGCGCCAGGCCGTCGAGCGAGTGCAGCACCCGGATGCCCTCCCCCACCGGGGCGCCGGAGGCCGTCCGGTCGAGCCAGAAGGCGTGCAGGCCGGCGTCCCGGGCGCCCTCGGCGTCGAGGGCGTAGTTGTCGCCGACGTAGGCGACTTCGTGCGGGGCCAGGCCCAGCCCGGCGCAGCCCGCGCGGAAGATGCTCGGGGCGGGCTTGGGCTCGCCGTGCTGGTCGGAGCAGACCAGGACGGCGCCGACCCGGTCCAGCAGGCCGATCGCGCGCAGCTTGTCGCGCTGGTGGTCGGCGGAGGAGTTGGAGACGACGCCGAGCCGCAGGTGCGGCGGGAGTCCGGCCAGGGCGGGGGCGGCGTCGGGGAAGGCGGCCCGGGCGGCGTCGCGGTGGGCCGCGTAGCCGGCGAACCAGGCGGCGGCCGCCTCGTCCGACAGCCGCTCGGCGCCGGGCTCGCCGAGGCGGGCGAGGAACTGCCGGGTGCGCTCGCCCTGCTGGCCGCGGAAGGTCAGCTCACCGGCGAGGAAGCGGGCGTACTGGGCCTCCATGACGGTGCGCCACAGGTCGACCGCCGCCTGCGGGCCGGGGAGGCGGGCGAGCAGGCCGAGTTCGTCGAGGTGGGCGAGGATGCCCGCCTCCTCCGAGCCGGAGTAGTCGAAGAGCGTGTCGTCGACGTCGAAGAGCACGCCTCTGATCGGCAGATGCGGCATGCGGCGGTGCTCCCCGTGGTGTCGTCGGTGACGTGCGGGAGGCGGCCCCGGGCGGGGCCGCCTCCGGTTCGGCGTCAGGCGCCGAGGACCTCGCCGACGAGGGTCCGGGCCTCGGCCTGGACCTTCGCGAGGTGGTCGGTGCCGAGGAAGGACTCGGCGTAGATCTTGTACACGTCCTCGGTGCCGGAGGGGCGGGCCGCGAACCAGGCGTTGTCGGTGCAGACCTTGAGGCCGCCGATGGCCGCGCCGTTGCCGGGGGCGTGCGAGAGCACCGCGGTGATCTTCTCGCCCGCGAGCTCGCCGGCGGTGACCTGCTCCGGGGAGAGGCGGGCCAGGCGGGCCTTCTGCTCGCGGTCGGCGGGGGCGTCCACCCGGGCGTAGGCGGGGTCGCCGTGGCGCGCGGTCAGCTCGCGGTAGTACGCGCTGGGGGTGGAGCCGGTGACGGCGGTGATCTCGGCGGCGAGCAGGGCCAGCAGGATGCCGTCCTTGTCGGTGGTCCACACCCCGCCGTCGCGGCGCAGGAACGACGCGCCGGCGGACTCCTCGCCGCCGAAGCCGATCGAGCCCTCCAGCAGGCCGTCGACGAACCACTTGAAGCCGACCGGGACCTCCACCAGCGGCCGGCCGAGGTCGGCCGCGACCCGGTCGAGCATGGAGGAGGAGACCAGCGTCTTGCCCACGCCCGCGTCGGCCGGCCAGTGCGCCCGGTGGCGGTACAGGTAGTCGACGGCCACCGCGAGGTAGTGGTTCGGGTTCATCAGCCCGCCGTCCGGCGTGACGATGCCGTGCCGGTCGGCGTCGGCGTCGTTCCCGGTGGCGACGGCGTACTCGTCCTTGCGGCGGATCAGCGAGGCCATCGCGGACGGCGAGGAGCAGTCCATCCGGATCTTGCCGTCCCAGTCCAGGGTCATGAACCGCCAGGTCGGGTCGACGTCCGGGTTGACGACGGTCAGATCGAGCCGGTGGGTCTCGGCGATCCGCGCCCAGTACGCCACGGAGGCCCCGCCCAGCGGGTCGGCGCCGATCCGCAGGCCGGAGGCGCGCACGGCGTCCAGGTCCAGGACGGACGGCAGGTCGTCGACGTACGCGTTCAGGAAGTCGTACCGGCCCGTGGTCGCGGCGGCCAGCGCCCGCGCGTACGGGACGCGCTTGACGCCGCGCAGGCCTTCGCGGATGAGCTCGTTGGCGCGGTCCTGGATCCACCCGGTGGCCTCGGAGCCGGCCGGCCCGCCGCTCGGCGGGTTGTACTTGAACCCGCCGTCGCGCGGCGGGTTGTGCGAGGGCGTCACCACGATGCCGTCCGCCAGCGCCTGCGGGCTGCGCCGGTTGTGGGCGAGGATCGCGTGCGAGACGGCCGGGGTCGGGGTGTAGCCGTCGGCGGAGTCGAGCAGCACCCGCACGCCGTTGCCCGCGAGCACTTCGAGTGCCGTCACCCGGGCCGGCTCGGACAGCGCGTGCGTGTCCGCGCCGAGGAACAGCGGCCCGCCGACGCCCTGGGCCGCGCGGTACTCGCAGATCGCCTGCGTGGTCGCCGCGATGTGGTCCTCGTTGAACGCCACGTCGAGCGAGGACCCGCGGTGCCCGGAGGTCCCGAACACCACCCGCTGCGCGGGCTCCCGCACGTCGGGCTTGAGCGCGTAGTACGCCGTCACCAGCCGCGCCACGTCCACCAGGTCACCGGAACCGGCCGGCTGCCCGGCCCGTACATCCACCATTCGCCAACTCCCACCAGACAAAAAAGCCGAAACCCACCGAAGGCCCCCGCCCACCGATCGTAGCCACCGCGCGGCGTCCCGGAGGACACGGGACACCGGGGCGGGGCCGGTGGGGCGGACGGGTTCAGCTGGGCAGCTGCTCCCGGTGACCGTCCAGCGCGGGGGCGGTGGTGGTCGCGACGAACTCGGTGATCCGGTACTCGGTCAGGCCCTCGCGCACGAACGGGTCGGTGGCGACCAGGGCTTCGATCCCGGCCCGGTCGGGGCCCGCCGCCAGGATCACGCCGCCCTCGCGCGGCACCTTGCGGCCGGAGGCGAGGAAGGTGCCGGCCTCGTAGTGGGCGGTCAGCCACGCCACGTGCTGCGGCAGCACCGCGTCGATGCGCTCCAGCGGGGCGGTGTACGTCAGCTCAAGTACGAACATACGACCAAGGCTAGCCGGGTCCCGGACCCGCTCGGCCGCCGGGGTGGGGCCGCCGCCGAAGGAGTCCCCCCGCAGCGTGTCGACCCCAATCCTGCCAGCTCGGAGGGGGTTTCGGTAGGACTCAGCACACCCTCGCCGAACCTTGCCGCGGACCCCGGGCACGCCGCAGACTCGTCCGCAATCCCACCCCTCCCCCGCGGCCGACGCGCCGCCGTGCCCGTACGCCCTCCGGCGGCGGGCCCGAACGGGGGCGGCGGGCGGGCGGAAGGTGACGAAGGGGGACGTGAAGATGCGGGTGCACGAGGACCTGGTGCTGCGGGCGCGGGTGCGGCTGCTGAGCCACAACGACCGGATCCTGTACGGGGAGGAGGGACTGCAGGTGTACCGGGTGCTGTTCGCGGCCAACCCGCGGGTGTACGCCTACAAGCTGGCGGTCGTCCTGCGGATGGCGAGCGAGTCCCACCGCGTGGCGGGCCTGCCGGAGGCCCGGCAGGCGCTGGTGGCGGAGGCGCGGGCGGTCTCCGCGCACATCCCGGCCGACGCCCCGGCGTACCAGCGGCGGCTCTGGGACAGCACGGTGGCCGAGTTGGTGCTGCGGGACGGCCGGCCCGATTCCGGGACGCGGTGACGGCTTGCCCGGCGAGGCCAGGCCCGGCGCGGCGGTGCCGGGCCCGGCCTCGCCGGGTGTGACCGCTACGGCTCGCCCAGGGTGGCGTCCAGGAAGTCGCGCCAAGCGGCGTGCACGCGCCGGATGTTGTCCTCGTCCTCGGCGGCGAGCACGTCCAGCAGGAGCCCGCGGAGGACGGCGAGCACCACGGTGGCGTTCGCCCGGGTGCCGTCGAGCACCCGGGTCAGCGGCGGCAGCCACTCGTCCAGGGAGGCGGTGCCGAAGTCCCGCCAGGGCTCGCAGCGGCCGAAGGCGCGGACGTAACCCTCGAAGAACAGCCGCAGCGCGCCCCGGCGTTCGGGGGCCGTCAGCCACTCCCAGAGCAGCTCGAGGGTTTCCCGGGGGCTGCCGCCCTCGGCCTCGGAGCGCTCCAGCAGGGCCAGTTGCTCGCTCCGGCCGACCGCGAGCACCTCGCGGACCAGGTCCTCCTTCGACCCGAAGAGGTAGAGCAGCACGCGCGGGCTGGTGCCGATCCCGGCCGCCAGCGGGCGCAGCGAGAGGTCGGAGACGTTGTGTTCGGCGACGTAGCGGACTGTCGCGGCGAGGAGGTCCTCGCGGCGCACGGACGGGCGGCGCGGCGCGGGGCGGGAAGGTGCGTCGGCTGGGGTGGGCACGTGGTCTATCGTTCCACTGAAACGAGTGTTTCAGTGGAAGGGGATGCCGCCATGGCCACCACCGCACCCGGATACGCGACCGTCCGCGAGGCCGACCGGCCCGGCGACCTGGGCGCCGTCGCCGCCCTGCACGGCGTCCTCTACACCCGCGAGTACGGCATGGACGCCACCATGGAGGCCTATGTCGCGGCCGGCATGGCCGAGTTGGTCCTGGCCCGGGCCGCCGAGGGCGGCGCGGCACCCGGCCGGTTGTGGGTCGCCGAGCTCGACGGCCGGGTGGTCGGCGCCACCGGCCTGGTCCGGGCCGAGGAGCGCCCGGGCTGGGGGCAGCTGCGCTGGGTGCTGCTCGACCCGGCCGCCCGGGGCCGCGGCCTGGGCCGGCGGATGCTGGAGACCGCCCTGGACGAGGCCCGCGCCCGCTCGTACGACGGCGTGCTGCTCTGGACGATCACCGGCCTCGACGCCGCCCACCACCTGTACGCCGAGGCCGGGTTCGAGCTGACCGTCTCCCGCCCGGTCCGCAAGTTCGGGCTCGACACCGTCGAGCAGCGGATGGACCTGCGGTTCTGAGCGTGCCCTTCCAGTCCTTCCCGGCGGGTCAGCCGCTTCCGGCGGGTCAGCCGTTGCCGGTGGCCGCCGTCTCGAGGTCCGCCGACTTCCGGTAGGTGTCCGGGGTGTGGCCGGTCCAGCGCTGGAAGGCCCGGCGCAGCGCCCGCGAGTCGGCGTAGCCGAGGCGGGCGGCGATCGACTGGACCGGGAGCCGGGTGTCCCGGAGCAGGTGGGCGGCCTGTTCGTGGCGGACGGCGTCGATCTCCTCGCGCCAGGTCGTGCCGTGGTCGCTGAGCCGGCGCTGCAGGGTCCGCGGGCTGACGGCGAGCCGGCAGGCGACGCGTTCCAGGGAGAGCAGGTCGTCGGCCAGTGCTTCGGCCAGGGCGGCGCGGAAGGTGTCGCGCCAGCCCGGGGCAGGCCGGGCCGCGGCCAGGCCCATCTCCACGTAGCGCCGCATGATGCGGGCCAGTTCCGGGTCCGCGGAGGGCGCTTGCCGCCCGGCGTCGAGCAGGACGATCGAGTTGGTGGGCTGGTCGAAGTCGATGCGGGCGGTGCCGAAGCCGTCGATCAGGTGGCGGTGTCGTAGCGGGGCCGGGTGGGCGAACGCGACCCGGACCGGGCCGGCCGAGCCGGCTCCGGCGACCTGCATCCGCTGCAGGAGCGTGGCCAGGGCGAACACGCTGATCTCCCGGTCGACACCGTCCCGGAACGGCAGCCCGTTGTAGTTCAGGGTGAGCCGCCGGCCCTCCTCCACCACGTCGAGCGAGACGGCCGGGTCGGTCAGCGCGGTGATCAGGCGCGCCCCCTCGCGCAGGCCCTCGGCGACCGTGGGGGCGCTGGTGACCAGGTAGTCCCAGGCGTGCAGGCTGCCCAGCGGGACGTTCCCGGCGACCAGGAGGCCGATCCCCTCCCCGCCGTGAACGACGATCAGCTCCCAGATCCGGTTGATCGCGGCGGTGGGGACGCGTGCCAGGTCGTCGGCGAGTGCGGCCGGTTCCAGCCCCGTGGCCAGCGCGATCTCCTGCGGGGCTATCCCCAGCCGGAGCGCGCTGTCGCGGACGAGCCGCACCAGGTAGGCGGGAACCGTGTCTCTGTGCACAGCGCGCGATTCTAATCGCACGCCAGAAATCAAGGCCGGGGCACCCATCGGTCGGGAACCGTCCCCCTCGTGGCGCGAACGGTCCCCCCTGGCGCCGATCGTCCCCCCGGTGGCGCGTACGGCCTCCCGCGCCCCCGCCGCGGCGCGCCTACGGTCGAGGCCGGGGCCGGTAGGCGGCCCTCCGCTTCTGAGAAAGGGACCGGTCATGACCGACCTGAAGATCCTCGCCATCTCCGGCAGCCTGCGCGCGAACTCGCACAACACCGCGCTGCTGCACGCCGCCAGGAAGTTCAACCCCGGCGGCCTGGACATCGAGGTCTACGACCGCCTGCGGGAGATCCCGCCCTACGACTTCGACCTGGACACCGCCGAGGCCCGGCCCGCCGTCGTGCAGGAGCTGCGCGACCGCATCACCGCGGCCGACGGACTGCTGATCGCCACGCCGGAGTTCAACTACTCCGTCCCCGGCGTGCTGAAGAACGCGATCGACTGGGTCAGCACCGACTGGAGCAAGTCGGAGGGCCTGCCGCTGCAGCGGAAGCCGACCGCGATCCTGGGCGCCGCCCCGACCAACTTCGGCTCGGTCCGGGCGCAGCTCGCGCTGCGGCAGGTGTTCGTCTGGACCCACACCGATGTCGTGGTCAAGCCGGAGGTCATGGTCTTCCGCTCGCACGAGCGGTTCGACGACGAGGGCAACCTGGTCGACGAGGGCACCATCGCGCTCCTGCAGAGCCTCCTCGGGGCGCTCAAGGAGAAGATCACCGGCGCCCGCGCGCAGGCCTGACCCGCCCGTCCCGGTCGGTCCGGGTCACCTCGCGCGTGACCCGGACCGGCGGGCGGACGGTCCGGTCCGGTCCGGCCCCGGAACGGCCCCCGGACCGGCCTCGCGGCAGGCCCGGCACGGACGGGCGAGCCCCCGGTGACCGGGGGCGGGCGCCGTCGTTGACCGGGCATGACCGCCACCACACGCCTCACCGCCCTGGCCGTGCTCGCCGCCGCCGCGCTCTCCCTGGGCGCCGCCGCGGCCTCCGCCAGCGCGCACACCCGCCACCTCGACCCGCCCATCACCGTCCAGCAGTGCAAGGACGACGACGGCTGGGTGGCCACCGACATCGTCGAGCAGCGGGAGATCTGCGCCAGCGAGGGGGAGCTCGACGACTACTACATCGTCCGGTAACGCCCGCCCCGGCACCCACGCCCGCACGCCCCGCGCCCGCATACCGCAGGGCCGCTCGCCGAGTGGCGGGCGGCCCTCCCCCGTCCGGGGCGGTCAGACCAGGCGGTGCATGCCGATCGAGTGCGGAGCGGTGGGCACGAAGCCGAAGCGGGAGTAGAGGCGGTGCGCCGGGCCGTCCGCGATCAGGGAGACGTACGCCCCGGGCACGGCGCGCTGCTCCAGGGCGCCGGTCAGCTCGGCCATGATCCGGGCGCCGAGGCCACGGCCCTGGTGCTCGGGGAGCACGCAGACGTCCGCGATCTGGTAGACCGTCCCGCCGTCGCCGACCACCCGGCCCATGCCCACGATGCCGGCCTCCGGGTGGTGGACGGTGACGCCGTGCCAGGTGTTGGCCAGGCCGGCCGCCACCGCCTCGGCGGGGCGGTCCGTCATCCCGGCACCGGTGCGCAGGCCGCGGAAGGTCGCCACGTCCGGAACGCCCGCGCGCAGCTCGTAAGGGTCTATCATGTCAGCCATGCCTTACACGATAGAGGATCGAACGACCTCGGTCAGCGCGGCCCCCGGATGCTGTCGATGATGCGCGTCCAGTTCTCGGTGCCGTGTCCGTTCTCGATCGCCCGCCGGTAGTGGGACTGGACGGCCAGCGGGAGCGCGAGGTCGAGGCCGATCGAGGTGCTGGTCTCGACGATGTGGTCGGTGGTCGCGCCCATCATGGTGACCGTGCTGAGGTCGCCGGGGTGCTCTCCGGCGTCGATCGCGGTGCCGGGGTTCCCGTCCGCCCCGGCGCCGGCCCGCAGGATGGCGCCGATCGAGTCGGCGGAGGCGAGCAGTTCCGGCAGCGCCTCCCCGGCCTTCATCCCCGCGGTGCCCAGCATCGCGGTGGCGTGCATCAGGGCCGACAAGGTAGTGAGGAACACCGCGAGTTGGGCCTGGTACATCATCTGGGCGAGGCCCGGGTCCGTCCCGAGGTACTTCGGCGCCCCCAGCAGCGCCAGCGCCGACCGGTGCTCCTCCATCACCTGCTCGCGGCCGCTGTAGTAGACGTAGGACGCCTCGGTGCCCACCATCGGCGCGGGGACCATGACCCCTCCGGTGAGGAAGTCGGCGCCGTGGCCCGCCGCCCAGGCGGCCGCCTCGCGCGAGCGCTCGGGGGTGTCGGAGCTCAGGTTGACCAGCGTGCGGCCGGCGAGCGACGCGGTGGCGTCGTCGAGGATGTCGTACATCGCCCGGTAGTCGGTGAGGCTGAGGAGGACGAGGCCGCTCGCCTCGACCGCCTCACGGGGGGTCGCCGCGAGCGTCGCGCCGGCGGCGACGACGCCCGCGGCCCGGGCGGCGGTGCGGTTCCAGACGGTCACCGGGTGGCCGGCGTTCAGGAGGGATCGGGTCATGGCCTGTCCCATCGGGCCGAGCCCGATCACGGTGACGGCGCTGTTCTGCTGGTTCGTGTCGTTCTGTCGTTCGTTCACCCCTCCATCCTCGGAGAGCGTCGCCGCTCCCGGAAGTACCTACTATTTACTGGGATACTCACCTTTTGGTAAGGGGGAATTGAGCGATGGCCAAGGCACCGAGGATCGGGCCCTACATCTGCGGCATCGATGCCGCGCTCGACGTGGTGAGCGGCAAGTGGAAGGGGCTGATCCTCTGGGAGCTGCACGCCCACGGCGTGCGCCGCTTCGCCGAACTCCGCCGCGGCATGCCGGGCGTGAGCGAGAAGATGCTGACGCAGCACCTGCGCGAGATGGAGGAGGACGGCCTCGTGCGCCGCGAGGTCTACGCCGAGGTGCCGCCGCGGGTCGAGTACTCGCTGACCGAGCACGGGATCACCCTCAACCGGGCCCTCGGCCCGCTCGGCGACTGGGGCGCCGAACGGGTGCGCCGCGAGGGCTTCGACTCGGTCGCCGTGGCCGAGGCCGCACACCGGTAGACGGCCCCCGGCGACCCCCGCCGGCCGTGTAGCGTCGGGCATGAACGCGCGCGCTCGGCGCGGTTCCTACGATGCGGACGGGACGGGGGTCGACAGGTGGGAAGGGGTGGCAGGTGTGGGACGAGCACGCGTCGTGGCGCGGATGATCGAACACCCTGGTGTGGAGGACGTCAGCGTCCAGCAGGTACTTGATGCCCTCGCCGATCCGGCGCGGCGCAAGGTGGTGCACACGCTCGCGCACGCGGCCAGCCCGCTCAGCTGCGGCTCCTTCGACCTGCCGGTCGGCCGCTCGACCTCCAGCCACCACTTCACCGTGCTGCGGCAGGCCGGGCTGGTGCGCCAGTACTACATCGGCACCACCAAGATGAACGCGCTGCGTTCGGAGGAGCTCGAGCGCCGCTTCCCCGGCCTGCTGAGCGCCGTCGTCGCCGCGGCCGACGCCGAGGCCCACCAGGGCGGCGGCGCCGCGCGGGGCACCTGACGCGAGGGCTTCGAGGGGTGGCCGGCGCGCGCCGGTCACCCCGGCCAGCGCTGCTCCACGCCCTCCGGGGAGCGGCGGCGCAGCGGCGCCAGTTCGCGTTCGAGCGTCCGGACGTCCCGGGCGATCCGGGCGGCGATCTCGTCGGGGCCGGTGCCCACCGGCAGCAGCCGCGACCAGGAGCGCGGCTTGGCCGCGCCCGCGTGCACCATGTGGAAATTGAGCCGCACCACGCCGGCGACGTCGACCAGGCCCACCAGCACCCGGGTGTCCGGGAGGTCGATCGTCACCTCGTTCCCGATGCACGAGCAGGCGACCAGTCCGGCGATCTCCTCCTCGGCCAGGTACCTCGCCAGCGGGACGGCCCTGCCCCGAACCAGAATCGGACGCTCCACGGGATCCACCGGCCCCGCCTCCTCCGCCACCGACCACTGCCCGCCCGGCCGCGGCGCGGGGCGCACCACGACAGACCGGGCACGCCCATGCTCCACCACAGCCCGGCCGGGCGCCAAGTCCGTGTCTCACCAAGTGACTTGGGCGAACGCACCGACCCGGCGCACCGGCGCACGCCGGGGCGCACCGAGCGCTCCCCTGCCGGTCGGCCGTACGGACACGATCTGAGTACGGATGCTCAGGCGCCGAGGCCCGGACGCTGCCAGGCTGTCCCCGTGAACGGATCGAAGCCGAACGGATCGAAGCGCACCGCCCCTGCCTCCGCCCCTGCCTCCACCCCTGCCTCCGCCTTCCGCCGACTGCGGCGGCCCAGGCCCTCGCGCGCCGCGGACATCACCGCCGGGGTGCTGTTCCTGGTCGTCCTGGCGCTGGTGTACGTCGGCCGGATGTTCGGCTACGGCATGGACCTGTGGGCGGCCTCGGGCGAGCAGGGCGCCGCCGACCGGGTCGCCCGCGGCCAACTCTCGTTCACCTGGGGCCTGCTGGGCGCGGCCCTCGGCGCCGCCGGGCTCGCCGCCCTGCTGCGCGCCCGCTGGACGGCGGGGCTCCAGCTGTTCGGCGCGGCCGTGCTGTTCGTCTTCGCCGTCCAGCTCGGCCACGCGTACAACCGCAGCCACCCCGCGCCGCCGCCACCGCCCAAGCCCGGGTACACGCCGTGCTACAGCGGCAGCGGGCGCTGCGACTGACGGCCCCCGGACTTGCCTCCGGAGGGCCGTCCGGCCTAGTTTTGAACGGATTCAAAACGATGCCGAGGGGGCGCGTGATGACGCGACGCGCGTGGACCTACTTCCGAGCCGGGCGACGGGCCCGGCTGGTCGCCACACTGGCCGGGGCCAGCTGGCTGCCCTTCGCGGCGGCCGCGCTGCCCGCGGCGACGTCCGGATTCTGGCACGGCGTGGGCCTGTTCGCCCTGGTCATCGCGCTCACCCTGCTGCCCCTGATCGCGCCGAGCCGCGCCCTGTTCCGCCGCTGGTGCCTGATCATCGGCTGGGTGTTGCTGGTCCTCCAGGCGGCGCTCTCCTTCCCGTTCGCCTTCATCCCGCTGCCGCTCGTGGTCCTTTACCTGCCCGCCGGCGTCCTGCTGCTGCTCGCGGCCCGGCGCACCGCGGGCGTCGCGGTGACGGTGGTGGCCTCCGTGCTCACCGGCGTCCCGTACCTCGTCGACCTCGCGTGGGCGATGGACTGGCCGACCAACCTCTGGGCCTGACGGCGGTGCGCCGGCCCCCCGTGTGGGGGGGCCGGCGCACCGATCGATGCTCGGTCTCTGCGGAAGCTCAGCGCAGGACGCCGTGGACGGCCTCCGGGTCGCCGGGCGCGAGCCGCGCCGCGCCGGCGTCGGCGGTGAGCGCCTTGGCGGTGGCCGGCGGCGGAGTCACGAACACCGGGGCCGGGTCCGCCTCGGGCGCACAGGTCTTGGCGATCCGCCCCTTGCCCTCGGGCAGGCTGCCGTCGCGCAGGTAGGCGGTGAAGGTGTCGTCGAGGCAGGGGTTGTCGTGGAACAGGATCTCGTGGAAGCTGCCGCCGTTCTGGACGACCAGCTTGGAGCCGGGCAGCGCGTCGTGCATGGCGAGGCCGCCCTCGTACGGCGTGGCGGCGTCCTCGGTGGCCTGGAAGAGCAGCACCGGGGGCAGCCCCTTGCCGGTGATCTTCAGCCGGCCGGCCTGGTTGCCCTGGTAGGGCCAGAACATGCAGGCGGCGTTGTACCACATGTTGTTGTACGTGTAGAAGGGCGCGGTCGCGTTGACCTTGGCCTGGTCCTTCTTCCAGACCTCCCAGTCGCGCGGCCAGGCGTTCTCGGTGCACTGGGCCGCGTTGTACGCGGGGAAGGTGCCGTCGTCGCTGCCCGGGGCGGCGTACTTGTTGTACGCGATGTTCAGCGGCCGGGTGTCGTGCTGGGTGAGGTAGGCGGAGAGCACGGTGGCCATCCGGGGCCAGCGCAGGAAGTTGTAGCCGCCGCCGTAGAAGGTGTCCTCGAACTCGGCGGGGCCGATCTTCCCGGGGGCGGGGGCGGCGTCGACGGGCTCCTTGCGCAGCGCGTCCTCGACCTGGGCGTAGGCCTTCTGGACGGCGGCGGCGTCGGTGCCGAGGTGGTAGACACCGTCGGCCTTGGCGGCCCAGGCCGCGAAGGCGTCGAAGCGGCGCTGGTGTTCCTTGTCCTGCAGGATGTTGTGGTCGTACCAGCTGATGGTCGGGCCGACGATGCTGTCGAGCACCATCCGCCGCACGTGCGAGGGGAACAGCTGGCCGTAGGTGGAGCCCAGGGAGGTGCCCCAGGAACCGCCGTAGAAGTTGATCTTCGGCACGCCGAGCGCACGGCGGATGCTGTCCATGTCGCGGGCGTTGTCGACGGTCGTCATGTGCGGCATCAGCCAGGACCAGTCGGCCGCACAGTCGGCGGCGTAGCCGGCCGCCTTCTTCAGCCAGGCCTTCGAAGTCCCCTGGCTCACCTGGTAGTCGGGGCGCTCGGCATCGAAGTAGTGGGCGTCGCAGACGACATGGGGGTCGCTGCCGTTGGTGCCGCGCGGGTCGAAGCCGATCCAGTCGTAGGTCGAGGCGACGTCCGCGGGCACCTTCCCGGAGATGTACGCGGGCATCCAGAGCCCGGAGTCGCCGGGGCCGCCGGGGTTGAGCAGGATCGGGCCCTGCTGCTTGTCCTTGGGGGCGGTGGCCGGCAGCCGGTTCAGCTTGATCTTGATCTTCCGGCCGTGCGGCGCGGCGTAGTCGACGGGCACCTCCAGCATCGCGCACTGCAGCGCGGGGGTGTTGGCGTCCCGACAGGAGGTCCAGGCGAGACTGCCCTGGCCGCTGTCCTCCAGGGTGAGGGTGTCGGGGTCGGCGGCGGAGGCCGATCCGACGCCGAGGGCGACGACGGCGGCCGCGGACGCGAGGAGGGCGATGGCTTTTCTCATGGGGAGCATGATGTGACATGTGCAATGGCACATCCAGAGGGCCGACCGGACTTTACCAAGGCTTGACCGCCCACGGCGGTGTGCGCCCGGTGGCATGACGTCCCGGACGCGGACACATCGTCAGACGTACCGGGTGGAACCGAGGTGGGACACGACCTCCCCGTTCGGTGAGGCGATCGGTTCCCAGGGAGAACGCATGTCGACGGAGCAGAGCACACCCACGATGGCCCAAGTGGCCATGACGCTCGCCGCGATCGCGGCGACCGGCGCCACCCCGCGGCCGTCCGGAGAGACCACGGCGGAGCAGCAGGCCCGGATCTCCCGGGGCGTCCTCCAGCAGTTGGCCGAGCCCTCGCTCGCCACCCGGAACGACTGGCGGCTGCAGTGGCTGGCGCTGAGCCCGGACAACGCGAACATGGCGTACCTGGCCGTGAACACCACCGCCAACGCCTACGCCGTGGTGCTCCGCGGCACCGTCGGCAACGTCACCGACCTCCTGGAGGACCTCGACGTGGGCACGATGGTGCCGTTCACCGCGATCGGCTCGCCTTCCGCTCCGGTGGCCGTCTCCAAGGGCGCGATGGAGGCCTTCACCCAGGTCGTCACGATGACCTCCTCGGGCATCACCCTGCTGAAGGCCCTCGACGGCGCCCTCACCTGGGCCCGGCCGAACCCGACCGTCCACGTGATCGGTCACAGCCTGGGCGGCTGCCTCGCCACCATGGTCGCGCCCTACCTCCAGGCGCAGACCTGGTCGGCCCCCGTCCCGCGGTTCAGCCTCTACACCTTCGCCGCCCCCACCGCCGGGGGCCGGGACTTCGCGGCCTACGTGGACTCCCTCCACTGGGTCGCCAACGAACGCCACTTCAACGAATGGGACGTGGTACCGCGCGCCTGGACCAGTCTCGACGACGTGAAGAAGTGGTACCCCCACCCCGGCCCGGCGGCGACCGAGGACGTCGACGCCGCCATCACGGCGCTCGCCGGCCTGCCCGGCCCCCACCAGTACGCCCAGCCGGGCGTGGCCAAGCCGCTGCACCGGGACTACCGGACCGACTACGACCCGGTCATGATCAGGAAGTCGCTCCCGGACTTCCTGGGCCAAGTCGCCTACCAGCACGCCAACTCCACCTACCTGGGGCTGCTCCGCACCCCGGACGTGCTGCCCGGCCCGGTGGTGCGGGCCATCAGCAGCAACGCCGGCAAGGACGGCAGCGCGATCCTCGTCGCCGGCAGCGGCTTCGGCGCGGGCACGGCGGTCGACTTCGGGACGGTCCCGTGCGAGGACCCGAACGTCAGCGGTGACGGTCAGGGGATCGGCGTCTACGCGCCGCCCGGCGTCGGCGTCGTCGCCGTCCGGGTCACCACCGACCTGGGCACCTCGCCCGCCGTCCCCTTCGGTCAGTTCGCCTACGGCGGACCCGAACCCGTGATGGTCACCGGCATCACCCCGGACAAGGGCAGGAAGGGCGAATCCGTCACCATCACCGGCGTCAACTTCTGCTCCGACGCCCAGGTCTACTTCGGCGACAACCCCTCGCCCTCGGTCCAGGTCACGCGCACCGGCGCCCCCGGCGAGATCGTCGCCACCGCGCCCGACCCGAGCACCGGCCCCGGCAAGCCCGACACCATCGACGTCACCGTGCAGTCGAACGGCTACTCCTCCCCGGGCGGCCCGCAGGCCGAGTTCGAGTACCAGAAGCTGTGACGCGGACCCGCCGGAGGAGCGCCGGGCGGGGTGGTGGTCGTCCGGCCCGGGCGGCGCCGCGGTCGGCGCTGCCCGGGCCGGGGCCGGGGCGGTGTCCTCAGAGCAGGCAGCCGACGTGGGCCAGCGCCCGCTTCAGCAGCGCCCCCTGCCCGCCGGGCATGTCCTGCTGCACCAGCGCCGAGGCGGCCTCCTCGGGGCTGAACCAGACCAGGTCCAGCGCGTCCTGCCGGGGCCGGCAGTCCCCCGCCACCGGGACGACGTAGGCCAGCGACACCGCGTGCTGGCGCGGGTCGTGGAACTCCGTCACCCCGAGCGTCGGGAAGTACTCGGCGACCGTGAACGGCTGCAGCGAGGCCGGGATCCGCGGCAGCGCGACCGGCCCCAGGTCCTTCTCCAGGTGCCGCAGCAGCGCGTCCCGGATCCGCTCGTGGTGCAGCACCCGGCCCGACACCAGGGTGCGGCTGACCGTGCCGTCCGGGCCGATCCGCAGCAGCAGGCCGATCTGCGTGACCTCCCCGGACTCGTCGACGCGGACCGGCACGGCCTCGACGTAAAGGATCGGCATCTTGGCCCGCGTGGTCTCCAGCTCCTCGGGGGCCAGCCAACCGGGCGTGGTTTCCGTCAAGTCAGACATTCGCCGATCGTACGGGCCCGAGCCCCTGTCGCGCGCCGCCTGTCCGTCGAGTCGCCCCCCGCCGTGCCGGAACACCGTCTTGTTCGCCGGGCCGTTACGCTCCGGGCATGGCCCGTTTCCTTCTGACCCGGCGTTCGCCGCTGCCGCCGGCCGAGTGCTGGCGGCGCCTCACCGACTGGCCCCGGCACGGGGAACGGGTGCCGTTCACCCGGGTCCGCGTCGTCCCGGGCAGCGGTGACGTCCGCGACGTCCACGGCCTCCCGGGCGATCTGGTCGTGGCCCGGACCCGCCTCGGGCCGCTGCGCTTCGACGACCCGATGGAGATCGTCGAACTGACCGCCCCCGCCCCCGGCCGGGACGGGCACTGCCGGCTCGCGAAGCGCGGGCGCGCGGTCCGCGGCGGCGCCGAGCTGCGGGTACGGGCGGTGGACGGCGGCGGCAGCGAGGCGAGTTGGGCGGAGGAGCTGCGGATCGCCGGCCTGCCGGCGCTGTTCGACCCGGTGGTGGCGGGGGTCGGCCGCGTCGTCTTCGGCCGGCTGCTCGACCACCTGCTGGATGCGCCGGCTCAGGGCGCCGGTGCGGAGTGACGTCGGGGACTCACCCGGCGGGCTCGACGCCCTCGCCGTCAAGGAGTTCGCTGATGCGCGCCGTGAAGCGGCTCAGGATGTCGAACGGGAGAGACCGGTCCGCGGCGAAGGTGACGAACGGGAGCTTCTCCTCGTCCTCGTCCTCCTCCTTGCGCATGGCGACGACCGTGACGGCGGCGGGCCCCGGCATGAAGTCGCCGCCGCCGGATCCGGTCGTCCAGCCGGCCGGCGCGGCGCGGGCCTCACTCAGTTCGAAGTACCGTGAGCCGTCCACCAGTTCGGTCGACTGCAGGCAGTAGTGTTCGCCGGCGAACTCCCAGACCTCCAAAGCCATGCCGGGATCTTGTCACACGGACGCCCCGCCGTGGGCCGACTTTCGCCTCCGGGGGGGCCGCCGCCTGCTCGACGTGCGACAACCAGCAGCCGGCAACCTACGCCTCTTCACCCTGGTCGAGGTCGTGGAACGTCTCGCCGAACCGTTCCAGCGCCTCGGCCGGCCCGCAGCCGAAGGCGCGGCCGATGTACTCCCAGGTCATCATGCTGCTCCGGGCCCTGCGGCCCGCCAGCAGCGCCGTCGAACCGGCGGCGCGCTCGAAGCGGGCGGCCGCACGGGCCGCGGCGTACGGCCGACCGTCCGTCAGGTCGCAGATCCGGTCCACCAGCGCCGCGATCAGCTCCTCGACCTCGTGCGGCACCACGCCCTCGGCCAGGTCGACGTGCTCCTCCCAGTCCGCGAACGGCCCGGTGGCCTCGCCCACCGCCTCGGTCGCCACGTCGTCACCGAAGTCCAGCACGTGCACCCGCTCACCCCGCCAGCCGCAGTCGCAACCGGCGCGCACCGCAGTGGCCCGAGGGCCGTCCGCACCGTTGTAGAGCCACCAGGTGGTGCGCCCGTCCGGCAACCGCGCCGGCTCGCTGCCGTCCGCCAACACCGCCACCGGGAAACCCCGGTGGCGCCCGCTCTCGTCAACCCATGGCATGCCGTGTCCCTCACGTCCCTGGAGTACGGCACCAGGGTTCTCGCCTCGTGACGCAGTGTCAAGGCTTCGCGACAATCGGTGCGACCCGCGGGCCGTCCGGCACACCCGCCGGTTCAGTCCGGGAGGGCGGCGAGCCAGGCGGTCAGCAGGCGGTTGACCTCCTCGGGACGCTCCTGCTGGATCCAGTGCCCGCAGCCGTCCAGGATGTGGGAGGAGACCAGGCCGGGGAGGGTGGCCGGGAAGGCGTCGATCGCGTCGGCCATCCAGGTCGTGGAGGCGTCCAGGGCGCCGCCGAGGAAGAGGGACGGCTGCTCGATCGGGGCTCCTGCGTACCGGGCGAGGTCCTCCCAGTCGCGTTCCATGGCGCGGTAGCGGTTGAGGGCCCCGGTCATGCCGGTGCGCTCGAACTCCCCGGCGTAGACGTCGAGGTCGTGCTCGGTCAGCCAGCCGGGCAGCCTGCCGCCGGGGAAGCGGTCGCGCAGCCGGCCGCCGGCGCGGGCCACGAAGTGCGGGTCGGGCTCGCCCGGGGCGGGCATGGTGTCGGCGGACATGGCCGCGTAGAAGCCCGCGAGCCAGCCCCGGAGGTCTGGCTCCATCTCCGCTTCGGCCCGTCCGGGCTCCTGGAAGTACGAGACGTAGAACTCCTCGTCGCCGCCCATCCGCGCGAAGACCTCGGAGGGGCGGGCGCCGCCGGGCGGCGAGTAGGGGACGCTCAGCAGTCCGACGGCGCGGAAGACCTCGGGGTGGAGCAGGGCGGAGGCCGCCGCGATGCCGGAGCCCCAGTCGTGCCCGACGACCACCGCCCTCTCCTCCCCCAGGGCGCGCACCAGGGCGACGTTGTCCGCCACCAGGTCGAACATCCGGTAGGCGTCCGTCCCGGCCGGCTTGGAGGAGCGGCCGTAGCCGCGCACATCGAGCGCCACGGCCCGGTACCCCGCCGCCGCGAGGGCCGGGAGCTGGCGGCGCCAGGAGTACCAGGACTCGGGGAAGCCGTGGACGAGCAGGACGAGCGGTCCGCTGCCCTGCTCGACCAGGTGCAGGCGCCCGGCGGGTGCCTCGATGGTGCGGTGGCGCAGATCGGCGGACGGCGCGGGCTGGTGCATCGCTTCTCCTCGGTTCACGGGTGGTCGCGGTTACCCACCGATCATGCGGCGCGGCGGCCGCGCGCCGCGAACACCCTTGCCATTCTGGCAAACTGGCAGGGCAGGGCCGTGGAGGCGGCGCGATGCGAGGAAGCAGGGCGACGGTGACCGACGACACACTGGCGGCCATGGGCCCCCGGCTGCGAGCGGCGCGGGAGCAGCACGGCGCCACACTCACCGGCGTCAGCCGCGCGACCGGCATCTCGCCGAGCACGCTCTCGCGGATCGAGACCGGCCGGCGCAAGCCGACCCTGGAGGTGCTGCTGCAACTCGCGAAGGCGTACGGCGTCTCCCTGGACGAACTGGCCGGCACCGCACCCGCGGTGGCGCCGCGGCGTTCCGGCAACGACAAGGCGGTACTGCCGCTGACCCGGTACGTCGGGGGCCTGCACGCCCACAAACACGTCCTGCCCGCCGTCGACGCACCGCCGGCCCGGCCCCGGCAGGCCTCCCACGACGGCTACGAATGGCTGTGCGTCCTCTACGGGCGACTGTGGCTGGCGCTCGGCACGCAGGACCTCGTGCTGAACGCCGGGGACGTGGCCGAATTCGACACCCGCACCCCCCACGGACTCGCCAACGCCGGCCCGGGCGGCCCGGTCGAGTACCTGATCATGTTCGGCCCCCAGGGCGAGCGTCTACGACCCCGCACCCTGGCCGCCGGCTGGTCGGACCGGTAGCGCGACGCACCGCGTTCCGCGCCGACGCGACGGTATCTACGGTTCACGCCCCTCCGAGGCTGAGCACAGGCGGCGGACGGCATCCCCGGCCGCGGCTCCCTGAGTTGCAAACCCTCCAGGGCTGATCACGACGCGACGGCTGGCCGGCCGCGGTGCCCACCACCGCTTGTTGCAAGCCCTCCAGGGCTAACCACGACGCGCAGACCCCGCCCCCGTGCGCGGTACCCGGGTGCCCGTTGCAAGCCCTCCAGGGCTGAGCACGACCTACCGCGTCGGTCCCGGCCCGGACTGGGGCCCGGCGTTACAAGCCCTCCGGGGCTGATCACGACCCCTCCCCCAGTCCGGCACCGCGGACGCGGTGATGCGGTTGCAAGCCCTCCAGGGCTGATCACGACCCTGGCCGTTCAGTCCCTGCACCTGAAGGACCTGGGGTTGCAAGCCCTCCAGGGCTGAGCACGGCCTCGGACATGGCCAGGAGGATGGCGGTCTTCATGATGTTGCAAGCCCTCCAGGGCTGAGCACGGCCCCACTCCACCGCCACTCCAGCCCCCGTCATCGCGGGTTGCAAGCCCTCCAGGGCTGAGCACGACTGGCGAGCTTCGGGATGGAGGGCAGGGTGGAGCCGAGTTGCAAGCCCTCCAGGGCTGAGCACGACCCGGGGGCACACCGCGTCACGGGTTCCCTTGGTGGTGTTGCAAGCCCTCCAGGGCTGAGCACGACCCTGGACGAGGACCTCGGCCTGCTGGAAGCCGTCGCGTTGCAAGCCCTCCAGGGCTGAGCACGACTGGCGAGCTTCGGGATGGAGGGCAGGGTGGAGCCGAGTTGCAAGCCCTCCAGGGCTGAGCATGACCCGGACCATCATGCGCGGGGGGTCTCGCTGGTACGTGTTGCAAGCCCTCCAGGGCTGAGCATGACCCGAGGGTAAAGCCCCAGGTCAGAGCACCTGGGAGCGCCGCTGTGGGTCGTGGTGGTGCAGCGACCCACAGGTACTGCAGCGGTGCTGGTCACAGGATGTCGCCCGGGCCGCCGAGGGTGGCGCCGATGGTTGTGGCGGCGATCATGTCCGGGGAGCGGGCCGTGTAGGTGACGATGCTGTCGTGGGTGGGGTCGATCACGGCGTTGAGGGCGTAGGTAAGAGCCCGGTACTGGGCTGCGGTGAGTTCGCCCTGGAAGACGCTGCGTTGGGTCCAGTGGAGGTACTTGCGGCAGGTCTTCAGAACCTTGGGGTTGCGTTCGGCGGCGGTGTCGTAGACCAGGATGACGAACATCTGCGGCTACCACCAGGGCCGGAAGGGCTTGTACGGGGTGCCCTCCAGGCACAGCCGGACGAGCTTGAGCGCTTCGAGGTGAATGAGCTCCTCGTAGCTGACGTTCCGTTTGAGCCCTCGGTGGAACACCGTCGTCGCGAGTTCGTCCCGCACGAGGGCGGCGATCTTCTTCCGACCGTCCGTGCTGAGCGCCGCGCGGCCGACCTCCGTCTCGAAATCGCTCGGCTTGAGCTGTTTCTGGCTCGCCGCCCGCCGCAGCAGCCGTTCGGCGAAGAGCGGTTTGAAGGGTTCGGCGAGGTCGAGGGCGAGGGTGTTGCGGCGGCGGTCGGTGTCACTGTGCAGGAAGCCGATCGCGGGGTGGAGCGGGGTGCTGCGCAGGGCGGTGAGGACGCGGGCGTAGACGAGGGCGTTGAGGTAGCTGATGAAGGCGTTGCCGGCGTTGGTGGGTGGCCGGCGGGTGCGGCCGTTGAGGCGCAGCCAGGCGGGGAGGCGGGTGTCGAGGACGGCCCAGGCGGTGCGGCGGAAGTTGCCTTCCTGGCCCAGGAGTTCGTCGGTGTCGCGGCAGTTCGGCAGCGCGGCGCGCAGGGTGGCGAGCGCCGCGTCGAGGAGGTCGGATTCCAGGACCCAGCTCAGGTTCTCGGCGGTGGCGAGGAGGAGGGCGCGGGCGATGGGGAGGCGTTGTTCGGGGTCGCCCGTGATCTCGACCTGTCGGCGGATGACGGTGGCGGAGGACATGGTTTCGGCGGGTGCGAAGTGTCCGGCGTGGTTGCCGTAGTGGTCGAGGACGTGGACGGTGACGCCGTACCGGCTGAGGAGGGACATGACGGAGGTGTTGAGGTCGACGTGGTCGAAGGCGACGAGGTCGCGGATGTCGGTGATGGGGATGTGGACGGGGCTGGTGTCAGCGCGTTCGATGCGGATGCTGTCGTCCTGGCGGCGGATGCGGCAGGGTTCGGTGAGCCAGTAGGTGCGGCCGGCGGCGGGCATCAGGTTCCCCAGCAGTAGTCGAGGTAGGAGCAGCCGCGGCAGGCGGCGCGGGGTTGGCGGTCGGGGGGTGCGGTGGCGGCGATGACGGCGCGGGCTTCGTCCTCGGCGGTCTCGGCCTGTTCGCGCGCCTCGTCGTTCCAGGGGACGTCGGTGGTGCGGCGGATGAGCGGGTAGTGGACGGTGCCGCCGCGCACGTTGACGCCTCGGCGTTCGAGGAGCAGGCAGTAGTGGCGGACCTGGGCGTCGTGGGTGGGCGAGGGGGTGCGGGAGGACTTGGTCTCGTGGACGACGGCGCCAGCGGTGACCCAGTCAATGCGGGCTTCGCCGAGGTCGGCGTCCCGGCGGCGGGCGAAGGTGGTGTCGCTGACGACTTCACCGAAGGCGACGAGGTCACTGCCGGCCTCGGGCCGGTAGCCGCGGGTGTAGAGCCAGAGTTGCCGCGGGCAGTGGCGGAGGTACTTGATGTGGACGCCACCGAGGCCCTGGGCGTCGTGGACGGGGTCGGAGGGGGTGGGTTTCACAGGATGGTCTCCGGCTCGGCGGGTGGGCGTAGCCCGAGGACGGGGTCGTACTGGCCGTCGATGAGGTGGATGCCGAGCGCGCGGTCGAAGGTGGCGTTGTACTGCTTCAACTGGCCGTAGCGCAGGGGGATGAGGAGCCCTGCGGCGAGCAGGGGGTCTGCCTTCTTGCCGAGGGCGAGCAGTCGGTACTCCTCGGCGTCGTCGCGCAGGAGGACTTCGACGGTGTCGAAGCGTTCACCGAGGGACCTCGCGTGTTCGCTGCGGTCGTGGAACGGGTCGGTGAAGGTCAGGAACTCTGCGGTGAACCCGTCGCGGGCCTCTCGTGCCCTGGTCGCCCACGTGTGGCCCCAGTCCGTGTCGTAGGCGAGGGCGAGGAGGCGGTCGATGTCCTCCTCGCTCAGCGTGTCGCCTCCCTGCTCCACCACCGTGGTCAGCGCCGACCAGGCGGCGTCCACGGCACCCTGGTCGTACGGGCGGTGGCTCTCGGTGCGGTGGACGCGGAACTCGACCGGCCCGTCCGGGTGCAGGCCCCGCCGGTTGACGCGGCCGGCCCGCTGGGCGACGGCCTCGATGGGGGCGTTCTCCACCGCGCCCCGGTCGAAGTCGAGTTGCAGTGACACTTCGACCGTCTGAGTGGCGACGACCAAGCCCCCACGCAGCCGCGGTCTGTCGGAGCGGCGCACAGGACGGCGCTCCGGGTGGCGCTTCAGGAGGCGCGCCTCGATCGCGTCACGGTCCCGATTCCTAAAGCGAGAATGGAGGAGGAGCGCCGCGTCTGAGTCGCCGGGATATTGCTTCCGGGCGTGGTCCGCAAGGATGGTGAAGAGGGCCTGCCCGGTGGCGACGGTATTGACAACCACGAGGACGCTGTGGTCTTCGTCGAGCCAGCCCTCCAGGCGCGCGACGCTCTCCGGATCCGACAGCGGACGGTCGTCGACGACGAGGCGGTGCCGCACCGCCGCCGTGCCGGGCGCGGCCCGGTGGCAGGTGACGGGCTGGTAGAGACTCTCGTCGACGATGGCGAGCAGGGGCGGAGCAAGGGTGGCGGACAGCACGGCGATCCTGCTGCCGAGTTGTTCCCACAGGCGCATCGCGGCGCAGATTCGCCCGAAAATCTCCGGGTCGTAGGCGTGGAGTTCGTCAAGAACGAAGAGGGCGTTGGCCTGCTCAAGGAGCACGGAGGAGTGAGTTGGCCCGGCGATGGCGGCCGAAAGGAGTTGGTAGGGGGTCGCGACGCGCAGGCGTTGGGCAAACAGTCGCATGGCATTCGCGCGGGCACGGGCCTTGCGGGCAGTGTCCTTGGTCGGGCCGCCGCAGCCGTCGTCTTCCAACGCCTCCGTGAGGAGGGTGCGGGCGAGGGCTCCGTGCAAAAGACCGATGTCCGGAGACTTCTCGCCAACAACCGGGTGGAGGGTGTCCTGGAAGCGGCGTCTGGCTGCGTTCAGGGAGGCCCGGTACGGCAGGGTCCAGACGAGCCGCGGCAGACCGAGCATTGTCGTCAACTGTCTTGCTGCCCAGGCGAGTCCGGCCTCAGTCTTCCCGCTTCCGGTCGGGGCGACGAGGACCAGATGCCCCACGGTCGCACCGGCGTCCTGCTGGTGCGGGTGCGGGGTGTACGGGAGCCGGGCGAGGTAGTCGGTCGGCAGCGGCATGTGGGTCTGGAGGTCCACGTGGGCAGATCCAGCATGGTCGGCGAGTGTGAGGGCGCCCTGCGCCAGCGCGGCAAGCAGACCACGGTGGGCTTTCACCGGCTGCTGCCACGCGGCCAGAACTTCCTCGAACAGCTTGCGGGCGCGGTCGGCGAGCAAAGGTTCGTTCGGGCCTGGCGGTACTGGTTCAGTGCCGAGGAAGCCGGTCAGCCAAGCCAGGAATTCCTGGTGCAGGCCCCGCGGCACCTGCGGCCGGCGACAGTCCGGGCCCGGTAGCCGTCCGAATGCCTCCTCCCAGCGGGTCTGTTCGTTGTACTGCCTGGACAGAGCCGGCTTTCCACCCCCGAGGGAGGACGCCGAGTGGAGCGGCCGGTGGTGGCCGGCGACGAGCGTGGCGATCACCAGGCGTTCCTCCTCGCTCCAGCCGGCCGCCGGGGCCAGGAGGTCGACATAGGCAAGGGAGAACACTTCGTGGCGCTCCCCCCAGGGATCGCCCGTGTGTTCCAGCTGCCGTTGGAACATCTCGGCGACCTTGCCCGCGTCGTGCAGCAGCGCCGCGGCGCGGACGCGGGCCCAGAACAAGGGCTCGGTGGCGATAATGCCAGCGGCTCCGATCCGCGCCTCTAACTGCGACACCACAGCGTGCACAGTGCGCAGGTGAGCGGTGAGCCGTTCGGGATCGTCGCGGGGAAGGGATTTGGCCCGCAGGTCGGTGAGGGCGCGCCGTCGCGGCGGAGTGGTCAGGGGGTCAGGAGCCATACGGCTTGCGTGTCCTCGTTGTTCGGGAGTGCTTCGTGGTAGGCACCACGCACCAGGCCCGGTCCGGCGGGCTCGTCGCACCACAGGTACTGCGACCACCTGGTGGTGAGGCGGTCGATGGACACGGTGTCGGCGAGGCGGTGGATGTGG
Source organism: Streptomyces sp. Y1 (assembly GCF_041053115.1). NCBI lineage: Bacteria > Bacillati > Actinomycetota > Actinomycetes > Kitasatosporales > Streptomycetaceae > Streptomyces > Streptomyces sp. Y1. Next base: position 8,381,813 of record NZ_CP163445.1, on the reverse strand, counting down.
GCGGAGGGCGTGTCGTGGCCGCCCGCGGGGGCGAGCGCGTGTCCCACGACAGCCCGCTCGGCGGGTTCGAGGGCGACGTGCGCGAGTTCGGTGAGATGGACGAGGTCCTGCGACCGGCCCAGCCTCAGCCCATGGCGCGGCCGGCGCAGCGCCCGGGCGAACCGGTCGGTGTCCGGTCCGGGGAGCCAGACTGTGAGGTGGACGCCCGCGAGGAAGGGCCGGTCCTTGGCCGTCGTTCCGCCCTTGACGGCCCTGACCCTGCCGCCGGAGGCGGGGTTACTGCCGTCCGCGGCGATCGGGTGGTAGGTCTCGGTGTCGATGCCGTAGCCCTCCGACCAGGCCGCCATGCCAAAGACCAGCGGCTCGGTGTACGCGCCGGTGGCAGCGGCGAGCAGCCCGCGAACGGTGGAGGGAGGCGGAACCGGGAGGATTCGGGTGATGCCAGGGAACAGCGGGTCCCTGAACGAGGCAACCGGGGCGTAGAACCTCGCCCTAACGGCCGGGACCGGTTCGCGCGGGAGCCGCGTTGTCGCGCTCAATTCGGTGTTTCCTGCGGGGCCGGGTCGTCGAACCAGTCGTCGAGCTTGCCCTCGCGAAGGTCCGCCGCAAGGTGGAGCAGGACGGTTCGTGGATGGTCAATGACCATACTTCCTTCGGCCAGCTCGCGCGCGCACTGCTTCTCGAAGTTCTCGCGCGCCTGGTCGCGGAAGCCGGGCCGCCAGCCGATGCGTACGGGCGCCTCCCACTCCCCCGCCCACGCCTCGAGCTCCTTGACGAGGACGTCGCCGCGCACCCGCACCCCCGTGTCGGGGTCGCTGTCGATCACGTTGCCCAGCGGGTTGACGCCTCCCTTGAAGGGGACCAGGACCATCAGGGCGGGCACCCGGTCGCCGTAGTGCAGGGCCTGCTTCGCGCCGCCGCTGAGGTGGGCGATCGCCTCGGGCAGCAGTGCGGCGCGGCGGCGGCGTTCCTCCAGGGGCAGCCGTACGGCGGGCTGGTCGCGGAAGACCTCGGTGGTGGCGCCGAGCGCGGCGGCCTCCGCCACCTGCAGGGCCTGCTCCTGGGTGAGGTAGTTGGGCCGGCCGACCCCGTCCGCCCCGGCAGGGTGAACGTGCCGATCCTCGGCAGGTCGATCAGGAAGGGCGCGGCGAGGTCGGCAGTGTAGAACTCGTGGCCGTGCAGGACGGGTTCGGTCACGCCCCGGGACATGACGCCGAAGTCCTCGGTCGGGTGGACGGGTTCGACGGACATCAGGGTGCCGAGCATGAACGGGCTGTCGCGCAGGGTGGTGGCAGCGTCGTCTTTCTTGGCGCCGGCCCGCATGTAGCCGAACAGGTCGTCGTCCGCGTACCGGACGGGATCGGCCTGCGTGTTGGCCTTCTGTGCCTTGCCCTGGGCCTTGCCGACCCGGGTGACGGGCGAGGGCACCGAGCCGCGCTCGACCATGGTCTCCCGGATCCAGCGGCGCGCCGCCTGCGCGGACACGTACGGGTGCTTGCGGCCCCTGATCCGTGCGTGCTTAATGCGGGACGTCGTCTCCTCGCCGCGCCCGTTGTTGGGGGCTCCCGCTTGCACGGCGAGCACCATCATTCCTGCCAGGTAAGCCATTTAAGCCTGCTCCATCTCATAGTCGTCGTACTCATCCTCGGCATCCACGGCGAACGCGGGACGCTCGGCCAACGCCTCGATCTCACGCTCCCGCTGCGGGTCGGCTCCCTTGCCGCCCACCTGCACTCCGTTCTGCTGGAGCAGCACCGACACCCTGGCAAACAGCAGCATCCGGCGCTCCCAGGACCGCGGTTGACGCTGAATAAGCGGCTTCCAGAGTTCAGGCCCAGCCAACGGCCTGTCAGACCCGTTCAGTTGAAGACGCGTGTATGCCTTCACCAGGAGCACGCCAAGCTCGTAGTCACTCAGCGCTGCCTTTCGATACTCGGCCAGCAGCCCGCGCGGACTGCTGCCTTGAGCGATCCAGTCGGCGATCAGAACCGCCACCGGTTCCAGATCCGTCTCCATTCCGAAAACCTCCTCGGCATAGGTGAAGGCGAGCCGGACCAGGGCTTCACGGTCCCTGGGGCTCCATGAGGCGTCGGCCTCCGCGAGGAGGCGGTGCAGTTGCCCCAGCAGCGGACGGCTACGCCCACCCTCGGCATCAAACAGCAGTCGTGCCGCCTCGCCCGCACCACTCCTTCCGCCATCCGGACCGGCCAGGGTTTGGCACAACAGATGCCAGCCACGCCGCAGCGGCGCATTGCCGTCCACAATTGCCAGGAAGACCGGCACGGCACGGCGGGTGCGGGTGACGCGCAACCAGGGTTCCTGGTTGTCGTTCTTGAAGGTCCACAGCGTGGTCGCGCACAGCCCCTGTGCGGAATCCCGCAACGCAGCCAGGGTCACCTGTTCGGGCCCGGCCGCGGCTGACATCCCGGTGAATCCTGCCTGCATGACCCGGCGAGCCCGTCGCACGTTCCGTCGGGCGAAGTCCCTTTCTGCGGCCGGTCCTTCACAGGAAAGCACAGTGGCCGAACCTGCGGTCACCCAGGCTCCGTAGGGCAGCGCCCACATGGCGATCCGGCACCCACGACAGACCGGCCAGCCGGGAACGCCGGGCGGCAGGGAATTCAGTGCCTTGCTCGTGTCGAACAGTGGGAGGTTAGCCTTCGCCCACACGACAGCCGTGCCAGTGCCACAGAACGTGCAGGGCCGCACCAGGCCAGCCTGTGGGGAATCCTGGGCGAAGAGACTCTCGATTTCCAATCTCAACGCGTGCGGGTCGGAGGGCCGCTTGCTGTGGGTCGCTTTGGAGTTGGGGTACAGCGCGAACAGCACCTTCCACCAGTCGTACTGACTGGTATCCCTGAGCGCCGTGGCGGCCGCGAGCAGGTCCGTGACCAGGACCGCGGATACGGTGTCCAGATCAGCCTGGTTCACCCAGCTAGGGTCATCGCGCTCGGCGAGGACCGCCACGGCCCAGGCACCCGCTCGCTGCAACGGGTGGTCCGTCGCGATGAGCGCAGTCACCTCACCCACCCGAACCCCTGGATCGTGTCCAGCCCCAGCCCCCAGGACCGAATCGCGTTCACGAACCGGCCATCGGCCTCCATGACGACCCGCACCCGCGCCCCGATCCGCGGCGCCCCGCGAACTGTGAACCGCCGCCGGGGGCCGGCCTCCAGAACCCGTACGCCCTCCGGGGCCGGCAAGCCCAGCACGTCCGCCTTGTGCGCCAGGTTGTGCTGCAGGCGGTCGAGGTAGTGCGCGTCACCCGGAAGCAGGTTCCTGCCCTCGTGTTTGAGTACGACCGGAGTCATGGTCTCCAGTTCCACCGGCCCATCCCCCGCAGGCACCCCGGCGTCCATCTCCACCGAAAGGCCCCGTACCCGCAACCGTGTGGTACCCCAGACCAGTTCCTCAGCGCCTGCCAGCGCACGCACCAGCACCGAAGCGATCTCCGGGACCGGCGAGCCGAACCACACCGACCCGTTGTAGGAGGTGGAGTAGACCCCCTTGCGCTGCGGCGCCCCGAGAAACAGCGGCCCGGCTACCCCCACCGGCTTCAGCGGCTTCCCCAGCCACCCACTATCGTGCAACTCCTGCGCCAAAGCCTCGTCCTGGCCACCGAGCAACCTGTACACCACCCCCCGAGCCGCCCCGTGCACGTCCTCCCACCTCACGCTCGACCTGTCCGGCGTGACATCGACCTTCACCCGCACCCGCAACCTCCTGACCGATCCGGACATGCCGCAAGGTAGCTAGACCAGGACAATCGGCATTCCCTTCCTCGCAACTCGCTCCGCCGAGCAGATGCCTATGGTAAAAGCCTAAAGTTGGACGATAACCGCACGTCCGTTCCCGTCACCTTCGAGGACAACCGGACTGCACCCACGAACAGCTTCCGCTTTTGATGCTCCACACTCAAATCGATCCGACCTGCAACGATGCACTACCGGCGAGTTGCCGCAGCACAGGCGACGTCCACACACCCTTCCGAACCTATCCTCCCAACGCCCAGATAATCATCTTCGAAGAACGCTAGGTGAACAGAACAGCCGCCAGCCAACCCTCACGCCTACCGGCGACAAATCCGCCTCGACAACCAACAGCCGAGACCGATCGAACAGACCTTCTTTTTTGGAAACACCTTTCGCACACCACAGCGCTCCATCCATAGCTAATCTTGACCAGGCGATCACCATGTCGCCGCAGGCGGCACAGCAGATCGCGGCCACCATCAGCCCTTGAGGGCTCACAACGAGTGCGCCATCGGACCCGGAGTCAGCAAAATCATGATCAGCCCTGGAGGGCTCGGAGCTGGCGGCAACCTCGTCGCCGCAATGACATCGACAGCAATCGGAGTGAGCCATGTTGACCTGGAGGTCCCGCATGGGGACTCCGGAGACCGTCGAATTGATGCCTTGGATGTGGTCCGGCTAGCATGAAGCCAAGCCGAAAGTCCGACCCCACGGATTGGTAGTACTTAGTGAATATCATGGCAGTTGTCATGCTCGTATTCCTTGTGCTGGCGATGTTTACCGTGCTTGCGTGGATCGGACTTTCTCCAGACTCGGCAATCGCACTAGGCGGCGCCGCTTGCGTGGCAGCAGCTGAGTTGATTCGCCGTATCCGCAAATGAGACCCCTACTCCACCGTTTTGGGAACGACAGTGGACTTCAACCTAAGCCGACTGGGCAGCGGGGTGTTCGAGAATCTCGTGCAGAGTCCGGTTAGGCACGTACTCGGCCCCGTGGCCAGCGCGGTTGGGGACGGTCCGGACGGTGACCTAAAGGAATCCTTCCAGCCACGACTTCCCATCTCTCACCCTGGGCATAAGTTGGAGCGGGTCCGGGGTGGTGCAGGCGAAGTACCGCCAACTCTCGGAGGCCGGGCCTACCGAAAGGTCTTGACTGAAGCAGGCGGTCCGCAAGGAGTTTGAAGCCTAGGCAACAGGTTCCGGTCCTCGTGCTTGGGTACGGCCGGCGCCAGCGCCTGCAGCCCCACGGGACTACTTCCCAACAGGGAGCACGGTGTCCATTTCCAGAGCCATCCCGCGCACCTGTACCCGCACAGATCCCCAGACCGGTTCCGCGGCACCGGCCGGCACGGGCACCAGCACCGACGCAACGCGCTCCTCCAAACCGCCTGACGATCTATCGGAGCTTCCGGTCCCGCCCCCAGGTCCGCGGGAGTCGCTGACACTGCGCCAGGCCTGCACTACGGTAGGCGGGCAGAGCAGGTCACGGGGGCGGGGTGGCGCAATGTTGATGTCCATGACGGCACATGTCCGCCCTGGGAGCGGCATGCCCGACCCCGAACCCTACGAACAGCGCCGGCGCCCCGGCTCACCCTCGGCCGCCAGCGGCGACCCACACGCCGCCATCCTCCCGGCCGAGGCCGCGCGTGCCGCACAGACCGTCCAGGCCACCACGCCGACGCCCAACTTGCCTCCGCGCACCGCCAGCCAACTCATCGGCCGGGAGCGCGAGTCGCGCGCCGTCGCCGACGCCCTGGCCCACGCGGACGGTGGCGGACTGGTCACCCAGGCCACCACCCTGCACGGCCTCGGCGGCGTCGGGAAGACCAGCCTCGCCCTGCACCACGCCTACGCCCACGCCGGCCACTACCGGCTGATCTGGTGGCTCGCCGCCGAGTCCGCCGAGCAGCTCGCCGAGGCCTTCGCCGGGCTCGCCGTCCACCTTCACCCCTCTTGGGCCCTTACGGCCCCGCCTGGCCAACAGGTCGAGTGGGCCATCACGTGGCTGCGCGCCCACGACCGCTGGCTGCTGGTCTACGACAACGCCGAGGATCCGGCCGACCTCACCCCCTACGTCGGCCGCCTGCTCGGCCGCGGGCACCAGTTGGTCACCAGCCGGCGGGCGAGCGGCTGGCACCCCGGGATCCGCCCGGTCCGCGTCGACGTCCTCGACGGCCCCGAGGCCGCCCGGCTGCTCTGCGGGACGGCCTACCAGGGCTCGACGGTCGATCCGGCCGAACGGGATCAGGCCCGGGCACTCGCCGACGAGCTCGGCCACCTGCCGATCGCCCTCACTCAAGCCGGTGCCTACGTCCAGCAGACCGGCACCTCCTTCGCCGAGTACCGCGAACTGCTGCGCGCCACCGGGCCAGTGGGGCCCGATGCCGAGTCCACCGTCGCCCGCCTGTGGCGCACCACCCTCCGGACCGTCCAGCACACCGCGCCCTTCGCCGTCGAGCTGCTGCGCACCCTGGCCTGGTACGCCCCCGAGGCACTGCCACGCGAGGTTCTCACCCCGTTCGGCTCGCGCCGGCCCGACGAGGTCGACCGGGCACTGCGGCTCCTCGCCGACTACCACCTGATCACCCTCGGCGAGACCGTCACCGTGCACCGGCTACTCCAGGCGGTGTTGCGGGACGCCGAGTTTCGGGGTCGAGCCGAGCAGCACCTGGCGCGGGCGGCGGCCCGTCTCTGGCCCGGCGCCCGTCCAGAACTGCGGCGGGCACTGCTGCCGCACGTCCGGGAGCTGGCCGACAGCGGTCCGTCGCCGGAGCCGACCGCCGAGAGCGTCGCCCTGTACGGGCTGGCAGCGGCCGAACTCACCGACCGAGCGCAACGGGTGTACGCCGTCCGACTGATGGAGGCGATGGCGGACGGGCAGCGGCGGCTACTCGGCGCGGACCACCCGGACACCCTCACCTCCCTTGGCCGGCTCGGCCAGCTGCAGACCAAGACCGGCGACCCCGCCCGGGCCGTGGAGCTGTGCCGGGACGTCGTTGCCCGGCGCACCCGGCTCCAGGGCGCGGACCACCCCGCCACCCTCGCCGACCGGCACACACTCGCCCAGGGCTACCGCCGGGCCGGCCGACATGCCTTGTCCCTAGAGGAGTTCCGGGGCGTCGTCGCCGACCGGGCACGGGTGCTGGGGCCGGACCACGCCGACACCCTGCACAGCCGGGCAAGCCTGGCGTACGCCCTGCAGGCGGCGGGGCAGCACCGGGAGGCCGTCACCGAGTACGAGCGGCTGGTGACGGACACGGAGCGGGTACTCGGGCCGAACCACCCGGAGGTGGTGACCCGCAGCAGCGGCCTCGCCTTCGCGCAACTCGCGGCGGGGTTGCACGGGTTGGCGATCGCCCGGTACGAGCAGGTGGTCGCCGACCGCACCCGCCTGCTGGGCGCGGACCACCCGGACACCCTGAACAGCCGCCGTTGGCTGGCGGCCGCCCACTCCGACACGGGCGACCACGTCGCGGCGATCGCCGCCTACCGAGCCCTCGTCGCGGACTGCACCCGGGTGCAGGGGCCGGACCATCCGCAGACGCTCTACGCCCGCAAGCGACTGGCCTCGGTCCACCGCAAGTCCGGCCGCCCCGCCCTCGCCGTCGCCCAGTTCGAGGAGGTCGTCCCCTCCTACAGCCGGGTGCTCGGCCCCGATCACCCGCACACGTTCAACGCGCGCAGCGGCCTCGCCCGCGCCCACCGGGAGGCAGGCACGCCCGTCGTCGCGGTCGAGCAGCACCGGGCCCTGGTCCGTGACCGAACCCGTGTTCAGGGCGAGGGCCACCCCGACACCCTGGAGGAGCGCAGCTTCCTGGGGTTCGCGCTGCGCGTCGCGGGACTGCCCGCCCTCGAAGTCGAGGCGTTGGAGCGCCTGGTGGCTGACCGGGCCCGGTTCCAGGGCCCCGACCACCCCGCCACCCTGGAGGAACGCTCCGGTCTCGCCCGCGCCCTACACGCCGCTGGCCGCCCACGCGAGGCACTCGCCGTCCGGGAGCGGCTGGCCTCTGACCGGCTGCGCGTCAACGGGCCCGAGCACTTCGAGACCTTCGACGCCCGCCTGCGGCTCGCCCGCTCCGTCGACGAGGGGGGCGAACATCGACGGGCGGCGGACCTGTGCGACCGGCTGGTAGCCGACCGGCAGCGGGTCCTCGGCCCGGACCACCCGGACGTGCTCACCACCCGATGGTGGCAGGCCTCGATCCGCACCAACGCCTGCGACTACGGCGAGGCCCTGACGCTCTTCGAGGCTCTGCTCGCCGACCGTACCCGCCTCCAGGGGCCCGACCACCCGGCGGTGCTCAACACCCGCTGGTGGCTGGCGACCGCCCACCGGAACCTCGGCCGGCACCGCGAGGCGCTGACACTGTACGAAGCGCTCGTGGCCGATCGCACCCGCCTTCAGGGGCCCGACCATCCCGATGTGCTCAACACCCGCTTCTGGATCGGCCACAGCCATCAGGTTCTGGGCGACTACCACCATGCCCTGCACGTCTACGAAGCCCTGGTGACCGACCACATCCGGATCAACGGGCCCGATCATCCCGGCACCCTCGACGCCCGCTTCAACTGCCTGTCGGCCTACCTGGGCGCCGACCACCACCGGCGGGCCATCGAGCTGGCCGAGTCCCTGGTGGCCGACCACCTCCGTGTCCTGGGCGCTGACCACCCCAGCTCCCTGACCGCCCGCCAATGGCTGGCCGCCGCCCACGGAGGCGCGGGCGACCACAGTCGGTCGGTCGGCCTACTCGAAGCGCTCATCACGGACCGCTCCCGGATCCAGAGCCCCGACCACCCCGACACGCTCTTCGCTCGACTCGCCCTCGCGCTCACCCACCGGAACGCCGACAACCACCGGCAGGCGGTGGCCATGCTGGAGGAACTCGGTCACGACTTCGCACGAGCCCTGGGCCCCAACCATCCGGGCACCCTCAACGTCCGTGTCTGGCAGGCGTCCACCAGTCAGCTCGCCGGTGACCACCGTCGGGCCACCACGCTGATCGAGGAACTCGTCACCGATCACACTCGGGTGTTCGGGCCAGCCCACCCGAGCACCCTGCGCTGCCGTCGTGAGCGCGCCTGGATCCGGAGGGAATCCGGCGAACACCTGCGGGCCATCGCCGAGTTCGTCTCCCTGACGGCTGATCACACCCGCGTCTACGGGCCGGACCACCAGCAGACACTGGAGATCCGCGAAGAGCTGGCACAGTCGCACTCCCAAGCAGGCAACCACCGCCTTGCCGTGGAGTCGTTCCTGAGCCTGGTCGCCGACCGTACAAGGTCTCAGGGCGCCGACCACCGGGCCACCCTCGCGACTCGCTGGTGGCACGCCTTCGCCCAGGACAAGGCCGGGGAGCACGGTGTCGCGAGCGAGCTCTTCGGCGACCTGGCCTCCGACCGCGCGCGGGTCCTCGGTGCCGAGCACCCGGACACCTTGCTCGCCCGGCAGTGCCAGGTCGTCTCCTGCCAATCCGCCGGTGACCTCCGCCGGGCGTTGCACCTGGGCGAGGCCCTGGTCGCCGACCGGGCCCGGATCCAGGGCCCCGACCACGAGAGCAGCCTCCATGCCCGCCTGCTCCTCGCCTGGGTCCACCGGACGTCTGGCCACCACCTGCTCGGCATCCGGCTCGACGAGGCCCTGGTGCACGACCGCATCCGGATCTTCGGGCCCGACCACCCGAGCGTGCTCACCGCCCGGAGCATTCTCACCACCGGCCGGGGATTCGCCGGCCTCTACCGTCAGGCCGTCATCGATCGGGAACTGCTCGCGGCGGACTGCGTCCGCGTCCATGGGCCGGAGCACCCCGACAGCCTGCTCATCCGTTCCCTGCTGGCCCAGGACATCCGCACGACCGGTGAACTCGACCGGGCCATCGGCCTCTTCACCGAGCTGATCGCCGCCCGGGTCCGGAGCCAGGGCCCGGACCACCCGGACACCCTCAATGAGCGGTCCGAGCTCGCCTACACCCGCCGACTCAGCGGACGCCATCGTCAGGAAGCTGCCGAACGGCAGGCGCTCGTCTGCGAGCACGCCCGGGTGTACGGTCCCGATCACCCCGCCACACTTAGCGCCCAGGAGCGCAGCGGCCACGCGCTCCGCCACGGATGGGACCACGACCGCGCGGACTCGCTCTACCAGTCCGTCCTCGCGGACCGCGACCGGACCCTGGGAGCCGGCCACCCGGACACGCTCGACGTCCGGGGCAGCATCGCGCTCAACCTCTTCGAGGCGGGCCGCCACGCCGAGTCGGCCGGGTACTGCTTCGAGACGCTGGCCCTCGCCGTCGAGGCCCTCGGGCCCGATCACCCCTCAGTACGGAAGCTCCGGCACGACCGCTCCAAGGCACTGATCCTCGACGGTCGCCCCGATGTCGCCGCCATCGAACTGTCCCCGATGTCGGTTGACGCGGCCGAGCCGGTCGCGGTGGGCCTGCCGGACCGGATCCACTCCGGCTGCCTGCTCGCCTTCGCCCAGCATCTGAGCGGACAGCCGGAGACGGCCCTGGGCCTGGCCGGCGGGCTGGTCTCCGCCGCCACCGAAGCCCTCGGCGACCCGGACGACGCGACGATCACCGCCCGGCTCACCCAGGCACTCCTGCTGGCCGGTGGCCCCCGCCCGCTGCGCGCCGTCGTCCGGCTGGAGGAGCTGGCGGAGGCCTGCGCCAGGAGCCGGGGACCCCGCAGCGCCCTCACCCTGGAGGTCCGGCAGGCCCTTGCCCACGCCAGGCTGCGCGCCGGGGACCCAGACGGGGCCGTCCGGGTGTACGAGCGGATCATCGCCGACCGGATCCCAGACGCGGAATCCGCACCCACCACCACGCTGTGGACCGGTCATCGGGAGGCCGACGACCTCACTGTCAGCGTCGGCGCCGCCCGCCCCGGGCCCCTGCCGCTGTACCCCACCCTCGCCGTCGACCTGGCCCAGGCACTCGCCGCCGCCGGCCGCCGGGATGACGCCCGGGCACTGCTGAGGGCGGTCCGCGTCGGCCGCAAGGCACTGATGGGCACCGGCCACCCGCTGGCCGCCGAGTCCCGTAGTGTGCTGGCCCTGCTCCCCGGCAGATCCCGGGCCGACCACCACCCGCGGCTCGCCCCGCGCGAGGCCGCTCCCGCGACCACCCCAGCGCTGCGCCCCCGGCGCTCCCGCGGCGCGATGCACCGCGCCGTCGAGCCGGCGACGCACAACACCGCCTGGCAGCCGCGCCTGACCCTCACCACCAATCCAGCCGTGGGCGCCACCACCCACCTGGAGCTGCGCCTCGAATCCGCCGATGCCAGCGCCGACCCGGCCGCCCTGCCGAACCTGTACCTGGTCGCCGCGGTGACCCCCGACGCGGTGCTCGACCCGCCCGTCACGGACTACACCCCCGCCGGCGGGCCCGCCCGGTTCGCGCTCACCCCGGCCGCGCCCGGGCGGCACACCGTCCGGATCACCGTCTTCGACCGGGGTCACGGCGCCGTCCTCCAGGACCTCTCCGCTGTCCTGGATGTCCCCGCTGTCCTGGATGTCCCCGCTGTCCCGGACCAATCCGCCGTCGTGGACGAACCCACCTCCACCGCACCCCAGGAGCAGGAGTAATCGACGTGCCCCGGGACCTCCACGTCCTCGTTCGGCAGAACCCGTCCGCCGACTACACCCGGCTGCCTCGGCAGTCGGGCCCGGCCGACGCCGGCCCACTGAAGGGCCCGGCGCCGTTGGACATCGTCGTCTCCCTCCGCCGCCACGGTGACGAGCTGCACATCAGCGCTTTCCGCCCGGGCGAGCGCACCCCCGGCACCCGCATGCACCGGGCGCGACTGGCCGTCCCCGCGCCGGTGCTGCTCGCCAAGGCCTCCCGGCTGCGCTCCGTCTGGCGCGACCGGCTGATCGGCTACGACCCCGACCCGTTCGACCCGTACCCCTTCGCGACCGCCGTCGACTTCACCCCGCACGCCGCCGTCGCGGAACGCAAGGTCGCCGAACTCGCCGAGGAGGGACGCTACTTCCTGGAGACCATGTTCGACGGGACCGACCGCAGCCTGGTCCGCTTCCGGGAGTACCTCTCCGCTACCCTCACCGAACACGGCTCGCTGCGGATCAGCTTCGACTCCGACCTCCACCTGCCCTGGCCGATGCTCGCCGTGGACACCGGCCGGCCCGACCCCTGGGCGGACTTCCTCGGCCACCGCCACCAGATCGAGCAGACCGGCGCCGCCTACCCGCCGATCCAGCCGCCCAACTCCGCCCGCGCCAAGCCCGTCACCAGCCTCAACACCGACGACCAGCTCACCGGCATCGGCCGAGCGCCGGAGGTGCGCAAGCTGCTGGAGGACCGCTCCCAGCTCACCGTACGCACCGATTCGGACCTCCTCCTGGAGGCGTTGTCCGCAGCCGTGCTGGACGAGGATGTCATGTACTTCTGGTGCCACGGCCAGTTCGTCGCCAACGACTCCCCGTACGAGCAGCTCGCCGTCCGGCTCTCCGACGACCGGCACATTGACGCCGAGCTGGTGCGCCGGCACCGCCGACGCCACCTGGACCGGCCGGACGCCGTCTTCCGGCCGTTCGTGCTGCTGAACGCCTGCCACACTGGGCAGTCGGCGGCGGCCGAACTCGACCACCTGGGAAGGGCCTTGGTCGACCTCGGCGCGGACGGGGTGCTCGGGCCGCAGCTCCAGATCCCGCAGGAGTTCGCCGCCGAGTACGCCTTTGCCTTCCTCGACCACTACCTGACCGGCGAGTTCACCGCCGGGGAGATCACCCAGCAGCTGGTGCGCTGGTTCGCGCGCGAGTACCGCAACCCGCTGGCGCTCGCCTACTCCCTGCACTGCGGCATCGACAGCATCCTGGAGCTCAACCCGTGAACCCCACTCCCCCGGCCTCCGTACGGCCCGCGACGGTCGACCTGGACGAGCACGGCCGGATGCTCGTCCCTGGGACAACGACCCCCGTCCCAGACGCGCGGGTCGCCGACCACCTGGCCCGCCACCTGCGGATCCCCGAGTGGGCGACCGACCTGTTCGTCTACGCCCACGGCTGGCAGACCAGCCCCGCCGCCGCAGATCGGGCCGCTGCCGCGCTGATCGACCGGGCCACCGGACTGCACCACGCCGCACCGTCCGCCTACCCGGGGCTCGCCACCGGATTCCGCCCCTGGTGCGTGGTGGTTCGCTGGCCCTCCTCCAGCCTGCCGAGCCTGCACGGCTACCGGCGCATCCGGGAACGCGCGCACGCGATGAGCACCCGCGGCCAGGCCGGGCGGATCCTCGGCCACCTGCTGGGCTACCTCGACTCCGGCCGCGGTCGGCCGGACGCTCCGCGCGTCCTGGCCAACCGTCACGGCCAGTACCTCCACCTGCTCGGGCACTCCTTCGGTGGCCGGCTCCTCTGCGAGGCCGTCCAGTACGCGGCCGACCGCCCGGCCGGTCCCCCGGTGCTGAGCTGGTCCTCCCGGCCCGGTGACCCGAGCCGTCCGTTCACCGTCGACAGCGCCCTGGTCTTCCAGATGGCCGCGCCCCGCGACGCCTTCACCCGACTCTTCCCCCGGCTGTTCCTCGGCCCCGGCCGGGCCAGCGCCCCGCTACGCGGCCCGCTGGTCCTCACCCACTCCCGCTGGGACCGCGCCACCGGCTTCTGGCACCTGCGCGCCGAGGGCCTGCCGGGCATCGGCCACTCCGGCACCGGCTCCGCCCCGGTACCCCAGTTCAGCACCCGGCTCCGCCCGGTGGGCTCGCCGTACCCACACGCCGCACTCGATCACCCGATCGTCAACGTCGACGCCGGCCACGTCTACCGGGGCGGCCTCGCCACCCGGCTGCACCCCTCCGGCGCCCACTCCGACTTCCAGCACCCGGAATCCGCCCACCTGCTGCTCAGCCTCGCCGCCCACTCCCGCTGAGTCGAAGGGCTCGGGGCAAAGATGCCAGACGGCCGTGAAGCCGCACACCTCCGTGCAGAGCGGAACGCTCCCGCTGTACAGGAGGTTCGCCCGGCCCCAGGAGATCGTGTGCACCGTCAGCTTCGCCCGCAAGGTAGCAGCTCGGGCAGACGACATGGACCGGATTGCCCCACGGGGCGCTTGGGGTCGAGCTTGGTGACCGCCTCGACCATCACGAGCACCGACAGGCCGATCCCGACGAAGCCGACCACCTGCCACACGTCCTTGCTGGGCTGCCGCCGTCGATTATCAACCGAACTTGCGCCGGTCCTCTGAGCTAGTGGGGTCGGAGACGTCGGCCGGCGCGCTGTTCCGGACCAAGGCGGGCGTCGGGCGGCTGGGCTGCGGCTACCCGCCGGGCTACGGCTTCCCGCCGGGCCGCGGTGAACGCGGGCCCGGGCGAGGCGGAGGTGCTGCTCCCGGCGGCCCCTACCACACGTCCGCGCAGCTCACGCGCGGGCCGGGTGGCTGCCGGGACCCCTGGGGGCCACCACAATGGTGCGGACAGATCTTCGGAAGTACAGAGAAAGCGATGCACCATGGATCTCGGCGTGCGCTGGACGCTGCACGGTGACGGGCGCACGCCCGCGCCGGGGGCGGTGGTCCGTCCCGACGAACGGCTCTCCTGGCCCCGCACGGTAGGGCTCGGCGCCCAGCACGTGGTGGCGATGTTCGGGGCGAGCTTCGTGGCGCCGGTGTTGATGGGCCTCGACCCGAACCTCGCGATCATGATGTCCGGCGTGGCGACCGTGATCTTCCTGCTGGCCACCAAGGGGCGGGTGCCCAGTTACCTGGGCTGCTCGTTGTCCTTCGTGGGCGTGGCCGCGGTGATCCGGGCGCAGGGCGGCACCAGCGCGACGGTGACCGGCGCGGTGTTCGTGGTGGGCGTGGTGCTGTTCTTCGTGGGCCTGGCGGTCCAGCGGTTCGGGGCGCGGATCATTCACGCCGCGATGCCTCCGATCGTCACCGGCGCGGTGGTCATGCTGATCGGCTTCAACCTGGCCCCGGTGACCGCCTCGGTGTACTGGCCACAGGACCAGTGGACGGCGCTGCTGGTGATGCTGTTCACCGGTCTGGCCGTGGTGTGCCTGCGCGGTTTCTGGTCGCGGGTGGCGATCTTCCTGGGGCTGCTGTTCGGCTACGGGATCTCCTGGCTGTTCGACCGGGTCTTCGGGAAGATCCACTCGGTGGACGGCGGCGGGCACATGTCCGACCACTGGCGCCTGGACCTGTCGGGTGTCGGCAAGGCGGACTGGATCGGCCTGCCGACCTTCCACGGCCCGTCCTTCCAGTGGTCGGCGATCCTGGTCGCCCTGCCCGTGGTGATCGCGCTGGTCGCCGAGAACGCCGGGCACGTCAAGGCGGTCGGCGAGATGACCGGCACCAACCTGGACGACAAGCTGGGCACCGCGATCTCCGCGGACGGCATCGGCTCGATGCTCTCCACCGCGGTCGGCGGCCCGCCGAACACCACGTACTCGGAGAACATCGGCGTGATGGCCGCGACCCGGGTCTACTCGACGGCCGCGTACTGGGCCGCGGCCTGCTTCGCGCTGCTGTTCGGCGTCTGCCCGAAGTTCGGCGCGATCGTGGCCGCGATCCCCGGCGGGGTGCTCGGCGGCATCACGGTGATCCTGTACGGCATGATCGGCCTGCTGGGCGCGCAGATCTGGGTCAGGTCCAAGGTGGACCTGAGCAACCCGCTGAACCTGGTGCCGGCCGCCGCGGGCATCATCATCGGCATCGGGAACGTGACGCTCAAGTTCACCGACACCTTCAGCCTCAGCGGCATCGCGCTCGGCACGCTGGTGGTCATCACCGGCTACCACACGCTGCGGGCGCTGGCGCCGGCGCACCTCAGGACCCAGGAACCGCTGCTGGACGAGGGCACGTCCTCGTACGACGAGGACGCCACCTCGGACGGGAACCCGCGCGCCTCGTAACGGACGGGCCCGGGTCGGGGGTTCAGGTCGACGGGGCGGCCGGCGAAGGTGTCCGGAAAGGACCTTCCGCCGGCCGTTCCGCTTTCCCCGGCGGGCCGGTCGGTGGTCGAATCGCCGCGCACCGCCCATGTCGGTCACTCACCCCCCGGGAGAGGCATGTCCCTTCTGTCCCACCACCGCAAGGCCGCCGCCGTGGCCGCCGTCCTCGGCACCCTCGGCACCCTCGCGATCACCCGCGGCCCGGTGGCCTCGGCCGCCGGCACGGGCAAGGTCCTGTGGACCCCGAGCACCAGCAAGGGCGCGTCGTCGTTCGCGGCCGTGCAGTGCGCCTCCGGCAACTTCGGCGTCGTCAAGGACGCGGTCAAGGGCAACGTGTGGCGGGCCTTCCAGGCCGCCGGGGAGGAGCGCTGCGAGACGCTCGGCCCGGACCTGAAGGAGGGTGACACCTTCTACCTGGGCTGGTCGTCCAAGGCGAACATCGAGGACACCGACAGCCGGTACGTCTTCCAGCTGAAGTGCTCGCCCAGCACCGACACGGCCAACCACCCGATCGAGATCGACATCCTCAACGGGCGCGTCCGCCTCCAGGAGTGGGACCTCGACCACGTCGCGCACTCCCTCTGGACGGCCCAGACCACGAACAACACGTGGCACTCCTACGCCCTGAAGATCCGCCTGGGCCGGACGGACGGCACCATCGACTTCTGGTTCGACGGCGTGAAGCAGACGTTCACCACCGGCTCGGGCACCTTCAAGGGCACAACCTGGGACGGCGACCGCGACTACCTCAAGTGGGGCTCCTACCACCCCGCCAAGGGCAACGCCACGAACACCTTCACCAGCCCGGTGATGGCCACCACCCTGCAGGCGGCCACCGCCGGCTCGTGAGCCAGCGGACGAACCGCAGGCCCGGACCGCGCCGGCCGCGGTCCGGGCCCCGCCCACCCCACCCGGCCCGGCTCGATTGGCCAACGGTGCGGCCACCGAGGATCATCCTGGTTGGTGAGGACACCGAGGATCAAGCTGCGCGGCCCGCTCAGAGGGAATCGGTCGGTCCACACCCAGGTTCCGCGAGCAGGTCCGGAGCGTGTGCCGCCTGCGGTCCGTCCGGGGTGGTCCGCCGGTCGGGGAGCCGATCGGCGGACCTGCGGCGTCACCGGTTCTCGAAGGTCGGCGGGCGCTTCTCGGCGAAGGCCGTCATGCCCTCCTTCTGGTCCGCGGTGGCGAAGGTGGCGTGGAAGAGCCGGCGCTCGAAGCGCACGCCCTCGGCCAGGGTCGTCTCGAAGGCACGGTTGACGCTCTCCTTCATCATCACGGCCGCCGGCGTCGACATCGCCGCGATGGCCCCGGCCAGTGCCAGCGCCTCGTCGAGGAGTTGGTCGGCCGGGACGATCCGGGAGACCAGGCCGGCGCGCTCGGCCTCGTCGGCGCCCATCATCCGGCCGGTCAGGCACAGTTCCATCGACTTGGCCTTGCCGATCGCCCGGGTCAGCCGCTGCGAGCCGCCGATGCCCGGGATCACGCCGAGCTTGATCTCCGGCTGCCCGAACTTCGCGGTGTCGGCCGCGAGCAGCACGTCGCACATCATCGCCAACTCGCAGCCGCCGCCGAGGGCGTAGCCCGCGACCGCGGCGACGACGGGCTTGCGCACGGCGGCGAAGCGGTCCCAGGCGGCGAACCAGTCGCCGAGGTAGGCGTCGACGAAGCCGAGGGACTGCATCTCCTTGATGTCGGCGCCGGCCGCGAAGGCCTTCTCCGAGCCGGTGACCACCAGACAGCCGATCTCCGGATCCCGGTCGAACTCCTGAGCGGCGGCGACCACTTCGTTCATCAGCCGGGTGTTCAGCGCGTTCAGCGCCTTGGGCCGGTCGAGGGTGATCAGGCCCACCCGGCCCCTGCGCTCGGCCAGGATCGTCTCGTACGTCATGCGGCGTCCTCCCGAAGGGTGGTGATGATGGCGGAGAAGTCCAGTGCGCCGCCCTCGCCCGCCGCGAAGGCGGCGTACAACTCGGCGGCCTGTCGGCCCAGTTCGGCCGGCACGGCGAGGGCGGTGGCGGCGTGGGCGGCGAGGCCGAGGTCCTTGGCCATCAGGGCGGCGGCGAACCCGGCCGCGTAGTCGCGGTTGGCCGGGCTGTCCGGCACCGGGCCGGGCACCGGGCAGTTGGAGGTGAGCGCCCAGCACTGCCCGGAGGCCGTCGAGGCCACGTCGAACAGTGCCTGGTGGCTCAGGCCGAGGCTCTCGCCGAGGACGAAGGCCTCGCTGACCGCGATCATGGAGATGCCGAGGATCATGTTGTTGCAGATCTTGGCGGCCTGCCCGGCTCCGGACGCCCCGCAGTGGACGACCCGGCGGCCCATCGCGGCCAGCACCGGCTCGGCCTCGGCGAAGTCGGGGTCGTCGGCGCCCACCATGAAGGTCAGGCTCGCCGCCTCAGCGCCGGCCACGCCGCCGGAGACCGGCGCGTCGACGGCCCGGTGCCCGGCGACCCGGGCGAGGTCGGCGGCCACCCGGGCGTCCCCGACCGCGATGGTGGAGCAGTCCACGAACAGCGCGCCCCGGGCGGCGACGGTGAGCTCCTGGTAGGCGTCCAGGACATGCCGTCCGGTGGGCAGCATGGTGATCACCAGGTCGGCTCCGGTGACCGCTTCGGCCGCCGAGGCCGCCACCGTCACCCCGTGGTCGGCCGCCCGGGTGCGGGCCGCCTCCGCGAGGTCGTATCCGGTCACCCGGTGCCCGGCCTTGACGAGGTTGACGGCCATGGGGCCGCCCATGTTGCCGAGTCCGACGAATCCGATGCTGTGGGTCACCAGCGCTCCAGGGGTGGGGTGGTGGCGAGGCCGAGTTCCCGCTCGCCGAGGGGGCGGAAGTAGCGCGCCACCGCGCCGGGCGAGACTCCGTCCAGCGTGGGCGGGTTCCAGCGCGGTGCACGGTCCTTGTCGATCACCTGGGCGCGGATGCCCTCGGCGAGGTCCGGCGTGGCGAGGGCCGCGCAGGACGTGCGGTACTCCTGATCCAGCACGGCCTCCAGCGGACCGAGGGCCCGCGCCCGGCGCAGGGCTGCCAGCGTCGCCTTCACGGCGGTCGGCGAGTTGGCGCCGATCCGATCGGCGGCCTTCTTGGCTTCGGGCTCACCGCTGTCGCCGAGCCGGTCGAGGATCTCCTCGACGGTGCCGGCCGCGTAGCAGGCGTCGATCCACTCCCGCTGCTCGGCCAGCGGGGCGGGCGGCGGCGGCGCGACGTGTCGGGCGAGCGCGTCGTGGACGGAGCGCTCGGCGAGGTCGTCGAGCAGGGCGGGCACGCGTGCGGCGGGCACGAAGTGGTCCGCGAGGCCGCAGAGCATGGCGTCACCGGGGCCGGCGGAACCCGCGGTCAGGGCCAGATGGGTGCCCAGTTCGCCGGGGGCGAGGGAGAGCAGGTAGGTACCACCGACGTCGGGCACGAAGCCGATGCCCGCCTCCGGCATGGCCACCCGGGTGGTCTCGGTGACGATCCGGACGCTGCCGTGGGCGGAGACGCCGACCCCGCCGCCCATCACGATGCCGCCCATCACGGCGACGTAGGGCTTGGAGTACCGGGCGATGCGGGCGTTGAGCCGGTACTCGTCCCGCCAGAACTCCTCGACCGTGCTCGGATCGCCGCCAGTGGCGGCGCGGTGGATGGCGACGATGTCGCCGCCGGCGCAGAAGGCCCGCTCGCCGGCGCCGGTGATCACGACGGTCTCCACCCGGTCGTCGCGCTCCCACGCGTCCAGTGCGGCGTCGATCAGCCGCACCATGCGGTGGGTGAGGGCGTTCAGGGCGGCGGGCCGGTTGAGGACGATCAGACCCGCCCTGCCCTCCCGGTGGACGAGGACCTCGTCGATGTCGTTCTCGGCCATCACGCGGCTCCGGTCAGGCCGCGGGCGACGATGACGCGCATGATCTCGTTGGTTCCTTCCAGGATCTGGTGCACCCGCAGGTCGCGGACGATCTTCTCGATGCCGTACTCGGCCAGGTAGCCGTAGCCGCCGTGGAGTTGGAGTGCGGCGTTGGCGACATCGAAGCCGGTGTCGGTCGCGTAGCGCTTGGCCATCGCGCACAGCCCCGGCGCCCGGGGGTCGCCCCGGTCCAGCGCGGCGGCGGCCCGCCAGAGCAGTGACCGAGCCGCTTCCAACTCCGTTGCCATGTCCGCGAGTCGGAACTGCAAGGCCTGGGCGTGCAGGAGCTTGGCGCCGAACGCCTCGCGCTCCGCCAGGTACTCGGTGGCCCGTTCCAGGGCGTCCTGCGCGCCGCCGAGCGAGCAGGCGGCGATCCCCAGCCGACCGCCGTTGAGCCCGTTCATCGCGATCCGGAAGCCGCCGCCCTCCTCCCCGAGGAGCCGGTCGGCGGGCAGCCGGACGCCGTCCAGGACGACCTGCCGGGTGGGCTGGGCGTTCCAGCCCATCTTCCGCTCGTTCGGCCCGAAGGACAGCCCCGGGTCCTCCCGCTCGACGAGGAACGCGGAGATCCCGCCCGGTCCCGGCCCGCCGGTGCGGGCCATCACCACGTACAGGTGGGAGGCCCCGGCGCCGGAGATGAACTGCTTCACGCCGTCCAGCACCCAGCCGGCGCCGTCCCGCACGGCGCGGGTGGCCAGGGCGGCGGCGTCCGAGCCGGCCCCGGGCTCGGTGAGGCAGTAGCTGCCCGGGCTCTCCATCGAGCAGAGGTCGGGGAGCCAGCGGGAGCGCTGCGCCGGAGCGCCGTAGCGGTCGACCATCCACGCGACCATGTTGTGGATCGACAGGTAGGCGGCGATGGACGGGCAGCCGGTGGCGAGCGCCTCGAACACCAGCACCCCGTCCTGCCTGGTCAGCCCCGAGCCGCCCGCGTCCTCGCGGACGTACACGCCCCCGAGCCCGAGGCCGGCGGCCTTGCGCAGCACGTCCAGCGGGAAGTGCTTGTCCCGGTCCCACTCCACGGCGTTCGGGGCGAGGTGTTCGCGGGCGAAGTCCCTGGTGGTCTCGGCGATGTCCAGCTGGTCATCCGTCAGGGTGTCCACGGCGGCCTCAGCCCATCGTCGGCATGGTGAAGCTCGCGCCTTCCTTGACCCCTGAGGGCCAACGCGAGGTGACGGTCTTGGTCCGGGTGTAGAAGCGGATCGCGTCCGGCCCGTGCTGGTTGAGGTCGCCGAACCCGGAGCGCTTCCAGCCGCCGAAGGTGTGGTAGGCCACCGGCACCGGGATCGGCACGTTGACACCGATCATGCCGGTGTTGACACGGCGGGCGAAGTCCCGGGCGGTGTCGCCGTCGCGGGTGAAGACGGCCACGCCGTTGCCGTACTCGTGCTCGCTCGGCAGGCGAAGCGCCTCCTCGTAGTCGGCCGCGCGGACCACGCACAGGACCGGGCCGAAGATCTCCTCCTGGTAGATCCGCATGCCGGTGGTGACGCGGTCGAAGAGCGTGGCGCCGAGGAAGTAGCCGTCCTCGTACCCGGGCACGGTCAGATCGCGCCCGTCGACGACCAGTTCGGCCCCTTCCCGCACACCGAGGTCCAGGAAGCCGCGCACCCGCTCCAGGGCGTCCCGGCTGACGAGCGGGCCGAAGTCGGCCTGCGGATCGTGGGACGCGCCGACCTTGAGGGCGACGATCCGCTCGGTGAGCTTGGCCACCAGGGCGTCGGCGGTCTCCTGCCCCACGGGAACGGCGACGGAGATGGCCATGCACCGCTCGCCGGCAGAGCCGTACCCGGCACCGATCAGCGCATCGGCGGCCTGGTCGAGGTCGGCGTCCGGCATGACGATCATGTGGTTCTTGGCGCCGCCGAAGCACTGCGCCCGCTTGCCGGCGGCCGCCGCCGTGGCGTACACGTACTGGGCGATCGGTGTCGACCCGACGAACCCGAGGGCCTGGACCCGGGCGTCTTCGAGCAGGGTGTCGACGGCTTCCTTGCCGCCGTTGACCACGTTCAGCACACCGGGCGGCAGGCCTGCCTCGACGAACAGCTCGGCCAGTCGCAGCGGCACGGACGGGTCCCGCTCGGACGGCTTGAGGACGAAGGCGTTGCCACAGGCGATGGCGGGCGCGGCCTTCCAGAGCGGGATCATGGCGGGGAAGTTGAACGGAGTGATGCCGGCGACCACGCCGAGCGGCTGACGCAGCGAGTACACGTCGATGCCGGTGCCGGCGCTGTCGGTGAACTCGCCCTTCAGCAGGTGCGGCACGCCCGCCGCGAACTCGACCACCTCCAGGCCGCGTTGGAGGTCGCCGTGGGCATCGGCGACGGTCTTGCCGTGCTCGGCCGAGAGCAGCCTGGCCAGCGGCTCGCGCTCGGCCTCGACCAACTGCAGGAAGCGCAGCAGCACCCGGGCCCGCCGCTGGGGGTTCCAGGCGGCCCACTCGACCTGGGCCTTTTCGGCGTCGGCGATCGCCGCCTCGGTCTCCAGCCGGCTCGCGATCGGCACGCGGGCCTGGACCCTGCCGGTGTTGGGGTCGTACACGTCGCCGAAGACCCCGGACGTGCCGGGGACGTTCTTTCCGCCGATGAAATGGGTGAGCTCACGGATCATCACAAGCCTGCTCTCGTCAGGATGTCAGGGGGATCCGAGGGAACTGGGGCACGGCAGCGGAGCCGTCCGGCACGCGATGCGAGTGCCGGACGCGGGGTGCTGCCGGGCGCGACGAGCCGTCAGGGTGACGGGTGTGCCGCAGCCGTCGCAGGATCACCTGGGCCAGGAGGAGAACAGACCGGTGCCATGCGTGTTTGCTCCATCCTCGTGGACAACACGGAACACCCGCAGTCGGTATCCTGACTCCCGGATCAGCGCGCGCCACCCGGCCTTCCCGGCTGGCTGCCAGTGGCTGGTACTGCGGTGACGCACTCCCCGGTCACAGTGGCGGGACCGTGCCGGACTCACACCGGCTTCCCTGCACTGCGGGCCTTGTTCTCGACCATATAGTTGGACGTCCTAATAAGTCCAGAGCACCGCCCCGAGCTCCGGCCCTACGGCCCTGGACACCGATCCGGGGCCGCTCCTGCCGGCATGACGGCGAGGCCCATCACTGCCAGGACGGGCGCAGCGCGCCCCCGAGAGGTCGTCAGGCTTCCCGGGGCGCACCGGCGCTTCTGCTCACGCGAACTCGCGCAGGCGGGGCCGTACCCCCAGAGCGGTCAGGACGAGCGCGACGGCCAGGGCCGCCGCCCCCACTCCGGCCGTGGTGGCGTCGAGGTCGTGGTCGGTGGTGGCGACCGCGGCGTCGAAGGCCCGCTGGTTGATCGCCCGGTTGTCGTCCAGGGCGGCGCTGAGCGCGTCGAAGTCGGCGTTGGACTGGCCCGGGGTGGTGCCGGTGTCGAAGGTGACGGCCTCCTTGAGCTTGCCCTGGGCGTTCAGCTCGCGGATCCTCCGGTCGTCCCGCTGGTACTGCTGGAACGCGCTCAACACCCGTTCCGCCGCGTCCTGTTCACCGGGGAAGGTGATGTTGCGCAGTTCGTCACCGAGGTACCCTCCGAACCCGACCTGGCCGTGGTCGGCCCGGTGCCGGCCGGCCAGCGCGGCGAGCTCGTCGTCGTACGTGGCCAGGGTCGCGCCGTCGATCCGGGCGAAGGACTGCGTCTTGTCGAGGAAGCTCTGCTCGTACGCGGCCGCCCGGGCGGGGTCGGTCAGGTAGCGGCTCTCGTCGGCGTTGAGGTCGTACGCCACCGCGCGCGCCCGGCTGAGGGCGATCACCGAGTCGAAGGAGTTGCTCTTCGCGACCACCAGCTGGTGGTCCGCCCGGGAGGTCAGCGTCAGCGCGGTGACCAGCCCGGCCAGGGCGAGCAGGGTGGTGGCGGCCAGCGGCACGTTCAGCAGCCGCCGGAAGCGCACCGCGAGCAGTCGCTGCAGCAGGGCGAGGGCGGCCAGGGCGAGCAGCCCGGTGGCCAGGATCATCCACCAGCCGCCTGCCAGGGCGTCCCGCTGATCGGTGTAGTTCTGTTCCACGACGGCCGCGTTGACGTCGGTCACCGCGTCGACGGCCCGCAGCAACCGCTGGCGCAGCAGGTCGGTGGCCTGCCGGTAGGAGGCGAGGGCGTCCGCCGAGGGGCGACCGGCCTGAGCGTGGGCCTGGTCCTCCAGCAGCTGGGCGCGGGCCACCAGCGCCTCGTACTGGCCGAGGTCACCGATGACGGTCTGCACCGCCCGTTGCCCGGCCGCGTCGCCGGCGACCGCCTCCGTGACACGCTGCAGATCGCTGTCGGCCTGGGCGCGCCGCTGCTCGTAGGTGTCCAGGGTCGCCTTGCGCAGCGCCGCGTAGTCCGGGTCGGCGCCGAACAGCAGCAGGTTGGCGGCCTGGGCGTCCATGTCGTTGAGCGCGAAGTACAGGTCGGCCGAGCGCACCACCTGCGGGGCGGCCTGGTGGCCGATCGCGTCCGTGCCGTCCCGGGCTCCGCCCAGCACGGTGGCGGCCGCGGTCCCGGCGGCGAGCAGCGCCACCAGGCACAGGCCGGTCAGCCCCCGCACGAGACGCGGGGTGTTCCACCACACCCGGTTGTGCCAGGAGCTGCCGAACCAGCGACCGGAGGCGCGCGACCCGGCAGGTGGTGCGGCTGCCTCCTGCCGCGCCGTCTCCGACGCGGCCGCGTTCCGCGCGACCGCCGTACCGCCCGACGTACCCTTTGGCATCGCCGCGCGCCCCCTCACCCTGTTTTCACCGGCCGCCGAACCTTCCCCGGAGGAACCCGCCGGGGCGGTGTCCGGCAACGGTTCGCAGCCGGGCCCCACGCCCGGGCGGCGAAACGTTTCCTCGCAGCTCAACGTAGGGTCTGTCGAACGTCCGTCCGTCGCTCCTGATGCGTCCTTGACGCCTTCGACGACCGTCTTGACGCAGCTTTGGCGCGACGGGCCGGAGCCGGAGCCGCCCGACCGGTCCGCCCGCCCCCAACCGCTGCTCGGCGCGCAGCAGCGCCCGCCCGGTATCGGCGACAAGAACGCGATCACATGCCACGGCCCTGCGGCCTGCCGTCCGGCCGTGCGGACGGCAGGCCGCAGGAGCCGAGGTGCACCCGGCGCCGGTGGCACGCGGCACCGGGTGGGTCTACGCGGGCTTGCGGCCGTGGTTCGCCTTCTTCTTGCGACGGGCCTTCTTCTTGCGAGCGCGCTTGGACACGGTGGCCCCTCTCTCGTTCGTCGGGTGGGTGTTCTTCAGGCGGCGCGGCCGACGAGCTGGTCGGCGAGCTTGGCCAGCCGCTTCAGCGAGCGCTCCTCCTGGGCCGCCTGCGCGGTCGGCGCGATGACGCCGCCGTCGAAGTAGGCGCCGTTGGCCACGACCGTCTCGGGCAGGCAGAGCCGGACGACGGCCGCCGCGCCCTCGGCGGCCGGCGCGCCGACCCGCCCGTACAGCGGCAGCAGCGCGGTGTCGCACAGGCCCGGGTTGAGGCTGACGGCGGTGATGCCGGAGCCGGCCGGGGCCATGTCGGCCGTCGCCATGGTGAGGGCGAGCTGCGACTGCGCGTAGGCGGCGACCCGGGAGTACTTCTTCACCCGGTGCGGGTCCGACCAGTTCATCGAGGCGGTGCGGTGCAGCGAGGAGGAGACGTTGACGATCCGGGCGTCGCCGGCCGCCGACAGCGGGGCGCGCAGCAGCTTGGCCAGCAGGTGCGCGGCGAGGAAGTTGACCTGCAGCGAGACCTCGTTGCCGTCGTCGGTCAGGGTGCAGCGCTCGGGCGCCATCACGGCGGCGTTGTTCACCAGCAGGTCGAGCGCCGGGTAGTGCTTGACGACCGTGCCGGCCAGCACGGCGACCTCGGTGAGGCGGGTGAAGTCGGCGGCCAGCTCGACGAGTTGGTCCCGCCGCGCGCCAGCGCTGACCAGGCGCTCGACGGCGTCCTCCGCCTCGGCGGTGGTTCGGGCGTGCACGAGCACGGTCGCGCCGTACGCGGCGAGTAGCCGGGCGGTCTCCCAGCCGATGCCGGAGGAGGCACCGGTGACGAGGGCGGTACGGGCGGACAGAACAGCGTCGGACATGACCCATCCAAGGGTGGAAGGCGTCGGCGGGGTGCGACGACGGGCAGCACGAAGCTGCACGCCCCCGGGCCGCCGATGCGAAAAGGGTGTGATGCGTGGAGAGCGCTCGCCCGTCCTCCGGCCCTCGGAGCCTCGCGGGACAGAGGACGGGCGGCGGTGATCCGCACGGACGACGGCAGAGGAACCGTGCCCGTGCGCGCGGCCGGCGGCCGGCGGGAAGGAGCCGGGTCCTACCGGACGGCGGTGGCGACCGCGACAGCGACGATCCGCGGCCGGCTATGCGGCGGGCGGTCGTGGTGGCGTGTCGAGCGGTGCATGTCCCCCATCAAAGCCCTGCCGGGTGCGCGGGGCAAGCCCGTTCGCCCTCCCTGACGAACCCCTGACGTGCCGCCAACGCTTCGTTGACACTCCTGCTCCACCCCCTGTCGCGCTCCCGGCACCCGCCAAGGTTGTCACACGCCAGCCAGCCCGTCTCGACCGAATCCTGACGCCACCGCCCGAAAGCACGACGCGATCTCGACGCGCCGGATCGCCGACCGGTCCGGTGCCACCGCATCAGGCCACCGCACGGGCCAGGCTGATCACGTAGGCGGTGCCGCCACCGGGCGCCTCCTCGACGGCCAGTTCGCCGTTCATCGCCTCCACGAAGCCGCGTACCACCGGCTGCCCCGCCCCCTCCTGGACAGCGGCCTCGCCGCCGGGAACGGTCACCCGGACGTCCACCCGCCCGGCCACCACACCGGCGTCGACCACCACGGGCCCCGCTCCCGCCGCCGCCAGGACGTCAGTGAACGCCCGCTCCAGGAGCCCGGGATCGGCGATCACCCGCGGCAGCCCCGCGCCCAGATCGATCCGCACGCCCGGCACGCCCTCGGCAGCGGCCCGCACCACCTCCGCCACCACGGTCGGCCGCAGCACCACCGGCATCACCCCGGCCCGCAGCCGGCTCAGGTCCAGCAGGTTGGCGACCAGCCGCTCCATCCGCTCCACCTGGGCGCCGACCCGCCGCCCGTCCGGGCCCGGCATCCGCTCGGCCTCCTGGCGCACTGCCGCCAGCGGTGCCCGCAGGTCCCGCCCGAGCGCCTCCAGCAGCGCGGTGTGCAGCGCGTCGGTGTGCGCGAGCACCTCCGCCGCCGACGCCTGCGCGGCCAGCCGCTCGCGCTCACGGGCCAGCTTCAGCTGGGTCACGTACGGCCCGAGCAGCCGGGTGTCCTCCTCGGTGAGCGGGGTGCCGCGCAGGACCAGCACCGCGCCGTCGCCCAGGTCGACGGAGAAGGACGCCTCCTCCGGCCGCAGCGGCACCGCAGCCCCTGCCGAGGCGGCCGGCAGCCACAGCGCGCCCGTCCGCACCAGCACGGCGGCGCCGTCCAGCCCGAACACCTGCCGCAGCTCCGCCACCAGATCGGGCAGCACCCGCGGCCCGGACTCCACCGTCTCCCCCGCCAGCCTGGTGAGCACGGCCGCCTCCGCGCGCGCCCGGCCCGCCTGCTGCGAGCGCCGGGTCAGACCGTCGATCAAGTGGGCGATCACCCCGGCCACCGCGAGGAACAGCACCAGGGCCGCGAGGTCCGCGCCCCGACCGACCGTCAGACTGTGCCACGGCGTGGTGAAGAAGTAGTCCGCCGCCAGCGCCCCGGCCGCGGTGGCGCCCGCCGCCGGCAGCAGGCCGCCCAGCCGGGCCGTCCCCGCCACCGCCAGCAGCAGGCACAGCAGCGCGCCGGACAGGCCCAGCGAGCCGCGCAGCGGCGACAGCGCCCAGGCCAGCGTGACCACCCCGGCCGGCCCGAGCAGCCACGCCAGGCGGCGCCGCCGGACCGGGACCAGCGCCGGGCGCCGGCGCCGGGGCGCGGGCGGCACGGTCAGCAGCCCCGGCTCGGGCGGCGGCAGCACCCGCACGT
Organism: Streptomyces sp. Y1; assembly: GCF_041053115.1. Classification (NCBI taxonomy): domain Bacteria; kingdom Bacillati; phylum Actinomycetota; class Actinomycetes; order Kitasatosporales; family Streptomycetaceae; genus Streptomyces; species Streptomyces sp. Y1. The sequence goes on along the minus strand of NZ_CP163445.1, from coordinate 8,354,348 downwards.
CGATCGGCCCGGCCAGCCGGATCACCCGGTTGATCACCGAGCCGGTGGCCAGCTCGCGCAGCCGGCTGCGGCTGGTCGGCCCCAGCAGGATCTGTGTGGCGCTCTCCGTCCGGGCGAAGTCCACCAGCGCCCGGGCCACGTCGCCGCCGCTCACCTCGACGAAGCTGCCGTGCAGCTCCCGCAGCAGGTCCCGCTGCGCCGCCAGGGCGGGCGGCTCGCGCTCCGCCGTGCCGTCGTCCAGTCGGACGTGCACGCCGATCAGGTCCCCGTGCACCCGGGTCGCCGTCCGGGCTCCCCGGCGGATCAGGTGCTCGCCCTGCGCCGCGCCGTTCAGCGCGACGACGATCCGCTCCTTCGTCTCCCAGGGCGCCCGGATGCCGTGCCGGGCCCGGTAGTCGGCCAGCTCCTCCTCCACCCGGTCCGCCAGCCAGAGCAGCGCCAGCTCGCGCAGGGCGCCGAGGTTGCCGGCCCGGAAGTAGTGGTCCAGCGCCACGTCGACCCGGTCCGGCGGGTAGACCTCCCCCTGCGCCATCCGGGTGCGCAGCGCCTCCGGGCTCAGGTCGACCAGCTCGATCCGGTCGGCGGCCCGGACCACCTCGTCGGGGATCGTTTCGCGCTGCGCGACGCCGGTGATCTGCTCGACGACGTCGTTGAGGCTCTCCAGGTGCTGGATGTTGAGCGTCGTCGCCACGTCGATCCCGGCGTCCAGCAGCTCCCGCACGTCCTGCCAGCGCTTCGCGTTCCGCCCGCCGGGCACGTCGGTGTGCGCGAGCTCGTCCACCAGCGCGAGCGACGGGCGGCGCGCCAGCAGGGCGTCCACGTCCAACTCGGTCAGGTCCGTCCCCCGGTACCGGACCAGCCGCCTGGGCAGCACCGGCAGGTCCCCCAGCTGCTCCTGCGTCCCGCGCCGCCCGTACGTCTCCACCAGGCCGACCACCACGTCCAGCCCCTCACCGCGCAGCCGCCGGCCCTCCCGGAGCATGGCGTACGTCTTCCCCACCCCCGGCGCAGCCCCCAGGAACACCCGCAGCTTCCCGGCCACCGCCGTCCCGACCGCCTTTCTCCGCTTCCAGGTCCATGCTGCGCCTTTCCTGACCAGGGGCCCCACCCGACGTGGACGCGCGGGCGCCGGGAGGGGTCCGGCTCCGCCTCGCGCAGCACCTCCCGGGTGACCGGGGCGACCTCGCCCTGCCCGAACAGGAAGAACCGCGGGAAGTGGCCGACCGGGCCGCCCTCGCACCCGGTAGCGGTCGTGGAGCACCGCCGGCGACAAGGCCTACTGCTCCGGCGGCAACCGTTCCCACCGGCGCAATCGCGGTGTCAAGGCCGTCATCGCAGCGGACTGCGCCACGCGGTGGTGACGGCGACGATGGTCCGAGCCAACGACACAGGCTGCTCCCGGGCGATGAGGTGTCCGGCACCTTGGATGGACCGGACCGTGGTACGCGGAGCCAGGCGCAACAGCTGGTCGACGTCCTCGGCGGTGACCGATGAACCGGTGTCTCCGTGGACGAGCAGCAGGGGCAGGTCGAGCTCCGCGGTGACCTGCCGCAGCCGGGGAACCTGGGCGAGGATGTCCTCGACGAGCTCGGTGTAGGCACCGGCCAGACCGCCGGCGGCGAGGAAACGGCGGACTCGGGAGGGCACGAGGCAGGGCACGACGTCGACCAGCACCAGCCCTGCCGCCCTTGCCCGCGCGGCCGGATCGGTGAGGGCGGCGATGGCAGCGAGCCCGCCCAGTGAGGCACCGACGACCACGCACCCCGGCGGCTCGGTGCGCAGCATCGCGGCGACGTCCTCCGCGCACGGGGACAGCGCCCGGGCGAGGCCGTCGCTGTCACCATGACCTCGCTGGTCGAAGGCCACGCAGCGGAACCCGGCACCGACGAGGACGTCGCTGACCGGAGCCCACACCTGACGGCGTTCGCCACCGGCATGAAGCAGGAGACAGGTCGGTCCGGCGCCGACCTCCTCCCCGCGCAGGATCGCACCAGGGCGAGCGAGCCACCGCGGCCGCGGGACGGTCGGGCCGATCATGAGGCTGGCACCTTCCCCCTCCCCCGCGCGCCCGAAGGAGCATGCCGGGAACCGAACGTACACCGGGCTGTATGCCCGCTGAAGGCGCGACGACACGAGGACGCCGCCCGGCCGGTACGGCGCAACGAGCAGGACTTCACCCGATTCCTGGTCGACGCCGGGATCGACTCGATCTCCGTCTCACCCCTCGCGGCCGCAGGCCGTCAGGGCGCGAGGTCCCGGCGCAGCAGCAGCGGGACGGCGGCGCCGAGACCGGCGAGTCCGACGGTCACGAGCACGGCGAGTGAGCCCCGGGCGAAGCCGCCTTGGGCGAGCGCGTCTCCCGGGGTGTAGTAGTGGAACGGGCTCAGGTAGCGCAGCGGGTTGGCCGGCTGCCAGGCCAGGGCGATGAAGTTGACGGCGAACCCCACGGCTCCCAGTGCGATGGTGGCTCCGACGACCTGGGCTTTGTGCCGTACCGCGGCCGAGACGGCGACGGCCGGTCCGGCCAGGCTGAGGGAGAACGCGCACCCCAGGACGCCGGCGGCGAGCACGCCGCGCAGTGGGACCGCGTGGTGGAGGGCGGGGGAAAGGGCCACGCCGGAGGTGGAACAGCAGCGGTCGCGGACCGGGGTCCGACTGGCCTGGAGGGGCGTCGGGGCGCCCCTCCAACAGGGCCGCCCAGGTGGTGCCGAGGGCGGCGGCGATCCGGACGAAGGCCGCCGGATCGAATACCGGCCCGGCCTCCAGCAGGGGCGCAGGTACTGCGGCGCCATCGCGGCCTGGTAGGCCAACACCGGACCGGTCAGGCCGAGTTGGTCGCGTCGCTCGACGATCCGGCGGGCCACGGCGGCAGGGTCGGCTCGTTGGACGGCTTCGAGGTCGGGAATGTGCTTCACGGTGGGTCCCCTCTGTGTGCCGGTGCCCCCGGGTCAGGTCCGGAAGAGTGCGACCTTGAGGGCACCGGTGTCCCCGGCGTCGGCGAAGACGTCGTAGGCGTCCTGCATCTCGTCCAGGCCGAAGCGGTGGGTGACCAGCCCGGAGACGTCCAGGCGGCCGACTGCGAGCATGTCGAGCAGCAGCGGGGTGCTGTGGGTGTCGACCAGGCCGGTGGTGATGGTGACGTCGCGGATCCAGAGGTCTTCCAGGTGGAGCACCGCCGGTTTGCCGTGCACGCCGACGTTGGCGACCCGGCCGCCGGGGCGGACCAGGCGGGTGCAGAGTTCGAAGGTCTCGGGCACGCCGACCGCCTCGATCGCGACGTCCGCGCCGAGCCCGTCCCGGCTCAGTTCGCGGACGGCCTCCGGGGTGGCCTCGGCCGTGGTGAGCACGGTGTCGGCGCCGAAGCGCTCGGCCGCGTCGAGGCGGCTCCGGGCGAGGTCGACGGCGATGATGCGCGAGGGGCTGTAGAGACGGGCGGTGATGATCGCGGCGAGCCCGATCGGGCCGGCGCCGACGATCGCGACGGTGTCGCCCGGGCCGACCCGGCCGTTGCGGACGCCGACCTCGTAGGAGGTGGGCAGGATGTCGGCGAGCAGCAGCGCGTCCTCGTCCGTGACGCCCTCGGGCAGCTTGTGCAGGGAACTGTCCGCGAAGGGCGTGCAGACGTACTCGGCCTGGCAGCCGTCGATCAGGTGGCCGAGGATCCAGCCGCCTCCGCCGGTGCACTGCCCGTACGTCCCGGCGCGGCAGTAGGCGCACCGGCCGCAGGCGGAGATGCAGGAGATCAGCACGCGATCACCGACCGCGACGGTGCGCACCCCCGGCCCGGTCTCGGTGACGGTGCCGACCGCCTCGTGCCCGAGAATGCGGCCCTGCGTGACCTCGGGGACGTCGCCCCTGAGGATGTGCAGGTCGGTGCCGCAGATGGTGACCGCGTCCACCCGGACGACGGCGTCCTCCGGGTCGCGGACGACCGGGTCGGGGACGTCGCCCCAGGTACGGCGGCCGGGGCCGTGGTAGGTGAGCGCTTTCATGTGCCGGTCGCTCCTCTCGGACGGCGGAGCCGGAGCGGTTCCGCTCGCCCTTCCAGGTTTGCGCGTGGCCGGGCCTGCCGCCGGGGCCGGTGGGGTCGTCCCGCTGGGCCGATGGGCCCCCTTCACGCCCGGCGCGGCACCGGTTGCGAGCCTAGGCTGGCTCGCCCGGGCCACCGAGATCGCCGGTGCGGACCTTGCCGTCGTCGCCCTGCCGCTGCCGAACACCGCAGATCTGGAGGTGCGGATCGCCGTCGGCCTCGGCGCTCGGCAGCACAGTGGCTTGGTGCTCCCGGTGGAGGGCTCGTTCGTCGGCGCGGCCGTTCGCACCGGCGGGCTGGTGGTGAGCCCCGACGTCCAGAAGGACCCGAGGATCACCGCCGGTCCACCGCGTTGGGAGGGCCTGGGCCCGGCGGTCGCGGTGCCCATCGGCACCTCCGAGCGCGGGATCCGCGGTGTGCTGATGCTGGCCCGCGCGGCCGGCGCACCGCTGTTCGACGAGGGCGAGTCGGGGCCGCTGCTGGGTTTCGCCGGGCAGGCGGCGGTCGCGATGGAACTCGCCGAGCGCCGCCGCGACTCCGAGCAGATCGCGCTGCTGCGCGAACGCGACCGGATCGCCCGCGACCTGCACGACCTGGCCGTCCAGCGCCTCTTCGCCACCGGCATGACCCTCCAGGGCGCCACCCGGTTCATCGACCACCCCGAGGCCACCGACCGCGTCCTGCGGGCGATCGACGACCTGGACGAGACCGCCAGGACCATCCGTGCCACCATCTTCGGCCTACGCCTGCGCGAGTCCGGCCCGGCAGCGGCCGGCCTGCGTGCCCGGCTCGTCGAGGTCGTCGAACGCGCCGCCCACGCCCTCGGCTTCACCCCGGCCCTGCGGATGAGCGGCCTGCTCGACGCCACCGTGCCCGCCGAGATCGCGGACGCGGCCGTCGCCGTCCTGGAGGAGGCGCTGTCCAACGCCGCCCGCCACGCGCAGGCCAGCGCGGTCGAGGTCTCGGTCGCCGCCCGTACGGACCTGATCCTCACCGTGGCCGACAACGGCGTCGGCCTCCCCGAAGGAGGCCGACACAGCGGACTCGCCAACCTGGCCGACCGTGCCGCCGCGCTGGACGGCACTTTCACCGCCCGCACCCGCCCCGAGGGCGGCACCGCGTTGGAGTGGCGGGTGCCGCTGCCGAAACCCTAGGCCTCCCCGCCCAGGACGTCCCTGGCGGCCAGGCGGGGCGTGGGGGCGCCCTCGGGACCGTAGCCGAGGCGGATCAGCATCTGCACGTGGCCGGGACGCTGGTGCGGATCGCGGGCGACCCAGCGCAGTTCAGGCCATTCCATCGCCTGGTGCAGCAGGGAGGCGCGGACGGCGTGGACGGTGGCTTCGAGCAGGACGTGTTCCAGGGCGATCCCGGCGCGCAGCCAGTCCGTCGGGGTGTCATGGTCCGTCGTGAGCACGGCGAGGCGCGGATCGTGTTCGAAGGCAGCGGGCGCCTGGTGCTCGGCGGGGCGGATGGCGGCGAAGTCCCGCACGGGCAGGTGGCCCGTACGGTCCTGAGGGCCGAGTGCGCTGGTCGGGATGCCGTAGGGCGGCACGTTCGCGCTGCGGATCCAGGTGCGGCTCTCGGTGCGCTGGACCGCGTCGGTGGTGTTGCGGCGCTCGGCCTCGGCGGTGAGGTGGAGCAGCCGGGCCGTCTCCTCGTGGTCGGGCAGGTGGAGGGTGGTGTCCTCCGCTCGGGCGGCCGACACGAGGTGGCCGAGTACGACCGGTGGAACGGGTTCGTCGGTGAAGGGTGTACGGACGGAGTGGCGGTGCCAGATCGCCTCGTAGAGCTCTTCGGTGCCGGGCGGCGACGCCGTGGCCGGGGTGTCGAGGCCGATGGCGGCGAACAGGTCCGGCTCGGCCGGGTCCGGCAGCAGCCGCACGTCCGGTGCCCAGCCGAGGTGACGGGCGGCGACGCGCAGGTTGAGGACGGCCGCGCCGACGGAGATGTGCATCGCCCGGCCTCGGGGGTCGGCGGCCGGGACGGCTCGCTCGCGGGCGGCGCGGACTTCCAGCGTCGAGGTCTCCGGCCGGAGCCTGAAGCGCCAGGGCTGGCTGTTGTGGATCGAGGGGGCGGCGACCGCTGCTGAGACGAGCTTCTCCAGTGCGGCGGCGTCGAGAGTGTGGGTGGTCATGGCCGTCTCCGGGGATGGGGCGTGGTCAGGCGGAGTCGGGCCCGCCGCGAAGGACGTCCAGGCGCTGGCGGTACTCGTCGGGGTCGATCTCGCCGCGGGCCAGGCGCTCGGCGAGCAGCCGCTCGGGGGTGGGCCGTTCGGACGCGCCGGTGGTCGGCGGAGCCGCCGGGTGGTGAGGCTCCGCTTCACCACCACCGTGCGGCCTGGGACCGCAGCCGCGCTTGGGCCGATCGGTCCGATCGTCGGGGTCCGACGGCCGTGCTCGCGGCGCTCACTGCGGGCGCTGGTGACGCTGCCCGGGCTCCTCGGCGTGGGCGGCGAGGACGGCGGCCTGGAGGCGGCGTTCGACGCCGAGCTTGGCGAGCAGGCGCGAGACGTGGTTCTTCACGGTCTTCTCGGCGAGGTAGAGCTCCTGACCGATCTGCCGGTTGGTCTTGCCCTCGCCGACGAGGGCGAGGATCTCCCGTTCGCGCGGCGTGAGGCCGGCGAGTGCGGCGTCGATCCCGCTCTCCTCGTGGTGGCGCAGGCTCTCCATCAGCTTGTGCGTGGTCGCCGGGTCGAGCATCGACTGGCCCGAGGCCACCGTTCGCACCGCGCTCACCAGGTCGGCGCCCCTGACCTGCTTCAGCACGTAGCCGGCCGCACCGGCCATGATCGCGTCGAGCAGGGCGTCGTCGTCGTCGAAGGACGTCAGCATCAGGCAGACCAGGTCGGGGATCCGGTCGCGAAGCTCCCGGCAGACGGTGACGCCGTCGCCGTCCGGGAGGCGTACGTCGAGCACGGCGACGTCGGGGCGCAGCGCGGGCACCCGGGCGAGGGCCTGGGCGCAGGAGCCGGCCTCGCCGACGACCTCGATGTCCGGTTCGGCCTCCAGCAGGTCACGGACACCGCGCCGGACCACTTCGTGGTCGTCCAGGAGGAACACCCGGACGGGTTGGGGTGTGTCCATGGCCTGGCTCCCTGGGTGCACGCTGGCGGTGACACCACCGATTCTGCGCGCCAGGGCCTTCCCACGCACCGTGATCAGCCGCGCGGTACGACGGCGACCGGGCACCAGGCGCGGTGGACCACCGCCGGGGTGACTGGGCCGAGGCGGTGCCCGCCACCAGCACGTCGGCGGCCCGGGCGCGCCGGACCCCTCCGGGACCGCCGGACCGGGACCACCGGGCAGGGGCCGTGGGCGGCGTCGGCAGCGAGCACGCACCCGGACACGCGTGATGCCCAGGTCAGGCCGGCGTGGTGAGCCGGAGTTCGACGCCTACGACGCCCGGCACGGTACGCACCAGGCGTTCCAGGACGGCGGCCGAGACGGTGTCCGGCAGGCCGCCGGTCAGGGTGATCCGGCCGTTCTCGGAGCGCACGTCGGTACCCAGTCCGGCCTCCGGGCCGAGGGTGGCGGTCAGTTCGAAGCGGACCCGGTCGGCGAGTTCGCGGTCGTCGCCGAGGTAGACCTTGAGCAGGTCGCCCCGGCTGACGATGCCGACCAGGTAGTCCTCCCCGTCGACGACCGGGAGCCGTTTGAGGTGGCCGCGGGCCATGGCCCGCGCTGCCTCGTTGAGGGGGCTGTCGGGGTGCACGGTGACCGCCGGGACGGACATCATCCGGCCGGCCGTCAGGGCGTCGGCGCGCTCGCCGTCGCCTTCCCGGGCGATGAGCAGGTCAGCCTCCGAGACCACTCCGATCACCCGGCCGTCGCCGGCCAGCACGGGGACCGCGCTGACCTGCCAGCGTTGCAGGGTCTCGGCGACCTCTCGGAAGTCCGCGTCGCGGCCGACCGCGACCACGGCATGGGTCATCACGTCGGCGACGGTGCTCGGTGTGCTGGTCACGGTGGCCTCCTAGGTGGCCGCACGGTAGGCGCGGGGGTGTTCCAGGTGCTGCTCGGTGTCGTCCTCGATCCAGTCGAGGGTGTGGTGGACGGCGACCACCGGGATCGCGGTGATGTCGTTGCGGTGGAACAGCCCCGCGACCTCCTTGGACGGTGTGTCGGGCCGGGCGGTGACGACCTCTCGGGTCGTCACGTCGTTGACGCTGCGGTGCTGCATCGTCCTCATTCCTCCTCGGGTGGTCACGCCTCCACTGTCAGTCCGTCCGAAGCCGGTGGACAGGGCCGGACGGTCCCTGCCGCCAGGGCCGGTTCGGCCCAGGACAACACCGTCGGACGGCGGGACGATGGGAGCCCCGAGTCCCGCTGGAGGCAGCCATGACGACGGACACCGGCGAACCCCGACCGCGGCCCCGTCCGGGTCTGCTGACCTTCCTCGGCGGCGTGGGCACCGTCACCGGCAGCAAGTTCCTCATCGAGACCGGCCACGCCCGCCCGATGATCGACTGCGGCCGTGAGTCGGGGTGAGATCAGCTGCCGGCCGGCTGCCCGCTGTCGTCGAGATCCCAGACGCGCCCGGTGGCCCGACCGACCGGCGGGTCCGCGGTTGCTCCGCCCGTACCGGTCATCCGTTCGCCTCGTCGAGGATGTCCTCCACCGTGCGCCGCGGGCTGACGGCACCGGGCGGGCCGTAGCCGAGACGCAGCACGAGCTGGACGTGCCCGGGCCCCTCGGCGGGGTCGCGCAGGCGCCAGCGGGTGTCGGGGATCTCGACGGCCTGGTGCAGCACGGAGGCACGCAGGCCACGAGCGGTGGCGAGCAGCCACACGCGCTCCATCGCCTGTCCGGTGTGCAGCCAGTCGGCCGGGGTGTCGAGGTGGGTGGTGAGGGTGGCGAGTTGGGGCAGAGCCTCGAAGCGTTCGGCTGGGGTGGTGTGGCGCGGTGGGTGGCCGGCGAAGCCTCGCATCGGGACGTGGGCGTCGCGGTCGTGCGAGCCGAGGGCAGCGAGTGGGATGCCGTCGTAGGAGGGTTCCAGGCGCAGCCAGCGGCGGGTCTCAGCCTCACGGCTGACGTCGGCGGCGATGCGGGCCTCGGCCTCAGAGGTGAGGGTGAGCACGCGGCGTACGCCGTGTTCTTCCAGGAGGGTGAGCATGACGCCCTCGTCCCGGGCGGCCGTGATGAGGTCGGCGACCAGTGCCTCGGGGACGTCCCGGTTGGTGAACGGCTGCCGACTGGAGTGGCGTCCCGCGATGGCGGGGTAGAGGTCCGCGCCGAAGGGCTGCGCCGAACGGGCCGGGGCGGAGAGGTCGAGGACGGCTCGCGGCTGCGCGTCGGCGCCGGCCGGCAGCAGTCGGACGGCGGCCTCGCGGCCGAGGTGGGCGGCGGCCACCCGCAGGTTGAACACCGCGGCGCCGATCGAGATGTGCAGTGCCCTGCCATCGGGGTCGGCGACGGGGACGGCCCGGTCGAGGTCCGCGTGGACCTCCAGGCCGAGCAGGTCGGGGGTGGGGCGGAAGCGCCAGGGCTGGCTGTTGTGCAGCGAGGGCGCCGCGCCGCCGGCTTCGGCCAGCAGGTGCAGGTCGGCGGTGGTGAGGGCGGTTCCGGTGGTCATGGTGGTTCACTCCCTGCAGGCGGGGGCGCCGGTGATTCCAGGATCCGCCGAATCAGCGGTGCCGGGCGAGGGTCCAACGGCCCTGAGCCGCCGGGCAGGCAGCACCGAATGCTGCGGGCGTGCTCCTCACCGAGTGGGCGGGGCCGGCAGCTCCGGGCACACCCCGACCGGCCCTGCCATGGGGGCCCACTGGCGGGCCGAACGGCCCTGCCGCCGCGCGCCCGGCGGCGGTCTGCTGGAGGTCAGAGGCCCGGTTCACCGTGCGGGCCTGAACACCGGAGGCGCGGCCGTGCCGACCGACGACTCCCGCAGGACCACCCAGCAGCTGATGCGCATCGCCGGCGGGCGGACGATCGCCCTGACCGTCCGCGCACCGATCGGCGAGACCAGGAAGCCCGCACGCACGATCGAGATCACCCGGGGCGATTGACCCGACCGGCCGGGCACCCCTCGCCCGCCCGGCCCCGAAAGGACCGGAGATGAATGCGAGCACAACGGCACCAAGACGCACCAAGCAGTGGACCCTGCGCCTCGACCTCTTCGAGGAGGGCGACACCACCAAGGTCCACGCCGTCCTCGACACCGGCGACAACACCCTGGAGGCACGCACCACCGCCCATCGCAACCCCCACGACCCACCGGTGCCCGAGATCGGTGACGAGTACGCAGCCGCCCGCGCCCTGATCGACCTCGGCCACCAGCTCCTGCGGGCCGGCCTCTCGGACTCGGCTGAGAACGACCACTCCGTCGACGGCTGAGAACGCCTTGTCGACGCCGATGTCTTCGGGTTCTGCCCCCGTAGGGCGACGGGGGCAGAACCGTCCGACGCGCTGATGCCGGCCTCCGGCCTCCGGTCAACCACCGCACGGAGAAGAACGCTCAGGACCGATCGCAGCCACGGGAGGGCCCCTGCGGTCACCGGGTCCTGGCCGCCTCGGCTCACCGCCACGACTGGGTTCAGGGCCGGGTGGGGTGGGTGAGGGTGTGCCAGGCGGTGTAGCCGCCGAGGAGGTCGGAGACGTCGGGGTGGCCGTGGTGGCGCAGCAGGCTGGCGGCGATGGAGGAGCGGTGGCCGCTGGCGCAGTGGACGACCAGGGGGCGGTCGGTGGGGATCTCGTCGAGGCGGGTGGGGAGTTCGGCGAGGGGGATGTGCAGGGAGCCGTCGATGGCGCCGGTTTCGCGTTCGCCGCAGGTGCGCACGTCCAGGACGGTGGCGGGCTGCTCGTCGGTGAGGGCGGTGCGGAGCTGGTCGGGGGTGAGGCGGGTGGCGGGGGTGAGGTGGTCGGCGAGGGCGGGGAGGGCGGTGGCGGGGTTGCGCAGGTAGCCGGCGATGTGGTCGAAGCCGATGCGGGCGAGGCGGGTGATGACCTCGTTCTCGCGGTCCTGCGGGGCGATGACGGCGATGGTGCGGTGGGGGGTGAGGACGGTGCCGGCCTGTTCGGCGAAGCGGCCGTCGAGGGGGACGTTGACGGCGCCGCGCAGGTGTCCGGCGCCGAAGTCCTGGGGGCTGCGGGTGTCGAGGACGACGGCGCCCGCGGCGCGGGCCTCCTGGAAGCCTTCGGGGCACAGGGGGGAGGCGGCGTTCGTGGGGTCGAGCAGGGGATGGTCCTGGCGGTTGAGGGCGGCGTCGTGGCCGAAGTAGGCGGGGGCGGTGGACTGGCCGGCGGTGACGATGCGGACGAAGGTGTCCTGGTCCATGGGCCGGCAGGCGTAGTTGGTGCGGCGCTGGGCGCCGATGGTGGAGCGCTTCTCGGTGGAGAGGTTCTTGCCGCAGGCGGAGCCGGCGCCGTGGGCGGGGAAGACGAGGGTCTCGTCGGGCAGGGCCATCAGCTTGTGGTGGACGCTGTCGTAGAGCATGGCGCCGAGTTCGTCGGCGGTGACGCCGGTGGAGGCGAGCAGGTCGGGGCGGCCGACGTCGCCGATGAACAGGGCGTCGCCGGTGAGGACGCCGTAGGGGACGGTGTCGTCGGGCTGTTCGAAGACCAGGACGCTGATGGACTCGGGGGTGTGCCCGGGGGTCTCCATGATCTGCAGGGTGACGTCGCCGAGTTCGATCCGCTCGCCGTCGGCGAGCTTGCGGATCGGGTACTCGGTCTCCGCGCGGCGGCCGTAGCCGATCCAGGCGCCGGTGCGGTCGGCCAGTTCGAGGTGACCGGCCAGGAAGTCGGCGTGGAAGTGGGTGTTGATGACGCCGACGACGGTCAGACCGCGCGCCGCGGCGTCGGCCACGTACTCGTCGACGTCCCGGCGGGGGTCGACCACGACGGCCCGGCCGGTGCGCTCGTCGGCGATCAGGTAGGAGGCCTGGGAGAGGCAGTCGAGGTAGAACTGGGCGAAGTACACGGGGAATCCTCCTGGTCGGCGCCGGGCGCCGCGATGCTGTCCTGAGACTCGAACCGATACCCCCCTCGGTATGTTCGCCAGCATAGGGCACCGAGGTCGAATACGGGGCGGGGTATCCTGAGCGATTTCGATAATACCCCCGGGGGTACTATGGTGGCCGTCGAGGGGGGAACCGGCGGCCGCCGACCGAAACGGGTACGGGCGGAGCCGGGCAGACACCCGCGTGCGCCGCCGAGCCGCCGAGCCAGCAGGCCGCCGCTCCACCGAGCCGCCACGCGCCGACCCCGACGCGCCGGGCCCATCGCCGCCCGGCCCACCCCGCCACCCCGCACCACCGGAGAAGCCATGCCCCAGCTCCCGCCTGCCCCCGGGCAGACCACCCCCGGCCACGCCCACCGCCTGCTCCTCGCCGACACCGCCGGGGGCGTGGGATGACCGCGCTGCTGCTGGCACTGGCCGCCGGGGCCGTGGTCGGTCTCGCGCTCGGCGGGCTCGGCGGCGGCGGCAGCATGCTGGCCGTCCCGGCCCTGGTCTACCTGCTCGGCTTCAGCCCCGCACTGGCCACCACCGCGAGCCTGCTGATCGTCGCCGCGACCTCGCTCACCGCCCTGCTCGCGCACGCCCGGGCCGGCCGGGTCCGCTGGCGCACCGGCGCGCTGTTCGCCGCCGCCGGGCTGCCCGCCGCCGCGGCCACCGGGGCGCTGTCCGTCCACCTGCCGGGCGCGCTGCTGACCGGCGCGTTCGCCGTCCTGGCGGCGCTGGCGGCGTGGCGGATGCTGCGGCCACCGAGCGCGCAGCCGCCGGAACGTTCCGCCGCCGGGACCGGCCCGGCCGCGGCGGCGGGCGCCGGGCTCGGCGCCGTCACCGGGCTGCTCGGCGTCGGCGGCGGCTTCCTCGCCGTCCCCGCGCTCGTCTCCGTCCTCGCCTTCACCATGGCCGAGGCGGTCGGCACCAGCCTGCTGGTGATCACCGCCAACTCGCTCGCCGCCCTGCTCCCCCGCCTCGGCTCCGCCGGGGCCGTCGACTGGGCCGTCGCCGCCCCCTTCGCCGGCGCCGCCGTCCTCGGCGCCTGGGACGGCAAACGGCTCGCCGACCGGCTCAGCGGACGCACCCTGCAACGGGCCTTCGCGCTCGCGCTGCTCGCCGTCGCCGCGCTGATGCTCGTCACCGCACTCGTCTGAACACCCGTACCGAAAGGCTCTTCCCCATGACCACGCCGCTGACCGTCGAACAGCTCCGCCCCCGGCTCGGGCAGCTCGCCCTCGTGGACGTCCGCTCCCCCGGCGAGTACGCCGCCGGCCACATCCCCGGCGCGCTGAACGTCCCGCTCGACCAGCTCGACCGCGCCCTGCCCGCCCTGCGCCGGGCCGCCGACCGGGGCGACCTCGCCGTCGTCTGCGCCTCCGGACAGCGCGCCGCCACCGCCTGCCGGCAGCTCGCGGACGCCGGGATCGCCGCCCTCGTCCTGACCGGCGGCACCAACGCCTGGGCGGCGGACGGGCACCCGCTGAACCGCCCGGCGGGCGCCCGCGCGGTGTGGGCGATGGACCGCCAGGTCCGCTTCGCGGCGGGCTCCCTGGTCCTGGTCGGCCTGTTCGCCGGCCTCGCCCTGCCCGGCGCCCGCTGGTTCGCCGCCGCGATCGGCGCCGGGCTGGTCCTCTCGGCCGTCACCGACACCTGCGCGATGGGCCGGGCCCTCGGCAGGCTCCCCTTCAACCGCCCCCGCCCCGGCGCCCCGACCCTCGACGACGCCCTCACCGCCCTGGCCACCCCGCCGGCGCGCTGACCCCCGCGACCCGGGCCCGTCGGCACCGACGTAAGCTCCTCGATCACGGCGCCCGCCGTCGTGGTCGAGGAGCTGGGGACGGACCCGCGCCCCGACGTCAGCGACCGCACACGAAAGGCCCCGGCCCTTGGCCTTCCAGGACCACCTCCGCACGCTCGCCACGCGAGCGATCAGCTCGATCACGGCCGCCGAGGCGGCGGACGTCTACGTCATCTCGTTCTTCATCGACGACGAGAGGGACGACCCGCGACAGCCCACCCTGACCATCGGCTACAACACCGAAGCCCAGTTCCGACGCAGCGCCGCGAACGCCTCCGACGAGGCGGAAGCCCGCTGGAACTACGCCTTCTGGCTCCAGAACGAGCTCACCGTCATCGGCGACCTCACCCGCGACCCGGACGGCGCGGCGGCGCGTCACCGCTGGATCTCCGAACTCGGACTCTGGTACGACGAGCCCACCGACCCCGAGGACTGGGTGACCGTCGTCGGGCCGACCGCCGCGCTGATCGAGGCCACCTTCAACCAGGCCTGCGTCCGGCTCGCGCTCGACCTCCACGACGACGGCACCATCGAGAGCACCCTCGGCAGGCCGGTGCCCGTGGTCCTCCACGAACTGGAGTACTACGAGGGAATCGCCCGTCGGACCGAGGCGGCCAACCCGCCCGGACTCGCTGACGACTTCGCCGCCTGGGTCCGCACCGGGTGAGGCATGAGCGGAGCGGCTGGGGGGCCGTCGCGGGCCGGGCGTCTTTGTCAGTGGTCTCGTCTACGGTCGTCCCGTGCATGATCGACCGTCGTCGCGACCGGGGGAGCTCCGATGAACCAGGCAGGGAACGTGGGGGAGGCGTGGGCCCGGGTCGCCGCGTGGCTCCGGCGGAACGACCCCGGGGCATTCGCCGCCCTCGGCGGTCCGGCGAGCCCGGAGGCCATCGCCCGGGCCGAGGCGCGGATGGGCCTGGAGCTGCCGCCGGAGCTGCGCCAGTGGCTCCGGGCGAACGGCGGGGACACCGACGTGCGGCCGGACGCCCCGGGGTCCCTGGTGGAACGGGGGTGCGCGGTGCCGCTTCCCGGTGGCAGTCTCCTGCTCGGCCTGGGGGACATTCAGCGGGTCTACCTCCACCAGCTCGCCATGGAGCGGTCGGAGCCCTCCGAGGACCCCGACGCCCCGCTCTGGCGCCCGGAGTGGGTGCCGATCGCCGCGGACCGCGACGGCCTGTACGGGACGTTCCTGGACGCGGTCACCGGGACGGTCGGAACGTGGGCCGACGCGAGCCTGCCCGAGGAGGGCGTGCACGCCTCGTTGGCCGCCTTCCTCCAGCACGCGGCGGACCAGCTGGAAGGCGCCGGCACCGGGGACCGGCGCGGCCCCGGCGCGCCCGCGCGGCCCCTCGCCCGCGACGAATCCCGGCCGGGGGACGAGCTGATACGCGACTGGGCCCGCACCCACGGCCTGGTGGTGAACGACCGCGGGCGCGTGCCCCCGAGCATCCGCGCGGCCCACGAGGCCGCCCAGGGGTGACGCCCGCCAGGTCGGCCGGCGAGCCCGCCAGCGGGTCGGCCGGTGAGCCTGCCAGCGGGTCGACCGCGCCGGTTGTCGGCGGGTGGTGGCAGGCTGGGGGGCATGTGCGGCCGCTTCGTCTCCACCACCACGCCCCAGGACCTCGTCTCGCTGCTCGGCGAGCTGCGCTGGGACCCGGCCGAGGCCCTGGCCCCGAGCTGGAACGTGGCGCCGACCGACCCGGTGCCGGTCGTGCTGGAGCGGGTCGACCGGGAGACCGGCGAGCTGGTGCGCGGGCTGCGGCCGCTGCGCTGGGGCCTCGTCCCGTCCTGGTCGAAGGACCCGTCCGGGGCGGCCCGGATGATCAACGCCCGCTCGGAGACCGTCGACACCAAGCCGGCCTTCCGCAAGGCCTTCGCCGCCCGCCGCTGCGTGCTGCCCGCGGACGGCTACTTCGAGTGGCGCGAGGTGCCGGCCGAGGCCGGCCGCCGGAAGTACAAGCAGCCGTACTTCCTGAGCACCGGCGGCGTGCTGCTGATGGCCGGCCTGTACGAGTTCTGGCGCGACCCGGGCCGGCCCGAGGACGACCCGCTGGCCTGGCTCGCCACCACCACGATCATCACCACGGACGCCACCGACAGCGCCGGCCGGGTGCACGACCGGATGCCGCTCACCATCGCCCCGGACGACCTGGACGTCTGGCTCTCCGCGGCCCACACCGACTCCGCCGAGCTGCACCACCTGCTGCGCCGCCCGGCGGACGGCGACCTGCGGGTGCGGGCCGTGTCGACCGCCGTCAACAGCGTCCGCAACAACGGGCCGGAACTCCTCGACGACGCACCGGACCCGCTGGGCCTCGCCGACTGACGGACTGACGGCCGGGCCGGCCGGCCGTCGAGGGCCCGTCAGCGCTGGCGGATGGTCCGGAACCCGCAGACCGGGGTGCAGAGCGTGACGATGCCACTGTACCGGTAGGTGGTCCGCCCCCGGGTGACGCTGTGCACGGTCAGCTTCTCCCGCAGGGTCGGCTGGTAGCAGCGCGGGCAGGCGGCCGGGACGGCCGTGCCCCACGGGCGGTTCGGGTCCAGCTTGGTGAAGGCGAACACCATCGAGACGAGCATCACGCCGGTGGTGCCGAACCCGACGTACCGCCAGATCTCCTTCGAGGACTCGCGGCGGTCGATCATCTCCGAGTAGGAGAACGTCCCGCCGCCGCCGCGGTTGGAGATGATCTGGCACAGGCTGGTGTGCGTCATGGTGTGGCCGTCGCAGTCCGGCGGGGTGTTCGGGTCCGCCTTCCCGAGCACCAGCGCCGCGAACAGGCCGGCCGCGGCGAGCAGCCCCAGCACCACCATCGTGCTGGTCCGGCTGCGGCCGGTGTGCAGCCGTTCGCGCTCCTTGACCGCCGTGTCTATCACGGTCTGTGACATGTTGCCGTCGGCGCTGGCCGCCATCGTGCTCCCCCGGTCGTCGTGCGTACTGCCGCGCGTTTGCCGCGCGTTCTGTCGTTGCGTGCTGTCGTTGCGTGCTGTCGTGCTTTCAGCGGCCGAATGCTCCCATCTGGCCCCGGCATTGACAAGAAATCGTCCGGTGCCGGGGCCGGCCCCGTGGGACATCGCGGGAATTCTCCCTATTCGTCCCGATCGAGGGAGGCCAGGTAGGCCGCCGTCCCCGCCGGGTCCAGGAACCACTCGGCCAGGTCGGCCGGCCGGTCGAAGCCGTTGGCGAACCGGTCCGCCACGGCGGGCCGTCGGGCGGCCGCGCCGAGCACGTCCAGGACGTGCGGGGGCGGCGGCGCGAGCATCGCGTTGCTCCACGCGGTGGCGGGCCCGGCGGTGGTCTCCCAGAAACGGTCGAACGCGGCCTGCATGAAGTCCCGGTCGAAGGGCTTGTCGCCGTGGGCGAGGATCGCCTCCAGGTATCCGTCCGCGCACTTGGCGGCGCTGTTCGCGCCCTGCCCGGTGATCGGGTCGTTCGCGACCACGGCGTCGGCGACGCCCAACACCGCTCCCCCGCCGGGAAGTTCGCCGACGGGACGGCGCACGGTCGGGGTGAAGCGGCCGGCCAGGGTGGCGCCCGCGTCGACGAGCTCGACGCCGCCCCGGGTGCGGTCGTACTCCCAGGGGGTGTGGGTCCGCATCAGTTCCAGGGTGACCCGCAGGTGTTCGGCCGGGTCGCGGAGCCCGTCGAAGGCGTCCGCCGGGCCGCCGGGCAGGGCCTCCCAGAACAGGATGTCGCACGGCCCGGCCGCGGTCAGCGCCGGCATCACGAACAGCTCCCCGACACCGGGCAGCAGGCTGCAGGACACCGCCCGGAAGTCCCGCCCCGGGTGCGGCGCGAGACCGTGCACGTAGCTGACCGCCAGCGCGCGCTGCGGCCGGTCGTACGGGCAGCGCTCCTCGTCGCGCTCGAACAGCGAGCCCGGGCCGCCCCGGCCCGCGGCGACCAGCACCAGGTCGTACGCGCCGGCCAGGTGCGCCACGTCCCCGGCGCCGACCGGCCCGACCACGACCCGGCCGCCGCGCTCGGCGAAGGCTTCCAGCCAGGCCGGCATCTTCAGCCGCTGGTCGACGGACTGTGCGAAGGCGTCCAGCCGCCCGGTCCAGTCGAGCGCCCGGGTGCCCGCTTCCGGACCGCCCAGCGCCACGCCGACGCCCTCGATCCGGGGCGCCTCCTCGGCCCAGAGGTCCAGGCCGAGGGCCCGTTCGGTGCGCAGCGCGGTGTCGAACATGCACTGGGTGGAGAGCACCCGCCCGGTGCGGACGGCTTCGGGGTCGCGGTCGGTCATCACCGTGACGTCGTAGCCGTGGGCCTGGAGCCCGAGGGCCAGTTGCAGGCCGGCCTGCCCGGCGCCGACGATCAGAACTCTGCGCATCGTCCCCGCTTCCTGGTTGTCCGTGCGTTCCGGCGGTCGGCGCGGTCCGGATGTGCGGTCCGGATGTGCGGTCCGCCCGGCCGCCCGTGGCCTGGATACCAGTCCGTGCCCGCCACGTCCACGGGTGCGGCGCGTCTTCCGGCGCGCGGTCGGGATTCCGCGCCGGGGGCCCGCTACCGGTGGCGCTCGGCGATCCAGCCGAGGACGAGGAGGACCTGCGGCCTGCTGCGGACCAGGCCCCTGCGGGTGTGCAGCCGCTCGAAGCCGTTCTTCTCCGCGACTCCGAGCCACGCGGTGTCCGCCTCCGCGGCCTCCAGCTGGAGGCAGGGCAGGTCGGCGTCGCCCCGGCCCCAGTCGCTCAGCAGTCGGACGGCCCGGGTGGCCAGGCCCTGACGGCGCCGTTCGGGGAAGATCCGGCAGGTGAGGAGGGTGCAGGCGTGGAGCTTCCGGGCCAGTTCGACGAGTCCGGCCGGTTCGTCGGTCGCCGCGTCGGCGACCACCAGGGGGACGCGGCGGCCGGCCTGTCGGGCCTCCCACTCCCGCAGGTACGCGGCCGGCATGCCCTCGCGCCACCGGTGCCGCTCCGGATCGCGGCCCGCCGCGACGGCCTCCGCGTCGGCGGCGCACTGGGGGCGCAGGGTCACCACACCGTCCGTCAGCGGGTGGGCGGGGGCTGCGAGGGGTATCGGTGCGGGGATCACCCGGCGAAGCCTAGACGGGCCCCGGGTCCCAGACGGGCCCCGGGAGCCCGCGGCCTTAGCCGGTGACCAGCCGGCGGCCGGTGATCTCGTCCGGCCGGACCCGGACCCAGCGGGGCCGGTCGCCGCCAGCCCAGGGGGCGGCGCCGGGCAGGCCGGAGAGGCGGCTCAGATCCTCCGGGTCGTCGACGTAGTGCGCGGAGCCGAGTGCGAGGACGCTCCAGCCGCGCCCGAGGTATTCGTCGATGTGGTCGACCTGGAAGGACAGCGCGGCGCCCTCGGCCGGGGCGGTGCCGGCGCTCTCGCCGGTGCGGTAGGCGAAACTGCCGTGGTCCACCACGTAGTTGACGGGGTAGACGACCGGCGCGGGCCGCACCGGCAGGGCGATCCGGCCGACGCCGTGGGTGCCGACGAGGTCCCAGCACTCGGCTTCGGTGAGGTCGAGCAGCCGGGGGCGCGGGCCGGGGCCGGACTGCCCGGGCGGGGCGTCCTGGCGGCCGGTGAGCAGTTCGTCACGGCTGAGGCCGAGCACGGCGGCGATCCGGACGAAGCCACCGGGGTCGAAGGTGGGCCCGGCTTCGAGCAGGTGGACGAGGTAGCGCGGGGCCATCGCGGCCCGGTGCGCCAAGGAGTCCTCGCTGAGGTCGAGTTGGCGGCACCGGTCGGTGATCCGGCGGGCCACGGCGGCGGGGTCGGTGGTGTCGTTCACGGTGTCGGCTCCTCGGCTGGCCGGGGGTGCCCCGGGTCGCGTCGCGGGGCTCGCACGGACACCGCGGCGGGATCGCCCGCGCGGTCGCGTACGGACGGTGACCGGGCCGCCTCCATCCAAGCGCCCGGCCCGCGACAAGTCGAGCAACGGGCGGGCGCCGTGGCGTGTCGAGGTCGGGCACGAACCGACCCGCCGACCGCCCGGCCGTCCGTGACCGCTCTTGATCGACTCCGGCCGGGCTGCGATCATCCGAACCGACGAGATGATCTGACTGACGCGTCATCAACTACGCGTCGGGCACGGGGAAGGGAACGAATCGTGATCGTCGTGACGGGAGCCACCGGTACGGTCGGCGCCAGGGTCGTCGAGGGGCTGCGCGAGCGCGGCGAGGCCGTCCGGGCCGTGGTGCGGCCCGGCTCGAAGGGGCTCGCCGAGTGGGGCGACGACGTCGAGCGGGCCGAGGCCGACTTCGCCGACCCGGCCGCGCTGGACGCCGCGCTCGCCGGGGCCGACACCGTCTACCTGCTGGTCGCCGTCCACCCGGAGATGGCCGCGCACGAGCGGAACGTGATCGACGCCGCCGTCCGCACCGGCCGCCGCCCGCGGATCGTGCTGCACGCGGCGGCCGGCGTCGAGCAGCGGCCCGAGGGCGTCCGCTTCGTCGGCGCGCACGTCGCCGGGCTGGACCACCTGCGGGCCTCCGGCCTGCCCTGGACGGTCGTCGCGCCGAACGGCTTCCACCAGAACTTCCTCGGGATGGCCGAGGCCGTGCGGGCCGGCGCCCTGGCCGTGCCGGGCGGCTCCGGCGCGGTGTCGTACGTGGACGCCCGGGACGTCGCGGCGGCCGCCGTCGAGGTGCTGGCCGGCGCCGGGCACGAGGGCGCGGTCTACACCCTGACCGGCCCGGAGGCGCTCACCCACGGCGAGTTGGCCGAGCGCCTCGCCGCCGTCGTGGACCGCCCGGTGACGTACACCGCCGTGCCGCCCGAGCAGGCGCTGGCCGGGATGCTCGCGGCGGGCTGGCAGCCGTGGCGGGCCGAGGGCATGGTCGAGCTGTACGGGCTGTACGCGGCCGGCCACGCCTCGGCGGTCAGCCCGGACGTGGCCGGGCTGACCGGCCGGCCGCCGCGTTCCTTCGCCGAGTTCGCCGCCGAGCACGCGGCCGCCTTCCGGGGCTGACGCACCGCCGGCTCAGGGCCGGTTCCGCCCCCGAACACCGGAGCCCGCCGCCGTTCACCCGGCGGCGGGCTCCGGCGCGACGGGTGCGACAGGCGCGACGGGTGCTGCGGGTACGCCGGGCGCTGCGGGTACGCCGGGCGCGACGGGTGCGACGGCTCGGGCCAGCCGGAGCAGCGTCCGCTCGTCCGCGGACCCGGGCACGGCCGTGTACACCGCGATCACCAGGTCCGGACGGTCGGCGACCTGCAGCGCCGCACCGGACAGCCGCAGCCGGCCGATCCCCGGGCAGTCGAGCAGCGTGGTCGTGTGGCCCTTCTCCAGCACCACCTGCTCGCCCCAGAGCCGGCGGAACTCCGGGCTGTGCTCGCGCAGTTCGCTGATCTCCCGGGCGAGCACGGCGTCCCGGGGCCGCTTGGCGACCTCCGTGCGCAGCAGGCCCACCGCCTCCCGCGCCTTCGCCTCCCAGTCGACGTAGAGCCGCCGCGCGCCCGGGTCGGCGAAGACCAGCCGGCCGACGGTGCGCTCGTCGGGGCGCACCCGGGAGAAGTCGACGAACACCGCCGCGGCGAGCCGGTTCCAGGCGAGGATCGCGCCGCGCGGGCCGACCAGGTACGCGGGCGTCAGGGCCATCGAATCCAGCACCGGCTGCAGGCCGATCTCCCCCTGCTCGGGCGGGGGCAGGGGCGGGTCGGCGACGGCCGCCGGCCGGGCGAGGCTGCGCAGGTAGCGCCGCTCCCCCGGGCTGAGCCGCAGGGCGTCGGCGACCGCGTCCAGGACGGTGTCCGAGACCCGCGAGGCCTGGCCGCGTTCCAGCCTGGTGTAGTGCTCCACGCTCATCGCCGCCAGCCCCGCCACCTCCTCCCGGCGCAGGCCCCGCACTCTTCGCACGCCGTGGACCGGCAGCCCCACGTCCTCGGGGCGCAGCCGCGCACGCCGGGATACCAGGAAGTCACGGAGAGCCTCGGGGAGATCCATGGCGGCGATTGTCTCCGTACGGACGAGGGTCGTCCAGAGCCCCTGCCCATGATCCGGCCCGTGCTGCCAGGGCACGGTCTGACCTCCCTCGCGGCGCCGCCCCCGGGCATCCTCGTCCTACCGCCCCCACCCCAGAGGGGGCGGCACCGCCCGGCGGGGCCCTACGGGAGATGCGGGCCGCGCCGGGACGGGGGAAACGGGACGGGGGAGAGCAGCGGGGGAAGACGGGGGAACGACGGCGGCCCGGACCGAGCAGTGCGGGCCGCCGTCGTACGCCCCGGCCGGCCGGGCGCCCTGACGCGCGGTCACCGCGGCGAGGAACCGGCTGCACGGCCCTGTCCGTCCCGGCCACCCGCGCGCATACTGGCCAGCGCGGCTCGCACCCCTCGCGACAGGGGCCACTCCGGTCCCGGCCGGGCTGCGCCGCGTACGGGGGGCCGAACGACCATGGCAGCGCTCGTGATCGTCGTCGTGCTGGTGCTGTTCCTGCTGGCCACCGGTGTCCGGGTGGTGCAGCAGTACGAGCGGGGCGTGGTGTTCCGGCTCGGGCGGGTGCGCGGGCAGGTCCGCGAGCCGGGGGTGACCCTGTTGGTGCCGGTCGTGGACCGGATGCGCAAGGTGAACGTCCAGGTCGTCACCATGCCGGTGCCGGCCCAGGAGGGCATCACCCGGGACAACGTCTCGGTGAGCGTCGACGCGGTGCTCTACTTCCGGGTCGCGGACCCGATCCGGGCCACCGTCGACGTCCAGAACTACCACTTCGCGATGCTGCAGGTCGCCCAGACCTCGTTGCGCTCGATCATCGGCAAGAGCGAGCTGGACGACCTGCTCTCCGGGCGGGAGAACCTGCACCAGGGCCTGGAGGTGATGCTGGAGAGCCCGGCCACCGGCTGGGGCGTGCACATCGACCGGGTCGAGATCAAGGACGTCAGCCTGCCCGACTCGATGAAGCGCTCGATGGCCCGTCAGGCGGAGGCCGACCGGGAGCGCCGGGCCCGGATCATCACCGCGGACGGCGAGTTCCAGGCCGCCGCCAAGCTGGCCGAGGCGGCGACCACGATGGAGCAGACCCCGGCGGCGATGCAACTGCGGCTGCTGCAGACGGTGGTGGAGGTGGCGGCGGAGAAGAACTCGACGCTGGTGCTGCCGTTCCCGGTGGAGCTGCTGCGCTTCTTCGAGGCCGCGGCCGACCGCGCCGCGGCGCCGGTCGCGCCGGTCCCGGCCGAGGACCGGACGCAGGGCCGGCCGCCGGCCGGGACCGCCTGACGGTATTCCCGGTGGGGCCATAGCTCTGCTCTATGGCCCCATAGACCGGCGCCGACTACACCCCCGCCAGCGGGCCGGATTGGCTGCACAGGTATAGTCCAGAAACCGTTGCGCCTGCCCGGAGGACCTTCCACCATGCACCGCCCGATCAGGGTCGCGATCGTCGGAGCCGGCCCTGCCGGCGTCTACGCCGCCGACGCCCTGCTGAAGTCCGACGCCGCCCAGACCCCCGGGGTCTCGATCGACCTGTTCGAGCGGATGCCCGCGCCCTTCGGCCTGATCAGATACGGCGTCGCGCCCGACCACCCGCGGATCAAGGGCATCGTGACGGCCCTGCACCAGGTGATGGACAAGCCGCAGGTCCGCCTGTTCGGCAACGTCGACTACCCGAACGACCTCGCGCTGGACGACCTGCACCGGTTCTACGACGCCGTGGTCTTCTCCACCGGCGCGATGGCCGACCGCGCGCTCGGCATCCCCGGCATCGAGCTCGACGGCTCGTACGGCGCCGCCGACTTCGTCTCCTGGTACGACGGCCACCCGGACGTGCCGCGCACCTGGCCGCTGGAGGCCGAGAAGGTCGCCGTCCTCGGCGTCGGCAACGTCGCCCTGGACATCGCCCGCATCCTCGCCAAGACCGCCGACGAGCTGCTGCCCACCGAGATCCCGCCGAACGTGTACGACGGCCTCAAGGCGAACCGCGCCGTCGAGGTGCACGTGTTCGGCCGCCGGGGCCCGGCGCAGGCCAAGTTCAGCCCGATGGAGCTGCGCGAGCTGGACCACTCGCCGAACATCGAGGTCATCGTCAACCCCGAGGACATCGACTACGACGAGGGCTCGATAGCCGAGCGCCGCGCCGTCAAGCACGTCGACCTGGTCGCCTCGACCATCGAGAACTGGGCGATCCGCGACGTCGGCGACCGCCCGCACCGGGTCTACCTGCACTTCTTCGAGTCCCCGACCGAGGTCCTGGGCGAGGACGGCCGGGTCGTCGGCCTGCGCACCGAGCGCACCGAGCTGGACGGCACCGGCAACGTGCGCGGCACCGGCCGGTTCACCGACTGGGACGTCCAGTCGGTGTACCGCGCGGTCGGCTACTACTCGGACGAGCTGCCCAAGCTGCCCTTCGACCCGGTCTCCGGCACCGTCCCGCACGAGGCCGGCCGCGTCCTGGACGGCGACGGCTCGCACCGCACCGCCACGTACGTCACCGGCTGGATCAAGCGCGGCCCGGTCGGCCTGATCGGCCACACCAAGGGCGACGCCAACGAGACCGTCGCCTGCCTGCTGGAGGACCACGGCGCGGGCCGGCTGCCCGGCGCCGTCGAGCCCGACCCGGCCGCCGTCGAGGAGCACCTGCGCGCCCAGGGCGTCCGCTACACCACCTGGGACGGCTGGAAGCAGCTCGACGCGCACGAGCGGGCGCTCGGCGCGGCCGAGCAGCGCGAGCGGGTCAAGGTCGTCGAGCGCGAGGACATGCTCCGCCACAGCGGGGCCTGATCACGGCGTACCCAGGGCCCGGCCCGTCCTTTCGGGGACGGACCGGGCCCTCGGCCTGTCGCCGCCGACACGGCGACGGCGGTCAGGGGCGGACGACGGGCAGCAGCACCTCGTCGACGATCGCGGCCGGGTCGATCCGCTCGGCGTCGCCGCCGCACATCTTGATCCGGTACAGCATCAGCGCCGGCACGACGTCCGTCACCAGCGGGGTCACCGAGCCGGGCCGCACCTCGCCCCGGGCGGCGCCGCGCGCCAGCACCTCGCCGACCAGGGCGGTGGTGGGCTCGACGACCCGCTCCAGCACGATCGCCAGGAAGACGTGCGCCCGCTGGTGGTCCAGTTCCGACATGATCGCCCGCACGGCGGCGCCCACCTCGCTGACCATCGCGGTGCGCAGCCGGGCGACCACCTCCAGCAGGTCGCCGCGCAGGCTGCCGGTGTCGGGCGCCGGGCCGGACTGCGGCAGGCTGGCGCGCAGCGCGTCCTGCACCAGCGCCTCCTTGCTCGACCAGCGGCGGTAGAGGGCGGCCTTGCCGGTCTGCGCGGCGGCGGCGACGCCCTCCATGGTCAGCCGGGCGTAGCCGTCGGTGGTGAGCTGCCGGACGACCGCCTCGAAGATGGCGCTCTCCAGCGCCTCGCCGCGCCGCCGCAGCGGAGCGGCGCTCGCCGGTCCGCGCACGGTGCCGGTCTCTGCGGTCATCACTGCGCGCCTCCTCGGGTCCCGCCTGTTCGACACTCCCCCATCTGCCCCGGTTGCACCGGAGCACTCCCGATGTTAGTAAACGAACCCGTCGTGCCCCAGTCACGCGGCCCGTCCGGCCCGGACCGGGGCGGACTCGCCCGGCGGCCGGGGCGCACGCCGGCGCGCGGCCATTCGACCGGGCCCGGTCCGGTGGCCGGTCGGGGCGGCACGGGTTTGCATGGGGTGACCGCGCCCCTGCGATCCGGAGGTCGAGCCGTGTACGAGATGTGGGCCGAGCACGACCCGGCGGTGTCCCCGCCGGCCGTGGTGTGGCACGTGATGGCGAAGGACGACGCGAGCGCGTCGCTGTGCGGGCGGCTCCTCGAGCCGTCGCAGCGGGTGGTGCCCGCGATGGACGGCGAGGCCCCGGCGGCGCCGGACCGCTACTGCGATCCCTGCCTGCTGACCGTCCGCGAGGCGCTGGCGGCCACCGGGCAGTGACGGCCGGGTCGGCCCCGGCGACCCGGCCGGCCCCGGCCGGTCAGTGGCCGGTCAGTGGCCGCCGCGCGGCGGCTCGCAGCCGGTGCCGTCCGGGTAGCCGGCGAAGGACTCCACGGTGGTAGCGCCGCTGCCCATCGTGCCGCTCAGGCAGAGCCGGCCGTCGCCGGCGGTGAAGGCGACGCCGGCCGCGCCGAGTTCCTGGACGTCCACCCGGCCCGCCGGGTAGCCGAGGCCGGTGAGCAGGCCGCGGGTGCCTTCCTTGGTGAAGTCGTGGCGGGCGCGCAGCGGTTCGAGCGCGCCCTTCACCCGCTGGGCGGCCGCCAGGCCGTCGCAGCGGCTCTGGCCGTGCAGCGGGATCGGGACCTTGAAGCCGTGGTTCTCGGCGTAGTGGTCGCCGGGCGCCGCCGAGGCCGAGACCTCGACCTTGAGCGTGATGTTCGGGGTCGGCCCGGGGGTCTCACCGGGGCACGGGAAGTCCGCCGGGACGGTCGGTACGGCCGCGGTCGCGGCCCTGCTCGGCGGCTTCAGGGCGCCGGGCGCCGCCGTGGTGCTGCCGCAGCCCGCCGCCAGCAGGGCCAGGAGGGCCGCCGCAGGAATCGTCAGGCGCCCCCGCCCGGGATGGTTCGTCCTCATCCCGCGATCATGGCCCGGCTCCGCGCCGGGCGTCATGAGTATCCGTACTCAGACGCCCGGAACCGCCGGTCCGGCCGTCAGCGGCCGAGGGCGCGGGCGATCGGCAGGGTGTCGGAGGTCTGGCGCAGCCGGACGATCCTGCCGTCGCGCAGGGTGAAGAAGTGCGCGAAGCGGGACTCCACCGGCTCGCCGCCGGTCGTGACGCCGACGTAGCGGCCGAGCACGATCACCTCGTCACCGGTCTCGAAGTACGCGTCGCCGAGGCAGCGGAACTCGCGGAAGTCCGCGAGGAACGGGAAGAAGTCGGCGATGATCCGGTCCAGGCCTTCGTACACCCCGCCCCGGGGGAAGCCCTCCGCCACGTCCCACCGGGCCTCCTGGGCGACCACGGAGCGGATCACGTCCAGATCGCCCTTGGCGTCGTAGAAGCGGCGGACGGTGTCGATCTGCGGGGAGTCGGACATGGTGGGTGCTTCCTCTCGGTGACTGAGCGGACGAGCGACGCGCGGCCATGACGCTGCGCCGACGAGAGTACTCCCCACCGTGACGATCGGCTGCGGGAGTTGCGGGACGCGGCCGGTTTTCCGGAAGTCGCCGAATGTCCGTGATGACCGGTTGTGCTCGGTATGTCCGGAGGACTACCGTCTCTCTTAGTGAACGTTTCCGTTCCCTCCCACGTCCTTGGGGAACCCGCCATGGTCACCTCCCGAA
Source organism: Streptomyces sp. Y1 (assembly GCF_041053115.1). NCBI lineage: Bacteria > Bacillati > Actinomycetota > Actinomycetes > Kitasatosporales > Streptomycetaceae > Streptomyces > Streptomyces sp. Y1. The sequence goes on along the minus strand of NZ_CP163445.1, from coordinate 8,327,391 downwards.
CCCTGGCCCAGACTCCGCCCGCGCAGGCCCGACGCGGCCAGCACCCGGGGATAGCCCTCACCGTGATCGCGGCCACCCAGTTGATGGTCGTCCTGGACATCACGATCGTGAACATCGCCCTGCCGCACATCCAGCAGGCGCTGAAGTTCAACACCACCGACCTGTCCTGGGTCATCAACGCCTACACCCTGACCTTCGGCGGGCTGTTGCTGCTCGGCGGGCGGGCGGGCGACATCCTGGGCCGGCGGCGGGTGTTCGTCGTCGGCGTGCTGGTCTTCAGCCTCGCCTCGCTGCTCGGCGGCGTCGCGCAGTCCTCGGCCTGGCTGCTGGCCGCCCGCGCCCTCCAGGGCCTGGGCGGGGCGATCGCCTCGCCGACCGCGCTGGCGCTGATCGCGACGAACTTCAAGGAGGGCCCGGAGCGCAACCGGGCCTTCGGCGTGTTCTCGGCCGTCGCCGGCGCGGGCGGCGCCATCGGGCTGCTGCTCGGCGGCATGCTCACGTCCTGGCTGTCCTGGCGGTGGGTGTTCTTCGTCAACGTGCCCATCGGCATCGCGATCGCGCTGCTGGCGCCGCTGTACATCAACGAGTCCGAGCGGCACCCCGGCCGGTTCGACCTCACCGGCGCGTTCACCGCGACGGCGGGCATGGTCTCGCTGGTCTACGGCTTCATCCGGGCCTCCGAGCACGGCTGGACGGACTCCGTCACCCTGCTCGCCTTCAGCCTGGCGGCCGTCCTGCTGGCCGCGTTCCTGGCCAACGAGCGGCGGGTGGCACAGCCGATCACGCCGCTGCACCTGTTCCGCGACCGCAACCGCTCCGGCGCGTACGCGCTGATGCTGTGCGTGGCGGCGGCGATGTTCAGCATCTTCTTCTTCATCACCCTGTTCGTGCAGGAGATCCTCGGCTTCAGCCCGCTGCGGGCCGGCTTCGCCTTCCTGCCGATCAGCGTCGCGATCATCGCCTCGGCCCAGTTCGCCGCCCGCAACCAACTGCGATGGGGCGCCAAGCCGTTCCTGGTCGCCGGTTCGCTGCTGGTGGCCGGCGGGGTGTTCTGGGCGACGCGGATCGACCTCGGCACCAGCTACGTCGGCGGCATCCTGGGCCCGACGCTGCTGTTCGGCTTCGGCATGGGCTCGATCTTCGTCCCGGTGATGCTCACCGCCGTCTCCCACGTCGCCCCGCACGAGACCGGCGCGGCCACCGGCATGCTCAACACCACCCAGCAGGTGGGCGGTTCGCTCGGCCTGTCGATCCTGGTCACGGTCTACGGCACGGCCAGCCGCGACGAGGCCCGCCGGCAGGTCGGCGCGTTCCTGCGCCAGGCCACCCCCCAGCAGGCCGCCGACTTCAGGGCGAGCGGCAGGCTCCCGGCCCCGTACTCCTCCCAGGTCCTGGTGCACGGCATCGCCGACGCGTTCCAGCTGGGCCTGGTGTTCGCGGCCCTGGCGGTGGTGATCGCCGTCTTCGTGATCAAGGTGAGGAAGGTCGCCGGCGTTCCGGAGCAGGCGGACTGACACCGGCCCGGCGGCCCGTTCGGGGGCGGAGCTTGACAAGGGGTCAGGGGTTTCGCGAGAGTCCTTCTTGCAATGGTTTTCATCTTCGATAACCGAACGGCGCCGCGTGCGCCCCGGGGCTCGACCGCGCTCCCGCACCCCCGAAAGAGGACTCCCATGTCGCTCGACGTCTCCCCCGCCCTCCTCGCCCAGGCCGCCGAGGGGCAGGTCGACCACGCCGACTTCGTCGGCACCGTCCGGGCCTCGCTGCCGTACGCCTACCGCGTGGTCGCCGGGCTCAAGGCCGAACTGGACGCCGGGGACGCCGAGTTCGCCACCGACAACACCACGCCCGACGACGAGCAGCGCGGCCAGCTGCTGCGGGCGCTGGCGAGCAACGCGATCCGGGGCAGCCTGGAGGAGCACTTCGACGTGAAGCTCGCGTTCGTCAACTGCCACCGGGTCGGCGCGTTCCGGCCGGGCTCCGAGGGCGGGGCGGCGTACCGCGAGTTCACCTCGCTGCACAACCAGATCCGCAACCAGAGCCCGGAGCTGCGCAGCTGCTGAAACGGGCCCGGTGCGGCGGTTTCGTGACGCCGAATTGCACCGCGTTGCGCGGGGGTGTCCGGATCGCGCGCCGATCTTGTGGCGGCGCCGTACGGCTCGTACGTTCGACGGGCACCCCCTGGCCCGGGCCGTCCGGGCCCGGGCCACACCCCTGCGGAGCCGCCGACCATGCCGCCTTCCCCCCGCCCGCTGCGCCAGCTGGGCTTCCTCACCATCGGGACCTTCGACGCGGCCGACCCGCGCCGGGGCCACGAAGCCACCCTCGACCTCATCACGCTCGGCGAGCAGCTCGGCTTCGACAGCGCCTGGCTGCGCCACCGCCACCTGCAGCACGGCATCTCGTCCCCGGTCGCCGTGCTGGCCGCCGCCTCCCAGCGGACCAGCCGCATCCGGCTCGGCACCGCCGTCACCCCGCTCGGCTGGGAGAACCCGCTGCGGCTGGCCGAGGACCTCGGCACCGTCGACGTGCTCTCCGGCGGCCGGTTGGAGCCCGGCTTCAGCGTCGGCCCGCCCGTGCACTGGGAGCAGGTGCGCGGCGCGCTCTACCCGGACAGCGCCGAGCAGGAGGACTTCGGCCGGGCCCGGGCCGAGCGCTTCCTGGCGCTGGTGCGCGGCGAGTACGCCTCGTCGTTCGAGGGCACCGAGGGCATCGAGGTGTACTCGCGCCGCGTCCAGCCGCACTCCCCCGGGCTCGCCGACCGGCTCTGGTACGGCGCCGGCAGCCGGAGCTCCGCGACCTGGGCCGGCGAGCAGGGGCTGAACCTGCTCACCAGCAGCGTGGTCAAGGCGGTGGAGGGCGAGCCGCTGGACTTCGCCGAGCTCCAGGCCGAGCTGATCCGCACCTTCCGCCGCCACCACCCGGCCGGCGAGCGGGCCCGGGTCTCGCAGGGCCTGGTCGTCATCCCCACCGACAGCGCCACGCCCGAACAGCGCGCCCGCTACGAGGCCTACGCGCTCTCCCGCACCCCGCGCACGCTCGCCCCGCAGGGCCCGAACCGGCTGCTGTTCGCACCGGACCTGGTCGGCGGCTCGGAGGAGCTGGCGGAGCGACTGCGGGCGCACGCGGGCTTCCGGGAGGTGGACGAGGTGGCCATCGCGCTGCCGTTCACCTTCGAGCACCGGGACTACGTGCAGATCCTCACCGACCTGGCGACCCGGCTCGGCCCCGCGCTCGGCTGGCGGCCGGCATCCGGTGCGGCCGGGGCCGGCCAGGGGTGATCCGTCCGTTGCGACGTCGGGTCAACTCCGTGACGATCTCTCCTCGTTGAGCCGCAACCGAACGACACGCGGCCGCGTCCACCCGGATACGAACGGCCGACCGGCCGTCCACACGGGGGGACAACACCGACATGGCGATCCACGATGCGGCGCCCGTACCACCGCGGCCCGCGCTCCAGGCCTGCCCGAGCTGCGGGCTCACCGACCGGGCCCGCGGCGTCCCGGCCGTCCACCTCGCCGAGCGGCAGCAGGTGACCGTCCGGACCAGGGGCGAGCACGGCCACACCGAGACCCGCGAGCTCGTCTCCGCCCTCGGCCGGGCGCTCGCGCCCGCGCCGCCGCGCGGCAGCGTCCTCGGCCGGACCTTCGGCGTCCTGGGCGTGCTGACCGGGATGGGGGCCGCGTTCACCTTCATCGAGCGCTCGGTGGAGCGCGACTCGTCCGACGTCGCGAAGACGGACTTCTCGCCGCCGGCCTGGGCCACCCACGGGAACGGGCTCCCGACCGGCCACGTCGTGTTCGGGCCGAACGGGGAGCTGATCCGCCCCGACGATGCCCCGGCCCCGCAGGCCGTCCACCTCGCCGAGGCGCACGACGGGCTCGTGCCGGTGTGGGTGTCCGTGCTGCTCGTGGTCGCCGCGGTGGCGCTGCTCGCAGCCGCCGTCGCGCTGCACGTGGCCCGCCGGCGGCGGCTGGCCGGGCAGCCGGCGGCCGAGCGGCTGTGGCGGCAGGCCTGGTACTGCGACCGCTGCGGCTGCGCGTACTTCCCGCCGACTGCCGGGCAGGGCGCGGGCGCGCTGGACCTGGCGGAGTTCCGCAGGGCGGTCTGGACGGCCGGCGGGTACGGGGACCTGGCGGACCGCTACCTGGCCTGACTCGTACGGGAGTCGCCCGGGTGCGCCGGTCCCGCCGAGCGGGGTCGGCGGGACCGCGGTCTCAGGCGGCGGCCGGGCCGGGGAAGCCCGGAGTGGTGCGGCGCTCGCCGGTGGGGAGGATGGCGAGGGCTTCCAGGCCGGGGCGGGCGGCGATCCAGGCGAGCGCGCGGTCGGGACCCATCGCGAACGCGGCCGTCGCGTAGGCGTCGGTGTCGGCGATCCGGGAGCCGACCAGGGTGAGCGAGGCCAGGCCGGTGGCCGGGCGGCCGGTGCGCGGGTCGTGGATGTGGGTGCCGCGCTCGGCGGTGCCGGAGGTGGCGACCGCGAGGTCGTGGCCGGTGAGGACGGTGGCCAGGGCGCCCGGGCGCAGCGGGTCCGCGACGCCGACCCGCCAGGGGCCGCCCACGGTCTGCACGTCCCCGCCGCCGCTGACGCAGTGCTGGACCGAGCCCGCCGCCCGCAGCTCCCGGGAGGCCTCCTCCACGGCCCAGCCCTTCACCCAGCCGCTCGGGTCGAGCCGGCCGGCGGGGTGGTCGGTGAAGTGGCCGCCGGTCTCCTCGGCCACCCGGCGGCACTGGCGCAGCACCTCGGCGACCTCCGGGTCGCAGGCGTCGAGCGCGAGCTCGCCGCGGCCGAGCCGGCTGACCTGGCTGTCGGGCCGGTAGGGGGAGAAGACCGCGTCGATGCGGTGCAGCCGGGCGGTGATCCGCTCCAGCGCGGCGGCCGTGCCGGGGCCCGGGTCGCGCACGGCGAAGGAGAACACCGTGCCCATCACGTGCTCGGTGTGCCGCAGCGGCTGCGCGGCGCTCACGCGTGCGCCTTGTCGAGGGCGCTCTGCAGCGAGCGGGTGTAGCCGTCGCTGGTGTAGCTGGCGCCGGAGACGACGTCGATGTCGGCGCTCTGGGCGGCGATCGCCTCCTGGTTGAGCTGCGGGAGGGCGTAGCCGCTGATCGAACGGTCCCGGCCGCTGTCGTTGGGGTAGCGCAGCACGTCGATCCGGGTGATCCGGGCGCCGGCCAGGGTGACCCTGACCTGCACCGGGCCGTACCGGGTGTCGGCCGCGTCGCCGGTGATGCTGCGGGTGGCGGTGGCCGGGGCGGCGCTGCTCGGGGCGGCTCCGCTGCTCGGGCCGGCTGCGGCGCTCGGGCCGGCGGTGCTCGCCGTGGACGGGGGTTCGGCGGCGGCCGCGCCCGGGTCGGAACTGATCGGCCGGGTGGCGGCGCCGCCCTGGCCCGTGTGGGGCTTCAGCGACAGCAACAGCACGACCCCGGCCGTGGTGGCCGCTGCGGTGACGACGGCTCTGCGCACTTCGTACTCCTCGACGCGGATGAAGGGGATGACGGACGGCGGGGTTCAGAACACGAAGGACTCGTGGTGGATCCGGGAGCGCGGCACCCCCGCCGCCCGCAGTGCCCGGACGGCCTCGGCGGTCATCGCCTCCGACCCGCACAGGTAGACCTCGTGCCGCGCGAGGTCCGGCACCAGCCGGGCCAGGGCCTCCCCCAGGTCGCCCACCTGCGCCCGGGAGCCGACCAGCCGGTGCACCCGGGCGCCCCGCCCGGCCGCCACGGCTGCCAGCTCCCGCTCGAACAGCAGGTCCTCGGGCCGCCGGACGCGCTGGACCAGGGTCAGCTCGCCGGGCAGCGTCTCGAACAGCGCCCGCAGCGGGGTGATCCCGACGCCGCCGGCCAGCAGCAGCACCTTCCGCTTGCGCTGCAGCCGCCCGGTGAACGCCCCGTACGGGCCCTCGGCGCGCACCCGGGTGCCGGGCCGCAGCCGGGCGACGGCGGCGCTGTGCCCGCCCACGGCCTTGACGGTGAACCGGAGGAACCGCGGGTGCGGCGGCGCGGACAGCGAGTACGGGTGGGCGGCCCAGCGCAGGCCGGGCGCCTGGAACTGGAGGCGGAAGAACTGCCCGGCCCGCGCGCCCAGTTCGTCCAGCCGCTCGCCGGTGAGGTACACCGAGACCACGCCCGGCGCTTCCTCCCGCACCTCGGCGACCCGCAGCCGGTGCCGCCGGTCGCGCAGGGCGGGCACCGCCAGCCGGTACCAGCCGATCAGCAGGGCCGTGCCGCCGTACAGCAGGTACCAGAGCGCGAGGCCGGGGCCGTCGCCGAGGTCGGCCCCGGTGCTCAGCTGGTGGCCGAAGGCGAGCGCGACGGCCAGGTAGGTGGCCAGGTGGGCGTAGTACCAGGTCTCGTAGCTCAGCCGGCGGCGGGCAGCCCGGGCGGAGACCGCGCCGGTGCCGAGCAGCAGCAGGGTGCCGGCCGTCGCCTTGAGCATGTCCGGGTAGTGGAGGACGATCTCCACGCCCTCGCCGACCACCCCGCGCCCGTCGGTCAGCGCGTAGCCCCAGACGATCGTCAGCACGTGCGCCGTCACCAGGCCGACCAGCCAGCGGCCGCCGAACGCGTGCCAGCGGGCCAGCCGGTCCGCGCCGACCTCGCGTTCCAGCAGCGGGATCCGGGCCATCAGGAGCAGCAGCACGGGCGCCGCGTACCCGGCCAGCAGGCCGGTGATCCGGCCCGCCCCGGTGAGCCAGCCGGCCGCGCCGGCCACCCCGGCGGTGTCACGCCACCACGGCAGCAGCACCCCGAGCGCACCGAGGACGATCAGCGCGAGCACGGCGGCGGGCACCGGGCGCACCGGCAGCCCGCGCCCGGCCGTGCCCCGAGTGGGCCGGCCGGCGCGGCGGTCCTCGCTGACGGTGGTCGTCACGGGCGGCTCCCCTCGTTCGAACGGTGTGCGATCACCTTGGCACCGGAAGCTCTGAGTTCCCTCTGAGTCGGAGCCCGCCCTCACCGTCCGCACGGACGTCCGCCCAGGTCAGGGCGGGTGCGGCGGACCGGGCGGTGGCTGCGGATCTCACGGCTTTCTCATCGCGACCTGCCAGAATCGGCAGCGGAACGACCGCTCTCACCGCCTCCGGAGCCGTATGGACCGCAGCACCGACCGGCAGGAACCCTGGCGCATCCTCGTCGTCGACGACGAACCGGACCTCGTCGACGTGCTCTGCAGCACCCTGCGCTACGAGGGCTGGCAGGCCCGCGCCGCCACCGCCGGGCTCGCCGCCGTCGCGGCCGCCGCCGAGTGGCGGCCGCACGCGGTGGTCCTCGACATGATGCTGCCGGACATCGACGGCATGGAGGTGCTGCGCCGCATCCACCTCGACCGGCCGGAGGTCCGGGTGCTGTTCCTCACCGCGCGGGACGCCGTCGAGGACCGGATCGCCGGCCTCGCCGCCGGGGGCGACGACTACGTCACCAAGCCGTTCAGCCTGGCCGAGGTGGCGGTCCGGCTGCGCAGCCTGCTGCGCCGCACCCCCGCCGCCGCCCCGGTCGGCCCCCCGCCGGGCGCGCTGGTGCTCGGCGACCTCATGCTCGACGAGCGGGCCCGCGAGGTCACCCGGGGCGGCGAGGTGGTCGAGCTGAGCCCGACCGAGTACGCGCTGCTGCACTACCTGCTGCGGCACCCGAGGCAGGTGCTCAGCAAGGCGCAGATCCTGAACGCGGTCTGGTCGTACGACTTCGGCGGCCGGGCGCACGTGGTGGAGCTGTACATCAGCTACCTGCGGCGAAAGCTCGACGCCGGGCGGGCGCCGATGGTCCACACCGTGCGCGGCGCCGGGTACCTGATCAAGGCCGCGCCTTGAGGGGGCCCGGGCGGCCCGGGTGGTTCGGCAGCCGGGCGGGCCGGGCCGGCCGGGTGGGCCGCCGCTTCGGCCGCCGGCCCCGGACGCTGCGCGCCCGGCTGATCGCCGGCGTGCTCGCGCTGCTGCTGCTCACCTGCGGCGGGGTCAGCCTGGCCACCGCCGAACTGCTGCGGCACTTCCTGGTCGGCCGGCTGGACCAGCAGCTCGCGCAGGCCGGCGCCCGGTACGCCGCCAGCCTTGAGCACGCCGCGGGTGCCCCCGGTACGGGGATCCCCGCCCCCGGCCGACCCGACGCCGGCGCGGACACCCGCGCCCAGGCCCCCGGCACCTTCGGCGCCCGGCTCCTCGACGGCCGGGTCACCGCCGCGGGCGTGGTCGACGGCGACGCCGACGACGCCGAGGTGGCCTCCGGCGACCGGCCCGCCGACACCGACGACAAGGTCGCCCTGACCGCCGTCGACGGCCGGCACCTGGCCGCGCTGCCGCCGGACGGCTCCGCCCACGGCGTCCGGCTCTCCGCCCTCGGCGGCTACCGGGTCCGGGCGGCGGCCGGCCGGGACGGCGACGTCCTGGTCACCGGCCTGCCCACCGGCCCGGTGGACGCGACCGTACACAAGCTCGTGATGGTCGAACTGCTGGTGTTCGGGGTGGCGCTGGCCGCCACCGGCATCGCCGGCACGCTGTGGGTGCGGCTGTCGCTGCGCCCGCTGGAGCGCGTCGCCGGCACCGCCGAACGGGTCAGCGCGCTCTCCCTGGCCAGCGGCGCGGTCGCGCTCTCCGAACGGGTGCCGGACGAGGACCCGCGCACCGAGGTCGGCCGGGTCGGCTCGGCGTTCAACCGGATGCTCGGGCACGTCGAGGACGCCCTGGCGCAGCGCCATCTCGTCGAGGAACGGCTGCGCGGCTTCGCCGCCGACGCCGGCCACGAGCTGCGCACCCCGCTGGCCACCGTGCGCGGCCACGCCGAACTGGCGCTGCGCCACCCCGGCCCGGTGCCGCCGGAGGTCCGGCACTCGCTGGGCCGGATCGAGGCGGAGTCCCGCCGGCTGGGCGCGATCGTCGAGGACCTGCTGCTGCTCGCCCGGCTGGACGCCGGGCGCCCGCTCGCCGACGACGAGGTCGACCTCACCAGACTCGCCCTGGACGGCGCCGCGGACGCCCGCGCGTCCGCCCCCGGCCACCGCTGGCGGCTCGACCTGCCCGAGGAACCGGTGATCGTGCGTGGCGACGCCGACCGGCTGCGCCAGGTGGTGGCCAACCTGCTGGCGAACGCCGCCGCCCACACCCCCGAGGGCACCGAGGTGACGCTCCGGCTCACCCCGGACGGCCCCTGGATCGCGCTCGGCGTCACCGACACCGGGCCCGGCATCGAGCCGCGGCTCGCCGAGCGGGTCTTCGAGCGCTTCGTCCGCGGCGACCCGGCCCGCTCCCGCACCCGCTCCGCCGGGAGCACCGGCCTGGGCCTGGCCATCGTGCGGGCCGTGGTCGACGCGCACGGCGGCTCCGTCCGACTGGCCAGCCGACCGGGGCGGACGGAGTTCACCGCTTTGCTGCCCGCCGGGCGCGACTAAATCCTTTCTTTTGCGTCACCGGCCCGACCGCCGCGCCCCCGTGCCGCCTTCTCGCCGTTTCCGGAATCTACGCGCGCGCATTTCCCGGGATGAATGAGGTCCGCATTCGCGCGGCTCTCGATCGAGAACCGGAGTCCTCCGGCCGCGAAGCGCCGCACTTGACAATCCGGCGCCAACTCCGGCCCGGTTCGGGCGAATTGTCCGGCGCCGCCCGCCGGCGGGCCGCGGCCCCGAGTCGGCCGGGATGCGGCCCCCACCGCGCGGAACCGGTCGGAGGGTGATCCGGCAGTTCCGACGGAGGCCTCCTCCGACCTGCGGGAATTCGCGGTCGGGGCGTCAGGATGTGAACGTACGCCCCCTTGACTTCCCGCTTCGGACACACGACGGTTAACCATGCCGACAACCAGACGTCATGTCGGTATCCACAAGTCGTCACCTGAATGCCACCTTCGACTGATTGCTTCTACCCGCACCGCGACAGGCATTGATGGGGAAACTTCGATTTCCGAGGCAGGCAATGCACTTCAGTGATCGCGACATGAATCAGGTGTCAGGTTCTGCGGGCCGCTTCCCGGCGGCGGAATTACCGGAGAGCAGGACCGAAACACTCGTCGACCGGTTCCGCGCGGTGTTCCAGGAACGCCCCGGAGAAAGGTTCTACCGGTTTCTCGTGGACGGCGAGGGAGACCCCGTCAGCCCGACCAACGAAGAAGTCGACCGGCGGGTCCGCGCCATCGCCGCGGCACTTCGCGAGCGGGCCGCCGCCGGGGACCGCGCACTGATCATCTGCCCCCCGGGGCTCGACTACCTGGCCTCCTTCCTCGGCTGCCTGTACGCGGGGGTCATCGCCGTCCCGGTGTATCCGCCGGACCCGGTCTTCATGAAACGCACGCTGCCGCGCCTGCTCAGCGTCATCGCCGACGCCCGCCCGACGGTGGTACTGGCGAACCGCGCGGTCGCCGCGATGGCCGACGAACTCGCCAAGCGCGCACCGGACCTGGCGAACCTCACCTGGCTGCTGGTCGACGAGGTCGACCCGGCCGCCGCGGACGGGTGGCGCAGACCGGAGACCACCGGGGACGACCTCGCGTTCCTCCAGTACACCTCGGGATCGACCGGCACCCCAAGGGCGTGATGGTCGGCCACGCCAACCTGATCCACAACGTCACCTCCATCAACGAGCGGGTCTTCGCCGACCACCCCGGCCGGCACCTGGTCAGCTGGCTGCCGCCCTTCCACGACATGGGGCTGATTGCCGGGCTGCTGGCGCCCGGCCTGGGCGCGTACCCGCTGACCTTCATGGAGCCGATGGCGTTCCTGAAGCGCCCGCTGCGCTGGCTGCGGGCCGTCTCCGAGTTCCGGGGGACGCTGACCGGCGCCCCGAACTTCGCCTACGACCTCTGCGTCGCGAAGATCTCCGAGGAGGAGCGCCGCACGCTGGATCTGAGCGGCGTGCGGGTGGCGTTCAGCGGCGCGGAGCCGGTCCGGATCGACACCATCGACCGCTTCGCCCGGGCCTTCGAGTCGAGCGGCTTCGACCGCAACGCGTTCTACCCGTGCTACGGGCTGGCCGAGGGAACGCTCTTCGCCTCCGGCGGGCGGCAGTTGACCGGGCCGGTGACGCGAAGAGTCGACGCCGCCGCCCTCGCCGAGCGGGCGGCGGTGGACGCGGTGCCCGGCCGGGCGGCCAGGACGCAGGTCGGCTGCGGGTCCTCGATCCCCGGCCAGGAAGTCGCCATCGTCGACCCGGAGACCCGCAGACGGCTGCCCGAGGGCCGGATCGGCGAGATCTGGGTCCGCGGGCCGAGTGTCGCGCACGGCTACTGGCAGCGCCCCGCGGAGAGCGCCGAGGTCTTCGGCGCCCGCATCCGCGAGGACGCGGAAACCGACGCGGCCGACGGGCCCGAAGGCCAACCGGGCGGCGGCGTCGGGGAGTTCCTGCGCACCGGAGACCTCGGTTTCCTCGACGGCACCGAACTGCACGTCTCGGGCCGCCTCAAGGACGTCGTCATCATCGACGGGAAGAACCACTACCCGCAGGACATCGAGCTGACGGCGGAGACGAGCCACCCCGCGCTGTACCCCGGCTGCGGCGTCGCGTGCTCGGTGGAGGAGGACGGCGAGGAGCGGCTCCTCGTCGTCCACGAGGTCGCCGGGCGACCGCCGGCGCTCGACGCCGAGGGCGTCTTCGCCGCGATCCGCGCCGCGGTGGCGCAGGAGCACGGGATCGCGGTGCGCCACATCGTCCTGCTCAGACGCGGCGGCATTCCGAAGACCTCCAGCGGCAAGCTGCAGCGCCGGGCGGCGAAGCAGGCCTTCCTCGCCGACGAGCTGAACGCGGTGGCCTCCTGGAGCGCGCCGTCCGCGCACACCCCCGACCCCGCACCGGCCGAGGCCCCCGAGGCCCCCGAGGTCCCCGCCTCCGCGATCGAGCGGCGCCTCGTCGGCGAGCTGGCCGAACTGCTCGGCCTGGCACCGGAAGCCGTGGACCCCACCCGCCCGTTCGTCGACTACGGGCTGAGCTCCGCGCAGCTGGTCGCCACGGTCGGCGGGATCGAGCACTGGCTGGGGCGCCCGCTGCCCGCGACGCTCGCCTACGAGTACCCGACGATCGAATCGCTCGCCCGCCACCTGGGCACGGCCCCCGAGGGCGGGCGGGCCGAGCGACCCGCGACCGCCCGGCCGCCCCGCTCCGGTGCGGCACGGAGCGCGTCGGGCCCGTCCGCCGAAGCCGAACCGGCAGGCGGTGCGCAGGAGTACGAGCCGGTCGCCATCGTCGGCATCGGCTGCCGCTTCCCGGGCGGCGCCGACGACCCCGAGTCGTTCTGGCAGCTGCTCGTCGAGGGCCGCGACGCGGTGGGCGACGTACCGGCCGGCCGTTGGGACGCGGCCGAGTTCACCGCCGAGGACCCGTCCGTCCCCGGCCGGACCAACAGCCGCTGGGGCGGCTTCCTGGACGGCGTCGACCGCTTCGACCCGCACTTCTTCGGGATCTCCCCGCACGAGGCCGAGCGGATGGACCCGCAGCAGCGGCTGCTCGCCGAGGTCGCCTGGGAGGCCCTGGAGGACGCCGGGGTGGCGACCGAGAGCCTGGCCGGCTCCGCCACGGGGGTCTTCGTCGGCATCGCGACCAGCGACTACGCGCACCTGCAGTTCCGCGACCTGGCCACGGTCGACGCCTACGCCGGCACCGGCAACGCGCTGAGCATCGCGGCCAACCGCCTCTCCTACCTGTTCGACCTGCGCGGGCCGAGCATGGCGGTGGACAGCGCGTGCTCGTCCTCCCTGGTGGCCGTACTGCAGGCGTGCGCCAGCCTGGCGCGCGGAGAGTGCTCGCTGGCGCTGGCCGGCGGTGTCAACGTCATCCTGTCGCCGGCCCTGGCCGTCAACTTCACCAAGGCGGGGGTGATGTCCCCGGACGGGCGGTGCAAGCCGTTCGACGCGCGCGCCAACGGCTACGTCCGCTCCGAGGGCGCCGCCGTGGTGGTCCTCAAGCCGCTGAGCCGGGCGCTCGCCGACGGCGACACCGTGCACGCCGTCATCCGCGGCGGCGCGGTGAACCAGGACGGGCGCAGCAACGGCATCATGGCGCCCAACCGGCACGCCCAGGAGGAGGTCCTGCGCACCGCGTACGCCCGGGCCGGGGTGCGCCCCGAGCAGGTGCACTACGTCGAGGCGCACGGCACCGGCACGCTGCTCGGCGACCCCATCGAGGCCCGGGCGCTGGCCGCGGTGGCCGGCGCCGGGCGCGAGCGGGGCGCTCCGCTGGTGATCGGCTCGGTGAAGAGCAACATCGGCCACCTGGAGGCCGCGGCGGGCGTCGCCGGACTGGTCAAGGCGGCGCTGATGGTCCGTCACCGGATGGTCCCGGCGAGCCTGCACTACCGCACGCCGAACCCGCACATCCCCTTCGAGGACCTGTCGCTGCGGGTGGCCGACGCGCTGCGGCCCTGGCCCTCGGAGGACCGGGCGCTGGTCGGCGTGAGCTCCTTCGGCTTCGGCGGCACCAACGCCCACCTGGTGCTGGAGCAGGCCCCCGAGCAGGCGGCGCGCGCGCCGCGCACCCCGGCGGGCGGCACCCAGCTGCTGGCCCTCTCGGCCCGCAGCGAGCAGGCGCTGCGCGAACTCGCCGCACGGTACGAGGCGCAGCTGGCCGAGCCGGACGCGGGGGTGCGGCTGCACGAGGTCTGCGCGGCGGCGGCGGTGCGCCGCGTGCACCACGAGGTCCGGCTCGCCTGCGTGGGGCGCTCGTTCGCCGGCCTGCGGGAGGCACTCGGCGCCTTCGGCCGGGGCGAGGAGCGCAAGGGCCTGTCCTGGGGCGGGCGCAGGGTCGGCCGGCGGCCGCGGACGGCGTTCGTCTTCTCCGGGCAGGGGCCCCGCTGGTGGCCGCTGGCGGGTGACCTGCTGGACGCGGAGCCGGTGTTCCGCGAGTCGCTGGAGCGCAGCGACGCGATCCTGGACCGGCTCGCCGGCTGGTCGCTGATCGAGCGGCTGGGCACCGACGCCGAGGACGGCCTGCTCGCCGACCCCGCCGTCGGGCAGCCCGCGCTGTGCGCCGTGCAGATCGCGCTGGCCGCGCTGTGGCGGTCCTGGGGCGTCGAGCCGGAGGCGGTGGTCGGCCACAGCGTCGGCGAGATCGCCGCCGCGCACGTCGCGGGCGCCCTGGACCTCGACGCGGCCCTCACGGCGGCCCTGCACCGCGGCCGGGTGATCCGCGCCGCGATCGGCCGGGGCCGGATGGCCGTGGTCGGCGTCGGCCACGAGGAGGCGCAGCGCATCCTCGCCGAGCGGGCGCCGGGCGCGGTCTGGGTGGCCGCGAGCAACGGCCCGACCTCGACGGTGCTGTCCGGCGACGGCGACGCGCTCACCGCACTGGCCGCCGGTCTCGACGCCGAGGGCGTCTTCTGCCGCCTGCTGGAGTCGGTCGCCTTCGCCTCGCACAGCCCCCGGATGGACCCGCTGAGCGAGGAGTTGAAGGTCCTGCTCGGCGACCTGGTCGCGGGCCCGCCGGCGCTGGACATGGTGTCGACCGTCACCGGCGAGCGCGTCGGCGCGGACCTGCGGCTGGACGCGGAGTACTGGGCGGCCAACCTGCGCCGGCCGGTGCTGTTCGACCAGGCGGTCAGTGGTCTGGTCGACTCCGGCTACGACGTGTTCGTCGAGATCTCCCCCCACCCGATGCTCGGCGAGGCCGTCGCGGAGCGGTTGGCGCAGCGCGAGGCGGACGGCGCGGTGGTGGCCTCGCTGCGCCGCGACGAGCGGGGCCGGGATGCGCTGCTCGCCGAGCTCGGCCGCCTCCACACCGCCGGCTTCCCGGTCGACTGGGCCGCGGTCCACGGCGGCGGCGTACCGATGGTGCGGCTGCCGAGGTACCCGTGGCAGCGGCAGCGCTACTGGCTGGACGAGGCGCCGCCGCGCGCGGAGCGCCTGAGGGAGGGCGGCCACCCGGTGCTCGGGACGCGGCTGCCCTCGGCCCTGCGGCCGGGCACCGTCCACTTCGGCGCCCGGGTCGACCTGGCCGGGCTGCCGTACCTGCGGGACCACCGGGTCGCCGGGGCCGCCGTGCTGCCGGCGAGCCTCGTCCTGGACGCGGCCCTGGCGGCGGCGCGCCGAACGCTCGGCGAGGGGCACCCGCCGGGCGAGGGGCACGCGGTCGTCGAGGACGTCCGCTTCACCCGGATGACGGTCGTCCCGGAGTCGGCCGAGGACGCCACCCTGCAGCTGGTGCTGTGCGAGGAGACGGCCGGTACCGGGACGCTGCGCCTCTACAGCCGCGACCCGGCCGGGCGCGGCGAGTGGACCGAGGTGGCGAACGGACGCTACCGCGACGCGCCCGCGCCGGCCGCCCACGAGGCGCTCCCCGAGCCGCTCCACGAGCCGCTGGCGGCGCTGCGCGAACGGTGCGCGCGGCCGCTCGACCGCGCCGGGCACTACGCCGGGCTGGGCCGTGCGGGGCTGGAGTACGGGCCCGCGTTCCAGGGCGTCGAGCAGCTCTGGCGCGGCACGCACGAAGCCCTCGCCCGGCTGCAAGAGCCGGCCGAGGTGTCCGGCGACCGCGACCCGTACCTGATCCACCCGGCGCTGCTCGACAGCTGCCTGCAGGCGCTGGCGGCGGCCGTGGACGGGACGGGCGGGGCGACCTGGCTCCCGGTCGGCGTCGGCGCGTTCACGCTCACCGGCGACGGCCGCGCGGTGCGCTGGGCCCACGCCTCCGTGCCCGCGACCACGGACGCCGGGGACGAGATCAGCGGCGGCCGGGTGGAACTCCTCGACGAGGCCGGCCGGTCGGTCGGCGTGGTCGACCGGATCACGCTGCGCCGCCTGGAGCCGGCCGAGGCCGAGGGCACGGCCGCCGAGGCGGTGTTCGAGCTCGCCTGGCAGCCGGCCGAGGCCGTCGCCGAGCAGGTGGACCCGGGTGCCGGCTGGTGGCTGCTGTTCGCCGACCGGCAGGGCGTCGCCGACGCCGTGCGCTCCTCGCTCGCGGCGCGCGGCGCCGCCTGCGTGACGGTGACCGCCGCGCACGGATACCGGCGGGTCGACGAGAGCCGCTACGAGGTCGATCCGCTGCGCCGGGAGGACGTCGAGGCGCTGCTGGCCGACCTCGCCGCCACCCGGACGGGCCCGTGCGCCGCGGTGCTGCACACCTGGAGCCTGGATGCCGAACCCTTCGAGCCCGAGGGCGAACCGGCCCGGGACCCACGGGAGTTCGACCCGCTGCTGGAGCCGGTCGACCGGATCTGCGCCCCCGTGCTCCACCTGGTCCAGGCGCTCGCCGAGGACGGCCCGTCAGGACCGGCCCTGGGCTCGCCGCGGCTGCTGCTGGCCACCCGCGGCGCCCAGCGCGTCGGCGGCGAGCGGGCGCTGCCGGCCGTCGCGCAGGCGGCGCTGTGGGGCCTGGCCCGGGTGATCGTGCTCGAACACGGCGAGCTGCGGCCCGGCGTCGTCGACCTCGATCCGGACCGCCCGGCCGAGAGCGCGGCCGCCCTGCTCGGCGAGGCGCTGCGGCCCGCCGGCGAGGCCCAGCTCGTGCTGCGCGGCGAACGGCGGCTGGCCCCACGGCTGGAGCGGCACCGCGCTCCGCGGCCGGCGGCGACCGCCTGGCGGCGGCAGCCGTTCGATCCCGCCGTCCACACCAACCACCGGATCCTGGCGACGGAACCGGCCGTCCTGGACAGCCTGGCCGCCGCCCGCTGGCAGCGCACCGCGCCCGGCCCCGGGCAGGTCGAGATCGAGGTGGCCGCCACCGGACTCAACTTCAACGACGTCCTCAAGGCCATGGACATCTGCCCCGGGGTGTCCGGGACGGTGCCGCTCGGCGGTGAGTGCGCCGGCCGGGTGACGGCGGTCGGCGCCGGCGTCGAGGGGCTGCGGGTCGGGCAGCGGGTGATGGCGGTCGCGCCGTCCAGCATGGCGGCGTACGCCACCACCGCGGCTCCCCTGGTCGCCCCGGCGCCGGAGAAGCTCACCGACGAGGAGGCGGCAGCCGCCCCGGTCGCCTTCCTGACCGCGGTGTACGGGCTGGAGTACCTGGCGCGCCTGCGCCGGGGCGAGACGCTGCTGATCCACTCGGCGGCCGGCGGCGTCGGGCTCGCCGCCCTACAGGTCGCCCGCCGCAACGGCGTGCGGGTGCTGGCCACCGCGGGCAGCGAGGAGAAGCGCGAACTGCTGCGCTCGCTGGGCGTCGAGCAGGTGATGGACTCGCGCTCGCTGGCGTTCGCCGACGAGGTCATGGCGCTGACCGCCGGGCGCGGCGTGGACGTGGTGCTCAACTCGCTCGCCGGCGAGGCGCTCACCCGCAGCGTGCGGCTGCTCGCCCCGGGCGGGCGGTTCGTCGAGATCGGCAAGCGGGACGTCTACGACGACCAGCCGCTTCCGCTGGGCGCGCTCAAGCACAACCGGGCGTTCCTGGCCGTCGACCTGGAGCGCTCCTTCGCCGAGCAGCACGAGCTGGTGGCCGAGCTGTTCGCCGAGGTCGCGCGCGGCTTCGCCGAGGGCGACTTCACGGCCCTGCCGGTGACCGACTTCGCGTTCTCGCAGGCACCGGCGGCGTTCGCGCTGATGGCGCAGGCCCGGCACACCGGCAAGCTCGTGCTGCGGCCGGACGCCCCGGCGACGGTCGCCGTGCCGCCGCAGGACGGCCCGGTCCGGGCGGCGGCGAGCTACCTGATCACCGGCGGCCTGGGCGCGCTCGGTCTGGAGACCGCCCGCTACCTGGTGGACCAGGGCGCCCGGCACCTCGTCCTGGTCGGCCGGCAGAAACCTTCCGCCCAGGCGGAGTCGGTGATCGCCGAGCTGCGCGAACGGCAGGCGACCGTCCTGGTGCGCAGCGCCGACGTCTCCCGCCACGAGGACGTCACCCGGGTGCTCGCCGACCTGGACGCCGCGCTGCCGCCGCTGGCCGGCGTCGTGCACGCCGCCGGGTTCCTGGACGACGCCCTGCTGCTGGGGCTCGACCGGGACCGGCTGCGCTCGGTGGCCGAGCCCAAGGCCTCCGGCGCCTGGCAGCTGCACCGGGCCACCGCGGGCAGGGAGCTGGACTTCTTCGTGATGTTCTCCTCGGCCGCCGCGCTGCTCGGCTCGCCGAGCCAGGGCAACTACGCCGCCGCCAACGCCTACCTGGACGCCCTGGCGCAGTACCGGCAGGCCCGGGGCCTGCCCGCGCTGAGCATCGACTGGGGGCCGTGGGCGCGGATCGGCCTGGCCGCCGGACCCGAACGGGCCGGCGCCCTGGCCGCCCAGGGCGTCCTCGCGCTGGAACCGCGGCAGGGCATCGAGGCGCTCGACCACCTGCTGCGCGCCGGATCGGCGCAGGCGTGCGTCCTGCCGCTGGACCACGGCCGGCTGCGCGAGGCCGCCGACGCGGGGCTGCTGCCCGCGCTGCTCACCGGCCTGCTGGCCGCCGAGCCGGCGGCGGCGGTGCCGGGCGGGCCGCCGCCGGAGCTCCGCGGGCGGCTGCTCGCGGTCGAGCCGGGGCGCCGGCGCCGGGCGATCCTCGCCGAGCACTGCCGTGCGGTGGTCGCCAAGGTGCTCAAGACCGCCCCTGAGCGGATCGACCCCACCGAGCCGCTGGCCGCGATGGGCCTCGACTCGCTGATGTCGCTCGAACTGCGCAAACGGCTGGAGGGCTCGCTGCACACCGACCTGCCCGCCACCATCGGCTGGCGCTTCCCCACGATCGACGCGCTCGTGCCGTTCCTCGCCGAGCGGATGGGGATCGCCCTGCACGCGGAGCCGGGCGGCGCCGAGCCGGGCGGCGTGGCTCCGGGCGGCGCGGTTCCGAGGGACGCGGATCCGGGGGGCGCGGAGCACGCGGGCGGCGCGGCGCCGGGCGGCGGGCGCGCGGGCCGTACGGGCCCGGACCGGGTGGCCGACGACATCGAGACGGAGATCGACCGGCTGGACGACAGCGACGTCGAAGCGCTGCTGCTGGCCAGGATGACGCAGATCGACGAGGGGCGGGACTGATGACTTCGCAGGACGGGCAGCAGACTTCGACGTCCACGCTCAAGCGTGCGTACGTCACCATCGAGCGGATGCAGCGCCGCATCGAGGCGTACGAGCGCGCGGCCGCGGAACCCATCGCCGTGGTGGGGCTGGGCTGCCGCTTCCCCGGCGGGGCCGTCGACGCGGACAGCTACTGGCGGATCCTCGCCGAGGGCGTCGACGCGGTGAGCGAGATCCCCGCCGACCGGTGGGACGTCGACGACTTCTACTCCGCCGAGCCGCGCCAGCCGGGGCGGATGAGCACCCGGTGGGGCGGCTTCCTCGACCGCATCGACCGGTTCGACCACGAGTTCTTCGGCATCTCCCGGCGCGAGGCCCTCGCCATGGACCCGCAGCAGCGGCTGACGCTGGAGGTGGTCTGGGAGGCACTGGAGAACGCGGGCCAGGCGCCGTCCGGACTGGCCGGCAGCCGCACCGGCGTGTTCCTCGGCGTGTGCAGCAACGACTTCGCCACCGAGCAGCTCACCGGCCCCGCACAGGCCACCGCGTACGCCAGCACCGGCTCCGCCCACAGCATCGTCACCGGGCGGGTCTCCTACGTGCTGGACCTGCGCGGTCCGAGCATGGCGATCGACACCGCGTGCTCCTCCTCGCTGGTCGCCGTGGACCAGGCCTGCCGCAGCCTGCGGGCGGGCGAGTGCGACCTGGCGGTCAGCGGCGGCGTGAACGCGATCGTCTCGCCGCTGCCGAGCATCTCCTTCTCGCAGTTCCCCGGCATGGTCGCCCCGGACGGCCGGTGCAAGACCTTCGACGCCTCGGCCAACGGCTACGTGCGCGGCGAGGGCTGCGGCATCGTCGTCCTGAGACGGCTGTCCGACGCCGAGCGGGACGGCGACCAGGTGCTCGCCGTCATCCGCGGCGGCGCGGTCAACCAGGACGGCCGCAGCTCGGGCATCACCGCCCCGAACGGCGCGGCGCAGCGCGATGTGCTGCGCCGCGCGCTGGAGGCCGCCGGGGTGGCCGCCGAGGAGGTCTCGTACGTCGAGGCGCACGGCACCGGCACCACCCTCGGCGACCCGATCGAGGTGGACGCCCTCGCCGAGGTCTACGGCCGGCCGCAGGGCGCGCCGGTCTACCTCGGGTCCTCGAAGACCAACCTCGGCCACCTGGAGGCCGCCTCCGGCATCGCCGGGCTGATCAAGGTGGTGCTGTCGCTCAGCCGCGGCGCGATCCCCGGCAACGTGCACTTCCAGCGGCTCAACCCGCACATCTCCTTCGAGGGCACCACCTTCGCGGTGCCGACCGGGCTCACGGCCTGGCCGGCGCCGGAGGGCAGACGGGCCGCGGGCATCAGCAGCTTCGGCTTCAGCGGCACCAACGCCCACCTGATCGTGGCGCAGGCGCCCGCTCGCACCGCGCCGCCGCAGGCCGACACCGGCACCGGCCGTCCGGCCTCGGTGCTGGCGCTGTCCGCGAAGAGCGGGACGGCGCTGGCCGCGCTGGCGGAGCGCTACCGGGAGCGGCTGACGGCCGATGCCGCCACCCCGCCGGCCGACCTGTGCCACTCCGCCAACACCGGCCGCTCGCACTTCCGCCACCGGCTGGCGGTCTCCGGCGCGACGCGGCACGAACTCGCCGAGGCGCTGGGCGACTTCGCCGCCGGCCGGGCGAGCGAGCGGCTCGCCCACGGGCAGGCGGGCGCCGGCGAGGCGGTGTTCCTGTTCACCGGGCAGGGGCCGCAGCGGCCGGGCATGGCCCGCGCCCTGTACGAGACCCAGCCGACCTTCCGCCGGGTGCTGGACACCTGCGACGAGATCCTGCGGCCGGTCCTGGAGCGGCCGCTGCTGTCCGTCATCCACCCCGAGGACCCGGAGTCGGGGCTCGTCGACGAGAACACCTACTCCCAACCCGCCCTGTTCGCCGTCGAGTTCGCGCTGGCGGAACTGTGGCGGTCCTGGGGCGTGGAGCCGGCGGCGGTGCTCGGGCACAGCTTCGGCGAGTACGTCGCGGCCTGCGTGGCGGGCATGATGTCCCTGGAGGACGGGCTCGAACTGGTCGCCGAGCGCGGGCGGTTGATGCAGGCGCTGGCCGCGAACGGCTCGATGGCGGCGGTCTTCGCCCCCGAGCTGGACGTCGCCATGGCGGTGGCCGACTACCCGGACACGGTCTCGATCGCCGCCGTCAACGGCCCGGCGAACGTCGCGATCTCCGGCGTGCGGGCCGACGTGGAGGCGATCTGCGCGAGCCTCGGGCGCTACGGCGTGGAGAGCCGGCAGCTGCGCATCACCACCGCCTCGCACTCCCCCCTGATCGAGCCCGTCATCGGCGCGCTGCGGGCGGCGGTGGAGAAGGTGCGGTTCAGCGCGCCGCGCATCCCCCTGGTCGCCAACCTGACCGGGGAGCTGTGGCCGTGGGAACGGGTGCCCGACGCCGACTACTGGGCCGAACACGCCCGCCAGCCCGTCCGGTTCGCGGCCGGCGTCTCCGCGCTGCGCGCCATGGGGCACGCCACCTTCCTGGAGATGGGCCCCTCCCCGACCCTGCTCGGCCTGGTCGAGGACTGCCTGCCCGGCGGGCACGACGCCCTGCTGCTGCCGAGCCTGCGGCGCGGGCAGGACGACTGGCAGGTGCTGCTGTCGTCGCTGGGCCGGCTCTACGCGCGCGGCGCGGACATCGACTGGCGGGGCTTCGACCGCGACTACACCCGCGCCAGGGTGACCGTCCCCGGCTACGCCTTCGACCCGACGCCGCTGCGGCAGGAGCCGGCCGGACACCACCGCTACCAGGACCGGGAGGACCAGCGGGCGGGCGCGGCGGCCGCCGGGCCGGACGGCGCCGGCCCGGACGAGGACCTGCTGTACCAGCTCGACTGGCAGCCCGCCGAGCCCGCCCCGGCCCGGACGGCCCCGCCGGACGGCCCGGCGCCGACCTGGCTCGTCCTCGCCGACCGCACCGGCGTCGGCGACGCCCTCGCCGCGGCCGTCGAGGAGCAGGGCGCCCGCTGCGTGCGCGTCGTGCCCGCGCCCGAGTACCGCTACGACCCCGAGCAGGGCGCCGCCGAGGTGCGCACCGACAGCGCCGCGGACCTCCGCCGGCTGCTGGGCGAACTCGCCCCGGCCGAGGAGGAGCTGCGGGTGGTGCACCTGTGGAGCCTCGACGACGCGGACGCCGAGCCGGAGTCCGCGGCCCAGCTGCTGGCCGGGCAGGAACGCGGCTGCATGAGCGCGGTACGGGCGGTGCAGGCCCTCGCCGAGGTCCGCAGCACCCGGCCGACCCGGCTGTGGCTCGTCACCCGCGGCGCCGCCGGCCCGGACGCGCAGGGCGCGGCGCTCGGCCAGTCCACCCTGTGGGGCCTGGGCAGGTCGCTGCAGCAGGAGCACGCCGGCCTGTGGGGCGGCCTGCTCGACCTCGACCCGCAGGCCGAACCGAAGGCGCTGGCCCACCGGTTGCTCGACGAGCTGGCCGGCGGCGACGGCGAGGACCAGATCGCGCTGCGCGGCGAGGTGCGCCACGTCGCCCGGCTGACCCGCGCCCGGCTCGCCGAGCCCACCGCCCGGGGCGGAACCTTCCGCACGGACGCCAGCTACCTGGTCACCGGCGGCCTGGGCGGTGTGGGCCTGGCCGCGGCCCGTGCCATGGTGCAGGCCGGAGCCCGCCACCTGGTGCTCCTCGGCCGCACGCCGCTGCCGCCGCGGCAGGAGTGGGCCGCGCAGCGCGGCGACTCCCCGGCCGCGCGACGCGTCGCCGCCGTCCGGGAGTTGGAGTCGCTCGGCGCCGCCGTCACGGTGGCGGTGTGCGACCTCGCCGACGAGTTCGCGGTGCGCGACCTGCTCGCCCGCCACGACGCGGAGGGCCGCCCGCCGATCCGCGGCGTGCTGCACGCGGCCGGCGTCGGCGAGGTCACTCCGCTGCGCCGGCTCGAACTCGACGACCTGGAAGCGCACCTGAAGCCGAAGGCGGTGGGCGCCTGGATCCTGGACCGGCTGCTGGCCGACCGGCCGCTGGACTTCTTCGTCCTCTGCTCCTCGGCCAGCTCCGTCCTCAGCTCGCCGTTCGTCGCCGGCTACGCCGCCGCCAACGCCTTCCTGGACTCCCTCGCCCAGCGGCGCCGGGCCCAGGGCCGGCCGGTCCTGAGCATCAACTGGGGCATCTGGTCGCAGACCGGCATGGCGCTGCGCGGACCGGAGTCCACCGGCGGGCTCAGCGGCGGCATGGGCACCCTCGACCCCGACCAGGCCGTCCGGGTCCTGCTGACCCTGCTGCGCCAGGAGCTCGCACAGGTCGCCGTCCTGCCGATCGACTGGGCCGAGTGGGGCCACCGCTACCAGGAGGCCTCCGGATCCGCGCTGCTGTCCGCGCTGGTGGACCAGCCCGAGCGAGCACCGGCCGCGGCCGCGCGCACCGCCGTCCGGGCCAGCTCGCTGCCCACCCGCGAGGAGCTGCTCGCCCTCGGGTCGGCCGAGCGCGTCGCCGCGCTGACCGCGCAGCTGTCCCGCAGCGCCACCGCGACCCTGCGCGCCCAGGGCGAGGGCGTCGCGGCGGAGCTGCCGCTGATCGACCTGGGGCTGGACTCCCTGATGGCGGTGGAACTGCGCAACGAGATCGAGGGCCGGCTCGGCGTCCCGGTGCCGATCTCCGTCTTCCTCGAAGGCGCCACGGTGGGCGGGTTGGCGCAGCGGATCGTCGACCAGCTGGCCGGCGGCGACGGCGAGGCGGCCGCCGGGCCCGTGCCGATCCGGCGCGTCAAGCGCCGCGAGGACGTGGCGGCCGACCTGCTCGCGCGGATCGGCGCCCTGCCGAGCGGCGAGGCGGGCGCATGAGCGAGATCGACGACCGCCTCGCGGCGCTCACGCCCGAGCAGCGCGCCCTGTTCGAGAAGCTGCTGGCCGAGAGCGGGCAGGCGGAGGACAGCTTCCCGCTCTCGGTGACCCAGCAGGGCATCTGGTTCCAGGAGCAGCTGCACCCGAACAACCCGGCCTACGTCATCCCGGCCGCGGCCCGGCTGGACGGCCCGCTCGACACCGCCGTCCTGCGCGCCGCGCTGCGCGAGATCGTGCGCCGCCACGAGTCGCTGCGCACCACCTTCGAGCTGCGCGACGGTCAGCCCGTCCAGGTCGTCCGGGCCGAGCTGCCGCTCGACCTGACCGAGGAGGACCTCGGCGCCGGCGGCCTCGACGAGGAGCTGTTCCACCGGCGGATGTCCGAGCTGCGCGGCGAACCGTTCGACCTGGCGGCCGGGCCGCTGCTGCGGCTGCGGCTGCTGCACGTCGGCCCCCAGGAGGCGGTGCTCCTGGTGGCGATGCACCACCTGGTCTCCGACGGCTGGTCGGTGGGCGTCCTGGTGTCCGAACTCCTCGCCCTGTACGAGGCGTTCGCCGCCGGGCGGCCCTCGCCGCTGCCGGACCTGGAGATCCACTACGGCGACTTCGCCGGCTGGCAGCAGCAGTGGCTGCGGGACGCCGACCTGACGGCGGACCTGGCCTACTGGCGGGCGCACCTGGCCGGCGCGCCCGCCGCCCTCGCCCTGCCGACCGACCGCCCGCGCCCGGCCGTCCAGGGATTCCACGGCGCCTCGGTGCCGTTCGCGCTGCCCGAGCCGCTGATGCGCGAGCTGGGCGCCCTGGCCAAGCGGCACGGCGCGACGACGTACATGGCACTGTTGGCGGCCTTCCAGGTGCTGCTGCACCGGCACGCCGACCAGGACGACGTGGTGGTCGGCGTGCCCACGGCCGGCCGCGGGCGGGCCGAGGTGGAACCGCTGATCGGATTCTTCGTCAACACCCTGCCGGTGCGCACCGACCTGTCGGGGAACCCCGACTTCGTCCAGGTCCTCACCCGCACCCGGGACGCGTGCCTGGGCCTGTACGCGCACCAGGACGTCCCGTTCGAGCGGATCGTCACCGAGCTGCGGCCGGCCCGCGACCTGAGCCGGCCGCCGGTCTTCCAGACCTGCCTGACGTACCAGAGCGACCCGCTGCCCGCCCGGGAGAGCGCCGGCCTGCGGCTGCGCCGGCTGCCGGTGCGGGCCGAGGGCGCGCGGTTCGACCTGGAACTGCAGTGCTTCGACGACAACGGCGGCCTGCACGGCTGGTTCGAGTACGACCGCGACCTGTTCGACGAGCGGACCGTGGCGCGGATGGCGGACCACCTGCGCCGGATCGTCGAAGGGGTGGTGGCCGACCCGCGGACGCCGGTCGGCCACCTGCCGCTGCTCGACGACGGCGAGCGGGCGGGCGCGCTGGCCGCCGGCACCGGACCGGACGCCGAGTGGCCCGGCCGGGGCTGGATCCACCAGTGCTTCGAGGAGGCCGCACGCCGCACGCCCGCGGCCGAGGCCGTCCGCTTCGAGGGGGATTCGCTCGACTACGCGGAGCTGAACCGGCGGGCGAACCGGCTCGCCCACCGGCTGCGGCGCTCGGGGGTCGGCCGCGACGTGCTGGTCGGCGTCGCGATGGAGCGCTCGCCGGACCTGGTGGTGAGCCTGCTCGCCGTCCTCAAGGCCGGCGGCGCCTACGTCCCGCTGGACCCGGGCCATCCGCCCGACCGGCTGGCGTACCTGCTGCGGGACGCGCGGGCCCCCGTCCTGCTCACCCAGGCGCGGGTGCGGGCGCTGCTGCCCGCCACCGACGCGGAGATCCTCTGCGTGGACGAGCTCGCGGAGCAGCTGGCGGCCGAGTCCGCCGACGACCCCGAGGTCGCGGTGGACGGCGAGGACCTCGCCTACGTGATCCACACCTCGGGCTCGACCGGGCGGCCCAAGGGCGTCATGAACGTCCACGCGGCCATCCGCAACCGGCTGCTGTGGATGCAGGACGCCTTCCCGATCGGCCCCGGGGACCGGGTGCTGCAGAAGACGCCGTTCTCCTTCGACGTGTCGGTGTGGGAGTTCTTCTGGCCGCTGATGACCGGCGCCACCCTGGTGGTGGCCCGGCCCGAGGGGCACCGGGACAGCCGCTACCTGATCGAGACCATCCGCGCGGAGGCGATCACCGCCGTCCACTTCGTCCCCTCGATGCTGCAGGTCCTCCTGCGGGAGCCGGACGTCGAGGAGTGCACCTCGCTGCGGCACGTGGTGTGCAGCGGCGAGGCGCTGCCGCGGCGGCTGGCACAGGCCTTCCTCGACCGCAGCGGCGCGCGGTTGCACAACCTGTACGGCCCGACCGAGGCGGCGATCGACGTCACCGCCTGGACCTGCCGCCGGGACGAGGACCCGCGGCCGCTGCCGATCGGGCTGCCGATCGCCAACACCCGGGTGCACGTGCTCGACCGCCACCTGCGGCCCGTGCCGCCCGGGGTGCCCGGTGAACTCCACCTCGGCGGGCGCAACCTGGCGCGCGGCTACCTCAACCGGCCCGAGCTCACCGCCGAGCGGTTCGTCGAGGACCCGTTCGCGCCGGGCGGGGGCGCCCGGCTGTACCGCACCGGGGACCTGGCGCGGCGCCGCGAGGACGGTGCGCTGGAGTACCTCGGGCGGCTGGACCACCAGGTCAAGCTGCGCGGTCTGCGGGTCGAACCCGGCGAGATCGAGGCGGCGCTGACCGCCCACGAGCGGGTGCGCGAGGCGCTGGTGCTCGCCCACGAGCACGGCCCGGACGACGTCCGGCTGGTGGCCTACCTGACCGGCGAGGACGTGCCGCCCGCCGGCCGGCTGGCCGAGTTCCTGCGCCGGCGGCTGCCCGAGTACATGGTGCCGTCGCACTTCACGGTGCTGCCGGCGCTCCCGCTGACCGTCAACGGCAAGGTCGACCGCGCGGCCCTGCCCGCGCCCGGCGCGGACCGGCCCGAGCTGCGCAGCGCGTTCGCCGAGCCGCGCGACGAGCTGGAGCGGGCGATCGCCGCGCTGTGGTGCCGGCTGCTGGGCGTCGAGCGGGTCGGCGTCCAGGACAGCTTCTTCGACCTCGGCGGGCACTCGCTGCTGCTGGCCCGGCTGCGGGTCGAACTCGCCGAGACCATGCGGCAGGAGGTGTCGATGGTGGAGCTCTTCCAGTACCCGACGGTCGCCTCCCTCGCCGCCTTCCTCAACCGGCCCGGGAGCGCCGCGCCCGGGACGGCCGCGCCCGGGGCCCCCGCGCCCTCGACCGCCGCGCGGGAACGGGCCGAGGCCCGCCGTCAGACGCAGGACCAACGTCAGCGAGCCGCCGCCCGGCGCACCCACTCGCGGAAGGGCAGATGACCGAAGTGTCGGAGATATCCGAGGACCACCACCGGATCGCGGTCGTCGGCATGGCCGGGCGCTTCCCCGGCGCCGGCGACGTCGAGACGCTGTGGCAGAACCTGGTCGAGGGGCGCGAGGGCATCTCGGCGCTCACCGAGGACGAACTGCTCGCCTCGGGCACCGACCCGCGGCTGCTCGGCCGCCCCGACTACGTCCGGGCCAAGGGCGTGCTGGCCGACGCCGACCGCTTCGACGCCGCGTTCTTCGGCTACAGCCCGCGCGAGGCCGAACTGCTCGACCCGCAGCACCGGGTGTTCCTGGAATGCGCCTGGCAGGCGCTGGAGTCGGCCGGCTGCGACCCGCAGACCTTCCGCGGCCGGATCGGGGTGTTCGCCGGCTCCAGCCTTAACTCCTACCTGCTGTTCAACGTCATGGCCAGCCCGGGCACCGTCGAGTCGGCCGGCGGCTACCAGGTCCAACTCGCCTCCGACAAGGACTTCCTGGCCACCCGCGCCGCCTACAAGCTCGGCCTGACCGGCGCCGCGATCACCGTCCAGAGCGCCTGCTCCACCTCGCTGACCGCCGTGCACCTGGCCTGCCAGAGCCTGCTGAACGGCGAGTGCGACATCGCGCTGGCCGGCGGGGTGTCGGTCAGCGTCCCGCTGCAGAACGGCTACCTGTACGAGCCCGGCGGCATCCTGTCGCCGGACGGGCACTGCCGCGCCTTCGACGCCGAGGCCGGCGGCACCGTGGCCGGCAACGGGGTCGGCGTCGTGGTGCTGCGCCGGCTGGCCGACGCCCGCGAGCGGGGCGACCTGGTGGACGCGGTCATCCTCGGCAGCGCCGTCAACAACGACGGCTCCCACAAAGCGGGTTACTCCGCCCCCGGCGTCGACGGCCAGGCCGAGGTGATCGCCGAGGCGCTCGCGGTGGCCGAGGTCGACGCGTCCGACATCGGCTACGTCGAGACCCACGGCACCGGCACCGTGCTCGGCGACCCGATCGAGATCGCCGCCCTGACCCGCGCCTTCCGCGAGCACACCGAGGAGACCGGGTACTGCGCGATCGGCTCGGTCAAGAGCAACGTCGGCCACCTGGACGCCGCCGCCGGCGTCACCGCGCTGATCAAGGCCGTCCTCGCGCTCCGACACGAGGCGATCCCGGCCACCCTGCACCACCGCAGACCGAACCCCGCGCTTGCCCTGGAGAGCAGCCCGTTCTTCGTCAACACCGAGCTGCGCCCCTGGCCCCGACAGCGGCGGCCGCGCCGCGCGGGCGTCAGCTCCTTCGGCATCGGCGGCACCAACGCGCACGTCGTGCTGCAGGAGGGGCCGCCCGCCGAGCCGGGCGGCCCCGACCGGCCGGTGCGGCTGCTGGCGCTGTCCGCGAAGTCCGCCCCGGCGCTGGTGGATTACGCCAGGCGGCTGGCCGACCACCTCGAACGCCACCCGCAGGACGGCCTCGGCGACACGGCGTTCACCCTGGCACTGCGCCGCCGGGCCTTCGACCACCGGGCCACCGTGGTCGCCGAGGACCGCGCGGGCGCCGTCGCGGCGCTGCGCCGCATCGCCGCACCGACCGCCGCCGCCACCGCCGGGCACCGGCCGCCGGTGGTCTTCCTCTTCCCCGGCCAGGGCGCCCAGTACGTCGGCATGGCCCGCGACCTGTACCGGCACGAGCCGCTGTACGCGGCCGAACTCGACCGCTGCGCCGAGCTGTTCGCGCCGCACCTCGGCGAGGACCTGCGGGCCGTGCTGTTCCCGCCGCCCGGTGCGGAGCGGGGCGCCGCCGAGCGGCTGGAGCGCACCGCGCTCACCCAGCCGGTGCTGTTCGCCGTCGAGTACGCGCTGGCGCAGCTGTGGCGCGCCCGGGGCGTGGAGCCGCACGCGATGGCCGGGCACAGCATCGGCGAGTACGTCGCGGCCTGCCTGGCGGGCGTGTTCTCGCTCCCGGACGCGGTGCGCCTGGTCGCGGCGCGCGGGCGCCTCGTGCAGTCGATGCCGGCCGGCGCGATGCTCGCGGTCTTCCTCCCCGAGGCCGAGACCGCCGCCCTGCTCACCGGCGGGCTGTCCGTGGCCGCCGTCAACTCCACGGCGCTGAGCGTGGTCTCCGGCGGCGTCGAGGCGATCGAGGAGCTGGAGCGGCGGCTGAAGGCCGCGGGCACCGGCTGCCGCAGGCTGCACACCTCGCACGCCTTCCACTCGCCGAGCATGGCGGCGGCGGTCGCGCCCTTCGTGGCGGAGGTCCGCACGGCCACCCTCAACCCGCCGACGATCCCCTTCTGCTCGAACGTGACCGGCACCTGGATCACCGACGAGCAGGCGACCAGCCCCGAGTACTGGGGCCGGCACCTGCGCGAGCCGGTGCGCTTCGGCGCGGCGCTGGACGAACTGCTCGCCGACCCGGCCGCGGTGCTGCTCGAAGTGGGCCCCGGCCACGCCCTGACCACCTTCGCCCGCGAACACGCGGCCTGGGACGCCTCGCGCACCGCGCTGGCCTCGCTGCGGCACCCGAACGAGCGGCGGGACGACCGCGCGTTCCTGCTGGAGAGCCTCGGCCGGCTGTGGAGCGCGGGAGCGGCCGTCGACTGGTCGCGCCTGTTCGAGGGCGAGGAGCGTCGCCTGCTGCGGCTGCCCGGCTACGCCTTCGAACGCCACCGCTACTGGATCGAACCGGACCCCCGCCCGGAGCGAGAGGAGCCCGCCGCCGTGCGGGCCGAGTCCGCCGACGCCCTGTGCTACACCCCCGGCTGGCGGCGCCTGCCGCCATTCGCCGCCGCGACGGCGCCCGCCCCGGAGCGCGTGTGGGTGCTCCTCGGCGCGGAGCTGGGCCTCGGCCGAGCCCTCGCACAGCGTCTGACGGACGGCGGCGCCAGGGTGGTGCGGGTCGTCGCCGGCCCGCAGGCGCAGGCCCACGGCCCGGACGACCGGGCCCTCGACCCCCTGCGGCGCGAGCACTACGCCGAGCTGCTGCGGTCCCTCGCGGCCGACCGGCCGACGGCCGTCCACGTGCTGCACCTGTGGAGCCTCGGCGGTGACGGCGGTGACGGCAGCACCGGCCCGCTCGACGAGCGGCGGCTGGCCGAGGCGAGGCGGCGCGGCTTCGACAGCCTGCTGGCCCTGGCCCAGGGCATCGGCGATGCCCGCCCGGACGTCCCGGACGTCCCGGTCGCCGTCGACGTGCTGTGCCAGGGCGTGCACAGCGTGACCGGTGAGGAGGAGCTGCGGCCGGAGAACGCGCTGCTGCTCGGCCTGACGACCGTGCTCCCGCAGGAGCTCGCGGACGCCACCTGCCGCAGCCTCGACCTGTCCGGCGCGGACCCGGAGTACCCCGCCGAGCGCACGCTGGACGACATCCACTCCCTCCTCGAACGAGCCGTCGACGAGCCGGAGTTGGCGTTGCGCGGCCGGCACTGGTGGGTCCGCGCGTTCGACCCGGTCCCGCTGGAGCCGTCCGCACCGCCGACCGTCCAGACGCCGGCGCGGGTGCGCGACGGGGGCGTCTACCTGATCACCGGCGGCCTCGGCGGCGTCGGCCTGGCACTCGCCGAACACCTCGCCCGCACCGCCAAGGGCCCGGTGCTGGCCCTGCTGAGCCGGTCGGAGCTGCCCGCCGAGGCCGACTGGGCCCGGTGGCTGGAGACGCACGGGGAGCAGGACGCCACCAGCGGGCGGATCCGCCGGCTGACCCGGCTGCGCGAGCTGGGCGCCGAACCGCTCGTGCTGTCGGCCGATGTCACCGATGTGGCGCAACTGACCCGAGCGGTCGAGGAGTTGCGGACCAGGTACGGCGCGATCCACGGCGTGGTGCACGCCGCCGGGGTGCCCTCGCGCGGCATGATCGCGGGCAAGTCCCGCCAGGACGTGGACGAGGTGCTGGCGGCCAAGACCCTCGGCACGCTGGCGCTCGACCACGTGCTCGGCCAGGTGCTCGGTGGTGACGAGCCGGACTTCGTCCTGCTCTGCTCCTCGCTGACCTCGTTGCTGGGCGGGCCCGGCCAGAGCGACTACGGCGCGGCCAACGCCTTCCTCGACGCGTACGCCCAGGCCAAGCGGCAGTCGGGCGCGCCGGTGACGGCCGTCGCCTGGGACACCTGGCGCGGGGTGGGCATGGCCGCCGGACTGGCGGCGCGGCTCGGCGGCCAGGGCGCCGCCGAGGGCGAGCCGACCGGCCACCCGCTGCTGCGCCTGGTGCGCGCCGAGGAGGGGTCGTGGACCTACCTCACCACCCTCGGCACCGAGCACTGGATCCTCGACGACCACCGCATGATGGGCAACGGTCTGGTGCCCGGCACCACCTATCTCGAACTGGTCAACGCCGCGGTGGCCCGCCAGGCCGGCGGGCGCGTCGTCGAACTGCAGGACGTGCTGTTCCCGCTGCCCGTCATCGTGCCGGACGGACAGACCCGGCAGCTCCACACCACCGTCGAACTGCGCGACGGCCGGGGCCGGTTCTCGGTGCGCAGCCGCGTGGGGGACGCCTGGCTGGAGCACGCGGTCGGCACCGTCGCGCTGCACGAGCGCGACGCCTCGCCGACCGTGCACGACCTGGCCCAGGTGCTGCGCGACTGCCGGGCCACCGAGGTCATCGAGACGCCGGAGGAGATCAAGCGCCGCTTCAAGCTCGACCAGGTGGAGCAGGGCGGTCGGCTGGAGTTCGCGTTCGGCCCGCGCTGGCAGTGCCTGCGCCGGATCGAGGCCGGGCAGGGGCGGCTGCTGGTCACCCTGGAACTCGACGAGGGCTTCGCCGCGGACCTGGACGACTACGCCCTGCACCCGGCCCTGCTGGACGTGGCCGGCGCCTCCGCCCGGATCCACGCCGAGGACGTGTTCTACCTGCCGTTCACCTACCGCAGCCTGCGCGTCCACGGCCGCCTGACCCGCACCGTGCACTGCGCGGTCGAACTGAAGAAGACCCAGGACGGCGCTGGCGAGACCCTCACCTGCGACACCAGGATCCTCGACCCCGAGGGCCGCCTGCTGGTCGAGATCACCGACTTCACCATCAAGCGCATCAACGACGTCGACGGCCTGCTGGCCCAGATCGACCGGGCCGCGGCGCCGCCCCGGCCGACGCCCGGGCCGTCCGGCGGCGCGCTGGCCCGGCTCGGCGAGGGCATGACCGAGCAGGAGGCCGTGGCCGCGTTCGCCCGGATCCTGGGCGCCGACGCGCTGCCCGGCCAACTCGCGGTGTGCGCCCGGGACCTGGCCGCGATGCGCCGCCTCGCCCGGTCGCTCACCCCCGCCCTGCTGGCCCGGGAGCTCGACGGCCTGGCACCGCTCGGCGCCACCCACCCGCGCCCCGACCTGAGCACGCCCTACGTGGCGCCCGCGACCGAGCAGGAGCAGGCCGTCGCCGCCGTGTGGCAGGAGGTGCTGGGCGTCGACCGGGTCGGCGTGCACGACGACTTCTTCGCCCTCGGCGGCCACTCGCTGGCCGCCGTGCAGATCGGCACGAAGATCCGCGGCAGGTTCGGCACCGAGCTCGACCTGCGGGACTTCTTCGAGGGCCCCACGGTGGCCAACACCGTCGCCCTGCTGGCGGCCGGCGGCGACCGGTCCGACGACGAGGGCATCCGGGCGCTGGACCGCGACGAGCCCGCGGACCTGCTCGACGAACTGACCGACGACGAGGTGGAAGCCCAGCTGCGCGCCCTGCTCGCCGCGGACGGCGTGGGCGAGGGGGACCCGGCATGAACGACATCGACCTGAGCGCCCTGAGCGGCCCGAGCGGACTGAACGGCCCGAGCGACCTGAGCAAGCTCACGGCGGCCGAGAAGCGCGCACTGCTGGCGGCCCGGCTCGGCCGGCGCAAACCGGCGCGGCGCCGCTTCGCCACCTCGCTCTCGCAGCAACGCCTCTGGTTCCTCGAACAGTTGACCCCCGGCAACGCGGCCTACAACATCCCCGGCGCGATGCGCCTGCACGGCGCGCTGGACCTCGCGGCGTGGCGGCGCAGCGTGCAGGAGATCGCGCGGCGGCACGAGATCCTGCGCACCACCTTCGAGGAGGTCGACGGCGAGCCCGTGCAGATCGTCCACGAGGCGGGCGAGGTGGAGTTCACCGTCGTCGAGTGCGGCCACCTGCGCGGGCCGCGGGGCGAGGCGGGGATCCGGGAGCTGGCCCGCGAGGAGTTCGGCCGCCCCTTCGACCTGCGCACCGGCCCGCTGCTGCGGGTGCGGTTCCTGCGGCTGGCCGAGGACGAGCACGTCCTGCTGCTCACCATGCACCACATCGCGGGCGACCTGTGGTCGACCTCCGTCGCCTTCGGCGAACTGGTGGCCCTCTACACGGCGTTCACCTCGGGGAGCGAGGCGGCGCTGCCGGCGCTGCCGATCCAGTACGCGGACTACGCGGCCTGGCAGCGCCGGCGCGCCGAGGACGAGAGCCAGCGCGCCCACCTGGAGTACTGGAAGCGAGCGCTCAGCGGCGCGCCCGAGGCGCTGGAGCTGCCCACCGACCGCCCGCGCCCCGCGGTGCAGGGCACGGCGGGCGGTTCCTGCTCCTTCGAGCTGTCCGAAGCGGCCAGTACGGCGCTGCGCGAGCTCGGCCGGCGCGAGGGCGCCACCGCGTTCATGGCGATGCTCGCCGCCTTCCTGGTCCTGCTGCACCGCTACAGCCGCGAGGAGGACCTGGTCGTCGGCGTGCCGGTCGCCAACCGCACGCGGCGCGAACTGGATCCGCTGATCGGCCTGTTCGTCAACATGCTGGCGCTGCGCACCGACCTGTCGGGCGCGCCGGGTTTCCGGGAGCTGCTGGGCCGGGTCCGCCAGGTGTGCCTGGACGGCTTCGCCCACCAGGAGCTGTCCTTCGAGCGGCTGGTGGAGGAGCTGCACCCGCGGCGCGACCTGTCGCGCTCGCCGGTCTTCCAGGTGTCGTTCATCTTCCAGAACATCCCCGTGCCCGAGTTCGAGGGGCTCGGGCTGCGGATGGAGCCGGTCGAGGTGGAGAGCGCCACCTCGCGCTTCGACCTGACCCTGGAGGTCTTCGACCGGCCGGGCGGCATGGCCGGCCTGTTCGAGTACAACAGCGACCTGTTCGACGCGGCCACCGTGCGGCGGATGTCGCGGCACCTGGCGCGGCTGGTGGAGAACCTGGTCGCCGACCCCGACCGCCCGATCACGCAGGTGCCGATGCTCTCGGCGGCGGAGCAGGACCGGCTGTGGACGGCGGGGCAGCGGCCCCGCCGCACGTGGCCGGGTCCGTTCGCGGCCCACCGCCGGTTCGAGGAGCAGGCCCGGCGAACCCCCGGGGCGCCGGCCGTCCAGGCGGCCGACGGCACCCTCGACTACCGCGAACTCGACCTCCGCTCGAACCGCTTGGCCCACCGCCTCAAGGAGCTCGGGGTCGGTCGGGGGACGCTGGTCGGCCTCTGCCTGGAACGCTCCACCGAGCTGGTGGTGGCGCTGCTCGCGGTGCTCAAGGCCGGCGGCGCCTACGTGCCGCTGGACCCGGGCTTCCCGCCCGAGCGCCTCGCGTTCATGGTCGAGGACTCCGGGCTGCCGGTGCTGCTGACCCAGCGCCGGGTGCTGGCGGACCTCGGCCAGGACCTGGCGGTGGGCGGGGCCACCGTGGTCTGCGTGGACGAACTCCGCGACGAGCCGCACGACGGACTCCGCGACGAAGTCGACGCGGCCCGCGCCGAACCGCTCGACGGGCCCGTCGACCCGGACGACCTCGCCTACGTCATCTACACCTCCGGCTCGACCGGGCGCCCCAAGGGCGTGCAGATCCCGCACCGGGCGCTGGACACCTTCCTGCACGCGATGCGGGAGCGGCCGGGCCTGACGGCCGAGGACACGCTGCTCGCGGTCACCACGTTCTCCTTCGACATCTCCGGGCTGGAGATCCTGCTGCCGCTGGTCACCGGCGCGCGGGTGGTACTGGCCGAGCGCGAGGTCGCCGCCGACGGCGGGCGCCTGGCGCACGCCCTGGACAGCTGCGGCGCCACCGTCCTGCAGGCGACGCCCGCCACCTGGCGGATGCTGCTGGACGCCGGCTGGGCGCCCCGCCCGGGGCTGCGGGCGCTGGCCGGCGGCGAGGCCCTGCCGGCCGAACTGGCCGGGCGCCTGCGGGCCGGCGGCATGCCGGTGTGGAACATGTACGGCCCCACCGAGACCACCATCTGGTCGTCGGTGGCCCTCGTCGGCGACGGCCCGGTCACCCTCGGCGAGCCGATCGCCAACACCGAGCTGCAGGTCCTGGACGCCGCCGGCGCGCCGGTGCCCCTCGGGGTGCCCGGCGAACTGTGCATCGGCGGCGACGGACTGGCCCGCGGCTACCTCGGCCGCCCCGACCTGACCGCGCAGAAGTTCGTCCCGCACCCGTTCCCCGGTAACGCGGGCGAACGGCTGTACCGCACCGGCGACCTGGTGCGCCGCCGGCCGGACGGGGCCGTCGAGTTCCTCGGCCGCCTGGACCACCAGGTCAAGCTGCGCGGGTTCCGGATCGAGCTCGGCGAGATCGAGTCCGTCCTGGCCGGTCTGCCGCGGGTGCGGCAGGCGGTCGTGGTGGTCCGCGAGGACACGCCGGGCGACCAGCGGCTGGTGGCCTACCTGTGCGGGGACGAGCCGGCGGCCGAGCGGGGCGGGCACGAGCATGAGGCCCACCTGCGCGCCGCGCTGCGCGAGCGCCTGCCCGCCTACATGGTCCCGTCCGCGTTCGTCCTCCTCGACGCGCTGCCGCTGACGCCCAACGGCAAGATCGACCGCCGCGCGCTGCCCGCGCCCGAAGGCTGCCGCGCGGCGCTGCGGGCACCGTACGTCGCCCCGCGCACCGCGCAGGAGCGGACCTTGTGCGAGCTGTTCGCGCAGGTCCTCCAGGTGACCGAGGTCGGCGTCGAGGACGACTTCTTCGACCTCGGCGGCCACTCCCTGCTGGCCACCCGGCTGATCGCGCGCATCCGGGAGGCGCTCGGCACCGAACTGCAGGTGCGCACGCTGTTCCACCACCCCACCCCGGCCGGGCTGGCCGGCCTGCTCGCGGCGGGCGACGCCGCCCGGCCGGCGCTGCGCCCCGTCGCGCGGCCCGACCGGCTGCCGCTGTCCTTCGCCCAGCAGCGCCTGTGGTTCCTGCACAGCCTGGAGGGCCCTTCGGCCACCTACAACATCCCGGTGGCGCTGCGGCTGTCCGGCCCGCTGGACGTCGACGCCATGCGCGCGGCGCTCGCCGACGTGGTGGCCCGCCACGAGGTGCTGCGCACGGTGTTCTCGGACACCGCCGGAGTGCCGTTCCAGCAGGTGCTGGACCCCGAGCGGGCGCGGCCCGAGCTGCCGGTCGTCCGGGTCACCGAGGCCGAGCTGGCGCAGGCCCTGGACGAGGCGGTGCGCCACGCGTTCGACCTGGCCGTCGAAGCGCCCACGCACGCCAGGCTGCTCGCCCTCGGCCCGCAGGACCACGTGCTGGTGCTGGTGGTGCACCACATCGCCGCCGACGAGTGGTCGCTGGCCCCGCTCGGCCGGGACCTGGCCCTCGCCTACCGGGCCCGCGCCGCCGGCCGCGCCCCCGACTGGGCGCCGCTGCCGGTGCAGTACGCCGACTACGCGCTCTGGCAGCGCGACCTGCTCGGCGACCCGGCGGACGAGCAGAGCCGGTGGGCGGCCCAGCTCGCCCACTGGCGGCGGGCGCTGGACGGCCTGCCGGAGCGCATCGCGCTGCCCACCGACCGCCCGCATCCGCCGCGCTTCGGCTACCGGGGCGCCCGGCTGGAGTTCGGCTGGGACGCGGAACTCCACGACCGGCTGGCGCGGTTGGCCCGCGACTGCGGGGCCAGCGTGTTCATGGTGGTGCACGCCGCGCTGTCCGCGCTGCTGAGCCGGCTCGGCGCGGGCCACGACATCCCGGTCGGCGCCGCCGTCGCGGGACGCACCGACCGGGCGGCCGAGGAGCTCGTCGGCTTCTTCGTCAACACCCTGGTGCTGCGGGTGGACACCTCGGGGCGGCCCGGCATGCGCGAACTGATCCGCCGGGTCCGCGAGACCAGCCTGGAGGCCTACGCCCACCAGGACATCCCGTTCGAGTGCCTGGTCGACGCGATCAACCCCACCCGCTCGCTCGCCCACCACCCGCTGTTCCAGACCGTCCTCGCCTGGCAGAACACCCCCGAAGCGGGCCTGGAGCTGCCCGGCCTCTCCGCGCGGACACTGCCGACCGCCACCGGCACGGCCCGGATGGACCTGGCCTTCACGCTGACCGAGCGCCGGCCCGGCCGGCGCGGCGAGGCGGCCGGCATCGACGGCAGCGTCGAGTACAACACCGAGGTCTTCGACGCCGGCACCATCGAGGCCGTCCTGGTGCGCCTGGAGCGGCTCCTGCGCGCCGCGGTCGAGACCCCCGAGCTGCCCTTCGAGGCCGTCGACCTGCTCACCGCCGAGGAGCACCGCCTGCTCGTCGAGGAGGTGAACGACACCGCGCACGAGGTGCCGCACGCCGCGCTGCCCCGGCTGTTCGAGGCGCAGGCCGCGCGCACGCCGCACGAGGTGGCGATGGTCTGCGGGCCCGAGCGGCTGACCTACGCGCAGCTGGAGGCCGCGGCCAACCGCCTGGCCCACCGGCTGGTGGCGCTGGGCGTCGGCCCGCAGAGCGCGGTGGCCGTGCTGCTGCAGCGGTCCGTGCACCACGTGGTCGCGGTCCTGGCCGTCACCAAGGCCGGGGGCAGCTACGTGCCGCTGGACAGCCGCTCGCCGGTGTCCCGGATGGAACTGATCCTGTCCCGGACGGGCGCCCGGCTGCTGCTGGTCGACCGGGCCGCGGGGCCCCACCCCGCGGGCGAGGGCGTGGACGTCGTCACGGTGGACGACATCGCGGCGGACGGCGAGGCGCTGGGTGCGCAGGCGGACCCCGGCCCGCCCCGGGTGGAGATCCACCCCGACCAGCTCGCCTACGTGATGTACACCTCCGGCTCCACCGGCACGCCCAAGGGCGTCGCCGTCACCCACCGCAACGTGGCGAGCTTCGCGCACGACGGCCGCTGGCCGGGCGGCGCCCACGCCCGGGTGCTGCTGCACTCCCCGCTGGCCTTCGACGCCTCCACCTACGAGCTGTGGGTGCCGCTGCTGACCGGCGGCCGGATCGTGGCCGCCCCGCCCGGCGACCTGGACCCCGCCACGATCGAGGCCCTGATCGCCGAACACGGCGTCACCGCGGCCTTCTTCACCACCGCCCTGTTCAACCTGCTCGCCGACCGGCGCCCCACGGCGCTCGGCCGGCTGCGCGAGGTGTGGACCGGCGGCGAGGCCGTCTCGCCGGAGGCGTTCGCCCGCATCCGCCGGCTGTCCCCGGGCACGCGGCTGGTCCACGTCTACGGACCCACCGAGAGCACCACCTTCGCCACCTGCCACCCGGGCTGGGAGCCGGCCGCCGGCACGGTGCCGATCGGCGGGCCGATGGACAACACCCGGGTCTACGTGCTCGACGAGGCGCTGCGGCCGGTGCCGCCGGGCGTGCCCGGCGAGCTGTACGTCGCGGGCGACGGCCTCGCCCGCGGCTACCTCGGACGGCCCGACCTGACCGCGCAGCGCTTCGTCGCCGACCCCTTCCAGGCGGCCGGCGCGCGGATGTACCGCACCGGGGACGTGGTGCGGTGGAACGCCGGAGGGAGCATCGAGTTCCTGGACCGGGCCGACGGCCAGGTGAAGCTCCGCGGCTTCCGCATCGAACTCGCCGAGGTCGAGGGCGCGTTGCGGGCCCACCCCGGCATCGCCCGGGCCGTGGTCACGGTGCGCGAGGACCGCCCCGGGGACAAGCGCCTGGTGGGCTACGCGGTGCCCGCCGAGGGCGCGCCGCTCGATCCCGCCGCCGTCCGGGAGTTCCTCGCCGAGCGGCTGCCGCAGTACATGGTCCCGGCGACGGTGCTGGCGCTGGACGCCCTGCCGCTGACGGCCAACGGCAAGCTGGACCGCCGCGCCCTGCCGGCCCCCGACTTCGCCGCCGCCGCGGTCGGCGCCGCGCCGCGCACCCCGCTGGAGGAGTCGCTGTGCGCGGCCTTCGCCGAGGTGCTCGGGGTGGCGCGGGTCGGGGTCCACGGCAACTTCTTCGAGCTCGGCGGCCACTCCCTGATGGCCACCCAGCTGGTCTCGCTGCTGTCGGCGCAGCACGGGGTCAAGGTGCCGATC
This sequence comes from Streptomyces sp. Y1, assembly GCF_041053115.1. Lineage (NCBI taxonomy): Bacteria > Bacillati > Actinomycetota > Actinomycetes > Kitasatosporales > Streptomycetaceae > Streptomyces > Streptomyces sp. Y1. Next base: position 8,288,304 of record NZ_CP163445.1, on the reverse strand, counting down.
CGGGAGCTGTTCGACCGCCCGACCGTCGCGGCGATGGCCGCCTGGCTCTCCGGACGCCTCGCGGCGGACGCGCCGACGGACACCATCGAGCCGGTCGAGCGCGCCGGCGGCGTCCCGCTGTCCTTCGCCCAGGACTGGATGTGCCGCCACCACCGCGTCCCCGCCGGGGATCCGTACCACAACGTGCTCACCGCCGTGGTCCTCAGGGGCGCGCTCGACGAGGCGGCCCTGTGCGGCAGCCTGGACGGGATCGTGCGGCGGCACGAGGCGCTGCGCACCAACGTGGTGCACGGGCCGTCCGGTTGGGCGCAGCTCGTGCACCCGGACGGCACCTGGCCGATGGACGTGCTCGACCTGCGCGAGCGCGACGAGGAGAGCCGGCAGCGCGAGCTGCGCGGCCTGCTGGCGAGCGAGCAGCGGCGCGCCTTCGACCTGGCGGCGGAGCCGCTGGTGCGCGGCACGCTGGTCAGGCTCGCGCCGGAGGAGACCGTCCTGGTGTGGGTGATGCACCACCTGGTCACCGACAACTGGTCGTACGGGGTGCTGCTGCGCGAGCTGTGCGAGCTGTACACGGCCGCGGTGACCGGGCGCGCGCCGCGGCTGGCGGAGCTGGAGGTGCAGTACCCGGACTACGCGGCCTGGCAGCAGCGGCAGCTGGCCTCGGGTGCGCTGGAGAGCCAGGCGGCTTACTGGCGCGGGCAGTTGGCCGGGCGCCCGGCCCGGCTGGGCGTCGACCTGCCCGAGCACCAGCGGATCGGCGCGGCGGTCGGCCCCACCCACGGCTTCACGCTGACCCCGGCGGCCACCGAGGCGCTCGGCGGGATGGCCCAGCAGCAGAACGCGACGCTGTTCATGGTGCTGATGGCCGCGTTCCACCTGATGCTGTCCGCCTACAGCGGCAGCGAGGACATCACGGTGGCCTTCCCGGTGGCCGGGCGCGGACGGCCCGAGAGCGAGCCGATGCTGGGCTTCTTCGTCAACCACCTGCTGGTGCGCAGCGATCTGACGGGCGACCCGAGCTTCCGCGACCTGGTCGGCCAGGTCCGGGAGCGGACCCTCGGCGCCTACGCCCACCAGGACGTCCCGGTGTGGGCGCTGCCGGAGGCCGGCGCGGACGGCCGCGACCCGTTCGCCGTCTCCTTCAACCTGCTCAACGCGGCGATCCCGACCTTCGACCTGCCCGGCCTGGAGGCCGCGCCGCTGGCGCTGGACGACCTCGGCGACGACTACGTCTTCTCCGAGGTGATCATCACCATGGATCCGGCCGCCGTGGACCTGACGCTGATCATGCGGGAGGACGGCGGCACGCTGCGCGGCATGTGGCTGTTCTCCCCGGAGCGCTTCGACGCCGAGGTCATGGCCGTGGTGATGCGCCAGTGGGCACCGCTGATCGACCTGATCACGACCGAACCCGACCTCGGCGTCACGGAGCTGAAGCACCGGCTCCGCGCGGCCGACCACCCCACCGGACGAGGGACTTGCGATGACTGAGACCAGCAGCAGCGGACCGGCCGACCCCCGGGCCCCCTTGGCGGAGGGCATCGGCCTGCGGCGGATCGACCACGTCGGGGTCGCCGTCGCCGACCTCGACGAGGCGATCGCGTTCTACCAGCGGGTGTTCGGCATGCGCTGCCTCAACGTGGAGGAGAACGCCGAGCAGGGCGTGCGCGAGGCGATGATGGCGGTCGGCCCCGACGCCTCCGGCGGCTGCGTGCAGCTGCTCGCCCCGCTGTCCCCGGGCTCGGCCATCGCGCGCTTCCTCGACCGGTCCGGCCCGGGCCTGCAGCAGGTCGCCTACACCGTCGACGACGTCGAGGCGGCCTGCGAGGCGCTGCGCGACCGGGGCGTCCGGCTGCTGTACAACTCCCCCCGGCGCGGCACCGCGGGCTCGCGGGTCAACTTCCTGTTCCCCAAGGACACCGGCGGCATCCTGGTCGAACTGGTCGAACCGGCCGCCGGGCCCGAGGAGACGGGCCCTCCGCGTCGCTGACCGCGGCGGGCGGGCGGGCGGAGTTCACCGTCCGCTCGCCCACCGCCCCGCCCAGGACGCTGCCCGGCCGGCCCCGGCCGGGGGCCTCGGCCTGTGCGTCACGGCCCGGCGGAGCGCGTCCGCCGCCAGGGCGTTCGCCGTCGTCAGGAACCAGCCGCCGGCGAGCAGGACTTCGCGGACCTTGTAGGCCGGATTGTCGTCGGTCTGCTCCATGCCGAAGGTCATCAGGAGGACGAACCCCCCGACGATCCCGGCGAGCAGGAGCCACAGGCAACCGATCCCGGCCGCCGCCGCTCCCAAGGCGCGTGGGGCCGCGCCCTTCGCCAGCGACAGCGCGGACAGCGCCGCGAGGACGCACACGGCCGCCGTGCCGACGACGGCGACCGGGGTCAGCACCCAGTCCGAGTTGACGTCCGGCACCCCGCTCGGCACCGAATCCCACAGGTGGCCGAGGTCGACCTGGTACCTCAACCGCGCCACCTCGGTGCCGGTGGCCTTGGACTTCCAGAACTCCTCCGCGATCGGCAGCTGGGTCGCCCGGGCGAGCGCCCCGGCCGCTGCCAGGGCCTCCGCCACGATGATGACGGCGGCCCGGGCCCGGGTCCGGTCAGGCCGGTCCGGCACGACCGGCGGCGTGTCGTCGAGGCCGCCGACCGGGGGTGGCTCGGGCGCGCGTCTCGTCCTCGACACCCTGCGGACGGTCTCGTCCTCGCTCCCCCGGACGGTCTCGTCCTCGCTCCCCCCAACGGGACCGGGCGCGGCGCCCCTGCCGCCGCCCTCCGTCGCGAGGGCGTGCAGCGCCCCCGTGCGCGCCCGGATCGCCGCCCGCGCGCCGGTGATGCCCATCCACGCGCCCGGTCCGAGCGCGTCGCCGAGCGCCTCCTCGCACCACTCCCGCACGACCGCCGCGCTGGGCCGCTGCGCCGGGTCCTTGCGCAGGCAGGTCGCGATCAGCGGGCCGAGCGGGTCGGCGAGCGCGCCGAGGTCCGGTTCGTCCGCGACGATGCGGTGGGCGACGGCCCACTCGTTGTCGGCGCCGAAGGCCTCCCGGCCGGTGGCGAGGTAGTAGAGCGTGGAGCCGAGCGCGAAGACGTCGGAGGCCTCGCCGACGGTCCGTCCCATGGCCTGCTCGGGGGACATGTACAGCGGGGTGCCGACCCGGGTCGACCGGCTGCGGTAGGTGACCGACTGGGCCAGGGACTTGACGATGCCGAAGTCGATGACCTTCGGGCCGCTCTCGTCCAGCAGGATGTTGCCGGGCTTGAGGTCGCGGTGCACGACCCGGGCGGCGTGGATGTCGGCGAGCGCGTGGGCGATGCCCCAGGCGAGCAGCAGCACCTGCCCGGGCGGCAGTGCGCCGTGGTCGACCACCAGGTCGCGCAGCGAGGGACCGGCGACGTACGCCGTGGCCAGCCAGGGTCGTTCGGCCCGGGGGTCGGCGTCCAGCAGCGGTGCGAGGTGGGCGCCGCGGACGCGCTGCGCGGCGGCGACCTCGCGGGCGAAGCGGTGCCCGAACTCCTCGTCCCGGGCGAACTCGTCCCGGATCACCTTGACGGCGGCCGGCTGACCGCCGGGCGAGAGGGCGAGGAACACCTGCCCCATGCCGCCCTCGCCGAGCCGCGCGACCAGTCGGAAGCCGCCGAGGCCGTCCGGGTCGTGCGCCCGCAGCCCGGGAAACCGGAACACCTCACTGGACACGCGTCCTCCCCCTGGTCCGCACGCCGGTCCACGCTCCTTTCCCCGCAGGGTACTTCGCCGGGAACACGGTCGGACAGCCCTGGCCGGGGGCGGGGTTGTCAGTGGGTCACGCCATGATGGCGGCGATCTGTGGAAGGAGTACGGATGATCACGCTCTCGGCCTGGCTCCGGCGGTACGTGGAGCCGTGCACGGCGGCGGAGGGGCTGACCCGCAAGGGCCTGACGTTCCGGCTGACGGCGGCGAACGGGGACTGCGCGGTCCTGGAGTTCCAGGAGTTCCGGGTCGATCCCGCGCGGACGGTGTTCGAGGTGCGGGTGGCCGTGGTGCCCGCGACGGCCTGGGCGTGGACGTACCGGGCGGCGGAGCGGCCCCCGCTGCCGAGCGGCGCGGGCGCGCTGATCGACTGGCGGGTGCCTCCTCCCGAGCACGTCGCCTGGGCGCCGGGCGAGGCCGCGTGCGAGGCGATGTGGGCGTACGGCGGCCCGGTGCACCTCCACCACACGGGCGAGGAGCTGGTGGAGCTGCTGCGGACGGAGACCGTCCCGGCGATGCGGCGGCTGCTGGACCGCCGGGCGCTGGAGGCGGAGTTGGAGCACCCGGGGTTCGCGTTCAGCAGTCGCCGCCCGCCGGGCTGGGCGCGGGTGCTGCTGCGGGTCGACGACGCCTCGCCGGCGGAGCTGGAGGGGCTGTTGGCGGAGGTGGAGACGCACTACCCGGTGGTGGACGAGTTCGTCGCCTGGGCACGGGAGCGGGCGGGGAACCGACCACACATATGAGCGGCTGGTCAGATGACTGAGCGCTTGCTTAGAATCGGCGGCGTCCGGCTCAGGGCCGTGGGCCCGTGGGCCCGCCGTGCGACCACCGTCAGGAGACGCCATGACCGCCGTCAACCGCCAGATCCGCCTCGCCCGCCGGCCGGTCGGGGAGGTGCGGCCCGAGGACTGGGCGCACGTCACCGAGCCCGTCCCGGTGCCCGGGGACGGGGAGTTCCTGGGCCGCACCCGCTACCTGTCGCTGGACCCGGCGATGCGCGGCTGGCTCGACGACCGGCCCTCGTACCTGCCGCCGGTCGCGATCGGCGAGGTGATGCGGGCCGGCTCGGTGGTCGAGGTCGTCGCGTCCAACCACCCCGAGTTCCAGGTCGGCGAGCTCGTGTCCGGCGGCTTCGGGGTGCAGGAGTACGCGGTGTCGGACGGGCGCGGCGTGATCCGGGTCGACCCGGCGCTGGCCGCTCCCTCCACCTACCTCGGCGCGCTCGGCATGCCCGGGCTGACGGCCTACTTCGGGCTGCTGGAGGTCGGCGCGCTGAAGGAGGGCGACACCGTGGTCGTCTCCGGCGCCGCCGGGGCGGTCGGCACCGTGGTCGGGCAGATCGCCAAGCTGAAGGGCTGCCGGGTCGTCGGCATCGCGGGCGGGCCGGAGAAGTGCGCGCTGCTCACCGAGGAGCTGGGCTTCGACGCGGCGATCGACTACCGCGCCGAGGACGTCCGCAAGGCGCTGCACGCGCACGCCCCGGGCGGCATCGACGTGTACTTCGACAACGTCGGCGGCGAGATCCTGGACGCCGCGCTGACCAAGCTGGCGATGCGCGCCCGGGTCGTGGTGTGCGGCGCGATCAGCCAGTACAACAACGAGACCGCCGTGCAGGGCCCGTCCAACTACCTGTCGCTGCTGGTGCGCCGGGCCCGGATGGAGGGCTTCATCGTCTTCGACTTCGCGCGCCGCTACCCCGAGGCCACCCGGGAGCTCGCCGGCTGGATCGGCGAGGGGCTGATCAAGGTCAAGGAGCACGTGGTCGACGGCGGCGTGGACGACTTCCCGGCGGCCCTCGGGATGCTGTTCCGCGGGGAGAACACCGGCAAGCTCGTCCTGCGCGTGGGCTGAGGCGTCCGAAAGCCGTCGAAGGCGCCGGACCCCGCTCGGGCTCCGGCGCCTTCGCACGCCTCAGTCGAGGACGGCCGCCAGCGCGGCGCGCAGCTCCTCGTCCTCCCGGATCATCGTGCTGTCGGACCCGGAGACCACCAGGCGGCGGTCCCCGGTGGCGAGTTCGGCCAGCCGGCCGCGCTGCTCCGGCGTCAGGGCGGCGGCGCCGAGCGCCCGCAGCGCCTCGGCGGCGCCCTTGAGGTCGGCCCGGGTCTCGGCCGAGCGCAGCGCCGCCTCGGCGAGCCGGGCGCGGTCGAGGCCGGCCGGGTCGGCGACGGCGAGCAGCCCGAGGACGGCCGAGGGTGCCTGGTCCGGGTCGTCGAGCAGGGCTTCGAGCCGGGCGGTCAGCGGGCGCCCGGCCGGGCCGAGCAGGGCGACGCCGCGGGCGGCGCGGGAGGCCGTCCAGCGGAACCACTGCCGGCCGCCGCAACGGTCGAACACCGAGTCCAGCACCGGGACGACCTCGGCCGCCTCCCCGGTGATCCGCCACAGGGCGAGCGCCAGCGCGAGGTCGGTGTCCACCTCCGGCGTGGTGTCCCGCTCGATGCGGCGGCCGAGCGCCGTCCGCAGGACCGGGGCGAGGCTTGCGGCCGCCGGGCCGAGCTCGGCGAGGGCGCGAGCGGCCTCGGCGGCGTCGCGCGAACCGGTGGCGAGCTCCGCCTCGGCGGCGGCGAACAGCGGGCCGGTCTCGCCGGTCAGCTCGTGCAGCGCCTTCGCCACGGGCAGCTTCCCGGCGTCGGCCCGCAGCGCGGCGGCCGTCCGCTCGCGCAGCTCCGGCCCGGCCCCGGCGGCGACGGCGGTGACCGCGGTGGCGGCGTACTGGAACCGGGGCAGGACCGCGCACAGTTCGGGCAGCGCCTCGACGGCGGCCGGGCCCCACCGCCGCAGCAGGTGGACCAGCCCGGCGATGTCGTTGTGCTCCTCGATCGTCGAGCACCCGCAGTCCTTGCACCCCTCGGGACGCTCCAGTGCCTTGGCGGCCAGTCGGGCCCGGACGGCGGCGAACAGCTCCGGGTCGAACGGGACGGCCACGTCGGAGGCCCGCCCCCTGGCGCGCGGGCGCCGGCCGAGGGCGCGGGCCAGCAGCGGGGCCGCCACCTCGGGGGCCACCGTGAGCAGCGCGGCGAGGGCCTGGTCGGCCGTCTCGTCGTCCGGCCGCGCGGCGAGTTCGGCGAGGACGGGCGCGGCCTCGGCGGCGGCCGGGCCGAGCTTGCCGAGCAGCCCGGCGGCCGTCGAGTCGGCGGCGAGCGCGGCGAGCGCGGGGACCAGCCGGCGCGGGGCGCTGCGGGAGACGGTGCAGGCGTGGTCGGCCGCCCACAGCGCCTCGGCCCGCACCGCGTCACGGTCGTCGCGCAGGGCGGCGTCCAGCAGGGCGAGGGCGTTCTCGCGGTCGGTGTCCGTGCCGCGCCGCAGCAGGGTGCCGACGATCGTGCGCAGCGGCTCCTGGTGCTCGTGCGCGTGGCCGGAGCGGGCCGTCTCGCGGGCGGGCAGGAGGCCGAGGACGGCGTCGTGGTGCGCGGCGAGCCACGGCTCCTCGGCGTCCAGCGCGGCGAACACGGCGGCCAGGCGCACCGGCGCGGGCGTGTCCGCGCCGAGCCGGGCGCGGGCCTCGGCGGCGGCGCCCGTACGGTCCAACCAGCTGTGGGCGGTGAGGAGTTCGGCCCGGACGGCGGGCTCGGTCTCGACCGCCCAGCGGGCCCGGACGGCGGGCAGCGCGGTGCCGGTGTCCCGGGTCCGGCCGACCGTCCAGCCGGCCGCCTGCCGAACGGCGGCGTCCTCGTCGGCCAGCAGCGGTATCAGCAGCGGCAGTTGGGCCGCGACGGCGGCCCGGACGGCGCCCGGCTCGACGCCGCACTCGTCCTCGCTCTCGGCGAGCGAGCCGAGCAGCCGCAGGGCGTCGACGGTCTGCCGCCCGGCGGCGGCGATCCGGGCCAGGTACGGGGCGGCGTCGACGCTGGCGGCGTACACGGTGCCCTGGTGCACGATCGAGCCGTACAGCTCGTCCAGCGCCTCCTCGGCGTCCTCGCCGCCCTCGGCGAAGGCGCGCAGCAGCTCGGGCAGGTCCTCGGCGGGGCCGTAGGCGTGGTGGACGGTGGCCCAGGGGTGGGCGTCGAGGCCGGCGAGGGCGGCGGAGAGATCCATGGGCGGGATCCTGGCAGACCGGTCGGACAGTGCCTCAGCCGAGGTGGCGCAGGTAGGCCTCGGGCCGCTCCAGGAACCGGCGCCAGTGGTCGACGAGCGCGAGGTCCTGCCAGCGTGCGGTGCGCACCCCGTGCTCGCCGACCTCCAGGACGGCCGAGCCGGGGGTGGCGGCGAGCAGCGGCGAGTGGGTGGCGCAGACGACCTGGGCGCCGGTGCGGCCGAGGTCGTGCAGCAGGCCGACCAGGGCCAGCGTGGAGGTGAAGGAGAGTGCCGCCTCGGGCTCGTCGAGCAGGTAGAGGCCCGGTTCGCGGAACATCGCCGCGAAGACGGTGAGGAAGCCCTCGCCGTGGCTCATGAGGTCGGTGCGCTCCTGCCAGTAGGTCCCGCGCCCCTGCTTCTCCGCCATCATCCGCATCGCGGTCTCGGCGCGGAGGAAGAAGCCGCGTCGGCGCGAGCGCGGGCCGGCGGCCATGGCCCGCCCGCGCTCGGTGTAGTCGAGGTGCAGGTACCGCCCGACGGCGCCGGGTTCGCGCGGGGCGGCGTAGCGCGCCCCGGCGCGGCCGCCGTAGGCGTCGACCCCGAAGGCCTCGGCCAGTCCTTCGACGAGGGTGGACTTGCCGGAGCCGTTCTCGCCGACCAGGAAGGTGACGGGCGCGGGCAGCCGGATGCCGGGGCCGAGCAGCGCGCGCACGCAGGGCACCGTCCAGGGCCAGTCGTCCGGCCCGCCCGGCCCGTCCACGGGCAGCAGCCCGGCGTGCACCCGCATCCGTTCGACGATCACGTGCCCGGCCTCCCTGGGTGGTTCGCGCGCCGAGCACCACGATAGGGCTACGAGGCCGGCATCGTCAGAGCCAGCCGCGTTCGTCGGCGACCCGCAGGGCCTCGGTGCGGTTGCGGGTGCCGGTCTTGGCGATGGCGGCGGAGAAGTAGTTCCGCACGGTGCCCTCGGACAGGTAGAGCTTCGCCGCGATCCCAGCAACGCCCGCGCCGGAGCGGGAGGTGTTCAGCACGTCGCGTTCGCGGGCGGTGAGCGGGGAGGCGCCGGCGGCGAGGGTGGCGGCGGCCAGCTCCGGGTCCACCACCCGCTCCCCCGCCGTCACCCGCCGGATGGCGTCGGCGAGCGCCTCGGCCGGGGCGTCCTTGACCACGAAGCCGACCGCGCCCGCCTCCATGGCCCGGCGCAGGTAGCCGGCCCGGCCGAAGGTGGTGAGGATGACGACCCGGCACCACGGCGCCTCCTGGGCCGGCACGGCGGCGGCCGCCAGGCCGTCCAGTCCGGGCATCTCGACGTCCAGCAGGGCGACGTCCGGCCGGTGCTCGCGGGCCGACCGAGGCGTCGGGGTCGGGCAGTTCGGTGGAGGTCATGGCATCCATGGTGGTCGCGGGCCCGGTGGCCGGGGCAGTGTGCTCGCACACCGGTCCGCCGTGACAATTCTCAGCCCGCGGGACGCCCTCGGACGCCCGCGGCCTCACCCGGACGGGTGATCATCGGCGTCCCGCTCCGGCCCGCCGGACCGCCAATAGCACGAACGCCGCCCCCCGCGCGGGGAATGAGGCGCAAAACCGTTCGCACGAGCGAATCCGGGGCCGGTTGCCGGTGCGCGCGGCGCCGGGGGAGAAGCCTTGGGGCGGGGCGTCGACCGCCCCGGCTGCGACTGGTGTGCGAGTGGCCCGACATGTCGGCCGATTCGCCACAAGTCGGTTGTCGCGCAGGATTCTTGAGATCCGGTCAGGATTGTCCGGAACTTGGCTATGCTGCGGCCCACGCTTCCGGAGCCGGTCGACGCCCCGTCCCCGTACTGTTCCGATCGTTTGAGGAATCGCCGCATGCATCGAGCTGGATCGTCACCCGACAGAGGGCGCACCACGCCCCTGCTCGGCTGGCTGCTGCCCACCGCCGTGATGACGGCGGCCGCCGCCGTGGCCGGCGTGGTGGTGGACGCCGGGGCCCGGGCCGAGGTGGTCGGCTGCGGGGCGACCGGCACCGTCCTGGTGGCCGTGGTGGCCGCCGAGTCGGCCCGCCGGGGCCGCGCGCTGACCGCCCTGCGCGAGCAGAGCACCCGGCAGGTGGACGACCTGAAGCGCCAACTCGCCGGGCAGGAGCGCGAGATCGAGCGGATGGCGTCCACCGGCCTGGACATCCTGGTGGCCGGCGCCCGCTACGGCTCGTCGATGGACGTGCTGCTCAAGCCCTTCGAGCAGACCGACACCGCCGCCTCGCCGAAGTTCCGCAAGAACCTGCGCACCGTCGCCCGCGGCATCGCGATCGCCGTCGACGACGAGGTCAGCCGGCGCGACTCCGCCGAGCGCGCCTTCGTCAACATCGCCCGCCGGGTCCAGGCCATCATCCACCGCCAGGCCAAGGACCTGCGGGAGATGGAGGACCGGCACGGCAACGACCCGGCCGTCTTCGACGACCTGCTGCGCCTGGACCACGGCAACGCGCTGACCGGCCGCCTCGCCGACTCCATCGCCGTGCTCTCCGGCGCCCGCCCCGGCCGCCAGTGGACCAGGCCGATCGCCCTGTACAGCGTCCTGCGCGGCGGCATGTCGCGGATCCTGGAGTACCAGCGGGTCGACCTGCACCCGGTGCCGCAGCTGTCGGTCACCGGCCCGGCCGTCGAACCGCTGATCCACGCCGTGGCCGAGATCCTCGACAACGCCACCCGCTACTCGCCGCCGCAGACCCACGTGCACCTGAGCGCCTCCGAGGTGCAGAGCGGCATCGCGATCGAGATCGAGGACGGCGGCCTGGGCCTGAGCGACGAGGCCCGCACCCGCGCCGAGCGGGCGATCCGCGACGGCATGGTCTCCAAGGACTTCGACGACCTCACCGAGTCCCCCCGGCTGGGCTTCGCCATCCTCGGCCGGCTCTGCCAGGCGTACGGCTTCCAGCTGTCGCTGCGCCGCTCCGCGTACGGCGGCGTGCGCGCGGTGCTGATCGTGCCGCAGGACATGTTCACCACCGCTCCCCCGACCGGCCGGGCGCACGGCATCGGCGCGGTCTCCGGGCCGCGGCCGCTCCCGCCGGAGCCGCCCCGCACCGCCGGCCCGGCGCCGGCCTGGGGCGCCCGGACGGCGTCGGCCGGCGTCGGCCCGTCCTACGGCTCGACCAGCCCGTGGGGCGGCCCCGGAGGCGGCGGGGACGACGAGGTGATCGTCACCGAGCGCACCCCCAACGGCCTGCCGCAGCGCCGCCGCCACGCGCCGGCGCCCCGCGGCTTCGCCGCTCCCCCGCGCGGCACCGCGCAGCCCCCCGGCCCCGCCGCCGGGCCGACCGCGGGCCCCGCGGCGGGCGCGGCCGCGCCGGCGCCCCGCCCGCAGAAGGAGCCCGGCCTGTGGCTGGAGGCGTTCATGGACGGCTACAAGGGCACCGGCCCGTCCGCCGGTTCGTCCGGTCGGACCGGTTTTCAGACCAGTGAAGAGACGGCAGGGAAAGGCGAGCAGTGATTCCGCACCGCAACAACATGGACTGGATCCTGAACGACCTCGCGCACAGCGTCCCGTACGTGCGGCACATCATCGTGCTGTCCTCGGACGGCCTGCGGATCGCCCAGTACGGCGCCGACCCGGACACCGCGGACCGGCTGGCCGCCGCCTGCGCCGGGCTGCAGAGCCTGGCGAGCGCGGTCGGGCAGCAGTTCCCGCACGGGAACGGCTCGATGCGGCTGGTGGTGATCGAGGTGGACGGCGGCTACTTCTACCTGATGTCGGCCGGTGACCGCGCCTACCTCGCGGTGCTCGCCGACGAGGGCGTGGACGCGGGCCTGGTCAGCCACCAGATGCGCGACCTGGTGGCCCGGATCGGCGAGCACCTGTCCGCCCCGCCGCGCAACCCCGAGGCGGTCGCGTGACCGCCCTCGTCCTGACGGCGACAGGCAGCACGTGACATGACCGAGCACAGTGAGGCGAGCACATGACCGCAGCCGACCAGAGCGGCTGGGACGGCCCCGATCCCGATCGCCTCTACGTGATCACGCGCGGTCGCAGCGGCCCCTCCGGGCCGGGCGTCTTCGACCTGGTCACCCTGATCGTCTCCCTCGCGGAGCCGACGCCCACCCTGCAGCCCGAGCACGCGGCCATCCTCCGGCTGTGCCGCTCCCCGCTGTCGGTCGCGGAGGTCTCCGCCTACCTCGAACTGCCCACGAGCGTGGTGACCGTCCTGCTGGCGGACCTGCTCGACGACGGGCGGATCGAGGCCCGCTCCGCCGTCCCCCGGGCGGAACTCCCCGACCGTGCCCTGCTGGAGGCGGTGATCCATGGACTTCAACGGCTCTGACACCGTGGTCGGCCCGGCGGCCGAGGACCGCCTGCCGGACTCCGTCGCGATGGCGGTCAAGGTGGTGATCGTGGGCGGGTTCGGCGTCGGCAAGACGACGCTGGTCGGCTCGGTGAGCGAGATCCGCCCGCTGACCACCGAGGAGACCATGACCCAGGCCGGCATCGGCGTCGACGACCCGACCGGCGTGGAGCAGAAGACCGCGACCACCGTCGCCATGGACTTCGGCCGGATCAGCATCGACGACAAGCTCGTCCTGTACGTCTTCGGCACCCCCGGGCAGGAGCGCTTCTGGTTCCTCTGGAACGGCCTGTTCGAGGGCGCGCTCGGCGCCGTCGTCCTGGTCGACACCCGCCGACTGGAGGTCAGCTTCGAGGTGATCGGGCGGCTGGAGGACCGCGGCGTGCCCTTCGTGGTCGCCGTCAACGGCTTCCCGGAGGCGCCCAGTTACGCGCTCGACGAGCTGCGCCAGGCCCTCGACCTGCCGCCCCACGTGCCCATCGTCCCGTGCGACGCGCGCAGCCGCGAGTCCAGCCGGGACGCCCTGATGACGCTGATGCGCTACCTGTACGACCTCGCCGTGCCCGCCCCGCGCTGACCGGCCCTCCCCCCGATCCCTGATTCCGGAGACCTTGTGACCACCCCGTTCCCCGGCGACGCCGCCCTCACCCCGCCGCCCGGCTGCCCCGCCCACGGGCGCCCCGCGATCGACCCGATCGGCCCCGGAGGCCTGCGCCGGCTGTACGGGCCGGAGGCCGAGACCGACCCGGCGGGCCTCAACGAGAAGCTGCGCGCCGAGTACGGCGAGGTCGCCCCGGTGCTGCTGCACGGCGACCACCGGGCCTGGCTGGTCCTCGGCCACGCCGCCAACATCACCGTGATGCGCACCCCCTCGCTGTTCTCCCGGGACTCCCGGCGCTGGACGGCCTTCCGCAACAACGAGATCCCCCCGGACTCGCCGCTGATGCCGGTCGTCGCCTGGCAGCCGATCTGCGTGTTCGCGGACGGCGAGGAGCACCGGCGGCTGCGCGACGCCCTGCTGGACGGCCTGAACGGCTTCGACCGGCGCGGCATCCGCCGCCACGTGCGGCGCTTCACCACCGACCTGGTCCAGGTCGTCGGGCGGACCGGCCGGGCCGAGCTGATCACCCAGTTCGCCGAGCACCTGCCGATGCTGGTGATGACCAAGCTGCTCGGCATGCCCGACGAGTACGGCCCGCAACTGGTCGACGCCGCCCGGGACCTGATGAAGGGCACCGAGACGGCGGTGGCCAGCAACGAGTACGTGGTGGCCGGCCTGCGCCGCACCATCGCGATCAAGCGCGCCGACCCGGGCGACGATCTCACCAGCCGGCTGCTCGCGCACCCGGCCGGGCTCACCGACGACGAGGTGATGGAGCACCTGCGGGTGGTGCTGCTCGCCGCCAACGAGACCACCGTCAACCTGATCGCCGACTCGCTGAAGATGGTCCTCACCGACCCGCGCTTCCGCGCCCACCTGTCCGGCGGCCAGATGACCCTCGGCGAGGCGCTCGACCAGGTGCTGTGGGACTCCCCGCCGATGTCCCTGGTGGCCGGGCGCTGGGCGACCACCGACACCGAGCTCGGCGGCCAGCAGATCAAGGCCGGCGACCTGCTGCTGCTCGGCCTCGCGGCCGGGAACGTCGACCCGGTGGTCCGCCCCGACCTGGCCACCCCGCTCTACGGCAACCGCTCCCACCTGTCCTTCGGCGCCGGGCCGCACGAGTGCCCGGGCCAGGACATCGGCCGGCACGTCGCCGAGGCGGGCATCGACATCCTGCTCACCCTGCTGCCGGACGTCCGGCTCGCCGTGCCGGAGGAGGAACTGGTCTGGACCTCGGCCTGGATCTCCCGCCACCTGGTGGCGCTGCCGGTCGAGTTCACCCCGCGCGAGATCGAGCCGGACCCGCAGTCGGTGGCCGAGGACGAGGCGCGCGAACGCGCCGCCGCCGAGGCCGCGGCGGCGGTGGCCGCGGCGGCCACCGCCGTGGCGGCGGAGCCGGGCGACGCCGGCGGGGCGGCCGGTGCCGACCGGCCCGCCGGGGCGCCGCGGCCGGCCGCCGCCGTCCCGGCGCAGCGGCGCAGCTGGTGGGACGTGCTGACCGGCTTCTTCCGCCGCTGAGCCCTGGACGCCGCTCAGCCCTGGACCCTGGTGGGCCCTGGACCCCGGGCCGGGCCGACGGTTACCCGTCGGTCCGGCGCCGGTGCAGGGTGAAGGTGTCCACCGGGGTGAGGTCCCCGTGCGGGCCGTCGAAGGTGTAGTAGGTGACCCGCATCGTGGTGGTGCCGCCGCGCCGGTCGCCGGGGTCGACGTCGAAGGCGGCGAAGCCGTGGGTGTTCTTGCGGTCCTGGAAGGCGGCCCAGGGGGCGTCCTCGACGAGCCAGATCGACTCGCGGTTGGGCGCGCCCGGCGCCGGCTTGTCCTCCAGGCCGACGACCACCCGGCTCTTGGGCTCCTGGAACAGTTCGTCCTGGGTGGTCGCCGCGTTGCCGCCCGCGCCGATGATCATGTGGACGGTGCCCCGGCCGGTGTCGGCCAGGGCCGGGTCGGTGCCGGTGGGCACCGGGGTGCGGGTGTCGTTGGGCAGGGTGCCGCGCACGGGGTGGGAGCGCTCGTAGTAGTGCTCGTGACCGCAGACCACCAGGTCGACCCCGTAGGAGTCGAACAGCGGGCCCCACGCCTCGCGCAGGCCCAGGTCGCTGCCCGCGCCGTTCAGCGAGGTGGAGATCATCGGGTGGTGCATGCAGACGACGATCCAGTCGATCCCCCGGTCGCCCCGCGCCGCGCGCAACTCGCGCTCCAGCCAGCGCCGCTGGGCGCCGCCGGAGTAGCCGCGCAGGTAGGTCTCGGTGGACATCTGGATCGTCTCGTCGTCGTTGGCGAGGCTGATGAAGCGCACCGAGCCGACCGTGAAGGCGTACCACATGCCCCGGGTCTCCTCGTCGCGGTCGGCGGCCGAGTCGGGCAGGGCGAAGTAGGTCTGGTAACCGAGGGCGCCGATCGGGCCGTTGCCGCTCTCGCTCTCGTGGTTGCCGGCGCAGGGCATCCAGGGGCGCAGCCGGGTCGAGCGGCTGTTGTTGATGAACCAGTCGGCCCAGGTGGCGGTGCGGCTCTGGCCGTGGCGGCCGCTGTAGGAGGCGTAGCAGAGGTCGCCGTTGACCAGGTTGAACAGCGGGCCGACGCGCTCGACGGCGGCGACGATGTCGGCGGCGTGCGGGGAGCCGACCTGGCTGCTCATGTAGACGGGGTACTTGCCGAGCGGTGAGGGCATCCCGTCCGGGAAGACGATCCGGCGCCGGAGGTTGGGGGTGGCCTGGTCGCCGAAGCTGGTGAAGGTGAAGGGGACGCGTCCGCGCGGGGCGGTGGTGAAGCTGCCGGTCTCGGGGGCGGAGCCGTCGTGGCCGGCGCTGTAGAGGTAGGTGCTGCCGGGGCGCAGGCCGGTGAGCCGGGCGTGGTGGACGTACACCTCCGCCTTGTCCAGGGCGTCGCGGTAGGTGCGGGTCTCGGCTTCGAAGACCCGGCCGAGGTCGCCGCCGGCCGTGCCGAGCCGCACCTGCGGGCGGCGGACGGAGACCGGGGTGATCCAGGAGACGGTCATCTCGGTCGAGGCGTCGGTGCCGAACTGCAGGTGCAGGCCGCTGACGCTGGGGGTGCCGGTGCGGTGCGGGGTGGTCCGCAGCAGCGGGCTCGCGGGAGCGTCGCCGTTGCCGTTGCCGCCGTTGCCGCCGTTGTCGCCGTCGTCGGCCGAGGCCGGCTGGGCGGCCGCGGCGCCGGCCACCAGCGCGGCTCCGGCCGCGGAGGTGCTCTTGAGGATGGACCTGCGTGGGATCGTCATGTGAACTCCGCCTGCCGAGTGGGGGTTTCGACTCCGGAGCACTGTAAATGGCATGCGCACGTAAAGTCGATCACTATTCCGCAGCGAACTGACGGTGGATCAGCGGACGGACGGGCCCTACGGCTTGCGGCCGATGCCGCCGTAGGCCGGGGTCTCCTCGGTGGGCGCGGGGCCGTCGCCGAGCTCCGGGTGCCACTGGTTGATCAGCACCACGCCCGGGTCGTCGAGTTCCAGCCCGGCGAAGAACCGCTCGACGCCGTCCCGCGGGCGGGCGTGGACCTCCATGCCCGCCTCGGCGTAGCGGCGGGAGCCCTGCCTGATCCGCTCGGGGGCCGCGTCGGTGGTGCCGGCGGTGAGGGCGAGGAAGCTGCCGGCGGGCAGCGCGTCGAGCAGGGCCCGGACGGGCGGGTGCGCGGCCTCGTCGGAGAGGAAGTGGACGAGGTTGATCAGGGTGAGCGCGACCGGCCGGGTGAGGTCGAGGGTGGCGGCGACGGCCGGGTCGGCGAGGAACTTCTCCGGGTCGCGCAGGTCGCCCTCGACGTAGGCGGTGCGGCCCTCGGGGGCGCTGCTGAGCAGGGCGCGGGAGTGGGCGAGCACGATCGGGTCGTTGTCGACGTACACCACCCGGCAGGCCGGGTCGACGCGTTGGACGACCTCGTGCAGGTTGGGTGCGGTGGGGATGCCGGTGCCGACGTCGAGGAACTGCCGGACGCCGTGCGTCGCGGCGAGCCGGTGGACCATCCGGTGCATCACCGAGCGGGCGGCGGCGGTGGCGGCGCGGGCGCCCGGCCAGTCGGCGAGGACGCGGTCGCCGACCGCGCGGTCGGCCGGGAAGTTGGTCTTCCCGCCGAGGAGGTAGTCGTAGACCCGCGCCGGGTGGGCCCGGTCGGTGTGCAGGTCCGTCTGCGTCGGTTGCTCGAACTCGGCGCCTATCAGCCAGCTTTCCGGCTCGTAGTCGTCCATGGTGCCTCCCCGTGCGGCGTGTCCGGACCACTCAAGCACAGCGGGTCGGCAGCCGTCAGGCGGTTCCGGCGGTTCGCCGGGGCCGGTCCGCCCCGCCCTGGCGGACGGCCGCGGCGAAGGACGGCACCCGCAGCGCGGTGAACAGGCCGAGCAGCGGGCCCGCCGTGCAGACGGTGACGTAGCCGGGGATGAGGCCGAGCCCGTCGTGGTGGCCGAGCCACTCGGCGAGCAGCGGGAAGGTGCCGCCGAAGGCGGCGATGGTGGCGGCGTTGACCACGCCGAGGCCGACCGCCCGGACTTCGGTGGGGAACAGCAGGCCGGTGAACACGTTGAGGGTGCCGAGCACCGTCGCCACCAGCATGCCGAGCAGCACGGCGACGACCTGGAACGGCAGCCAGCCGCCGCGCAGCCCGGCCAGCAGCACCCCGACCAGCGGGATCGGCAGCGTGAACCCGATCCGGGCCACCCGCAGCAGGCCGAAGCGGTCCGCCGCGGCGCCGGTGAGCAGCATGGTGGCCAGCACCACCGCGAGCACCGCGGTCATGAAGGAGGCCGCCTCCTCCTTGCCGATCACGTGGTAGGCCGCGGCGTACTGCGGCAGGTAGACCAGGGCGAAGTAGTAGCCGACGGTGCCGCCGAGGGTGTTGAGGAAGACGGTGAGGGCGGCCGTCCGGTGGGTGCGCAGGGTCCGCAGGAACGGCGGCCGCTCGCCGCCGCGTCCGGCCCGGGCGCGGTGGAACTCCGCGCTCTCCGGCGCCGCCCGGCGCACCCAGAGGGCGGCCAGGCCGAGCAGTCCGGCGGCGACGAAGCCCCAGCGCCAGCCGCCGTGCTCCAGGCCGGACTTGCCGATGGTGTGGATGAGCAGCGTGAGCACCCCGAAGGACAGCAGCGAGCCGAGGATGACGCCGCCGTAGGAGACCGAGCTGTACGCGAAGCGGTGCCGGGGCGGGGCGGTCTCGGTGACGTACGCGGCGACGCTCGGCGCCTCCCCGCCGAAGGCCAGGCCCTGCACGAGCCGGGCGGCGACGGCCAGGACGGCCGCCCAGACGCCGATGGTCTGCCGGCCGGGCAGGGCGGCGAGGCCGAGGCTGGCGGCGGCGATGACCACCATGCCGAGGCTGAGCGCGAAGCGCCGTCCGCGGGTGTCGCTGAGCCGGCCGATCAGGTAGGAGCCGATCGGGCGGGCGACGAAGCCGACCGCGAAGGTGGCGTACGCGGCGAGCAGGCCGCTGACGCCGTGCTTTCCGTGGCCGAACAGATCGGCGGCGAAGTAGGTGGCGAGAACGGCGTAGATGTTCCAGTCGAAGGATTCGACGATCGAGCCGACCGTCGCCGCGGCCAACTCCCGCCGTCTGCCGCCGCCGCCCGAGACGTCGTCGGAGACCGGGCTGAGGAGGCGATCTGTCATGGCGTCAGCATGACACCGTCGACGGGGCGGCGGAATCGGGTGCGCGGCGTCCTGTTCGTCCGGTTTGTTGGCGAACGGACACCGGGCCCGGAATCCCGTGTGCCCGGTGTCATGAGGTGATGGTATTTCTGTGTCGTGAATTCGATGATCACCAGGACCTCCCGACGCGCCCTGCCCGCCGCCGTCGCCGCGGCGACCGCCGCCGCGCTGCTGGCCGGCTGCACCAGCGGGGGCGGCGGCAGTGCCGCCCCCACGGCCCCCGCCACCGCGAGCGCCACCACCGCGACGGCCACCCCCGCGCCGACGCCCACGCCCAAGCCCACGGGTGCGAACGACCCGGCGCTGAAGACGTTCTACGGCCAGCAGCTCGCCTGGGCGGCCTGCAAGGGCGACTCGGCCGACGACCCGGCCCTGCAGTGCGCCACCCTCCAGGTCCCGCTGGACTACAGCGCCCCGGCCACCGGCACCCTGGACGTCGCCGTGGTCCGCTTCCCGGCCGCCAAGCCCGACCAGCGGGTGGGCTCGCTGGTGATGAACCCCGGCGGCCCGGGCGGCTCCGGGGTCTCCATGGTCAAGAACTCCACCAAGAGCTCCGACGGCCCGCTGCACGACCGCTTCGACCTGGTCGGCTTCGACCCGCGCGGGGTCGCCGGCACCAGCCCGCTCAAGTGCCTCGACGACCAGGCGCGCGACTCCTGGATCAGCTCCGACCAGCCCGGGGCCGACCACGGCAAGCAGCTCGCCGACGCCTGCCAGGCCAAGTACGCCAAGGTGCTGCCCTTCGTCAGCACCCGCAACACCGCCCGCGACATGGACGTGCTGCGCGCCGCCCTCGGCGACCAGAAGCTCAGCTACCTCGGCATGTCCTACGGCACCTACCTCGGCTCGCTCTACGCCGAGGAGTTCCCGGACAAGGTCGGCCGGCTCGTCCTGGACGGCGCCACCGACCCCGCCACCACGCTGGTGCAGCACAACATCGAGCAGCAGGCCGGCTTCGAGCGGGCGTTGAAGGCCTTCGCCGCCGACTGCGTCACCAAGGACGCCTGCCCGCTCGGCAAGGACGCCGACCAGGCCGTGCAGAAGCTCGCCGACTTCCTCGACGGCCTCAAGGACAAGCCGCTCAAGGGCGCGGAGGGCCGCACCCTGACCGCCAACGAGGGCTGGACGGGCGTGCTCAGCCGGCTCTACGGCGGCGAGAAGGCCTGGAGCGGCCTGCGCAACGCCCTCGGCTGGGCGATGGCCCGCGGCAAGGGCGACTACCTGCTCGACCTCGCCGACAGCTACAACGGCCGTGACAAGGACGGCCGTTACGCGGACTCGGCGGACGCGTACACCGCCATCCACTGCGCGGACGGCGCCACCGACGCCCCCACCGGCGCGCAGCTGCAGGCCGCGCTCACGGACCTGGCCGCCAAGGCCCCGCTGGTCAGCAAGCACGACCCGAACGCAGCCCTGTTCGACCCGGACTGCCGGATCTGGCCGTTCCGCTCCGCCGAGAAGCCGCACGCGATCAAGTCCACCGCCGCCGCCCCCATCGTGGTCGTCGGCACCACCGGGGACCCGGCCACCCCGTACGCCTGGGCCGAGAAGCTCACCCAGGAGCTGGGCAACGCCGTCCTGCTCACCCGCGAGGGCGAGGGGCACACGGCGTACGGCGCCAGCACGTGCATCCGCGCCTCGGTGGACGCCTTCCTGGTCGACGGAACGGTGCCGCCGGCGGGGACGCGCTGCCAGAGCGACTGACGCCGGGACCCGGCCGACGACCGGGCGGGGACCGGGCGGGACGCCGCCCGGTCAGCGGCCGGTCACCGGCCCGGGTGGTGGACGAACCGGTAGGTGTCGCGGTCGAGTTCGGTGACCTGGACGCCGAGCGCGGCCGGGACGGCGATCCGGGCCCGCAGCACGTCGAGCACCCCGGCGGTCAGCGCGGCGCGCTGTTCGACGGTCCGGCCGGCCAGGATCTTGACCTCGACCAGCACCACCGCCTCGCCGCTCGCGCCGTCGCCGGCCACGGCGTACGGGGCGGGGCGGAAGACGGTCTTGCAGTCCGCCACGGTGGTGTCGATCACCTCGACGATCGCCCGGGGCAGCTCGGCGGCCAGGGCCGCCCGGTCGAGGGCGAGTTCGGGCGAGTGGTCGATCAGGATCTGCGGCACGGGGGGCTCTTCCCGGGGGTTCGGACAGTACGAGCGCCGACCCTACCCCGCCCGGGAACGGCAGCGGGCCCCGGCCGGGCGGGCCGGGGTCCGAGGGCGCAGCAGCCCCAGCGGCCTCAGCAGCCGAAGTTGATCAGCCGGAACGTCGCGTAGTGGTCGCCGGTGTAGTAGTCCTCGTGGTACCGCTGGCCGGTGACGATCCGGCGGGTGCCGCGGGTCGGCGCGCCCGGGGTCACCACGGTGTACTCGTGGTAGTAGCCGGAGCGCTGGCTCGGCAGGACGCCCTCCTTGTTGGTGAACACCACGCCGTCCTGGCGGTACGGGAACGGCCCGCCGGAGGCGATCAGTTCGAGGGTGGTGTGCGCCTGCGCCGGGAGGGCGGACAGGCACACCGAGCCGCTGGTCGCGGCCTGCGCCTCGGTGGCGACGGCGAGCGGCGCGACGACGGCCAGGGCGAGGGCGGCGGTGACGGCGGCGCGGGTCTTCCACGCGCGTAGAGTTCTGGTCATGCCCACAGCATGGCGGCCGCCCCGGCCGGCCGGAAGGCACGTTCGGAGTCTTCACCTCCGGTCAACTTGCCGTACCGGCCGATGACTTGAACCGGTACGGCGAGGCCGCGTCAGCCGCCGTTGTAGTCGGTGGCGGCCAGCACGGCAAGTCGGCGGCGGCCGGGGCCGAGGGCCAGGACGCCGAAGTCCATGAAGTCCTCGACCCACCAGTCGGTGGACACCCTGAAGCCGTACCAGGTGCAGTCCTCGACCCGCCGGATCACCTCCTCCGGCGACGCGTCCGGGTCCGCGCCCGCGAGCGCGGCCATCGAGCGCCAGGCGGCCAGCCGTCCGTAGGCGCCGTGCCAGAACTCGTTCGGGTGCCCACCGCCGACCGAAGCGGCGGCGAACAGGCGCTGCCAGACCTCCGTGGCCGCGGTCGGGACGACGACCGGCCGCATGCGGAGCCCGTCCAGGCAGTCCAGCGGCAGCTCCGCCAGCGTCCCGGGCAGCGCGTCCGGCGCGAGCTCCGCGTCGGCGAGGAACACCGCGGCCTCGATCCGCCCGTTGTGCCGCCGGGCCCACCGCCGCACGGCGGCGGTCAGGTCGGGGGCGTCCTCGCCGATCTCGACCGGGACGGCGGCCGATGCGCCCGAGCCGGCCAGCGGTTCGCCCTCCGGCAGGCCGTACCCCACCCCGCCGGCCATCCCGCCCCGGAAGAACTTCGGCACCGCCGGCTCGCCCTCGAACGGGGCGAGCGTCCAGGGCAGCCAGGCCAGCGGATGGTCGGCCCAGTGCGGGGAGGCCTCCGCCCAGGCCACCGCCTCGCGCAGCCGGGCCACCGGCGCGCCGCGCAGCACCAGTTCGTGCACCAGGCAGGCCCGCAGCTCCTCCCGCACGCGCCGGGTGCGCCGGGCGCCCGGGTCGGCCACGAACACCGGCCCCAGCGCGGCGAGCGGCTGGTACTGGGCCAGCACGGCGGCGGCCACGCGCTCGGGCCGCCCGCCGCGCTCCCAGGCGCCCAGGCCCAGCGACAGCGCGCGCTCGACGTTCGCGCGGCCGGGGGTGGTGGTCACGTCCCAGCGGATCCGGTTGAACAGGAAGTGGAGCTCGGCGTCGACCCATCCGGAGCCGTAGCGGGTGTGCAGCGCGAGGGCGAACTCCTCGAGGTACGCCGTGTCACCGCGCGCCAGGTGCGCGTCGAGGTGATCGCAGATGTCACCGAAGTAGTCCCGCCGCCCGGCCAGCCCGTCCACCAGCTGCTTGATCGTTTCTGCCACGACGGGTGAGCCTAGCCCTGCGCCCGATCTCGCCGACACCGATATCCGGTGCGTGACGCAGCGTCACGATGTCACACCCAGGCGTTAGCGTGGCCCCGCAACGACGTCCGAGCAGCAGGAGGTACCACCGTGTCCCTGGTCCGGGTCCACAACTTCTCGATCTCCCTCGACGGCTACGGCACCGGCGAGGGCCAGACCCTCGAGGAACCCTTCGGCCACGCCGGCCACCGCCTGCACGGCTGGTTCTTCGAGACCCGCACCTTCCGGCGGATGACCGGCCAGGCCGGCGGCGAGACGGGCGTGGACGACGCGCTGGCCCGCACCTGGGCCGACGGCATCGGCGCGGAGATCATGGGCCGCAACAAGTTCGGCCCGCAGCGCGGGCCCTGGGAGAACGAGGACTGGCAGGGCTGGTGGGGCGACAACCCGCCGTTCCACACGCCGGTCTTCGTGCTCACCCACCATCCGCGCCCCAGCCTGGAGATGGCGGGCGGCACGACCTTCCACTTCCTCGACGCCACGCCGGAGGAGGCGCTGCGGCGGGCCCGGGAGGCGGCCGGCGGCAAGGACGTCCGGATCGGCGGCGGCCCGAGGACCGTCCGGGCCTTCCTGGCGGCGGACCTGATCGACCACCTGCACGTGGCCGTGGTGCCGATCGTGCTCGGCCGGGGCGAGTCGCTCTGGGAGGGGCTGGAGGGCCTGGAGGAGCGCTTCGACACCGAGGTGGTGAGCAGCCCGAGCGGCATCACCCACCTCACCTTCACCAGGCGGCCGAGGAGCTGAGACCGAGGGAGGAAGCTCAGAGGGGAACCCCGGGGGCACCCCGGGGGAACCTCCGGGGAACGGAGGCGGGCGGCCTCCCCGCACCAGCGTGGGGAGGCCGCCCGGCGGGGGCGCGTCCGGTCAGACCCGGTCGGCCGCGATCAGCACGTACTGGAAGGAGCCGTCCTTGTACGACTCGATGAACGCCTCCTCGATGCCGGTGACCAGCGAGGTGGTGTTCCGCAGCTCCCAGTAGGGCAGGGTGTCCGGGGTGAGGTCGATGACGGCCTGCGGCACCAGGCGGTTGTCGGCCATCGCCCGCAGGTACTCGCGGCGGGAGTGGA
The DNA here is from genome assembly GCF_041053115.1 of Streptomyces sp. Y1. Classification (NCBI taxonomy): domain Bacteria; kingdom Bacillati; phylum Actinomycetota; class Actinomycetes; order Kitasatosporales; family Streptomycetaceae; genus Streptomyces; species Streptomyces sp. Y1. The sequence goes on along the minus strand of NZ_CP163445.1, from coordinate 8,265,013 downwards.
TGTTGCACTCGAAGTGCGCGTTGATCTGCGAGACCCACTTGGACGGCTGGCCGTACTTCGGGTTCCAGCAGCCGGTGATGGTGACGTACCGGCCGCCGACCGCGAGCACCCGGGAGTGCTCGGCGAACAGGTCGTGCAGGTCGACGTACATGCTGGACTCGTTGTTCCACGAGCCGGCGATGCTGCCGTTCGCCAGCGGCATGTCGAGCATGTTGGCGACCCGCGAGCGCACGAACTCGCCGATGCCCAGCTCGGCGGCGCGCTTGTTCCCGAACTCGGCCTGCTGGGTGGAGAGCGTCAGGCCCTCGACCTTGCAGCCGAAGCGCTGGTGGGCCATCACCATCGAGCCGCCACGCCCGCAGCCGGCGTCCAGCAGGGTGGAGTCGGGCCGGATGTCACCGAGGTGGTCGAGCAGCACGTCGGCCTGCGCCGACTCCAGGCGGTGCAGCTCGGCGATGACCTTCTTCTCGCGCTCGCTGTCGGCCGGGTCGCCGATCGCCGCCTGGTCGATCTCGCCGATGCCGTAGTGGTGGTGGTACAGACCGTCGACGTCACCGAGGCGCAGGTTGACCGGGCGCGCCTCGTGGTCCCAGTAGCGGGCGATGTCGCCCTGGTAGGGGGTCGCCGGGCCGGGGATCGCGGCGTCGGTGGCGGTGGTCAGATCGTCGGTCAGGGACATGTGGGTCAACTCCAAGATTCTCAACAGTGGTTGCGGGACGAGGTGGCTGCCGCGACGCGAGGTCGTTACCAGAAGTCGGGCAGGCTGTAGCGGTGCGTGTTGGTCTGGTGCCAGTAGTGGTTGCCGTCGAGCCAGGCGGCCACGCCGCGCAGGAACCGCACGAGCGTCGGCACCGGGCAGGCGACGGCCAGCGCGGCGGACTCGGCCTCGAAGGCGTGCATCAGGTCGTTGTGGACCTCGACGGCCTTCAGGTAGCCCTCCTTGCGGGAGACGCCCTCGCGCTCGGAGATCACCACGGGCAGGTTCAGGTGCAGTCCGGGGCTGGACAGCTCCTTGGTATACGAGTACAGGTCGTTGACGATGGTGGTGGCGTTGCCGGCCAGTGCGATCACCCGCTGCAGGGCGGGCAGCGCGTGCAGTTCGACGGGCAGTTCGTAGCCGCCCACCGTGTCGGTGATCGTCGGGCAGGGGCGGAAGTTGTTGAACTGGCGCATCGCCAGGTACTCCCACACCTCCGGGACGTGGTCGGTCTCGGACCAGGCGGCCTCGGCCAGGTACCCCAGGTGGAGCCGCGCCATGTCGTGCCGGAAGCGGTCCGCCTGGGACGGCGTGGAGGCGCGGACGAAGTAGTCCATCGCCGAGCGGTACGAGCGCCGGGCCGCGTCGGAGGAGAGCGAGGCCTCCCAGGCCGGGTGGTACTCCGGCGTGGTGTGCAGCGGGTCCAGCGCGGTGTGCGCGAGCAGCAGGCGGCTGCCCAGGCCGATCGGCGACCCGCCCAGGTCCTCGCAGTAGCAGTCGTCCACCGCGTTCTCGGCGACCATCAGCCGGGCCGCGAGCATCAGGTGGTCGACGCTGGGCGCGTCCGGATGGCAGGCCACCATGTAGCGCCCGGTGGAGAACCCGTCGAAGTCCTTCTCCCACTCCGGCGGGTAGAGCTCGATCTCGTCGATCGCCCAGGCCTTGATCTTCAGGCTGAGCGCCTCCACCCGCACCGGGTCGGGCTCGGCGATCGGATGGTGGTACAGGCCGGGGATCGGGTCGCCGAGCCCGGGCTTGCCCCCGCGCGGTGCCTCGGCCGGGGCCGGGGCGAGGGTCGTGCCGAGCAGCGCGGACAGGCCGGGAACGTGCAGACCGGGGACGGCCGGACCGGGGACGGACGGCACCTCGACCTCGGGGGCCCGGACCTCGGGCGCCTGGACGTCCGGGACGTGGACCTCCGGGACGTGCACCTCCGGGGCCTTGATCGTCGGGGCCTGGATCTTCGGCGCCTCGACCTCGGGCACGACGGCCTCGGGCACCTCGGCCGCCGGGGCCTCCGCCGCCGCGGCAGGCGGAGGCGTCAACTGCAGCCCGGCGGTGCCCAGTCCACTGGGCCCGCGCAGGATCCGTTCCATGGCGGTGGCGTTCATGCGCCCACCCCCGCGGCGAGGACGTCCGCGGGCGGTGAGCCCGTTGTGGTGCGCAGGGGCATGGAGCCTCCTCTGAGAAGGATCGCAAGATATGACGGGTCATCACCCCGCCTGCCGCGAAGGGGAAATCCACACCTCGGACCCCGTCTCGCTCGGTCCCCCACCGTAGGCGCGAAAGCGCGTTCCGGATCGCAACGGACGATCTTCTACACCCGATCAGGTGAACGTTCCTGCCGACTGCGTGTGGACGCGCCCTTGTCATGCATCTGCGCGCCCCCTGTCCCGGCCTCACCGTTCGGCACCCGGGCCGGTGGGTCGTCGCCACGCAACGTCAACTTCACGTCCTCCGCCGTGTCCTGACCGCCGGTGGCGCGCTGGACCGGTCACGGCGGGGGCTGTTCGAATGCGGATCGCCCGTCGTCGACGGTCCGACACCGGCCCGCCGCGGATACGAGCTTCCCGAGGGAACGCGCAGTGACGACGATGACGATGCCGGACTTCTCCATGCCGTGGCCCGCCCGCCTCAACCCCCATCTGGAGACGGCCCGCGCCCACAGCCTGCGCTGGGTCCGGGAGAGAGCCGCCCAGTGCGCCGCCTGCACGCCGCGGTGGCCGACTGGGCGGGCTGGTCCAACGACATCGTGTCGTACCAGCTCGACGTCGAGCACGAGGACGAAGTGCACAACGGCCTGATCGCGCTCCAGCGCTTCGCCGACTGTGACCTGCCCCGGGCCGTCGACGTGGTGAACGGCATCCTGACCGCTCGCCTGCGCGAGTTCGAGTCCATCCGCGACAACGAACTCCCGGCCCTGTCGGACGACATGCGGCTCTCGCCCGAGGACCGCGCGGCACTGACCGGCCACGTCCGGGCCTGGCAGGACTGGATCGCCGGGTGGCTCGCCTGGCACCTGCGGACGGGCCGCTACACGGACTTCCGCACCCAGTCCACCCTGCCCACCCTGCTGCGGCGCGGCCCGGTCGGCCTCGGCACCGCCGCCGCCCGGATCGGTGCGAGCGCATAGCACCGGGCCCCGGCCCCCGGCGCGCGGCCGCCCCGCGAGGGGGCGAAGTCGGCACCGTCTTGTACCGCACGGGAGTTGAGCCTCGCCCCGGCCGGCCGGGCTATAGGCATCACGATGCGCGTCTGTCAGACTTCGGGCCCGGACACTGCCGGACGTCGTCCGGACCGCATGTCCGATGTGCTGACGGGCGAGGGGGGCCGCAGTGGAGCCGGTACTCATCCTTCTCATCGCGCTGGTCGTAGCGCTGGCCCTGGCCCGACCGATCCGGGTGATCCCGCAGGCCCGCGCCGCGATCGTGGTGCGCTTCGGCCGCTACAGGCGCACGCTCAACGCCGGCCTGCACCTCGTCATCCCGTTCATCGAACGCGTCCGCGCCCGGATCGACCTGCGCGAGCAGGTCGTGCCGTTCCCGCCGCAGCCGATGATCACCCGGGACAACCTGGTCGTCAACATCGACACGGTGGTCCACTACCAGGTCACCGACCCGCGGGCCGCCACCTACGCGGTCGCCGATTACGCCGAGGCGATCGAGCAGTTGACCGGCACCACGCTGCGCAACATCATCGGCTCGATGGACCTCGAAACCATCGTGGCCTCCCGCGAGGTCGTCAACACCGGCCTGCTCCGCGGCCTCAACGAGGCCACCGGCAGGTGGGGCGTCCGGGTCAACCGCGCCGAGCTCAGGACGGTCGAGCCGCCCACCTCCATCCAGGACTCGATGGAGAAGCAGATGCGCGCCGAGCGGGACAAGCGCGCCGCGATCCTCACCGCCGAGGGCCAGCGCCAGGCGCAGATCCTCAAGGCCGAGGGCGAGAAGCAGGCCGAGGTGCTCAGGGCCGAGGGCGAGGCGAGAGCGGCGGCGCTGCGCGCCGACGCGGGGGCGGTTGCGGGAGCCGTCGTCGGGGTGGACGGGGGAACACCGGCCGCGCCGCTGCTGCCCCCGCAGGCGTTGCTCGGGCCCAGCCATCAACCGTTGCGGGGGGACGACCCGCGCAGCATCGGCCGCTACCAGCTGACAGCTCGGCTGGGCGAGGGGGGTATGGGGACGGTCTTCCTCGGGCGTTCCGCCGGTGAGCGCCTGGTCGCGGTGAAGGTCATCAGGCCGGAGCTGGCCGCGGACACCGAGTTCCGACTGCGGTTCGGCCGTGAGATCGAGGCCGTGCGCCGGGTCGGTGGATTCCACACCGCGTCGGTGGTCGCCGCCGACCCGCAGGGTGATCCGCCCTGGCTGATCACCGAGTACATCCCCGGCCTGCCGCTGCACGAAGTCCTGAGGCATTTCGGTGCGTTGCCGAGTCGGAGTCTGCACACCCTGGCCGCCGGGGTCGCCGAGGCGCTGGAGGGGATCCATGCCTGCAACATCGTCCATCGCGACCTCAAGCCGAGCAACATCATCATCTCCGGCACCGGGCCCCGCGTCATCGACTTCGGCATTGCCCGGGCACTCGACGGCACCACGCTCACCGGTTCCGACCAGGTGATCGGCACGCGGGGATTCCTGGCCCCGGAGCAGTACATCGGAGGACCGGTCACGTTCGCCACGGACGTCTACGCCTTCGGCATGGTGCTGTGCCATGCCGGAGGGGCGGTGCCGCTGGACGACAGTGCGGTCTCGGAGTCCGTCCTCGGTCTGCTGCCGGCCCAACTGGCCGACCTGGTCGTCCGCTGTCTCGACCACGACCCCCACCGCCGTCCGACCCCTACCCAGATCGTCGAGCACCTCTCCCGAAGCCGCCCGCCCGCCGGCGACTGGCTGCCGCTCCCGGTGCGCACGCTGATCGACCTGCACAGCGCGCCCACCGGCTAGTGACCCGGCCCGGCGCCCGCAGCCGGTCGACCGGGCCCGCGTGCGCGGGAGCGGGGTAAGGAGGAGAAGAATGGCCCCAGGCGCCGTGCAGGAACGGTGCCAGGAAGGAAGACCAGCGCATGGACAGCCAGGCCGGCAGCCGCACCGCACTCGTCGAGGACCTGATGGGCCGCTTCCCCGACGTCCCCCGGGAGGCGGTGATCAAGGAGGACCTGCTGCGCGGCGGCATGGCCTTCGACGAGTCCGCGCTCAGCGGCAGCACCGGCGCCGGGGGCGGCGAGGTCAAACCGAAGTCCTACTTCATCTTCTCCTTCGACCACCGCACCCTGCCCGAGCTGGGTGCGGCGGCGCTCAACCGCCCGCCGGAGGAGGTCGTGCTCACCGGCGGCCCGTACGGGCTGCGCCGCACGGTGGTGTCGGTGCGGGTCAACCCGGACTCGCCGTACCGGGTCGGCGCCGGCGACGACGGCACGCTGGGCCTCTACCTGGACGGCGTGCGGATCGCCGACGTGGGCCTGCCGCCGATGCCGGACTACTACCGGCACACCCTCGCCAACGGGAAGTCGGTGATGGAGGTCGCCCCGACCATCCAGTGGGGTTACCTGATCTACCTCACGGTGTTCCGGGTCTGCCAGTACTTCGGCGCCAAGGAGGAGTGCCAGTACTGCGACATCAACCACAACTGGCGCCAGCACAAGGCGGCCGGCCGCCCGTACACCGGGGTCAAGCCGGTCGAGGAGGTGCTGGAGGCGCTGGAGCTGATCGACAGGCACGACACCGCCCGCGCCTCCCAGGCCTACACCCTCACCGGCGGGGCGATCACCTCGCAGGTCGGCGGCCGGGACGAGGCGGACTTCTACGGGCAGTACGCGAAGGCGATCGAGGAGCGCTTCCCCGGCCGGTGGATCGGCAAGGTGGTCGCCCAGGCGCTGCCGCGCGCGGACGTCCAGCGCTTCCACGACTACGGCGTGCGGATCTACCACCCCAACTTCGAGGTGTGGGACAAGCGGCTGTTCGAGCTGTACTGCCCGGGCAAGGAGCGCTACGTCGGCCGCGACGAGTGGCACCGCCGCATCCTGGACTCCACCGAGGTGTTCGGCCCGGAGAACGTGATCCCCAACTTCGTGGCGGGCGTGGAGATGGCCGCGCCGCACGGCTTCACCACGGTGGACGAGGCGATCGCCTCCACCCAGGAGGGCCTGCGCTACTTCATGTCGCACGGGGTCGTGCCGCGCTTCACCACCTGGTGCCCGGAGCCGACCACCCCGCTCGGCAAGGCCAACCCGAACGGCGCGCCGCTGGAGTACCACATCCGGCTGCTGCAGGCCTACCGGGGGACGCTGGAGGAGTTCGGCCTCTCCTCCCCGCCCGGCTACGGGCCGGCCGGTCCGGGCAAGGCGGTGTTCTCGGTCAGCTCCTTCATGGACTCGCTGCCGGGCTAGCAGCGTTCCGGTGGTCCCCCTGCACGCCCGGGCAGGGGGACCGCTCGGGGTCAGCCGCCGTTCAGCGCGCGGACGGTGAGGATCTGCTCGGCCCGTCCGACCGGACCGTCGACGTCGTGCAGCACGGTGCTGGTGACACCGTGCCCGGCCGGGCCGAAGGTGACGGCGGTGTCCAGGCCGGTCCAGCGGCCGCCGGGGCGGCGGTGGAAGTGGATCGTCAGGTCGGTGTTCGGGAACATCCACACGGTGGGGTCCTGCCGGACGGCGATGCCGTTGGCGGTGTCCACCAGGGCGATGAAGGCGGCGTGCGGGCCGCACGGCTCCCCCGCGACCAGGTCGAGCGGGGTGGACAGCCAGGCGGCGGCCCGGCCGGGGGCCGCCGAGCGGCGGCGGGCGTCGAGGGAGGCGATGTAGCCGCCGTTCCACTGGTCGGCCATCGCCCACGGCTCGAACTCCTCGGGCGCGGGCAGCGGCTGGTCGTGGGTGCCGGCGACGGCGGAGGTGTCGGACTCGGCGAGGTACCAGGCGCGGGCCCGGACCACCGCCCGGCCGGCGACCGTGAGCACGGCCTCGACCAGCTCGATGGTGCGGCCGGGGCGGACGGTCTCCACCGTGATCTCGCACTCGTCGAGGGCGATCAGGCCGAGTATGTCGTAGCTGATCCGGGCCAGCGCCAGGGCGTCGCCGGGCCGGCCGCCCTCCGCCCGGCGGTCGGCCCGGTGGCGGTCGATCGCGTGGGCGATCAGACCGCCCACCGGGCTGAAGTGCTGCTCATCGGTGTGCCAGGCGCCCTGCGCGTGCGCGGTGGGCTTGAAGTGCCGCTCGCCGGTGCGCTGGTAGTAGCTGTCGGGCTCGGCGGTGGGGGTGGACAACGGTGGTTCTCCTCGGGCCGGATCGCGGGGTGCCGGCGGGCGCCGTGTGACGGCCGGTGTCCGCGCTCAGGATCGTAGGCGGCCGAACGACCACGGGCGCTGTGAATCGCCCCACACCTTCGCCGCCGCTGCCCGCTACTGTGCCCGGCCCGCGACCAGCGGGTAGTGGTCGGAGAGGTCGGTGTAGGTGTAGCTCTTGCCCCAACTGCTCACCGTCCAGGGCGCGCTGTGCACCCGCAGGACGTGGTTGAGGTAGCTCTGCGGCCGGGCGTGGTCGGCGCGGTAGAGGACGTGGTCGAGGTCCTCCTTGGGCTCGCCCGGGTACCGGTAGGCGGCGATCGAGTTGTCGACGGTGTCGAAGGAGTACGGCCAGCCGGTGCGTGCCGAGGCCCGGGCGAGGTTGCCGTTGTCCAGCAGGGCCTGGAACTCGGTGCCGTGGGAGTCGATGTTGAGGTCCCCGGCGACCAGTACCGGTTCGGCGGCGGGGATCCGCTTGGCGTCCAGGAAGGCGCGCATCGCGGTGAGCTGCCTGGCCCGGATCGCGGCGGGCTGGCCGCTGGAGCAGCCGGAGTCGGTGGACTGCAGGTGGGTGCCGACGACGTGGGTGCGCACGCCGTTCACGTCGAGCACGGCGTAGGCGAAGCCCTTGTTGGAGAAGTAGTCCGAGCCGCAGGCGTCCTTGAAGACGTACTGTTCCTTGCGCAGGATCGGCCACTTGCTGAGCAGCATCACCCCGCCGTCCTCGGGGGTGGCGGCGCTGTAGCTGCCGGCGGTGGCGTCCCAGCCGCCGGTGGAGCGGCCGACCACGGGAGTGCGGTACGGGTAGGCGGCGGAGGCCCGGGCGGCGAGCGCGTCGGAGGCGGCGTTGTCGAAGGCCTCCTGCAGCACGACCACGTCGTGCCCCTGGAAGAAGTCGGCGGAGGCGATGGCCTGCGCGCGGTGGGCCTGGCCCCAGTTGGGGTAGAGCGAGGTGCTCATCAGGAAGGTGTTGTAGCTGAGCACGTCGAGCGGGGGCGCCGTCACCGGGGCGCTCTCGGCGGAGGCGGGGGCGGTGCCGAGCGCGGCGAGCACGGTGGCGGCGGCACCGATTGCGAGCGCCCGGCGCAGCGACAGCAGGCGCAGGGACGGCAGGGGCAGCGGCATGGGGGCTCCGTGGGGGTGTCGTGGGAGGGGATGTCATGGGATGTTGTGCATCCAACTTCGCGTCCGGCACGGCCCGCAAGACATCGGGCGAGCATCCGGTGAACTCGTCCGTAACAGCACGACCCGTCAGTGACACGGGCCCCCTGGGCCCCGGCAGGACGCTCCCCCACGGCTCCGCCGGTCGAAGCGGTACCCGGCGTTCCGCTTGTCCCGGCCGACCGTCAGACTGTCGCGGGCGATACGCGCGGCACCCACCCACCCGCGGCACCGAAACGGGGACGGCATGGCAGGCAGACCGAACAAGAAGCGCAAGAGACCGCTCGCCGAGGGCGTCCCGCGCCCGCCGAAGCGGGTGAAGCGGACCCCCTGGGAGCCCGCGCCGCGGACCGTCCGCCGCACCGCGCTGCTGGTCGGGCTGCTGGCGCCGGTGCTGATCGTCGGTCTGGCCGCGGTCGGCAGCAACCCGGACTACCAGGCGCCGTGCGCGATCCTCGCCGTGTTCGTGCTCATGGCGGCGCTGATCGGGACGCTGCTGGTGCGGGCCACCGGCTGGGTGCTCTGGCCCGCCGTGGCGCTCGGCCTGCTGATGCTGGCGCTGCCCGAGCACGCGCTGCGCGCCCAGCTGATCGGGCACCGCGGGGTGCGGACCGAGGTGGTGGTCACCGCGGCGCACAGCTCGAAGTCCCGGTACGGGACGGTGAGCTGGTCCTGCCACATCCGCCGGGCGGACGGGCAGCCGCTGCCGCACGGGACGTTCAGCGGCGCCGGCTGCTCCTCGAACCTGTCGGTCGGGCAGAGCGTCCCGGTGATCGTCGACCCGTCCGGCTGGGTGCCGCCGGTGGGGATCGGCGAGGACACCACCTTCAGCGGCGCCACGCTCTACGCCGTCCCCGGCTTCGCCGTGCTGTGGGCGGCGCTGGTCCTCGGCGCGGGCCGGCGCACCCTGCGGGAGCGGAAGGCCTGAACCGGATCCGGCCATCCCCCTTCTCCAGCCCAGGAGTTCGGGCGTAGTGTGCCTGCCGTGAACGAACTGGTCTATCGGGGGAAGGACCTGCTCCGCCCCTCCGTCTTCCTCACCGTGCTCGGCCTCCTGCTCGTGGAGGCCCTGGTCGCCGGCCTCAAATTCGGCCCGGTGGGCGTCGCCTGGGCGGTGGGCCTCACCGTGGCGATCCTCGCGCCCTCCTTCTTCTACACCTACCGCAGCTGGAGTTCGGTCGGCCCGGCCGGCATCACCATCTGCTGGGGCGGCGGCAAGGGCCGCACCTACCCGTGGCACGAGATCCGCTGGATCGACGTCCGGGAGACCAAGAACCGGGGCAATACCTCCTACGCCGTCCGCTTCTACGTCACGGGCGGCCGGCGCCGGACGCTGCCCGGTCTGATACACAGCCCGGTGTACCCGAACCCGGACTTCGGCGCCCACTTCCAACGGGTCGTCCAGTGGTGGGAGTTCAGCACCGACCCGGCCGTCCGCGTCCAGCCGCCGCGCACACTGCGGGACAAGGTGTCGCCGCAGGCGCTCGGCGCGCTGCTGGCCGTGCTCATCGTCGTGGGGGTGACCCTCGGCGTGGTGCTGTCGCACAGCGGCTGAGCCGCGGCGACACGGCCCCGGGCACGGGCGGGGACGGACGGAGGCGGGCTCGGGGGGCGCGGGGGGGCCGTGCGCGGCACCCGCCCGTCGCGGTTAAAGCCTCCGTCAAAAATGCCTGTCGCACCTTGTTGCTAGTGTGATCACATGTGTAGGCGCCGCGGCGCCGCACGCCACCGGGGAGGGAACGGCCCGGCCGTCGCGACCGGACCCGATTCACACAGGAGTCACCATCAACACCGCCATTCGCACGTCCGCCCGTCGCGCCGTGCCCGTCGTCGCCATCGCGGCGATGCTCGCCGCCGGCGTCACCGCCTGCGGCACCGCCAAGGAGCTGAGCGCCCAGGAGAAGGCCGCCAAGGCCTTCAACAAGGTCGGCGACAGCAAGACCGCCGCCATCACCTTCTCCATCGACGCCACGGCCGACCAGATCATGGACTTCGCCAAGGCCACGGACGACACCACGGAGCGGAAGGCCGCCGAGGCCATGTCCGGGCTGAAGATCGCGGTCGCGGTCTCCGCCGACAAGCCGCTCAAGGACGTCGAGGCGTTCAAGCAGGCCCAGGGCTCCGCGCCGGCCAAGGACTACACGCCCGACAAGTCGCTGCGCCTCGCCTACACGCTGTCCGACCGCAAGGGCACCCAGCTGCTGGAGTTCCGCGAGGTCGACGCCAAGGCGTACCTGCACCTGGACGTCAAGGCCCTGGCCAAGCTGACCGGTCAGGACCCGGCCGAGATCGACCAGGCCACCAAGGACCTGCCCGCCGACCTGACCGCGGTGCGCAACGTCCTGGCCGGCAAGTGGGTCTCCTTCGACATGCAGGAGTTCGCCGACGCGGCCAAGAAGGCGGACGGTGCCAAGGGCACCGCCGGCGCCCCGGCCGCCAAGCCCACCGCCGACCCGCAGGCCGCCAAGGACCTGTACAACTCGCTGAAGGACGTCTTCCAGCGGACCGTCACCATCGAGGACAAGGGCAAGAAGGACGGCGCCGACCACCTGTGGATCAGCGCGCCGGCCCGCCAGGTCGTCGACGAGGTGTTCAAGGCGGTCAAGCCGCTGTCCGACAAGTTCCCGAAGGAGTTCGGCAAGTTCCCGACCTCGGCGCCGTCCAAGGGCGTTCCCGAGGGCAAGGTCGGCGTCGACGTCTACCTCAAGAACGGCGCGTTCTCCTCCGCGACCTTCGACGTCGCCCAGCTGAACGAGAAGGTCGGCCCGGGCATCGTCTTCCCGGTGAAGCTCACCTACGACCAGTCCGCCCCGGCCGTCGAGGCCCCGGCCGACGCCGCCAAGGTCAGCATCGAGGAGCTGCAGAACACCGCGATGCAGCTCGTGATGGCGGGCGCCAAGGGCCCGGGCGGCATGGGCGGCCCCGGCGGCATGGGCGGCGAGGACCCGGCCGGCGCCACCCCGGCCGCGCCGCTGACCGACGCCCAGCTCAAGGAGCTGGCCGCGGCCGGCGTCCCGGCGGAGCAGGCGCAGATGTACAACAAGTTCGGCCTGACCTTCGAGGACATCAAGGACCTGGCCTCCAAGGGCGCCTGATCCCCGTCCCCCTCGGTCCCTTCCGGCCGGCCGCGCCTCCCGCGCGGCCGGCCGGAGCCCGTTCAGGACTCCCGTGGGCTCAGGCGTGGGCCGCGGCGCACTCCGGGTGGCCCCAGCTGGCGCCCACCTTGGTGATCTTGTCGCCCTTGGCGTACGGGCGGGAGCACGGGCAGGTGCCGGGGAAGCGGGCGGCGAGCGTCCGGGGGCCGCCGCTCCTGGAGGACGACGCGGACGAGGACGACGAGGACGACTTCGCCGCCGAGGCGGTCTTCGCGGCGGCCTTCGCGGCCGGCCGGGTGGCCCGGCGGGCGGTGGCGGCCGGGGCCGGGTCGGGCACCGGCAGGTCGGCGGCGGTGCCGCCCGCGGACCGCTGGGTGCGGGCGGCGTCGCTGGCGGCCTTGTCGGCGATGGCGTTCAGCGGGTCGCCGTCGACCTGGTGGGCGGGCACGTACACGAAGGTGACGTCCCGGCCTTCCAGCAGCGCGTCGATCCCCTGGATCAGCTCCTGGTTGGCGACCGGCTTGCCCGCCGCCGTCTTCCAGCCGTTGCGCTTCCAGCCCTTGAGCCACTTGGTGACCGAGTCACGGGTGTAGGTGCTGTCCAGCCGGACCTCCAGCGGCACCGCCGGGTCCGTGTCGGCCAGCAGCTCCCGCAGCGCCGTCAGTTCGCCGACGTTGTTGGTGCTGTGCCCGAGCGCGCCGGAGCGCCAGCGCTGGGGCGCCCCGGCACCGTCCGCGACCACGTAGGCCCAGGCCGCCGGGCCCGGGTTGCCCTTGGCTGCTCCGTCACACGCTGCAATGACTCGTTCGACCATGCCCCCGATCATGCCTGGCCGAGCGGCCGGGAGCCAAAGTCGCTCACTCCCGGGGCTCCCGGAGCAGCGGCAGCAGCAGGGCCGCCGACCAGCTGAAGTTCGTCGAGTTCCGCCCTTCGCCGGTCAGCGGCTGGTAGTTCTCCCGCACCGGGCCGGTGCCGGTGAGGCCCTGCGCGGCGGTCAGCAGCCGCTCGACCGTGCGGCGGGCGTCCTGGTGCCAGCCGTACCGGCGCAGGCCCTCGACGGCGAAGTAGGTCTGGTCGAGCCAGGCCAGGCCGCGCCAGTACCCGACCGGGTCGAAGGAGGCGCAGCTGCGGGCGACGGTCGGGAAGGGCATCGGGGTGCCGAACTCGGCCGGGTCGAGCAGCAGCCGGCGCACCGTGCGGGCCTGGGCGGGGGTGGCGGTGCCGGACCACAGCGGGATCACGCCCTCGATGCCGCGGCCGCGGGCGGTCAGCCGGGTGCCGGTGGCGAGGTCGGTGTCGTGGAACCAGCCGCCCGCCGGGTCGTACATGGTGCCGCGGATCGCGGCGTCGATCCGGTCGGCACCGGCGCGCAGCCGGTCGGCGGCGGGGTGGTCGCCGAGTTCGGCGGCGATCAGGGCGAGGTGGCGGTGGTCGGCGGCCAGGTAGGCGTTGAGGTCGACGGAGCGCTGGGTGAGCGACCAGCCGAGCAGGGTGCCGGCCGCGTCCCGGTTGGGGACGACGGCGGTGCCGAGGGCGGCGTCGAAGCGCGGGGCGTTGTCCATGCCGGACTCCCAGGCGGCGGCCTGGCGGCGGTCCTCGGGGGTGCCGTTGGCCGGGTCGAGGGTGGCGCCGTACTGGCACAGGCCCTCACCGTGGTGGTCCCGGGTGCGGTACCACCACGCCTGGTAGGCGGTGAGCTTGGGCAGCAGCTCGCGCAGGAAGGCGCGGTCGCCGGTGCGCCGGTAGACCTCCCAGACGGCCCAGGCGGCCAGCGGGGGCTTGGAGTTGCGCTCGTTCCAGTTGCCGCCGCCGGTGCTCGGGTCGTTGTAGAAGACGCAGTCGGGGACCATGCCGGCGTCCTGGGGGCGTTCGGCGGAGCCGGCCGGGACCTGGTGGTCGAAGACGGCGCGGATCTGGTCGGCGGCCAGCGCGGGGGCGAAGACGGCGGTGCCGACCGCCTGCTTCCAGGTGTCCCAGGCCCAGACGCCGCTGAACCACTTGTTGGAGAGGCTGGGGGTGACGGCGTCGTGCCGGATCCGGCCGGCCGGGCTGCGCCAGTTGGTGACCAGGGTCTGCACGCACTTGACGGCGGTGCGGCGGCGCTCGGCCGGGACGCCGTCCGTCGCCCGGGCGAGGTAGCCGGCCCAGCGGGCCGCGCCGGCCGCCGCGACCGCGTTCGGGGCGCGCAGGGCGGCCTCCGACTCGGCGGCGGCGCGGCTGCGGTCGGCCTCGGTGAAGGTGTAGCTCTCGGTCCAGTGCAGGCTGCGGGCCTGGCCGGGGGCGAGCCGGACGGGCTCGGCGAGTTCGGTGCGGTGGGCGTCGCCGCCGGCGTCGAGCACGACCCGGACGGGCTGGGCGTGGCGGACGGTGAAGCGTTCGGTGCCGTCGGTGAGGTAGTCCCAGGTCTGCCGGACGCGGGCGAAGCGGACCTCGATGCCGTGCTCGGCGGCGGTCAGCCGCGGGGCGTCGTGCTGCGGGCCGGCGGCGGGGCGCAGCAGGGTGCCGGTCCAGGCGGCGCCCAGGGTGCGGTCGGTGGGGCCGGCGTTGGCGAGGCGGGCGTGCAGGAGGGCGGTGCGGTTTCCGGCGTAGCGCAGTTCCAGGGTGAGGGTGAGGCCGGTGCCGAGGTCGAGGCGCTGGCGGAGCAGGCCGGGCAGCGCGGTGAGCTGAAGGACGGTGGGGTCGAGGGGGCGGTCCCGTTCGGTGAGGTGGAGGCGGGTGAGGCCGTCGCTGAGCCACCAGGGGTACTCCTGGGCGAGGTGGAGCGGGCCGGTGAAGCCGCCGAGCGGGTCGTCGGGGCGGGGCAGGGCGTAGGCGTGCCAGGCGCCGAGGTCGGCGAAGACGGTGATCGGGTTGGTGCCGCTCGGGTCGCCGGGGTAGGCCTGGGCGGGGGTGCCGTGCAGGTCGAGGACGTCGGGGTACTGGTCGGCCGCCGCGTTCCCGGCTGTCGCGTTCTCGGCCGTCGCGTTCTCGGCCGTTCCGTTCCCGGCCGTCGTGCTCCCGGCCACGGGCGGTTCGTCCGCACGGGCGGTGGCGGGCGCCGCGAGGACGACGGTGGCGGTGGCGGTGGCCGTGGCGGTGAGGAAGTGGCGGCGGGTCAGCGGGGTCACGGGCGCTCCTCGGTGGGCGGGGTGCGGAGGACGGCCGCGCCGAGCGGGGCGAGGGTGACGGCCCCGGCGGCTTCGGCGCCGGTGAGCAGGTCGGTGCCGGTCAGCGGGCGTGTGCCGGTGAGCAGGGATGTACCGGTGAGCGGGTCGGCGCCGGTCCGGTCGAGCGGCACGCGCCGTTCGGCCGGCGTGTGGTTGAGCAGGAAGAGGTAGCCGGTGCCGTCCGCGCCGTACCGGCGGGTGGCCTCGACGCCGTCCGGCAGGTCGGGGAGTTCGGCGCGCACCCCGGCTTCGGCGAGCGGGAGGTCGAGGACCCGGCCGGTGTCGGTACCGAGGTGGCAGCTCAGGTACCAGGCGCTGCCGGCGCCGTGCCGGTGCCGGGTGACGGCGGGGCGGCCGGCCAGTTCGCCGTCCGTGTAGCGGGCGACGGTCGCGGCGCCCTCGGTCTCGATCCACTCGCTCCAGCGTTCGGCGCGCAGGGCGGTGCCGTCGAGGTCGACGGCGGTGGTGGCGCCGTCCGGGATCGGCCAGTGCTCGTCGACGACGACGCCGAGCAGGTCGCGCAGCGGGCCGGGGTGTCCGCCGGGGTGGACGTGGTCGTGCCGGTCGGTGATGCCGCTGAAGGGGCCGCAGACCAGGCGGCCGCCGGCCCGGACGTACCGGTGGAGCCGGTCGGCGGTGGCGGTGTCGAGCAGGTAGAGGTTGGGGGCGAGCAGCAGCGGGTAGCCGTCGAGCTCGCCGGTGGGCTGGACGAAGTCGACGGTGATGCCGCGCTCGTACAGGGCCGCGTACCAGGGCCGGAGCAGGTCGGTCCAGCGCATCCGGGCGGAGGGGTGGTCGTCGAGTTCGAGCGCCCACCAGCTGTCCCAGTCGAGCAGGACGGCCGCCTGCCCGCGCAGTCGGCTGCCGGCGATCTCGCCGAGGCGGCGCAGTTCGGCGCCGAGGGCGACGGTCGTGCGCCAGCCGCGCGCGGCGGTGCCGCGGTGCGGGAGCATCGCGCTGTGGAACTTCTCGGCGCCGGCCGCGGAGGCGCGCCACTGGAAGTGCAGGACGCCGTCCGCGCCGCGGGCGAGGGCCTGGAGGGACCAGAGCCGGTGGAGGGCGGGCGGTTTGGGGACGTTGACCGGGCGCCAGCTGACGGCGGAGGGGGCCTGTTCCATCAGCAGCCAGGGCCGGCCGGCCTTGAGGGAGCGCATCAGGTCGTAGGTCAGGGCGGCGTGGACGTGGGCGTTCGGGTCGGCGGGGTCGGGGTAGGCGTCGTCGGAGACGAGGTCCTCGTGCCGGCTCCACTCCCAGTAGTCGAGCGCCTTGAGCATCGACATGAAGTTGGTGGTGACGGGTACGCCGGGCGAGAGTTCGTCGAGGACGGCCTTCTCGGCGCGGTAGAGGGCGAGCAGCGCGTCGGAGCAGAACCGGCGCCAGTCGAGCAGCTGGGTGGGGTTGACCGGGCCGGGGGCGGTGCGCGGCGGCTCGACCTGGTCGAAGGAGGTGTAGCGCTGGGACCAGAAGGCGGTGCCCCAGGAGCGGTTCAACTCGTCGACGTCGCCGTGGCGTCGGCGCAGCCACCCGCGGAAGTCGGCGGCCGAGGCGGGGCAGAAGCACTCCTGCACGTGGTCGCCGTACTCGTTGTGGACGTGCCACAGGGCGAGTGCGGGGTGGTCGCGGTAGCGTTCGGCGAGCGCCCGGACGAGCCGGACGGCGGCGGCCCGGTAGGCCGTCGAGGAGGGGCAGTAGTGCTGGCGGGAGCCGAACTCCAGCCGGACGCCGTCCGCGGTGACGGGCAGCACCTCGGGGTGGGCGCGGACCAGCCAGGCGGGCGGCGAGGCGGTGGCGGTGGCCAGGTCGACGGCGATGCCGTGGGCGTGGACGAGGTCGAGCAGCCGGTCGAGCCAGCCGAAGTCCCAGTGGCGGGCGTCGGGTTGGAGCTGGGCCCAGGAGAAGACGCCGACCGTGACCAGGTTGACCCCGGCGGCGGCCATCAGCTCGACGTCCTCGGCCCACACCTTCTCGGGCCACTGCTCGGGGTTCCAGTCGCCGCCGTACAGCAGCCCGGGCACCCGGGTGGGTCCGGTCCCGTGGTTCGCGGTCATGGTCATCCCTTCAGGGCCCCGCCCAGCAGCCCGGCCACGAACTGCCGCTGGAACAGCAGGAAGAGCACCATCAGCGGCAGGGTGGCGAGGAAGGAGCCGAGCATCAGGCCGGAGTAGTCGACGTGGCTGAGTCCGGTCAGGGTGTTGAGGGCGACCGGCACGGTGTACTTGTCCTGGGTGTTGAGCATCAGCAGCGGCCAGATGAAGCTGTTCCACTGGCCCATGAAGGTGAGGATCACCAGTGTGCCCAACTGCGGCCGCACGCACGGCAGCACGACCTGGTAGAAGGTGCGCAGTTCGCCGGAGCCGTCGATCCGGGCGGACTCCAGCAGTTCGTCGGGGAAGTCGAGGAAGCTCTGGCGCATCAGCAGGACGCCGAAGGAGTTGGCGAGGAAGGGCAGGATGACGGCCTGGTAGCTGTCGATCCAGCCGAGGTTCGCCATCATCTGGAACAGCGGGACGAGCAGCACCTGGAGCGGGATCATCAGGGTGGCGAGCACCGCGCCGAGCAGCAGGCCGCGGCCGCGGAAGCGGTACTTGGCGAGGCCGTAGCCGCACATGGCGGAGAGCAGGGAGCTGAGCAGGGTGTGGACGGCGGCGATGCCGAGGCTGTTGAGCAGCACCCGGCCGAAGCCGATGCTGTCCTGGAGGTGGGCGAGGTTGCGCAGCAGCCGGCCGCCGGGCAGGAACGGCGGCGGGGAGTGGAAGAGTTCGGCGCTGCTGTGGGTGCTGGCGAGGAGCATCCAGGCGAACGGGATCAGGCTGAGGACGGCGCCGAGGGTAAGGACGGCGAGGGCGGCGGCGCGGCCGAGCCGGGCGGGCAGCGGGCGGCGGGGCCGCTGCGGGCGCACGGGGGTGCTGCTCATCGGCGGCGTTCCCTTCCGTAGAGCCGGAACTGCAGCAGGGAGACGGCGGCGATGAGGAGGACGACGACCCAGGCGATCGCGGCGGCGTAGCCGAAGTCGAGCTGTTGGAAGCCGACCTTGTAGAGGTAGACGACCGGGGTGAGGGTGGCGTCGCCGGGGCCGCCGCGGGTCAGCACGTAGTTCTCGTCGAAGAGCTGGAGGGTGCCGATGGTGGAGGTGATGGTGCAGAACAGCACCACCGGCCGCAGTTGGGGCAGGATCACGCCGGTGTGGGTGCGCAGCGGTCCGGCGCCGTCGAGGGCGGCGGCCTCGTACTGGTCGCGGCCCACGGCCTGCAGGCCGGCCAGCAGGATGACGGCGTTGTAGCCGGTCCAGCGCCAGGTGACCGAGCCGATCACGGAGATCCGGGCCCAGGTGGGCGAGTTGAGCCAGTCGACGGGCTGGAGGCCGAGGGCGTGCAGGAGTTGGTTGGCGAGGCCGCCGTCGGTGCGCAGCAGGACCTGGAAGACGACGGCGTAGGCGACCAGGGTGGTGATGGCAGGCAGGAAGAACACGGCGCGCCAGCCGGCCCGGAAGCGCAGCCAGGACTGGTTGAGCAGGACGGCGAGGACGAGGGCGAGGCCGATCATCACCGGTACCTGGACGGCGAGGATGAGCGCGGTGTTGACGAGGGAGTGCAGGAAGGCCGGGTCGTCGAGCAGGCGCCGGTACTGGTCGAGGCCGACCCAGACGTCGACGCCGTCGCGGCGGGCGGTGAAGCTCTGGTAGAGGCTGGCGCCGAGGGGGTAGGCGAAGAAGGCGGTGAACAGGACGGCGGTGGGGCCGGCGAAGAGCCAGGCGGCGGTGTGCGGGGAGCGGCGGCGCCGGGCGGGTGCGGCGCTCGCCCGGGGTGTGCGCAGGGCGGCGGTGGCGCTGCTGGTCATGGCGCCCGCCCTTCAGGAGACCGGTGGGCGGCCGGTCGCGGTGGCGATCTGGCGGGCGGCGGAGCGCAGCGCGGTGCCGGGGTCGGCGCCGTTGTGCAGGACCTGGTTGACGGCGGTGGTGACGATGTCGCCGGCCTTGGTGTCGTCGGCGGTGCGCTCGACGGCGGGGACGGCGCGGGCGAGTTCGGCGAACAGCTTCATGACGGGCTGGTCGGCGTAGTAGGGCGCGGGCTGCTGGAAGTAGGGGTCGTCGAGGGCCGGGAGGTAGGCGGGGAAGAGGCCTTCGTGCTGCATCATCGAGGTCTGGTTGGCCCGGTCGGCGAGCAGGAAGTCGAGGAAGGCCCAGGCGAGTTCGGGGTTCCCGCTCTGGGCGGGGACGCACAGGACGGAGCCGCCGCTGTTGGAGGTGCGGCAGCCGCCGGGGGTGAAGGCGGGCAGCGGGACGACGCCGAACCTGCCCTTGAGGTCGGCGAGGTCGCCGGTGAGGGTGCCGTCCCACCAGGCGGCGGTGGGGGCGGTGGCGGCCTTGCCGTCGTGGGTGCCGGAGACGAGGCCGTCCCAGCCGTCCTCGAAGTCGACGAGGTCGCGGTCGACGAGCTGTTTGAGCAGGGTGAGGGCGCGTTCGGCGGCGGGGGTGGCGACGGCGACCTTGCCGTCGACGAACCAGGCCTGGCCCTGCTGTTGGAGCAGCATGCCGAAGGTGGTGTCCTTCTTGGCGTCGAGGATGAGCAGCTTCTTGCCGGTGGCGGCCTTGAGCGCGGTGCCGGCGGTGAGGTAGTCGTCCCAGGTGGCGAGGGTGGCGGGGTCGATGCCGGCCTGCTGGAAGTGGTCGCGGCGGTAGAAGAGGGCGCAGGGGCCGCTGTCCCAGGGGAGGGCGTAGACGCGGCCCTTGGTGTCCGTGACGGTTCGCCAGGTGGCCTCCGGGTACTTGTCCTTGAGGCCTTGGGCGCGGCCGGTGAGGTCGACCAGGGCGCCGGGGAAGGTGCCGAGGTAGCCGGGCACCTTGTGGCCCTCGACGGTGAGGACGTCGGGCAGGCCGCTGCCGGCGCCGAGGCCCACGGTGATCTTGTCGTAGGCGTTCTCGTAGCCGATGTCGAGGACGTCGACGGTGGTGCCGGGGTGGCGCTGTTCGAAGGTCTTGCCGAGGCGCTGCATGGCCTTGGCGGCGACGTCCCAGGACCAGATGGTGAGCTTCCCGGCGAGGGTGCCGGTCGGGGTGGCGCCGATCTGCTTGGCGTCCGTCCCGGCGGCTCCGCCGGTGGCGCAGCCGGCCGTGCCGGTGAGCAGCAGGGCGCCGCCCGCGGCTGCCCCGGCGAGCAGTGTGCGCCGGGTCGGGGCGAGGGCCGATCCCAGGGCTGTGCGGCCGAGTTGGGGGATTCGTTCGGGCCGGGTTCGTGCGGACATCTTGCCTCCCGACGAGTGAATGCCGAATGCTGTATACAGAACTCAGCATGCACATCGCCGTCAAGGCTTGTGACCGAAAACGCGGAAGGTCCCGATGAGCGCACGCGTGCCCCGAACCCATCCGTACATCCCCAACTCCGCCCCCGACGTGCGGGCCGCGATGCTGGCCGCCATCGGCGCGCGCGGCGTCGAGGAGTTCTACGCCGACATCCCCGCCGCGCTGCGGCTGCGCCGCCCGCTGGAGCTGCCCGAGCCGCTGCGCTCGGAGGCCGAACTCACGGCCCACTTGGAGGAGTTGCTGGCCCGCAACACGGCGGTGCCGCCCGGCCGCAGCTTCCTCGGCGCGGGCTGCTACCGGCACCACGTGCCGGCCGTGGTCGACGAGGTGGTCAACCGCAGCGAGTTCCTGACCGCGTACGCGGGCGAGCCGTACGAGGACCACGGGCGGTTCCAGGCGCTGTGGGAGTACCAGTCGCTGATGGCCGAGCTGCTGGCCGTCGAGGTGGTCAACGTGCCGACGTACGACGGCTTCCAGGCGGCGGCCACGGCGCTGCGGATGGCCGGGCGGGCGACCGGCCGGCACCGGCTGGTGCTGGTCGGCGAGATCGACCCGGACCGGCTCTCCCGCATCCACGACTACGTCCGCGGCGTGCACGAGCTCGTCCCGGTCCCGGCCGAGCCGGCGGCCGTCCGGGCCGCGCTCGCGGACGGCGACGCGGCCGCCGTGTACGCCCAGCTCACCGACTTCTCCGGGCGGATCGACCCGGAGCTGCCCGACTACATCGAACTCGCCCACGCGGCAGGCGCGTTGGCCGTGGTGCACGCCAACCCGCTGAGCCTCGGCGTGCTCGCCCCGCCCGCCGACCTCGGCGCCGACCTGACCTGCGGCGACCTCCAGCCGCTCGGCATCCACCCGAGCTTCGGCGGCGGCAACGCGGGCTTCATCGGCTCCCCCGACGAGCCGCGCCTGGTCGCCGAGTATCCCAGCCGCCTGTTCGGCCTGGTCCCCACCGAGGTGCCCGGCGAGTACGGCTTCGGCGACGTCGCGTACGAGCGGACGTCCTTCGCGCTGCGCGAGGAGGGCAAGGAGTGGGTCGGCACCGCCGCCGCGCTGCACGGCATCGCGGCCGGCGTCTACCTCGCGCTGATGGGGCCGCACGGCATGCGCGAGATCGGCGAGACCGTCCTCGCCACCACCGCCTACGCCCGGCAGCGGCTCGCCGAGGTGCCCGGCGTGGACCTGGCCGACCCCGGCGCCGTGCACTTCGCCGACTTCACCCTGCGCTACACCGGCGGGCGCACCGCCGCCGAGATCGCCGCCGCCCTGCTGGAACGCGGCCTGCACGGGGGCACCCCGGCCGGGGAGCACGAGGGCCGCTACTGCGTGACCGAGCTGCACACCCGGGCCGACATCGAGCACCTCGCCACCGCCCTCGAGGAGATCGTGAAATGACCGACCGCCGGACACCCTCCCGTGCGCGCATCGCCCCCAAGCCGGCGCTGCGGCGCTTCCAGCAGGCCCGCTGGGACGAGAAGCTGATCTTCGAGCTGGGCTCCCCCGGCGAGCGCGGCGTCCTGCCGCCGCTGCCCGACCCTGCCGTCACCGCCGCCGTCGGCTCCCCCGCCGACCGGCTGCCCGCCG
The DNA here is from genome assembly GCF_041053115.1 of Streptomyces sp. Y1. Lineage (NCBI taxonomy): Bacteria > Bacillati > Actinomycetota > Actinomycetes > Kitasatosporales > Streptomycetaceae > Streptomyces > Streptomyces sp. Y1. The sequence goes on along the minus strand of NZ_CP163445.1, from coordinate 8,243,479 downwards.
CGCTGCGCCGCACGGCCGCGCCCACGCTGCCGGAGCTCGGCCAGCAGCAGGTGCTCCGGCACTACCTGCGGCTCTCCCAGGAGAACCTGGGCGCCGACCTCAACGTGGACGTCGGCCAGGGCACCTGCACCATGAAGTACAGCCCGAAGGTCAACGACACCTTCGTCCGGGACCGCCGGATCGCCGCCCTGCACCCGGCGCAGGACCCCTCGACCGTCCAGGGGGTGCTCGAACTCGCCTACCGGCTGGAGCAGTTGCTCAAGGAGATCTCCGGCATGGACCGGGTCAGCCTGCAGCCGGGGGCCGGCTCCGCCGCGATCTGGACCAACGTGTCGGTGATCCGCGCCCACCACGCGGCGCGCGGCGAGGCCGGGCAACGGGACGAGATCATCACCACCGCCTTCTCCCACCCCTCCAACGCGGCCTGCGCGAAGACCGCCGGCTACCGGGTGATCACCCTGCACCCGGACGCGGACGGCTACCCGGACTTCGAGGCGCTGCGCGCCGCGGTCGGCCCGCGCACCGCCGCGCTGCTGATCACCAACCCGGAGGACACCGGCATCTACAACCCGCGGATCGCCGAGTTCGTCGAACTCGTCCACCGCGCGGGCGGGTTGTGCGCCTACGACCAGGCGAACGCGAACGGGATCCTGGGCATCACCCGGGCCCGCGAGGCCGGGTTCGACCTGTGCCACTTCAACCTGCACAAGACCTTCTCCACGCCGCACGCCTGCGGCGGTCCGGCGGCGGGCGCGTGCGGCGTCACCGCCGAGCTGGCGCCCCACCTGCCGCGCCCCACCGTGGAGTTCGACGGCGAGCGGTACCGGCTGGACGACGGCGGGCCGGAGTCGGTCGGCAAGATCCGGCCGTACCTGGGCGTGGTGCCGAACCTGGTGCGCGCCTACGCCTGGATCATGTCGCTGGGTGCCGAGGGCCTGCGCGAGGCCGCCGAGACCGCGGTGCTCAACAACAACTACCTGCTGGCCCTGGTGCGGCGGATCCGCGGCGTCTCCGTCCCGTACGCCGAGGGGCGCCCCCGGGTCGAGCAGGTGCGCTACAGCTGGCGGCGGCTCTCCGAGGACACCGGGCTGCACAGCGAGGAACTCGGCTACCGGGCCGCCGACTTCGGCACCCACTACTGGACCAGCCACCACCCGTACGTGGTGCCCGAGCCGATGACGCTGGAGCCCACCGAGTCCTACTCCCGGGCGGACCTGGACGAGTACGCGGCCATCCTCGCCGAGGTCGCCCGGGAGGCGTACGAGGAGCCGGAGACCGTCCGCACCGCGCCGCACCGCTCGACGGTGCACCGGATCCGGCACGAGCCGCTGGACGACCCGGCAGTGTGGGCCGTCAGCTGGCGCGCCTACCGCCGCAAGGTGCTCGGCGAGCAGCCGTGACGCCTCCCCTGATCGAACCGGCCCGGATCGGGCTGGTGGTCAACCCGGTCGCCGGGCTCGGCGGCCGGGTCGGCCTCAAGGGCAGCGACGGCGCCGACGTCCAGCGGCAGGCCCGCGCCCTCGGCGCCCGGGCCGCCGCCCCGGCGCGGGCCGAGCTGACGATCCGTCAACTCATCGCTCTCGCCGGGGAGGTCGATCTCCTCACCGCCGCCGGCCCGATGGGCGCCGACTCGGCGGGCCCGACCGCCCGGGTCGTCCACCGGCCCGCCGGAGAGCCCGCCGGAGAGCCCACCACGGCGGCGGACACCCGGGCGGCGGTGCGCGCCGTGGTCGCGGCCGGCGCCCGGCTGCTGCTGTTCTGCGGCGGCGACGGCACCGCCCGCGACGTCCTCGCCGCGCTCGGGCCCGAGCCGGCCGTGCCCGTGCTCGGCATCCCCGCCGGGGTCAAGATGCACTCCGCCGTGTTCGCCGTCCACCCCCGCGCCGCCGCCGAGGTGGCCGCCGCCTGGGCGCGCGGCACGGGGGTGCGGCTGACGGCCGCCGAGGTGGTGGACCGGGACGAGGCCGCGCTGCGGGCCGGCCGGGTGGGCGCCCGGCTGTACGGGCGGCTGACCGTCCCGGTGCTGCCCGCCCGGGTGCAGCAGCGCAAGACCGGCAGCTCCGGGCCCGCCCCGGCGGCGCTCGACGGGATCGCCGCCGAGCTCGCCGAACGGATCGGCCCCGGCGGGCTGTTCGTCCTCGGCCCCGGCACCACCACGCACGGCGTCGCCGCCGCGCTCGGCGCCCCGGACACCGCCCTGACCGGCGTCGACGTGCTCCGGCTGCGCCGCGACGGCACCGCCCGGGTCGAGCTGCGCGACGCCCGGGCCGACCAGCTGCTCGCCCTGCCCACCACCCCGTGGATCGCGCTCTCCCCGATCGGCGGCCAGGGCTTCCTGCTCGGGCGCGGCAACCAGCAGCTCTCCCCCGAACTGCTGCGCGCCGCCGGCCCCGAGCGGCTGCTGGTCCTCGCCACCGAGGCCAAACTGGCCGCCCTGGCCGGCCGGCCGCTGCTGCTGGACACCGGCGACCCCGCACTGGACGACGCCCTCTCCGGCCACGTCCGGGTGATCACCGGCCGCCGCGCGACGGCCGTCTACCGCGTCACCTGCTGACCGACTCCCCAGCGCGTTCGGCTGCCCGGCGCGTTCGACTCCCCAGCGCAATCGACTTCCCAGCGAAGGAGCCCAGATGATCGACCTCTCCGGCAAGCGCGCCCTCGTCACCGGCGCGGCCTCCGGCATCGGCCGGGCCACCGCCGCCCTGCTGGCCGAACTCGGCGCGGCCGTCGTGCTCGCCGACCTCGACGCCGAGCGCGGCGAGCGCGCCGCCAAGGAGATCGGCGGCCTGTTCGTGCGCTGCGACGTCTCCCGGCGCGCCGACTGCGAACGGGCGGTCGGCGCCGCCGTGGCCGAACTCGGCGGCGTGGACGTGCTGTTCAACAACGCCGGGATCATCCGCCGGTCCACCGTCACCGAGATCACCGACGAGGACTGGGACCTGGTGATGGCCGTGAACGTCCGCTCGATCATGCTGCTGAGCTCACTGGTGGTCCCGCTGATGGCCGCGAACGGCGGCGGCAGCATCGTCAACACCGGCTCCGGCTGGGGCATCAAGGGCGGCGGCCGGGCCGTCTCGTACTGCGCCTCCAAGGGCGCCGTGGTCAACATGACCAGGGCGATGGCGATCGACCACGGCCCGCAGAACATCCGGGTCAACTGCGTCTGCCCCGGCGACACCGACACCGGCATGCTCGCCGAGGAGGCCCGCCAACTCGGCGAGAGCCCGGACGCGTTCTACGCCGACGCCGCCGACCGCCCGCTGGGCCGGATCGGCCGGCCGCGGGACATCGCCCGGACCGTCGCCTTCCTGGCCAGTGACGCCGCCGCGTTCGTCAGCGGCGCGATCATCCCCGTCGACGGAGCCGGCACCGCCTGACCAGCGCCGCACGGGCGCCCGGCCCCATCGCCGGGCGCCCGCCCGCTACGCTGTGGACCAAGAACGGAAGGAAAGAAGCCCGATGGCGATCGAGCGGCGTCCGCTGCGCGAGCAGGTGAAGGACGAACTCCTGGAGCAGCTCGGCCGCGGCCGGTTCACCCCCGGCGAGTCGATCAACGAGGTCCAGCTCGCCGAGGAGCTGGGCGTCAGCCGTACGCCCCTGCGCGAGGCGCTGATCAGTCTGGAGCGCGAGGGCATCATCACCAGCGAGCGCGGCAAGGGCTTCCGCTTCGCGCCCACCGGCAAGCAGGAGTTCCGCGACCTGACGGCGATCGTGATCGCCCTGGAGTCGCTGGCGCTGCGCACCTCCGACCCGGCCCACCTGTCCGCGATCGCGCCCCGGCTGCTGGCGGAGGCGCGCGCCTTCTCCGCGCCGCAGGCCCCGCACGGCACGATCGAGCGCTACGACGACGCCTGGCACGCGCTGCTGCTGTCCGGCTGCGCCAACTCCCGGCTGCGCGACATGATCGAGTCGCTGAAGCTCACCCTGCACCGCTACGAGCGGGTGGTGGTCGGCGACCACGAGATCCTGGAGCGCGCCGCCGCCGAGCACGAGCGGATCGCCCAGTGCCTGCTGGACGGTGACGTGGAGCGGGCGGTCGCCGCCCTGGAGGCCAACTGGACCAGCGGGATGGAACGCATCCTGGAGCGCCTGCCCCCGGTCGCCGCCCGCTGACGCCCCCTCCGGCCCCCGCCCTCCGCGCGCACCGGGTGGCCTGGCAGGATCTGCCGCCATGGACCCGAGCACCCCGCCCGCCCGGCGGCGCACCGACGACCTCCCGTGGCCGCGCCGACCGCTGCTCGCCGCGCTGTGGATCCCCGCCGCGGCCGTCCTGCTGCCGCTCGGCGGGGCGATCGGCGCCTTCGGCCTGTGGATGCTCGCGCCCGCGCTGGCCCTGGTGCTCGCCGGCCTGGTCGGGCTGCTCTGGGCGGTGTGGAGCCTGTGCCCGTCCCGGCTGCTGCGCCGGGTGGGGCTGAGCCTGCTGCTCGGCCCGCTGATCGCCGTCCCGCTACTGGCCCTGAACACCGCTCAGGCCACCGACCTGAGCATGCGCGGCGTCACCCACCCCGGCGAGGTCACCGCCGTCCGGGTCAGCCACGGCAAGACCACCACCTACTCCTGCACCGTCCGCTTCACCGACGTCCCGGACCGCTCGCGGCCCGTCCAGTGCGGCGCGGTCGACACCGTCGGCGAACGGGTCGACGTCACCGAGGACCCGGACGGCCTGGTCGACCCGGAGTTCGCCGGCGCGGCCGCCGCCGGCCGCTTCGACCTCGCGCTCACCCTGTTCTTCGACGCCGCCCTGCTGATCGTCGGCGCCGCCTGCGCCACCGCGGGCGCCGTCCTGCACCGCACCCGCCGCGGCCGCGCCCGCCCCTGACCACCCTCGCCACCCTGTGGCCCACCTCACATCCCGTTCCTGTCAGCAATCGGCCCGCTGCCCCGCTCAAGCACCGAAAGCAAGCGCAGAGCACGCGCTCAGCACGCGCAGAGCGAGCGAACCGACAGGAGCGACCCATGAAGCACCGCATCGTCGTCCTCGGCGCCGGCTACGCCGGAGCCAACGTGGCCGGGATCCTGGCCCGTCGCCTGTCCCCCGCGGACACCGAGATCACCGTGGTCAACGCCGAGCCGGACTTCGTCGAGCGGATGCGCCTGCACCAGCTCGCGGCCGGCCACCGGATCGAGTCCCGCAAGCTCGCCGACGTCTTCGCCGGCACCGGCGTCCGACTGCGCCTGGGCCGGGTCACCGCCGTCGACCCCGACGGGCGGCTCGTCGCGCTGGCCGACGCGAACGGCGGCGGCGAACTCGACTACGACACGCTGGTCCACACCCTCGGCAGCCGGGCGGCCGACCACGGCGTGCCCGGCGTGGCCGAGCACGCCTTCGAGGTGGCGAGCCGGCCCTCGGCACTGCGCCTGCGCGACCGCCTGGACGGCCTGGTCCGGCAGAGCGGCGGGCGGGTGCTGGTCGTCGGCGACGGGCTGACCGGCATCGAGACCGCCACCGACATCGCCGAGAGCCGGCCCGGCCTGTCGGTGACGCTGATCGCCCGTAGCGAGCTGGGCGCCCCGCTCTCCCCCGGGGCCCGCGGCCACCTGCGCCGGGCCTGCGACCGGCTGGGCGTCACCGTCCTGGAGCACACCGGCGTCGAAGCCGTCGAGGCGGGCCGGGTCCGGTGCGCCGACGGCAGTGTCCTCGTCTCCGACGCGACGGTGTGGACGGCCGGCTTCGCGGTCGGCCCGATCGCCGCCGCGAGCGGGCTGGAGGTCACCGGGGACGGCCGGATCGTCGTCGACCGCACCATGCGGTCGGTCTCGCACCCGAACGTCTACAGCGCCGGCGACGCCGCCTTCGCCATCGGCGACAACGGCCTGCCGCTGCCGATGTCCTGCGCCACGGCCGGCTTCACCTCCCGGCAGGCCGCGGACGCGATCGTGGGCCGGCTGACCGGCCGCCCGATCCGGCACACCAAGCTGAGCTACATCGGCAACCACATCAGCCTGGGCGCGCGGGACGGCATCCTGCAGATGGTCGACCGCGAGGCGCTGGCGAAGCCGTCCTACCTGGGCGGCCGGACGGCGGCGCGGGTCAAGGCCGGCATCCTCGCGGCCTCGCTGTGGGCCGTCGCGCACCCCACCTTCGGCCTGCCCACGCGCCGCCACCACCTGGCCGAGGCGCCGGACACATCCGCCGAGCAGCTGACCGCCCAGCAGACGGCCGCGTAGCAGGGAGCCCTAGGGTGATCCGCGTGGACAGCACCGTGATCGACGGCTTCGACGCCGACCGCTTCGACACCGACCGCTTCGAGGCCGGGCGGAACCGGCTGGCCGCGCTGGCCTACCGCCTGCTGGGCTCCGCCACCGACGCCGAGGACGCCGTACAGGACGCGTTCCTGCGCTGGCAGGCCGCCGACCGGCGGCGGATCGAGGTGCCGGAGGCCTGGCTGACGAAGGTGGTCACCAACCTGTGCCTGGACCGGCTCCGATCCGCCCAGGCTCGCCGCGAACGCACCGTCGGCGCCTGGCTACCCGAGCCGCTGCTCGCCGGCGATCCGATGCTCGGCCCGGCCGACACCGTCGAGCAGCGCGAGTCGGTCTCCCTGGCGGTGCTGACGCTGATGGAGCGACTGGCGCCCCTCGAACGGGCCGTCTACGTCCTCCGGGAGGCGTTCTCCTACGGCCACGCCGAGATCGCCGAACTCCTCGACATCTCCGAGTCCGCGAGCCAGCAGCACCTCCACCGGGCCCGGGTCCGCATCGCCGCCGCGCGCCCCCGCGGCGGCGAGGTCGACCCGGCCTCGGCCCGCCGGATCGTCGAGGAGTTCCTCGCCGCGGCCTCCTCGGGCCGCACCGACCGGCTGGTGGCGCTGCTGACCGACGACGCGACCGCGATCTCGGACGGCGCCGGCCTGGCGAAGACGCTGCTGCGCTACGACACCCCGCAGCGCATCGCCACCATCGTGCGGGCCGGCTTCAAGCCCACCGCCGCGAAGCACCGCCTGCTCGGCGGCTCGCCCGCCGTCCACTACGCGCTCGTCAACGGCGCCCCCGCGGTCGTCTTCGTGCTCGGCGACGAGGTCGTCGGCACGGTGGCCTTCGACCTCGCCGACGGCCGGGTCGCGACCGTGCGCGGCATGGGCGCCGCCGCCCGGCTCGGCCGCCTCGGCGAGGCCTGGCGGCGCCACGAGCCGGACGCGCCCCTGATCGAACGGTGGTGACGCGGCACCACCGCCCGAGTAATCCCCCCCCCGCTGGCCGTACCCGTCGAGTTGATCGTTATCGTCTGCTCCCGTGTCCAGGTGGGACACGGTTCCATCGACAACGGGAGCACCTCATGGCCGATCAGAAGCTCGACCTGCAGTCGCAGGCCAGACGGGCCGTACTGCGGCTGGATCGGACCGAGCGGCCCCGCCTCGTCCTCCTGGCGATCAGCGGGCCGAGCCAGTACCTCCTGGGCGCCCTGTTCGGCGGGCTGCTCGGCTTGTTCCTGGTCAAGTCCTACTTCATCAGCGTCACGGACCGCTCGGTCTTCATCCACCGCGGCCCCCGCCTGAACCCTCACCCGCAGGAGCTGGTGCACGTCGTCCCGCTCGCGGACGCCGGTCGCCTGATCAGCCGCGTCAAGCTCGGCCGCAGCTGGAACGCGCTGTTCCTCAACCTCCCGGGCAGAGCGCGGCCGACCCGGCTGAACGTCTCGTTCCACTCCCGTTCCGAGCTGGACGGCTTCCTGCGGAAGCTCGGCGCGACCCAGGCCTAGATGTATTGACCACGAGCGTTGCCGGCCAGGGGTGACCGGCGGGGCTGTGAACACCATGAGGTGGATCGTTCGCGCCCGGCCGTGGTTGGGGGTGGCACCCCCGGCGGCTTCGATCATGGGGGCGTACGGCGCGCGGCCCAGGCTGTTGGCGGCCAGGACGTCACCACGGCCGTTCAGGATGAACGCCGGGCAGGCCATGGAATCCAGGAAGTGCCGCAGGTTCGGCCGCACCGCGGCGGCGGGCCGGCGTCGGCGTCCCGGACATTGTCCACGGTTTCCAGATGCGCGCGATGGTCGAGCGCAACCTGGAAGCGATGGGGGTCGCGGACCAGTTCGAGGCCGTCGACCGGGAGGTGGAACTGAACCTCAGCTTCACCATCGACGAGGTGTCGCCGATCGAGTACGCCAGGAACTGCCAGGTGCCCACCTTCATCACCCAGGTGCACGACGACGCGCTGACCAAGCCCTCCGACGTGCAGGCGATCTTCGACGCCGTCCCCGTAGGCGACAAGAAGCTGTTCTGGATCGAGGGCAGCACCCGGCGCTGGGACGGCTACAACTACTTCTCCGAGCACCCCGAGCAGCTGGTCGAGTGGTTCGACAAGCACGTGAACTGAACCCACGTCACCCTCGGGCCGCCTGAACGGCCCGAGGGTGACGCGCAACGGCGCAAGTCTCCATCACCGCTACAGCAGCGACGCCAGCTCCCTATTTCGCACGTCTCGTCCGCAGCCCTCACGAGGCCCCCGGGGCGAGGCCGGAGCTCGGCCGAGGTCGGCGGCATTGCCCAGCCCACACATCACCGCAGAGGTCTTCCTGCCCCACCCCAACGCCCGGCTGACCGTCCACGGCAGGCGGCTCCTCGCGCGGCCATACTGCTCTCGGTGGTCAGCCGCCCATCAGTCGAGTCAACAACCCCGTTGTTCGCCTCGGCCCAGGTTCCGACCCGCCGGCACCGCTTGGTGGTCAGGCGGGTTCCTGGGCCTGCCCGCCGTCCACGCCGCCGCTCCGGACTGGACGGTGACGCCCTGAGCCCTCCTGAGCCGTCCGGGGCGGGGGCACGCAGAACGCCCGGCCGGGAAACCCCGGCCGGGCGTTCGTACGAACCGTGCCCGGACCGTCCTACAGGTGACGGCAGCCGGTCCAGTTGCCGCTGTAGTCGTACACGTTCCACAGCATGGCGCTGCGCGTGGCCGGACCGTAGACACCGTCCGGGGACAGGTTGTGCCCCTGCTGGAACGTCCGGACGGCGCTCTCCGTGTCACCGCCGTACTCGCCGTCCGCGCCCCACCGGCCCACGCTGATGCCGTTGCACTCGGCGAGGCTCCGCTGGAGCTGCACCACGTCGTCCCCGCTGGAGCCGTTCTCCATGAGGCACGAGGTCGAACCGCCGCTCGTGCTGGGAATCAGCGAAAGACCAATCCCGTACGGGGCCGAGACGGCCGTGCTGCAGTAGCCGTCCGCCGCGGAAGCGGCGGGAGCGAAAGTGATGAGCCCGGCGACAGTGGCTGCCGCTGCTCCGAAGGCCGCGAGTTGGCGCTTCAAGAAATCCCCCTAGATGAACTGCGGGCACATCCGTGTGCGGTGGCCCGGCCAAGCGAAGTTGATCCTAGGAGGGGATCGAGGCGGCGAGCAAGATCTCGCCGGGTCGGGCCCGGTTCGTCGGCACCAGGGATTGAGGGCGCCCGCCTGCTTCCGTCGAGTTCGGCCCCCTCAACCTCCAGTACTTCACCCTCGACGGCACCGACCACCCCAGCCACAAGGCCCAGGGCAGCATGATCCGCCGCTCCATCATCCGGCGAAACAAGCACGCCGCCGACGAACGCCTCCGCGAAGTCGTCACCAGGGCAAACATTGCCCGATTCGGCGCTAGAGGTCCGCGGGCCAGGCGTAGCTGCTCGGGACCTGGACGGCGGCGTTCTCCGCGGCCGTGCCGTAGACCAGGGCGATCTCGTCGTGCGCGTTCAGCGGGATCGCGGCCGGGTCGCCGTCGACCGGACGGCCGTTGACGTAGGCCCGCAGGGTGTGGGTCGCGTCGGTCTTCAGGCCGCCCAGGTGGTCCGCGGAGGCGGAGACCTGCCACTCGGTGAGGAACTGCCCGAGGCTGAAGTCCGCCTTCGCCGGGGATTCGACGTGGATGACCCCGCTGCCGTCGTGGGTGTGCAGCGGGCTGATCCGCCGGGCGGCCTCGTCGATGCCGACCAGGGCGGGCACCTCGACCGGTTTGCCGTCGACCAGGACGTCCAGGTGGGCGTGGATGTGCAGTTCGGTGCCCTCCGCGCCGAGCATCGGGAGCCCGGCGGCGGCCACGGCGGCCGCCGGATCGCCCGGCGCCGGCCAGGGCGGCGGGGTGGTGCGGCCCTCGGCCGTGGTCCGCGGGTGCGCCGGAATCCCCGGCGCGGAGCGGGGTGAGTTCTGGTCCGTGGCGATCGCGGTGGCGACCCCGCCGACCACCGCGAGGAGCACCAGGCCGATCGTCCCGCGCACCAGCAGGCGCCGGCGCCGATCCCGGCGGGCCTGTTCCGCCCGCAGCGCCGCCGCATGGGCCCGGCGGTCGTCCGGAGCCGGTTTCCGCGCAGCCATCCTCGCGGCCTCCTCGGGAACGGCGGTGCCGCACGACGACACCGCGCCTTCAACCTGGTCCCGGTCTCAGCCTGGCAGAGACGACGCGAATCGGCTCACCGAGTGACCGCCCCGCCCAACCTCGTCCATTTCTTGACCAGGTTGCCTTTTTAACCGAGTAACGGTTTCATGGACGGCATGAGCGACAGCATGAGCCCCTTGATGGACGTTCCCCCCGTACTCGTCACCGGTGCGACCGGCCGGATCGGCCGCCTCACCATCGACCGCCTCCTCGACGCGGGCGTGCCGGTCCGCGCCCTCACCCGCCGCCCCGAGGCGGCGGCCGCACTGCCGGCGGAGGTCGAGGTCTTCACCGGCGACCTCACCGTGCCCGAGTCGCTCGATCCCGCGCTGGCCGGCGCGGGCGCGGTCCTCCTCGTCTGGACCGCCCCGCCCCGGACCGCCGCGGCGGTCGTCGAGCGGCTGGCCGCCCACGTCCGGCGGGTCGTCTTCCTGTCGTCCCCGCACCGGACGCCGCACCCGTTCTTCCAGCAGCCCAATCCCGCGGCCGCGCTGCACGCGGACATCGAGCGGCTCATCGCGGCCGCCGGCCTGGAGTCGACGATCATCCGGCCGGGGATGTTCGCGTCGAACGCGCTGGCCTGGTGGGTGCCCGAGATCCGGGCCGGCGCGGCCGTCCGGTGGCCGTACGGCGCCGCCGAGACGGCGCCGGTCGACGACCGCGACATCGCGGCCGTCGCGGCCCGGACGCTCCACCAGGACGGGCACGTCGGGCGCGATTACGTCCTCACCGGGCCCGAATCGCTGACCCAGGCCGCCCAGGTGGCCGCCATCGGCGACGCCCTGGGGCGCCGGATCGCGTTCGAGGAGATGACACCGGACGAGTTCCGGAGCCGGCTGGAGGGCGCGGCGCCCGCTCCGGTCGCCGACATGCTGCTCGCCGCGTGGAGCGCGGCGGTCGGGCGGCCCGCGTACGTCACCACCACGGTGGCCGACATCCTCGGGACGGCACCGCGCACGTTCCGCCAGTGGGCCGCCGACCACGCCGCCGCGTTCACCGGGGGTTCGTGACCTCCTCGACCGCGGCCAGCGGTTCAGCTCGGGCCCGGCCGCCGGCCGTCCGCGCCCACCACGACCCAGTGGGCCGGCAGTTCGATCCGGGTGCCGTCCGGGGTGAACTCCGTGGTGAGCAGGGGCATGTCGCCCGAGGCGAGAACGCCGAGGCCGGCCGCGCGGAGGATGTCGGTGAAGGCCTCGTCGGCGACCTCGGCCGGGGCGAGGCCGTGGCTGAGGACCGGGCGCAGCTTCGGGGGCGGCCCGGCGGGGTTCTGCGCGAGCCGCGCCAGCACGCCCTTGGCCGCCTCCGCCAACTCGACGACGAAGCCCCGGCCGCGCCCGCCGAGCAGCACGGCGACGGCCTCCGCGACGGGGCCACGGTCGGCCGGCTCGCTCTGGTGGATCACGCCGCGGACGTACACGTTGGCGTCGCCCAGGCGCTCGTGCAGCTCCCGGACGGCCGCGGGGTCGGTGGCGTCCAGCTGGGCGAACCCGGCCCGTCGCGCCCCGTCCCCGCGCCGGGCCCCGTCCCCGCGCCGGGCCAGGTCGACGGCCGCGGCCGACAGGTCGACCCCGAGGACGTGCGGGAAGCGGTCGGCGAGGAAGCGGGTCTGGGTGCCGTTCCCGCAGCCGAGGTCGACGAGCGGAAGCCGGTCGTCCGCCAGGTGCGGCCGGAACAGTGCGAGATGGCGTTCCGCCGTGAGCGCCGGCTCCGCGTCCCAGATCACCGAGCCGGGCTCCTCGGGGGCATCCCGCCAGAAGCCCTCCCAGGCATCCCTGTACCGATTCGTCACGCTCATGGCCGAGACCTCCAGGTGTCACGCACGGTTTCGGGATCGTGCCTATAGGTCACGGCGGTACATGGCAAGCACCCGGGGCCCGACCTGCCGTACGGCGGCACACCCGTGCGCCTTCGTCGCCGGGGCGGGGAAGATCCCGCCGGTCCGGGCTGTTCGGACCGGGGACAGCGGGAGCGCGGACCAGAGGGAGTGACGGTGTCTCAGCGGATCACGGCGGTGGCGGTGTTGCGGGCCAGGGCGGGGCGGGAGGCGGAGATGCGGGAGCAGGCCCGGTCGATGGTCGCGGCCAGCCTGGCCGAGCCGGGATGTCTGTCGTACCGGAACTACGTGGACCCGGACGACCCGCGGGCCTGGGTGGTGGTGGAGGAGTGGGAGACGCGGGAGGCGTTCGAGGCACATCTGGCCAGCCCGCACCTGACCCGCTCGCTGGAGCGGACGGCTGAACTGCTGGACGGCCCGCCGGAGTTGCGGGTGCTGACCGCCGCCGGGTGAGGGCGTGACCGGGAGGCGAACGGGCCGCCGCACGGGTCCTCGCTCGGGAGGGAAGCGCCGAGACCGCCATCGGGAACCGCCGAAACGCCCGGACCGCGAGCACCCCGGGCCCGAGGACGGCACCGGACCTCGCCGCGCGGGGAGCGCCCGCCCCGCGCGACGCGCCGACGCGGGAGGGCCGTGGGGGCCGTCGAGCGGCCGTCGCCCGTTCGGCCGACATAGGCTGGTCTGATCACCCCGCCCCGCACCCCGCCGGAGGGCCGATGATCCGACGCCGCCCCGCCGACCGCCCCAGCGCGGACGACCTGCTGACCGAGCTCGGCCGGCTCACCGCCTCCGCGCTGGAGCAGGCCGAGCTGCAGCGGGCCCGGGTGGAGCTGGCCGAGGCGCTGCAGCGCGAGCTGCTGCCGGCCGCCCTGCCGCAGCAGCCCGGCCTGCGGGCGGCGGCCCGGTACGCGCCGGCCCGGCACGGGCTGAGCGTCGGCGGGGACTGGTACGACGGCTTCCGGCTGCCGGACGGCTCGGTGGCGTTCTCGCTCGGTGACGTCCAGGGCCACGACGTCGAGGCGGCGGCGATCATGGGCCAGGTGCGGGTCGGCCTGCGCGCCGTCGCGAGCACGGCCGCCGACCCCGGCGAGGTGCTGAGCCGGGCCAACGACCTGCTGATCTCGATGGACAGCCGCCGCTTCGCCACCTGCAGCTTCCTGCGCTACGACCCGGCCACCGGGGACCTGTCGCACGCCCGGGCCGGGCACGTTCCGCCGGTCTGGGCGGACGCCGACGGCCGCTGGGGGCAGTGCGCCGACGACGACGGCGGCCCGCCGCTCGGCGTGCTGCCCGGCCAGACGTACCCGGTGAGCCACCACCCGCTGACCGGGACGGGGGTCGTCGCGCTCGTCACGGACGGGGTGGTCGAGGGGCCGCAGTTCCCGATCGAGGCCGGGCTGGACCGGGTGGCGGCCGTCCTGCGGGAGCGGGTCGCGGACGAGCCGGACGTGCTGGCCGCCGAACTGCTGGAGGTCGCCGACCTGACCGGGCACACCGACGACGCCGCGGTGCTGGTGCTGCGCCACGACGACTGAGAACCCCCGCCGGGAACCCCCGCGCCGGCCCGCGCGTGTCACGCCCGCACCGCGCCGCCCCTCCGTAGTCAGATGGCTGCTGTGCCGCCGACCTCCACGCCCAGCCCCCGCGCCCTCCGCCGTCGGGCCCCGGCCGCCCTGCGCCTGCTCGCGGTCACCGCGGTCTACCTCGCGGCCGGGCGGATCGGACTGCTGGAGCAGGTGGTGATCGGCGGGGCCAGGGTCACCCCGCTCTGGCCGCCGACCGGGATCGCGCTCACCTGCCTGCTGCTGTTCGGGCTCCGCACCTGGCCGGCCGTGGCGCTCGGCGCCTTCCTGGTGATCGCCTCCTCCGGGCCGCCGACCTGGGGCTCGCTCGGCGTCGTGGCCGGGAACACGCTGGCCCCGGTCGCCGCGTGCCTGATGCTGCGCCGGGCCCGGTTCCGGATCGAGCTGGACCGGCTCCGGGACGGGATGGCGCTGGTCTTCCTGGGGGCGTTCGCCGGAATGCTGATCAGCTCCACCATCGGCACCGCCGTCCTGGTCCTGAACGGCGACCTGCCGGCCGGCGGGTTCTGGTCCACCTGGTCGGCCTGGTGGACGGGCGACGCGATGGGGGTGCTGGTGGTGACCCCGCTGGCGCTGGCGCTGCGCACGGCCCGGCTCCCCGCCGATCGCCGCCCGTCCGACTGGGTGGAGCCCGTCCTGTTGCTGGCCAGCACCGCCGGCGCCACCGTGATCGCCACCTCGACCACGCTGAGCCTGCTCTTCCTGGTCTTCCCGTTCCTGATCTGGGCGGCGCTGCGCTTCCAACTGCTCGGGGCGGCGCCCTGCGTCCTGCTGGTCTCGCTGGTCACCATCACGGCGGCCACCAACCGGGCCGGTCCGTTCGCCGGGCACGGGCTGGTCGCCGCCATGGTGATGCTGCAGGCCCTCAACGGGTGCGCGGCGCTGACCGGCCTGCTGCTGGCCGCGATCGTCGCCGAGCAGCGCGAGACCTACCGGCGGATCGAGCAGGCCACGGTCGAACTGGCCGAGGTCGTCCACCGCCTGGCCCCCGGCAAGGCCGGCACCAGCCGCTGGCTGCCGCCGGAGGACGAGGGCCGCTGAGCGGTTCTGCGCGAAGGGGCCGGAAACCGCGCCCACTACACTTCGGCCATGCTCAAAGCTGACCGGACCGCCCGGATTCTGTCGCACATCGCCGAGGCGGGCAGCGCCGACGTACACGAGCTGGCCGCCCTCCTCCAGGTGTCCCCGGCCACCGTCCGCCGTGACCTGCAGGAACTGCACGACCAGGGCCTGCTGCACCGCACCCGCGGCGGGGCCGTCACCGGCGCCGTGAACCTCGAACTGCCGCTGCGTCACAAGCACGGCACCCGCCAGGCGGAGAAGCGGCGGATCGCGCTGGCGGCCGACCGGCTGGTGCCGGACGGCGCAGTGGTCGGCCTGACCGGCGGCACCACCACCAGCGAGCTGGCCCGGGTGCTGGCCGAGCGCGGCGGGATCACCATCGTGACCAACGCCGTCAACATCGCGGCCGACCTGATCGTCCGCCCGGAGGTGCGCCTGGTGGTCGTGGGCGGCATCGCCCGCACCACCAGCTACGAACTGGTCGGGCCGGCCGCCGAGCGGATGCTCGCCGAGTACCACCTCGACCTGGCCTTCATCGGCGTGGACGGCCTGACCCAGGAGGGCTGCACCACGCACGACGAGATGGAGGCCCAGACCGACCGGGCCTTCCTGCGCAGCAGCGCGCGGTCGGTCGTGCTGGCGGACAGCACCAAGGTCGGCCGGGTCACCTTCGCCAGGATCTGCCCGCTCACCGACGTCCACGAGCTGGTCACGGACGACGAGTTGAGCGCCGCCCAGGAGGAGGCGATCACCGACAACGGCCTGCGCGTCCGGCGCGCCTGACGTATCGTCACCTCGTCGAGCCCGGCCGGGCCGCCCTCCGGCCGGGCGTTTTTTTGCAGCCGAAATTGTCATGCAACGGTCCGATAACGGTCTCCCGTGACCACCTCGACCGGACGGCCCGCCTCGGGAATACTGCCCGACGCAGCCAGCACTTTTCGATTCTGCTCAAAACAAGCGCTCTTCAAGCATCTCGGATCACGACGGATCCCGATCGAAGCACAACGGCGTACGAAGGCGGTAACTGCGGTGCACAAACGATTCCTGGCTCTCTCCACGGCCTGCGCCCTCGGCGCCCTCGCCCTCACGGCCTGCGGAAGCGGCAGCGACGGCGGCGGCGCCGACGCGGACGGCAAGGTGACGCTCAAGCTGGTGGCCGCCGACTACGGCGACAAGGAGTCCAACAGCTCCCGGACGTACTGGAACAACCTGGCCGCCGCCTTCACCGCCGCCAACCCGAACATCCGGGTCGACGTCCAGGTGGTCAACTGGAACGACATCGACAAGCAGGTCCGCACCATGATCCAGAGCGGCAACGTGCCGGACGTGCTGCAGACCGGCGGCTACGCCGACAAGGTCGCCGACGACCTGCTCTACAAGGCCGAGGACGTGCTCTCCACCGGCACCCGGGCCAACTTCATCGACAGCTTCGCCGAGGCCGGCCAGGTCAAGGGCGTGCAGTACGGCATCCCGTTCGTCTCCTCCGCCCGCGCCCTCTTCTACAACAAGACCCTGTTCCAGCAGGCCGGCATCAGCCAGCCGCCCGCCACCTGGGAGGACGTCCGCAAGGACGCCGAACTCCTCAAGGCCAAGGCCCCCGGCACCACCCCGTACGCCCTGCCGCTCGGCCCCGAGGAGGCCCAGGGCGAGAGCATGATGTGGGAGCTCGGCAACGGCGGCGGCCCCACCGACAAGGACGGCGCGTACACCATCGACAGCCCGGCCAACGTCGAGACCTTCAGCTGGCTCAAGGCCAATCTGGTCGACCCCGGCCTCACCTACGCCAACCCGGCCACCACCGACCGCAAGACCGCGTTCGCCGACTTCGCCGCAGGCAAGGCCGGCATGCTCAACGGCCACCCCTCGCTGATCCAGATGGCCCGCGACGGCAAGGTCGACTACGGCGTCGCGCCGATCCCCGGCAAGACCGGCCCGCTCAAGTCCACGCTCGGCGTGGCGGACTGGACGATGGCCTTCAAGAAGAACGGCCACCGCGACCAGATCCGCACCTTCCTCGACTTCGTCTACGCGAAGGACAACACGCTCCGGTTCGACGAGACGTACAACCTGATGCCCGTCACCCAGGACACCCTGCGCGAGATGACCGGCAGCGGCAAGCACAAGGACCTCGAACCCTTCTTCGCGCTGCTCCCGCACGCCGCCTTCTACCCGCTCGGCGACACCAGTTGGGACACCGTCTCGGCGGAGCTGAAGAAGACCGTCGGCACCGCCCTCACCGGCGACCCGGCCAAGGTGCTCGGCGCACTGCAGAAGAAGGCCAAGGACACCGCCGCCGACAAGTAGCGCCCCGGTGACGCCACCACGCCGCTCCTGCACCGAACCCCTGTGAGAGGCACGCCCGTTGTCCCAGCACTCCCCCTCCCCCACCCGGGGCGCACCGCCCGCGCGGACGCCGCGCCGCCGGGGCCGGCTCGGCCCGCTGCCGTGGATCGCGCCCGCCGTCCTGCTGATCCTGTTCGTCGTCCTGTGGCCCGTCTACGAGATGGTGCGCACCTCGTTCCTGCGCATCAGCACCAGCGGCTTCGTGCGCGGCTCCGCCGGGCTGGACAAGTACCGCAAGCTGTTCGGCGAGACCGACCTCGGCCACGTCCTGCTCGCCACCGTCCTGTGGACCGTCGCCGTCGTCGGCCTGACCATGCTGCTCTCGCTCGGCCTGGCCCAGCTGTTCGACCAGCGCTTCCCCGGCCGCCGCTTCGCCCGCTGGGCGCTGATCGCACCCTGGGCGGCGTCCGTCCTGATGACCGCCATCGGCTTCCGCTGGATGCTCGACCGCACGGCGGGCGTGCTCAACACCGCGATGACCGACCTCGGCCTGATCGACGGGCCGCGCGACTGGCTCGGCGACCCGTCCACCGCCTGGCCGTGGATGGTCGGCGTCGCCGTCTTCGTCTCGCTGCCGTTCACCACCTACACCCTGCTGGCCGGCCTGCAGACCGTGCCCGCCGAGGTGTCCGAGGCCGCCAAGGTGGACGGCGCGAGCGCCTGGCAGGCGTACCGGCGGATCACCCTGCCGCTGCTGCGCCCGGCGTTCCTGGTCGGGCTGGTGATCAACCTGATCAACGTCTTCAACTCCTTCCCCGTCATCTGGGGCATGACCCAGGGCGGCCCGAGCAGCGACACGGCCACCAGCACGGTGTTCATGTACCAGCTGAAGGCGACCGACATCGGCGAGTCCGCGTCCATGTCGGTGGTCAACTTCGCCCTGGTGGTGCTGCTGGTGCTGCTCTTCCTCAAGGTCAGCCGCTGGAACCGGGAGGAGAGTTGACCAGCCGCCGCCTCACGCCCCGCACCCTGCTGCTCGCCGCCACCGCCTGGCTGCTGGCCGCCGTCTTCCTGCTCCCCTACCTGGAGATGGCCGTCACCGCGCTGCGCCCGGCCGACGAGCTGCGCGACCCGGGCTACCTGCCGCACCACTTCGCCTGGTCCAACTTCGTCGACGTCTGGCGGGACTCCACCCTCGGCGCGAACCTGCGGGTCACCCTGCTGGTCGCCGGCGGCTCCACCCTGCTGGCGCTGCTGGTCGCGCTGCCCGCCGCCTACCACACCGCCCGGGTCCGCTACCGGGGCCGAAGGCTGTTCCTGCTGCTGGTGCTGGTCACCCAGATGTTCCAGCCGACCTCGCTGCTGGTCGGCCTGTACCGCGAGTTCTACCAGCTCGACATGCTCAACTCGGTCTGGACGCTGATCCTCTGCAACGCCGCCTTCAACCTGGCCTTCGCCGTCTGGATCCTCACCGCCTACATCGGCTCCATCCCGGTCGAGCTGGAGGAGGCCGCGATGATCGACGGCCTCGGCCGGTTCGGCGCGCTGCGCCGGGTGGTGCTGCCGCTGGCCATGCCCGGTGTGGTGACCGCGCTGATCTTCACCTTCATCGCGGCCTGGAACGAGTTCGTGATGGGCCTGACCCTCTCGACGGCGGTGCGCAGCCAGCCGCTCACCGCCGGGATCAACAGCTTCATCGGCGACTACACCGTGCAGTGGAACTACCTGTTCGCCGGCTCGGTCGTCGCCATCGTGCCGGTGATCGTGCTGTTCGCCCTGATCGAGGGCAAGGTCGTCGCCGGTCTGACCGCCGGCTCGGTCAAGTAACGCCCTCCCCTGCAAGGAACGCCCTCCCCTGGCCCTTTGGACACCCCCGACCGGAGGAACCACCGTGCGCCTGCACCGACCCCGGCTGCGCCGGGCCGCCCTCGCCGCGGCCCTGACCAGCCTCGCCGCCCTCGCCGGGCCCGCCCTCCCGGCCCACGCCGCCACCACCCCGTCCGCCGTCCTCGACCGCGACCACCAGAGCGCCACCTGGCAGAGCCCGCAGTACGCCAAGGGCACCCTCGGCGATGCCACCAGCTGCCCGGGCGCCGACCAGGACCCGGGCGGCGCCGTCTGCGGCCGCTTCGACGTCACCGTGAACGTGCCGGCCGGCTACTGGGACGACAACCCGGAGGGCGGCGTCCCGGTCTCCGTCCAGTGGCAGAACCCCACCGACGACTTCGACCTGTACGTCTTCGACGCCGCCGGGAAGCAGGTCGCCTCCAGCGCGGGCACCGCCGACCCGGAGGCCACCGTCATCCCCAAGGCCTCCGGCACCTACCACGTCCTGGTCGTCCCCTACGACGTGCACGGCGGCTCCTTCACCGGCCGCGTCTACCTCCCGCAGACCAGCGACGCCGGGGACCTCACCTCCTTCAGCGGCGGCCAGGGCAGCTACGACATCGCCGCCGGCACCCTCCGGGCCAAGGTCGACTTCCTCGCCGACGACCAGCTGCGCCTGCGCGCCGCCCCGGACGGCGTGCTCACCGACCCGGCGGGCAGCACCATCGTCCGCACCCAGCCCCAACCCCGGCGCGACACCAGCTCGTTCGACGCCGGCGACTACTACGGCATCCGCGCCGGCGACACCGTCCTGCGGGTCTACAAGCACCCGCTGCGGTTCGGCCTGTACCACGCCGACGGCACCGCGATCTGGCAGGAGGACGCCCCGCTGCGCTGGAGCACCAGCGGCCTGCGGCAGAGCCTGCGGCGCGGCGCCGACGAGCAGTTCTTCGGCGGCGGCGAGCAGAACGGCAGCTTCTCGCACCGCGACCACACCGTCCACGTCGCCAACAGCTTCGACTGGAACGAGGGCGGCTACAACAACTCGCAGCCGTTCTACGTCTCCACCGCCGGCTACGGCGTCTTCCGCAACACCTTCGCCCCCGGGATCTACGACTTCGGCTCGCCCGTGCGCACCGGCCAGCAGGAACGCCGCCTGGACGCCTACTACTTCACCGGCGACGTGAAGTCCGTGATCGGCCGCTACACGGCCCTGGTCGGCAAGCCGTTCATGCCGCCGGTCTACGGCCTGGAACCCGGCGACTCCGACTGCTACCTGCACAACGCCAACCGCGGCGAGCGCCACACCCTCGACGCCCTCAAGATCGCCGACGGCTACGTCCAGCAGCAGATGCCGCTCGGCTGGATGCTGGTCAACGACGGCTACGGCTGCGGCTACGAGAACCTGCCGCAGACCGGCACGGGCCTGCGCAAGGACCACGCCCAGCTCGGCCTGTGGACCCAGAACGGCCTGCCCAACCAGGCCGCCGAGGTCAAGGCCGGCGTCCGGGTGCGCAAGCTCGACGTCGCCTGGGTCGGCAACGGCTACGACTTCGCGCTGAACGCCTGCGACCAGGCCAAGGCCGGCATCGAGGACAACAGCGACGCCCGCGGCTTCGTCTGGCTGCCCGTCTCCTGGGCCGGCGCGCAGCGCTGCGGCGTGCTGTGGAGCGGCGACCAGAGCCTGTCCTGGGACTACATCCGGTGGCAGATCCCCACCTACGCGGGCGCCACCATGTCCGGCATCGCGTACGACACCGGCGACGTCGGCTCGATCTTCCGCCGCGACCCGAAGATGTACACCCGCGACCTGCAGTGGAAGGCCTTCATCCCGACCATCATGACGATGGACGGCTGGGCGAAGGACATGACCGGCAAGCAGCAGCGCGACCAGCAGCCGTGGCTGGACGGCGAGCCGTACACCTCGATCAACCGCAAGTACCTGCAGCTCAAGGAGCGGCTGCTGCCGTACATGTACACCCTCTCGGCGGAGGCCACCCGGACCGGCATCGGCGCGGTGCGCCCGCTCGCCCTGGAGTACCCGGACGACCCGGCCGCGCTCGGCCCGGACGCGAAGTACGAGTTCCTGGCCGGGCCGGACTTCCTGGTCGCCCCGGTCTACTCCGACACCGCCGTCCGCAACGGCATCCACCTGCCGGCCGGCACCTGGACCGACTACTGGACCGGGCGCACCTACCAGGGCCCGACCACGATCGACAACTACTCGGCCCCGCTCGACACCCTGCCGCTGTTCGTCCGCGGCGGCGCGATCGTCCCGATGTGGCCCAAGGGCACGCTCTCCTGGGAGACCAGGGACCGCGGCGAGCTCGACTACGACCTCTACCCGCAGGGCGACTCCAGCTACACCCTGTACGAGGACGACGGCGTCACCCGCCAGTACGCGGGCGGATCCGCCGCCACCCAGCGCGTCGACGTGCACGCGAACGGCGCCGTCACCACCGTCGACGTCGGTGCCAGCGAGGGCAGTTACAGCGGCAAGCCGGAGGCCCGCAGCTACCGCTTCACCGTCCACGGCCAGGCCGCGCCCCGGCTGGTCGTCACCCAGGGCGGCCCGCTGCCGAAGCTCGGCTCCGCGGCCGCCCTCGACGCGGCCGGCTCCGGCTGGTTCCACGACGACGCCACCGGCGTGACGGAGGTCAAGACCCCGCGGATGTCCACCGACCGCGGCTTCGCCCTCCACCTGATCCGCGGCGGGCACTGACACCCCACCGGGACGGGGCCCGACTGCGGGCCCCGTCCCGGATAAATCGCTGGTCAGGAAGATCGGCGCGCTCCTACTGTGTCGGCGGACCACGACCGACCGACCCGGGAGCCGGACATGCGCGTGCAGTATCCCCGGACGCCGCACCTGCCCTGGTCGCCGGGCGCCGCGGCGGACGACGTACGGACCGGCGACCTCTCCGGCCTCGCCGGGGCCGAGGTCGTCGTCACCGAGAAACTGGACGGCGAGAACACCACCCTCTACCGCGACGGCCTGCACGCCCGCTCGCTGGACTCCGCCCACCACCCGTCGCGGGCCTGGGTGAAGGAACTGCACGGCCGGATCGGCCGGTTGATCCCGCCGGGCTGGCGGATCTGCGGCGAGAACACGTACGCCCGGCACTCGATCCCGTACACCGACCTGGAGAGCTGGTTCCACGGCTTCTCGGTGTGGGACGCCGAGGATGCCTGCCTGGACTGGGACAGCACCGTCCGCTTCCTGCACCGCATCGGCGTCCCGACGCCCCGGGTGCTGTGGCGCGGCCGCTACGACGAGCGGGCGCTGCGCTCCCTCGCGGCGGGCCTGGACCTGGAGCGGCAGGAGGGGTACGTCGTCCGCACCGTCCGGGGCTTCCCCCGGGCCGAGTTCGGCGAGCGGGTCGCCAAGTGGGTGCGCCCCCGGCACGTCCGCACCGACACCCACTGGATGCACGCCGCCGTCGTGCCCAACGGCCTCGGCCCGGCCGCCGCCCTGTGGGCGGTGCGCAGCGGCGCCCGGCCCGCCCCCGGCGCCCTCGCCGCCGCCCTCGGCCTCGACGAACTCCCCGGCCCCGAGCACGAGTTGGCCGATATCTCGGACCGGCTCGACGCCCTCGGCCGCACCGGCGACCGCCGCCTGGTCGGCGTGCTCGCCACCGCGCTGCGCACCATCCGCCGGGAGGAGCTGGCCCCCCGGCTGGCCGGGTCGCTCGGCCTGCCGCTGGCCCGCCGGGTCGCCGACCTGGTCGGCCTGCACCCGCGGCTGCACCTGCCGTACCCGGACGAGGACCGGCCCGCCGGGCTGGTCCGGATGTCCGTCGCCGCCGACCTGGCGGTGCTGCACGCCCTCGCCGCCGTGGCCGCGCCGGGCCCGGAGGAGCGGCAGCAGGTCGCCTGGTCCGAACTGCACGCCGACGCCGAGGGCCTGCTCGACGAGGACCCGCTCGACGCCCTGCGCCGCGGCCTGCGCGAGCGGTTCGCCGGCTTCGGCCCCGAGGCCGCCGACCGCTGCTACGCCCAGGCCCGCGAGGCGTACGCGCTCGGCCGGATCCGCACCACCGACGAGGCGGAGGCCGCCACCTGGCGCTGGCGCGACGGCGCCTTCCCGCGGCTGATCCAGCTCACCGGCCCGGCCGGCAGCGGCAAGAGCACCTTCACCGGCGCGCTCGACGGCGTCGACACCGTGGTCTCGCTGGACGGGCTGCGCGCCGCCCGGGGCTCCCGGGCCGACCAGCGCGACAACCCCGACGTGCTGCGCGAGGGCCTGGACCGGCTGTCCGCCGCCCTGACCCCCGGTGCCACCGTGGTCTGGGACGCCACCTCGCTCAACCACCACCAGCGCTCCCTGGTGGCGGGCGTCGCCGAGCGCCGGGACGCCCTGGTCACCCACGCCGTCATGACCGTCGACGAGACCGAACTGCGCCGCCGCAACGCCACCCGACCGCACCCGGTGCCGCCGGACGTGCTCACCGCCCAGCTGCACCGCTACCGCCCGCCGTATCCCGGCGAGGCCCACCGCACCTGGTACGTCGGCGCGCGTGGCACCGTGGAGGACACGGCGGGCTCGCTCGACTCCCGGGAGGACTGATGCGCCCGATCGAACAGATCTGTCAGCGGATCCGCTGGGACGCCCGCTTCGACCCGGCCCGGTTCACCCTGGGCGTGCGCCAGCGCGACGACCGGGTCAAGCGCGTCCCGCTGGAGGCCTTCACCGCCTCCGGCGACGTCCCCTGGCACCGGGTGCGCTACGTCGAGGCGGACGGCGTGCCGGTCTGGGACCGCGACACCGGCCTGGACGAGCTGGACCGCACCGAGGCCGGGCGGCGCACCGACCCGCACCGGCTGCCCACGCCGTTCTTCACCGCCGCCGCACCGCACGCCTGGCGGGCCGGGGACGGCTGGCGGCCCGCCTCCGAGGCAGCGGCGGGGGCCGGGGCCGGAACAGCGGCGGGGGCCGGGGCCGGGCGGCTGCGCGTGGTCACCTGGAACACGCTGTGGGACCGCTACGACGCCCCGCTCATCGCCACCGCGCGCCGCCGCCCGCTGCTGCTCGCCGCGTTGGCGGCGGCCGACGCCGACGTCATCGCACTCCAGGAGGTCGAGCCCGCACTCGTCGACGGGCTGCTCGCCGCGTCCTGGGTCCGGGACGGCTACACCCTCCACCTCGACCCGGGCGGCCCGGACATCGCCGAGTACGGCCTGCTGCTGCTCAGCCGCCTGCCCGTGCTGGCCGCCGGGCGGCACGTGCTGGGCCCGCACAAGGCGGTGGCAGCCGTCACCGTGCGGACCGCCGCAGCGCCGCTGACCGTGGCCGCCGTTCACCTGAGCAGCGATCACTCGCCGGAGGGCCCGGCCCGCCGTCAGGCCGAACTCGCCCGGCTGGCCGAGGGGTTCGCCGCCCTTGAGGGCGAACTGCTGGTACTCGGGGACTTCAACGACGCCCGTTCCGGCCCGGCCGGCCCGGCCGCCGCGCTCGGCCTGCGGGACGCCTGGACACAGGCTCGCGGCCCCGCCGACGACACTCCCACCTTCGACCCGGTCGGCAACCCGCTGGCCGCCGTCTCCTCGCTCACCGGCCGCGCCGGGCGGCTCGACCGCGTCCTGCTGCGCGCCGAACGCGCCCGGGCCACCGCCGCCCACCTCCTCGGCGACCGCCCGACCGCGGACGGGCTGCACCCCTCGGACCACTACGGCGTGGCCGTCGACCTCGACCTGTCCTCCGGGGAACCGGCGTCGCCGGACGCCCTGGAGGCCGCGCCGACCACCCGCACCGCCGTCGCCTGGCTGCCGCCGGAGGAGCTGTGGCCGCCGATCCAGCGGCTGCGCGCCGCGCACGACCCGCAGCTGCGCCGCTGGCCGCCGCACGTCAACCTGCTGTTCGGCTTCGTCCCGGAGGCCGAGTTCGACCGCGCCCTGCCGCTGCTGGGCCGGGCCGCCGCCGAGGTCGCGCCGTTCACCGCCCGGCTGGCCGGGGTGCACACCTTCGGCCACCGCGAGGACGCCACCCTCTGGCTCGACCCGGCAGCCGACTCGCCCGAGCCGTGGGCGGCGCTGCGGGCCGCGCTGGTGCGCCGCTTCCCCCGCTGCCGCGGCCGCGCGGAGGGCTACACCCCGCACCTGACCCTCGGCCGCAGCGCCGACCCGCAGCGCACGGCCGCCGAGTGCGCGGCCGGCCTCGCCGGAGCCGCCGGGGCCTCGGCCCGGGTCGGTGAGCTGGTGGTGCTCTCCCGCCGGGGCGACGAGCCGATGCGGGTGCGCGCCACGATCGCGCTGGGCACCGGCGAGGTCCGGGACCTGCCGGACGCACCGGCCGACCCGACCGGGGCCGAACCGCTCCGAGCCGAGCCGCCCCAACGCACCGCTGCCGCCCTGACGTTGGCCGAGCGGATCGCGGCGGCCCTGCCGGGCGGCGTGGTCCGGACGGTCGGCTCACGCCGTCTGGGCTGCCAGCTGGACGGCGCCGACCTGGACCTGGTGGCCGCGCTGCCCGGCCCCGCCGACCTGGCCGGGGTGCGGGCCCGGGTGGCGGCCGCCCTGCCGCACGCGCAGGGACTGCACGAGGTGCGCGGGGCGCGGGTGCCAGGGCTGCGACTGACGGCGGACGGCCTGGCGGTGGACCTCGTGGTGGTCTTCACCGGCGCGCTGGATCCGGCCGAGGCCGTCGAGCGCCGGGCGGAACTGGGCGAGGCGGCGGCCGTCGCGCTGAGCGCCGTCACGGACGCCGAGGCACTGGTGGCGGCGGTCGGTGGGCGGCACGCGGCTTTCGTCCGGCTGGCCCGGCAGGTGAAGGCCTGGGCCCGGGCGCGCGGCCTGGACTCCGCGCCGTTCGGTCAACTGCCGTCGCTGGCCTGGTCGGTGCTGGCCGCGCGGACCGTCCGGGACGCGGACACGGCCGCCTGCGACCTGTTCCCGCGCTTCGCCGAGACCTGGGCAGGCTGGGACTGGCGCCGCCCGGTCGCCCTGCTCGGCGACCCCGCCGCCGGCGCGGCCGGGGGGCTGACCGTCCTCACTCCCTCCGCGCCCGTCCGCAGCTGCACCACCCAGGTCGGCCCGGCCGCCCGCGAGCTGCTCGCCGAGGAGCTGTACCGGGCCTGGGAGCTCGCCACCGAACACCCCGATCCATGGCCCGAGTTGCTCGCCCCGCCACCGCTGCACCGGCGCCACGCCGGCTGGGCCGTGGTCAGCGCCGAGCCGGCCGCGCTCGGCGCCGTCCGGGGCCGGATCCGCGCCCTGCTCGGCGCCCTGGAGGAGGCGGGCGCCACCCGGGTGCACGCCTGGCCGCGCCCGTTCCACTCCGGCGGGCGCCCGCACCTCGCGATCGGCCTCGGGCCCGATCCGCTCCCGGCGGCGCGGCTGGCGCCGATCGCCGCCGCGTGGTCCCGCGGCCTGCCCGGCGTCCGGGTCGAGCACGCCTCCGGAGGGTCGGTACCCACGCTCGGCCTTCGCTGACTCCCGCGACCTCAGCGGACAGCCGCGACGGCGCCGGGCCGTTCGATGCGGTCGAGGCGGTCGATGCGGTCGATGCGATCGATACGGTCGAGGAAGTCCAGCACCCGCTGGGTGACCTGCCGTGCGGCGGGTTCGTCGTACGACGGAAGGCCGCTGTCGGTGAACAGGTGCCGCTCGCCCGGGTAGCGGAACAGCTCGGCGTCCGCCGCCGTCGCGACCAGCGCCCGGGCCGCGTCCACATCGCCCTCCCCCGCGAAGAACGGATCCGCCTCCATGCCGTGGACCTGGACCGGAACGCCCTGCGGCCAGGCACCGCCGAACTCCGCGACCGGCACGCAGGCCTCCAGCAACAGCGCGCCCTTCGCCCCGGGGCGGGTCTGGGCCAGCTTCTGCGCCGGCAGGACGCCCAGCGAGAACCCGAGGTAGACGAGCTCCGCGGGCAGCCCCTCGGCGGCGGCGGTGCCGCGCTCGACGATCGTGCCGAAGCCGATGCTCTCCGCGTGGCCGATGCCCTCCCGCAGGCTGTCGAACACCGTCCCCTCGAACAGGTCCGGGACGTGGACGACGTGCCCGGCCAGCCGCAGCCGTTCGGCGAATGCGCGGACGCCCTCGGTCAGCCCGTACCCGTGATGGAAAACCAGCACCTCAGCCATGCTTCTCCCCCTCGTGCCGCGGCGCCCGGACGGCGCCGCGGCACGAGTATGACCCGTGGCACCGACACCCCGTGACCGGCCGCACGCGTCGGCCGCAGGACTCACTGCCGGGCCGGGTCCACGCCGCGGCGGACGGCTTCGACCCGACCCCTTGAGCACCACTTGAGCACCACTGCTCCGCTCCCGAGGCCGGGTGACCGGCCTCAGCTGCCGGCCCCGCCGAACGCGACGAGGTGGCCGTCCTTGGTGCCGACGAAGATCCGTCCGCTGTCCGTCGCGGGCACCGAGAACCTGGACACCGTGCCGAGCGGGAAGCTGCGGCGCATGGAGAGCGTGCCGTTGACCGGTACCGGGTCGTAGACCCGCAGTTCGCCGTTCTGGCCGTTCGGCCCGGTGCCGGAGTAGACGGTCCAGACGAGCGCCGAGCCGGAGGCGGTGCCGTTCGAGGTGACCACGGGGGAGCCGGAGGCGTAGCCGAAGCCCTCGGCGCTGGTGCCGGTGCTGGTCAGCTGCGGGGTGCCGGAGCCGTCGACCGCGTACTTGAGGGCGCGCAGCACGCCGTTGTTCTCGACCAGGTAGACGTAGCCGCCGTCACCGCCCCAGACGCCCGGGTGTCCCCACACGCCCTTGTAGGGGCCGGTCATGCCGACCACGTTGTCCGTCCCGCCCTGGCCCTGCCCCGTGCCGCCGAGGTTGTCGCGGTCCAGCAGGAAGATGCGGCCGTCCTTGCCGACCTGGACCAGCAGGTGCGGGTGGGCGGACGTGCCGAAGCCGTCCGGCAGCGCCGCGGGGCCGCCGGAGCCGAGGTCCTGGTCGGCGTGGTCCATGTCCCTGTTGTTGGTGGGGCTGAAGAAGTCCTTCGCGACGAGGCTGCCGTCGGCGTTGACGCCGAGGCGTACGACCGATTCGGCGAGGTGGGCCGGCGGCGCGTTGCCCGGGCCGGTGGGCGGCGAGCCCCCGTTCGCGCCGTTGCCGGTGGCGACGAAGATCCGGCCGTCGCCGTCCGACATCAGCCCGCCGCCGCTCATCCAGACTCCCCCGTTCTGGGAGTCGGAGCCGGCCTCGGTGGACCAGAGGGTCACCTTCCGGGTGTTGGTGTCGACGCCGCCGACGATTCCGACGTACGGATTCCTCCCGCAGTCCGAGGCGAACCCGAAGTACACCGCGCCGCCGAGGAGCAGCAGCCCGGCGCGCTGCACGGACGTGGCCGGGTTGAGCGGGACGCCGGGGCTGTTCACCGGCGCACCCTGGACCGGCACCGGCCAGCCGCCGCGCTCGGCGCCCGTCGCGAGGTCCAGGGCGTGCGCCGAGAAGTGGGCGCCCCCGTCGTTGGACCTCGACACCAGGTAGACGGTGCCGCTCGCGGCGTCGAGGACCGGCGTCGAGGTGATGCCGGTGCCGGGCGAGAGGCAGTCGGTCGACGAGGGCACCGGGGTGCCGAGGGCGCGCTGCCAGAGGATGCGGCCGTCCGCCGCGTTGACGCCGTACACGTGGTTGGTCTCGGTGGCGACGACCACGGTCGACCCGGCGACCAGCGGCTGGGCGTGCACCCCGCCGTCGATCGCGGTGGACCAGCGCCGGCCGAAGTCCGCGGCCGACACCTGGTCGGGCCCGAGGTTCGGCTCGGCCGCGTCCCAGCCGGTCCGCAGGTTGTTCACCGAGACGGTCGGGTTGTCGGCCCGTGCGGGCGACGGGGCGAGCAGCGAGCTCGCGACGGTCGGCGCCAGCAGCGCCAGGCCGGCCAGCAGGGCCGCCGGCCGGCGGCGCCCGGGCGCGCGCGGCGCGCAGCGCAGGAGTGAACGGGGAGGTCGGTTCATGCGACCAACCCTGGCCGCACGCTTGGCCGATGGCGATGCGACGAGGGCCGGATGGCCGAGGCCCGAAACCCGAGGCGTGACGGCCCGCCACCCGCGTGCGCCGAGCTTCCGGCCGGTCGCAGCGGCGGCTTACAGGCCCGCCCGGGTGAGCAGCCACTCCATGCGTTCGACGGGCAGGTACGGCGAGGCGGCGGCGGCCTCCGCGACGCGCTCCGAGGAGTCGACGAGGAGCCGGAGCAGCGAGGGGAGCGGGAGGTTGCGGTGCGGCGCAGGGCGGCCGGCGGGAACGTCAGGACCTCCGCCTCGTCCCACCACAACGTGAACTTGTCCCGCCCGCGGTACCGGCGCTCGATGCTCTCGGCGGTCGCGGCGTCGACCAGGTGCGGGGCGCTGAAGGCCATGGTGAGGCGGACGATCTCCTCCTCGTCGTCGAGCAGTCGGGCCACCGCGTCGGCGGGAAGGGCTTTGCTGGCGGCCGCGGAGGCCCGGAAGCTGACGTAGGGCGAGTCGACCTTCGCCACCGTCCGGCTCCGCACCAAGGTCACCAAGGGCGCCGGCTCCCGCGTCGCGGCACTCGCCATGGTCTTCAAGCTCGTCGAGTCCGCCCAGGCCGCTGGCGGGCCGTCAACGGCGCCCATCTCGTCCCGCTGGTCCGCGCCGGAGCTCGCTTCGAGCGGGGCCAACTCGTCGAACGTACACGGACTGCGGCATGAACGCGGATCCGCCGTGCGATCCTCGGTCTGTCGATCAAAAGAGGGGGGTTACGTGCTACTGACGCTGACCGGTGGTGCAGGGGCAGGTAAGACGACACTGGCCGATGCGCTCGTGTCGTTCGCGGTGGAAGGCCCGGCAAGCGTGCTGCACGGCGACGACTACTACTTCACCGCTCCGGGGCGAGGAATCTGGACACGCGACGAGGCCGGGATACCGCGCCTGGACGTCGGGGATCCTCGCTCGGTCGACATCGAGCGGCTCGACGCCGACACCGACGCCGCGCTCGCCAGCGCCCCCGTTGTGATCGTCGACGGCCTCTTCGCTCGTCGGGTCACCCCACAGCGGCCTTGCCTCCGCCTCGACGTCTTCATTGACCTCGCGGCGGACCTCCGGCTGGCCCGCAAGATCGAACGGAAATGCGTCAGGGGCGGCTTCCCGCTTGAGGTTCTCCTGCGGAATTACGTGGAGCACCGGCGGGCCGCCCACGAGCGGCACATCGAGCCGCTACGAGACGAATGCGACGTGATCGTCGACGGCACGCTGTCCCCGGAGACCTTGGCCGAACAGATCTGGTCAGCAGTCGCCGCCCAGGCACTCAACCACAACTCTTGACAATTGCTCCCACCGGAGTGGTGAAAGGTGGCACCTACCGCGCTCCAGCACGTCAGTTGTCGCCAACAGCGCCATTCGACGTGCAGCTCTCCGGGTCGGTCAGTATGGCAACTGCCGGTGAACCAGCAAGGACGCTGACGGTTGGTTCCCGTTCAAACCGGCGCACTAGGGAGAGACCGCGCTTCAGCTGGGGCCGTAGGTGGACGACAGATCCGGTGCTGACCCGGCAGTTAGCGTGCTGAGTCACAGCTACGGACTGTAGCCAGAACGGTGGTGCGGCCAAGTAGCGAGTCCCGTGGCCAACAAGCGAGTCCAGTCACACGGGCTCCGCGGCTGACCTCTGAAGATCTGAAATTTTTCTTGCGCAACTTATCTTTCGGATCTAGCGTGGTGCCATGCCCTCCGAACCGCGGCCCGTGCGCAAGGCCGACCAGATCACCGACCTGACCAGGCTGAAGGCGTTCACCAATCCCCTGCGGATGCAGCTGTACCGGCTGCTCTACGCCGCCGGCTCCGCCACCGCCTCGCAGCTGGGCGAGCAGGTCGGCGAGGCGCCCTCGCTGGTCAGCTACCACCTGCGCAAGCTCGCCGAGCTCGGCTTCGTCGCCGAGGCGGCGGGCCGCAGCGGTGATGCGCGGGAGCGGTGGTGGCAGGTGGCCTCCGAGGAGGGCTGGGGCTTCCGCGACTCGGACTTCACGCAGACCCCCGAGGGCGCGGCCGTCGTCGAGGCGGTCGGCCGGAGCGTCTTCGAGACCCGGGCCGCCCAGTACCGCGCCTACCTCTCCCAGACCGGGGACTGGGGCCCGGCGTGGACCGACGCGGCCTTCGCCTCGGAGTGGATGCTCGACCTGACCCCCGCCGAACTCGCCGCGTTCGGCGAGGAGTTGGCGGAGGTCACCCGGCGCTGGCGGGAGCGCGGCCAGGCCGCCAGGGCCGCCGGATCCGCCGGAGCCGGTGGAGACACCGGGGGCCGCGAGCACGTGTCCGTCTACCTGTACGGCTTCCCGTTCCGCCCGTAACCGGCCGCATCCCGTCCCCACGCCCTGGCCCCGCGCGCCGGGTGACGCTTCCGCACGTCCACCAGGCCCCGCACCGCTCCACCACCCGACCCGGCTGCCCGTATCCAGCGCCGGGCGACGCCCCCGTGCGCCCGCACGGGGCCACCGCGACCACTCGGAGCCCGCCATGACCGCGCTGACCACCCTGGAGACCGCACCACCGCTCAGCACCGCCCCCGCCCACCGCGACCCCAACGTGCTGCGGTGGCTCACCGCCTACACCGCCTCGCTGGTCGGCGACACCGCCTACTTCCTCGCCCTCGGCTGGTCCGCCCAGCGGGCCCTCTCCCCGACCCAGGTCGGCCTGGTGATGGCCGCCGGGGGGATCCCCCGGGCCCTGCTGATGCTCGGCGGCGGTGTGCTCGCCGACCGCTTCGACCCGCGCCGGGTGATCCTCGGCAGCGACGCGCTGCGCTGCCTGCTGATCCTGTCGGTGGCCGCCGCCGTCGCGCTGACCACGCCCGCGCTCTGGCTGCTGGTCGCGGTGGCCCTGGTCTTCGGCGCCGTCGACGCCCTGTTCGTCCCGGCGGTCGGCGCGCTGCCGCCCCGGATCACCCGCCCCGACCAGTTGGCCCGGGTCAGCGGCCTGCGCTCGCTGGCCACGCGCGTCGGCCAGATCGCCGGCCCGCCGCTCGGCGGCCTGGCGATGGCGCTCGGCGGCCCGGCCGCCGCCTTCGCCGTCTCCGGCGCGTTGTTCGCGCTCTCCATGCCGCTGCTGCTGTCCGTCCGGATCCGGCCGCTCGACACCCCGGCCGCCGCCGGGGGCGCGCCCGCCGCCCGCCCGGCCCGCGCCGACCTCCTCGACGGCCTGCGCTACCTGCGCCGCCACCCGCTGATCGGCCCGCTGGTCCTCGCCGCGGCGGTCACCGAACTCGGCCTCAACGGCACGCTCAACGTCGGCATGGTGCTGCTCAACGCCGAACGCGGCTGGGGCGCCTCCGGCTACGGCTGGATCGTCGGCGGCTTCGGCGCCGGCGCGACCGCCGTCGCCGCCCTGCTGGCGGTGGTCGGCCGGCTGCCCCGGGCGGGCCTGACCCTGTGCGGCGCCCTCCTGCTCGGGAGCACCGGCGCCGCCGGACTGGGTCTGGTGCCGAGCCTGTGGGCGGCGGTGGCGATCGCCGTCCTCACCGGGCTCGCGGCGGGCACGGTCGGCAGCCTGACCCACACCCTGATCCAGACCGCGACCGACCCCGCCTACCTCGGCCGGGTCACCTCCGTCGTGATGCTCAGCATGCTCGGCCTGTCCCCGCTCGCCTACCCCCTGGTCGGCGCCGCCATCGGCGCCTGGGGCGCCGGCCCGGTGTTCGTCGCCTGCGGCGCGTTCGGCTGCCTCGGCCTGGTCCTCGCCCTCGCCTCCCCCGCCGTCCGCCGGGCGGAGCTGCCCCGGGCCGCCGAGCCCGCCTGACGCATCGCTCCGGTCACTCGGAGGTCACTCCACCGGCCTCAACCACTCGGTGGTCGCAGGGCCGTAGGCGTCCGCCGGCGGCTCGGGCGGAAGCCGGACACCGGCATCGCACCGCAGTTCGGTGGAGACCACCTCGGCCAGCCTCAGGGCCGAGTCGGCCAGCAGCCGCCGCCGGTGGGGGCTCAGCCGCCCCTGGCCCTTCCCGTAACCGGCCGCCCGGCCGAGGACGACGACGTCCATGAAGTACGGGACCGAGAAGTGGTCGTCCTCATGGGGCCGGGTCCAGCAGCGGGAGTAGACCCGGGTGCCTTCGTTGAGGAAGGAACCGCCGCGGTCCTCGTCGAGGGAGAAGAGAACCGGCTGCAGGAGCTGCGAGGGCCGGCGCAGCCCCGCGCCGGCATCCTCGACCTGATCGGCCGTCATCGCACTCCCCCGGTGTCGATCGCTTTCCCCCCGCCCGACCGCGGTCGGCTCGCCGGGCCACGCTACCCGCCCTGACCGCCCGCGGTCGGGGCCGTTCGGCGGCGGACGTCGGCCAGCAGCTTGTCCAGGGTCGCGATGAGCGTGGTGCGTTCGTCGTCCGACAGGCAGCCGACGAGTGCGGCCTCCCGGCCGAGCACGGTGTCGACGGAGCGGTCGATCAGCGCGTGGCCTTCGGCCGTGAGGTCGACCAGGACGGTTCGGCCGCTGCCCGCCGGCGTGCGCCGGACCAGGCCGTCGCGTTCGGCCCGGGCGATGCGCTGGGAGACCGCTCCGGCCGTGACGAGGGTCCGCCGGGCGATCTCGCGGGTGCTGAGGGTGTAGGGCGGGCCCGAGCGCCGGAGGACGGAGAGCAGGTCGAGGGTGGCGGCGTCGATGCCCGCCGCGCGCAGGGCCCGGGCGCGGTCGTCGGTGAAGAGCTTGGCCAGCCACCAGATCGGGGTGACGATCTCGATCGACCCGGTCGGGACGCCCGGCCGCTCCCGCCGCCAGGCGGCGGCGATCTCGGCGGCGGAGTGGGCGGGTGCGGGTTCCTCCGCGTTCTCCGGGTCCTGCGCTGCGGGGGCGTCGGCCACGGTGTGATCCCCTGTCGGTCTCGGCTATGTTTAGGTCTAAACGTATCAGTCGGCAGGGGGACCCATGACTTCTCGCACCGTGCTCGTCACCGGAGGAACCAGCGGCATCGGCCGCGCCATCGCCCGGCGGTTCGCCGCCGAGCGGGCCGAGGTCTTCGTCACCGGGCGTCACGCGGACACCGTCGAAGCGACCGCCGAGGAGCTCGGCGTGCACGGCGTCGTCTGCGACGCGACCGACCCGGGCCAGGTCGCCTCGCTCGCCGCCCGCCTCGGGGCGGTGGACGTGCTGGTCAACGCCGCCGGCGGCCTGCCCGGGGCGGCGCCGGCCGACCGGGCGCCACTGGAGGCGCTGCTCGCCCAGTGGCAGGCCAACCTCGCGCAGAACCTGCTGACCGCGGTGCTGACCACGACCGCGCTCCAGGACCGGCTCGCCGACGGCAGCGCCGTCCTCAGCATCGGTTCGATCGGCGCCGAGCGGCGCGGCGGCTCCTACGGCGCGGCCAAGGCCGCGCTGGCCGCCTGGAACGCCTCGCTGTCCGCCGAGCTCGCTCCCCGGGGGGTGACGTGCAACGTCATCTCCTCCGGCTACGTCGCCGGCACCAACTTCTTCGGCGGTCCGCTGGCCGACGAGCGGCACCGGGCGCTGGTGGAGGAGACGCACAACAAGCGGCCCGGCACGGTCGACGACATCGCCGAGACGGCCTGGTTCCTCGCGTCCCCGGGCGCCCGGCACATCACCGCGCAGACCGTCCACGTGAACGGCGGCGCCTTCTCCACCCGGTAGCGCGCCCGCCGGACGATCGGGGCCGGCCGACCGGGCCCGGCCGTCGCCAACACGGCGACGGCCGGGCCGGGCGGTCAACCGGACGGTCAGCCGGCCGTCGTCAACCGGCCGTCGTCAGCCGGCCGTCGTCAGCCGCGCGGTGACCACCGTCGCGTCCAACTCCTCGTCCTCGTGGGCCTCCGCCGCCAGGCCCGCCGCGCGCACCACCGCGAGGGCGGTCGCCAGCTGCCGCTCACTGGTCTCGAACAGCAGCGAGCCGCCCGGCGCGAGCCACCCGGGCGCCTCGGCGGCGACCCGGCGCAGCACGTCCAGGCCGTCCGAGCCGCCGTCGAGCGCCGGAAGGGCCTCGTACAGCCGGGCCTCGGGCGGCAGCAGGGCGACGTCGCCGGTCGGGACGTACGGGACGTTGGCGATCAGGACGTCCACGCGCCCGCGCAGTTCGGCGGCGGGCAGGGCCGCGAACAGGTCGCCCGCGAAGACCCGGGCGCCGGCGGGCGCGAGGTTGCGGCGGGCGCAGCGGACGGCCGCCGGGTCCAGGTCGGCCGCGTACAGCTCGACCGGGTGCCCGGCGCCGGCCGCGACGGCGGCGCCGAGCGCGCCGCTGCCGCAGCACAGGTCCAGGACGACCGCGCCGGGCGCGGTGAGCCCGGCCGCGGTGGCGGCCAGGAACTCGCTGCGGCGGCGCGGTACGAAGACGCCCGGGTCGATGGCGATCCGCAGCCCGGCGAACTCGGCCCAGCCGACGACGTGTTCGAGCGGCCGCCCCTCGGCACGGGCGCGGACCATGGCGGCCAGGTCGGCCGGGGTGGCGGCGGAGGCGAGCAGGATGCGCGCCTCGTCCTCGGCGAACACGCAGCCAGCGGCGCGCAGGCGGGTGACCACGGAGGATCGGAGGGCGGAGGAGGAGAAGACCGGCACAGGGGACCCCTTGGGGAGAATTCGGGAGGAGGCGAGATGGACTCCGCCAGGGCTCCCGTCAGGGTCGTCGCGTTGCCGGCGCGTACACGCTATGCGCGTACGGCGCCCACGCGGCCGCGCTCCGGGAGCACCCGCTCGGACATTCCGTTGATGGGGCTCACCTCCCTCGGTCGCGGTCGTACTCGGCGCCGCACACCCTACCGCACCGGCGGCGCCGACGATCACTCCGTTCCGTTCAGGCCGTTTCGTTCAGGCCGTTCCGTTCAGCCCGCTCCGTTCAACCCGCTCCGTTCACCCCGTTCAGCCTCAGCCCAGGAAGCCGCGCACCAGCTCGGCGAACTCCTCCGGCGCCATGACCGGTACGCCGAGCTCCTCGGCCTTGGCCCGCTTGGAGCCGGCCTTCTCCCCGGCGACGAGCAGGCTGGTCCGCTTGGACACCGAGGAGGAGGCCTTGCCGCCGGCCCGCTCGATCAGTTCGTTCATGGCGTTGCGGGAGAGCTCGGCGAGGGCGCCGGTCATGCTGCCGGTGACCACCACGCTCTGCCCGGCCAGCGGGCCCGCCGCACCGTCCGCAGCGCCGTCCGCAGCCCCGCCCCCGGCGCCCTCCGCCACGCCCTCCGGGTTCGTCCGGACGGCCGCCGGCTCGGTCACCGCCGTGCCCACGCCCTGCTCGGCGAGCCGGTCCAACAGCGCGGCCACCTCGGCGAGTTCGGAGAGCACCAGGGCCGCCTTCTCGGTGCCGATGCCGTCCACGGCGGCCAGCGCCTGGGCATCGGCGGCGCGGATCGCGGCCATGCTGCCGAAGTGGGCGGCGATCCGGCGGGACATCGTGCGGCCGGTGCCCCGGATGCCGAGCGCGCAGAACACCCGGCCCAGCGGCCGGGTACGGGCGGTCTCGATCGCGGCGAGCAGCTTGTCGGCGCTGGTCTCGCCCATCCGGTCCAGGGTGAGCAGCTGCTCCCGGGTGAGGGTGAACAGGTCGGCGAGGTCGCCGACCAGCCCGGCCTCGACGAGTTGGACGGCCCGGGTGCCGCCCAGGCCCTCGATGTCGAGCTGGTCGCGCCCGGCGGCGTAGATCACCGAGGCGACGACCTGGCAGCCCCGGCCGCGCACGCAGCGCCAGCGCTGCTCGGAGGTGTCGATGGCGTCGCCGCAGCGCGGGCAGACCTCGGGGAAGGCGATCGGCCGCTCGGCGCCGGTGCGCTCCTCGACCAGCGGCGCCTCGACGCGCGGGATGACGTCGCCGGCCCGGTAGACGAACACCCGGTCGCCGATCATCAGACCGCGCCGCTCGATGTCGGCCGGGTTGTGCAGGGTCGCGTAGGTGACGGTGACGCCGTCGATCACCACCGGGTCGAGCACCGCGCGGGGCGCGATGATCCCGGTGCGGCCGACGTTCCACTCGACCCCGAGCAGGGTGGTCACCTGGTGCTGCGCCTGCAGCTTGCGGGCCACCGCCCAGCGCGGCGCGCGGGAGCCGGAGCCGGCTGCCTCCTGGTCGGCGACCGCGTCGGCCTTGACCACCACGCCGTCGATGCCGAAGGGCAGTTCGGCGCGCAGGGCGGCGATCTCGTCGATCCGCTGCTGCGCCTCGGCGAGGGTGGCGCAGCGCCGGGGCGCGGCCTCGGTGGCGGCGGCGGTGTTGGCGCCGAGTTCGGCGATCCGGGCCAGCAGCGCGGCGTGGTCGAGGCCGGGCAGGCCGTGGGCGTCGTAACCGAAGAAGGTCAGCTCGACCCGGTAGGCGCGGTCCTTGGCCCGGAGGGTGCCGGCGGCGCCGCTGCGCGGGTGGGCGAAGGGGGTGGCGCCGTGGGCGGTGCGGACGGCGTTGGCCTGCTCGAACTGCTCGTGGGTGAGCAGCACCTCGCCGCGCAGTTCGACGTCGACGGGCTCGGCGAGCCGCTCGGGCAGGCCGAGCACGGCGTCGGCGGCGGCGGTGATGTCCTCGCCCGCCAGGCCGTCGCCCCGGGTGAGCACCTGGGTGAGCCGGCCGGCCCGGTAGCGGGCGGCGACGGCCAGGCCGTCCAGCTTCGGCTCGACGCACCAGGCGGCGACGGGCCGGCCGAGCCGGCGCTCCAGGCCGGCGGCCCAGGCCTCCAGCTCCTCGGCGGAGAAGACGTTGTCGAGGGAGAGCATCGGCACGCTGTGCGGGACGTCGCCGACCGCCGCGCCGCCGGCCACCTTGCCGGTCGGCGACTCGGGCAGCACCTCGTCGGGGTGCTCGCGCTCGTACGCCTCGACGGCGCGCACCAGGGCGTCGTACTCGTCGTCGCCGAGCGGCGTGGCGCCGTCTGCGTAGTAGGCCGCGGCCGCCCTCACGGCGGTGGCGACGGCGTCGGCGTAGGCCTCGGGGGAGGCCAGGGCTGCGGAAAGGGCCGGGCTGGCTGCGTCCTTCATACCGCCATCATGGCGAGTAGCACTGACATTCGGCCGTCGCGGCGGGAGCGGGTGGCGTCCTGGGTGGCGTCCCGGGCGGCACCGCGCCGCCGGGGCTCAGGCCGGCCCGAGAGCCGGGGGGCCGGTCCGGTAGGCGCCGACGGCGCCCGGGGGGACGAGACAGGGCAGCAGCCAGTCCCAGAGGGCGCCGACCCGGCGCGCCCGTTCCTCGGGCGGGCAGCCGTCCGCGAGGACCACCTCCAGGCCGCAGGCGGCGGTCACCACCAGGGTGTCGGGGCCGGGGCCGGGGGCGTCCGGGCGGCCGCGCAGTTCGCCCGCGCGGCGGGCGGCGGCCAGCAGGTCGCCGGTGATGCCGGCCCAGACGGCGTGGAAGCCGTGGAAGTCGTGGAAGCCGTGCGGATCGGTGGATCCGGGGCCGGATCCGGGCGCGGGGCCTGAGCCGGGGCCCGCGCCTGAGTCGGATCCGGGGCCGGCGCCTGAGCCGGGTCCGGACCCGCCCGTACACTGCCAGTCGCCCTCCCGGCCGAGCCGGAAGGCGGCCCGGATCAGCGGGTCGGAACCGAGGGCGTCGGCGAGCCAGTGGCCGGCGTCGATCAGGGCCTGGAGCGGCGAGGTGGCGGTGCGCCGGGAGCCGCAGGCGGCGCGCAGGGAACGTTCGGCCTGGGCGAAGACGGCGCCGGCCAGCTCCTCCTTGGAGGTGAAGTGGAAGTAGAGCGCCCCCTTCGTCACGCCGGCCGCCGCGGCGATCTCACCGAGGGTGGCGCCCGCGTAGCCGGAGCGGTCGAACAGTTCCGCTCCCGCCTCCAGTAGCCGTCCGCGCGTGCGCCGCGCCTTCTCCTGCCGCACCTGGTCCATCGATCCCTCCCGATGACGAACACGACCTGACCCCGAGCCGGTCCGGCCCCCTCGGCGGCCCGGCAAGCAGGACGGCGCGTGGTAGCCGACACAATCCGGCCCCGGACGACTCCCCCAACTCCCTTACCAGGGTGGCACGGAGGCGCGGGGCAACGGTCGACGAGCACGGCGAGTTCAGGCCGCACGCGGAGCCGCCCCAGGAGTGGCCGCGAGGATCCACCGACCCGGACTGGTCCGCCACCACAAACCGAACGCCTTGCATCTTTCGTTACGGGTACCGGCCCTGCGACCACTCCCGTCCCGGCGACCGCAACACTCCGAACCCCACCAGCCTTGCGCCGCCGCCGAGTTGACGCCCCGACCGGGGCCCGCACTCAGTGCGCGCCGACCCCGCCCGCCACCACCGCGGGCTGCGCTTCGGAGTCCCCCGCCGCCGCCCGGGCCGCCGCCACTTCGGCCACCACCTCGGCCCCGCGGCCCGACCCGATCCGCAGCGCGGCGAGTACGCCCGGCACCGCGATGCTGGGCAGCAGGTGCCGGTACAGCGCGGCCACCCGTTGCTCCAAGTCGGCCCGCCCGGACAGCTTCTGGGACTGGATCTGCACGCCCGTCCACGCCGCGGTCATCAGCCACGCGGTGTCCGCCGGGACGACGTGCGGCAGCAGTTCGCCGCGTTCGCCGGCCGCGACCAGCAGCGCCTCCATCCGGCGGATCCAGCCGGGAATCGCCCCGCTGCCGAGGTCGTCGAAGGCGTCCTGGCCGAGCGAGAGCCGGGCTCCCGCGCTGAGCAGCGGATCACGCGGCATCAGATGCGCGACCACCATTCCGGTGTCCACGAACTCCTGGAGCTTGCTGCAACGTTCGGGCACACCGTCCTGGGAGAACTGCTCCTCGAGCACACCGCGCGCGAGGTCCCGCTTGGAGGCGAAATGGAAATACACCGCGCCGCGGGTGACCCCGGCCCGGGCGACCACCTCGCCGATGGTGGCGCTCTCGTACCCGAACTCGTCGAAGACCGAGGCCGCCGCCTCGAGGATCAGCCTTCGCGTCCGAAGCGCCCGCTCCTGCCGCACCACCGCAACCACCCCGCCCTGCGCCCGTCCCCGAACCGAACCGAACACCCCGCATCCTAGCGACGGGCGTCCTCGGGGCGACAAGAAGTCGGGATGAGAAGACGCCGGGAATTCGTCCGCGCACGCTTCCCTTCCCCCACCCGCGTGTTCGATATTCGGTCAACTCGAATTTGTGCCAGCGTGGAATTAATTCGCACCGCCAACGGCTCGACGCGGCCGGGGCGTTCACTCCCAGGCCAAACCGGACGATCGGTTTGGTTCCTGCCCGATGGTCCATCACCCTCCCCGATCCACCCGGTCCGCGATTCACCGGTGCGGGTGATGGCGAGGGGCCCACTCGACCGGAATCCTGGAACCTTCCGAGCGGCGCCCGCCGAACCGCACCGACCGCACCGCACCGACCGAACCGGGAGTCACCCGATGGAGTCCCCACCTCCCCGCCGCGACCGCTTCCCCGGGCTCGGCCGCCGCCGTCTCTTCGGCCTCGCCCTCGGCGCCGGGCTGGTACCGGCCGTCGCCGCACCCGCCCGCGCCGACTCCTCCGGCCCCAGGCCCGGCCCCGGCCCCGGGCTCCCCGCGACCGCCGGCGCCGCCGCCCTCGGCCGCAGGGTGGCCGCCGTCGCCGCCTCCCAGCTCGGCGTGCCGTACGCGTGGGGCGGCGGCGACCGGCTCGGCCCGAGCCTCGGCTTCTGCGACGACGAGAACGGCTACCTGAACGGGAAGTGTCTGGGCGAGACCACGGTCGGCTTCGACTGCAGCGGCCTCGCCCTCCACTGCTGGTACCGGGCCAGCCACGGCACCGTCGAACTCGGCCACTACACCGTCGCCCAGTACCACCGCGCCGCACCGGTCGAGCGCGACGCCCTCGCCCCGGGCGACCTGCTGTTCTTCTCCCGCCCGGACGCCCCGCTGCACCACGTCGGGATCTTCGTCGGCGACGGCGCGATGATCCACGCCGAACGCACCGGCACGCTGGTCGCCCGGGTCGAGCGGGTGCTGGAAGTGCCGCGCTGGGCCGGGGAGTTCGCGGGTGCCCGCCGCCCGGGTGCCGCAACTCCGTGACGTCCCCGGCCGCCGCGTGCGTCACCCGGCGGCGGGCCGCCTCCCCCGGTCGGCCACGTCGAGCAGCAGCTTCGCCGCCACCGCCGCCCCATCGGTGCGGACGGTACCGGCCACGGCCCTCGCCCGCGCCCCCGTCGCGGGCGCCAGCGCGGTGGCGAGCGCCGCGGACAGGGAGTCGACGGTCGGCACCGGGCCCGGGTGCGCCGCGCCGATGCCCAACTCGGCCACCCGGGCCGCCCAGTGCGGCTGGTCGACGATCTGCGGCACGATCACCTGGGGCGCTCCGGCCCGGGCGGCCGTCGCCGTGGTGCCGGCGCCGCCGTGGTGCACGACGGCGGCCACCCGGCCGAACAGCTCCTGCTGGTTGACCTCGCCGACGACGAGGCAGTCCCCCCGGTCGTCGACCGCCGCCAACTCGGCCCAGCCACGGCCGAGGAGCACCCGCCGTCCGTGCGCCCGGACCGCCTCGACGGCCACCCGGGCGAGCTCCGGCGCCGTCCGCATGGCCATGCTGCCGAAGCCCACGTACACCGGCGGCGGGCCGGCCGCCAGGAACGCCGCCAGCTCCGGCGGCAGCGGGCGGGTGTCCGGCCGGAACCACGCGCCGGTCTGCACGAGGTCGAGCTCGGTCGCGTCCTGCCACGGTCCCAGCACCGGGTCCGCCGCCAGCCACGGCTGCTCCGTGTAGACGTGGTCGCGGACGTTCGCCACCGGCGGCAGGCCGATCGCCGCCCGGTGGCGGTTGAGCGCCGGGCCGTACAGCGCGTTCACCCGTTCGGCGTCCTGCTCCCACAGCACCTTCAGGTCGGTTTCCCCCTCCGGCGACGGCTTGCCGGGCCGCCGCTGCGGCGCGAACCGCCGCGACGGCAGCCC
Organism: Streptomyces sp. Y1; assembly: GCF_041053115.1. NCBI lineage: Bacteria > Bacillati > Actinomycetota > Actinomycetes > Kitasatosporales > Streptomycetaceae > Streptomyces > Streptomyces sp. Y1. The sequence goes on along the minus strand of NZ_CP163445.1, from coordinate 8,201,846 downwards.
GAACGGGTGGAAGCACGCGAACACGTACGGGATCCCCAACCGCTCGGCCACCGACCGGACGCCGGCGGGCATCAGGCCGGTCGCCAGCACCGCGTCACAGTCCGCCGCCGCCTCGGCGAGCACCTCGAACCGGTCGGCGACCAGCTCGGCGGCGAGCCGGAACGCGTCCTCCATGGTCGGCGCTCTGGTGCCGGTCACCACCGAGCGCACCGACGGGCCGCAGGGCACCAGCGGCACGCCCGCACCGGCCAGCAACGCCGCGAACTCCTCGTCCGGCGGCGCGCACACCCGAACCTCCGCCCCGAGCTCGCGCAACCGCACCGCCAGCCCCGCCAGCGGCTCGACGTCCCCTCGCGATCCCCAGGTCGACAACACCACGCGCATGCCGCAATTCACCCTGTTCCCACTCGATTCCGGCTGAGGCCGACCATCCTGGGGCATGACGGGGGCCTTGCCGCAAGCCCCCCGGTGCGCTATAGCTTGGTAGTGGCGGGGAGTTGATTCTCCTCGCCCTCGCGTTTCCCCGGGCCCCTCGTTTCTGCGGGCCCCTCGTTTCTGCGGGCCCCTCGTTTCTGCGGCCCGCCGCCGGCTGCGCGCTACATGGCGCCGCGCCGCTCCCCCTGCGCCCGGTGCAGCCGCAGCAGCAGCCCGTGCAGCACCTCCCGCTCGCCCGCGTCCAGCGGCGCCAGCACCTCGTCCTGCACCGCCCGCGCCTGCTCGTCCAGTTCGGCGAGCAGCACCCGCCCGGCCGCGGTGATCGTGACCGAGACCCGCCGCCGGTCCGCCGCGTCCCTGGCCCGCTCGACGTAGCCGGCGGCGGCGAGCTGGTCGGCGACCTTCGCGAGGTCGCTCGGGTCGATGCCCAGGCGCCGGACCAGGTCGCGCTGGGCCTGCGGCCCGAAGTCGGAGAGGGCGGCCAGCACCGCCATGTCCCAGAGCCGGAGGTCGCGTTCGGCCAGCAGCTCGGCGAGACGGCCGCGCGAGGACTTGCCGATCCGGGAGAGCAGGTAGGTGCTGAGGTCGAGCAGGGTCGGCGGCAGGGCGTGGCCGGGCGGCAGCGGCGGAAGATCGGAAACCATGGCGCCAGTCTAGGGTCCCTCCCTATAGTGGGTGCCGACCCACTAATTCGGCGCCGGGCCGCGCCGGGCCACACCTCTCCCCCCGACGCCCACCCAACGCCCCGTCCGAGCCCAGGAGTTCACCCGTGGACGCGCTCTACCCCCGCCTGCTGGTCACCCGATTCGCCGAGTGCTTCGGCTTCTACCGGGCCGTCCTGCCCGCCCTCACCGGCGCCGCCCTGGTCAAGGGCACGCCGGAGGGCCCGTACGCCAACTGGGACGTCGACGGGCAGGCCGTGCTGGTGCTCTACGACCGGGCCGCGATGGCCGCCGACCTCGGCACCGCCGACCTGCCCGCCCGGCCGGGCGCCGCCGTCCAGGACACCGCGATGCTGGTCCTCCGGGTCGACGACGTGGACGCGGCGCTCGACCTCTGCCTGCGCAACGGCGGCAGCCTCGTCGTCGGGGCCACCGACCGCCCGCACTGGGGGCCGAACCTGCGCAGCGCCCATCTGCGCGACCCGGAGGGGCACTTGATCGAGCTGCAGTCGTACTGACCGGCAGGTGCGCCACCCGACCGGCCCGGCCCGGCCCGCCGCTCGCCCTACCGAGCGGCGGGCGCGACGGCCTCAAGGCCGTCCGCCCACAACTCCGGCGCACAGTCCGCCACCTGCTCGCCGATCCGCGCCCAGGCCGCCTCCGCCGCCATCGGCTCCAGCTTGCGCCCGTCCCGCAGCCGCAGCGCGACCTGCTCGTCCGCGGCCTCCTTCGCCCCGATCACCGCCTGGTACGGGACCAGCCGGGCCGCCCGAATCCGGGCGCCGAGGCTGCCCTGCTCCGGCCCGGCCACCTCGGCCCGCAGGCCGAGGTCCAGGCAGCGCTGCCGCTGCCGCTCGGCCTGCGGGAGTTGGGCCTCGGAGACCGGCACCAGCACCACCTGGACGGGCGCCAGCCAGGCCGGGAACGCCCCGCCGTAGAGCTCGATCAGGTGGGCGACCACCCGCTCGACGCTGCCGATCACACTGCGGTGCACCATCACCGGCCGGTGCTTGGCGCCGTCCGCGCCGATGTAGTGCAGGTTGAAGCGCTCCGGCTGGTGGAAGTCGATCTGCACGGTGGACAGGGTGGACTCCCGCCCGGCGGCGTCGGCGATCTGGACGTCGATCTTCGGCCCGTAGAACGCCGCCTCGCCCTCCGCCGCCTCGAACGGCACCCCGGAGCGCTCCAGCACCTCGGTGAGCAACGCCACCGCCCGTTGCCAGAGCGCCGGGTCGGCCACGTACTTGCCGCCCGCGCCGGGCAGCGAGAGCCGGTAGCGGACGGGCTCGATGCCGAGCGCGCGGTGCGCCGCGCGGATCAGCTCCAGCGCGGCGACGGCCTCGTCGGCGGCCTGTTCGGGGGTGCAGAACACGTGCGCGTCGTTCAGCTGGATCGCCCGGACCCTGGTCAGCCCGCCCAGCACACCGGACAGTTCGGAGCGGTACATCCCACCCAACTCGGCCATCCGCAGCGGCAGTTCGCGGTAGCTATGGGAGCGGGAGCGGAAGATCAGCGCATGGTGCGGGCAGAGGCTGGGGCGCAGCACCACCTCCTCCGCGCCGAGCCGCATGGGCGGGAACATGTCCTCCTGGTAGTGCTCCCAGTGGCCGGAGATCTCGTACAGTTCGCGCTTGCCGAGCACCGGCGAGTAGACGTGGCGGTAGCCGGCCCGGCGCTCGCGGTCGCGGATGAACTCCTCCAGCGCGTGCCGGACGGCGGCGCCGCCGGGCAGCCAGTACGGGAGGCCCGCGCCCATCAGCGGGTCGCTGTCGAAGAGGTCGAGTTCCCGGCCGAGCCGGCGGTGGTCGTGCGGGTCCGCCTGGACACGGTCGTTCGACTGCTCGTGGTGGTTCACGGGGTGGTTCATGAGGGTGGTCTCCGCTCGGGTGGGCCGCCGGGCGAGTGGAGCCGGGAACGCCGAAGCCCCGGGGCACTCGCCCCGGGGCTTCGGACTTGGTCAGCAGTCAGCGCGCCGGGACTCTCTCCGGCGTCGTCGTGACGAGTGCAGCGCGCTTCATGCCGTCCACGGTAGCAGGCCGACCGGCCGCGTGGTGATCTTTTTTCCGCTGGCCCGATGGCCCCGTCCGGTCAGTACAGGACGGCGCAGCCGCGGGCCGCGAGCGCGTCGAGCAGCCGGGCGGGCGGCCGGACGTCGTTCCAGCGCAGGTCCAGCTTCTCCAGTGCGGGCAGCGCGCCCGGTTCGGCCAGCCAGGCCGGCAGCGCGGTGATCCGGTTGGCCCGCAGGTCGATGCGGCGCAGCAGCGGCAATGGGGCGAGCGCGGCGGGGATCTCGGTGAGGGCGTTCTCCCGCAGTTCCAGCTCGCGCAGTTCGCCGAGCCCGGACACTGTCTCCGGCAGGGTGCTCAACTGGTTGCCGCGCAGCCAGAGTTCGCGCAGTGCGCGGAGCCGTCCGAGCGAGTCGGGCAAGGCTGTGAGCCGGCCGCGCTGGGCGCGCAGTTCGATCAGGGCGGTCATCTCGCCGATGGTGTCCGGGAGTTCGGCGAGCGGGTTGTCGCCGACGTTGAGGTAGCGCAGCGCGGTGAGCCGGCCGAGTTCCGCCGGGAGGGCGGTCAGCGCGTTGTCGTGCAGGTAGAGGAAGTCGCCGAGCCCGGTCAGTTCGCCGAGCTCGGCGGGGAGGGCGGCGAGCCGGTTGTGTCCGAGGTCGAGGGTGCGCAGCCGCCGCAACCGGCCGATGCCGGGCGGGAGTTCGGTGAGGCCGGTATCGGCGAGAATGAGCACGGTGAGCTCGGTGCGGTCCCAGACCTCGGCGGGCACCTCGGTGAGCGGCTGCCGCCAGAGGTTGAGCACGGTGTCGCCGTCGCCGCCCATGCGTCCGCCCTTCGGGTATCGGCGGCCCGGCCACCTCGGCCGCCCACCTCGGCCGCCCAGTCTACGGGCGGGCCGAGCCCGGGGCCGGGGCCGGGCCGGCACGCCGCCGAAGGGGCCGGGCGGCCCTCGGCGGAGTGGCGTTCGGCCGGCCGACGTTTGGCGCCCCGCCCCCCGGGGGCAGGACCTGCCGTGCCCGACAACCCTCCCGAGGAGAGCCGCCCTTGAGCCCCGTCCCGCTCCCCCACACGCTGATCGGCCACGGCCCGCACCACGTGCTCGTGGTGCACGGCTGGTTCGCCGACCGCGCCGCCTACGACCGCCTGCTGCCCGACCTCGACCTCGACGCCTTCAGCTACGCCTTCGTCGACCTGCGCGGCTACGGCGAGGCCCGCGACCTGCCCGGCCGCTACACCACCGCCGAGGCGGGCGCCGACCTGGTGGCGACGGCCGACGCGCTGGGCTGGGAGCGCTTCTCCCTGATCGGGCACTCGATGGGCGGCTGCGTCGTCCAGCGCGCGCTCGTCGCCGCACCCGAGCGCGTGCGCCGGTTGGTCGGCATCGCGCCCGTCCCGGCCATCGGCATCCCGTTCCCGCCCGAGCAGTGGGAGCTCTTCGCCTCTGCGGGGGACCTGGCGGAGAGCCGCAGCGCCATCATCGACTTCACCACCAGCGGCGTCCGCCCGCGCGCCTGGGTGCGGCGGATGACGGAGCAGTCGCTGGAGCGCAGCGACGCCAAGGCCTTCCGTGCCTGGCTGGACTCCTGGGCCCTGGAGGACTTCCACCAGGAGATCGCCGGCCTCGCACTGCCCGTGCGGGTCCTCACCGGCGAGCTCGACCAGGCGATCACCCCCGAGCTGATCCGGCAGACCTGGCTGCGCCACTATCCGCACGCGACCGAGGTCCGCCTCCCCTCCACCGGGCACTACCCGATGGAGGAGACGCCGCTCCAACTCATCAGCGCCATCGAGGAGTTCCTCGGCGAGGACGACCCGGAGTCCTGACCGCCGCCCGCCGCGCCCGACCGGCCCCTGCCAACCGGTCGGGCTCGGCGGGCGCTTCGGGCGTCGTACGGCGGCCCTCACCGTCCGCCGCAGAACACGTCCTCCAGCAGCTGCCCCTGCGCCTGGTACTGCGCGATCTGCTGCGGCCCGTCGCCCCTCGGGGTGGTCGACTCCGCGAGCGAGCGGGTGCCCGAGGACCACAGCTGCGACTGGTACCCGGGCATCGAGCCGTCGTGCCCGTAGACCGGCCCGCAGGACAGCTGCACCCGGGCCAGCCCCAGCCCGTACGTCATCCGGCTCGGCGAGCCGTCCGCGGTGACCGGGATCGTGGTGGACATCTCCTTCATCAGTTCCGGCGAGAGCAACCGGCCGCCCAGCAGCGCGCGTTCGAAGCGGAGCAGGTCGTCGGTGGTGGAGATCAGCTCACCCGCGGAGTTGGCCCAGGTGACGCTCTGCACCGTCAGGTCGAAGTCGGTCCGCTGGTCCGGTCCGGGGCCCTCGACGAGCGTCACGTAGCCGTGCGCGTGCGGGCCGCGGATGTCGGTCGCCGCGCCGGGCAGGTAGGTGCGGGTCATCCCCAGCGGGCGCAGGATGCGGGCCTCGATCTCGTGCGCGTAGCCGTGCCCGGTCACCTTCTCGACGACCATGCCGAGCAACGTGTAGTTGACGTTCGAGTAGTGCCACGAGGTGCCGGGCGGGAAGTACGGCGCGTGCGCGACCGAGGCGGCCACCACCTGGGAGCGGGGGACGCTGTGCGACGGCCCGCCCTCCCGGTACCACGTCCGGGCTTCCTCGGCGGTCTTGAACGCCGGGAAGACGCCGCCGTCCGGCTCGTTGGTCGGGTCCCACAGGCCCGAGCTGTGGTTCATCAGCTGCCGGATCGTGATGTTCCCGCCGTTCGGGACCAGCCCCGGCAGGTAGCGCTCCACCGGGTCGTCCAGGCCGATCCGGTGCTCGCCGACCAGCTGCAGCACGGTCGTCGCGGTGAACATCTTGGTGATGCTGCCGGCCCGGTACCGGCCGTCCGTCCGCACCGGCGCGCCGGTGGCGAGGTCCGCGACGCCCGAGCCGGCCCGCACGGTGCCGTGCTCGTCCGCGACCTCGCCGAAGGAGGCCGCCGCCCCGGCCCCGGTCACCCGCTGCAGCCCGGCGCGCAGCCGGGCCCCGACGTCGGCGCGATCGCCGCCCTGCGCGCCCCCTTGCACGCTCCCTTGCTCGTCGACCCGGGCGTCGCCCGGCACGAGGCCGACCACGACGCCGGGGCCCACGGCTCCCGAACCCGCCGAAGCCCCCGGCCCGCCCGCCCCGCCCGCGACCGGTGTCGCCGACGCGGAGGCGACCGGCGCGGCCAGCGCCACGCAGATCGCCGCCACCAGTACGGACACCCGACGACGTGCCATCGCCCAACCCCCCACTCCCCGTGGCGAGCCGCGCCCGCCGCCTCCGCCCAGCCTCTCCGCTCCCCCTCCGGCCGGTCATCCACCACCCGGAGGAGGCAGTTCTCCGCCCTTCTGCCGAGGAACGCCTACGCCGCGCGGAGGAGACGGTCGTACCCAAACTCCCCTGACGGTCAGTTGGCGGCCGTGCGCCGCACCGGGTGCTTGCTCATGATGGACACCCGGTTGAAGGCGTTGATGGCGATCGCGACCCAGACCGCCGCCGAGATCTCCTGGTCCGTCAGCACGGCCCGGGCGGCCCCGTACGCGGCCTCCTGCAGCGCGGCGTCGCTCGGCGTCGTGGTCGCCTCCGCGAGCCCGAGCACCGCCCGCTCCCGCTCCGTGAACACCTGGGTGTCCCGCCACGCCGGCAGCACCCCCAGCCGCTGGGCGGTCTCGCCGGCCCGCAGCGCGGCCCTGGTGTGCACGTCGAGGCAGTACGCGCAGCCGTTGATCTGCGAGACCCGCAGGTTGACCAGCTCCACCAGCCCCCGGTCCAGCCCGGCCTCGGCCGCCGCCGCGCCCGCCGCCTCGGCGGCCGCCGCCTGCGCCCGGTAGGCCTGCGGGGTCTGCTTGTCGATGAACACCCGCCGCTCCGCCGGGACCACCGTCACGTCACTCACCTGAGCTCCTTCCGCCGTGCTCGACCACTACTCTTCTCGATGATCATTCCACCATGCATAATAGTTGAAAATAGAACCACTCGGCAGGCGAAAGGTACGGCCCATCGTGAGCACCGTGAGCACCGTCGACATCCTCTCCCCCCGGGACGTCCCGCTCGGCGGCCCCCGCGCCATGACCGTCCGCCGTACCCTCCCGCACCGCGACCGCCGCCTGATCGGCGCCTGGTGCTTCGTCGACCACTACGGCCCGGACGACGTCGCCCGCAGCGGCGGCATGGACGTCGCCCCGCACCCGCACACCGGCCTGCAGACGGTGAGCTGGCTGTTCAGCGGCGAGATCGAACACCGCGACAGCCTCGGCGTCCACGCCCTCGTCCGCCCGGGCGAGCTCAACCTCATGAGCGCCGGCCACGGCATCTGCCACTCCGAGGTCTCCACCCCCGCCACCACCGTCCTGCACGGCGTCCAGCTCTGGGTCGCCCTCCCCGAGGAGCACCGCCACAGCGCCCGCGACTTCCACCACCACGTGCCCCGGCCCGTCCCCCTCGACGGCGGCGAGGCCCGCGTCTTCCTCGGCACCCTCGCCGGCGACACCTCCCCCGTCCCCACCTTCACCCCCCTCCTCGGCGCCGAGCTCACCCTCCGCCCGCACGCCACCGTCACCCTCACCGTCGACCCGGCCTTCGAACACGGCCTCCTCGTCGACCGCGGCCCGATCCTCCTCGCCGACACCCCCCTCCACCCCGGCGACCTCGGCCACCTCTCCCCCGGCCCCACCACCCTCACCCTCACCAACCCCACCCCCACCGAAGCCCGCGCCATCCTCCTCGGCGGCACCCCCTTCGACGAACAGCTCGTCATGTGGTGGAACTTCATCGGCCGGTCCCACGAGGACATCGCCGAAGCCCGCGCCGCCTGGCAGGCCGCCTCCCCCCGCTTCGGCGCCGTCGAGGGCTACCCGGGCGACCGCCTCCCCGCCCCCGAGCTCCCCGGCACCCCCCTCAAGCCGCGCGGCCGCGTCCGCTGACCTGCGCGGTTCAGGACGGGGAGCCGGCCGCCGGATCAGCGTGTCTGCCCGGACAGCGCCCGATGCTGCTTCCGCGGGCGACGGCGGGGGCGGCCGTCGGTTCGGAGCCTGCGTCGGTGATCGGATGGGCGGCCCGGCGGAGTTCAGAGCGTCTGGACGAGGCCGCCGTCGATGACGAAGTCGCTCCCGGTGACATTGCCCGTCCGCTCACTGGCCAGCAGCAGAACGAGGTCGGCAACCTCCTGCGGGAGGCTGAAGCGGCCGGTGGCGGACTGTGCGACGGCACTCCGGGCGATGTCCTCCGGCTCGCCGCCGGACGCCTTCGCGACCGTCGCGGCGACGCCGCCGTCGCCGAGCCACAGCGCCGTGGACACCGGCCCGGGGCTGACCGTGTTGACGCGCACCCCGCGCGGACCGACCTCCTTGGACAGGGCCTTGCAGAAGTTGGTGAGCGCCGCCTTGGCCGCGCAGTAGTCGATGACCATCGGGTCGGGCAGGAACGCGTTGACCGAACTCACCGTCACGATCGAAGCGTTGCCACGCTCGATCAGGTGGGGCAGGGCCGCCCGGGTGGTGCGGACGGCGGCGAGGAAATTGACCGTCAGCCCCTGGATCCACTCGTCGTCGGTGACGGCCGCGAACCCGGCCAGACGGGGGTGGACTGCGCCGACGTTGTTGACGAGGATGTCCAGTCCACCGAACCGGGAGATCGCCGCCTCGACCGCAGAGACGGGGCCGTCCGCGGTGGCGAGATCGGCCGACACCGGATGCACCTGCGGGGCGAGCTCCGTCAGCGGGCCGGAGACACCGCGCGCCACCGCGACCACGTTCACGCCCGCGGCGGCGAGTGCCTGCGTCACGGCGAGGCCGATTCCCTTGCTGGCACCGGTGACAACGGCGACCTTGCCTGAGAGCTGCAGATCCATCGGAGACTCCGTAGGGGTGAACGGCAGGACGGCCTGCGGTGCGATCGCCCTGCTCAGAATCGCCGGCGGACCGGTTGCCCGCCGCCCGGCCGGCGGCCGGGACATCGACATGCTCGCGCACCTGTCCCGGACCGCGGCGAGGTCAGAAGCGTTCAACGGCCGCCTTGATCCGGCGGCCGAAGTCGGGGGCGTCCTTGCGGGCCGCACGCAGCGCCGGGCCGAGCAGGAGCTTGCCGAGTCCGTGGCCGTCCAGCACGTTGAAGATCCGCACCCGGGTACGGCCGCCCGACAGCGGTTCGAGATCGTAGCCGCCCTCGGCGGTGATGAGGTTCTTGCTCTGCTCGCTCCACCGGATCATGCGCGGCGCCTCCATCCTGGTGATGCGGAACTGGCGGGAGGTCTTCAGCCCGGCGTCCTTCACGGTGCTGCGGAAGACGGTCCCGACAGCGGTCGGTCCGTCCGGCACCTTCGTGATCTCCAGGACCCGGGGGCTGAACTCGGGATCATGGCGCCCGTCGGCGAGGTAGGCGAAGACCTCCTCCACCCGGCGATCGACCTCGACGCTCACCTCGAACAATCCGGACATTGCGGCTCCTCGCTGTGTGCCCGGCCCGCGCTTCACGGCCAGGATTCCAGAGAGCCCCGACTGCCGCCTTCCGGCTGCGGGACCCCGCACCGGCGTGGACGGTTCAGGAGGGAGGAAGGCAAGCCCGCCGGGCCGCGGTTGCCGGCCCTCTATGCTGGGCCCGTGACACCGAAGGGCGAGCAGGGACCGACACTGCGGGCGGATGCCGCACGTAACCGCACCCGGGTGTTGCAGGTCGCCCGCGAGCAGCTGGCTGCCGGTGACGACTCGCTCCAGTTGAATGCCATCGCCCGCCTCGCCGGTGTGGGCGTGGGAACCGTGTACCGGCACTTCCCCAACCGGCACGCGCTGCGGGAGGCGCTGTCTGCCGAGCGCTTCCGGGAGCTGGTGGACGAGGCCCAGGCCGCGGCCGCCGACGTGGACGCCCTGGCAGGTCTGCGCCGCCTGCTGCGGTTCACCCTGGCGCGCGCGTTGGACGACAGCGGATTCGCCTCCGTGCTCGAATCCGCCAACGATGCCGAGGCGCAGACCTCGGCACTGAAGGCCGAGCTCGACCTGGCTGTCGCCCATCTGCTTGACCGCGCCCGCGGTCTCGGCGCCGTCCGGCGCGATATCGAGGCCGACGACGTGCGCCGCCTGCTCTGCGGCGTCGAACACGCCCTGCGCTCCGGCGCCTGCGATCCCACCCGCACCGAGGTCTACCTCGATGTCCTCCTCGAGGGCCTGCGCCCGCCGCGCTGACCGCGGCCGACGACCCGGGAGCCAGGCACCGGCGCCCTCACGTCGACATTCACCGGACAACTAACCGGATAACTATCCGATTGTGCTAGCGTGCCCCCACGAAAACGGATAGATATCCGCTTACGGCAGGAAGCGATGGAGGGCGGGCCAGTGGAACAGCGGGCAGTGGTCACGGCGGGAACCGGGGGAATCGGCCTGGAGACGGCGATGGGACTGGCGGCGCACGGGCTCGCCGTCACCGTGGTCGGCCGCAACCCCGAGCGCGGTGTCCGCGCCGTCGAGCGCATCGCGACCGTTGCGACCGGAGGCGAGCCGCGGTTCCTGGCGGCCGACCTCGCCTCGCTCGGCGAGGTTCGAGCGCTCGCCGCCCGGCTGGCGGCCGAGGGACCGCTCAAGGTCCTCGTGAACAACGTGGGCGCGATGTTCGCGGACCGGCAGCAGACCGTCGACGGCATCGAGGCGACGTTCGCCGTCAACCACCTCTCGCCGTACCTGCTGACCGAGCTGCTGCTCGATCGGCTCCGCGCCGACGGGCCGAGCCGGATCGTGAACGTCAGCTCCGGCGCGATCAAGGTCGCCAAGCGCACCTTCGACGCCGTCGAACCACCGGGCGGCTACTACGGCTTCCACTGGTACGGCCGCGCCAAGCTCGCCAACCTCGCCTACACCCTGGACCTGGCCGAGCGCCTGCGCGACAGCGGCGTCACGGTCTTCGCGGCCGACCCGGGCGGCGCGGCGACCGACATGACCGACGGCACCATGAACTCACCGCGGATCGTCTCGCCGGGGCTGCGCCTGTTGTGGCCGCTGGTGCGGCGCACCTTCGAACGCTCCACGGCCGGCCCCGCGTCGATGGCCGCTCGGCCGTCCGTCTTCGCCGCCACCGACACCTCGCTCGATGGGCGCACCGGCCTGCTCATCGGGCCTCAGGTTCACCCCGTCCCCGCCTTCCGCGGGAGCACCGACCCTCGGACGGTCCGTGACGTGCTCAGGCTCAGCAGGCGCCTGGCGCCGCTCGTAGCCGGCCGGTGATCGTCGAAAACCGGACCGCATCAGATGTCGAGGCCGTACAGGGATGCCGCGCTGGCCGACGGAATCCTCTGACGTTCCGCATCGGAGCGCAGCGCCGCCGCCGCGGCGAGTCCGCCCGACTCGGCCTGTGTTCCCGTGCTACTGGGTACGCAGGAGGGGGAGCGGATCGGGACCGCGAGAGGTCGGAGCTCGGGCGTGAGTGGAGAAGTGCGGTACGACGATCTGCTGCGGCCGCTGCCGGAGCTGCTGAAGCGGCACGCCGAGCGGTCGGCGGATCGGGTGGCGTTCCACGACTTCTCACGTGGCGTCAGCTACGCCGATTGGAGCGGCGGACCGGGCGGCTGGGCGGTTCGCTCGCGCGGGCGGGGGTTCGGCGCGGCGATCGGGTCGCGCTCTGTCTGGGCACCTGCGTGGAGCTGGTCGAGGGCTGCCTCGCCGTGCTGCGGGCGGGGCGGTCGGCGTCCTGCTCAATCCCCGCTCCTCCGACGCCGAACTCGACTACTTCCTCAAGGACAGCGGCGCTTCGGCCCTCATCACCGATCCCGCGCCTGCCCGCGACGGTGGTGTTCGAGCACCCGGTGATCGAGGACCTCGCCCGCCACGTGCTCGACCTGCTCGACGACCTGCCCGCCGACGCAGCACCGGAGCGGCCCGGTCCGCCGCCCGCACCGCCCGCCGGCCGCACCGCGTAGACGCTCGCATCCCTGTACCGCACACTCGGCGCGAAGAGCCGGGCGGTGGCCGCGATGCACGCCCGCTTCGAGGGCGAGCCGGACGTCGTGGAGTTCCCGCACCCGGCGGAAGGGTCATCCACCCGATCCGGGTGCGGCAGCGGAACAGTGTCCGCATGCCGACGCGGCCGCCCTCGTCGTCGGGTTGGCGACTCCAGTCGGTGACCACCTGTGACCACCCCGTAGACCGGGTGAGGACGCGTCGAGGCCGAACGAGGCCTGACCGGGACGGGAGCCGCGCGGAACGTGGTGACCCTACGTTGATTCCCGCTGGTCCGGAGGGGCAGGCGGAGGGGTCACCGAGCCGGGCCGTTGGCCTGCGAACCGATGCGTCCCGGCAACACCCACCAGGGACGGACCATGAAGAACGTGAAACTCGCCGCTGCGGTGGGCGTCGGCTATGTCCTCGGGCGGTTGCACAAAGCCCGATGGGCGCTGGCGCTCGCCGGCATGGCGGCCGGCAAGAAACTGGGTGCCAGCCCGGGAACCGCGGTCGCGCAACTCCTCGAATCCTCGCCGCAGCTGCGGCGGGTGGTCGGCGACGTGCGGGGCGAGCTGGCGAGTGCGGGCAAGAAGGCGGCCGTGGCCGCCGCGTCCCGGCGCGTTGGCGCGCTGACCGACCAGTTGACACAACGGACCGAGGCCCTGCGCGAGGCGAACGAGCGGCGCGAGGACGACGAACGGGGCGACAACGACGAACCCCTCGACGACGAAGAGGAACACCGCGACGAGCACGAAGAACCGGAGGAGGAGACCGAGGACTCCGGGAAGACCCGGAGCACCCGCTCCGGCAGGTCGTCCCGGACGAGCTCGTCCAGCGGTGGTTCGTCGCGGTCCCGGACGAGCGCCAAGCCTTCCGACACGCGCACGTCGACCTCCAGGAGCACGGCAGCCCGCAAGAGCACAGCGACTCCCAGGAACACGGCAGCCCGCAAGAGCACAGCGACTCCCAGGAGTGCGTCGACCCGCAAGAGCGCGGCGGCCCCGAAGAGCACCCCGACCCGCAAGAGCACGGCGAAGGCGCCGGCGAAGAAGGCCGCCCCGGGCGCGGCGGCCGCCCGGAAGACCGCGGCCTCCTCGGCCGCGAAGAAGACGAGTGCGCCGGCCCGCAGGACGACCGGATCGCGGGCGTCCGCACGGAAGTCGGGGTGAGGACGATGGCCAAGCAATCAGCCGAGCCCGAAATCGGCGGCATCGGCGATCTCGTGGACGCCCTGCCAACCGACCAACTGATGGATCAGGCAAGGGAGTTCGTGTCCGCACTGGGCGAGCGGGCCATCGCGGCGGCCGGCGACCGGGTCGCCGACCTCGCGGACCGGCTGGTCGACTACACCGAGAACGGAGGCGGTGGCGGCGCGGGTCTCCCGGTCGGCAAGCTGCTCGGGGCGGGCGCGGCCGGGGTGAAGAACCTCGTGTCCAACAGCCTTTCGCTCTCCGGGGGCGGGAAGCAGGGCGGCGGAGGCAAGGAGACCAAGGTCACCAACATCGTGGAGGAGATCGAGGTCGGCGTGCCGGTGCGGGTCGCCTACAACCAGTGGACGCAGTTCCAGGACTTCCCGAAGTTCGCGAAGCGGCTGGAGCAGGTGTCCCAGGAATCCGACGAGAAGATCACGTGGAAGGCGGGGATCTTCCTCTCCCACCGCACCTGGGAGTCGACCATCGTCGAACAGGTCCCGGACGAGACGATCGTGTGGCGCTCCAAGGGCGACAAGGGTCACGTCGACGGCACGGTGACCTTCCACGAACTCGCGCCCAACCTCACCAAGATCCTCCTGGTCCTCGAGTACCACCCGAAGGGCCTGTTCGAGCGGACCGGCAACCTCTGGCGCGCCCAAGGCCGGCGCGCCCGCCTGGAGCTCAAGCACTTCCGCCGGCACGTGATGACCCGGACGATCCTCGACCCGACGGCGTCGAGGGCTGGCGCGGCGAGATCCGCGACAGCGAGGTGGTCCGTTCGCATGAGGACGCCATGGAGGAGGAGCAGTCCGACGAGGGGACGGAGGCGGATGAGGCCGAGGACGCCGAAGGCGCTGCCGACGAGGAGCAGGAGCCGGGCTACGAGGACGAGGGCGAGGGCGACGACCAGGACTACGAGGAAGAGCAGGACGCGGAGGACGACTACGACGAGGACGACGCCGACGAGGACGCCGAGGACGAGGAGGAACCCGAAGAGGACGAGGGCGACGAGTACGACGACGAGTACGAGGACGAACTGGACCAGGACGAACCCGAGGACGAGGAAGACGCCGAACGGCCGCGTGGCCGCCGCCGGGCCCTCGCCCGGAGCGGCAGGTGATGACGATGACGGTAGCCCCCAGGACCGGCCACTACCTGGACCGTCCCTCCCCGAGCGGCCTGGCGGACGTTCTCGACCTGATCCTCGACAAGGGCCTGGTCATCGACGTCTACGTGCGCGTCTCGCTCGTCGGCATCGAGCTGATCACGATCGACGCGCGGATCGTCATCGCCAGCGTGGACACCTATCTGCGCTTCGCGGAGGCGGTCAACCGCCTCGATCTGAAGCAGGACCGCACCGAGGGCCTGCCGGAACTGATGGACGACATGCGGCAGGGCGGTGCCCGCCGAAAGACCCGCGGCGCCCTGGAGGGCGTCAAGGAGACCGTCGGCGAGGTGATCGACCAGGTCCGCGGCCGTGGCGGCGAGGACGAGGACGAGGAGGAGGAACCGCAGGAACGGCCCCGGCGCCGGCCCCGGTCCTCCGGCGAACGCAGGGAGCGTGAACGGTGAACCGCGACACACCGGCCGCCGGTGACACCGGAGCGGCCTGCTACGTCTACGGAATCGTCCCCGCCGACGCCGCCGCACCCACGGGCGTCCGCGGGGTGGGCACACCCCCGGCGGCGGTCGATCTGCTCCCGGGCGGACGGGTCGCCGCGCTGGTCAGCGAGGTCGATCCGACCAAGCCCCTGGGAACGCCGGACGACCTCCGCGCGCATGCCCGGGTGCTGGACTCGGTCGTCTCCGCCCTGGTTCCCGTGCTGCCGTTCCGGTTCGGCTCGGTGGTCGACGGCCGCCGGGCCGTGGCTGACGAACTGCTCGGCCCGTCCGAGGAGGGCTTCGCCACCGCGCTGGCGAGCCTGCGCGGCCTCGCCCAGTACACGCTCCGCGGGTCGTACGTCGAGGACCGCGTGCTGCGGGACGTCCTCGCCGCGCGTCCCGACATCGCCGCCCTCCGGGAGCGGACCGCGTCGCTGCCGGAAGATACCGGCCACTACGACCGGCTCCGGCTGGGTGAACTGGTGGCCCGGGAGATCGGCGACCGCGGCGAGGCCGACGTGCGCCACCTGGTCGACACACTCGGCCCGCTCGCAGTCGCCGTCGCCAGGGGCCCGGACCCGGACCCGGACCAGCCGATCGACGTGTCCTTCCTGGTCCACCACACCCGCTGGGCGCGCTTCGAGGCCGAGGCGGAGGACCTGGCGCGCGGCTGGTCCGGGCGGGTGGGCATCCGCCTCCTCGGGCCGCTGGCGCCGTACGACTTCGCGCCCACGGCCGTCGACGGCGCTTCCGAGGGGGTGCCCGGTCCATGGGTCTGATCACCGGACTCCTCACCCTGCCGCTCGCGCCCGTGCGCGGCGTTGTCTGGGTGGCCGAGCAGTTGTACGCCCAGGCCCGCCGCGAGCTGGACGACCCGGCGACCGTCCGTCGGCGCCTGGCCGAGTTGGAGGAGGCCCGTCAAAGCGGCGCCCTCAGCCCGGAGGAGGCCGACCGGCAGGAGGAGGAACTGGTCGGACGGCTGTGGGAGGCCCGGAGGACGAGCGGTGGGCGGGAGGTGTGAGCCGTGCCCGAACCCGAGCCCCGTGCGCGCCGGCCCGCCGACCACACGGCGGTGCCACGTCGCCGCACCGCCGCCAGCCGCGCCGACGACGAGCATCGCCACCCCGATCCCGGGCGTGACGGGCGCTCGTCCGCCGAACCGGACCGGCCAGACACCGAGAAGCGCACCCGGACCCGCCTTGGCGCCCGCCAGGCCGCCGCCCGGGCGGCCCGCCAGGTGCAGGAGCTCACGGGAAACCTGCCCGAAGTCGTCACCTCGCTGGAGCACAACGAGGAGGGCTGGCGGGTCGGGGTCGAGGTCCTGGAATCCCGCCGCATCCCCGACTCCACCGACATCCTGGCCCTCTACCGGGTCGTCCTGGACGAACGGGGCGGGCTCGTGTCCTACCACCGCGAACGCCGCTACCACCGCGGCCGCCTCGACCCTGGGGAGACACCGTGAACGGCCGCGACTTCGGACCGCCACTGCCGGCGAACTACCGCACCGCGCCCGCCCCGCAGCCGGCCAACCTCGCCGATCTACTCGAACGGGTCCTCGACAAGGGCATCGTCATCGCGGGGGACATCCGTGTGAACCTGCTCGACATCGAGCTGCTGACGATCAGGATCAGACTCCTCGTCGCCTCCGTCGACCGCGCCCGCGAGATGGGGATCGACTGGTGGGAGCACGATCCCGGGCTCTCCTCCGGCCGACGCGACCTCGCCGTGGAGAACCGGCGCCTGCGCGAGCGGATCGATGAACTGGAGGCAGCCGCGAGCGAACCGGAGCGTGCGGCACCCGGCGGCCGTCCCGATGAGTCGTCGGCGTCGGCCCCACCCACCCGCCGTCGTCCCCCGCGCGCGGGGAGGGAGTCATGAGCCACGTCACCTGGCTCTACGCCGTCGTCCCGGCCGACCGACGCCCCGAACCGCGCGAATTGCACGACCTGCGCGGCGTCGCGGCGGAACCCCTCCGCGCGCTGAGCGGGCCGGGTCTCGCGGTCGTGGTCGGCTCGGTGCCCCAGGCGGACTTCGACGAGGGGCCCCTGCACGCCCACCTGGAGGACCCGGTCTGGCTGGAGCACGCCGTCCGGGCCCACCATCGCGTGGTCGAGGCCCTCGCCGGCGCGGGCCCGACCCTGCCCCTGCGCTTCGCCACGCTCTACCACGACGACGCCCGCGCGCAGGAGCTCCTCCGCGCGCGCCACGACGAGCTCACCGAGGCGCTCCGGCGGATCGACGGACGGACGGAATGGGGCGTCAAGGCATACCTCGCCGGCAGACCGTCGGCACGGGAGGAGGAGACCAGCCCCGAGGCCGCGGACCGGCCCGGCACGGCCTACCTGCTGCGCCGCAGGGCCCAGCGGCAGCAGCGTGAGGAAACGGTGCGACAGGCCTCGGAGGACGCACGGAGCGTCCACGCACAACTCGCCGGGCTGGCAGCCGCGGCGGCCCTGCACCCGCTCCAGCCCGCAGAGGCGAGCGGGCGCGGCGAGCCCATGGTCCTCAACGGCTCGTACCTCGTCGACCACGCCGACCGGAAGCGCCTGGAGGATGCCGTGGCCGCCCTCGCGGACGGCCACCCTCACCTCCGGCTGGAGCTGACCGGTCCCTGGCCGCCCTATTCGTTCGCCGACCCGGAGGAGGCGCGGTGAGCACCCCCAGCACCCCCGACCGACGGGCCCAAGACCGGTCCGACGCCCTCTCGCCGGCCGGTGCGGAGCGCGTCGCGCTCGTCGACCTCCTCGACCGCGTCCTGGCGGGCGGTGTGGTCATCGCGGGCGAGATCACCCTCGGGATCGCCGACGTCGATCTGGTGCGGATCAGCCTCCGTGCGCTGGTGGCCTCCGTGCGCGCCGCCACCCGGACCGTCGAAGGCACCATCACCGCACGGGAGGAGGAGCCACCGTGACCGCACGGCCGCCGGAGGAGCCCCACGGGGCCCGCCTCGCCCGGCGCGTCGCCGTCGACCCGGAGACGGTGGGCCGGGACCTCGCCTGCCTCGTCCTCACCGTGGTCGAGCTCCTGCGGGAGCTCATGGAGCGGCAGGCGCTGCGCCGCATCGACGAGGGCGACCTGAGCGAGGACCAGGTCGAGGCCCTGGGGGTGACGCTGATGGCCCTGGAACGGCGGATGGACGAGCTGCGCGACCATTTCGGCCTCGCGCCCGAGGACCTCGACATCGACCTCGGCCCACTCGGCCCGCTGCTCGGGTCCGGCCCCTGAAGCGGATCGATCGAACCGGATCCGCCGGACTTCTACGAAGGGGGGATTAATCGGAGGAATCGGGGCACACGCCTCACGAAACCACGAACCGACGAGGAGGAAGCCGTGGGCGCTGGAAAGAAGATCGCACACGCCGCCGAGACCGCGAAGGGCAAGGTCAAGGAGGCTGCCGGCAAGGCGGTCGGAAACGAGCGGCTCGCCGCCAAGGGCAAGGGGGAACAGGTCAAGGGCGACCTCTCCCAGGCGGGCCAGAAGGCGAAGGACGCCTTCAAGCACTGACAGTGAGCATGTTCATGAGCGGTGGGGAGGTCCGAGAGTGACGTCGGACCTCCCCACCGTGTCACCGGCTACGCCCGTGACGGGAAGTCAGGCGTAGTCGGCCGTGGGTTGGGTGATCCCGGGGCCACCCACGTGGGGGGTTCGAGGTCTTCGTCAACGTCCTGCTGGCCTGGCACCGGGGAACCCACCACGCCGTCATACGTGCCCTGAGCGAAGGCTTTGCCATCACCGTGCTGGCTCTCGCTGAGCGGGCAGGCGTCGAAGTGCACTGGGAAACACCACGGACCACCCTCAGGGATGGAGTCCGGGACATGCAGGCCGCCGCTCGGTTCCCGGTAGGCAGGAAGCGGCCATGGATAGCTCCAGGCAGCCTGACCTGCCCTGCTCCTCTGAACCAGCAGGTCCCAGTACCGGACCCACCTCCGGTCGGTCCGCGAACGATGCGAACGATGCGGCATCGCTGCGACTGTTCCAGTCGGACACCGCGGCCGATGCTCCGGACAGGGCCGTGTACCACGCGCCCGACACGATCATCGAGGAACGGAGCGGATCATGAAACTCCACGAGGAGCTGCCGGTCGACCACCGACTGTCCCAGGTGTACCGCGCCGGAGCCGGCCTCTGCGGCGCTGCCCTGCTGGTCTTCGGCTTTCTCGGCCTGTCGGACGGACTGCCCTTCTTCAGCACCGATGGCGAGAAGATCGCCGGTCTCTCCAGCAACGGCCTGCTCAGCCTGGTCTCGGTGGTCACGGCCGCGGTACTTCTCGGCGGCGCGCTGATCGGCGGAAACATCGCTTCCACGGTCAACATCACCGTCGGCTCCCTCTTCGTCCTCAGCGGCTTCGTCAACCTCGCGCTGCTGGATTCATCGGCCAACATCCTGGCCTTCCGCATCCAGAACGTGCTGTTCAGCTTCGTCATGGGCCTGGTGATCGCCACGTTCGGCATGTACGGCCGGGTGAGCGGCAAGCTCCCGCTCGACAACCCCTACTGGCGCCGACGCCACCCGGGGCCCGGCGACCGCCGGGATGCTCCGGCACTCCCCCTCGGCTCCCGGTCGGCCGACCTTCCCGGGCCGCCGGCATGAGCGGGCCGCGCCCGCACTGGCTCTTCGGCGCCCAGCTCGGGCCGCACTTCCTCACCGCCGGCCTCACCCCCGGCGAGGACGGTCCGGACCCGGGCGCCCCGCTCGTCATGATCGAGGCCCGCTCGGTGCTCCGCCGGCGGCGGTTCCACCGGGCGAAGGCCCACCTGGTGCTGTCCGCGATGCGCCACGCCGCGGACGCCCTGGGCGACCGGGTGCGCTACGTCCAGGCCGACACCTACCGCGAGGGCCTGGCCCGGGCCGTCGGACGCCGCCGGGTCACCGTGTACCACCCGACGTCGCGCGCGGCCCTCGGCCTGGTGGACGCCCTCCCCCAGGTCACGGTGCTGCCACCGCGCGGCTTCCTCGTACCCTTCGCCGACTTCCGCCGCTGGGCGGGCGAACCCGGTGGACGGCGCCTGCTGCTGGAGGACTTCTACCACCGGGTGCGCCGCGCCGAGCACCTGCTTCTGGAACCGGACGGCAGCCCGGCCGGCGGCCGGTGGAACCTCGACCGGGACAACCGCGAGCCCCCGCCCAAGGGCGCCGCCACCCTGCCGATCCCCCCGCCCTTCGAGCCCGAGGAGGACGGCATCGACGAGCGCGTCCGGGCCGACCTCGAACGCTGGGAGCGCGACGGGGACGTCGCCTTCGTCGGTCGGGACGGCCCGCGCCGCTTCGCCGCGACCCGGCCGGAGGCCGAACGGGCGCTCGCGCGCTTCGTCGCCCACCGCCTCGCCGACTTCGGCCGCTACGAGGACGCCATGCTGCACGCCGACCCGTGGATGGCCCACAGCGCCCTCTCCGTCCCGCTCAACCTCGGCCTGCTCGACCCAGGCGAGTGCGTGCGCGCCGCCGAGGCCGCATACCGGGCCGGGCAGGTGCCGCTCAACAGCGCCGAGGGCTTCGTCCGGCAGATCGCGGGCTGGCGCGAGTACGTCTGGCAGCTCTACTGGCACCTGGGCGAGGACTACCGCGACGCCAACCACCTCGGCCACCACGAGCCGCTGCCCGCCTGGTTCCGCGACCTCGACGCCGACGCCGTCACCGCCCGCTGCCTGGCCCGCGTCCTCGCCGAGGTCCGCGACCACGGCTGGGTGCACCACATCCCCCGGCTGATGGTGCTCGGCAACTGGGCCCTCCAGCACGGCTGGGACCCGCGCGAGCTCACCGACTGGTTCCACCGGTGCTTCGTCGACGGCTACGACTGGGTGATGACCGCCAACGTCGTCGGCATGTCCCAGTTCGCCGACGGCGGCCTCGTCACCACCAAGCCGTACGCGGCGGGCGGCGCCTACCTCCACCGGATGGGCGACCACTGCGGCCCCTGCCGCTACCACCCGACCGAACGCCTCGGCGACCGGGCCTGTCCGTTCACCACCGGCTACTGGGCTTTCGTCCACCGCCACCACGACCTGCTCGCCGCCAACCACCGCACCGCCCGGGCCGCCGCCGGCCTGCGCCGCCTGACCGGCCTGCCCGAGGTCCTGGCCGCCGAACGCGCCCGCGGCCAGTCACCCCCGTGACGGCACCCGAAGACGGTGCCGCCACCGCCCGCGCGTTCAGCCGCGTCCCGCCACGTCAGGCACAGGACCCTCCGCGGTCCCCGTCCTGCGGCCGATCCGCGAGGCGGCCCTTTCGGCACGTCGCCCGGTAGGCCTCGGCCAGGGACGCGGCCATGGCGTCGATGCCGAAACGCTCGCGCACCGTCGCGGCCCCTGCCCTCGCCATCGCCGCCAGTTCCGGCGCGGGGGTGACGACCAGGGAGCGCAGGCCGTCTGCCAGCCGCCCCGCCGATTCGGTGGCCAGCAGTCGTCCGTTGACGCCGTCGCACACGTAGTGCGAGGCCCCGCCGCGCTGCGGGGCGGCCACCGGGAGGCCCGCTTCCATGGCCTCCAGCACGGCCAGCCCGAACTCCTCCTTGGCACTGGGGCACACGTACAGCGCGGAGCCCGGTCGGCCCTGCGCCAACGCCCGTTCCAGCAGCCGGACATGCCGGTTGGACAGCGCGGGCCACAAGGCCGCCCGACGCCGGGCGACCGGGTCCGCTGCCAGGAGCTCGGTGAGCCGGCGGCGAACCTCCGCCTCGACGGCGGTCGGGGCCGCGGGAGACCCGCCCACCAGCAGCAGGGTCGTGCGGTGGTGGAGGCCCGCCTGCATCCAGGCCCGGACCAGTTGCTCCTGCTGCTTGACGGGGTGGAGCCGCCCCACGCACAGCAACAACGGCAGGTCGCGGTCGGCGGCATCCAGTCCGCCGGTCCCGCCGCCCTCGAAGAGACGGCCGAGCAGTCCCTGGGCCGTCGTCCCGTCGTCCGCCGCGGGCCGGAACGGGGCGATGCCCTCGGGCTGCAGGTGGACCCGCCGGTCCCGCAACTGCGGGAAGTAAGCGGCGAGTTCCTCCGTCCCCGGCCTCCCCGGCATGGCCACCAGCAGATCGGCGCGGGCCACGAGGCGGTCGGCGACGAAGACCCGGTGCAGGTCCAGGCGCAGCGCGCGTGCGGCATCACCGGTCTGTTGCGGCGCCAGGCCCGTGTGCCGTTCGTCCATCGTGCGGTGGGGGTCGGGGGTGACGGTGAACGCGAGCTTCGAGCCGTGGCGACGGGCGGCCCGGGCGACGGCGAGGGAGGCGTCGTCGGCGAACCTGACGTGCGCGATGTCCGGTCGGGCACCCGGGAGTTCGAAGACCCTGCCGGCCCACCAGGCCAGCGCCGCCGGGTGGCCGGCGGCATTCTCCGGATCAAGCGGTTCGGACGCGTCCACGGGCAACCGCACCAGCACGTGTGCGCGCCCCAACCGGTGGACCAGGTCCGTGCGTTCCGTCTCCTCGGCCCGGGCGGTGGTCAGTGTGAGGACCCGTGCGACGCCCGCACCGGCCGTCAGCGCCTCCCCCAGCCCGGTCAGCAGGACGCTCATTCCGCCGCTGAGTCCGGCGCCTGGTTCCTCCAGGCGGCCCTGCAGCATCGACTGGGCGACCACCGGAGAGCCCCGCGAGGGCTCGGCCAGAGCCGCGAACGCCGCCCGGAACCGCCGCCCGGACGGCGAGCCGGGTCGCGCCCGCTCGGCGCAGGCGGACAGCAGGAGCCCTTCGTAGCCGTCCCTCGCCTCGTCGGCCCCCGGGAGCACGGGGCCCGCGCCGGGGATTCCCGACAGGTAGCGCCACAGGGCGTGGGCCTGTTCCCGGCCGACGGGGTCCAGCGCGGCCGCCTCCCGGAGCGAGAGCGGTCGCAGACCGTTGACGTCCGCCACGTCGAGCAGGAAGGCGGTCTCGGCCGGTCCCGGCTCCGCGAGCAGCCTGCGGCGGATCTGCTGGGTCGCGGTCCGCCCGCCGCCCGGGCCCGCGCTGCGCTCCCAGGCCTCCGCGAGCGCCGTCCGCTCCCTGGGCGCCAGATCGGGCGCGGCACCGGCGGCGGCCAGGATCCATGCCGGTACGGCGCGTTCGCGCCGTGCGAGCTGGCGCAGCCGCGCAGCACGCCGGTCGGACACCGGCAGCGCCGCGTCGGGACGCACCCACGATCCCCCGTACTCGGCCCGTGCCAGCCGGCCGAGCAGGTCACCGCCCTGGGGGACGGTGACGTCCCGGGCGAAGTGAAACCTGCGCCACGCGGCAAGGGCCCCGGCCTCCACGACGTCGGGGCTTGGAGCTGCCGCGGCCGGTGTGGCGTGCTGGGTCATCGTGCTTCCTCCCGTGTCGCCGTGCGGTCAGGGGCGGCTTCGGAGGCGGCCGACGAAACGGATTGGCCCCGGCCCGCCGGCCTTCGCCACCCGCCCGCCACGGAGGTCCGGGGCGGGCGTCCGGCTGCGGCCGCCCCCGGGCGCCTGGCATCATCGGAGGCCGCCCGCGAAGCACCGCCCCGGGGGAGGACCGCATGACCCGCGTCGCCGTGATCAGCCCGCCGTTCCACTCCCACGCCCGGCCGATGGCCGCCCTCGGCGCGGCGCTGAGCGGCCACGGCGCCCGCGTCGACTTCGCCTGCGCACGCGCCTTCGCCGACCTCGCCGCCGCCAACGGCCTCGGCTTCGCCGAACTGGCGGTCACCCGCAACGCGAACCACGGCGTCGCCGAGACCACACGGCAGGACGGGGCCGAAGCCCGTCGCCTGCGCGAGTTCCTCGACGCCACGCACCACGGCCCGGCCGCGACCCTCCTGACCCAGGCCCGCCACCGCCGGGACGACATGCTCGCCGACCCCGAACACGTCCTGCGGGACCTCGCCGCCCTCGACCGGAGGCTGCGCCCCGACTGGTACCTCGTCGACCAGCTCGCGTACTCCGCGACCCTCGCCCTGCACTGCCTCGAGTTGCCGTACGCCACCTTCTGCCCGGGCCACCCCAGCTACCTGCCGACCGCACCCGACGCCTACTTCGGACTCCCCTACGCCTGGCCGGACGCCGTGCGCCCCACCACCGCCGACCTCGACCGGCTACGCCGCGCGGCGGCGGCCAACGACACCGCGTTCACCGACGCGTTCAGGGCGGTCATCCGCCGCCACGCGCCCGGCCGGCCCGAACCCGAGCGGGCCTTCGCCCTGTGCTCCCCGCACGCCGTCGTCTTCAACTACCCCCGCCTGCCGTGGCTGCCACCCCCGCCGACCGGCCCCCGGGCCCTGTACGCCGGGCACCTGCTGCCCGAGGCCGGCCCCGGGCCGCTGGACGAGCACTGGCAGGCCGTCCTCACCCGGCTGACGGCCGAGGAGCGGCCGGTGGTCCTCGTCGCCCTGGGCACCTTCCTGTCCGCCCGTCACGACGTCCTGGCCGTCACCGCGGCCGGAATCCTCCGGCACACCCCGGCCTCGGTGGTCGTGGCCGCGGGCGAACGCGTCGGCGCCGTCACGGCCGACCCCCTGCTGCGCGGCGCCGACCCCGAACGGATCCACGTAGCGGCGACGATCCCGCAACAGGAACTGCTCCCGCACGCCGCCGCCATGGTCCACCACGGCGGCAACAACTCGTTCACCGAGTGCCTGCACGCCGGTGTGCCCGCACTGGTCCTGCCGTTCTCCAGCGACCAGTTCGCCATCGCCCACGACGCCGAACGCGCCGCGGCCGGCCGATGCCTGGATCCCAACACGCTCACCCCCGCCGCCGCCGGCCGCGCCGTCGCCGCCCTGCTCGCCGGCCGGGCGCACGGCGCCGCCGCACTCGGCGTCCGCCTGCGCCCGCGCGGCCCCGCCCGGGCCGCCTCCGCCCTCCTGGGGTGCATGCCCTCCCGCCCCTGAATCGTCGGCCGGCCCCGGTCGACGCACCACCGGTGCGACAGGGGCCACGGCGCCGTGGGCGGAGGGTGGAAGACGCTGACGCGCCAAGGGCGACCGAAGGACGGCGACGGCGCGGCCGCTTCCGCTTGTGCCGCCTGCCGCCTGTCGCCTGTCGCCTCCCAGAACGGATCGGTCGGCCCAGGAGGAGAACTCGCACCCATCCGCCGCACCGGGTGCGCCGAATCCCGGACGTGAGCAACGACGTACCCCCTCCCCCGACCCGCACCGGGCATCGCCGCGGACGGCTCCTGCGGGCGGGCGCCGCCGCGGCGACCGGGTGGGCCGCGGCGGCGGCCGCGCTCGGAGCCGGTGAACTGGTCGCCGCCTTCACCGGCCCCGGGACCGCGCCGGTCATCGTGGTCGGCGCCGCCGCGATCGATCTGACGCCAACACCGTTGAAGGAGTACGCCGTTCGCACGTTCGGCACCGACGACAAGCCGGTGCTGCTCGGCGGGATCTACCTGACGACGGCGCTGCTCGCCGCGCTCGCCGGCGTGCTGGCCGCACGCAGGCCCGTGCTCGGTGCGGGCGCCTTCGCGGCCTTCGGGCTGCTCGGCACCTGGGCCGCGCTGTCCCGTCCCGAAGCCGGTGCCGCGGATGCCGCGCCCGCTCTGGCCGCCGGCCTGGCCGCCACGGCGGCCGCACTCGTCCTCGCCCGGATGCTGCGCGCCGCCACACCGGCTGCCTCCCCCACGACCGCGCCCCACCGGGTGACACCGGAACACCCGGTGAGCGGGGACGGGCCCGGCAAGCACCCCGCCGAACGCGACGGCGGCACGTCCCGCCGTGCCGTCCTCGCCGCCACCGGCGGGACGATCGCCGTCGGTGCGCTCGCCGGCCTCGGCGGCCGCGTCCTCTCGGACCGCCGCTACGACATCGGTGCCGCCCGCACCGCCGTCCGCCTTCCCCCGGCCGCGCGGCCCCTGCCGCCCCTGGCCACCACCCTGCACCCCGGCGTCCCGGGTCTGTCCCCGTTCGTCACCCCCAACCGGGACTTCTACCGGGTCGACACCGCCCTCACCCTGCCCCGCATCGACCCGCGCCGCTGGACCCTGCGCATCCGCGGCATGGTCGACCACCCCCTCCTCCTCACCTTCGACGACCTGCTGCGCGAACCCCTGGAAGAGCTCGACCACACCCTGTCCTGCGTCTCCAACGAGGTCGGCGGCCCCTACGTCGGCACCACCCGCTGGCTCGGCGCCTCCCTCCCGGCCCTGCTGCGCCGGGCGGGCGTGCGCCCCGGCGCGGACCAGCTCGTCGGCCGCTCCCAGGACGGCCTCACCATCGGCACCCCGCTGGAATCCGTGCTCGACGGACGCCCCGCGCTGCTGGCCGTCGCGATGAACGGCGAGGCCCTGCCCGTGGCGCACGGCTTCCCGTGCCGCAGCGTCGTCCCCGGCTTCTACGGCTACACCTCCGCCACCAAGTGGCTCGTCGACCTGGACGTCACCACGTTCGCCGCGTTCGACCCGTACTGGGTGCGCCGGGGCTGGGACCGCACCGGCGCGGTCCGCACCGCCTCGCGCATCGAGGTCCCGGCCCCGTTCGCCCGGGTGCCCGCCGGGAACGTGACCGTGGCCGGTACCGCGTGGGCCACCCACCGCGGCGTCGCCGCCGTCGAGGTCCGCGTCGACGCCGGCCCCTGGCAGGAAGCCCTGCTCACCGCCGACCCGGGACCCGACCTGTGGCGGCAGTGGACCCACACCTGGACCGCGGCCACCCCCGGCACCCACCGGATCGAGGTCCGGGCCACCGACGCCACCGGCACCGTCCAGACCGAGAACCGTGCGGGGCCCTACCCCGCCGGCGCCACCGGCTGGCACAGCGCCGTCGTCACGGTCACCTGAAAGCGACCCCGTACCCACCCGGCTGGGCCGCCGGCCCAGCCGTCACCACCTCACAAGGAGATCCGACCCATGTCCACCACCCGCCGCCGCAACACCCTCGCCGCCCTCCTGACCGCCACCGCGCTCGCCGTGAGCCTCGGTGCCTGCAGCAGCAGCGGATCCGGATCCTCGGCCGCCACCACGGCCGCCGCCGTGCCGTCCACGGCCGCCGGCAGCACGGCCCCGGGCGGCGCCGCCTCCGGCAGGGCCATGGACGACCAGCCGTTCGGCAGCGCCTGCGCGGCCGTGCCCCAGGACGGCGCCGGCTCCTTCGCGGGCATGGCCAAGGACCCCGTCGCGACCGCCGCCTCCAACAACCCGCTGCTGTCCACCCTCGTCACCGCCGTCAAGCAGGCCGGCCTCGTCGACACCCTCAACTCCGCGCAGAACATCACGGTCTTCGCGCCCACCAACGACGCCTTCGCCAAGATCCCCAAGGCCACTCTGGACGCCGTCCTCGCCGACAAGGACAAGCTCACCAAGATCCTCACCTACCACGTCGTCCCCCAGCGCCTGACCCCCACCGCCCTCACCGGCGCCCACAAGACCCTGGAGACCGACAACCTCACCGTCACCGGCAACAGCCCCGACTTCACCGTGAACAGCACGGCCAAGGTGCTGTGCGGAAACGTCCAGACCGCCAACGCCACCGTCTACATCGTCGACACCGTCCTGATGCCCGCCTCCTGACCCACCCCGAGCGCTCCCGGGCCGGGGCCCGCCCACCAGGCGGACCCCGGCCACCACCCGCCACCCGTGCGGGCCTGGGCCGACCCGGGTTCGTCCTGTTCGAGCAGACACCGCGTGTGGGACCAATCCGCGCGGTCGGCGGTGGCGAATGCAGAGCGACTGACGGTGCCCGCTGTTCGATCCAGGAGGTTCTCATGCACAGCTGCCGGCCCTTGGGCAGGTCGCGGCCACCGCGCTCGGCCGCACGTGCCACCCCCGTCGTGGGGGCGGTCCGGTGAACGCGGTCGTGCACCTGTCGGCCCCGAGGTTCCGCGGCCCGGACCTCAAGGAGCTGGTCGCCAAGACCGCCTTCGGCGACCAGGAGGCGTTCTCCGGGCTCTACGACGCGGTGGTCGGCCCGGTGCTGGGTCTGGTGCGGCGGGTGCTGCGGGACCCCGCCCAGTCGGAGGAGGTCACCCAGGAGGTGATGTTCGAGCTGTGGCGCACCGCCGCCCGGTACGAGCCGCAGCGCGGCGAGGTGCTGCCATGGGTGCTGACCATGGCGCACCGGCGCGCGGTGGACCGGGTCCGTGCCGCGCAGGCGGCCGCCGACCGGGACCAGAAGGCGGCGGCCCGCTCCCATGTCCCCGCCTTCGACGAAGTCGCCGAGCAGGTCGAGAACCGCCTGGAACGCGAGCAGGTGCGCCGCTGCCTGCAGTCGCTGACCGAGCTGCAGCGCGAGTCGGTCACCCTGGCGTACTACCGGGGGTACACCTACCCCGAGGTCGCCGAGCTGCTGGGCACCCCGCTCGGCACCGTCAAGACCCGGATGCGGGACGGGCTGATCCGCCTGCGCGACTGCCTCGGAGTTGGATCATGAACGCGGCACCCGACCCGCACACCCTCACCGGCGCCTACGCGACCCACGCGCTGCCCGAGGAGGAACGGCTCGCCTTCGAACAGCATCTGGCCCAGTGCCCGGCCTGCGCGCAGGAGGTCGCCGAGTTCGAGGCGGCCTTGGCTAGGCTCGGGGCCGCCGAGTCGGGCCGACCGCCGTCCGGGCTCAAGGCGGCGGTGATGGCGGGAATCGGTGAGGTGCGCCAGCTCCCGCCCCTGACCGGCCCCGCCGAACGCCGCCGGGGGACGTCGCGGCCGGCCCGGCAGTGGCCCAAGCTGGCGCTCGCGGCATGCCTCGCGCTGGCCACCGGGTTGGGAGCGGTCGCCGTCCAGCAGCACGACCAGGCCCAGCGGGCCCGGTCCCAGGCCAGCAGCCTGCGCGAGGAGCAGGCCGCCGTCACAAGTCTGCTGACCGCCCCGGACGCTCGCACCACCACCACGGCCTCCGGGCCGGCCGTCGCCACGGTGGTCTGGTCGGCGGACCGCGGGCAGGCCGCCTTCCTCGCCAGCGGAATGCCCGCCCTGCCCCAGGGCCGCACCTACGAACTGTGGTTCAACGACTCCGGCACGATGCGCCCGGCCGGCCTGCTGCCCGCAGACCACGGGCAGCTCCTCCTCACCGGCAACATCAACGGCGCCGTGGGCGTCGGGGTGACGCAGGAACCGTCCGGAGGCTCCGCCCATCCCACCGGGCAGCCCCTCATGCTGCTGCCCCTGACCTGACACGGCCCCGAGCGCGCCGACCACCGAGCAGAGGGCGGGCGCGAGACGGCGCCCTTCCGTACGAAGAAGAGGACACCATGGCGGCAGACACCCGGCAGCCCACGGCCGGCTCGGCGGTCGGCGCCGACACGCTCGCCCCGGCACCGCCGACGGCTCCCGCTCTGCCGGGCCCGTGGGGCGCCGCGCTGTACGAGTGCCGGATCAGCCACGCGCGCACCGCTCCGGTGCACCACGCTTTCCGCCACCACACCTACCTGTGGTTGACCGACCTGGATCGCCCGCCGCTCCTGCCGTGGCCGCTGCGCCTCCTGGCCTCCTTCCCCGCCGGCGGCCGCACCGCCGGGTCGGGCCGGTCGCCCCGGGAGGACCTGGACCGCTACCTGGACTCGGCGGGGGTCGACCTCGCGGGCGGGCGGGTCCTGATGCTCGCTCACGCCCGCTCGCTGGGGTACGTCTTCAACCCGCTGACGGTCTACTGGTGCTACGACCGCCGGGGCCGGGCAGTGTGCACGGTCGCCGAGGTCCACAACACCTACGGCCAGCGCCACCGCTACCTCCTGCACCCCGACGAGCGCGGCCGCGCACGGGCCGCCAAGGAGTTCTACGTCTCCCCGTTCTTCCCCGTCGACGGGCACTACCGGATGTTCCTGCCCGTGCCGGGTGAACGGCTGACCCTTGCCGTCCAGCTGGAGCGCGAAGGCGGCCGCCCGTTCACGGCGACCGTGCGCGGTACCCGCCGACCCGCCCGCGGCACCACGCTGCTGCGGGCCGCCGCGACCCACCCGCTGTCCACACTCGCGGTCAGCGCCCACATCCGCTACCAGGGCGTGCGGCTGTGGCTGCGCGGTCTGCCCGTCCACCTCCGCCCCGACCGCGCCCCCTCGAACAGGACCTGCCGCCATGACCACGCACGTTGAAGCACTCGCACCCGGCGCGGCCGCGACGGCCGATCCGCAGCACTGGCCCGACGTGGCCCGCGTACCCCGCACACCGCTCAAGGCGACGGTGGCCCGCAGGTTGCTGCGCCGCATCGCCCGCAGGCGGGGCCTTCGGGTCGAACTGCCGAACGGACGGCTCCTCGAACCCGCCCCGGCCGGCGCGCCGGTGCTGCGCCTTCACCGGCCCGACGCGTTCTTCCACCGGGTGGGGATGAGCGGGCTGATCGGCTTCGGAGAGTCCTACCAGGCCGGCGAGTGGGACTCACCCGACCTGGTCGGGCTGCTCACCGAGCTGGCGACCGCCCCCGAGACGCTGGTGCCCACCGGCGCCCAGTGGCTGCGCCGCCTGTACGTGAAGCGGCCGCCGGCCGGGGAGCTGAGCACGCCCGACAACGCGCGCACGAACATCCACCGGCACTACGACCTGTCCAACGAGCTGTTCGCGCTCTTCCTCGACCCCACCCTGTCCTACTCCTCGGCCCTCTTTGCGACCGACCCCGCCGGCGCACCCCTCGCCTCCAGCGAGAACCTCGCGCAGGCCCAGCACCGCAAGATCGACCGGCTGCTGGACCTCGCCGGGGTCGGGGCGGGCAGCCGGGTGCTGGAGATCGGCACCGGCTGGGGCGAACTGGCGGTCCGCGCGGCCGCGCGCGGCGCGCGGGTGGTCAGCCTCACCCTGTCCGAGGAGCAGCTGGCGCTGGCCCGGCGCCGGATCGCCGCGGCCGGGTTCACGGACCGGGTCGAGGTGCGGCTGTGCGACTACCGAGCCGCCGAGGGCGAGTTCGACGCGGTGGTGAGCGTGGAGATGGTCGAGGCGGTCGGCCGGCCGTTCTGGCCCGCCTACTTCGCCACGATCGACCGTGTCCTGGCTCCGGGCGGGCGGGTGGCACTGCAGGCCATCACCATGCCCCACGAGCGGATGCTGGCCAGCAGCGGCACCTACACCTGGA
Organism: Streptomyces sp. Y1; assembly: GCF_041053115.1. Lineage (NCBI taxonomy): Bacteria > Bacillati > Actinomycetota > Actinomycetes > Kitasatosporales > Streptomycetaceae > Streptomyces > Streptomyces sp. Y1. Next base: position 8,171,134 of record NZ_CP163445.1, on the reverse strand, counting down.
TCCTCAAGTACATCTTCCCCGGCGGCCAGATCCCCTCCACCGAGGCCATCCGCCAGGCCACCGCACGGCACACCGGCCTGCGCGTGGCGGCCTGCGACTCCTTCGGCCCGCACTACGCCCAGACCCTCCGACTGTGGCGCGAGCGCTTCACCGAACGGGCCGACGAGATCGCCGCGCTCGGCTTCGACCAGGTGTTCCAGCGGATGTGGGAGCTGTACCTGGCCTACTCCGAGGCCGGGTTCGCCGCCGGCTACCTCGACGTCCAGCAGATCCTCCTCACCCGCCCGGAGCCGACCCGATGACCCCCGCCACCCGCGTCGCCGGCCTGCTCACCGACCTGCTCGGCCAACCCCTGCCGGTCCGGATCCAGGCGTGGGAGGGCTCGACCGCCGGCCCTGCCGAAGCGCCGACCGTGGTCCTGCGCAACCGACGCGCGCTGCGCCGCCTGCTCTGGCAGCCCGGCGAACCCGGACTGGCCGACGCCTACATCAGCGGCGACCTCGACGTCGAAGGCGAGTTGAGGCCCGCGCTGTCACAGGTGCGGGCCGCGCTGGCCGGACACGGCCCGGTGCGCCCCGGCCTGCGGGACCGGCCGAAGCTGCTCGCCACCGCCGTACGCCCGGGTGCCCTCGGCCCGCGACCCGTCCCGCCCGGCGGCCGGGCCCGAGTCGGGGGCGCCGTGCACAGCCGCGACCGCGACCGTGCGGTGGTCAGCCACCACTACGACCTGTCCATCGAGTTCTACGCCCTGCTGCTCGGCCCGGCGATGGCCTACTCCTGCGCCTACTGGACGGCCCCGAGCGACACCCTGCAGAGTGCCCAGGAGGCCAAGTTCGACCTGATCTGCCGCAAGCTGGACCTGCGCCCCGGCAGCCGCCTGCTCGATGTCGGCTGTGGCTGGGGGGCGCTGGCCCTGCACGCCGCCCGCGCCCACGCCACCCCGGCCGACTGGTACCAGGGGCCGGCGTGAACACCGCAGCGTTCGCCGTCAACCTCGCCGCCACGGCCGGGGCGGCGCTGGCCGTCCTGCTGGCCGCTTTCGCGGTGGGCGTGCGCACCGGCCGCCACCGCGGCGTCGACGTCGCCTGGGGCCTGGCCTTCACGGCCGTGGCCTGGACCGGCTACGCCTTCTCGGCCGGCCACGGCGACCCGGCGCGGCGCCTGCTCGTCACGATCCTGGTCACGGTGTGGGGGCTGCGCCTGTCGGCCCACATCCGGTCGCGCTCGCGCGGCCACGGCGAGGACCCGCGCTACGACCGGATGCTCGCCAAGGCCCCCGGCGGACGCCGCAACCACTACGCGCTGCGCATGGTCTACCTGCTGCAGGCCGCGATCGTCTGGTTCGTCTCGCTCCCGGTCCAGGCCGCCCAGTACCTGACCGCCGGGCTCGGCCCCCTGACCTTCGCCGCGGTGGCCCTGTGGGCGGTCGGGATGTTCTTCGAGACCGTGGGCGACTGGCAGCTCGCCCGGTTCAAGGCCGATGCGGCCAACCACGGCCGGATCATGGACCGCGGGCTGTGGGCCTGGACCCGCCACCCCAACTACTTCGGCGACGCGTGCGTCTGGTGGGCCCTGTTCCTGCTCGTGGCGTCCGAGCCGATCGGCTGGGCGTTCGTCCTCAGCCCGGTCCTGATGACCTACCTGCTCGCCTTCGGCAGCGGCAAGCCCCTGCTGGAGCGCCGACTCGGCTCCACGAAGCCGGGCTGGGACGCCTACGTCGCCCGCACCAGCAGCTTCGTGCCCCGCCCTCCGCGCCGTTCACCGGGCGCCCGATGACCGGCGAACCCGCGGCACTCCGAGCAGGGCGTGTGCGGCCTCGACCCCGGAGCGGCAGCCGTCCTCGTGGAAGCCCCAGCCGTGGTAGGCGCCGGCGAACACGGTGCGGGCGGTGGTGAGTTCGGGCAGCCGGCGCTGGGCGGCGACCGTGCGCGCCGTGTACACCGGGTGTTCGTACACGGTGCGGGAGAGCACCAGTTCATCGGGGATCGGTCGCTGCCGGTCCTCGTTGAGGGTGACCAGGTAGTCGTCGGTGGTGTCCAGGCGCAGGAGCCGGTTGAGGTGATAGTTGACCCGGACCCGGTCGGAGGGTGCGCTGCACTGGGGCAACCGGTAGTTCCACGATCCGCGTGCCGAGCGCGCGGCGGGAAGGACGGACGGGTCTCGGTGCAGCACGGTGGGGTTGCGCGAGTAGGTGAAGGCGCCGAGGACCTCCAGCTCGGCGTCGGTCGGGTCGGCGAGCAGCTGCAGCGCCTGGTCGGCGTGGGTGGCGACCACGACGGCGTCGACCTCGGTGCGATGCCCCTCCCCGGAGACCACGGTGACACCGTTCGGATGGCGGCGCACCGCACGCACGGGGGTGGACCGGTGCACGGCCGTGAGCCGCTCGGCGATCTTCTCGACATACGTGCGCGAGCCGCCGACGACGGTGCGCCAGGTCGGCGAGCCGGTCACGGAGAGCATGCCGTGGTTGGAGAGGAACGCGAACAGGTACCGGGCCGGGTAGTCGCCCGCCAGGTCGGGGGCGCACGACCACACCGCGGAGACCACCGGGGTCATGAAGTGGCTCACGAAGTACGGCGAGAAGCTCTCCGCGGCGAGGAACTCGCGCAGGCTCGGGTCACCGGCAGCGGGGTCGGCGAGCAGGCGGCGGGCGAGCCGGTGGAAGCGCGGTACCTCGGCGAGCATCCGCAGGTAGCGGCCGCGCACCAGGGCCCCGGGCGTGGCGAACAGGCCGGCCGGCCCCCGTGCTCCCGCGTACTCCAGGCCGCACCCGTCACAGCGCACGGACATGCTCATCTCGCTGTCCCGGGTCCGGACACCGAGTTCCCGGAACAGCCGCACCAGGTGGGGGTAGGTCCGCTCGTTGTGGACCAGGAACCCGGTGTCCAGCGCCAGTGCCCGTCCGTCCCGGGCGACGGCGTCCTGGGTGTGGGCGTGGCCGCCGAGGCGTTCGTCCGCCTCGAACAGCCCGACCTCGACGCCGGCGCGCGACAGCTCGTACGCCGCGGTGAGTCCGGCGACGCCGGATCCCACGACCGCCACCTTGCCCGGTCGCTCGCCGCGGTCGGAATCGGTGGTCCGCTCGGTGGAGACGGTGTCGAACAGTGTCACGAGAGCCCCTCCCGGCAGGGCCGCGGCGCGGCCCCATTGTCGTTGCACCGGACATTCGGAACGGCCCCGGGCGCGGATTGCCCCGACTCTCCGGCTACGAGGACGCCCGCGGGACCGGGCGCCGGTGGTGCCGCGTCGTCCGTTTCACCGGGGTGGCGACGCCCGCCTCGTCGCGTGTTCAGTTGCCGGCCCGCGCGGCGGTGGTGCAGCCGGTGCAGATCCCGGTGAGCTCCACGGTGTGCTGGACGTCCGCGAAGCCGGAGGTTCGGGCCATGTGGTCGGCCCAGGTTCCGACCTCATCCGGCGGGGTCGGTGGTCGAGCGGGGTCGGCAGTGCCGCCGCCAGGGCGGCGACCCGTGGGTCGTCCCTGTTGTTCCCCCGTGGCGACATGGTGGTCAGGCCGCTGCCGGGAGAGCGGTACGACGGGGACGGACCAAGAACGTTACGGCGTGGACCGCGCCGGCGGTGGCCATGACGGCGAAGCTCGGCGGGAGTTCGGAGGCTTCGGCGCCGAGCAGGAGGCCGCCCCACACCTCGGCGACCGCGAGGCCGGCGGAGAGTGCGAGAGCGTGGAAGGGGCGGTCGGTGAGGTGGATCGCCGCGCCTGCCGGGGCGGCGAGGAGGCCGAGCAGCAGCAGGGAGCCGACCGCCTGGGTGGCTTCGCCGGCGGTGGCGCCGACCAGGGCGAGGAAGCCGAAGCCGAGCAGCCGTACGGGTACGCCGCGGGCGGTGGCGACGGCCTCGTCCAGGGTGGCGAAGAGCAGCGGGCGGGCGATCAGCAGCACGATGCTGATGGCGGCGGCGATCAGGACGGCGAGCTGGGTCTGGCTGGTGCTCAGGCCGAAGACCGAGCCGAACAGGACGGTGGTGCCGGCGCCGCCCTGGGCTCCGCTGCGGGAGGTGGTGTAGATGGTGAGGAAGAAGGCGCCGAGGCCCAGGATCCAGGCGAAGACGCTGCCGATCGCCACGTCGTCCGGACGGCCGCGGCGGCCGATGCCGCCCATCAGCAGTCCGACGCCGATGGTGGCGGCGAAGAGTCCGAGTCGCAGGTCGTAGCCGCCGGCCAGGGCGGCCATCGCGCCGGTGAACGCGACGTGGCTCAGTGCGTCGCCGGTGAAGATCTGGGCGCGCAGGACGAGGAAGTAGCCGACCAGGCCGGCCGCGAGCGCGATCGCCGTACCGGCCAGCAGCGCGTGCTGGAAGAACGGCTGGGTGAGCACGTTCATGCCGCACCTCCGATCGAGAGCGGCGTCCGGCCGCGGGGCCGGGACCGGCCGAGCGCGTCGTGCACGGCGCGGCCGAGGTGGGCCAGGACGTAGCCGGTGAACGCGATGGTGGTCACGAAGAAGCCGAGCGGGTAGGGCTGGTAGTAGGCGGCGATCAGGCCCAGCCAGCAGGAGGCGAAGCCGATCAGCACGGCGAGCGCCAGGCTGCGGCCCGGTCGGGCGGTGAGTTGCTGGGCGGTGGCGGCGGGTATCACCATCAGCGCGAAGACCAGCAGGGTGCCGGTGATCTGGCTGGCTTCGGCGGTCGCCGCGCCCAGCAGGACGAGGAACACGGTGGACAGCAGGCGCACGGGCACCCCTCGTCCGGCGGCGACCTCGGGGTCGACGGTGGCGAAGAGCAGCGGGCGTCCGATCAGCGCCAGGACGGCGAGGAGGACCGCGCCGACGATCGCCAGCAGCGTCACCTGGCCGGTGGTGATGCCGAGGAAGCTGCCGAAGAGCAGCGCGGTGGGCCCTTCCAGGAGCCCCTTGTACAGGCTGATGAACAGGTAGCCGCAGGCGAGTGCGAATGCCTGCACGGTCCCGGTGACGGCGGACTCCTCCGCACGGGCGTCCCGGCCCTTGCGCCCGAGCGCGGCGATCAGCAGGGCGGCGGCCACGCAGAAGCCGAAGTAGCCCAGGCTGGTGCTCACGCCGAGCAGGATCGCCAGCGAGGCGCCGGGGAAGGCGGCGACGGACAGGGTGTGTCCGGCGAAGGTCTGCCGCCGCAGCACCATGAACCAGCCCACCACCGCGCAGACCACGGAGACGACCGCACCGGCACGGAAGGCGTTGACCATGAACGGGTACGCCCACATCTCCTGGAAGTCGGCAAGGAGGTTCCAGGAGACGGTGGGTACCCCAGCGTCAGCCAGAAACATGGCCGCCTCCCCCACCGGGCTCGGAGTGCCGGTCGCTGTGCGGCGCGGGCGCCTCGGGCTGACCGACCACCACCAGCCGGCCGTCGCTCGTCCGCAGGACTTCGACGGGCGTGCGGTAGAGGCGGGTCAGCGTCTCGGAGGTGATCACCTCGCCCGGGGTTCCGGCGACGGCGCCGCCCTCGGCGATGTACACCACCCGGTCCAGGTGGTGGAGTATCGGGTTGACGTCGTGGGCGACCATCACCACTGCCACGCCCTCCTGGTGGCAGATCCGGCCGAGCAGTGCGGCGATCGCGCTCTGGTTGGGCAGGTCGAGGCTGTCCAACGGCTCGTCCAGCAGCAGCAGGCTCGGGCGCCGTATCAGCGCCTGGGCGATCAGCAGCCGCTGCTGCTCGCCACCCGAGCACTGCCCGATCGGCCGGTGCGCGTACTCAGCTACGCCGACCAGCTCGACGACCTCCTCGACGCGTTCCCGCGCCGCCCGGTGCTTGGCGCGGCCCAGGCCCGGGACGGGGATCCCCCACCGGTCCCCGTCCAGGCCCAGCCGCACCAGCACGTCGGCGAACTCGACCTGGTCCATCAGCAGGTCGCTGACGGTGCGTTCGTCGTCCTCGTACTGGTCGAGGCCGCGGGCCGTCAGCTCGTCGCCGCCGCGCAGTTCGGGCAGGAAGGTGGCGGCGTCCACGACGGTGACCATGGTGTCCAGGCGGGCGACATCGCCGAGGGTCGCGCCGTCGTCGCGGGCGAAGGCGAAGGTGGCCGCGACCGGCATCGGTTCGGAGATGCCGCTGGACTCGATCAGCAGGTAGTCGAAGCGGCCTGCCCGCGCAAGCCGGTCGACCTCCTCCAGCAGGTCGTCGCGCAACGTGCAGCAGATGCAGCCGTTGGTCATCTCCACCAGCCGCTCCTCGGTGCGGGAGAGGGCTCCCCCACCGTCCCGGACGAGCGCGGCGTCGATGTTGATCTCGCTCATGTCGTTGACGATCACCGCGACCCGCAGGCCCTCGCGGTGGTTGAGGAGGTGGTTGAGCACTGTGGTCTTGCCCGCACCGAGGAACCCGGACAGCACGGTGACCGGCAGCCGGCCGCTCACCGGCCGGCCCGTACAGTGCCGGTGCCGTACGGCAGCAACGCCGTCTCGCGGGCGTTCTTGACGGCCCTGGCCATGGCCTTCTGCTGCTGGACGGTCAGGCGGGTGACCCTCCGGCTTCGGATCTTCCCACGGTCGGAGATGAACTTCCGCAGCAGGTTCGTGTCCTTGTAGTCGATGTACGTGATCCGTGCTTCGTGATGGGGGACCCCCGGCCGGAGGCTGGGGGAGGATTGGGGCGCGCCTTGCGGTCCCGGCGGGCGGGGGCGATCTTGATCACGGCTTCCCTACTTCTGGGGAGAGTTGCGCACGCGTCAGGCGTAGCGACGACAAGCGGGCCGACAGCCCACGAAATGCCGCCGCTGCCGCGAACGTTGGACTGACATTACCCTAGATGAAAATGAAAACCATTATGCTAGGGTGGGCTCCACGCCATCCCGACACACGGCGCTGACCACCCACCCCGCCTGCCACCAGGAGAACCGCATGCAATCCGGCATCCACCCCGCCTACCGTCCCGTCGTCTTCCGCGACAAGGCGGGCGACCTCGCCTTCCTCACCCGCTCCACCGCCACCAGCACTCGCACGATCGAATGGGAGGACGGCAACACCTACCCCGTCATCGACGTCGAGATCTCCTCCGCCAGCCACCCCTTCTACACCGGCAACGCCCGCGTCCTGGACACCGCCGGCCGCGTCGAGCGCTTCCAGCGCCGCTACGGCCTCACCGGTTCCAAGCCCGGCCCGGCGAGCTGACAGAACGCCAACTCGAGCCGCGGCCAGGGAGGATGAGTTGACCCCGCAGGGCGCGCCCCGCCCACTGCCCGTCACCGTGCTCGGCGGCCTCGCCACCGGCGTCCGGGACTGCGTCGCCGACCTGGCGCGCATCGAAGTCCCGGGCCTCGCGGTGCTCACCGTGCGGGTCGCGCCCGACGGCCGTACGGCCTCCTGGCAGGTGTACGAGCGCCGCGGACCGGTCGGCGGCGGCACGCTGAGGCCGGCGCGACCCTGCTCCTCCGACGCGCTGCCGCCGGCTCTGCTCTCCGTCCTGCTGCAGCTGGCGCGCACCGCCCGCTACCGGCACCTGCTGCTCGCCCTGCCACCGGGCATGGCGCCGGACCTGGTCGCCCTGGATGTGGCGGAGGGCCACAGCCGCGGACAGGCACTCGCCGACCACTTGCGCATCGACACGGTCGCCGGCTGCGTCGACCTGTCGCGACTCGAGGACGATCTCGGCAGCGGCGACCGGCTCCTGGACCGGGGACTGGCCCTCGGCCCCACAGACCGACGCACCGTCGCCGAGACCGCCGCCCGCCACCTCGCGAGCGCCAGGACCGTGGTGACCTCGAACGCACACGACACGGATCCCGCCACCTCCGCACGCGCCGTTGCCCTGATGCGCCACCTCTCCGCGTATCACTCCATGGCCCACATCTGCCACGACCAGCTGACCGGCGGCCTCTGGACGCCCAACCTCTCGGCACTGATCGGCCAGAACCACTTCGACCCCATCGCCGTGCGGGACCGGCACGGCCCCCTGCCCGTCCCCCGACAGCCGCGCGCACCGGAGTTCGGCGTCCGCACCACGCACTGGTCCTCCCGCCGGCCCATGCACGCACAACGCCTGTACGACGCACTGGCGCGCATCTGCCAAGGCGTCATTCGCGGACACGGACACCTGTGGCTCGCCAACCGGCCCCGGTCCATCCAGCGGTGGGAGTCCGCCGGCGAGCACCTGGCCATCCAGACCACGGGCACCTGGCTACCCGAGCAGGACGACGAGGCGTGGCAGGCGGCGTCGGCCGAGCGGCGCACGTTCGCCGCGCTGCGCTGGCACCCCTACTACGGCGAGCGCCACTGCGAACTGACCTTCACCGGCATCGACCTCGACGTCCCCTCGCTCCACGAGCGGCTGAACAGCTGCCTGCTCACCGACTCCGAACTCGCCCTCGGAATGGAACACTGGCGACTGTCCGACGACCCCTTCGCCGAAGCCCTGGGCACCGAGCCACCGTCGCCCTGACCTCCGACGATCACCATGCCCCCGGCGCCTCAGCAGATCCTCGGGAGCTGCTCCCCCATCGGCAGGTCGACGACGCGGGTGCCGCCGAACGGGGTCCGGCACACGACCGTGCCGGGGTGTTCCGTCACGCATTCGCCGATCACGGCGGACCGCACGCCCAGGGGGTGGGCCCGCATGGCGGCGAGGACGGCGTCGGCATGCTCGCGCGGCACGAAGGCGACGAGTTTGCCCTCGTTGGCGACGTACAGCGGGTCGAGGCCGAGCACGGCGCACGCGTTGGCCACCTGCGGGGGCACCGGGACGGCCCGTTCGCTCACCACGACCCCCACCTGTGCCGCCGCCGCGATCTCGCCGAGCGCAGCGGCGAGTCCGCCCCGGGTGGGGTCGCGCAGGACGTGCAGGTCGGGGGTGACGGCCAGCATGGCGGCGACCAGGTCGGCCAGGGCGGCGCAGTCGCTCTCGATCCCGACGCCGAATTCGAGGCCTTCGCGCACGCTCATGATGGCGATGCCGTGCAGCCCGATCTCGCCGCTGACGATCACCACGTCGCCGGGGGTGGCGCGTTGGGGGCGAATGTCGACCCCGGCGGGGACCAGTCCGATGCCTGCGGTGTTCAGGTACACGCCGTCGCCGTGTCCGGCTTCGACGACCTTGGTGTCGCCGGTGGCGATCTCCACGCCGGCGGCCCGGGCGGCGGCGCCGAGCGCGTGGGCGACGCGCGCGACGACGGCCGTCTCCACGCCTTCCTCCAGGATGAACCCGCAGGACAGGTAGGCCGGGCGGGCCCCGCTCATGGCCAGGTCGTTGACGGTGCCGTTGACCGCGAGGTCGCCGATGCTGCCGCCGGGGAAGAACAGCGGGCGCACCACGTAGGAGTCGGTGGAGAAGGCGAGTGTGGCGCCGCCGAGTTCGAGGACGGCGGAGTCCCCGAGGCCGGCGAGCAGCGGTCCGCCGTAGGCCGGGGCGAAGAGGTTGGCCACCAGTTCGGCCGACAGCACCCCGCCTCCGCCGTGTCCCATCACGACCCGGGGGTGGTCGCGCAGCGGGAGCGGGCAGCTCCAGCCGAGGATGTCCGGTGCACCGCCCGTCCCGGTCAAGGTCTCGGTGTCAGCCAACGGGGCTCGCCTCCCTGGATGCGTCCGGCGTGCCGAGGCGCCGGTAGAGGTAGTACGCGGCGCAGGCGCCCTCGCTGGAGACCATGGTGGCGCCCAGCGGGGTGCGTGGGTTGCAGGTGGTGCCGAAGGCCTCGCACTGGTGGGGTTTGAGCAGGCCCTGGAGGACTTCTCCGCTGCGGCACTGTGCGGGTTCGCGGGTGGTGATCCGCGCGACGTCGAAGCGGTGCTCGGCGTCGTGGTCGCGGTAGCGCGGGGACAGGCGCCAGCCGCTGTCCGGGATGACGCCGATGCCGCGCCAGGCGCGGTCGGTCACCTCGAAGACGTCCTGCAGCATGGCCCGGGCGGCGGGGTTGCCCTCGGGGCGGACGGCCCGCCCGTACGCGTTGTCGACGGTGTGCTCGCCGCGCTCCAGCTGCCTCACGGCGCGCCGGATTCCTTCCAGGATGTCGAGCGGTTCGAAACCGGTGACGACGATCGGCACGCGGTGGCGCTCGGCGAGCGCGGGGTACTCGTCGGTGCCCATCACGCTGCACACGTGCCCGGCGGCGAGGAAGCCCTGGACCCGGCACTGCGGTGAGTTCATGATGGCCTCGACGGCCGGTGGCACCCGCACGTGCGAGACGAGCATGCTGAAGTTGCGGATGCCGCGTTTCCTCGCCTGGTAGACGGCCATGGCATTGGGCGGTGCGGTGGTCTCGAAGCCGATGCCGAAGAAGACGACCTCGCGGTGCGGGTTGTCCTCGGCGATCCGCAGGGCGTCCAGCGGGGAGTAGATCACCCGGACGTCGCCGCCCTCGCCGCGCACCCGGAAGAGGTCCCGGCTACTGCCGGGCACGCGCAGCATGTCGCCGAAGGAACAGAAGATCACTTCGGGCCGGGCGGCGATCTCCAGTGCCCGGTCGATCATCTCCAGTGGGGTGACGCACACCGGGCAGCCCGGTCCGTGGATCAACTCGACCTCCGGCGGGAGGAGTTGGTCGATGCCGTGGCGGATGATGGTGTGTGTCTGGCCGCCGCACACCTCCATCAGCGCCCAGGGGCGGGTGACCGTCGCCCGGATGTCGGCCAGCAGTCCGCCCGCCAGGTCGGGGTTCTGGAACTCCTCCAGGTATTTCACCGTTCCTCCTCCTGTCCCGGCGAGGCCGCCGCGGCCGCCGCGGCCTCCCACGGATCGCCGAACTCCTCCTGGAGCAGGCCGAGTTCCTCGAAAAGCGCCAGGGTGCGGCGGGCCGATTCCTCGTCCAGGCGCTGCAGGGCGAAGCCGACGTGGACGATGGCGTACTCGCCCACCTCCAGGTCCGGCAGGTACTCCAGGCAGACGTCCTTGACGACTCCGCCGAAGTCGACGACCGCCATGCGGGTCCCGTCGCGTTCGGCGATCTCCAACACTCTTCCGGGTACCGCGAGGCACATGCGGTCTCCCTCCTCTCCGGGTCTTCTCCGGGTCTTCCCGAGCTGCATCTGCGTGGACGTGCGGGCCGTGCTCACGTGTCGGCCCGAGCCGCCACCATCAGCTGGCCCAGGGCGAGCCCGGCGTCGTTGGGCGGCACCCGCCGGTGGCGCAGCACGGTGAACCCGTCCTGCGCCAGGGCGTGCGCGCAGGCCGAGGAGAGCAGCGCGTTGGCGAAGACGCCGCCGCTGAGTGCGACCGTCCGCACGCCGTGGTGCTGCCGCGACCGGTCGCACACCGCACGCACCAGTGCGACCACCGCCGCGTGGAAGCGGGTGGCGATCAGTCCGGGCGGCGCCGCCGCCCGCGCGTCCGCCACCACTGCCGCGATCAGGGGTCCCGGGTCGGCGATCAACACCCCGTCCTCGTCGACGAGTTCGAACGCATAATCCCCCTCCGGGCGGTCCTGCGGTCCGTGCGCCAGGGCGGCGGCCTCCAGTTCGATCGCCGCCTGCGCCTCGTATCCGGCCTTCTGGCAGATTCCGGCCAGTGCGGACACGGCGTCGAACAGCCGGCCCATGCTGGACGTCGGCACGCAGTTCACGGATCGCTCCAACTGCTGGGACAGCAGCCGCAGTTCGTCCGGCGGGCAGGCGCGCACCGGCGCCAGTCCGGCGCTCCAGGGCAGTCCGGCCGCCCACAGGTGGGCCAGTGCCATCCGGTAGGGGCGCGCCACGGTGGCGTCGCCGCCCGGCAGCGGGACGTAGCCGAGCCGGGCCGTGCGGCAAAAGCCCCGGTAGTCGGCCAGCAGCACCTCCCCGCCCCAGACCGCGCCGTCCGTGCCGTATCCGGTGCCGTCGAAGGCGAGCCCGAGGACGGGCCGGGTGCCGTCGAGGCCGTGTTCGGCCATGACCGAGGCGATGTGCGCGTGGTGGTGCTGGACCTCCCGGACCTCACGGCCCCGGGCGGTCCGGCGCACGTGCCGGGCGGAACGGTAGCCGGGGTGCCGGTCGACCACGAGGACCTCGGGCTGCACCCCGGTGACGGCGCCGAGGTGCTCCACCGCGCGGTCGAAGGCCTTCAGGGTGGCGAGGTCGTCCATGTCCCCGATGTGCGCGGACAGCCAGGCGTAGCCGTCCTGGGCCAGCGCGAAGGTGTTCTTGAGGTCGCCGCCGGCGGCCAGCGCGGGCCGTACCGGGAGGGGCAGGGGCACGGGGAGCGGGACGTAGCCGCGCGAGCGCCGCACCGGCAGCAGGTCCGCGTCCACCATCCGCACCACCGAGTCCTCGCAGGGCACGTGAATGGCGCGGTTGTGCGTGAGCCATCCGTCGACGAGCGGGGCGAGGCGGGTGAGGGCCTCCTGGTCGTCCGTCACGATGGGCTCGCCGGAGAGGTTGGCGCTGGTCATGACCAGCAGTGCGGGGCCGGGGGGCGCGAGGAGGAGGTGGTGCAGCGGCGTGTACGGCAGCATCACGCCGAGGTCGGGGCTGCGCGGGGCGGCGGACTCCAGTTCCGGCGGCCGGCTCGGGCCCCGGCGCAACAGGACGATCGGCCGCACCTTGCCGGTGAGGACCTCCTCCTCGACGGGCCCCAGTCGCACGGCCCCCGACCGGGCCAGGGCCCTGAGCTGTTGCAGGTCGCGGGCCATGAGCGCGAAGGGCTTGTCGCCGCGCCGCTTGCGTCGGCGCAGCAAGGCGACGGTGTCCGCGTTGGTGGCGTCGCAGGCCAGGTGGTAGCCGCCGATGCCCTTGACGGCCAGGACCGCCCCGCAGGCGATCAGGCGCCGGGCCTCGGCGAGGGCCTCCTCGCCGTCGAGGACGGGCAGTCCGGGGACGGACAGGCTGAGGGTGGGCCCACAGGTGTGACAGGCGACGGGCTGGGCGTGGAAGCGGCGGTCGCCGGGGTCGGTGTACTCGCGGGTGCAGTCGGGGCACATCGCGAACGCCGCCATCGTGGTGTTGGCGCGGTCGTAGGGCAGGGCGGTGACGATGGTGTGGCGCGGCCCGCAGTTGGTGCAGCTGATGAACGGGTGCCGGTAGCGGCGGTCGGCGGGGTCGGCCAGTTCGGCGAGGCAGTCGGTGCAGGTGGCGGTGTCGGGCGGGATCAGGGTGCGGTGCGGTCCGTCGTCGGGGCGTGAGGGTGTGATGACGAAGCCGGGTGTGCCGGTGGGCGCCAGTGTCCGGTGTTCCACGGCGGTGACGTCGGCGAGCGGGGGTGCGTCGCTGACGATCCGCCGGCAGAACGCGGCCACCGCTTCGGGGCTTCCCTCGACCTCGGCGAGGACGCCCTCGCCGGTGTTGGTGACGCTGCCGGCGAGCCCGAGTTCGGTGGCGAGGGTGAAGACGAACGGCCGGAACCCGACGCCCTGGACGAGTCCGCGCACGGCCACCCGGCGGCGTTCGGGCGCGGCCGACGGCGGGGCCGTCGTCACGTCCGGTCCGCGGCCGGGTGCGGGTGCTCGTGGCCGGTGGCGCGCGGGGCCGTGGCCATCACGGGCCGGTGGACCGGTTCGCCGTCGAGCACCGCGAGTGCCCGTTCCAGCAGCGTCCCGACGCCCTGCCCGGTGCGGGCCGAGGTGAGAAGCACCTCCACGCCGGGGTTGACCCGTGCGACGTTCGACCGGAATGCCGCCTCGTCGAACCCGGCCGGTGCCGCGAGGTCGGCCTTGGTCACCAGGACGAGGTTGGCCAGCCCGAACGCGGTCGGGTACTTGAGCGGTTTGTCCTCGCCCTCGGTGACGGAGGCGAGGACGACCCGCAGCGACTCCCCGAGGTCGTAGGAGGCCGGGCAGACGAGGTTGCCGACGTTCTCCACGAACAGCAGTCGGGTGCCCGGCGCCAGCCAGCCGTCCAGGTGACCGCGCAGCATCGCCGTCTCCAGGTGGCACAGGCCGTCGGTGAGCACCTGTTTGACCGGCGCGCCCGAACGGGCCAGGCGCAGTGCGTCGTTGTCGGTGGCGAGGTCGGCGGTGAGGGCCGCGACGGGCACGGCGCGGTCCCGGGCGAGCACGAGTTCGGCCTCCAGGAGGGCCGTCTTGCCGCTGCCCGGGCTCGACAGCAGGTTCACCACGGCGGTGCCGCGCGCGGCGAGTTCGGCCCGCAGCCGCCGGGCGTCGTCGTCGTTGCGGGCGAGGACCGCCTGCCGGAGATCGACGGTACGGCACATGGGTTTCAGCCTCCCTGGTCGGCGCGGGCGTCCACCGGCCGCCCGCCCCACTCGACGGCGAGAATCTGCAGTTCACGCCCGGTCAGCAGCTCGGTGCGGGAGCCGGCGCAGCCCGGGCAGCCAAGCTCGGGCGGCATGCCGACGTCCCACTCGGCGCCGCAGGGCGTGCACCGTGCCCGCGCGGGCACGGTCTCGCTCTGCAGCACGGCGCCGGCCAGCAGGGTGTCGGCGCAGGCGAGTTCGAAGCAGAAGTCGAGTGCCGCCGGGACGACGCCGGCCAGTTCGCCGATCTGCACGCGGACGGCGGCCACGGTGTCGACGCCGTGTTCGCGGGCGGCCCGTTCCACCTGTTCGACGATGGCCGCCGCGATCGACATCTCGTGCATCTGTCCCGTTTCCCGCCGCCGGAGCCGTTCGGCACCCCCTGGAGACGCGGGCCCGTCCTGGGCCTCGCGTGTGATCAAGGCCATTACAGGGGTTGGTGGCGGTTGCGGCCCGCAGCCGCGCCGACGGCTACGCCGTTCGCGGCACAGCAGCCCAGCCGCACAGGCGGGCCGTCACATGCGCAGGATCCGCAGGTAGCGCTTCAGGTCGGGCAGGTTCTGCCAGATCAGGGCTGCGAGGGCGGCGGCGAGGGCCGCGCCGGCCAGGTTTTTCAGCATGGTGATGCCTCTCTGTGCGGGTGCGGATCCGTGGCGAGGACCTGCAGGATCACGTCGAGCGCCTTGTCGACGGCGGCGGCCACCGGGGCGCTCAGCCCGATTCCCTCCTCCAGCGAGGCGGGCTCGCAGCCCACCACCAGCACCCGCCCGGGTGCGGTGGCGCCCGTGCCGGCGGCCAAGGTGGCGAGCAGGGCGAGCACGGCGTCGGGGCCCATCCGGTGCCCGTCGAGCATGGGCGGTTCCACGGGGCCGGAGTCCGCCTCGATCAGGTAGACGGTGCCGGGGGTGCCGCCGCGCGCGGTGGCGTCGACGAGCACCAGCGTCCGGTAGCCGTCGAGGAGTTGGTAGGCGAGGTGGACGCCGCGCACGCCGACGTCGAGGACCTCCACGCCGTTCGGGAGGTCCCGGGCGGCGAGGCGGCGGACGGTCTCGACGCCGAAGCCGTCGTCGCGCAGGAAGATGTTGCCGATGCCGGCGACGAGGGTGCGGTCCCGCTGCCCGGTGCTCACGCTCCCTCCAGCACGGTGACCTCGTCCGGCTGGAAGTACCGGTAGCGGCCCTGGGCGCGCCACAGGTCGGCGCCCGGGTCGTCGTCGACCGTGACCGCCAGGTGCACCGATCCGTCGACGTCCTGCAGCACCGCCTCCACCAGCGCGGTGCGTCCGTGCAGGAACAGGTCCTGGGCGTCGGTGCGGCGCCTCCCGGGCCGCAAGCGCACGCGGCTGCCGGCGCCGACCGGTCGGCCGTCGATCATCACCCGGTCCCGTGCGGGGTCGACCTGCGGGTCGTTGCCCGGATCCCACCAGGGGTGCTCGGCCCGTGGTGCGGGGTCGGTGAGTTCGCGCAGCCCGCGCACGGCGCCGTGCAGGCGTTCCAGGATTTCCGGGGGCATCGAGTCGGCGAGGTCGATCACCGCGCCGGCGCGCTCGTCCGTGCCCCTGGCCTCGCGCTTCTCCCGCTCGGTCAGGGCAGCGGTGCGCAGGGTGAGGATCTCGTCGATCTCGGTGGCGTCGTAGAGCGCACCGGGGCTCTCGGGGGCGATGTGAGGGTGGTCCTCCAGGATGATCGGCGAGGAGAGCAGCACGCCGGCGCTTCCGGGCGGACCGGCCAGGACGGGCCAGGTGTGCTCGTTGCGGCAGGCCCGGACTTCCTGGGCCGCCCACTGGGGCGGGTCGGTCGGCGAGAGGAAGGAGCCGCGCTCCAGGCCGAGCAACAGGTGCGCCGAGACGAGGGCGCGGGCCAGCGCTGCCTCGCGCCGGGTGCCGGGGGGCGGAGCCCAGGGGGAGGTGTTCTCCACCAGGACGGTGAGCCGCTGTGCCCGGTAGGGGCCGGGCACGTCGCGGACGGTGATCCGCAGCCGGCCCCGGGCCTGTTCCCGTCTGCGCAGCAGACGGCCGGCCACGGCGCCGTCGCGGGTGAGCAGTTCCATCTCCTCGCCCGCGGCGAGGTCGAACTCGCGGACGACCTCGCGCTCGGTCAACTCCTCGGTAGGGATGGACAGTTCGATGCGTTCCTCGATGCCCTCGTCCCATGGCACGAGGACCCGGTCCGCCAGTTCCAGTTCCTCGACGGTCCGGAAGGCGCCGTTGCCGCAGGCCTGTTGGACCGTGCGGCGCTGCAGGCGCAGGAAGCGCAGCTCGACAGCGAGCCGGTCCCCGGGGCGCGGCTCCATCACGCATTCGGTGCGCTGGTGGGAGTGTTCGCCGCTGTCGGTGCCGTAGCGCGGCGGTGCGAGGACGCCGAACTGCCAGCGCAGCCGGTTCTTGGCGGCGGAGGCGCGGTAGGGGTAGAGCACGTACCCCTCGAACAGGACGGCGTCGGCGATCTGCCGGGCGTGGGCGAATCCCGCCCCGGATTCGCGGGCGGTGCCGGTCACCTGGCCGCCTCCGTGGCCGTGGCCGTCGCGAGCAGTTCCCGCACGGTCGCCTCCCAGGACGTCAGGGCCCGGCGGGAGCGGTAGGCGAGGAGCTCGGCCATCAGGTCGCCGGGCAGGCGCAGCCAGCCGCAGCCGGGGAAGTGTGCGTCGATCGCCTCGCGCCAGACCTTCACCGGCATCCGCACGGTGGCCTCCTGGTCCCAGGCCACCGGGGTGACCTGGAACCCGCCGGGCCCGGTGAAGGCGGTGCCGGAGAAGAGCAGCAGCAGCGGCACCTGCCCGTCGTCGAGCGCGGCGAGGTAGCGGGTGGCGGACACGTCCATGTCGTAGGTGCAGGGCACCACCAGGTCCGTCTCGGTCTCGCCGGTGAACCCGGTGACCAGCAGCGGCACGTGGGCGAACTGGACGGGGTGGAGGGTGCTGCCCCAGCGTTCGCGCTCGCCGAACAGGTCGGCCAGGCGTTCCCCTTCGGCCTCGGCGTAGCGACGGCGGGCCGGTTCGATCCGCAGCTGGCAGCGCAGGGCCAGCGCGTGGACCCGGGTGTCGGCGGGGGCGGTGATGCGCAGCCGGAAGACCAGCGTGGGCCCGGCGGCGTACGGGTCGGCGCGCACTCCCGTGCAGGTGAAGGAGATCGTGGTCACCGGGTGCCGTCCTCGGGGAGGGGGCGGGAGCGGCCGTCGATGCGGGCGAAGAACGCGTCCAGTTCGGCCTGCGCCTCGGCGCCGCCGTCGAATCCCTTCCAGCAGCGCCGCAGTCGGCCGACGAGTTCGTAGCAGACGTCCACGGGCACCAGGAAGCACCGGGTGGTGTCCGCGGTCCGGCGCAGCAGCAGTGCCTCGACGTCGGGCCGCAGTTCGGCGGCGAGGCGGCTGTCGCCGAGCGCGGCCTGCCAGGCGCTCTCGTCGGGTTCGCTCTCGGTCGCGCCGCCCGGGCCCGGGTAGAGCAGGACGAGCCGCTGCCGGCGTGTGTTGCGCAGCAGGAAGGCGGTGGTGACCGGGATGCCGAGGGCCGTCCAGGTGTTCTCGCCGAGGGAGTGTGCCGGGTCGACGAGGTAGCGGTCGGGGACGGTGAGGTAGCGGCCGCCGGCCGCGCCGGGCTGCTGGAAGAGCAGGGCGCAGGCGGTGCAGGTGCAGGTGAGGGCCTGCTGGTCGGCGTCGACCAGGTGGCGGTGTCCGGCGGGCAGGCGGTGGCCGCAGAACTCGCAGCGCTGCGGCTGCGGGGGCGCGGGTTCGCGCAGTCGGCGCAGCAGCGCGGTTCCGGGGCGGTCGAGCTGACGGGAGGTCATCGCGTCTCCGCCGGGGGCCGGGAGCCGATCTGCAGGAGCTGGGGGGCGCGGTCGAGTTCGACGGCCGTCACCTCGGGTGCGTGGCAGGCCAGGGCGTCCTCGATGTCCTGTTCGGCGCATCCGCAGCCGGAGCGGGTGCGGCGCAGCCGGACGATCCCGTCCGCGGGGTCGAAGCCGACGAGTTCGACGGGTTCGGGCAGGGTGGCGAGTGCGCGGGTGATGCGGGTGGTGGTGTCCTCGGGGTGCAGGTCGTGCAGGACGAGCAGTCCGGCCAGCGCGGGCTCGTCCAGCAGCGGGGCCAGGGCGGCCGGGGGCAGGGCCCGGACGAGGTGGGCGAGGGCGTCGCCGTAGAGCGTCATCAGTTCGCGCACCAGGTGTTCGCCGGCCTCCTGGGCGTCGGCGCCGGCCAGCCGGTCGAGGGCCTGCTGGATGCGGGTTCCGGCCTGTTCGGGGGTCATCGCGGTCACCGGGCTCATGCGGTGAGTCCGCTCAGCCCGGTGGGCACGTGCATGGTCTGCACGGTCCGGCCGCCGCCGACGTACATGTGGACGCCGCAGGGCAGGCAGGGGTCGAAGCTGCGCACGGCGCGCATGATGTCGATGCCCTTGAAGTTGTCGGGGCTGTTCTCCTCGAAGATGGGGGTGTTCTGGACGGCGTCCTCGTAGGGGCCGGGGGTGCCGAAGCTGTCGCGGACGCTGGCGTTCCACGGGGTCGGCGGGTACGGGTGGTAGTTGGCGATCTTGCCGTCGCGGATCACCATGTGGTGGGAGAGCACCCCGCGTACCGCCTCGGTGAAGCCGCAGCCGATCGACTCGTCCGGTACCTCGAACCGTTCCCAGGTCTGGCTGCGTCCGGCGCGGACCTCGTCGAGTGCCTTCTCGGCGAAGTGCAGGGCCGCGGCGGCGGCGTAGGCCTGGAAGTAGGTGCGGGCGCGGTTGCGTTCGAGGGCGTTGCTCCACTGCGGGATCTTCCACTCGAAGGTGGTTTCCGGTTTGGTCATGGAGCGCGGCAGGTTGATCTGGACGCTGTGCCCGGTGGCCTTGACGTAGCCGATGTCGACGAGTCCGGACAGGGCGGTGGACCACAGGCGGGCGATCGGTCCGCCGCCGGTGTCGAGGGCGAGGTGGTCCTTGCCGTCGAACCAGCGGGGGGACATCACCCAGCTGTACTTGTCGTCGAAGTCGCGTTTCTGGGGTGCGGGGATGGTGTGCTGGTTCCAGGGGTGGCGGGGGTCGACGGGGTTGCCGAGGGGGTCGTGGGTGACGAAGAGTTCCTTGCCCTGCCAGTCCTCGTAGTAGGAGCTGCCGAGCAGGATGCGAATGCCGAGGTTGATCTCGGTGAGGTCGTTGGTGACGAGCTTTCCGTCGACGATGACGCCCGGGGTGACGAACATCTTCCGTCCCCAGTCCGTCATGTTGCGGTAGGTGAAGTCGCAGTGGTCGGGGTCGTTGAGGCTGCCCCAGCAGCCGAGCAGGACGCGGCGGCGGCCGACCTCCTCGTAGCCGGGCAGGGCCTGGTAGAAGAAGTCGAACAGGTCGTCGTGCAGGGGCACGACCTTCTTCATGAACTCGATGTAGCGCATCAGGCGGGTCAGGTAGTCGGTGAACAGCTGCACGGTGGCGACCGTGCCGACGCCGCCGGGGTAGAGCGTGGAGGGGTGCACGTGGCGGCCCTCCATCAGGCAGAACATCTCCCGGGTGTAGCGGCTGACCTGGAGCGCCTCGCGGTAGAACTCGCCCTCGATGGGGTTGAGCGAGCGCATGATGTCGGCGATGGTCCGGTAGCCGTGGTCGGCGGCGTGCGGGGCCTCGGTGCGTTCGGCCTGTTCCAGCACGCCCGGATTGGTCTCGCGGACCATCTTCTCGCAGTAGTCGACCCCGACCAGGTTCTCCTGGAAGATGTTGTGGTCGAACATGTACTCGGCGGCTTCGCCGAGGTTGATGATCCACTCGCCCAGGTGCGGCGGCTTGACCCCGTAGGCCATGTTCTGGGCGTAGACCGAACAGGTGGCGTGGTTGTCGCCGCAGATGCCGCAGATCCGGCTGGTGATGAAGTGCGCGTCACGGGGGTCCTTGCCGCGCATGAAGACGCTGTAGCCGCGGAAGACCGAGGAGGTGCTGTAGCACTCCGCGACCTTCTTCTGCTTGAAGTCGATCTTCGTGTGGATGCCCAGGCTGCCCACGATCCGGGTGATCGGGTCCCAGGACATCTCCACCAGACCGCTGCCGTCGCCGGCCGTCCGGGTCGTCGGTGCCATCGTTTCTGTCGTGCCCTTCTCTCAGCGTCTCAGTGGGGTCTGCACAGCGGCCCGCCCGCCCCGTTGCGGGGGCGAGCGGAACGCGGGGATTGCGGGTTCACCAGGGCGGGCGGTACCCGGTCGTCAGCCGGCTGCCGGTCCGGCGCCACTTGGGTTCCTTGTCGACGGTCCGCGCGGTGATCGCGCGCAGTCGGCGGATCACCGCCCCGTAGGCCGAACTGGCGCCGGTGGACACCCGCGAGCCGGGTGGCGGGTCCATGAACGGCATGAACTTGTCGGGGAAGCCCGGCATGGTGCAGGCGATGCAGATACCGCCGACGTTGGGGCAGCCTCCGATGCCGTTGGTCCAGCCGCGTTTGGTGACGTTGCACTTGACGACCGGGCCCCAGCAACCGAGCCGCACCAGGCACTCCGGGGTGCCGTAGTCGGTGGCGAACTGGCCCTGCTCGTAGTAGCCGCCGCGGTCACAGCCCTCGTGCACGGTCGCGCCGAACAGCCAGGCCGGGCGCAGTTTGTCGTCCAACGGGATCATCGGCGCGGATCCGGCGAGCTGGTAGAGCAGGTAGGTCAGCGTCTCGGAGAAGTTGTCGGGCTGGATGGGGCAGCCGGGCACGCAGACGATCGGCAGGCCGGCCTTGGAGGTCCAGTCCCAGCCCAGGTAGTCGGGCACGCCCATGGCTCCGGTCGGGTTGCCGGCCATGGCGTGGATGCCGCCGTAGGTGGCGCAGGTGCCGATGGCGACCACGGCGGTCGCCTTGGGGGCGAGGCGGTCCAGCCATTCGCTGGTGGTGATCGGCTGGCCGGTGGCCGGGTCGTCACCGAAGCCGCACCAGTAGCCCTCCTTCTTGATCGTCTCGTTCGGGATGGAACCCTCGACGACCAGGACGAAGGGGTCGAGTTCGCCGCGGTCCGCCTTGAAGAACCACTCGACGAAGTTGTCCGCACCCTGCACCGGGCCGCACTCGAAGTCGATCAGCGGCCAGTGGACGGCGACCTTCGGCAGGCCGGGAAGTGTGCCGGTGACGATCTCCTCGATGCTCGGCTGCATGGCCGCGGTCAGCGAGACCGAGTCCCCGTCGCAGCTCAGGCCTGCGTTGATCCAGAGAATGTGCACGGCGCCCAGGTCGGCGGCGGTCGTTGCTGCAGCACCCATGAGGATGCCTCCTCAGAAACGGGAGCCGGACAAATCGGCTCGAACTTCTTCTTAGCAGCACTTCCGCGGGGCCGCCGGTTCAAAGGACCTGGGCAGTCCCCCGAGGGGACGCAAGCCGGGACGGCCGTCCGGATGACCCCCTGGGCGCACTCAGCGGGTGCCGCGCGGGGGCTGCTTGCGAACGAAGGCGGCGCGCAGCGCGTGGTACGGCGCGCACGGGTCGAAGAACTGGCGGTGCATCACGGCCAGTTCGGCGCGGCGGTAATCGGCGAGCGGTCGCCGCAGCTCCTCCGCCTCCCGGGTGACCTTCTTGGCCGCGATCCGGGACTGCAGGGCGGGCAGTGCGGCGAGCCGGGCGGCCAGGGCGGCGACCGTCCCGCCGAACTCCTGCGGGCCGCAGTCGAGCACCCGGTCCACCAGTCCGGTGCGCAGGCCCTCGGCGGCGCTCACCGGCAGCGCCCGCCCGGTGAGCCGGGCGGCCTGGGCGGCGCCCACCCGGCGCGGCAGGCTGTAGGTCCAGTACTCGGACCCGTGCAGGCCCATCAGCCGGTAGTGCGGGTTGAGGACGATGCCGCCGCGGCACCACACCTCGTCCGCGGCCAGGGCGAGCATCACGCCGCCGGCCGCCGCGTTCCCGCCCAGGGCGGCGACGACCAGGCGGTCGGTGGTGGTCAGGACCTCGGCGACCAGGTCGTCGATGGCGTTGATGTTCTCCCAGGACTCCCGGGCCGGATCGGGGGCGGCCTCGATGACGTTGAGGTGGATGCCGTTGGCGAAGAAGTCGCGCCCGCCGCCCAGCACCAGCACCGAGGTCGGCCGGCCGGCGGCGAAGCGGTAGGCGGCCAGCAGGCGCCGGCAGTGGTCGGTGCTCATCGCACCGCCGGGGAAGGAGAAGCGCAGGAACCCCACCGGTCCCTCCTCCCGGTAGCTGAGGTCCGACCAGACCCGGCCGTCCGGCGGCGGCATCAGCGGCGCGGGCCGTCCGGGCACGCCGGACAGGGCCGTGCCGAGCGCGGTGACGGCCGGCAGCCGGATGGTGGCGGGCCCGCCGGGGTCGCGGCGCCGGCGCAGCTCGGGGATCCACACCGCACCGTCCGCCGTCGCCCGGCACACCGCCCCGGCACGGGTGGCCAGGAGCTCTCCGGGGCGTCCGCGCAGTTCGTGCTCCGGGTGGCCGCCGTGCAGGAACCACTGGCCGCCGAGCAGTTCGTCGAGCACGCCCGGCCTGGAGTCGGCCGCGCGCAGCTTGCGCAGCACCGCCTCGGTCGGGTCGGCGGCCCAGTCGATCCGGCGCAGCTCCTGGCGGAAGAACGGCCGGGTGCGGTTCACCACCCGCCAGCCGGGCCCGTGCTGCGGCTGGGGGACGTGGGTACCGGAGGCGAAGCGCTCGACCGCCAGCAGCACCGCCTCCATGGCGGCGTCGGAGACCTCGTTCCGGTAGAGGTCGCTCTTGCCGGCCGGCGCGAGCCGGCACGCGGCCGACGCCCACACGGCGCCGCCGTCCATCTCCTCCTCGGCCCGCAGGACCGTCACCCCCCAGTCGACCGCCCCCTCGTGGATCGCCCAGTCGAGGGAGGACGGTCCCCGGTCCCCGGGCGGGCCCGGATGGACGATCAGGCAGGTGACCGCCGCACAGACGTCCGGGGGAATCACCTCCGTCAGCATCGGCGCCACCACCAGGTCCGGGCCGAAGGCGCGCACCGCTTCCCGCAGCGCTCCGTCGCCGTCCGCGAGGTGGACCTCCAGCGTGTGCCGCCGGTCCCGCAGTTCCGCGTGGACGCGCTGGGTGAGGCTGTTGTAGGCGCTCGCGAGGAGCAGAATCCGCATCGCGGCCTCCGGCCGGGTCGGGAGTGAACCCGGTGATCATGCCCCTCCCCCGTCCGCGCGCCCGTCCGCGCCGGCCCGCCGCGCCGCCGGTTCACCCGTTCACCCGTTCACCCGTTCGTCGGCGGCAGCCGCCCGCCGCCACAGCTACTGCCGCGCGGCGATCCCGTTCGCCGGACGGCGTGATTTGTTCAGGGGTCCCTGATGGCCAATGATGATGATCAACATTTGCCGTCCCCGGTCCGCTCGCATCTGCCTCGGACCCGACACCGGAGTTGCGACATGAAGAGTCTGCACGGCAAGGTCGCCGTCGTCACCGGGGCGACGAGCGGCATCGGAGCCCGCATTGCGGAGGTCTTCGCCGCCGAGGGCGCCCACGTCGTCCTCGCCGGCCGCCGCGAGCACGAAGGGCACCAACGGGCTGCGGCACTGGACGAGTCGGCGACCTTCGTGCGCTGCGACGTATCGGTCGAGGCGGACGTCGAGGCACTGGTCGGCCACGCCGTCGAGCGCTACGGGCGGCTCGACATCATGGTCAACAACGCGGGCGGGCCGGGGAACATGGCGTCGGTGACCGACTTCGACTCGGCCGTGTTCACGCGGACACTGGCGGTCCATGTCGCGGGCGTCATGCACGGCATCAAGCACGCCGGACGGCAGATGGTGGCCCAGCGCTCGGGAAGCATCATCAACGTGGCGAGCCTGGCGGGAAAGATCGCCGGCTGGTCCGGCCTGGACTATTCGACCGCCAAGGCCGCCGCACTCCACCTCACCCGGTGCGCGGCAGTGGACCTGGGTGAGCACGAGGTCCGCGTGAACAGCGTGTCCCCCGGTTTCGTGCCGACGGGCATCTTCGCCAAGGGTTCCGGAGCCGATGCGTCGGCTGCTGACGCGACGGCCACGTCCGTGGCCGAGGCGTTCAAGCCGATGCTGGACTCCAGCCAGCCCCTCCCCGGCACCGTCCGCACCGACGACATCGCCGCGGCCGTCCTGTGGCTCGCCGGCGACGCCAGCCGCCTGGTGACCGGGCAGGATCTCGCAGTCGACGGCGGCATGACGGCCGGCCGCCCCGCCGCGTCTTCCCGGGCCGAACGGACCCGCATGCGCGACCTTCTCTCCTCCTGACCGCGAGGCAGCGCATCCGACCAACCCCGATCGTCCGTCGCACGCCGCCACGATCTGCCTCGGCCGGGCTGCCGATACCCGCGGATACCGGCCCACGCCAGGTGATTCGGTGCGCCGTCGTACCGCGAAGCCGTTGCACGTACTACACAGCGGGCGTACGACCAGCGGCGACCATGTCTTCGATGACCGCACGGCGCGGGGCAGTACCGGCCCGAGCGCCGCTAGACCAACGGCTTGGCAACGACGATCGGGGAGGGGCTCACCGTGAGGGCGCGGTGACGACCGTCGTCGGTGATCTCGACCTGCACCGTGCCGTCCTGGTCGGCATACACCGGGTGGCCGGCGGGGCCGAGGCGGCCGGTCACCGCCACCGGGACCGTCCGGCTGCGTCCTGCATCATCGCGCAGCCAGAGCAGGTACCCGGTGACGGCCTTCGCCGTGGCCGCCAGCGACGCGGGTCGACTCTGGCTGTCGGTCTTGTCGCCCTTCATGGCTCGGACCGTACGTCGTGCTGGGCCTTCGTGCTGCTGGGGGGAGCCCGTTCCAGCGAATACTTTGGGAGGTACGCAGGTCCTGTAGGAACGGAAGACCCCTCACCAGGGAGGGCTCTCTCCGGGCCGGCCGCAGGCGGAACAGGGAGAAACCAGCATGGCAATTCAGCGGATGGACAACGTCGGCATCGTCGTCGAGGACATGGACGCCGCCATCGCGTTCTTCGTAGAACTCGGTATGGAGCTGGAGGGCAGGGCGGAGGTCGAGGGCCGAGTCGCCGACCAGTGCACTGGACTCGACGGCGTCCGCTGTGACATCGCGATGCTCCGAACCCCGGACGGTCACAGCCGACTTGAGCTGGCGAAGTACCGCAGCCCCGCGGCAATCAGCGCCGGGCCGCGCGACAGGCCGCACAACGTTCTCGGCACGCACCGAGTCATGTTCGCCGTCGACGACATCGAGGACACCGTTGCCCGCCTGCGCACTCACGGCGCCGAACTGGTCGGCGAGTTGGCACAGTATGAGGAAAGCCACCGCCTCTGCTACGTGCGCGGCCCCGAGGGCATCATCGTCGGACTGGCCGAGCAGCTCAGCTGAGGGCAAAGGGAATCCGGTACACCCGCAGGCCCTCCGGCCACCGCTCTTGAACACCAGCCCCCGGTTCCGCGCGAGCATCTCGTCGTCGAACCTGTACAGGGAGTTGTGCAGCGTGGACCGGTGCGATCGGAACTCGATGCCGGGCGTACCATAGACCGGGCGGTAGAGCTTGATGACTTCGCGCACCTTGTACGCGACACCCTCGCCAATTTCCTCCTCCTCGCCCCGACGCGCGATCTCGGGGCTGTCCGGGTCGCCCAGCAGTATGCGAATGCGGACTCCGGATCGCGCCCGTTCAGTGAGCGTTCGGTGCCACCGCGGGTTTTCGGCAAGATGGACGCCGGCATGGACGAGGATCCCGATCTCGCTCGTGGCCCGCGGGAGCAGGGCGGCTGGGTGTGGGAGTGGATGGACCAGGCGCTGCGAACGCGTGACGCCCAGGGCCGCGAGTTCTTCGGGTACGGCGGCGACTTCGGCGAGGACCTGCACGACGGCAACTTCTGTGTCGACGGCCTGGTCTTCCCCGACTGCGCCCCCTCGCCCGGCCTGCTGGAGTACGCGAAGGTCATCGCCCCGGTCCGCATCGGCCCCGGGCCGACGACCGACACACTGAGCGTCGAGAACCGCTACGAGGTGCTGGACCGGTCCCACCTGCGGTTCACCTGGTCACTGGAGTGCGAGGGCGTCGAACTCGCCACAGGCCACTGCCAACGCCGAAGGCGACCCCGGGGGACCGCGTCGACCTGCCACTGCCCGCGGCGGTCCGGCGGGCGGCTGACGACGGCGACGGCGGTGAACTGTGGCTCACTGTCGAGGCGCAGCTGGCCGAGCCCGCCGACTGGGCGCCCGAGGGCCACGTCATCGCCTGGGGACAGCTCCGGCTCTCCGCACCGCACCGCGACCGCTCGGACGGCACCCCGGTGGCGCCGGTTGCCCCACAGGCCGCGGACGGGGTCATCACGCTCGGGCCCGGCCGGTTCGACCACGCCACCGGCAGCCTGCTCGACCTCGGCGGCCTGCCCCTGCAGGGCCCCCACGCTGGGCCTGTGGCGCGCTCCCACCGACAACGACCGCGGCGGCTGGTCGCGGCGCGACGCCGCCTACTGGAAGGAACGCGGCCTGGACCGGCTGCGCCACCGCACGGTCTCCGTCACGCCCGACACCCAAGGTCTGACCGTCGTGGTGCGCAGCGCCGCCTCCGCTCCCCGCTCCCCGCTCACTGGTCACGGGTCGAGTGGTTCGGCGCCGGCCCCGGCGAGGCGTACCCGGACTCCCGGCAGGCGGTCCGCGTCGGACGATTCCACAGCACGGTCGACCGGATGCAGACGCCCTACGTACGCCCGCAGGAGAACGGCAGCCGTACGGACGTGCGGTGGGCCGCGATCAGCGACGGCTCCGACACCATCCGCATCCGGGGCGAGCAGCTCTTCCACCTCTCCGCCCGCCCCTGGAGCGACCGGCACCTGGCTGCCGCCGGGCACCGGAGCGAGCTGCCCCCCGGACCGCTCGTCCACCTGCACACCGACCACGCCGTCCAGGGCCTCGGAAGCGCCGCGTGCGGACCCGGCGTCCTGCCCCAGCACCGCCTCGAACTCGGCACCGCCGACTTCACCCTCCACCTCACGCCCGTCCACCGGCCCTGACACCGGAACCCGGTGGCCCCTGCTGGAGGAACTCGGTGCCGACTCCGCACGCGCCGGCGTCGGCCGTGGGGCCTGCGGGTCCGCCGTGCACAGAGGTCCTGGTCGAGCGCGGGCGGCCGGCGGCCATTGCTGCGGCTCGACACCAGCCGCCGGCGTCCGGTGCGACACCGCTCGGCATACCGGCGGAGATCACTTGTTCCGAGGGTGTCGTCTTCCTGCTCGCCGCGGGACGGGAACGGCATCCGCACGGCCCTTCAGCCACCCGCGGCCGTCTCCGACACGGCTGTCTCCGGCACCGCCGTGGCCGCGTCGGGTCCGGGCGGGGTCGCTGCCGGGAGCCTGGCGCTGCCCAGCACGGCCGGGCCGACGAAGGACGGACTCGCGGGGAACACCTGGCGCTCGACGTGGTCGACGACGAATCCGGCCGCCCGGATCGATTCGAGCGTCGGACGGTTGCACTCGCAGCAGACCACCAGCCGGTTCAGCCAGTTCATCCGGTCCTGGTGGCGGGCCGCCTTCGGGTCCTCCGAGCGCATGTGCTCCAGGAAGAGCAGCCGCCCGCCGGGGCGCAGCACCCGGCCGAGCTGGCGCAGTGCCCGCTGCTGGTCGCTCACCCCGCACAGCACCAGCGTCGACACGACGACGTCGAAGCTGTCGTCCTCGAACGGAAGGTCCTCGGCCGGCGCCCGCAGGACCCTGGTGCGCGGAGCCCGCTCCGCGACGTGCCGCTCCAGCCGGCGGACCATCGCCGGCTCGGGCTCGGTGACCGTGAGCGACTCGACGCCCTCGCCGTAGAGGGCGAGGTTGGCCCCGGTGCCGCTGCCGATTTCGAGTACCCGGCCGCTGGCCTCGGCGATCAACCGGCGACGCAGGTCGGCCAGGCCCTGCCGCTCGGCCTTGGCCATCATCCGGTCGTAGGTCACCGCGAACAGTGTGCTTCTGACGCCCATGACTGCCTCGATTCACGGTCCGACGTTCTGCCTCGACGCTAGGC
This sequence comes from Streptomyces sp. Y1, assembly GCF_041053115.1. Classification (NCBI taxonomy): domain Bacteria; kingdom Bacillati; phylum Actinomycetota; class Actinomycetes; order Kitasatosporales; family Streptomycetaceae; genus Streptomyces; species Streptomyces sp. Y1. The sequence continues at coordinate 8,143,186 of NZ_CP163445.1, read as the reverse complement.
CCGTGCCGCGGCCGGCGCATGGGGCGGATGCCTCATCTTCGGCACCTTCCGTCGGGCCGTCGTTCCCGGAGTCGGCCCCGCTCTCAGAGCAGACCGTTCTGCACCGCGAAGAGGCAGGCCGAGGCCCGGGTCGAGGTCCCGATCTTGGCGTAGATGTGCTCGATGTGGTTGCGCGCCGTCTTGGGCGAGATCACCAGCTGTGCGGCGATCTCCTTGCTGGAGCAGCCGCGGGCCAGCAGCCGCAGCACGTCGATCTCGCGGGTGGTCAGGCCCGCGGGCCCGGCGCCGCGGCGCGGCGTGCGGTGCCCGGCGGCCGCGAGGACCGCGGCGACCGCCTCGCCGTCCAGGCGTCCGGCGGCGACCTCGGCGTGCAGCTGCGCGGCGGCCTCCGCCGCCTGGAGCGCCGCCCGGTGCGGGCGCGGCTCGATCATCGACTGGTACGCGTCCGCGGCGCCCAGGATCCGGCTCGGCCAGGAGATCGCGCCGCCCGCGAGCCCGCGCGGGTAGCCGGAGCCGTCCAGCCGTTCGCGGTACTGCACGGCGACCTCGCCCAGGGGGGCGAGTGCCGGGGACTGCCGGAGCATCCGCTCCGTCAGATAGGGCTGCAGCCGCACCCGTTCCCACTCCCCCGCGCCCAGCGGTCCCGGTTTGTCCCAGATCGCATTGGAGACGCCGAGGCGGCCCAGGCCGTGCACCAGGCCGGCCCGGCGCAGCGTCGCCACCTCGGCCGGATCCATCCGCAACCCGAGCACCGCCGCCTCGGCCAGCGCCGCCACGGCACGGCCGTGGCCCAGCGTGTACGGGGACTTCAGATCCACGAAGTCGGCGACCGCGAGCAGCGCCGCGTCGAACTCCTCCTCGCCGAGCCGCACGCCGAGCGCGGGCTCGGCCCCGATCACCGCCTCCCAGGTACGGACCGTGTCCAGCCCGCCCACGATCTCCTCGGGCTCCCGGCAGAGCTCGGCCACGAGTCCGGGATCGAACTGCGTCCCCGCCCGACGCCTGGCCAGCTCCGTGGCCGCGCCGGTCCCGCCGATCCGGTGCGCCACCTCGACGTACTCGGACAACTGGGCGAGCCGGGAGGGCAGCGGCACGGCCTCGCCCTTGAGCTCTCCCGGCCAGCCGCGTCCGTCCCACTGCTCGTACGAACAGGCCACCGCCTCCTGCACGGCCTCCGGCAGACCGAGCCGCCGGGCGAGCTCGCGGGCCAGCGCCGAGTGGGTGTTGATCATCCCGTTCAGATCGCGGAACCCGCCGAGCGTGAACTCCAGGCCGACCCGGAACCGGTGCAGCGGCGGATTGCCCGATCCGATCAACCGCAGCGTCGCCGCCGCGCCCGCCAGACTGCGCTGCTCGTAGGCGTACTTGCCGGACTTCAGCGTGATGTCGTCGCCGAACCACTTCGCCTGCTCGTGCGCGTCCGAGTGGCAGCCGACGTTGACCAGCAACGCGGTGTAGTAGACGACCATCCGGCTGTCGTCGTCCAGGCCGAGCCGCTCGGCCAGTCGCAACGCGATCAGGCACTGGCGCAGCACGTGCTCCATCGGCTGGCCGAAGCCCAGGTCCACGCCCAGCGAGAGCGCGGCTACCAGCTCCGCCAGACGCACCTCCGCTCCGCTCTCTGCGCGGCTCGTCACCATCACCACGCTACGCCCCCACGCGCCCTGATCTCGATCTGTGGAGGCCTTCCCCTTCGCCGGACGCGGCCCGCTGCCCGCTGCCCGCTGCCCGCCGAGCCGGACGACGCGCCGGCGTCCGCCGGCGTGCTCGGGCCGGGCGCAGCGGGCTGGGGATCCCGCTCCCGCGATCCCGCGGCGGCCGGTTGTTCCACCATGCTCAGGGAATCCGCGCCCAGATCGTCGTGGAATGTCGTGGAATGAGGCGCTCGGCACATTCACCTGGACGAAGACCGCCAACGAGGTCCTCGACATAGTCTCCGCCTACTGCCACCGAATCTCTGGCTCAGGTCACTGGCTCGCGGTGGTGACGGGGACAGGGGCCATGGGCAGGCGGGTGGGGAAGTGGATGGCCAGTGCGGTGGAGCGCACCGGCCCGGCGGCGGCCGGGGTCAGGTGCCAGCGGCGGGTCACGGTCGCGAGGATCGTGATGATCTCGTCGACGGCGAACGCGGAGCCGAAGTCGACCTCGCCAGGATCGGCCTTCACGACCTGAGGCCTATCAGATCTCCACCCATTGGGTGAAGTTGAGCAGGACCTCGACGGGCTTGCGGTCGTGGTTCACCGTGAGCCGGCCGGAACGTAGGTTCTCCTCGGTCCGGCGGAGGTTCTGCTGCCACATGTCGTGCCAGCTCAGCGGACTTCCGGTGTGCCGGACCTTGTCGGCGTTCGTGTTGCGAATGGCGAACGGAGCCTGCTGGGGCACTCGGATGACGCGTGTGCCGCAGGCCTTGGCCCGATCCATCAGGTCGAGGTCCTGGCAGCCCATCGGGAGCAGTCGCTCGTCGTACCCGCCGAGCGCGTCGAAGCGCGCGCGGGGCAGTCCGACGCGGCCGTACGACCCGTTGCTGCCGTCCGGCCTGCCGTCCGGGTTGGGGCTGAATCCCCAGATCAGCAGATCCGGGTCCGCCTCCCACTGGGCGCGCCAGGTGGGGCCGGTGTCACCGATGTAGTTGTCGGCGTCGAGGTTGATCAGGTGGCTGCCGGTGGCGGCGAGGTGGGCGAGGTTCTTGGCCTTGGAGGCGTGGAAGTGGGGTTCGGTCCGCTGGTGGAGGTAGCGGAGGGTGCCGTCGTCGATATGGGGCTGGAACTGGCGCACCCAGGTGTCGAGTTCGTCGTCGGAGTTGTAGTTGACGAGGACGATCTCGCTGTTTCCGTCCTCGCTGACGCGTCGCAGGTTGTCGGGCAGGGTGTCGCGGAGTTGCCAGAGGCGGTTCTTGCACGTCGTGCAGTAGGAGATCTTCCCCGGTGGGGGTGGGGTGGTCGGCATCAGAATGCGGTCTCCTCGCTGAAGTTCAGCAACACCTTCACCGGCGGCCGGCCGGGGTTGGCGATGAGCCTGCCGAGGTGGAGGTTCTCCGCCGATCTCTGCTTGTTCAGGTTCCTCGCGTCCCACCACTCCAGGGGGATCCCCGAGTGCCGCATGGTTTCCCGGTGGCTGTTGCGGATCGCGGCCCTCCCGGACTGCGGGTGGCGAATGATGGGCAGACCGGCGGCTTCGGCCCGGTCCATCAGGTCCTGGTCCTCGTGTGCCGACGGTAGGAGCTGCTCGTCGTACCCGCCGAGTGCGAGGAACCGGGTGCGCGGCAGTCCGATCCGTCCATAGGTTCCGGTGCTGCTGTCCGGGCGCAGCCGCGCCGCCTCCTCGGTGGAGCGTTGCGGGCGGCTCTCGTCGGGGCTGAAGCCGTGGATCAGCAGGTCGGGTCGTGCCTCCCACTGGGTGCGCCAGGTGGGGACGGTGTCGCCGATGTAGTTGTCGGCGTCGAGGTTGATCAGGTGGCTGCCGGTGGCGGCGAGGTGGGCGAGGTTCTTGGCCTTGGAGGCGTGGAAGTGGGGTTCGGTCCGCTGGTGGAGGTAGCGGAGGGTGCCGTCGTCGATATGGGGCTGGAACTGGCGCACCCAGGTGTCGAGTTCGTCGTCGGAGTTGTAGTTGACGAGGACGATCTCGCTGTTCCCGTCCTCGCTGACGCGTCGTAGGTTGTCGGGCAGGGTGTCGCGGAGTTGCCAGAGGCGGTTCTTGCACGTCGTGCAGTAGGAGAGCCTTCCCGTGGATTCCGGCATCTCGCCTCCTGACGCGTCCCGCGGCTCAGCGGTACATGAACTGTTCGGCCAGGCCCCGGGGAACGGACCCGTCCTGGTGTGCCAGCTGCACCAGACGCTCTCCGACCTGGTCGAGCGACTCGGTCCACGGGCGTGTCGCCAGGCCTCGGACCGGGCCGGCCTTGAGCGCCCGGCCGATCTGCTCCGCGAGGTCCTCCGGTGCCGTGCTCTGCAGCAGCTCGCAGGCGTGGTGGACGGCGAACTGTTCGACCCTGGCCCGCTGATCGTCGAAGTCCCGTTGGGCGGGATTGGCGAGAACCCTGGCACCTCCCGCCGTGGCCTCGTGCAACGACCCGTAGCCACCGCGGCAGATCACCAGGTCGGCCGCGGACAGGACGTCCGGCAGGTTCCGCGCTCCGCGCAGCACGGTGAGGCGATGCGGGAATCCCGCGGGGATCTTCACCCAGGGGCGGAACATCGGGCCGAGCACCAGCACGACCGACAGCCCCTGTTCGGCCACCCGGGACAGCGCGGCAAAACTGTGGTCGAAGTGCTCGCGTGCCTCGGCCCCGTTGCCGCGTCCCCCGCCGGACATCACCACCACCATCCGGTCCTCGGCGGAGACGCCCAGCTTCTGCCGGGTCTGCGCCGGGTCGGACGCTGCGGTCCGGAAGACCGGGCCCGTCCAGATCGCGGGGATGTCGGCCTCGTCGAGCCGCTGCCTGAACTCCGGGTGCACGGCAGGGTCGTCGGGAACGAAGACGAGGTCCATCCGCGGCAACGGGCAGTCCGGTCGGGCCAGGTAGTCGGCGAGGTCCCGGCGCGGCCGCAGGCAGATCGCCTGGCGGGCGCCGAGCAGCGCCGCCGCCCGTTCGACCGTCGGCCACACCAGAGTGTCGTGGACGACCACCCGGGGCCGCAGGGCCGTGAGTGCCGCGTGCGTCATCGCCGTGATGGCGGTCAACATGTCGGGATGGGCCGGCTCGCCGCGGTACCGCCCTGCCCGTCCCATCGACGGCAGCTCGATCACCGGCACCTCGCCACAGACCTCGTCCACGGCGGGGCCGGAACCGAGCATGACCGGATCCAGCCCGGGTTGCCGCGCCCGCAGATGCCGGGCCAGCGCGGTCTGGCGGGCCAGATGGCCGGCTCCGATGCCGTTGATGGCGTGAAGCACGATGCGCGCCGCCGCCCGCGGTTCCCGTGGCCGGGGAACACGGTCTGATTCCCGCCCTGGCGAGGATGAGGTGTCGACCATGGCCGTTAGCATGACAGAGAGTTCGACTGCCGCCCCCTGCCTCTCCGTTGTTTCGCGACTACTGGCCGTTCGGTCGACCAGAACCGGCCATGAGGACCAACGGCCCGTTGAACTCTCTTGAACACGGGCATGGTTGACGGCGAGAAGAACTGACAACCCGTCACGGTCGGCCGTCTTCGGGGCCGGAGCGTCGGAGGACCGTCCTGTGTCATCGCTCGTGCCGCACCTCCTGGCCGGCGTGCCGCCCGCCGCCCTCGCCGGCATCGGGCGGGCCGTGAACGCGGTTCACCGACGAGTGGGACGACGCTACCGGCCTGTCACAGCCCCTTGTCACCAACCGCTCGCCGTCGTCTCACCCGTCTACCGTGAGGACCCACTGCTCTTCCGGCGGGCATTGGAATCGTGGCTGGCCGACGACGTGTCCGAAATCGTCTGTGTCATCCACCAGGACGACCTCGCCTGCCTCGACGTGGCACGCCGTTTCCCGGTCCGGGTGCTGACCACCGACCGGGCGGACAAGCGCGAGGCTCTGCGGCAGGGGTGGCAGGCCGTCTCCGCCGACCTGGTCGCACTGGTCGATTCCGACGTCGTCTGGGCGCCCGGCGTGGCGGCCGCCGTCCGCGCCCCGTTCGCCGACCCCGAGGTGGGCGGCGTGGCGACGGCCCAGAGTGCCCTCGATCCGCACAGTGTCTGGGAGTTCACGGGAGACCGCTTCAAGGGGCAGGGCCGGCTCCCGGCGTTCACGGTCGCGGGCCGGGCCCAGATGTGCCTCATCGGGCGCACCGCGGTCTACCGTCGATCCGTGCTCGCGGAGGCGGCCGACGCCTTCGCGAACGAGACCTTCCTCGGCCGCCGGTGCATCGTCGGGGACGACACCCGGCTCACCGAGCTGACGCTGCGCGCCGGCTACCGCACCGTGTTCCAGGGCAACGCCACGGTGCGGTCGCGCTATCCGGGAACCGGCCGGGAATTCCTCGGCCAGCGGCTGAGGAATTCCCGCAACTTCTGGCGGGTGAGACTCACCGCCCTGGCCACGGGCTGGGTCTGGCGGCATCCCTACCTGACCTTCGGCACGCTCGCCGACGTGATCTGCCGCAGCGGGTTCTGGCTCTGCGAGGCCTACCTCGTCGCGCTGGCCGTCGACGGGCACGTCCTCGTACCGGCGGTCGCAGCGGCCTGGTACCTCCAGCACCACACCCGCACGGCACGTGAGTTCGTCCGTCGGCGTGCTCTTCCCTGGTGGCACGTGCCCGCCCAGGTCGCCATCGACCTCCTTCTGAGGAACCTCGACCTCGTCGGTCTGCTCACCATGCGACGCCAGACCTGGCTCACCCGCCGGGCACCTACCGAAGCGACGGCTCATAGGCCGGAGTCGCCCGCTTCGAGCGAGGTCGGCTCGCGGCCGGGCGAGGGCCCGAATCCTGCTTTGGACTGAGCAGATTTGGCCACCCTCGGAGCGCTGACTGAGGAGATTCAGTTCAGAAAGCACTCGCTCCGGACACCCCGTTCGGTCGTCAGGGGAGGGCGTCAGGGCTCCGGGCGGAGTCCCGACGCCCTCCCCCGGTCAGGCGAGCCGGAGCCGCACGAAGTGCTCGACTACCTCGGCACGCACCGCCAACGGCAGCCGACTGTCCCGAAGGACCGACCGCAGCGTCTGCTCCGCCTCCTGCCGGTATCCGTCGCCGAGACCGGCCAGAACCCGGGCGGCCTCACCCCAGTCGTCGGCCTCCCCCTGCCGGCCCCGGGCGATCGGGCGGAGCAGTTCCACGGCCTGATCCACGCGCAAGGGGTCCAGCACGACAAGGAGGAAAGCCATCCGGGTGAGCGCTTCGGCGGGGACGGCAGGGCCGGCGGCGACGCCGGTGAAGGCGCTGACCCGCCGTGACGAACTCGCGGCCCGCGGCCCCGAAGGCCCCACCCAACGCGTTCGTGCGCATCGACCGACCGGCCACCTAGGCGATCACAGACGATCACCGTCGCATCGTTTTGAGAGATCTCCATTCATGAATGATCTCTACACGGAGCATTGTCAGTGTCGCCAGCTAGCCTCCAGCAAATCCGAATTGATGTGGCATCAGAGAGGCGGATCATCCATGGCACCCGAGGCAACCGTTCGTCGCGGCACGCGCCGCATCCAACACACGTACGTCTGGTTGGCAACCCTCAGCGGCAACGAGGGCAGGTGCACCTACTGCGGTACGGAGCGCGCGACGACGTTGGATCACGAGACGCCGGTCGCGGACGAGGGTGCGGACGTCTGGTGGAACTTCATCCCCGCCTGCAAACCCTGCAACGACTGGAAGGGAAAGCGCACGGCGAAGCGATGGTTCACCGACCAGAAGCTCCACCGCGATCGGCCGGAGGTCGGCTTCGACACCCGCATGATGCCGACGCGGATGGCTCTCGGGTTCGAAGCCCGAGTGGAGAAGGTCAGGCGCGAGTTGCGGAACACCGACCGCCGCGACTGGTTCCGGCACCATTTCGGAACGGCACGGCACCGGAACAAGCACGAGATGTGGGAGTGGTTCGCGAAGTGCGAGGCGATGCTGGCCCGGTATCCGTTCAAGCCGTGGACCACGCCGAACGTCGGATCGGAAGCTGCCGACCAATGCCATCGCCGCATGTGCTGCGGCTGGCGGCACCCCGATGCCACCGCCATCAGGGCGGTGATCCTCCCGCAGGAGCAGCGCGCCTCCTTCACACGCGCCGCCTTCGCCGCCGGCTTGTCCGAGGGAGACCTTGTCGCGACGCTCATCCGTGAGCATCTGCGGCGCGCTGGAATCCCCGAACAGCGCCGACAGTAGGCTCGCGCATTCGGCACGCCGGGTGCACGGTGAGTGGCCCCGCCGGCGCAGGCCCGGAGGAGCCGGCGCGCCGTGGGGAGGCGGGTCGGGTCAGACGAGGGCGTAGGCCTCGGCCTGGCGGTCGATGAGGTGAGGGGTGATGCCGGCGAGGACCAGTCGCTGGTAGGGCACGCTGTCGCGGTGGGCGGCCAGGGCGTTCTCGTCCTCGTACTCGGCGAAGACGACGAAGGCGCCCTGGTCGCGCAGGGAGCGGACCACCCGGTAGGAGAGCACGCCGGGCTCGGTGAGCGCGGCCTCGGTGACGGCGGGGAGCAGATCGGCGACGTGCTGCTCGGCGCCGGTGTCGGCGAGCCAGTCGGTGATCACGACGAGGGACACGACGGGTCCTTCCGGGTGGTGCGGGACGGTCCTGGTGAGGGGGCGGTTCAGGCGGGGGGTCAGGGGATGGTGACGACGATCTTGCCGCGGGTGTGGCCGGCGGCGTTGAGGCGCTGGGCGTCGGCCGCCTGCTCCAGGGGGAACGTCGCCGCGACCTCGACGGTGAGCAGGCCGCTCTCGGCGAGGTCGGTCAGGGCGGTGAGGTCGGCGGCGTCGGGGCGCACGAAGACGTAGCGCCCGCCGAGGCCGAGGACGGCGCCGTCCGCGACGGAGGCGAGGCGGCCGCCTTCCGCGAGCAGGGCCGGCGAGATCCCGAGGGCTTCGCCGCCCACCAGGTCGAGTACGGCGTCGACGCCGTCCGGCGCCAGCGCGCGGACGCGCTCGGCCAGGCCGTCGCCGTAGGCCACCGGCTCGGCGCCGAGGCCGCGCAGGTAGTCGTGGTTGCGGTCGCTGGCGGTGCCGATCACCCGGGCGCCGAGGGCGACGGCGATCTGGACGGCGAGCGAGCCGACCCCGCCGGCGGCCGCGTGGACCAGGACCGTCTCGCCCGGCTTGAGCTCCAGGGCGCCGGTCAGCGCCTGGTAGGCGGTGAGGCCCGCCAGCGGCAGGCCGGCGGCCTCGGCGAAGTCGAGGTTGGCGGGCTTGCGGGCGAGGGTGCGCACGGGCGCGGCGACGTACTCGGCGAAGGTGCCGCGGCGGACCATGTCCTCGCGGACGTAGCCGATCACCTCGTCGCCCGGCGTGAACTCGGTCACGCCGACGCCGACCCGCTCCACGACACCGGCGACGTCCCAGCCCGGGATCACGGGGAAGACCACGTCCATCATGCCGTCGAGGTAACCGGCCTGGATCTTCCAGTCGACCGGGTTGACCGACGCCGCCGCCACGCGGACCAGGACGGAGTCCGGGCCGAGCTTGGGCTCGGGCACGTCCCCGTACTCCAGGACGTCCGGTCCGCCGTAGCTGCGGTAGGTGATGGCCTTCATGGGTGGTGCTCCTCGCAAGAAGTGTTGACTCACTCGATGGTTCATCCCATTAAGTAATGCCGAAACGATAGGACTGAACAGTTGAGAGTGTCAAGTAATTCGGCACTCCCCGCAGTGTCCGCACACCGACCCGGTCGTCCTCGTCGTCGGGACGGCGGCAGGAAGGCCGGCTCAAAGGGCTCAGAGGGCGGCGCGAAGCGCGGGCAGCAGGGCGCTCCCGGCCCAGTCGAGGAACGCCGGCTGGCTGTCGCCGCCGACCTGGACGAGCGCCACCTCGTCGAACCCGGCGTCGGCGAAGGGCCGTACCGCCTCGACGAAGTCCTCCACCCGGTCACCGCACGGGATCGCCTCGGCGACGTCATCGGGCCGGACGAATCGGCTGGCAGCGGCGAAGCCGGCGGTCCCGGGCAGCTCGGCGTTGACCTTCCAACCGCCCCCGAACCACCGGAACTGCTCGTGGGCCCGGCGTACCGCCGCGTCCCGGTCGGTGTCCCAGCACACCGGCAGCTGGCCCACCGCCGGCTTCCCGGCCCCGCCGTGCTCCGCGAAGCCCACGATGAGCGCGGGGTCCGGTTCCACGGCGATCACCAGGTCGGCCAGCCGGCCCGCCAGCTCGCACGAGTCCGGCCCCGAGACCGCGATGCCGATCGGTGGCGGCCGGTCCGGCAGGTCCCACAGTCGGGCGCCGTCGACGTCGAAGTAGCGGCCCCGGCGGGTGACGTAGCCGCCGTCGAACAGGGCGCGGATGATCTGCACGGCCTCGGCGAGCATCGCCTGACGGACCGTCACCGCAGGCCAACCCCGGCCGACGACATGCTCGTTGAGGTTCTCGCCGCTGCCGAGCCCGAGCCGGAAACGGCCCTCGGACAGCATCTGCACCGTCGCGGCCTTCTGCGCCACCACCACCGGGTGGTAGCGGAACGTCGGGCAGGTCACGTAGGTCATCAGCGGGATCCGGGAGGTGGCGTGCGCGGCTGCGCCGAGCACGGCCCAGGCGTACGGGGCGTGGCCCTGCTCGTCCAGCCACGGGAAGGAGTGGTCGGAGATCACCGAGAAGTCGAAACCGGCCTGCTCCGCGAGCACCACGTCCTCGACCAACCCGCGGGGGTCGCGCTGCTCGGTCATCATCGTGTATCCGATCTTCACCATGCCCCGCGTCTGCCCCGGTCGTGGCGCCCTGCACACCGAGGGGCCCGATTCCCGCGACTGCGCGCGGACCGTGCCGGCCGGGGCGGCGCGGTTTCCGCCCGGGCGCGCCGGACATACGCCCAGCGACAATCGTTGGTCCCGGGAGCACGGTTCCATGACGCACAACGGATTTCCACGCGGTGACGCACGGCTGCGGGGCGACCCCGGCCGGGTCCTCAGGTTCGGGGTCGAGGAGGAGTTCCTACTGGTCGATCCGGCCACCCGGTCCACCGCTGCGCGCGCGCAGCTCGTGGTGCCCCGGGCGGCCCGGACTCTCGGAGACCGGGCGCAGTACGAGTTCCTGGCCACCCAGGTCGAGACCTGTACCCGGCCCGTCACGAGTGCCTCGGCCCTGCACGCGGAGCTCGTCGCCGCACGCCGGACCATGGTGGCGGCGGCCGAGAGCGCCGGGTGCCGCCTGGTCGCCAGCGGCCTCGCCGTCCTGCCCAGCCGCCATCCGCTGCCGGTCACGCCGACCGACCGCTACCGGCGCGTCGCCGCCCACGTGCACCGGGCCGCCGACCAGCGCGGCGGTGAGATCTGCGGCTGCCACGTCCACCTCGGCGACCTCGACCGCGTCGAGGCCCTGGCGATCAGCGCGCACCTGAGCCCCTGGCTGCCCGCCCTGCAGGCGCTGTGCGTCAACTCGCCCTTCTGCGAAGGACTGGACCGCGGCGCCGCGAGCCTGCGCGCAGGCCGCTACCTGGCCTGGCCGACCTGCGGACCCGCGCCCGCGCTCGACGCGGAGGGCTACGAGCGAACCGTGAACAGGCTGCTCGCCCAGCGCGTGATCCTCGACCGCAAGATGCTGTACTGGTACGCACGGCCCTCCGAACACCTGCCCACCCTGGAGGTGCGGATCGCCGACACCAACGCGGACGTGAGGACCCCGCTCCTGCTCGCCGTCCTGCTGCGGGCCCTCGCGCACACGTTCCTCGCCGCGCACCACCGTGGCGCACCGCCACCGCGGATGCCTGCCGCCGTCCTGCGCGAAGCCCACCGGCAGGCCGCGCTCGGCGGACTCACCAGCGTCGGCACCCACCCGTCCACCGGCCGGCGCCTGCCGATGGCCCTGCTCGTCACCGAGCTGATGGACCTGGCCACGCCCGCCCTGGAACGATCCGGCGACCTCGTCCTCGCGAGCCTGCTCCTCAAGGAGCGCATGACCGCCGGCACGGGCGCCGACCGGCAGCGGGCCGTCTTCGCCCGCCGCCGCTCGCTGGCCGACGTCGTCGACGACCTCGCCCACCTCACCGCCGACGCCGGCACCCTCGCCACCGCGGCCCCCGTCACCGGCGACTTCTCCCGGCCGGCGGGCGCCGCCGTCGCTTCCCCACGAGGCGCGGGCTCGGGCCTGTCCGTGCTCAGCCCCGCGCCACGGGCGGGATGATCCGGTTCACCCGGGCGGCCGGCTGACCGGGGCTCCGATGGCGGACGGCGGTGCCGGCGTGTCCGGTACCGCCGTCCGGTACCGCCGTCCTGTTCCGCCGTTTCCCGCCACGGGCTGCGGGCAGACGCGCCGGCATGGACCAGTCCCAGGCACCGGTACTCGAAGCCCTCGCGGCCTTCCACGCCAACCCCCTGACCGTGTTCACCCCACCCGGCCACAAGCAGGGCCGCGGCGCCGACCCCCGCGTCGTCCAGGCGCTGGGCGCGGACGTCTTCCGCTCCGACGTGCTGGCCACCGGCGGGCTGGACGACCGGACCGACACCCGCGGCATCCTCCGGCACGCCCAGGAACTGATGGCCGAGGCGGTCGGCGCCGATCACACCTTCTTCTCCACCTGCGGCAGCTCCCTGTCCGTCAAGGCCGCGATGCTCGCGGTCGCCGGGCCGCACCAGCAACTGCTGGTGGGCCGGGACGCGCACAAGTCGGTCATCGCCGGGCTCATCCTGGCCGGCATCCGCCCGGTGTGGGTCGAGCCCCAGTGGGACACCGACCTGCACCTGGCCCACCCGCCGTCCGCCGAGTCCGTCCGCGCCGCCCTGCGCGAGCACCCCGACGCCCGCGGCGCCCTGGTCACCTCCCCCACCCCGTACGGGACGTGCGCCGACCTCGAGGCGATCGCCGAGGCCTGCCACGCCGCCGGAAAGCCCTTGATCGTGGACGAGGCGTGGGGCGCGCACCTGCCCTTCCACCCCCGCCTGCCCCGCTGGGCGATGGACGCCGGCGCCGACGTGTGCGTCACCTCCGTCCACAAGATGGGCTCCGGCCTGGAGCAGAGCTCCGTCTTCCACCTCCAGGGCGACCTCGTCGACCGGACCGCCCTGAAGCAGCGCGAGGACCTGCTCGGCACCACCAGCCCCTCCACCCTGGTCTACGCCGCCCTCGACGGCTGGCGCCGCCAGATGGTCCAGCACGGCCGCGCCCTCTACGACCACGCACTCGACCTCGCCGACACCGTCCGCGAGCGCGTCCAGGAGCTCGACGGACTGCACGTCCACGGCCGCGACGACTTCTGCTCACCCGGACACGCGGCCGACCTCGACCCGCTCCAGGTCATCGTCGACATCACGGACCTGGGCACCACCGGCTACCGAGCCGGCGACTGGCTGCGCTCCCACCACCAGCTCGCCCTCCACCTGTGCGACCACCGCAGGGTCAGCGCCCAACTCACCCACGCCGACGACACGACCACCACCGACGCCCTGCTGAACGGACTGCGGGAGCTGACCGTGATCGCGCCCGATCTGCGGCCGGCGCCCCGCGTCCACCTGCCGAGCCCCGAGCGGCTGCGGCTGGAGCAGGCCCTGCTGCCGCGCGACGCGTTCTTCGGACCCACCGAACAGGTCCCCGTCGAGAAGGCGGCCGGACGGACCGTCGCCGAGATGCTCACCCCCTACCCGCCCGGCATCCCCGCCGCCCTGCCCGGCGAGCGCCTGAACCAGGACGTCCTCGACTACCTGCGCAGCGGCATCGAGGCGGGCATGCTCGTTCCCGACAGCGCCGACCCGGCGCTCGACACGATCCGCGTCAGCGTCGAATAGGGCGAGCGCAGTGTCACACCGGACCAGCCAGGACAAGCGCGGTGGGCAGGCCGCTCCCGCTCGGCGATCCGTTCTGGTCCGGCAGATCACCGCGGCGCTGGCCGCCTCCGGGCACACCGTGGCCGTGGCCGAATCGCTGACCGCAGGCCGTCTCGCGGCGGCCCTGGCAGACGCCCCGGGTGCGGGTGAGACGTTCCTGGGGGGCGTCGTCGCCTACGCCACTGACGTGAAGGCGCGCGTGCTGCACGTCGACGCCGCCCTCCTCGCGCGTGCCGGAGCCGTGGACCCGCAGGTCGCCGCGCAGATGGCCCGGGGAGCTCGCGCCGTCACCGGCGCGACCTACGGCCTGGCCACCACCGGTGTCGCCGGCCCCGCCCCTCAGGACGGGCAACCCGTGGGCACCGTCTACGTCGCCGTCGCCCATCCGCACGGCTGCCGCACGGCTGCCGCACGACCGAACCGGCAGCCCCCTCCACCCGGCCGGACGACATCCGGGACGCCGCGGTCACGGCCGCGCTGCAGCTCCTCCACGACCAGCTGCGACCAGGCCCGTGACGCAGCTCGTGCGCCGCACCGCCGGCATGCCCGCCGTTCCGGGGCCGCCGCCGCCCGCAGCCACCGCAGGGGCGGCGTGCTCCACCGGCTCACCGTTCTCGGCGAGCGGGCCGCGCACCGCAACAACGAACCGACCGCCCAGTGGCGCTGAGCCCCTTGCCCGGTGCCACGGACCCGGAGGAGGAACGATGAAAGCAGTCACCTGGCAGGGCCGCCGCACAGTCGAGGTACGGAGCGTGCCCGACCCGCGGATCGAGGAACCGACGGACATCCTCGTGGAGATCACCACCACCGGCCTGTGCGGCTCCGACCTGCACCTGTACGAGGTCCTCGGTGCCTTCCTCGACGAAGGTGACATCCTCGGTCACGAGGCCATGGGCATCGTGCGCGAGACCGGACCGGGCGTCCACGCGCTCACGCCCGGCGACCGGGTCATCGTGCCGTTCAACATCTCCTGCGGCACCTGCTTCATGTGCGTCCGAGGGCTGCAGTCCCAATGCGAAACCACCCAGGTCCACGCCTACGGCACCGGCGCGGCCCTGTTCGGCTACACCAAGCTCTACGGACAGGTCCCGGGCGGGCAGGCCGAACTCCTGCGGGTGCCCTTCGGCAACACCCTGCCGGTCGCCGTCCCGCACGGGCCTCCCGACGACCGCTTCGTCCTGCTCACCGACGTCCTTCCGACCGCCTGGCAGGCCGTCGAGTACGCCGACGTCCCGCCGGGCGGCAGCGTGGCGGTGCTCGGCCTCGGCCCCATCGGCGACATGTGCACCCGCATCGCCGCTCACCGGGGCGCCGGCACCGTGATCGGGATCGACCTCGTGCCCGAACGGCTGGACCGTGCCGAGCGGCGCGGAGTCGACGTGCTCGACCTCGGCCGGCTCGGCAGCCGGGTGGTCGAGGCGGCCCGCGAGCTGACCGGCGGCCGGGGCCCGTGCGCGGTGATCGACGCGGTCGGCATGGAGGCCCACGGTTCCCCGGCCGCCACCGCGGCCCAGCGGATGACCTCGCTGCTGCCCGACGCCCTCGCCGCCCGGCTGATGTCCCGGGTCGGCCTGGACCGCCTGCACGCCCTGCACCTGGCCGTCGACATGGTCCGGCGCGGCGGAACGCTGTCCGTCTCGGGCGTGTACGGCGGCATGACCGACCCGCTGCCGCTGCTGACCATGTTCGACAAGCAGCTCACCGTCCGGATGGGCCAGGCCAACGTCCTGCGCTGGATGTCCGACCTGCTGCCGCTGGTCACTGACGGCGACCCGCTCGGCGTCGAGCAGTTCGCCACCCACCACGTCCCACTCGCCGAGGCGCCGGCCGCCTACGAGATGTTCCAGGCCAAGCAGGACGGCGCCGTCAAGGTGCTGTTCCGGCCCTGAATCGTCGCGGTGTTTCCGGGCCCACGCACGCCGGCCGCGCTCACCTCCGCTCGTCGAGCGCGGTGGCCAGATCCGCGCGGCCCCGGATGCCGAGCTTGCGGTAGCAGTGCGTGAGGTGGGTCTCCACCGTGCGAACGGCGATGTGGAGCAGCGCGGCGATCTCCCCGTTGCCGTGCCCGGAAGCAGCCATCCGTGCGACGCGCAGTTCGCCGGCGGTGAGCGCGCCGCCCCCGGTGTGCTCGGGCTGCGGCGGCCTGGCACCGTATTCGTCCAGGGCCCGGCTCACCGTTGCGCGTGGCCGCGCGGCCCTCAGCCGCTCGGCCGCCTGCGCGGCCTCCCGGAGCACCGTACGCGCACGCTGGTACCGGCCGGCGCCGTGCAGCGCCTTCCCCAGCGAGACGAGCGCGGGGACCAGCTCGGGCAGCGGCTGCGCAGAGCCGCGCAGCACGTCCACCGCCTGCTCGGCGAGTTCCAGACCGCGCCGGCCGCCGAGGGACACCGCCAGGGCCCGCATGGCCCTGCCCGTGGTCCGGGGCGTTCCCCACACCTGGGCGAGTCGGAGTTCCTCCGCCGCGAGCGGCACGGCCAGTTCGGGCGCTCCCAGAGCCACGTGGCAGTCGGCGGCGGCGGACCGCCACGGCGTCACCACCGGGCTCTCCACCTCGCGCGCGGACTGCCGCCGTCCGCACTCCAGGAGGCTGCGCAGGGCTCCGCGCGGATCACCGGAGGCCGCGAGCAGCAGGCCTCGCGCGTAGAGGAATTCGTTCCACTCCCAGGACTCGTACGGTCCGCCGGCTCCGAGCGCATCGGCGAGGCACCGGGCCTCGGTCAACCGCCCGGTTTCGGTCAGGGCGATGAGGGCCTGGGCGTGCAGGTGGACGGTGCCCGGCCGCGGCCGGATGCCGTCCGTCCGGGGTGCCCGCAGCAGTTCGGTGTCCGTTCGCCGTTCGGTCTCCGTGAGCAGCGGGGCGTCCGTGAGCAGTCCGGCGTCCGTGAGCAGCGCGTCGTACCGGCCGCGCAGCACCTGACCGCGTGCCCGGACGTCCGCCAGGCGCTGGTGACCGGGGTGCAGCAGCCGCGGCTGTCCGGCGGCGAGCCCCCGGGCCACCAGCCGGTCGGCCTCCTGCCACTGGTCCGCGCACTGGGCCAGGCCGGCGGCGGACGCCAGCAGGTACGGTTCGAGCAGCGGATCCAGCGGGACGGCCGTCCACGACCGGACCCGTTCCATGACCTGGTCGGCCGACAACAGCCCGGCCGCCGCGGCGTGTTCGGTGAGCAGGGCGTGTACGGTCGGGGCGACGCCGTCCGGCGATCGCTCCTCGGCGGTCTTGAGTTCCGCCACCACCCGCAGCCAACTGTCGCTGTCGTGCGAGGCGATCAGCGCCGTCGCCGCCTGCAGAGCGTGCGCCGGTTCCGTCGAGTCCGCGCAACTGCCCGACAGCTCCCGCAGCACGTCCAGGGCGGCGTGCACCTCGCCACGGCCGGCCAGTGCCGTGCCGAGGGCGGTGGCGACCCGCACCTTCCCGCCACGGCTCCGCTCCAGGCGCAGCGCCTGGGCCAGGTGCCGGACCCCGCCGGCCCGTCCGGCCCGTGCTTCCAGGCAGCCGAGTTCGCCGAGTACCGCGCTGCGGCGGTCGGCGGGCAGTGGTTCCTCCAGTGCCCGCCGCAGGCAGGCCTCGGCCTCCTCCGGCCGCGCGGCGCGGACGGCGGAGCCGGCCGAGGCGATCAGCGTGTCGGCGGCCCAGGTCGCGCCCACGGCGGGGATCACCAGCAGGTGGCGGGCCACCGCGTCCTCCGATTCGCCGCGGTGGTGCAGGAGTTCCGCGACGCGGCGGCGCACCGCCACGCGCTGGTGCCGGTCGCCGGACGCTCGGACCGCGTCGCGCAGCAGGGGATGGCGGAAGGTCCACCGGCCGTCCGACCCGTCGTCCCCGAGCATGCCCTGGCGGGCCAGCTCGGCGGTCCAGCCGGGGAGCCGAGCGGGGTCCACGCCGGTCGTCTCCGCCACGAGGGCCAAGGCGCCCTCCTCGTCCTGCAGTTCGGCCAGGGCCCGGGCCGCTGCGGCCGTCCGCGGACCGGCGCTCCGCAGCCACCGGGCCACCGCGCCGGTATAGCCACCCGGGTACAAGTCCGTGCACGCCGAGGGCAGTTGGGTGAGGGCGGCACCGGCGGTGGTCTCCCGCAGGTCGGCCAGCAGTGCCCGTAGCAGCAGCGGATTGCCGCCGGTCGCGCGGAAGCAGTCCTGGGCCAGCCCGTGTGCGGCGCCGTCCCCGAGAGCCGCGCGAACCAGCGCGGCGCAGGTCGGCGGACTGAGCGGCCTCAGCGTGCACGTCTCCGCCGTGGACTGCCCGAGGACATCGGCGAAGCCGGGAGCCTGCGGGGAAAGGTCGTACTGCCACCGCTCGGTGACCACCAGCAGGACGGGGAGCCGCTCCAGCCGACGTGCCACCTGGGCGAGCCAGCGGCGGGAGGGCGGGTCCGCGAGGTGGACGTCGTCGACGGCCAGGAGGACCGGTCCGGCCGCGGCCTTCGACCGCAGCAGCCGCCACAGGCGTGAGGGCAGGTCGATGCCGTGCAGCGAGCCGTCCCACTGTTCGATGCCGGTGAGGGGCACGAGTGGCGTCGGCTGCCCCTGGAGCGCGGTCTCGAAGAGCTGGAGCGCCACGCCGAACGGGACGTTCGACTCCTGCTCGGAACTCCGGGCGTTGAGCACGACCGTCCCGTGCGACCGTTCCTCGCGGACCACCGCGTCGAGGAGCGCGGTGCGGCCGGTGCCGGTCCCGCCTCGGATCACCGCCGTTCCGCCGGTGCCCGTGCCGGTCTGGACGAGCAGGTCCCGGAGGAGGGCCAGGGAGTCCTCGCGCTCCCGCAGACCGCCGGAACACCCGGCGCGGGCGAGGGCGAGGTCGTGGACGGTGGCGCTGGTCATCTCGGTTCTCCTGGGCGGTCCGGGTTGTCCTGGGCGGTCCGGGTTTTGTCCTTGGCCGCGGCGCGTGCCGCACCGGGGCATGCTGGGCGGTGACCCCCGGCCGGGCCACCGCACCACCGTCGCGCCCGCCTCGGACGGTGACAACCGGATCCCCGGCGCGATGTCCCGAATCATGCGATCCCTGGCCGTCCGACCTGCTCGGCTAGGGTGGCGGCCGTGACGACGACTGCCCGCCGCGTGGTGATCATCGGCTATGACCAGGTGGAACTGCTCGACCTCGCCTGTGTCACCGACACCCTGGAGGCCACCAACCGGCTCGCTGCGGAGCCCCTGTACGACGTGACCGTGGCGTCCCTGCACGGCCGGCCCGTGCGCGCGTCGAGCGGGCCCTCGATGATCAGCCAGGCCGCCCTCGAGCGTGTCCGGGGCCCGCTGGACACCCTGCTGGTGTCCGGCGGCCACGGCCACGCCCGGGCCGCCGGCGATCCCGAACTCATCGGCCAAATACGGCGGTTGGCAGCCAGCAGTCGCCGGGTCGCCTCGGTGTGCACGGGTGCCACCCTGCTCGCCGCAGCGGGCCTGCTGGACGGGCGCCGGGTGACCACCCACTGGGCCTACGCCGACGAGTTGGCCCACCGGTACCCGGCGGTCACCGTGGACCCGCGTCCGCTCTACATCGTCGACGGCGACGTCTGCACCTCCGCCGGCGTGACCAGCGCCCTCGATCTCACCCTCGCCCTCGTGGAGGCCGACCACGGCCCCGACCTGGCGCGAACGGTGGCCCGCTGGCTGGTCACCTACATGCAACGCCCCGGGAACCAGGCGCAGTTGTCCGTCTACATCAAGGACTCGCCACCCGAGCACCGGGTCCTGCGGCAGATCGTCCTGCACATCACCGGCAACCTCGACTCCGACCTCGGCACCGCCGCCCTCGCCGCGCGGGCCGGCGTCAGCGAGCGCCACCTCTCCCGGCTCTTCCTCACCCGACTCGGCGACTCCCCGGCCCGCTTCGTCCGCACCGCCCGCAGCGAGGCCGCCGCCCGCCTGCTGGAGTCCACCGCCCTTCCGCTGACCGCCGTCGCCCGCCGCTGCGGCTTCGGCTCCACCGAGACCATGCGCCAGGCCTTCCAGGCCCGCTACGGCACCACCCCTTCCGCCCACCGCGCGGCCCTGAACCGGCCGAACGCGGTCATCGAGGCGGCGACCCCCGCCCTGCCGTGACCGCCGACGTCCGTTGATCGGACCGCCGCGGACCGGGCGTACGGGGGCCGGTGCCCGGGCGTATGGGGGGGCGGTGTCCGGGCGTGCGGGAGGGGCGGTGCCCGGACGGGCGGGGGCCGGTGCCCGGCGGCCGACCGGTGGTGTTCCCGACCGGTCGGCCGCCGGGGGGACGGTCAGAGCGGCAGGCCCTGCCAGCCGCCGAAGCCGGTGGGCGTGGTGCCCGTGCGGCAGTACACGCGGCCGTCCGTACCGATGGCGAACACGTGCAGGACACCCCCACCGTCGACGAGCGCGGTCGGGTAGTCGAGGACGGTGCCGCCGAGGTCCTGCCAGGGGCCGTAGCCGGAGTTCGGGGCCGTCTGGGCGGTGGTGCTCACGCCGCCGCCGCCGTTGCGCTGGAACAGGACGACCTGTCCGCCGAGGTTGGCCGCCGCCGGCTCGCCCACTCCGGCGTGACCGCCGAGGTTGGCCTGGGACTGGCTCCACGGTCCGCCGAGCCCGCTCTGGTAGCTGACCAGCATCGCGCCGGTGCCGGCCTCGCGGTAGGCGAGTTCGATGCGGCCGTCCTGGTCGAGCACGGCCTTGGGCGGGCTGGCCGGCTGGGCGCCCGGGACCGGGCCGGGGCCGGCGATGGCGCCGTTCGGAGCGGTCTGCCACCAGTTGACGATCCCGGTGCGGGTGCTGGCGAACACCTCGATCCGCCCGGTCCCGTTGCGGATCGCGGTGACCGGGTCCTGGAGGTCGGTGCCGCCGAGGTCCTGCCAGGCGTCCGTCCAGACGCCGCCCGGAGTGGTCTGCCAGATCGTGCTGAGGCCGCCGCCGCCGTTCTTGACGAAGATCTCCAGCCGCCCGTCCTGGGAGGCGGCCACCGCGGGCACGCCGACCTGGTCGGCGTTGCCCAGCCCGGCGTTGGGGTTGCCGTGGTCGGCCCAGCTGTTCCACCACCAGCCGTTGGGCGTGCCCTGCGGCAGGGAGATGATGTGGTGGTCGGTCAGGCGGCGGGCGAAGACCTCCATCCGGCCGTCCGCGTTGGTGCCGACGGCTATGCCCGGCGCCAGCCGCCCGCCCGGATCGGCCATCCGCGCCGGACCGCCCCAGGTGCCGTCCGCCTGGCGCCAGTAGGTGTACAGGGCGCCGGCCCGGACGACGAAGACCTGCGGTCGGCCGTCCTGGTTGAGTCCGGCCCAGGAGGTGCCGCGGGACCAGCGGTAGTACATCCGGGAGTACCAGGCGGTCTCCCAGCCGCCCCCGTGGTCGTGGCTGGCGTACTCGGAGACGAACAGGCCCTTGACGCCGGCCGTCGCCGGGTCGAGGTTCGCCGGGGAGTCGGTGATGTTGTAGTCCCGGTAGTTCACCTGGATCAGCGCACCGCCGTACTGACTCGCCGCCTGGCCGGCGAACTTCGCGGCGGTGACGTGATCCGAGTGGTCGCCCGCGTACCGGCTGTCCGGGAGTTCGTCCTGGGCCCGGAGCACGGTCGGCTGGTACGTCACCATCAACTGCCGCAGCACCTCGACGACGTCCGCGGCCGTGTAGGTCGACGGTCCGGACAGCAGGCTGCCCTTCGGGACGATCGTGGTGCCGGTGCCGCCGTCCAGGAGGCCGGCGAGGCCCATGTCGTGCAGGTTGAGGAAGATCAGGTGCACCGGCCGGTCCTTGAGGACGTACCGTTCGACCTGCTTGCCCGCGACCCAGCACACCTCGGCCGTCCAGTGCCCGACCTCGTCGGTCGACGGGTCGGTGTCGCCGACCCCGGTCATCCGCGAGTAGGCGTTGATGGCGCCCATCTGCCGGTTCCAGGTGCGCACCGAGTCGCCGGCGGGGCCGTCGCAGGAGGACCCTGCGCAGTCGCCGGTGATGTTCCCCGCGGTGACGAACACCGTGACGGACGGAGTGCCGTTGGCGAGCGCGTTGGACAGGTCCGGGTTCATGAACAGGATGTCGTCGTCCTCGTGCGCGACGACCTGCATGAACAGCGGCCCGGAGCCGCCGGCCCCGGACGCACCCACGGCCGCGGCCGCGCGGGTCGCGGTCCCCTTGGCCAGCAGAGGTGCGGCGAGGGCGGTCAGTGCGACGGAGGTGAGGAGTTGCCGTCGTCCGATTGCCATGTCATTCCCCCCAAATTCGAGATCGGCGAGCCTGTGATCACGCCAGGCAGGAGATTAGCGCATTAACGGGCAGGCAATGCGCTGGGCCTCACCTTTGCAATCTGCGGACACGGAGGTGAATTGACGTGGGATCAAGCAGCTCGGTCCGACTCCTCCTCATCGGCGCGGCCGCGTTCCAGCCGGACTGGACCACTAGGGGTGGCGGCCGCGCCCACTACGGGCCGAATTCAGTCGCGGCATGCCACCTATCGGGCACCGCGGTGCGGGCACGTGACAGAAAAAGCCTCCCTCTGTCGACGGCATTTCTTCGACCCGGGCGACCGGGCCCGATAAGGCAAGATGCCAGCCTGCCCATAGCCCGAAAACTCCGAAGACTAACTCAATTCGGCAGCACCGGCTGGGAGCGAGGGCGCCCATGCGGCATGCAAGCAGCTCACGGCGCGCGGAGGAAGGCGGAACGGGCCGGTCCCCGAGAGGTCCGGCCCGTTCCGCATTTTCAGTGCCCCCGTGGATCAGAAGTCAGATGGAATGGACCATCGGCCCGAGTGTTCGAAAACCTCACAACCGTCGTGTTCAAATCGAACGGCCCCATCGAACTCGGATTTTCCATTCGCGCAGGCACCGTAGTCGAGCCCAAGCTTGCCGACCATGGGGAACCAGTAGCGACAAAAGCCGCACTGTTCACCGTACCACTCTGCCCGATATTCCGGTTTACCTGGGTCGCGATTGCGTCGACCAATCCATCGGTCGCGGATCGCACCCATTTCCTCCGGGTCTTCTGCAGCGTGCTTGTCACTCATTTCCCACCTCCAAGGACTCGAAGGACACTGTTCAGGCTTCTGGCCTTCCGGTCATTTCCTGTAAATCGAGTCTTCTAGGGCTGCCAGTAACAGCGGCACGGCCTCGTGTCCGGCGATGCGTCGGCTGTCAGACAAAGAGGAGATCGACCTGGCGATCTGCGCAGAAGTACAGGACGACGCGGAGCCGGCGAGCGTCGTCGAGGTGCTGGTCGGCCAGAGGGTCCCGGTCGTCCTCCTGCCACTGGAGGATGATCTCTTCGAGCCGCGGCAGCATCGCTGCGCACTGGTCAGGCGTGAGATTCGGGCCGCCTGTCTCCGGGTGGCCCAGCAGCGGCGCGAGGGTGGTGGCAGCGGTGCTCCAGGGGGGATCCCCGCCGAAGCCGTGCATCGTCGAGGGATCAATGCCCTCGGTGCGTGCCAGGCGCTCGCGGAAATCAGCGAACCTCGTGTAGGACCAGCAGACGTCCGGGCTGTCGTTGTTACCGTCGCCTGGGAACAGCACGAGTCCCATGTCCGCCTCCGCTCTCGAAGGCAACAGGATCGGCTGCTCCGGGGGCCTCTGGCAACTGAAATCGTCTTCGCCGTGCCTTGCGTGATCACGGCTTCGGAGCCGTCCTGGATCGCCCACGCGGGCCGGGGCGGAGACCCGAATGTTGGTCACGGAAGGCGGACGTTCGGCTGTCCCGGCTGTCGAGGGCGCGCCGGTCGAGCGGCCCGGCTTCGGCTCGCTTACAGGGAGATGCCGCAGTACAGGCCGCACTGGCCCGCGTCACGGGCGAGGTCGGCCAGGCGCTCCAGGAAGTCGGCTATCAGTTCCGCGTCGTGGCCCGCGCCGTCCTCGGTGAGCGTCCACGCGGACGCGGCCTCCTCCAGCCGGCTGCTGCCGGCCAGCGCGAGCGCGTCACGGAGGGTGTCGGTGAGCGAGACGAGCCAGTGGCCCTCGTGGTGCGGATCGCTCAGCAACTCGCAGAAGCGCGGGGCGGCTTCCACCTGCTCCTCGGGGACTCCCGTCAGGGCCGCCTCGATCGCACCGAGGAGCGCGAAGGGGTCAACGCCCTTGAGGCCGACCGTGCCGAACCGGTCGTCGACCCGGCCGTCCTCGAAGATGCCCAGTGCCTGTGCGTCGTCAGCGGCCGCGTGGTAGTCGTAGAGGTTTCCCATGGCTTGATCGTGCCAGTCACCCCTGACAGCCGGTACGAACACGTGAGCTCAACTCAGCCGCGATGGCGGGGTGCCCCCATCAGCCGACGTGTCGGCGGCCTGTCATACAGTCGTCAGCTGTGACGACGACCCTGATGACGTACGCGGGCACCGCCGAGCCCACCGCACTGGTCACCCGCACCGGCGGGGTGCCGCTGGCCCCGGCCGGGACTTCGTGGCCTCAGTGCTCCACGTGCGACGGACCGATGCAGTTCCTGGCGCAGGTGCTCCTCGACGATCTCGGCCGCCACACCGGCCAGGGCGCCGCAGAGGGACGGGACGTGCTCGCCCTGTTCATGTGCCAGAACGACCCGGGCATGTGCGAGGAGTGGGATCCGCAGGCGGGCGGCAACCGCGCACTGCTGTTCCCCACGGCCGCACTCCAGCCGATCCCGGTGCCCACGCTGGACGTGGACGAGGACGACGACCGGGAGCCGATCCTGCTCGGCGCGGTGAGCGCCGTCTCGTACGAGGTCCCGTCCACGGCAGCGGATTACGGCCAGGCCTGCAAGGACTGGGCGAGCCGGCCGGGCCGGACCCATCTGGACGTCCTCGGCCAGCTGGGCGGGCGGCCCGCGTGGCTGCAGAACGACGAGACCCCTGCCTGCCCGGCCTGCGCAGGGGAGATGCCGCTCGTCGTCCAACTCGAGGAAGGACGGGACCACGCCACCGCGATGAACTTCGGCGGTCGCGGCGAGGCCTACGCCTTTGCCTGCGAGCCCTGCGCACAAGCCGTCTTCCTGTGGCAGTGCTGACGGCAAGAACCCGGCCGCGGGCCCTGCCGTTGTCGGCGCTGCCGCCCACGGTTCTCCGGTCGGCTCACGCCGCGACGGGGGCCGGGACGCGGAGGGGTGCCAGGGCGGTGCTCCAGGCGATGACCTGGTCGAGCATCGTGTTCAGGGCGGGCAGGTTGTAGTCACCGGGCTTGAAGACGTGGTAGTTCTCGAACTCGGTGACCAGGGACAGCGCGACCTGTTGGCGCACGTCGGCCATCTGGAGCTCGCCGGCGACCAGGCGCAGCTGTTCGACGGCGCGGACGCCACCGACGCCGCCGTAGGACACGTAGCCGACCGCCTTGTTGTTCCACTCGGCGTAGAGGAAGTCGAGCGCGTTCTTCAGCACGGCGGGAATGCCGTGGTTGTACTCCGGCGTCACGATGACGAACCCGTCGAACGAGGCGATCCGGGCCGCCCACTGCCGGGTGTGCTCGTTCTGGTACTGGCCGAGCGACGGCGGCAGGGGCTCGTCGAGGTGCGGCAGCGGGTGGTCGCGGAGGTCAATGAGTTCGAACTCGGCGTCGGTGCGGCGCGAGGCGATGTCGAGCACCCATGTGGCGACCTGTTCGCCGTTGCGGTGGGGGCGGGTGCTGCCGAGGATGATGCCGATCTTGAGCATGACGGGCCTGGCCTTCCTCGTTCGCGGTGCCCGGCGTGAGTGGCACCTGCGGGGTTGCGCTGCCCGGCAGATCGTCTGCTGAGCAGACAATCTCGCCAACGGCAGACCGGCGCCTATCATTCCTGATATGGGAGGAGTTCCCGATTCGGGCAGCGAGACGCGGACTGCGCCGGCCACGGGGTGCGCCGACCTCGCGGAGGACTTCGGCTTCTCGCTGATGGCGGTGGCGCACGCCTACCGGACGGCCGTCTCTCCGGTGCTCGCGGGCGTCGCCCGTGGCGCCCGCGGATTCCAGACGCTCGCGGCCGTGGTCGACGGCGACGGGCCGAACCAGATCGCGTTGGCCGGCTACCTGCGGATCGACCGCACGGTGATGACCTACCTGCTCGACGACCTGGTGGCGGCGGGCCTCGTGGAGCGTCGACTCGACCCCGCCGACCGCCGTCGGCGCAGGATCGTCGCGACCCGACAGGGCATCGAGACCCTCCGTGACCTGCGGCGGCAGGTGCGGGCTGCGGAGGACGAGCTGCTCTCCGGCATCGACCAGGACGAGCGCGAGGTGCTCCGGGCCCAGCTCGCCCGGCTCGCCCGCGCCGTCGCCGGGGGCGACCCGGGCGGCCCGCCCTGCGACGTCGGCGCCGACTCAGCCGACTCAGAAGAAGCAGCCGATCTGGCCGACTCCTGCGACGTCACCGTCAGCCCAGGGCGCGGTCCAGGTTGAACGCGGCGCTGATCAGCGAGAGATGCGTGAAGGCCTGCGGGAAGTTGCCGAGCTGTTCGCCGGTCCGGCCGATCTCCTCGGCGAACAGGCCGACGTGGTTGGCGTAGGTGAGCATCTTCTCGAAGGCCAGCCGGGCCTCCTCCAGCCGGCCGGCCCGGGCGAGCGCCTCGACGTACCAGAAGGAGCAGATCGAGAAGGTGCCCTCGGAGCCCCGGAGCCCGTCCGGACTGGACTCCGGGTCGTAGCGGTAGACCAGCGAGTCGGAGACCAGGTCCGAGGTGAGCACGTCCAGGGTGGCGAGCCACTTGGGGTCGGTGGGCGAGATGAACTTGGCCATCGGCATCATCAGCAAGGACGCGTCGAGGACCTTGTCGTCGAGCCCCTGGACGAACGCGCCGCGTTCTTCCGACCAGCCGCGGGACATGATCTGCCGGTAGATCGCGTCGCGGGACTGCCGCCAGCGGGGCAGGTCGGCGGGGAGGCCACGCCGGTTCGCGATCCGGATCGCCCGTTCCAGCGCGACCCAGCACATCAGCCGCGAGTACACGAAGTCGCGTCGGCCCCCGCGGGTCTCCCAGATTCCCTCGTCGGGCTGGTCCCAGTGGTCGCAGAGCCAGTCCGCCACCGCGCCGACCGCGTCCCAGCCGGCGCTGCTGATCGGCTGGCCCCACTTGTCGTAGAGGTAGACGGCGTCGATCAGGGCTCCGTAGATGTCCAGTTGGAGCTGGCCGGTGGCGGCGTTGCCGACCCGGACCGGTGCGGAGCCGAGGTGGCCCTCCAGGTGCGGCAGCTCGTACTCGGGCAGCTCGCTGCGCCCGTCGATGCCGTACATGATCTGCAGCGGGCCGCCCGCACCGGTGCCGCTCATGATGCCGCGCTCGCCGAGGAACCCCATGAACGCCTCGGCCTCCGAGGTGAACCCGAGGCGCAGGAGGGCGTAGACGCAGAAGGCGGCGTCACGGACCCACACGTACCGGTAGTCCCAGTTGCGCTCGCCGCCGATCCGCTCGGGCAGGCTGGTGGTCGGTGCGGCGATGATCGCACCGGTCGGGGCGTAGGTGAGGAGCTTCAGCAGGAGCGCGGAGCGGTTCACCATCTCCCGCCACCGCCCGTGGTAGCGCGAACCGGCGAGCCAGTGGCGCCAGAACCGGACGGTCGCCTCGGCCTGCTCCTGCGCCTCGGCGCGCGGACACGGCCGGGCCGGGACGCCGTCACCGATCCGGTCGAGGGCGAACACGTGGGACTCGCCCTCCAGCAGCTTGACGTGCGACCACACGTCCACGCCCGCGCGCTCCAGGGGCGCGGTGGAGGTCAGGGCGAGCGAGAGCGACGGGGAGCGGAAGACGGCCCGTTGGCCTTCGAGGTGCACGGTGTGCTCCTCGGCGCCGTATCCGAAGCGCGGGGCGATCCGCGCCCGGAACGGGATCACGCCGCGGACGCAGAGCACCCGCCGGATCAGCCGGTGGCGGTCCGCCTCGCGGGACTCGTCGACGACGGGCATGAAGTCCTGGATCTCCGCCACCCCGTCCGCGGCGAAGAACCGGGTGATCAGGACGTTGGTGTCGGGGAAGTAGAACTGCCTGGTGCGGGCCGGCACGTCCGCGCACAGTTCGAAGCAGCCGCCCCGATCCGCGTCGAGGATGGACGCGAACACGCTGGGCGCGTCGAAGCGCGGGCAGCAGTACCAGTCGATGGTCCCGTCGGTGGCGACGAGCGCGGCGGTACGGAGATCACCGATGACGCCGTGCTCGGAGATCGGCAGGTACCGGGAACCGTCCAGCTGCCCGAATCCGCCGCTGCCGTTCTGCGCCATGGCGGCCTCCTCACCCAGGGGTACGGGGCATCGAGCCGAACCTCTTCATGCTATGCCGGAGGCCGCTGTCAGGCGGGCGGTGCGCAGTCGGGGGCCGGCGGGACGGCGGGCGGGACGGCCGGCGGCCGCTGGGTCCGGCTTCCGTCTGCACGCCCGGAGGACCGTGGTCATCATGGAACTGCGGCCGACCGGCAGGAGGGATGCGCGATGGAGTTGTTCCCGCCGATTCCGCTCGCCGAGTGGCAGGACACCAAGGAGACGCTGCACCGCTTCACCCAGGTGGTCGGCAAGATCCGCCTCGCGGCGAGCGTGCGGCGCAACCACTGGTGGAACGTCGCCTTCCAGCTCACCGGGCGCGGGATCACCACTCGGCCCATGGGACAGGTCGACGGCAACCCGGTCTTCACCATCGACTTCGACTTCGTCGACCACCGGCTGGTCGTCGCGACGGCGGACGGCAGGACGGGGTCGTTCCCGCTCCTCGGCCAGTCCGTCGCCTCGTTCTACCGGCAGACCCTGGAGACCCTGGCGGCGCTGGGCGTCCGGGTGGAGCTCCCGCTCCCCCGGCCCTACCGGCTGGCCGACTCCGGCGACTCCGGCCGGCCGTTCGCCGAGGACTTCGAGCACGCGACCTACGATCCCGTCTGGGCGAACCGCTCCTGGCAGGTACTCGGCCAGGTCGGGCTGGTGCTGGAGGAGTTCGCGGCACGGTTCTCGGGCAAGGTCAGCCCCGTCCACCTCTTCTGGCACTCACTCGACATCGCCCACACCCGGTTCTCCGGACGCGCCGTCGACCAGCCGGCGCAGACGGACCCGGTGACCCGCGAGGCGTACTCCCGGGAGCTGATCAGCTTCGGGTTCTGGTTCGGGGACGCCAACCTGGGCGAACCGGCCTTCTACTCCTACACGGCTCCCGAGCCCGCACACCTGGCCGAGGACCCGCTCACACCCGCGTCCGCACGGTGGGTCGAGCTGGGCAACAGCCACCTGGCGGTACTGCGCTACGACGCGGCCCGCACGGAGGCCGATCCGCGGGCGGCCGTACTCGCCTTCTACGAGAGCGCGTACCGCGCCGGAGCCGCCCGGGCCGGCTGGGACGTCGGCCGACTCGCCTGCCCGGGTGGCATCACGGACCCGGGGCTGTCGGCCCCGCCGCTCTGACCGCGTCAGTGCAGGTGCAGCTGCCAGTCGGCAGGGACCTTGCCCCACGGGCCGGGCACCGGCTGCGAGGCCGGGTGCGCGGCGGGCGCCGCCAGTTCCGGCCCCTCGTAGTACTCCTCGGTCTCGACGTTCCACAGCCACGCCTCACCCGGCTCGAAGCTGGCCAGGAACGGATGCCCCGCCTCTCGGGCATGCCTCGTGCCGTGTCGTGAGGGTGAGGAGTCGCAGCAGCCGATGTGCCCGCACTCGGCGCATCGCCGCAGGTGGAACCACCACCCCGGCCCGTCCCCCGCCAGACACTCAACGCACCCGTCCCCGCTCGGCCGCGCGGAGGGATCGATCCCGCGGATCGGGCTGTCAGCCATCGCACACGCCTCCCGATGAAGGCTCCGCCGGGCGCCGGTTCGGCACGTCGGACGCCGAAGCCATCGGACTCTCTCTCCGCATCCCAACCAGCCGGCTCGCGCAGGGATTCCGTCACGAGCAGCAGCGGGCGGTCACGTCGTACGGAGTCGAGACGTCCCGGCGGGCGGGAGGCGATGCCGCCCGACGTGATCACGCGGGCCCGCGGTGACCTTGAAGGTGACGACCGGCTGTGCGTGACTGGAGAGAGCAACAGTGGCCTGGCCGACATCGAGGTGCCCCGGATGGGATTCATCGGCACAGTGGGGCTGGTCCTCCACCCCGAGCGAACCTGCGCGCCCATCGTGGAGGCCGTGGTCCGCTGGAGCCGGGCCCGGGGGACGAAGGTCGTGGGGCTGGCGGCGGAGGTGGCGCGGATCGGCTGCGACGCCATCCCGGTCGAGGCCGAGGAGATGACCACGAGCGCCGACCTGATGATCAGCCTCGGCGGGGACGGCACCATGCTGCGCGCCATGCGGCTCGCGACGGGAGGCCACGCACCGGTCCTCGGCGTCAACGTCGGACGCCTCGGCTTCCTCGCCGAGGTCGACATACCGGAACTCCCCGGCGCCCTGGACGCCATCGACGCCCACCGTTTCACCGTGGAGGCCCGCTCCGGCGTGCACGCCCGCTTCGGGGACGCCCAGGAGACGGCGCTCAACGACGTCGTGCTCCTGCGCAGCCCCGGGCACAAGTCCGCGGCGGTCGCCGTACGGGTCCAGGGCGAGCCCTTCGTGGCCTACACCGCCGACGCGGTCGTCGTCGCCACGCCGACCGGCTCCACCGCGTACAGCTTCTCGGCCGGCGGCCCGATCGTCTCCCCCAACGCGGAGGGTCTGCTGGTCACCCCCGTGGCGCCCCATGCCGCCTTCAACCGCTCCGTGTTCCTCTCCAGCGGCGAGCGACTTGAGCTGGAGGTCCTGCCGCACAGCGGCGACCTCGCCGTCGAGGCGGACGGTCGCCTGGTCGGCCGCGTCGCACCGGGCGGCGTCGTCGAGGTGACCATGCTGCCCGCCGCGGCCCATGTCGTACGACTCGGCCGGACCACGTTCTACCAGCGCGCCCAGCGCAAGCTCCGGCTCACCGGCTCGGCGGAACACGGCTGACCCCCGGTCCCGTCCCGTGGGGCAATCCGCCTGCGGCCCCCTGGGCTACCCAAGACTCAGCACCAGGTCCCGGACCGCACCGGGCCGGGACAGGAACGGGTGGTGGCCGGCGTCGAGTTCGACGACCTTGCCGGCCCGGCGGGCGAACTCGCGCTGGAGGCGCGGCGGGGTGCCGCGGTCCCGGGCGCAGACGAGGTACGTGGAGGGCACCTGCTGCCATGCGGCCGCCCCGACCGGCTGCCCGGTCACGTGCAGGCTCTGCCGGGCGAGGTGGTCCGCCGCCCGCGCCTGGACCTCGGGGTCGCAGTCCTGCAGGAACGTGTCCACCAGCAGCTCGGGGCGAACCCCGAAGGTGCCGGCGTCGGAGTCGATGTCGAGGAACGGGGCGGGGTCGCCGTCCCCGAACTCCGACAGGCTCTGCCCGACCTCGGGCAGGTAGCTGGAGACCAACAGCAGGTGGCGTACCGACCCGACGCCGGCGGCGGCTTCCGCGGTGATGATGCCGCCGTAGCTGTGGGCGACCACAACGGTCGGCTCGTCGCCGGCCTGCAGCACCCGCCGCACCGCCGCGACGTCCTCGGAGAGCCCCGGACCGCCGACGCCGCCGGGCCGGCCCGCCTCGCCACAGCTCGGCAGCGCCGGGGCCACGCTCAGCACCCCCCGCTCCCGCAGCAGCTCTGCGGTGCGGTGCCACCACCACGCCCCGTCCCGCACGCACGCCCCGTGCACGAACACGACCCTCATCGCCGTCTCCACGTCCGCCTCGGCCGCCTTTCGACCAACGGTAGGCGTAGCCGCCGCGACGGGAGGGAGCCGAAAACCGGCGAGCACCCCCTGCCCCGGGCCGCCGGGGGGCGGGATGGTCCGGATGCGGCTCGCCCGTCCGGGTGGTCGACTCGATACAGGGGCAGACGCACCAGTGCCCACGTGGTGAGGGAGGACTGCCATGCCGAAGGTGTCCAAGGAGACGGCGTCCAGGGTCGAGGAGTACGGGCCGGTGGTCGACCGCCGCGAGGAGATGGACGGCTACACGGTCGAGTTCGTCTCCTTCGGTGCCGACGCCGATCTCGACGGCCCGCTGCAGTCGTTGCCCGGCGGGGCGTGCCGGTGCCCGCACTGGGGCTACGTCCTCGCCGGGCGCACGCGCTTCGCGTTCGCCGACCACGAGGAGACGTACGAGACCGGCGACGCGTTCTACGTGCCGCCGGGGCACCGCCCGTACGTGGACGCGGGCACGGAGCTCCTGCAGTTCAGCCCGACCGAGCAACTCGCGGAGACCGAGCGGGCGGTGGCCGAGTGGATGCGCCGGCAGCAGGAGGGAGCCCCGTAGGGCGACGGCGGCGCGGCCCCGTCCGCACGCTCTCGGGGTGCGGGCCGGCGTCGACCGGCCGACACCCGTACGCCGCCCGCCCGCTGCGGCAGTCCCCGGGTTCCCGGGTCAGCGGGCCGGGAACGGGGTTGCCCAGGGTTCCTCGTCCAGGAGGAGTCCGTTGGCCAGGTAGCTGATGGTCCGGTACCAGCCGGCCAGGACGAGGAACTCCAGGAGCTGGGCTTCCTCGTAGTGTTCGCGCAGGTCGTTCCAGGCGGTCGGTGAGAGCCGGGCGCCGTCGTGGAGCTCGTCGACCGCGCGCAGCAGCGCCGCGTGCCGGGGCTGCCATGAGGTCCGGCTCGTGGGGTCGGTGTCAGTGGTCGCCCGGACCTGCTCGGGGGTCAGCCCGACCTGCTGGGAGAAGGCCGCGGCGTGAACGCCCCATTCGTACGCACAACCGGCGCGGGCGGTCGTGCGGGCGATGACGATCTCGCGATCGATGTCGGGGAGGAGTCCGTGGGCCAGCAGGCCGGCGCCCAGCGCGAACATGCGTGACGCCAGGTCCGGGTTCCGGTGCAACACCCGGAACAGTGCCAGTGGTTCGTGTTCGACACCGGGCGGCATCCATCGCCGGAGGGCCTGCTCGATCGGTGCGGGGTAGGGCGGGTCGAGCGGTTCGATGCGGGGCATGCCTTCACTCCTCATGTGGTGTCCGGTTCCTGTACGGGGCGGGACCACTGCCCATCCCCGCAGGACGGCCGGCGGGCTCGGTGCCGCACTTCAGCGGACGAACGTTCAGCGGACGAAGCCGGTGACGACGTCGGTGAGTTCGACCTGCGGTTCGCCGTCCAGGAGCTCCGGGAAGCGCGCCAGCAGACCGGTCACGTAGGGGGCGGCGAAATGGGCGTCGCACGCCGCGCGGTCCGCGTACCGCTCCGCGACCAGGAACCGGCCGCCCTGCCGGCGGCCGACCGTGTAGGCCACCGCCCCCGGCTCCTCCCGGGAGCGCGCCGCGACCTCACACAGGGCTTCCTCGAGAGTGTCTTCCTGCCCGGGCTTGGCCTGCAGGATCGCCACCACCATGGTCATCGCACTTCCCTTTCTCCGAGTCGGTGCCCAGCCTGGCCGGGATCGCGCAGCGGCTGATAGTAGAAATGCGACAGTCCCCGGCCCAGCAGTGCGGTCGGGCGCTGGTCGGTGAAGTGCCGGAACTCCCGGATGAAGTGGTTCTGGTCGTAGAAGCCCGCGCCCAACGCGGCCGGCAGATAACGGCGTTGGTCCTCCAGCAGCAGGGCGCGGGTGAGCTTCTGGAACCTGGCCAGGCGCTGGAACCCTTTCGGGCCCGCCCCGACCGCCGGCGGGAAGGCCCGCTGCAGCCGTCTGGCGCCGACCCCGAGCCGCTCGGCCAGTGCGTCCATCCGCAGGTCGCCGGGGCTGCGGTACACCAGGCGCACCGCGGCGTCCATCCACGCGTCGGCCCGGTGGTGGCCGTCGAGCAGCCCGGTGAGGAAGCGGTCGAGGACGTCCGTGCGAGCGCCCGGATCGGCGGCCAGGCGCACCTCGTCGGTCATCCGCCGGCCCGCCGGGCCCCACAGGTCGGCGGCGCTCACCACCTGGTCGGCCACGTCGTCGACGCCGGGGCCGAGGAAGTGGCGCAGGGCACCGGCCCGGAACCGGACGGCCACGAAGCCGACTGCCGCGCGCGAGGTCAGTGACCAGCGCGTCTGCCGCAGGCAGACCAGGTGCGCGGCGGGCAGCGGCCGCGGCGGCAGTCCGTCCGCTGGGCACGGCTCGACCCCGCCCGTGTAGTGGATCCACAGTTCGGCGCCCGTTCCGGGCAGCAGCAGCGGAAGGTCGCCGGCCTCCCCCTCGCACCACCAGTACCGCTCGACGAAGGCCCGCAGAGCCGGCTCCGGTGACGCGTGCGCGATTCGCATGGTTCCCCCGCTGTTGGCGCTATCGGCCGGCGCTGCCCGGCATGAGGCGGGATTCCCAGGCCCAGGCGGTGATCTCGCTGCGGTTGCGGGCTCCGAGCTTGTGCTGGATCGCGGCGAGGTGGCCCTTCACGGTGCTGACGGAGATGAAGAGGGCGGCGGCGATCTCCTGGTTGGTGCTGCCCCGGGCGACAGCGCGGATGACCTCGGTTTCCCGGTCGGTGAGCGGGGTGTCGGGCCGGCGGGCGGACGGGGTTCCGACGGCGGCGAGGTCGCGGAGCAGGCGCCGGGTGATCGACGGGGAGATCAGGGCGTCCCCGACGCTGGCGGCCCGCACGGCGGCGGTGAACAGGGTGGGGTCGCCGTCCTTGAGGACGAAGCCGAGGGCTCCGGCCTGGAGGGCGCCGTGGACGTACTCGTCGAGTCCGAAGGTGGTGACGATGACGACCCGCAGCGGGTCGGCGATGCCCGGGCCGGCGAGTGCGCGGGTGACGTCGATGCCGTCGAGGAGGGGCATGCGGATGTCGACGAGGCAGACGTCGGGCCGCAGTCGGCGGGCCAGGGCGACGGCCTCGGCGCCGTCGCGTGCTTCCGCGACGACGGTGATGTCGGGCTCGTCCTCCAGGATGAGGCGCAGGCTGGTGCGGATCATGGCCTGGTCGTCGGCGAGCAGGACGCTGATGCTCATCGACGGTCTCCGGCTCGCAGGGGCAGGGTGGCCCGTACCGTCCAGCCGGTGCCGGGCCGCGGGCCGGCGTCGAGCGTACCGCCCAGCGCCTCGACGCGCTCGCGCATGCCGACCAGACCGTAGCCGCCGCGCGGGGACGGGCGGTTCGGGGGGTGCGACGGAGCGTCGTCGCCGACCTCGACCGTGAGGTCCGGACGGCCCTGGTCGATGGTGACGGTGACGGCGCGAGCGCCGCGGGCGTGGCGGACGATGTTGGTCAGGGATTCCTGGACGACCCGGTACACGGTGGTGGTGACCACGGGCGGCCAGTTCGTCGCCCCGGTGGGCAGCCGGAGGTCGACGGCCGGTCCGTGCTCCTCGAAGCGGCGGACCAGGTCGACGAGTTGCTCCGGCCCGGCGGTGACGGCGGCGCCGTCCTCCGCGTCGCGGAGCAGGGCGACCACCCGTCGCATCGCGTCCATGGCGTCGGTGCCCGAGCGCTCGATGTCCGCCAGGGCGGAGGCGAGGTGGTCGGGCTGCTTGCGGAGCATGATCCGGGCGGCGTGGGTGTGCATCACGATGCCGGCGACGTGGTGGGCGACGACGTCGTGCAACTCCCGGGCCAGGGCCAGGCGTTCGTCTCGCCGTACCGCCTCGACGGTGGCCCGGCGGCGATGCTCCAGGAAGCGCAGGAGGAGCCCCGTACCGAGGCCGACCGACCAGCCCTTGACGCCGGCGTGGAACGAGCCGACGGCAGTCGAGGTGGAGGCGAGCCGGCCGAGTGCCGTGACCGCGAGTCCGGCGGCGGCGACCGCCACGGCTCGCCGGGGCGGCAGCGCCCGCACCGCCGAGCCGGCGAGGACGGCCAGCGCCAAGGACGCGGCGACGCCGGGCTGATCGGTCAGGTACCCCCTGCTGGAGGCGAGGACGGCGGCAGCCGCGGCGGCCAGGCCGACTGACGCGGCGACCAGCCGGTCGCGCCCCCGGAGCAGCGCCGCGAGGCACACCACCGCGCTGAGGCCGAAGTCGAGCAGCCAGTCCCGGCGCCCCGCGTCGGCATGCTGGTAGGCCGTCGCTGCCAGCACCGCCGCGAAGGCGAGCCCGAGCAGGACGTCGGTTCGTCCGGCGGCCCGTGCGCCCAGTGCGGCAAGCCGTTCCCTGATCCTCACGGCGCTCAGACTACGGAACCGGGGCACGACCGGTGTACCGGCCGAAAGGACCGTTCCGATCCGCCCGTTCCGTACTTTCGGCCGGTACGGCCCGCGGTCGGCGTGAGCAGGCTTGACGGCATGCAACGAGACCTCGAAACACCCCGCGGCGACGCGGGGCCCGTACGAGCCGGCAGGTGGACGTGAACCGGCCCACCTGGGACCGCCTCCGGCTGGAGCTGCGGATCATCGGCATCGCCGCGCCGGTGACGGCGATGGCGGCACCGCTGGGCGGCGCGATCCTGGTGATCGTCATGCGTGCCACCGGGGCCGCCACGGAGCACCTCGACCTCGCCGCCGGCGCCGTCCTGGCGGGCTTCGCCCCGCTCGGCACCGCCGTCGCGGCCTGCTCGATCGTGGGGCGTGATCCCGGCGCCGAACTGGTCATGACCAGCACGGTCTACCGCCGGGTGCTGTTCCTGCGGGTCGGCCTGGTGGTGGTCCCGGCGGCCCTGGTCACGCTGGTGGACGCCGTCGCGTTCCGCGCCCTGGACGCATGGCCCGAGGGGCAGGGCACCGGCGGCTACGTCCTGGTGTGGGCCCCGCCGATGCTCTGGCTGGTCGCCCTGGCGATGCTCATCGCCATCGGCCTGCGCAGCCCGGGCGCCGCGAGCGGCCTGATCGGGGGCATCTGGCTGGCCCAGGACCTGATGAAGCGCGCCCTCCTGGACCACCCGGTGCTGCGGGCGCAGTACCTGTTCCTCGGCGTCGACGCCGAGGTCCCGGCGCACGAATGGACCGTCAACCGCATCGCCCTGCCCGCCGTCGGCGTCGCCGCCGTGATCGCGGCCGGCCTGCTGCTGGGGCGTCCCGAACGATTCGTGGGGAGCGAGACCGCATGACCACCGTCCTTCAGCGCACCGCCCCGCCCACCGCAGCTCGCGGCTGGTGGGCGAAGACCGTCGCGGCCGCCCGCTACGAGTACCTGATGCAGGTGCGCCGCCCGGCGGTCTGGGTGGTCGTGCTCGGGCTGATCGCGCTGCGCTGCGCGTCGCCCTTCCCGCCGGGTTTCACCAGCTCGACGGACCTGCCCTTCCTGGTCGCGGACTGGGCGGGCAACTTCGTCATGCTGTGCCCGATCGGCGTCGGCGCCGTCCTCGCCGACCGCGCCCGGCGGGAGTCCCGGCTGGAGCTGAACGACCTCCTGGCCTCGACGCCCACCGGCATCGGCCCGCGCCTGTGGGGCAAGGCCATCGGCGCCGGCGCGGCGACCATCACACCGGTCGCCGTCGCCTGGGCGGGCCTGCTCGGCTACCTGACCGCCCAGCACGGAGCCGGGGTGATCCCGGTCGGCCTCGCGGCGTTCGCCGCCGTCGTCCTGCCCGGGCTGGTCTTCATCTCGGCCTGCTCGGTCACCGTCCCGTACCTGACCGGGCCCGTGCTCTACCGGATCGGCGTGTTCGGCTACTGGATCTGGGGCAACATGGTCGGCCCGCGCTTCGGGATCCCCACCCCCGCCGGCACGCCCTTCGAAGCCATCGGCGAGTACCCGGCCGGCGCCTGGTTCCACGGCACCCTGTTCGACGCCAGGCAGCGGGGAATCACCCCGACCGGCGGCGAGGCCGTCCTCAGCATCGCCTTCCTGCTGCTCATGGCGCTCGCCACCCTCATGATCACCCAGCTCGTGCTCACCCGGAGGAACCCGTCATGACCGCGCCCGACGTGACCATCACCGATCTGACCGTCACCTTCCGGCGCGGCGAGGTCCGCGCCCTCGACGGCATCAGCCTGCGCCTGCCCGTCGGCATGGTCGGTCTGCTCGGCCCCAACGGAGCAGGCAAGACCACCTTCATGCGGGTCCTGACCGGGGTCCTGCTGCCGAGCTCGGGCAGCGTCGCGGTGGACGGCACCGAGCTCACCTCGCGCGGCCGGCGCCAGGAGGTCAGGGCCACCACCGGCTACCTCCCTCAGGAGCTCGGCCTGTACCCGGACTTGACGGCCCGCCAGTTCCTCGACTACATGGCGCTGCTCAAGGGCATCACCGACCGGCGCGCCCGCCGCGCCCGCGTCGAGGAGGTCCTCGAACTGGTCTCGCTCGGCGATGTCGCCCACCGGAAGGTGAAGGGCTACTCGGGCGGCATGAAGCGCCGCGTGGGCATCGCCCAGGCCATCCTGAACGACCCCCGGCTGCTGATCGTCGACGAACCCACCGTGGGACTGGACCCCGAGGAGCGGCTGCGGTTCCGCGCCCTGCTCGCCAGGCTGGCCGGCGACCGGACGGTGCTGCTCTCCACCCACATCGTCGACGACGTCGTGCAGACCTGCCCGAACGTCGTGGTGATCGAGCGCGGGCGGGTCGCCTTCCAGGGCGCCGTCGGCGACCTCGCCACCCGCGCCGAGGGCATGGTGTGGCACCTCACCCAGCCGGCCACCGCCCCGCCACCCGGCCTCCCCACCGTCAACGTCACCCCCGGCTCGACCGGCACCACGTACCGGGTCATCAGCCCCACCAGCCCCGCCCCGGACGCGGAGCGCGTCAGCGCCACCGTCGAGGACGGCTACATCGCCCTGATGCACGGCACCGCCCCGGAGCGGACCCAGCCCGGCCCCGACCTCCGCGTCGGCTGACCCCAGCCCCGTCGACACCCGAGGACCAGACGATGCCCCAGCAGCCACTCACCGCCGCCCTGGCCGCCGCCGACACCACCGGCTTCCACCCCGGCTTCCCCTTCTTCGCGGAGTGGGCCCTCATCCTCGGCGCCGCCATCGGCGTCCCCCTCTACGTCGTCCGCCTACTGCGCGATCGCCGCAGGAGCCGCTGAGCACCTGCCTGAGCACGGAAGTGCCAACGGGGGTGGTGCCGTGTGGATGCCGGCATGCCGCTTGGGCGCCGAGGCTGCGGAGTCATGCGCACGGCAACTCCGCCACCCCCTTATTGTGCAAGTGACAGTAACTGAAGTACCGTGCAGACCATGCAAGATGACGTGTGGTCACCGACGCCCGTCCTGCTGACGGTCGATCTCGTGATCCTGACGCTGCGGGAGAACCGCCTGCACGTTCTCCTGGTGGAGCGGGGCGGGGATCCCTTCCGGGGCATGCTCGCCCTGCCCGGAGGATTCCTGAACCACGACGGTGAGGAGATCCTGGATGCCGCCCACCGCGAACTGAGTGAGGAGACGGCCCTGGCCGCCGGCTGGGTGCACCTTGAACAGCTGGCCGTGTACGGGGATTCGGGCCGCGATCCGCGGGGCCGAGTCGTCTCGGTGGCCCACCTGGCGATCGCACCGGGGCTGCCCGACCCGGTCGCTGGCACGGATGCCGCCGATGCCGCGTGGGTTCC
The DNA here is from genome assembly GCF_041053115.1 of Streptomyces sp. Y1. Classification (NCBI taxonomy): domain Bacteria; kingdom Bacillati; phylum Actinomycetota; class Actinomycetes; order Kitasatosporales; family Streptomycetaceae; genus Streptomyces; species Streptomyces sp. Y1. The sequence continues at coordinate 8,104,686 of NZ_CP163445.1, read as the reverse complement.
CGCGGAAGCCGTCCTGTCCGGCGAGGTGGAGCTCGCCTTCGACCACCGTCGAATCGCCGCGGACGGGATCGAACACGCGCGCACCAAGCTCGAGTTCTCGGCGCTGGCCACGGCGTTCTGCGGGGAGAACTTCACCATCGCGGAACTGCAGCAGGTGTACGAGGCCGTCTGGGGCACCGAACTCGACACCCGCAACTTCTACCGGAAGGTCCAGGCCGCGAAGGGGTTCATCGTCCCTGTCGGCACGGATCGCAGGACCACGGGAGGACGGCCCGCACGGCTGTACCGGGCCGGCCCGAAAACCGTGCTGTTCCCACCGCTGATCCGACCCGCGCCATTCGCGACGGAAGAGAACACGAGAGGGGAAGAGGAATGATGTCGAACGGCCCGGTGGTGGTTCTGACCGCCCTCAATCTCGAGTACCAGGCTGTCCGCCAGAGGCTGGCGGATCCGCAGGTGCATCGCCATGAGCGTGGTACCCGGTTCGAGGTGGGGACCGTGCAGGGCACGTCGTGCCGTGTCGCACTCGGTCTGACGAGCAAGGGGAACCACTCCGCCGCGGTGATCGCCGAACGCGCGATCCAGGAGTTCTCGCCGGTGGCGGTGCTGTTCGTCGGGGTCGCCGGCGCCCTGTGGGACACCGTCAGGCTGGGCGACGTGGTGATGGCGACCCACGTGTACGCCTACCACGGTGGGACCAGCGAGGACGACGGACTCAAAGCCCGCCCCCGGGTGTGGGAAGCGCCGCACGGCATCAGCCAGCTCGCCTCGCACCTGGCCCGGTTGAACGACTGGGCCGAGCCCGCGCCCGGTCACGCGGACGCGCCGCAGGTGCGCTTCGGGGCGATCGCCGCAGGTGAGGTCGTCCAGAACTCGAGGATCTCGGCCGAGGCGAAGTGGATCCGACAGCACTACAACGACGCACTCGCCGTCGAGATGGAGGCGGCCGGCGTGGCACAGGCCGGCCACCTCAACGGAGCACCGGTGGCCATCGTCCGGGGGATCAGCGACCGGGCGGACGGCACGAAGAACAGTGCGGATGACCGCAACTGGCAGCCGCGGGCCGCCGCGAACGCGGCGGCGTTCGCTACCCGGCTGGCAGTGGAACTGGTGGGGGAAGAGGAGGAGGCCACCTTGCGCAGGGACGACAGGGCCCGTTCGGCAGACGGGTTCGACCGAGGTGTCAGCAACACCGCCCACAACAGCACCGTCGGCATCATGGCTGGCTCGGTCACGGGCAGCAGCGTGCACATGAACACGGTCCCGAAGTCATCCCCGACCGACCTGATCGCGGAACTGAACGGTTTCCGGGAGCAGTTGGGACAGCACCGCGCCGAGGGCTCCCTCGACGAGGACACCTACCGAGAGGCTCTGACCGATCTGGGCTCCGCCCTCCGGGCGGCCGGGGGAAACACCCCCGAATCGTCGAAGCGGACGGTCATGACGCTCAGGAGGCTGCGCGGATTGGTCATCGACTGCCCCGCACTGGTCGCCGCGCTGGCGTCGTTGATCGCCGCTGCCGGTGACCCGGCATGAGCGACAGCGATAGTGCCACGTACAACTCTGCCGCCCACGGCTCCACCGTGGGGATCCAGGCCGAGACCGTCCACAACTCCAACGTCTACTTCGTCCACCCGGACGCCTCGCCGCAGGAGAAGTACCGGGTGGGTGTGCGGCTCCTGGAGGACGGCGTCCCCGGCCGCGCCCGCACGATGATCACTGATGCGATGGCCCACGGGTACGAGAGCGCAGAGGTGCGTTTCCACTGGGTGCTCGCCATGTTCAGCGCGCGCACCTATCAGGACCTCAGCGGCGAGGAGGTCCGAGGACTGCACTACGCCTCCGGGCGCCTGCAGGCCTACGCCGAGGACGGGTGGAAGGAAGCCCTGCGCCTCACCTTCGACCTGCTGGCGGTCCTCAGCGCCGACAACGGCGAGACTGGCCCCGTGCTGAAGCAGTTGCAGGACCTGCCGCCTCGCCAGCGCGACGCGATCCTCCGCCACCTCGACCTCATGCTCACCGGAGGGCTGAAGGACGACCTGTGGGCGGAGACCTGCGAACGGGCGAGGGCCGAGCGCTTCGGCAACGACCGGGTCCGGCGGGTCTGGGCCTACTTCGAACCCGTCCCCATCGGGGCGCGGGCCGTGCCGCCCCGCCCGAGCACCGCGGCCGCCGCCCGGGCGGGCTTACCCGTCCGGGCGGTCCTGTTCGTCGTCAGCGGCGCGCTCCTCTGGGGCCTGGCGCTGGTCGCGGATCCGGTTCCGGCGGGCGTCGAGTTGCTGGTGGCGCTCGGCGCGGGTCTGACCGCGGCCCGCTTCGGCGTCCAGTGGTGGTGCCAGGAACCCCGGTCGGACCTCACGGCCGGGATCGAGGTCCCGCAGCCGGGCGGTCCCGCCTCCGCCGTCAACGGGTTCACCGGCCAGGTCCGCCATGCGTTCGATCACTACTTCAGCGTCCGCACGCCCTACGGGTTCACCCCGGAGGCCTGGCTCGCCCACACCGCTCAGGTCCGCAGCGGCCTCGCCGCCGAGATCGCGGACCTCTACCGGGAGAGCCGGATCGGTGTGGGACGGGTCACCTGGTTGATCCGGTACCTCGCCGAGGACGCCCGGAACCGCCACAACAACGGCACCCTGTTCGATCAGGAGCACCAGGACCGGACTCCGGTCAGGACGAAGGCCCTTACCGTGGCGGCCCTGGCCGCGCTCGGCGTCGCGACTCTGACCGCGTTCGGAACGGCGGTCTCGGGTGCCGCCGCGCCGCGGCCACTGTGGGCGTTCCTGGCCGTACTCGGTGCGGCCTGGTCCGGGCACGCGGCCGCTTCCCGGTGGCTGGAGGCCCTGCGCGAGGAACACCGGCTGGCCCGGGAGACCCGGAAGTACCAGGAACAGCTGACCGCACGACAGATCGCCCACCAGCGCTGGCAGTCGTTCCTGGATGAAACGCGCCCCACCGAGCTGGAAATGGAGACCTGGCTCACCTGCGACAAGACCTTGTTCATCGACGAGGCGCTCCGGTACCACCGGCTCACCTGGCGCGACCTGATCACCCACACCATCCTGGTGGCCCCGGGGCCCTCCGCCAAACGGGGCCGGGTCCGGGGCGGCCCCTTGCGGTACTCGCGCTACGTCTTCCGCCTGTTCCTGTTCACCCAGGACGGCGTCCGCGAGGTCAGCTCCGAGTTTACCTTCTCCGACGCGACGTGCAAGAACGAGCAGCGGAACAACTACCGGTTCGACGCGCTGTCCTCCGTGCAGGTGACGGAGAACGCCGACATCGGCTACGACCTGGAGCTCCTTCTCACCAACGGCCCGGCCCTGAAGATCCGCGTCAAGGACGCCGACGCGCATCAACTGGCCCCGGACGAGCACTCCCAGGAGATCTCCGCGATCAGCCTCAGCGCGGCCGGCTCCACCCACGCCTTCCGCCTCCTGGAGGGGATAGCGGCCGAAGGGAAGGGCTGGATCGAACGGCGCGGCCCCGACAACCTGACGCCCTTCCGGATCGCCGGCTGATCCTGAACTCGAGCATGGGAATGCCTGTGACCTCCACGGACGACGTCACCGAGAGCAAGATCCTGCTGGCCGAGTACGACTGTCTCAAGGAGGAACAGAAGACCCGCATCGGGTTCCGCGACAACCTGCTCTACTTCACGCTCGCCGCGGCCACCGCGGTCATGGCGGTCACCGTCCAGAGCGGACAGCTCCCACTGCTGCTCTCCGTCCCCGCGATCTGCCTGATCCTGGGCTGGACCTACCTGGTCAACGACGAGAAGATCTCGGCGATCGGCTGCTACGTCCGCGACCAGCTGGGGCCGCGCCTGGGGGAACTCGCCTCCGCCCACGGCACGGTGTTCGGGTGGGAGACCTACCATCGCAACGTCGCGGGCCGCACCCTGCGCAAGCGGCTTCAGACCGCGGTGGACCTGTTCGCGTACGTGGTCCTGCCCATGGTCTGCACGACCGCGTTCTGGTGCTCGCGCACCGTTCAGCCCCTGCTCGTGCTCGCTTCTCTCGTGCAGACGCTCGCCCTGGTTGTTCTGGGCTGGCAGTTCCTGCGCCGTGCGGAGCGGTAGCGCGTGCGGCTCGCCCGCCCCCGCTTGGTGGCGGGGGCGGGCGAGCCGGGGCCGGGGCTGTTACTGCGGGGTGACGTAGGCGCCGGAGATGCCGCCGTCGACGAGGAAGGTGTTGGCGGTCATGAACGACGAGTCGTCGGAGGCGAGGAAGGCCACCGCGGCGGCGATCTCCTCGGGTTCGGCGAAGCGGCCGAGCGGGATGTGGACCAGGCGGCGGGCGGCGCGCTCCGGGTCCTTGGCGAAGAGCTCCTGGAGCAGCGGGGTGTTGACCGGCCCGGGGCAGAGCGCGTTGACGCGGATGCCCTCGCGGGCGAACTGCACGCCCAGCTCGCGGGACATGGCCAGCACGCCGCCCTTGGAGGCGCTGTAGGAGATCTGCGAGGTGGCCGCGCCCATCACGGCGACGAAGGAGGCGGTGTTGATGATCGAGCCCTTGCCCTGGCGCTGCATGTGCGGGATCGCGTACTTGCAGCACAGGTAGACGCTGGTGAGGTTGACCTCCTGGACGCGCTTCCAGGCGTCCAGGCCGGTGGTGAGGATGGAGTCGTCGTCCGGCGGGGAGATGCCCGCGTTGTTGAAGGCGATGTCGAGCCGGCCGAACTCGTCGACGGCCCGCTGGAAGAGGTCGCGCACCCCGTCCTCGTCGGTGACGTCGACCTGGACGAACAGGCCGCCGACCTCGTTCGCGGCCTTCTCGCCGCTCTCGGGGTCGAGGTCGGCGCAGACCACCTTCGCCCCCTCGGCGGCGAACCGGCGGGCGGTCGCCAGGCCGATGCCGCTGCCCGCGCCGGTGATGACGGCCACCCGGCCGTCGAGTCGCTGGGTCATGCTGATCATTCCTCCGTGGAGATGAAGACGTTCTTGGTCTGGGTGAAGGCGTCGAGGGCGTCCGGGCCGAGCTCGCGGCCCAGGCCGGACTGCTTGAAGCCGCCGAACGGCGTGGTGTAGCGCACCGAGGAGTGCGAGTTGACGGACAGATTGCCGGCGTCGACGCCGCGCGAGACCCGCAGGGCGCGCCCGACGTCCCTGGTCCAGATCGAGCCGGACAGGCCGTACTCGGTGGCGTTGGCGATGCGCAGGGCGTCCTGTTCGTCGCGGAACGGGACGACCGTGACGACCGGTCCGAAGATCTCCTCGGTGAAGGCCGGGTCGTCGTCCCGCACGGGCGCGAGCACGGTCGGCGGGTACCAAAAGCCGGGCCCGTCCGGGGCGCTGCCGCGGAAGGCGATCGCGGCCCCGTCCGGGACGTAGGAGGAGACCCGCGCCCGGTGGGCGGCGGAGATCAGCGGGCCCATCTCGGTCTTCTCGTCGGCCGGGTCGCCGACCCGCACGCCGCGGACGGCGGGCTCCAGCAGCGCCATGAAGTCCTCGAACACCGACGCCTCGACGAGGATCCGGGAGCGGGCGCAGCAGTCCTGGCCGGCGTTGTCGAAGACGGCGTAGGGGGCCGTCGCGGCGGCCTTGGCGAGGTCCGCGTCGGCGAAGACGATGTTGGCGCTCTTGCCCCCGAGTTCGAGGGTGACGGGTTTCACCTGGGCCGCGCAGCCCGCCATGATCTCCTTGCCGACCCGGGTCGAGCCGGTGAACACCACCTTGCGCACGTCGGGGTGGGTGACGAAGCGCTGTCCGACGACCGGGCCGCGTCCGGGCAGGATCTGCAGCACCCCTTCGGGGATCCCGGCCCGGAGGGCGAGTTCGCCGAGGCGCAGGGCGGTGAGCGGGGTGAGTTCGGCCGGTTTGACGATGACGGTGTTGCCGGCGGCCAGCGCCGGGGCGAGGGCCCAGGCGGCGATCGGCATCGGGAAGTTCCAGGGCACGATCACGCCGACGACGCCGATCGGCTCCTGGAAGGTGACGTCGATGCCGCCGGCGACGGGGATCTGCCGGCCGAACAGCCGCTCGGGCGCGGCGGCGTAGTACTCGATGACGTCCCGCGCGTTGCCCGCCTCCCAGCGCGCGTTGCCGATGGTGTGGCCGGCGTTGGCGACCTCCAGGGCGGCGAGGTGCTCCCGGTCGGCGTCGACGGCGGCGGCGAAGGCGCGCAGCAGCCGGGCCCGGTCGGCGGGCGCCACCCGGCGCCAGGTGTCGAACGCGGCGCGGGCGCGGGCGACGGCGGCGTCGGTCTCGGCGAGGCCCGCCAGTTCGACGGTGGTGATCACCTCCTCGGTGGCGGGGTTGACGACCTCGTGGAGGTCCGGTTCGGTCATGGGCTGGTCTCCCCTGGGGTGGCGGTGGTGCGGCTCGCGGTGGTGCGGCCGGCGGCGGTCAGGGCGTGGAAGAGGCGTATGTCGTCGGGGTCGGTCTCGGGGTGCCACTGGACGCCCAACGCGAAGCGGCGGCCCGGCAGTTCGATCGCCTCGACGGTGCCGTCCGCGCTCCAGGCGGTGGCCCGCAGACCGGCGCCGAGCCGGTCGACGGCCTGGTGGTGGTAGCAGGAGACCTCGGTGGCCGCCCCGAGGACGGCGGCGAGCCGGCTGCCGTCCACCAGCCCGACCCGGTGGCGGACGAAGCGGGCGGGGACGATCTGGTGGCTCCCGTCCGGCAGGTGCTGGAGGAGGGTGCCGCCGAGTTCGACGTTGAGCAGTTGCATGCCGCGGCAGATGCCGAGCACCGGCAGGTCCCGCGCGAGGGCGGCGCCGAGGAGCCGGCTCTCCCAGTCGTCGCGGGCGTGGTGGGGCGGGCCGGTGCGCGGATCGGCGGGCGCCGCGTAGCGGGCCGGGTCGATGTCCGGTCCGCCGGCGAGGACGAGCCCGTCCAGGACGTCGAGCAGGTGTCCGACCCCGCCGGGTTGCGGTGGCAGCAGCACCGGGGTGCCGCCCGCGCGGACGACGGCGTCGACGTACGTCTGGGGCACCAGGGAGGCGCGCTGGTTCCAGACGGACCAGGCGGCGTCGTCCTGGTAGCCGGTGATGCCGATCAGCGGTGGTCGGCGGTCGCCGCCGGTCACAGTCGCTCGAATCCGCGGCGCCGCTCCCAGTCGGTCACCGCCCGCTGGTAGGAGGCGAGTTCGGTCCGTCCGGCGTGGGTGTAGTGCCGGACGACGTCCTTGCCGAAGGCCTCGGTGGCGACGGCGCTGCGCTCGAAGGCGTCGACGGCGTCGCGCAGGGTGGCGGGCACCCGGGGTGCGTTGGAGGTGTACGCGTTGCCGGTGAACTCCGGTTCGAGTTCGAGCTGTTGCTCGACGCCGTGCAGTCCGGCCGCGATCAGGGCGGCGACCGCGAGGTACGGGTTGACGTCGCCGCCGGGGACGCGGTTCTCGAAGCGCAGCGAGGGGCCGTGGCCGACCACGCGCAGGGCGCAGGTGCGGTTGTCGCGGCCCCAGGCGATGGCGGTGGGCGCGAAGCTGCCGGGCACGTAGCGCTTGTAGGAGTTGACGGTGGGTGCGAGCAGCAGGGCGAAGTCGGCCAGGCAGGCGAGCTGTCCGGCGAGGAAGTGCTCCATGGTGCGGGAGAAGCCGTGCGGCCGGTCGCCGGCGAAGACCGGGGCGCCGTGCTCGTCGCGCAGGCTCAGGTGGATGTGGCAGGAGTTGCCCTCGCGTTCGTCGTACTTCGCCATGAACGTGAGGCTGCATCCCTCCTGGGCGGCGATCTCCTTGGCGCCGGTCTTGTAGACGGCGTGGTTGTCGCAGGTGGTGAGGGCGTCGGCGTACTTGAAGGCGATCTCGTGCTGGCCGAGGTTGCATTCGCCCTTGGCGGACTCGACGGTGAGGCCGGCGCCGGCCATGTCGTTGCGGAGCCTGCGCAGCAGGGGCTCGATCCGGCCGGTGCCGAGGATGGAGTAGTCGACGTTGTACTGGTTGGCCGGGGTGAGCCGGGTGTAGTCCTTGTCCCAGGCCTGCTCGTAGCTGTCCCGGAAGACGATGAACTCCAGCTCGGTGGCGGCGTGGGCCTGCCAGCCGTAGCCGGCGAGCCGGTCCAGCTGGCGTTGCAGGATCTGGCGCGGGGAGACGGAGACCGGGGTGCCGTCGTGGTGGGTGACGTCGCACTGGACCATGACGGTGGCGGGGTGCCAGGGGACGGCCCGCAGGGTGGCGAGGTCGGGGCGCAGCGTCAGGTCGCCGTAGCCGCCGTCCCAGGAGGAGACCTCGTACCCGTCGACGGTGTCCATGTCGACGTCGACGGCGAGCAGGTAGCCGCAGCCCTCCGCGGCGCCGGGGACGACGTCGTCGAGGAAGTACTCGGCGGCGACGCGTTTTCCCTGCAGGCGCCCCTGCATGTCGGTCATGGCGAGCACGACGGTGTCGACGGACCCGTCGGCGACGCGGTCCCGCAGTTCGTCGAGGGTGAGCCGGGGGCTGGTCATCGGACCTCCAGTTCGGTGTCGCGTGCGCCGGTTTCGGGTGGTGTGCCCTGGACGTGGGGCCCGGTGAACCAGTGCCGGGCGGAGGCCAGCCACCACAGTCCGGCGAAGCCGACGACGACGGCCACGGCGACGGGGGTGTAGTTGAAGCTCTCGGTGGTGATCGGGCTGGCGGTGGGGAGCATGAACAGGACGGTGATCACCGCGGTCCAGCCGACCGCGACGAGGCCGATCGGCCGGCTCCACCGGCCGAGGTGCCAGGGGCCGCGGGGGAAGTCCTCGCCCTGGCGCAGCCGCAGGTAGACCGGGATGACGTAGGAGATGTAGAGGCCGATGACGGAGATGGAGGTCACGGCGGTGTAGGTGGTGGTGTTCCAGAGCGCGGGCAGGCCGAGCAGCAGCGCGCCGCCGGTCGCCAGCCAGACCGCGTTGGTCGGGGTCTGGGTGCGCGGGTCGATGCGGTGCCACAGGCGGGAGCCGGGGAGCGCGCCGTCCCGGGAGAAGGCGTAGATCATGCGGGAGTTGGCGGTGACGGAGGCCATGCCGCAGAAGAACTGGGCGCCGATCACGATGAGCAGGAGGAACTCGGCGCCGCCGGCGCCGATCGCGTCGATGAAGATCTGTGCGGGCGGGACCTGGGTGTCGCTGTTGAGCGCGCCGTCGTAGTCGCGGACCGCGAAGGTGATGCCGAGCAGCAGGATCCAGCCGGCCACCAGGGAGACGGTGATGGCGTTGACGATGCCGCGCGGGCCGGAGCGGGCGGCGTCCTGGGTCTCCTCGGTCATGTGGGCGGAGGCGTCGTAGCCGGTGAGGGTGTACTGGGCCATCAGCAGGCCGAGCAGCGCGACGTAGAACTGGCTGTGGAAGCCGGTCTGGTTGACGAACTCGGTGAGGACGAAGGAGACGGAGGCGTGCCGGTCGGGGAGGAAGGCGAGCGCGCCGACGATGATCGCGACGCCGACCAGGTGCCACCACACGGACACGCTGTTGAGGACGGCGACCAGGCGCACCCCGAAGGTGTTGAGCAGGCCGTGCGCCAGCAGGATGACGGCGAAGATCTCCATGGTGTGCGCGGGGCTGGCCTCGACGCCGAAGCGGAGCGTGAGGAACGCGTTGGTGAAGAAGGCGGCGCCGTAGTCGACGCTGGCCGTCACCGCGACCTGGCCGAGGAAGTTGAACCAGCCGGTGAACCAGCTCCAGGCCGGGCCGCGGGTGCGGGTCAGCTTGGCGGACCAGTAGTAGAGCCCGCCGGCCGTCGGGTAGCTGGAACAGATCTCGGCCATCGCCAGCCCGACGCAGAGCGTCAGCAGGCCGACCACCGGCCAGCCCCAGACGATCAGGGCCGGGCCTCCGGTCTTCATCCCCGTTCCGTACAGGGTCAGGCAGCCGGAGAGGATCGACACGATGGAGAAGGAGACGGCGAAGTTGGAGAAGCCCGACATCGAGCGGGCCAGTTCCTGGGTGTAGCCCAGTTCGCGGAGCCGCTCCTCGTCGGCGGAAACGGGGGCGGAAACGGGGGTAGTGGGAGCGTCGGCGGAAACCGGAGCGGAAACGGGGGCGGTGTTCGCCGGAAACACTTCGGGGGCAGGGTGGTCGGGTGAGCGTGCGTCGGTCATGGGCACCCCTGGGGGTTGAGGGTGTGCCGGAGAGCACCGGGCCACGACGGCGTGGCGCGGCACCCCCGGCCGGTTCGACGGTCGGACGGCTCTTCGGGGACAGCACTTCGAGAACGGCACTTCGAGGACAGCTCTTCAATGGCCCGGAACCAGACCATTGGGGTGGGTGAGCAGCATCGTTCCGGCTGGGTCGGGGCCGCGTCAAGAGCGAGAAGGGAACGAGTGCGGGAAACCCGTTCGTAGGTACGATTCCGGCGTGGACGAGGACGAAACGCTCGACCGAGCGCGGCTCGACTGGCAGGCCGGGGCGATCTTCCGCCCGGTCAGGACCGGCAACGCCTTCGAGGAGACCGTCGAGCGGCTGCTCCAGGCGATCAAGCTCGGCGTCTTCGGACTCGGCGACCGCCTGCCCGCCGAACGGGACCTCGCCGCCCGGCTCGGCGTCAGCCGGGAGACCCTGCGGGAGGCGCTCCGCACGCTGCAGCAGGCCGGCTGCGTCGAACCCCGCCGCGGCCGTTACGGCGGCACCTTCGTCACCTACCGGATGCCCGCGCCGGACGTCGCCGACCTGCGCCGCGCCGCCCGCGACCTGGGCGGCGCACTGGAGGACGCGCTGACCTACCGTCAGGTCCTGGAGGTCGGCGCCGCCGAGGCGGCCGCCCGTCGCCCCCTCTCCCCCGACCAACGGGCCCACCTGGAAAGCCGGTTGACCGACCTGGAGCAAGCCCCGCCGGAGCAGTACCGCCAGCTCGACTCGCGCTTCCACCTCGCCATCGGCGAACTCACCGGCTCCCCCACCCTCGCCACGGCCATCGCCGAGGCCAGGATGCGCCTCAACGACCTCCTCAACGCCATCCCCATGCTGGACCGGAACATCGCGCACGCCGCCGACCAGCACCGCGCGATGGTCCGCGCCATCCTCGCCGGCGACGGCGACGCCGCCCGCCGCGCCACCGAGGAACACCTCGCCGCGACGGCCGCCCTGCTGCGGGGCTTCCTGGCCTGAGGGCCGTGGACCTCGGCGGCGGGCGCGGCCGGACGGATCACGAGGCGAAGGCGTCCTGGTACCCCGCGGTGGCGATGGGACGGCTGGCGATGAGCGCCTCGGGCAGGTCGAAGGCGTCCACGAGCGTGCGGCCGTGTCCGGCCAGGCGTGCGATTGATCGTTCCTGCAGTTCCGGAAGCACCCCGGCCTGTTCCGCCGTGAGGACGCCGGCGGCGAGCAGGGTCGTCGCGTGCGTGGCGATCCGGTCCAGGGTGAACAGGCGGTGCAGGTCGAGCAGCACGGCCCGGGTGCGGGGCTCGGTGGCGGCGTCCGTCCAGGCCAGCAGGGCTGCTGCGGCGTCGCACTCGGCCCGGGCCGTGACGGCGGCGAGGGCGTCCGGGGCGGCGGAGTTCCAGCGGCGCATGCCGTCCCTGACGGGCACCTCGCGCAGCCGGATCCTGGCTCGGGCCAGCCGCAGGTGCCCGGCCGTCCGCAACAGGGCCTGCCGGGCCGCCGGGTCGGCCAGGTCGGCGGGTCGGCCCGGGCGGGTCCCGGCGTCACCGCCTCGTCCGGGCTCGTCCGCCGCGCCGTCCGCCCCTGCCTCCAGGAGCAGTTCCGCCCCCGCCTTGGCCCACAGTGCGAGGTTGTCGCCCTCGGCGGTGATGGTGCCCTCGATGTCGGCGGCGGCCTCGATGATCCCGTTGACCGGCAGCAGCCCCTGGGCGCCGCAACGCTCCCGGGCCTCGATGATGAGGTCGCGGGCCTGCCAGGTCGTCCACCCCTTGGCGATGGCGACCTGCCGCTCGGCGGCATCCCGGTCCGCCGGGTCGGCCGTGTCGTGCCCGGTCCACCGGGTCACGACCGCACGGTGCAGCGCGGTCATCGCGTAGACGGTGGCAAGGCCGGCGAGCAGCGGACCGTGATGGGTGCGCAGGCTCCACAGCGGGCGACGCTGCTCCGGCCGGACACCCGAGATCTCCCGGTGGTGGGCGTAACGGACCGCGATGGCCAGGACCGACCGGGCGGCGCCGGTGGCGCTGGCGCTCATGCAGAGCTTGCCGGCGGTGACCCGGCCGATCGCGGTGAGGAAGCGCTTCCTGCGGCTGCCGTAGGCGCTGGTGAACGTCCCGTCGTCGGCGAGTCGGCCGTGCGCGCCGGTGAGCAGGGCGTCGTGGGGCAGGGTCACGCGGTCGAAGGAGGTGAGGCAGTGGTCGACCGGGCTTCCGGGCCGCACCGGCAGAGCGCGGACGGTGACGCCGGGAAGCGGTCCGGTCGCGTCGACGAGCGGGGTGTGGAACAGGAAGACGCCGTGGTCGCGCCCGTCGACGCGCAGGCGCGCGGCGACGACGGCGGACTTGGGGCCCCCGACCGTGCTGGTGTTGGGCATGAACTTCTGGGCACCGGGGTTGGGCGTGTGCAGGGTGAAGGTGCGGTCGGTGCGGTCGTAGTCGGCGACGGTCTCCAGCGCGGTGGCGTCGTTGCCGTGGCCGAGTTCGGTGCAGAGGAAGGTGCCGACGCGGTCCATCCGGAGGTACCCGTCGAGCGGGCTCTTGGGGTTGGGGTCGTGGTCGAGCAGGCTGCCGAGGAAGAGGTTGTAGTGGATCCCGGTGAGCACGGTCAGTGCTCCGTCGACGGTGCTGGTCCACTCGTGCAGTGCCGCCAGCCGGGCCGGGTCGGCGGCCAGCGCAGCGGCGTCCAGACGCCCGTTGAGCAGCCGCAACCGCCGGTAGGCGTCGGCGATCCGCTCGGTGCCGCTGTCCCCGGTCCGCGGGTGCAGGGCCGGGTCGGCGGCCAACGCCCGCCAGGCGCGGTGCCCTGAGCCTTCGTCCGCGGCGAAGAGCAGCCGGGTCAGCTCGGCCCTCACGGAACGGCCAGCGAGCGCGGCCGCGGGCGCGGGCGACGGGGCGTCAGGGAGCGGACGTAAGGTCAACGGGGAAGGGGAGTAGGTGGATTCGCGCCGGGCCAGGCCGCTGGGAGTCGTCGTCATGTCCTGCCTAAGAGATCGACCTCGCCCTTGGTCACGGCCATGTGAGTGAGATCACCGGCGCACCGGTGATCTTCCCCCGAGCCCACCCCCCGACCGTGCGCTCGCTTCGGTACGCACGGCTGTGCGTGCCGAAGCGAGCGGACTGCTACCGGCTCCGGCTACCGGCTACCGGGAGAAGTAGACCTTGACGCTGACGGCCGGGCCGTGCGCGTACTTCTGCACGGCCGCCTTCGCCTCTCCCGACACGGGCACGGCAGCGGTGCCCCCGGCCGGGACCGTGGTCAGCCCGCCGATCGGGACCGCCTCGACCGCCTGCTGGGACTTGCCGGGCTGCGGCTCGTCGTAGACCAGGTACACGACGCGGACCGACACCGCCGTGGTGTTCGGGTTGTTCAGCACGACCTGCTCAAAGGCGTCGAACTTGCTCATCGGCCGACCGGCGGCGTCCGCCGGCTCGGCCTCGACGAGGGATGCGTCGGCCGGCAGGTCCGCCGGGGCGGACTCCTTGACCGTCACCCGGACATCGGCGACCTGGTCGGCGCCGGCTCCGCTGAAGGCGAGGACGTCGAAGCCCCCGCCGGGTTGGACGACGAGGCTGCCGCGGTCGCTCCCGTACGCGGTCGTGACCCGTACGTCCGGCAGGTCCTTCCCGCTGCCGTCCACGGCCGTGATCGCCAGGGTGGGCGCCACGCTCGTCCGTCCGCGGTTGCCGATGGACAGTGTCTGGTCGATGAACTCCTGCTTGCCCAGCGCGTGGTAGCGGAAGGACAGCGGTGCGGCCGTGGGACTCGCCGCGACCGGTGCGGCAGCTGACGGCGCCGCACTGCTCGTGGAACCGGCAGGCGGGGACGCCGCTGCGGCCGGAGCCGGAGAGGTACCACCTGAACTGCAGCCGGCGAGCGCGACGGTGCTGAGCACGAGGCCCGCGATCGTCACGCCCCGCCGGTGCCGAACGAAGGATCGATCCATGCTGGGCATTGCGGGAGACTAGCGCAGGTGGGGGGGGGCACCGCGGGACCACGGGCCTGGCAGCTCTGCTCGCCCGCCGCCGGCGGCCGTCAGTCCTCTCCCGTTCCTCCGGCGACGAGCCGGGTGGCGAGGTCCTCCGCCAGGTGCGCGGCCCGGCCGCGGCGGCGGCGGGCGAGGGCCAGGCCCAGGTGGCGGCGCGGGCCGGGTTCGGCCAGTGGGAGGGCGACCAGGTCCGGGTGCGGGGAAAGGCCGATCTCGGGGATCAGCGCGATGCCGATCCCGGCGCGGACCAGTGACTGGGCGAACTCGTAGTCCGTCGCGGTGCAACAGATCCGCAGCTCGACGCCGGCCAGCTCGGCGTGGTGGGCGAGTTGGTCGGCGGACTTTCGGCAGCCCAGGATCCAGCGCTGGTCGGCGAGTTCGGCCAGGTGCGGGGCCTCGGGGCGCTCCCGGTGGCGGGCGGCGGCGGGGTGGTGGCGCGGCAGCACGACCCGCACCGGGTCCTCGCCGAGCGCCGTCCAGTCCAGCCCGGAGCGGTCGCCGGGCCGGGCGGGCGGCGGGCCGGCGAAGTGGTAGGCGAGGGCGAGGTCGGCGCGCCCCTCGCGGACGGCGGGCAGGCTCTCCTCCGGTTCCGCCTCCAGGACGGTCAGTTCGACCTCCGGGTGGTCGGCGGCGAAGCCGGCGAGCACCGACGGCAGCAGCCGTCGTCCGCCGCTGGCGAAGGTGGCGACGGTCAGGGCGGTCCGCTCGGCGGTCAGCCGGGCGATGCGCTGCTGGGTGTCGGCGAGTTCGGCGGCGATCGCGTCGGCGGCCTCCACCAGCAGCCGGCCCGCGTCGGTGAGCGTGACCCCTCGGGTGGAGCGCTCCACCACCGGCGCGCCGAGGCCGCGTTCCAGCGCGGCGACCTGCTGGGAGACGGCCGAGGGGGTGCAGTGCAGGGCCTGGGCCGCCTGGTTGAAGCTGCCGCGGCGGGAGACCTCCCGCAGGACCGCCAGCCGCTGGACGTCGATCAACAGTTCTCCTAATGACGGGTGCGCCATCCCCACACTACTGCTGACGACCGATCCGCGGCAGGCTGGTCCCACCGAAAGCAACGAGAGAGGACCGAGGACGTGGACGTGGACGTGTGCGTGATCGGCGGAAGCCGCTACTTCGGCAGGCGGCTGATCGAGGAACTCCGTGACGCGGGCGCCACGGTGACCGTCGTCAACCGCGGCTCGACCCCCGCCCCGCCCGGCGTGACCCACCTGCGCGCCGACCGGAACGACGAGGGCGCCCTGCGCGCCGCGCTCGCCGACCGGCGCTTCGACGCCGTCATCGACCAGGTCTGCTACACCCCCGTCCAGGCGGCCGTCGCCGCCCGGGTGTTCGCCGACCGCACCCCGCGCTACCTGCTCACCTCCACCGTGGAGGTCTACGCCCACCTCGGCCGGCCCGGCGGCCCGCCGCTCACCGAGGCGGAACTCGACCTGGCGGCCGAGCCGGTGGACCTGCAACTCCCCTGGCACGACCAGCAGTTCGTTTCGGATCACTACGCCGAGGGCAAGCGCCAGGCGGAGGCGCTGCTCACCCGGCAGGCCCCCTTCCACGTCGTCACCGTCCGGACGGCGCACGTCCTCGGCGGCGCCGACTTCACCGGCCGGCTGGCCCACTACGTGGAGCGGATCGGACGCGGCCTGCCGGTGGCCGTCCACGCCTCGCCGCAGCGCGCGTCCTTCGTCCACGAGGCGGAGATCGCCCGCTTCCTGGCCTGGGCCGCGACGGCCGACTTCCTCGGCCCGGTCAACGCGGCCTCCCGAGAAGCCCTGGACGTACGGGAGTTGTGCGCGGCCGTGGGCCGGGTGACCGGCACCGAGCCCCGGCTGGTCGGCGGCGGGACCGAGCCGACCTCACCGTTCTCCTTCGACCGCTGCTACGCGATGGACACCGGCCGGGCGGCCCGCCTGGGCTTCCGCTTCTCCGCCGTCAGCGACTGGCTGCCCCGGGTCGTCGAGGAGGCCGTCGAGAAAGCCGCCGAGGAGGCCGCCGCGGCGATCAACCGTCAGCGAGTGCCAGCTTGAGACCGAAGCCGACGAGCACCGTACCGGTGACCGCGTCGATGGCCCGCCGCACCGAGGCGCGGTTCAGCCACCGCCGGACGAGCTGGGTGCCGAAGATCAGCGCGCTGAACCAGACCAGGCCCTCCAGGTCGTGCACGGCCGCCAGGACGACCCCCATCAGCAGGTGCGGGGCGCCGCTGGGGATGAACTGGGGCAGCATCGCCATGTAGAAGACGCCGTTCTTCGGGTTGAGCAGGCTGGTGCCCAGCCCGCGCGCCCAGGACCGCAGCCAGGTCGCCTCCGCACCCGCGGCATCCGCCGTGCCCGCCGCGTCCCCCGACGCGGCTCGGCCGCGCTCCTTGAGCGTCTTGCGGACCATGCCGACCCCCAGCCACACCAGGTACCCGGCACCGGCCACGCGCAGCGCGTCGTACAGCAGGTGGGAGGCCGTGAGCACCGCCGTGGCGCCGACCGCGGCGGCCACCCCCCACACCAGCACGCCGCAGAGGATCCCGAGCGCCGTCGCGAAGGCCCGGCGCCTGCCGAGGGTGATCGCGGAACGCAGGACGAGGGCGGTGTCCAGTCCGGGCATGACGGTCAGCATGCCGGCCACGACGGCGAAGGATGCGATGGCGGAGGTCACGGTCATGCGGCCATCCTGGTGCCACGGCCGCGATCACGTCCAACGAGGTCCGCTTCAGGACCCATCAGCGGCACTGATGCCGCTGCGCCCGGTGGCGGCCCCCGGGCGCTCCCGTCCGCGCGCGGCGGGAGAGCCGGCGGGCCACTACGGGCCGGCATCTTCCCCCTCGCCCGGGCCGCCCCCGCGCAGCAGTACGGCCAGCAGCTCCGCGAGGGTGGGCCCGGCGTCCGCCGGGTGGCGCAGCTGTTTGCCCGCGATCACCTCGTAGTGGTTCACCCGTCCCCGGCGCTCGTGGGTGAGGTAGCCGGCCTCCTCGAGGTCGGCGATGATCCGCTGCACCGCCCGCTCGGTGAGCAGGCAGCCGACGGCGATGTCCCGCACCCTGATGCCGGGGTCACGGGCGATCTGCACCAGGACCCGGGCGTGGTTGGTGAGGAAGGTCCATCCCGGGCTCGCCGGACGGCCGGGCACGGGCGCGACCCCCGATCGGTCCGGCGTCCCCGCAGGGGGCCCGGGGACGGTGTGGTCGGCGTACGCGGTCATCGCGTGACCTCCGGATCGGGGCTGCCGAGCAGCTGCGGAGCGAGTGTCTTCACCATGGTGGTCGTCCAGCGCAGTTGCCGCAGCGTCTGCGGGCGGCACGCCGTGGCGAGGGCGAGCAGCGGCTCGTCCCGGACGGCCCGCGCGGCCCGGGCGGGCATCTCGCGGCGCAGCGCGTTCCCGGCGGCGGCGAGGTGGAGGTCACGAAGGTCCTCCAGCAGGGCCGGTCCGGGGCCGGACCGGCGCCCGGGGCCGTCGTGGGGGACGGCGCCGTCGCCGTCGAGGGGGCCGGCACCGGCCAGGGCGCGCCGGGGCCGTACGGGGTGCGGTCACCCCAGGAATCGGCGATCCGGTCCGCTCGTTCCCGCACGTCCTCGCACCTCCGTGCCGTCCTCGTCCGTGGTCATCGCTCCTGGCGGCCCCGCCGGCCGGGGGCCGACCGGGGTCGGCCACCGTGGGTCATCGCGCGGTTGCCCGGGATCGCCGGGGCGAAACCCGGGTTCCCGCGCCGCGGACGCTCCCCGTCCGGTCGGCCTTCCGGAGGCGCGGGTGGCGGGTCAGCGCGGTCCGCCCGGGGTCAGGAAGGCCCGCAGGCGTTCCATCAGCGGGCGCTCGGGCGGTGGCAGCCGGTCGGCGGGGCGTTCGGTCGGCGGCTGGTGGTGGGGCCGACCGGAGGAGCGCCGCTCGGTCTCGCGGGCGCGGACCGCCAGGTCGCGCAGTTCCGCCTCGGTGGTGACGGCCCGCACGGCCGGGAAGAGCCGGCTCTCCTCCTCGCCCGCGTGCCCGGTGACCTCCTCGATCAGCCGGGCCACCAGGCGGTCGAAGCGGGGCGAGTCGACCCGGGTCGGCCGGAGTTCGGTGAGCAGGGCCTCCACTCCTCGGTGGTCGGCGAGTTCGCGTTCCACCACGGCCGGCCCGTCCGCCAGGCGGTCGCGGGCGAGCGGGTAGAGGTGCTGTTCCTCGGCGCGGGTGTGGCGCACCAGCTGGTCGGTCACCAGATCGACCAGCTCCTTGCGCTGCGGGTCCCCGCTGGGGAGGCCGCTGAGTTCGCTGAAGTGGACCAGGACGGCCTGGTGCTCGGCGGTGAGCTGGTCCAGCAGGTCTTCGTCGTGCCGCACGGGACTTCCTTCCTGAGGTTCCTGGGGTTCCTGGGTGTTCCTGGGCTTCCTGGGCGTGGCTCCTGCCGCGGGCGGGGGTGGGTCAGCCCTCCAGCACGTCGGCGATGCGGTGCAGCACGCCGCCCGAGGTCGGGTGGCGCGGCGCGGTCTCGCGTACGGCCTGCATCCGCTCGCCCAGTTCCCGCAGCTCGGTGCGGCCGAGCGCGGCCCGCACCTTGGGGAACCAGTCGTTCTCCTCCCGCTCGATGTGCCGCTCGACGGCGTCGATCAGGACGGCGGTCTTGGCGTCGTAGCCGTCGTCGCCCGGATCCATCCGGCTCAGCTCCTCGCAGAGCAGGTCGGCGACGTGGTGCTCCTGTTCGGCCTGGTCCATCTCCTCGGCGAGGCCGGGCAGTTCCTGGCGGATCCTGGGGTAGACCAGTTCGTCCTCCAGGTAGGTGTGGACGGTCAGCGACTCGACGATCCGTTGGACCGTCCTGCGCCGTGCGCTGTCGTCGCCGCCGTCACCGCCGTTGCCGTCGCCGGCGCCGCCGGCGCTGTCGAGACCGCGGTACTCGCGGAACAGGCGGCGGACCTCCTTGTGGTCCTCCCGCAGCAGGACAATGGCATCGTTCGACATCGCTGGTCTCCTCGGTCTCCTCCTCGCGGCTCCCCCGCCGGTCGGGCGTGTCCCCGGGCGGGCACGGGCCAAACCCGGCCGCCGCCGGGATCGCCGCCGGGCCCGGGACGACCGGCCACGGGACGACCGGCACGGGACGGCCCGCACGGCACGACACGACCGGGCACCGCTCCCCCGGCGACCGACCGGCCGATCCGGATCCGCCCGCCGCGCGCCGTTTGCCGTCCTCGGCGGCGGCAACCCGCAGGGGCATGGACCACCTCGGAGAACTCGTACTGACCGTCCCGAAGCCCCGCCCGGACATCGAGGACCAGGGCCCGCCCGGGCCGTGGCTGTTCCTCCGCCCGGACGGACCGGCGGTCGGCCCGGCGACGGCCGAGCGCCCGGCGGGTGCCGTGCTGTTCGGTCGCGACGGCACGCTCCTGCAGAACGTCGCCTACAACGGCGACCCCGCGATGGTCCGTCCGATGGCCGGGGTCCGGGCCGCGCTGGCCGTACTGCGCGGGGCCGGGTTCGCCATCGGCGTGCTGAGCAACCAGCCCGGCGTGGCCCGCGGGCTCCTCGGCCGCGGACAGGTCGAGGCCGTCCAGGCCCGGGCCGAGGCGCTGCTGGGCGCGGTCGACGTGTGGGCAGTGTGTCCGCACGGATCGCACGACGGCTGCGCCTGCCGGATGCCCGCCCCGGGGCTGGTGACCGCCGCCTGCCGGGCGCTCGGTCTGCCGCCCGCGCGCGTCACGGTGATCGGCTGCGAGGACGCCGTGATCGCCGCCGCGCTCGCGGTCGGCGCCCACGCGATCCGGGTCCCGGAGCCGGGCCGGCCGACAGCCGGGCCGTGCCCGCCGTGCACGCCCACGGCCTGTTCGGCCGCCGACGACCCGGCCGAGGCGGCCTACCTCCTGCTGCGGCACTGACCCCCCTCCCGGCGGCCCCCACCTCCGGCCGTACGGCCCGAACTCCAGGACGGAGAAGGCGAGATGAGCAACGCCCCCGAATCCCCCGGGCAGCGCGCCCGCACCCCGCTGGTCACCGGGACCCCGCCCCCCGAACCGCCGCCCCGACCGCCCGAGCCGCCCGAACCCGCCGCCGACCGGGACGCCAAGGACGTCGCGCTGGACGCCGCCCGGGCCGCCGACCCGGACGGCCCGCTCACCACCGACCAGGGCGTCCGCGTCGACAGCACCGACGACTCGCTCGCCGTCCGCGACCGCGGCCCCACCCTGCTGGAGGACTTCCACCTGCGCGAGAAGCTCACCCACTTCGACCACGAGCGCATCCCCGAGCGGGTCGTGCACGCCCGCGGCGCCGGCGCCTACGGCTTCTTCGAACCGTACGAGTCGCTGGCCGAGTTCACCTGCGCCGACTTCCTCCAGGAGGCGGGCCGGCGCACGCCCGTCTTCGTCCGCTTCTCGACCGTGCAGGGCCCGCGCGGCTCCGCCGACACCGTGCGGGACGTCCGCGGTTTCGCCACCAAGTTCTACACCGGGCACGGAAACTACGACCTGGTCGGGAACAACATGCCGGTGTTCTTCATCCAGGACGCGGTCAAGTTCCCCGACTTCGTCCACGCGGTGAAGCCGGAGCCGGCGAACGAGATCCCCACCGGCGCCTCCGCCCACGACACCTTCTGGGACTTCTGCTCGCTCCAGCCCGAGACCACCCACATGCTGATGTGGGTGATGTCCGACCGGGCCATCCCGCGCAGCTACCGGATGATGCAGGGCTTCGGCGTGCACACCTTCCGCCTGGTGAACGCGCGGGGGCGCGCCACCTTCGTCAAGTTCCACTGGAAGCCGGTGCTCGGCGTCTACTCCCAGGTGTGGGACGAGGCCCAGCTCACCGCCGGGCGCGATCCCGACTTCCACCGCCGGGACCTGTGGGAGGCGATCGCGGCGGGCGACTTCCCCGAGTACGAACTCGGCGTCCAGCTCATCGCGGAACAGGACGAGTTCGCCTTCCCCTTCGACCTGCTGGACCCGACCAAGCTGGTGCCGGAGGAGCTGGTGCCGGTCCATCCGGTCGGGCGGATGGTGCTCGACCGCAACCCGCGGAACTTCTTCGCCGAGACCGAGCAGGTGGCGTTCCACACCGCCAACGTCGTGCCCGGGATCGACTTCACCAACGATCCGCTGCTGCAGGGCCGCAACTTCTCCTACCTGGACACCCAGCTGATCCGCCTCGGCGGCCCCAACTTCTCCCAGCTGCCGGTCAACCGCCCGCTCGCCGACGTCCGCACCGACCACCGGGACGGCTACGGCCAGCAGGTCGTCCACGACGGCACCAGCTACACGCCGAACTCCGTCGGCGGCGGCTGCCCGGCCACGATGGGCGGCGGCCACCTGGCCGAGGGGGTGTTCCAGCACTACCAGGAGCGGATCGACGGATCGGCGGTCCGCCGCCGCAGCCCGAGCTTCGGCGACCACTACAGCCAGGCGGCGCTGTTCTGGCGCAGCATGGCGGACTGGGAGCAGCGGCACATCACCGCCGCGTTCGCCTTCGAGCTCGGCAAGGTCGGTGACCAGGAGGTCCGGCAGCGCACGGTCGGGAACCTGGTGCACGTCGATCCGGGCCTGGCGGCGGAGGTGGCCCGGCGGATCGGCGTGCCCGAGCCCGAGGCGGCGCCGGCGAACGGGGCGGCGCCGCTGGACGGGCGGGCGGCTTCGGCCGGGAACGGCACGGCCGGGCCGCGGACCTCCCCCGCGCTGAGTCTGGACAACCTGCGCGGCCGCGGCATCCGCACCCGCAGGGTCGCCGTGCTGACCGGCCCGGGGGTGGACGGCGACCAGGTGCGGGCCGCCCGTGCGCGGCTGTGCGGCGCGGGCGCCCGCGTCGACACGCTCGCCGCGCACGGCGGTCACGTGCTCGCGCAGGACGGTGAGCACCTGCCGGTGGACCACCCGCTGCCCACCACCGCCTCGGTGCTGTACGACGCCGTCGTGGTACCGGACGGCTGCCACCGCGCGCTGCCCGCAGATCCGGACGCCGTCGCCTTCCTCGCCGAGGCGCTGCGGCACGGCAAGCCGGTCGCGGTGCTGGGCTCGGGCGTCGAGCTGTCCCGGGCGGCCGGGTTCGGTACGCCGAGCGGGCTGGCCGGGGTCGCGGTCCGGGCCGACGGCGGACGGCCCGATCCGGCGTTCTGGGACGAGTTCGCCGGCCTGGTCGAGCGCCACCGCTTCCCCTCGCGCTGACTTTCGCCGACGCGGGCCAACTCGCGCTGACTCTCGCCGACTCCCGCTGACGCGCCCGCACACCAGGGCCCGGACGGTGCCGTACACGGCAGGCCGTCCGGGCCCTCGGTGTGTCCGTACTCCGGCCGTACGCCAGCCATACGCCGGCCGTACGCCGACCGGACGCCGACCGGACGCCGGTCCGGCGGCGGGTCAGCCGGGGGTGATCCGGCCGCGCCAGCCGCCCTCCTCCCGGCCGCGCTCCTCCATGAACTCCTTGAAGCGCTTCAGGTCCCCCTTCACCCGCCGGTCGATCATGCCCATCATGTCGCCGGCCTTCTCGGCGATGCCCTCGGGCCGGAAGTCGATGGCCATGTGCACCCGGGTGTGCACGTCGTCGAGCCGCTGGAAGGTCACGACGCCCTTCTGCTCCACCTCGCCGTCCATCGTCCGCCAGGCGATCCGCTCGTCGGGCTGCTGGTCGACGATCTCGGTGTCGAACTCCCGGCTGACGCCGCCGATGCTGGTCCGCCAGTGGTTGTGGCGGTCGTCCAGCTGCGTCACCGCGTCGACGCCCTCCATGAAGCGCGGGAACTCCTCGAACAGCGTCCACTGGTTGTAGGCGGTGTGCAGCGGCACACCGACGTCCACGGACTCCTTCACCATGCTCATCTGCGACCTCCTCGTACCGTGCGGCCGGGCCGTTCCCGACCGGTCGCGCGTGTGCCCGCCCAGGGGCGGTGTAACCACCGCGCCGGGCCCGACCTCCGGTCCCCGGACGACCGGCCGCCGCCCGGGGACGTTTCGCCCGTGCGGGCCGGGGCAGCCTCGGGTCCCCACCGGGCGCCGCCCCGCCCGGACCTGACGGGCGCCGAGGAGGCGCACCGAGGAGGGAGGTGCTCGCGCGATGACGGTCGACACCATCACCTCCCGGCTGCTCTCCGAGCACGGCCGCACCTACGCCGAGGAGGCCGGCATCACGCTGCGGGACAAGCCCTCGCCGCTGTACCGGCTGCTGGTCCTGACCGTGCTCTGCTCCATCCGGATCAGCGCCGGGACGGCCACCCGGGCCGCCCGGGAGCTGTCCGCCGCGGGGTTCCGCACGCCCCGGGCGATGGCCGACTCCGGCTGGCAGGACCGGGTCGACGCCCTGGGCCGGGCCCACTACGTCCGGTACGACGAGAGCACGGCGACCGCCCTCGGCGAAGGGGCGCGGCTGGTGCTCGACCGCTGGCACGGCGACCTGCGCCGGATGCGGGACGAGGCCGACCGCGATCCGGACGCCCTGCGGGAGCTGCTGCAGGACGTGCCGAGGATCGGCCCGGTCGGCGCGGGCATCTTCTGCCGCGAGGCCCAGGCGGTGTGGCCGTGGCTGCGGCCGTTCTTCGACGACCGCGCGTGCGGCGCGGCCGAGGACCTCGGGCTGCCGCACACGCCCCGCGACCTGGGCGGCCTCGTGCCGCCGAAGGACCACGCCCGCCTGGCCGCCGCGCTGGTCCGGGTCAGCCTGTCGAAGGACGCGCTGGCGCGGCTGCGGGACGCCTGACCGGCGGCGGGCCGGCTGGGTATCAGTCGCCGTGGGCGTGCAGCTGGTAGACCGCGAAGGCGCGGCCGAGGACGGGCTGGGCGACGTTGCGCACGCGCACCCCGCAGGCGGTGAGGCCGCGCTCGGTGCCCAGGTGCGCGTGGCCGTGGACGGCCAGGTCGGCGCCGGCCCCGTCGATGGCCTCGGCGAGCAGGTAGCTGCCCAGGAACGGGAAGATCTCGGGCGGCTCGCCGGCCAGGGTGTCCGGCACCGGGGCGAAGTGGGTGAGGGCGATCCGCAGGTCGCAGCCCTCCTCGGCCAGTCGGTCGAGCGCGGCGCGCAGACCGTCCGCGCACTCCCGGCTGTGCCGGACGAAGGCCTTCATCTCGGGCTCGCCGAACTCCCCGCCGCTGCGGCCGGCGAAACCGCCGCCGAAGCCCTTGGTGCCGGCCACGCCGACGAGCCGGCCGTCCACCTGGACGGTGGTCGAGGCGCGTTCCAGCACCCGTACGCCGTGCGCGGTCAGGATCCGGGTGACCTCGTCCGGCCCGCCGGCGTCGTAGTCGTGGTTGCCCAGGACGGCGATCACCGGCACGGGCAGGCCGCCGGCCTCCTCCCCCACCACCACCGCCTCCTCGGGGGTGCCGTGCCGGGTGAGGTCGCCGGCCAGCAGCAGCAGGTCCGCCAGGTCGCCCAGCGTGGCGAAGGCGGGCCGCAGCAGGCCCCGGCTGTCCGGGCCGAGGTGGATGTCACCGACCGCGGCCACCCGGATCACGGCAGGTCCTCCACCCCGGTCGGCGGCCGGCCGTCGACGAGCGCGATGTCGGTGTGCACCGTCAGTCCGGCCAGGGCCTCGTTGACGATGCGTTCGACGGCCGCCCGGCGCCGCTCGTTCGGCACGGTGCCGCGCACCGTGACCCGGGCGCCGTGCAGTTCGATCCGCAGGCCGAGTTCGCCGACCTCGTCGTCGGCGAGGCGGTCGCGCAGGTGGGCGAGCCGGTACTCGGTGTCGTCGGCGCCGCTCATCGGTCCGCCTCCTCGGGTTCGATCACCTGGAGCCGTTCCAGGAGGAACAGGAACGCCGCCGGCATCGGCGCCCCGCCGCGCTCCGCCCGGACCCGCCGCCAGTCGACCTTCTCCCGCAGCGGCCGCACCACCGAGAGCACCGCGCCGAAGTCGCAGTGGTGCTCGGAGAACGCGGCCAGCAGGCTGCTGACCAGGTCGGTGGCGGAGAGCACCGGCATGTGGACGGAGTCCACCGGCAGCACCTCGGCGCGGTCCAGCAGCTCCGAGGTGACCGGCCGCTTGGCGAGCTCCAGGATCAGGTCGACGTCCTGGCCCAGGCAGCGGGCCTTGACCAGCCAGTCCTCGGGCGGCAGGAACACCTGGAGCCCGGCCTCGCGCAGGGTGTGGGTGACGGCGTCGGCGTCCTCGCGGCGGATGCAGAAGTCGGCGTCGTGCTGGAGCCGCACGGCGGCGCCGTGCGCGTAGGCGGCGACCCCGCCCGCCAGGGCGAACGGGTGGTCCTTGGCCTTGAGCAGCGAGCCGATCCGCTTCGCCGCCTCCAGAATGGCCTGGGCCCGGTCGGGCGGCAGGCTCCCGTCCGCTCCGTCCAGCGGCCAGTCGGCCGGGTCGGAGCGAGCCGGGCGCGGCGGATCGAGGTGTTCGACGCGTCTGTCCATCGCAGGCTCCTCCGCCGGCTCGTTCGGGGCTCCCACGGCTACCCCGGTACCGGGAGTTCACACGGTCGGAGGGCTGCCCCGCCCGGGCCGGACGGGTCGGACGGGCCGGACGGGGTCGGGCCGGCTCGGGCGGTTTCCTGCGGTTCGTCCGGGTATACGCCCCCGCGCAACGACCCGGACCACGAGAGGAGCGGCGGCCATGCCCCGAGGATCCAGCCCCAAGCGCGAGCGGCAGTACGAGCACATCAAGGAGAGCGCCCTCGACCGCGGCGAGAGCGAGAAGCGGGCCGAGGAGATCGCCGCCCGGACGGTCAACAAGGAACGGGCCCGGCACGGCGAGTCGAAGACCGCGAGCCGCTCGTCGACGCACGACATGTCGTCGAGCCGGCGCGGCGGGCAGCGCTCCCACCAGGGCAGCCAGGGCCCGACCTACGACCAGCTGTACAACGAGGCCAAGCACCGCAACATCAAGGGCCGTTCGAAGATGAACAAGCGCGAACTGGCCAACGCGCTCGGCCGTTGAGCACGGCGCCCGGCGACGCGCCGCGCACCACCGCACGCTGACCCGGCCGGCCCACGAGGGACGTCATGGACCCGGCGACGGCGCTGCGGCGGATCGCCTTCCTGCTGGAGTGGAACGACGCCTCGCCCTACCGGGTGCGGGCGTTCCACACCGCGGCCGACGCCGTCCGCGCGCTGCCGCCCGGTCCGGTGGACGCTGCGCAGGCCCGGCGCCTGCCGGGCGTCGGGCCGGTCACCGGCGAGGTGATCGCCCAGGCCTCCGCAGGCGCCGTTCCGCGCTACCTCGCCCGGCTGGAGACCGCGGCGGGACCGGCCGCGCGGGCCGGATGGGACCTGGCGGCGGCCGCGCGCGGCGACTGCCACCTGCACTCCGACTGGTCGGACGGCGGCCACCCGATCGAGGAGATGGCCGAGGCCGCCCGCACGCTCGGGCACGACTGGGCGGTACTCACCGACCACTCGCCCCGCCTGACCATCGCCCACGGACTCGACCCCGAACGGCTGCGCCGCCAGCTCGACGCGGTCGCGGCCCACAACGCCGCGGCCCGGAACGTCGTGGCCCACGACACCGCCGGCCACCACGCCGGGGACGGGCCGTTCCGGCTCCTGGCCGGGATCGAGTGCGACATCCTGGAGGACGGCTCGCTCGACCAGGAGCCCGAACTCCTCGACCGGCTCGACGTGGTGGTGGCCTCGGTGCACTCCAAGCTGCGGGCCGATCCGGAACCGATGACGGCCAGGATGCTGACCGCCGTCCGCGACCCGCGCACCAACGTGCTCGGCCACTGCACCGGGCGGATCGTCACCGGCCGCGGCCGGCCGCCGTCCCGCTTCGACGCCGCGGCGGTGTTCACCGCCTGCGCCGCGGCCGGGACGGCGGTCGAGATCAACTGCCGCCCCGAGCGCCGGGATCCGCCCGACGAACTGCTGCGGCTGGCCGTCGAGGCGGGCTGCCTGTTCGCCGTCGACACCGACGCCCACGCCCCGGAGCAACTGCACTGGTTCACCTCCGGCTACGCCCGCGCGGCCAGGTTCGGCCTCGGGCCCGACCGGCTGGTCACCACCTGGCCGCGCGAGCGCCTGCTCGCCTGGGCGCGGCCGGCCGCCGCCAGGCGACCGTGAGCCCGGGCCCCTCAACAGCCCCTGCCGGTCAGCAGCCCTTGCCGGTCAGCAGCCCTTGCCGGTCAGCAGCTCGACCACCGCCCGCTCGACCTCCTCGCCGGTGCCGGGCAGCCCCAGCCCGTCGCCGGGCGCGAGGTTTCGCAGGGCGGGGGCGAGGGTGACGCCCTGGTCGTACAGCTCGAACAGCCGCGGATTCAGGTACGAGGCCCGGCAGACCGCGGGCGTGTCGCCCAGGTAATCGGCCACCTCCCGGACCACCCGGGCCGCCGCGCGCCGCCGGGCGCCCGGGGAACGCCCGGCCACCGGCCAGGAGACCGCCAACCCCACCGCGGCCAGCACGGTGGCGTGCCAGGTGCGGGAGTCCTTGGCGGACAGGTCGGTGCCGCTGTGTTCGCGCAGGTAGCCGTTGAGCCGCGCGGCATCGACGTCCGCGAAGACCCGGCCCTGCCGGAAGGCCAGCAGCCGCGCCCCCGGATCCGGTCGGCGCAGCAGGGCCCGTACGGCGGTGGCGGTGGTGCGGTCGGTCAGCACGAGGTCGCGCTCGCGGCCCGACTTGGCCCGGTAGGCGAAGTGGATCCGGTCGCGCCGTACGGACACCTGGTCGCGCCGCAGCGTGGTGAGGCCGTAGGAGCCGTTGTCCCGCTCGTAGCCCGGTGCGCCGATGCGGAAGAAGCCCAGGTCGAGCAGCCGGGTGGCGCAGCCGAGGACGCGTTCGGGGCCGAGGCCGCGCCGGGCGAGGTCCTCCTCCGCCCGGCGCCGCAGTCCGGGCAGGGCGGGGGCGACGGCGAGGACGTGGTCGTGCTTGGCGCGCTCCTGCTGCGCCCGGAAGTCCGGGTGGTAGAGGTACTGCCGCCGCCCGGCCGCGTCCGTCCCCACGGCCTGGAGGTGCCCGCGCGGATGCGGGCAGATCCAGACGTCCGTCCAGGCCGGCGGGATCGCCAGTGCCTTCACCCGGGCGATCGCCCGGGGGTCGCCCACCGGGCTGCCGTCGGCGTCCCGGTAGCCGAAGCCCCGCCCCCGGCGCACCCGCCGCCAGCCGGGGCCGTGCGGGTCGCTGCCGGTCAGGGCGGTCGTTCTGGTTCGGCTCGTCACGGTACGGCGGGTGCCCGCGCGGCCTCGGCCCACACCCCCGGCCGTGCCCGGGTCGACGCGGCCAGGCGGTGGACTTCGACCGCCCGGTGTGGAAACGCCGATCCGGGGCAGACGCGGCCCGGGGGCCGACCGACCGGCCCCCGCACTCGGCACCGCGAACCGACCGCCCCGCACGGGCGGAACGACGAGAGGAGCGCCCGATGGGCACCGAGAACAAGCTGCGCAACATCGCGGAGAAGGCCCACGGCAAGGCCAAGGAGGCCGCCGGCAAGGCCATGGACGACCCGGTCGTCGAGGCCGAGGGCCGGGGCAAGCAGATGAAGAGCGACCTCAAGCAGGCGGCCGAGAAGGTCAAGGACGTGGGGAAGGACTGACTCCACTCCCGGGGGAGGCGGCCGCCCCGCGCGGCCGCCTCCCCCGCCCCGTGCGACTCTTTCGTCCCACCCGTCCCGTCTTGCCTCCGAGGGCCCGAAAAAGCTCCGTGCCCATGCCATATTTGCCGGGCGGCGGCGCCCGGCCCGGGGTCGTCCGGTTCGGCCTGCCCGCGAACAGCCGACGCTCGACCGAGTTGGAGGAGAGAGACTTGACGAACCTGCCGGAAACCGACCGTGACATGCCGTCCCCGGTGCCGCTGATGCAACTGACGTCCGCGTTCTGGCAGTTCAAAACGCTCGCGGCCGGGGTGGAGACGGGGCTGTTCACCGAGCTGGCCGACGGGCAGGCGCTCACCCGGGAGGACCTGGCCGCGCGGCTGGACCTCCGCGAGCGGCCGGCGGACATGTTCCTGGCCGCCCTCACCTCGCTGGGGCTGCTGACCAAGGCCGACTGCCGGTACCGCAACTCCCCCCTCGCCGAGGAGTTCCTCGTCGAGGGCCGGCCCCGCTACTTCGGCGGGCTCGTGCGCTACTGCGACCAGCGCGAGTACCCGGCCTGGCACCGCATCGTCGAAGCGCTGCGCACCGACAAGCCGCTGACCTGGGACCCGGCCACCCAGGACAGCCTGTTCGGCGCGGACGACCAGGTGATGACGCGACTGTTCTGGGAGGCGATGCACTCCCTCTCGATGTCGACCGCGCGGACGCTGGGCGAGGCCTACGACTTCGGCGCCCACCGCCGGCTGCTGGACGTCGGCGGCGGGTCGGGGGCGTTCCCGATCGTGCTCTGCCAGCGCTACCCGCAGCTGTCGGCGACGGTGGTCGAGCTCGACCACGTGTGCGGCGTCATCGAGCAGAAGGCGCGCGAGGCGGGGGTGGGCGAGGCCGTGCACGCCGCGGCCGGCGACTTCCTGTCCGACGCGTCCCTGCCGCCGGGCCACGACGTGATCCTGCTGAGCAACGTGCTCCACGACTGGGACGAGACCACCGGCCGGAAGCTGCTCGCCAAGTGCTACGACGCGCTGGAGGACGGCGGCGCGATCATCCTCTGCGAGCTGATGCTCGACTCCGAGCACACGGGGCCCGCGAACGCGGCCCTCATGGGGATGAACATGATCGTCTCGACCGAGGGCGGCCAGAGCTACTCCGCGGACGAGCTCACGCGCTGGCTCACCGACACCGGCTTCGAGGACCCCCGCACCATCTCCTTCGAGGCGACCGGCGCCAACGGCGCCGTCGTGGCCCGCAAGAACCCCGGCCGCGTCGGCTGACCCGAACCACCCGAGCCCGGCACGGCCCCGCCGCACCCCGGCGGGGCCGTTCCCGCGCCACCGGCGGACTCGCGCCATCCGCGGACTCGCCGCTCCCTCCTGGCTCCCACAGGCGGTTCGGGTACCGAGCAACAATGGGCACCCGATCGGACACGGAGGGAAACCATGCCCATGCTGCTCATCACCGGCTCGTACCGGATCCTCGGCGACCGGCCGGACGGCGACACCGTCCACTTCACCCCGCAGGACCCGGGCTTCTGGTGCGAGGTCCCCGGCGAGCACCGCGTCAAGCGCGACGAGTTCGGCGGCGCCTCGATCCGGGTGGACGGGATCGACGCCACCGAGACCCACTACAAGGGCGCCGGCCCGACCTTCGTCCACCAGCCGCTGGACAAGGGGGCGCACGCGGCCCGCGACGAGATGCTCAGCTGGCTGGGCTTCAGCCAGGTCGTCCAGGACCCGGAGGAGAAGGTCACCGCCTCCACCCCGCAGACCGTCCCCGGCTACATCCTCACCTCCGGCGCCGACCTCTACGGGCGCTGCGTCGCCCTGGTCGGGCGCGGCGACGCGCCGAAGATCGGCAACTCGCCGAAGCCCGCCAGGAGCGGCACCCGCGTCGACGTCACCGTCGCCATGCTGAACCGGACCGCCAACCACCACCTGCTCGCCCGCGGCCTGGTCTACCCGACGTTCTACGGCAACCTGCCCGAGGACCTGCGGGCGGACATGGCCGCCACCGCCCAGCAGGCCCGGGAGGACAAGGTCCCGGGCAGCGTCTGGTCGTACGACGAGACCACCAGCGGCGTGAAGATCGACAGCCTCGCCACGCTCACCGACGACCAGGTCATCGTCCCCAAGCTGTTCCGCCGCCTCGCCGACTACGTCCGCCTGTTCGGCCCGTCCCTGACCTGCCTGCCCGCCTACCTCGCGGGCGGCGCCGACGAGTTCCACGTGCCCGAGCAGCAGGACAGCATCATCGGCCTGCAGCACGTCGTCGAGGTCACCAACGGCAACACGTTCCGGATGACCCGCCCGATCGAGGACCTCGTCTTCGTCGAGAAGTAGCCCGCGGCGGGATCGACGTGCGTGCGGGCCTGAACGGGAGTTGGCTGGAAGGCGGGAAATCGAACCGCTACGGGGAGCGGACGCGAGTGAAGGAGCGGTGACATGGCTGTGGTGATGTCGATGCGGTGGGCCGGGACCACCCCCGAGCAGTACAACGCCGTGCGCGACGAGGTCCGCTGGGAGGAGGTCGAGCCGGCCGGCGGGCAGGTGCACATCGCCTGGTTCGACGCGCAGGGCCTGCACGTGACCGACGTCTGGGAGTCCCAGCAGGCCTTCGAGACGTTCTTCGCCGAACGGTTGGCGCCCGCGATCCAGAAGGCCGGCATCTCCGGCGAGCCCGAGGTGGTGTTCAGCCCGCTGCACCGCCGCTTCGTCGCCCCGGGCGTCCACGGCGCCGCATAGCGGAACTCGGCGCGGGCGCTCCCCGGTGAGCACACGCCCGACCTGACGCCACCACTAGGGGCCCGTCTTCGACCTCCCGCAGGCGGGAGGTCGAAGACGGGCCCCACGTGCGGCGGGCCTCAGCCGTCGATGCGGTGCTGGCTCCAGAAGGAGGTCAGGTCGACGGTGGTGGCGGCCTGGGCCGCGGCCTTGAACTCCGCGGTGGTGGACACGCCGTACCAGTGCGCCTGCGCGTAGCTGCGCAGCAGCGTGGTCATCGCGGTGTCGCCGATCGTGCGGCGCAGGTCGTGCAGGGCGCACTTGCCGTAGCCGTAGACGACCGTGGAGTAGCGGGAGGAGTTGGCGTCCCAGTAGGCCATGGAGTTGGTGATCTTCTCCGCCGACGAGGCCCAGGAGACGTTGTTCCAGCAGCCGTTGCCGGTCTTCCCCTGTGCGAGGTCGGTGGCGTAGTCGGTGAAGGCCTCGTCCAGCCAGGGGGCGTTGTACTCGTCGTCGCCCACGATTCCGTACCACCACTGGTGGGCGATCTCGTGGGTGAGGGCCGTGGTGCTGACCAGGTCGAGGACGAAGCCCGGGTACTCCATGCCGCCGAACCAGAAGTTGTTGTCGATCACCGCGTCCAGTTCGCCGTACGGGTAGGCGCCGAAGCGCTGGGCGTGGGCGTCGACCGCCGAGGTCGCGGTGGAGAGCATCGATTTGGCGTCGGCCGCGCTGATCCCCGCCACCGAGTACACGTTGACCTTCACACCGGCTGCGGAGGTGCCGGAGATCCGGGTGAACGGGCCGGCGCCCCAGGCGAAGTCGCGCACCTTGCTCGCGGTCGCCTTGGTGACGGTCCGGCCGGCCGCGCCGGGGGTGTCCACCGAGGTGCCGGTCGCGGGCACCAGCAGGCTCGTCGGGTGGTCCAGGGTGACGGTGAAGTCCGAGGCGACCGAGTAGAAGGACTCACCGTTGTTGGTGTACGGGTCGAGGTGCCAGCCGGCCGCGTCGCGTATCGCCAGGACGGGCAGTGCGTTGCCGAGGAAGTTGTACGCGCCGTCGTGGCCGAAGCGGTCGGCGCCGCTGGGCACGGTGATGCCGAGGTCGAAGCCGACGGTGCCGCTCTGGCCCTGCGCGAGCGGCGCCGGCAGGGTGACCTTGAGCGCGGTGCAGTTCACGCTGAGCGGGGCGGGCGTGCCGCCGGTCACGTTGGTCACCGTGATCGGGGTGCTGGGGCAGCTGCCGTGGGCGTTGTCCCACAGCCGCAGGTACACCTCGTTCAGCGCGGTGGGCGAGGCGTTGGTGAAGGTGACGCTCTCGTGCCCGGTCCAACTGCCGCCGGAGGCGTCGCTGGTGAGGTTGACGGTGTACGCGGGTGCGGCCGGGGTGCGGGTCGGGTCGCCGGGCTGGGGCGGGGTGGTGCCGCCGGAGGCGTCCAGGGTGATGTCGTCCAGCACGAAGCTGGTCTGCAGGCTGGAGTCCTCGGTGCCGGTGAAGGAGAGCGTCACGGTCTGGCCGGCGAAGGCGGAGGCGTCGACGGTCTTGTGCACGTACCCGTCCTGGGCGTCCAGGTTGGAGTAGGTGGCCACGGTGGTCGTGCCGAGCTTGACGGCGAGTGTGTCGTAGGCGGTGCTGGTGGTCGTCTCGGCGGTGTCGACGTGCAGCCAGAACCCGAGCGTCGCGGTGCCGCACCCGGTGGGGAGGGTGACGGACTGGGAGAGCGTGTCGGTGTGGGTCGAACCGGTGCCGTCGAGCCAGGCGTAGGAGTTGCCGGAGTGGGCGCTCTGGCCGCTGTCGGCGGTGATCGCGCCGCTCGGTGCCGTCCAGGGTGAACTGCCGGACTCGAAACCGCCGTTGGCCACCACCTGGGCGGGCGTGCAGTCCGCGGCGCTCGCCGCATGGGGGGTGGCGAGCACCGTCAGGCCGGCCGCCGCGAACAGCGCGGCGCCGGTCAGGGCAGGCAGGA
This sequence comes from Streptomyces sp. Y1, assembly GCF_041053115.1. Lineage (NCBI taxonomy): Bacteria > Bacillati > Actinomycetota > Actinomycetes > Kitasatosporales > Streptomycetaceae > Streptomyces > Streptomyces sp. Y1. The sequence goes on along the minus strand of NZ_CP163445.1, from coordinate 8,071,632 downwards.
TTCTTCTCATCGGGACCTCTCGTGGGGAAGCGGGCCGGGAGCAGCAGCGTGACAGCAAACCCGCGCCTTTGAAAGGCTCATGTCAGTAAACTGACCCCACGCCCCCGGATGCCCGCACGGCCCCACCCCGTGGACATCTCGGCGCCTCGGCAACCGCTGATCGTTCCCGGGGCTACACCGGCAGGTCCAGGATCGCCGAGGCGAAGGCTTCGGGGGCCTCCTGCGGGACGTTGTGGCCCACGCCGGGCAGGGTCCGCACCTCGCACGGCCCGGTGAAGCGCTCGGTGCCGGTCTGGTCCGCGGCGGGGATCACGCCGTTCTCCTCGCCGACCAGCACCATCGTCGGCGCCGCGACGGGCGGCCGTCCGGCCAGCGCGTCCTCCAGCTCCTGATAGCGCGGATCGCCTTCGACCAGTCCGAAGCGGTGGCGGTAGGAGTGGATCGCGACCTCCACGAAGTCCGGGTTGTGCAGGCTGGGGGCCGAGGCGGCGAAGGCCTCCCCGGCCTGCGGCCAGGTCGGGGACCAGAGCCGCCAGAGCAGCCCGCACAGCTCCTCACGGTTCCGCTCCAGCCCCTGGCGGCCCCGCTCCGAGTGGAAGTAGTACTGGTACCAGAGGTTGCGCTCCGCCTCCGGTGCGGCGGGCTCCGCGGCGCGGGCGATGTCCTGGACGGTGTAGCCGCCCGCCGCGACCAGGCCGTGGATCCGCTCCGGCCACAGCGCCGCCGCCGCACAGGCCGCGCGCCCACCCCAGTCGTAGCCGGCGACCACGGCCCGCTCGATCCCCAGGGCGTCCATGAACTCCACCAAGTCCTGCGCGAGCGCGGCCTGCTGACCGCTGCGCGGGGAGTCGTCGGCCAGGAACCTGGTCGGCCCGTAGCCACGCAGGTACGGCGTCAACACCTCCCGACCGGCCTCCGCGAGCAGCCGCGCCACCTCGTCGTACGCCCGCACGTCGTAGGGGAAGCCGTGCAAGAGGATCACCGGAGGATCGGTCTCCCGGCGCCGCCCGCCGGTCCGGTGGTAGGCGATCTCCAGAACGGGTGTCGCCACCCGGTGCAGCTCGTACGCCTCTTCGGCAGTCGCAGTCATCCGATCATGCTCGCACGCCCGGTGCACCGCCCGCTCCCGCTCGCCACGGATTCGCCGGACAGCGCCGTCACCCCCGGGGGCGGGCTCGGCCCTCGTGCCGAGCCCGACCCCCCAAGGGCCGCTGTCAGCCGGCGAGTTCCGCCCGCAGGCGGCGGGCGGCGCCGACCAGGCTGTCCAGGGAGGCGCGGGTCTCGGGCCAGCCGCGGGTCTTCAGACCGCAGTCCGGGTTGACCCACAGCCGCTCGGCGGGGATCGCCGCGAGGCCGGCCCGGAGCAGCTCGACGGCCTCCTCGGTGCTCGGGACGCGCGGGGAGTGGATGTCCCACACGCCCGGGCCGACCTCGCGCGGGTATCCCGCGCCGGCCAGCTCGCCGGCGACCTGCATGTGCGAGCGGGTCGCCTCCAAGGAGATGACGTCGGCGTCGAGTTCGTCGATCGCGGTCATGATCGCGCCGAACTCGGCGTAGCACATGTGGGTGTGGATCTGGGTGTCGGCGCGCACGCCCGAGGTGGCGAGGCGGAAGGCCTCGGTGGCCCAGTCCAGGTAGGCCGGGCGGGCGGCGGCCCGCAGGGGGAGGGTTTCGCGCAGGGCCGGTTCGTCGACCTGGACGACGGCGGCGCCGGCGGCCTCCAGGTCGGTGACCTCGTCGCGCAGGGCGAGGGCGACCTGGCGGGCGGTCTCGGCGAGCGGCTGGTCGTCGCGGACGAAGGACCAGGCGAGCATGGTGACCGGGCCGGTGAGCATGCCCTTGACCGGGCGGTCGGTCAGGTCCTGGGCGTAGCGGAACCAGTCGACGGTCATCGGGTGCGGGCGGGAGATGTCCCCGGCGAGGACCGGCGGCCGGACGTAGCGGGTGCCGTAGGACTGCACCCAGCCGTGGCGGGTGGCGAGGTAGCCGGTGAGCTGTTCGGCGAAGTACTGGACCATGTCGTTGCGTTCGGGCTCGCCGTGCACCAGGACGTCCAGGCCGGCCTTCTCCTGGTAGGCGATCACCTCGCGGACTTCGGCCTCCATCCGCTCGCGGTAGGCGTCCGGCCCGATCCGCCCGGCGTTCAGGTCGGCTCGGGCGAGGCGCAGCTCGGTGGTCTGCGGGAAGGAGCCGATGGTGGTGGTCGGCAGCATCGGAAGGCCGAGCCGGGCGCGCTGGGCCTCGGCCCGGACGGCGTAGGGCTGGGCGCGGCGGGTGTCGCCCGGGGTGACGGCCGCGGTGCGGGCGCGGACGGCCGGGTCGCGGGTGATCGGCGAGGCGGCGCGGGAGGCCAGGTCGGCGCGGTTGGCGGCGAGTTCGGCGGTGATCGCGCCGGTGCCCTCGCGCAGGCCGCGCGCCAGCAGGGCGGCCTCGCGGGCCTTCTGCTTGGCGAACGCGAGCCAGCGGGCGATCTGCGGGTCGATGTCGCGTTCGAGGGTGGCGTCGATCGGCACGTGCAGCAGCGAGCAGGACGGCGCGACGTCGACCCGGTCGGCGAGGCCCAGCAGGGTCGCCAGGGTGGACAGCGAGGCGCCCAGGTCGTTGATCCAGATGTTGCGCCCGTCGATCACCCCGGCGACCAGGCGCTTGCCGGGCAGCCCGCCGACCGCGGCGAGGTCGTCCAGGTTGGCGGCGGCCGGTCCGGTGAAGTCCAGCGCCAGGCCCTCCACCGGGGCCTTGGCCAGCACGGGCAGCGCGTCGCCGAGACGGTCGAAGTAGCTCGCCACCAGCAGCTTGGGTCGCTCGGTCAGCGCGCCCAGCTCCCGGTAGACGCGGGCGGCGGCGTTCAGCTCCGCCGGGGTGCGGTCCTGGACCAGGGCGGGCTCGTCCAGCTGCACCCACGCGGCGCCCGCGGCCCGCAGCTCGGCGAGGAGTTCGGCGTAGACGGGCAGCAGCCGGTCCAGCAGGGTGATCGGCTCGAAGTCCTCGGCGACGCCGGGCGCCGGCTTGGCCAGCAGCAGGTACGTCACCGGGCCGACCAGCACCGGGCGGGCGTCATGACCGAGCGCGAGGGCCTCCTTGAGCTCGCCGACGGCCTTGGCCGGGTTCGCCGCGAAGACGGTGTCCGGCCCCAACTCGGGCACCAGGTAGTGGTAGTTGGTGTCGAACCACTTGGTCATCTCCAGCGGCGCGACGTCCTGGGTGCCGCGCGCCATGGCGAAGTAGCCGTCCAGTGGGTCGGCGTCGACGGCGGCCCGGTGCCGGGGCGGGATCGCGCCGACCGCGACGGTGGTGTCCAGCACGTGGTCGTAGAGCGAGAAGTCACCGGTCGGGACCTCCTCGATGCCGGCATCGACGAGCTGCTGCCAGTTCTCCCGGCGCAGGTCGGCGGCCGCGGACAGCAGTGCCTCGGCGGTGACGGCGCCCTTCCAGTACCCCTCGATCGCCTTCTTCAACTCCCGGCCCCGGCCCTGGCGGGGGTAGCCGTACGCGGTGGCGAGGGTCGCCGCGGCTGCGGACTTCGTGGTCAAGGGACTCTCCTTCGCGAGTCTGGATCCTCAAGCACCCGGTGGCGGCACGAGAACGCGAAGGTAGGACGAACCGGACGGGCGACCGCGGATGGGTACGGCTCCGTCAGGTATGGTCGCCGACCCGCCCACGAGGTCACCGGATGGCCGCGCGCGAACGGTCGCGCACGGGCAGTGGCAGGTCTTCGGACTCGGGGGCACGCCCGCCCTGATTCCAGGACGGACACCTACTGACCGTCGCTTCCCAGACCCGATCCGGGCCCAGTGCGTATGACGGCGGTCGTTCCCACTCACCGCTGCGGGGCAGTCCCGGACTGGCCAATGGAAAGGCGTCACCGGGTTCCCTCTTACGACGCCCCGCCTGGCGGACGGGGCGAACCAACTGCGTCGGCCAGCTTAGGGGCAAAGTCCCGGCCCGGCGCGGGAATCCGTGGGAATCCGCGAGAATCACGGAACCCGTCCACATGATGGGACGCCACCTCCCCTCCCGGGCGAGCGCCCTCGACCCGAAACCCGGTCGGGCAACCGTCCAACCGATCGGGTGAATCGGGCGGCGGCCGGGCGCTGCCCGACGCCCTGCCCGGGTGGGCGTCCGCGACCGCCCCGAACCCGGCCGGACAGCCTCACTCGAACGTGCACTCGCCGCCTGCGCACTGGCTTCCGGCGTTCCTCGCCGTCCTTCACGAGCAAGGGGAGCAGCCCCTCGGCGGCGCCTCGGAGCTGCTCGAAAACTCCCGATTCGACCCGGGCTCGCCCGGGGGTAAATCCGCTTGAAGGGCGCATTCGAACAGCTCCATCATCAGACCCTCCCCGTTCACCGGCGCACGCCAACTCGGCACGGTAGAAGCCGACTTGGCAATCCTGGCAATCCCTCACCTGGAGGAGCCGTGATGCACACCCCTGCCCCGATGCCCATCGACCCCCGAGAGGAGGCGGACGCATGAGCGCCGCGACCCGAGCGACCCGAGCGGCCGGGCCGACCCCGGCGACCGAGGCCGCCGACGAGGAGCTGCAGTGGCTGGCGGACGGCCAGCGCATCAAGGCGATCGAGGCGATCAGCGTCGGCTCGATGGCCCGCCGGCTCCCCGCCCTCGTGGTACGCGCCTTCCGGCTCGGCTGGCGCATCGACCGCGCCTCCGTCGCCCTGCTGCTGACCTGCCAGGTCGTCTCGGCCGTCCTCGGCGCGGCTGGGCTGTTCGCGACCACCGGCGCGATCGCGGCCCTGTTCGGCCCGGGCCCGATCGGCGACAAGCTCACTCACGCGGCGCCGTCGATCCTGGTGATCGCGGCGGCGGCGGGCGCCCGCGCACTGCTCGGCATCACCATCCGCACCGTCACCGTCCACCTGTCCCCCCGGATCTCCCGCGAGGCGGAGGCGGCGGTGCTACGCGCCACCGTGGCCGCCGAGCTGACCGCCTACGACCACGCCGGCTACAACGACGAGTTGGAGGCCGCCGACCGCGGCGCCGAGGTGTGCGTCGACATCGTCGGCGAGGCACAGAACCTGATCGCCGCACTCGCCTCCCTCGTCGGCGCCGCGGGCGTGCTGACGGTGCTCCACCCCCTCCTCCTGCCGCTGCTCGTGCTGGCCGCGCTGCCACAGGGCATCGCGTCGGTCCACGCCGCCCGGGTGCAGTTCCTGGCGAACCGGGCCGCCATCGGCGACCGCCGGATCATGGCGAACCTGCGCTGGTACATCCACCTCAAACGCAACGCCGACCAGGTCCGCTCCGACACCATGGGCGAGTTCCTGCTCGCCAAGTACGAGCAGGTCGGCCGGCGACTGGACGTCAGCTCCCGGCAGGCGGCGCTGAAGGGCGCCAGGGTCTCGGTGATCGGCGCCGCCGCGTCCGGCCTCGGCACCGCCCTGGTGTGGGGCACGATGCTGTGGCTGGTCAGCACCGGCCGGATGAGCCTGCCGCACGGCGGCGCGGCGGTGTTCGCCCTCGGCTCGGTCGGCACCAGCCTGCACGGCATCGTCGGCTACGGCGCCGATCTGTTCCGCACCGGCATGTACCTGGACGACTGGTCGAGCTTCCTCGACACCGCCGGCGGCCACCGGCCGCAGCGCGGCACCGCCGTACCGCCGGCACCGCGCCGGATCTCTGTGCACGGCCTGACCTACGCCTACCCCGCCTCCGAGCGCACCGCGCTGGACCGGGTCAGTCTGCACGTCGACCGCGGCGAGATCCTGGCCCTGGTGGGCGAGAACGGCTCGGGCAAGACCACCCTCGCCAAACTCCTCGCGGGCCTCTACCTGCCGGCCGCCGGATCGGTGCGCTGGGACGGGCAGGACACCCGCGACCTGGACCCGCACGCCCTGTGGCGCCAGGTCGCGGTCGTGCCCCAGGACTACGCGCGCTGGCCGCTGACCTGCCGGGAGAACATCACCCTCGGGCAGCCGGCCCCCGATGGCGACGAGGCGGTGCTGCGCGCCGCCGAGGCCTCCGGGGCGGGCGAGGTCGTCGCCAAGCTCCGCCGGGGCCTGTCCACGCTCCTGGCCGTCGAGTGGATGGGCGGCGAGGAACTGTCCGGAGGGCAGTGGCAGCGGCTGGCCATCGCCCGGGCCTTCCACCGCGAGGCCGGGCTCCTCGTCCTGGACGAGCCCACCGCCGCCCTCGACCCACGGGCCGAGCACCGGATCTTCCGCAACCTGCGGGCCGTCGCCCGCGAGCGCGCCGTCGTCCTGGTCACCCACCGGCTCACCAACGTGGCCGTCGCCGACCGGATCGTCGTCCTCGAGGACGGGAAGGTCCTCCAGGAAGGGACGTTCGCCGAGCTGGTCGCCGACACGGGCGGCCGGTTCCGGGAGCTGTGGGACCTGCAGAACGAGCGCACCGGCGTCCCCGCCCAGCGGGCCGTCCCGGCCCGGGAGACGGAGGAGCCCCTCCCGTGACCAGCCTCGGCACCCACACGTCTCAGCGGAGCACCTCGGTGTTCCGGCCGGCCCCGAGGGCGGTGCGCACGGGGAGGGCGATGAGCATCGCCACCCGACGAGGAGCCCGCTCGCCCAGAGCGGCCCGAGGGCCCCGGCCTCGGTGCCGAGGGTGGCCGCGGCGATGACGGGGCCGACCGCGGCGCCCACGTTGAGCGCCGCGGTCGCGTACGAGCCGGCCATGGTGGAGGCTCCGGCGGCCTCGTACAGGACCCGCGCGATCAGCGTGCTGCCCACCGCGAACGACAGTGCCCCCTGCGCGAACACGAGGAGGAACAGGGCGACCGGCTCGTCGGCCAGCACCGCCAGGGCCGGCCAGCCGATGAGCAGCAAGGGGCCGCCGACCGCGAGGACCAGGCCGGGACGCCGGTCGGACAGCCGTCCGGCGACGGTGACGCCGACGAAGGAACCGACGCCGAAGAGCACCAGAGCCGCGGAGACCCACATCGCGCCCAGCCCGGCGCTGTCGGTCACCACGGGGGCGAGGAAGGTGAGGCTGCCGAACGTCGCCGCGTTCACCAGCGCACCGAGCAGCATCACCAGGACCAGCCGCGGCCTGGCGAGTTGGGCGAGTTCCGCTCGCAGGGCCGGCCTGCCGGCCGCCTCGTCCTCCTCGCGTCCCGCCGGGACTCCCTTCAGGACGCCGAGAGCCGCAGGCAGGCAGAGAACCGCGACGGCCCAGAACGCGGCCCGCCAGCCGAGCAACGTGCCGAGCACCGACCCCCCGGGGACACCGGCGATCGTGGCCACGGTCGTGCCCGACAGCAGTACGGCCAGCGCGCGTCCCTTCCGGTCGGGCGGGACCAGCGCGGCGGCAGCCGTCAGAGCGACGGCGAGGAACCCCGCGTTCGCGAGCGCGGCGACGACCCGGGTGGCGAACAGGACCGGGAAGTTCGTGGTGAGGGCGCCCACGGCGTGCGCCGCCGCGAAGACGAGCACGAACCCGAGGAGGCCCGCACGCCTGGGCCGATGACGGGCGAGCGCGGCCACCAGAGGGGCACCGACGACCATGCCGATCGCGAAGGCCGAGGTGAGGACGCCCGCTGTCCCGACGGTGACGTCAAGATCCGAGGCGATCTCCGGCAGGAGGCCGGCGAGCATGAACTCCGAGGTCCCCATGGCGAAGACCGCCAGGGCAAGCAGGTACAGCGGCAGAGGCATCGAGTGGCTCCGGGGTGAGAGAGGAACGAGAAGGTCATCTCGTCACCGCGGCCAGCCCCGGGCGCACACTCCTCCCGCCGCGCGAAGCGGCGCGACAAACGGCGCGACAAACGGCGCTACGAACTCAGTGGTTCAGGGGGCTGACGGCGTGACCGAAAGCCCCCACCCTGTCCGACTCAGGACTCGACATGGTCCGCACACTACCCGACCGCCGCCCGTCGAAGCACCCGGGTTTCCGGGGCATCGGCCAGTGCCACCACACGTCATGCGGCCCGGTCGTCCCCCAGCACCGGGAAGCTCCCTCGCCCGCGCCGGACCTTCAGGAGCAGGACGCCGCGAGGAGGGTTTCGGCGGCGCCGGTGCGGGCGTAGAGGACGGAGCGGCCGGCGCGATGGGCGCTGACCAGACCCGCACCACGCAGCGCGGTGAGGTACTGGGACACTCCGGCCGGGGAGAGTCCGGTGCGGCGGGCCAGCTCGGTGGTGGAGGCCGGGGTCTCCAGCTCGGTGAGCAACAGGGTGCGCGAGCGGCCGAGGACGGGGCTGAGGGCACAGGCACCCGTGGCCGGCCGCTTCTCCCACAGTGCGCCCACGCCACGTGCCGGATAGGCGAGTTGCGGCGGGTCCGGCGGTCGCATCCGGGTGCGCAGGCCGGGGCCGGTGAACGCGGACGGGATCAGCAGCAGCCCCGTGCCCGCGCGGTGGCGCGGCATGTCCCGTTTCCGGCGGGCCAGGGTGAGTGCGTCGTCGTCCCAGCTCACCGAGGCGTGCAGGTCGTTGAACAGGTGCCCCGCGCCGTGTTCGGCGACGGTGCGGGCCCGGTGGAAGACATCGGCGTCCAGGACGGCCCTGATCCGCGCCCAGTAGGGCGCGAGCGCCGACTCCCAGTAGGTCTCGATCTCCTGCGTCAGCCTGGCCAGCCCGGCAGGCGGGTCGGCGCGGAGGCCGGACAGCCGTGGGCCGAGGTACCCCTGGTGGCGGGCGAGGTGGTCGAGGTCCTGTCGCACCCGGTCGGCGGGCGTGGCCCGGATCGCGTCCCACTCCGCAGCCGGAGCGGGCGCCGGCTGGCCGGGAGCCGGCGTGAGGAAGTCGGGGACGTAGCCGGAGGGGCCGATCAACTCGGCCAGCCATCCTCGCTCCAGGCCGGCGGCCAGCACACGCGGCCGCACCTGCTCGACCCAGGGCCGGTGGACCGGGTGCGCGGTGGTCGACATCAGCAGCCGGAAGCTCGGCGCGACCTCCCACATCGGCGAGACGGCGAAGCGTACCTTCGCGAGATCGTTCGCCGAGAACGCGAGTTCCGCCATGACGAGCACCCCCCGGTGGATTCGGACATGTGTGAATCACTGGCCCGCCACGTTACCGTGCGCCGATCATGCCGCCATGACCTCACAGACCATCACCGCGGCGGCATCGGGCACCTGGAAGCTCGGCGACCGCACCGTCAACCGGATCGGCTTCGGCGCGATGCGCCTGACCCAGCACGGCGAGGCGTTCGCCCCCGACGCCGTCCCGCGCGACCGCGACCAGGCGATCACGGTGCTGCGCAGGGCGGTCGAGCTCGGTGTGAACCACATCGACACCGCCGCGTTCTACTTCTCGTCGCTGCGCTCCGCCAACGAATTGATCAACCGCGCCCTCGCGCCCTACCCGGACGACCTCGTCATCGCCACCAAGGTCGGCCCCGGCCGCGGCCCCTCGGGCACCTGGCTGCCGCACGCCACCCCCGAGCAGTTGCGCGGCCAGGTCGAGGAGAACCTGCGCCAGCTCGGCCGCGACCACCTCGACGTGGTCAACCTGCGCATCGTCGGCAGCGATTCCGTCGCCGAGCGCTTCGGCGCACTCGCCGAACTGCGCGATGCCGGACTCGTCCGCCACCTCGGCCTGTCCAACATCCACCCGCACCACCTCGCCGAGGCCCGGGCCATCGCGCCGGTGGTCTGCGTCCAGAACATGTACGGCATCGGTGCGGCGCCCGAGCAGCGGGAACTCCTGCGCCTGTGCGGTGACCAGGGCGTCGCGTTCGTGCCGTTCTACTCGATCGCCGGCAACGGCCGCACCGCCGGCGCGCCCGCCGACGACAGCAGGGAGGTGCGGGCCCTCGCCCGCGCCCGCGGTGTGAGCACCGCCCAGGTCCGCCTGGCCTGGACGCTGCACCAGGGCCCGCACGTCCTGGCCATTCCCGGCACCGGCGACATCGACCACCTCGCCCAGAACGTGGCGACCGGCGCCCTGCGCCTGTCCGAGGACGAACTGGCCGGCCTGGAGCCCCTCGACGCCGCCACCGCCTGACCGAGCCGCCCTCCGCCGGAGCGGCGGAGCCCCACGCCGATCAGGCGCCGATCACACGTCGATCATGGTCAGGCCCGGGTAGACGTCGGACCAGCGGTAGCGGCGGCAGTGGAAGTGCCAGTAGGCGAAGCCGGTCATGTACCGGTCGAGGTGGGGCCGTTGGTCTTCGGTGGCGAGGTCGAGAACGCTCCGGTAGGCGGCCAGGCCGCTGTCGAGGCTCCGGCGGTAGGCCGCGAGGTACGGGATGCGTTCCTGGAGCGAGCGGCGGTGGATCCGGCTGACGGCGAAGTCCTCGCCGTGCACCGCCTCCTTGTAGAAGGACAGGACGTCGTTGACGTCGTTGAGGAAGGCGACGCCGTGGCTCAGCGCCGCCGACCAGAACGCCCGGTGGGACGAGGCCTCCAGGCAGGGGTCGGCGAACTGGAGGGTGAGGCACCAGAACTGGGAGAACCCGTTGAAGACGCGCACGAAGTCGCCGTCGACGTGGTCGGACGCGTCCGGCGTGAACTCGGCCTCCATGAGGACACCGGTGATCGCGTTGTAGAAGAAGCTCTTGAAGGCGGCGAGGAAGGTCGGATCGCAGAACCGCGCGATCTCGCCGAACATGTGCCGGATGTACCGGGTGTTCGGCGAGGACGCGGTCACCCCGGACAGCATGCCCGCCCGCAGGATGGTTTCGGCCTCGGCACGGTCGTGGCAGCACACGTCGTCGGTGGTGGTGACGAACACCCAGATCCGGTCGACGGCGAGGGCGAGGGCGTCGTCGGCGATCGGCACCATCAGGGCCCGCATCAGCGTGATGTTGGCGGTCGTGGCGGCGGGGACGGTGACGCCGAAGGCCGCGAACTCCGCGGTGAGCACCTCGGCGTCGGCGCGGGCCTGCGCGAGGTCGGCGGACGGGTCGAAGGAATCGGTGAGGGCGATCATCCGGTCGACGAGGCCGGCGGACAGGACGTCGGCGACCATGGCGCGGTGGCGCGGGTCGGCGATGGCGTCGAGGCCGTGCCGGACGGTGAAGTCGAGGGTGTCGATGCCGGGCGGTCGCGGGTGCCTGAGCAGGGGACGGCCTGTCTGGTCCACTCGGAGTCCTTCCACGCTGGTTCCGGTCGGGCGGGTGCCGTACGGGCCTTCGGATACTCACACAGTTCGTGCCGTCCTCGGCGCGCATGAGGCGCCGTCACCCGATCGTGTCCGCGGCGCGGTCGGACCGGGCGCGCCGTGGCGGGGCGGCAGCCGGCACGGCGGTCCGGAGCAAGACGGTACAGTCCTCAACAATTGAAAAAGGAACGAAAGGAACGATGGCCATGCACGTCTTCCTCGCCGGTGGCACCGGCGCCGTCGGCCGCCTGCTGCTGCCCCTGTTACTGGACGCCGGCCACCGCGTGACGGCCGCCTCCCGTACGCCCCGCGGGATCGCCTGGCTGCGCGCCCAGGGCGCCGAAGCCGTCCGCCTGGACATGTTCGACCGTGCGGGCGTGCTGGACGCCGTGGCCGCCGCGGCGCCCCAGGTGATCGTCCACCAGCTGACCGCACTGGCCGACGCGAACCTCGCCGACAACGCCCGGATCCGCCGCGAGGGCACCCGCAACCTGGTCGACGCGGCGCACCGGGCCGGCGTCGAGCGGATCGTCGCGCAGTCGATCAGCTGGGCCTACGAACCGGGCGAGGGCCCGGCCACCGAGGAAACCGCACTGGACACCGACGCGCCCGAGCCCCGGGCCACGTCCGTGGACGGCGTGCTCGCGCTCGAACGGGCGGTGGCCGAGCTCCCCGAGCACGTGATCCTGCGGTACGGCATGTTCCACGGACCCGGCACCTGGTACGAGCCGGACGGCCCGGTCGCCGGCCGCCTGCGGCGCGGCGAACTCGCCGCGGACGGCTCGGTGACCTCGTTCCTGCACGTCGCGGACGCGGCGAGAGCCGCACTCGCCGCGCTGGACTGGCCGAGCGGCGTGGTCAACGTGGTGGACGACGAACCGGCCGCAGCGCACGACTGGATGCCCGTGCTGGCCCGCGCACTCGGCGTACCGGCGCCCGCCCCTAGCCAGGGACGGCCGGGCTGGGCCCGCGGCGCGGACGACACCCGCGCCCGGACGGCCTACGGATGGCAGCCGCGTGAGGGTTCGTGGCGCGACTGCTTCGAGCGCCTGGCGGCGGACCGGCCCACCGTGCCGGTCACCGCCCACGCCGGAGCCGCCCGCTAGCGCCGGCGGTCGGGGGCGGAGGGACGTGCGACCCTCCGCCCCCGACCCGATCCGGACGGCGGCGACGGCGACGACGCGGTACTCGGCACGGCCAGGGTCGACCTCGCTCTCGACCTCGGACCGGCACGCTGGCTCACTATCCACTCAAATCATGACCGCCGAACAACAATTCGTGCCCCGATTCCATCGTCCCCGAACAGCGGGGCCTCAGCGAGGGGGTGGGTTGTGATCACGATGATCGCCCTATCGGCCGGACTCGTCGCCGCGACCGTGGTGGCGGGCCCGCGGGGCACGGCCACTGCGGGGACCCGAAAGGGAAAAGGAGAAGTGGGAAAAGAGGTGGAGATAGGATTCGAACCCATGTAAACGGCCCTGCAAGCCGCTGCCTCACCGCTCGGCCACTCCACCGCGGCAACACCGGGAACACTACACAACTGTGGAACACGAACCTTTACGGATCACACACAGGTCACCCGAAAGGCCCCACCCGCGACGCATGAGCGACTGGCACTTCCGCGCCCGGGTCCGGACAGGAAATCGACCTCGTTCGGCCACGATCCTCCGAAAACCGGACACTTCGGGCCATCACCGGTCCCGGAGGTGTGACACGCCGGGACGGCCGGGCACGCTGCGGGCCGAGCCGATTCGCCCGCACGACGCCAGGAGTGGGACATGTTCCGCAAGGTCCGCGCCGCCAGGATCACCGCCGCCGCTGCCACCACCGCCCTCGCCGTGAGCCTGGGCCTGGTGGCCGCGCCGTCCGCCTCGGCGGCCGACAACTGCTGGCCCGGGGAGAGCAACCGCTGGTACTGCTACAACGTGCCCGGCTCCCCGGTCTACGGCACGGTCGGCAACAACCACCTCTACCCGGACCCGAACACCGTCGTCGGCTACATGAACTCCAACCCCAGCTGGTTCTGGTGCAAGGAGGACAACCAGGCCTGGGTCGGCGGGCCGCACCCGACGCGCTGGCTGATGACCGTCGCCGACAACGGCCGGCTCGGGTTCATGAAGGACACCGCCATCGTCAGCGAGACCGATCCCGTCCCGGACTGCTGACCGGGAGGCGGCGGCGCGGGTGCGACCTCCCGGCCCATGTCCCTGACAGCGGTGACCAGTTCGTCGTTTCCCTGAACGGCGTAGGTCCGCGAGTGGAACGATCAGGGACATGACCACACCTGAGAACGCGGGGAGCGACTACGACGTCGTCATCAGCGGAGCCAGCCTCGCCGGGAGCGCCGCGGCGATCCTGCTCGCCCGGCGCGGCGCCCGCGTCGCGCTGCTGGAGCGCCGCTCGGATCCCGCCGCGTACCGGGTGCTCTGCACCCACAACGTCCACGCCTCCGCCTACCCGGTGCTGGACGAACTCGGCCTGCTGCCCGCGATCGAGCGGGCCGGGGCCGTCCCCAACACGGCCCGCTGGTACACCCGTTGGGGCTGGATCGAGCCGACCGACGTGCTGGCCGGGCCGGGGCTGCCGTCCGGGTACAACCTGCGGCGCAGCGTCCTCGACCCGATGATCCGGGCCCGTGCGGCGCAGACCCCCGGCGTCGAGCTGCTGCTCGGCCACCAGGTGACCGGGCTGGTCCGGGAGGCCGGGCGGACGGTGGGTGTGCGCGCGTCGACACCGCAGGGCGAGCGGGAGCTCCGGGGCCGGCTGGTGGTCGGCGCCGACGGCCGGGACTCGGCCGTGGCGAAGTTCGCCGGGGTGCCCGCGCGGGCGTACGAGAACGCCCGGTTCGGCTACCTCGCGTACTACCGCGACCTGCCGCTGCCCGACGACATGACGCGCGCCTGGTTCCTCGAACCCGACATGGCGTACGCGTTCCCCAACGACGACGGCGTGACGGTCGTCGCGGTGCTGCCGCACAAGAAGCGGCTGCCGGGCTTCCGGGCGGACCTGGAGGGCAGCTTCGACGCGTTCGTCCGCGCCCTGCCCGGGGCGCCGGACATCGACTCCGCCGAACGGATATCGAAGATCATCGGGATGCTCGACTACCCGCTGCGCGAGCGCGAGCCGATCGCGCCGGGCATCGCGTTCATCGGCGACGCCGCCCTGACCGGGGACCCGGTGTGGGGTTCGGGCTGCGGGTGGGCGCTGCAGTCCGCGAAGTGGCTGACGGAGGCGGTCGCCCCGGCCGTGACCGGTCGGGGCGACCTCGACCCGGCGCTCGCGGAGTACGCGCGGACGCACCGGGAGCGGATGCGCCGTCAGAAGGACCGGCACATCAGCTTCGCCACGGGCCGCCCGCTGAACCCGCTGGAGCGGCTGATGTTCGCGGCGGCGGCGCGCGACGAGTCGATGGCGCGGCACATGCACCGGTTCCAGACCCGGGCGATCGGTCCGCTGCGCTTCCTGAACCCGGTGGCGCTGGCGCGGGCCGCGGCCGTCAACCTCAGGTCCGGCGGGCCGGCCGTGCCGCACGTGCGCCCCCGTCGCGGCGCCGGAGCGGCTTCACGCTGAGGCCGCGCGGTCAGTGCGGGTGGACGACCGCGACCAGGTACTCGGCCTCCACCCGCACCCCGGTCCCGTCCCCGTCCCCGGCCCCGTCCCGGGGCTGCCGGTTCCACTCGGCGAACACCGTCGCCAACTCCTCGTGCAGCGCGTCCCAGCGGCCGGTCGCGACGAGGCGCGCCCGCTCGACCTGGACGTGCCCGGCCGCCCGGATCCAGAAGCCGGCCGCCTCCGCCGGCGACCCGAACGCGAAGGCGATCCGCTCCACCGTGCAGGTCGGCTCCCCCGGGAAGAGGGTGCGCAGGAACTCCGGGTCGCCCCAGCGCGTCGGCGGCTGCCCGCCGGGCGGCGGCGGGGGCAGGAAGCGGCCGAACACGTGGTTGGTCGCGGCCATGAACCCGCCGGGGGTCCAGGCCGCCGACACCACCCGACCGCCGGGCGCGCAGCAGCGGATCATCGCGTCCGCGGCCGACCGGGCGTGCGGGGCGTACATGGCGCCGAAGACCGAGAGCACCCGGTCGTAGCGGCCGGTGATCCGCTCCGCGTCCACCTCCTGCCAGACCACCGGCAGGCCCTCGGCCGCTGCCCGTTCGGAGGCCAGCGCCAGCAGTTCGGGGGTCGGGTCGGCGCCGGTGACCAGGGCTCCGCGGCGGGCGGCGGCCAACGCGGCGTTGCCGGTACCGGTGCCCACGTCCAGCACGCCGGCGCCGGCGGTCACGCCGGCCAGCCGGACCACCTGCTCGGCGACCGGCGCCAGCCGGTGCGCCATGGCGGGATAGTCCCCGGCTGCCCAGGTCGACGGGCCGGCGGGGGCAGGAGTAGGGGTGCGGGCGTCGGTCACGGTGCGGACTCCTCAGCGGCTGGATCGGCTCTCGCCCGAGCTTCTCGGGGTAGCGTCGGCGCCGGGAAGTACCGAAACAGTACTGGGGGTTGTGGGTGGAGCAGGGCATCGAGTACTGCCCGGTCTCGGCCGGGGTGCACGCGGTCGGCGACCGGTGGACCCTGCTGATCCTGCGGGAACTGCTGATGGGCTCACACCGGTTCAACGACATCCACCGCGGGCTGCCCGGACTCAACCGGACCCTGCTGGCCGGTCGGCTGCGCCGGATGCGGGCCATCGGGCTGCTGGAGCACGGGCCCGACCGGGCGGGCCGGCCCGCATACCGGCTGACGGCGGCCGGGGCCGCGCTGGAGCCGCTGGTGTGGCAGCTCGGCGACTGGGCGCGGCAGTGGTACTTCGGCGAGCCCGCCGCGGAGCAGCTGGATCCGGGGTGGCTGCTGTGGCGGCTGCGGCAGTTCGTCCGGCCGGAGGCGCTGCCGCAGCGGCGGGTGGTGGCCGAGTTCCGGTTCCAGGACGGGCCGGAGCAGCCGCGCGAGCCGGTCTGGCTGGTGCTGACGCCCGGCGAGGCGAGCGTGTGCCGGGTGGCGCCCGGGCCGGAGGCGGACCTGTGGGTGACGGCGGAGCTGCGGGCGCTGCACCGGGTGGTGGCGGGCACGTTGGCGTTCCCGGCCGCGGTGCGGGACGGCAGCGTGCGGCTGGCCGGGGACCCGGCCCTGGCGGACGGGTTCCCCGGCTGGTTCGCCTGGCGCACGCCGCAGGCGTCGTGAGCGGCGGAGGGCGGCGTCGCCGCTTCGGCCGGGCCGAAGCGGCGACGGGCCGCCCGCCTACCGCGGCGCGGGCGTCAGCAGCTGGTGTTGGAGCTGATCATGATGCCGGTGAGGGTTCCGCTCGACCCCAGGCTGTTGTTGGGGTGGCTCGCGTTGGTGAGGCACTCGTAGTCCAGCGGGCCGCCGCCGTGGTCGATGCGCAGCCACACGGTGTCCTGGTTGCGGGTGTTGACGACGCTGAAGCCCGGCCCGTGGTACGTGCTCTGGTAGTAGCTGGTGATGTCCCGGAACTCGGCGACGATGGTGCTGCTGTCGGGGCCGGCGTAGATGCACACGTACGGGTAGGGGCAGCCGTCCTGGGAGTCGGCGTGCGCGCCCGTGGCGCCGACCAGGGACGTGGTGAGCATGGAGAGGCCGACGGCGCCGGTGGCCGCCAGCTTCTTGAGTCCGTTTCGCATGGTGTTCCTCTTCTGTGCAGGGGGAGCAGGGGGGAGCAGGGGGAAATCGCCCGCCGGTCCGGCGGAGCGGTGTAACTCGGGCTCCGCCGTGGTCAGCTGTAGGTCGGGACGAACGGCTTGCAGGCGCCGTTGGGCCCGGCGTACGAGTCGGTCCAGTCGTAGTTCATCAACTTGCTGCCGGTCGCCGGACCGACGACGCCGTCCGCCTGGCTGCTGCCGAGGACGACCTGCTGGAACTCCCGCACGGCGCCGTCGGTCTGCGGGCCCCACTGGCTGTCCTCGCCGATGGCCGCCTCGCCCGCGGCCCGCCGGTAGTCGTTGACCAGGTGCTGCACGCACCACACCCCGGTGCCCGAGGTGGTGTGGCCGTAGCCGAGCCAGGGGGCGGTGGTCGACGCCTGCGCGGTGCCGGCCAGTGCCGCGGTGGAGAGCGTGAGGGCGGCGGCCGCGACCAGGCCGCGGCGGATCGACTTCTTGAGCATGGTGGTCCTTCTTCGAGGGCGGTGCGGGCGGTTCGGGTTGTTCGACCACGGGGAGCGCGCTGCGAATCCCGGGATCCCCCACGGGCGAGCCGGCCGAGTGACGGGGGCCGGCTCCGGGGGGCCGTGCGGCCGGCTTCCGGGGGGCGGCACAGACTCTGACACGCGGTCACAGCAGCGGCAACCGTTCCTCCGCCATCTCCGTGTCTCAGATGTTCGCGGCTCTCCTGACCTGCGGATTGAGACGTCTCACAACGCTCGTCCCGCACGCTTGGGCGGTTGTCGGACCTGCTCGCTAGGGTTTCGCTCATTGATCACCGGGTGCTCACCGCACCCGGTGGCCGACCACGACATGGAGGAGGAACTGTGCGGCGCTCGGAGCTCGTAGCCGGACCGCGGACGGAGCACGCGGTCGGGACCGCGGAGGCGGTGGCGGAGCCCCGCGAGCTGCCGGACGAGGACACCTTCGTCCTGCCCGCCGCCTGGCGGCCGCTGGTCCTGCCGCGCCGTGGGGGCGCGGGCCAGGCCGTCGCGGAGCCCCGGCCGCAGGCGGTGGAGCAGGAGGAGGAGCTGATCGCCTCCGAGCGGGCCTGGGTCGAGCGGGTGCTGGCCGCCGACGGCTCCGATGTCGCACTGGTGCGCGCCGCCCGCGCGTACCTGGCCGGGGAGGCGGACCCGGTCGGGGCCGCCGCGGTGGCGAGCATGCTGCCGCGCGCGTGGCGGTCCGGCCGCTGGGAGGAGTCCCCGCTCGCCGACGCGTGGGTCGCCCGGCACGGGCTGGTGTTCGCCGCCCGGGCGGTGGTGGAGGTCTTCGAGGTCGAGACCCACTACACGCAGAGCGGTTCCCACCGGTACGACCTGGCGCTGCGGCACCGGGCGCCGAGGCCGCACGACCTCCGGGCCGCCGAACGCGCGCTGGCGGACCGGGTGCGCGCCCTGCTCGCCGCCGCGGACGAGGCGACGTACGAGGAGGCCGTCGCCGCGCTCGCGGAGTGCCGGACCAGCGCGCAGCGCCGCGTCGTCGCCGCCCACCTCGCGCCGGGCACCCCGGGCTGGGCCGACGACTGCCTCGCCGACGAGCCCGGCTACGGCGACGACGGGCCGCGGCTCCGGGCGATGCTGCTGCCCGCGCTGGACGATCCGGCGCAGGTGGAACGCCTCGGCGGGGCCCCGCAACTGCCGTGGAACGGCTGGTCGCTCCCCCTCATCGCGACGCTGGCCGACAACCTCGGCACGGCCTGCGTGCCGTTCCTCGGCACGGCGCTCGAGTGCGCCTACGGCTTCGACGCGGTGCGCGACATGACCTCGATCGTGGCGCGCTTCCCGACCGACGACGCCTTCCGCCTGCTGCTCGCCCGCCTGGACGACAAGCACACCCGCCCCGCCCTCCAGGAGGCCGTCCAGCGCTATCCGGTCCGGGCCGTGCGGCTGCTGGCCGCCGCGGCGGTCAAGGACGGGAAGAACGCACGGGCCGCGCGCCAGCTCCTCAACTCCCACGTGGCCCTGAACAAGGACCGCCTGCCGGCGATCCTCCGGCAGCTCGATCCGGCCGTGGCGGAGTTGGTCCGGTCGCTCGACGGCGCCCGGGAGCGCGTGGCCGAGGCCTCGCCGGACGCCCTGCCCCCGCTGCTGGTCTCCCCGCCGTGGACGCGCAAGCGGACGCGACGCAAGCCGCGCGTGCTCACCGGCCTGGAGCCCGCTGACACGCCGAGCCTGACGTGGCGCCCCGGTGAGCAGGAGCGCTGGGCCCGTACGGAGTTCACCGGGTGGGAGTACCCGGAGTCGACGGACTGGGAGGCCGAGGCGGCGCGGGTCGTCGACGGCCGTGCCGGCCTCTGGTACGGAAGTCGACTGCTGATGCAGGGGCCGGCCGAGGTGTTGACCCCCTGGGTGGAGAAGTGGCGGCCCACCGAACTCTGGGGCGGGCAGGATTACCTGCGCCCCGTCGTCGCCAAGTACGGGACGGCGGCGCTGTCGATGGCCGTGTCGGTCGCACAGGCGCAGCCGGCGAGCCTCGCGCCGCTGCTCCTGCCGATCCTCGACGCCACCGCGGCGCGGGTGATGGCGGACGGCCTGGTCCGGCTCAAGTCGGTGCAGCCGACGGCCCGTTCCTGGTTCGCCCGGCACGGGATCCCCGCGGGCCTGCTGCTGGTGCCGGACGCGGTGGGCGCGGCCGGTCCGGCTCGCAGGGCCGCGGAGCAGGCGCTGCGTCTGGTCGCGGCCGGCGAGGGCACGGACGCCGTGCTGGCCGCCGTGGTCGCCCGTTACGGCGGCGAGGCGGCGGAGATCGTCGCCGAGGCGCTGGCCACGGACCCGCTGGAGAACGCGCTGCCCGCCCGGATGCCGGTGCTGCCCGCCTGGGTTCAGCCCGCCGTGCTGCCCCAGCTGCTGCTCGCCTCGGGCGAGGCGCTGCCGGAGGACGCCGTCCGGCACGTGCTGACGATGCTCGCCCTCTCCAAGCCCGCCGACCCGTACCCGGGGCTCGCCGTCGTCGTCGAGGCCTGCCGCAAGGACTCGTTGGCCGAGTTCGCCTGGGCGCTGTTCGAGGAGTGGCGGCAGGCCGCCATGCCCGCCAAGGAGAGCTGGGCGCTGCACGCGCTCGGGGTCCTCGGCGACGACGAGACGGTCCGCCGGCTCAGCCCGATCCTGCGGGACTGGCCCGGCGAGGGTTCGCACCACCGCGCCGTCGAGGGTCTGAGCGTGCTGGCCGGGATCGGGAGCGACGTCGCGCTGCTGCACCTGCACGGCATCGCCCAGCGGGTGAAGTTCAAGGCCCTGAAGCTCCGTGCCCAGGAGAAGATCTCCGAGGTGGCGGAGGGCCTGGGCCTGACCGGCGAGCAGTTGTCCGACCGTCTGGTCCCGGACTTCTCCCTCGACGCGGACGGCACCACGGTGATCGACTACGGGCCGCGCCGCTTCACGGTCGGCTTCGACGAGCAGCTGCGCCCCTTCGTGCTGGACGCGGACGGCAAGCGGCGCAAGGATCTGCCCGCCCCCGGCGTCCGGGACGACCAGGAGCTCGCCCCGGCCGAGCGCAAGCGCTTCGCGGCGCTGAAGAAGGACGTCCGGACCGTCGCCGCCGACCAGATACGCCGCCTGGAGGCGGCCATGGTCGCCCAGCGCGGCTGGACGGCCGCGGAGTTCCGGGAGCTCTTCGTCCAGCACCCGCTGACCTGGCACCTGGTGCGGCGCCTGGTCTGGCTCGCGGACACCCCGGGCGGTGACGCCGTGACCGCCACGACCGCCTTCCGGGTCGCCGAGGACCGCACCTTCGCGGACGTCGCGGACGAGGCGTTCGCCCTCGCCGAGGACGCGACGGTCCGCCTCGCCCACCCGTTGCACCTCGGGGAGGCCGTGACGGCGTGGTCGGAGCTCTTCGCCGACTACGAGATCCTGCAGCCCTTCCCGCAGCTCGGCCGGGCCGTGCACCACCTGACGGCCGAGGAGGCGGCCGCCAACCGCCTGCACCGCTTCGAGGGCTGCACGGTGCCGGTGGGGCGCCTGCTCGGTCTGACCAAGCGCGGCTGGGAGCGCGGGGTGCCGCAGGACGCCGGCATCGAGCGCTGGTTCTCCAAGCGGCTCGGCGATGCCTGCCACCTGGTCATCGAGCTCAACGAGGGCATCTGGGTCGGTGTGGTCGACGAGTTCCCCGACCAGACCTTCGAGACGGTCTGGCTGGACAGCGCGCCCGGCGACTACTGGCCCCGGGGCCAGTACCCGCTGCGCTTCGCCGACCTGGACCCGGTCGTCGCCTCCGAACTGCTCGCCGACCTGGAGGAGGTGACGGCCGAGTGACCGCCGTCGCGGACGATTTCGACGGGCACGGGGCCGGTCCGGGGGTCAACGCCGCGTCAAGGAGCCGGGAAGGACGTGTCAAGGTCTCGGCCACGGACGGCCGTCACTGCGCGCCGTCCGCGCCGACCGGCTAGCCTGGGCCGCTTGCCCGTCCGAGATCCCCCCGAGGAGCACAGCGCCGTGTCCGACAGCTTCGCGCACCTGCACGTCCACACCGAGTACTCGATGCTGGACGGGGCCGCGAAGAACGGCAAGCTGTTCGCCGAGGCGGAGAGACAGGGCATGCCCGCCATCGCGATGAGCGACCACGGCAACATGTTCGGCGCGTACGAGTTCTTCCACGCCGCGGCGAAGACCGGCGTGAAGCCGATCATCGGCATCGAGGCGTACGTCGCGCCGTCCTCGCGCTTCCTCAAGAAGCAGGTGTTCTGGTCGCCGGGCGGCCAGCGCCCGTCCGGCGCGGACGGCGAGGGCGGCAAGGACGTCTCCGGCGGCGGCCGCTACACCCACATGACCATGTGGGCGCGGAACGCGACCGGGCTGCGCAACCTGTTCAAGCTCTCCTCGCTCGCGTCGATGGAGGGCTACTACATGAAGCCCCGGATGGACCGCGAGCTGATCGCCGCGAACGCGGACGGCATCATCGCCACCACCGGCTGCCCCTCCGGCGAGGTACAGACCCGGCTGCGGCTCGGCCAGTACGACGAAGCCGTCAAGGCCGCCGGCGCCTACCAGGACATCTTCGGCCGGGAGAACTACTTCCTGGAGCTGATGGACCACGGCCTGGACATCGAGCGCGAGGTCCGCGCCGACCTGCTGCGTCTGGCCAAGCAGTTGGACATCCCGCTGCTGGCCACCAACGACTCCCACTACGTGACGGCCGACCAGGCCGACGCCCACGACAGCCTGCTGTGCGTCGGCGTGGGCAAGAACAAGGACGACCCGAACCGGTTCAAGTTCCAGGGCACCGGCTACTACGTGAAGACCGCCGAGGAGATGCGCGAGCTCTTCCGCGAACTGCCCGAGGCCTGCGACAACACCCTCGCGATCGCCGAGCGGATCGAGTCGTACGAGGAGGTCTTCACCTACGTCGACCGGATGCCGCAGTTCGACGTGCCCGAGGGCGAGACGCAGGCCTCCTTCCTGCGCAAGAAGATCGAGGTCGGGCTGAAGCACCGCTACGGGGACAGCCCCAGCCAGGAGGTGCTGGACCGGATCGAGCTGGAGATGGGCGTGATCACCCCGATGGGGTTCGACGCCTACTTCCTCGTGGTCGCCGACATCTGCCAGTACGGGCGGGACAACGGCATCCCGGTCGGCCCGGGCCGCGGCTCGGCGGCCGGTTCGATGGTCGCCTACCTGACCGGGATCACCCAGCTGGACCCGCTGGAGCACGACCTGCTGTTCGAGCGCTTCCTCAACCCCGAGCGCATCAACCCCCCGGACGTCGACATCGACTTCGACGACCGCCAGCGCGACCAGATGGTGCGCTACGTCACCGAGAAGTACGGCGCCGCTTACACGGCCCAGGTCAACACCTTCGGCACGATCAAGGCCAAGGCCGCCGTGAAGGACGCCAACCGCATCCTCGGCTACCCGTTCTCGATGGGCGACCGGATCACCAAGGCGATGCCCCCGGACGTCATGGGCAAGGGCGTGCCGCTGGCCGACCTGTTCGACGAGAAGCACGCCCGCTACAACGAGGGCACCGAGATCCGCTCGCTGTACGAGAACGAGCCGGACGTCCGGAAGATCATCGACACCGGGCGGGGCATCGAGGGCCTGATCCGCGGCACCGGCGTGCACGCCGCCGCCGTCATCCTCTCCTCCACCCCGCTGCTCGACCTGATCCCGCTGCACATGCGGGACAAGGACGGCGTGATCATCACCGGCTTCGACTACCCGTCGTGCGAAGCCATGGGCCTGATCAAGATGGACTTCCTGGGCCTGCGGAACCTGGGCATCATCGACCACTGCATCAAGATCGTGAAGGCCAACCGGGGCATCGACGTCGACATCGAGAAGATCCCGATCGACGACCCCACCACCTACCAACTGCTCGCCCGCGGCGACACCCTGGGCGTGTTCCAGCTCGACGGCGGCCCCATGCGCGCCCTGCTCAAGCTGATGAAGCCCACCGAGTTCGCCGACATCTCCGCTGTCTCCGCGCTGTACCGGCCCGGCCCGATGGGCATGAACTCGCACACCAACTACGCGCTGCGCAAGAACGCCCAGCAGGAGATCGTCCCGATCCACCCCGAGCTGGAGGAACCGCTCAAGGACGTCCTCGGCCCCACCTATGGCCTGATCGTCTACCAGGAGCAGGTCCAGCGCGCCGCCCAGGTGCTGGCCGGTTACTCGCTCGGCCAGGCCGACCTACTGCGCCGCGCGATGGGCAAGAAGAAGAAGGAGGTGCTGGAGAAGGAGTTCGTGCCCTTCCACGCGGGCTGCAAGGAGCGCGGCTACTCCGACGAGGCCATCCAGGCGGTCTGGGACGTCCTGGTCCCGTTCGCCGGCTACGCCTTCAACAAGTCGCACTCCGCCGCGTACGGCCTGGTCTCGTACCAGACCGCCTACCTGAAGGCCAACTACCCGGCCGAGTACATGGCCGCGCTGCTCACCTCGGTCGCCGACGACAAGGACAAGATGGCGGTCTACCTGGCCGAGTGCCGGCAGATGGGCATCAAGATCCTCTCCCCCGACGTCAACGAGTCGGTGGTCGACTTCACCGCGGTCGGCAGCGACGTCCGCTTCGGCCTCAAGGCTGTCCGCAACGTCGGCGTGCCCGTGATCGAGTCCCTGGTGCGCACCCGCGACGAGAAGGGCAAGTACACCTCCTTCGCCGACTTCCTGGACAAGGTCGAGCTGGTGGTCTGCAACAAGCGCACCGTCGACTCCCTGGTCAAGGCGGGCGCCTTCGACTCGCTCGGCCACACCCGGCTCTCGCTCAGTACCGTCCACGAGAGCGCGATCGACGCCGTCACCGGAGTGAAGAAGCAGCAGGCCATCGGGCAGGACGACCTGTTCGGCGCGCTCGACGCCGACGAGGCCGGCGGTCCCGCCATCGGGCTGGACTTCCAGCTCACCGACAACGAGTGGCCCCGTCGCCAACTCCTCGCCCTGGAACGGGAGATGCTCGGCCTGTACGTCTCCAGCCACCCGCTCGACGGCGCCGAGCACATCCTCTCCCAGAACCGCGACACGTCGATCGCCGAACTCCTCGGCTCCGGCCGCTCCGAGGGCGAGGTCCGCCTCTCCGGTCTGATCACCGGCGTCGACCGGCGAATCAACAAGGCCGGCAACGCCTGGGCGATCATCACCCTCGCCGACCGTGACGGCTCGGTCGAGGTGCTGTTCTTCCCCGCCACCTACAACCTGATGGCCGAGCAGATGGTCGAGGACAACGTCATCTCGGTCCGCGGCCGCCTCAACGAGCGCGACGGCTCGCTGAGCATCTTCGGCCAGGAGATCAGCACCCTCGACATCTCCTCCGCCGAACTCGGCACCAAGCCACCCGTCCAGATCACCGTCCCGGCCTCCCGGATCACCCCCACGGTGGTCGCCGAGCTCCGACTCGCCCTCCAGGCCCACCCCGGCGACGTCCCGGTCCGACTCCTCACCACCAACTGGGACAAGAACACCCTCTACGAGCTCGGCTACCGGGTGAACCCGGACAACGGCCTCGCCTCGGACATCAAGACCCTCCTCGGCAACCGCGCCTGGGCGGGCGCCGCGCTCCGGTCCTGAGGCGCAGCGCACCGGGGGCCCTGGGAGACCGGGGCCCCTGGCGAGCGGCTGTGCGGGGCGTCAGCGGGCGAACTTCGCGATCGCCTCCGGGGTGACGGGGGTGAAGAAGTTGACGAGGTTGCCGTCCGGGTCGCGGAAGAGCAGCGCCCGGTTGCCCCAGGGCATCGTGGTCGGCTCGTTGACGAAGTCGGTGACGAAGCCGGTCAGGTTCCGGTGGACGCGGTCCACGTCGTCGACGAGGAACTCGGTGATGACGCTCTGGTTGTCGGCCGGGCGGGCGGAGCCCGGGGCGAACAGCGGGACGGTGCGGGTGCCGGCGATCGCGAGGGTCGCTCCTCCCCCGGTCCTGAGCTCGGCGAAGTCCTCGGTGAACCATGTCGCCCGCAGGCCGGTGGCCCGCTCGTAGAACTCGACGAGGCGCGCCACGTCGCCGGTGATGATGCGGATCGAGACGAAGTCCATGGGAATCTCCTTGGCCGTGCCGGTGCGGTACACGTCGCAGACTAGGAGGATTAGCGGACAGAACCGGTCCGGTATTCGCGTTAGGCTGCGGCCATGCCCCGACCCACCGGCCGCGTCCTGACCCTCCTGGAGCTCCTGCAGTCGGGCGGCACCCGGACGGCCGCCGAACTCGCCGACCGGCTCGGCGTCGAGGAGCGCACCGTGCGCCGGTACGTGGAGCAGCTGGTCGACCTCGACGTGCCCGTGCAGTCGCTGCGCGGCCGCTACGGCGGGTACCGGCTCGCCCCCGGGTACCGGCTGCCTCCGCTCATGCTCAGCGACGACGAGGCGCTGGCCGTGCTGCTCGGGCTGGTCGCCGGCCGCCGGGCGGGGCTGACGACGAGGGACCGCACGGCGAACGAGACGGCCTCGGCGAAGATCCGGCGGGTGCTGCCCAAGCACGTGGCCCGCCGGCTCGACACGGTGCTGGAGGCCCTGGCCTTCACGGACCGGCCCGGCGAGTTCGACACCCCGGACGCCGGGCTCCTGCTGACCGTCGCCGACGCGGTGCGCCACCGCCGGCCGGTCTCGATCCGCTACACCGACCGCGGCGGACGGCTCACCGAACGCACCCTGCACGCGTACGGGATCGTCGCCCATGCGGGCCGGTGGTACGTCACGGGCGAGGACCCCGGGATCGGCGAGGACCGGACCTTCCGGCTCGATCGCATCGCGGACGCGCGGACCCTGCCCGGCTCGTTCGACCCGCCGGCGGGGCCCGATCCGGCGCAGCGCGTGGTGTCGGGATTCGCCACGGCCGGGTACCGGTACGAGGTGACCCTGCGGATCCACGGGACGGTCGAGCAGGTCCGCGCGCACCTCCCCGAGGCCGTCGCGAGCGTGGCGGAGCACGAGCCCACGGCCGGTCAGGACCCGTCGGCCGAGCGCTGGTTGCGGGTCGAGCTGCGGGTGCAGCAGCTCGACTGGCTGCCCCGGACGCTCGCCGCACTCGACCGGCCGTTCGTCATCGAGCGCCCCGACGAACTGCGCGACCTCGTCCTCGCGCTCGCCGAGCGCCTCACCTCCCACGCCCGCCGGGTCTGACGGCCCGGCATCATCCGGTGTGCGGCCCGGAGACGACCCCGGGGCCGTTCGCGACGTCGCGTCAGGTACCCGCGCACCTCCCCCTCCTGAGTGCCCGTCACGCCCCTAGGCCAGAGGTCCCGCCCTGCTCCCGGGGCCCCGCCGCATCCGCACGTGTGCGGACTTTCGGTGGGCGACAAGTCCAGAAGTGATCGGATTTGATCATACAGCTCGCGCAGGGCAGGCTCGGTGCCGCACAGTGGCGGATCCGCCACGGTCCGGCACGGAGGGAGCCGCATGTCCGGGACCCAGCACCACACACCGACCGCGCACGTCGTCGTCGGGTACACCCCCCAGGAGGGTTTCGTCGCCGTCCAACTCAGCCCGCCTCCCGCGGAGTACGTGTGGCACGACCGACAGGCCGCGCACGACCGGGAGCGGTTCGGGCCGGGCAACGGGTACCAGCAGTGGCTGGCCGTCGACCTCCGCACCGGCGCGGTCTGGTTCGGGGACACCGACTGGCGGACGCGGGACGAGGAGGCCGCTCCGCGGTTGCCGGGGCACCGGAGGGCGGAGGTCGGTGACGGCGCCCTGCCGTGCCCGGCCGTGTTCGCCCACCCGCTCCCCCACCGCACCACCGACGAGCGGGGCGGCGAGACCTGGCGCTTCTTCACCGTGGAGGAGCTCTACGCGCTGGCGCGGCGGATCCTGCCGCTGGTCCAGCGGGTGATCGGCTCGCTGCACCGGGTCGGCCCCGCCGCGGACCTGGAGTGGTCCGCCGAGGCCGCGACGGCCTGGAGCGATCTCGAGGAGGCCTGCCGCCACACGCTCGACGCGTCGGGAACGCCGGTCTGGCCCGTCCCCCGGATGAGCCCGGTCCCGGGCTGGCGGGTCGAAGTGGCGGGCTTCCTCGCCCGGAATCCGGAATTGTGCGATCCGGCGTGGGCGACGGCCACCGACGCCGAGCTGGACGCCTACGCCGCCTACGAACCGGATTCCGGCTACGGCGGCGTTCCCGGGCGGGTGTGCGCCCCGGCGGGCGTCCGGATCGAGGAGGGCTACGCCTTCTACGGTCACCGTGCGGCCCTGTACGCCTGCCGTGCGGCCGCCTGCGGCGACCGCACGCCGGTCGAAGCCGGGGTCTGGCTGCACACCAGCGACGCCGGGCGGAGCAGCTGGGAGGGCGCGAAGGTCGTGGGAGCGAGCCTCGCCGACGCCACCGACTGCGTGTTGGACCACCTCGCCGAGACGTTCCGCCGCGCCGCGGCCGACGACGGCGTGGTCCTCACCGGTCTGACGGCCCACCTGCGGCAGCAGCGGGCCGAGGAACGGACGGCGATCGACGAGACGCTCGCCGCCACGGGGGAGGAACTGAAGCGCCTGGAGGAGTTGCTCAAGGAGATCCGGCTGGTCCGGAACACCGTGCTGACCCGGGTCCTCAGCTGGACCGACGGACGGGACGACGAGGCGATCGCCTGCCTCGCGTCGCTGTCGCCCGCCGCCGTGGCCGAGTGGCGCGAGCGGCTCACGGCCGACCGGAGCGACCCGACCGAGGGGTGACCGACGCCGTCACCGGCCGGGCCCGGCCGGCCCGCCCGCCCCAGCCGGACGGCGGCCCGGCTCGACCCGGCCCGGCCCGGTCGCGGATCCGTCGAGGCCTCGGCCGCGCCTCAGGACAGCGCGGCCGACGCCTGCGCGGCGAGCATCTCCTCCAGCGCCAGCAGGGCCCGCGGGGCGTGCCGGGTGTCGATGCGGACGGTGTAGATGAAGCGCGTCAGCTCCGGGTCGGCGAGGGGGCGCGCCACGATCCGGGGGTTCCGCGGCGGGAGGGCCAGCTGCGGCATGACGGCGACGCACAGGCCGGCGGCCACGAAGCCGAGCACCGTGTTGAAGTCGTCGCCGTCGTATTCCAGACGGGCCTGGAAGCCCGGCGTCTTGGCCATCTGGGCGAGCAGCTCCAGGCGCAGCGCCGCCTCCGGAGCCGCGATCCAGGTCTCGGAGGCGAGACTGGCCAGGTCGATGACGTCCCGGTCGGCGAGGTGGTGGTCGGCCGGGACCACCGCCACGACCGGGTCCCGCGCGACCAGCGTGCGGCGCAGCGTCCGGGGCGGTGGCAGCGGGATGAAGTCGTAGTCGTAGCTGAGGGCCAGGTCCATGTCCCCCCGCTTGAGCCTGGTGTAGCCGGCTTCGGGTTCCACCTGGGAGAGGCTGACCCGCGCGTCGGGGTAGGTCGCGTGCAGCCGTGCCAGCGCCTGCGGGACGATGCCGGCGGCGGCGGAGGCGAAGGCGCCGAGCCGGATCCGTCCGGCCGTACCCGCGCGGATCGCGTCGAGTTCGGTGGACGCGGCGGCCAGGGCGCTCCGGAGGCGCTGTTCGGCGCCGAGGAGGACCTCGCCGGCCGCAGTGGCGCGTACGGGGTGGCGCTCGATCACTCGGAGGCCGGCGCGGCGTTCGAGCTCGGCGATCTGCTGCGAGACGGCGGGTGCGCTGTAGCCCAGCTCGCGGGCGGCGGCGTTGAAGGAGCCGTGGCGGACCACGGCTTCGAGGGTGGCGAGCAGCCGGGGGTCGAGTCTCTGCACGGTGTTAAGGCTCGCTTATCTGTCGCGAAGATGTCTTTTCTTGTGCTTAAGCGTGAACAGCAGCAGGATTCTTGCTCGCGGCCCGGATGCGCAAGCCTCCGCCGCCTGGTCGGTACGCGGCCGATCCCTTCCCCCCGTCGTGGGGGTCGGCCGCGCCCGGCCGCCCCGCGCACGGACTCCTTGACAGCACCGCTCCGGACCCCGAGGATCACCCCGTGAACCTGTCAGACAGCCAGACAGCAAGTGGGATCCCTCGGCGCGTGAGCGCGATGGAAGCGGTGTTCGGCCACCTGCGGAGCGCGATCGAGCGCGGCGAGTACGTGGTCGGCGACAAGCTCCCCTCCGAGGCGGAGCTGTGCCGCACGCTGGAGGTCAGCCGGCCCGTGCTGCGGGAGGCGCTCCGGGCCCTGCAGGCCATGGGCCTGACCGTGTCCAAGACCGGCAAGGGCACCTTCGTCGTGGCGAACACGGTCGAGGACCCCACCTTCGGCGACTACGCGGCCAGCGACCTCCTGGAGGTGCGACGGCACGTCGAGATCCCGGTCGCCGGGTACGCGGCGCTGCGCCGCACCCCGGAGGACCTGGACCACCTGGGCCACCTGCTCGACCGGATGGAGCGGGAGACCGACACCACCGCGTGGGTCGCGCTGGACACCGTCTTCCACCTGGCGGTGGCCGAGGCCTCGGGCAACCCCGTGTTCCGCCGGGTCATCGAGGAGATCCGTGACGCACTGGCGCGTCAGTCGACCTTCCTCAACGAACTCGGCGGTCGGCGCGAGCAGTCCAACTGCGAGCACCGGGCGATCGTCGAGGCCCTGATCGACGGTTCCGAGCCCGACGCGGTCGAGGCGATGTCCCACCACCTCCACCGCGTGGAGGCCACCCTGACCGACATCGTGCGCCCCCAGCGCGCGGACACTCCGAGAGAAGGCAGAGCCGAGGCGTGAGCGAGCAGTTCCTCAAGGACGAGAAGCGCCCCACGACCCGTCACACCGACGCCGGCGACACCGGCTACAGCAAGTCCCTGAAACCCCGGCACGTCAACATGATCGCCATCGGCGGGGCGATCGGCACCGGACTGTTCCTCGGCGCGGGCGGACGCCTCGCCGACGCCGGCCCCTCCCTGTTCCTGGCCTACGCCGTCTGCGGCGTCTTCGCCTTCCTCGTCGTGCGCGCGCTCGGCGAGCTCGTCCTCTACCGCCCGTCCTCGGGCGCCTTCGTCTCGTACGCCCGGGAGTTCCTGGGTGAGAAGGGCGCCTACACCGCGGGCTGGATGTACTTCCTCAACTGGGCGACCACCGGCATCGCCGACATCACCGCCGTGGCCACGTACGCCCACTACTGGCACCTGTTCTCCGACATCCCGCAGTGGGTGATCGCGCTGATAGCCCTGGCCCTGGTGCTCACCGTGAACCTCATCTCGGTGAGAATCTTCGGCGAACTGGAGTTCTGGTTCGCGATCGTCAAGGTCAGTGCCCTGGTCGTCTTCATGGGCATCGCGATCTTCCTGCTCGTCACCCGGCACCCCGTCGACGGTGCCGTGCCCGGCCCGGCCCTGATCACCGACAACGGCGGGATCTTCCCCAACGGGCTGCTGCCGATGCTGCTGATCATCCAGGGCGTCGTCTTCGCCTACGCCTCCGTCGAACTGGTCGGCGTGACGGCCGGGGAGACCGAGAACCCCGAGAAGATCATGCCGAAGGCGATCAACTCGATCATGTGGCGGGTGGGCCTGTTCTACGTCGGCTCGGTGGTGCTGCTGTCGATGCTGATGCCGTGGAACAAGTACACCTCCGGCCAGAGCCCGTTCGTGACCGTGCTGTCCCACATCGGTGTCCCGGCGGCCGGCAGCGTGATGAACCTGGTCGTCCTCACCGCGGCGATGTCCTCGCTCAACTCCGGCCTCTACTCCACCGGCCGCATCCTGCGCTCGATGGCCGTCAACGGCTCGGCCCCGCGCTTCACCGCCCGGATGAGCCGCAGCCAGGTGCCGTACGGCGGCATCCTGCTCACCAGCGGCATGTGCGTCCTCGGCGTGGGCCTCAACTACGTCGTCCCCGCCGACGCGTTCGAGATCGTGCTCAACCTCGCGGCCATCGGCATCATCGCCACCTGGGGCATGATCATGATCTGCCACCTCTTCTTCTGGCGGAAGACCCGGGCCGGCGAACTGACGCGCCCCGCCTACCGCCTGCCGGGCTCGCCGTGGACCGAACTCGTGACGCTGGCCTTCCTCGCGACCGTCCTGGTCCTCATGTACGCGGACGGCGGCGCCAGCCGCACCACCGTGCTGTGCGTACCGCTGATCGCCGCCGTGCTGGTCGCCGGCTGGTTCGCGATCCGCGGCCGGATCGCCCGCGCCGCCGCCGGGTCCGACAGCTGACACCCGCCGACCAGCAGTGACCCACCTTCGAACGAGGCAGTGATGCACAGACCCTCCCCCGCGGACGCACCCCCGATCCGCGAGCCCCGACACGCCCCCGTCGCCCACGTGACCCGCGGCGGCCTGATCGAGGGCGTCCACCACGGCTCCGTCGTCGTCCTCGGCGACGACGGCGAGGTCCGGTTCCGGCTCGGCGACATCGAGGTCGCCTGCTACCCGCGATCCGCCCTCAAACCGCTCCAGGCCGTCGCCATGGTGCGCGCCGGGCTGCCGCTGGACGGCGAACTCCTCTCCCTCGCGATGGGCAGCCACTCCGGCGAGGAACGCCACCTCGCGGGCGCCCGGCGGATCCTCGAACTCGCCGGTGTCGGCGAGGACGAGCTGCGCAACGTCCCGGACCTGCCGTACGACCCGGTCGTCCGCGACACCTGGGTGCGCGAGGGCCGGCCGCCCTCCCGGCTCGCCCAGAACTGCTCCGGCAAGCACGCCGCGATGCTCTACCTCTGCCGGCTCAACGGCTGGCCCCCGGAGACCTACCTCGACCCCGCGCACCCGCTCCAGCGGGCGGTCGCCGAGGTCGTCGAGGAGCTCACCGGGCAGCGGTCCGCGCACGTCAGCGTCGACGGCTGCGGCACCCCGCTGTTCGCCGTCTCCCTGCACGGCCTCGCCCGCGCCGCCGCCCGCATCGCCACGGCGCCTCCCGGCACCGCCGAGGCCAGGGTCGCGGACGCGCTGCGCACCCATCCGGAGATGGCCTCCGGGACCGGACGGGACACGGCCGCACTGATGCGCGCGGTGCCCGGACTGCTCGCCAAGGACGGCTTCGAGGGCGTCCAGATCGCCGCCCTGCCGGACGGCCGCGCCGTCGCGGTGAAGATCGCGGACGGCGCGAACCGCGCGCGGATCCCGGTGGCCGCCGCCGCCCTGGCGCTGGCGGGCGTCGACCCCCGCCTGCTGGTGGAGTGCGCCGGCGAGGCCACGGCGGGCGGCGGGCTGCCCGTGGGCAGCGTCCGGCCGGTGCCGGCGCTGACGCCGCAGGCCCTCGCCCACCCCGCGTGAGCGCCGCGCGACCCGCGACCGGCGACCCCGCGACCGGCGACCCCGCGACCACCCGACATCGGAAACCCCAGGAAGAGGACCCGCACACGATGACGACCGCCACCCGCAGCGAGCACGACCTGCTCGGGGACCGCGACGTCCCCGCCGACGCCTACTGGGGCGTCCACACCCTGCGCGCCACCGAGAACTTCCCTATCACGGGCACGCCCATCTCCGCCTACCCGCACCTGATCGACGCGCTGGCCGCCGTGAAGGAGGCCGCCGCCCTCGCCAACGAGGAGCTCGGCCTGCTGGCGCCCGCGAAGGCCGCCGCGATCGTCGCGGCCTGCCGCGAGATCCGCCGCGGCGAGCTGCACGACCAGTTCGTCGTCGACGTCATCCAGGGCGGCGCCGGCACCTCGACCAACATGAACGCCAACGAGGTCATCGCCAACCGGGCCCTGGAGCTGCTGGGCCACGCCAAGGGCGAGTACCGGCACCTGCACCCCAACGAGGACGTCAACCTCGGCCAGTCCACCAACGACGTCTACCCGACCGCGGTCCGGATCGCGACCGTGTTCGCGGTACGCGGCCTGCTCGACGCGATGGCCGTCCTCCAGGACGCCTTCGCCGGCAAAGCCGTCGAGTTCCACGACGTCCTGAAGATGGGCCGCACCCAGCTGCAGGACGCCGTCCCGATGACCCTCGGGCAGGAGTTCTCCGCGTTCGCCGTCATGCTCGACGAGGACCGCAGCCGCCTCGCCGAGGCCGTCTCGCTGATCCACGAGATCAACCTCGGCGCGACCGCGATCGGCACCGGCCTCAACGCCCCGGCCGGGTACGCCGAATCCGCGCGCCGCCACCTCGCCGCGATCACCGGGCTGCCCCTCGTCACCGCGGCCAACCTGGTCGAGGCGACGCAGGACTGCGGCGCGTTCGTCCAGATGTCCGGCGTGCTCAAGCGCGTCGCCGTCAAGCTGTCGAAGACCTGCAACGACCTGCGGCTGCTGTCCTCCGGGCCACGCGCGGGCTTCGGCGAGATCAACCTGCCGCCGGTGCAGGCCGGTTCGAGCATCATGCCGGGCAAGGTCAACCCGGTGATCCCGGAGGTCGTCAACCAGGTCGCCTTCGAGGTGATCGGCAACGACGTCGCCGTCACCATGGCCGCCGAGGCCGGCCAGCTCCAGCTCAACGCCTTCGAGCCGATCATCCTCCACTCGCTCTCGGAGTCCATCACCCACCTGAGCGCGGCCTGCCGCACCCTCGCCGACCGCTGCGTCGTCGGCATCACCGCCAACACCGAGGCGCTGCGCGCGAGCGTCGAGAACTCCATCGGCCTGGTGACCGCGCTCAACCCGCACATCGGGTACACGGCCGCCACCGAGATCGCCAAGGAGGCGCTCACCAGCGGCCGGGGCGTGGCCGAACTCGTCCTGGAGAAGGGCCTGCTCCCGGCCGGGACGCTCGCCGGCCTGCTGCGGCCCGAGGTGCTCGCGGGCACCGGCGCCGCTCCGGCCTGACGGCACGGCGGACCCGGAAGCCGTGCCCCGGCGCGCCGGCCTGACGGCGGACCGCCGGGGCGCGGTCAGGCCGGCGCGCGGGTCAGGTCACGCGCGGGTCGGGCTGGCCAATTGGGCTTCGCGCCCGGCCGCGGTCTATCATCGTCGCGGTTTGAACAGACACCTCGTTCGGTGAGGCGTCTTCACGGACACAGGCCACTGATCCGACGACGTCGAGAGACGCCCAGGGTTAGGACAGATCCTCCCGACCTAAGGGTTGATCCGAAGTGGCTTCCGGCCCACCGGGCCGGACACGCCGTGGAGTGCCAAAGCTCTGACGAGTTGGGGTGCGCCGGGACAACGTCCCGGTTCCCCTTGCCGCGCCGCCGCGACACCACTATTCGCGGCCGGGATCGGGAGGAGGCGAAATGGACAGTAGTCCGGGCCATAGTCGGCCCATGACCGTGTTGTCCTCGTCGTCCTCGCCGTCCGTCCGCGGCCTGGGACAGCCTCTCCAACCCTGACCTCGTCGGCCTTGCCGCCCCGCCCGTCCCCGTCCCGCGTCGCCGGAACAGGGTGCCCCGGTGCGCGAGGAGCCCGCGTGCTGCTGTGGTCAGGGCCGGACAGGCGTGTTCCGGGCTGCCCGTCGCCCCGTTCCCGCCGGGGCCCCAGGGGGTGTTCCTCGTGGCTACCGCCACTTTGCTCATGTCGGCCACGGCTCGGCTGCGCGACCGCAAGGTCGAGGTCGCACGCCGCGCCTGCGCCACCCGAACCGTCCGGGACGCACTGGTCTCCGTCGCCGGGCTGATCGGCGGCCCGGTCACCAACCAGGCCGGTGAGGAGGTCGGCCGCGTCGTCGACCTCGTCGCCCGCCTCTACGGACCCGACCCCTACCCGCCGATCACCGGCCTGATCATCCGAATAGGCCGCCGCCGCGCCTTCGTCCGCGCCGGCAAGGTCGAACGCGTCCTCACCGGACAGGTCCGGCTGCGGACCGCCCGCGTCGACCTGCGCGAGTTCAACCGCCGCCCCGGCGAGGCGCTGCTCGCCCGCGATGTGATGGACCACCAGCTGGTGGACGTCGACGGCGTCCAGGTCACCCGCGCCGCCGACCTCTACCTGGCCCCGCTGGCCGACCGTACCGTCCTGGTCGGCGTCGACGTCTCCCTGCCCACCCTGCTGCGCCGCCTCGGCCCCCGCCGCTGGCAGGTCCGCCCCACCCCCGACCGCGTCCTGGACTGGCAGTCCGTCGCCCCGTTCGGCGAGCAGGCCACCCACGGTCCCGCCGAGGTGCGGCTGCGTGCCTCCCGCTCCGCCCTGCACCAGCTGCGCCCGGCCGACCTCGCCGACATCCTGGAGGACCTCGGCCGCCACGAACGCCAGCAGCTCCTCGGCTGGCTGGAGCCCGAGCACGCCGCCGACGCCCTGGAGGAGATGGAACCCGCCGAGTTGGAGAACCTGCTCCGCGAAGTCCCGCCCGAGCACGCCGCACGCCTGGTCGACGAGATGGAACCGGACGAGGCCGCCGACGCCCTGCGCGACCTCGACCCCGGCGAGCGCGAGACCCTGCTCGCCCGGATGCCCGCCCCCGAGGCTGCCGAGCTGCGCACCCTGCTCACCCACCGCGAGGGCACCGCGGGCGGCGCCATGACCACCCTGCTGGTCACCGCCCGCCCCGCCCAGACCATCGCCCAGGTACGGGCGGAGCTGGCCGCGCAGGCCGAACACCGCACCGACATCGACGCCGTCACCGTGATCGACGAGGACGGCCGGCTGCTCGGCGACCTCCCGCTGTTCGACCTGGCCGTCGCCGAGGACACCGCTCTGGTCGCGGACCTGGTGGCCTGGCTGGCCCAGTTCGGCCCGCCGGTGGCCGTCCCGCCCGACACCCGCCTCGCCGAGGCCGCCGACCGGCTGGTCGCCGCCCGGGCCAGTTCCCTGCTCGTGGTCGACGACACCGGGCGCCCGCTCGGCCGGGTCCTGGCCGACGACATCCTCGACTCCCTGCTGCCCGAGCGCGGGCGCCTGCACTTCCGGAGACTCCTCAAGTGACCCGCGACCCGGACACCGTCCCCGCTCCCGCCGCCGCACCGCCCACCCCCGCGACAACACCCGGCCGCCGTCGGCGCCTTCGCCGCATCGGCGCCGTCGCCATGGTCGCCGGACCCGGCCTGGTCGCCGCCAACGCCGGCAACGACGCGGCCGGCATCGCCACCTACGCCAGCGCCGGCTCCCAGTTCACGTACGGCACCCTGTTCTTCATGGTGCTGGTCACCGTCGCCCTGGTCATGGTGCAGGAGATGGCCGTCCGCCTCGGCGCCCACACCGGCAAGGGCCTGGGCGCGCTGATCCGCGAGCAGTTCAGCCTCCGCCTGACCGCCCTCGCGGTCTTCTGTCTGCTGCTCGCCAACACCGGCCTGGTCGTCAGCGAGTTCGCCGGGATCGGCGCCGCCTTCGAGCTCCTCGGCATCCCCAAGTGGGCGGTCATCCCGCCCGCCGCCGTCCTGCTCTGGTCCCTGGTGCTGTTCGGCTCCTACAAGTGGGCCGAGCGCATCTTCCTGATCATGTCGCTGGCGTTCTTCGCCTACCCCGTCGCCATGGTCCTCGGCCACCCGAACTGGGGACAGGTCGGCGAACACCTCGCCGTCCCCCACATCGAACCCAGCAAGGACTTCATCCTCCTGGCCGTCGCCCTCATCGGCACCACCGTCAGCCCCTACATGCAGTTCTACGCCGCCGCGGGGGTCGTCGACCGCGGCGCCAAGCCCGCCGACTACAAGCTGATCCGGGCCGACGCCGTCCTCGGCGCCGTGTTCGCCTGCGTGATCAGCCTGACCATCATCATCGCCACCGCCTCCGCCATCGGCGGCACCGGGCCCCTGGAGTCCGCCGCACAGGCCGCCGAGGCCCTCAAGCCGGTCGCCGGGCACGGCGCCGAGCTCCTGTTCGCCTTCGGCCTGATCGGCGCCTCCGCGCTGGCGGGCGCCGTCGTACCGCTCTCGGCCAGCTACGCAGTCGGCGAGGCCGCCGGCGTCGAGCGCTCCGTCTCCCGCAGCTTCCGCGACGCCCCGCTGTTCCTCGGGCTGTTCACCGCCCAGATCGCCCTCGGCGCGATCGTCGCGCTGACCCCGGTCGACGTCATCCAGCTGCTCATCGGCACCCAGGTCCTCCAGGGCCTGATCAGCCCGATCGTCCTGGTCTACCTCCTCGTCCTCACCAACCGCCGCTCCGTCCTCGGCGAGGCCGCCAACAGCCCGCGCTACCGCATCGCGGCCACCGCCGTGGTCGTCGGCGTGGCCGCCATGTCCACCATCCTGCTCGCCCAGACCGTCCTCGGCTGGTTCGACCTCGCCTGAGCCCGCGGCCTCGCTCGCCCGCGGCTACCTCGCCGGACGCGACCACCTCGGCACCGCCGTCGCACTCACCCGCGTCCACGCCGCCACCGCAGCCGCCCGCACGGGCGCGGACGGGCGGTGCTCGGCTCAGTGCTGCCGGTGTTCCTCGGCGAGCAGGCCGAGGACGACCTCGTCCACGAACGCCCCGTACACCCAGGCCGAACGGCGCAGCGTGCCCTCGACGGTGAAGCCCGCCCCGGCGGCGGCCCGGAGCATCGGCGTGTTGTCCGCGAGCGTCTCCAGCTGCAGCCGGTGCAGCCCGAGCACCACGAAGCCGTAGTGGCACAGCACCCGGACGGTGTCCACCGCGAGCCCGCGCCCCCGGTGGCCGGGGCGCAGGGAGATGCCCAGGTGCGCGGTGCGGTTGTGGGCGTCGATGCCCCAGAGCAGGGCCTCGCCGGCCAGCTCACCGGTGGCCGTCTCGACCACGGAGAAGCAGGCGACCTCGGGTGACGGCCCGGAGACCGCGTACGGCGAGTGCGCCGCCCCGGGCGGGACGGGCCGCCACGGCCGGGAGTCGGCCCGCGCGCGGGTTTCGACGTCGTCGTACAGCTCGGCCTGGAGCACGGGGACGTCGGCCTCGTGCCGGGCCCGGAGGGTGATGTGAGCGCCCTGCAACATGACGCATTGGTAACACCGGGGGCGCCGCCTCGGCCACCGATTATCGACCGGCGAGGCGGACGCCCGGGTGGCGCTCGCGGCGTGCGGATAGAGCCTCCGCTACGGCGCGGGAGCGTCGCCGGCGCCGCGGCGCAGCGCTTCGAGGGAGGAGCCGCGGCGCCGGCGGACGAGCTCGCGCAGGGTGCTGACGTTGCGGTAGCCGACCCGGCCGGCGACGGCCTCGGCGCTGAGGGCGGTGGTGCGCAGCAGGAAGGTCGCCTCGTCGAGCCGGATGTCCTGGACGAAGTCCAGCGGCGACTTGCCGAGGACGGTCTGCGCGGTGCGCTGGAGGGTCCGCAGGCTGACGCCGAGTGCGCGGGCGGCTTCGGCCAGCGGGGGCGGGTCGGCCAGGTGGGCGCGGGCCCATCGTTCGAAGGCGGTCATCAGCGGACCGGCCTGGGCGAGCCGGGTGGGCAGGGCGAAGGCGGCCTGCGAGGGCCGGTCGCCGATCAGCAGGTAGCGGGCGACGAGGTCGGCCAGGGCCGGGCTGTGCCGCTGCACCACCCACAGGGCGAGGTCGATGTGGGCGAAGGCGGCGCCCGCGGTGGTGACGGAGCCGTCCTGGACGAGCGTGCGCGAGTCCTCGAGCACGACGGCGGGGTAGCGGGCGCGGAAGGCCGGGCCCAGCCACCAACTCGTCGTGGCGCGCTGCTGTTCGAGCGTGCCGGACTCGGCCAGGAAGAACGCTCCGCTGCAGGCGGCGGCCAGCGCCGTCCCGGCGGCGGCGGAGGCCGCGGCGAGGTCGAGCAGCCAGGCGTT
Organism: Streptomyces sp. Y1; assembly: GCF_041053115.1. Classification (NCBI taxonomy): domain Bacteria; kingdom Bacillati; phylum Actinomycetota; class Actinomycetes; order Kitasatosporales; family Streptomycetaceae; genus Streptomyces; species Streptomyces sp. Y1. The sequence continues at coordinate 8,033,135 of NZ_CP163445.1, read as the reverse complement.
GGCGGGCTCGCGGACCGCCGCGACCACCCGCTCGGGGGCCTGGAAGCCCACCGCCGGCATCAGCAACAGGTCGATTCCGTGCGGGAGTTCGGCGGCCGGGACGGTCGCCAGGCTCAGCCCGTTGCCGGTGCGGACCTGTGGGCCCGCGCCGATCACGGTGACCGAGAACGGCGGTGCGCCGTCGTCCCGCCCGCTCAACGCGTTCGCCGCACCGAGCACGTCCATGATCGCCGAGAGCCCCGAGTCGAAGACGCCGTCGACGGCTGCCATCGCAACACGCATGGCGCAACTCGCGGTCAAGAACCCTTCCTGAGCACTGAGCACCGAACGCGCGACCGGCACCGGTCGCCGTCGAGATTCGACGGCGGCCGGTGCCGGTCGCTGCGGCGGGTCAGCCCGCCCAGGACGGGTCGACGCAGGCGTCCGCACGGTGGCCGAGGCGGTTGGTGACGTCGACGACGCCGTCCACGCCGCGGCACAGGCGCTCGATCACCGGGACCAGGCTGCGGTCGCCGACCGTTCCGGTGAGGGTGACGCAGCCGTCCTGGACCCGGACGTCCACGGTGTCCGGCTCGATGCTCAGGGTCCGGCGCAGCACCTCCGCCCGGATCTCCTCGCGGATCGCCCGGTCCTGCCGGAGGAACACCCGGAGCAGGTCGCTACGGCTGAGGATGCCGACCAGGCGGCCGGCCTCGTCGACGACGGGCAGCCGCTTGACGCGCTCGCCCTGCATCAGCCGCGCCGCCTCGACCACCGTCCACTCCGGGCGCGCGCACACCGCCGGGCCGGTCATCAGGCCCACGGCCGTGGTCGCCCGGCTGCGGGCGCGCTCGCGGGGCGGCAGGTTCGGGGCGAGCAGCAGTCCGGCCGGGTCCTCCTGGGCCGCCTCGTTGAGCAGCAGGTCGGCCTCGGAGACCACGCCGAGCGGCCGGTCCTCGTGGTCCAGGACGGGGACGGCGGTGATGTCGTGCTCGGCGAGCAGGCGGACGATCTCCTTGAAGCCGGTGTCGGGCCGCACGTGCACGACGGCCGAGGTCATCAGTTCTCCCACGATCCGGTGTCGCATGGTCGGGTCACTCCTTTCCGGTCGGCGGCGAGGCCGTGTGTCGGGGTACGGGGTTCAGGGGATGGGCGGGTCAGGCCTCGGGGTGGCGGACCACGACCACGGGGCAGGGCGCGTGCTGGACGCAGTGCTGGCTGACGGAGCCGAGCAGGGCGCCGGTGAAGCCGCCGTGGCCCCGGCTGCCGACGACCAGGAGCTCCGCGCCACGGGCGGCGTCCAGCAGGCACTGCACGGCGCCGCCCTCCACCACCAGGGCCTCGACCTCCGCCTCGGGGTCGGTGTCCGCCACCTGCCGGACGCAGTCGTCTAGGATCTTCCGGTAGCTGCCGGACAGGTCCTCGTACTCCATCACCGGCACGACCCAGCCGGTGGCCACCGGGTACTGCCACGCGCTCAGCGCCACGACGACGGCGCCCCGGGCGCGGGCGTGGCCGACCGCCCAGCGCAGCGCGTCGACCGAGGCCGGGGACCCGTCGACTCCGACCACGATCCGCGGCTGCTCCGACGCGTTCTGCTCGCTCATGGTTGTTCTCCCTCGGTTTCTCGTGTGCATCCAGGATCCGGATTCCGGCGGCGGCCTCGAAGGTCCGAACGGGCCCTGACCGCAGGGACCTTCAGCCCCGATCCGGCCGGCGCGGGAGGGTCAGACGGCGTGCAGGCCGTGGGCGGCGAACACCGCGCGCGCCGCCTCCGTCCGCTCGCGGGTGGGGGCCGGGGTGCCGGCCAGGGTGCACTCCAGGTCGAGGGCGCGCCACTTCGCCAGGCCGAGGCGGTGGAAGGGCAGCACGTCGACCCGGGTGACGTTGCCGAGCGAGGCGGTGAAGGCCGCGACTCCCTCGACGTTCTCGGCGGGGTCGGTCAGGCCGGGGACGAGGACGAACCGGACCCAGACCTCCTTGCCGAGGCCGGCCAGCCGGCGGGCGAAGTGCAGGGTGGGGGCGAGTTCCCGGCCGGTGAGGTGGCGGTAGAGCGCGCGGTCCCAGGACTTGATGTCGAGCAGGACGAGGTCGGTGTCGGCGAGCAGCGCGTCGGTGGCGCGGGCGCCGAGGAAGCCGGAGGTGTCCAGCGCGGTGTGCAGGCCGAGTTCGTGCTTGAGGCGGTGCAGGAGTTCGCCGGTGAGGACGGGTTGGAGGAGCGGCTCGCCGCCGCTGACGGTGGCGCCGCCGCCCGAGGCGCGGATGAACTCGACGTACTTGGCGGCCTCGGCGAGGATCTCGTCCGCGTCGGCGCGCCGGCCGTCGCGCAGGTGCCAGGTGTCGGGGTTGTGGCAGTACAGGCAGCGCAGCGGGCAGCCGGAGAGGAACGCGACGAAGCGGGTGCCGGGGCCGTCCACGCCGGTGGACAGGTCCCAGGAGTGGAGCCTGCCGGCGACCGGCGCGGCGGCGGTGGGCGCGGCCGTCACAGCGAGCCGTGGAAGGTGCGGTTGACCACGTCGAGCTGCTGCTCGCGGGTGAGCCGGACGAAGTTGACCGCGTAGCCGCTGACCCGGATGGTCAGCTGCGGGTACCTCTCCGGGTGCTCCATGGCGTCCAGCAGGGTGCCGCGGTCGAGCACGTTGACGTTCATGTGGAAGCCGCGGCAGGTGGTGTAGCCGTCCAGCACGCCGACCAGGTTGTGCACGCGCTCCTCGGGGGTGCGCCCGAGCGCGTCCGGCGTGACGGTGTTGGTGAGCGAGATGCCGTCCTCGGCGTGCTCGTAGGGCAGTTTGGCGACGGACAGCGCGCTGGCCACGTAGCCGTGGCGGTCCCGCCCGTTCATCGGGTTGGCGCCGGGCGAGAACGGCTCGCCGGCCCGGCGGCCGTCCGGGGTGTTGCCGGTCTTCTTGCCGTAGACGACGTTGGAGGTGATGGTCAGCACGGACTGGGTGTGCTCGGCTCCCCGGTAGGCGGGGTGGCGGCGCACCTTCGCCATGAACTCCTCGACCAGCCGGACGGCGATCGCGTCGGCGCGGTCGTCGTTGTTGCCGTAGGCCGGGTAGCCGCCGTCGACCAGGTAGTCGGTGACCAGCCCGGTCTCGTCCCGCACCGGCCTGACCTTCGCGTACCTGATCGCGGACAGCGAGTCGGCGGCCACGGCGAGCCCGGCGATGCCGCAGGCCATGGTGCGCCGCACGTCCCGGTCGTGCAGGGCCATCTCAAGGCGCTCGTAGGCGTACTTGTCGTGCATGTAGTGGATCACGTTCAGCGCGTGGACGTAGGTCTCGGCGAGCCAGTCCAGCTGCTGGTCGAGCCGGGCCAGGACCTCGTCGTAGTCGAGCACCACGCCGCCGACCGGGGTGGTGGCCGGGCCGACCTGGGCACCGGTCAGCTCGTCCCGGCCGCCGTTGATCGCGTAGAGCAGCGTCTTGGCGAGGTTGACCCGGGCGCCGAAGAACTGCATCTGCTTGCCGACCTCCATGGCGGAGACGCAGCAGGCGATCGCGGTGTCGTCGCCGAAGCGCGGGCGCACCAGCTCGTCGGACTCGTACTGGATGCTGGAGGTGTCGATCGACACCTTGGCGCAGAACTCCTTGAACCCGCGCGGGAGTTGCGGGGACCAGAAGACGGTCATGTTGGGCTCGGGCGCCGGGCCGAGGTTGTAGAGGGTCTGCAGGTAGCGGAAGGACGTCCGGGTGACCAGCGGACGGCCGTCCTGGCCCATGCCGCCGATCGACTCGGTGACCCAGGTCGGGTCGCCGGAGAACAGCTGGTCGTACTCGGGGGTGCGCAGGAAGCGGACGATCCGCAGCTTGATGACGAAGTCGTCGACCAGCTCCTGCGCCTGACGTTCCGTCAGGACACCGGCATCCAGGTCGCGCTGGAGGTAGACGTCGAGGAAGGTCGACGTCCTGCCCAGCGACATCGCGGCGCCGTTCTGCTCCTTGACCGCCGCCAGGTAGGCGAAGTAGAGCCACTGGACGGCCTCGCGGGCGGTCGAGGCCGGGCCGGAGACGTCGTACCCGTAGGCCGCGGCCATCTCCTTCAGTTCGCCCAACGCCCTGATCTGCTCGGCGAGTTCCTCCCGCTCGCGGATGGTCGACTCGACCAGGGCCGGGTCGGCGGGCGCCGGGTCGAGCGCCGCCTTCTCGGCCCGCTTGGCCGCGATCAGCCGGTCCACGCCGTACAGCGGAACGCGGCGGTAGTCGCCGATGATCCGGCCGCGGCCGTAGGCGTCCGGGAGCCCGGTGACGACGCCGGCCTTGCGGGCGGCCAGGATCTCGGGGGTGTAGGCGTCGAACACGCCGTCGTTGTGGGTCTTGCGGTACTCGGTGAAGACCTTCTCCAGCTCCGGCGACACGGGGTAGCCGTAGGTCCGCAGTGCGCCGGCGACCATCCGCCATCCGCCGTACGGCATGATCGCCCGCTTCAGCGGGGCGTCGGTCTGCAGGCCGACGATCAACTCCCGTTCCCGGTCGATGTATCCGGGCGCGTGCGCGGTGATGCTCGACGGGGTGTCGTACGCGATGTCGAGGACGCCCTTGGCGCGCTCCTCGGGGAAGCGGTCGGTGATGCGCCGCCACACCGCCAGGGTGCGCTCGGTCGGGCCGGCCAGGAAGGCGCTGTCGCCCCGGTAGGGGGTGTAGTTGTGCTGGATGAAGTCGCGGACGTCGATCGCGTCCCGCCAGTAGCCGCCCCGGAAGCCGTCCCAGGCCGTGCGGGAGTCCGCGGTGCGCTCGTCGGTGGTGCGCTCGTGCTGCTGCGAGGTGGTCATCTCGGTGTCCTCTCTCAGGCCTGGTCGCCGTAGTACGCCTGGCGCATCAGCTGCTGCATGTCCGCGAGCATCGGCATCCGCGGGTTGGCCGGGGCGCACTGGTCCTCGTAGGCGTTCATCGCCTGCCGCGGCAGGGCCGCCAGGAAGGCGGTCTCGTCGACGCCCGCGTCCTTGAAGGAGCGCGGGATGCCGACCTTGTCGCGCAGTTCCTCGACCGCCGCGGCGAGGGACTCCACGCCCTGCTCGGGGGTGTCGGCCGGCAGGCCGAGCATCCGCGCGATCGCCCGGTAGCGCTCGGGGGCCTGGTAGCTCCCGTACTTGGGCCAGCCGGTGACCTTGGCGGGCGCCGCGCCGTTGTAGCGGATCACGTGCGGCAGCAGGAGGGCGTTGGTCCGGCCGTGGGCGACGTGGAAGGTCCCGCCGAGCGTGTGCGCCATGGCGTGGACCACGCCCAGGAAGGCCGAGCCGAAGGCCATGCCCGCGATCGTGCCCGCGTTGTGCATCTTCTCGCGGGCGAGCGGGTTGTCCGGGCCGTTGGTGACGGCCTCCTCAAGGTGGTCGAAGATCAGCCGGATGCCCTGGAGGGCGAGGCCGTCGGTGAAGTCGTTGGCGTAGACCGAGACGTAGGTCTCGATGCAGTGGGTGAGCGCGTCGAAGCCGGAGTCGGCGGTGACGTGCTGGGGCAGGCGGGTGGTGAGCGCCGGGTCGACGATGGCCACGCTCGGGGTGAGCGCGTAGTCCGCGAGCGGGAACTTCTGGCCGGTGGCGGTGTCGGTGATGACGGCGAAGGGGGTGACCTCGCTGCCGGTGCCCGAGGTGGTGGGGATGCACACCAGCTTCGCCTTCTCCCCCAGGTCGGGGAAGGTGAAGGCGCGCTTGCGGATGTCGAAGAACTTCTCCTTCAGGTCCGCGAACTCCACCTCCGGGTGCTCGTACATCAGCCACATCACCTTGGCGGCGTCCATCGGCGAGCCGCCGCCGAGGGCCACGATGGTGTCCGGCGCGAAGTCCCGCATCAGCTCGGCGCCCCTGCGGACGGTGTCGATGCTCGGGTTGGGTTCGACGAAGTCGACGACCCGGACCTCGACGGGCTCGCGACGCCGGTCCAGCACGGCGCGCACCCGCTCCAGGTGGCCGATCTCCACCATCGTCCGGTCGGTGACGACCACGACGCGGTGCGCGTTCGGCATGCTGGCCAGGTACGTGACCGAGTTGCGCTCGAAGTAGATCTTCGGCGGGACCTTGAACCACTGCATGTTGGTGTTGCGCCGCCCGATCCGCTTGATGTTGACGAGGTTCAGCGCCGAGACGTTGCCCGCCACCGAGTTGTGCCCGTAGCTGCCGCAGCCGAGGGTCAGCGAGGGCGTGAAGGCGTTGTAGACGTCGCCGATGCCGCCCTGCGAGCTGGGCGCGTTCCAGATGATCCGGCAGGCCTTGACGGCGTGCCCGAACTCCTCGACGAACGCCGCGTCCTCGGTGTGCACCGCCGCCGAGTGCCCGAGGCCGTTGAACTCGACCATCGCGCGGGCGAGTTCGACGCCCTCCCGGCGGGTGGGAGCGGTCAGGACGGCGAGCACCGGGCAGAGCTTCTCGCGGGTCAGCGGCTCCCGCGGCCCGACCGCGTCGCAGTCGACGAGGATCACCGAGGTGTCGGCCGGCACCTCGAACCCGGCCGCCTCGGCGATCTGCGCGGCCGAGCGGCCCACCACGTCGGCGTTCAACCGCTCCCCGGCGCAGGAGGAGCCGTCGCCCGTGCCGAACAGGTGGCGCTCCAGCAGCGCCTTCTCCCCCGCGTCCGCGTGGTGGGCCTTCAGCGTGCGGAACTCGGCGAGCGCCGCGTCGCGGATCTCCGCGTCCAGGATCACCGCCTGCTCGGAGGCGCAGATCATGCCGTTGTCGAAGGACTTCGACAGCACGATGTCGTTCACCGCCCGCCGCAGGTCCGCGCTGCGCTCCACGTACGCCGGGACGTTGCCCGCGCCGACGCCCAGCGCCGGCTTGCCGCAGGAGTAGGCGGCCCGCACCATCGCGTTGCCGCCGGTGGCGAGGATGGTGGCGACGTCCGGGTGGTTCATCAGGGCGTGGGTGGCCGCCATCGACGGCTCCTCGATCCACTGCACGCAGTGCGCCGGGGCGCCCGCCGCGACCGCCGCGTCCCGCACGATCCGCGCGGCCTCGGCCGAGCAGCGCTGGGCCGAGGGGTGGAAGGAGAACACGATCGGGTTGCGGGTCTTGAGGGCGAGCAGGCACTTGAAGATCGTGGTCGAGGTCGGGTTGGTCACCGGGGTGATGCCCGCGACCACGCCGACCGGCTCGGCGATCTCCACGATGCCGTCGATCTCGTCCCGGTGCACCACCCCGACCGTCTTCGTCCGGGCCATCACGTGGGTGACGTTCTCGCAGGCGAAGACGTTCTTCACCGCCTTGTCCTCGAACAGCCCCCGCCCGGTCTCCTCCACCGCCAGCGCGGCCAGCCCGGTGTGCCGCTCCAGCGCGGCCAGCGAGGCCTTCTTGACGATGTGGTCGACCTGGTCCTGGGTGTAGTCCGCGTACGCGGCGAGCGCCGTCAGCGCGTCGGCGACCAGCGTGTCGACGACGGCCTCGGGGCTCGGCGCCGCGTCCGGGTGGGGGGCCGGGCCGGAGGAGGGCTGCTCCTCGGTCTGCGGGCGACGGGGCATGGCTACGACCACCTTTCGGTTCGTCATCAGGGCTCGCGCGAGCGGCTGTCCCGCTCGCGCTGCCACCTCCACCCTCCCCCGGCCGGCCCTGCCCGGGACCCTGCCGAAGGGGCACACCCGGTAGTCGAAGGTCCCGTCTCCGGGGACCGCTGGTCCCGGCCGAGCGCCCGCACGGAAACGCCGAGGCGGCCGCGGCGCCGACGTGTTCGTCGGTGCCACGGCCGCTTTCCGTACGCCGATGGGCTCAGTCGTGCGGCACGACCGCCACCGGGCCGTGCGCGTGGTGCAGCACGGCGTGCGCCACGCCGCCGAGCCAGGGCGCGGCCGCGTGCAGCCCGGACGTCCGGCGGCCCACCACGGTCAGCGCGGCGCCCCGGGACGCCTCCACCAGCGCCCGCCCGGCCGGCCACGCCGTCACCTCGGCCTCGACGCGGACCTCGGGGTGCTTCTCCCGCCAGGGCGCCAGCGTGTCCCGCAGGCGCGTCAGCTCCGCCTCCGCCAGGGCGTCCCTGATCTCCCGCTGGTCCACCGGCCCCTCCGTCACGTACGGCCCGGACTGGTACGTCCGGCTCTCCAGCGCCCGCAGGGTCGCGCCGCGCGCGGCGGCCTCCGCGAAGGCGAAGGAGAGCAGCTCGCCGCAGGGCCGCGCGCTGTCCAGCCCGACCAGCACGTCGCCGCCGGCGGCCCCCTGGCCCTCCGACCCGGCCCGCACCAGCACCACCGGGCAGTGCGCCCGCGCCGCCGTGCGCAGCGCGGTCGAGCCGACCAGCAGCCCGGCGAACCCGCCGGTCCCGCGCGAGCCGACGACCGGCAGGCTGTCCCGCCAGCCGGCGGCGGCCAGCGCGTACGCCGGGTTGCCGGGGACGTGCCGGCAGGTGAGCTCCAGGCCCGGCAGGACGCCCGCGATGTGGTCCCGGACGGCGAGCACCGCCTGCGGCAGGGGCTCGACGGCCTCGTCCGGCTCCGTGGGCGCGAACTCCTCCTGCGCCCCGACGTGGAGCATGCACAGGGGCCGGCCGCTGCGCTCGGCCTCCCGCGCGGCCCACTCGGCGGCGGCCCAGCTCGCTTCCGAACCGTCGACTCCGACCACTACGGCGTGCGACATGACGACGCTCCTCCCTCGTTCACCGGTCGCGGCGCAGCTGCACGCGACCCTCGGTGTCCTGCTCCACACTCCCGCTCGCCCCGGGAGGGCCACAGGGGCCGAGCAGCCCTCCGGTGCGGTCCGAAGGTCCCTGCCGCTCCCCCGGTCCGCCCGAACGGCCCTGGTCCGAGGCCGTCACCGCCTACCGCCTGCTCGGGCTCGACCTGCCCGTCCCGCCGGTGCACCACGCCCTGACCGAGCCCGACGCCGTCCTCGCCGCCCTCAAGACCGCCTTCGCCTGAGCCCCCCGGTAACTCGAAGCCCTCCCCGGATCGCCGATCCGGGGAGGGCTTCTTGCTGCCCGCGACACGGGCACGCCCCGAGGCAGCAGACACAAAGCAGCGCCGGGAGCGGCCCCACCCGCTCCCGGCGCTCTGCATGGGCCCGGTCCGGCCCCCACGACCGGCCGGGCCTCACCCGCGTTACTGGTCCACGGGAGTGATGAGGCCGTAGTGGCCGTCGTACCGGTGGTACAGGACGTTGCCCCGGCCGGTCGCGGCGTCCGTGAAGAAGACGAACGGCAGGCCGCCCAGGTCCAGGCGCGCGGCCGCCTCGGCGACGGTGAGCGCGGGGGCGCCGGCGGCGGTCACCGGGAGGCCCGGGTCGGTGTCGGGCGTGGTGCCGGCCGAGGTGATCCGGTACTCGCCGGTCGCCGCGTCCCGGTGGACGACGCTCTCGTGGCCCGTCGCCGTGTCGGTGTACAGGTGGAAGTCGTAGTCCATCGCCTCCAGTTCGAACACCGCCGACCAGCCGGTCTGCCGCGCGAGGCTGTAGGTCTTGTGCCGCACGACCCGGCGCTCCTCGACGCCCAGCGCGCGGCGCTGCGGCCGATGCTCCTGCCCGGTGGGCGCGGGCACGACCGCGGGCGTCTCGGCGTGGTGGCGGTGGTGGTGCTTCCGGTGGGTCCGGACGCGGGCGATCCGGGCGTTGAGGCGGTCCTGGAGCAGGTCGACGGCCTCCTGCATGGTGGTGGCGGCGACCTGGGCCCGTACCGGCCGTCCGTTGAGGTCGATCACGGCCTGGGCGATCGACGGCCTGGCGACGGCGTGGTTGGCCTCCTGGGTGAGCTTCACCCGGGCCGCGAGGACCGGCTCGTCGAGGCGTTCGAGGACGGCGTGCAGCTTGGTGCGGGCGTAGTCGGGCGCGGCCGGCGAGACTTCGCCGCGGGTCGCCACCAGGACGTCGGTGGCGGGCCGGCTCTGCAGACGGGTCATCAGGGCTCTCCTTTGCGGGTGGTTCTCAGACTGCCGCGTGCCGGTCGGCGGGGCCGAGGGCTGAAGGTCCCTTCGGCAGTGCCTCGGGTCCCGGTCCCGCGGGTGCCGGCAGCGCGCGGATGGTGGTGCCGGTGGTGCCGAGGATGGTGCCGAGGGCGTCGTCGAGGGGGCCGATGGCCGCGAGGCCGCCGGTCCGTTCGGCGAAGGCGGCGGCCTCGGCCTTGGGGCGCATCGACCCTTCCGGGAGGTCCAGTTCGCGCAGCCGGCCGGGGGTGGCGGTGACCAGCGGGCCGGGGCGGGTGGTGCCGAAGCGGGTGAACACGTGGGTGACGTCGGTGAGGATCAACAGGGCGTCGGCGTCGAGCTGTTCGGCGAGCAGCGCGGCGGCCAGGTCCTTGTCGACGACGGCCTCGATGCCGCGCACCAGGCCGGTGTCCCGGTCCCGGGTGACCGGGACTCCGCCGCCCCCGGCGGCGATCACGACCGCTCCGGTCGCCAGCAGGGCCCGGACGGCGGGGAGTTCGACGATCGCGGTGGGGCGGGGCGAGGGGACGACCCGGCGCAGGTGTTCACCGTCGCGCGCCGTGGTCCAGCCGCGCTCGGTCTCCATCGCCCTGGCCTGCCGCTCGGTGAGCCGCCCGCCGATGAGCTTCCCGGGACTCTCGAACGCGGGGTCGTCCGGGTCCACCTCGGTGTGGGTGGTCAGCGCGGTGACGGCCCGGCCGGGCAGCCGGCCCAGGAGCTCGCGGACGAGCAGGGTGGCGATCATGCCCTGGGTCTGGGCGCCGAGGACGTCCAGCGGGTAGGGCTCGGTGAGCTCCGGGTCGCTCTCGCTCTCCTGGGCGAGCAGGCCGATCTGCGGCCCGTTGCCGTGGGTGATCACCAACTCGTGTCCGGCGGTGACGAGTTCGGCGAGCGAGCGGGCGGCGTCGTGGACGTGGTGCTGCTGGACGGCGGCGTCGGGGTGTTCACCCCGCCGGAGCAGCGCGTTCCCGCCGAGGGCGGCGACGATGCGCATGGTCACTTCCTCCCGAGGGTGGCGACCAGGATCGCCTTGATGGTGTGCATGCGGTTCTCGGCCTGGTCGAAGACCAGCGAGGCCGGCGACTCGAAGACCTCGTCGGTGACTTCGAGGCCGTCGAGCCCGTGCTCCTCGGCGAGTTCGGCGCCGAGGTCGGTACGGCGGTCGTGCAGGGCGGGCAGGCAGTGCAGGAAGGCCGTGTCGGGGTTGCCGGTGGCCGCCAGGGTCTTGGCGTTGACCTGGTACGGCAGCAGCCGGGCGATGCGCTCGGGCCAGCGGGCGTGGTCCTCGCCCATGGAGACCCACACGTCGGTGTAGAGGTAGTCCGCCCCGGTCACGGCTTCCTCGACCTCCTCGCAGAGCGTGAGCCGGGCGCCGCTGTCCCGGCCGAGCCGGAGGCAGTCGGAGACCAGCGCGGGGGCGGGCCACAGCTCGCGCGGGGCCGCGACGCGCACGTCCATGCCGAGCAGACTGCCCATGACCGCCAGGGAGTTGGCGGTGTTGTTGCGGGCGTCACCGAGGTAGCAGAAAGAGATCTCCTCCAGCGGTTTCCCGGCGTGCTCGCGCATCGTGAACACGTCGCACAGGCTCTGGGTGGGGTGGCACTGGTCGGTGAGGCCGTTGTAGACGGGGACTCCGGCGTGGGGGGCGAGTTCGGTGACGGCGTCCTGCTCGAAGCCGCGGTACTCGACGGCGTCGTACATCCGGCCGAGGACCCGGGCGGTGTCGGCGATGCTCTCCTTGTGGCCGAGGTGCGAGCCGTCCGGGCCGAGGTAGGTGGTCATGGCGCCCTGGTCGGCCGCGGCGACCTCGAAGGCGCAGCGGGTCCGGGTGGAACTCTTCTCGAAGATCAGGGCGATCCTGCGGCCGGTCAGCCGGGGTGTCTCGGTGCCGGCCTGCCGGGCGGCCTTCAGTTCGGCGGCGAGGTCGAGCAGGTGGTGGATCTCGGCGGCGGTGAAGTCGAGTTCGCGCAGGTAGTGGCGGCCGGTGAGGTCGACGGTCATGGCGGTTGCTCCTCGGGTGATCGGCTCGGTGGCCGGCTCGGTGGCCGGCTCGGTGGCCGGCTCGGTGGTCGGCTCGGTGGTCGGCTCGGTGGTCGGCTCGGTGGTCGGCTCGGTGGCCGGCTCGGTGGCCGGCTCGGTGGTCAGTTGGCGGGGTCGCGCTCGATCGGACAGCTCATGCAGCGCGGGCCGCCCCGGCCGCGGCCGAGCTCGGAGCCGGCGATGGTGACGATCTCGACGCCCTGCTTGCGCAGGTACGTGTTGGTGGTGGTGTTGCGCTCGTAGCCGACGACGACGCCGGGCTCCAGGGCGAGGAAGTTGCTGCCGTCGTCCCACTGTTCGCGCTCGGCGGCCCGGGCGTCCTGCTCGGCGGACAGGAAGCGGACCTTGTCCAGGCCGAGCGCCTCGGCGAGCGAGGCGGCGAGGTCGGTGTCGGCCCGCACGTCGAAGCCGGCGGGGCGTTCGGGCGCCGGGGTGAGGGTCCAGGAGCGCAGGTCGTCCGCCAGGCCCGGGTAGACGGTGAAGGTGTCCCGGTCGATCATCGTCAGGACGGTGTCCAGGTGCATGAACGCCCGGCTCTCCGGCAGACGGACGGCGATCAGCCGGTGCGCGGTGCCGGTCAGGAAGAGCTGCTGGGCGAGGGTCTCGACGGCCTGCGCGGTGGTGCGCTCGCCCATGCCGACCATGACCACGCCGGGGGCGACGACGTGCACGTCCCCACCCTCCAGGGTCAACCCGGGGGCCGTGGTGGTGCCGTCGAGCAGCGGGGGCGCGGTCTCGGCGAACAGCGGGTGGAAGCGGTAGATCGCGGCGGTGTGCAGGGTCTCCCGCCGGCGGGCCGGCCTGGCCATCGGGTTGAGGCTGTAACGGCCGCCAATCCAACAGGAGTTGTCGCGCGGGAAGAGCTGGTTGGGCAGTGGCGGGAGGGCGAAGTCCTGCTCGCCGAGGGTGCTCCAGAGCAGGCTGCGGGGGGTGCGCAGCGGCAGGTCGGCCTTGAGGACCCCGCCGATCAGGTACGCGGCGAGGGTGGCGCCGTCGAGCTGTTCGCTCAGCTCCCGGACCGGCTCGACGAGCGCGGGCCCGACGACGGCGGGGGTGACGACCTGGCCGAGCAGCCAGGCCCGGGCGGGCGGCAGGTCGAGCGTCTCGGCGAGCAGGTCGGCGTAGTGGTGGACGCGCACGCCGTGGTCGCGCAGCACCTGGGCGAAGGCGTCGTGCTCCTCGCGGGCTCGCTTGGCCCACAGGATGTCGTCGAAGAGCAGGTCGTCGACGTTGCGGGGGGTCAGCCGGGCGAGTTCCAGGCCCGGGCGGTGCAGGATCACCTGCCGCAGGCGGCCGGCCTCCGAGTCGACGCGCAGAGTGGACATCTCGGTGTGCTCCCTCGTGGTCAAGGACGGTTCTCAGTGCTGGTGGCGCGGCGTCATCGGCCGGACGTGCGGCCGCTTCAGCCAGATGTGGACGGGGATGCCGAGCAGGACGGCGAACAGGCCGTAGTAGACGGTCTGGTAGCCGCTGCCCTGGATCGACCAGTAGGAGAAGGCCAGGGCCAGGACGGTGACGGCCGTGTCGCGCAGGAGGCGGCGCCGGTCCAGTTCCGCCCGGCCGTGCTGCGCCAGCCAGTACAGCTGGGCGGCGGCCGAGACGAGATACGGGATGACGGCGGTGAGCACGCTCAGCAGCACGATCTCGGTGAACACCCGGGTGAAGCGGGTGTAGCTGATCACGGTGAGCGCCGAGGCGAGCACCGTCGCGGAGACGATGCCGAAGGCCGGCACCTCGCCGCGGCCCCGGGTGCCGGCGAAGGCGGACGGGAACAGCCCGTCCCGGGCGGCGGCCATGGGCATCTCGGCGCAGATCAGCGTCCAGCCGTTCAGCGCCCCGAGCCCGGAGACGATCGCGGCGACGGCGACCAGGTTCCCGGCCCAGTGCCCGCCGGCGATGCCGTTCATGGCGTCGGTGAACGGCGCGGCGGAGGAGCCGAGCCGGTCGTGCGGGACGGTGCCGAACACCGCCAGGGTGCCGAGCAGGTAGATCGCCGCGCAGGCCAGGGTGCCGTACACCGTCGCCCGCGGCACGTTGCGCTTCGGGTCGCGCACCCGCCCGGCCGCCACCGAGGCGGTCTCCAGGCCGATGTAGCTGAACAGCGCGATCGCCCCGGCCGCCGAGACGGCGCCCAGCGCCGAGCCGCCGCTCGCGTTGAAGGCCCCGAAGTTGCCGGACTTCACGAACAGCAGGCCGGCCGTGGCCATGAACGCCAGCGGCAGGAACTTCAGCACGGTGGTGACGACCTGGAAGGCCCCGATCGCGCGCACCCCGGTCAGGTTCACGATCGCGGGCAGCCACAGGCCCACCAGGGCGATCGCGATCGAGGCCCAGGTGTGGTGGCCCTTGTTGACGAACACCTCGACGTAGCCGACCCAGGCCACCGCGATCGCGGCGTTCCCGGCCCAGGCCGTGATCCAGTACGACCAGGCGGTGAGGAACCCGGCGAACTCGCCGAACGCCTCCCGGGCGTAGACGTACGGGCCGCCGCTGCCCGGCACCCGCTCCGACAGGCGGCCGAAGGTCACGGCGAGCGCCAGCGCGCCCACGGTGACCAGGACGAAGGCCACCAGCGCGATCGGCCCGTACGGGGCGAGCGCCGAGGGCAGCGCGAACACCCCGGTTCCGATGATGCTGCCGACCACCAGGGCGGTGGCGCCGGGGAGCCCGAAGGTCCCGCCGCGCCGGGGCGTCCCGTCGTCCGCCGTGCTCTCCGGTGGTCTTGCGCGGTCGCGTACGGACATCGGGGACTCCTTCGCCGGCTGCTGGATCCCGGGGACCGGGCCGGTCCTCGCGGTGGTGTCGCTGAAGATCCTCGACCCGCCGGGCGGCGCGCCCCAGGGGCCGACCGTCCCGGTCACCCACGCCGGCGGTCCCTGCCGCACCCACCCGATGGTCCCGGGCGTCCACCGGGGCGGCGGGGGGCCTCCGCGCGGGTGAAGCTCCGCCGGAACGTTTCTCCAGTGGCGGAATGCGGCGAGTCCGTGGCGAAACGGTGTGGTCCGATGGGATGCACGTCCGTTTCGTCCCGAGAGGACCCCATGCCCTCCTCATCCGTCAGCCGTGCCGCCGCCACCCGCCTGACCGCCCGCCGGGCCGTCGTCGTCGGCACCGCCCTCGCCGCCGCCGCGGGCCAGTTGCTGGTCGCCCCCACGCTCGCCGACGCCCGGGGCTCGGGCTCGTCGAAGGCCGACCCGCGAGCCACGACCATCGCCTCGAACCCGCTGCCCTTCACCACCCGTTTCCAGGGTGACTTCCACGGTTCCATCACCCGGATCAGCAACTCGCTGATGACCTGTGACGAGACCAAGGCCCCCCTGGACCCGGCCCAGGTGCCGTGCGAGCAGGCCCGCCAGGGCCTCGGCCCGATGCCGATCAACAACAAGTACGAGATGAAGTACATCAACATCGACCCGGGCTCGATCGGCCCGGAGGGCGATGCGATCTACTCCGCCAGCTCCGCCGACCTCGGCCTGCTCGACGGCTCCAAGGTCAAGTACGCGCGGCTGTACTGGGGCGGCACCCGCGGCATCGGCGACACCGTGCTGCCGGAGAGCCAGATCGACGGGGTCTACCTGAAGATCCCGGGCGAGGCGCAGTACCGGGCCGTCAACAACGACCAGCCGTCCATCGGCTACATCACCACCGACGTGGAGAGCAGCTACCAGGCCTCCGCCGACATCACCGACCTCGTCAAGCAGGCCGGCAACGGCACGTACACCGTCGCCAACATGGACTCGGTGGTCAAGCCGCACAGCTGGGGCGGCTGGACGATCGTGGTCGCGTACGAGAACGACTGCAAGCCGATGCGCCACATCCACCTGTGGGACGGCTTCCAGGTCGAACTGCCGGACAGCCCGCAGCTGGACATCCACCTGGGCGGGCTGCAGACCCCGCACAGCGGCCCGGTCGGGGGCAAGCTCGGCTTCGTCGTCTACGACGGCGACCTCAAGTGGACCGGCGACACCCTGTCGGTCAAGTCCACCAACGGGCCGTCGACGCTCTTCCAGGACGTCAACCACGCGCCGAACGACGCCTTCAACTCCACCATCGAGGAGCTCACCCCGGCCGACCAGTTCGCCCGGAACCCGTACAACCGCAACAACTTCGGCTACGACTCCAACCGCTGGGACATCTCGCCGTTCCTGCGCAACGGGGACACCGACCTGACCGCCACCTTCAACACCCAGAAGGACGGCTACGACATCGGCGTCTTCTACGCCTACGTCAACCTGGACGGCTCGACCGACGTCTGATCCGCCGCCCGCCCCCGGGTGCTCCGGGCCCGCCCTCGTCCGCTCGACGAGGGCGGGCCCCACCACGTGACCGTCCGCCGCCGCCCGGCCTCACGCCAGCGGTGCCGACCAGAGCAGCCGGGTGCCGCCCCCGACCGGAGCGGTCACCTCGAACACGCCGCCGAGGGCCTGCGCCCGCTCGGCGAGGTTGCGCAGACCGCTGCGCCGCCCCTGCTCCGGGATGCCGACGCCGTTGTCCTGCACCGTCAGCACGACCTGCGTCCCGGTGGCCTGCAGCACGACCTCCACCCGGTCCGCCCTCGCGTGCCGGGCGGCGTTGCTCAGCGCCTCCCCCAGCACGGCCACGACGTGCTCGGCGACCTCCGCCGGGACGTCGGTGTCCAGCAGGCCCTCCATGCTCAGCCTGGGCGGGAAGCCGAGGACGGCCTGGGCGTGCTCGACGGCCCGCGTGGCCCTGGCCCGCAGGCCCTGCCCGGCGCGCTCCTCGCGGGCGCGGAGCCCGAAGATCGTCGAACGGATGATCTTGATGGTCTCGTCCAGGTCGCCGACCGCGCGCAGCACCCGGTCCGAGGCCCCCTCGTGCTCGACGAAGCGGGCGGCGCTCTGCAGCGTCATCCCGGTCGCGAAGAGCCGCTGGATGGCCAGGTCGTGCAGGTCGCGGGCGATCCGGTCGCGGTCCTCCAGCATGGCCAACTGCTCGGCGTCCCGGCGGCGTTCGGCCAGTTCCAGGGCGAGCGCGGCCTGGTCGGCGAAGCCCAGCAGCGGGCCGGTCTCGCGGTCGGTGAACTCGGGCCGGCCGGTCTCCCTGGCCAGCAGCAGCACCCCGTCGATCTGTCCCTCGGCCCGGCCCAGCGGCACCGCGACCGCCGCGCCGAGCCCGTCGAAGCGGCGCGGTCCGGCGGACAGCCGCGGATCGCCGGCCAGGTCCGCCGTGGTCACCGGCATCCCCGAGGCGCAGGCCTCGCCCGACAGCGAGCCCTTCAGCGGCACCACCAGGCCCGTCCGGCCGGCCGCGTTGCCGCCGAGGGCGAGCTCCACCCGCACGGTGTCCGTCCCGGCCACCGGCACGGAGACGTCGGCGAGGTCGGCGCCGGTGATCTCCCGGGCCCGCTGCGCGATCAGCTCCAGCACCTCGGACCGGGAGCCGCCGGACAGCAGGGCCCGGGTGATCTCCGCGCTCGCGCCCAGCCAGCGCTGCTGGCGCTGGGCCTCCTCGTACAGCCGGGCGTTGTCGATCGCCACGCCGGCCGCCACCGCCAGGGTGGAGATCACCGCCTCGTCGTCGGCGTCGAACTCCTCCCCGCCCTGCTTGTCGGTCAGGTAGAGGTTCCCGAAGACCTCCTCGCGCACCCGCACCGGCACGCCCAGGAAGGTCCGCATCACCGGATGGTGCGCCGGGCAGCCCACCGACGACGGGTGCTCGGAGAGGTCCTCCAGCCGCAGCGGGGCCGGGCGGTGGATCAGCTCGCCGAGCAGGCCGCGCCCGGTCGGGTACGGGCCGATCCGCGCGATCTCCTCCTCCGACAGGCCCACCGTGAGGAATTCCGACAGCGTCTCGCCGTCCGGCCCGATCACGCCCAGCGCCGCGTACCGCGCGTCCACCAGGACGGCGGCCGCCTCCACGATCCGGCGCAGCACCTGCGTCAGGTCCAGTTCCCGGCCGACCGACAGCACGGCCTCCAGCAGGCTGTGCACCCGGTCCCGGGTGCCCCGGGCGGCGTCGATCCGCGCCTGGAGCTCCTCCAGGAGTTCGTCCAACCGCAGCTGCGGCATCCGCGGCCGCACTCCGTCCCCGCCCACACGAGCCTCCTGCCGCTCTGGTTCCCGGACGGGTCGATTCTCGCAGAAGCCGGCCGCCCGCCGTCCAGGCCGCCTCCTCCCCCGACCGGCAAGAGCGCAGGCCAGGGCCTGTGGGGCGGCCCGCGCGGCCGGCTGCCTCTACGCTGGTCCCGGGCGGCCGCCCGCCGCGCACCGACTCCGGGGGGACAGCGTGATCCGCGTACAGCAGCGCACCTACACCTTGATCGCGTGGCCGTGGAGCACCATGCGGTGGGCCGAGGTCCCCGAGGGGCTCGCATTCACCCTGTACGACGTCGTCCAGCCGATGGTGCGCGGCGTCGAGGTGCCCGGCACCCCGCAGGACGCCGCCCGGTGGAAGACGGCCCACGACGCCTACCAGAGCCTGCTGAGCGACGCCGAGGACGTCGTGCGCCACGCCCACGGCGTGCGCTGCAAGGCCGGCTTCATGGTGGACCACCGCTCGGTGCGCCTGCTCCGCTACGGCATGCTGCCCCACCGCAGCGCCCGCTCCCGGCGGCTGTTCGCCGAGTGCGCGGCGCGGATGCGCACGTACGAGGAGGCGTACCGGCCCGTCCTCGAGGAGATCGAGGCCCGTCTCCCGCAGGCCTCCGCCGACCCGTCCTGACCCGCCCGTCGCGGACGCCCGGACGTCCGGACGGCCCAGCGGTTCGGCACGATGCTCGACATGATCGCCACCGGCCGACTCGCCCCGGGCCGGATCGTCACCCGCACCGTCGGCCTCCACCAGGCGAGCGCGGTGCTGGAGTCCCTGGAGACCTACGGGCCGACCGGCGTCGTCGTCATCGACGACTTCCGGGACCCGTCCGCCCCGTGACGCCCCGCGCCCGGGACGGCCCGCCGAGCGGCGCTCTCACACGGGCGGCAGCAGATCGCTCTCGCTGACGGTGTACGTCAGCGGGGGGTAGCCGAAGTCCGTCTCCTGGTTCTCGCGGCGCCGCAGCCGGTAGAACTCCTGCCGCTGCTCCTCGTCGGCCGCGGTGAGGCGCGCGCCCTGCGGGAGCCGGGCGTGCCCGTCGCGGAACCGCAGGAGGGTCTTCGAGGTGCGGAAGGTGACCCCCAGCCACGCGTTGTCCGCCGCCTCGGCGGGCGCGTCCAGGACGATCCGGTGCCGGAAGCGCCGGTTCGCGTCGACGGAGAACGCGACGACACCGTGGTCGACCAGCGGGATCTCGAACCTCTCGCCGTCGGCCGCCTTCGCTTCGAAGACCAGCTTCCTCGGCGGGCCGGCGTCGGGGTGCCGGTAGCAGGAGAAGACCGCGATGAACGACGCGTCCGCCAGGTCGAGGGCCTGGTCGGAGTGGGCGCCCATCCGGGTGTAGGCGTTCGTGTAGCTCTCGATGAGGGCGTTGTTGAAGGCGACGGGGATCCCCGTGCGCTCCTGGACCTGCCGGGCCAGCCGCTCGTGCACCGGCCGGAAGCGCTGTGCCGGGCTGCCGTACCGGGTGGTGGTCCGCACCAACGGCACGTCGCCCGCCTCTTCGACCCTGGTGAGGACGGCGCCTCGCCGGCCCTTCCCCAGTTCCTCCAGCCGGGCCGTCGCGGACAGCTCCGCGAAGAGGTTCCGCTCGGCCGGCAGCACGCACGACAGGATCTCGTCCGGAATCCTAGAGGTGGGGGGCACGGTAGTCTCCCGAGTTCATGCTGAAGCGGAACCGGTCGCCGTAGTCGACGAAGGCCGACGTCCGGTTCTCCTCGGCGTACAGCCTGCGCAGCTCGTCCATGCCGTTCTGCGTGGGCGGCCCCAGCTTCACCAGCTCGCCGGCCTTCTTGAGGTACGTCCGGCCGTCCCGGTGGACGGCCTCGGTGTTCGAGCAGCGCACCACGTACCCCAGGCGGGTCGGCAGCGACTCGGCGTCCAGGGCCGAGGGCCGGATCTCGTGCGTGTACAGGCGGTTGGTGGACAGCGGCATGAAGAACACCGAGCCCGGATAGAGGGTCAGGGTGAACTGCGGGGGGAGCGCGGCCCCGGCGTGCGCCTCGACCGGCTCCTTGAGGCGGAACCGGAGCCTGGTCAGCCCGCTGACGCCCTGCACGCCGTGGTCGAAGGCGTCCCCGGCCAGGGGCCGCAGCCCGTCGAGCCGGTCGTAGAAGGTGCAGAAGGCCATGATGCCGTTGCCGGGCATGTCCTTGGTCTTGTCGGCATGGGCCGAGATCCTCGCCTTGGACTGCTTGCGCCCGGGCGTGGCACCGGTGTTGTGGTAGACCTGCGCGAGCACGTGGTTGAGCGGCGCCTGGCCCCGGAAGACGGCGGCGGCCTCGCGGTTCAGGGCCTCGACGACGGCCGTGTCGGTCGGGCGGAAACCTTCGGTCGGCCCGGAGAGGTTGGTGGAGCACCGGAGCAGGCGGAAGTGCAGCTCGTCGCCGTCCCGCGTGACGGGCGTCAGGTAGATCCCGCTGCGACGGGCGCTCCCGGGCTTGGTCGACTCCGTCAGGGACTGGAACACGTGCTCCGCCCGGATCCGCCCGAAGTGGTCGGCGTCGAGGTCGAAGAAGCGGCGGTAGTACACGCCGACGCCGTGCACGCGGACGGGCACCCGGCCCACGTCCACCAGGGGCCAGGCCTCGTCGACGTCCTCCTGGTCGACCGCGAACACCCGGGCGGCCGCCCGCAGACGGCGGCCGTCGATCCCGGACAGGTCGCCGTACAGGTAGACGGTCTTCCGCCCCAGGTCGGGCGAACCGGAGGCGAGGTCCTCCGGCGTGACGACGGTCCCGAAGAACTCCCTGACCACCTCGTGATCGTGCACCGTCGAAGGCGCGACCAGGACGTTCCCCGCATCCTGGAGGCGGGCCTCTGCCGGCTGGACGGCCGGCGGCTCCTCGACACCCTCGCACGGACGCGCCACCTCGGCCCGGCCGATCCCGCCCGCGCCCACGGTCCCGATGCGTTCCACTGGCCCTCCCCCGTCGACTTCACCAGCGGTGGCCCGCGCTCCGACGCGCCGGCCGCCGCCGAGTCTAGGGCCCCCGGTGATCGCCGCGGGAACCGCGACCGCCAGGACCGCCGGGCGCCGGACGGCTACCGCCGCCCGGACCAGCGCGGCTCCACCTGCGCCCGGTCCGCCGCCCACGCGTGCTCCGCCCGGCGTTCCAGGGCCCGACTGACCACTCGCCCGGGACCGTCCGACCCGGATCCGCCGGCAGCGGGGGTGTCGCCTCGGGAGGCGCCGACCCCGGCGCCTGCCGATACTGGGGCCGGGGCCCCGAGGAGGGACCATGGAGTACGGGATCGGCGTACGGCTCCACCAGCCGTTCCGCCAGGCGGTCGACGCGGTCACCGCCGCGCTCAAGGAGCAGGGCTTCGGCGTCCTGACCACCATCGACGTCCGGGCGACCCTGCGCGAGAAGATCGGCGAGGAGATCGAGGACTACCTGATCCTCGGCGCCTGCAACCCCGCCCTCGCCCACCGCGCGCTGCGGGCCGACCGCCGCATCGGGCTGCTGCTGCCCTGCAACGTGGTGGTCCGCACGGACGGCGACACCACGCTGGTCGAGGCCGTCGACCCGCAGACGCTCGTCGCGCTGGCCGGGCCGGACGGCGGGCTGGGCGAGGTCGCCGACGAGGCGGCCCGGCGCCTCGTCGCGGCGCTCGACGCGCTGCGGGACTGAGGAGCGCGCCATGACCGGACCGGTCGTCGTCGGCGTCGACGGCTCGCCCGAGAGCCTGACCGCCTCCGAGTGGGCCGCCCGCGAGGCGCAGCGCCGGGGGCTGAGCCTCGAACTCCTGCGGGCCTGGCCCTGGCCGAAGCGGGACGTGGTCGGCAGCGACCAGACGTACCGTCACGCCCTGGCGGAACTCGCCGACCGGGAGCGGGAGTTGCGGGCCCTGGCACCCGACGTCCCGGTCTCCTCGTCGACGGTGTCCGCCGATCCGGTCGAGGCGTTGGAGACCGCCGCGCAGAGCGCCGCCCTGCTGGTGCTCGGCTCGCGCGGGCTGGGCGCCGTCCTCGGCTCCCTGGTCGGCTCGGTGAGCCAGGAGGTGCTGCGCCGGGCCGGCTGCCCGGTGGTGCTCGTCCGGGCGGGCGAGGCCGGATCGGACGGCCCGGTGACGGTCGGCCTCGACCTGGCCCACCCGGCCGGGGACGTGCTCGCCTTCGCCTTCGAGGCCGCCGCGCTCCGCTCGGCGCCGCTGCGCGTCGTCCACGTCTGGGCGCCGCCGGCCGGCAGCGCGTACCTGTCGCCCAGCGCGGTCGACGGGCAGCAGGCCGAGCTCTCCGCCGTCGAACAGGACGGGCTCGCCCGGGCCCTGGCGCCGTGGCGGGCCCGCCACCCCGGGGTGGACGTGACGGCCGAGCCGGTCCGCGGCAAGGCCGCCGTCGAACTCGTCGACGCGGCGGCGACGGCCCGGCTGCTCGTGGTCGGCCGCCGCACCCGCCACCTGCCGTTCCTCCACCACCACCTCGGCCCGGTGGCGCGCGCCGCGATCCACCACGCGCACTGCCCGGTCGCCGTCGTCCCGTACGGCTGAGCGAAGGGGCGTTACGTCCCGGCCTGCTGGTAGAGCGTCACCAGGAGGCCGTGCACGGGCTCGCCCTCGGCGTCCTCCTCCGTCTCGTCGACCAGCGCGGCCAGCGCCTCGGCGAGCCGGGCGGCCTTGGCCGGGCTGAGCCGGAGGTGGCGCAGGGTCAGGAGGTGGTCGACGGGCGAGCGGTCCAGCTCCTGGGCGACGGCGCCGAACAGCGCGGCCGTGCCCTCGGCCTGCGGTTCGTCGACGAGGAGTCGTTCGGCGGTCCGCCGGTAGTACTTCTCGGTGCCGCCGCGCACCCGCCGCGTTCCCGCGTCCTGGACCAGCCCCGCCTCGCACAGCACCCTGAGGTGGTGGGAGACGCTGCCCTTGTTGGCGCCCAATTGCGCGGCGAGGCGGCTGATCGTCGACGGCCGGCTGCTGAGGGCGAACAGCAGGCGCTGGCGCATGGGGTGGGCGAGTGCGGTGTGCTGCCCGGGTGTGCTGATCCGCTGGACGCTCTCGTCCGGTTGGTGGCTCACCGGATCAAGCGTTAAGTACGTTTGACGCTTTGGCAAGTCGCTGGTCTACTCCCTCCCATGACTTCCACCACCTCACCAACTGCCGTGGACGCCACCGCCGTCGTCGAGTCGGTCGCCGAACTGGTCCGCGAGAACTACGTCTTCCCCGACGCCGCCCGCCAACTGGCCGAGCTGCTACGGCGCCGGAACGCCGAAGGCGCCTACCGGACCGGATCCGGATCCGCCGAGGAGTTGGCCGAGGCGGTGACGGCCGACCTGCGGTCCGTCAACGGCGACCTGCACCTGGCCCTCCAGTTCCACGCCGAGCCGGTGCCGCCGGACCGGGGCTCGGCGGTACTCGCCGCGATGCGACGGGACTTCGACGCCTCCCTCGGCGGCGTGCCGCGGGTGGAACTCCTCGACGGCGGCGTCGCGGTCCTGGAGATCGGGCCCAAGATGTTCCCGCTGGACTGGGCGGCGCAGCCGCTCACCGCGGCGCTCTCGCTGGTGGCCCCCGCCCGCGCCCTCGTCCTGGACCTGCGGCGCAACACCGGCGGCGATCCGAACACGGTCGCCTTCGTCTGCGGCTACCTGCTCGACGGCCGCACCCACCTGATGACCATGCTCTCGCGGCAGGGAGCGGTGGCCGAGCAGTCCTGGACGCCCCCGTTCGTGCCGGGCGCCCGGTTCGGCGCCAGCAAGCCGCTCTACGTGCTGACCAGCGGGAAGACCTTCTCCGCGGGCGAGGAGCTGGCCTACGACCTGCAGCAGCTCGGGCGCGCCGAGGTCGTCGGCGAGGCCACCCGGGGCGGCGCGCACCCGCGGGACGGCTGGACGGTGCACCCGCACCTGGAGCTCAGCGTGCCCGTCGCCCGCGGGGTCAGCCCGGTCTCGGGCACCAACTGGGAGGGCACCGGCGTCCGGCCCGACGTGCCGTGCGACGCCGACGCGGCGCTCGACCGCGCGCTGTCCCTGGCCGTGGCGCGGCTGGCCTGAGCTGCCCGCCGGCCGGCGCCCGTCGCGGACGGGCGCCGACGCGGACGGGCACCGACCCGGACGAGTACCGGCACGACGGGCACCGACCCGGACGGGCACCGGCGCGGCGCCGGGTGTCAGGGTCGGCGCCGCGCCGGGGCGGTCAGGACAGGACGGTCCACCTCTGCCCGGCCGCAGCCGGGTTGGCCGGGTTGGTCATCCCCGTGGAGCCGGCCGCGCTCCCGGCGACGTCCAGGGTCAGGCCGTTGCCGACGTTGGTCACGGTGAGCGCGCCGGCGCTGTTCTGCGTCACCTTCCACTTCTGCCAGGGGTTGTTGGGCGAGGGGTTGAGCAGGTAGGCGCTGCCGACGCCGGCGCCGCCGGCCAGCACGGTGTGCGCCTGGGCGGCGGTGTAGCAGTTGTCGGTGATCGTCACGGTGCCGTCCGCGTTGGGCGTGAACAGCCACTGCTGGGCGGCGTTGCCGCTCTGGTACGCGTTGATGTCGGAGTTGCCGCCGACCGCGGCGTAGCAGCCGCCCTGGACCTCCAGCGCCTGGCCCGCGGTGCCGCCGGCGCTGATCGCGTGGTACTTGCCGTCGCCGACGACGCTCGGCCGGGTGCCGCCGGTGCCACCACCGCTGCCGGTGCTGCCGCCGGCGATGCGGTACAGGGCGACGCCGTGTGCGGGGATCCAGTTGCCGCCGAGCGATCCGGTCGCGGTGCCGGTGGCGCCCGTCCACAACTCCCGGTAGCCGTAGCTGGAGCCGGTCAGGCCGAGGTCGGCGAAGCCCGCGCTGATCATGGCCCAGTTGTTCGGGTCCTGGTTGATCAGGGCGACGGCCAGGTCACCGTTGGCGAGTTGGCGCTTGAGGACCACGGGGGCGGTCGGGGACGCGGGCGGGTTGCCGACCAGGGCGGCGGGGATGGCGAGGCCGTCCTGGTCGATCGCGATCATGTCGGGGTTCTTGAGCAGCGACAGCGCGGAGGAGGTGATGCCCGTGGACCAGGTGTAGCCGTTCGCGGTGTGCTGCGAGTCGGCGGCGGTGCGCAGGTCGGCGCCGGAGATGAGCGGGGCGGCCATCATCGACAGCACGGACAGCTCGGTGCGCGACTCGTCGTCCGTGAAGGGCTTGTGGCCCTTGTCCGTGTCGGTGACGCCCCAGACGCCGTAGGTGTCCTGCCAGCCGGCGAACATCATGTCCAGGTCGTTCCAGCTGCCCGGGTGGACGTTGCCCGGGTACTTCAGCGCGGTCTGCAACTGGCCGTTGTAGAGCACGCCGTCCAGTTCGCTGTCCCGGTCGCCGCCGATCCGGCACATGTTGGCGACCTGGCCGCACCACACGCCGGTGGGCGAGTAGCCGGGCGCCTGGTGCGGCGGGGTGCCGGCGGCCGTGATCAGCGGATCGGTGCGGGCCGGGTCGTTGGCGGCCAGCAGGTACGGGATGCCGGTGTGCGCGGGCTGTGCGGACAGGCTGAGCGTGACCTTGGGCTTGCCCGCGGCGCCGGTCGCCGCGTCGAGGGCGCGCTGGAAGGTCTGGGTCCGGGCGTAGATGGACTGGGTGAGTTCCTTGCCCTCGCCCTGCGGGTAGTAGGCGTAGCCGTCCGGGCCGGTGATGGTCGGGCCGTACGGGCAGTCGTCGTACTTGACGAAGTCGACGCCCCAGGAGACGAAGTCGGCGGCGTCGGTGCTCTCGTGGCCGAGGCTGCCGGGGTGGCCCTGGCAGGTGGTGTAGGTGTCGGTGGCGTAGAGGCCGAGTTTCATGCCCTTGCTGTGCGCGTACCAGGCCAGGTACTGGATGCCGTTGACGGTCCTGCCGTTGACGACCTGGGCGGGGAACTGGCCCGGCTCGGGCACGAGGTGGCCGCTGGTGGGGTCGTTGCCGCTGCCGTCGGTGCCGCTGACCGGGTTGCCGTTGCCGTCGTAGAGCTGCATGGCGTTGTCGGCCGTCTTGGCGAAGTCCGTGCTCTGGCCGTCGCGGTGGCGCATCGACCAGCCGTCGTCGATGGTGACGGTGTTGTAGCCGGCCTGGACCAGGCCGTTGGCCGACATGAAGTCGATGGTCTGCTTGACCTGGCTCTCGGTCACGTACGCGCCGATGCTGTTCCAGGAGTTCCAGCCCATGGGCGGGGTCAGGGCGTTGCCGTTGCCGAGGGCGGCGGCCGGAGTGGCGCCGGTGAGCACCGTGGCACCGAGGCCGGACGCGGCCAGGGCCAGGGCGGCCACCATGCCGGCGACGCGGTGGGGGGTTCTGCGCATGTGGGGGCTTCCCGAATGGGTGAGTGCGCCGCGCCCCCCGGGCCGCCCGAGGGCGGAGCCGGGGCGCGGCGCGAGTGAGGGAGGAGTGCCATACGATATTGCACACATCACAAACCGACAAGGCTCAACACAAACACTCACCTTGAGTGGCCGACAGGTGTTCGTTCGTGATGTCTCCTGCTGGTGGCGAGCCCCGGGCCGAGGTGGGTCGCGCCCCGGCAGCGGCTACCGGCCGCGGCGGTTGTCCTCCCAGTCGTCGAACCAGCGGAGCCAGATGGGCGTGCCCACGCCGCGGTGCCACCGGTCGCCGGCGGCCTTCTCCAACTCCGGTGTGGTCAGCGGCTCCTCGTGTTCCAGCCAGTCGAGGTACCACTCCCCGAAGCCGGCCGGCCGGCCCGCATCCGTCAGCAGCGGGTTAAGCCGCTCGCAGGTGGACCGCCCGTCGAACCACATGCTGCCGCGGTCCGGACCGCTGACGATGAGCAGGGTGCTGAAGCAGTGGCCGTGGCCCGCCAGGAACACACCGCCGGTGACCCGGTCCCGCTCGGCGGCCTCCACGGCCTCGCTCCGGGCGTCCCGGGCCGCCGCGAACTCGGCCGGGTCGTCGTAGTCCTCCTCCCGCACGGACTTCTCCCACACCTCGTCACTCGCCGCCAGCGCCGCGTCGTGATCGGGGAACGGCACGTGCAGCCGCTCCAGTTGGGTGTCCGCGTCCCCCACCCAGTGCCAGCCGTCCGGACCCCGCCGCAGTTCCCTGGGCCACCGCCCGCCCGCGCTCACCCGGAGCAGGAACTCCCGGTAGTCCGCCGGAAAGGTGATCCCGAACTGCCGCTCCGCCTCCGCCACCTGGCTCTCGGCCAGCGGCGCGGCCAGTTCGGCCCACGCCGCATTCCATGGCCGCTCCTCACGCAGCGCGCGTACCCGCTCCCGGAGCCGTCCCAGTCGATGCTCCGCATGACCGGCCAGGATACGACCCCACCACGGCCCGGCCGGCCGGCTACCGACCGGGTCGGCTGTCCGCCTCGGCGACGACGCGTATCTCGTGGACGGCGTTCCGGTCCCCGGTGAGCGGCTGGACGCGCCCGGCGGAGTCGGTGGCCCGGCAACGGATACGGTGCGGGCCCGGGGTGAGGTCGTGGCGGAGGCGGAAGCGCTGCCAGGTCGGGTCCGGGCCGCGCCGGTCCAGCTCGGCGAGCTGCCAGTCGGCGTCGTCCACGGCGACCTCGACGGCCGTCACTTCGGTGGAACTCCAGGCGTAGCCCGCCAGTTCGCGGCTCCCGGCCGGGACGGTGCTCCCGTCGCCCGGGGTGAGCAGCTTGCTGCAGACGTCCTTCTCGCGGACCGGCCGGGCCTCGTGCTCGCCGGGCAGGACGCGGGTGTAGAGGCGGGTGGTGAAGAGGTGGTCGGGGCGGTCGGCGGCCAGCACGATCCGGCTCAGCCACTTGACCGAGTTGGTGCCGAACATCCGGGGCGCCACCGCCCGCAGCGGGTAGCCGTGGTCGGGGCGCAGCGGTTCGCCGTTCATGGTGTGCGCGAGGAAGACCTCGGTGCCCGCCTGGTCGAGCGGCAGGTCCTTGAGGAAGCTCACGTCGCGCTCGTCCCCGAAGTCGCCGGAGTCGGCGCCCTCCAGCCAGACGTGCCGGGCCTCCGGGCGGGGCCCGGCGAGCTCCAGTACGGCGGCGAGCGGGACGCCGACCCACTCCAGGTTGGTGACGGCGCGGGTCGGCACCGTGGGGTGCAGCGGGTTGCCGAAGCACTCGTGGACGGCGGTGAAGCGGGTCTGCGGCAGGCCCTGGATGGTCGGGAAGTCCAGCCGCAGCGGCCGCTCCACCAGGCCCTCCACGCTGAGCGACCAGGTGGCGGGGTCGAGCCGCGGGTGCGGTCCGACGTGGTTGCGGATGAAGACGTCGTCGACCGGGGTGAGGAAAAGGTCGGGTGTGTCCGGATCGGTCCTGATCATTGGTCATTCCCCCGTGCTGATCTTGCTGTTGCTTGGGGTAGACAGTACAAGGAGGGACTGACATCGCTGCCGGCGAGGTCGGGACCGGCCCCAGGGGGACGCCTGGTCAGCTGGCCCGCACCCGGGCCCGGAACCGGCCGCCGATCGCCACGGCCACCGCCGCGCCGGCCAGCCCGGCCCCCAGGGCGCCCCACCAGAGGGCGGCCGGGCCCAGCAGCGCGTAGACCGTCGAGCCGAGCAGCAGCGCCGCGAACCGGGCCAGCCCGCGGGCCCAGCCCGCGACGCCCTGGTAGCGGCCGGCGGCCCCGTCCGGGGCGAGATCGGCCACCATCGAGCTGTACAGCCCGCTCACCGCGACCTCGCCCAGGCTCCACACCACCACGGTCAGCACGAAGCCCCAGGTGCCGCCGGCCACGCCGGTCAGCGCCACCCCGGCGGCGGCCAGCGCCGACCCGGCCGCCCACAGCCGGCTGCGGTCGAACCGGGTGAGGACCAGGTTGGCGATCGGCTGCAGCGCCACCACCAGCACCGCGTTGACGGCCGCGGCCAGCCCGAAGACGGTCGGCGGCAGGCCGTGGTCGCGGATCGCCAGCGGCAGGGTGACCTCGGTGAGCGCGTACACCGCCTCGCCGGTGAGCACCGGCACCATCAGGAGGAGCAGCAGCCGGTCGCGCAGCACCGCGCCGTAACCGCCGCCGTCCCGCGGCGAGTCGGTCCGCGCGGCGCCGGTGGTGCGGGGCAGGCGGACGGCCACCAGCGCGCCGTACGCCAGGCAGGTCGCCATGTCGAGCGCGAACAGCAGCCCGTAACCGTGCTCGGCCAGGAACCCGCCGAGCGCCCCGGCCAGCGCCGCACCGACGTTGATCGACCAGTGCAGCAGCCCGAACGCGACCCGGCGCCGCTCGCCCTGCGCCGCGCCGGCCATCACCGAGGAGGCGCCGGGCATGTGCAGGGTGCCGCCGACGCCCAGGGCCAGCGTGGCCAGCGCCAGGGTGACCGGGTCGGGCGCGACGAAGAGCAGGGCCTGGCTGCCCGCGGTGGCGAGCATCCCGGTCACCATCGCAAGCCGGGCGCCGAACCGGTCGGTGAGCAGCCCGCCCAGCACCGGGCCGAGCAGGCCGCCGACGCCCAGCGCGCCGAGCACGAACGGGACCTGGCCGGTGGCGATGTGCCGGGAGCCCAGGTAGAAGACCAGGAACGGCACCACCATGTTGCCGAGCCGGTTCAGCATGGTGCCGCCGATCACCACCCAGAACGGGCCGCCGAACCCGGCGAACCGGCTGCGCAGGCCGTCGCGCAGGCCGCTGAACAAGCCGCCGGCCGGACTGCTGGGCGGCGCCGGGACCGGGCCGGCGGCGGGAGCGGGGTCAGTGCTGACGGAGCTGGTGGTGGAGGTCATGGTGGAGGTCGTGGCGGAGGTCATGGCGGGAATCCTGCGGCCACCGCTACGGTGACTCCATTCATTCAGGCTCAGCCGAATCCACGGCCGCTGAATCCACTGGCCACCACGGGGGGAATCGTGCTGGAACTCGCTTTCTCGACCCGGGACGTGGCCGGGACCAGGCTCGCCTACTCCCCGCTGTGGGAGGTGGTGACGAGCCATCGGCTGCTCGCCCGGGGCGCCGTCGGGCCGCTGCACCGCCGCTGGGCCGAGCGGGCCAGGCCCGAGCTGGCCGCCGCCGGACTGGGCACCGGCCTGCTCGCCGACCTGATCACGCCGAGCGGCTACCTGCCCGACTTCCTCAACCCGCCGCCCGGTCCCGTCCCGCCGAGCGCCAGTGCCGAGTCGGCGCTGACGGGCGAGCTCGCGGTGCTGGCCCGGACCGCCCCCGAGCGGATCCGCGCCGACCTGGAGCAGTTGGTCGACTGGACGCCCGAGGTGGCCGCGTTCCACCGGGACCCGGCGGCGGTGCTGCCGCGGTTGGTCGACGAACTGCGCGGCTACTGGGCGGTGGCGCTCGCCCCGCACTGGTCCCGGATCCGGGCGGTGCTGGAGAGCGACGTGCTGCACCAGTCCCGCCGGTTCGCCGCCGAGGGCTCGGCGGCCGTGCTGCGCGAACTGCACCCGAGCGTGGAGTGGTGCACCGACCGGCTCACGCTCCCGCTGGCCGACTGCGGCACCTCCGGCAGCCTGGCCGGGCGGGGCCTGCTGCTGATTCCGTCCGCCTTCGTCGGCCCCGGACGCACCATGATGGTGAACCGGCCCGACCAGGTGGTGCAGCTCTGCTACCCCAGCCGGGGCATCGGCGTCCTCTGGGAGCAGCCGGCCGCGCGGGTGCCGGAGGCGGTCGCCGCCGTCCTCGGCCGCTCCCGCGCCCTGCTGCTGGCCGAACTGGCCGCCCCGGCCTCCACCACCGAGCTCTCCCACCGCACCGGCATGTCGGCCGGCGGGGTCTCCCAGCACCTGACGGCCCTGCGCGCGGCCGGTATCGTCGCCTCCCACCGTTCCGGCCGCTCCGTCCTGTACCAGCGCACCGACCTCGCCGACGCCCTCCTGGCCGCGGCGGGCTGAGCCACGTCGCAGGGCCAGGAGGCGAGTTGTCCCTCCTGGCGAAGATCTGATCTTCTGTCGGGGACACGTGCTGCTCGCCCGACCCGACGGAGGGGTTCCATGCGTTTGATCTCGACCGGCCGCCACCACGCCACGTTCGAGTTCGGCGACCTGCGGGTGGTCTCGTTGCGGGACGGGTACCTCGACATGCCGCCGGCCCGGCTGCGCGACGAGGACGGCCGCACGCTCGACGTGCTGCCGTCCTCCGTCCCGCTGGCCGACGGCAACCTGCGGCTGTCGGTCAACGCCTTCTTCGTCACCGACGGCTCGCGGTCGGTCCTCATCGACACCGGCGCGTCCGACGTCTGGCACGAGCCGACCATGGGGCTGCTCCACGACGCGCTCGACGAAGCGGGCGTCGACCGCGCGGGGATCACCGACGTGGCCATCACCCACCGGCACGCGGACCACGTGAACGGCCTGATCGCGCCGGACGGTTCGGAGGCGTTCGGCAGGCTCGAACGCGTGTGGATCGGCGCGGGCGACGCCGCGGTGTTCGCGGAGGGCCGGCTCGCACCGATCCGTGACCGGGTCGTGCCCGTGTCGGAGCGGGTCGCGGTCAACGACTGGACCACCGCGGTCCCGACGCCGGGCCACACCCCCGGGCACACCGTCTACGAGGTCAGGAGCGGCGCCAGCCGCCTGCTCGTCTGGGGCGACACCGTGCACGTCCCCACGCTCCAGTTCGACCGGCCGAACGTGGCCTGGGAGTACGACGGCGACCAGCCCCGGGCCCGCACCGCCCGCGCGGCCCTCCTCGAGCAACTGACCCGCCCGCACCACTTCGTGGCAGGCGCCCACCTCGACTCGCCCGGCATCGCCCGCGTCACCCGCTCCGGCGACGGGCACAGGGGCGGCGACAGGGGCGGCTACGCCCTGGAATACCTCGCACCACCGATCGGCTGAGCGAGGGCGGAATATTCGGGTGCCCCGGGGCGCCGACCGCGTTATCCTCGGCGTCATGAACGTCACCGGCCCGATCACCGCCACCGCGCGAGCGACCAGCTCGCCGGTTGCCGCCGTCTGACGTACCCCTCTCCCCACGGCGACCGGAAACGGTCCGCCGGTGGTGGCTTCGAGGCGCTCCCCGCCTCGCTTCCGATGATCGCGTGGACTCGTTGTCCGGTGCGCCCTCCCGCCCCCGCGAAGGAGCCACCCCGTGAACACCGACCAGCTCGTCCGCACCTTCATCGAGTACTACGAGGACCGCGGCCACCACCGGATCACCGGCTCGACCCTGCTGCCGCCGCCCGGCGACCCGGTGCTGTTCACCACCTCCGGCATGCACCCTCTCACGCCCCACCTGGAGGGGCGTCCGCACCCGCTCGGCCGCCGCCTGGTCAACGTCCAGCGCTGCCTGCGCACCACGGACCTCGACGAGGTCGGCGACCGCACCCACCTCACCGTCTTCGAGATGCTGGGCACCTGGTCCCTCGGCGACTACGAGGGCCCGCAGAGCCTCGACTGGGGCTACGGTCTGCTCACCGAGGGGTTCGGCGTCGATCCGGGCCTGCTGCACGTCACCGTCTTCGGCGGCGACGACCAGGTCGGCCCGGACACCGATTCCCTGGAGCTGTGGGAGCGCCACGGCGTCCCCGTCGAGCTCACCGTCGAGGACAACTGGTGGTCCAACGGGCCGACCGGCCCGTGCGGCCCCGACTCGGAGATCTTCCTGTGGACCGGCGACACCCCGCCGCAGTCGACCCCCACCCGGGACGACCGCTGGGTCGAGGTGTGGAACCACGTGATGATGCGCCACCGGCGCCTCGACGACGGCACCCTCGTGCCGCTCCCCCAGCGCAACGTCGACACGGGCCTCGGCCTGGAACGCCTCTCCGCCCTGCTGCAGGGCCGCCCGTCCGTCTTCGACTGCGACACCTTCGACCCCTGGCGCCGCCTCGTCCCGACCCTGTGGCAGCTGGACGAACCGTCACTGCGGCTGGTCTGCGACCACCTGCGCTCGGCCGTCGTCGTGATCGGCGACGGCGTCCGCCCCTCCAACACCGGCCGCGGCTACGTCCTGCGCCGCCTGCTGCGCCGGGTGCTCACCGTCCTGCGCCGGGACGACCAGCAGCACGGACTCGGCGAGCTGCCGGGCGAGTTGGTCCGGCACACGCTGGACCACTTCCGCCAGGACGTGCACCCCGAGTCGGTCCACCGGGTGCTGCTCGACGAGGAACGACGGTTCGACCGCCTGCTGGTCCGCGGCCGCCAGGTGCTCTCCCGCCCCCGCTTCCGCGGCCCGCTCAGCGAGGACGACCTCCACTACCTCCACGACACCCACGGCCTGCCCCGCGATCTCGTCCTCGACCTGGTCCCCGACCTGGTCCCCGACCCGCGGATGCGGTAACGGCCCTCCCGGGCCCGCCCGTTGTCCCGGGACGGGCCCGGGGGCGAGCCCGGGACAACGGGCGCCACCGGCCACCGGCCGACTCCCGGCCGACCGTCAGCCGGCGGCGGCCGCGGCGACGGTCACGGCCGTGACGGCCGCGACGGCGACGCGCATGTTCCGGACCGTCTGGCCGACCGACTCGCCCGCCCAGTCGCCCGCGGCGATCTCCGCGAACCGCAGCTCGACCCGCGCACGCGGGAGGTCGGAGAAGGCCAGGCCGTGCAGCCGGGCCGCGTGCAGGAGGGCGATCAGGGTCGCGGTGCGGGCGTCGGGCGCCTGGTGGTGCCGGATCACGGCCGCGAGCCGCGCGCGCAGTTCACGCTCGACGGAGCCGTCCGCTTCCGGATAGCGCCGGACCGGGAACAGACCGAGGAGCCGGTGGCGCTCCTCCACGACCAGGCCGCGCTCGCACAGCCGCCGCACGGTGGCCCGGACCGCCGTGAGGTGGTCCTTGGCCAGCCAGTCCGCCGCCTTCGCCTTGCCGGGCGCCTTGTTCGCCGCCCACTCGGATATCCGCTCCAGGCGCTCGTCGAGCAGCGGATCACCGGTCGGCGTACGGTCGGTGACGCTGAGCCGGCCTTCGTCGAGCGCGACCCGCCCGGCCAGTGCGAGATCGGCGAGGAAGCCTCCCGCCACCGCCCATCCGGCGCTCGAACCGTCCTTCGCCACACCGGACTCGTCGTCCAGCGAGAGCAGCATCAGCTCCTCGGCGAGGGTGACGTGCATGTGCCCTTCCTTTCCCTGTACGGACCGGCCACGCCGCAACGCGCCTACCGGCCGCCGCACCCACGTGTCCTCAGCCAGCAACGCCCGCCCGGTCGGGCCGGTTCCCCGGCCCCTCACCGCGCGACGCCCGGGTGAGGATTGACGCGGCCGTGTCCTGAGTAGATGATCACGCCGGGCCCAGGGCGG
Organism: Streptomyces sp. Y1; assembly: GCF_041053115.1. Classification (NCBI taxonomy): domain Bacteria; kingdom Bacillati; phylum Actinomycetota; class Actinomycetes; order Kitasatosporales; family Streptomycetaceae; genus Streptomyces; species Streptomyces sp. Y1. Next base: position 7,999,193 of record NZ_CP163445.1, on the reverse strand, counting down.
CAACCTTCCAGGTGCCGACCCACGAACCGAGAGGAGCCCCTCCATGTCCGCATCCGGACACCCCGTCACCGCAGCGGTCCCCGCATCCACCCCCGCATCCACGCCCGGATCCATCCCGGTCCCGAACCGCTCGACCGTGGCCGTGCTCGGCCCCGGCGGCGTCGGCGGCCTGCTCGCCGCGCTGCTCTCCCGCGCCGGACACCGCGTCATCTGCCTCGCCCGGGAGGAGACCGCCGACGCGCTGCGCCGGGACGGAATCCGCGTCGGCAGCAGGCAGTTCGGCGACTTCACCGCGCCGGTCGAGGCGGACACCGTGCTGCGCGAGCCCGTCGACCTGTGCCTGGTGACGGTCAAGAACACCGCGCTGGACGCGGCCCTCGACCGCGTCCCGCCGCAGTGGCTCGCCAACGGCGTGCTGCTGCCGCTGCTGAACGGCGTCGAGCACGCGGACACCCTGCGGGCGGCCTACGGCGACGAGCGCGTCGTCCCGGCCGTCGTCCGCGTCGAGTCCGCCCGCACCGCGCCGGGCGTCATCAGGCACGGCAGCCCGTTCGTCGAGGTCGATCTGGCCGGCCGGACCGGCTCGCCCCGCTCGCCGAACTGCTCACCGGCGCCGGCGTGACCACCCGCGTCCTCCCCGACGAGCACCGGGTCCTGTGGGCCAAGCTGGCCTTCCTCGCCCCCTTCGCCCTGCTCACCACCCGCCATCGCCAGCCCATCGGCGCGATCCGCTCCGAGCGGCGGGACGAGCTGACGGCCCTGGTCGAGGAGACCGTCGCGGTCGGCCGGGCCTGCGGCGGGCAGACGGTCGTCGCCGAAGTCCTGCAGCGCTACGACGCGTTCCCGGCGGACAGCAAGTCCTCCATGCAGCGCGACGCGGAGGCGGGCCACGCGCTGGAACTCGACGCCATCGGCGGGGCCGTGCTGCGCGCCGCCGAACGGCACGGCATCGGCGTGCCGCTCACCACGCGGCTGGTGGCCGAACTCGCCGCCGGCGCCGGCCTTCCCCACCGGGCCGACTGACCGGACCGCCGACGCCAGGGAGCCCCGTCCGCACCCGTGGGGACGGGGCTCCGCTTAACGGGGCTCCGCTCAACGGCGGGCGGGCGTCACCGCTTCATGTAGACGCTGTCCATGAACTCGATGATCTGCTGGTCCGTCACCTGGTGGCCGTCGCGGTGGCCCATCGCCAGGTCGGCCTCGCTGATCATGCCGACCAGCCGGTCGCCGTCGATCACCGGGATGCGCCGGATCTGGTGCTGCTCCATCTTCTTGAGCACGGTGTCCATGCTGTCCTCGGCCCGCACGCAGTGCAGGTGCCCGGCCAGCTCCATCGCGGTCATGGTGGCCGGGTCCTTCCCCTCGGCGAGACAGCGCACCACGATGTCGCGGTCGGTGATGATGCCGTGGAGCTTCTGGTCGTCGCCGCAGATCGGCAGCGCGCCCACCTTCTTGTCGCGCATCATCTTCGCGGCCTCGTCCAGCGTCTGGTGGGCGCCGATGCACTGGGCGCCGGTGTGCATGATGTCTCGGGCAGTGGTCACGGGGACTCCTTCGTCGGTGTTCCCCCCTGCCGGTCCGCCCCAGCGGTCCACAGCGCCGCTCGCAGGGTGACCGTGCCCTCACCGTAGGCGACCCCGGGGCCGCCCGCGACCGGGCGCGGGCACAGCGCCCGGACGGTTCAACGGGGCCCGCGGCCGATGTCACGGGCGAGTTCGAGGGCGAGCACCTGGTCCAGGCGCAGGCAGGTCTCGAAACGGGTCCCGGCCGCCAGGTCCGACCGCTCGTCCAGCGCCTGCAGGGCGCGCACCGCGACCCGGGCGTCCAGGTTCTCGTCCAGCCCGTCGAAGCCCGCCTGGACCATGTCCGCGTCCAGCGGCCCGGACGGCGCACCGGCGAGGTCGGCCACGAGCGCCCGCCAGCGGGCGATCCTCTCCCCGGCATCGGCCAGCGCGGCCGCGGTGATCCGGACCGGATCGGTGACGGCGTGCTCCAGGAGGACCAGGCGCAGCGCGAAGGGATCGCGTGCGGACCCCGGGGAACCGCTCGCCGAACCCGCGTCCGAAGCCTCCTCGACGACCGATCCGACGACCGATCCGACGACCGATCCGACGACCGATCCGGTGACCGGTCCGCTGACCGGCCCGGTGACCAGGAGCGCCGGCGCCACGGCGTCGGAGCCGGGCTGCGGACGGCCGGCGATGACCAGGTCCGCCGTCCCCGCGTCTCCGTGCGCGCTCAGCCGTCCGGGCGGGTGGATGCCCATCTCCTCCGCGGCCTTCAGCAGGGCCCCGGCCTGCTCCTGCGCACCGTCCGGTACGGCGAGCCCGGTGAACACCTGCAGTCCCTGCGTCTCGCAGGTGCGGGCCAGCACGTCACCGGCCAACAGGGCCCGCAGGTCCCCGAGGTCGAACCGGCCGTCCCGCTCCCCCACCACGACGGTCACCCGCAGGAGCCCGACCCGGCGGGGCCGGAGCTCGGCGGGCTCCCCGGTCCGGGCGTCGACGATGCGCAACGGCGTGTCCCTTCGACTCGGCAGCCGGCGGCGCCGCTCGGACCGGACACCCGGGGGTTCGGACCGAAGGCGCGGTGCCCTCCCGGCTGGGCTGGACGCAACGCATCACCCTAACGTGGCACGGGCCTTGATGCCCGGTACGGACCGGCCCGGCGCTCCGCGGCTCCCCTCGCGCGGGCTGCCGGACGACGGTCGGATGGCAGTGGCCTGTGAGCGAGGTGTGAGTGGCCTCCGGGACCGTGGGGGGCGGGGCGTGACCGGCCGTGGCCGTGCGGTCCCGCCCGCGTCCGATCACTCCGAGCTCCGGGAGCCGCCGTGCCCTCCGCCCCCCGTGTCCCGCGCTGGGACGCCCACCGCCTGCCCGATGCCCGTGGCAGGAGCTTCCTGGTCACCGGCGGCAACGCGGGCATCGGGTACTTCGTGGCCGAGCAGCTCGCCGCCACCGGGGCGACGGTCGTCATCGGCTGCCGCGACCGGGCGAGGGCCGAGGCCGCGATCGGCTCCATCGGCTCCCGGGTGCCGGGCGCCACGGTGCGGCACGTGCCCCTGGACCTGGCCGATCGCGCCTCACTCAAGGCGTCCGTGGACGCGCTCGGGCTGGACCGCCTCGACGCGGTGGTCCACAACGCCGGGGTGTTGTTCGACGACCCGCCGCGCCGCGAGACCAGGGACGGCCTGGAGCTCATGTTCGCGACCAACCACCTGGGCCACTTCGCCCTGACCCACCACCTGGCCCCGCTGCTCGCGGCCGCCCCGGGGAGCCGGATCGTCACCACCGGCAGCTTCGCCGCCAAGTCCGAACGCCTGGACCTCGACGACCTCCAGAGCACGCGCGACTACCGGCCCAAGCGCACCTACGCGCGCTCCAAGCTGGCCCAGATGCTCTTCGCCGTCGAGCTCGACCGCCGGCTCCGCGCCTGCGGCAGCACGACCCTGAGCGTGCTCGTCCACCCCGGCGGCGCCCTCGACTCCCTCACCCCCTCGCGCCCACCGGTGCACGTGCGCACCACCGGCGAACGGCTGCGAAACCTGCCGCTCGGCCTCGTCGTCCAGGGCAAGGACACCGCCGCGTGGCCCGCCGTCCGGGCGGTGCTCGACCCGGCCGTGCGGGGCGGCGGCCTCATGCTGAGCCCCCGGGCGTTCGGCCTGCGCGGCACGCCCGAGGCCGAACCCCTCTGGAAGCAGCTGACCGACGCCCGGACCGCCGAGCGCCTCTGGGCGGCCTCCTGCGACCTGACCGGCACCGACCCGGTCTTCCCGGCACCGGCGAACGGCGAACGGCCGGTGGCGCCGGAGGCGAGCCGGGTCAGGCCGTCCGGCGGGCGCGTTCGGTGATGTTGCGGGCCATTGCGCCGAACACCACCGTGTGGAAGGGCGCCACGGCCCACCAGTAGGCGTGGCCAGCCAGGCCGTGCGGGTGGAAGAGCGCCCGCTGCCGGTAGCGGGTGCCGTGGTCGCCGTCCGGCGTGACGGACAGTTCGAGCCAGGCCAGGCCGGGCAGCCGCATCTCGGCGCGGAGCCGGAGCAGCCGGCCCGGCCGGATCTCCTCGACCCGCCAGAAGTCGAGGGAGTCGCCGACCCGCAGCCGGGCGGGGTCGCGGCGGCCCCTGCGCAGGCCGACGCCGCCGAGCAGGCGGTCGAGCCGGCCGCGCAGGGCCCAGGCCAGGGGGAACGAGTACCACCCGTTGTCGCCGCCGATGCCCTCGATCACCTGCCAGACGGCGGCCGGCGAGGCCGTCACGGTCCGTTCGCGGAGGTCCTGGTAGAGGCTGCCGCCGGCCCAGTCGGGGTCGGTGGGCAGCGGGTCGCTCGGGGCGCCGGGCACCGAGGCGCCGGACCAGCGGGTGGCGACATCGGCGTCCTTGATCCGCCGCAGGGCCAGCACCACGGCCTGGTCGAACCCGGTCGGCCCCTCCGGCGGGTCGGGCACCCACCGGGCGAGGTCGTGTTCGCCGCGGACGACCTCGTGGCGCAGGGACTCGACCAGCGGACGGGCGATGGAGCCGGGCACCGGGGTCACCAGGCCGACCCAGTGGCCGGACAGCCGGGGGGTGAGGACCGGCACGGGGACGATGAGGCGCCGCCGCAGCCCGGCCAGCCGCGCGTAGCGGTGCATCATCTGCGCGTAGGTCAGGACATCGGGCCCGCCGAGGTCGAAGGTGCGGTTCACGTCCGGCGGCAGACCGGCGGCGCCGGCCAGCTGCCGCAGGACGTCCCGGACGGCGATCGGCTGGATCCGGGTGGAGACCCAGCGCGGCGTGACCATCACGGGCAGGCGTTCGGTGAGGTACCGGAGCATCTCGAACGAGGCGCTGCCGGAGCCGATGATCACGGCCGCCCGCAGTTCGGCCGTGGGGACGCCGCTGTCGCGCAGGATCCGGCCGACCTCGGCACGGGAGCGCAGATGGGGCGAGAGGTCCGCCTCGGGCACCCCGGCCGGGATGAGGCCGCCGAGGTAGACGATCCGGGTGACGCCCGCGGCGGCCGCGGCGGCCCCGAAGGCCCGGGCGGCTGCGCGGTCGGTGGCTTCGAAGGCCGGTCCGGTGCCCAGCGAGTGCACCAGGTAGTAGGCGACGTCGATGCCGTCGAAGGCCCCGGCGAGGGTCTCGGGGCGGCTCACGTCACCGGTGGCGACGTCGACCTGCGCGCGCCACGGCTGGTCCCGCAGCCGCTCGGGATCGCGCACCAGGCAGCGGACGGGGTGTCCCCGGGCGATCAGCTCCGGCACCAGACGGCCGCCGATGTAGCCGCTCGCGCCGGTCACCAGGCAACGCGACGGTGCGGGTCGCGGTGTGTCCATGTCCACTCCTCGTCCGGAGGTCCGGAGGACGGGCTCCATCAGGGCCGGCCGCGCCGGAACCGCGCGGTCAGCTCCTCGGGCGCGACGATCGGGGGCGGGTAGTCGCCGTCCAGGAGCCAGGGCCGGTGGACGGCGGGGCCGGGCAGGTGGGCGAGCTCGGGCACCCAGCGGCGCACGTAGTCGCCGGCGGGGTCGTAACGGTCGGCCTGGCGCAGCGGGTTGAGGACGCGGTTGGGGCGGGTGTCGGTGCCGGTGCCGGCGACCCACTGCCAGTTGAGCTGGTTGTTGGCCACGTCGCCGTCGACGAGCAGGGCGAGGAAGTGCGCGGCGCCGATCCGCCAGTCCAGGTAGAGCGTCTTGGCGAGGAAGCTCGCCGTCAGCAGCCGGGCGCGGTTGTGCATCCAGCCCTCGTGGGCGAGTTGGCGCATGCCGGCGTCGATGATCGGGTAGCCGGTGCGGCCCCGGCGCCAGGCCTCGGCCTCCTCCTCGTCGTGGTGCCAGTGGTCGTCCTTGGTGCGGTAGTCGTGCCGCGCGGCGTCGGGGCGGGCGGCGAGGACCTGGTGGTGGAAGTCGCGCCAGGCGAGTTGCCGGACGAAGGCCTCCGCTCCGGCGCCGTCGTGGCGGAGCGCGTGCGCGGCGAGCTCGGTGGGCGACAGGCAGCCGAAGTGCAGGTACGGGGAGAGCCGGGAGGTGGCGTCGGCGGCGAGGTCGTCGTGCGCGTCCGCGTAGCCGTCCGGGTCCCAGGCCCGCCAGCGCCGCCGGGCCACCGTCTCGCCGCCGCGCGGCAGGCCCGGCGAGGACGGGCCCTCGGCCGCGAAGGTGTCGCTGCCGACGCCGTCCGGGGTGGCGAGCGTGCGGGGCGCGGCCAGGACCGTCCGGCGGGGTGCCTGCTGCCAGGCGCGGTGGTACGGGGTGAAGACGGCGTAGTGGTCACGGCCGGCCGGGGTGATCCGCCCGGCCGGGACGACGGTGAGCGAGGCGTCGTGGACGTGCAGCCGCTCGCCGAACACGGCCCGCAGCCGTGCCTCCCGGCGGTGCGCGAAGGCGCTGACGCCCGCGGCGACGTGCACCGATCCTGCGCCGGTCTCGGCGGCCAGCCGGGCCGTCTGCTCGGCGGGTTCACCGCGCCGTACGGTCAGCCGCGAGCCGATCCGGCGCAGCGAGGCGTCCAGGTCCTCCAGGCAATCGGCCAGGAACGCCTGCCGGTTGGGGGCGGCGAAGCCCGCGGCCTCGACGGCGGGGTCGAGGACGAACAGCGGCACGACCTGGTCGGCCGCGGTGCGCGCGGCGTGCAGGACGGGGTTGTCGTGCAGGCGCAGGTCCTGGGTGAACAGGGCGATGGAGACGGTCACGGGTGGGCCCTTCCAGGCGGTGCGGTGCGGATTGCCCCCGGTCTTCGGACCCGACTCCGATGCGGATTGGCGTGACGTCGCGTCGACGGGATCCCGGGCGGGGACGGACCTCTCCGGCACGGCGGCGGAGACGACGACGGACGCGGGCGAGCCGGCATCAGCCCGTGACCGCCTGTTCGAGGAGGTCGACGGCGTCCGCGAGCGTGCGGGGGCCGGCGGTGCCGGCCGAGGGCCTGCCGCGGGCCCAGCCGGGACCGGCGGCGACGACCAGTGCGGCGGCGCGGGAGCCGCGCGGCCCCCAGGTGCTGGCGCCGACCCTGCGCGCCAGTTCGCGGTCGGCGCTGCGCCGGTCCTGGGACCAGATCATCACGGCTCCCGGGCCGATCCGGTGGACGGCGTCGAGCAGCGCCCGGGGCGGGACGGCCGCGCCCAGCATGCGGAAGGGGAGTCCGCGTTCGGTCAGCGCCGCGGCCGTGGCTTCGAGCGGGAGGGTGTGCAGTTCGGTGGGTGCCGCGGCCAGCAGCACGGGCGGTGCGGGCCGGGTGGCGGCCGTTCCCACGGCCGCGCCCCGCAGGGCGCTGGAGACGTGCCAGGACAGCAGGTGCTCGACCTCGACGTACTGCTCGCCGTCCGCCGCCCACTTGCGGCCCGCGGCCCGCAGCGCGGGCATCATGACCTCCGTCCACGCGGCGACCACCCCGAGGGTGTCGACCACCTCGTCCAGGATCCTGGCGACCTCCGGCGCGTCCAGGCGCACCGCCGCCCGGGCCAGACCGCGGCATTCCGGGCGCACCGTCCCGACCCGCAGGGAGCGGCTCCCGCCCGGGCCGGGGCCGGGCCGGGCGCCGTCCCGGGCGTCCGCCTCCGACCGGCGCGGCGCGGGGCGCCGGGTCTCGTCGTCCTCGGCGGCGGCGCGCTCGGCCAGGACCGCGCGGGCGGCCTCCCCCGGCGGGACCCCGCGCGCGGTCAGGCGGCACATGGCCTCCAGGACGGCGATGTCCTGCGGGCTCCAGCGGCGGTGGTGCCCGGCCTCCCGGTGGGCGGGGCCGATGCCGTAACGGCGTTCCCAGGAGCGGACCGTGGTCGGGGACACGCCGAGTCGCTGCGCCACACCGCCGGTCGGCAGACCGGCCTCCGCCGAGGGGGCGGCGGCGCGCTCGGTGTGCTGCCCGGCGTGTCCGGCGGACGAGGTCACCATCTCGCGATCCTCTGCTGGTCGGCCGTCACGGTGTCCTTCCACGGCTCGGACGTGCGAGCAATCCTCCTGGGGTTGCGCTCCGGATCCGGTCCGCGCCGCCCCGGGCGGACGTCGTCGGGCGTGATCACGGCCCGCAGCCGGATGAGTCCGTCGCGGATCCGGGTCTTGACGGTGCCCAGCGGCACACCGACCCGGTGGGCGATCTCCCGCTGCGTGTAGCCACCGTAGTAGGCCAGCACCACGGCCTCGCGCTGCGCCGCGCTCAGGCGGGTGAGCGCGGACCGGACCCGCTGCCGGTCGAGCGAACGGACCGCCTGCTCCTCCGGCGGATCGCTCGGCAGCAGCTCCCGCAGCCCGGCCCGCCGGTCGCGCTCGGCGGACGCCCGCGCCGACCGCACGCGGTCCACCGCCCGGTGGTGCGCGATGGTCAGCACCCAGGTCAGCACCGACCCGCGCTCGGGCCGGTAGGCGGTGGCCGTCCGCCACACCTCCAGCAGGACCTCCTGCGCGACCTCCTCGGCGTGCGCCGGGCTGTGCAGCGTCCGCAGCGCGACGCCGTACACCGGCCCGGCCACCGCGCGGTACACCGCCTCGAACGCGGCCTGGTCGCCGCGGGCCGCCCGCCGCACCAGGCGGGGCAGCTCCTCGGCCACCGGCACGGGGCCGCCGGCGGAGCCCGTACCGCGCCCGTTCCTCGTTCGCGAAGTCACGCCTCCACCGTGCAGCGATTCACGGCCGGCAGCCCAGTCGAAGCGTTTGTGCAGCGTTTGAGGTCGTCCCGCCTCGTCCCACCTCGGCCCGCCTCGGCCCGCCGCCGCATGCGGCGGCGCGAACGGGGCAAGCGCTCCTGTTCACGGTCCACCCCGACCGGCCGGACGGAGCAGCCATGAACGGCCCCGAAGCGTTTCCGAGCGAACTGTGCGCCGAGCACCGGGCGATGGAGACCGTCCTGCGCAGGCTGGCCGGCATCCGTGCCGACAGCGGCCCCGGACCGGACGACGACCTCCGGTTGCTGCACGCTCTCAGGGAACTCCTCGACCGGCACCACACCGTCGAGGAGGAGTACCTGCACCCGCTGGTGCGCCGCTACCTCCCGGCCGGGGGCGCGCTCGCCGACGCCGCCGTCCACACCCACACGACGATCCGTCTGCTGACCGACCGCGCCCTGGACCGGCGCCTGCCGCCCGGCGAGCGCCACCACGCCATCGACACCCTGCTCCTGGTGCTCCGCGCGCACCTGCGCGGCGAGGAGGACCGGCTGTTCCCCGCCCTGCGCCTGCGCGCCCCCGCCGAGGAACTGCGGCGCTGCTCGCGGCGCGTGCGCGAAGCCCCACCGAGGAATCCGCCCCGGCCCGTGTGGGGGCTGCCGCCCGGCACAGGCGCCATCGCCGCGGTCCGGGACCACCTCACCGGACACGACTCCGGCGAGAACGGCCGGTCGCCCTGACGACGGCGGGCACCCACGGGTGCCCCGGCGGCGGGCCGCCGTCAGGTCAGCGCGAAGATCATGGCGACCAGCATGACCGACACGGCCAGCGCCACCGCCACGATGACGACCGCGGGCCAGATGCCCCAGGCCGTGCGCAGTTCCTCGGGTTCGGGGTGGGAGATGCCCGAGATGCCGCCCTCGGCCGGCGGGGTGTCCCCGGCGGGCAGGGTGCCGCGTTCGTCGAGCGCCGGAGTGTGTTCGGGGTCGGGGTCGGGAGTGGCCATGATGAGTCCCGGGGTGGGGCGGGTTCGGATGCCGGGCGGCTGCCCCGGACGGGCGGTCGGAAACCTCGCCGACCGGGCGAGCGGCACGGCCGGCCCCGGGTTTGAGGGCGCCGGGCCCGGCAAGCCGCCTCGTATGGACACTCCCGCGAACATGCTGCTGATCAGGCCGCCGGGCGTCTACCGACCCCAGGGCGACACCGAGTTGCTGGTCTCCTGCGTGCGCCGCGAGCGGCTCGACGGGGACAGCCGGGTGCTCGACCTGTGCACCGGCACGGGTGCCGTCGCGCTCGCGGCCGCGCACGAGGGGGCCCGGGTGACGGCGGTCGACCTGTCCGCGCGCGCCGTCGCCACGGCCTGGCTCAACGCCCGCCTGCACCGCAGCGGGATCCGCCTGCGGCGGGGCGATCTGCTGGCCCCGGTGACGGCCGGGACCTTCGACCTGATCACGGCCAACCCGCCGTACGTCCCGGCCGCGCGGACGCGGCGCGGGCACGGGCGCGGGCTCGCGTGGGACGCCGGGCCGGACGGACGCCTCGTGCTGGACCGGATCTGCCGGGAGGCGCCGCCACGGCTGGCCCGCGGCGGCGTGCTGCTCGTCGTGCAGTCCTCCCTCGCGGACGTCCCGGCCACCCTGGCGGCGCTCGGCGCGGCCGGGCTGCGAACGGCGGTGACGGCGCGGCGTCGGCAGGCGTTCGGGCCGGTGATGACGGCGCGCGCCGCGCTGTTCGAGAGGCTCGGGCTGATCTCCCCGGGCGACCGGTGGGAGGTCCTGGTGGTGGTGCGCGGTGTCCGGGAGCGCTGACCGGGCCGCGACCCGGGTGGTCGTGGTGCCCGGGGGCCCGCTGCTGGTCGAGGGGCCGGTGGAGGTGGTCCTGCCGGGCGGCGAGGTCCGCTCCTCCGACCGGCCGGTGGTGGCGCTGTGCGTCTGCCGCCGGAGCCGGTGCTACCCGTTCTGCGACACCAGCCATCGCCGGCACGGCCGCCGCGAGCGCCGTCCGACCGGCGACGGTTCAGGAGGCGTTGCGGACGGCGGGCTCGCCGAGGGGTGAGCGCAGAGAGCTGCGCCCGGCCCGCCAGCAGTCGAGCAGGTGGCCCGCGAACCGGCCGTCGACGACCCGCGCGGCGGCCAGGCCGAAGGCGATGTCCGGCGCCAACGCGGGCTCGGACGCGATCAGTTGGTCGACGACCCCGTGCCGGACGAGCTGTTCGTGGACGGCGTCGGCCTCGACGTGTTCGCGGTAGAACAGCGTCCCGTCCGGGCCCGCGCCCAGCCGCTCCAGCGCGGCGGCCAGCCGGGCGGCACCGGGCGGGGAGGTGATCTCCAGGGCGGCGAAGTGCCCGACCGCGGCGCCGCGCAGCGCGTGGTGGAGGCCGAAGAGCGTCATCAGGTTGACCGACGCGAGGGAGACGGCCGGGACGGCGTCCAGGTAGTGCCCGTAGGACGGATCGAGTCCGAAGGCCTCCATCATCCGCGCGAACAGCCCCGCGTGTGCCCGCTCGGGGCGCCCGGCGCCGTACTCGTCGTAGAGGATCGTCATCAGGACGGCCTGGGCGGGCCCGTGGATCCTCGGCACCATCCACACCTGCGGGTCGGCCTCCTTGAGGTGGTAGACCGAGCGGTGCACCAGGTACTCGCGGACGTGCCGGGCCTCGCCCTCGTCGAGCAGGAAGCGCGAGGGCCCGGTGCCGCCCGGGGGTTCCGTCAGCAACTGGTCCAGCGCCTCCGGCACCGGTGGGACGGGCTCGGCCGCCGCGCGCACCGCGGCGAGGAACGACCGCTCCAGCGCCTTTCGCAGCGCCAGCAGTTCGGGTTCCCACTCCCAGCCGGGGTGGGCGCCCGCCAGGCCCCGGTCGTGGAGTTCGTAGCACAGGTACAACGCGAGCTGGTGGTCCTCGCCCCACGGGTCGGAGAGCGGGCCGGGCGGCGCGAGCAGCCGTCCGGCGCCCGGCGGCCCGGACCGTACCAGGCCCAGCACCGCCGCGGACAGCGGACCGCGCGGGCCGAACCCGCCCAGCGGGCCGTACGGGCCGGTCACCGTCCGCTCCTTCGACTGCGGCGGGCCGCGGCGCCCGCGGCGATCCGGGCGGCGAAGAGCAGGGACGTCGCGAGCCACACCGCGGCGAAGACCGCCAGGACGTCGGCGCTGTGCTCGCGGGTACGGGCGAGCAGGACCGACACCGTCAGGAGCACCGCCAGCGCGGTCAGCGGGATCGGCCCCAGGCCGGCGAGCGCGCCGCCGACGCGGTGCCGGAGCGTGAGCCGCATCCTGCTGAGCTCACGGTCCAGCCGCCGCTCGCCGCGCAGCGTGCTCTCGACCTCGGCGAGGATCCGCCGTTCACGCCAGGACAGACCGGGCCGTTCCATCGCCATCGCCTCCACACCTCCGGTGACCGCGGGCACTGCGCGGCTTCCCGGAACCCGGCGCGCTCACACGCCACCACGGGACGGGAAACCTGCCGGGGCGCGCTCCGAGCGCGCCCCGGCCTGGACGGTGGACTCAGAGCGGTGTGCCGTCCGGGGGCTCCTCGGGCGGTTCGTCCGACCACCCGGGGGCGTCGCGGTCCTCCAGCCGCTCGCGCAGGCGGCTGAGCGTGGCGCTGAGCAGGCGGGAGACGTGCATCTGGGACACGCCGATCCGTTCGGCGATCTCGGACTGCGTGCAGCCGTCCCAGAAGCGGAGCTTGAGCACGATCTGCTCGCGCTCGACGAGTTCGGCGAGCAGCGGGCGCACGGCGGTACGGAAGTCGGCGAGTTCGATGCCGGGGTCGCAGCTGCCGAGCCGGTCGAGCAGCGCGCTGCCGCTCTCGTTGGTGTCCTGTTCGCGCAGCGCGTCCAGGGAGTTGGGGCGGTAGACCCGCCCGGCGGCCAGGCCTTCGGTGGTCTGCTCCAGGGTGAGGTGGAGGTCCTCGGCGATCTCCTCCGGGCGGGGGAGCCGGCCGAGTTCCTGCTCCAGGCGGTCGGAGCCGCGGGCCACCGTCAGGTAGAGCTCCTGCATGCTGCGCGGCACCCGCACCGGCCAGGAGGTGTCGCGGAAGAACCGCTTGATCTCGCCGGCGATGGTGGGGATGGCGTAGGTGACGAACTCGACGCCGCGGTGCGGGTCGTAGCCGTCGACGGCCTTGATCAGGCCGATCGTGCCGACCTGGAGGATGTCGTCCATGTCCTCCGGCCGATGGCGGAAGCGGGCCGCGATGAACCGCACCAGCGGCATGTTGAGCTCGATGATCCGGCCGCGCACGTTGCTGTACGCGTGCGTCTCACGGGCGAGCCCGGCCAGCCGCTCGAACAGCGCGTCGCTGAGTCGGCGCGCCTCGGACTTGCCCATCGCCCGCAGCTCGGCCTCGCTGTACGGAGGCGGCAGGTCGGGCGACGACCCACCCGAGGGGGGTTCGGCGGTCATCTGGGCACTACGGTGCTGTGTCTTGACGGGGATGGACACCTGTTGCTCCTGGGCGTCGGGGCGATCGCCCGACGACGCTGCGAACAAGCCCTCGCTCGCGCGCCACGGGCTTCTTTCCCCAGGACCCGCGCCCGGCTTCTTCAAGCGACGGTCCCGGTGGCACCCGGTGGGTGCCGGCGCGGCCGGCGGATCGGCCGTGGCCGCTGCATTCGGACACCTACCCCGACGGACGACATCGAATTCATGTTTTGCCCGACTTGTTTGGATTTGTGTGCTGATGTGCCCGCATGCACGCTCGACGAGTGGATCGCGCCCGGCCGGGCATCCGCCCGCAGGGGCCGAGAGCCGAGAAAGGAACCGATCGCCATGAGCACTCCCGAGGAACACGGCGACCCGCGCGTCGACGAGCGGGCGAGGGAGAGGTCCGCCGAGCAGCGCAACATCACCGCTCCGACTCCGGCGGACGTGCGCGCCGAAGGCGAGGCCGAGCCGGACCGGGGCGAGGAGTGGGGCGAGGACGAGGAGCCGCCGGCCGGCACCCGGGCCCCGTGACGCCCGTGACACCCGGGGCGGCGGGACAGCGCAGCCCTCCGCCGCCGCGGGCCCGCGCTACGCCACCGGAGTGATCTGCCACCGCGCGACGGCGCAGCCGCCGCGCTCGGCCGTCCTTCGCGCGCGGGGCCTCGCATAGGTTGCCCGGGTGGAGCCCACCGAGTCACCCGAGGCCGCGAGCCGGCCCCCGGCAGGGGTACGTGCCGCCGTCGCCGTCGACAAGCGCCTGCCGCTCATGGAGGGCGGCCGGGCCTTGCTGCGCAAGGCCTTCCCCGACCACTGGTCCTTCCTGCTCGGCGAGCTGGCGCTGTACGGCTTCGTCGTCCTGCTGGTGACCGGCGTCTACCTGACGTTCTACTTCCGGCCGAGCATGGGCGAGCTCGTCTACGACGGCTCGTACCTGCCGCTGCGCGGGGTGCGGGTGTCCGAGGCCTACGCCTCGACGCTGCGGATCAGCTTCGACGTCCGCGGCGGTCTGCTGATCCGGCAGGTCCACCACTGGTCGGCGCTGCTGTTCGCCTCGGCGATCGGCGTGCACCTGCTGCGGGTGTTCTTCACCGGCGCCTTCCGCCGCCCGCGGGAACTCAACTGGGTCATCGGGGTGACGCTGTTCAGCCTCGCGCTGCTGGAGGGGTTCTCCGGCTACTCGCTGCCGGACGACACGCTCTCGGGCACCGGGCTGCGGATCGCCGAGGGCGTCCTGCTGTCGCTGCCGCTGGTCGGCAGCTACCTCACCTTCTTAGTCTTCGGCGGCGACTTCCCGGGGCACGACGTCATCCCGCGGCTGTTCACCGTGCACGTCCTGTTGGTGCCCGGCCTGCTGGTCGCCCTGGTCGGGGCGCACCTGACGCTCGTCGTGGTGCTGAAGCACACGCAGTGGGCCGGGCCCGGGCGCACCAACCGGAACGTGGTCGGCATGCCCTTCTTCCCGCAGTTCATGACCCGCAGCGTGGGCCTGCTGTTCGCGGTGGGCGGCGTCATGACCGTGTCGGCCTTCCTCGCGGAGATGAACCCGATCTGGCGCTACGGCGCCTACCGGCCCGACGTCGCCGGGGCCGGCGCGCAGCCCGACTGGTACATCGGCTTCATCGAGGGTGCGCTGCGGCTGATGCCCGCGGTGGAGACCCGGGCGCTCGGGCACACCCTGTCGTGGAACGTCCTCCTGCCGGCCGTGGTGCTGCCCGGGCTCATGTTCGCGGTGCTGTACGCCTACCCCTTCGCCGAGCGGTGGCTCGACCCCGAACCGGGCGAGCACCACCTGTGCGACCGGCCGCGCAACAAGCCCACCCGCACCGCGCTGGGGGTCGCCGGGGTGACGTGCTACGCCGTCCTGCTGGTGGCGGGCGGCAACGACGTGATCGCGTTCGCGTTCGGGATCTCCGTCAACGCGCTGACCGACGTGCTGCGCGCGGCCCTGATCGTCCTGCCGCCCCTGGCGTTCCTGCTCACCCGGCGGCTCTGCCTGGCCCTCCAGGCCCACGACCGCTCCCGGCTCCTGCACGGCGACGCGACCGGCCGGATCGACCAGTCCCTCGACGGCGGCTTCGAGGGCCGCCGCCGCCGGGTGCGGCCCGCCGAGCGGGAGGTCCTGCTGGTGCGCGACGCCCCGGTGCCGCCGCCGGCCCCGGCGGGGGCGCCGCGCCGCGAGCGGGCGCGAGCCGCCGCGAGCGCCTGGTTCTACCGCGACCGGGTCGAGCTGCCGGCCTCCGAACGCGAGTCGGAGCGGGTCGCGGCCGTCCTCACCGCCCCGCAGCACCCCAGCGTCCCGGCCGACCGCACGCCCCGGCCCGCCGCGGCCGGCCCGCTGCGCCGGCTGCTGCGCGCGGTCACCCGCCGTCGTCGTCGCGGAACTGGAAGATGAACCCGAACACGGCCAGCGCGACCACCAGCGCGCCGACGACGACCAGCCACCGGGCGAACACCACCCCGAGGGCGAAGATCGTCACGCCCACCGCCGTGAGCACCGGGTAGCCGCTGCGGGCCGGGAAGAAGCCGATCGGCCCCGCCGTCTCGGCGATCTCGGCGTCCTTGCGGTCCTGCGGCCGGCCGTGGCCCCGGCGCCGGTGCTGGACGAACCAGAAGAGGGCGATCAGCGCCGACATCAGGAACCCCACCGCCAGGATCGCCTTTCCGGCGGGCTCCCGGGCCCACAGCCCGTAGACGAGTCCGGTCACGGCGAAGAACGCCGCCATGATCGAGAACAGCCATCCCTCGGCCTTCACCGCAGGCTCCCCCGTCGCTCCTCGTCGCCGTCCTCCTCGGACGGGACCTCCGGATGGTGCAGGTCGAAGGCCGGCGATTCGGAGCGGATGCGCGGCAGCACGTGGAAGTTGTGCTCGGGCGGCGGGCAGGACGTCGCCCACTCCAGCGACCGGCCCCAGCCCCACGGATCGTCCCGGTCGACCGTGCGGCCGTGCCGGGTGGTGACCCAGACGTTGTAGAAGAACGGCAGGTTGGAGATCCCGAGCACGAACGCCCCGCACGAGGCGAGCACGTTGAGCGCGGTGAAGCCGTCCACGTCCAGGTACGTCGCGTAGCGGCGCGGCATGCCCTGGGCGCCCAGCCAGTGCATGACCAGGAAGGTGACCTGGAAGCCGGTGAACACCAGCCAGAAGTGCAGCTTCCCGATCCGTTCGCCGAGCATCTTCCCGGTCAGCTTCGGCCACCAGAAGTAGAAGCCCCCGAAGGTCGCGAACACGACGGTGCCGAACAGGACGTAGTGCAGGTGCGCCACGACGAAGTAGCTGTCGGTGACGTGGAAGTCGATCGGCGGCGCGGCCAGCAGCACCCCGCTCAGCCCTCCGAACAGGAAGGTCACCAGGAACCCCATCGACCAGAGCATCGGGGTCTCGAAGGACAGCGAGCCGTTCCACATCGTCCCGACCCAGTTGAAGAACTTCACGCCGGTCGGCACCGCGATGAGGAACGACATCATGGAGAAGAACGGCAGCAGCACCTGGCCGGTGGCGAACATGTGGTGCGCCCACACCGACATGGACAGCGAGGTGATGGCGATGGTCGCGCCGATCATCCCGTAGTAGCCGAACAGCGGCTTGCGGCTGAAGACCGGGATGATCTCGCTGACGATGCCGAAGAACGGCACCGCGACGATGTAGACCTCCGGGTGGCCGAAGAACCAGAACAGGTGCTGCCACAGCAGCGCGCCGCCGTTGGCCGGGTCGAAGACGTGCGCGCCGAACTTCCGGTCCGCCTCCAGCAGCAGCAGGGCCGCCGTCAGCACCGGGAAGGCGAGCAGCACCATGATCGACGTGAACAGCACGTTCCAGGTGAAGACCGGCATCCGGAACAGGGTCATGCCGGGCGCCCGCAGACAGGTGATCGTGGTGACGAAGTTGACCGAGCCGAGGATCGTGCCGAGGCCCGCCACGACCAGGCCCAGCGCCCACAGGTCGCCGCCCGCGCCGGGCGAGAACACCGGCCCGTTCAGCGGCGCGTAGGCGAACCAGCCGAACGCGGGCGCCCCGGTCGAGGTGAGGAAACCGCTCAGGACGAGCAGCCCGCCCAGCAGGAACGCCCAGTAGGTGAAGGCGTTCAGCCGGGGGAACGCGACGTCGGGCGCCCCGATCTGCAGCGGCATGATCGCGTTGGCGAAGCCGGCGAACGTCGGGGTCGCGAACAGCAGCAGCATGATCGTGCCGTGCATCGTGAACATCTGGTTGTACTGCTCGTGCGACAGGAGTCCGGTGTCGGGCCCCATCAGTTGAGCCCGCATCAGCAGTGCCAGCACGCCGCCGACCAGGAAGAAGCCGAAGGCCGTCGCCAGGTAGAGGTTCCCGATGACCTTGTGGTCGGTGGTGAACAGCCAGCGCAGCACGGTGCTGCCCTGGTGGAGCCGGGCCCGGGTGCGGCGCGCGGCGGTGGTCGAAGCGGTCATGGAGCCTCCGCGGCGGAACGGGCGGCCTTCGCACGCCACCGGCGACCCTAGCGGCGGCCGGCGACCGGCCGGGCGTGCCACGCTGCGGACCCGCCGACCGGCCACCTCGCAGGTGACGCCGACGCCCTTCCGACGGACCTCGGACTACCGGTCCGGACCCCGCCGTCAGTCGTCCCCCGGCTCCCCGTACCGCGCCCGCCACTCGCGGGCCCTCGCGTTGTGCCACTCCACGCCCTGCTCGGCCTGCTGCACGGACAGGCCGCTGAGTTCGGCGACCTCGGTGAGCGGGACGGGTTCGTCGTCGTACTCGGCGAGGGTCCGGCAGACCTTGCCGGCCCACTGCTCCTCCGGGACGAAGGGGCGGTGGCGGTACTGCTCGATCAGCTCGGCCAGGTGGTCGAGGCCGCAGGCGGTCAGCACCCGTTTGCCGTCCAGGGCCGGGTCGCTGACGTGCAGGGCGGACGAGTCCGGCACGAGCGCGCTGAGCAGGTCGTCGCCGTCGACGGCCTGGCCGCAGAGGTCGCACAGGTCGAGCTCGGGGATGCCGCCGCACCGGTCGTCCGGCGGGGGGCCGATGTCCTCCATGCGGCGCGCCTACCCGGTCGGTCCGGGGCCAACCCCGTACGGCCGCCGGGCGTCAGTCGCCGGCCAGCACCGTGGCCGGGTCCACGGCGCCCCCGACCAGATCGCGGGCCGAGTCGGCCACTCCCCTGCCGCTGCGGCGGGCGTGGCTGCGCAGCACCTCGAAGGCGGTGTCCATGTCCAGGCCGCCGGCCTCGGCGAGGACGCCCTTCGCCCGCTCGACGGCGGTGCGGTCCGCCAGCGCGGAGCCGATCTCCTCGGCCGCGGTCTGCTCCCGCCCGTACCGCTGCTGGAGCAGGGCGATCACGGCCAGGTCGGCGAGCGGCTGGACGATGTCGAGCCCGTCCTGACCGGGCTCGACCCCGGTGCGGACGTCGAAGACGTTGAGCGCGCCCATGACCCGGCCGTCCAGGCGCAGCGGCACCGCGCGGACCGAGCGGAAGCCGAGCTCGACGGCCTGCTGCGCGAACCGGGGCCAGCGGGCCCGGGCGCCGTCGAGATCCCGTTCGACGACCTCGCGGCCGGTGCGGTGGCAGTCCAGGCAGGGCCCCTCGCCCACGGCGATCTGCAGCGCCTCCAGGCGGCGGACCCGGTCGTTGGAGTAGGCGATGTCGCGGAGTTCGCCGCGGCGGTCCGCGACGACCAGACCGGTGCCGGCCGTGCCGCTGAGGGCCGTGCAGACCTCGGTCAGCCGGTGCAGGAACTCGACGGTGTCGTAGCCGGGACCGACCAACGTACCGGTGAGCCCGGCGAACGCTTCGTTCACGCGGGCCTCGCGCGTCATGACCGCCTCCACTTGCCTTCGGGGCCAGGCTACGCCCCCGCCCGGCCGTCGGTCATCCGTCATCGGTCCTCCTCCGTGAACCGCAGTTGCCGCAGCACGACCTCGTGCGCCACCTCGTCGATCTCGCGGTCGTGGGCGAAGGCGTGCGCGCGCAGCCGGTCGAGGGCCTCCCCGGCGGACACCCCCAGCTGCACCATGACCATGCCCACCGCCTGGTCCACCTCCACGCCGTTCACCGGCGGGTCGTCGAGCCACGGCTGGACGGGGACCTCGCCGGACGGCGTCATGAAGGAGCCGACGATCGCGAGGGTCACGCTGGTCGCGGCGACCTGGATGTCGGCGGCCTCCTCGGCGCCGGGAACGCCCGGGGCCGAGCGGTACAGGCTCAGCACGCCGATGCTGGCGGAGCCCAGGTGGAGCGGTGAGGCGTAGACGCTGCGCAGCCCCTGGTGGTCGGCTTCCACGTCGTCGGGGTCCGGGTGGTCGGGGTCCGGGTGGCCGGAGTCCGCCGGGGCGAGCGCGGCCACCAGGACCGGCCAGCGCACCTCGTCCGGCGCCAGCAGGTCGGCGACCGCCACCGGGCTCCGGCCCCGGAAGGCGTCCACGCCCGGGCCCTCGCCGAGGCTGAACTGCCGTTCCTCCATGCGCCGGGCCCTGCGGTCGCTGGCCCACACCCCGGCCCGGTGGCCGGTGTCGGCCATCAGGGTGATCGAGGCGGCTTCCACCGCCAGGGCCTCGACGCAGGCCGTGCAGAGCCGTTCGGGAAGGGCGGGTCGGCCCGGGCCGTTGACGGCCTCGGCCATGATCTGCGCGATCCGCGTCAGATCGGCCATGTCCGTGCCTCGTTCATCTGTCGTCGGCCCGCCGCACCCCGGGAGGGTGTGCGACGGTCGTCGCGGTCGGGGCTCTCGTGCGTCGCCACAGCGGCTCGCGCCGCGACGTGATCACCGCAGTATAGGTGCCCGAGGCGGCTCCGGGTTTCGTGCCTCGACGCGCGTGTACCCGGGGCGGCACCCGGCACACGCACCGCGCCGTGCGGGGTTTGACGGCGCGCCGTCCGGCAAGCCGCTGGGCATGGACGCTCCTGTGAAAGCCTCGGCCACCCACACCGCTCCGGCGCTGCACAGCCGCCGCTGGTCCCGTCTGCTCCGCGCCGCGCTCGACGCACCCGCCCACTGGGAGGCGCTCGACCTCCCCGCCGGGCCGCTCGCCGACGCGGTGGAAGCCCTCCCCCTCGGGCCGTACCGCGACGCCCTGCACGGCGTGTGGCTCGGTCACCCGCTGCACCCCGTCCTGGTCCAACTGCCGATCGGCTGCTGGACGTCGGCCGCGCTGCTCGACTGGGTGCCGGGCGCCCGGCACGAGGCCGACGCCCTGGTGACGACCGGGCTGCTGACGGCCGGGCCGACCGCGCTGGCCGGCTGGGTGGACTGGGCCCGGCTCGACCCGCCCCGCCGGCGCACCGGGCTGGTGCACGCGCTCGCCAACACCGCCGGCGTGCTGCTGTACACGGGCTCGGTGCTGGCCCGCTGCCGGGGCCGCCGCGCCCGCGGCCGGCTGCTGGCGCTGGCCGGCCTGACCGCGGTGTCGGTCGGCGGCACGCTCGGCGGGCACCTGGCCTACGAGCAGGCCGCCGGCCCCAACCGGGCCGCCGCCGTCCCCCGGCTCGCGCCCGCCGACTGGGTCGGCCTCGGAGCCGTCGACGAATTCCCGCCGGGCGAACCCGTGCGCAGGACGGCGGGCGGGATCCCCGTGGTCGTCGTCCGCGAGGGCGAGCGCTGCCACGTGCTGGCGGAACGCTGCGCCCACCTCTCCGGCCCGCTCGCCGACGGCACGGTCGTCGACGGCTGCCTGCGCTGCCCGTGGCACGGCAGCGAGTTCCGCCTGCGCGACGGCGAGGTCGTGCACGGCCCGGCCACCGCGCCGCAGCCGGTGTTCGAGACCCGGATCCTCTCCGGGCACCTGGAGGCCCGGCTGCCCGAAGCCGGCTGACCGGCCGTCACCCCGCCCGCCCGCCGAACATGCCCCGCCCTCCGGTCACTGTCCGGCGGTCACCGTCCGGGCCCGTGGTCGTCGGCGCACGCGCACAGCACCGCGAAGGCGATCGCGAGCGCCAGGGTCCAGAGGCCGGCGAACACCCAGACGACGGCCGCCGGGGCGCTCCGCAGGCCGGCCACCAGCAGGGCCAGGGACAGCAGCACGAGGACGAGTGCCGTCCGGGGCCGCACGCCCCGCATGAGCTCCCAGGCCCGACTGCGCAGCCCGAACGCGAACGCGCTCACCAGCACGTCGAGCGCGCGGTCGCGCCGGGCTTCCCGCGCGATCGCGGCCGTGGTCCGCCGTTGCCACCCGTCCATCGTGTCCTGCCTCCTCGCACGCCCGTCCCCCGGTCCGCCGCTGCGGGTTCCCCGTCCGGACGGGCCCTAACGCGCGGACCGGCGCCGGCTACCGCGCGGGGCGGAGGCGGACGGCGAGCAGGCAGCTGTCGTCGGCGGGGTTGGGGCCGCCGAGGCGGTCGGCGATGTGGTCGAGCAGGTCGGCGAGGCCGGGTGCGGTGTACTCCTCGGCGGCGCTCAGGAGGCGGTCGGGGCGGCCGGTGCCGCCGTCGCGCCGGTTGAGCAGGCCGTCGGTCCAGAGCAGGACGGTGTCGCCGGGCCGCAGCGGCTGGACGGTGTCGCGGTAGCGGCTCTCCGGCAGGGCGCCGAGGACGGTGCCGGTGGGCCCGTCCGCCAGGGCGGCGGCGGCGTTCCGGACCACGGCCGGGGGCGCGTGGCCGGCCGCGCTCCAGGTGAGCGTCCGGGCGGCCGGGTCGAGCAGGCCGCACAGCACGCTGGCGATCCGGCGGCTCCCGGTCCGGCAGAGCAGGGAGTTCAGCCGGGTGAGCCCGGCGCCCGGGCCGTCGCCGGTGCCGCACAGTCCGCGCAGGGCGTACCGCAGTTCGGACATGGCGACGGCGGCCGGCAGGCCGTGCCCGCTGACGTCGCCGACCGCGAGCAGGACCGCGCCGTCCGGCAGCGCCGTGAGCTCGTACCAGTCGCCGCCGACCCGGCGGTGGTCCCCGGCGGGCAGGTAGCGGGCCGCGTGGTCGACGCCGGCGGGCGGGGGCTGCGGCTCGTCGGGGGCGGCCATCAGCGCGTTCTGCAGGGCGCGGGTCATCCGGTGTTCGGCGGCGGCCCGGCGCTGCTGCTCGGCCAGCCGGGTCCGGACCCCGGCCAGGACCTGCTCGGTGCGGTGCCGCTCGGTCACGTCCTGGAGGACGCCCCGGACGTCCCGCACCCGGCCGGTGACGGGATCGGCGACGGCCTCCCCGCTGATCCGCAGGACGCGCCCGCCCGCCCCGACCCCGACGTCCACGGCGCCCGGTCGCCGCCCGCCGAGCAGGAGTCCGGCGAACTCGCGGACGGTCGCGCGGTCCTGCGGCCGCACGCGCGCCAGCGCCTCGACCACGCCGGCCGGGCCCGTCCGCCCGGGGTCGAGGCCCATCAACCGCCGCGCCTCCCCCGACAGTTGCAGGCCCGGTGAGCCGGGCGACCAGGTGAAGCTGCCGACGCCGGCCAGCCGCTGGGTGTCGCCGAGCCCGGCCGCGGGCTCGGGGCCGCCGGGCGCGCGCCAGGTGAGCAGCAGGCCGTCCAGGAACGGCACCGCCCGCAGGGTGAGGGCCGCTCCGGTGCCGGTGGCGGCGTCCGCCCCGGTGAAGTCGTCGACCCGGCCCTCGTAGCGGGCACCGGTCTCGGCGGCGTCGAGGATCCGGGCGAAGGCGCCGGTCGCGACGAGCCCGGGGAGGATCTCGCTGAGGCGCCGCCCGAGCACCGGGGCGGTGCCCGTTCCGGCGTTGGCGTACCGGACGCGCAGATCGGTGACCGCTCCCCGGCTGCCGCCCTCGCGGACCACGGACAGCACGAGGACGGGTTCGAACATCGCGTCCAGCACGCCGCGGAACCAGTACTCGCCGCCCGGGACCACCAGTCCCGGCTCGCCGCCGTCCGCCGCGGCGACGCGCAGCAGGTGCCCCGCCACCAGCCCGGACAGCGCGTCGAGGTACCGGGTGGCCGCGCGGGCCCGCGCGGGCGGGCCGTCCCAGCCGAGGCTCATCGCCCCGACGACCCGGTCGCCGTTGCGCAGCGGCACCGCGCAGGCCGTCCGGCCGGGGACGATCCGGCCGGTCTCGGGCGGGCGGCCGCCGGCGTCGTCCGCGTCGAACTCCCAGACCATGCCGCCGCCGTGCGCGGCGGCGGCCAGCGGGACCCCGGTCTCCGGCGGGATGCGCCGCCACCGGCTGACCCGGCTCGGCTCCACGCCGTGGCTGCCGAGCAGCGCGAGGGCGCCGTCCGGCTCCAGCAGGCCGAGCACGACGGCGACGACGCCGAGCGGCGCCACCGCCACCTCGTGCAGCAGCCGCGCCAGGTCGTCGGGCGTCTCCGCGCCGGCCAGGGCGGAGACGGCCAGGTGGTAGCGGGCGGCCAGGCCGGGCACCGGTGCCCGGCGGGCGGCGCCGGGCGGCTGCGGGGCGGGGCGGACGAACTCGTCGATGGCGTCCTGGAGCGACGCGTCCTCGGCGAGGTCCCCGATCGGCGCGGCGAGGCCGACCAGCCCGGCGGCGATGTCCGCGACCCTGCGGTTGGAGTCCTGGGAGAGCCGGACCAGGTGGCCGAAGGCCTGGTCCGGGGTGCAGCCGAGCCGTTCGGTGAGCATCCCCTTGGCCTGCTCGATGACGCCCCGGGTGCGCATCGCCCGGCGCAGCCCCTCCGCCTCGGCGCGCAGCCGGTCGACCGCTGCCAGCAGGACGGTCGTGTCGTCGGGGCGGGCGGCTCCTCCGGGGGTCCGCTGCTCAGGCACAGGCTGCCGCCACGTCCGGGTAGAGCGGCAGCACCGCCGTCACCCCGCTCAGTTCCACGACGTCCCGCACCCGCGGCGCCGCGCCCGCCAGCCGGAGGGCGCCGTGCGCGTCCCGCACCCGGCGGGCGGCGCCGAGCAGCGCGTTGAGGCCGGTGGAGTCGACGAAGCCGACTGCGGTCAGGTCCACGACGAGCCGGGGCTCGCCGCCGTCGATCAGCACGTCGAACAGCTTCCGCAGTTCGGGAGCCGCGAAGTCGTCGAGGTCGCCGAAGAGCGGCACGACCGTCCAGCCGTTGACCTCCGGGAAGTCCATCATCCGGATCGTCCTCGCCGTGTGTGGCCCCTCCTCCAGGTTAGGCCCTCTCTTTTGGGTCTTGTCGGATCAGGCCGCGGCGTTGGGGTGCGTGCATCGCAAGGCGGAGGAGGGAGCCACTGCGGTGGGGGCACCTCCCGGCCGAAGGCTGGGGGCCATTGGCGACCGACGACAACGCGGCGAGGTGCGCTTGTGCCCTGGGGGTACCTCCCGGCCGAAGGCTGGGGGAGCGTCGCGGACCCGGCAAAGATCCAAAAGAGAGGGCCTGGGTCCTCGGGGCCTCTCCGCACGGTCGGCCGGATGCCGGCGGGCCTTCGCGGGGCCGGGAGTAGCCTGGAAGGTCGGCTCCGTCGAGGGCAGGAGGTGGGCCGGTCGATGTCGACGCACGCGAACCGTGAACTGGAGACCATGGCCGAGGTGTTCGGGCTTCCCCAGGAACCGGGGCCGCCCGAGGTGCGGGCCCTGGCGCGGCGGGCGGTGGCGGCCCGCGCCCGCGGCGCCGAGGACTGCCGGCTGCTCCTGGACGCGCTGGGGCTCCTCGGCCGGGAGGGCCCGGCGAACGGCTCCGGGCCCTGAACCACTTCAGGACCCGGACCCGGGGCCGCTCACCCGCCCCGGCCCTCCGGGTGCCAGGCGACGAGGGCGATCGTGGCGTCGTCGCGCAGGCGGTGGTCCTGGTGGGCGAGCAGCGCGTGGATCAGGTGGCGCAGGGCCTCGGGGGCGGGTTCGCCGCTCGCCGTGTGCCGGACGAGGGTGTCGGTCAGGCGCTCCTCGCCGAAGGTCTCCCCGCCGGGTGAGCGGGCGTCGGTGACGCCGTCGGTGTAGACCAGGACCCGGTCGCCGGGCTGGAGCCTGAGGTGGTGCACGGGTTGCGGGCCGTGGTCGTGGAAGCCGAGGCCGAGCGGGAGTTCGGCACGCCGCCGCAGGGCGTCGGGGAGGACGTGCCGGCCGCGGATGAGCAGCGGTGTCGGGTGGCCGCAGTTGACCCAGGAGAGTTCGCCGGTGGCCGTGTCCAGGTCCGCCACGACGGCGGTGAGCAGCCGGTCGGGGATCCAGCGGCCCAGGGTGCGGTCGATGGCCTGCACGATGTCCGCCAGGCCGCCGCCGGCCCGGCGGGTGCTGCGGCAGGCGGCGAGCGCGACCGAGCTGGCCCCGCCGGAGGCGAGGTCGTGGCCCATGGCGTCGAACACGGACAGGTGGAGGCGCCCGCCCGCCACGGAGTGGTCGAAGGCGTCGCCGCCGACCTCGTAGGCGGGTTCGAGGACCGCGCTGGAGGTGACGTCGCGGGTGCCGATGGTGCGCGGCGGCAGGAAGGCCCACAGCAGTTCGGACTGCAGGCTCATCGGCCGGTCGCGCGCCATGCGGACGATGACGTCGCTGTACGTGGACGCGGAGACCACGAGCAGGGCCACGAGGCCTGCCAGGGCCTCCCAGCAGCCGGCGGCGTCGGGTTCCGGCTCCCGGGTCTCCACGCGCAGCACGCCGATCCGCTCGATCCCGTCGACGAGCGGGAACCAGCCGACCGGGGGCGGCCCGGCCGAGGTCTGGGTGCGCCGCAGCCGGTAGGCGCGGCCGGCGAGCGTGGTCTCGATGTCTTGGCGCTCCCCCGGGTCGTGGCCGTCCTCCGGCAGCGGCACGAGGTGCCGTTGCTGGACGTCGGCCAGGAAGACCCGTGCGCCGGCCCCGCCCAGTTCCCGGGCCGCGTCCTGGACCGTGCCGGGCAGGACGCCCGGTCCGCCGGCCCGGGAACGGGCGAGGGTCCGCGCCAGGACTCCGCCCAGCGTCTTCTCGTCACATGTCGGCACTTGGCACCTCCCGTCGTGGTCGCGCCTACCCATTGACGGCCGGACCGCACGCGCGCACCGGCCCGCCCTCCGCAGCGCCGATGGCGGCTGCGGAGGGCGGTGTGCCGGTGTGGTCATCGTGACGGCGGTGTCCCGGCGCTCTCGTCGGGCCCGTCTCGTTCGGCGGACTCGGCGGACTCGGCGGGCTCGGTCCGGTGCTCGGCCCGCTGCTGTGCCACGGCCCTGCCCGCCCGGACCGTCTTGACGGTGCCCTCGGGGTCCTCGGGCCGCTTCGGGTGCTCCGCGCCCTCGGGGCGCGGCGGCACGCCGCCGGCGCCGCCCTGGGGTGTGTCGTCCATCGTCCGTCCTCCTCAGAGCTCAGAGCGCGTTCCAGGCCTGCGCCGGGTAGCGGGCACTGTGCCCGACCGCCGGTCTGCGGCGGCCGGGGCGGTGGTGGGCCGGCCGCCGGGCGGCGCGCGAAAGCCGTACGGACGCCCCGGAGGCGACCGAAGCCACCTGCTCAGTCCTCGCCGAGGACGGCGTAGGTCTCCGCATCGCCCTGCTCCCTGCTCTCGTCGTCCGGTGCGCCCGTCTGGCAGGAGCATGCCGGTCCGCCGACCTCGGGCCGGTCGGGTGTGCGGACGGCTCCGGCCGGACCGCCGCTTTCGCGCGCGTCCATGGGGGTCACCTCCGTGGTCGGTGCTTCGGGGACCGGACCGGCTACCCGGTGCCGGGCCCGGCAAACGGCGGCGAGGTTTCACCGCGCCCGGCCCGGTAAGCCGCTCCGACGAAGGACACCCGCGAAGCGACGAACCCACGAAGCGACGAACCCACGAACCGACGAAGCGAGGCTGCCATGACGGCGTTCGGCTACTTCCTGTCCTGCGAGGAGTTCACCCCCGCCCAGCTGGTCGAGCAGGCCCGGTGGGCGGAGCGGGCCGGCTTCACCCGGCTGGCGATCTCCGACCACTACCACCCGTGGAACGACGCCCAGGGCAGCAGCCCGTTCGTCTGGGGCGTGATCGGCGCGCTCTCGCAGGTCGTCCGGCTGCCGGTGACGACGCTGGTGACCTGCCCGACCGTCCGGATCCATCCCGCCGTCGTCGCCCAGGCGGCGGCGACCGCCGACGTGCAGCTGGAGGGCGGTCTGCGGCTCGGGGTCGGAACCGGCGAGGCGCTGAACGAGCACGTGCTGGGCGACCGGTGGCCGCCGTTCGCGGTGCGGGCGGAGATGCTGGAGGAGGCCGTCGCGGTGATGCGCGAGCTGTTCACCGGTGGGCTGGTCAGCCACCAGGGCACGCACTACACCGTCGAGAACGCCCGGCTCTACACGCCACCGAAGGACGGGCGACTGCCGGTCCACGTCTCGGCGTTCGGCGCCAAGGCCGCCGAGGCGGCGGCCGGGTTCGCGGACGGGCTGGTCACGATGAGCCCGGACACCGAACTCATCGGCCGCTACCGGGCCGCCGGCGGCACCGGACCGGTGCTCGGCGGCGTGAAGGTGTGCTGGTCGGAGGACCGGGACCGGGCGGTCAAGACCGTCCACCGGCTCTGGCCCAGCGAACTGCTGCCCGGCGAGCTCGCCCAGGTCCTGCCCACGCCGCGGCACTTCGAGCAGGCCACCGAACTGGTCACCGAAGAGATGGTGGCCCGCTCCGTCACCTGCGGCGACGATCCGCGGGAGCACGCCGACCGGCTGCGCGGCTACGTCGACGCCGGGTTCGACGAGGTGTACGTCGGCCAGATCGGCCAGGAGCAGGAGGGGTTCTTCGACTTCTACCGCGAGCAGGTCCTGCCTCGGCTGGAGTGACCGGGTGTCGGCCGACTCACCACGGGAGGTGGGCAGTTGAGCACGCCCGACGCCACCGCGCCGGCCCCACACGCGCTGCGCGACTACGCCCTGCTCGCCGACGGCCACCGCGGCGCCCTCCTCGGGCCCCGCGGCGACATCGTCTGGATGTGCGCCCCGGCCTGGCACGACGACGCCGTGTTCGCCGCACTGATCGGCGGCACCGGCTGGTACGCCGTCACCCCGGCCGCCCCCTTCGTCTGGGGCGGCTACTACGAGCCGGGCAGCCTGGTCTGGCGCAGCCGCTGGACCACCACGGGCGGGATCGTCGAGTGCCGCGAGGCCCTCGCCCACCCGGGCGAGCGGCACCGCGCCGTGCTGCTGCGCCGGATCGAGGCCGTCCACGGGGACGCCCGGGTGGAGGTCCACCTGCGCCCGGCGGCCGGCTTCGGCGCGCACCCCCTGCGCGAGCTGCACCGCGACGAGCGGGGCACCTGGACGGGCCGCACCGGCGGCCTGCACGTACGCCTGACCGGTGCCCCGGACGCCCGGCCGGACGGCGCGGCGCTGCGCGCCACGGTGCTGCTGGAGGCCGGGGGCCGGCGCGACCTCGTCCTGGAGCTCTCCGACCGGCCCCTTCCCAAGCCGGAGCCGGCCGACGCCCTGTGGCGCTCGACCGAGGCCGGGTGGGCGGACTGCGTGCCCGACCCGGTCGGTGCCATGGGGCAGCGGGACGCCCGTCACGCCCACGCCGTCCTGGCCGGCCTCACCGGCCCCGGCGGGGGCACGGTGGCCGCCGCCACGACGAGCCTGCCCGAGCGGGCCGAGCAGGGGCGCAACTACGACTACCGGTACGTGTGGATCCGCGACCAGGCGTACATCGGCCAGGCCGCCGCGGCCGCGGGTGCGCACGAGCTGCTGGACGGCTCCGTCCGGTTCGTCACCGCCCGCCTGCTGGAGGACGGCGCCGGGATGGCGCCCGCCTACACCGTCACCGGGTCGGCCGTCCCGGACCAGCGCACCCTGGACCTGCCCGGCTACCCGGGCGGCTTCGACGTGGTCGGCAACCACGTCAACCGGCAGTTCCAGCTCGACGTCTTCGGCGAGAGCCTGCTCCTGCTCGCGGCCGCCGCCCGCCGCGACCGGCTGGACGTGGACGGCCGGCTCGCCGCGCTCACCGCCGCCGACGCGATCGCCGCGCGGCACCGGGAGCCGGACGCGGGCATCTGGGAGCTGGACGCCGACCGCTGGGCGCACAGCCGGCTGATCTGCGCGGCCGGCCTGCGCGCGATCGCCGCCGCCCCCGGCACCGGCCGCGCACGCGCGGCCCACTGGGAGGCCCTGGCGGACCTGATCGTCGCCGAGGCGTGCGCCGACTGCCTGCACCCGTCCGGCCGCTGGCAGCGCTCGCCCGGCCGGGCGGGCGTGGACGCGGCCCTGCTGCTGCCGGCCCTGCGCGGCGCCCTGCCGGCCGGCGATCCCCGCACCACCGCGACCCTGCGGGCCGTCCGGCGGAACCTCGGCCGGGACCACTACCTGTACCGCTTCCGCCACGACCGGCGGCCGTTGGAGGACGCCGAGGGTGCGTTCCTGCTGTGCGGCTTCGTCATGGCCCTCGCCGAGCACCAGCAGCACGACGAGGTCGAGGCGGTGCGCTGGTTCGAACGCAACCGGGCGGCCTGCGGCCCGGCCGGCCTCTACGCGGAGGAGTTCGACGTCGCCCAGCGCCAACTTCGCGGGAACCTGCCGCAGTCCTTCGTGCACGCCCTGCTGCTGGAGGCCGCCGTCACCCTCGCCTCCGACCGCTGACCCGGGGCGACCAGGCCGGGACGGCCGTCAGGCCGGGAGCCGGGCCAGCAGTCCAGCGTCCAGGTCGGCCAGCAGTTCGGCGGTGTCGCGGTGGACCTCGGCGGCGCCGCAGCCGAGGAGCTCCTGGGCGGAGAAGCCGCCGCTCTCGACGGCGACGCACGGCACCCCGGCCCGGCCCGCGGCGGCGACGTCCCACACGGTGTCGCCGACGAACACCGCGTCCGCCGGCTCGGCGCCCGCGAGTTCCAGCGCCGCGTGGACGAGGTCCGGCGCGGGTTTGGTCGCGGCCACGTCGTCGGCGGAGGTGGCCGCCTCGATGACGTCGTCGGCGTCCAGGGCGCGGCGCAGCACGGCGAGTTCGCGCGCGGAGGCGGAGCTGGCCAGGACGATCCGCCAGCCGCGCGCGGCGCAGGCGCGCAGGAGGTCCGCGGCGCCGGGCAGCGGGGTGAGG
Source organism: Streptomyces sp. Y1 (assembly GCF_041053115.1). Classification (NCBI taxonomy): domain Bacteria; kingdom Bacillati; phylum Actinomycetota; class Actinomycetes; order Kitasatosporales; family Streptomycetaceae; genus Streptomyces; species Streptomyces sp. Y1. The sequence goes on along the minus strand of NZ_CP163445.1, from coordinate 7,969,419 downwards.
GCCGGCCAGTGGCTGGCGTAGAGGGCGTCGTGGGCGGCGGTGATCGCCTCGTCGTCGGCGTGGTCCCGGTGCTCCCCGAGGAGGTGGTCGAGCAGTTGGTCCCCGCCCATCCCGATGGCCCGGTGGACGCGGGCCGCGGGCACCGTCCGGTCGTACTGGCGCAGCGCCTCCCACCAGCTGAGGGCGTGCAGGTAGGTGGTGTCGAGCAGGGTGCCGTCGACGTCGAAGAGTGCCGCTGCGGTCTTCATGGTTCGTCCTTCCTGGGCTCAGGCGGTGCGGTACGGGGCGGCCCGGGCGGGTACGAGCCGCAGCCCGTGGCCGGGGGCGCCGTCCGCGCCGGGGGTGACGGTGCCGCCGGCAGGGTCGAGGGCGCCGTCGAAGAGCAGCCGCTCGATCCGGACGTGGTCGTGAAACCACTCCAGGTGGCGGCAGTTGGGGACGGCCGCGGCGGCGTGGGCGTGCAGGTGGGGGGCGCAGTGGGCGGAGATGTCGAGGCCGTGGGCTTCGGCGAGGGCGGCGGCGCGCAGCCAGGCGGTGAGGCCGCCGCAGCGGGTGGCGTCGGCCTGGAGGCAGTCGACGGCGGGGATCATGCGGGCGAAGTAGGCGAGGTCGTAGCCGTACTCGCCCGCGGTGACGTCGGGGGTGACGGCGTCGCGGACGGTGCGCAGGCCGGTGAGGTCGTCGGAGGAGACGGGTTCCTCGAACCAGGTGACGCCCTCGCCGGCCAGGGCGTCGCCGACGCGGACGGCCTGTTTGCGGTGGTAGCCGCCGTTGGCGTCGGTGTAGAGCTCGGTGCGGTCGCCGATGGTGGCGCGGGCGGCCCGGACGCGTTCGAGGTCGCGGTGCTCGCGGGTGCCCCAGGACTCGGCGATCTTGATCTTGACGCGGGGGATGCCCTGGTCGACGGCCCAGCCGCGCAGTTGCCGTTCCTGCTGCGCGGCGGAGTAGGTGGTGAAGCCGCCGCTGCCGTAGACGCGGACGGGCCGGGCGGCCGCGCCGAGGAGCCGGGCGAGCGGCAGGTCGAGCAGGTGGCCGCGCAGGTCCCACAGGGCGAGGTCGACGGCCGAGATCGCGCCGGCGACCAGGCCGGGGCGGCCGGTGTTGCGGACGGCCCGGTTCATGGCCTCGTGGGCACCGCTGGTGTCGTGCGGGTCCCGGCCGGTGAGCAGCGGGGCGAGTTCGTCGCGGATGACGGCGGCGGTGGCGGGCGCGCCGTACGTCCAGCCGATGCCGGTGCGGGGGCCGCTGCCGGCCTCCGCGAGGACGAGCGTGGTGTGGTCCCAGGCGATCGTGCCGTCCGCCTCCGGGGCGTCGGTGGGGACGGTGTAGACGCGGACGCCGATCCGCTCGATCTCGTTCATCCCGGTGCCCGCAGTCCGCAGCGCTCGCCCGCGGCGAGCAGACCGGCCGCGCGGTCGACCAGGGCCATGATGGTGAGCGCGGGGTTGGCGCTGCCCTGGGTCGGCAGGACGCTGCCGTCGGTGATGAGCAGGTTGGGCACGGCGAAGGAGCGCAGCCGGTGGTCGACCACGCCGGCGGTGGGGCGGTCGGCCATCCGGCAGCCGCCGACGAGGTGGGCGTAGCGGTCGATGGTGATGACCTCGCTCGCGCCGGCGGCGCGCAGGATGTCCTCCATGACGGTGCGGGCGGCGCGGATCAGCATCCGGTCGTTGTCGCACTGGGAGAAGGCGAACTCGGCGACGGGCAGGCCGTGCCGGTCGGTCTCGGCGGCGAGGGTGACCCGGTTGTCCGCCTGGGGCAGCAGTTCGGCCATCGCGCCGAGGGTGGCCCAGTGGACGTAGTCGGAGAGGTAGGTGCGCAGGTCGGCGCCCCAGTGGCCCTGGGCGACGACGTGTTCGGCCCAGGTGATGGGCAGCGGGGAGATGTTCTGGATGGTGAAGCCGCGCCGGTAGGGCCGGTCGGCGCCGGTCTCGTAGTACTGCTCGGTGGAGACCTCGGGCGGCGGGGCCTTGTGGGCGCGGATCTCCTCCTCGAAACGGCCGGAGGTCTGCGGGGCGCCCTGCACCATGACGTAGCGTCCGACGAGGTCGTGGTCGTTGCCCAGGCCCTCGGGGAAGCGCGGGCAGGCGGAGTTGAGGAGCAGGCGCGGGGTTTCGATGGCGTAGCCGGCGACGGCCACCGTGCGGGCCCGCTGGAGGTGTTCGCGGCCGTGGTGGAAGTAGCGGACGCCGCGGGCGAGGCCGTCGTGGTCGAGTTCGACGGCGGCGGCCATGCAGTCGGCGCGGATCTCGGCGCCGTGGGCGAGGGCGTCGGGGACGTGGGTGATCAACGGGGAGGCCTTGGCGTTGACCTTGCAGCCCTGGAGGCAGAAGCCCCGGTAGACGCAGTGCGGGCGGCGGCCGAAGCGGCCGTTGGTGATGGCGACGGGGCCGACCCGGGCCTGGATGCCGAGGGCGGCGGCGCCGCGCAGGAAGACCTCGCCGTTGCCGCCGACCGGGTGCGGCGGGTGCGGGTAGGGGTGCGGTTCGCCCCAGGGCCAGTACTGGCCGGCGACCGGGAGTTCGTACTCCAGGCGGCGGTAGGAGTCGCGCAGGTCGGCGTAGCCGATCGGCCAGTCGGCGCCGACGCCGTCGAGGGTGTGGGTGCGGAAGTCGGAGGGGTGGAAGCGGGGTGCGTAGCCGGCGAAGTGGACCATCGAACCGCCCACGCCCCGGCCGGAGTTGTTGGAGCCGAGCGGGACGGGGTCGGTGCCGGAGATGACCCGGGGCTCGGTCCAGTACAGGTGGTGCGAGCCGGCCTCGTCGCTGACCCAGTCGGTGAGCGGGTCCCAGAACGGCCCGGCCTCCAGCACGACGACGCGCCAGCCCCGGCGGGCCATCCGCTGGGCCAGGGTGGCGCCGCCGGCGCCGCAGCCGACGATCAGCAGGTCCACCTCGTCCGTGTCGTCGTAGCGCCGCATGTCGCGCAGCAGCGTGTGGTCGAAGCCGCGCCCGTCGCGGGGCAGCAGCCAGGCGGAGGCGTTGGTGCGCCGGACTTCGCGCTCGGCGGCGGCGTTGGCCCGTACGGTCTCGGCGGCGGCGCGCAGCCGGGAGTGGCGGCCGGGGTCGGTGGCGGGCGGCGCCGGGCGCACCGGCTGGTGGTCGGGCGGGCGGGGCGGGTGGGAGTGGGCGTCGGCGACCTCCCAGGGCTCGCGCTTTCCGACGCCCAGGCGCAGGTAGCCGCGGGGGTGGGCGGGGCCGCCGAAGCCGATCTCGTTCCAGGCGGTGGGGTGGGAGTAGTAGGCGGTGCAGGCGTACCTGGTCCACAGGCTCCAGACGTGCCGGGCGGGCAGGCCGTGCCAGCGTTCGCCGTCCAGTGCGCCGACGCGGCCGATCAGGGCGCGCTGCTGCGCCTCGGTGAGCGCGGCGAACGAGCCGTCCGCGTCCTCGTCCAGGGCGTGCAGGGAGCGGCGCCAGGCCTGGTCGTCCGGCGGCATGTCGGCGTAGTGCCAGCCGTCGGTCTCCAGCTCGGCGAGGCGGGCGTCGATCATCCGCAGCAGCGGTGGTTCGGGGTGGTCGAGCAGCTGGTCGAGCAGGGCGCGGGCGGTGGCCTCCTCGGCGGGCGTGAAGAACCGCAGGGGCGGCTGCGGCCCGGTGCGGGCGTACACCACGGCCGCCGTCTCGCGGTCCCAGTACCGGGCCTGGGCGAGTACGTCGAAGCCGGGGAAGCGCGGCTCAGGCATCGCGTGACTCCCGGCGCAGTACGGCGGCGACCAGTCCCATCCCTCCGACCAGGCTCATCAGCAGCGGCGCGAACAGCGGCGGGCCCATCTCGACGTTGTAGCGGGCCATCGCCCAGCCGCCCGGCTTCTCGGCGATGCCCCGCACGTGCAGCCAGGTGCCCTGGATGCCGTTGACGGTGATCGCGGCGGAGGCGACGGGGAGCAGCGTGTGCGCGGCCCGCGGGTCGAGCGCGCCGGCCACGCCGGCCACCGCGCCGACCGGCCCGAGCCACACCGGCCACCACATGACGCGGTTGCCGAAGCCGGCCCGGTCGTGCTCCAGGTAGATCTCGGCGGCCGTGACGACCGAGCCGGCGGCGGTGGCCAGGGCGAGCGAGCGCTGGAAGCGTCCGGTGCGCACGTTGCGCAGGGCGAGGTCAACGGCGCCCATGCCGGCCTCCGAAGGTCGGCAGGAGCTCCTGCAGCTTGGCCTTGAACCCCTGGCGGACCATCGCGACGCGGTCGCTGTCGCCGCGCAGGACGGACTCGGCGGCGGCCTGGATCTGGTCCCAGGTCGCGTGCGGCGGGATGGGCGGCACCGCCGGGTCGGTGCGCAGCTCCAGCAGGAACGGGCGGTCGGCGGCGAGGGCGTGCTGCCAGCCGCTCGGGACGTCCTGCGGCCCGATCGCCCGCTCGGCGGCCAGGCCGAGGGTGCGGGCGAAGGCCGCGTAGTCGACGTCGGGGAGCTGCTGGGAGGGCAGGAAGCTCGGCTCGCCCGCCATGGCCCGCATCTCCCAGGTGACCTGGTTGAGGTCGCGGTTGTTGAGCACCGCCACCACCAGCCGCGGGTCCTGCCACTGCTGCCAGTACTTGGCGATCGTGATCAGTTCGGCGAGGCCGTTCATCTGCATCGCGCCGTCGCCGACGAGGGCGATCGCCGGCCGGTCCGGGTGGGCGAACTTGGCGCCGATCGCGTAGGGCACGCCGGGGCCCATGGTGGCGAGCGTGCCGGACAGCGAGCCGCGCATGCTGCCGTGGAAGCGCAGGTGGCGGGCGTACCAGTTGGCGGCGGAGCCGGAGTCGGAGGTGACCATGGCGTTGTCGGGCAGCAGGTGGTCGAGCTCGTGGATCGCGTACTCGGGGTTGATCGGGTCGGCCTCGACCGCGGCCCGGCGCTCCATCACCTCCCACCAGCGCTCGGTGTTGTCGCACACGGTGCGCTGCCAACCGCGGTCCTCCTTGCGGACCAGCAGCGGCAGCAGCGCGTCAAGCGTGCGGGCCGCGTCGCCCACCAGGTTGACCTCGTACGGGTAGCGCAGCCCGACCATGAACGGGTCGAGGTCGATCTGCACGGCCCTGGCCTTGCCGAACTCGGGCAGGAACTGCGAGTACGGGAAGCTGGAGCCGATGGTGAGCAGGGTGTCGCAGTCCCGCATCAGCTCGTAGGACGGGCGGGTGCCCAGCAGGCCGATCGCCCCGGTGACGTACGGCAGGACGTCGGGCAGCGCGTCCTTGCCGAGCAGCGCCTTCGCGACGCCCGCGCCGAGCAGTTCGGCCGTCTCCTGCACCTGCCGCCGGGCGCCGCGGGCGCCCTGGCCGACGAGCATCGCGACCTTGCGGCCGGCGTTGAGCACGTCCGCGGCCCGGCGCAGCTCGTCCTGCTCGGGCACGACCGTCCAGTGCGGGTTGCCCAGGCTGGACGGCACCATCTTGAAGGCGTGCTCCGGCGGGCTGTAGTCGAGCTCCTGGACGTCGGCCGGGATGATGACGGCGGTCACCGTGCGGCGGGCGGCGGCGGTGCGCACCGCCCGGTCGAGCACGTTGGGCAGTTGCTCGGGGACGGTCACCATCTGGCAGTAGTCGGCGGCGACGTCCTTGAACAGGCTGAGCAGGTCGACCTCCTGCTGGTAGGAGCCGCCCATGGCGCTGCGGCTCGTCTGCCCCACCAGGGCGACCACCGGGACGTGGTCGAGCTTGGCGTCGTACAGGCCGTTCAGCAGGTGGATCGCGCCCGGCCCGGACGTCGCCACGCACACGCCGGTGCGGCCGGAGAACTTCGCGTAGCCGACGGCCTCGAACGCGGCCATCTCCTCGTGCCGGGCCTGGACGAACACCGGCCGGTTCTCGGCCCGGCCCCAGGCCGAGAGCAGCCCGTTGATGCCGTCGCCCGGGTAGCCGAAGACGTACTCGACGTTCCAGTCGCGCAGCCGTTCCAGGACGTGGTCGGAAACCTTCGGGGTCACGGTGCTCCTCCTTCGCGTACCTCACGCGGGCTCTGCCCCCGAGGCGCGGGTTTCCGCTGCGGCGATCGGGAAACGTCCGCACGGGCGCCGGGCTCGGACCGGCCGCGCCTCGGGCGGATCGATTCACCGGCGGGTCGCCGGGTACACGTGCTCGCGCAACGACTCCCGAGGAGGCAGCGCGATGACGATCCCCTCGCCCCCGGATCCGGACACCGAGCCGATCCCCCACCCCGACCCCGTGCCGCGGCCGGGCCCCGACCCGGCACCCCCGCCCACTCCGCCGTTCCCGGGGCCCGAGCCCTTCCCGGACCCGGACCCGGCACCGCTGCCGACGCCCCACCCCGGGCAGCAGTAGCCGGGCCCGAGGAGTCCGGAGGAACCCGGAGGAACCCGGAGGACCCCGGAGTCGATCCCATGACCGCACCCAGCACCGCACGCACCGCCCGCACCCACGTGCCGCGGACCGGACGGCGGGAGTCGGCCGACGAACGGGCCGACCGCCGCTGGACCGACCTGCTCCAGGAGGTGCGGATCGCCCAGACCGGTTCGCAGGTGCTGTTCGGCTTCCTGCTGAGCGTGGTCTTCATGCCGCGTTTCACGCAGCTCGGCGGCCTCGACCGGGCCCTGTACGTGGTCACCGTCGTCCTCGGTGCCCTGGCGACCGGCGCGCTCACCGCGCCCGTCGCCTATCACCGGATCTTCGCCGGGCACCGCTTCAAGCCCCAACTGGTCGACGCCGCCGCACGGTTGGTGGCGGCCGGCCTGGTGATGCTGGCCCTGACCATCGGCTCCGCCCTGCTGCTCCTGCTGCGCGTGGCGACCGGCTCCGCGGTCTCGGCCTGGATCGCCGGGGCCGTCATGCTCTGGTTCGCCTTCTGCTGGTTCCTGCTGCCGGCCCAGCACCTGCGCCGGCAGAACGGGCGCTGCCCGCCCGAGGATCCACCGGCGGGCCGTCGTCCGTCGGAGGGCGAGTCCTGACGTCGCGGGCGCCGAGGTTCCGAGCCCCGGCGGTTCGAGCCCTGACGTTTCGGGCGCGGCGCCCCGGCAAGACGCCCGCCATGACGACTTCCCGCACGCCTTCCGAGCCCCGCACCGTGGTCATCACCGGCGCCACCGCAGGCGTCGGCCGGGCCTGCGTCCGGGCCTTCGCCACCGGCGGCGACCGCCTGGTGCTGATCGCCCGCGGCTCCGCCGGGCTGCACGCGGCGGCGGCCGAGGCCCGGGCGGCCGGCTCGCCGGTGCGCACGATCCGCGCGGACGTGGCCGACCCGGAGGCCTGCGAGGCCGCCGCCGAACGCGCCGAGGTCGAGTTCGGGCCGATCGACGTCTGGGTCAACGACGCCTTCGTCTCGGTCTTCGCACCGTTCACGGAGATCAGCGCGGAGGAGTTCCGGCGGGTCACCGAGGTCACCTACCTCGGGTACGTCAACGCCACCCGCGCCGCGCTGCGCCGGATGCTGCCGCGCGACCACGGCACGGTCGTGCAGGTCGGCTCGGCCATCGCGTACCGGGGCATCCCGCTGCAGACCGCCTACAGCGGCGCCAAGCACGCCCTCCAGGGCTGGCACGAGGCGCTGCGCTGCGAACTGCTGGCCAGCGGCTCGGGCGTCCGGGTGACGATGGTGCAACTGCCCGCCGTCAACACGCCGCAGTTCGACTGGGTGCTCAACCGGCTGCGCGGCCGGGCCCGGCCCGTCCCGCCGGTCCACCAGCCCGAACTCGCCGCCCGCGCCGTCCGGTACGCCGCCGACCACCCCGGGCGCCGGGAGTACTGGGTGGGCGCCAGCACCGCCGCCACCCTGATCGCCAACGCCGTCGCCCCCGGCCTGCTCGACCGCTACCTCGCCCGCAACGGGGTCGACGCCCAGCAGGACGAGCGGCCGCGCCGCGCCCAGGACCCGGACAACCTGTGGGCGCCCGCCGACGACACCGCCGACCACGGCGCGCACGGGCGCTTCGACGCCGAGTCCCGCGAGCACAGCGCGCAGCTGTGGGCCTCCCAGCACCACGGCCTGCTCGCGGTCGGCGGGGCGGCGCTGCTCGGCGCCGCAGCGGCCGGCGCGCGGGCCCGGGGCCGGTGACCGGCGGCGCCGCGTGCGCCACCCGTGGACGAGAAGGAGACCGCCACCAGGAGGTGAGCAGGATGAGCGACCAGCACGAGCACGCGCCGGTGGACCCGACGACCCCGGTCGAGACGCCGGAGTCGCGGATGACCGGCGAGGGCGGACCGCCGCCCGAACACGAGGAGGAGAAGGGGCCGCAGGACGGCCCGGAGTACGAAGTCACCGAGCCCGCCCACGAGTCCGCACCGCCCGACCCCGGCTGACGGCCCGGCCGATCATCACAGGACCTGTACCCGCACTGCGGCGAACGGGTGGTCCGCAGGGGCGATCCCGCGCGCGGCGGCGTTGCGCGCGGCGCCGGTCCGCCGAGCGGACGGTACACCTGGGGGCCGCCCGCCACGGTGGCGGGGCCCGCGGGTGGAACATGGGGGTGGTGCGGTGCGCTCGGCCATCGAACTCCTGCTCTGGTGGGGGCTGTTGCTGCTCCTCAACACGGTGTTCATCAGCTCGGTGACCCCGTTGGAGGTGGCGGTCGGCGGCGGCGTCGCGCTCCTCGGGGCCCTCGGCGCCGGCGCCGTCCGGCGCGCCGCCGGGGCCGCCCCCGGCGGGCCGGCCCGGCTCGCGCAGGCGCTCTGGGCGTTCCCGTGGACGCTGCTGGCCGACACCGGCCGGCTGGCGCTCCTCGTACTGTCGCCCGCCCGCCGGCGGGAGGCCGGCTTCCGGACCGTCCGGCTCCGGCCCGGCACCGGCGCGGCCTGGGCCGCCGCACTGCTGTCCTCGACGCCCGGCACGTACGTCGTCGCCACCGAGGACGGCGTGCTCACCGTGCACGCGACCAGCAGCCGGGTCTCCCTGCTGGAAAGCGCGTTGACGGGCGGCGCGCGGTGAACGCGTGGCTGCTCGCGGCGGCCTTCCTCGCCGCCGGCGGGCTCGGCCCGTGCCTGCTGGTCGGGCTGCGCGGCGCACCGCACGCGCGCCTGGCCGGCCTCAACCTGGCCGCGGCGGCGGCCTCCGCCGTCCTGCTCCTGCTCGCCCAGGGCTTCAGCCGCACCTCGTACACCGACCTCGCCCTCGACCTCGCGGTGCTCGCCCCCGCCGGGACGCTCGTGTTCACCCGCTTCCTCGCCGGGGACGAGCGGTGACGGGCCGCCACGCCGTCGCCGTGGCCCTGCTGTGCGCGGGCACCGCCACCCTGCTGCTGGCCGCGCTCGCGCTCGCCGTGCTGCCCGGCCCGTACCTGCGCCTGCACGCGCTCTCCGCCGCCGGCACCCTCGGCGCGCCACTGGTCGCCCTCGCCCTCGCCGTCGACACCGGGCCGGGGCGCGCGGCAGTGAAACTGCTGGTCATCGGCCTGCTGCTGGCCACCGGCGGCACCGTCACCACGATGGCCATCGGCCGTACCACCGTCCGCGGCGAGCGGCGGTCCACCGCGGGGGCCGACCGGTGACCGACACCCTGATCGTGATCGCCCTCCTCCTCACCGCCACCGCCGCGACCGCCGCCGCGCTCACCCGCGACCCCGTCCGGCAGGCCGTCGTCCTCGCCCTGCTCGGACTCAGCCTCGCCGTGCTGTTCACCGTGCTCCAGGCGCCCGACGTCGCGCTGTCCCAGCTCGGCGTCGGCAGCGCGATCACCCCGCTGCTGATCCTGCTGACCGTCCGCAAGGTGAACCGCCGGGAGACTCAGCCCCAAGAGGGCGACGACGACCGCCCGGACCGCGCCGAGTGAGCCGGACCACCCGCCTGCGGCTGTTCCTGACCGCCGCCGCCGTCCTCGCCGCCGCCCTGATCGTCGCCGCCGAGCAGCTCCCCGGCTTCGGCGGCGCCCGACACCCGTACGGCGAGCGGGCGGTGGCCGCCGGGCTGGCCCGGCAGACCGCCAACATCGTGTCCGCCGTCAACTTCGACCAGCGCGGCTTCGACACCCTCGGCGAGGAGTCGATCCTGTTCGGCTCGGTGCTCGGCGCGGGCATGCTGCTGCGCCTGGCCCGGGACGAGCACAAGCGCCGGCCCGCGGCCGAACCGGTCCTGCCCACCACCCGCCTGTTCGGCGCCACGCTGCTCCCCATCACCCTGCTGACCGGCGGATACCTCGTCGCCCACGGCCAGTTGAGCCCCGGCGGCGGCTTCCAGGGCGGCGTCGTGCTCACCACCGCCCTGCACCTCGCGTACGTCGCCGCCGACTACCGCGTGCTCAAACGCATCCGCCCGCTGGCCGTCCTGGACGTCACGGACGCGATCGCCGCCGGCTCCTACGCCGCCCTCGGGCTGATCGGCCTGGCCCAGGGCGCCGGCTACCTCGCCAACACCCTGCCGCTCGGCACCTTCAACGCGCTGTCCTCCAGCGGCCTGGTGGCCGTCATCAACGCCGCCGTCGGCGTCGAGGTCGGCTCGGCCGTGGTGGTGCTGCTGGCGCACTTCCTGGACCAGGCCGTGGAGGTCACCCCCCGGAGGAGGAACCGATGACCGTCCTGCCCTACCTGGTGGCCGGGTGGATCCTGCTCGCCGGGCTGTACGGCCTGGTCACCAGCCGCAACCTGGTGCAGGCGGTCGGCTGCCTCGCCGTCGCGCAGTCCTCGACGTACGTGCTGCTGCTCGCCGTCGGCTACCGCCGCGACGCCACCGCGCCCGTCTTCTCCGACCTGCCCACCGACGCCCCGGTCGTCGACCCGGTCGTCCAGGCGCTCGCGCTCACCGACATCGTCGTCGGCGCGACCGTCACCGCGCTGCTCCTCTCCCTCGTGATCCAGCTGCGCAAACGGCACGGCACGGTGGACCCGGAGGAGCTCACCGGACTGCGCGGGTGACGGCCGATGGACACCGCGGACCTCCTGCCGCTCGCCGTCGCCGTCCCGCTGCTCGGCGCCGCCGTGGTGGCCGTCGCCGGGCGGTGGCTGCCCCGCCCGGGCCGCGACGCGCTCGCCACCGCCTGCGCCGCCGCCGACGTCGGCTGCCTCGCCCTGCTGTGGGCCCGCACCGACCCGGACGGCCGCGCGGTGTCCTGGCTCGGCGGCTGGCGGCCGCGCGGCGGCCACGGCGTCGGCATCGTCCTCGTCGCCGACCGGCTCGGCAGCGGACTGGCCCTGCTCGCCGCCGTCCTCGTCCTCGCCGTGCTCTGCTACGCCTGGCGCTACTTCGACGAACCCTCCGGCGAGCACGGCGGGATGTTCCCCGGGCTCCTGCTGCTCTTCCAGGCCGGCATGTGCGGCTTCGCGCTCACCGGCGACCTCTTCGACGCCTTCGTCTTCTTCGAGCTGATGGGCGCCGTCGCCTACGCCCTGACCGGCTACCGCATCGAGGACCCGCGCCCGCTCCAGGGCGCCCTCGCCTTCGGACTCGTCAACTCGGCCGCCGCCTACCTCTCCCTGCTCGGCATCGGCCTGCTCTACGCCAGGACCGGCGAGCTCGGCATGGCCCAGATCGGCGCCGCGCTGGACGAACGCGCGGCGGCCGGGCACGGCCGGGACGCCCTGGTCGTCGTCGCGTTCGTCCTGGTCCTCGCCGGCCCGCTGGTGAAGGCCGCGACGGCGCCCTTCCACTTCTGGCTGCCGGACGCCCACGCCGTGGCGCCCAGCCCGGTCTGCATGCTGCTGTCCGGGGTGATGGTCGAACTCGGCGTCTACGGGGTGGCCCGGATCCACCGCGTCGTCTTCGCCGGCGCGGGCGGCCTGCCGGACGCCGCCGTCCGGGACACCCTGCTGGCGGCCGGGGTGCTGACCGCGCTGGTCGGCGCCGTCATGTGCTGGCAGCAGCGGCACCTGAAGCGGATGCTGGCCTTCTCCACCGTCGGGCACGTCGGCCTCTTCCTCGTCGGCACGGCCCTGCTCACCCCGGCCGGCCTCGCCGGATCCGCCGTGTACGTGGCCGGCCACGCGGGCGCCAAGGCCGCCCTGTTCGGCCTCACCGGCGTCCTGCTCGACCGCTACGGCTCGGTGGACGAACACGGGCTGCACGGCCGCGCCCGCGAACTCCGGCTGCCCGGCGCGCTGTTCGCCCTCGGCGCGCTGGCCCTGGCCGGCCTGCCGCCGTTCGGCACCGGCCTGGGCAAGGCCGTCGCCGAGGAGGCCGCCGGGCGCGAACTCGGCTGGCTGCCCGCCGTGTTCGTCCTGGTGTCGGCCCTCACCGGCGGCGCGGTGCTGCGCGCGGGCCTGCGGGTCTTCGGCGGGGTGGGCTCCCCGCCGAAGGAGCACCCCGAGGTCGCCGCGACCACCGGCGAGGGCGAGGAACCCGAGATCCGCGGCCCCGGCCGCCGGCTGCCGGCGCCCATGATCGCCGTCCCCGCCGCCCTGCTGGCCGGCTGCCTGGCCGTCGGCCTCGCCCCGGGAGTCGGGCGCGCGCTCGCGGCGGCGGCCGCGGCCTTCACCGACCGCACCGGCTACCTCGCCGACACCCTCGGCGGCACGGCACCGGCCGCCACCCCCGCGCCCGACACGGACTGGACGGCCTCCGGCATCCTGCTCGGCCTGCTCTCCGCCGCCCTGGCCGCCGCGTTCGCCACCGCCGCCGTCCGCCGCGACCCGCGGCGCGGTACCGGCGCCCTGCACCGCGCCACCGTCCTGCCGCTGCGCCGCCTGCACTCCGGCCTGCTCGGCGACTACGTCGCCTGGCTCGCGGTCGGCCTGGCCGCCCTGCTGGTCGCCCTGGTGGCCCAGCTCTGACGGGTGGCCCGGCTCTGACCCGGCCCGCCGGGGGCCGCGGCCGGCGGGGCACGTGCCCCCCGTCGCTTCGACGGACCCGGTCGCACGTGCGGCGGCCACGGGCGCTGACCTCGGCCTTTTTCGACCCCGACCTGCCCGCGCACCTGGGCTCGGCCGTCCTCGGCCCGGACCGGGCCGCCTGGTCGAGCGGCAGCGGGCACTACGCCTCCTGCACCCTGCGCCGCCTGGACGGCGGCCCGCTCACCGGCGACTCCGCGCCGTGAGACCGGGCGGAGCGCAGCAGGTGGTCGCGGACCAGCGTGACCTGCGGATTCGTGGCCGATCCGGGGCGCTGGACCAGGAAACCGGTGTTGATCGGTGGGTCGTCCGGGTCGTCGAGGAGGACCAGGGCGCCCGAGGCCAGCTCGTCGGCGCACAGGTAGCGCGGCAGCACGCTGAATCCGGCGCCGCCGACGACCGCCGCCCTGACCGCTCCGAGGTCGGGGACCGTGACGGCCGGACGGCAAGTCAGGCGCCTGCCGAACACGTGGCGCCAGTAGCGCCGGACGATCGGCAGGTCCTCGGCGTACGAGACGAGCGGCACCCCGTGCAGGGCCACGGGCCCCTCGGTGGCGAGCCGCGAGCCGATCCGTTCGGCCCATGAGGGTGCGGCGACCAGGACGAACTCCTCGTCGGCCAGCGGCACGGCGGCGAGCGCGCGGCCGCGCGGGCGCACGGTGGCCACCACCAGGTCGTGCCGGCCCGCGCGCAGTCCGTCGAGCAGGTCGTCGGTCAGGCCGAAGGCGACGCGCAGGCGCACCCCCTTGTCGACGAGCGGGGCGAGCGTCGGCATCACGCAGTGCGTGAGGTACTCGGCCGGCCCCGCCAGGTGCACGGGCTCCGCGTCGCCCCCGCCGAGGAGAGCGCCGCCGCCGACCGGGCCGAGAGCGTCCAGCGGCTCCGTGACCCGCGCGGCCAGCTCGTCGGCGAACGGGGTCGGGGCGACGCCGCGCGACAGCCGCTCGAACAGCTCCCGGCCCAACTGGCCCTCCAGCGAGCGGATCTGCGTCGTCACCGTCGGCTGCGACAAACCCAGCACGCGGGCGCCCGCGGTGAAGGAGCCGGCCCGGTACACCGCGAGGAACGTGCGCAGCAGGTTCAGATCGAGGAGGCCGCTCCCCTGCGGCGACGGCGATTCCGGCCGCCCATCGGAATCCCTATCTCTCACATGCACGAGCCTATTGGATTCCGATGGGGTCGGGGCCCTACCGTCGAGGACGCCGCCGCACTGACGAACTGTGCGCGAAGAAGTGTCAGTCCCTCGGAACGTCAGCGGCAGCGACCTACCGTCCCCGATCCCCGTACGGGATCCGCACCGCTCGGAGCTCCCCCCATGTCGAAGATCCTCTTCGTCGTCACCGGCGCCGACCACTGGACGCTGGCCGACGGCACCAAGCACCCCACCGGCTTCTGGGCCGAGGAGGCCGTCGCGCCGTACCAGGCCTTCAAGGCAGCCGGTCACGAGATCGTGGTCGCCACTCCCGGCGGTGTCGTCCCCACCGTCGACCGGGGCAGCCTCGCCCCCGAGGTCAACGGCGGCCAGGAGAACGCCGACCGCATCGCCGCCGCCCTGGTCGGCTTCAGCGAGCTGCGCTCGCCCGTCGAGCTCGACGAGGTGGACCTCGACGACTACGCGGCCGTCTTCTACCCCGGCGGCCACGGCCCCATGGAGGACCTCGCGGTCCACGCCGGCTCCGGCCGCCTCCTCACCCGCGCCCTGGAGTCCGGCAAGCCGCTCGGCGTGGTCTGCCACGCCCCGGCCGCGCTGCTGGCCGCCACCCGGGCCGACGGCACCAACGTCTTCGCCGGCTACGACGTCGCCGCCTTCACCAACGCCGAGGAGACCCAGGCCGGCTTCGCCGACAAGGCGAAGTGGCTGCTCCAGGACCGCCTCACCGAGGCCGGCGTGAACGTCCGGGTCGGCGAGCCGTGGGTGCCGAACGTGGTCGTCGACCGCAACCTGGTCACCGGCCAGAACCCGGCCTCCTCCGCCCCGCTCGCCGCCGAGCTGCTCGGCAAGCTGGCCTGACCCGATGGGCACCGACCGGCTCGACGAGGTCCTCGACGCCACGTACGACTGCCTGCTGGGCCTGCCCGTGCCCGCCGTGGCCGCCCTGACCGCGGGCGGCTGAGCTCCCCGACTCCCGCCCCCGGGCCCCATGGCCCGGCGGCGCGGGTCGTACACGTGCCACGTTCGGATGAATCACCTGCCGGGAGCACCACCGGCTCCCTCCTCGGCGCCAAGATGGCAGCGCACCCGGCCCCGGGCAGCGGGCCCGTGTGCTCCCCACCCGCTTGCTCCGCGCCCGCGCGGGCATGCACCGCACGGCAGAGGGGCCACCATGGCGAACGGCACCGTCCTCCTGGCACTGCGCGACGACCCCCTCGGGGGCGGTGTGAGCGCCGAGCAGCTGCGCCGGATCGGCAAGGAACTGGAGGAGCGCGGCCTGGAGTTGCGCTGGGCCGGCGACAGCAGGGACGCCACGGCGACGCTCCGGATCGAGGCCGGCCTGGCCGCCGCGGTCGTGGCGTGGGGCCTGCCGCGCCCGCCCGGCGGCGGGGCCGACGGTGCCGCGGAGAGCGGGGGCGAACTGCCCACCGGCGGGGCCGAGGTGCTGGACCGCATCCGGCACCGCTTCAAGGACCTGCCGGTCTTCCTGCTCATGACGGACGGCTCCGACCGCGACCTGGAGCACCTCCCGCTGTGGGTCGCCGAGGCCGTCATCGGCTACATCTGGCCGCTGGAGGACACGCCCGCGTTCATCGCCGGCCGGGTCGCGGCCGCTGCCGCCGCGTACCGGCGCGACGTCCTGCCGCCGTTCTTCAGCGCCCTGCGGCAGTTCGACGACGCGCACGAGTACTCCTGGCACACTCCCGCGCACTCCGGCGGCGTGGCCTTCCTCAAGTCGGCGGCCGGCCGGGCCTTCTTCGACTACTACGGGGAACGCCTGTTCCGCACCGACCTGTCCATCTCGGTCGGTGAACTCGGCTCCCTCTACGAGCACTCCGGCCCGATCGGCGAGGCCGAACGCAACGCGGCCCGGGTCTTCGGCGCCGAGCACACCTACTTCGTCCTGCACGGCGACTCCACCTGCAACCGCATGGTCGGCCACTACAGCGTCACCTCCGACGAGATCGCCCTGGTCGACCGCAACTGCCACAAGTCCGTCCTGCACGGCCTGGTCGTCACCGGCGCCCGGCCGGTCTACCTCGTGCCGACCCGCAACGGCTACGGCCTCGCCGGACCGCTGCCCCCGGCGGCCATCGACGCCGCGGCCGTCGCCGAGCGCGTCGCCGCCAACCCGCTGAGCGCCGGCGCCCCCTCCCCGCACCCGCAGTACGCCGTCATCACCAACTCCACCTACGACGGCCTGTGCTACGACACCCTCGCCGCCGCCCGGGCCCTCGCACCCAGCACACCGCGCCTCCATTTCGACGAGGCGTGGATCGCGTACGCCCGCTTCCACCCGCTCTACCGCGGCCGGTACGGCATGGCCGTCGGGCCGGACACCTTCCCCGAGCCGCAGCGGCCGACCGTCTTCGCCACCCACTCCACGCACAAGCTGCTCGCCGCCCTGTCGCAGTGCGCCATGGTGCACGTCCGCCCCTCGCCCCGCGCGCCCGTCGAACACCACCGCTTCAACGAGGCGTTCATGATGCACGGCACCACCTCGGCCTTCTACCCCGGCATCGCCTCCCTGGACGTGGCGACCGCCATGATGGACGGCCCGCAGGGCCGCTGGCTCATCGACGAGGCCGTCACCGAGGCCGTCCGCTTCCGCCAGGCCGTCGTGCGCACCGGCCGCCGGATCGCCGCCGCCGGCGACCGGCCCGGCTGGTTCTTCGGCGTCTGGCAGCCCGAGACGGTCACCGACCCCGCCACCGGCACCGGCATGGCGTTCGCCGACGCGCCGCTGTCCCTGCTCGTCAGCGAGCCCTCCTGCTGGCAGCTCGAACCCGGCGCCGCCTGGCACGGCTTCGACGGCCTGACCGACGGCTACAGCCTCCTCGACCCGATCAAGGTCACCATCACCTGCCCGGGCGTCACCGCCACCGGCCGGACCGAGCCCTGGGGAATCCCGGCGCGCATCCTCACCGAGTACCTGGCCGGCCGCGGCATCGTCGTGGAGAAGACCGACAGCTACAGCACCCTCGTCCTCTTCTCCATGGGCATCACCAAGGGCAAGTGGGGCACCCTCATGGACGGCCTGATGGACTTCAAGGCCCTCTACGACACGGACGCCCCGCTCCACCAGGTGCTGCCCGCCCTCACCCGCGACCACCCTCGCCCCTACCGGGGCACCGGCCTGCGCGAGCTCTGCGCACGGATGCACCGCCACCTCGGCGACGGCGCCTTCGTCGAGTCCCTCGACGAGGCCTTCCGCCACCTGCCCACCCCGGTCCACCCGCCCCGGTACTGCTACGAGCAACTCGTCCGCGGAGGCACCGAACGCGTCCGCCTCGCCGACGCCGCCGAACGGACCGCCGCCGCCATGGTCACCGTCACCCCGCCCGGCATCCCGGTCCTCATGCCCGGCGAGTCCCTCGGCGCCCACGACGGCCCCCTGCTGCGCTACCTCACCGCCCTTGAGGCCTTCGACCGCGCCTTCCCCGGCTTCGGCAGCGAAGCCCACGGCGTCGTCATCGACCCGGACACCGGCGACTACCTCATCGAGTGCCTGCTCCCCGCAGCGCCACCGCGATCCTGACGGCCCGTCCGCCGGGGTGACGACGCCCACGCGCGACGCCCGGCCGGGAGACCCCGGCCGAGCGCGTGCCGTGCCGTTCCTCCGGTGGGCCGGGGCTCAGAACTCGGTGCTGACCGTGACTCCGCTGAAGTCGGTCACGGCGTACAGGCTGAGGTAGTGGTAGCCGGCCGTCTGGTTGGTGACGGTGAGGGTCTGGGCGGTGCCGGCCTGGGTGGAGGAGGCGGTGTAGGCCTTCGGCGAGGCCCAGGTGCCAGGGTTGTAGTACAGGTGCGCGGTGCCGGTGCCGCCGGAGGTGGTGACCTTCAGGGTGGTGGTCCCGGCCGGCAGGTAGACGTACAGGTAGTCGGTGTTGCCCGCGGTTGCGGCGCGGCCGGTGCGCGAGCAGTTGCGGCCCATCGCGTCGGTGCGCCGCTCGGTGCAGGCCGGCAGGGTGGCCGGCGGGGCGGTCACGGTGACGGTGGTGGGGGTGGTGGCGATCCGGCCGCTGTCGTCCTTGGCGGTCAGGGCGACGGTGTAGCTGCCGGCCGCCGCGTAGGTGTGGCTGGGGTTGCGCTCGTCCGAGGAGGTGCCGTCGCCGAAGGTCCAGTGCCACGCGGTGATCCGGCCGGGGCCGGTCTGCACGGACCGCTCGTTCACGCTGACGGTCGCGCCGTTCACCGTGGTGTCGAACAGGGCGGTCGGGCCGGCGGCGTAGCAGGCGCCGGCGGCGCAGGCGGTGAGCCAGGCGTCGAAGTCGGCGTCGTAGGCGGTGCCGAGGCCGTTGTAGACCGCGTAGCCGCCGGTGTAGTCGCCGACGCGGAACCGGTCCAGCACGGCCCGGACGTCGGCCGGGTGCTTCTCCAGCATGTACCGGACGGCCAGGTAGCCCCACGGGTAGACGCGGGTCGAGTCCGCGTTGTCGTAGGTGGTCTGGAAGAGGGTGCTGAGCTTGTAGGTGTGCTTGCCGGCCTGGGTCATCGCGTCGGTGTCGGTGGCGCCGCGGTAGCTGTACGAGGTGTACTCGGCGAGGCCCTCGATCCACCAGATGTCCGGGACGGACGTCTGGGCCTTGAAGTTGCCCTTCATGTCGTAGATGCCGTCGAGGTAGTGGGTGTACTCGTGGTTGAGGTTCCACACCCGGGCGGGGTCGTTCTCGTTCCACTTCTTCTGGTACATCACGGTCACGGCCTGGGAGTTCGGGTCGGTCGCGTCCATGAGGGTCTCGCCACCGTTGTCGGTGTCGTTGCCGAAGATCGCCCACGAGTAGGTGGTGTAGTCGGCCTTGTTGGCGAAGATCCCGAAGGTGACCGTCTTGGCGTACTGGTTCGGGACCGGCCCGTTGTCCTTGACCACGCCGTGGAAGAACCCGTCCTGCTTGCGCAGGCTGGCGCAGACGGTGGCCAGTTCGTCGGCCGACAGCGCCTGGGCCTGCAGGGTGCGGTTGTCGCAGACCAGCCGGTGCGGCAGGACCACCGAGGCGAGCTTGGCGGGGAGGTCGCAGATGCCGTAGTACGAGCACTGGCCGGGGTCGTAGGACGCGGCCTGGACGGCCGTGTGCACGTACAGCGGCGCCGCGGGCGTCAGCGGCGGCGCGGCGTCCAGCACCTTCCTGACCAGCGGCTTGACCTTCGGCTCGACGGCGGGGCCGCTCCCGGCCATCCGGGCCAGGTCGTTGCCCGCGTTGGTGTCCAGGACCTCGTGGGGCCCGCCGATCAGGTCCTTGTGCTTGATCGCGAAGTCGGCGAGGGAGTGGGCCAGGCCGGGGTCGGCGGCGACCGCCCGGACGAAGTCCGGGTTCGCGTTGCCCCGCCAGAGCGGGTTCTGGAGAACGGAGTTGACCGCGCCGACCATCGCCGGGACGGAGTTGTAGGAGTTGTCGTAGCCGTCCAGGATCCGCTGGTAGACGCCCAGGTAGCCGGCCTGGACGTCGGCGCTGTCGGTGAGCGACACCACGTCCGCGAGCACGGCGCCGTTGTTCTCGGTGACGTCGTGCCAGCGGGCGCCGGCGAAGAACGCGTCCAGGGCGGCCCGGACGGCGGTGGTGAGCTCGCCGGTGTACGGGCCGGTCTCGTCGGGGTGCTGGACCTGGATGTGGTAGCCGGCCTGCAGGTAGAGCGCCAGCTGGAGGATGCCGGTCGAGTTGTCGCCGGTGTAGCCGGCCGCCAGGTCCTTGAAGGCGGCGGCGACGGACAGCATCCGGGACTGCCGGAAGATGCCCGGCTCGGCGGCGCCGGTGTCGGACAGGCCCCGGACGCACTCCGGGGTCGAGCCCTTGATGAACGCGACCAGGTCGGCCCCGGTGCGGGCGGCGAAGTCGGCCGGGGCGCAGGACTGCGCGGCGGCCGCCGCGTCCGCGCCGGAGCGGCCGTTCGCTCCGGAGCGGCCGTTCGCGACGGAGGGCTCGGGCCGAACGGGGGCGCCCGTCACGGCCGACCTGGCCATCAGGCGCTCGCCGATCAGCGCCGGGGGCAGCGGGGCGGCGGGCGCGGCGGGGGCCTCGGACCCCGCCGTCGGGGTCGGGGCCTGGGCCGGCGCGGCGGCGACGACCGTGGGTGCCGCGAACGCCTGGGCGGGCAGCACAGCGGTGGCCGTGGCGCAACAGGCGACAACGCCGGCCGCGAGCATGGAGAGTCTTTGTGTACGCAGGAGCACGCCGAGTCCTTCTTCGGATGGGGTCAGCCCGACATCGGTGCGGGCCGGGTGAAGGAGATTGGCGTGCATCCTGTCACCGACCGACCGCCAGAACAATGTCACAGGTTATATTGCACGACTCTTTCGGCCACCTTCCCGCCAGGGGCGGCCCCCACCCGGCTGACCTGCGACGGCGGGGCCCGGGCCGGTGCGGCGCACGGGTGCCGACGGCCCGTCCGACCACGAGCCGGGAGGTCCGCCCGTGGCCGACCGGCCCGGCGGGCGGCGAGGAGTGGCCGATCCGAACAGCAGATCCCGGAGCTCTCGCCGGGGGGCTATCCCCCGGGAAGGTGTCGGGCCGGCCCCAGCGCGCCCGGGCCGCCGCAGGCGTGACGATCTTTCTCAGCAGCATTCGACGTCGCACGGATTGAGGAGTGGTCACACATGATCGGCTATCGGAAGCGCTGGGCGGCCGCGGTTCTCGCCCTGGCCGCGGCAACGGGCCCCGCGACGGCCGCGTACGCGTCACCGGCGGTGCCCACGCCCACCGCCGCGCCGGATCCCGTCCGCGCGCTGGACCGCATCGCCCGTCCGCTGCTGTCGGCGGAGCCGGGCACCGGCACCACCGACCTGCGCGCCCTCGGGGCCATGGTCGGCGACGCGAAGATCGTGGGCCTGGGCGAGGCCACGCACGGCTCGCACGAGTTCTTCGCGCTGAAGGACCGGGTCTTCCGCTACCTCGTCGAACACAAGGGATTCACCACCTTCGCCCTGGAGATGAGCTGGTCGGCGGGGCTGCGGATCGACGACTACCTCCAGCACGGCGACGGCGACGGCAACGGCGACGACACCGGCGACGCCCGGCGGCTCGTGCACGAGACGATGGCCGGCTCCCCCTGGGACCGCGAGGAGTTCGTGACCCTCATCCAGTGGATGCGCGGCCACAACCGCGAACACCCCGACCACCCGGTCCACTTCCTGGGCGACGACATCGGCGCACCCAGCCTCGACGCGCCCGTCTTCGACGCCGTCACCGACTACGTCCGCCGGACCCGTCCGAAGTCCCTGGCACGCGTGGACGAGCTCCTCGCCGGCCTGCGCCCGCTCGACGACGCCATCGGGTACCTGAGCCGACCGCTCGCGGAGCGGCAGCGAAACGCCGCCACGGCACAACAGCTGCTCACGCTGATGGCGGGCCAGGGAAAGCCGGGTGACGACGACTTCGAGTTCGCCCTGCAGAACGCCCGCAACATCGCCCAGACCTACACCTTCCTCACCGTCGACCCGGGCGACCCCGCCTCGTTGACCGCCATGGAGCGCTACCGCGACCAGGTGATGGCCGAGAACACCGCATGGTGGCAGCGGCGGACCGGCGGCCGGATCCTGCTGTCGGCCGCCGACGACCACGTCGGCTACACGGCCACCGACCCCGCGACGTACCCGAAGACCCAGGGGTCCTTCCTCCACGACGCCCTGGGTACGGACTACCTCGCCATCGGCACCACCTTCGACCGGGGGTCCTTCCTCTCCAAGGAGCAGGCCCTCGGCGGCGACTGGAAGACGTTCACCCTCCCTCCCGCCGGCCCCGGCACGAACGAGCACACGCTCGACCAGGTCCGCTACCGCGACTACTACGCCGACCTGCGCAAGGCCTCGGCCGCGGCCCGCGACTGGCTGAACGTCCCGCGCCCGACCTACGCCGTCGGCACCCAGTTCCCCAACCCCACGCCGCCCGAACTCGCCATCGGCCGGGCCTACGACGTCCTGGTCCACCTCCACGACGTCCGGGAGGCGAGCCAGCTCTGACTGCTCATCTCGGAATGAGGTCCGGAGCCTACGCAGGCCGATGACGCTGCAGGCGAGTTGGAGCAGACCGTAGCGGATCCGCCGGCGCCTGAACCCACGCGCGCTGTTCTGCCAGCGGCAGAACAGCGGCCGGACCGGGCGCGACGATCACTACAGTCCGGTCTCATGAGGACGATGACGACGCGCACGGTCGAGTACCCGGCGGACGGCTTGACGATGATCGGCCACCTCGCCCTCCCGGCGGGTGTCGACCGCCGGCCCGCGGTGCTGCTCGGACCAGAGGGCATGGGGCTCAGCGACGTCGAGCGCCGCCGGGCCGACGCTCTCGCCGAACTGGGATATGTAGCGCTGGCCTTCGACCTTCACGGCGGGCACTATTTGGGCGCCCCCGAGGAGATGCTGGCCCGGTGCTTACCACTGCTCGCCGATCCGGACCGGATGCGGGGCATCGGCCATGCCGCGCTCGACGTGCTGCGCACCGAACCGCGGACCGACCCCGACCGGATCGCCGTCGTCGGCTACGGCACCGGGGGCGCCGTCGGGCTGGAACTCGGGCGCGACGGCGCCGACCTGCGCGCGATCGGGACGGTCAACGCACTGACCACGGGCCGGCCGGGCGAGGCGGCGCGCATTCGCTGCCCGGTGTGGGCCGGGGTCGGGTCGGAAGACCCGATCATGCCGCCCGCGCAACGGAACGCGTTCACCGCCGAGATGCAGGCCGCCGGCGTCGACTGGCGCCTCACGGTCTACGGCGGCGCCCTGCACGCCTTCCACCACCCCCCGGTCGACCACCCCACGGTCCCCGGCGTCGGCCACCACCCGCAGCACGCACAGCGAGCCTGGCGCGACGTCGTCAACCTCCTCGCCGAGTGCCTGCCCGTGACGGAGGCTCTGGGGGCATGACCCAGGCGGTTGAACGACAAGCTCAGGTCGGGTGGACGAGGCGGCTGTCGTAGGCGAAGACGACCGCCTGGATCCGGTCGCGGAGTCCGAGTTTCTGCAGGATCCGCCCGAGATGGGCCTTCACGGTCGCCTCGGCGAGGTGCAGGGCGGCCGCGATCTCGGTGTTGGACAGGCCGCTGCCCACCTTGACGAGGACGTCGCGTTCGCGCGTGCTGAGCCGGCCGAGTCGTTCGTCGTGGTGGTCGGCGCGGCTCCCGTGGGGGAGGTGCGGCCGGAGGTTGTCGAGCAGGCGGCGGGTGATCCCCGGGGCGAGAACGGCGTCGCCCGCGGCCACGTTCCGTATCGCGGTGAGGAGTTCCTCGGGCCTGGTGTTCTTCAGCAGGAAGCCGGAGGCTCCGGCGGCGAGTCCGGCGAAGGCGTATTCGTCGAGGTCGAAGGTGGTGAGGATCAGGACCTTGCTCCTGGGGCAGGTGTGGGTGAGCCGGCGGGTCGCCTCGATGCCGTCCGTCCCGGGCATCCGGACGTCCATCAGGACGACGTCGGGGCGCAGTTCCCGGGTGAGGCGTACGGCCTCGGCGCCGTCCGCGGCCTCGCCGACGGGTGCCATGTCGGGCTGGGCGTCCAGGATCGTGCTGAACGCCATCCGGAGCAGCGCTTCGTCGTCGGCGATCAGGATGCGGATCGTCATGCGGGAACTGCTCCGTCGCTGTCGAGGTGGAAGCGGGTGTGGACGTTCCAGCCGGCGCCCGGGAGCGGTCCGGCGCGCAGCGTCCCGCCGTAGGCGGCCGAGCGCTGGCGCATGCCGCGGATGCCCTGGCCGGACGGGGCGGACTGGGCGGCCGGGGTGTCGGCGGGAGACGACGGGCCGGGGAGGTTGGGGCGGCGGCCGTTGTCGGTGACGTCCACCGTGACGGTGGCGGCGGAGCACTGTATCCGGACGTCCGCGCGAGTGCCGGCGGGGGTGTGTTTGAGCGTGTTGGTCAAGGCTTCCTGCACCAGGCGGTAGACGGTCAGTTGGGCGGTGGCGGGCACGTGGGTGTGGCTGCCGAGGATGTCGAGGCGGGTCGGCAGGCCGGCGGCGCGCATCCGGTCGGCGAGGGCACCGAGTTGGGCGATGCCGGGCAGCGGGTGGCGCTGCGCGTCGGGTTCGTCGGTCCGTAGGACGCCGAGCGAGCGCCGCATGTCGGTCAGGGCCTGCCGGCCGGTCTCGGAGACCTGGAGCAGCGCGGTGGTGGTCCTGTCGGGTGACCGGTGCTGCGTGTGGACGGCGGCGTCGGTGGGGGCGACCATGACGGACAGGTTGTGGGTGACGATGTCGTGCATCTCCCGGGCGATGCGGGTCCGTTCCTCGGCGACGGCCAGTCGTGCCTGCTGGTCCTGGTGTTGCTCCAGCCGTGCGGCCCGTTCCTCCAGGGCGGCGAGGTAGGCGCGCGAGGTCCGCGCGTTCGTGCCCAGGGCGACGGTGGCGACGACGGTCGCGGTCAGTGCGACGAAGGGGGCCAGGAATGCGCCGTCCGTCGCCCAGCGCAGGCACGCCAGCAGGGCCCCGCCCTCGACGACGGCTCCGGCGACGAGCGTCGCGCGTCCGCCCGAGTGCGCGGCCACCGCGTACAGGGCTGCCAACAGGGCGACGTCCGCGGGCAGTTGGACGTTCGCCAGCCACTGGACGAAGGCTGCGACTGCGACGGCGCCGAACACCGTGCGCGGCGCCCGCTGCCGCCACAGCAGGGGCAGCGTGAGGGCGACGGTGAGGGCCGCGGCCAGCGGGAGCTCGTGCGGCGCGCGCGTGGCCGCGGCATGGAGCAGCAGCAGGGGTACCAGCAGGAGCGGCGTGGGCGGCAGCCGCCGGCCGTAGCGTCGGGCGGCTCGTGTCGGTTCGGCCGGTCCCGTCGCCCGCCCGGTGTCGTGGTCGGGGCCCATCGTCGGCAGCCCGGTCGTCGTCGCCTGCTGTGCGCGGTCCCGCTGGCGTACCGGGTGGGCCTCGTCCTGCCCTGCGGCAGCCTCCGTCATCATCACGTCCCTGTCGATGTCCCTTGCCGATGCGGGCGCCGTGGCGGCCCCGGGGGTCCTCGGGCCGGTGCCGCCGCCGCGTGAGCCGGAGCCGGGCCCCCGGAGGACAGGGCCCACGGCCCCCCGCGTCCCCGCGCTGCCGCGCCCCGGCCTGCCACAGTAGGTGGCGGGGGCGGCGGCGCACATGCGTCCGCCGTCGTAGGACACCGCGCCGGAGTACGACCGCAGGAGGAGCGCGGGTACCTCCTGCGGTCGCACAGCGGCCGCCCTTTCGGGGTGTCCGTTGGCGACCGGGGTGGCATGCGCCGGAGACTGCGGGCCGATGTGCCACCGGGTGCGCCGCTTCGAGGATGGCGGCGTGACCGAGACAATCGCGGGACTGTCCATGTCCCTTCCGGAGTTCCTTGCCGTGCTGGGCGCCGTCGCGCTGGTGGTGGCGCGCTGGCTTCCCCCTGCCGCCCGTCCGCGCGTCACGATCGCGGCGGGGGCGGTGTTCGTCCTGTCCGTGCTCGTGCTGGGTGCGGTGGGGATCCGTTGGCAGTTGCTGCCGGTGCTGGCGGGCGGTGCCGTCGCGCTGCCCTTCGCCCTCTCCCCGTTGCTCCGAACGCTCCGGCTCCGGCGCCGTCCCGGCCGGCCGGCGTGGCGGGCGCGGTGGTGGCTGGCGTTGCCGGGGTCGCTGGCCTGCCTCGGCCTGATCGCCGCCGGGCCGGTGGCCGCCTGGGCGTTCCCCGTGCCCGTGTTCCCCGAGCCGTCCGGCTCCTTCGCCGTCGGCACCCGGGTGGTGCAGTGGACCGACCCGAACCGCCCCGAGACCTTCACCGCCGACCCGGACGACCGGCGCACGGTCGTGGTCCAGCTCTGGTACCCCGCGCAGAGGAGTCCCGCGGGCGCGCAGCGGGCCCATTACCTCGGACGCACGGAGCAGGAGGCGCACACCGTCTCCGATGCCCTGGCCGGTGCCGTCGGCCTGCCCGGCTTCCTGGTCGACGGCGTACCGCGGGCCCGCACCCACGCGGTCTTCAACGCCCCGGTGGCCGGTGGGGGCGAACGGTTCCCCGTCGTGCTGTTCTCTCCCGGAGCGGGCGGGGTGCGCACCCAGAACACCGCCTGGGCGGAGGAACTGGCCAGCCACGGCTACGTGGTGGCCGCCCTCGACCACCCGTACGACTCCGCGGCGGTCGTCCTGGACGACGGCCGGACGATCCGCGCCGCGACCGCCTCCACCGGCGACCGGGACGCGGACGAGGAACTCGCGGCCGGCTGGACGGCCGTCCGGGCCGCCGACCTCGGCTTCGTCCTCACCCGGCTGGAGAGCCTGGACCGCGGCGCGATCGCCGCCCCGCTGGCCGGACGCGACCCGTCGACCGGGCGCGACCCGCTGACCGGGCGTCTGGACACCGGCCGGGCCGCGGTGACCGGCCACTCCATGGGCGGTGCCGCCGCCCTGCAGGCAGCCCGGCAGGACCCCCGGTTCGCCGCCGTCATCGACCTGGACGGCTACCCCCACGGCCCCACCGCCCCGGCCCTCCACCAGCCGGTGCTCGCCCTCACCCAGGCCATCACCCCGAGCACCGACGCCCGGTACCTGCCCCGCCTCACCGAGGCCCTCGCCTCCGACACCGCGCCGAGTTACCGGCTCACCGTCCCCGGCGCCGCCCACCTCACCTTCATGGACGGCCCGCTGTACCTGCCGCCGGTGCCCTCGATCGTCGGCTCCCTGGGCCGCACCGGGAGCCCCCACCTCGTCGCCGTCACCACGCTCGCCTTCCTGGACGCCGCGCTGCGGCACGCGCCCGGCGACCTGGCCGGCGCGCTGTCGGCCTACGGCAGCCTCAGCGTCCATCGCCCGGACGACCACCGCTGACCGGCCGCGCCGTCACCGGCCCACCGCGGCGCGTGGAGCCCGGTCCCGCGCCGGGGCCGCTCCGGGGAGGTGGAGCGGCCCCGGGGGGACTTGACGTCAGCGGGTGCCGAAGTCGGCGTTCCAGGAGGCCGCGCCCGTACGGGCCAGGCCGACCTCGTTGAAGTCGCCGATCATGATCCCCAGGTGCTTCGGGGAGTTGATCCAGCCGTCGACGGCCGCGTCGACGGTGGTGGGACCGTAGAAGGCGACCTCCCCGAAGCCCCGCCAGGTGTAGCCGAGACCTGACGCGATGCCCGAGGAGTTGCAGAAGTGCCCGGAGACCCGGCGCTGGTCCATCTGGTCGGCGTTGCACTTCGCGACCTGGGAGAGCGTCGAGTTGAGCCGCACCGGCGCCTTGCCGTACTGGGCACGCAGGGCGTTCACCCGGTCCAGGAAGCGCTGCTGGTCGGGGGTGACCGGGCCCGGGCTCGTGCCCGCCCCGTTCAGGTCGAACCGCTGGGACATGCTGCCGTCGCAGCCCTCGACGGTGACCTCCCGGTCGACGCCGTGGTAGGTCAGGCAGCCGTTGTTCTCGGCGTTGCGCAGGTAGGTGCCGCCCTCGGCGGCGGTCTCCAGGGTCCACTGCTGGTTGGCGCCCGCCCACCAGTGGACGAACTGGGTGGACCGGCCGTCCCGGGTGTCCATCTCCAGCACGCGCTCGGTGCCGTTGACGCTGCGGGCGAAGTCGACCCGGTCGCCGGGCTTGTTGGACATCCAGAACGAGGTGGAGGCGTCCTGGAAGCCACGGGCGACGATCCGCGAGCCCTCGCCGTCCGAGCTGGCCAGGGAGTGGTGGTTCTGGTGGTCCTGGATCGTGACCATCTGCTCGACCACGCCCGCGGTCGCGGCGCTGGCCGGCGCCGCCAGCAGCGTGGCACCGCCCGCGGACAGCGCGGAGACGGCGAGCGCCAGGGCCGCCAGGCGGGTGCGGCGGCGGGTGCGGCGGGCGGCGGCGCCCGGGCGGAGGGTACGGGTGGACGGGTGGGACACGGGCTTCTCCTGCTCTCGAGGGACCGCGTGCGGAGGTGCAGGCGGACGCGGGGCAGGACATCAGGGTCGCGTTGACAACCGATCAACAGCGCCGTGAACGGTCATATGAATGACGATTCACTCGTGCGAGTGCAGTTGCTCTGCACACGATGCGTGACACCGCCGATCCGTGCTGTCATATCTCTGCCAAATCCCCCGGCACGCAGCGCACTTGCGCGGGAAGGCAGCAGAATGGGCAGATCCACGTTCGCGGCCACGACGACGGCCGTCGCACTGACGGCCTCGGCGTTGCTCGCCGCCGCAGGGAGCCCGGCCCACGCCGAGGCGGGGCAGGACACCATCACCATGTACAAGCAGGAGAAGTCCCAGTGGTGCTGGGTCGCCTCCGGGCTGACGATCGCCAAGTTCCAGGGCTACGGCAGCACGCAGACGGACTTCTGCACCCGGGCCAACCCCTACTACGGCTGCAACAACCAGCCCGCCACGCTCGACGACATGGCCCGGGGCTGGAACAGCCTCGGCATGACCCACCTCGGCACCGGCCTGAACAGCGCGGCCACGTTCAACCAGGTCTACACCGACGTCAAGGCGGCCCGGCCGGTCGCCGCCCGCATCGGGTGGAAGTCGGGCGGCGGCCACATGAACGTCGTGTACGGCTTCGACACGTCGAACAACACCATCGGCGTCGCCGACCCGTGGCCGGACACCGCCACCTACACGTGGTGGAACTACAACGACTACGTCAACAACAGCTCGTTCGCGTGGACCCACTCCCGGATCGGCATCTCCCGTTAAGGCAGGCGGCATGCACGACACAAGAACGTCCGGCAGGCGGGCGGCCTCCCGCCTCTCCCGCCTGACCACCGTCCTGGCGCTCAGCGCGTCCGCGCTGCTGTCCGTCGCCGGCCCCGCCCGCGCGACCGCCCCCATGGACCCGCTCCCGGCCGACATCCCGGACTACCAGGCCGCCCTCGACCTGGTGAAGTCGGCCGACGTCCACAACACCGTCTGCCGCTTCCTCAGCGTTCCGGTGCCCCAAGGCGACGGGGGCGGGACACCGCAGCCGATCCCCGACAAGGCCGACCCGTGCGAGGGCCTGCCGGCGTTCACCGTCAAGGACCCCTTGGCGCTGAACGAGATCACCCCCGGCTTCGTCGCGGGGACCTCCCTGCCGATCGCGAGCCAGGCGGTCCAGCTGAGCCACCTGGTCTCCGCGCTGGACGCCCCGGTCAACGGCCGCAACGCCACCGTCATGCTCGC
Organism: Streptomyces sp. Y1; assembly: GCF_041053115.1. NCBI lineage: Bacteria > Bacillati > Actinomycetota > Actinomycetes > Kitasatosporales > Streptomycetaceae > Streptomyces > Streptomyces sp. Y1. The sequence continues at coordinate 7,940,565 of NZ_CP163445.1, read as the reverse complement.
CCCCACCCAGGGCGGCGGGTGGCACCTGGCCGCCGTGCGCGACGGCGACAGCGACGCCGCGTACGCGGGCAAGGCGACGGTGGGGACCCTGGTGTTCACCGAGCCGCAGATCCGCGGCTGGTACCAGCTGAGGCTCACCACGGTCGAACCGCTCAACGACCAGGCGCGGCAAGGGCTGGCCGGCCGGTCGTCGGTCTCGCTGAGCGAGTACCAGAAGCTGGTCAAGGCCCGGTACGCCGACAAGCAGCCCGGCTCGCTGTACGACACCTCGGGCATGTCCAGCGGCTACGCCGCCGCCAAGAAGACGGCGGACACCCCCTCGTCGACTCCCCTGCTCGTCGGCGGTTCGGGCGCGGCCGTGGCGCTGGTGGGTGGCGGCGTCTTCGCCCTCCGCCGCCGGCACGACACCACCGCCTGAGCCCCGCCCCCTTCGCCCCCCTTTCGCCCTGACCCCGGCCTCCGGCGGGGGTCAGGGCGAAGCGCTTCAGCGGAGGTCGGCGAGGGCGGTCTCGACGGCACGGTGGAACGTCGGGTAGGCGTAGATCATGTGCCGAAGGCGCCCGGTCGGCACCTGCGCCTGGATCGCGACGGCCAGGCCGTACAGCACCTCGCCGCCGGCCGGGCCGGCGGCGGTGGCCCCGACCAGGACGCCGCGGTCGGTGTCCTCGACGAGCTTGACGAAGCCGTCATTGCCGGCCTTGTGGATCCAGCCGCGCGCGGAGGACGGCAGCTCGGAGCTGCCGGTGCGCACGCGCAGGCCCTTGTCGCGGGCCTGTTGTTCGGTCAGGCCGACGGCGCCGACCTCGGGGTCCGTGAAGGTGACCCGGGGCAGGGCGCGGTAGTCGGCGTCGGGGCCGGGGTCGCCGAGGATGCTGCGGACGGCGATCTCGGCCTCGTACATGGCGACGTGGGTGAAGGCGCCGTGGCCGGTGACGTCGCCGATCGCCCACAGCCCGTCGCCGGCGCGCATCTGCCCATCGGTGCTGAGGGCGCGGGCGGCGGGGTCGAGGCCGACCGTGTCGAGGCCGAGGCCGGCCAGCTCGGCGCGGCGGCCGGTGGCGACCAACAACCGTTCCGCGGAGAGGAGTTCACCGCCGTCGAGGTGCAGCGTGAAGGTCACCCCGTCGTGCTCGGCGCGCACCGCCCGGGCATCGGTGCGGATGCCGATGCCCTCGCGTTCGAGGACCTCGCCGATGAGGCGGCCGGCCTCCGGCTCGTCGGCGGGCAGCAGGCGGTCCATGGCCTCGACGACGGTGACGGTGGTGCCGAAGCGGGCGAAGACCTGGGCGAGTTCGAGTCCGATCGCGCCGCCGCCGAGCACCAGCAGCGAATCGGGGAGTTCCTTGACGGCGACGGCGTCCCGGTTGGTCCAGTACGGCACCTCCGCCAGCCCCGGGACGGGCGGGGCCGCCGGGCGCGTGCCGGTGGCGACGACGACGCCGCGCCGAGCAGTGACGACGAGGTCGTCGACCGTGACGCGCCCCGGGCCGGCGAGGCGGGCCCGGCCGCGGACGAACCGGGCGCCCTTGCCGGTGAGGCGGTCGACGGCGACCTGGTCGTTCCAGTCGTCGGTGGCCTCGTCCCGGATCCGCGCGGCGACCTGCGCCCAGTCGGGGGTGACCTGCGAGGCTCCGGCAATGCCGGGGACGCGACGCGCCTCGGCGACGAGGTTTCCGGCGCGGATCATCATCTTGCTGGGAACGCAGCCCCAGTACGGGCATTCGCCGCCGACGAGCTCGGCCTCGATGCCGACCACCTCCAGACCGGCCTCGGCCAGCCGCCCGGCGGCGTGCTCGCCGCCCGGGCCGAGGCCGATCACGACCACGTCCGCCTGCTGCTCCTCGGCCATCGCCGGTTCCTCCTCGGGTGAGTCCGTCGCTCTCCCCACGCTAAGGCCTGTCTCCTGGATCCTTGCCGGGCGCGCTCGGCCGGCAGCGGCCCCGAGCGGAATCCGCGTGGCGGGCGGCGGGCGCCGGGGTCCATGCTGGGCGCGTGACACGGACGGCGAACGAACCGACAGCCCGCCGAGTGGCGGACATTCAGCGGCGGCTGGCCGCGCTCGCCTCCGGGCGGCCGGGTCGGCCTCCCCGGTCGTCCGGCCGCCCGGTCGACGCGGCCGCCGTACGGGAGTTGGAGGCCTACCTGGGCGCGCCGCTGCCGGCGGCCGTCGCGCTGTTCCTCACGGAGATCGGGCTCGGGGTCGGGCCGTACGGCGGCTTCCTGGCTCCGGAGAAGATCCGCTACGAGGTCCAGCTCGACCGCGACGACTGCGCGGACGACGGCATCCCGGTGCCCGACCTGGCCGCCCCCTTCCCGATCACCGCGCAGGACGTCCGCGCCCGCCCGTACCCGGTGCGGCCGCTTCCTCTCGACGGCGCGGTGCGGATCGGCCAGCAGGGCTGCGGCCGGTGGACGGTCCTGGCACTGACCGGTGAACTGGCCGGCACAGTCTGGGACTTGGACGGCGAGTGGGCCGAGCGGACCGAATGGCGCCCGGCGGCGCACTGGCCGGAGGAGCCACCGGCGAGCGGCCCGGTCCACTTCCTCGACTGGGTCGAGCGGTGGCTGGACCGGCAGTAGCCGGATCGGCAGTAGCCGGATCGGCCTGCGACGCCCGCCGACCCGACCCGACCGCCGTCAGGCCTCCCGCAGCGCCGCGTCGAGCGCCTGGAGGTGGCGGTCGGCCGGCCCCAGGGTGAGCAGGCCGCTGCCGGCCCCGGCGAGTTCACCGGCGGCGGGCAGCAGCCGGTCCCGGGCCCGCGCGACGGCCTCGCGGTCGCCGAGTTCGAGGGCGAGTACGCCCTCCAGGCAGCAGCACGCCTCGTACAGCAGGTCGGCGGGCGGCTGCGGCAGGGCACGCAGGGCAGCGCGGGCCGCGCCGCGGTCGCCGGTGGCGAGCAGGGCGAACGGCTCGGCCCAGGGCCGGTACGGGCCCCAGTCCTGGCGCAGGTCCACCGCGGGCCGACGGTCCCCGCCCTCGATGCGCAGGGCGAGCAAGGCCAGAGGCAGCAGGCCGGTCTCCAGGCCCGGCATACCGGCGCCGTCCAGGCCCGCGGCCGCCGCCCGGTAGGCCGTCTCCGCTTCCACGGCGGGGCCCAGGGCGGCGATCCGCAGCGCGCGGTACCAGTCGGTGAACACCTTCACCAGGGGGAGTTCATGACGGTCGGACAGCTCCTCGACCGCGCGCACGCACTGCTCGGCCGCCGCGAAGTCGCCCAGCGCGCAGGCGGATTGGAGGCGGATCAGGTGCCCGAGCACCTCGTGGGTGGTCAGCCCGTGGCGGGCGGCCAGCTCGACCAGTTCGGCGCCGATCGCGTCGCGTTCGCCGGCCAGCCCGGCCCGGGTGCAGGACTGCATGAACCGGCCGTTCAACGCGAAGGCGAGCAGCGCCGGGTCCCGCAGTCGTCTGGCGATCGCCTCGGCCTCGCGCGCGGCGCGCGGCGCTCCCGGGTCGCGGGTGCCGCGTGACTCCAGGGCGATGGTGGCGAGCAGTCGGCAGCGGGCGACGGTGTCCCCGGCGGGCAGTGCGTCGAGGGTGCGCTCGGCGGCCGCGACGACGCGGGCGGCGAGCTCGGGGTCGTCGCTGCGGGTCCAGATCGCCGGGACGTCGAACGCGCCGATCACGCGGGCGGTGAGCTCCGGGTCGCCGTGCCGCTCGGCGGCCGCGATGACGGCCATCCGGTGCTCGCGGGCCGCGCGCAGGCCGCTGCCGCCGCTCACGGCGAGGCCGCGCATCAGGCCCACGGTGCTCTCCAGCCGCGCCCGCGCACCCACGGCCAGCGTCCGGTCGTACGCCGTCGCGGCCTCGTGCCAGAGCCCGGCCGGCGTCGTCGCGGCCGACGTCGTCCCGCCCGGCGTCGTCGCGGCCGCCATCGGGGCGAGGTCGAGCCCGGGGTCCTGGGCGAGGATGTCCGCCTCCAGGCGGCGCAGCGCGTGGCCCGGGTCGAGCCCGAGGCCGTCCGCGAGCACCGTTCTGGCCTCGCGCAGGGCGGCGAGGGCTTCGCCCTGTCGGCCCGTGCGGTACTGGGCGAGGGCCAGGAGCCGCCAGGCGTCCTCGCGCCAGGGGTGGTCGGCGAGATGGGCGCGCAGGTCCGGGACGGCCTGGGCGGCGCGGCCGAGGGCGAGCAGGGCCGCGGCGCGCTGTTCGACCGCGCGCAGGCGCAGTTCGGTGAGCCGGGTGCGTTCGGCGCGGGCCCAGTCCTGGTCGGCGTGGTCGGCGTGGGCGGGGCCGCACCACAGCGCGAGGGCGTCGTCGAGGCGGGCCAGTGCCCGGTCGGCGGGCAGCTCGGCCGCCGCGCCGACCGCCGCCTCGAAGCGCCAGGCGTCGACGGCGTGCGGCGCGGGGCGCAGCGCGTACCCGGGGCCTTCGGTGACGAGCAGCCGGGCGGGAGCGCGGGGCGGCCGTTCGGGTTCGAGGGTGCGGCGCAGGTCGGCGACGAAGGTGCGCAGGGCGCCGAGGGCGGCGGGTGGCGGGTCGGGCCAGAGGTCGTCGATGAGGCGGGTGACGGGGACGACGCGGCGGCGGGCGACGATCAGGCGGGCGAGCACGGCCCGGTGCCGGGGGCCTTTGAGGGCGAGGGCCGTGCCGTCCCGATCGGCGGTGAGTGCGCCGAGCACGCCGAAGGTGACCTGCGTCATCGCTGCCCTCCTGTCGTTTCCGCAGGTCGGGCCTGCCGTTCCCGCGGGTCAGGCTATCGCGCTGGCCGGTTGCTGATCGGGACCCGGCAGGCTCGTGCCGTCCGCTCACTCCCCCGCTCGTCCCCCACCCACTCCCGCTCCCCCGCTCCCCCGAACGAGAGGTCCCGTCATGACCGTCACCATTCCCGGCTTCGACCACCGCCGGGTGCCCGTCGCGGACGGGGTCGCCCTGCATGCCGCGGTGGGCGGCCAGGGCAGCCCGGTCGTGCTGCTGCACGGTTTTCCGCAGACCCACCTGATGTGGCGGCACGTCGCCGTGGATCTCGCCGCCGAGCACACGGTGATCTGCCCGGACCTGCGCGGCTACGGCGCCAGCGACAAGCCCGCCGAGACCTCGGACGGCCTCGCGTACGCCAAGCGCACCATGGCCGCCGACGTCGTCGCGCTCGCCGCCGCCCTCGGCCACGAGCGGTTCGCGCTCGCCGGGCACGACCGGGGTGCGCTGGTCGCCTTCCGCACCGCCATGGACCACCCGGACCGGGTGACCCACCTGGCGTCGCTGGACGTGCTGCCGACGCTGGACATGTGGGAGGTGATGCGCGGCCGGTCGGCGGCGGTCGGCTTCCACCTGTACCTGATGGCCCAGCCGCCGGGCCTCCCGGAGCGGCTGATCGCGGCGTCGGCGGACGGGTTCTTCGGCCACTTCCTGGACCTGTGGTGCCGCGACGCCGGCGCGATCCCCGCCGAGGTGCGGGCCGCCTACCTGGCTGCCTGCCGGGCGGCCGTCCCGTCCATCGTGGCCGACTACCGCGCCTCGGCCGGTGCGGACGTCGACCACGACGCCGCCGACCGCGCCGCCGGGCGGCGGCTCCGGATGCCGGTGGCCGTCCTGCAGCAGGACTGGGGCGCGGCGCTCGGCTTCGACGCGGCCGCCCTCTGGCGCGCCTGGGCGCCCGACCTGGTCCACCGCACCGTGGACTGCGGTCACTTCATGGCGGAGGAGGATCCGGGCCTGGTCGCCGACGCGCTCCGGGCGCTGCTGGCCCGGTAGGGCGCGGCCGGGGACGGCCTCGGGCGGCCTCGGCGGGGTTCGGAGAGCCCGCCGGGGCCGCCCGCGTCACGGAACCGTCCGGTTCACGCGGCGGCGGTGGGGTGTGCGGTCAGTGCAGCCAGGGCCGGTAGTTCGGGTTGTCCACGCAGCCCGACTCGACCAGGGAGGCGGTGGCCCGGTCGACGGGGCAGGCCCGGCGGATGAAGTGGCGGTCGACGCCGCCGGGGAACGCGACCTCGACCTGGTCGGCGTACTGGTGCTGGTCGCCGATGGTCGCGTTGACGTCGAGGCCGCCGGGGGCGTCGATGAAGTAGTCCCAGGGCACCTTCTTCCACTTCTTGAACAGCTCGGGGTCGTAGGTCGTGCTGACGAACGGCGAGGGCTGGTTCTGCAGGACGTAACTGGTGACGTCGTACTGGCCGTTGACGGTGTCCTTCGGGGCGAAGCCCTGGTCGAAGATGACCGACGGGTCGCGGCCGTCCGAGCGGAAGAGCGGGTGGCAGTCCTTGCGCCAGTGCGGCGCGGGGGTGATCCGGGGGACGTCGACCCGGCGGTCGACAGCGGCGTACAGCGGGTCCGGGCCCGCCGGGATGTGCTCGAAGACGGCGGCGGGCAGGGTGACGGCCCGGTGGTCGGCGCAGTCGGCGGCGCGCAGCTCGGCCTCGTCGGCGAAGTCGATCCGGCGGCCGTCCAGGACGACGGCGACGGCCTCGGTGCCGAGTTCGCGGACGACGAGGCCGTCGCACTGGGGGCCGCTCCAGAGCCCCGTCCCTCCGGGGTCGAGGCAGCGGAACGGGGCGGTGTCGGCCGGGGCCGCCGCCGGCGCGGCGACGGCCTGGCTCGCGGGGGCGAGCACGACGGCGCAGGTGACGGCAACTGCGCTGGCGGCAGCCCGAATTCGCATGTTGATCATGACCGCTACCCTGGCGGCTCACCGCCGCCGCGGTGCGGCACCTCATCCTTTCGAGGGCGTGTCCGCGGCCTCGGTGGACTCCGCTCGACGCCCCGGGGCGGTGAAGGGCCGGAGCGGGGCGCGGCAGCACGTGCAGGAGCGCGACCACGACCGTGGACTTCCTCCTCGTGGCGGTTGTCGGGACGGATGTGGTGTGCGTCCGGCTGTGCGGGGTAGTGGCTGGGTGACCGGTTTCGTCATCCTGGCGTTCCGGATGCCCGTCGGCTGTCGCCGCACTGTCCCCCCGCCCATCTGCGCGGGTTCGATGCCCCGGCCCGCCCCTGAGGGTGGAGCCTTCGGTGGGCTTGCTTGGAGCAGTGCCGTGACCGCATACCGAGAGCACGCGGAACGCGTGTGTTCGGAGCCGGACCTGAGAATCGAGATCACCCGCACGGGCAGCGCCGTCGTGTGCTCGCTGGCCGGTGACCTGCACATGGACAACGAACAGCAGGTCCGGGACGCCCTGTCCCAGGCGTTGGACCGGGGCCCGGGCCTGCTCGCCGTGGAGATGTCCGCCGTCACCCTGTTCACCTGCAGCAGCCTGGACACCCTGCTCACCGCCCGCCGCCGGGCCGACGCCGATGGCGCCGTGGTGGTCCTGGCGGCGCCCAGCCCCGCGGTGCGACGCGTCCTGCGGATCACCGAGACCGCGGTCTTCCCGGTCTACCCGTCCCTGGAGCAGGCGGTGCGCCATCGGAGACCCTCCCCCAGGGTGTAGTACGTCTCCGACCGGGCACACGCCGGACCGGACCCGACACGGACTTCACGGAAGCCCTCATGCCCAGACCGCTTGCCGCCCCGGCCTTCCACGACCGCCTCGACTTCCCGCTGGGCAGCACGGGGTGCGCACGCCGCGGCCTCGCGTTCACCCGGACGGCGATGACGCTCTGGCGGCCCGACGCGCAGGGCACGGCCGTCGACGACGCGCTGCTGGTGACGGCCGAGATGCTCTCCAACGCCGCCCATCACGCCGGCGGCCCCCTCGCCCTGGACCTCCGCCTCGACCCCGGCCGGCAGACACTGCGGATCGCCGTCACCGACGCCGCACCCGACCCGCCGCGGATGCGGCGGCTCCCGGCGGCGGACGAACCGCACGGCCGTGGCCTGCGCATCATCGACCGGCTCACCACCTCCTGGGGGACCACCCCCACGGGAGGGGGCAAAACCGTGTGGGCGGAGCTCGCCCTTCCCCTGGCCGACGACCAGGTGACGTCGCGCGACGGCGACCGGCCGCCGCGAAGCTGACCACCGCCACCCCGCCCGCACGCCGGGAGACCGGCCCGCGAAGCGCACGGGGTCACGGCGTCCCGAGGGCAGCTTCCTCGCGGTCGAGGTCGTGCTGGAGGCGGCGGCGGGTGGTGTCGCTGATGCGGTGCTCGTCGTACAGGCGGTGGAGTTCGCCGCTCTGGACGGCGATGACCTCGTGACGCAACTGGCGGTAGGCGGAGTCGGCGGTGGTGCCGTCCGGGGCTTCGGGGGTGCGGTCGAGGCGGGCGGTGAGGCCACGGCGGACGCGGTCGACGGCGGTGACGGGCATCGCTTCCAGGGAGGCGATGTGGTCGACGTGGACGAGCGCGGCGCGGTTGAGGGCGTCGCGGGCGTCGTCCTCCTCGCGGGCGGTGTGTTCGGGTTCGAGGGCGAGTCCGGAGCGGTTGACCACGGCGGCCAGGGTGAGGCCCTGGACGACGAGGGTGAACACGACGACGGCGGTGGTGAGCACCAGGACGAGCGGACGGCCGGCGAGCTCGGTGCCGTCGTCGGCGACGAGCGGGATGGACAGGGCGGCGGCCAGCGGCATGACCCCGCGGGTCCCGGCCCAGGTGACGACCCCGGCGACCCGCCAGGACAGCCGGCCGCCTTGGGCGGGTTTGACCGCGCGGGTCAGCGGCAGCGTGGACAGCACCCGCACGGCGATCAGGACGGCGGCGAGGGCGAGGGCCTGGAGCGGCCAGAGCCCGGTCCCGGCGGGGAGGTCCCGGACCAGGGCGGGCAGTTCCAGCCCGACGACGGAGAAGACGACGCTCTCCAGCAGGAACACCACCACCGCGTGGACGGCGTGCAACTGGAGGCGGATGTGGGCGTTGGTGAGTCGGTGTCCGGACCGGCCGAGCAGGACTCCGGCGACCACGACCGAGGTGACGCCGGAGGTGTGCGCGGATTCGGCCAGTACGTACGCGGCGTACGGGGCGACCAGTGCGATCACCGTCTCCAGGACCGGGTCGGTGGTGCGGTGGCGCACCAGCCACACCAGGCCGGCCACGGCCGCACCGACGAGGCTCCCGCCACCTCCCAGCAGCAGGAACTCCCCGCCGGCCCCGGGCACGCTCACCGAGGCGCCGACCGCCGCGGCGATGCCGATGGCGACCTTGAACAGCACGAGTGAGGTGGCGTCGTTGAACAGACTCTCGGCCTGCACCAGAACCTGGACGCGTCCGGGCAGGGCGAGGCGGCGCCCGAGCGCGGTGACGGCCACCGGGTCGGTGCTGGAGAGCACGGCGCCGAGGACGAAGGCCATCGCGGGCGGCAGCCCGGCGACGGCGACGGCCGTGAAGCCCACGGCGGCCGCGGAGGCGAAGACCAGGCCGAAGGAGAGGATCGTCACCGGGCGCCAGACGGTGCGCAGGTCCCGCATCGACAGTTCCTCCGCGGAGGCGTACAGCAGCGGCGGCAGGACCACCATGCCGATGATCTGCGGCGGGACGTGCAGCCCGGGGACGCCGGGTATCAGTGCCGCCCCGACACCCGCAAGCACCAGCAGCGAGGGCGCGGGCACCCGCAGACGCCGGGCGAAGGTGGCCACCGCCGTGGCCAGGACCACCAGGACGAGAACGATCCCCACAACGTGCATCGGGACTACTACCTCACGACGACGAGCGGGGTCACCGCCGCCGATCGCCGCAGTCGTCCCCCGAGCCGACCAGACTTCCCGGCACACCTGCGGTCACCTTATCGGGCCATTAGCGGGGAGCGGCAGAGGATTTCCGTACGTGACCGTGGAAGGAGCGCCGGGTCGACCCGGTCCTGGAAGCCGGCCTGACCCTGCGGATCCGGCCGGTGCCCGGACCCCTGGGTCAGCGGCCTTCGAGGTTGTGGGTCATGCGCTCGAGGACGCTGACCGCGGTGCCGTACTCCTCGGCCGTGATCCCGGCCGTGGACAGCGCGCGGAAGGCGCCGACGCGTTGTTCGACGTCGGCGAGGCGACGGTTGCCGTCCGCCGTGAGGGCGAGCCGGCCCGGGGCCGGACGGGCCGTCCAACCACCGGCGAGCACCGTGTCGACGGCGGCCGCCAGGGTGGCGGCGTCGACGTTGGCCGCGAGGGCGGTGCGGATGTCGGTGTCGGTGGCCTCGGGCGTGTCGCGGACGACGTTGAGGACCTGCCACGCGGTCCGGGTGAGACCGAACTCGGCGAGCATTCCGTCCATGCACTCGGTGAGGGCTTTGTCGGTGCGGCTGAGCCAGTAGCCGATGGGCTTCATCGTGCGCTCCTTCGGGTGCGGTGGGTCGGTCGAGGTCAGCGGCCGGTGAACGCGGCGGCGTTCTCGGTCGCCCACTGGTGGAAGGTGCGCGCCGGCCTGCCGAGCAGGGTGTGCGTGGTCTCGGCGATCGGCGCCGGGCCGGCGCACGCGGCGGCCCACAGGGCGAGCAGCGAGCGGACCATCGGGGCGGGCATGAAGCGGCTCATCTGCTGCTCCGCCTCGGCGTGGGTGATCGTCTCGACGGTGATGTCGCGGTCGAGGACGCCTGCCAGCACGGCGAGTTGCTCGCGGAAGGTGAGGGACTGGCCGCCGGTGAGGGTGACGGCGCGCCCCTTGAGGGCCGCGCCGGTCAGCGCCTCGGCCGCGATGTCGGCGATGTCCTCGGGGTGGATGGGCGCGATGTGCGCGTCGGGGTAGGCGAGCCGGATCGGCTGTCCCTGGCCGATGGGGTGGGACCAGCCGAGGGCGTTGCTGGCGAAGGCGTCCGCGCGCAGGAAGGTGCAGGGCAGGCCGGAGGCGGCGAGGGCGCGCTCGACCCGCAGGCTGTGCGAGGCGAGCGGATCGCTCTCGGCTCCGGGCGCCAGGACCGAGGAGGACGAGAGCAGGACGATGTGCTCGACACCGGCGGCCCGGGCGGTCTCGACGAAGGCGTCGATGCCCCCGGGCTCGGGATAGAGGAAGACCTCGCGCACGCCGTCGAGCGCGGCCGGGAAGGTCTCCGGCCGGTCGAGGACCAGCTCGGCGACCTCGACACCGGCCGGAACGGTCAGCCGGGCCGGATCGGCACTGGCGGCACGGACGGGCCGGCCTGCGGCGCGCAGACGGCTCGTGACGGCGCGGCCGACCTTGCCCCGGGCACCGGTGATGAGAACGGTCATGGGAACCCCCGAAAGTGATGGCATCGGCTGTCGCAACGATGCTTGCGAACATATGCATGCTCACATGCACGTATTTTCATGTCAACACATGCCTTCCTGAGGTCATGGATACTAGGATGGGCGCATGACGACGAACGACGCACCGCAGGAGCAGCCGGCGACCGGGGAGCTGACGGCCGACGAACTGCTGAACGCGGTCGGCCCGGCGTTCGGAAAGCTGCGCCGCACCTCCCTGCTGGAGGTCGAGAACCCGATCTCGGCCAAGGACCTGAGCCGCACCCTGGTGCTCGGCCTCGTCATGGAGCACACCCGCGACTCCGAGAAGGAGATCACCGTCGGCGCCGTGGCCGAACTCCTCGGCGTCGACCCCTCGGTCGCGAGCCGGATGGTCACCGACAACATCAAGGCCGGCTACCTGCTGCGCGCCGCCTCCCAGCAGGACGGCCGCCGCACCGTCCTCCACCTCAGCCCCGAGGGCACCGAGCTGATGGCCCGGTTCCGCCGCCACCAGCGCGCCGCGTTCGAGTACATCACCGCCGACTGGGCCGAACACGACCGCCTGGAGTTCGCCCGCCTGATGCTCAAATACGTGGACTCACTGGACCAGTTGAAGGAACGAGGACGCGCGAGGGACGCGAAAGGGCACTGATCGGCGAGCGCAGGCACAGTCGGAAGCCAGCGACCCTGCCGCTGGACGTCTTGAGCGACTCACCAATCTCACCGGAGCAACCCCGTGACGTTCACCCCGCCCGCACCGCCCGCCTTCGCCGAGTCCACGCCCGCGCAGAAGGCCGCCAAGATCATCACGGACGCCCTGGCTCCGGCCAACCTCGTGATCGCGCTGCTCCTGCTCGTCGGCTGGCACAGCACCCGTTCCTGGACCGGACTCGGCTGGGGACTCCTCGCCGCCCTGTTCTGCGGTGTCGTCCCCATCGGCATCATCCTGCTCGGGGTGAAGCGCGGCGAGCTCACCGACAAGCACATACGGGTCCGGCGGCAGCGGGTCGTCCCGATGACCCTCAGCCTGATATCCGTGGCCGCCGGCATCACCCTGCTGCGTGTCCTGGACGCACCGGCCGACGTCTCCGCGCTCGTGGTCGCGATGCTCGTCGGACTCGTGTCCTCCCTCCTCGTCACCATCGGCTGGCAGATATCCATCCACAACTCGGTGGCCGGCGGCACCGTCATGATCCTCCTGCTCGCCTTCGGCCCCCGGATGCTCCCCGCCGCCCTCGCCGCCGCCGCGATCGGCTGGTCCCGCCTCGTCCTCAAGGCCCACACGAACGCCCAGATCCTCGCCGGCACAGCACTCGGCGGCACCGCCGCCCTGACCTTCGCACTGCTCCGATGACGACCTCGGACTCGGCCGGCCGCTGCTGGGCGTAACCCGCGGCCTGCGCGGACCCGCCGGTCGATCCGGTGGCATACGTACGACTAGTGCGGCAGACGGTGTGTCGGATCGTCAACAGGGCCCAGCCGCCCGTCGAATGGGCGCGGCGGCCGAGTCCCCGGCCACCGTCCCACCCACCGCTCCGGAGGTACCCCATGCGCATCGCGCGCAGGATCGTCGGACCCGTGCTCGCCGCCGGCCTCGCCCTCACCGGGTCGGTCGCCGTCGCACCCGCCGCCCCGGCCACACCGCTCCCCTCCCGCCCGCTGCCGATCCCGGCGGTGCAGTACTGCGCCGCCGTCCTCGGCCACGCGCCCGGCGCGGACGGCCGGTCCCCGATGCTCGGGCGCGCGTGTTCGGCGGACTCCCGCGAGGACGCCCTCGCCCAGGCGGACGGCGTGGACCGGCCGGCCGAGCAGCGGATGGACCGCACCCTGCTGCTGGAGGAGTTCAAGGATGTCGACTACGGCGGCGGCGTCATCTACGCCTTCTACGGCGACGCGGGTGGCTGCGACGCCAGCGGCTACCACCTCGTGAACTACATCGACGTGGCGCTCAGCGTCTCGTCGATGAAGGGCTACAACAACTGCAACGCCGTCCACCTGTGGTCCACCCTCAGCGCAGAGAAGACGATGGACCTGCCCGCCCCCGCCCTGGGCGGCAACTTCAACGACGCGGTCCGGGAGCTCCAGGTCTTCCACCGCTGAGCCCCCCCGGCGGCCCCGCCGCTCCGGCGGGGCCGCCGCCGCGCGTCAGCAGCGCCGGCCCGGCGCGACGCCTGCGGGTTGGAGCCGAACCCGATGCGCCCTCCGGCCGGGGATTGATGTCACAAATGACACTAACTCGCTGGCTGGCCCGCCCGATGACCGTCAATCGGCCGGGCTGTGCACCGCCGCCGCGGCTTCCGTGTCACCGGACGACGGAGCCGGGATCGCGTTGCTGGCGGCCGAGGCGTGCTTCCGGGGCCTTCCCTTGGGACGGCGGGTGGGCGTTTCCGCACCCAGTCTTGAGAGCTCCTCGACGCTCCAGCCTGCGGCCTCGGCGGCGGCGTAGGCCCGCCCGTACGGTGCTTCGGTTTCGGCCAGCAGGTCCTTCAGGCGGCGGCGCTCCGTCATGATGGCGGCGAGCGGGACGATGGCCTTCTCACGGTCGTCCTGGATCTCGCGCATCCGTCGCAGGAACTCGTCTTCTCTCGTCATGGCCGGGATCGTACGGGCACGATCGTCCCTGATCGTGGATCGACTCCGGAGGGTCACCCGTGTCAGCGATTTTCGGTTCGCACACCGGCGTAGCGGCGGGCGGACGATGCGTCGGCGCAGCAGAGTGACGCGGCGGGAGGGGCCGCGATCGCTGTCCCTCCGCGCGGCGGTTCCGTGAGGTCGAGGAGGGTCGAGGTGGGTGCTGGTCAGGGGGCGCGGCGGCGGGAGCGGCAGATGGAGTCGCCGCGGTCGTACCGGGTGAATCTGGCGTACAACGAGGCCGAGCTGACCATCGTGCGGGAGGCCGCGAAACGCGAGGGCATGGCGGTGTCGGCTTGGGCCGCTCGCAAGGCGTTGGCGGTCGCGAAGGACCAGCTGGTGCCGGTGTCGGCGGATGCCCGCGAGGTGCTCGAGGAGCTGATCCGGTCGCGCGGGGAGCTGGTCCGCCTCGGTGAGTCGGCCGGGGTGGGCGGGGGCGATGCCGGTTCGGTGGCGCGGTTCGTCGAGGAGGCCGTGCGGCGGGTCGATCGCGCCACGTTGCAGCTGATGCGGGAGCGGGCGGCGCGCTGGTGATTCCCAAGCGGGCGAGGGGCGGGAGCGACACCTCGGGGCTGCTGCATTACCTGTACGGCCCGGGCAAGCGCGACGAGCACGAGGATCCCCGGATGGTCGCGGCCTGGGCGCCGTGGGTGCCCGATCCGGCGCGGTCGGCGGAGGTGGCGATCGGGGACTTGGCGCTGCTGCTCGACGCGCCGGTTCGGGCGCTGCGGGGCAGTGTGCCGTCCGAGTACGTCTACCACGTCGCGGTGCGGGTCGCGCCTGATGATCCGGTGTTGTCGGACGAGCAGTGGGCCGAGGTCGCGCGGGGGATGATGGCCGCGGCGGGCATCGCCCCGCACGGGGATCTGTGGGGTTGCCGGTGGGTGGCGGTTCGTCATGCGCGGGACCACATCCACATCGTGGCGACGAAGGCGCGCCAGGACGGGATCCAGCCCAATCTGTGGCAGGACATCGTGCGCATGCAGCAGCTCGCCCGGCGGTTCGAGGCGAGGTGGGGTCTGCGCCGGTTGACGTCCGGGGACCGGACCGCCAAGCGGTGGCCCACGACCGGCGAGACGCGCAAGGCCGTACGTCGACGGCTTACGGAGAGCGTGCGCGAGCAGCTCGAACGGACCGTCCGTGTGGCGGCGGCCGGCGCGGCGGACGAGGAGGACTTCTTCGCCCGGCTCCGCTCCTCCGGGGTGCGGGTCGCCCGCCGTGCCGCCCCTGGCGGCGGCTCCCCCACGGGCTATGCGGTGGCGCTGCCGGGCGACCGCGATCGGGGGCATCGCGCGGTGTGGTTCGGGGGTTCGAGTCTGGCCTACGACCTGTCGCTCCCGCGGGTTCGCGAGCGCTGGCAGCACCTGCCGGCCCCGACACCGGAGGTGTCCCCGTCCGCGCTCTGGCCGATGCTCGAACGCAGCGTCCTCGCGGCCTCCGAGCACCTCGGCGGGGCGGGAGCGCCCCGGGGGGCCGGGGACGTGGCCGCGCTCGGCGATCTCCTCGTCCTGGCACCCGGCGCTGCGCCGCCCGTCGCCCGAGCCCGTCTGCGCGAGTGCGCGACCGCGTTCGAGCGGGCCGCCCGGGCACCGGGCAAGCGCGACCTCGACGGGCAGGCGCGGGCGCTGTTCCGTTCGTCGGCGCGGATCCTCTCCTCGGCGGCCACGGCGTCGGGTCGCAACGACACGGCCGCGTTCCTCGGCTTCCTCCTCGCCCTCGTCACGGCCGTCGCGGCGGCGCAGCGCTGGCACCAGGAGCAGGGGTTCGAGTTGCAGGCCGAGGCTGCGGGGCGGGCGGGGCGGGTGCTGCGCGAGGCGGTGGAGGTGGGCACCGGAGCGGCGGCGGGTGACGTCGCCCGGCCGCGTGCGCGGCGGGGGACGGAGTCGGACGGAGCGATTCTGCTGACGAGGGCTCTTCCTGCCCACGCGTCGACGGTGCTGATGGATCCCGCCTGGCCGGACCTGTGCCAGCGTCTTGCCGCCCTGGAGCGGCTGGGCATCGACGCCGGGTCGGTCCTGGCGGCCGTGGCGGCTCGACGCGAGCTCCACTCGGCGGGCTCGATCGCCCAGGTGCTGGTCTGGCGGCTGGACGGCTGGCTCGCCGCTCACGACCGTGCGTCCGATCCCCCACCGGCTGCTCCGGGCGGCGCCAGAACGCCTCCCTCGCCGCCAGCAGCCGCCGCACACCTTCGCAGTGATCGGGACGGACCCAACCGGGTCCGCTGAGACGGGAGAGCACGATGACGATGCCCTATCCGGGCGAGCCCTTCGCCGAGGCGGTCGGCGAGGCGGTGCAGACCTCCGCCATGGCCGTCCGCCTGGTCCTGGCCGTGGCGGACGCGGTGCGGCGCGCGGCCCAACGCAGGGCGGGTGGTGAGCAGCCGTTGCCGCCGCCCGACCAGGCCGTCCCTGAAGCGGCCGGCGATCTCAAGGCCTTGGTCTCCCCCGACGTGGCCTGGGCCTTGATGTCCGGCGCGGACTGGCCGGCCATGGCGCAGCAGTTGGTCGCGCTGCGCCGTGCCGGTGTCGACCTGGAGCAGTTCCTCCCTCGGGTGGGCGAGATCGCCGTTCTGGTGCGGGACGCGGTGGCGGCCGACGCGGCGCGGACCGCCGCGGAGGGAACGGAGGAGTGGGCGCGGCTGTTGCGCTCGACGATGCCGGCGGGTCCGGTTCGCGAGGCGATCCTGTCCTCCCCCGCGTGGCCCGGGCTGGCGGCCACGATGAACGCGCTGCGGGAACGCGGCGTCGACGTCCGGCAGCTCCTGGCGGCCGCGCACGCCGAGGGCGTCGGCGTCGACCAGGCGATCAGCCGGGTGCTCGACGCGGGCCGGCGTACGTCGGCCGGGTCGAGCCGGGATGCGGTTCGCTCGTACGGCCCGCTGACGGTCGGTCTGGACCTGCCGCCGGACCTCGACCTCGGCGACCGTCGACGGGCGCTGGCGCAGCTGGGTGTCAGCGAGGCCGAGAACGCGCGCTACGTTCGATGCGTCCATCTGGCGTTGGCGGGGCGGGAACGGGAGGCCGCGCTGCTGGTGAACGCCCGCCAGTGGCCGCTGTTGGCGGCCCGGATGGCCCGGCTGGAGGACGACGGCCGATCCGTGCCCGCTCACCTGGCCCGGCTGCTGCGCGACCGCTCGTGGGAGGCCGGCCCCGTCTCCGCCCTCGTCCCGCGCCTGGTCCACGCCACCGCCGAGGCGCTGCACCGGCCGACGCACGACGGCCTCGCGTCCGCTCCGGTGGTGACCGCCTCCGCCAAGGCCTCGTCGGCGACCACGGGCGGACCTCCGTCGCGGGCACGAGGCAACGCACCCTCCCACCGCCCCAAGGGCACGCCCTACCGCGCCCCTGTCCCCCACCCCGCTTCGAGGCGTTCGAGGTAGTCACGACCCGGGGCGCGGCCAGCGCGAGGCGTCGGCGCGGAGGACGGGCAGAGGGCAGCGTCGCCCGCGGACGAGTCGCGCACGCTGCCCCCTGGAACTGTCCTGCCCTCCGCTGTCTGACCTTCAGGGTCAGGGGGTGGTACACAGCACATCGACGAAGAGTGTGCGCGGGTCGAAGCCGTCGTTCTTGGCCCACGCCGTCCAGCCCGTCGCGGTCGGGGCCGAGGTGGTCAGCAGGACATCGGTGCCGCCGTGCGTGTCGCCGCTGAGCGGTACCTGCCCGGCGGGGCACTCCGCGGTGGCGTTTCCCACCTCCCCGGGCGCCAGGTCGACGGTGGTGCCGAACTTCCAGGTGGGCTGTGTGTCGGAGCAGACGGCGACGGACCGCTGGAAGGACGGCGGCGCGTCCGGGCGGTAGTCGGTGTACTTCATGCGCACCGCCCACGCTCCGCCGTTGAGGGAGCCCGAGGAGGTGACGAAGGTCCGGTCGCCGCCCTCGAAGCCGCCGCCGACCACGAAGCGGGTGTTGGAGCAGTTCGCCGTGGTGTACCCGCTCTCCCCGGGTTCGAGCGGCGTCTCCTTGCTGGCTTCGTAGGTGAGGGTGCTGTCGGTCGAGCAGATCACCTTGGGGTGGACGGTCTGCACGTCGGGGCTGGCGTTGTACGCCAGCAGCACCCAGCGGTTGCCCGCCGGGTCCGGGAGGGACTTGCGGAAGTAGACGGCGCTGCGCAGGTCGCTGTCGACAGACGCTCCGCCTCCGGTGGGCTTCGTCCCCTGCGGGCAGTACGCGGCCACCGTCCGCTCCTGGCCCGAGTACAGGACGGCGGGGTGGCCCGGCTGCTGGCCGACGCCGCGGGTCGCCGGTGCCGGCCCGCCGTCGGCCCGCGCGTCCGGGGCGGTGAGCGCGCACGGCACGGACAGGGGAAGGGCTGCGGCAAGGAACGTACTGATCGTCCGTGCGGCTCTGCGGGTGCGTTGCACTACGGCCTCCTCGTGGCCTGGTCCTCGGTCGGGAGGAGAACGTTCCCCGTCCCGCGCCCGAACTCCTACGGGCGGACGCGGATCGCCCGGACGGAGCGACGATGCGAAAAGCCGTCCTGGCCGACTCGGCGAGCCTGGTGACGACATTCCTGCGCTGATGACGTCCATCGGGATTCGGCACACCTCCCCCTTGTGACGGATCGCGCTATCTGTCAGTGGCCCCTGTTTGAAGACCCGGTACGGACCGGTGGCCGGCCAACGTCGTCGGCCGGCCACCGGAGGGGGTGTCGACCGTGACCGGCCGGTACCCGTGGGTGGTCAGTAGCTGATCTTCAGTCAGCCGACCTTGGTCCAGCCGTCGAGGCCGGAGGCGCGTGCGGAGGTCACGGTGCCGTGCAACCGGAGGGCGGCGGGCAGGGGTTGCAGGTGGGCGCCGGCTTGACGCAGACGGTGACGGAGTCGGTGTTGTTCTCCGGGTGGGGGTCCTTCTCGTTGCCGTGGGCGGTGGCGGTGTTGGTGACGGGACCGGTGGTGGTGGCCTTGGCCCGGAGGGTGAGGGTGGCGGTGGCGCCGACGGCCAGCGTCCCGACGGTCCACTGCCCGGTGCCGGGGTTGTAGGTGCCGGCGGTGGGGGTGGCGGAGATGAAGACGAGGCCGGCGGGGAGGGCGTCGGTGACGGTGACGCCGGTGGCCGTGTTGGGGCCGGCGTTGCGGACGGTGACGCGGTAGGTGACGGTCTGGCCGACCGTGACGGTGGTGGTGTCCGCGGACTTGGTGACGCTCAGGTCGGCGGCCGGGAGGACCTGGGTGTCGGCCTCGTTGGAGGTGGCGGTCAGCGGCTGCGGGGTGGGGCCGAGGCGGTTCTCGTAGGTGGCGGTGGCGGTGTTGGCGACCTGTCCGCCGGCGCTGGCCTCGTCGACGGTGACCCGGTACTCCACCGTCGTCCCGTTCGGCAGGGTGTCGGTGTTGGGCAGGCTGCCGCCCTGGGCGCTGGTGGCGCCGTTGCCGAGGTTGAACACCACCCGCTTGCCCGCCGGGTCGAAGGAGGCCTGGTCGTCGCCCGCCGGGTCGGTCTTCGCGCCGGCGTTGGGGCCGTTGGTGATGCGCAGCGAGCCAGGCAGGTAGGTGGTGCCGGCCGGGATGGTGTCGGTCAGGACGAGGGCCTCGGCGTTGCCGCCACCCTCGTTGCGGGCGGTGATCCGGTAGGTGATCACGTCGCCCACCTGCAGCGGCCCCTGGGGGATGGCTTCCTTGGTGAGGGTGACGGAGGGGGCGGTGCCGAAGAAGATGCCGTCGAGGAAGTTCCCGATCCCCTGGTTGCCGCCGGCGGCGGAGACGGAGCGGAAGGCGAAGCGGGTGGTGGCCTGCCCGGCGGGCACGGTGTAGGTGCCGGTGTAGAAGCCCCAGGCGGTGTTGCCGTCGGTGAACTGGCGCTGCTCGATCACCGCGCCGGGGGCGCCGATGTCCAGGGCCATGGTGTCCTGCCCGAGCCGCCCGCGGTGGTACAGCCGCCAGTACAGGACGGCGCCGGGGGTTGTGGCCAGGTCCTGGTAGAGCGTGGAGACGAAGTTGGCGTTGAGCTCCGCGAACTGGGTGCCGACGGCGGCGGGGACGCCGTTGAAGCCGTCGTGCCAGATCTCGATCTGGTGGTCGGGGGCGGTGGTCAGCCAGCCGGGGACGTGGTTGGGCTGCGGCTGGGAGGCGTCGGGGAAGAACCCGACACCGGTGGTGACGGTGGGCTGCTCGAAGCTGCCGTTCACCAGGGTGATGCGGGACGGGACGGGAGTGCTCACGGTGGTTCCCCTTTGGTGCTGTGCTTGCTGGCGATCGCCGGCAGGCCGGGCCGGGCGAGCTCGGGGCCCGGTGACGGGCGGCCGGTGCACGGGAACGGCGGTCCCGGTCCGGACAACCGGGGAACCCAGCCGCGCCTCGATGCGGTGGTGAGGGGATGAGTGAGGGACGGCGCCCACAGGGTCCACGGCCGGTCCGGAACACGGTCGGGGCCGCAGGAGGGGCATCCGACCTCAGCGTGCGCTTCGGTTCCCGTACACACCAGAGCGTGAGTTCCGGCTTCCGGGGTGCACCAGGTCGCGATCCGCCCAACTCGCGCCCGGTCGCTGCGCGGCCCGCGCAAGGACAGCGGCATAGGACGGGGGCATGCCTCCGCACGCCCCACCGTCCTGGCTCGCGCATCGGTGGCAGGTGTCGTGCTCAAGTGACAGCTAACGTGCTTCGGCGCAGTAGTTGTGCCGAAGCGGGGTAGTTGTCACCGGACGGTACGTCGATCAGCCACCAGCACCTTCCCGAAGAGTGGCTCCACCAGCACTTCGACGCATCCCCCGAAACGCACGAGGCCCTGCGACGTGCGGTGCCTGTCCACCTGGTCAAGGTGATCGGCGGCGGATCGGTCCGGTCCTGCGCCGACCGGCTCGGCGTGCCGTTCGCCACCGCGGCCTGGACCAGTACGAGGTCCGCCGCTACACCGGCTGGATGCGACACATCACCTTGGCCATGCTCGCCCACGCCTTCCTGGCCGCAATGGCGGCAGCGGCGTCAAAGGGGGCTGCAGAAACGGTTCCCGCCCCATGATCGACCTCACCGTGGCGGAGGTCCGGCGACTCATGGCAACTGGTCCGCCGCACGGCCCGCGTCCGCCTCGGTGCTCGCCCCGCACTCATGCCTTGAACTGGTCCATCTGGCGACGGGAACGCCAGGCCTTCGCCCGCCGCTGCCACTATCAACGCCGAGTGCACACGATCGAGGGGCGGCCTCATGAAGACTGCCCCTGATCGATCACCAGCCCACTACACTCCACCGCACTGCCCTCTGAACAGGCAAAACGTCGAGGTCCTGCTGGAGTACTAGGCGGGTCAGGAGGACCTCGCCCAGACCGTCTCCACACCCACGAGGTGGGGCACCGTCGCAGCAGGTGTTCCGACAGCATCACCAGCGCCAGCACACGCCCCCGTCTCCACGCCTGCGAGGTGCGGCACCGTCGCAGCACCGCCACCATGCTGCTCGGCTCCGTGATGGTCATTCAGCCGTCTCCGCACCTGCGAGTGCGGCACCATCGCAGCGCTGACTTCCTCACGCCGTTGATGGCGTCCGAGGCACCGTCCCACACCAACGAGGTGTGGCACCATCGCAGCATCATCATCAGCGAGGCAGGCCGTCACGCCATCGCGCCGTTCCCTCTCCTGCGTCCGCGACCTCGGTGCGGTCGGCGGGTAGGCGGGCTTTCGTGCGGCATCGGCCTTCGCGAGTTCGCCGCCTGGAGCGGCGGTGCGCGAGCACGTCAGAACCACCTGGCGAAGACACGCTCAAGACGACACACCGCCCAGAAGATCACGATCCGTAGTCGGTGGGTATGCGACCGTGATCCGCTCGCAGGAACCGGTGCTGCAGGCTGGGCGGCGTCGTCGGCGCAGCGGCTGTCGGGATCGCACGGCCGTGCTTGCTGAAGGACCGACAGATCTCGGTCACCGCCAGTAGCTGCGACGGGGTCGCTGGCCCTGGGACCACTTTGGGACCACGCCCGATGAGCGCCCATGAACGCTGATGAGCGAAAACGGATGCTTGTGCACAAAGTAAACATTGGCAAACTGTCAATCCTCCGCCGCACCCCGCTCTCGTCGAAAACGTCCAACTCGCTTGCGCCTCCGGGTAGTTGAGCAACCAAGAAACCGAGACCTTGAGGTCTCGGCTGCCGCTGTAGCTGGAGTGGGGTGGCCGGGCCTGGGGGCCGCTTTGGGATCAGCTGCAGGTCTTGCTCCGGATGTCCGGTTCACTCCGGTTTGCCAGTAGGTGCCAGCCAGTATGAACTGGCGCAGGCCGGAGGCGTCTTCAAGATCTTCATCGGGCCCTCGGAGGCGAGGTTCCAATGCCCAGGCCAGTGCCTTCTAGAGCGTGATCAGGCCAGCCTGGTACGGGCCGACATCGCCGAGAGGAGAGGTGGAGGCTGGTCGAGAGAGTCAGCGGCGCCGGCGTTTGCAGTGCCCGGGTCGATCACATGAGGACGAATGCAGACGCCGTCCTGACTGCGGGTTCGTTGAACGCGTACGTGCTTGCCATGCGGTCGCGTAGGGGTGTTGGGCGATCACGTGCCTCGCCTGTCGGCGTCTGGCTGGAAAGCCGTCATGGCGATCAATATACCCATACTTGATGATGACATGACCGTTAGTGTCCGTTCCACTGTCTCAGGACTTTGGAGGGGACCCGTGACACGAACCAGGCGTGCCTTGACGGCTGCCGGAGTATGGACCGGCGCCGTCGCGGCCGTGCTGTCAGCAGCGCCCACCGCGTCGGCGCAGGCGCCGACGCAGGACTGCACCGGGATGTACAGCGCGAGGATCACCCAGTGGGCGATGCTCTGCGCCAACGCAGGACAGCCGATCCGCGGCGCGTTCGCCACCTGGCGCAACCTGCCGATCGCCTTCGACTCCAGCAACAAACACCAACACCATGGTCGGAGCTCCGAACTATCTGACCGTCACGCCCGACATCTCCTCATTCGCCACGGTGCGAATAGGCCTGTACGCACAGAAGACTGGCGCTCAGAGCGCCAGTTACGCCCCGCACTGGGAAGAGGTGCCCGACCAGGGCGGCGGCCGGGAGACGGCCATCAACGTCGGCGTCGGTCCGAACCAGGCGGACGGCAGGAACCACAGCTACCTCCTCCAGCGCCAGGACAACGGCGACCAGTGGGAGGTGTTCTACGACTTCAACTCGGTCGGCACGACCACCGGGCAGAAGCCCGTCTCCCGGGCCTCCGAGGGAAACCGGATCGACGTCGGTCTGGAGGTCAACCACCCCGAGCACGTCGACGTGCCGGTCTTCGAGGACCGGGTCCAGCGGATGGACGAGAACAAGGTCTGGGGCCGCTTCGCTCCCGCTAACACCGCCACGCAACTTGGCCTCGGAAAGTGCGGCGAACTCGGCCCCAGCGGCACGCCGTACACCGCGCCGTACTGCTTCATCGCCCAGCAGAAGGCCAATGCGCAGCCGCTGCCGTCTCCGGCCGGAACGGTCTCCTGGAGTGTTGGCAAGCCACTGGCCGCAACCGGCCCCGTCGCCCCGCTCTCGGGGCGCAGCCTGGCGGCTCCCGCGCTCAACAAACCCACGGTTTTCAACGGTGTCGACCAGGGCACGCTCCACACCTGCCTGCAGAACACCCCCGACGCCTGTGTGGCCACGGTGCCCGGCCTCGCTGACTGCTTACGCACGGCGAAACAATGCAACGCCGACCAGTCCGCCACGACGCTGCGGCGCAAGGGCAACGGCCTGCCTCCGGCGCTGGCCGCCGACGTGAACGTCGACGACCTCAGGCTACGTACCGCTGCCGAGTTCGGCGTTCCGGTGGACTCGCTGCGGGTGAGCGCGGGAACCGTTGCCGATGACTCCAGTGGGCGCCGCGTGGCCGCGAGGTGGGACACCGACACCCCGCTGTGGGTGATCACCTCCGATGCGCCCACCCGCGGCCGACAGCAGGCCGGCTCCCGAGTCGAAGGTCTCGCCGTGGCCTACACCCAGGCCACGGGCGAACTCGTAGACGCCTGTTGGGGTCCAGCGTGCCCGCGGTAACGCGCGGAGGCCCATCCCAGATCGAGCCATGCCATCCACTGCCCTGATCAGTCGCCCCTCACGTTAGGAGTCCACTTCGTGAACGTCCGACCCATCCACCGGTTCCTACGAGCCATAGGAACAGGCGCCTGTGCCGTCCTGCTCGCCGCCGGCACAATCGCCGCCAGCCCGGCCGCTGCTCAGGGCCCCCACGCCATCGAGTTCGTTCCTGCATCCACCGTGTCCGCGGAGGAACTCGCACGACTCGGTCCGCCCGTTCCCTTCTCCGAGTACATCGCCGCACAGCAAGGCCACGACGCTGGCGCCACTCCCCGGCACGAGGCGGCTGCATCGCCCGCCGACGACCCCGATCTCAAGCAGGAATGCGCCAAGCAGCCAGAAGCGAACTCGCCAGCGGGCTGGGTCAAGAACCGCTTCGAAACCTGCGTACACCGCCACTACGACGTGGTGCTGCGTCGGGAGGACGGCACCGATACCATCGGCCGCCTCCAGTTCGAGGCCTGGCTCCTCGGCTTCGCCTACGACGGACAGCGCAAGGTCGACTACGTCGCCAGTGTGGAAGACATCATCGTCCAGACCGTCAACGGCGAAAACGCGAAAACGTGGTCCATCAACCAAGAGTTCACCTACCTCGGCGGCCCCGTCACGGCCCCGGCACGCAGCGCCGCGATGATCTCCTGGGCAGCTGGAACGCGAATCCGCTCTGGACGCTCACCTATACCTCGCCCGACAACGGTCCGTTGTACGACCAGGGAAACCAGCAGATCGTCAACACCACCGTGACCATGTCGATGAACGTCAAGTCGCCCAGCGCACCCTCGAGGGGATATCAGGACACGGACGCTGCGTACTCCGACGTCCGCTTCGACTACGCGGGCCCCACAGCTGGCAAGTACAAGGGAACCGTCTTCACCGCTGCCCGCGTCGAGCTCGTCATGAAGCTCTCCGACCCGGCGGTGCGGGAGAGCGCGCGGCACATATCGGACGCTCAGAACAACCCCGAACGAACCTTCCCATCCTTCGCAGCCAAGACAATTCCCGGAGCCAAGGAGCCCCTGCATCGCCTCATCGACCCGGAAGCGCAGAAGAAGAATCGCGCCGCCGCGATCAAGACCTGCGAAGACATCTGGGGCGACTACACGAAGTCCGGTCTGGAGTGCGACGAGTACCCCTTCGCCTCCACCAAAGAAGGCGCAAACAGCAAGGACAGCTCCGGCAAAGCCGTGAACCGATACTCCGCACGCCTCATAGACGGCGACGACAACGGCAAGGGCGGCAACAAGATCGCGGAGGTCTACACCGTCAACCGGCTCTTGGACAACGACCCCTTCTACGTGAAGATCATCCCGTAGCCGAACCACCAGTCAGATCAGCAGGGAGAAAGTGGTGCCAGTCCTCCTCGAATACCGCACCGAAGCCTGGCCCGACAACGGCAAGATCGTGGTCTACGACTCCGATGCCACCGTACCCAGCGACGAAGCACTCGTCAGAAGCCGACGCGATGTGGTCGCCGGGACAGGCACCCAGGTCTACATCCACAGCCTTCAGGGCACCGCCCCCGCCGAGATCGTGGTTCGCGTGTGGGACGGCCCGGCACCGGCCGACAGCACCTGGGAAGCCGAGGGCGAACGCGAGGTGGAACTCGACACGCCCACAGGATGCGTAGTCATCCGCGCGTTCTCACCCGAAATCGCCGGCGATCTCCAGATGCCGCGCCCGGGAGTCTACGAAGGGCGTGTCTCCTGGAAGGGACGCCAGGCCGCCGAGGACCAGCAGAGCAACCTGCGTGTCGAACTGGCCACGCCGGAAGGACAACTCGACTCGGACACCGTCTTCGCGGCCCACCACGACACACTGGAAACCTATCGGATCGACCTGTGGTGGACAGCCCAGTCCGAGGACGACGACTAGTAGTGCTTTGTTAGGTCGGGGCTGCTCTTGGTCTGGACATCGGATGGTGGCAGGTCGGGCATGTGCCGCTCCAGGTCGCCAGGAGCTGTTGGAGGGCTCTGACGGCCTGGTAGAGGGTCATGCCCGAGCAGGCACTTTTGGGTGGCTCCGGGCCAGGGTCACGAAGAGGTGGGCGGCGGTGACGAGGGTGACGTGGCGGTGCCAGCCGGTCCAGGAACGGCCCTCGAAATGGTCCAGGCCCAGGGCGGTCTTCAGCTCGCGGTAGTCGTGCTCGATCCGCCAGCGGATCTTGGCCAAGCGGACCAGGTCCTCGACCGGTGTGTCGGCGGGCAGGTTGGACACCCAGTAGTGGGACGGCGCGGCCAGATGGGACGGCCACTGGGCCAGCAGCCAGCACACCGGCAGGGTGCCGTCCTCCTCGAGCCGGGGGCAGCGTCCGGCCAGGCGGACCCGCAGGACGACGAAGTCGCCGGTCAGGTGGTCGCGTGAGCCTTGTCGCCAGGTGATCGTGCGGGCCGCCGCCCGGCCGGCGGCCCGCACGTGTTCGGCCAGCGGGACCGGGCGGGTGCGGTAGCGGGGCTTGGGGCGGGGGCCGAGGCCGCTGTAGGGCAGCCGGTGGGTGACCGCGTCCAGCGGGTGGGCGGTTGCCAGGCCCTTGACCTGCACCGTCCACCGTAGATCTCGCTCGTCCAGGGCGGCGCGGAAGTGGGCGTTGTCGCCGTAGCCCGCGTCGGCGACCACGACCGGCGGCGTGAGGTGCCAGGTGGCGAGTTCGTCGAGCATCTCCACCGCGAGGCGCCATTTCGGGCGGTGTCCCTCTCCCTCCGGGATGCGGCAATGGGCCCGCCGCCGCCCGGTGCGGGCGGCGGCGGCCGGGTCCGCGGCATGCTCCGGGTCCCAGGCGGCGGGCAGGAACAGCCGCCAGTCGAGCGGGCAGGACGCCCGGTCGGTCGCCGCGTGGACACTCACCCCGACCTGGCAGTTCCCGACCTTGCCGAGTGTCCCGGAGTACTGGCGGGCCACCCCGGGCGAGCTCGTGCCGTCCTTCGGGAACCCGGTGTCGTCGATCACCCAGGCCTGCGGCGCCAGCGCCTGCACCGCCCGGCGGGCAATGCGGGCGCGGACCTCGCCCAGAGGCCAGGTCGGGGTGGTGATGAACTGCTGCAGGCGCTGGTGGTCAATGCCCAACCGCTCGGCCATCGGCTGCATCGACTTGCGCCGTCCGTCCAGCAACAGGCCACGCAGATAGCTCAAGCCCTTGTCCTGCTGATCCGAGCGCCGCAGCGGTGCGAACATCTCCGCCGCGAACTCCTCCAACTCATCGCGTAAAACTGCCAGTTCGTCCGGAGTCACACCGACAGCGAACCGCCAAACACCCACCCCAACCAGACCCCGCGCAGCACGTAACAAAGCACTACTAGTGCCGCATCAGGCAACGTTCGCCCCCAGTCCTTGAGGGCTTGCCCCACCCACCCGTCGCAGGTATTACCGGTAGCCGGTAGCGGGCAGCCGGTGGCATGCTTGCCACTCGCCTGTGATCAACCGGGGTATCCGTGTCTGCAGAACCATCAGGGTCCAACCTGTCCTCGGCGGCACCGAGTCCTGGCACTCCGACAGAGAGACCGCCTCCGATGGACGATGCCGACCGCATTCCCGAGGACCTGACCGAACTCGAAAGGCTGCTCATGCGCAGCTGCTCCCCCTTCCGGTGGGTGGAAGCGGCCGAGCGGCTCGTCCTGCAGGTGGACAACCTGCGGGACTGGCTCATCAAGAACCATTTTCTTCGTATGCACATGAGCGAGTCCGGCCCGTATGCCGCCACGGACTTTGCCGAGGCCTTCGACGCCGCGTGCGAGATCCTGCGTGGCGGCAGTAGTGCCCTGGAGGCCTCTGGTCTGCGCAGGTCAAGCTTCTCCGTTCTCGGTGTCGCTGCCAACCTCTGTGGCCGTGTGCAGAACTCGCTCCGCTACTCCGTCCACGAAATCGACGACCACGATGCCCAGGCGGTGGCGTTGGCGGTCCTTTATGCCATGGGCTATATGGACGCTACCGTGGACGTGAACGGCAATGAGGTGGACGGCTGGGGGCCGAACTCGTTGGCCTACGAGGAGCGGTTGTCCCAGCTCTGAGCAGCCGCGCGGCTCCCACGACGGTTCGGTCCCGCCTGCCCGTCGTCGGCGGCCCAGCCTGAAGGGTCGCCTCCCCGACGCCCGCGCCCGGCCCGGGCCGGCCCGGAATCGAGGACACCTATGTCGTTTCGGGAGCTTATGCCGCATCAGGCAACGTTCGCCCTGGTGACGACTTCGCGGAGGCGTTCGTCGGCGGCGTGCTTGTTCCGCCAGATGATGTGCGGCGGATCATGCTGCCCTGTTCCTTGTGGCTGGCACCAGGTAGCCGGGGCGGGGCGGATCGCTCCGCCCCGTGGGGCCTGGTGACCGCCGACACCGCCTTGGCCCGCACCACGCTGCTGTCCGCCTTGACCACGGCGCCGGCCCGCACGTACGGGGCGTTGATCCCCTGGTCGGTCCGGGGTGCGTCGGCGGGGGCTTCGATGCGGAGGGACCTGATGCTGTTGTTCCAGCGCACTTCCGCGTACCAGCTGCTGCTGGTGTCCACCTGCGCGCTCAGGTTGGCCAGGGCACCACCATCGGGAACCACCAGCTCGTTGCTCCCGAACCCGGCCTTGGTGAAGAAGGTCATCGCGTACCCGGTGCGGTTGACCAGCGACATGCCCTTCCCGGAGAAGTCGTGGGCGGACAGGTCGGACACGTTCTCGTCGCCGATCAGGACACGGCAGGCGTTGCTGCCGCCGTCCGTGTTGAAGTGCGGATTGCCGTACAGCGCCCACGAACCCTTCGGGCACGCTTCCGAACCGCAGTCCGTGATCATCCTGACGGTCACTGCCGCCTCCCCTTTTCCCGGCGGTGAACCTGTCCCACTTTTGGCGGCCCGCCCGGACCTACCCAGTGAAGATTCCTGCCACACCCGAGCGAGGATCACGGATCGCGCATCGGAGAGGACGATGGCGCGTTCATTCAGCTGCCGGCTGACGATCTTCTTCACGCGCTCCGAATGTCGACTCCGGTGCTGCCGTGGTGGTGGCTGCCTCCGCCGGTTCGGGATCTCGCGGCCGACGGTCCACATGTGGGCGGTGTCTGGGTCGCTGGAAGAGGTTGCTGTTGGCGGTGGCGGTGTGGGCATGCAGAAATTGGGGTGCCGGAACCTGGGGCACATCCCTACCCTCGGCCCCATGCGCCACGAATCCTCCCTGCTGAACGTCATTGATGTGGAAGCCACCTGCTGGGACGGACAGCCGCCGCCCGGCTCTGTGAACGAGATCATCGAGATCGGTCTCACCGTCGTGGACGTGTTGGCACGGCGCCGCGTGTCCCGGCATCGTGTCTTGGTCCGCCCTGTCCGGTCGGCGGTGAGCGACTTCTGCACTGAACTGACCGGACTGACGCAAGCCGAGGTGGAACGGGGCGTCACCTTCGCCGAGGCCTGCCGGATCCTCGTCGAGGAGTACGAGGCCGGGGAGCGCCCCTGGACGAGCTGGGGCGAGTACGACCGTCGGCAATTCGCTCGGCAGAGTCAGGCTGACGGGGTGGCCTATCCGTTCGGCTATCCAACGGAGCGCACCCACACCAACGCCAAGGCCGTGTTCACCGCGGCCTACGGGCTGCGCAAGAAACCCGGCATGGACCACGCTCTACAGATCGCCGGACTGCCGCTCGAGGGACGCCATCACCGCGGCGAGGACGACGCGTGGAACATCGCCGCACTCGTCCTCGATCTGTTGGACCGCAGGGCATGGCCAGTCACGGCCACAGTCGTCTAGGGACTGCAAGTTCAGGGTGGACCAGGACCCGTAGCGCTCGGGGACGTCCCGCCACGGACTCCCTGTCCGGAACCGCCACATCACGGCATCGAGGTGCCGGCGGAGATCGGGGATCGGCCCGCGCTCCCGAGAAGCAGGAGAGGCCCGACCAACTCCCGCTCGCCATCAGTCAGATCACCACGCGTCACACCAGACTCCTACCGGGTCACGGCCCCCACGCGTCGGTGAATCACCAAAACGGTGATCTCAACTTGGAGCAGGACCTAGCGTCCACGGTCGCCTGCAAAGCCTTCAGACGCTCGTCCGGGATTACCTGGCGGGCATGGGCACACAAACAAACCCAAAGAGGGGGCGCATCCGGGTCGTCACCCAGTGCGAAAGGGGGGGGCGATTTCGGCCGGAGCCTGCTCAACGTTCACGAGGGCCCGGGACGCCTGCAGCCAGGCACAGGGCGCGCGTCGGCAGCTCCCGGCTCTCCCGGTCGGCGCCGGTCAGGTCCCCGTCCGCGCCGCAGAAAAGGTCGTGGTCGGCGGCGGACGGCCCGGAGGTCGGCACGCGGGGTGGCGCCGGGTGGGAGCCTTGAAGGCATGGCGCGGGGAGCACCAGGCCCTTGACCGCCAGCTGGTGAGGTTCAGTCGCACGATGTGCCGGGAGTGTCTTCGTCACGACTTTGCCAGGAGGCGCTCCCCGGTCATCGCGGCCCTGATCTCGGCGCCGATGCTTCGGTGAACCCGTGCCGGACGGGAGGCCCCGCGCCGACACGGGAACCGGGAGAGGGCCCGGACTTCGTCGCAGACCTCGCGCAGGCCGCCGGGCACGGCCGCCGCTGATGTGCCGTACGAGCCTGGTGGATGCCCGGCCTGCGCCCGCCGGGTTGGGTGCGGGGACGCCTACAGCCAGGTGACGTCGTCGCCGTCGACGATCAGGTTGTCCCAGAAGGGGACGCGGTAGAACTTCTTGCTCTCGCCGCCGCCGACAACGGCCTTGCGCCAGACGCCGACGCCGTCCGTGAGGGTGTAGGAGCCCTCGTAGACCTTGTCGTAGGCGGGTACGAAGGTGCCCTGCTCGCAGGTCATGTCGGTGGACCACATGCCGTGCTCTCCGGAGGACCCGTTGTACCGGCGGGGCATGGCGCTGCGCCGGTACTGGCCGACGTACTCGGGCTGGGGCCGGGGGCCGGCTTCACTGGCCGCGGCGGTCACCACGGCCAGCGGTGCGCCGGCCAGGCGGGCGGGAGCAGAGGCCTCTTCGGCGCCGGGGGCGATCACGGTGCAGGTGTGGTCGGAGTAGGCCACGCATACGGTGCCGTCAGGGGCGACGGCGATGGCCGGGGCCCCGTCCGGGGCGCTGGGGAAGGTGCCGGTCTCGGTGAGGTCGGTGGCGTTGAGGATGGTGCCCGCGCGGTCGGCGTGGAGGGCGTAGAGGAGGGTGCCGTCCGGGGACGCCGCGAGGGCGGTCGGGGCGGGGCCCTCGGCGCGGGCGGTCACGGTCATGGTGGCGGTGTCGATGGCGACCAGCGGGTCGGCCTGATGGGGCACGAACGCGTACAGGGTGGCGCCGTCGGCACTGAGGAGCACCCGGACGGCGCGGTACTTCTCGGCGGGGGCGGCGATGTCGACCGCCTGCCCCGGACCCGGATCGCTCTCCTCCGCGCTGCCGTCCTGCGGGTCGGCCCCTTCCGGTGCCCGCTCGGGGATGTCCATGGCCAGCACGCAGGGCGTCTCCTTCCGGTTCGAGTTCTGACCGTGCCTGCCCAGGTAGGCCCCGGGCTCCTATCTCTGACCCCGGCCGCAAAGTAGCGGTCAGAGCTTCGCGACCGTGGCCTTCTTCGGCTGACGGGGGACGGTCTTCTCCCGGTTGAGGTGCCCGTACACCGTGGACCGCGGCACGCCGAACAGGTCGGCGATCTGCTGGACGGTCTTCTCCCGGGCGTCGTAGAGCTGCTGGGCGAGTGCGGCCTGGTCCTCGGTGAGTCTTGGCCGGCGCCCGCCGACCCGGCCCCGGGCGCGAGCGGAGGCCAGGCCGTCCATCGTGTTGGCGACAATGAGCTCGCGCTGGAGCTCGGCGAGCACGGAGAGCATGCCGAACATCGCTCGACCTTCCACGGTGGCGGTGTCGATGCCCTGCTCGATCACGTGCAGGCCGACCTCGCGCTCGCGCAGTTCGGCACCGAGGGTGACCAGGTGGAGGACGGAGCGGGAGAGGCGGTCGAGCCGAGTGATCTTCAGGGTGTCGCCGGGTCGCAGCAGCTGCAGCACAAGGTCGAGTTTGGGGCGGGACGCCTTCGCGCCGCTCGCGGTATCGATGTGGATGTTGTCGCGGTCGACGTTGGCCCGCAGGAGCGCGTCGATCTGATGATCGGGATTCTGGTCAGCGGTCGAGACCCTCGCGTAGCCGATGAGCATGTGTCGGAATCTACCTGACGAACCGTTCGCCGACGTTGAAACTCGACACGAGTTACCGACATACGCCACCTGCGGGTTCGTGATCGCCCGGTCAAGTGTCGGCAGACGTTCGTTTTTCGACACCAGCTTCCGAAGGTGATCTTCGCGGCCCTAGATTGAGGTCATGGTCGATCAGGTGGACACAGCGGCGGCGGAGACGGATCTTTCTGGGCGGCGGCGCCACGCGCGGCGTCGTTCGAAGGCCGCGTCCGGAGGGCTGATGCGGTCGTCCGCATTGATGGCTGCGGGCACCGTGGTGTCGCGCGGCACGGGGATGTTCCGACTGATGCTGCAGGGCGCCGCGCTGGGCACGCTGGCGGTCGGCGGTGCGTATAACACCGCGAACACGCTGCCGACCAGTCTCTACACGTTGCTGATCGGTGGTGCGCTGAACTCAGTGCTCGTGCCGCAGCTGGTCCGCGCACGCGCCGAGCATGCCGATGGCGGTCAGGCGCACGAGCAGCGGCTGGTCACCATGGTGCTGAGCGTGCTCGCGGTGGGGACCGTCGTGGGCATGGTGCTCGCTCCGTGGATCGTCGGCCTCTACATGCCGGACACGCCGGACAGTCACCAGCTGTTCGAGTTGACGGTGGCCTTCGCCCGGTTCCTGCTGCCGCAGATCTTCTTCTACGGGCTCTTCTTCATGCTGGGCCAGGTCCTCAACGCCCGCGGAAAGTTCGGGGCGATGATGTGGACGCCGGTCTTGAACAACCTCGTGCTGATCGCCATGTTCGGCCTGTACCGGTGGCTCGTGCCGGCCCCCGGTGACGCCGCGTCGGTGACACCGGCCGAGGTGCGGCTACTGGGGATCGGCACCACGATCGGGATCGCCCTCCAGGCGGTCTGCCTGGTCCCGTATCTCGCCGGGACAGGATTCAGGTGGCGCCCACGCTTCGACTGGCGCGGCACGGGTCTGGGCAAGAGCGTGGCCGCCGCGCGCTGGACCCTGCTGTTCGTACTGGTCAACCAGATCGCTCTGACGGTCGTGACGCGCTACGCCAACGCGGTGGACGCGGTCCTGCAGAACGCTGGCGCGGGGAACAGCGCTTACTTCTTCGCGCAGAACATCTGGATGCTCCCGCAGGGCATCATCACGGTCTCTCTGGTCACCGCGATGCTGCCGCGATTGAGCCGGGCGGTGGCCGAGCGTCGCCTGGACGACGTCCGCGAGGACCTGTCGCGGGGACTGCGGGTCACCGGTGTGGCGATCGTCCCGGCAGCCTTCTTCTTCCTGGCCTTCGGACCGCAGATCGCCACGGTGATGTTCTCCTACAGCAGCAGCGGGGCGGCCTCAGCGCAGCCGCTCGGCCAGATGCTGCAGGCCTTCGCACTCGGCCTGGTCCCGTTCTCCGCCCAGTACCTGCTGCTGCGCGGCTTTTACGCGTTCGAGGACACCCGGACCCCCTTCTGGATGGCGGTCTGGATCTCCGGCCTCGACATCATCCTGGCCACTGGCTGCCACCTCTTCCTGCCTCCGCGCTGGGCGGTCATCGGCATGGCGGCCGCCTATGCCGCGTCCTACGCCGGTGGCCTGCTCGTCACCGGGCTCAAGCTGCGCAGCCGCTTGGAAGGCCGCCTGGACGGTAAGCGGCTCGTACGCACGTACGGGAAGCTCACGGCTGCGGCGGGGGTCGCCAGCGCCGTCGGCTGGGCGGTGGCGCATATCTGCTCCGGTGCCGTCCCTGCTCCGGTGATCGGCTCTGTGCTGGCGCTGGCGGCCGGCGGTGCCGCGATGCTGGTGCTGTTCGTGCTGCTGGCCCGTCTGCTGCGCATTTCCGAACTGCGCAGCCTGCCCGGCCTGGGCTGACCAGCAGCCGCGGCGCGCTGGGCGTATCGACAGCAATCCCACACTGCCGACGTTCGTCAGGCCATTGTCATGCGCGTGGACGGGTTCGGTGCCGTCCGGGGCCTGGGAATCGCGCCAGCCAAGCCGAGGTCCAGGCCCTTGTCCATGTCGAGGCGGAAGGTGCCGTACGGGTTGATGTTCGACCAGAACAAAGCAGTCAGCCCCCGCCGGTCTTCATCCGTGAGCCGGTTCGCCCACGCGGGCTCGGCGAGAACCTGCTGCAGCAACATGGTGTTGATGTGGACGAGCGCGGACTGGAGCAGATGCAGGGCCAGCATGCTGGTCTCCGCGTGCTCCTTGTCCGGGCCGGTCAAGGCGCCGTCCTTGCCGTAGTGCAGGACGGTGTTCGCGCTGTTCCAGTTCTCCACGACCTGGAGGCCGCCGTGGATCTCGCGCCGCAGGTCGGGGCTGGCCAGGTAGTCACAGGCGAAGATCGTGCGGACCGCGCGGCCGAGCTCTTCGAGGGCCTGGTAGGTCGGGTGCTTCGGTCCGCCGCGGGTGAAGCGCCGAAGGACCTGCTCGGCCTCGGCGGTGCCCAACCTGAGGGCGGTGGCGTACTTGACCATCTGGTCGTACTGCTGGGCGATCAGGTCCCACTTGATCGCGCGGGTCAGCGAGCCGCCGAGCGCCGGCCAGCCGGGCGGGTCGTCGTCGGGCCGATACAGCCGGATGCTGCCGATGTTCTTCAACCGAGGCAGCAGCCGGAAGTTCAGCAGCTCGGTGAAGGCGAACCCGACCACGGAGGCGCCGTGGGTGTCGACGTAGTTCGACTCGATCTCGGCGTCCGTGCAGTGCCGCAGCAGGCCCTCGATCATCGCCGCGACCTCGGACGACGAGCAGGACTTGAGCTGGCTGTAGATGCAGACGTTCTTCCGCTCGACGTGCCAGTAGATCATCACGCCGTTGCCGCCGCAGCGGGCGTGGTACTCCGTCATGAAGTTCGAGGACCAGGAGCCGAACTTCTTGCTGTCGGACGCGCAGGCCGTGCCCCGGCCCCACCACTGGGTGTCGCGGGTGGCGAAGGTGGTGTTCACCAGCCTGGTCACGGCGGCCCGCAGGTTGTCGACGGTGATGAAATGCCGACGCACGTGCCGCAGCGCGGCCTCGCTCTCGCCGTGCTCGCCGGTGGCCACGATGGAGCGGATGCCCATGTTCGTCCCGAGCGCGAACAGCGCCAGCAGCAGCCGCCGCTGGAGCGTGGCGCGGTCGATGCGCTCGTAGGCGGCCACCGAGGAGAACTCGTCGGTGAAGCCGGTCAGGAAGTCGGCGTTCTTCAGCACGTCCAGGAGGTCGAGGACGCCCCAGCGGCGGATCACCTCGTCCTTGAGCGCCTGCAGGCCGGTCGGCTCGGACAGCGGCTCCAGCTTCGGCACGGTGATCCACGGGTCGCCGTGCCGGGTGGTCACCTTCACCCCGCCCGCAGAGCCGTCCGCCAGGGCCAGCGACAGCCGGTCCAGGCCGGCGGTCATCCGCTCCTTCAGACCGGTGATGAACTCCTGCGGGTCCATGGGCTGGCGGATCGCCGCGTAGTGCACGGTGCGGGTGGCCTCGAAGTCGCCGGGCAGGTCGTCCTCCGGGTTGCGCCACCGCGTGGCGCCCTCGACGTAGATCTCGCGGCGCCGGATCGCGTCCCGCAGCGCCACCAGCACGCACAGCTCGTACGGGATGCGCTCGATCTTCCCCTTCTCGTCCAGCACCGCCTCGCGCCAGTCCTTGCGCACGACGCCGTCCATCGGCACCTTCTCGCCGACGTCGTAGAAACGGATCTTGCCATCCACGGTCGCGTACTTCTCCAGCAGCACCAGGGCGTCCATCACCGGCCGGTAGGCGGTGTTGTTGCTCTTGAAGCCCAGCGTCTTCAGCAGCGGCGGCAGCATCTGCCGGTAGTACGAGCTGTACGAGCTCCGCAGCGTGGTGCGGACCTTGGCCTTGAAGACCTTCTCGTTCGCCTTCGCCTCGGCCACCAGGTCCCGCAGCGTCTTCTCCCCAACCACCGGGTACAGGGCCCGCCGCACGATCTCGTCCGGCTTGCCGATCGCCGCATCAGCCAGCTTAAAGAGAATGCCCTCCTTGCCGCGGACCTTCTTCAACTCGGCGGTGAGCTGGCGCTCCACCCGCCGCTCGGCACGGGCGTTGATCTTCTGCACCAGGGCGACCAGCAGGTCCACCAGCGCATCGGTGATCTCCGCCTGCCGGGCGGAGCACAGCGCGGCCAGCAGCGTGGCCCGAGCGTCCTCGGCGGTGTCGCGGAAGTCCGAGGGGTACATCTTGATCGCCCGGGCCCGCCACGCCGCCAGCAGCTTCTCCGAGCAGTCCGCGAACAGCCCCTCGGGCCGGCCGAACCTGCGCACCGAGTTCAGCTTGGTGATCTCCGCCAACAGCGCCTCCAGCCCCACCGCCCCCGGGTCCTGCTTCAGGTCGGCCAGCAAGAGGGCGCCAGCCTCGTTGCCCTCGGCCACCAGAGCAAGCAGCCGGGACGCGCATACCTCGCCCAGGCGCTCGATGGTCCGCGCGCAGAACGCCTTCTCCGCCCGGGCCTGGGCCGAGGCAATGATGCGCTCGATCCGGCCCGGCGGCTCGATCCGGTCCACCCGGCACTGCACCAGCAGGGCTTCCCGTAGCCGGTCCTCCACCAGTTCGACCGGGCAGACCTCGTCCGCCAGCCATCCGATCAGCCGTTCCTCGTCCGCCCGCGTCGACGGGCGGAAGCCCAGCGCCTCGCGGATCTGCGCGCGGTGGTACTCGGCCGTCCGGCCGGTGAGCGAGTACTTCACAAAGTCCGCGGCCGGCACCTTCACCAGCTCGGCGACGTACTCCACCGCCTGCTGCGGGATCTCCTCGACGGAGTCCGGGAACCGGCCCTCCAGCTCGAAGAACTTCAGCACCAGGCAGAAGCCCAGCCTCGTCGGCCCGGTCTTGTTCGCCACCAGGTCCCAGTCGCCGTCCACCAGCGTCCAGCACGCCACCACGTCTTCCGGCGACCACTCCTGCTGCACGTCCCCGCCCTCTCGCCTCAGTCCACGGGACCACCCGACCGGCCCAACGAACCGGCGGTCCCAGGGCAACGGGAGACCTGACAAACCGTGGTCAAGCAGTGCGAGCTACCTTGCGGCTGGGGTCAGGGGTAGGACTCCTGGGCCAGGTAGAGGCGCTTGCCGTCCGGGGACAGCGCGATAGTCGCCCATGAGCTGAAGACGGGCTTCTGGGGGACGGCGTGGTCCCCCTCCTCCTCCTTCCCCGAGGCCGCGTCCAGCTCGAACACACTCAGGCCTTGGGCCAGGAACAGGCGGCTGCCGTCGGTGTTCACCGCGATGTCCGTTGCCGCGGAGCCCTCGTGGTCGGAGTAGAGGATGTCCGTCTCCAGGGTCCGGGTGTCGACGGTGCTGAGGTTCTGGCCTGCCTCGGACAGGGCGTACAGCTTCGTGGCGGCGCCACCGGACCGGGCGGCCAGGCCGAGGTTACCCGCCAGGGCCCGGGTCGCCCTGACCCGGCCGGTGGTCGCGTCCACCACCGCGATGCCACCCGGCTCCGGCCCTGTTTGCCGGTAGGCGATGTAGAAGTGAGACACACCGGATTGCGTCGCGCGACGTTCCTCCCGAACGGCGCGTGG
Organism: Streptomyces sp. Y1; assembly: GCF_041053115.1. Lineage (NCBI taxonomy): Bacteria > Bacillati > Actinomycetota > Actinomycetes > Kitasatosporales > Streptomycetaceae > Streptomyces > Streptomyces sp. Y1. Next base: position 7,903,353 of record NZ_CP163445.1, on the reverse strand, counting down.
CCCCGGCCGCCCCATGCGCCCGCACCCTGCCACCCGCCGCCACACAGCGTAGTGACATCGTCACCCGTTCGGAAAGGTTGCCCACCAACCCGTCTGCGGCGCCGGGCGTCATCCGGCTGGAAACCGGCCGCCCACCGCAACAGCCGTGAGCCGAAAAGCCGTCAACCGTGATGAAGCGGCCCGCCTGCGCGAGCAGATCGCGCAGCTCGGCAGACAACTCGCCACCGTGGAGCACCAGCTGGAGCGGCTGGAGATCACCCGGAAGACCGTGCTGGGGCTCGTCACCCCGGCCCCCACGTGCACGTCGAGTCGACCGTGGGAGGTGCAGCGAGCGCCGGACCGGCGAATCGAGATTCCTCCGAACGGGGCGGAATTCATCGTTCAGCGCACGGTGCAGTGAGAACTCGCCAGCTGCCGTGCGAGAGGACGGGGAAGCTCGCGTCCCCCCTCGTTCGGATTTCAGCTGATGACAACTACCGCGTTGAAGTGACAGGCATCGCCTTTCGGCACAGATTGTCTCGTCTCAGCGAACTTTGACGTCGCCTCACCATCGGGCTCGATCGTCCCGGTGCGGCGTCCCGCGCTTTCCATGGACGCGCTCGCTCTCCCCTACCAGCGCCTCCTCGCCACGCTCACCGAACAGGTATCCGGCGGGAAGCCAGTGATGTCCTGTCAGGAGATCGCTGCCGTACTCGGACCGGAGCCGGTTCCGGCACGTGCGGAAGGAGTTCGGTCGAAGATGAAGCGGCTGGCCGACCGGGGCCGGGCCGACGAGCCCACCCCGGGACGGTTCAACGCTCGCCACCGGGCCAGCCGGCGGCTCATGAGTATCGTCATCGACCACAGCACCATCTGCTCATGCACGGCGGGGCAGCGAATCGGTCTCGTCCTCGCGGGATCGCCAACGAAAGAGCAACCGATGCAACCGATTGTCCTCTTCGACCTGGACGGCCTTTTGATCGACTCCGAGCCGATCTGGGACGCGGCAAAGCGTGAAGTGTTCGGTCCGCTCGGCCTGCACCTCACAACGGAGATGCAGGCGGCGACGCGCGGGCTGCGGCAAAGGGACATGGTGGCCTACTGGTTCGATCGGGCCACCATCCAAGCCGACCCCGACGACGTCGAGCAGCAGATCGTGGCCGCCGTGTGTCGCAGGTTGGCGGGAGTGGCGCTGAAACCCGGCGCCGAACACGCCGTCGCGGCGTGCGCGCGTGCATCGAGGGCGATGGCCGTCGTGTCGTCTTCGCCGGAGTCGGTGATTCGGGCTGCGCTCGCGAGTACCGGCCTTGACCGATCTTTCGATGCCGTGTTTTCGGCCGAAGACGACGAACACGGCAAACCCCACCCGGGCGCCTATCTCCGCGCAGCCGCCGCCCTCGGCGCGTCACCCGACGAATGCATCGTGATCGAGGACTCGCTCAACGGCGTCCTCGCCGGCGTGTCAGCCCGGATGACGGTCGTCGCCGTTCCCGAGGCCGCTGATCGCTGCGATCCTCGCTTTGCCATTGCCACTCTGGTACTGGAGTCCCTCAAGGATCTCGATACCTCTGCATTCGGCGCTTATGTCTCCAGGGGGAGCCGGGACGCCACGTGGGCATCGCGTGCTGCGGATCCTCAACCGTTCCGCGCACCGGATCGTGCCGTATGACGCCCTCGATCGTGGGTTCGGGCCTTCACGGGTGAAGGCCCGAACCCACCCCGGGACGGTTCACCCGCGCCAGCAGGCCAGCCGGCGGCTCATGAGCATCGTCATCGACCACAGCACCATCTGCTCATGCACGGCGGGCAGCGTCTCGTAGCCGCGCACCAGGCGCCGCGAGCGCATCAGCCGGCTCAGCGTGCGTTCCACCACCCAGCGTCTGGGCAGCACCATGAACCCAGAGGCGTCGTCGCTGCGCCTGCCGATCTCCAGAGCAGAGCCCCAGTTGCTGCGAGGTAGTCGGCGACGGCTGCCGGGATGACGAAGGGGGCAGCCGGGCGGGTGTCCGCTCGGCTGCCCGCTTCGGGTCACTGTGTCAGTGCGCGGCGGGCCGGTGCGCCAGGTCGGCCGGATCGGTGTTCGCCCCGCACAGCACCACGCAGACCTTCTCCCCGCTGCCGGGCCGGTAAGTGCGGCTCGGGCCAGTGGGCCGGGTCGGCAGGTCGCGGTCGGCGACGGGCTGGTCCGGGCCGGTGAGCGCGGCCAGCGCGGTCGCGGCGCCGTGCTCGACCGCGATGCGGCGGTGGTCCCAGAGCGCCTGGCGGGCGCGGACGATCTCGCTGTCCGCCACCAGCACGGACTGCACGCCGTCCTGCTGGGCGGCGTGCAGGGCCATGGCGGAGGTGCGTCGGGCGCCGAGCGAGTCGGCGGCGATCGAGTCCACCGTGACGTCGAGCGGGCGGCCGGCCTCGATCGCGGCGTTGAGCGCGCGGCAGTTCTCCGGCTCCACCGCCACGGTGCGGATGCCGTGGTGCTGCGCGGCGGTGGCGACGCCGGCGAACAGGCCGCCGCCGCCGACCGCGACCACCACGGTGTCCAGGCCAGGGAGCTGGGCGTGGATCTCCTCCAGCAGGGTGCCGGCCCCGGCGGCGATCAGCGGGTGGTCGTAGGCGTGCGAGGCGAGCGCCCCGGTGGCGGCGGCGAACTCCTCGCACGCGGCCAGCGCTTCGGCGTATTCCGAGCCGACCAGCCGCACCTCGGCGCCGTAGCCGCGGAGCTTGGCCACCTTCACCTGCGGGGCGGTCTGCGGCAGGAAGACGGTGGCGCGCACGCCCTGCTGCTGGGCGGCCCAGGCACACGCCAGCCCGGCATTGCCGCCCGAGGCGATGGTCACCCCGGCGTCCGGCAGGCTGCCCGCGTCGCGGTGGGCCTGGATGAAGTTCTGCGCGCCGCGGGCTTTGAACGAGCCGGTGTGCTGCATGAACTCCAGGGCCACCCACACCTCGCACGGTGCGACCTGACGGTCGTCGTCCAGGGGGTCGCGGTGGGCGGTGCGGATCGCACCCGGATCGAGCTGGGCCAGGGCGACGGGGCGGACGCGCCCCGAGATGCGGTCGGTGGCGGCCTTGATGTCGCCGTACGTGAGCTGGTGCACGTCGTTGCTCCTGCGATGAGAGGGTCACGACCAGACGATGAGCCGGCCGGTGGTGGTCAGGCCGAGGAAGAACGCGAAGGCGATCCGGCGGCCGGTGGGGTTCGGCGCGACCGCGTGGAAATTCGCCGGGTTGAACGGCAGCCCACCCCGGCCCCGTAGCCGTACGCCTGGCGGTGCTGCTCGTCGGCCGGCTCCCAGCGGTGGCGCCATACGGTGGTCGCCCCGCCTGCCTCCGGCACCGGCACCCAGGCGTTGAACGCCAGCTGGGCGAGCACCTCCTGGTCCCGGACACATCCCGGCCCGCTGCCAGGCCGCCCGGGCGGCCTCCGCGTCGCGCCCGTGGGTACCCGGGTCGGGTCGTGGCCAGCGGTCGGCAGCCGGTCCAGCGCGGCCATCGCCGCCTGGCAGGTTTCCGGTCGAGGAGGTCGGGGACGCGGACGGCCGCGAGGGTACCGGCCGCGAGGTTGGCCAGGTGCGGTCGGTGAGGGCTGCGGCGTCCACCGCGGTGAACAGCGGGTCGAGGGCCGTGGTGCGGGGCATGTCGCCTCCGTGAGGAGTCGGGAACCTACCGTGGCGGTACGCTGTACCGTACGCTGACTCGCATGCCGAGGCAATCCACTTCCCTGGACCGCGCGACTCCCGAACGGATCGCCGAGCAAGCCCTGTTGATCGTGGATCAGGACGGGCACGCTGCGCTCAGCTTCCGTACGCTGGCCGCCGCGCTGGACATCTCAGTGGCCTCGCTCCAGCGCCGCTGCACCGATCTGGCCGGACTGCTCGACCTGGTCACCGACCACCTCGCCGCCCGGCTCCCGGACATCGAGCCCGGAACCGACTGGGCCGGCGCGACCGAGCGGCGGTTCACCGCGCTGTACGAGGTGCTGACGGCCCATCCGGGCCTGGTCGCGCTGCGCGGCAGCCGGCCCTGGCTCGGCCCGCAGCTGCTGAGGCGCCTCGTGGAGCCCCAACTCGCCGAGTCGATCGCGGCCGGCATGAGCCCCGAGGAGGCGATCGTCACCTACCGGCGGCTCTACCTGCTGACCCTGGGCAGCGCCAGCTTCGTCGACCACCGCGACCCCAAGGCCGCCCAGGCCACCACCCGCCAGGCCCTGGCCGCCCTCGACCCGGACGAGTTCCCGGCGCTGACCGGCCACGTGGCGCAGGTCCTGTCCGCCGTGGTCGACCACGAGGTCTACTACGGCGCCCTCCGCCAGCTGATCAGCGCCGCCGACCCAGCGCGGGCGGTCGCCGGTCCCGGACAGGCGGCCGAGGGGATGTAGGCGGAGTGGACAGTGCCCTCGCCCCCTACCGCGGCCAGATCGGGTGGCCGAGGCTGATCCACGGCCGCCCCACCATCGTCCACCGCCGGTACAAGCCGGGAGACTTCCCCGTCGCCGAGCACGCCCACGCCCACGCCCACACGATCAAGCTCCCCGTCTGGCATCGTGAGCAGGATCTCGAACTGGCCGAGCAGTACGTCCGCGCGGCCGTCAAGATCAGCGACCATCACAAGGAGCTGCAATGACCGTCACCTCCCCCGCGTTCGTGGCCGGCCTGGTGGCCGACGCCGAGGCAGCCGGAATCACCGGCTTCGTCGCCGCTGCCGTGATCAACCACGACGGCCGCACCCTGCTCGTCCGTCGCAACCCCGACGACTACCTGGGCGGGATGTGGGAGATCCCCTCCGGCACGGTCGAGCCCGGGGAGACGATCCTGGACGCCCTCTACCGGGAGACCGCTGAGGAGACCGGCCTGACCGTCGACCAGGTGACCGGCTACGTCGGCCACTTCGACTACCGGAACAGCCGCGGCGGAACCACCCGCCAGTTCAACTTCGCCGTCACCGTGGAGAAGACCGAACCCGTCGTCCTCACCGAGCACGACGCCCACCAGTGGGCCCTCCCCGGCGAGCTGCCCGAGGTGAGCGACGCCGTACGCGGCCTGCTGACCTGCTGACGCCGAAGATCGAAGGCCCTCTGGCCCGCCCGGGCCCGTGGCCGGCCGTTCCAAGGTCTTGGCCAGCGCGTAGAACAACTCCTTCAACCCGGTGTGCTTGTGGGTGAGCTTGTTGCGCCGCAGGCCCACCTCCTCGGCGAGGCGTGCTCGACGGCTTGTCGTGCCACGCGGTGTCTCACGCGACGTTGTCGGCTGCCCGCTTTTCCGGATCACCGGCCGGCTGCCCCGGCTTTCGGGCCAGGAGGTATGCCTGCTGGCCCTGCCGGGGCTTCTCACTCTCGCTGGGCTCGCAGATCAACCGGGCATCCACCACCAGCCCGGTCTGGCTCAGCAGCTCGGAGAGGCGGTCGGGAGACACCCAGTAGATGTCGAGGGAGAGCTCATGCCCGTATGCGTTCTCCAGGCGTCGGTGCTTGTCACCTGCCTTGAAGACCATGAGCAGATGGCCGCCCGGGGCCAGCACGCGGTGGAACTCTGCGAACACTACCGGCAAGTGCTCCGGAGGGGTGTGGACGGTTGAGTACCAGGCGATGATGCCGCCGAGAGTGCCGTCCGCCAGGTCCAGGTCGGTCATCGACCCTTCGTCGAATTGCAGGTCCGGGTGCGTGCGACGGGCAACCGCAACGGTCTCCGGCGACAGGTCTATGCCGAACGCGGTCACCCCGAGGGAGTGCAGGTGTGCCGTCACGTGGCCGGGCCCGCAGCCGAGATCAGCGACAGGCCCGGCGTCGACGGCCCGCGTGAGTTCAGCGAACGTGCTGATCATCGCGCGGCCGTACAGATCGCCCTCGAACGCAGGTGGCACAAGTTTGGCGTAGTCGACGGCAACGGTGTCGTAGGCCACCCGGGTGGCGTGCAGGTAGGTCGGCTCGGTCATAGCTGAGGACAGTAGTGTCTGCCTGCTGTTGGCGAGGGGTCGCTGAGTGCGCGTTGGTGCTGTTCGAGCCTACGTCTCCCCGGACGGCAGCTACCTGATGGCCGCCATCCACGGGCACGGTCTGTGGAGGATCGCCGGCTGACCTCCGGCGTCTCTCACCCGGCCCCGCCGGCCACCCGTGGCCGGCGGGGCCTTCGCACGTCCTCGGAACCGGACGGGCGCCGCTACCGTCCCATCGGCAGACCGTCCGCCGGACCCGGGAGTACCCTCGCCATGCACCGACCCAGCGCCGTGGGGATCGCCATCCTCGTCCTCGCCACGCTCGGAGCCGTCTCGGCCTGCGACTCGGACAAGGGCGGTACCGACCAGCCCTCCGGCCCGCCCGCCGTCACGACACCGCCTGTAACGGCCACTCCGACCGCGCCGGGCACCGCCACGACGGCCGCTTCGCCGACCGTCCCCGTCGCCACCCCGTCTCCGGTCACCCCCGCGCCGCCCCGGACGGCCCCGGCCGGCACGCCCCCGGCCGCGACCCGCACGCCCGCTCCCCCGCCCGCGGCCGCCACCCCTTCACCGGAACCGACACCACCCCGCGACGTCGAGAACCCGGTCGACCAGGTCCACGGCGGCCCCACTGCCCCCGCCCGCCCCGCGCACTGACCGAGGGCGGCCGGCCCACCGTGGGGGTGGGTGGGCCCGCCGCCCTCGATCAGTGCCGCACCGGCGGCCGGAGGGCCATCGGGTGGTCACCGGCGGCGGACAGCACCAGGCCGGTCACCGCCCGCGCGGTGCCACCGGTCACCGCGCGGCCGCCCTGGACGCGTACATCGCCGGCGCAGTAGCCTGCGCGACCGCGGACGCCGGAAGCGGGGCAGCGCCGAGCAGGCCGCCGATGAGGGGAAGGGAGAGCAGAATCGGCGTGCTCCGCCTCAAATCTCGAGCCATCGAGGGGAACTGAGATGGAGTCATGGATCGACTGTCGATGCCGTTCCGGTGCGGAGCAAATCGGGAGCGCCGTTGGGACGCCGCAGGGAGCAGCCGCACGAGGCTGACTCGTTTGCGCTGCCCGAGCATGACGCCCGCTCATGGCCCGACCAGCTATCCGCCGGAGGTCAGCTGTCGCCGGTTGGGAGGATTCCGTCGGTGAGGGTGCGCCCGGAAGTGGCTGCCGCTGGTCACGCTGCCGGACGGTTGTGTGGCGAGCTCGTTGTCAACGGTGTCGGCCTCGGCCTCCTGCGGGGTGCTCGTGGACACCGTGGAGAAGCCGACGAGGTTTCCGGTGCGGTTCGGACCGTCGTACCAGTCGATCGTCATGTTGCCTGTGGCGGTTGCGAGTCCCGTGCAGCTGGCGTTCGTCACACTGCCGGTGAAGGAGACAGCGGCCGACTTGATGGTCGTAGGCCCGCCGTCCCAAACGATGCACTTGTCATCTCACCGGATCCGCTGACGTTGACGGTCGCGAGGGTGCCGGCGATGGGCTGCGAGAAGTTGACGGTGAGCCGCCCGGAGCAGGCCCGCTGCCACACGGGGCCTTGGTCTCCCCCGACGTGGCGTGGGCCTTGATGTCCGACACAGACTGGCCGGCCATGGCGCAGCAGTTGGTCGCGCTGCACCGTGCCGGTGTCGACCTGGAGGAGTTCCGTCCTGGTGCGGGACGCGGTGGCGGCCGACGCGGCGCGGACCACCGCCGAGGGAACGGAGGAATGGGCGCGGCTGTTGCGCTCGACGATGCCGCCGGGCCCGGTTCGCGAGGCGATCCTCTCCTCCCCCGCATGGCCCGGGCTGGCGGCCACGATGAACGCGCTGCAGGAACGCGGCGTCGACGTCCGGCCGCTCCTCGCGGCCGCGCACGCCGAGAGCGTCGACCAGGCGATCAGCCGAGCCCTCGACGCCGCCAGCCGTACATCGGCCGGGCCGAGCCGGGATGCGGTCCGCTCCTACGGCCCGCGTCGGCGGAGAGGACCCTGCCATCCGAGCTGATCTTGAGCATGTTATCGGAACACCTCCGCGTCGGCGGAGAGGACCTGGTCGCCGCGTTGTCGCAGACGATCCATTCCGGAACACCTCCACGTCGGCAGGGAGGAGCACTGCCCGTACTGGGTGATCCAGTGCGGGAACGGAACACCCCCGCGTCGGCGGGGAGGAGGTCCGCCAGGACATCAACGTCAACCACTACGTCGGAAAACCCCCGCGTCGGCGGGGAGGAGGGCTCCGGCAGGCCCATGACCTTACGAAGGATCGGAACACCCCCGCGTCGGCGGGGAGGAGCAGTTGGGTGTACACCCGAGCCTGCATCACCTCGGAACACCCCCGCGTCGGCGGGGAGGAGTCGGGGGTGGCGACCAGGCCGAGGATCAGCGGCGGAACACCCCCGCGTCGGCGGGGAGGAGGGTGTTCACGCTGCGGCCTCCAGGGCGATGACCGGAACACCCCCGCGTCGGCGGGGAGGAGGTGCCGGTCGCCCTGGCGCTCCTCCTCCTGGCCGGAAAACCCCCGCGTCGGCGGGGAGGAGGGTGTTCACGCTGCGGCCTCCAGGGCGATGACCGGAACACCCCCGCGTCGGCGGGGAGGAGGTGCCGGTCGCCCTGGCGCTCCTCCTCCTGGCCGGAACACCCCCGCGTCGGCGGGGAGGAGTCCGGCGACTGTACGAGGAGGCCGAGGACGTGCGGAACACCCCCGCGTCGGCGGGGAGGAGTCGACCGCCGGGCCAGATCCCGGCGGGGGCATCGGAACACCCCCGCGTCGGCGGGGAGGAGCTCGCCACCCTCACCCGCGGCAGGGTGCTCCCCGGAACACCCCCGCGTCGGCGGGGAGGAGGATTTGGGTTAGGGACACCCCTACCCGGGGACGGGAACACCCCGCGTCGGCGGGGAGGAGCTCGTTTGGGTGCGTGGGGAAAACTGGTCGAGTGGAACACCCCCGCGTCGGCGGGAAGGAGCTGACCGCGATGCACCAGCGCCTGGCCGCCGACGGAACACCCCCGCGTCGGCGGGGAGGAGCGCGGACTGATCTGGCGCATCACCCCCACTCCCGGAACACCCCCGCGTCGGCGGGGAGGAGTGGCAGATCACCGCGTACCGCTTTCCCCCGGACGGAACACCCCCGCGTCGGCGGGGAGGAGCCTCCGAGGAGCATCGCCGCGCGGCCGGCCTTCGGAACACCCCCGCGTCGGCGGGGAGGAGCTGCTGACGGACGCGACGAAGGCTGGCACCGGCGGAACACCCCCGCGTCGGCGGGGAGGAGTTCTACGGCCTGGGCGCCGTGCGGCGGTTCTTCGGAACACCCCCGCGTCGGCGGGGAGGAGATCGACCACCGGCAGACGCTCGACCCGGCCACCGGAACACCCCCGCGTCGGCGGGGAGGAGCAGGAGCGGGCCAGCGCCGCCCGCAAAGCCAGCGGAACACCCCCGCGTCGGCGGGGAGGAGACCTGGTCCGGCACGTCGGCGAGGAGCGTCGACGGAACACCCCCGCGTCGGCGGGGAGGAGGGGACGGCGCCCGTGCCCGCCGTATAGACAATCGGAACACCCCCGCGTCGGCGGGGAGGAGACTTTCTGACCTGCACTTCAGCAGAGGGTTTGCTCGTTCTTTGCCAGACGATGCGCGGCGAGGAAACGATTGGTTGAGTCCATGAGGTCACCGTACAGCCGTGCTGCGCAGGCGTGCGATGTCAGTGACACGTGCTTGTGTTCTGCTGAGGTCCCTGACCGTCAAGGAAGGACGTCCGATGATGCGTCAACCGCCCGAGATCCCAGACGAATCGGCATGGGCGAAGGCCAGAGGGCTGGACCCGGCATACCCGCGTTACCCCTTGGTGCGGCATCTGTTGGACGCGTCGGCAATGGCGCTATGGCTGTGGGATCACTACCTGTCGGACAACCAACGGCGCTGCATCGCCGATGGTCTCGGGCTTGCCGATGATCCCGCCCAGGCGCGGGCGATCACCGGGCTGTGTGCCGGCCTCCACGACATCGGCAAGTTGTCCGGGTTCCAGTTCTGCGACGCCCAGGGTCGTGAGCATCTGAGCCAGGAACTGGTCATGGACGCAGATCAGATCGGCAAGGAGCGGCTGGCTCACGATGAGGCAGGCATGCTGTGCACAGCGGCCGTGCTCCACGCTCTCGGCTTCGACGACCAGCAGGACCACGGCGTTGCCGAGCGTATCGCCGAGATCATCGGTGGCCACCATGGTCGGTTCTTCCGATACCGGGCAGCCAACGCTCCGGGGCCGTCGCAGGTCGGGTTGGGCGGGGAAGCGTACGCCCGCCAACGGGTGGCACATGCGCTGGCGGTGCACGCGGCGGTCGGAGCGCCAGGACAGCCGAAGAAGTTCACGGCTTCTGCGGCAGTACTGGTGACCGGGGTTGTGATCCTGGCCGACTGGCTGGTCAGCCAGGAGGACTACCTTCGTCGTCGCCAGAGCACTCTCGAAGCATCACTGGAGCGGCATTTCGCAAACTCGTGCGCGGACGCCGAAGGACTCGCCCGGGAGGCCGGACTGGTTCCGGTGAAGCTGGCGCGCGCCGAGTTCTCGCTGGCATACGGTATCGAAGGGCAACCGAATCCGCTGCAACGTTCGGTGATTGAGGATCTCCCGGCAGCGGTTGCGGCCGGGGCCGGCCGCGGCAAGGCAGGCATCCTTCTGGTCACGGCCGCTCCCGGCGACGGGAAGAGCGAGGTCGCGCTGGAGGCCGAGCGGGTGCTGTCGGGTGCCTTCGGCACGCGGGGGCTCGCGTTTCTGTTGCCGACAATGGCCACGAGCGATCAGATGCACCGCCGGGTGGCGGGGGCGCTCGATCGCCAGAGTGCCAGCTGCGGCGGCGGGTTGACACTGACCCACAGCATGGCCTGGCTGAGCAGGGCGTACGCGGACGGTGACCTGTGCGAGGGAGAGACCGTACTCGTCGGCGACGACGCGGGCGCCGGCGGCGGGCTTGCCTCGCGGGAGCAGCTGGCGATGAGACCCAGGCAGTGGCTGCGGGGCGCGAAGCGGCCGCTGTTGGCGCAGTTCACGGTTGGCACGATCGACCAAGCGCTGATGAGCGTACTTCCCGTGCGGCACAACGCACTTCGGTTGCTGGCGCTGTCCGGCAAGACGTTCATCGTGGACGAGGCGCACGCGTACGACCCGTACATGCAGGTGTTGCTGGGGCGTTTGCTGAACTGGTTGGGGGCGTACGGCGCGCCGGTCGTGTTGCTGTCGGCGACTCTCCCGGCTTCCGTCAGTGACCGCCTGATCAAGGAGTACCTGCGTGGCGCCGGCCACCGGCCAAGTGCGTTGAAAGCTGCTTCCTTCGCCTCCCCGTACCCTGGATGGCTCTACGTGGACGCCGCGACGGCCGAGCAGACCTCGATCTCACGCGAGCGGCGCGACCAGCAGGCGCTGGAGCGCCCCATGGACCTGTGTGTGCAGGTGGAGCGGGTGGCGCACGGGGCCGGTGGCAATGGCGGCGGTCGTGCACGGCTGGCGGTGATCGCGAAGCACCTGGATCAGCTGGTCGCCGATGGAGGTTGCGCGCTGGTGGTGTGCAACACGGTTGCCGACGCGCAGCAGACCTATACCCGGCTCAAGGAGCGTTACGGGGGCCGCGGTCTGGACGACAAGGACATCCTCCTGCTTCACGCCCGGTTCCCCGGCGATGTTCGAGAGGCACGCACCTCGGAGGTCACGGCCGGCATGGGCCGCACCGGTCCCCGCCCCGACCGGCGGATCATCGTGGCGACGCAGGTCGTCGAGCAGTCGCTCGACCTCGACGCCGATGTGGTGATCAGCGACCTGGCGCCGATGGCGCTGCTGCTTCAGCGCGCCGGTCGCTGCTGGCGCCACGAGGCGCACTGGAGCGCACGTGGGCGTCCGGGCGGGAAGCCGCGTCCGGGTTGGGCCGTCGAGACCGGGCCGCGGCTGGTCGTGCTCGATCCGGTGGTCGATGGCGGCGGGGTGCCGGAGCAGTGGGGTGAGGTCTACGCCGAGTTCCTTCTGGTCAAGACCTCGCAGGCCCTGTCGCTGCCCGGCAGAGGGTCCATCGCCGTCCCCGGCGATGTGCCCGGCCTGGTGGAGGAGGTGCACGGGGATCGGGACGGGTTCATCGACTGGGGTGACCCCCGGCAGTCCGCGGCCCGGTCTGCGTTTGTCGGCAAGAGGCTCGCACACCAGACCGCTGGGGAGGTGATCGCGATCCCGCGCGCCAGGCAGGTGGCGGAGCTGCGGGAGCTCCACCACCTGGACGGCACGGAGGACGAGTGGGAGGCGGCGACGCGACTGGGGGCGGACGCAGTTCGTCTGCTGTGCGTGTACCAGCATGATGGCGGGAACATCACGCTTGACCCGGAAGGGCAGCAGGAGTTGCCGAAGCCGGACGATCGGGGGCGAATGGCGGTCGCTGATGTTCGAGCGGTCATGAGCCGGACCATCCCGGTCAGCGAGACCTGGTTCAAGGGCTGCGCGGATAACCACCGTCCCGAGGCCTGGGCCGATCACCCGATGCTCTCCGAGCTCCTGATGCTCCGCCAGCCTACTCGCAACAGCGTCGCGCAGGCAGTGGCAGTGGGCGACCACAGCCTGCGACTCGACGAGGATCTGGGACTTGTGCGCCAGCGGTCAATCAGCCAAAGCAAAGAAGAGAACCGAGGCTCTTCCTAATCGGGGTCAGGCTGGTGTGTGTTCCGAGCGATCTTCATACCGCTCAACCCCGAAGGTGGGCCACTCCGATACACTGTTGCTTTGGGCGCTGCGCCAACAGCGCACGATGTTCGCCACTCGGCGAACGGAAACGAAGGCCCCACGCCCCAGCCGGACAAGCGGTTGCGCAGGGCCTTCGTGGATCACCGCCCAGGGCCGGTCATCCCTTCAAGGGGTGGCCGGCCGCCACGCCGTACGCGGTCAGCCCTAGGCTGACAATTGCCAGCACAGCGCCAACCGCCCAGCGAACCAGCCGCCCTTGCGGGCTTTCGGACCAGGTGGCAAGCACATCGAATCTGATCCGAAGTCGTTTGCAGAAACGGTGCTTGGGGTGGGACATCGAACAGGCTCCTCTCATGAGGTTGATTGATTGGTCAACCTCCGCCGGTCCGACCGGCGGCCTTGGAGCGCTCACGCTGATGAGAGGTCCTGCCATGTCCGAAATTGCAGACCTCAGAGCTCAAGTACCGGTCGAGTTCATACTCCTGTCGCAATGTGATAGACGGCCTTCCCCCTGACAGACCGGTGACGATCTGATGCGCCCGCCACAGCACCCTCGCTTCGGCGAGGAATTCGGGGCTTCCATGGATGCACCCAATGTTGCCAAGCGAAACACCCTCACTTCGGCGAGGAGATGACTCCCTGCGGTCGTCACGCACTCGGCGGGCTCAAAGTCGAACGACTTACTCAACCTTCCCTTCTTTTTATCGACGGCAAGGACAGAAGCGGCTGCGCACTGCCGACAAGCACACCACCGGGCAGTCCCCCGTTTGCGAGCACGGCGACCCGAAGAGCCGCCACCGGGGGTCGCTGCACCGCTGATGCCACGTCAGTTCTGCCACATCGCTACGCTGCAGTGCAAGTCCACCCTCGCCCCTCAGAATCACCCCACGTTTCCAAGCTTGTGAGGTGTTTGATCGCCACATCCAGCGCGGAGGCAAGCAGGCACTTCCTGCGATCCGACACGTCTTGTCAGTGGCATGTGGTTGGCTGGCAACGCTGCTCAGGTGACGTTGGCGAGGGGCTGAAGCACCGCGCCTTCGTGCAGGTGAGTCGTGGTGCGGACCGGAAAGGAAGCAGGGCATGTCGGACGGGTTCGATCTTCGGGACGAACCGTGGATCCCGGTGAGGCTGAACAGCTCCTCGGCCTCCGTAGGGCTTCGGGAGCTGTTCCTTCGCGCCCACGAGATCGAGGATCTCGAGGTCCCGGTGCCGCCGGCGGCGTCGGGCTTGTTGCGGCTTCTGGCCGCGATGACGGTGCGGATCGCACTGGACGGCGGCACGCACCTGGACGACGAGGATCTCGCCGAGGATGCCGCGGAGTGGTTCAGCGCGAGGCGCCGGATCCTGGCGAAGGGCCGCTTCGATCCCGCGGCGGTGAGCGGGTACTTCGATCGGGCGGACCTGGCCGGCCGGTTCGACCTCTTCGATTCCGAGCGGCCGTTCCTGCAGGATCCGCGCCTTCGTACCGCGTGCGTGGACGCCGCCGGGAATCCTAATCCGTCCGGAGTGAACAAGCTGGTCTTCGGCCGCCCGACCGGGGTCAACGGCGCTGTCCTGTTCGGGCACTTCACGGACACAGCCCCGGTTGCCGTCCCCGCGCGGGAAGCAGCTTGGCATCTGATCGCGCAGCTCTACTACGGGCCGTCAGGGCAGTGCACCCCGCGTCGGATCACCCCGGACAAGCCGGGCAACGGGACCGCCGGCCCGCTTCGCAAGGTGATCTCCTTCCATCCATGGGCACAGCGGCTGTTCACGACGCTGGTGCTGGCCGTGCCGGCCCCAGGTGGTACTCCGGAGTCCACGATCCCTGATCTGTGCCCGTGGGAGGAGGAACTCCACGATCCGCTGGGGCCGTTGGCGCCTCCCACGTGGCCGACACGTCTGCTGACGGGCCGCTCCCGCCACGCGGTGCTGCTGGACCCCACCGAAGACCGCACCCAGGTCAGGGACGCGTACGTGACGTGGGCGACCCGACAGCCCGTGGCGTCGGCGGCCGACCCGTACGTGATCCTGGACATGCCCAAGGGGGACGGCCAGCCTGCCCCTCGGCTAGCGAGCGGGCAGCGCGCTCTGTGGCGTGACCTCGATGCCCTGCTGCTGCGCACGACGGACGGGAGGAGCCGGCGGCCGCCGATCCTGGAGAAGCTTCCCCGGGATCTGCTGCCGCAACTGCGGGTGCGTGCCTACGGGTTCGACCAGGACGGCCAGCAGCGCGACCGAGGCTGGTTCGAGGCGACGACTCCCCCGGTGCTCGGCTGGCAGCAGGAGGTCGACGAGCGGATGGCCTTTCGTGTGGACCGGTGCCACCGAGCGGCCGAGGACGTGGGCGAGCGGCTCGACTTCGCCGCTCGGCTGGGCTGGAAGCTGGCCACCGAACCCGGCGGTGATCCGTCAGCGAAGGTGAAGCTGAACGCGAAGAAGCCGGGCCCGTGGGCGGAGGCGGCCCTCCGTCGCTTCTGGCCGGCTGCCGAGCGCGTGTTCTGGTGGCTCGTGGAGGCGGAGGATCGTCCTGTCGACCCGTACCGGCCTTTCGTCGAGGCGGCCTTGACTGTGCTGGACGAAACCATCGGAACCGCCCGAGGCGACCTTCGTGTGGCAAGAGCCCGCAACCGTGCACGCGCCGCGCTGCTGGCACTGGTGCCCGCCGACGACGGCAGCCGGCCCGCCGGTGACTGACCTCCGCACGTCCACCCCTCATGGAGTCGGTATGACGACCGCTGCCACGCCGTCGAGCGCATCGCGCCGCCCACCTGCTGCCCGCGCCAGGCCGGAGGACGGCTTCGTCACCTACGTCCTCGACCGGTGCGCGAGCACCCGCGTCCGGGCGGACCTGCGCAGCGGGCTGGGCCGCCCACTCGAGCGGTGCGGCCGCCTGGACCGCCACCTGGCACCGCGCCTGACCGACACGATGCCTCCCGATGTGGTGCGCGCCCGGTACATCACCGCCGCGCTCATCGCGGCCAGGCCTCCCGCAGCACGGCACGGGGAAGTGCCGCTGCCCGAGGCGATCTCGGCCCTGGAGTGGGAGGCCCGGCGCCGGCGCGCCAACCTCGGATGGTCGCTCGCTCGCGCCGTCAACGAGGAGGTCGTCAAAGCCAGCTCGGCCGAGGGCGACCTGCTGGCGATGGCCCGGACGAGCGTGGACTCGCTGGGCCTGCGGCTGCCCGGACTCACCGAGCGGCTCCAGGCCAAGGACGTGCCCATCGACTGGGCCGTCCTGCTGAACGACCTCGGGCGCTGGAACAGCGGACGGGACGCCGTGCTCACCCGCTGGCACAGCGCCTATCACCAGGAGCGGACCCGGGCGTGCGGAGCCGAACCGCTCCCGGCGAAGCGGCAGCCTCACGTCTTCGTCGACCAGGTGGTCGACCTGTGCGCGCGGAGCACCAAGGCCCGCGCCGCGCTCAGCACAGGCCTCGGCCTCCCGGTGGAACGCTGCCACCAGATGCACGGCTACCTCGTGCCGCTCCTGCCGGAATACCTGTGCATCGACGGTAGGTACCGGGACGACCGCAGCGCCCACTACCTGGTGGCGGCACTGATCGCCTCCCGTCCGCCCGCATCCCGCGAAGGCGTCCGCGAGACCGCCACCGCTGACGGTCCGGCGGCGGAGAAGCGGCAGCGCAGCGACCTGGGCGCCTGGCTCGCCCGCGCCGCGAGCGAGCGGGGCTTCAAGCCGGACACGGCAGAGCAGGAACTCCACCTGATCTCCCGCCAGAACGTCCACGCACTCCACCGACGCCTTCCGGTCCTCACCCGCCGCCTCCAGACCAAGGGCGTCCGCGTCGACTGGGCCCTGCTGCTCGACGACCTCGCCCGGTGGAGCCGAGACCGAGAACAGATCGCCGCGCGCTGGATGGACAGCTACTTCCTCGTCCGCAGCCGCGAAGAACGCCAGAATTCCCAGCAGAAAGAGAACGACTGATGTCCGTGTTCCTCGACCTGAGCGCGCTCCAGTCCGTCCCGGTCGCCAACTTGAACCGTGACGACCTCGGCTCGCCCAAAACCGTCCAGTACGGTGGCGCCACTCGCATCCGGGTCTCCAGCCAGTCCTGGAAGCGCGTCATCCGGCACGGCGTCGAGGCCGAGCTGGGAGAGACCGCGACCCGCACCCGCCTGGTGCCCGTCAAGGTCACGGAGACCCTGGTGAAGGCCGGATGGCCCGCCGACCTCGCCCAGTTCGCCGGCGCCCAGGTCGCCGCCAGTGCGGGCAAGAAGGGCCTCGGGGTCGAGAAGGCCGGGCACACCTCGGTCCTGCTGTTCCTGCCCGAGGCCGGCATCGACGAGCTGACCGCGCTCTGCACCGAGCACCGCGAGACCCTCGAACAGGGGCTGGGCAAGAGCAAGCCCGGACAGCTGCTCCCCACCACCAAGGTGGAGGAGATCCTCAAGCGGCGCACCGCGTCCATCAGTCTGCTCGGCCGGATGCTCGCCGAACTGCCCGGCGCGAACGTGGACGGCGCCGCCGGTGTCGCCCACGCGTTCACCACCCATGCAAGCGAGCCCCAGCGGGACTACTTCACTGCGGTGGACGACTGGCTCGACCAGGACGAGACCGGCAGCGGCCACCTGGACACCAGCGAGTTCAGCGCCGGCGTCTTCTACCGCTTCGCCACGGTCAACATCACCGACCTGCTGACCAATCTCGAGGGCGACCGCAAGGCCGCCCGGACGGTCCTGGCCTCCTTCGCCGAGCAGTTCCTGATGTCCCTGCCGCAGGCGAAGAAGAACAGCACCGCCCCGCACACCGTCCCCGACCTCGCGTACCTGGCCGTGCGCACCCACCGTCCCCTGTCCCTCGCCGGTGCCTTCGAGACTCCGGTCAAGGCCGACCGCGCCGGCGGGTACTCCGCGCCCTCGCGCATCGCCCTGGCCGACTACGCCAAGAACCTCAACCGCCTCACCGGCGGGCGCAATCGGCGCTTCGACGGCCACGCGTCCATCGACCCGGACGGGTACCAAGGCCTGGGCCGCAGCTACGACTCGTACCCGGCACTCGTCACCGCCGCCGTCGACGCCGCCCTGCCCGAGACGGCGGAACCGGGGACCGTGGAGCCCAAGACGACGGAGCCGGAGACGCGGCAGTGACGGGCCTGCTCCTGCGGCTGGCCGCGCCCCTGCAGTCCTGGGGCGAGCGGTCGGCCTTCCCCACCGAACGCGACAGCGCGCCCTTCCCCACCCGCTCCGGCCTCATCGGCATGTTCGCCGCCGCCGCAGGCCTGCCCCGCGGCGCGGACCTCGCCCGCTACCAAGCCCTCGAGTTCACGGTCCGCATCGACCGCCCGGGCGTGCCCCTGACCGACTTCCACACCGCCGGCGGTGGCCTGCCCAAGGACCGGACCGCCGCCACCAGCGGTGGAGACCACAAGGGAGACGCGGTGGTGACCCGCCGCCACTATCTGGCCGACGCCGTCTTCACCGTCGCCGTCGCCGGCCCCGGCCCGGTCACCGCGGGGATCGCCACCGCCCTGCAACGCCCGCACTGGGCCCCCTACCTGGGACGGCGCTCCTGCATCCCCGACGAGCCGCTCCTGCTGCGCGCTCGCGTCGCGGACCCCGTACGGGAACTGGTCGAGCGCGTGCCGCTCAGCCCCAATCCCAGGCTCGGTAAGCGCGACCGGGAGACGATCCCAGTCGATTTCATCTGGGAGAACCACCCCGGCCAACTCCCCGACAGCGCTGTCCCGCTGTCCCTCTACGACACTCCCGAGAGCTTCGACCAGCACCGGCGCACCCACACCAAGCGCCACCTGCACCGCACCACCCGCCAGCTGCCCGCCCACCTGGCCGGCGACGGGAGCACCCCGGTGTACCAGCGGCTCTTCGCCTACATGAACACCCCAGAGGAACTGTCCGTATGACCCCCGCCGCGTCCCTCGCCCGCATCCAACTCAACACCCGCAGCCGGGACGTCCAACGCGACCTGCGCGACGCCACCCAGATGCACAAGACCCTCATGCGGCTGGTCCCCGACAACCTGGGCGCCACTCCACGGTACGACGTCGGGCTGCTGTTCCGGGTGGAGGAAACCGACCGCGACCTCACCCTCCTCGTCCAGGCCACCGCGCCGCTGAACGCCTCCGGCCTGCCCGCAGACTACGGCCGCACCCAGATCAAAGACCTCACACCGATGTTCCGCGCCCTGCGCAAAGGTCTCGCCGTGCGCTATCGCACCGTCGTCAACCCCGTAAAGCGCGAACGCCTCCCCCTCGACCTGAAAGGCCGGCGGGGCAAACTCATCGCCCTCACCGGCCCCGACGCCGACCAATGGTGGGCCCGGCGGGCCGCCGAAGCCGGCCTCCACCTCACCACCCTCCACCCCACGCCGCTGGACTCCGCCCACCCGACCCGACCGCGCGGCGACGAGAACGCACCCTCCATGCGGCACAACCTCATCCGCTACGACGGCACCGCCACCGTCACCGACCCCGAAGCCCTCGCCGCAGCCGTCCTCACCGGAATCGGCCGGGCCAAGTCCTACGGAGCCGGCCTGCTCAGCCTCGCCCCCGCCACGACCTCGTGAGCGCACCCCGCCGCCGGGGCGACGCACGCCAACGACTCGCCGCGCCCACCCTCGCCATGCTCCCCCGCGTGGCCGACTCCCTGTCCTTCCTCTACCTCGACATGGTCCGCATCGTCCAGGACGACACCGGCGTCTGCGCCCAGATCCAGGTCGACAACCAGCGCACCGACACCGTGTACATCCCCACCGCGGCCATCTCCTGCGTACTCCTGGGCCCCGGAGTCTCCATCACCACCCGCGCCCTCGCCACCCTCGCCCGGCACAACACCAGCGTGGTCTGCACCGGCTCCGGAGCCGTACGCGCCTACGCCGGCATCCTCCCCGACTCCCTCACCACCCACTGGCTCGAACAACAGGTCACAGCCTGGGCCGAACCGGCCACCCGCCTCGACGTCGCCACCCGCATGTACCGCATGCGCTTCCACGACGACGTCCCCGAGGGCACCACGCTCGCCCAACTGCGCGGCCTGGAAGGCCAGCGTATGAAAGCCCTCTACCGCCTCCTCGCCCAACAACACGGCATCGGCCGATTCCGCCGCAACTACCACCCCGACCAATGGCACCAGCAGGACCCCGTCAACCTCGCCCTGTCCGCCGCCAACACCTGCCTCTACGGCGTCGTCCACGCGGCCCTCCTCGCCCTCGGCTGCTCGCCGGCCCTCGGCTTCGTCCACGCCGGCACCCAGCACGCGTTCGTCTATGACATCGCCGACCTGTACAAGGCCCGGACCACCCTGCCCGTCGCCTTCTCACTCCACGCCGCCGACAACCCCGAACAGGACGCCCGGCGCAAGTTCCGCGAAGACCTGCGTCTCCTCCGCCTCATGCCACGCATCGTCAAGGACATTCAGACCCTGCTCACTCCCGACGCCGAAGTCGACGAGGACGCGTCGGAGCGCCACGACGTACGCCTCGTACACCTGTGGGACCCGCAGGCGGGCGCCCTTCCGGCCGGCGTCAACTACGCCAACGACAAGGACGGCTGACATTGCCATCCATGGCCGTCATCGCCACCACCGCCGCCCCCGACCACCTCCGCGGCGCCCTCAGCCGCTGGACCACAGAAGTCGTTCCCGGCATCTTCGTCGGCACCCTCTCCGCTCGCGTCCGAGACGAGCTCTGGCAAGCCGTCACCGACACCGTGGGTGACGGAGCTGCCCTCCTCGTCCACCCCGCCCCCACCGAACAGGGCTATGCCATCCGCACCGCCGGTACCCGACGCCGCATTCCGGTCGATTTCGACGGCCTCACCCTCATCCGCATGACCGGGGTCCCGCCGCCCTCAGCGTCGGTCAAGAACGAGCAAAGCCGCCACTAACCTGCAGGTCACGAAGTGTCCTCCCCGCCGACGCGGGGGTGTTCCGGCCACCGCGACGGCCGAGGCGAAGGACGAGACGTCCTCCCCGCCGACGCGGGGGTGTTCCGGACATGGAGGAGACCGCCAAGGAGCTGCGGGCGTCCTCCCCGCCGACGCGGGGGTGTTCCGAACCCCGGACCGCAGCCGGCCGGGATGGGCGCGTCCTCCCCGCCGACGCGGGGGTGTTCCGAAGCTCCTCGTCGTCCCAGACGCCGAGGGATTGTCCTCCCCGCCGACGCGGGGGTGTTCCGATCTGACGATCGGCCAGCGGATCAAGCGGCTCGTCCTCCCCGCCGACGCGGGGGTGTTCCTCAACCTTGATTTCTCCCCCGGCTTCAGCTGCGGTCCTCCCCGCCGACGCGGGGGTGTTCCACTGGTGTTGATGATCCAGGTGGACAGGGCGTCGTCCTCCCCGCCGACGCGGGGGTGTTCCGTTTTACTCTCGGGACTTCTGTTCGAGGACGAGGTCCTCCCCGCCGACGCGGGGGTGTTCCGCTGCCACCACTGTCGATCTCCGACCTGAGTGCGTCCTCCCCGCCGACGCGGGGGTGTTCCGTCGACGACGTCGACCAGCGCCAGGCCAAGGGCGTCCTCCCCGCCGACGCGGGGGTGTTCCGCGGCCTGGGCCAGGGCGCGGTCCAGGGTGCGCGTCCTCCCCGCCGACGCGGGGGTGTTCCGTTGATGTTCTGTCCTGTCCAGACCGGTGCTGAGTCCTCCCCGCCGACGCGGGGGTGTTCCGCGCAAGCAGCCCAAGCCGGTCACCGACGCCGAGTCCTCCCCGCCGACGCGGGGGTGTTCCGCTACCCCGTGCCGATCATCCTGGAGAACCCACGTCCTCCCCGCCGACGCGGGGGTGTTCCGTCCGGCATGTCCTCTTTCCCGAGGACAGCCTCGTCCTCCCCGCCGACGCGGGGGTGTTCCGTCCAGTCCCAGATCCAGCTGACCGGGCGACTCGTCCTCCCCGCCGACGCGGGGGTGTTCCGCGACTTGACGCCCTGCGGCACGTCAGGCACGCGTCCTCCCCGCCGACGCGGGGGTGTTCCGGCCGGCCGGTTGCGGTCGGCTGTCCCGCCCGTGTCCTCCCCGCCGACGCGGGGGTGTTCCAGATCGACCCGGTGCCCGGGCTGCACACCGCCGGTCCTCCCCGCCGACGCGGGGGTGTTCCGCCCCCCGGGCAACGCTCGAACCGTCAGCCGGGGTCCTCCCCGCCGACGCGGGGGTGTTCCGACACCAACTCGGTTTACGTGCACCGGAATTGAGTCCTCCCCGCCGACGCGGGGGTGTTCCGTGCCACCAGAAGGGGCGCTCGGTGCCGATGAGGTCCTCCCCGCCGACGCGGGGGTGTTCCGTCCGGGTGCTGCATCTCCTGACGCCTTGCCACGTCCTCCCCGCCGACGCGGGGGTGTTCCGACCTCGACGGCGACGGCTGCAACGCCCGCCAAGTCCTCCCCGCCGACGCGGGGGTGTTCCTCCCACGGTCAGCTCCAGGTGTCGGTGGTGCCGTGTCCTCCCCGCCGACGCGGGGGTGTTCCGCGTGTCCATCCATGGGAATTCACTCGATTGAAGTCCTCCCCGCCGACGCGGGGGTGTTCCGCCGACCTGCTGCCCGTAGGTGATGTCCAGCTGGTCCTCCCCGCCGACGCGGGGGTGTTCCGCGAGGCGCTGGCGGCCGCCCGGTCAGACTCGGGTCCTCCCCGCCGACGCGGGGGTGTTCCGTTCAGTGCCTCATCCTCTAGAACGGGCCCGGGCTCCTCCCCGCCGACGCGGGGGTGTTCCGGCGTGGGTCGCGCGCAGTTCCTCCAGCGTCATCTCCTCCCCGCCGACGCGGGGTGTTCCGTAGGACCCGCTCAGCCGACAGACCTTCATCTCCTCCTCCCCGCCGACGCGGGGGTGTTCCGACGACGACGGTGCCTTCCGGTAGCCGTCCGTCCTCCTCCCCGCCGACGCGGGGGTGTTCCGGATCTCCAGCCGGATCGTCGCGGCCCGGCGGGGTCCTCCCCGCCGACGCGGGGGTGTTCCGCAGGCTCGCGCTGCCGAGCACCTCGACCGCTTGTCCTCCCCGCCGACGCGGGGGTGTTCCGACGACGTCTTCCTCGGCGTCGGCATCCGCACCGTCGTCCCCGCCGACGCGGGGGTGTTCCGATGGGCCGCCCCCGCCGCGAGGGCGAGATGGCGTCCTCCCCGCCGACGCGGGGGTGTTCCGGGGGTGCGCAGCACCTCGGTGTCGGTCGGCGTGGCTCTGGTCACGAGTTGCGACAGCACTTGTTGACGAGTTTGGGAGGCACTTGAGCGGCGACGGCCGTCGAACGGTTCGCGAGTTTCGACAGCACCCAGTGGGCCTCGGCTGTGCCGGATGGTTCAGCGCGGCAGACCGATGGCGCGGGAGATGACGGTGTCGAACGCGCGGTCGGGCAGGAGGCGGCGCAGGGCGATGAGGGGGCGGGCGCCGAAGCCGGTGGCGTAGCGGGTCTTGGGGCGGCGGGCGGTGACGGCCTTGGCGATGGCGTCGGCGATGACGGACGGCGGGGAGTTGCGGTTGGCGTTGGCCTCGGAGCGCAGGGAGGAGGCGACGGCGGCGGCCTGGGTGGCGTAGGCGCCGTCGGTGGAGGACTTCTCCAGCTTGTCGGCGGCGATGGCACCCCATTCGGTGGCGATGCCGCCCGGCTCGATGACGACGACGTCGATGCCGAAGGGCTTGGCCTCCAGGCGCAGGCAGTCGCTGAGGGCCTCCAGGGCGAACTTGGTGCCGTGGTACCAGCCGCCGAGCGGGGTGTAGATCTTGCCGCCCATGGAGGTGACATTGACAACGGTGCCGGACCGGCGGGTGCGCATGTGGGGCAGGACGAGCTGGGTCAGGCGGATCGCGCCGAAGACGTTGACCTCGAACTGGTAGCGGCCCTCGTCCAGGGGGACGTCTTCGAGGGCACCGTAGGAGCCGTATCCGGCGTTGTTGACGAGCACGTCGATCCGGCCGGTCTCCGCGATGATCTTGTCGATGCCGGCCTGCATGGAGGCGTCGTCGGTGACGTCCATGGCCAGCGGGCGGATGCCACGGTCTGCGAGCCTGGCCAGGCGGTCGGTGCGGCGGGCGGCCCCGTAGACGGTGTAGCCGAGCTCGTTGAGCTTGAGGGCGGTGGCTTCGCCGATGCCGGAGGAGGCACCGGTGACAAGGGCGGTCTTGGCAGGCATGGCGGAAGTCCTCACACGTAAGATGAACTGTGGTTCACCATCTATCCTGAACCTTGGTTCATCTTGATGCAAGTGAAAGGGCAGGCGAGTCCCGTGACCCAGGCCAGGGCGCCGCGCGCCGACGCGGTGCGCAACCGACGGAAGATCCTCACCGCCGCCGGTGAGCAGATCACCCAGCACGGCCCCGAGGTCGGCATGGACGAGATAGCAGCCGCTGCGGGCGTGGCCGTGGGCACCCTGTACCGGCACTTCCCCACCAAGACGGACCTGGTCGCCGCCGTCGTCGCCGAGTGCGTCGCCCGCGTCGCCGACGACGCCGAAGCCGTCCTCGCCCGCGTCACCGCCGGAGCCCGGGCCGCGGACGAGCTAACCGCCTTCCTCGGCCGCGTCATCGAGCAGTCCGTCACCGACCGCGCCGTGAAGGCGGCCGCCCAGACGCTGGGCGCGGAGCCGGGCGACCACGCCGACGAGGACCGCGGCAGCAGCGCCGTCGCCGCACTCATCCGGGCTGGCCAGGCCGACGGCGACATCCACCCCGACGTCACCGTCAGTGACATCTACCTGCTGTTCTCCACCGCTCCCACCGACCAACCGCCCGCGGCCCGGGCCCGTTGGCTCGCCCTGGTCACCCCCGGGCTGACCACCGGAGCCCGGCCGGTAGGCAACCAACGCTGAGCGGACCCCGGTGCCGCATCAGGCGGTGCTGTCGCTTCTCGTGAACATCGAACACGACCGGTTCATGGTGCTGTTCAA
The DNA here is from genome assembly GCF_041053115.1 of Streptomyces sp. Y1. NCBI lineage: Bacteria > Bacillati > Actinomycetota > Actinomycetes > Kitasatosporales > Streptomycetaceae > Streptomyces > Streptomyces sp. Y1. Next base: position 7,878,943 of record NZ_CP163445.1, on the reverse strand, counting down.
GGTCGCGTACAGCCGCTGTCGCAACTCGCGAACAAAGCCAACCGCTGCACTGAGGCCGTCATCCCGGAGAGGCGGGACCAGGCTGCCAATCAAAGAAGAAGGGCAGCAGGGGTGGTCGGCCCGGCTGCCACGACGTCGAGCTCTACAAGGAGCGCAACGCCGTCGAGCGCCTGATCAACAGGCTGAAGGCCTGGCGGGGCATCGACACCCGGTTGGACAGGAAACCCGAGAGCTACCTCGCCGGCCTCCGCCCCCGCGCCTCGATGATCTGGGTCAAGGACCTCGCCAAGACCACACCTTGATCACGACCAACTACGCTCCCTAGGACGAACGGGGGGCGACCAGGCCCGTCTCGTAGGCGGCGATGACGGCTTGGGCGCGGTCGCGGACGTCGAGCTTGCCGAAGAGGCCCGTGATGTGGTTCTTCACCGTCGAGCGGCTGATCTGCATGGCCTCCGCGATCCCCTCGTTGTCGAGACCGGTGGCCATCAGCCGCCACACCTCCACCTCCCGGGGCGTCAGCTCCGCGCGGAGGGCGACTGCCGGCGGCTCCGGGGCCGGGGCGGGCGTCCTGACGTAGGTGGAGATCAGCCGGGTGAGCAGGCGCGGGGCGACGGCCGCCTCGCCGGAGTGGACGGTGCGGATCGCCGTGGCCAGCTCCTCCGGGGAGACGTCCTTGGGCAGGAACCCGTGGGCTCCGGCGCGCAGCGCGGACACCACGTACTCGTCCATGTCGAAGGTGCTGAGCGCCAGCACTCGGCAGTCCGGCAGGGCGCGGGCCAGTTCGGCCGTCGCGCCGACGCCGTCCAGGACGGGCATCCGGATGTCCATCACGACCACGTCGGGGTGCAGCCGCAGGGCGGCGGCGACGGCCCGTTCCCCGTTCTCCGCCTCGCCGACCACCTCGAAGGCCGGGTCGGGGGAGAGGATCAGCGACAGGCCGCGTCGCACGAGCGGCTGGTCGTCCGCGATGAGCACCTTGATCGGGGCGTCGGGGGTCGGGGCGCCGGGGGCCGTGGCGTCGGAGGGCAGGGCACGGGGGGCCGTGCGGTCGGCGCTCACCGGGCCGCCTGCCCGGTCTGGACGGTCTGCCCGGTCTGGACGGCCGCCTCGGCGGACTCGGCGGCGGTGAGGGGCAGTTCGGCCAGCACGGCGAATCCGCCGCCCGCCCGGGGGCCCGCTTCCAGGGTGCCGCCGTGCAGGGCGACGCGCTCGCGCATGCCCACCAGGCCGTACCCGGCCCGGCCGGTGTGCTCGGGTGCGGGCGAGCCCCCGCCGTCGTCGTGGACTTCCACGGTGATCCGGTCCGGGTGGTACGCCAGGTGGACGGTGGCCCGGGCGGAGCCCGCGTGCTTGCGGGCGTTGGTGAGGCCCTCCTGGACGATCCGGAACACCGTCAGTCCGACGGTCGGCGGCAGCGGCCGCCGGTCGCCGTCGACGCTCAGCTCGGTGGGCAGCCCGACCAGGCAGGACTCGTCCACCAGCCGCTGGACGTCCTCGGCCCCGGGCTGCGGCGCGGGCGGCGCGTCCTGCGGCTCGTCGTCGCCGGCCCGCAGGACGGTCAGCAACTGGCGCATCTCACGCAGTGCCAGCCGGCCCGAGGACTCCAGGGTCACCAGCGAGTCCCGGACGACCTCCGGCCTGCCCAGGTTCGCCCGGGCGCCGCCGGCCATCAGCTGCATGGTGGTGATGTGGTGGGCCACGATGTCGTGCAACTCCCGTGCGATGCGCCGCCGTTCCTCGGCCACCGCGCGGTCGGCCAGCAGTCGGCGGTTGGCCGCCAGCTCGCGCTGCCAGCGCGCGACGGCCAGGCCCGTTCCGCCGACCAGGGCCGCCGAGGCGACCGTGGCGAGCGCCGCCGACCACGACGGCAGGTGGAAGTGGCTCTGGCTCAGCGACGCGACCACCGTCGTCGCGGCCGAGGCCGCCACCGTGTCCCGCACCGTCCGCCAGCGGCCGACCGAGTACAGGGCGACGGTGAGCACCGCGCCGAAGTGCGTGCTCGTGGGGACGAACTGGTCGATCGCCGCCTGGACCACCAGCACGACTGCGAGCATCTCCAGCGGGCGGCGCTGCCGGGCCAGCAGCGGCAGACCGGACAGGGCGACGAGCACGAAGCCCGGCACGGCCACACTGTGGCCCTCGGCCACCTGGCCGATGACCAGGTGCCCGAGCAGGTCGAGCGTCGTGGCGACCACGACCACCAGGGCCTCGGCCTGGCTCCAGGGCAACGGCCCCCACGCCCGGCGCACACGTGCGTCCATCACTTCCCTTCCGGCCGACCCGCGCTGACCTGCCCATTCTGGCACCGGCCGACAGGCCCCGGGCTCGTCCCCCCGGCCGAGGCCGCACGGGCGGACCCAGGACCACGGTCCCGGTCGCGGCTCCGGCGGAGGAGTACGGCCCCCGGCGCGGATCGTCCCTGGCTCGGACGCCCAACGCCGTTCCGACTGATGGTCTGGAGAAGGCCCGGGAAACCCCGGCGCCGAAGCCGACGTACGCGTCGACGAGCCGGAGGAACACGTGATCCGCGCACTGACGGGATTCGCCACGAGACACGCGTGGAAGGTCATCGCCCTGTGGGGCGTCCTGGCCGTGGGGCTGGGCCTCCTGGGCCCGGTGCTGATGCCCCGGGTCACGCAGTCCCAGACCGGGGACTTCCTGCCGAAGACCTACGACTCGGCCGCCGCGCTGCGCATCGCCGAGGACAACTTCGGAGCGCGCCCGGACGCCGTGACCGTCACCGTGCTGGTGGCCCGCACGGACGGCGCCAAGCTCGGCGCCGCCGACCAGAAGAAGATCGAGGACGGTGCGGCCAAGCTGGCCAAGCGCCGCGTCCAGATGCCCCGGAAGGAGGACGAGCCCGACTTCCTCGTCAAGGACCACTCCCAGACGCCCCGGATCGCGCCCGCGGCCACCGCGCCCGACCGCAGCTTCGCACTGCTCACCGTCGAACTGACCGGCAACCCCTCCGAGGAGGGCGTCCAGGGCGTCTACCGGAACTTCCGCGACGGCGCCCGCACCGAGTTCGCCGAGATGGGGATGCGCACCGGCTTCACCGGCTCCCTGGCCCAGCTCTCCGACACCCTCGAAGCCAACAAGACCGCCATGACGATCGGCGGCGCGCTCATCATGGGCCTGATCGTGCTGCTCAACGTGCTGGTGTTCCGCAGCGTGCTCGCGGCCGTGCTGCCGCTGCTCGCGGTCACCTTCATCGGGGCGGCGGCCTCCGGGGTGGTCGCCGGCGCGGCCGAGCTCACCGGCCTCAAGCTCGACGCCAACACCCCGAGCCTGATCAGCGTCGTCCTGCTCGGCATCGGCGTCGACTACCTGCTGTTCCTGCTCTTCCGCTTCCGCGAGCACCTGCGTGCCCGGCCCGACCAGGCAGCCCGGGAGGCCGCCGCCGAGGTGTCCGGCCGGGTCGGCACCGCGATCACCTCGGCCGCGCTGACCATCGTCGCCGCCTTCGCCACCCTGGGCGTGGCCAGCTTCGGCCAGTTCCGCGCACTCGGCCCGGCGATCGCCCTCGCCGTCCTCGTCATGCTGCTGGGCAGCCTCACCCTGATGCCCGCCCTGCTCGCCGCCTGCGGCCGCAAGATGTTCTGGCCCTCCCGCACCCTGCGCAGCCGGCCCCGCGAGGGCTTCGCCGCGCAGTACGGGCGGCTGGTCGCCCGCCGTCCGCTGGCGGTGCTGGCCGCCTCGGTCGCGCTGCTCGGCACCTTGGCCGCCGGAATGATCGGCCTCCGGATGGACTACAGCCCCGGCGAGGACTCCTCGACCCCGGCCGCCGCCACCGCCGCCGAGATCGCCCGCGCCCTGCCGGCCGGCGTCTCCGACCCGACGACCGTCTACCTCGTCGCCAAGGACGGCTCCGCCCTCGACGCCGGACGGTTCGACGGCCTCGCCAAGGCCCTGAGCGGCGTCGAGGGCGTCGGGCAGGTCGCACCGGCCGTCCTCAGCGGCGACCACCGGGCCGCGCGGATCGACGTCTCCCTGAACGTCGACTCGCAGAGCGACCGCGCCCGCGCCCTGGCCTCGGGACCGGTCCGCGCCGCCGTCGCCGCCCACGCCCCCGTGGGGACGGTCGGCCACGTCGGCGGCACGGCGGCGATCTTCGCGGACGTCGCCGACGCGGTGGACCACGACCTCGCCGCGGTCTTCCCGGTCGCGGCCGGGCTGATCGCGCTGATCCTGCTGCTGCTCCTGCGCAGCCTGCTCGCCCCCGTCGTGCTGATGCTCGCCGTCGGCCTCGGCTTCGCCGCCACCCTCGGCGCCGCCACCCTGCTCTTCCAGCACGGGCTGGACCGACCGGGCGTCAACTTCACGCTGCCGCTGGTGCTGTTCCTGTTCGTCGTCGCGCTGGGCACCGACTACAACATCCTCATCACCGACCGCCTCCGCGAGGAGATGGCCCACCCCGGCCCCGCCCGCGCGGCCGTGGCCCGCGCCGTCCGCCACACCGCCCCCGCCGTCGCCGCGGCGGGCGTGATCCTCGCGGGCTCCTTCGCGACGCTGGTCGCTACCCCGGGCAGCGAGCAGATGGCCTTCTCCCTGACGGTCGGCATCCTCCTCTCCGCCCTCGTCCTCTCCCTCGCCGTCGTCCCCGCCGTGGCCGCCCTCCTCGGCCGCACCCTCTGGTGGCCCCTGCGCCCCACCCCGCCCCGCACCACCCCCACCGCCGCCCGCCCGGTCCCCCCGCCCACCCCGGCCCCCGACCACCTCGCCACCCGCTGACCCCTCCCCCACCCTCCACCCCCGCTGCGCGGGAAGCCGGCCCCCGGCTTCCCGCGCAGCTCCACTTCCCTGCCGCGGCCCCCACCGCGGTCGCCCCTGGGCCCCGCCGCACCACCTCGCCACCCGCCGTGGGCACCGCTTCGCTGCACAGGAAGTCGGCCGGGTCGACTTCCTGTGTCGGCAACGGGTGAAACGAGGTTCTGGATCACTTTCCGGGCTCTGTCGCTGATTGAGGGGTTCCTTCTTGTTGATCACGGTGACAGGAGGATGCGGCGTCGCAGGAGGTCGAAGTTGGCCCGGCCGTACATCTGTCTCTTCAGCAGTTTGATCCTGGTCACGTTGCCTTCGACAGCGCCCGAGGTGAGGGTGGTGGTCAGGGCGGCGAGGACAGCCGCGCGGTCACGCCGGATCCCGCCGGCCAGCGAGCGGAGTCCTCGTTGTCCATCGAGACGGACATCGGCGAGCCAGACATCGAGGTCCAGGTGCTCGCTGCGGCGCTCGCGAACCATGGTGGCCAGCCGCCGGGCGTACCCGCCGCCGGCCTCCCCAGCCCCATCCTCGCCGACCTGACCGGCATGCACCGTCACACTGCCATCCGCTGGGTCACCTACGTCCGACGCGACTGGGCCGAGTACCTCGCGGCACGCGCCGAGGAACAAGGGCGGGATGGTCACGAGTAGAGCTGATCGCGGCTGGGAGGTACCGTCCGGAGATCGCTTTACGAGTGGCGAGTGATCATTTCCTGGAAACCGAGTCGCATTTGGTCGGGGCGCCAGGCCAGACTGCCTCGGTGGATACCCGTCGGCCGTGCCCCTGCTGTGGTCATCTCGTCTTCGACGTCCAGGACGGGTGGCCCGGTTCTCACGTCATCTGCCCGATCTGCTTCTGGGAGGACGACGCGCTGCAGTTCCGGTGGCCGTTCATGCCGGGCGGCGCCAACCGAGTATCGCTGGTCGAGGCTCAGCAGAATTTCCAGGAATTCGGTGCCTGTGATCAGCGGGGCAGGCTGTTCGTGCGGCCACCGACAGCTGACGAGCCGTCTGATGCCGGCTGGCGCCCGATCGACCTGGCCACGGACTTCTTCGAGGACTGGGAGAGCGAAAGGCACCGGCCTTGGCCCGATGACCGGTCGGCCCTGTGCTGGTGGCTTCCCTCTTTCTGGGGGATCACCAAGGAGCCCGAGTCAGCTGTGGGTCGACGCGTGGTGATCGACGTCGCCCCCGTGCACAGTGAGCGGGCTCTCCACGCCGTCCTCAAGCGAGAGCTCGACTTCCCTGCCTTCTACGGCATGAACTGGGATGCGTTCTGGGATGCGATCACCGGCCTGGTCGAGATGCCCGACGATCTTCGCTTCGTCCACTGGGCCGAGCTGGAGCTTCGTGTACCGTCTGCGGCAGCCGAGCTCCGCCGCCAGTTGGCCAGATACAGCTCGGTTGCCCATAACTTCAATGTCGTCTACGACCAGTAGCGCCGGACTGGTCGATGGCGGACATGCCGCTCAGCCCGTGATCAGCGGGTCGAAGGGCTCATCCTCTGGCGTGAAGATCAGAATGAAGTCCTTGCCCGCCTCAGTCGCGACCTCGCGCAGGCTGGCCAGGACGTTGCCCTCAGTGGGAAGGTCAGAAGCTGTTGTCTTTCCAGGCCTGAGGACTGCGTTTCTGCTGGTCACGTATAGGGTCGGCGGTCCCGTGGGAGTAGTGCCCCGTCGTGTCGTTGCTCCGGTGGAGGTCGGGGATGCCGTCGGTCGTGGGGCTGCTGGAAGAGCGCGAGCGGGCCGCTCGCCGTCGTGTGGACGAACTGCGGGAGGAGGCCGACCGGATCCAGGCCGAGCTGGCCGTGGCCGAGCGGGACTGGAACGAGTGGGTCATCGCCCGATCACGCGTCGGTGAGGTGCTGGCCCCTGCCGACGACGGCGTCGTTGGCCCCGACGCCTCCGAGGACCAGCGGGATCCTGGTGAACATCCGATTCGGTCCGGGCCCGCGGAAGCGGCCAGCCGAAATCGGTGGTGCCGATGTGGCGGGCGGGACTGGCCTGGTCGGCGCTGTCGGTGGACTACCAGCGCATCGTGCAGGCTCTCGTGGACCGGGACCGGCTTGGCCAGGGGGCGCTGACCTGCCAGGAATTGGCCGCGGCCTTCGGTCTGGAGGTGGCGCCGGCCAAGGTGGAGGCACTGCGCTCGAAGGCGAAGCGCCTGGTGGCCCGTGGCTGGCTGGCCGAGGCCGCACCGGGCCGGTTCACGCTCGCGAAGGGTGTGGCCGGGCCAGGCGGCGGGTCATGAGCAGGTTCATCGACCAGTAGATCACCGCCTCGGCGCTGCTGGTGCGGCGCTCGAAGTCGCGCACCAGACGGCGGGTGCGCATCAGGTGAGCGAAGAAGCGCTCGACGATCCACCTCTTCGGCAGCACGACGAACCCCTTCTGGCCGTCACTGCGCTTGACGATCGCCAGCACCAGCGCCAGGGCGGTGAAGCAGTGGTTGATGAGGCCGCCGGTGTAGCCGCCGTCGGCCCAGACCAGTTCCAGCAGGTGGTGCGCGTCGGCCACTTGGGCGAGCAACACCTCGGCGGCGGCGCGGTCGCCGACGTCCGCGGCGGTGACCGTCACCGCCAGCAGCAGGCCGAGCGTGTCGACGACGACGTGGCGCTTGCGCCCGTTGATCAGCTTGCCGCCGTCGAAGCCGCGGCTGTCGGCGCCGACGACGGCGTCCGCCTTGACCGATTGCGAGTCGATCACGCCCGCGCCCGCCTCGGTGTCCCGGCCCGCCCGGGGTGCGGACCCCGGCACGCAGCCGATCGTGGAACTCCTTGACCAGGCCGAGGTCGCGCCAGCGGCGGAAGAACGCGAAGACCCGGTCCCACGGCGTTCTGTGGAATCAGCTTTGTCAAGGGGTGGTCCTCATCCGATGCCCGTTGTCGTCTGCTGCATCACCGCTGCTCGGGCAGCGGCTTCTTCCACTTGGCGCCGGCCAGCGTGGCCTCGGCTCCAGATGAACGCACGCCAACGGCGCGGTTCTTCGCTGCTCCAGTTTCTGAACTCCTGGACTGCGACGTTGTCGGACAGCCGCCACCGGATGGTGCGACCTGAGGCTTCGGGGACGTCGGTGAGGCCGTCGAGTCGCTCAGCGAGTGCTCGGCTGTCGACCTTGGCAGTGGTGCGGTCCCAGGTCGAGACCATGTCGGTGAGGGCGTGGGATTCAATGAGTGCCGGGAGGGACGGGGCGATTTCGAGGAACGTGCCGCCGCCATCGTCCACGCCGACTCGTCCGTCCGTGTGCACCAGGTAGCGCACTGGGGAGGAGACACGTTCTCCGAACCAATCGAAGTACCACCCGTGGACTGGGCCAGCCCAGACGCCCTGGCCCAGGTCGTAGTGCCAGTCGCGGAGCCTGTCGTGGCGTTCGCCTTGGACGGTGTAGCTGCTTCGCACCTGGTAGCGGAGCCCGCCGTACCTCTGCTCGAATCCCTCCCGGCGGACGACGAGCATGGTCGGTGTGGGAGTCAGCTGGCCAAGGCCGTCCCGGAGCCGCAGGAACTCTGTGGAGAGGCGGGGTTCCTGGGGGCTATCGCGTCGGCCGGTTCGTTCGAGCAGACTGATGGCGCGAGCGGAAAGACCAGCTGGGTCATCCAGGATGTGCATCCTGCACTTCTTTTTTCATGACGGGTACGGATTCGTAGGTTCTCACGGTATCGGGTTGAGGCGACTCACAGATGCCTGCATGGTCACGGACTTCCCGGACTGCACTGTCGCGGTCTGGTCGTCACGTCGACGATCGGCAGGAGGGTCGCGGTGGCCGGGGCACCGATCTGACGTGGTGTCGGTCCGGCTGGTGTGGGGACGTCGGTGAGTCGCTCCAGTAGCTGGTCGAGTGCGGCCTGGCCGTCGTCGACGGCAGCGCGTTCGTCGTCGGTCAGGGGGATGGCGGCGAGCATCTTCTGCAAATTCTCCTTCGCCTCCAGGAGTTGGCCCTTGCTGGAGGCCTTCGGGGTGTAGAAGTCGCAGCGTGCGCAGGCCATCCGGTGTTGGCACTGCTCGAAGAACGTGTAGGTGCACCAGCCGTGGCCGAGGTCGTAGTACTGCCAGGGGTCGCCGTTTGCGGCGGCGCCGGACGCAACGGCGTCTCGGTCGACAAGGACTTCGACGGTGCGGACGTTGCGAGCGAAGTAGCCGGCGTCCTTGTAAGCCCGGGCGAGCGTGTTCGGGGTGATCTTCGCGTAGTGGGCGGTGGCTTCGGGAGTCCGGTGCCCGAGCCATTCCTGGAGCTCGAACAGGGTCATGGGCTCTTTGGCGTTGTAGAGCTGGCTGGCGATGGTGGAGCGGGCCCGGTGGCTGGTGATGTTGCCGCGGACGTCGGCGGTGGGCACGCCAGCCTTGCGGCAGAGCATCGGGATGATCGTGCCGTTGATGTAGTGCTTGGAGACGCGGCGGGCGCGGAAGGCGAACAGGAAGTCCACGCGTTCGTTGGTCTTCGGGTCGAGGAAGGCGGGCTGGTCGGGGCGGACCGCCTGCCAAGCCTCGATCGCCTGCCCCAGCAGCGGGTCGACTGGCTTGGTGAACGCGGTGCCGGTCTTGTGGGTGGGGACGTCGAGCAGGCAGACCGCGTCCCGGGCCAGGACTTCGCCGGAGTCGCCGGGGATGGGCATGCCGTCGTGCTGCCAGCGGATGCAGCCGACCCGGAGCCGGGCGACTTCGTCGCTGCGCTGTCCGGCGAACAGCCAGGTCAAAGTGATGGCCCGGATCAGCTCGGTCGGGTAGGTGCGGCCGTCCGCGGTCGGCAGGTCGCCGGACTCGACGTTCAGCCCGGCCCACAACAGCTTGGCCCAGATGTCGTCGGCGATCACGCGCGGGTCGGGACCCATGAGGGCCTGGACGCTTCGGGGCGTCCTCAGCGCGTGGGCAGGGTTGAACCGTTGCGGGACCCACTCCCATTCGTGCAGGTCACGGAAGAATGCGCGGGGCACTTTCAGGTAGCCGGACTTCGCCTGCGGGGTGAGCGGCTTGCCGATGCGGCCTTGCGACTGCATGCCCGCCGTCCACTGGGAGTAGTCGCCGACCGTCATGCGGTCGACCGCGGCGACCCAGGACGCGCAGGTCTGGCGGGTCCAGAGCTCCGGCCCGGTGACCTCGGGGTGTTCGGCGGCCAGCCAGCGTCCGATCTTCGCGAGGACACTGCGGTAACTGCTGCGGACGCCCGGCGTCAGCGTCGAGGTCGCGTGCCAGCGCTCGACCCAGTTTGCCCAGTTGCCCGCTGTGCCCTCGATCGCCGTGGGCCCGGGGCTGTGCCGGGGACGCGGCGGCGGATCGGCGTGGCCGAGAGCGGCAACGGCGCGGTGGATCCCGTGGAGGTCGCTGGCCCACTCGCTCTCCTGCATGGCCGCCGACGCGCGAATCGCGTCCAGGGCTGGAGTGGACAGGTCCTCCAGCCGGGTACTGCGGTTCAGCAGCAGGATCTGGCAGACCGCCGAGGTGAGCCGGCTGGGACGGCGCTGGTAGCCCCAGTCGCCGAGGACCGCGAGGACCTTGCCGACTGCGGCGTCGACCGCGCTCTCGCCGAAGACCCGGTGGGCGAGAGTGGGCCGCTGGAAGCGTCCGACCTGCTCGAACGCGGTGAAGCCGCCGAGGAGGTAGGCGTAGGCGATCACGAACGGGCGGGCGTTCGGGCCGATCTGACCGCCCCACCGGCGCCGGAAGTCGGCCCCCGACCGGTCGATCAGGTCGGCCCAGTCCTGGTCGGACCAGCCCCAGTAGCTGCGGCCGAGTTCACCGCAGCGGACCAGGACAAGGCCGGCCGCGTCGCGGGCGAACCGTCGCTGGTGGCCGGTGCCTGGAGCCCAGCGGAGGCAGTCCCGGGCGTGGGCCAGCGGCTCGACCAGCCGCCTCGGGGCCACCGCCGGCGTCAGTCCCAGGCGTCTGACCTGCTCGATCCCCAGGGCGCCGAGCGCCTTCGACTCGGCGTGGGTCAGCAGGGCTCGCCGGTCGTAGCGGGCGAGGTCGAGCGGCCATATCCAGTCCGCGGCGTCCGCGCTGTCCTCGGACGTCGCTGGAGTCGTCGCCGTCAACGGTTCGCCCCGCCCGGATGGCCGGCGCGGGTGAGCATGTCGATGCGCCAGGAGTGGATCTGGTGCATGCCGCGGTTCAGCTTCTCCGCGAGGTCCCGTCCGGACAGGTGGATGTAGGTCATGGTCGACTCGGTGTGGCGGTGTCCGGCGAAGGTCGCGATGGCGTGCAGTTCCCAGCCCATCCTGGCCAGGTCGGTCAGGCAGAGGTGGCGGGTGGTGTGGGTCGAGAAGCGCGGCAGATCGGCGGCCAAGGCGACGCGGCGGACCACCTTCGACCAGGTCCACAGGCTCAGCGGCTGACCGTGGTTGCGGTGCGACTCCGACAGGAACAGCGGGCCGCGGGCCCGACTGATCGTCGCTCTGTGCGCGAGGTAGCCAGACAGCAGCACGCCCGTCGGCGCGGAGTACGGGACCACGCGCTCGCGGCGGGTCTTCGTCGTCTCCGCCCTGATCCGAAGCGTTCGGTGGGCTGGATCGACGTCGTCGGTCCGCAGGGAGCACAGTTCCTCGCGCCGCAGAGCGGCGTCGTAGGCCAGGGCGAGCATCACCCGGTTCCGTGCCGGCTCCTCGCGCACGACGTCCAGCAGGTCGAGCCACTGCTGTTCGCTGGGGATCCACGGCAGCTTCACCAGGCGCGGCACCAGGCCGCGTTCGTGGCTGCCGAACTTCCGGCCCGGCGTGTAGCAGCCTCGGCCGACCGGGTTCGACTCCCGCAGCCCTTCCTCGATCAGGTAGTCGTAGAACAGGCGGACCGGCACCAGCCGCTGCTGCAAGGTTGCGTTCGCCAGACCCGCCCCGGAGTCCAGCGCGACCACGTTCGCTCCGCGGCGGCTCGGCCGCGTGGACAGGTCCTTCACGAACGCGGCCACGTGCAGTCGGCCCGCCGTGATCGGATCGACGTCGTCCCGCTCGCAGATCAGCAGGTACTCGGCCAGACCCCGCGCGTACGCGTCGATCGTCCGCGGAGCCCGCCCAAGGTCCGTCCACACCCGCAGCCACTCGGCCGCCCGCTCATGCCGGCCCAGGACAGGCCACTTCTCCTCCAACACCACCGCGCTGCCCAACACGCCTCCTCAGTCCATGGGGACGCCGCAGGATACGAGACGCATCCTGCGGCGCGTGATTCCACGTAACTGATAGAAAATCCGCCGGCATCGCCCGCCACTGCGCCGCCGTCTGCGCCTTCGCGCGTCACTCCCCCGTTCCGTCAGGGCGAGGCCCTTCCGGACGCCCTTCGCACCGGCCGGCTGACACGGCTGTGCGTTGATCTGCAGGCCCGGGTCGGCCGTCTTCCTGACACGATGCGGGAACTGTGCCACGGAGCGCAGGAGGGCTGACCGGCTCGGCCTCGCAACAGCGGCCGATGAGCGCGGATTCCGATGGGCCCGTGGCGCTTGCCGCCTGCCGACCCGGGCCGCCGATCGCCGACCCTTTCAGAGGGTGTTCTGCCGGGTCTGCGAGTCTTGGGCGGTCCTCGTAGTCCTTGAAGGCGGGTTGTCCGGTTCCGGTGCTTCACGGTGGGCCGTCTGCGCGGTGTGCTGATGGATGTGGGTGAGCGTCCTGTGTACCCGAGCGACCTGTCGTATGGAGTCCGCCTATCGCCCAGTGCCCCGTACTTTTTGCCGAGCCGCCGGCCGGTGCGACGCCTATCCTTCCCGCGTGTTCATCAGTCAGTACGCCTATTTCGGGCTGTCCAGCCTCAACATGTCCGCCGCGGAGATGACAGCCGTGCTGGGAATCGAACCGGACGAGATCGCGGTTCGAGGCAGCCGCTTCACCGAACCCAAAGTGGTTCCGGTCCTCCACCGATGGAAGATCGTATGCCGCGAGCCGGGCTTGAGCGTCGACGAACAGGTGGCCCGCGTCGTGGCGCGGCTCGAACCGTACGTCGATGCAATCGCTGCCCTGACCCGGAAGCTCGACGCCGAAGACTGTCAAGGCGGCTCCAGCGCTGTTCTGGAAGTTGTGCGCATGTTCAACGATGAGGACGGACAGGACCGCCTCGCCAGCGCACCCCCAGAGCTCATCGAGGGTCCAGGCCTGCTGGGGTGGCACCTGGGACGCGACGTGCTGGCGTTTCTCCACGCCACCGGTGCGGCTCTAGACGTCGACGAGTACGACTACACGCCTGACCCGACAGACGAATGATCTGCAGCTGAACTGGCGACCGCGTTTCTCATCCGACTCCCGCACAACGCCCTCTCGGACGCCGTTATCAATCCGGGGGTGATCGACGGCCGGTCGTGCAGCTCGGTGAGCAGGCCCTGGGCCACGGAGCGGTGGAAGAAGCGGTGGACGGCCCGCGGGTGGCGGGAGTCGGCCGGCGGGCATCGCCCGCCACTTGATGCCGCCGTCGACGAGGTGGAGCACGGCGTCGGCCATGGTGCGGTGGCAGTAACGACTTGGGGACCGGTAGCGGCGGGGTCTTCGTCCGCAGCGTGACGGCGGCCTGCGGTCGCAGAACTATGGTGTCCGTCATGAACAGCTTCACGATGGTCGAGTTTCCGACGTCCTCGGCCGTGCAGTCGGCTCAGTTCCTCCAAGCGGTCTTCGGATGGGCCGCGACACCGTATGGTCCCGAGTACCTGGACGTGGACTGCGGCAGCGGCGTCAGCCTCGGCTTTCAGCAGGACCGTTCCGAGGCCCCGGCCGCGCCGTTGGCTGTGATCCAGGTCGGCGACCTCGATACGACACGGCAGGCCGTGATCGAGGCGGGCGGCACGGTCACGGTCGAGGCGTTCGATTTTCCTGGTGGGCGGCGCTTTCACTTCCGTGAGCCCGGCGGGAACGAACTGGCCGCCTGGGTTCCGGCGAGCGAGGGGTGATGCCCCGTTATGCCCGGGCCAGGCCTGTAGTCGGCGTCAGTGAGCAGATGCCGTTCTGGCAGCGGTCCTGCCTGCAGCGTTGGCATTGGCGTAGAGGAAGCAACGTCGTCGGGGTTGGCAGCGGCTGGCGCGTGACGTGATAGCGGCCGCGCGGGTTGGGCGAGTCGTGACGCTTGCCTGGGCCCGTGCGGCCTGCTCCCATCCTGCCCTGTCCGGGGTCTCGCGCGCACACTTCGGCGAGTTGCTCGAAGAAATCGCTCCGCGGTGGGAGGCTTCGCGAGAGTCGGCGCTGCGTGAGCGGCGCGGTGGTGACAGGCGGCGGGCGGCAGGTGCCGGCCCGAGGCGGCGGCTAGTGTTCGTGGACCGGCTGTTGGTCACCTTGGTGTACTTGCGCCTCGGGCTGCCGCACGCGGCACTCGCCGAGTTGTACGGAGTGGACCGATCCACGGTCTCCGGCGCGATCCGCGAGGTCCGCCCGCTGCTGGCGTTCCGCGGCTTCGCCGTCCCTGACCGCCCGGGGCTGCGGATCCGCACTCTGGAGGACCTGTTCGCCTACGCTGACGCCGAAGGCGTCGAGTTGCGGATCGACGGCACCGAGGTCCAGGTTCGCCGCCCGCGGGCGGGCCGTCCTGGCCGCAGGGCCTTCGTCTCGGGCAAGAAGCAGCAGAACACGATCAAGACGACGACGTTCAGCGACGACCAGGGCCGAACGCTGTTCAGCGGGGTGATCCGGCCCGGCCGCATGCACGATCAGACCGCCGTACGCTCCGAGGGCGTCGCCGAGCAGTTCCGACAGCACCCTGGCGTGAGGGCGAAGGTCGACGAGGGCTACCGGAGCCTGGCCAACGAATTCCCCGACCAGGTCAGCGCCCCGCCGAAGAAGCCGAAGACGACGCCCCGCTGGGCGAGCACCACGCCTGGCGCGAACGGAGGCGCCGCCAGTCCTCGGCACGGATCTGCGTGGAACACACCAACGCCGAGTACAAGCAGTGGCGGCCGCTCCAGAGGTTCACCGGACGCCGCGAGACCTACGCCGAGACCCACCTCGCCATCACCGGACTGGTCTCCGACCGCTCCGCCCAGCGCGCGACCCGCCGCAAACCCAGCACCGAACTGGTGCTCGCCCTGCAGACCGCCTGCTGATCACCCTCCAGCCGACCCGCCAGGTGAGCACGCCCCGAACTCAATCGCTCCCAAGGTCGTTATCGGAGCTCAGGCAGCGGTCCGGAGTTCTTTGGGTAGCAGCCCTCTTGAAGCCGGAAGAGGTACTTCCGGAGGTCCGCGCGGAGCCCTTCAGTGATGTAGGCGGCAAAGTCCCTCAGCCCCTCCGCGGCTTCCCGCTCGTCAGACCTGTCGCTGGACGACCATGTGGGCAGGAGGGACTCCAGGTACTCGGTGACGCGCCCACGGTCGCGCCACCAGTCCCGAACGGCCTCGGGTGTCCATCGGCTGTCGCCGTCGCAGGCATAGCCGCGGTACGGATCTTCCTGGGCTGCTGTCACCAGGTTCAGGACCTCGGCCGTGGTCGCCGGCTGGCGATACACATATTCACCGAAGTACTCGCCGCCGTAGAGCACATGACGTGGTGCGTGCAGCCGGCCCGTCCAACAGTTATCGGCGATCCCGGTATAGAAGGGGCCAGGAACGTTCAACCAGAGCCGGTCCTCCCAACGCCCACCGAAGGACGTCTCGGGCTCGCCTTCTGGAAGCGCCGCTATCGGTTCCCAACACAGCTCTTCGTAACTCATCCGCGAAGCTTAGGACCCGATGGGCAGGATCTCTCGGCATCGGCGCTGCTTCGTCCGGTGTTGCGGCGGATGTCGGGCATGCCGAGGTGGACCGTGGACGGCTGAGTCGCACGCTCACGCATGGCATCCAGCTTCTGAGCGGCGGCGGCCATGGTGGTCTCGACGGCGGCGACCTCGCCGAGCCATCCCTGTTCCCTGGTACACGGCTTGACATCGCTGATTCCACAGAATCACTCGCGTTACCTGTCCTTCGGCCGGGCCAGAACTCCGGGGCAGGGACAATCCAGCGATGATGGCGTTCTCGTCGTACCGGAGCCCCAGGGCGAACGCCCGGATGGCCGGCAGGTCGTCGCGCAGAACACCGCTGATCCAGTCGGGCAGTTCGTGGCCGCGCAGGTCGGTCATCATATTGGCGAAACCGCGAACGTGGCTGGTGGCGGCCTCCAGCTGGGAGCAGCGGCATGGATCTCCTTGAGGTCGAGGGCCTCGTCGGGCCGTAGGAGCTCAGGCCGTGTAGTAATCCACTTCAGGATTCGGCGGGGCCGTGGGGCCGAGCGAGGTGCTGGCGGCACGCCGGTAGAGCTCTTGAGCAGGCGGATGCAGCGGCCGACGCCGTCCCGGCTGCCCTCTTAGCCGAGGGCCTGCACTTCCCGGTGAAGCTGGCAGCCCTCGTTCCACCGCTGGTGAAGGCAGGACTTGAAGTCGTCCAACAGGGTGGACCGGTTGACCACCTTGACCAGGACTTCGTCGACGCTCCCGGCTCGGGCGTACCGTCGCACGGAGTAATAGTCGAGCCGCAGGTCTCGGCTGATGCCCTTCAGCGCCCTCGGGCCAGTAGTTGGTGCACGCCGGCGTATCGTTCCCGCATCGTGGTCACGATCCGGCCGCTCGCGCCCGCGGACGTCGCGCTCGGTGTCCGGCAAGGGAGTTGGCGAATCTTCGTGGCGGTCCGCGAGTTGGCGGGCCTTGGTGTCGTGGGCCCGGCGGACGCGCCGGATGAGGAAGATGCAACTCAAGATCACGGGAGTCGCACGCCGAACATGATCACAGAAGCTGCCACTACTGCGAGCCCGATCACACCGATTGCGACAGACCCGGCGAACGTGCAGAGCGTGCCGTACGTCACAGCGCCGGAGCCACCAGTTGTCCGGGTGAAGGCATGAGACACAGAGCCTGTTCTCGTACGTACCTCACAGCTGTCCGAGGGCTCGTCAGACATGTCGGGTGCTTGAGGTGGCAGGGCGCTGGCCGAGCCGTAGGAGGCCGGGCACCGCGGCCAGACTGAGGACGAGCAGGAAGAGCCAGGGCCAGGCGGCGCCGCGGTCGAGCAGCAGGGTGAGCAGGCCGGGGGCGACGGCCTGGCCGACGTTCCACGAGAGTTGGTAGACGGCCAGGTAGCGGCCGCGCTGAGCCGGGTCGGCGAGCGAGACGCTGAGATCCTCTCGGCTGGGGGTCGCGACGGTCTCGGCGAGGTTGTACACGAGCATCGCGGTGTACAGGCCTGGCAGGACGGCCCAGCCGGGGGCGGCTGCGAGCAGCGCGAAGAGGCCGAAGGCGAACGCGTTCAGCAGTGCCCCGGCGGCGACCACCCGGGCGGGAGGCCGGCCCTCCAGGCGACGGGCGACGACGCTCTGGGTGAGTACGACCTGCACGCCGTTGAGGACGAGGAGAGCGCCGGCCACCGAGGCGTTGCGGTGCAGGCCGACGGTGACGTAGACGGCCAGCAGCATGCTGAGGATCATCGACGCGAAGACGAAGCTCAGGTTGACCGCCACCAGCAGCAGGTATCGCCGGTCCCGCAGCACCTCCCGGTAGCCGCCCGGCTCGGCCGTCCTGGCCTCCCGAGCGGGTGCAGCGGCGGGCCGCCACGTGGCCAGCAGGATGGACGCGAGCAGGTAGCTGGCCGCATTGAGCACCACCAGCAGACGTAGCACTCCGGTACCGCCACCGGTCATCAGGACGGCTCCCAGCGCCCCGCCGAGGCCCATGCCGGTGTTGCGCAGTGTCTGCACCAACGCGAACCACCGTGTGCGCTCGCCCTCGGGGGAGGCGAGGACCACCAGGCCGGTGCTGGCGGTCCAGTAGCCGACGTGGCCGATCTGGGCGAGCAGGCAGACCAGGACGATCTGCCCTGCCTGGTGGGTGAGCAGGAACCCGCAGTAGGCGAGCGCGGACAACGCGTTGGCGCCGACCGCCACGACGCGGGCGCCGTGGCGGTCGATCAACGGGCCGATGGCGAGGGCGGTGGGCAGGGCGAGCAGCCGGGCAGTGGAGACGGCGGCGCCGACCGTGGTGAGAGGGAGGTCGGTGGTGCGGGTGAAGTAGACGAGGACGAAGGCGAGGATCAACCCCGTGCCGAGGCTGTCGACGAGGTGGGCGCCGATCAGACGGGCGCGGCCGGCGGTGTCGGGCAGGCCGAGGCGCTCGCGCAGCGGCAGGGGTGTGGCGGTGGTCATGCACCGAGGCTCTCTGGAATGATCACTGCCGCCCAGATATTCCATCCTGATCGAATCCTCGCGGAGGGCCAGTGCTCACCTGGGAGTTCTCCGCACAAGACCTCGCCCGGACGCGCTTCGCCCGCTCGCCGCTGTGCGAGGTGACGGCGAGCGTCGAGGTCCTCAAGGACCCGAGCCGGCACGCGGTCCATCTGCCGTGGGTGCGGCAGGCCAGCGCGCAGCTGGCGGGGGTGGGCTGGGAACTGCTGTCCCAGCTGGTGCGGCTGCCGACGGTGTACGTGCCGGACTTCCTGACTCCGGTACCGACTGCGTCCAGCCCGACGATCGAACAGGCACTGGCCGACCTGGCCGCCACCGATCCTGCGGCGGTGCGCCGCGACCTCGCCCGGATCGGGGGTGAACTGTCCCCGTTGGTAGCGGAGTTGGCGCGGGATCCGGAGGTCGGTCTGGCCCGGCTGGTGGCGGAGATCCGGGTGTACTGGGATACCGCGATCGCCCCGCACTGGGACCGGATCGAGCGGCTCGCCGAGGGTGAGATCCTGCGCCGGGCCCGGCAGATGGCTGTGGGTGGTCCGGCGGCGCTGTTCGCCGACCTGCACCCGCAGGTGACATGGGAACGGGACACCTTGCGGATCGGCTACCGGATGGTCGACGCACACCGGCGGCTGGACGGAGAGCGGGGCCTGGTCCTGGTACCGACGGTGTTCGCCTGGCCCGGCGTGTTCTCCCAGCAGAACCCGCCGTGGCAGCCGGGCCTGGTGTATCCGCCACGCGGGGTGGCGACGCTGTGGGAGACGGCGGGCAGCGCGGTGCCGGAAGGGCTGACGCGGGTGATCGGCCGTACCCGCGCCTGGCTGCTGGCCGAGCTGGACGCCCCCGCCTCGATCGGCGAACTCGCCGAGCGCACGGGCCTGTCCGCCCCGAACGTCTCCCACCACCTGACCGCCCTCCGTGGCGCCGGGCTGCTCGCGCGCCACCGCACCGGCCGCACGGTCATGTATCTGCGCACCGATGCGGCCGAACTCCTCCTCCGGGCCGTCCCAGCCGACGGTTGATCCGACCACCGGAGCGCGCTGCGGTAACCACCGCAGCGGGAGGAGACATCGCGGTCGTGCACCGTTGAGCAGTACCTGCCTGTGCACGTTCGGGTGTACGCCGACACCGACACCACCGACTTCGGCTTCGCCGCCTCCGAAGGCCCGGGCATCGCCGGCCGTTCACCACGATCCGGCAGGTCCTCGGCGACATCAGGGCCGTTGGCCCCGCCTGCTGCGCCCGTCAACACATGTTGACGGGAGCAGCCTGGTTCAGGCTCCGATCTGGTCGAGGTAGTGGGCGACGTACGGCGGGGTCCGGAGCGCGGTGACTTCGGCGAAGGGCACCCAGGCGATGCCCACGCCTTCGTCGCCGAGCCGGATCGCGTCCTTCGGGCCGGTGTACACCGCGTGCAGGACGCGGGTCATCGCCGAGACGCGCTCGTGGCGGGGGCCGGGCAGCTCCCGGACGTCGGTGATGGTGATCCCGGCTTCCTCGAAGACCTCCCGGGTCGCGGTCTCGGGCGGCGTCTCGTCGTCCTCCCGCCACCCGCCGATCGGGGTTCGGTGTCCGGGCCAGGCGATGCCCTCCTTCTCGTCCCGGTGGTGCAGCAGCAGCTCGCCGTCCGGGGTGGTGACGAACACGACGACGCCTTCGAAGTCCTGCTCGGGCGGGGTCGGGCGCTCGATGTAGAGCACCCGGCCGGAGCGGGCGGCGCGCAGCACCTGGAGGTCTTGCCGGTACTCCTTCGGAGTCTTGTAGTGGCGCCAGGTGTAGTCCGTCTCGAAGCGGTGCTCGCAGTGCTCGGCCGGGTCGAGGACGATGCGGGTCTGCTGTTCCCCGGTGAGCGTGCCGCCGTCGAAGACCCAGCCGATCGACGCCACGGGTCGGATGTGGTCGGCCTGCTGGTGGATGACGGCGATCAGCCGCTGTCGGCCGACCGGGTCGGGGTTCTCGGCGAGCAGGTCGAGGCCGATCTCCTCGCGGGCCTCGCGCAGCGCGGTCTCGAACGGGGACTCGCCGGGCTCGGAGTTCCCGCCGGGCCAGTCCCAGCGTTCGGTGTCCACGGCGTTGCGCATCCCGAGGACGCGGCCCTCGTGGTCGCGTACCAGGAAGCAGGCCCACGTCATCGGCCGGTCGATCGTGGCGAGGTAGTGGCTGGCGGGCTGCCATCCGGCGGCGAGGCGGTGGGTGAGCCAGGTGATCACCTCGCGGTAGCCGTCGCTGGTCGGCGGCAGTTCGTCCGGGTGGAACCAGCCGTGGGCGTCGTGCTCGGAGAGGGTCACTGCGGTGTCGTCCGGGACGGTGCAGGTGAAGACGAACTGGCGGGTCAGGCGGCCTCGGGTGTTGATGAAGTCCAGGGCCCGCACGTACTCGATGTCGGGGCAGTGGATGCCGGTCTCCTCGGCGAGCTCCCGGATCGCACCGTCCCGGGGGTCCTCGCCGTCGTTCAGCCCGCCGGCCGGGTAGTCCCACAGGCCGGGTAGCACGTCGTCCTGCGTGCGGCGCAGCATGAGGAGGCGGCCCTGCGGGTCGCGGACGACCGTTCCGGCCGCGACCTTCTGGACGCCCTCGGCCAGGGCCTGTTCGGCGAGCAGCTGGTACGAGATCACGCGTTCTCCTCTTCCGGGGTGCGCTGCGCGGGGATGCCCGCGCGGTCGTTCTGGAGGTCCCACAGCTCCCGGAACCGGCCGCCGGTGTCGGCCACCAGTTCCTCGAAGGTGCCGCACTGGATCACCTCGCCGTGGTCGAGGACCACGATCCGGTCGGCGATGGCGACGTTGGTGAGCCGGTGCGTCACCAGCACCACGGCCTTGTCAGTGGCGAGTGCGCGCAGGTTGGTGAAGATCCGGTGCTCCGCGCGGGGGTCGAGCGCCGCGGTGGGCTCGTCCATCACCAGCAGGCCGGCCCGGCGGTAGAAGGCGCGGGCCAGCGCGATGCGCTGCCACTGGCCGCCGGACAGTTCCTCGCCGCCCAGCCACTCCACCGCGAGGAGCGTGCCGAGGCCCGAGCGCAGCTCTGCCAGCACCTCGTCCGCCCCGGAGGCCCTGGCGGCGGCCCACAGCGCCTCGTCCTCTCCTTCGTCGTGGGGCTGGCCCAAGGTGATGTTCTCCCGGGCGGTCAGGGGCCAGCGGGCGTAGTTCTGCGGGACGACGGCGACCTGTTCCCACATCGCCTGTGGGTCCATGGTCCGGGTGTCGGTGCCGTCCCATTCCACCGCGCCGGCACCGGGCTCCGGGGTGTAGAGGCCGGCGAGGCACTTGGCGAGCGTGGTCTTGCCGGAGCCGTTCTCCCCGACGAGCGCCACGATCTCCCCTCGATCGACGTGCAGGGTCACGCCGTTGAGTGCGGTGCGCTCGCTGGCCGGGTAGGAGTAGGTCAGCTCCTTGACCGTCACCTGGTGGGGCGGGGCGGGCCGGTGGGTGCCGGTGCGCAGGGCGAAGCCTCCGGCGTTGTCGAGGAAGCCGAAGAGGTCGTCCAGGTACATGCCGATGCGGAACAGGTAGGCGCCGTAGCCGACGATCCCGGCCAGGCTGTTGGAGACCGAGGTGAGGACGACGACGGCCGCCCCGCCGTGGGGCAGGCTCATCCGGCCGCTGGTGACCAGCCACGCCATGGTGGCCCACACGATCCCGGCGCCGAGCCCGGAGGCGAGCGCGCCGAGGACGGACACCTTCGCGGTCGCCGCGGCAGCGTCCTTCGCGTTGCGGTCCAGGCGCCGGCCGACCTGGTCGTACTTGGCCATCAGGAAGCCGCTCATCGTGTCGGAGCGCACCTGGTCGGCCTGGGCCTTGACGTGGATGTACCAGCGCAGGTTCGCCATGATCCGCCGATCCGCCATGGCGTCTCGGCTGGCGAGGTACTGCACCCGGGCGGCGCGCACCGAGGCCAGCCCTTGCGGCAGCGCGGCCAGGACCAGCAGCGGAAGCAGCAGCGGGTGGAGGTAGGCGATGACGGAGGCCGCGCCGATCAGCGAGCCGAGCGAGGCGAGCAGGTTCTGGGCCTCGCCCAGGATCTCGACGCACATCTCGGCGCCGCGGTCGGCCGCCTCCAGGTCGTCGGAGTACCCGGAGTGGTCGTAGGCGGTCAGCTCGGTGGCGAGGGTGGCGCGCAGCACCGTCGCCTCGGCCTCGCGGGCGATGCGGGGGGACAGTCGCACCGTGATGGTCTGGTTGACGATGCCGAGCAGGCGGCGAAGCCCGGCGGTCGTGGCGATGACGAGGATGGAGGGCAGGGCCGCCGTCAGGCGGCTGGTCGTCGCCCCGGCGGCGAAGACGGCGCTGATGCCGTTGGCGGTGGCGAACAGGCCGGTGGCGCCGAGACCGGCGGACAGGATCTGGCAGGTGAGCAGGAGCGCGGCGGAGCGGGGTTCGATGCGCCAGGTGAGGGCGTAGGCGCGGGCGACGACCTGGGGAAGGCGGCGGGCCATCGCGGTGACGGTGATGGCCCGGGTGGCCTCGACGCGGCGCCGGTCGCCGCTGAACTCCAGCTGCTCGTCCGCGACCGGCCCGGTGGTGGTTGTGGTCAAGCGGTGGCCTCCCAGCCCTCGGCCTTGGTGCGGATGGTGCTCAGGTGCTCGGTGAGGAACCATTCGGGGTCGCCGCCGAGCATGCAGAGCGTGACGAGGGCGGTGAGGGCGGTGTCGCACGCCTCGGCGCGCACGTGGTCCCAGGTGTGGGAGTGGCCCTTGTTCGGGTTGAGTCCGAGCGCTCCGATGATGGCCTGGGCGAGTTCGCCGGCCTCCTCCTGGACCTTGAGCCCTTGCAGCATCCGGAGCTTTTCGGGATCGCCCTCGAAGCGTGAATTCAGCTTATTAGCAACCAAGTTGGCTACTTGCAGCAGCTCTTCCATGGCGGCTGATCCTGCTCCCTGTTCGATTTCGCGTCCAAGCGCCGGGAGGTTCCCGGCGGTTCTCGGCGGTTCCCGGCGAGCCCGGGTCGAAGACCACGTTTTCGATTCGGGCCGGGCCGCTCACCACAAGGTCGGGTCCTCCTGCGGCCGGGGTGGGTGGCGGTGGCCGGGCAGTCCGGGCGGGACGGCGGCGGCCAGCAGGGCGGTCCAGGTGGCGTGGTGCCCGGCGAGGTGGATCAGCAGCAGGGCCGCTGCGTGGGCGTCGAAGGCGGCTCGGTGGCGCTTCCCGGGGACGGCCGACAGGTCGATGCCGCACAGCTCGATCAGCGCGTCCAGGCCGTACCCGGCGGCCTTCCGGTAGGTCGCGCGCGCCAGGCGCAGGGTGTCCAGCACCCCGGCCGGCTGCCACCCCGGCAGGTGCCGGGACAGGACGCCGTAATCCACGTGGGCGTTGTGCGCGGCGATCCACGCGCCCTCCAGGTCGGCGCGCACCCGCTCGCCGATCTGAGTCCAGGTGGGCGCGGCGGCGACGGCCTCGTTCGTGATGCCGTGCACCCGCACAGCCATCGGGCTGATCGGCCGGGGCGGTCGGATCAGGGCGGAGCGCGTCGAGGCGGGTACCGGGCGGCCGTTGACCACGGGGACGGCGGCGAGCTCCACCAGGTCCGGCGGCTGGGCGCCGTTGCCTTCCACGTCCACGACGACGACCAGGGGCCAAGTGCTGTAGTCCATACGCTCCCTATCGGCTGGCGGCCAGGATGCGGGTGAGCGCCGAGGCGGCGCGGTTGAGGGCGGCGCCGAAGGTCTCGTGCAGTTCGGCCGGTAGCCCGCCCTGGTCCAGGCCGCAGGCGGACACGCTCTCGGCGAGCTGTTGCTGTTCGGCGAGGGTGAGGGCGGCGGCGACGGCCGGATGGGCGAGGACATCGCGGGCCGCGTAGCCGTCGCCGCGCTCCAGCGTCCGAGCGGTCAGGAACCGGGCGGTGCCCTGGGCTCGCGGATGGCCGGTGACGCCCGCGGTGTCGAGAAGGGCGAGGTCGAGCCGGGCGTCGCGCGCAAAGTCCACCAGGCGTCCGGTGTAGCCACCGTCTGCCCACACCAGCACGATGCGCCAGTGCCGCGCGTCCAGATCGCGTCCTGCGTCTACGCCAGCATCGACGGCAACACCGGGTGGGACACCCTCCTCGCCAGCACCTGGGTCTACAACCCGTCCGGGGTCAACATCGACGTGTGCTTCCAGGCTCTGTGGGTGAACCCCGGACGGCTCCACGAGCCAGGCCTACGACTTCACCTGCATCGGCTGGAACCACGCCGGCGGGGAGTACAAGGCCCCCAGCTTGGCTGGGTGCACCCGTCTGCGGGCACTTTCGTAGTCCAGGCCGGGTTCTGGGCGACGATCAACGGCCACTACGGCTACTACGGCGCCGTGCAGTCCCCGCGGATCACAACGGACGGCCAGAACGACTTCTGACGATCCCACCCGTGCCCGGCGCGTACCCGTTCCTGGCGATGCCCGGGCCGGGACGGGCACGACACGGTGTCCGGCTCGGACCGGGTGATTTAGATGCGATGGAAGGCGACTGGGCCGCGAAGCCAGCGCAGTCGCCTTCCACGGTGGTCGTGGCGCTACACCGTGGCGCTCGTCGACCCGCTCGACGAGACCGGGCACAGCAAGTCCTGCTCGAGGAGCGCGTCCACCTCGGCTTGAACAGCCTCGATAAGCAGGGTCAGTGCCTGCGCGTACGGGCCGGACCGCAGGTCGGGCAGGTCCGCGATCTCGCAGATGCGTCGCTACCTGCGCGCACAGGCCGGACCTCGCCGACGACGAGACCCTGCGCTACACGTCGGGTCGCTCCCTGCGCGCGCGGTGGCTCCGGACCGAGTGGTGCGGGCGACGACGAGGGCTGCGCGGCCGCCCTCGATGGCGTCCTGCTCGCTCCTCGTCCGGGGCCCGGGTCTGCGGCTATCCGCGGATGATGCCGTCAACGGGGTCCAGGCGGATCGTCCGGCCGTCCGGGGCACGCCATCCGCCGATCCGCCCGTCGTGCGGGATCAGCACGACGTCGCGCAGCGCGGGGCTGGTCTGCCACGAGGCCGGCGGCAGGGTTTCCGACCCGGCGCCGGTCAGCCAGGTCGACCGGACCTGGACGGTGGAGAGGAGGATGGTGCGGACGTCGTCCTTGCCCGGGCTGGGGGGCAAGTTAGCCGGGCCGTCTGCGGTGACGAAGGTCCAGCCGCCGTCACCGCCCGGCCAGACGGGCAGGATGCGCTTCGAATCGCCGCCCAGGCGGGTCACCGCGAGGTCAGGGTCCAGAGCGGAGGTCAGCGGGTGCAGGTCCTTGACCCGGCCGGGCGGCGGGATCATCACCACGTCGGCGGCCGCGGCCTGCGCTTGTTCCCTGGCCAGGCGTTGCGCGTCGTCGGGATCCATCCGGTCCGGGTCCCAGGCCGCGTCGTACACCTCGGCGATCAGGGCGGGAACCGCGTCGGGGATCGCGATCGGGGACTGGAGCGCGCGTAGCGCGTCGCAGGTCCGGCGGAGCAGGGAGATGTCGTAGACATCGCCCCAGTGCGGGGCGGGCAGGCCGCCGGGCGGGGACACGACCACGAGCCGAGGGGCAGGTGCCCAGGCCGGCCGCGGATGGTCGTGGCGGTGGCACCGCCCGGCACGCTGCAGGAGCAGGCTCATCGGCGCGAGGTCGGAGACGACCAGGTCGAAGTCCCAGTCCAGGGACTGCTCGACGACCTGCGTCGCCACGACGACCAGCGGCCTGTCAGGGCGGGTGCCCTTCGATCCGACCATGCCCTCGATCAGGCCGGTGCGCGCGATCCGCTGCCACATCGGAAGCCGGGCGTGCAGGAGCACGACCTGCGGACCGTCCTCACCCCACTGCTCGGCGAGCAGCCTCCTGGTCGCCTGCGCGTCCGCGACGACGTTGCACACCACCAGCGCGCAGCCCGTCCCGGCGACGGCGGGCTGCAGCTCCGCCAGGATCCGGGCGGCCCGCCCGCCGGCCACCGCCGGGTCGTGGGTGTGCCGGACGGTGTGGTGGTCGACCACGACCTCGCGCTCCCGGGTGGTGGGGAGCGGCCCGTGCGCCGTGACCTTCCCGCTCACCGCCGAGACGTGGACCCAGCCCGGGTAGGGGGCGACGACCGGCACCGCCTCCGTGTGGCCGGCGCCGGCCCGGTAGGCGCCGACGAGATCGGTGGCGGTCCGCCCGGTCAGGGTCGCCGACAGCAGCACCACCGGGATACCCAGGTGGCCGCACCACTCAAGCAGCCGCTGCGTCAGCCGGTGCCCGTACGCGTCGTAGCTGTGCGCCTCATCGATGACCAGCGTCTTCCCCGACAGCCCCAGCCACCGCAGCACATTGAACCGCACCGGCAGCGCCGCCAGCGCCGCCTGGTCCCAGGTGCCCACCGCGACCCCCGCTGCCAGTCCCCGGTGCGGCCCGCGCAGGAAGTCCGCGGCCTCCGTCGACACACAGCCGTCCGCGACGATCTCGTCCCGGCCCGGCTCGTAGTCCTCGTTCAGCCACGCCATCGAGTTCAGCAGCGTCACCGGGGTGCCGACCTCGGCGGCACGGGCGGTGAACTTCCTCACCCTGCGCCACATCGCGTCGGTGGTGGCCATCGTGGGTAGCAGCACCGCCAGACCGCCGGCTCCGGCTGCCGCGCCGAGGACCCGGGCGGCGAACAGCGCCGTCTCGGTCTTCCCGTCGCCGGTCGGCGCGGTGACGAGCACCAGCCCCGGCCCGTCCACCAGGTCCTTGAGCCGCTTGGCCACATCGGCCTGCAGCGGGTACGGGTCCGTGATGTCCGGGAACAGGTCGGTGAACGTCGCAACCGGCTTCCAGGCCGGCGCCGCCAACTGGGCGTGGGCAAGCACCCACGGCGCCCGCTGCCGGATCCTCGCCACATGCGCGGCGAGGTCACCGTTCCACGCCTCCAGCCGGCCCTGCACCTGCCGCGTGTTCGACGCCAGCCAGTCCGCCAGCACCACCACCCCCGTCACCACGACCGCCGCCCCCGCGGGCAGCAACCGCGGCGGCGCCCCCGGCGACCCGCAGATCCCGGACACCACCCGCACATGCTCCTCACGCTGCACGGCCCACCCATCCGCACCCAGCCCGCGCAGCACCGTCAGCGGATCGGCCATCGCCACCGGCGACAACGCCTCACCGAACACACCGTGGTGACCGCCGACGATCTGCGCGAGCTGGTGCGCCACCGACTTCCACGGCCGCTCGACCTCCGGCCACCCCAGCCCGGTCAGGACCTGCGGCAACGCCCAGTGGCTCGCCATCTGGTGCGGGATCCACTCGTCGTGCATCCAGCCCACCGGCGCCGGAAACCGCGGGTCCGCCAGCAACCCGGCCGTCCCCTCGACACCCCGCTGAAAGCACGGCACGATCTTCCCGACATCGTGAAGACCCCCCGCCAGCATCACCAACCGCCGCGCCCAACCCAGGTCAACACCCCACCCGCCGGCGATCAGCTGCCGCTGGGAAGACGTCAGGTACGAATCCCACAACGCCCCCGCAACCACCGCAGCGTCGGCCAGGTGACACACCAACGGGTACGAACCCGTCAGGCCACGCCGCTTACCAGTAACTCGCGGATCAAACACCCAAATCCCCTCAAACAAGACTATCGTCGCACTACGGCCCCAGCTCAGCGAAGTCCGAAGCCCTCCACGCGGGCGGAGCGGACTGCTGCACAACGTTGGTCACGGTGGTGCCGTACGGGCCACCTCCGCACGGGCGAAGCGAACTCCGGGAGCCACCGGGGCGTCAGGAGTGTCGACGGCCCGCCTCCGCACGGGCGGAGCGGATTCTTCGGCGCGATCGTCGAGAATCCGATCGATCGGGCCACCTCCGCACGGGCGGAGCGGACGCCTCGGCCAGCTCCAGCGCGAGGGGGATCGGCGGGCCACCTCCGCACGGGCGGAGCGGACTCGCGGCCACGATGTCCCCGTTCTCCGCCACTGCGGGCCACCTCCGCACGGGCGGAGCGGACAGCTCGAACTCCGAGTCGTCCGCGAGGCGCTTCGGGCCACCTCCGCACGGGCGGAGCGGACACAGTTTGGTCGAGAGCGACGCGATCGGGCTGCGGGCCACCTCCGCACGGGCGGAGCGGACTTCAAGGGCTACAGCGAGAAGCGCGCCGACGACGGGCCACCTCCGCACGGGCGGAGCGGACGCCCCCTTGGCCATGGGGGACGAAGTGTTGATCGGGCCACCTCCGCACGGGCGGAGCGGACATGGCGCCGGCTGACATCCGCAAAATGAAGGTCGGGCCACCTCCGCACGGGCGGAGCGGACTTGTCCTGGATGGACTGCAGTTCACCCATCGCCGGGCCACCTCCGCACGGGCGGAGCGGACATCTTGCCCGCGTTGACGGCGTCGGCGGCGATCGGGCCACCTCCGCACGGGCGGAGCGGACACGACCGTCCGCAGCATCGCGGGCGCCGTCGCCGGGCCACCTCCGCACGGGCGGAGCGGACACTACATCCCGGGGGAGCCCACGCCCTCGGGGCGGGCCACCTCCGCACGGGCGGAGCGGACTCTTTCTGACCTGCGACGATCTGGCGGCTTGGCAATTTCTTTACTCTTGGTGTGGGGCGATGCTGAGGAGGCCTGCGCCGTAGGCGAGGCCGCGGCCGATGCCGTTGGTGACGGCAGTGCGGAGCGAGTGGTGGTCGGTGATGGTGGCGTGGCCTTCGAAGCGGGTGAGGGTGTGGCGGATCGGCCCGGTGTCGCGGTGGCCGGTGGCGGGTTCCTGGGGGATGTCGAGGACGTCGTCGAGGTCGAGGCCTGCGGTGCGGGCTTTGCGTTCCCACCAGGCGATCGCCTCCTTGCCGTGCAGCGGAACGGGCTTGCCCCGGTTGAGGCGGCCGTTGGTGTCGCGGGCGCCGTCGCGCAGGGAGCGGGTGGGGGATCCGTCGATGCGGTAACGGATCTTGCGGCCGTCTGCGAGCCAGTCCAGCAGTGGCGCCAGGTTGCGCTGCTGCACGGTGGCGTAGCGGTCGGGCAGGACGGTGGGATCAGCGGCCAGGGTGGACTGGACGAGGACGGTGGTTTCGTGGGGGGTGCGTTCGATCCGGTAGAGGACGCCGAGGCTGCGTCGGGCTGCGTCGCCGCTGGTGAGGGCGTCGGGGTACATGCTCATGATCCGCTGGTGCATGTGGCTGGTGTTGCGCAGGTCGGCTGCCGCGTCGCGGGAGCGGGGGTCCAGGCGAAGCAGGGTCAGGTGGGTCATCGGGCTCTCTCCGGTGGGGTGTCCTCCCCCGCGGTGGGCGGGGCCGGTGCTGCTGGGTCAGGTGCGGGTGTAGGCGGTGAGGGCGGTGATCCAGGCGGTGCCGGTGCCGGCGTGCTGGTCGGCGGTGAAGGGGTGGCGGGTCTCCCACAGGGGGCGGTGGGCGAAGCGGCGGCCGCCGGTGGCCGGCAGCTGGTCGCGGACCTGGGTGACCGAAGGCTGGCCGGTGCCGGGGTCGGTGTCGTGGATGAAGACGACCTCGACGGCGCCAGAGCTGCCGGGTTCGCGATGGAGCGGCAGGCGGTGGAGTTCCGCAGCGGGGTCGTCGACGGTGGTGATCAGGATCGGGGCGGCCGGCGGGCAGGAACGGCGCCCCAGGTACGGGTGCCAGACAGGCCGCCGCAGGGCCTCGGCCACCGCCTCGGTGGTGGCGGCCGGGCCGGTGACGGCGACGGTGAACGCCGCGTCGGCCAGGTACCAGCGCTCGGACTGAAGCGTGGCCTCCTTCAACTGGCGGCGCCCGCCGGCCGCGGTGATCACGGTCTTCTCCCGCGGGTAGCCGCCGCCGACGGTGTGGTAGTCCCGCAGGAGCCGGCCCGACCGGTCGATGCGCACCGTGTACCGCAGTTCGGCCAGGTCCCCCAGGTCCGCCCCACGCGGGCGACCGAGCGCGCACGCGAACAGCCCGGTCACACCGGACCTCGTCGGGTACGGATAGGTCAGCCGGGTCCCGAACTGCGACGGGCTACCCCAGGACTGCATCGGCGCGGCCAGGTGCAGCAGCAGACCGCCCCTCACAGGTGCTCGCCGATCGCCACGTCGACGGTCGACAGGAGCTTCTCGAGGGAGCCCGAGTCCTCACCCAGGTGCTCCACCGCGCCCACGCCCAGACCGGTGTACGCACGAGCCAGCACACCACCGTCGCCGTAGAAGGCGTTCACCGCACCGGCGTGCTCGTCCAGACGCCCGATCGACGGCTGGACGAAGCCGCTGCCGCGCTCCGCCGCGACCGGCCGCTCGAACGCCCCGCCCAGGTTCACCGGCTGGTCCCCGCGCAGCACCACGTGCACCAGCGACGGCGGCGTGAACGGCGCCGTCGAACCCTGCCGCGCAGACGGCACCACCACCGCGAACGCCCGCGCGAACTCCACCGCCACACGCCGCGCACCCTCCCCGTCACCGCCCAGGTTCCCCGCCAGCTCCGGCAGGTTCACCGAGCTGTACCGGTAGTACGTCCCCGACGTGTGAAACGCCGTCCCCAGATGCGCCGACCCCGACTCGTCCTCCTGACCCCGCGTGATGTCATCCACCGCGGTGAAGTAGTCCGGCTGCACCGCCACCGCGTGCGTCGTCAACTGGTGCGCCACCTGCACCGCACCCGCCACCGCCGAACCCGGCTCGTTCGCCAGCATCCGCCCGAACGCCGCGATACTCGACGTCCGCCCCCGCAACACCTCCAGCACCCGCCCGCCGGCCGCCTTCACCAGCTTCGCCTGCGCCACCTCCTCCTTCTTCCTGTCCACCGCCGCCTCAACCAGCTCCCGCTGCCCCACCGCGACCTCGGCGAGCTCCGCGATCCCGGCCCGCGGCAGCAGCAGCATGCTGTTCGTGTCGTTGTCCCCGTCCACGGCCACGCCCTTCACCCCTGCCGCCAGGACCACCATCCGCCCCGCCCGCTGCGCCAGCTCCTCATCCCACCCGCCGGCGCGCACCAGCTCGGCGGCGATGCTCTCCGGCAGCCGCTTGGTGCGCACCGCCCACTCCCCCAGCCGGTCCTCCACCTCCACCCGCACATGGCGCTTCCCCGACTGCGAGGAGATCCGGCCGCGCTGCTCGCCGCCGTAGAAGGCGGTCTTGGGGATGTTGAGGTCGTCGCGATTGAGGCACGACAGCGGGTAGGAGTGGATGACGTGCAGGTCCAGGTACAGGCGGCGCTTCATCGGTCGGTCTCCTCGACGGTCTTGGCGGTGCTGTTGGTGTCGTACTGGTAGTAGGCGCGGGCCCAGGCGCGGGCGGTGTCGGTCGGGTGGTCGACCCAGCGGGTCAGATCACGCAGCAGCAGCGGCCACACCACGGGGACGTCGCCAGCGCGCAGCCGGGCGACGAGCGGCGGCAGGTCGCGGGTGAGCGCGTCGGCGTCCTGGCGGGACATCAGCAGCAGCCGGGCCTGGACGGTGTCGGCGCTCAGCACGCCGGTACGCACGGCGCGGGCGAGCGACCAACCGAGGTTGCGCCAGCGGTCGCCGTCGACCGGGCCGGTCAGGCCCGCGGGCGGCTTCGGCTTCCGGTCGAGGCGCGGGTTGGGGGCCTGGTCGGCGTACAGGCCGGCGGTCAGCACGTAGGCGCGTTCGGTGTCGCGGTTCGTCCAGCGCGGAATTCGGGCCAGGAGGTACTCGTAGGCACGGAACGGCTTTCCGGGGTCGAGCAGCGCCGAGCGGACCGCGGCACGCCCGCCGGGCGTCGCGCACTGCTGGTGGACGTGCAGCATGAACGCGCGCTGGTGCTCCAGCACGTCCGGTTCCGCCGCGGGCGGCGATTCGGTGGACATGGTCACCTCGGTGAGGGTTGAGGGGGAAAGGCTCCTGCCGGCGGCGGGAGCTGCGAACGGGAGGAGATCGGAAGGAGAGACGACCTCTCCTTCTCCTCCTTCTCCTTCCGGCTGATTGCTCGTTCAGGGGGTGGCCGGGGGCTGCGGGTGCCCACTCACCGCCCGGACGCCGCACCACTACTGCTGCTTCGTCTTTCGGCCCTTGGGCGGCCTGAGCATCGCGGCCCGGGCCTCCTCCACCGCCTGCATGCCGCGCGGCGTGAGCGCGGCCGTCTCCGTCACCGCGTCGAACACCCGGACCGCGACCTTCTGGAAAGCGGGCCAGGCCCGCACCCCGTCACCGTCCGGGACGACCGCCCTCCAGAACTCGGCCTCCGCCTCCGACCAGTACACCGGCAGCGCTGAATCCACCCACGGGCACACCTTGCTGTCACCGCTGAACCCCTGCCACGCCGCCCGCAGTGCCTTCGCCAGCCCCGACGCGGTGCCCTCGGCCCGCGCACGCGTGACCGAGACCGCCGCCGCGCCGTCCTCGTCCAGCTCTTCCAGGTAGCCGAGCACCGGCGGCGTCACCGCCGTGAACCAGGCGGTCTCCGGGTCACGCCGCTCCTGGTGCAGCCCGTACGCCCGCAGGCGAAGACCGGCCGCCGTCGCCCGCGGCAGCCGCGCCACCGACGCCAGAACTGCCGGCCGGTAGCGCGGCGTCTTGCCCGGCACGGTCTTCAGCAGCAGCGCGTCCAGGTCCCGCCACGCCACCCGCGCGCTGTTCGCCCGCACGGGACCGCCCTCGTCCCGCCGGATCACGTACGGGTCCTCGGCCTCCGGCAGTTCGTTCTCCCACGCCCACGTCACCCACGTGTCCGTCACCAGCGCACCGTCGGCGTCGGGCTTGAGCAGCACCGCGTGCGCGGCCCGCCCCGTCAGCAGCGACACCGGCCCCACCGGCGCCGCGGGCAGCCGCGGGTCCGGCAGTTGCTCGGTCTCCCACGGGGCCTCGTCCCGCCCGGGGTTCGTCGGCCAGGTCTCCGGCGACGGCACCCCCAGGACCAGCGTCTCCGCCAGGCTGCGGCCCGCCGGGAACCACGACACCAGCGCACGGATCGGCCCGGCCACCGTGTAGTGGCTGTTCCGGCCGTCCGAACGGCGCCGGTTCGCCGCCGTCCCGGACGGACCCGCGAACAGCCACGTCAGCAGCGCGAACGCCGCCGTCTCCACAGGAATCGGCCCGCCGAGCCCGCCCTTGTCCAGCGGCCACCACACGTGGTTGTTCCCCGACGGGCTCGTCATCACCAGCCGGCCGGTCCCGCTGCTGCCCGTGCACTCCCCCGCCAGCCGCGGCTCCTGCAGCCACGGCCGCTCCGCGTCGAACAGATCGAACCGCCCCGCGTACTGGCCGAAGTACGCGGCGATCCGACCGGGGTCCAGACGGCCGGCCTCCAGCACGTCCCACCGGTTCTCGTCCCAGTCCTCCGCCGCATCCAGGCCCGTCACCCTCGCCGTCAGCGCGATCAGAACCCGCAACAGCGCCGACTCCGAGGCCGGATCAGGACAGTCGACGTGCTCCAACAGATGCGCCCACCTCAGCACCTCGCCCAGGCCCAGCACCACCGACTCCCCCGGCCCACCACGCACAGGCAACTCGGCCACCTGCTCAGGAGCCAGGTCAGCACGCACACGAGCCGTGATCCACGGCCTCACAACCACATCAAACGACGGACGCGTCACAGGGCGGTCCCCCCTACTCGAGCACGGTCAGTCACCACCCAGTGACGCTAAACCCAGGGACTGACAACCGGGACCCAAACCCAGAACAGAAGACGCCGTCACACCCCACCACTAGGATCAACCGCCAGCTCCTTGACACCACAACAGCTCCTCACCCGATGCTTCAGCATGGTCAAGAACCAACACGGACCACGCTGCGCAGCAGGTCGCGAAGGGTCCGTTCCGCCCGCGCGAAGGTGCCCCTTAGCCGGCCGAACTGCAGCAGCGTGGTTTGGAGTCCGTTCCGCCGGCGCGGAAGTGCCCCTTGGGTGCCGGGTTTCGGCGACGACATGGCGCAGTCTGCTCCGCCTTCGCGGAGGTGACCCGTCCGGACGGCGCGAATGGATCGGCGCCCCCCCGGAGTCCGCTCTGCCCGCGCGGAGATGACCCGGACCACCTCCCGCAACAGCAGCCCCGAACCTGAGGCACCAGCACAGTCAAGAAACAGCAAAGTCACCGCTGCGCCGCAGGTCAGAAAGGTCCGCTCCGCCCGTGCGGAGGTGACCTGGAGTTGGTGTGGAGGAAGTAGATGTCCAGGTGGTCCGCTCCGCCCGTGCGGAGGTGACCTGCTCTGGTTGGCCATGGCCTCACCCTTGGCCGAGTCCGCTCCGCCCGTGCGGAGGTGACCTGGTTCCCGGCCGCAAGTCCTACAGCGCGGAGATGTCCGCTCCGCCCGTGCGGAGGTGACCTGCCGATGTGCTGGAACGGCTGGGCAGCCGTCACGTCCGCTCCGCCCGTGCGGAGGTGACCTGGCGCCCGGAATGCGCACGGGAAACGCGAATGGGTCCGCTCCGCCCGTGCGGAGGTGACCTGGTCGTCGTCCCGGAGTGGTGGGTGGAGGAGACGTCCGCTCCGCCCGTGCGGAGGTGACCCGAAGGTGACGATGCCGTTCGCGGCGCCCAGCAGATCCGCTCCGCCCGTATGGAGGTGACCCGATCTCGACTCCGTCGAGCTGCCCGATCGTGGTGTCTGCTCCGCCCGCGCGGAGGTGCCCCGTACTCGTCAGCCAGGCCCTCGGCAACCAGTTCATCCGCTCTGCCCCTGCAGAGGTAGCCCGATGGAACCGGCCGGAACCATCCTCATCGAACCGTCCGCTCCGCCCGCGGGAGTAACCCCGGATTGACATAGTCGGCAACCCGACCTGCGTGTCGACTCCGCTCGCGCGGGGGTTGCTCCGCGAAGTCCGCCTGTTGACCGTGGTCGACATCGTCGGGATCTACGTCCACTGGTAAGCGGGCCGGTCGAAGAACCAGCTCGCTGCCCTGGGCAAACCGAAGTGCCAGCTGGCCGACCGGCACATCGCCGGTCGGCCAGCTGTGTGTTGGAGGTCCGCGAAGCCAGGTTCCTACGGTTGCGCGGTGGTCGCGTGGGTGGCGCGGGTGCGGCAGCGGGCGAGGGCGTTGCGGAGGCGGACGTCCGGGGCGGGGTCGGCGGTGAGGAGTTCGCCGGCGGTGACGAGGGTGGTCCAGTAGAGCTCGGGGTCGCCGGTGGCGGGGAGGGGTCGGGCCGCGGCGAGGGAGAGGTAGGCGGCGGTGAGGTTGCCGGTGGTGAACCAGCGGGCGAGACCGTGCTGGTGGCCGGCGCGGATGGCGCCCATGGCGTCGATGGCGGTGAGGAAGAGCTCGATGATCGCTCGCTCGCGGGCGTCGAGCTGCTTGGGGACGTCGAACACGCCGAGGGCTTCGAGGAGTTCACCGGTGTCGTCCTCGGAGCCGGGGCGGGGGTTGGCGAGCAGGGCGTCGTAGCAGTCGCCGAGGCGGCGGTCGGTTTCGGTGGAGGGGATCGCGAGGGCAGCGCAGACGGCGCGGGCCGAGCGCAGGGGCTCGCGGGTACGCCGGGCAAGGGCGGCGTAGGCCTCGGCGGGGGTGGCGCCGGTGTCGAACAGGTGGCGGGCGGTGAGGGCCAGTCGCATGGTGGGCGCTCCCTGTCAGGCCGCGAGCGCGGAGGCGGGGGCGACGAAGGCCCAGGTGAACTTGCCGATGCCGCCGGCGCGGGGGCAGCAGCCCCAGCGCTCGGCGAGTTCGTTGACGAGGAGGAGGCCACGGCCGTGTTCGTCGTCGGGGGCGGTGTGGAGGAGGGTGGGGCGGCCGCTGCCGCCGTCGTGGACTTCGAGGCGCAGGCGGTCGTTGACGACGGCGAAGCGGATCTCGATGAGGCAGTCGTCGGGCGCGTCGGAGTGCTGGACGGCGTTGGCGAAGAGCTCCCCGAGGAGGAGCTCGGCGACGTCGCGGTAGCGGTCGCCGGTGGGGAGGGCGGCGAGGTACGCGCGGAGGAGGTGCCGCGCGAGGGGCGTGGATTCGGTGCGGGAGTCGAGCCGCGCGGCGAAGGTGCGGGGGCGGCGAACGGCCGGGCGGGTTTCGAGCATGGCGAAGTACCTCAGTGCAGGAAGGAAGGTGTACAGAACCGGGGATCTGGCGCTGACGTGGAGATCGGAGCAGCGTTGCTTCACATTGCGGGGCACACAGAGGGGCGCGCGTATGCGCATTCACGCCCCACGGGCATGACGCACTCCACATTGCACAACTCTGAGTTTGCCGCCCGCCCCGCCGGTGGGGACGGACACGGAGGGTGACTTATGGTCAGATCAACGGCCCGAAGAGGCCGCGCTCCCAGGTGCCGAGCCAGGAGGCCGTGGCGGACGGCAGCTCCTGGTCCTCCGTGGACTCGTCGTACGGGAGCATCGCGGTCGGAGCGATCCAGCCCTCCCCCGGCTCGATCCGGATGCGCAGGACCCCGAGCCGCCGTCTGCCGCCGGCGAGGAAGTGTCGGAGGTCGTCGGTGTGCGGGTGGTGGGTCTCGTAGTGGTCGTGCAGGGTGCGGCAGATGGACTTGATGTTGATCGTCGCGAGGAGCAGGTAGCGCTCGCCGGGGCCGAGGTTGACGCAGAGGCGACGGCGCGAGGTGTCACGCTCCCGGTACGGGAGGTTCTGGTAGCTGTCGATGTGGAGCCCGGGGCGCAGGCCGGTCTCCGGCAGGCGGTGGGTGACGGGCTCGCCGGACGGGTCGTCGGTCGTGCCGAGCGGAATCGGGTGCGGGTCGCCCAACACGCGGACCAGGGCGGCGAGCGAGTACTCGTCGGTCACGGTGGCGGGGGCCCGGAAGAACTCCACCAGGCCGCTGTCCTTGGTGAAGACGGACGGCGCGCACTGTGCGGGAAGGTCCTCCGACAGCGGCGCCCACTGGCCGGTCGGGAGCACGGCGCCGGATTCGTGGTCGGGGTCGCCGCGGAGGAGCCGGACGCCGCCGATCTCGCAGCGGTCTCGGAGGGCCGCCGGGTCGCGGAAGGCGATGGCGGCGGGGTGCATGCTGGTCATGGTGTCGCCTCGGGTCAATCGTCGTCGTCGGATGAGTTGTTGTGGCGGTTGATGCCGGTCATCAGGGCGGCGGCCAGGGTGGTCCACCAGACGACGTCGGCGGTCGCCGGCTCGCTCGGGGAGACGAGGCCCGAGGCGAAGCAGGCGAGAGCGAGGCTGGCGATGGCGATCCCAGCCGTCGTGGCGAGCTTGATGGGGATCAACTCCCGGAAGATGGACGGTTGTTGTCCGGGTCGAGGAGGGCCCGAACCCAGACCCGCTTGCCGGCGTCGCGGCGGACGATGACGCCGAAGTCGACCGCCAGCTGACGGACGAGTTCGATCCCTCGGCCACCTTCGGTGAACCGGCGGGGGTGCGGGCGGCGGACCCGGAGGTCGCCGCGCGGGTCCCGGACTTCGAGCCGGCAGTCGCCGTCGAACTCCTGGAGCGAGAGGCCGACTTCACCCTGCCCGTGGCAGGCGTGGACGACGGCGTTGGTGACGAGTTCGGAGGCGATGAGGACGAGGTCGTCGACGGGGTCGCCGCTCCAGCCCCAGGAGTTCAGCTGCTCGCGGATCAGGCGACGGGCGGTACGGACCGAGGTCGAGTGCTCGGTGAGGACGGTCTCCCAGGTTCGGAGGACCGGGTTACGCAAGGTGGACATGAGTCACCCCACACCTTCTGCGGCGTGTTCAAGCGGTCACGTTGAGTGTGGGGCATCGCAATTCGAACCTGCAACACGAACGGAACAACAAATCCGTGGATCTTGAAACGAGTTGAGCCGCCGGCGCATCATGGCGAAACTGGACGCACACTCAGAAGGAGGGGCGCTACTTGAGCAAGGACCTGTCAGCAATCAGGCAGATCCGCCTCGGTGACGAGCTGCGCAGCTGGCGGCTGTACAACAACAAGACCTTGACCGAGGTGACGGCGGGCCTGAAGGGCTGGAACGCAGCTCGCCTCAGCAGAATCGAGCGCGCCCACCAGCAGATCAGTGCCGCCGACCTGAAGATGCTGCTCGACCACTACGGCATCGAGGGCCAGGAGCGCGAGGACTTCGAGGGCCTGCTCAGCGACGGCCCAACCAAACAGTGGTGGCGCAACTTGGACTTCGCGGACTCGATCACCGCCGCGTTCGCCGAGTACCTCGCGCTGGAATCCGATGCCTCGCACATGCAGGAGTACTTCCCGTCCGCGTTTCCCGGGCTTCTCCAGACCGAGGGCTACGCGAAGGAGATGATCGCGGCTGGCCTGAGCGCACCCAGCGAGGAACAGATCGAGACCGCTGCTGAAGTCCGCGTGCTGCGCCAGCGGAGGCTGATCGAAGAGCCGGCACTCAACTTCGAGGCATACTTCGGCGAGTTGGCGCTTCTGGTCGGCGGCGATCAGCAGGTTCTGGCCGACCAGATTCGCCACACGATCAAGGTCGCCCAGTACCATCACGTCACCGTACGCATGGTTCCCCTGAGCGCCGGGCGGCAAGGCATTCTCAACTCTGGGATTGTCCTCATGCGCTTCCCCGATGACCCCGAAGAGGGCTTCGTCTTCGTCGAAGCAGTCGGCGGTATGCTCCCGCGTAGAACGGGACGCGATGTTCGACGAGCCGAACGGGCATTTGCCCGCGTCAAGCGGTGCGCGCTGTCTCCGGAGGACACCATCACAGCCCTCGAACGCAAGTTGGAAGAGTTGACGTGAACGAAGAGCGCGACCCCTACGACCACGATCCCGCCTCTGCCACCTGGGTCAAGTCCCCGTTCTCGGGTGACGACAACGGCAGTTGCGTAGTCATCGCACGCTTCGACAACGGCGACGTCTGGGTCGGCGACGACAAGAATCCCGACCGACCCCACCTCGCGTTCGACCAGGCCGAGTGGACCGCCTTCGTCCAGGCCATCGAAACCCGAGACCCCCGCTTCACCGCCTGACCACCGCCGCAGCGCCACAGGGGATGTCAGCCAGGCCGAGCGCCTACGGCCTGGTGGCGCCTGCGAAATCGGCGGCCGGCATATCGCCGACCCGGGCAACCTTGACCACGTCGCCGGTCTTCGGCGCGGAGATCATCTGTCCGTCGCCGAGGTAGAGCGCCACGTGGTAGATGTGGCCGTCGCTGTGCCGCCAGAACAACAGGTCGCCGGCCTGTAGGGCGGCCTGGGCCACGGCACGGTCCGCCGTGGCGGAGTACTGCTCGGCCGCCGTGCGAGGAAGTCGGCGCGCCGGCCAGTAGGCGTACTGGACGAGGGCCGAGCAGTCCCAGCCGACCGTGGTGTCGGCCAGGCACTGCCCGTCCCGGTATCCGCCGACCCCGTCGCAGTGGCCGCGGCTCGGCCCAGCGGGGCTGCCACCGCCGTAGCTGTACGGGACACCGAGCTGGGTGGCGGCCCTGCGTACGGCTTCGGGGCCGATTCCCGTCCCGGTGATCGGGGACATCGAATCGCCCGCCTGAAAACGGCTCAGGTTGCCCATGATGTCCGCCACATACCGCCGGGTCTCGGCGTACGGCGGGACACCCCGGCTGCCCTCGACCGCGGCCCATCCCGCGTTGAAGCCGGCCAGCGCGAGGCGCCGGGGATCGTCCGCGAAGCCGGAGGACACCGCCTGCCCGAGCAGGCTGCACATGTACCGGCCCTGCGCCATCACGGCGTCGCCGACGTCGTACGGCGACGCCGAGCCGCTGTGGTCGTCATCCCGCCCCCACGTCGCCCACGTGCCCGGCATGAACTGCGCGGGCCCCTCGGCGCCCGCCGAGCTGCGGGCGTCGACGCGGAAGCCGCTCTCCTCGGACAGCTGGGCCGCAAGCAGGGCCGGTGTCAGTCCTGGCTCGCGGCACTCGCCGGCGGCCCGGATCACCCATGGCCGGTAGGCCTCCGGCACGCCCGTCAGGGACGTGCGGTCCGCTTCGGCGACCCCTGCGGTCAGGACCAGCCCCAGCATCACGCCGACCAGAGCGAGCAGAGCCAAGAGGAGCACACCGCCCGCGACCAGGATCCCCTTCACCGAACCCTCCCGCGCGCCGTACGTCGATAGGCCCGAATGGGCGCATGGGCGCACCCTGCCCACCACCGAGGGCGTTACGCTA
This sequence comes from Streptomyces sp. Y1, assembly GCF_041053115.1. Lineage (NCBI taxonomy): Bacteria > Bacillati > Actinomycetota > Actinomycetes > Kitasatosporales > Streptomycetaceae > Streptomyces > Streptomyces sp. Y1. The sequence continues at coordinate 7,839,297 of NZ_CP163445.1, read as the reverse complement.
CGTGGCCGAACGACCACGATGCCCCCGTGATCGGTGGGGCTGACCTGACAACGCAATCAGAAGGTGGAGGTTGCGACGTGACACTCAATCCGGTGGTACCAGCTCAGAAGACGCGCATCGTACCGACGTACGGCCTGATGCCCGTGCACGGGTACGACATCGCGGCCTCCGTGGTGCTGCGGATGCTCGACGGTGAGGAGGGCCGGGGCCACCGGGCGGGCGGACTGCAGCCCGGGGAGCCCGTACCGGTCGGCACCCAGCCGGTGCTGCTGACCCCGAGCACCGCCTTCGGCTCGGTGCTGGTCGAGTCGATCGTCCGGGCCTGGCCCACTGGCAGCCTCCCTCGGCCGTGGCTCATCGTGGTCGCCGATGTCCCCGCCAGGCCCGCCCCGGCTGCACGCTACCGCTTTCGCGCGCTGGGCGGCCGCCTGGCCGGGACGGTGCACATCCCGTACCTCCCCGCGCTCCGGGCGGTCGAGCGCCCGGAGGACGCGTTCACCGATGCCGCTGTGACTCGGGCCGCCGCCAAGCTCCGTGCTCAGCTCGAAGGGAAGTGATCGACATGTTCCTCACCGAGGACCCCAAGTCCCAGCTGATCCCCGGCGCCAAGCCGACCAAGATCCCGGGGATGGAGGGTACGGTCAGCACCTTGTTCGGCTACGGCCTCTGGATCCTGCTCCTGTCCGGCGTCGTCGCCGCCGGCGTCGGAGTGTGGAAGCTTGCCATGTCCGACAAGTCACGCCACGGCGGAGGGTCCGAACCGTTCAAGTGGATGGGCAGCGGAGTCGCGGCCGTTCTGCTGGCCGGGTCATTGATCTCCATCCTCAACGGCATCGCGGGCTGAGGATGGTGAAGGCGAGGGGAAGTCGAACTCCGTCCCAGGTCGTGATGTGGGCTTCGGGCGCGATGCTGGCCGCCGTGCTCGGGCTGACCGGGTACGCGGCGTTGGTCGGCGACGACGGCGGTCCGGCGCCGCAGCGTCACGACACGGTGTCGTCGCAGGCGCCACCAACAGCGACCACCGCCCCGCAACCGGCGCCCACGTACAGCGCTCCGCCGACCTGGACCGAGCCGCAGCAGTGGCTTGCCGCGCCAAGAGGCGTACGGAAGGCGGCGAACGGGCGGGAGATCGGATTCCCCGACACCACCGAGGGCGCTATCGGGATGATGGTGGCCGCCTCCGCGATCGACGTCGAAGGGTCCACCACCTTGGCGGACCAACAACTGGAGGTCTACAGCGTCTACCTGGTGCCCGCCGACCAGTCACCGACTGCCGAGGCGAAGGTGCGCCAGGGTGCAGAGCGAACCGACGCCGCGACACGAGAGGCCCTCGGATTGCCCGGCACCGGGCCGCTACCGAGCGGCGCGTCCATGCGGAGCACGATGATCGGGGTCAAGCCCATCCGGGTCACCCCGACACAGGTGGCCGCCTACGTGCTGATGACCGTCATCGACAAGGGCGGGGAGATGGTCCCGGCGAAGACGGTCTACAGCATGGGCATCCTCGCCGCCGTCTGGCAGGACGGTGACTGGAAGCTGTCCGGGCAAGCCATCAAGGACTCGGCGGCGCAGGCCGGCCAGAAGCCGGCCATCGCCGCACCGGGCGACGCCGCCTTCAACACCGCCGGCTGGACCGCGATCAGGCAAGCGTCGTGAGGGCCCGGATCGCCGCTCTGTTCCTGGCACTGGCGATCGTGCTCGGCACCGGCACAGCCACCGCACGTCCAGCCGCGGCGGACGACGGCGTCGTCGGGACGATCGTGAAGTACAGCTGCGGCTTCACCGCTGTCGGCATGATCGAGCGGATGACCGACAACGACTGGTGCGACTCGGCCGGTAAGGCGGCTGACAAGGCGGTCAAGGAGGAGTGGGACAAGATCTGGAAGTCCGCGATCGGCGACTGGCTCAAGGCGGCCATCGAGCTGTGCAAGACGCTCATCGCGGCGACCCTGACGGTCGCCCTGAAGGGCCCGTCGCTGAAGCTCGAGGACACCGGGCTGTGGAGCGGGAACGCCGTCCTGGCCGGGATGCTCGCGTGGCTCGGTGTGCTCATCTCCGCCTTCGGATTCATGTGGCAGGCCGGGCGTATGGCCGTCACCGGCCAGGCCAAGCACCTGTGGCGCGCCGCCTCCGGATGGGGACAGAACGCGCTGCTCAGCATCTTCGGGGTCGCGCTGGTGGCACTGCTGCTCGAGGCGGGCGACGCCCTGACCGACGGCTTGGTCCAAGGCGTCTTCCACGACGACAAGACGGCCTTCGACAAGATCATCACGACCATGGTGCCGGAGGGAGTCGTGAATCCCGTGATCGTGGTGTGCGGCTCGGTGGTCCTCATCCTGGTTGGCTTCATCCAGCTCATGCTGGTCTTCCTGCGCAACAGCGCGATCCCGATCCAGTGCCTGCTGCTGCCGATCGCCGGAGCCGGACGCGCCGGCGGCGACGCCACCCAGAAGTGGATGTCGAAGCTGATCTCCTCGATCCTCGTCGGGATCGCCTACAAGCCCATCCTCGCGGCCATCATCTGCGCCGGCTTCACCGAGTTCGGCAAGGCGAACGGCTTCAGTGCGTGGCTGCGCGGCCTGGCCACACTGCTGCTCGGCATCCTCGCTCCCGGACCGCTCACCCGAATCTTCGCCTCGCTGAGCGAGGAACTCGGATCCGGCATGGCCGGTTCCGGCGCCATCGGGGCCGTGGGGGCGATCGGCGCGATGGCCAAGCGCGGAAGCGAAGGCGGGGGCGGAGGCGGAGGCGGGGACGCGGGCGGCGGTGGAGCCGAACCAACCTCGGCCGTCGAACATGCCAAGCACGTCGCGCAGACCATGCCCAAGAGCGGGACCAGTGAGGGAGGTCAGGACGACGGCGGCGATGCGCTTGCCCAGGCCGCCCGTACCGGCGCCGGACAGATCCCCAACCCGACTCCCCCGGGAGACAGCGCAGCTCCCGCAGCCGGTGTCCCCGGAGCAGCAGGCACCGAAAACGAAGCGGGCACCGCCGGTATCTCGGGTACGGCCGCCGGGGCTGCTGGGGCCGCAACAGGCGCAGGCCTCGCCATCCAGGTCCTGGACGGCCTCAGCCAGACCGTCCCACAGGGCGCGGAAGAGATCGGAAACGGAGGGAGCAGCCTATGACGGCCCATGAAGTCCCGGACGGGCTGCGGGTGCAGGGATTCCGCACCCGGCGCAGCTTCGGGCTCGGCGGGATGTCACGGGAGGCCACCATTCTGGCGGCCCTCGTGCTGATCGCCGACGGCATCCTCGGCGCCCGGTACCCGGACACCCTGCTCGTCACAGTGCCGCTGACCCTCACCCTCGCCGGGCTGGCGGCCGCACGCCGTCACGGTATGTCGGCGCTGGCCTACTACTGGGCGATCTTCTCCTGGCGACGTGCCAACCGCGCGGGTACGACCTCCTACCGGCAAGTCCTTCTCCCCCAGCCGTACGCCCTGGACCTGCCCGGCGTCGGAGCCAGCTCCGTGCTGGTCGCCGCCCACGACCCCACCACGGGCCGCCCGGTCGGGGTGGTGCACAACAGGTCCACCGGGGCGATGACCATCACCACTCTCCTCGCTCCCGGCGGGACGCTCATGGCCACCACCAGCGCAGTGCGCACCGGCCTGCGCACCTGGAGCGCGGTCCTGGACGCGATGAGCACCGACGACCAGATCCTGGGCGCCTCCGTCACCGTCCAGATCACCCCCGGCGGCGGCGAAGCGCTCGCGGACGACGTCAAAGCCCGCCGCCGTCCGGACGCCCCACGTCTGGCACTGGACACGATCGACGAACTCGTGCGCACCACACCACGTGCCACCGCCTCGGTGGCACCGTGGATAAGCGTCATCGTCGACCCGACAACGGGTGTGAGCCCACCGACCGACCTGGCCGAGCAGGTCGCCGAGGCCCTTAGGGTGGTCGACACACTCGACCTGAGCGGCACCGGGACCGACATCGTGCGGCGCACCACACCCACCGACCTGCGCCGCATCGTCCGTGCGGCCTACGACCCGTCTGTTTTCAACGCCAGGGAGGAGGAGTTCGCCGAGCTGTCCTGGGCGGAGTGCGGCCCGGTCGCCGCCGACGACCTGCGGGAGGCGTACGCCCACGACGGCGCGGTGTCCGTGAGCTGGGTGCTGCGGGAGATGCCGCGCCGCCCGATCCCCTACAGCGTGCTGCTGCCGCTCCTGAGCCCCGGGCGGTTTCAACGCCGCGTGACCCTGTCCTACCGGGTGCTCGACCCGTACGAGGGCGAGGCGGTGCTCGAACGCGAGATCTCCAATGCCGAGCAGCGTGCGCAGGCGACCGCGCAGGTCCGAGGACGGGCGAAGTGGAGCCAGAAGGCCGACTACCAGCGTGCCGAGCAGGCCGCCCACCAGGCGGCGAGCGGTGCTCAGGTCGTCGAGTGGACGCTGACGGTCACGAGCACCGCCCGCTCCGCCACGGAATTCCCCGACGCACGACAGGAGTTGGAACGCGCGGTGAAGGCGACGAAGGGGATCCGGATGCGGCCGGCCTTCGGCGCGCAGGCAGCCACCTTCGCCGCCGGTCTGCCGATCGGCTACCACCCCTTGGTGAAGTAGGGAGTTGACATGGGGAAGCCGGTGCTGCTGACACCGCAGTGGATGCCCGAGCCGAACGGCGGACGGCCCGCACGCGAAAGGAAGGGCCGCGCATCGGGCACGCGGCGTGGCTACGCTCCCCGACTCGGCTGGGGCGGTCTCTACGGAGGCCGGTCGGCGGTGGAGGACACCGGCACCGTCTACACCGGCCCTTCCACCCAGGCCGGCGCGGTCTATCCCTTCCTCCTCGGCTCGGGGCTGCCGCCGCGCGGGGTACCGGTCGGCCGGGACGTGCTCACCGGCGAGTTGGTGTGCGTCGATCCCTCCGGCTGGACCGGAAAGTTGACCACCAACCCCGGCGTCTGGGTCATGAGCCAGCCCGGTGTCGGCAAGAGCGCCTTCGTGAAGCGCCTTTGCCTCGTCTACGTCGCGTACGGCGCCATGATGTGCGTGCCGGCCGACGTCAAGGGCGAGTACACCACGTTGATCCGCGAGCTCGGCGGGAGCGTGCTGAGAATCGGCACCGGGATCGACCGGATCAACCCGCTCGACTCCGGCCCGTTGCTGAACCGCCTGGGCTCACTTCCCGCCGCCGAACGCGAGGCCCTGCTCGACGTCCTCAACGGGCGCCGTCTGGAGACCCTAGGCGCGCTCCTGGCCACCCGGTGCGGGCTCGGCCGCCAGCCCAACGAGATCGAACGCTCCGCGCTGACCACCGCCGTACAGCTGGCCGCCGACGCCGTGCCGGGCACCGATCCGGTCATCCCCGATGTCATCGCCGTCCTGCGCCAGGCCCCGGTGGAACTCCGGACCAAGTTGGCAGCAGAAGGTGACACCTACCTCGACCTGACCCGCTCGGTCGTAGCCGGTCTGGACAACTTGGTCGACGGGCCGTTGAAGGGCATGTTCGACGGCCCGACCACGACACCGCTTGACCTGGACGCCCCCGCCGTGTCCGTGGACATCGACGCCCTGCGGGCCCGGGGCCGGGACGTCGTCTCCGCCGGGATGATCGCCAGTTGGGCCTACACGTACAACACCGTCGACAGCGCCCGCAGCCTCGGTGTGGTCCGCCGCCGACTCGTGCTGCCCATGGACGAGATGTGGCGGGCCCTGCGCTCCGGCCCCGGCCTGGTCGACGCCATGGACTCCATCAGCCGGCTCAACCGGACCACCGACGACGTCACCATCTACGTGACCCATTCGCTGCAGGACGTGGAAGCCCTGCCGACCGAGGAGGACCGGGCCAAGGCGCGCGGCCTGATGGACCGGTGTGACACCTGGGTGATCGGCGGCTCGACCGACGAGGAACTGGGCCGCGTCTCCGGCAAACGGACCCTCACCGAGCAGGAGCGCCTGCTGATCGCGTCCTGGGCCTCGGCCACCAGCACCGGCCTCGACACGTCCGACCAGGTCCACCCCGGCCGCGGCAAGTACCTGATCAAGCTCGGCACCCGGCCCGGCATCGCCGCCGCGATGGAACTCACCGCCACCGAGCGACGGCTGTACCACACCGACAGGAACACCGAGCCCGCAGGAGACGCCCGTCGATGATGACCGAGAACGACCGGACGTGGCTCGCCGGAGGCGTCTTCCTCGGCGGGGCGATGGTGCTGTCCGCCTCCACCTGGGCCGGAGCCGCGGCCGGCGCTGCCGTCGCGGGGGCCGACGTCCGGGAGCTCAGCCCGTACACCGTCTTCGAGATGGTGCGCGACTGGCACTCGGTCTGGCCGCACTCGCCGAGCGCCAGCGCCATCGGCGCCGTCCTCCTCGACCTGGCCGTCGTCGCAGCCATCGGCTGGGGTCTGTGGGCGGGCCTGCGGTGGTTCCACAACGGCTCCCACCTCGCCACCCTGCACCAGGTCCGGGATCTCACCCCCGGGCGGAGCGCCCGCGCCGCCATTCGGCTGCGCGCCTCCCTGCGAGATGCCAGGCCTTCCGCGGTCGCCACCTGCGATCGCGGCCTGCTGCTCGGGGACCACCTGCCAAGCGGGGTCGAACTGCGCGGGTCCGACGAGGACACCTACCTCGCCCTCATGGCGCCCCGGGCCGGCAAGTCCTCGGCGATCGCGATCCCGGTCGCCGAGGAGGCCCCGGCAGCCCTGCTACTGACCAGCAACAAACCGGACGTGTACGCGGCCACCCTGGCCTCCCGCCAAAGAGCTGGCACTGCATGGGCGTTCGACACCCAGGGCGTCGCCCAGATCGAGCGGGCGTGGTGGTGGGACATCATCGGTGAGGCGGAGACCCTCGACCGTGCCGAGCGCCTCGCCTCGCACTTCATCAACCAGGTCAAGAGCGACGTCGCCGACCCGTTCTGGGCCCAGGGTGCCAGCGATCTGCTCGTCGGCCTGTTCCGCGCCGCCTGGTGGGACGGAACCACCGTGCGGGATGTGCTCAGGTGGCTCGCCGACCCCAAGGAGCGGGCGCCGTTGCGGATCCTGTACCAGCACGAGGAAGTCCTCGCCGAGCAGGTCGACAGCTCCATCAACATCGCCGAGGAGACGCAGTCCGGCATCTATCAGAACGCCCGCACCGCCGTCAGCGCGCTGCGCGACGAGAAGGTCCTCGCCTGGATGCTCCCGGACCGGCATCGCCACCAGTTCCGCCCGGAGGAGTTCGCGCTCAGCCGGGACACCCTCTACCTGCTGAGCAAGAAGGGCGGCGCCGCCTCCGCCGTCGTCGCCGCCCTCGCCGACGCGGTGTTCACCGCGGCGTCCGAGGCCGGCGAGCGGCACGGCGGGCGCCTTCCCGAACCGATGCGCGCGGTCCTGGACGAAGCGGCCAACATCTGCCGGATCGAGGACCTGCCCGACCTCTACAGCCACCTCGGGTCGCGCGGCATCACGCCCTACACGATCCTCCAGTCCTACCGACAGGGAGTCAGGGCGTGGGGGGAGGTCGGCATGGAAGCGCTGTGGGGAGCGGCCACGAAGAAGGTGATCGGCGTCGGTTTGGACGACCCTCGCTTCGTGACCGACGTCGCCACCCTGGTCGGCAACCACGACATCACCCGCGAGTCGCACTCCAAGAGCCGCGACGGCGGCTCGACGTCCTTCGCCGAGCACCGCGAACAGATCCTCGAACCGGCCCAGATCCGCGCCATGAAGCGCGGCACCGCCCTGCTGCTCTCCACCGGCATGCCGGTCGCCCAGATCGCCCTGCGTCCCTGGTACGAGGAGAAGGCGCTGGCGCACATCGGCCCGGCGATGAAGGCTGAGGAGAGCGCCATCACCAAGCGCGCAACCGTCGCCTGGGAAGCGCGGAAGGCGGCGCGCCGTGGCTGACGAAGTCCCGTACCAGGTGCTCGCCGAGGACGTCGAAGATCTCAAGGCGCTGCTTCAGGCCGTTCAAGCCGAGCTGCAGGCCCTTCGGGAGGCTGGATCCCGGGAAGCCGAGCCGGCGAACGACAGAGGGAAGGTACCCGACCGCGCTGAGGAGGAACAGGACGAAAGTTCCGAGTGGCGGTTCCCGCCCTTCCTGTTCCTCCTCGAAGGCGAGGCGCTCGGCGCCGAGTTGAGGCTGCTCGCCGAGTGGGTCGAGAGTGTCCTCGTCCCGGGCTGCCTCGCCGAGGTGTCGGCCAACGCCCGATGGTGCCACCGGTGGATCGAACACTGGGACGCCGTCGGAGTGCTGCACGCGATGTGGCTGGCCTGGCAGGAGCTCACCAACCCCGCCACGTGCGGCCTCACCGGGCCCAGCCTCTGGTACCGCGACCACTACCGGCCCCACATCACCGACCTGCGCGGCCCGGGCGGCCCCTTCGCGGGTTGCACCAAGGGCGAGCACCGAACCGAACACCGTCTTCCCGGCACGGTGCCCAGCACCTGGTACACCGACGTAGCCGATGTCTGACCGGCCGACGTTACCGGCCCTTCCTTCGCGGATGGAGTGCGCCGACCTCACGAGCCAGCTCGGACGCGCGGTGCGCGGGGAGCCGTACCGGCTCCGGTGACCGGACCACCGTCGAACTGCGGGCTCGCGCGGCAGCGGCCTTCACCCGCCGGGTGTCGGAGGAGGGGTCACCGGTGAAGCCGAGTGTGGTCCGGCGGTCGGCGTCGAGCACGGCCCGGCCGAGCGGAAGCCCGACGACGTCGGCCGCGCGGGCAGAGGCGAGCTGCGCCGCCGCGTCCGCCTGCCGGGCGCTGTTGTAGGCGTCCGTGACGTGGTGGATCTGCTCGGGCGACGCCGGATACCACCTGGTCCAACCGTCCTTGATCTGGTCGCAGGGCGCGCCGCCTCGCGGATTGTGGGCGAGGTCGGAGCTGAGGAGTACCCCGCGCTGCAGCAGCACGGTGGCGATCCGGGGGACGTGTTCAGCCAGGACCTGGCCGGCGGAAGGGACGGCGTGGGCCACGGCGAGCAGGTGCGCGATGTCGGCCGGCGTCGCGATGATCTCGTGCGCGGCCCTCGGAGTGCGCTGAAAGCCGTCTCGGCGAGTCCAGCCGGATGAGTAGAGGGTGCGGCCGAGCCGGACCACGGCGAACTCGGCCTCGCGCACGAGGCGGGGGTTCGAGGCCGCGGGCGCGCTGCCGAGCTCCGACCTCCAGCTGGTCGCGACCTGCTGCCAGGCCCGGGCCGCCGAGCGCAGTGCGCTGCCGGCTGCGCCCAGGACACCACGAGCCACGGGATCGGGGGTCAGGAGGTCGCGGGTGTGCTCGATCAGACGGGCGGTGAGAAGGTGCGCGGCTGCGCAGTGGTCAGCGCCGATCGAAAGCTCGGCCACGGTGGCCTCCGGCAGGCGCCGCGACGCCTGCTGCACCGCGTGGGCGGCCAGCCATTCCAGGCCTGCGCGGGTGGCCCCGAGCGCTTCGTGCTGCGGCTCCCCCGGCCTGACGGGAGGTGACAGAGTCGTGGCCGCGGCAGTCAGGTGGAGCAGGCCGGGAGCCGGTGTGGACGGACGGGGCGAGTGGAGCTGGCGGTGGATGCCGATCGCCGCATGCTCGATCAACACCGCGCGCTCCCTGAGGCGGTGGGCCACGAGATGGCTGCGGACCACTCGCCGATCGGAGGGACACAGCTGTCCGATCCGTACCGCCACGCGCGCGGCGGTGCTGGCGAGTTCGGCCGTCTCCGCAACGACGTGGCGCGCGACCCCGTCGCTGTCCAGGTAAGCGGCGTAGGGGCTTCGGGGCTCGCCGTCCGGCCCGTGGTGGCTGGCGAGCAAGTCACTGGCGAGGCGAAGGAAGCGCACGGCTTCCGCCAGGTGCGAGGCTGCCGGGTCGGGCTCGGACCAGGCGTAGAAGGCCTCGTCCCGCAGCAATCGTCCGAGGATGTCGACGTTGCTGTGCAACCGGGCGACGTCGCCCTCGGCGATGCCGAGCGCGTCGGGGGCGCGCGGTCCGAATCGACCGGAGTAGCGGTGGAGCACCTGGAAGACGTCCGCCAACGCCTCACTGCGGGCCGCGTGCTGGCCCGGGGTGGTTCGGCTCTCGGCGTCGGAGAGGGTCAGGGCCGCCATGGCGTACTCCAGCCTGGAGGCCGCCAGAGTGATGAAGTCGCCCCAGGTGACGTCGTCCGTCATCCGGTCTTCCCCAGCTCGGTGGGCAGGGCGTTGCGCAGTGCGACGGCGGCGTCGCGGGTGTGGAGGGCCACCATGTGGAGGTCTCGCATCTGCCGGATGTCGGGCGAACACCGGGCGAGTTCGTCGAGTTCGTCCGCGATGGCCTTCAGCCGGTCGATCAGGGCCTGGCCCGCCTCGTCGACGCCGACCTCGGGCACCTCGTCGTCGGGCAAGGGCAGGTACATCGCCGCCTCGGTGGCGTAGGAGGCGGCGGCCAGGGCCGCAAGCTGGTCATAACGGTCGTCGTCGACTGCCAGGTCGGCGAGCGCGTGAGCGACAGCGGCGGTGCTCCTCAGGGCGACGGCGGCTTCCTGCTCGATGTCGCCCCGCATGGAGAAGCTCGGGTTCACGGTTCAGTCCTCCAGGTGGGTGGCTTTCGGCGACAGGCAACCATGGTTCGCAGCCCCTTGGGACCGGCAGGCCAGTCCCTGTGGATCAACTCCGGCCCCGGGCCGGGGCGATTCACCGGATGGGGTGAAGGCGCCGACGAGGCGACGGCTAGGCTCGCCTCTGGTTGGGCTTCCGTCCCTGCTGGACAGGCGATCCACCGCGTCGCAGGTGCGCCGGCTCCTCGCCGGCAGTCGTTGACCGTTGCGGGAGCCGGCCCACCGACCTGGCCTTGGCTGCGTTCGCCGAGACGCTGCGCGCCTGCGCAGCCAGCGGGCCCGGGCGCCCCAACGCCTGGCCCATCCTCCGCAGTTCGGGGACGTCGACCTCGGTGCCCGTCTGCGCCGGAGACGTGTCCCGGCCGAGGTCGCTGCCCAGGGCGAGCAGCGCCCCTGCGGTGGGAAGGCTCCCGTGGCTCCGCGCGAAGGTGGAGTAGGTGCCCGCCGCGTTGCCGAGTGCCAGGAGGGCCTCCGCGCTCGGGAGGGCGGTCCGGCCGAGTAGGAGGCGGTCGGCCGCGAGCTGGGCGAGCCGTGCGATCGTCTCGCACGCGCGGATCGAGACCTGGCGAAGGAAGTCGGAGATGCGGTGGTCGCGGAAGAGGCGGTCGGCGTGCTCGCCCGCCCGTGTCGCCAGGGTCCGCCACAGGCGGTCGACCGCCTCGCGGACCGTCCGAATCTGCTGCCACTCGGGTACACCGCTGAGAGCCGGAGCATGCCGGTCGGCACCGCGCAGTGCGGCGTTGACGGCGTCCGCCTGCTGCTGGGCAGCGCCGTGGGCCCGCGTCCCAATGGGTGCTTCGCCTCCGTACGGGAGCGCGGCGACGGATTGCCAACGGACCTGGAGCGCCTGCACATCGGCCTCGAGGACCGCTCGCAGGTCGTCGGCCGTACCGCGCTCCGGGGGCACGGTTTCCCTCCAGGCCGCGGCCACGTCGCCGAGCTGCGCCTTGAGGTCCGGGATGCCGCTGTCTGCCACCTCCGACCGGGCCTTGGCCGGCTCGGGAGCCCCCTCGCCGACCCACAAGGGCAGCTCATCCATCCGAAACGACAAGTCCATGGGCTCGGAAGGAATGCGCACCTCACCACCAGATTCCACAACGGGGCGATTCGCCGTCAATCCGGCAGCAGCGGCATCCGATTCAGCCAGTTCGTCCCAGATCTTTTGGTCGATCACTGACGGCACCCCAAGTGCGATGTCTTCTTGCTCGGGTGGATTCAGTGAGTGCATTCTCCACCTCCCACGGAAATGAACCACGTGACTGTTGATCTGCATCGAGGATGCAGCGCCCCCGCCGAACAGATCCCCTCCTGCTGCGCGGACCGCACCTGGTCTAGCACACGGCCGTCCTCGCGCACCGACCGACGCGACCGGGGATTCCCGCCATCTCTCGGCCGGATGCCGTCGCGTCCAGGTCCTGCGTCAAGCCGTCACCACGTGGTTCACACCATGGGCTGACGATTGTCGAACAAGCGTGGCGCCGAGGTGGAGCAGCCGTGATCTGATGGAAGGTGTCGGCGATCATCGACAAGGAGGGATCGTGCTCCCCAGGACATCCTTCGGCTCAACACCGGCAAGCGTCCCGACCCGGTCGTCGGCCGACATCGGCATTCCATCCGACACGGAATTCGCAGCGCTCCCCGATGACTATGCTCCGGCGGTCCGGGGCATTCGTGCCGCGGTGGAATCCGGGGACCACGCGAGGGCAGCCCGCTCGGCGGACGACCTTCTGCGACAGGTTTCCATGGACCGCGGCTCCCTGCATCCCGCGGCTCTCAGGGCTCTTGAAGTGCGCGCGCACGTCGCGGTTTGCTGCAGCGCCTACGAGCAGGCGGCCGAGCTGTATTCGGCGGCAGCAGCCGGTTGGGCAGGACGCGGGTCGCCGTCCCGGCTACCGGCTGCCCGTAACGCCGACCTCTGCCGGCTGCTGGCGGCGGATGCTGCGGCGGTCAGGGGACCGATCCGCGTCGCGAGCGCCCCGCGCCGCCGTGCGCGGGCGGAACGGTTTCCGCTTCGGCGCAGCCTGACGCCGGTCGTTCTCACCGCGATGCTCATCGTCGGCTCGGCGTTCACGGGCGACGAGCGCCGCGCGGACTCTGCCACCTTCCAGACGGTGTCGAGCCCCGGAACTCCAACGGCCCCGGTACTCATCGCGGCGCTCGATCACGCGCGGGAACGAACAGCGCCGACTTTGCCTTCGCCGCCCGCCCCCTCTGCGGTGCCGGCTTCACCTTCGGTCGCGCCCGACGTCGCGACGGACCCGACCGACGACACCGCGTCCGAGGATCTCGGCGCAGCGCCTCGCTCACATACGCATCCAGTTCCTGCACCAAGGCCTCGGACTCCGGAGCAGCAGCACCAGGACCCCGCGGCGCCGCCGTCTGCGCCTTCGCGCGTCACTCCCCCGCTCCGTCAGGGCGATGCCCTTCCGGACGCCCTTCGCACCGGCCGGCTGACGCGGCTGTGCGCCGACCTGCAGGCCCGGGTCGGCCGTCTTCCTGACACGATGCGGGAACTGTGCCACGGAGCGCAGGAAGGCTGACCGTCTCGGCCTCGCAACAGCGGCCGACCGAAAGCCGAATCCCGTCCGATCCTCGAGCCCCGAGATCGCCCGTCCTGACACCACCAGCACTCCGTGTGACGTCGCGACCTTCGTGCTGAGAGCCGCTGCCGTCGTAGCTGCGGCGTGCCGAAGATTGGTGGCTTTCGCGCCAGTTCGACCAGTGCGGGAGGGCGTTCAGGGCGGTGATCGGCGGGCTGAACAGTGCGCCGATGCGGCAGCGGATCTCCGGGACGATCAGGTCGACGGGTCTCCGCTTCGGGCCTGGCCATTCGGATCCGCACGTCAGGTCGGCCTCGCGTCGTCAACTACCGCGGCGGGGAACTCGTCGCGTGGGTGCGGCCCTGCTTCGTTGGCTGTTCTGTGTGGCGCCTTGTCACACCAGCGCCGCGCCGCCGTCCACCGCGAGCGTGGTGCCGGTGACGTAGGCGTTGGACAAGGCGAAGAGATAGGCCGCCGCGGCTTCCTCGGCGGTGCCGACACGCCGCGTGAGCAGCTCGGACCCGGCGCCCTGGAGGAAGGCCTCCGGGTCCGGGACGCTGTCGTCCCACAGCTCCGTGCGGATCACACCGGGCTGGACCACGTTGACGCGCAGAGGGGCGAGTTCGACGGCGAGGGCCCGGGACAGGGCCTCGATGCCGCCGGTGATTCCCGCCGTGAGCGCGGTTCCGGACAGGGGGCGGATCGCAAGGACGCCGGAGCTGAAGGTGATCGAGCCGCCGTCGCGCAGTCGCGGTGCGGCGTACTTGGCGGAGAGGAAGGCGCCCCAGAACCGGCGCTCGAAGACGGCCCTGGCCTCCTGCGGGGTGGTGTCGACCAACGGCTTGATCAGCAGGGATTCGCCCGCGGTGTAGACGAGGTGGTCGAACTCCCCGACCTCCTCGAAGAACGCGGCGATGGCGGCGCCGTCTGCGACGTCCAGGCGGCGGCCTTCGGCCGGCTCGCCCAACCGCTTCGTCGCGGCGTCCACGCGGTCCTGATTGCTGGAGGCGACCACGACGGCCGCGCCGGCCGCAGCGGTCTGTTGGGCTACTGCGAAGCCGATGCCGGAGGTTCCACCGATGATCACGATCTTCTTGCCAGCCAGAGCCAGAGACATGGGATGGGGATCCATTCCTTCGTCGATGCGGCGCCGGGGTTCGGCAACCGCCATGGCAAGAACGTACGCCCGCACATCGAGACGATGAATGACTCAAGATCTCGATTCCCTGTCATATCGTCTCGCCGCACAGGCACTAGAGTGCCGCTATGGACATCCTGAGCGACACCCTCGACGTCCTGCGCACGGGACGCCCGATGGTCACCCGCACCGACGCGCACGCCCCGTGGGCCCTGAAGTTCCAACCCATCTCAGGAGCCGGATTCCACGTGGTCGTGGAAGGACACTGCTACCTGCTGCCACCGCACGGCCAACCGCTCGCGCTCGGACCCGGCGACATCGTCTTCCTGCAGCGCGGCGGCGGACACACCCTGTGCGACGTGCCGGACCGCGATCCGGTGGACTTCGTACCGGAACGCGTGGACCGTTCCTCGCCGATCGGCCAGGTCTCCGTGGACGGACCAGGGCCGCACACGGTGCTGGTGTGCGGCGCCTACGCGATCGACGTCGAGCGCCCGCATCCGCTGTTCAGCGATCTACCAGAGGTCATCCACCTCCCCGCGGTTCCCGGCCGCCACCCGGTGCTGCGCTCGGCGGTCGATCAGCTGTGCGCGGAGTTCCACACGCCGCAGCCGGGCTCGGACGCGGTCGTCACGGCGCTCATCGATCTGCTGCTGCTGTACATCCTCCGGTCGTGGTACGCCGAACTACCGAAGGAGCGGACCCGGGGTTGGGCGGCCGCGCTGACCGACCCGGCAGTCGCCCCGGCTCTGAAGGCGATCCACGACGATCCCGGCCATCCCTGGACCGTGGAGTCGCTGGGCACCTGCGCCGGGCTGTCCCGGGCGGCGTTCTCGCGCCGGTTCACCTCGGTGGTCGGCGAGCCGCCGATGACCTACCTGGCCAACTGGCGGATGGCCACCGCGGCGCGGTTGCTGCACCGATCGCCGAATCCCCTGAGCACGATCGCGCAGCACACGGGGTACACGTCGGAGTTCGCCTTCGCCAAAGCTTTCAAGCGACACTTCGGATCGCCGCCGGGGGCCTACCGCAAGCAGGTCAGGACGGCAGGCGACGAACCACGCGGATACAACTGACGGCGAGGGCCCAGGACATCACGACCACGCCCCGGCTCGCCCTGCAGATGATCGAGCAGGCACTGGGCGCCGGAATCACCACGTCGTGGGTGACCGGCGACGAGGCCTACGGCCAGGACCCCGGCCTGCGGGCCGGGCTGGAGGCCCGCACTCCAGGATGGTGACGAGGTCGCGCCCCTCGTCGTCGAGCCGATTGAGCCGGCCATCCAGCGAGTTAGTCCTCGTTGTCACATCAGGCTCGGACGAGGACGAGGACGAGGACGCTCTCGCCGCGCTGTCGGCTACGTGCGCGCGGTGCCCCGCGGGATGGGTCCGCCGGGGAACGGCGGACCCCGGCGGGTCGGTTCGGGTCCGCCGGGGTCGGGGGGCGGGGTCAGGCGGGGCGGCTGCCGGGGATCTTCCACCAGAGGAGCCAGGCGCCGGTGGAGATGATCAGCACGTTGATCAGGACCTCGACCGGGCTCTCGCCGAAGCCCAGGGTCCGGAGGCCCAGCATCTGCACGGCGACGACCTGCGTGGTGACGAAGAACAGCACCACGTCGAAACCGAAGACGAGCACCCACATCAGCGCCGGATGCAGGCGCGTGCGCGGCAGTGCGTGCAGGAGGGAGACCACGACCGTGGTGCCGATCGCGGTCGGGACGAAGGAGGACGGCATCCGGCCCAGGTAGTTCCACGGCAGCGTCGTGCCGACCAGCCACAGCAGCGCCAGGCAGCCGAGGAAGCGCACCGTCCGGGCCACGGCCGGGCTCGAACCCGGGGCCGCGGCTGCCGGGTGGGGCGCCGCGACGGGCTGCTGCGGCGGCACCCAGGTGCTCCCGATCGGCGGCGGCCCGGCCCACGGCTGCGGGGCCTGGTACCCGGGCGGGGCGGCATGCGGGGCGGCGTGCGCCACCAGCGGCGGCGCGGGTACGGTCGGCGCCGGGACGCCCGGGGCCGCCCCGGTCCGCAGGACGGACTCCAGTGCCGCGAGCGCCTGGTCCGCCGTCAGCCGCTGCGCCGGGTGCTTCGCGAGCAGCCCGGCGAGCACCGGCGCGAGCGCGCCGGCCCGCCGCATCGGGCGCGGGGGTTGGGTGACCACGGCGATGCACAGGGCGCTGAAGGTGTCCGCGTGGAACGGCGCCTCGCCCTCCACCGCCGCGTACAGGGTCGCGCCGAGCGACCACAGGTCGTTGGCGGCGGTCGGCGGCTTGCCCTCCAACTGCTCCGGCGCCATGTAGGCGGGGGTGCCGATGACGGCGCCGGTCCGGGTGAGGGCCGTGGTCGCGTCCGCCATGTGCGCGATCCCGAAGTCGGTGAGGATCACCCGCTCGTCCATCAGCAGGACGTTGTCCGGCTTGAGGTCCCGGTGGACGATCCCCGCCGCGTGCGCCTGCTGCAGCGCCTTCACCATCGCGATGCCGATCTCGGCCACCCGCCGGACGGGCAGGGCGCCGTCCCGGTCGAGCGCCGCGGCGAGCGAGGCGCCGGTGACGTACTCCATGACGATGACCGGCGCGCCCTCGTGCTCGACCACGTCGTGCACGGTGATGATGCCCGGGTGGTTGAGCCGCGCGGCGGCGAGCGCCTCGCGCATGGTGCGCTGGAGGAGCTGCTCGCGGTGGTCGTCGGCGACGCCCGCGGGAAGGAGCACCTCCTTCACGGCGACGTCCCGCCCGAGCGTTTCGTCCCACCCCCGCCACACGCGGCCCATGCCGCCCTGTCCGATGAGGTCGAGGAGACGGTAACGCCCCCCGACAACTGCCCCGTTCGCTGCTGTCACGGGCCACCACCTTAGACGCCGTAGTCGTACCGGTTACGGTGGGCCTCAGTTCGATCGAGGCGGCTGAGTTGGTGATCGTCAGCCGGGTGCATGCATGAAGGCAGCCCGAGCGTGGATGCCGCGTACCGGTGCGACGCCCTGTACGACACGTGCGCGAACGCGGCCGCAAGCGTCACATCGTGGTGGGTTCTCAGTCCCGCACGCCGCGCTATGGTCCGGCGGCCGTCGCCCTGCCACGATGGCCTGATGCGTATTCTGATCATGGGCGGCACCCGGTTCGTCGGTCTGCACTTCGCCCGGGCGGCGCTCGCCGCCGGGCACGACGTCACCGTGCTGCACCGCGGCCGCTCCGGTGCCGACCTGCTCCCCGACGCCACCCACCTCATCGCCGACCGCGACGCGGACCTGTCCGTGCTGCGCGACCGCAGCTGGGACGCCACCGTGGACGTCTGCGCCTACTTCCCGCGCCAGGTGCGGGAGTTGGCCGCCGCACTCGACCCCGGCGCCGCGGGGCGCTACCTCCTGGTGTCGTCGATGTCCGTGTACGACACCCCCGCCGGCCCGGCCTTCACCGAGGACTCCCCGCTGCGCCCCGCGGACGGCCCGGAGCCCGACGCCGTCACCCCCGCCACGTACGGCCTCCTCAAGGTCCAGTGCGAGCGGGCGGCGCGGGAGGCCTTCGGGCCGGGCACGCTGCTGGTGCGCCCCACGTACGTGATCGGCCCCCACGACTACACCCACCGCTTCGACCACTGGGTGCAGCGCCTCGCCCGGGGCGGCGAGGTGCTGGCCCCGGGCCGGCCCGACGCGCCGGTCCAGGTCGTGGACGCCCGCGACCTCGCCGCCTGGATGCTCGGCCTGCTCGAACAGGGCGCCTCCGGCGCCTACCACGCCGCCACTCCCCCGCCGTTCACCATGCGCGACCTGCTCGACGCCGTGGCCTCGGCGGTCGCCCCGGCCGGCACCACGCTCACCTGGGTGGACGACGACTTCCTCCGGGCCGCCGGCGTCCCCGAGCGCGCGCTGCCGCTGTGGTCCGCCGACCCGCGGGCCCTGGCGACCAGCACCGGCGACCCCGCGGCCGCCGTCGCCACCGGCCTGACGCTGCGTCCGGTGGCCGACACCGCGCGGGACATCGAGCCGTTCGAGCCGCTGCCGCAGGCGCTGACGCCCGAGCGGGAGGCCGAGCTGCTGACCGCCTGGCACCGGCGCTGAGCGTCACGGGCCCGCCGGCCTGCCCGTGCGCGGCAGCGGACGGGCGCGGGCGACGAGCAGCGCGACGTCGTCGTGTCCGCCCTGGTGGTGCAGGGCGGCGAGGAGGAGGTCGCAGGTCTCCTCCGGGGAGGGGCGGGGCCGGCCGAGGAGGTCGGTGAGGGCGGCGAGGCGGGTGTCGATGTCGTGGTCGCGGGTCTCCACCAACCCGTCGGTGTAGAGCACGAGTTCGTCGTCGACGGCGAGGCCGAGCAGGGTGTCGCGGAAGGCGACGCCGCCGACGCCCAGGGGTGCGCCGGTGGGCAGGTCGAGGAGGAGCGGCGGGCGGCCCGGGCGGGTGTGGACCGGGGGCAGGTGGCCGGCGGTGGCGATGCGGCAGCGGTGCCGGTGCGGGTCGTGGACGGCGTAGACGCAGGTGGCGATGGCCTCGCCGAGGCCGGCGACGATGCGGTCGAGGTGGGTGAGGACGGCGGCGGGCGCCAGGTCGAGTCCGGCCAGGGTCCTGGTGGCGGTGCGGAGTTGGCCCATGGTGGCGGCGGCGTTGATGCCGCTGCCCATGACGTCGCCGACGACGAGGGCGGTCCGGTCGGCGCTCAGCGGGATGACGTCGAACCAGTCGCCGCCGACCTCGCCGACGCTCGCCGCGGGCTGGTAGCGGTAGGCGACCTCGAGTCCGGGCGGCCGCGGGAGCGGCCCGGGCAGCAGGTGGCGCTGGAGGGTGAGGGCGGCGTGGCGCTGGCGCTGGTACCAGCGGGCGTTGTCGATGGTGACGGCGGCGCGGGCGGCGAGTTCGCCGGCCAGCACCAGGTCGTCGTGGTCGAACGGCTGCGGGTTGCGGGCGCGCTTGAGGTCGAGGGCGCCGAGGACCTGGCCGCGGGCGCGCAGCGGTACGGCCAGGTAGGAGTGGACTCCGGCCTGTCGGAGCCGTTCGGCGGCCTGGTCGTCGCGGGCGATGCGCGGCAGGTCGCGGTCGGTGACGCGGGCGAGCAGGACGGGGCGGCCGGTGCGGGCGCAGCGGGCGACCAGGCGGGTGGCGTCGTAGCGGGCGATCTGTCCGACCGGGTCGGCGGCCTCGGTGGCGGGTGTGGGGTAGCCGGCTTTGACGGCGAGGGCCCGGAACAGGGTGGGGCCGCCCTTGTCGGCCGGGGGCGGGCTGTCGGTGAGGACGCCTTCGAGGACGTCGACGGCGGCGATGTCGGCGAACTCCGGGACGAGGACGTCGGCGAGTTCGCGGGCGGTGGTGTCGAGGTCGAGGGTGGTGCCGATGCGTTCGGCGGCGTCGGCGATCACGGTGAGGCGGCGCCGGGCGGCGGCCGCGGCGGTGGCGGCCCGGTGCTGTTCGGTGACGTCGACGACCGAGACGGCGACGCCGATCACCCGGTGGGCGGGGTCTTCCAGTCGGAAGAAGGACGCGGACCAGGCGTGCTCGGCGTGGGGGTCGGCGTGGGTGCGGCCGGTGGTGAACTGGTTCAGCAGCGGGGTGCCGGTGGCCAGTACCTCCCGCATCGCCGCCTCGATCGCGTCGGCGTCCAGGAACGGCAGGGCCTCCCGGACGGTGCGGCCCAGGATGTGGGCGGCGGGGATGCCGTTGATGCGTTCCAGCGCCGGGTTGATCAGGACGTAGCGCAGGGCGGTGTCCATGACCGCGAGGCCGATCGGGGACTGTTCCATCAGGCGCAACGACAGTGCGAGGTCCCGTTCGAGGCGGCGCAGTGTGGCCTGCTTGGAGGCCAGGCCGAGGGCGTAGTACCGGCCGCTTACGTCCTCCAGGCGCATGTTGCGGAACTCGGCCAGCAGTGTGGTTCCGTCCTTGTGTCGCACCGGGAAGACTCCGGCCCACGCTCCGCCGCCAGCCATGACCTGGGCGAACAGTGACAGCACGTGTTCCCGGTGTCGTTCGTCGACCAGCAGGCGGGCGGCGGGGTGGCCGAGTGCCTCGGCCGCGCGGTAGCCGAAGAGGTCCTCGGCCTGCGGGCTCCACAGGACGATCCGGCCCTGCGCGTCCAGCACCACGGCGGCGACGCTCAGGACGTCCAGCAGCCCGCCCGGGTCCATCGCGGGGTCCCGGTCGGGCGGGGCTTCGCCCTCCGGGACCTCGTGCTCGGCGTCCATCCGGCCACCTCCTCCCGCCGGCGCGCCGGTGCGCGGCGACGACGGCGGCTTCGGTTCACTCCATCGTCCCGCCCCGGCCCGAAGCCGCCAGCCGGGCCGCCGCGCGCGTCGCCGCCCGCCGCGCGGTGGGCGGCACCGCTCGGCGACGCGGCGAGGCCTTCCCGCACCGTCGGGATCACCCGGGGCGGTCGGCCGGGGCCGGTCCGTCCCGGGGCCGCACCCGCCCGGCCCGGGGACGGCCGGTCGGGAGCCCGGACGGACCGGCGGCCTTTCGCCGGGCCGTCCGTTCAGGCGCGGCCGGCGGCGCGCTGGGTGCGGCGGGCGAGGGAGTCGACGACGACGGCGGCGAGCAGCACCGCGCCGGTGATCATGAACTGGATGGCGTTGCTCAGGCCCTCGATGTTCATTCCGGACTGGATCGAGCCGATCACCAGGGCGCCGAGCAGCGCCGACCAGGTCTTGCCGCGGCCGCCGAACAGGCTGGTGCCGCCGATGACGGCGGCCGCGATGGAGTTCATCAGCAGGTTGCCGCCGCCGGAGGTCTGGCTGGCGGACTGGATCTGCGCGGCCAGGAAGAGGCCGCCGACCGCCGCCATGGTGGAGCAGATGCTGAAGACGCTGATCCTGATCCAGGCCACGTCGATGCCGGCCCGGCGGGCGCCCTCGATGTTGCCGCCGAGTGCGAACACCTTGCGGCCGTAGGTGGTGCGGCGCAGCACGAAGTCGAGGACCACGATGAAGATCAGGAAGATCAGCAGCGCCAGCGGCAGGCCCTTGTACTGGTTGAGGGTGTAGGCGGCGAGGAAGGCGATGATCGCCAGGACGACGGTGCGCACGACGATGTCGGTCATCGGCCGGTACGGGACGCCGGCCGCCTTGCGCCGGGCGGCGTCGACGAGGGAGGCGATGACGAACAGCGCGATGCCGATGACCGCCGCGCCGTAGGCGGCGATCTGCTGGCCGTAGATGGTGGTGTAGAGCCGGGAGACGATGTCCTTGCCGGAGAGGTTGACGGTGCCGGTGGCGCCGAGGACCTGCAGCATCAGGCCGTTCCAGCCGAGGTTGCCGGCGAGGGTGACGACGAAGGCCGGGACGCCGACCTTGGCGAAGAAGAGGCCGTGGATGACGCCGACGGCGGCGCCGCTGGCGAGGGCGACGAGGAGTGCGACCCACTGGTTGACGCCGTTGTTGACGTTCAGGACGGCGAACAGGGCCGCGCACAGGCCGCTGACGTAGGCGACCGACAGGTCGATCTCGCCGAGCAGCAGTACGAACACGACGCCGAGCGCGATCATGCCGGTGCCGACGATCTGCTGGGAGAGGTTGGACAGGTTCTGGGCGGAGAGGAAGCTGCTGTTGAGGCTGCCGAACACCACCCAGATGACGATCAGGGCCACCACGACGGGCAGTGAGCCGAGTTCGCCGCTGCTGACGCGGCGGCGGAACTCGGCCAGGTAGCCCTTGATGCCTTCCTGGCGGACGATCAGCCGGGGGTCGACCGCGGGGGTGGCTTCGGGGGCCACCGGGACGGGGGCGTTGACGCCGCCGGTGGGCATGGAGTCCTCGGGCAGCGGGACGCGGTCGCGCCCGGGTTCGCCGCCGGGGGTGTTCCCCGGGATGTGGTCGCTCACTGGGAACCCTCCTGGCCCCGGGCCCTGCGGCGGGTCACGGCGTTGTCCGTGGCGCCGGTGATGGCCGAGATGATCTCTTCCTGGTTGGTGTAGCGCTTGTCGAAGACCCCGTTGTTGCGGCCGAGGCGCAGCACCGCGACGGTGTCGGCGACGGCCATCACGTCCGCCATGTTGTGGCTGATCAGGATCACGCCGTGGTCCTGTTCGCGCAGTCGCTCGACCAGGTCGAGCACCTGGGCGGTCTGCTCGACGCCGAGGGCGGCGGTCGGTTCGTCCAGCATGACGACCTTGGGCGAGCCGATCAGCGCGCGGGCGATCGCGACGACCTGGCGCTGGCCTCCGGAGAGCGAGGCGACGGGGATCCGCACGCTGGGGATGCGGATGGAGAGGGTGTCGAGCAGGCCCCGGGAGCGCTTCTCCATGGCGACCTCGTCGAGGATGCCGAGGCGGCGGATCTCGCGGCCGAGGAAGAGGTTCCCGACCACGTCGAGGTTGTCGCAGAGCGCGAGGTCCTGGTAGACGGTGGCGATGCCCAACTGCTGGGCGTCCTGGGGGCGGTGGATGGTCACCGGCCTGCCCTGCCACTCGATGACGCCCTCGTCGGGCTGGTGCACTCCGGCGATCGCCTTGACCAGGGTGGACTTCCCGGCGCCGTTGTCGCCGACCAGGGCGACGACCTCGCCGGCGTGCACCTCCAGTTCGATGTCGGTGAGCGCCTGGACGGCGCCGAACCGTTTGGAGACCCCGCGCAGGGCCAGTACGGTCTCACCTGCCACAGTGACCAACTCCCTTGCCCCGCCTCCCTCGTGGAGGCGGGGCGTGTTCGGCTTCGGAGGTTCCGGCTGCTACTGGAGGCCGGCGGCCTTGCAGGCGTCGGCGTAGTCCGGTGTGCAGATCTGGGCGACGGTGTAGAAGTCGTCGGCGACCACGGTGTCCTTGACCTTGTCCTTGGTGACGACGATCGGGGTGAGCAGGTTGGCGGGCACCGTGTTGCCGCTGCCGTTGGTCACCGTGGTCGGCACGAGGGTGGAGTCCAGCGGCTTTCCGGAGGCGAGGCCGACCGCGATCTGGCCGGCCGCGTCGGTCTCCGGCTTGAGCGGCTTGTAGACGGTCATGGTCTGGGTGCCGGCGACGATCCGCTGGATGCCGTCGAGCTGGGCGTCCTGGCCGGTGAGCGGGACGCTGAGGCCGGCCGCCTTGAGGGCGGTCGCGACACCGGCGGCCATGCCGTCGTTGGCGGAGTAGGCGCCGACCACGTTGGCGGCGCCGATCGCGGTGATCGCGGCGGCGGCTTCCTGGTTGGCCGTGTTCGGGTCCCACTGCGGGGTGTCGAACTCCTTGCCGACCTTCAGCTTGCCGTCGATCGCGCTGTGCGCGCCGGCCTTGAAGTCGGCCGCGTTGGGGTCGGTGGGCGAGCCGTTGATCATGAAGATCTCGCCCGCGCCCGCCTTGTCCCCGACCGCGGCGACCAGGGCCTGGCCCTGCAGTTCGCCGACCTTGTGGTTGTCGAAGGAGACGTACGCGTCGACCGGGCCCTGGGCGAGCCGGTCGTAGGCGAGCACCTTGACGCCGGCGTCGTGGGCCTTCTGGACGGAGGACTGGATCGCCTTGGAGTCGACCGCGTCCAGGATCAGCACCTTGTCGCCCTTGGTGAGCGCGGTGTCGACCTGGGTCTGCTGGAGCGTCGCGTCCTGGTTGGCGTTGTAGTAGTCGATCTGTGCCTGCGGCGCCAGTTCCTTGATCTTCTTCTCGAGCAGCGGCCGGTCGAACTGCTCGTAGCGGGTGGTCTTGGTCTCCGGCAGCAGCAGGCCGATCCGGACGGCGCCCACCGCGGCGCCGCCGCTCGCGCTCGCGCCGCCCGAGGAGCCGCCGCCGGAGGACTGCTTGGCACTGCCGCAGGACGCGGCGCCCAGGCCGAGGGACACGACGGCGGTGACCGCGAGGACGCGGCGGAGCCCGATGCTCATGAGGATGCCTCTCCGGTTGGGTCCACCCCCTCGCCTCCGAGTCTGGGAAGCTTCGGGCGCCACGACGATCCCGGTGCGCCGAACGGGTTGCGGATCCGCCCGGGTGCCGCACGCCGCCGGCCGACCGGCCGCCGACCGGGTGACCGTCCCGGGAATGCGACGGACTCCGCCTCGCCGGCCGAACGGTCAGCGTGGCGGAGTCCGTGGTGCCGGCTCAGGAGCCGACTGTCTGCCAGGCCCCGTACGGGCTGTCGGTGCCGGCCGAGTCCGGGGCGGTGAGCGCAGTGTCCTGAACGGGTCATCCGGTGATCGCCGAGAGCCGCCTTCGCAGGGGCTCCTCCAGGTCGAGGTTGTCACCTCGAGTAGTTGTCTGCAGAAGTTCAGTGATGACGACCAGTTCAGCGAACTGCCCGGCTGGCGTGTCGAGGACGTGGGCGAGTCGGTGACGGACCAGGGCGGCGGTGTCCGGCACCAGGAGGCTGTACGAGTACAACAGCGCCGCGTCGTACCCGGCAGGTGCGACGCCCCAGCCTTCCCAATCGAGCACGGTGAGGGCCGGACTTGTGAGGTTGGCCCAGTGCAGGTCACCGTGGGCCGTCGTCCAGGCGGGCACCTTCGTGTCGATCGGGATGCCCAGGTACTTGGGCATGGCGCGATCCAGATATTCCTGCCGGACCGCCACTCGGTCGCTGGGAATGGTGGCGATGGCCGCGAGAGCGGTGCTGAGCCCGTCCCACCAGGCGTTGTCCAGGTCAGGCGCTTCCCGGAGGATCGGCTCGTCGGTCGTGATGGTGGAGGCAGTGACCTTGTCGTACAACTCCGCCAAGTAGCCGTGCCCGTCCTCGGTCCAGGTACGCCGCTCCCGCAGATGCGGCCTCGGTACCGCAGGAGGCATGAGCCGTTCCGCCTCCTGCGGTCCCTCCCAAAGCTTCCCGCCGACCTTGTCGGCCGGAGCGGACACCAGGCGGAGCCAGCCCTCGCCGGACGCCGAGGCGACCGGGCGGCCGAGGGTACGCCCACGCCAGCCCCACGCTTCGCGGGCGCCGATCGGCGTCGCGTCGAGCGCCGCTGCCGCTGTGGCGTGCATCCCGCGCATCCGCTTGGCGGTGTCCGGCTCAGGTTCCGAGTACATCAACGACCCTTCGGAGTAGGTCCGGAGACAACGACGGTTGGCCGACTATGCCGGCGGCCCGCATCCAGTGTTCCGGGTTTCCCGTCGACAGGAGCACGCGCCTCACCCCTGGGGCTGAGGCGACGACGGCGAGGGAGGTCTCGGCAGCGGTTTTGCCAGGGGCGATCAGCTCGGAGAGCTCCGGGGTCACCATGCCGGGGATCTCGCCGCCGTGGAGCGGGGCGGACGCGAACACCTCCAGTCCCCCGGTCAGGGCGTCGGCCAGCGGGCCTCGGCCGTCGAGAGCCTGGGCGACGGGCGCCAGGTGGACGAGGGAGACCGGGAGCTGGATTGCCCGCAGATGATGGTTCGGCCCGCCCGCCTTGGTCGCGAGTTCGATCAGCGTAGGCACGTCGAAGAGGCCACTACTGAATCCTTGCCAGGTCGCCACTCCGTAGGCGCTGATGATCTGTTGGCTGCACGCCTCCTCCAGAGCCAGGAAGGCGTTGTAGAGCCGGCCGGTGATCTCGGCGTCCGGGCAGACATGCTCGGGGTTGTGCACGAACACGAGGTCGGGTACCCGGCCGAGCATGAGCTTGGTGCGCGCGAGTTGCCAGGCGATGTAGTCCGGGGCGAGGCAGTGCCCGCGTTCGGCGTCTGCTGCGGACAGCGCACCGGCTCGCACAGCGATGTGCCTGGCACTGGTGGGGATGAAGCCCACCTTCGTAGAGACGCGCAGCTCGGGGTAAGCAGCCAGAATCACGGCGAGAGACGTCTCCGCCTGGCCGCCTGCGTAGTTGGGCGCGGTGTCCACCCAGTCGGCGCCTCGGGAGGCGGCCATCAGCGCAGCCTCGGCCACATCGTGACAGCGGTAGGTGCCGAGGCCCAGCTGGGTGGTCATCGTGGGCCTCCGATCGCGGCAGCCTGGCCGTCGACCAGCTCTGTCACGACACCGGCCGCCTGCGCGAAGGTGATGCCTGCGGCCTGCGCGAGATCGGCCAGCCGGTGAGGTTCCCCGTCTGCGAGGAGCGCGAGCATCGGTTCTGCCTTGGCGGCAAAGGTCCACTCCTCGCCGCCGGCGGTAAGCCGGACGGTGTCGTCGGGCATGGCAGTGAGCGCGGGCCGCGTGGTGATCAGGCGTACCTGCAGGTCGGCATCCGGTGGGACCGCCGTGAGGTGGGGCAGCGACGGTGCGAGGCGGGCTCGCTCGGTGGCGTCGCGGGCGGAGGAGAAGCGGGCGAGCAGGTCGTCGCGCTCCAGCTCGGTCGCGATGAGCGTGCCGATCGTGTCGAGGAAGGCTCGCTGCTTCTCGGTGGCCTCGAAGCGCGGGACATCCGCCCGGACCGCCTCGTGGGCGCGCAGCTTCTCCGACAGCCAGGTGATCAGATCGGCGCCCGTCGTGCTCTGCAGCCCGCACGTGACGTGCAGCGAATGCTGGCCCTCGGAGGCGGCGACGGCGTGCCACCAGCCCCGAGGCAGATAGAGCACGTCGCCGGCGGTGAGGACCAGATCGGCGACGGGCTCGTCGGGCGGCGGCTCGGGCGTCTCGACGTCGCGGTGCATCGGCACCGTGCGAGTGGGGCCGTAGATGCGCCAGCGCTTCGCGCCGTCGAGCTGGACGACGACCACGTCGTGATCGTCCCAGTGGGCATCCAATCTCGTCGCAGCGACTGCCAAGCGGCTCCGTCGATCGGCTCGATGATGTGAGCCAGTCCGTTGGGCCTGTCTGCAGGGGGGGTGGCCCATCCTGCTGGTGGGCCTTGGATCATCGACTCGGAGGATAGGTGCGGCCCGACATCGGGCCAAGGACGGCGGTCTGCTGGAGTGATCAGCTGACGTCCGATCTGCCGATCCGATGAATCGGTCCACCTCGGAGTCCGGGCGGCGGCGGGGCCGGGGTGTCGCTGACGGGGGCGGGTGGGGGGATGGCCGAGCATCGGAGACGTTCGTGACCGACCGGTCCCTGCCTGGGCCGCTCGGGTCGGTGGCCGGAGGGAGAGGTGGATGGGCAGGATGCGGTGGATCGGGGGGTCGCTGCGGGCGCTCCTCGCGGTGGTGCTGGTGGCGGTGGCCGGGTCGGCGGGGGTGGTGGGGTCGGCCGGCGCGGTGGGCGCGGCGGCGCCGGCCGGGCCGCTGTTCGCGCCGAAGGCGGCGTACAAGGCGGGGCACTATCCGTTCGAGGTGGCGCTCGGGGACTTCCACGGGACGGGCCACCTGGACATCGTGGCGGGCAACAACATGGACAACACCGTCTCGCTGTTCCCGGGCAACGGTGACGGCACCTTCGGCGCGCCGACCACCCTCCCGGTGGGCGACGAGCCCGGTCAGCTGGTGGCCGCGCGGTTCACCGGCAGCGGGCGGACGGACCTGGCGGTGGTCGCCGGGGCGCACCCGACGAGCAACGTCGGCTCGGTCGAGGTGCGGCTCGGCAACGGCGACGGCACCTTCCAGCCCGCGCACAGCTACGACGTGGGGGCGTCCCCGACCGGGCTCGCGGCGGCGGACCTGCGGGGCGCCGGGCGGCTCGACCTGGTGACCGTCAACAAGAACGACAACACGGCCTCGGTGCTGCTGGGCAACGGCGACGGCACCTTCCAGCCGCGGCACGATTATCCGGTGGGCAACGATCCGGAGGGCCTGGCGCTCGCGGACCTCACCGGCCGCGGGCGGATCGACCTGGTGGTCACCAACAGCCACGACCACACCGTCTCGGTGCTGCTGGGCAACGGCGACGGTACGTTCCAGCCCCGGCACAACTTCCCGGCGGGCCAGTTCCCCCGAGGTGTCGCGGTCGGCGACCTGCGGGGCGTCGGGCACCCCGACCTGGTGGTGGCGGCGGCGGGTGACGACGCGTTCGCGGTGCTGCCGGGCAACGGGGACGGCACCTTCGGCGCGCCGACCGAGTTCCCGCTGGACAAGGGCAGCTTCCCCGCCGACGTGGCGGTCGTCGACCTGAACGGCGACGGCCGCCTCGACCTGGCCGGCGGGCTCAACGACGCCAACGTCTCGGTGCTGCCCGGCAACGGCGACGGCACCTTCCAGCCGCGGCAGGACTACCGGATCTCGGCGTTCGGGGCGCGGCTCGCGGTCGGCGACCTCAACGGCGACGGCAAGCCGGACGTGGTCGCGGGCGACGACAGCTCGGTCGACGTCCTGCTGAACATCGGCAAGCGCCCGGTCACCACCGCCCTGTCCTCCTCCGCCAACCCCTCCGGCTACGGCCAACCGGTGACCTTCACGGCCACCGTCTGCCCCGTCCTGGCGAGCGCCGGCGCCCCCACCGGCTCGGTGACCTTCCGCGACGGCGCGACCGTGCTCGGCAGCTCGCCCCTGCAGCCGGACGGCAGTGCCCGCTGCGGCCTGGCGACGCTGAGCACCTCGGCCCTCGCCGTGGGCCCGCACGACCTCACCGCCGAGTACACCGGCGACGACCGCGACCTCGGCGCCACCTCCGACGTCCTCACCCAGGACGTCACGCGGGCCGCGGTCGTCACCACGCTCGACTCCTCCGCCGACCCGGCCCCCTTCGGCAGCCCGGTGACCTTCACCGACACCGTCTGCCCGGCGCCGCCCAGCACCGGCCCGGCCGCCGCGCCGACCGGCACGGTGACCTTCGCGGACGGCGGCACGACCCTCGGCACCGGCCGGCTCGCCCCGGGCGGCGGCACCAACTGCTCGTCCACACAGATCAGTTGGTCCCACCTGCTGCCCGGGACGCACACCGTCACCGCGCAGTACTCGGGCGACGACGACTACCTGCCGGGCGCGGTGGAGAGCCGCTCGCAGCAGATCGGCTGCGAGCGGACGATCACCGGCCCGGCCGGGTCGGTGGTGGCCACCGGGCCGAGCACCTGCCTGGTGGACGCCACGGCCGACGCGGTGGTGGCGGAGCCGGGAGCGGCGCTGTTCGTCACCCGCTCGACGGTCGGGAGCCTCGTCTCGCACGGCGCCGCCTTCCTCGGGGTGTGCGCGAGCACCGTCACCGGGTCCGTCGAAGTGGACGGCTCCAGCGGGTTCGTGGCGATCGGCGACCCCGTCGACGAGGGCTGCGCGGGCAACCGGATCGACGGCTCGGTCGTCCTGACGGACAACGCCGGCGGGCTGGCGCTCGTCGACAACCGGATCGGCGGCAGCACCGTCGTCGACGGCACCAGCGGCGCGGGCCCGTTCCCGCACGACGACCGGGCCCGGATCGCGGCGAACACCATCGCCGGCTCCCTCGCCTGCTCGGGCAACACCCCGCCGCCGAGCGACGACGGCCGGCCCGACACCGTCAGCGGCCCGCGCACCGGGCAGTGCGAGAAGCTCTGAGCGGGCGTTCGGCACGGAATTCCTGCGGCACGGACTCGGTTCCAGGTTCTCCTGGCGACCGGGTCCGTGCCCGCGACAGCGGTCAACCGCCCCGCAGGCCGCGGTAATGCGGATGACAGCGGCCGGCCAGGTCGACCATGATCGGTCGGTGGCCGACACCGTGGACGTTCTGGAACTGCGCATCATCTGCCCGCCGGCTGCCGAGGTCGGGCTGGAGGTCCGCCCGATCATCGGCGGACGGGACGTGTTCGCCGGCTCCCGCTACCGGAGCGTCAGACCGAGGCACCTGCTGGGTTCGGCCGGGCCGTTGCGGGCCACCGCCACCCCTCGCGAGGTCCGCATCGCCACGACCGGATGCGCGGAGGAGTGCTGCGGCGCCGTCCACGTGACGATCAGGCGCGAGGCGGAGCACGTGCTCTGGACGGGCTGGCGCAATCCGATGGACGAGGACTTCGGCGTGCCCGCCTGCCGGTTCTCCGCCGCCCAGTACGACGCCGAGGTCGCCCGGGCCGAGGCGGACCGCAGCTGGCAGTGGCCCGGCACGATGGTCGCCGACCTGCTCGAAGCGAAGCTGACGGGAGACGGCAGCGGGCTGGCCGCGTGGGACTGCGAACTCGAAGCGATCTGGGACGGTTGGAACGAACCCGACCGGATCGACGTCGTGCTGCGCCATCCCCGCGGCTGTGACGAGCGCGAGGACCACTGGCTCCAGTTCGGGATCAGGCTGCCGATAACCGCGGACGACCCGGTCGGCCAGGCGGAGCGACTCGAAGCCCGGCTGACCGCCGAGGATCCCCGTGCCACGGCGCAGGTCTGGGGCGGTTCGCCGGCGGCCGCCGAGAAGCTCGGCTACCGCTGGCCGCCGGAGTACCCGTGGGACTCGTGAGCAGGCGCCCCTCATCCCTGCCGAACGCCCTCCGGGCCGAGCCGGGGTTCACCGGCAGCGGGGGCGGTGGCGCTCCCGGGCTGTCCGCCCGCCCCGGCGGACCGGAGCCGGGTGAGGCCCCGTTCGGAGTCCGCCAGCCCCCAGGCCGAGCTTCCGGCCACCAGCGCGGAGAGCACGATGGCGATCCACAGGAGCTGGTAGGTGTTGTCCGCCCTCCCCAGGTCCCCGGGGTGCGCCGGGTCGATCCGGAGGGTCACGGGGAGGGACCCTCCGTGCTCGCCCGTGCCGTGGTACGTCCGGCCGTTCACGACGTAGGTGTAGAAGCACTTCTGCCCGCGGTCCCCGGTGGAATCGCACTCCGCCGTCAGGGCCGGGACCTTGAGCGTCGCGGTGTCGTCGAGGTCGCGGCCGTGGAGCCAGGCGCTGAGGCAGAGCGCGAACAGTGCGCTACCGACCCACACCAGGACGGCCATCAGGAAGGCGACGACGGTCGATGCGCGCAGTTTCCGCTCGGTCTGCGGGACTCGGCGGACCCGCCGCCGCCACACGGCGGTTCCGGCGATCACGCCGAGACCCGTGATCAGCCAACCGGCCTTCCACTGGGGTGAGCACCAGGCCCCCGACGCGGTGGTGAGGGCCCCTGCCAGGACCACGCCCGTCGCGCCCAGGGCCGCACGGCGCACGAAGGCCGGCTCGACGGCTGTCGGGGTCGTCATCCGATCGATCGCCATCACCCCAGCATCCAGCGGCGGGCGCCCCGGCGCCAGGCCTTCGCCGGTTCGGTGAGGAAATTGTTCGGTCGCGCTCGCCCCCAACTCCCTGACCGGACAGGCGAGTCCGCACGCGGGAGGCCGGCCGCCCCCGCTCCGCGGCAGGGGCGGGGGCGGGGGCAGCCGGGCCGGTTCACGCGCCGGGCGCGGGCGCGTAGCCGGCCGGGCGGGTGGTGAAGGTGCCGCGGCCCTGGGTGCGGCTGCGCAGGCGGCTCGCGTAGCCGAACAGTTCGGCCAGCGGGACCACCGCCGCGACCCGGCCGGGGCCGGTCTCCCGGATCTGGCCGCGCCGCGCCGCGAGGTCGCCGAGCACCGCGCCGAGGGCGTCCTCCGGTACGGTCACCGTCACCTCCGCGACCGGCTCCAGGAGTTGGAGGCGGCTCGCGCGCAGTGCCTCGCGCAGGCCCTGGCGGGCGGCGGTGCGGAAGGCCAGGTCGGAGGAGTCCTTGGGGTGGGTGCTGCCGTCGGTGAGGGTCACCCGCACGCCCGTGACCGGGTGCCCGCCCAGCGGGCCCTCGGCGAGGGCCTCGCGGCACCCCGCCTCCACGGCCTGGACGTACTCGCGCGGGACGCGGCCGCCGATCACGGTGGAGCCGAACACGAAGTCCTCCGTTTCCCCGCCCGGCTGCACGTCGAGGACCAGGTGGGCGAACTGGCCGGCGCCGCCCTCCTGTTTGACGTGCCGGTGGACGAACCCGGTCACGCCCTCGACCAGCCGCTCGCGGTGGGCGACCTGCGGGCGGCCGGTCACGGCGTCGATGCCGTGCTCGCGGCGGATCTTCTCCACGGCGACCTCCAGGTGCAGCTCCCCCAGCCCCGACAGCGTCCGCTGCCCGGTCTCGGCGTCCGTGCGCACCCGGAGCGACGGGTCCTCCTCGGCCAGGCGGGCCAGCGCCTGAGCGAGCTTGTCGGTGTCGGCCGTGCGCCGGGCCTCGACGGCGACGGTGACGACCGGCTCGGCGCTGACCGGCGCCTCCAGCAGGATCGGCGCGGCGGGCGCGCACAGGGTGGCGCCGACGCGGGCCGCCTTGGGGCCGATCACGGCGACGATGTCCCCGGCCACGGCGTGGTCGCTCTCGCGGTGGCTGTCGGCCTGCACGCGCAGGATCCGGGAGACGCGTTCGGGGCGGCCGGTGGTGGTGTCCAGCACGGTGTCCCCCTTCTCCAGTCGGCCGGCGTAGACGCGCAGGTAGGTCAGCCGTCCGGTGGCGGTGACGTTGACCTTGAACGCCAGGGCCGTGAACGGCTGTTCGGGATCGGCGGCGCGCTGCTGCGGCGTGTCGTCGGCCGTACCGGTGACGCCGGCGACCGGGGGGACGTCCAGCGGGGAGGGCAGGTAGGCGACGGCGGCGTCCAGCAGCGGCTCGATCCCGCGGTTGCGGTACGCCGATCCGCACAGCACCACGACGGCCTCGCCGGTGCGGGTCAGCTCGCGCAGGGCGGCGGCGAGGGTGGCGGCGCTCAGGGTGCCGTCGGCGCAGAACTCCTCCAGCGCGCCGGGGTGGAGGGAGGCGACGGTCTCCGCCAGGGCGTGCCGGCGGACGGCGGCCTCGGCGGCCAGGTGCTCGGGGACGGGCCCTTCGCGCAGGCGGTCGTCCGCCCAGGTGAGCGCGCGCAGGCGCAGCAGGTCGACGACGCCGGTGAACGCGTCCTCGGCGCCGATCGGCAGCTGCACGGCCAGGGGTTGCGGGTGCAGGCGCTCGCGGATGGAGGCCAGCGCGGTGTCGAGGTCGGCGCCGGCACGGTCCAGCTTGTTGACGAAGGCGATCCTCGGCACGCCGTGCCGCTCGGCCTGCCGCCACACCGACTCGCTCTG
The DNA here is from genome assembly GCF_041053115.1 of Streptomyces sp. Y1. Lineage (NCBI taxonomy): Bacteria > Bacillati > Actinomycetota > Actinomycetes > Kitasatosporales > Streptomycetaceae > Streptomyces > Streptomyces sp. Y1. Next base: position 7,806,464 of record NZ_CP163445.1, on the reverse strand, counting down.
CGGCTCGACCCCGGCGACGGCGTCGAACACGGCGACGGCGCCGTCCAGCACGCGCAGCGAACGCTCGACCTCGTCGGCGAAGTCGACGTGGCCGGGGGTGTCGATGAGGTTGATCCGGTGCCCGTTCCAGGCGCAGCTGACGGCCGCGGCGAAGATGGTGATGCCCCGGTCGCGTTCCTGCGGGTGGCAGTCGGTGACGGTGGTGCCCTCGTGCACCTCGCCGCGCTTGTGGGTCTCGCCGGCGAGGTAGAGGATCCGCTCGGTGACGGTGGTCTTGCCGGCGTCGACGTGGGCGAGGATGCCGAGGTTGCGGACGGCGGCGATGGTGCCGGTGCTGGCGGTGGTGCCGGTGCTGGCGGTGGTGCCGGTGCTGGTGCTGGTGCTCGTGGTGGTGCGCATGGCCCGGGTGCCCTTTCGGAAGTACCGCGGAAGGAGGAGGGGCGCGCGATCGGTGAGCTGACGGCACGTCGGGGGTCGGTTCGCCGACCGGACGGGCGATGGCGGCGAAGGCCGCGGGTCTCAGGAGGCCGTCGGGCTCCAGCGGTGCCGGCCGCGCAGCGGGCACCGCACGAGCGGGGACACCAGGATCACCTCGAACCGGGACGCGGGGGAGGGTGCGGCGGTGCGCTGCGCGGTCACGGCCGCTCCCCCCTTCCGCTGCTTCCGGTGTCGCTCGGGCGCGCCGCGGGGCCCGGTCGAACGGGCGGCGGCGCGTGTCCGTGGGAGAGCTTAGGGAAGGCCCGCCGCGCGCCGCACCGGGTTATTCCGCGCCGTCCCGTCGAGCGGGCCACCACCGGTTGACAGGACTCTCGACGGCGCAGCTACGTTGGGTAGCAGGCCTCTCACCTTTCGTGACTTCTGTGCCTGCCCGCCCACCATCGCGAGGAACCCCAGCATGACCACGACCCCCACCCGTCCCACCGCCGTGCCCTCGATCGAGCAGCTGCCGCAGCCGAAGCTGCGCACGAACACCGACATCCAGGGCAACGTCCTGGCCGCGTTCAACAAGGACTTCACGGACTTCCGCTACCTGCACTTCCCGGACGCCGCCAAGGGCCGCGGCTGGCTCGCCGCGATCCTCAACACCGTCGCGACGACCAGCGAGACCGAGGACTTCAACGAGCAGTTCTCGCTGGCCCGCCGGGCCTTCGGCCGCGACCCCGTCGCGGCGGTCGTCCGCTGCGGGGTCTCGCTCACCTTCGAGGGCCTGCTGACCGTCGCCGTCAAGCCCGACCAGGTGAGGAAGGACCTGAGCACGTTCACGGCGTTCTGCGCGGGCGCGGCCGCCCGGGCCAAGGACCTCGGGGACACCGCCGAGAGCGACCCCGGGCACTGGCTGTTCGGCGCCGGGACGGGCGACAAGGTCGTGCACGCGGTCCTGATCGTCGCCGCGGACACCGACGAGCTGCTGCAGGAGAAGCTCAAGAACCTCGACACCGTCGAGCAGACGCACGGGATCAAGCGGGTCCACATGGACCACGGCCGCACCCTGACCGGCGCGATGAAGGGCCACGAGCACTTCGGCTACAAGGACGGCATCTCCCAGCCCGGCGTCAAGGAGTTCCACCGGGAGGACCCGGAGCACAAGGGGTTCCGCGACAACCGCGCCGGCAGCGAGCTGATCGAGCCGGGCGAGTTCGTCTTCGGGCACAAGAGCGAGATGGGCGACCGGAAGGCGCCGGCGTGGATGAAGAACGGCTCGCTCCAGGTGGTGCGCCGGCTGCGCCAGGACGTCGCGGGCTGGAACGAGGCCGTGGTGGACGGCGTCAAGCAGTTCACCGGGACCATGGACGCCAACCGGCTCGGCGCCTGCCTGGTCGGCCGCGAGAAGAACGGCACGCCGCTCGCCCCGCCGGTCAGCGCCGTGGCCGGTCTCGGTGGCGACCGCAACGACTTCGACTACGAGAACGACCCCGTGGGCGAGCACACCCCCTGGGTCGCCCACATCCGCCGCACCCACCCCCGGGCCTTCGCGGGCGTCGGCGACCACAAGCCGAAGAGCCACCGTGTGATGCGCCGCGGCATCCCGTACGGCCCCGAGTTCCCGGGCGGCGCGGACGACGGCAAGGACCGCGGGCTGATGTTCGTCTGTTACGGCACCTCGCTGGAGGCGCAGTTCGAGCTGGTCCAGCGGCACTGGTCCAACGACCCGGAGTTCACGCCCGGCCTCGACACCCCCACTCCGCACCCGCACAACGGCTTCGACAAGGTCACCGGCCTGGCCGGCCACGCCTCGATCGCCCTCGCGGACGGCACCCACGGCACCGTCGACATGAAGCGCTTCGTCCGCACGACGGGCGCGCTCTACGCGTTCACCCCCTCGATCAGCACGCTGCGGCTTCTCGCCGAGGGCAAGGACCTCCCCAACACGCCGGTCGGCTCCTGAGCCGCGAGGAGAAGCGATGAGTGAGAACCCCGTCATCGAGGGCACGGCCAAGGACCGGGCCCGCTGGCAGACCTGCCGGCAGCTGGCGCGCGAACTGCTGCTGATCGGGCCGGACGACAAGGACCTGAAGCTGCGCTACCTCGACGTCCTGATCAAGGACGGCATCCCGCCGGCGGACGAGAGCAAGGACGTGCTGATCGTCGGCGCGGGCATCGCCGGCCTGGTCGCCGGGAAGCTGCTGAAGGACGCCGGGCACAACGTCACCATCCTGGAGGCCAACGCCAGCCGGGTGGGCGGGCGGATCAAGACCTTCCGCGCCGCCGACGACGACCTGGACGGCTCGTTCAGCGACCCGATGCAGTACGCGGAGGCCGGGGCGATGCGGCTGCCCAGCTTCCACCCGCTCACCCTGGCCCTGGTCGACAGCCTGGGCCTGAACCGGCAGCTGTTCTTCAACGTCGACGTCGATCCGGACACCGGCAACCAGAACGCGCCCGTCCCGCCGGTGGTCTACGAGTCCTTCGAGCCCGGCAAGGTCTGGACGTACGGCGCGGACAGCCCGGACTTCCGCGAACCCGCCAAGCGCTTCAACTCCTGGATCCGCACCAACCGGGTCCAGGCCCGCCGGCGCGAGTACGCCGCCGACCCGAGCTGCGTCAACGAGGGCTTCCACCTCACCGGCGACGAGGTGCGGATCACCGCCGCCGACATGGTCAACCAGGCCCTGGAGCCGGTCCGCGACTACTACTCGGTGATCAAGGACGGCAAGCGGGTGAACAAGCCGTTCGACGAGTGGCTGGACGGCTGGGCCCGGGTGATCCACGACTTCGACGGCTACTCGATGGGCCGCTTCCTGCGCGAGTACGCGGGCTTCAGCGACGAGGCCGTCGAGGCGATCGGCACGATCGAGAACATGACCTCCCGGCTGCACCTGGCCTTCTTCCACACCTTCCTGGGCCGCAGCGACATCAACCCGAACGCCACCTACTGGGAGATCCAGGGCGGCAGCTGGAACCTGCCCCGCGCGCTCGCCGAGGAGCTCAAGGACGAGCTGCGGATGGGCGAGCGGATGATCCGGATGGAGTACTGGGACCCGCGCCGGGACGGCGGCGGCGCCCGGCACGTCGGCCCGACCGGGCCGCAGGTCGCCGTGCTGACCGTCCCCGAGGACGACCCGAACGCCGAACCCGAGGTCTGGAAGGGCGACTTCGCGATCGTCACGGTCCCGTTCTCCGCCCTGCGGTTCGTCCAGGTCACTCCCCCGTTCTCGTACAAGAAGCGCCGCTCGATCATCGAGACCCACTACGACCAGGCCACCAAGGTGCTGCTGGAGTTCTCCCGCCGCTGGTGGGAGTTCACCGAGGCGGACTGGAAGACCGAGCTCGACTCCATCGCCCCCGGTCTGTACGAGTTCTACCAGCGGGCCGGCGAGGAGGACGCGGAGGCGGCCGGGGCCGCCGCCCACAACGGCCACCGGCCGCCGCGCAACCTGCCGGACCTGCTGCTCGGCGCGCACGCGAGCGTGGACGAGCGCCGGATCAGCCGGGGCCAGCGGGAGGTCTACGAGCACACCCCGCTGCTGCGGGCCAGCGTGCGCCCGGCCACCAACTGCTTCGGCGGCGGCTCGACCACCGACAACCCGAACCGCTTCATGTACTACCCCTCGCACCCGGTGCCCGGCGGCGAGGGCGGCGGCGTGGTGCTGGCCAGCTACAGCTGGTCGGACGACGCGGTGCGCTGGGACTCCATGGAGGACGACGAGCGCTACGTCTACGCGCTGCGCAACCTCCAGTCGGTGCACGGCCGGCGGATCGAGGTGTTCTACACCGGCTGCGGGAAGACCCAGAGCTGGCTGCGCGACCCGTACGCCTTCGGCGAGGCGGCGGTGTACACCCCGCACCAGATGACCAGCTTCCACCTCGACGTGGTCAAGCCGGAGGGCCCGGTGCACTTCGCGGGCGAGCACGTCTCGCTCAAGCACGCCTGGATCGAGGGCGCGGTGGAGACCGCCGTGCGGGCGGCCATCGCCGTGCACGAGGCGCCCCCGCCGCCGCCCCCGGCGCAGCCGGAGATCCGGCCCGAGGCGCGAGTCCGGCCCGAGGGCCGGCAGGAGGCGATGACCCGATGAGCGGCGACGAATGGACGGTGGCCCGCTACCTGGCCACCAGGCTGGAGCAGTTGGGCATCCGGTACCTGTTCGGGGTGCCGGGCGACTTCCTCGGCCCGTTCCTGACGATCATGCAGGAGACCACCGGCGTGCGCTGGATCGGCACCCCGACCGAGATGGGCGGCGGCTACGCCGCGGACGCCTACGCCCGGGTGCGGGCCGCCGACACGGACCCGGAGAAGGGCGAGGTGGGCGTCGGCGCCGTCGCGGTGACCTACGGGGTGGGCGCGTTCAGCCTGCTCAACGCCATCGGCGGCGCCTACGTCGAGGACGTGCCGCTGATCGCGATCAACGCGGCGCCCTCGTACGAGCAGTGGCTCAACCAGCAGGCGGTCGGCCTGCTCACCTCGCACATGAGCCCGCGCCGGGAGAGCAACCTGGCGGTCTACCGGCAGGTGACGGTGGACGCGCAGCTGCTCTCCAACCCGGGGCTCGCGCCCTCCCAGATCGACAGCGCGATCACCGCCTGCCTGACCGAGCGCAAGCCCGTCTACCTGGAGGTGATGGAGGACCTCTGGCACGCGCCATGCGCGCCCCCGCAGGGCGAACTCCGGGCGCACGGACGGACGTTCACCAAGCGGAACGAGGAGATGCTGGCCAAGGCGGTCAAGGCCGCGGTGGCGCTGATCGACGCGTTCGGCACCCCGATCGTCTGGGCCGGTGAGGAACTGGTCCGCCACCGCCTGGAGGACGAGCTGCTGGACTTCGTGCAGAGCACCGAGATGCAGTTCTGCACCACGGTCGGCGCGAAGTCCGTGGTCTCCGAACGGCATCCGCGCTTCGCCGGCGTCTACAACGGCAAGGCGAGCCTGCCCGAGATCCGGGAGACCTTCCAGAACGCCGGGTGCCGGATCGGCCTCGGGACCTGGTCCACGTCCAAGAACCTCGGCGGCGAGCAGTCCATCGGCGACGACTGGATCGTGGCCGCCCGGGACGGCGTCAGCGTCGGCTCCAAGTACTTCCCCGAGGTCCAACTCGGCCGGTTCATCCGGGCGTTGCGCGACGCGCTGAACGGGCGGACCTTCCCGGCCGACCACTTCGCGCTGGCACACGCGGCCGGCCTGGACGTCCCCGCCAGCACGGCCGCCTTCCTGGACTCGCTGAGCGCCACCGAGTACCCGGCGGAGCTGACGTACGACAGCTTCTTCGCGCACATGAACCACTTCCTGGAGCACCGGGCCACCGGCGGGGACCCGCAGGCGCCCTCGCCGTTCACCGTGGTCTCGGACGCGGCGTTCGCGCTGCTCGGCTCGATGAACCTGCGGATCACCGAGCGGGCCGGCTTCCTGGCGCAGAACAGCTGGCTGTCCATCGGCTACTCGGTCGGCGCGGCCACCGGCGTGGCGCTGGGCCGGCAGCAGCCGATGAAGCGGCCGCTGGTGTTCGTCGGCGACGGCTCGTTCCAGGAGATCTGCCAGGAGCTGTCCACCCAGGTGCGCCACCACCTGCGGCCGGTGGTCTTCGTCCTGGACAACGAGGGGTTCTACGGCATCGAGCAGATGCTGGTCAGCCCCTGCTACTACAAGGACAGGCCGTCCAACGGGGCCGACTTCTACAACGTGCTGCACCCGTGGCGGTACGAGAAGCTGGCCGAGGTCTTCGGCACCGACAAGGACCGGATGCACGGGCGCGAGGTCAGCACCCACGCCGAGCTCGACGCGCTCCTGGCGGAGATCGCCGACCCCGGCAACGACCTCAACCACGCGCCGATCCTGGCCCGCGTCCGGCTCAGCCGGCACGACTACCCGCGGGCGCTGCAGTACAAGATCGACGAGAAGTGCCCGTGACCCGCTGACGCGCGAGGGCCGGGCCGGCACCCGTTCTCACGGGTGCGGCCCGGCCCTCGCCGTTGTCCAACTGCCGGTCAGCGCGCGGTCGTCAGCGTGCCGCGGTCTTGCGGGTGCGGCGGGAGACCGAGTCCAGCACGACGGCGGCGAGCAGGACGGCGCCGGTGATCATGTACTGGATGGCCTGGCTGACGTGGACCAGGTCGAGGCCGGTGGTGATGCTCTGGATGACCAGGATGCCCAGCAGCGCGGACCAGGTCTTGCCGCGCCCGCCGAACAGGCTGGTGCCGCCGATGACGGCCGCGGCGATCGAGTTCATCAGGACGTTGCCGCCACCGAGGATCTTGTCCGCGGAGCCCTGCTGGGAGGCGTAGAAGAGACCGCCGAGGGCGGCCATCCCGGCGGAGATCATGAAGACCGAGATCCGGATCCAGGCGACGTTGATGCCCGCGCGCCGGGCCGCCTCCACGCCGCCGCCGACCGCGAAGATCTGCCGGCCGTAGCTGGTGCGGCGCAGGACGAAGTCGGTCACGACGACGACGGCCAGGAAGACGAGCAGGGCCAGCGGCAGGCCGCTGTCCTGGTTGAGCGTGTAGGCGGCGGTCAGCGCGACGGCGGCGAGGACGCCGGTGCGCAGCGCGATCTCGCCCATCGGCCGCGCGGCGAGGCCGGCGGCGGTGCGGCGGCGGGCGTCGAGGAGCTGCCCGGCGGCGTAGAGCGCGGTGCCGATGACGGCGAGGCCCCAGGCGTAGGCGATGTCGCCGTCGCCGAGGAAGTAGGAGTCCAGGTTGGCCAGGAAGCCGTCGTGGACGACGTTGACGGTGCCCTTGTCGCCGAGGACGTACTGCTGCAGGCCGCTCCAGGCGAGCAGGCCGGCGAGGGTGACGACGAAGGCGGGGACGCCGATCTTGGCGAAGAAGAAGCCGTGCAGGGCGCCGATGGCGACGGCGGCGGCGAGGGCGATGAGGCAGGACAGCCACTCGTTGTAGCCGGCGCGCGCGGACAGGTTGGCGGCGATGGCGGCGGAGGCGCCGGCGAGGGAGCCGAGGGAGAGGTCGATCTCGCCGAGGAGGAGCACGAAGACGACGCCGACGGCGATCAGGCCGGGGCCGGCGATCCACTGGGTGATGTGCGTGAGGTTGTCGGCCTTGAGGAAGTCGCCGGTGATGCCCTGGAAGATGGCGCCGATCAGGATCAGGCCGAGGACGACGGGCACCGAGCCGAGGTCGCCGTTCTTCAACTTCCGCTTGAACTCGGCGAGGTAGCCGGCGAGGCCGGCTTCGCGGACGAGCAGGCGGGGGTCGACCGCGGCCGGGGCCGCGTTCTCGGTGGTGGGCGCGGTGGTCTGTTCGGTGGTCACTTCGCGTCCTCCGCGAGTCGGGCCTGGCGCCGGGTGACGGCGTTCTCGGTGGCGCCGGTGATGGCGGAGATGATCTCCTCGTGCGAGGTGTTCGCCACCTCGAAGACGCCGTTGTTGCGGCCCAGGCGCAGGACGGCGACGGTGTCCGCGACGGCCTTGACGTCGGCCATGTTGTGGCTGATCAGGATGACGCCGAGGCCGCGGTCGCGCAGGCGCTCGACGAGGTCCAGGACCTGGGCGGTCTGCTCGACGCCGAGGGCGGCGGTGGGCTCGTCCAGGATGACGATCTTGGGGTCGCCGACCAGGGCGCGGGCGATGGCGACCACCTGGCGCTGGCCGCCGGAGAGGGCGGCGATCGGGATGCGCACGCTCGGGATGCGGATGGAGAGGGTGTCGAGCAGTTCGCGGGCGCGCTTCTCCATGCCGACCTCGTCGAGCATGCCGTACTTCTTCAGCTCGCGGCCGAGGAAGAGGTTGCCGACCACGTCGAGGTTGTCGCAGAGCGCCAGGTCCTGGTAGACGGTGGCGACGCCGAGGGCCTGGGCGTCGTGCGGGCGGCCGATGGAGACCGCCGTGCCCTCCCACTCGATCGTTCCCTCGTCGATGGGGTGGACGCCGGCGATGGTCTTCACCAGCGTGGACTTTCCGGCGCCGTTGTCGCCGACCAGGGCCACCACCTCGCCCGCGTGGACCTCCAGGTGGACGTCGGTCAGCGCCTGGACGGCGCCGAAGCGCTTGGAGACCCCGCGCAACGCCAGTACGGGTGCGCCTGTCACGTGAACCATCTCCTTCTTCCCGCGCGCGCCGTGATGGTGGGGTGGCGGCCGGGCTGGCCCGCGCGCCGTGCGGGGCGGGCGGGTGTGCGTGCGTACGAAAGGGGGCGGCGGGCCGGGCCCGCCGCTCGGTGCGGGCGGTGCTCCCCTCGGGGAGGGTCGGGGGCACCGCCCGGGTGGGACTACTTCAGGCCGGCGGCCGCGCAGGCGGCGGCGTAGTCGGCGGTGCAGATGTCGGAGGCCTTGTAGAGGCCGTCCGCGACGACGGTGTCCTTGATGTTCGCCTTGGTGACGACCTTGGGGTCGAGCAGCTTGGCCGGGATGCCCTTGTCGGTGGCGCTGTCGATGCTGGAGGAGGCGACCGACTTGACGTCCTTGCCCTGCAGCAGGTCCACGGCCAGTTCGGCGGCGCTGTCGGCGAGCGGCCGGTAGGCCTTGTAGATGGTGTAGGCCTGGTCGCCGTTCACGATCCGCTGGATCGCGTCGAGGCCGGCGTCCTGACCGCCGACCGGGACGGTGATCCCGGCGCCCTTGAGCTGGGTGATGATGGCGGCGGCCATGCCGTCGTTGGCGGAGTAGACGGCCTGGAAGCCGTCCTTGCCGAGCTGGGTGATCGCGGCGCCGATCTTCTGGCCGGCCACGGTGGGCTTCCACTCGCCGGACTGCTCGTAGACGACCTTCTTGACCTTGCCGTCGAGGACCTTGTGCGCGCCCGCCTTGAACTGGCCGGCGTTCGGGTCGGACTCGTCGCCGTTGATCATGACGATGTTCGCGTCGGCGGCCTTGCCGCCCAGGGAGTCGAGCAGGGCCTGGCCCTGGAGCTCGCCGACCTTCTCGTTGTCGAACGACACGTACCCGGCGACCGGGCCGGTGGCCAGGCGGTCGTACGCGACGACCTTGACGCCCTTCGCAGCGGCCTCCTTGACCCAGGACTCGGTGGAGGTGGCGTCGAAGGCGTCCAGGACGATCACCTTCACGCCCTGCGCGATCAGGGTGTCGAACTGCTGCTTCTGCTTGGCGGCACTGCCCTCGGCGTTGTTGTAGAGCACCTTGCAGTCCGCGCACAGCTCCTTGACCTTGGCCTCGACGAACGGGCGGTCGAAGGACTCGTAGCGCGCCGAGGACGCGTTCTCGGGCAGCAGCAGGCCGATGGACTTGGAGTCGCCGGAGGCGGCGGCATCCTTCTTGTCGCCGCCGGCCTTGCCGCACGCGGCCATGGACAGGGCCATCGTGACGGCGGCGGTGGCAATGACGGCGCGACGCATCGTTGCGTTCATGTGGGGGGTGCCTCCCTGACGGCGCCGCAACGCTGCGGCGGGGTGGAGGGAGTCAATCCGGATCTGCCGGACGTAGTCAAGAAGTAAATCCAATGAGCGGCAAACTTCGACTCATTCGTTATCTTCCTGAAGGCAGCTACCCTCGCCGCCCCTCGCGCTCGCCATGGGCGCGTACGGGTCCGGGCGGAAACCCCTGGTACCGTGCTCGGGCGCGGAATTCACCCCGGTCGGACCGGCGGGGCGGGATCGGCGTCGCCCCGCCCTGCGCGGGGCTGCTGCGTTCACTAGGTGTCGATGGCCAAGGCGCTTGCGTCACACCCCTGTTGCTGTCGGCCCGATCTCCCTACGATCACGCCATGGAGCTCGAACTTCGGCACCTGCGGATCATCTGCAGCATCGCGGAGAGCGGCAGCCTGACCCGGGCGGCCGCGTCGTTGCGGCTCACCCAGCCCGGCCTCAGCGCCCAGTTGACGCGGATCGAGCGGGTGCTCGGCGGCGAGTTGTTCAGCCGCGCGCAGTCGGGCGTCGTCCCGACCGCGTTCGGGGAGGTCGTCCTCAGCCGGGCCCGGGCGGTGCTGCCGACCGTCGACGAGCTGCTGGGCGTCTCGGCCCTCGCCGCACGGACCGACGGCCCGCCGCACCGGGTCCGGCTCGGCTCCGTCAACGCTCCCCTGCTCGGCGGGTTGATCACGGCGGTCAGGAAGCACCACCCGGAGGCCGAGATCAGCTCACGCGGCCAGGGGTGCCCCGTCCCGCTCGTCGAGGACGTCGCGGACGGCCGGCTCGAAGCGGCGGTGGTCGGCGACAGCCCCGGCTACGAGCTCGCGGCCCCTCCGGGGGTCGCCGTCGCGCCGATCGCCACCGAACCGCTCTTCGTCGCCCTGCCCGCCGCCCATCCGCTGGCGGCCGAGGAGGAGGTCGCGCTCGCCGACCTGGCGGAGGAGGACTGGGCCGCGCCGCGCCCGGACAACGACCGGATCCGCGAGTACTGGTCCAGCACCCTGCTCGTCCTCGGCCACCGGCTGCGCGTCGTCCACGAGGCGGAGGGCCGGCTGCTCCTGGACATCGTCCGGCACGGCCACGCGGTGAGCTTCTGCCAGGCCACCTTCGAGGAGGTGCCGGGCATCGCGGTGCGTCCCATCGTCGGCAGCCCGCTCTCGTACCGGCACCTGCTCGCCTGGCACGAGGAGGGGCCGCTGGCCGCCTCGGGGCCCGCGCTCGTCCGGGACGTCGTCGCGGCGTACGAGGCGGCGTGCGGCCGCAGCGCCGTCCATCGCAGGTGGCGCGAACGCCACCGGCCGTGAGGGCCGGTGGCGTTCGTTCATCGGAGCCGGAGCCCGGGCCGACCGGTCGTCACCACTTGTACGTCCAGACCGTGTCGGTGGACGCGTCGGAGCCGTTCACGTAGATCCGGACGCGGGCGGTGTCGTCCTGGAACCACTGGCCGGGCCGCCAGGTCTGCATGTCCAGCGCGGTGCAGGTCCCGGTGGGCGCGGCGGCGCCGGGGTTGCCGACCACCTGGATCGGGCCGTTGCCGGTGGTGACGGACGTGTCGACCTTGTAGATGACGACGCCGGTGGCGCAGGCGCCGGCGTCGTCGTAGGCGGCCTTGCGGGACTCGGCGACGTACGCGGTGGTGGCGCCCGTCCTGACCACCGCCAGCCGGTAGCCGGTGCCGCCGTACTCCAGTCCGGTCAGGGTGGTGGCGTAGCTGTTCGCCGTGGCCAGGCAGGACACCTGGCCGTCGCCGATCCAGCCCAGCTTCCAGGCCTCCCAGGCGAAGTACTGCGGGGCCGGGCCGGAGATCCGGCCCATCAGGTCCCAGCCGCCGACGTACCGGTGCTGGTCGCCGCTGTAGGCGTACAGGTCGGGCAGGCCGAAGGTGTGGGCGGTCTCGTGGTCGGCCACCTTGTAGCCCCAGTGCCACATGTCCTGGCCGAAGGTCACCGCCCAGTGGACCAGCACCCAGCTGCCGGTCGGCGCGTTCCAGACCCAGGTCGGCACGGCCGGGTCCTGGACGAAGGTGGGGGTGTGCCCGATCGCGGCCGCGGTGGCGGTCGGCACCACGTAGAACATGTCGTACGGGGAGAGGTCGACTCTGGCGGCGGCCGCGGCGGTCAGCGCGTCCTTCACGTAGGCCTGATGTGTGGTCCAGGAGAAGCCGCGCGCCCAGTTGTAGTCGGTGGAGTTCTTCGGCATCCGGACCCAGGCCGCATACGGGGTTCGGATGTCCAGTGCCGTCCGCCCGTAGGAGGCGTTGCGCATCCAGTCCGCGGCGCCCTTCAGCGTGTCCTCGTACGACGTGAGGGGCAGGGCGGTGCCGGTGGCGTCGGGGAAGTCGACGTAGACCACGCCGACGTGCTTGGTGCCGATCGGGTTCTGGAACCGGGTGTAGTCGGTCCGCTGCCCCTCGTCGAGGTACCCGGTCGCGCCCTGCAGGGCGCAGGCGGAGCCGCTCCCGTCGTCGGCGCGGGCCGGGTGGGCCGGGATGACGAGCAGGGCGAGCAGCGCGGCCATGACGAGGGCGAGCGCCGCCGGCAGCGAGGTCCGGGGTCTGACTGAGCGATCCATGGGGGCCTCCGGGGAGATCGGTCCGGTCCGGGTGACGGACCCGGCCGCCGCGCCCTCGCGGGCGGGCGGCCGGGCGTCCTGAGCGCTCCCCCGGGTCGTCGGCCGTCGCCGCCGCGCGGGGAGCGTGCAGGCTATCGTCCGGATCGATCGATGCCGCCGACAGCTCCCGACTCCCCATCACCTCGCGTTATGGAAACGGACACCGGGTCGGCAGGCTGCTCAGTAGCCCGCGGTGAACCGGCGCTGGACGAAGCGGGGCAGCTCCACCTCGTCCACCAGGGCGACCGCGGCGTCCTCCGCCGAGATCCGGCTCACGCCGTCGGCGTTCAGCACGGGCTGGTCGCCGCCGATGCGGAAGCGGCCGGTGCGCTCGCCGGGGGCGATCTGCTCGGCGGGGCTGAAGTAGGTCCAGAGCCGGTTCGAGGCGCGCAGGACGTCCAGCGCCTCTCGGTGGCCGCGGACGGCGGCGGCGTACTCGCGGGGCAGGCCGAGTTCGTCGAGCGACGCGTGGATGAGCTCGTCGTGGTCGGCACGGACGACGCCCGGCTCGATCTCCAGACTGCCGGCGCCGCCGATGACGATCAGCCGGGTGCGGGGGTGGCTCTCCAGGGCCTTGAGCAGGGCCCTGGCAGCAGCCGCGTAGACGGTCGGGTCCGCGATCGAGCGCCGGACGGTGTCGGCGAAGTCCTTCGCCGCGTTCCCGGGCTGGAAGCCGCTGATCAGGACGTCCAGGCCGGGCAGGGCGGCCGCGATGCTCGCGGCGTCCAGGGCGTCGACGCTCGCCCAGCCGAGGTTCTCCCGCCGGTCGGTGATCGCGGAGGCGTCCCGGCTGAACGCCGTGACGCGGTGTCCGCGCCGGAGGGCCTCGGTGACGACCCTGCTGCCGATGGTGCCGGTGGCTCCGATGACGCCGATGTGCATGGTGCTCCCCTTGGTTCATGCCGTGGTCATGCCGGACGGACGCGTGAGGCCGGATGACCTCACGCCGTGCGAAAACTATACGGCGTGCAGTTTCCGCACAGCAATCAGTGCAGTGACGCTGTACAGTGAGCCGGTGGCAGCCACCCGAAGCACCGGACGACGCGAACGACTGCGGGCCGAGACGACCGCCGAGATCAAGCGCACCGCGCTGCAGTTGATGGGTTCGGGCGGCCCGGACGCGATCACGCTGCGGGCGATCGCCCGCGAGATGGGCATGACCGCCAACGCCATCTACGGCTACTTCGCCACCCGCGACGACCTGGTCACCGCCCTCATCGAGGACGTCTACACCGCGCTCGCCGACGCCGTCGACGCCGCCTGGGCCGCCTCCGCAAAGGACGCCCCGGCGCAGCGGATCCAGGCCTGGGCCCACGCCTTCCGCGACTGGGCGCTGGCCAACCCCGAGGGCTTCCGGCTGATCTACGGCGACCCCGTCCCCGGCTACCAGGCCCCGACCGGCGGCGCCGCACCGGACGCCGCCCGGCGGGTCTGCGTCGGCATCGCCGCACTGGCGGACACGGCCTGGGGCAGCGCCGAACGGTCGCACGGGGACGGCGACTTCGACTGGGACGACTTCGACCCCGGCCTGCTCGACAAGGTCCGCCCGGCGTTCCCCGCGCTACCGCCGGCCGGCGTGGCCCTGGCGCTGCGAATGTGGGGGCACCTGCACGGCCTGGTCGCGCTGGAGGTCTACGGCCACCTGCGCGCCCAGACGCTCTCGCCGGACAAGCTCTTCCACGCCGAACTCGTCCAGCTGATCCGATCGTTGGGCCTCGTCGCTGAGAGGCGGCGCGGATAGGGGTGCCGAGTCGGGCGCGGGCGGCTGTAGTGGCGGCGGATCGTCCAGGCAGACTGAGGGCCTGGACCGTGCGGGTTGGCCGGTGCCCGCAGCTTCAGCAGTGACGCGACCCTGCGGCCGCCGGTTCAGGTGGTCTTGGTCAACGAGAGGTGTCGGAGTGGAGCGGCAGCTGAGCATCGCGGTGGCGCAACCGCGGTGTGTGGCGTACGACGTGACGGCCAACGCGGTGGCCCATGCGGAGGCGGTCCGGGCGGCGGGCGCACGGGTGGTGGTCTTCCCCGAGATGTCGCTGACGGGATACGAACTGGACGCCGCGCCGGTCTCCCCGGACGATGAACGGCTGGCCCCGATCGTCACCGCGTGCGCCGAGACCGGGACACTCGCCCTGGTCGGTGCGCCCGTGCCGGGCCCGCGTATCGGCGTCCTGGCTGTGGACGGAGAGGGCGCGCGAGTGGCCTACGGGAAGGTCTGCCTTCATCACAGCGAGGCCACCCGCTTCGTGCCCGGGGAACCGGCCGTGATCGAAGTGGACGGGTGGCGGCTGGGGCTCGCCATCTGCCGTGACACCGGCATCCCCGAGCATGCCGCGAAGACGGCGGCGTTGGGTATCGATGGCTACGTGGCGGGGGTAGTCCACGCCGACGACGAGGCCGACGTTCATGGCGAGCGCGCCCTGCGAGTCGCCGCGGACCACGATGTGTGGGTTGCCACGGCGGCCTTCGCGGGCCCGACCGGCGGCGGATTCGACCGCACGTCCGGCCGCTCGGGGATCTGGTCGGCCGGTGGAGAGCTGATCGCCGAGGCGGGCGGTTCCCCGGACGAGGTCGTGCGGGCGGTCTTCAGCAAGAGTTCGCCCTGATCGCGGGTTGTTCATCGTCGACGTTGCGGACGGTCGTCCCAGCGGCGAGTGGTCCGTGCCCGTCGGATCAGGCTGCGGACGGTGCTGACGGTGTCGGCGAGGTCGAAGAAGGCGTGGATCACAACGGTGCGGCGTTCAGCCCGGTCCGGGACGAGGACGGCGGTCAGGGGCAGGTCTGGTGGTAGGACACGCCGGCGGGGACGTACTGGTGCCACTCTTCGCGGGTGATTGAGCGGCCGGCGATGGCACAGGCCCTGCCGATGAGGGCGTCGAGGTCGGTGTACATCCCGGTGTCCCACAGGCGGACCGTCGTGTCTTCGCCGTTCGTGGCCAGGCGTTTTCCGTCCGGGCTGAACAGCGCGGACCACACGTTGCCCGTGTGGCCGGTGAGGAGCGCCACCTGGCTCCGCGTCCGGACGTCCCACAGCCGCACGGTGGCGTCCTGGCTGCTGCTGGCCAGCGTGTTTCCGTCCGGGCTGAACGACACGGACCACACGATGTCGGCGTGACCCGTCAGGACGGCCACCTGGCTCCGCGTCCGCACGTCCCACAGCCGCACGGTGGCGTCCCGGCCGCCGCTCGCGAGGGTGCTCCCGTCCGGGCTGAACGCCACCGACTGGGTATAACCGGTGTGGCCGGTGAGGACGGCTACATGGTCGTGGGTGCGTACGTCCCACAGCCGGACCGTGCCGTCCCAGCTGCCAGTGGCCAGGAGGGCTCCGTCCGGGCTGAACGCCACCGAGCCCACCAGGCCCTTGTGGCCGCTGAGGACGGCCAGCTGGTCGTGGGTCCGCACGTCCCACAACTTCGCCGTCGACGCGATGGTGCCGCCTCCCGTGGCGAGGGTGTTGCCGTCCGGACTGAAGACCACGGGACTCGACGTGCCCGTGAGGGTCGCCAGCGGGCTGTGGGACACCACGTCCCACAGTCGCACCGTCTGGTCGACGTAGCTGGCGGTGGCAAGCGTTCGTCCGTCCGGGCTGAAGGCCAACGCGCCCACCAGCCCGGTGTGGCCGGTGAGGGTGGCGAGTTCGCGGTGGGTCGCGGTGTCCCACAGCGACGCCGTCCCGTCGTCGCTCGCGGTGGCCAGGGTCTTCCCGTCCGGACTGAACGCCAACGTGAGGAGCGTGCCTCCCCGGCCCGTGAGGACGGCCGACTGGCGGTGCGTCTGCACGTCCCACAGCCGCGCCGCCTGGTCATGGCCCCCGGTGGCCAGCGTCCGGCCGTCCGGGCTGAACGCCACCGGGCGCATCGTACCGCCCTGCCCGGCGAACATGGCCAACGGACGGCTTGCGCGCATGTCCCACAGCCG
The DNA here is from genome assembly GCF_041053115.1 of Streptomyces sp. Y1. Classification (NCBI taxonomy): domain Bacteria; kingdom Bacillati; phylum Actinomycetota; class Actinomycetes; order Kitasatosporales; family Streptomycetaceae; genus Streptomyces; species Streptomyces sp. Y1. Next base: position 7,790,192 of record NZ_CP163445.1, on the reverse strand, counting down.
CACCGTGCTGTCCTCACCGGCGCTCGCCAGGGTGCTTCCGTCCGGGCTGAACGCCACCGCATTGACGTCGCGCGTATGGCCGTTGAGCGTCACCAGAGCCCGGCGCGTCGGCACGTCCCACAGGCGCACCGTCCAGTCCCGACCGGCGGTGGCCAAGATCTGCCCGTCCGGACTGAACGCCGCCGCCTGCACCGCACCCCGGTGGCCGGTGAGCGTCGCCAGCGCCTGGCGGCTCCGCACGTCCCACAGCCGCACTGTGGCATCACCGCCGGTACTGACGAGGGTGCTGCCGTCTGGGCTGAAGGCCACGGACGTCACCTCACCCGTGTGGCCGGTGAGGACGGCCAGCTGGTCGTGGGTCCGCACGTCCCACAGCCGCACCTCCTGGTCGGCGCCGCCGCCGACTGCGAGCGTCGTCCCGTCCGGGCTGAACGCCGCCGACATCGGCCACGAACCGTGAACGCCTGTGAGAGCGGCCAGCTGATGGTGGGTCTCCACGTCCCACAACTGCACCGACCCAAGGGCATCGCCGAGACCTCCGGTGGCCAGGATCCGTCCATCTGGGCTGAAGCCCAGGGGTTGCGCCGCACCGGCGAGATCACCGACCGGGCCGAGTGTGCGGGCGTTCCACAGCCGCCCCCGTTGGTCCGGGTAGTCGAAGGTCGCCAAGGTCCCGCCGTCCGGGCTGAACACCACCGTGTCGAGATTCCGGCCGGGCAGGGTGCTCACCTCGCGGCGTGCGGCCACGTCCCACAACCGCGCCGTTTCGTCCTCGCTGCCAGTAACCAGGCCCTTCCCGTCCGGACTGAACACCACCGATCTGACCGGGCCGGTATGCCCGATGAGCGTGCTGATCAAGGGTGAGCCGGCGGCGGAGAGGAGCCGCGCCCGGGTGTCTGCCGTCGGGTGGATGCGCTGCGCGGCCAGGGCCAGACGGGCGGCCATGGCGGGGTCGGCTGCGGTCAGGCTCGCGCTTCGGGCAGTCAGCTGCCGGCTCGCAGCCAGGTCCCGCTGCTCGCTGCCCGCCCGGGCGTTGACGAGGGCGAGGCCGGAGGCGATGAGGACGAGGACGGCGAGGAGGGCGAAGCCGCCCCGGACGATCCTGCGCCGACGGGCGAGCCGCGCCTGGGCCCTCGCACTGGTGGAGACGAACTCGAGTTCCTCGGCGGGGACTTCGTCCGGGCGCTCGTCGATCCACCGCTTCGCCTCCTCGACCTCGCGCCGCCCGAGCAGGAGTTCATCCGGTCGGCCCTGTTCCTGCCAGGCGCGGAGCGCACGGCGCAGCCGCTCCTGCCAGGTGCGGAAGGCACGGTTCGCCTCGACCCAGCGCTGCAGTCTCGGCCAGCTCTCCACCAGCATCTGGTGGGCGAGCTCGACGGTGTCCGGTCCGTTCGGGCGGCGGGTCACGACGACCAGTCGGGTGCTGGCCAGCCGGTGGATCAACGACCAGTCCTCGTCCGAGAACTGGGTGCGGTCGGCGACCCTGCGGGTGTCGGGGCCGCGATCCCCCGCGTCCAGCTGCTCGGCCGGGCGGACCAGTTGGATGAAGATCCGTTCCAGCGCCGCGCGTTCGGACTCGTCCGCCCATTCCCACAGGGTGGACTCGGCGTTGCCGACCAGTGCCCCTTGGACCCCGCCGAGCTCCTGATAGGAGGCGGCGGTGAGAATGCCGCGGGTCTGCTGTTCCCAGAGCTGGCTCAGGGTGTACTCCAGCATCGGCAGTGCGGCCGCGCCGAGCGGTGTGTCGCGGAGCAGCTGCTCGACGAGGCCGTCGGCGTAGCGGACTCCGCCGTGTGCCTCCAGGGGGCGGGTGATGGCCGCATGCAGCTGGTCCCGGGTCATCGGCGGCACGACGACGTGCGTCGCTTCCCAGGCTGCGCGCAGGACGGGAAGCTGCTCGATCTGGGAGAGGAAGTCGATCCGGGCGACGACGACCGCCTGAGCCGGCCTGCTGCCGTCGGTGCGCCGCGCGGTCAGGACAGCCAGCATCGCGTCCAGCTTGCGTGCCGTTTCGGGCGCATCCGCGAGCAGGGTCTCGAACTGGTCGACGACGAGGAGGAGTTTGGCGTGTCTGCCGCGGCCGGCCAAGGTCTGTTCGAGTGCCGTGCGCAGTCCGTGTTCGCCGCTGGCCAGTTGACGGGCCAGGGCGGTCCATCGGTCGTGCCACTGGGCCGTGTTCGGGTCCGTATCACCGACCGAGGCGAGCGCCCAGGCGAGGAGTTCCTCGGCGGTGAGCCGCAGCCCGTGGGGCACGCGGGCGATGATGTGGGCTCGGTCGTCGAGCCGGGCCAGGAGGCCGGCGCTGACAAGTGAGGACTTGCCGACCCCGGAGGCACCGAGCACCGGCAGCACCGGCACCTGCTGCTCTCCGAGGAGTTCAAGCAGTCGGCGCGTCTCGTGACCGCGCCCGTGGAACACCGCTTCGTCCTGTTCGGTGAACGCCAGGAGCTCGCGGAAGGGGCTGTCGGCCAGCAGTCGGACGCGTAGTTCCGGCCATTCACGGGCCAGCGACTCGACGGTCAGCGCATAGCCCGTGCGCCGCCGCTGGTCCCCTTCGACGGCGACGACGACACCGACGACGCCCTGGAACTCCTCGTCCCACACCGGTGCCCCGCTGAACCCGCCGGCCAGCGGGAACCCGGCGTGCTCGTCACAGGTCAGCTGCCACCAGCCGGTGCCCTCGCGGCCCTCGATCGTGCCGGTGGTCCAGATTCCGGCGTCCTTGCTGCCACCCGGCCCGGCGTACCGGGGAAACCCGAACGCCCGCCAGCGGTGTCCGGCCAGCTGGTCCGACTCCAGAATCCGCAGGGGAACGGCGTTCTCCGGCGGCGTGTCGGAAAGGCGCAGGACAGCGACGTCACCGCTGTTGTCGGCCGCCACCGGGACGCTGACGTGGACCGTGGCCGATGCCGTAGGGCAGCCGGGAAGCAGCGGAAAGTCGACGGTCACGGGGAAGTCCGCCGGGAGAGGCTGGTCGTCCGGGATGCCCGCTACGGCGGCGACGACGTGCGAGCAGGTGAGCATGAGCCGTCCGGGGATCAGGAACGCGGCCCCGACCGGCCGTCCGTCGTGGAGGACGCGGGCCGTCCCGCGCTCCCAGGCGGGGGGCCGGCTCATGCCTCACTCTCGTGGCGGCTCCATTCCAGCTCCAGGGTGAAATGCGCGTCGCCGGACGCCTTGGCCACGACGAGCCCCGCCTCGGCTGTGATCTTGATCCCGAATTCGGCCCGGATGTGGTCGGGTTTGCGGGGTAGGTCGGCCAGCCGCACCAGCAGGGCCGCGGCGACCTGCCGTACCCGGGCCAGGCCGGACTCGAAGGTCTCGGCTGAGGACTCGACCAGCGCATCTCCCCGAGCCGCCCGGAGCACGCCGGAACCCTGCCCTTCGGGCAGTTCCACGACGAACGCCTGGCCGTCGTCGAAGGGAACGCTCAGGAACATGCGACCAACCCCATATCGTGTCGGTAAGTCTTTGAAATCGCCTGCCAGTTGATTGATGTCCAGCACCACTGGACCAGCCACGCTAGGTCGGGGCGCCGGGGCAAGCGAGGGAACGAGGGAGTTGTACCCCAAATCGTGATGTGGCCATGCCGTCGCTTCACAGGATCCCGCGCAGTTCCCGCTGGTCCAGTTCGGTGCGGGTGCCGGCGGAGTCGTAACCGGCATCGAGGTGCACGGAGATGTCGTCCGGCAGAGGTCCAACCCCGCCCAGTAGGTCGAGAGTCGGGGCCAGGAGTGGGGAATCATGGCGGTTGGCACCGGCCAGGACACGGCCGAGCGGGATGCCATAGCCGTCGGTCATCCCGGAGCGTTTCATCCCCTGCTTGCCCTGGGCGTGGAGGCCCGGAAAGGCCGGCTCCCGGCCGGGGGGTCGCCCCGGCCGGGAGGGGTCGCGCCGTACACAGCGGGGATGCCGTGGGGAGTCACCCCGTGGCATCACGGCGCGAGTTCGGGGGTGGTCACCGTCGGGTGAGGCGGACGGTGTCGGTCAGCGGGCCGCGGCGCTGCACGTCGATGGTGACGCCGGTGGTGGGGTCGGTGAAGGACTGGCCGGGCTGGTAGGCCTGCATGTCCAGGGCGGTGCAGGCCCCGGTGGGTGCGGCGGCGCCGGGGTTGGTGACGACCTGGACGGGGCCGTTGCCGGTCGCGACGGAGGTGTCGACCTTGTAGATGAGCACGCCGGTGGAGCAGGCCTTGCCGTCCGCGCCGACGGCTCGGCGGGATTCGGCGACGTAGGCCGTGGTGTCGCTGGTCCTGATCACGGCGATCTTGGTGCCGCCGGGCCGTTCGACGGCCTTCAGGTGGACGGTGCGGCTGCCGGCGCCGGGCAGGCAGGCGACCTGGTGGTCGTCGATCCAGCCGAACTTCCAGCGCTCCCAGCCGAGGTGCTGCGGGGCGGCGCCCGCGATGTTCCCCATGAGGTCCCAGCCGCCGACGTAGCGGTGGTAGTCGGTGGCGGTGAAGGCGTAGAGGTCGGGCAGGCCGAAGGTGTGGCTGGTCTCGTGGTCGGCGACCTTGTAGCCCCAGTGGTTCATGTCCTGGCCGAAGGTGACCGCCCACTTGATCCGCTTGCCGTTCGCGGTGATCCCGGCGCCGGTCGGGTCGTAGAGGTAGGTGGGCGAGAAGCTGATCGCCGAGGCGGTCTTGGTGGGGACGATGTAGAGCATGTCGTACGACGAGAAGTCGGTGTACGGCTGGGCGGCCTCCACGGCCTGCTTCACGTACAGCTCGTGCTGCTCGAAGGTGATGCCGCGCTGGAAGCCGTAGGAGGCGGAGTCCTGCGGCATGCGGATCCAGCGCTTCAGCGGCGTGATGTCCAGCCGGGCCCGGCCGTACGAGTCCTGCTCCATCCAGTCGGCGGCCGGGGCGAGTTGGCGGTAGTAGTCGTCGGGCGCGCCGGCGGCCGGGGCGTCGGGGAAGTCGACGAAGAGCATCAGGACGTGCTTGGTGCCGAGCGGCTGCTGGAACTGGTGGTAGTCGGTGTCGTGGCCCTCGTCGGTCCAGCCGGTCTTCCCGGCGAGGGCGCAGGCGGCGGCCGGGCGAGCGTGGTCCTCGGCGTCGTCGGTGGCGGCGGTGGCCGGTGCGGCCGCGATCAGCGGGAGGGTCACGGCCAGGGCGGCGGTGAGCGGGCGCAGTCTCATCGTTCTCCTTCGGATGCGGAGGTCGGGGGGGTCAGCGGCGGCCGGCGGCCAGGTCCATCAGGCGGGCGAGCACCCGGTCGCCGGAGGCGGTGACGCCGTCGTGCTCCCACTCGTTGGTGACCCAGGCGCGCAGCGAGCCGACGGCCCGGGCGGTGCGCAGGGACAGGCCCGCGTCCACGTACATGTCGTCGTGGTAGACGGCCGCGGCCACCGGCACCGGGTTGGCGGCGAGCCGCGCCGGGTCGTACAGCTCGGGCCAGTCGGTGCGTTCGGCGAGCAGGTGGACGGCCTCGGCGAAGGGGCGGAGGGCGGCGATCTCCTCGAACATCCACGGGTAGAGCATCTCGCCGGTGAGCAGCAGGGGGTCGGCGGCTTCGGCGAATTCGGGGTGGTCGGGCATCGCCCGGGCGGCGGCCCAGTCGGTGGCCGTGCCGGGGCGGCCGTAGATGGACTCCTGGAGGACGGCGAACAGCGGGTTGTCGGTGAAGCCGGTCAGGTTCGCCACCTGGTGGAGGAAGGTGGCCGAGGGCCGGCCGTCCGGGTCGAGCGCCTCGTCGAGCAGCCAGTGCAGGCGTTCGGCGCCCTCCCCCATGCCGAGCAGCAGGCCGAGGGTGCGCAGCCGCCGTACGGTCAGCCGGTCGCCGTCCGGGAGGTGGACGGGCTGGCGGTCGAGCAGGTCGGCCAGTCGGCGCAGGAGTTCGCGGTCGCCGGGGTAGCGGGCGTAGTAGCGGGCGGTCTTCTCGCGGACGCGGGGGTAGGTGGCGGCGTAGACGTCGTCGGCGGTGGTGTCGAGGCCGGGGAGGCCGCCGGTGACGTAGCAGGCGCGCAGGCCCTCGGGGGCGGCGGAGAGGTAGCTGAGGGTGAGGAAGCCGCCGTAGCTCTGGCCGAGGGTCTCCCAGGGGGCGTCGCCGCACAGGTGGCGGCGGATCAGTTCGGCGTCGGCGACGATCGAGTCGGCGCGGAACCGGGCCAGGTGGTCGGCGAGTTGACGGGCGGTGCCGAAGCGGGCGGCGGTCCGCGCGGTGAGCGGGGTGGAGCGGCCGGTGCCGCGCTGGTCGAGCAGCAGCACCCGGTGCGTCTTCAGGGCGTGGCCGAGCCAGCCCGCGGTGGCGTTCAGCGGGCGCGGGGACTTCCCGCCGGGGCCGCCCTGGAGGTAGAGCAGCCAGGGCAGTTGCTCGTCCGCGCGGGCCGGGTCGACGAGCTCGCGGGCGAAGACCTCGATGGTTCCGCGTGCGGGCTCGGCGTGGTCGAGCGGCAGGGCGAAGGCGTGGTCGGTCACGGCGAGGCCGGGCAGCCGGTACTGGGCGCGGATCACGGCGTCCTCTCGGGGTAGTGGCAGGCGACCTGCTGTCCGGGGGCGATCGTCCGCAGGTCGGGGCGGTCGGTGGCGCAGCGGTCGTCGGCCTTGGGGCAGCGGGTGCGGAACCGGCAGCCGGTGGGCGGGTTCAGCGGGCTGGGCAGGTCGCCGCGCAGCACGATGCGTTCCCGGTCGCGTTCGGCGTCCGGGTCGGGCAGGGGTACGGCGGACAGCAGGGCGCGGGTGTAGGGGTGGGCGGGGTGGGCGAAGAGGGTGTCGCGGTCGGCGGTCTCGACGACCGATCCGAGGTACATCACGGCGATCCGGGTGCTGATCTGGCGCACGGCGCCGAGGTCGTGCGCGATGAACAGGTAGCTCAGTCCGTGCTCGTCCTGGAGGTCCTTGAGCAGGTTGAGGATCTGTGCCTGGACCGAGACGTCGAGGGCGGACACCGGTTCGTCGCACACCACCAGTTTCGGGCGCAGGGCCAACGCCCGTGCGATGCCGATGCGTTGGGCCTGGCCGCCGGAGAACTCGTGGGGGTGCCGGTCGGCGTGCTCCGGCCGCAGGCCGACCCGGGCCAGCAGGTCCTCGACCGGTTCCTGCGGTTCGAGGCCCTGGTAGCGGGCGGGGGCGGTGAGGATCCGGCGCACGGTCTGGCGGGGGTTGAGCGAGGAGAAGGGGTCCTGGAAGACCATCTGCAGCTCGCGGCGGACCGGGCGCAGCGCCGTCTCGTCCAGTTCGGCGAGGTCGCGCCCGGCGAAGTGGATGCTGCCGGAGGTGGGCCGTTCCAGGCGGGTGATCAGTTTGGCGACGGTGGACTTCCCGCACCCGGACTCGCCGACGAGGCCGAGGGTCTCGCCGGGGCCGACGCTCAGCGAGACGCCGTCGACGGCGGCGACGTGGCCGGCCAGGCGCCGGGTGAGGCCGTGGCGCACGGGGTAGCGCTTGCCGAGGTTCCGTACGTTGAGCAGGCTCATTCCGCGGCTCCCAGGGTGGGCAGTCGGTCCGGCAGGGGGCCGTCGATCCGCGGGACGCAGGCAAGCAGGCCCCGGGTGTACGGCTGTCGGGGGTGGTGGAAGACGTCCCGGACGGGGCCGCGTTCGACCGCGCGGCCCTGGTGCATGACCACGACCTGGTCGGCCAGTCCGGCGACCACGCCCATGTCGTGGGTGATCAGCATGACGGCCGTGCCCTTCTCCTCCCTCAGTTCGCGCAGCAGTTGGAGGATCTGCGCCTGGACGGTGACGTCCAGCGCGGTGGTCGGCTCGTCGGCGATCAGCAGGTCGGGCTCCAGGCAGAGCGCCATCGCGATCATCACCCGCTGCCGCATGCCGCCGGAGAACTCGTGCGGGTAGGCCTTCGCCCGCCGCTCGGGCTCGGGGATGCCGACCCGGTCCAGCATGCGCACCGCGACCCGGTGCGCGTGCCGGCGCGTGCTGCGGTGGTGGGCCCGGTAGGCCTCGGCGATCTGGAACGCCACCGAGTAGTACGGGTTGAGGCAGGAGAGCGGGTCCTGGAAGACCATCGCGATCCGGTTGCCGCGCAGGCGGCGCAGTGCGCGCTGCCCGAGTGCGGTCAACTCCTGGCCGTCGAAGCGGATGTCGCCGCCGACCCGGGCGTCGCGCAGCAGGCCGAGGACGGCCAGGCTGGTGACGGACTTGCCGCTGCCGGACTCGCCGACCACGCCGAGCACCTGTCCGGCGTCCAGTTCGAGGTCGAGGCCGTCCACGGCGCGCACGCCCGAGCGGAACTCCACGGTCAGGTCACGTACCGTCAGCAGGGTCATCCGACGGCCCTCACTCTCGGGTCGAGGACGGCGTACACCAGGTCCACGAGGAGGTTGGCGAGCACCACGAAGGAGGCGGCGAACAGCGTCACCCCGAGGATCACCGGCTGGTCGGCGGAGGCGATGGCGTCGGCCGCGAGCTTGCCGACGCCGGGCAGGCCGAACACCGACTCGGTGATGAGGGCGCCGCCGAGCAGCGCGCCGAGGTCCATGCCGAAGATGGTGACGATCGGCATCAGGGCGGGGCGCAGCGCGTGGCGCCGGACGACCGTGGTCTCGGGCAGGCCCTTGGCGCGGGCGGTGCGCACGTAGTTCTGGCCGAGGCTGTCCAGCATCTCGCTGCGGGTGACCCGGGCGTAGATCCCGGCGTACAGCATGGCGAGGGTGATCCAGGGCATCAGCATCGACTGCGCCCAGCCGAACGGGTCGTCGGTGAACGGGACGACCTGCGGGTAGGGCAGCAGCTGGAGCTGGACGACCAGCAGGTACTGCAGCACCAGGGCGGTGAAGTAGATCGGCAGCGAGACCCCGCCGAGGGCGGCCGTCATCGCCGCGCGGTCCCACAGGCTGCCGCGCCGCAGGGCGGAGACCACGCCGGCGCCGACGCCGACCGCGAGCCACAGCACGGCGGCGCCGATGGCGATCGAGAAGCTGACGGGCAGCCGGCTGGTGAGCAGGTCCCAGACCGGCTGGTCGGTCTGGAAGCTGAACCCCAGGCACGGGAAGGGGCAGCCGACGGCCTGCGGGCCGCTGCCGTAGGTCCGTCCGGTGACGATGCCGGACAGGTAGTCGCGGAGCTGGGTCAGGGGCGAGTGGTCCAGCCCGAGGGTGGCGCGGATCGTGTCGATCCGCTCGGGGCTGCAGGCCTTGCCGCAGGCGCCCTGGGCCGGGTCGGCGGGCATGAGGTAGAAGATGGCGAAGGTGGCGGCGCAGATCACCAGCAGGATGGCCGCCGTGACGGCCAGTCTGCGCAACAGGTAGAGGATCATCGGCGCTGGCTCCGGGGATCGAGCGCGTCTCGGACGGCGTCGCCGAGCACGTTGAAGGCGAGCACGGTGACGAACAGGAAGACGCCGGGGACGAGGAAGTAGACCGGGTCGGCGGCGTACCAGGGCACGGCGGTGGCGATCATCTGGCCCCAGGAGGGGGTGGGGGCCTGGACGCCCACGCCGAGGAAGGACAGGCCAGCCTCGGTGGCGATGCAGCCGGGGATCGACATGGTCGCCACCACCAGCACCGGGCCGGTCAGGTTGGGCAGCACCTCGCGCAGCAGCAGCGCCCGGCGGGAGGCGCCGAGCACCCGGGCGGCCGCGACGAACTCGCCCCGGGCCAGCACCATCGCCTGCCCGCGCACGATCCGCCCGACGTACGGCCAGCCGAAGAAGCCGAGCACCACGACCAGGAGCAGCCGGCGGTCCGTGCCGGGCGCCGCCGAGATCAGCGCGATCATGAAGATGAGGCTGGGGAAGGAGAGCAGCAGGTCCATGGTGCGGCCGATCACGGTGTCGGCCCAGCCGCCGAAGAAGCCCGCGACCAGCCCCAGCGCCGTTCCCAGCACCACCGACAGGGCGGTGGCGAGGACGGCGATCAGCAGGGACACCCGCGCGCCGTACAGCACCCGGGCGAGCACGTCGCGGCCGTTGACCGGCTCCACGCCGAGCCAGTGCCGGGTGCTGATCCCGCCCGCCGCGCCGCGCGGCAGGCCGCCGAGCGCCGGGTCCACCGCGTCGCCGTGGAAGGCGGTCGGCGAGCTGCCGGTGAGCCAGCTGACCAGCGGCGCGGCGAGCGCGAGCAGGACCAGGGCGGCCACCACGGCCAGCGCGAGGGCCGCCGAGCGGCGGGCCAACAGCGTGCGGAGCACGGTCGGTTGACGCACGGCCCGGTGCGGTGCGGCCGCGTGCGTCGCGGTCACTTGCGCAGCCCCAGGGAGACGAGGTCGAGCCGGCCGACGTAGGCGATGTGTCCGTACGCTCCGGTGACGTTCGGCCCGATGAGGACCGGCGCCTTGTCCCACAGGAACGGCACCACCGGGGCGTCCTGCGCGATCTTCCGGGCGAGCTGCCCGTAGGCCGTGCGGGCCGCGGCCGGGTCGCCCAGCGCGGCGATCTCGTCGATCCGGGCGTCGACGGCCGGGGAGTCGTACTGGGCGTAGTTGTTGTTGCCCTGGGGGGTGATCAGGCGGCCGTCGAACACGATCGGCAGGTAGGTCGAGGCGCCCGGCCAGTCCGGGGACCAGCCGGCGATCACCAGGTCGTGCTCCTGGCCGGTGTTGCCGACCGTGCTGTAGAAGGCGGAGGAGCTGATCTCGTTGATCTTCACGGTGATGCCGGCCCGGCCGAGCGAGGCCTGGATCGCCTCGGCCTGCGCCTTGCCGGCGGTCGTGGCGGGGGCGTCGAGGGTCAGGTCGAGGTCGGCGCTGTGGCGCGCCTCGGCGAGCAGTGCCTTCGCCTTGTCCGGGTCCCCCTTGCCGTCCTTGCTCGGGTAGGGGTCCTCGGCCTGGTAGCCGAGGGAGGGCGGCAGCAGGCTGGTGGCCAGGTCGCCGGCGATCGGGCCGCCGCGGGTGGTGCGCAGGGCGTCCTTGTCGAGCGCGTACGCGATGGCCCGGCGGACCCGGACGTCGTCGAGCGGCTTGTGGCGGGTGTTGATGCTCAGGTAGCGGGTGTTGATCGAGTCGCCGACGACCAGCCGGCTCTTGAGCCGCGGGTCGGTCAGCACCTGCCCCACCGAGGCGGGGCCGATCGGTTCCAGCGCGACGGCGTTCGCGTCCTCGCCCTGCCCGGCGATCAGCCGCTGGTCGACGACGGCGGCGTCGAGCCCCAGGTCGATGACGACCCGGTCGGGCAGGCCCTTGCGGACGGTGTCGGTGGCCGGGTCCCAGTTGGGGTTGCGGACCAGGGTGAGCCGCTTCTTGGGCTCGAAGGCGTCGATCTTGTAGGGCCCGGAGGAGAACGGCCGGGAGTCGTAGCCGACGCCGGTGTCCTTGTCCTGCGGCACCGGGGCGAACATCGGCAGGGACACCGCCGAGCCGAAGTCGGCCACCGGCTGCTTGAGGTGGAAGACGACGGTGGCGTCGTCGGGCGTCTCGATCGCGGCGAGCCCGGCCGGGTCCTTGGCGGGGCCCCGGTACGCCTCGCCGCCGGCCAGCCACATCCGGGCGTAGGGCGGGCCCTCGGGCAGCTCGGCGGCGAAGGTCCGCTCCACGCCGTACTTGACGTCCTTGCTGGTGATCGGCCGGCCGTCCTCGAACTTGACGCCGGGTTTGAGGGTGAAGGTCCAGGTCCGGGCGCCGTCGCTCGGGCGGCCGGTGTCGGTGGCCAGGTCCGGCACGACCGTCCCGCCGGCCTCGCCGGGCGCGGCGCTGAAGGTGGTCAGCGTCCGGTAGACCAGCCGGCCCACGTCCTGGGAGGACGTGACGTAGTTGCGCGCCGGGTCCAGGTGCTCCAGGTCGAGCGTGGACAGCACGTGCAGCGTGCCGCCCTTCACCGCTGCCGCGTCCGGTCCGGCGGCTGCGCCGCCGCCGGACCCCGTACAGCCGGCCACCGCCAGCAGCCCCAGGGCCGCGGCGAGGGCCGGGCCGACTCTGCGCTGTCCCACGTGTCCTCCATGCGCGATGTGACATTTCATGCGTGGGAGAAGATTGGCGGATCCGGGCACCGCCCAGAAGATCCCAGCCCCTCATCACATCGGGTTATGGAGCCTGGGGTGATGCGGCCCGGGCGGCCTCGTCCCGTGCTCGGGCAGCGCGAAGCCGAGGCCCGTCCCTGGGTGGGGCGGGCCTCGGCGGGGCGCGGGCCTCAGGCCGGGCGGGCCTTGAGGACGTGGAGCAGGCGGGTGACCTCGGTGGCCACGGCGGTGCGGCCGGGGCCGAGGTAGCGGCGGGTGTCGACGAGTGCGGGGGCGTCGTCGAGGGTGCGGCGCACGGCGCCGGTGAAGACGCGGTTGAGCTGGGTGGCGATGTTGACCTTGGTCATGCCGCGTTCGACCGCCCGGGTCAGGTGCTCGTCGGCGACGCCGGAGGAGCCGTGCAGGACGAGCGGGACGGGGACGGCCGCGCGCAGGTCGGCGATCAGGTCGAAGTCGAGGACGGCGTCGCGGGTGAGCATGGCGTGCGAGGAGCCGACGGCCACGGCGAGGGCGTCGACGCCGGTGGCGGCGGTGAAGGCGGCCGCCTCGGCGGGGTCGGTCCGGGCGCCCGGGGCGTGGACGCCGTCCTTGCCGCCGACCTCGCCGAGCTCGGCCTCCACCCACACGCCGGCCGCGTGGCAGTGGTCGACGACCTCGGCGGTGGTCCGGACGTTCTCCTCGTAGGGCAGCGCGGAGGCGTCGAACATGACCGAGGAGAAGCCGAGTCGGACGGCCTCGGCGACCAGCTCGGCCGAGGTCGCGTGGTCGAGGTGGACGGCGACCGGCACGGCGGCGGTGCGGGCGGTGGCGAGCACGGCGGCGGCGATCGGGGCGAGCGCCCCGTGGTAGCGGACGGCGTTCTCGCTCAGCTGCAGCACCACCGGGGCCTCGGCGGCCTCGGCGCCGGCCACGATGGCCTGGGCGTGTTCGAGCTGGATGACGTTGAAGGCGCCCACCCCGCGCGCGGCACGGGCCGCGGGGGTGACGATGGCGCCGGTTCCGGCCAGGGGCATCAGGCACTCCTCGGAGGGTGGAGGGGATGGAGGTCCACCAACGGCCGCAGGCGGCGGTGGACGTCGGGGTCGAAGTCGCCGGCCAGCGGGGCGCGCACGGCGGCGGCGGACAGGGCCACCGCCTCGGCCAGCCGCTGCGGCCAGGGGGTGGCGTCGACCAGGCCGAGTGTCAGGGCGGCGACGGCGGCGTCGCCCGCTCCGGTCGGGTTCCCGGCCAGCGGCCGCGGCGGGCGGGCCCGCCAACTCCCCTGCGGTGTCGAGGCGATGAGGCCCTCGGGGCCGAGCGAGGCGACCACCGCCGCGGCCCCGCCGTCGAGCAGTGCGGCAGCGGCGGCCGCCGGGTCGGCCAGGCCGGTGGCGGCGGCGAGCTCGTCGGCGTTCGGCTTGACCAGGTCCGGCCCGGCCGCCAGCGCGGCCCGCAGGGCGGCGCCGTCCGCGTCGACCACCGCCGGGACGCCGTGGTCGTGCGCCAGGCGGACCAGCCGGCCGTAGGCGTCCTCGGGCACGCCCGGCGGCAGGCTGCCCGAGAGCACCACGGCCGCCGCGCCGGGCAGCAGTCGGCCGAGGTGGTGGAGCATCCGCTCCCAGTCCTCGGCCGGAACGGTCGGGCCGGGTTCCAGCAGGAGGGTGGTGTCCCCGGCGCTCTCGTCCACCACCGCCACCGTGCGGCGGGTCTCCCCCGCGATCGGCAGCAGCCGTTCGGGCAGGCCGGCCTCGGCGAGGTCGCGCCGCAGCGCCGCGCCCGCCGTGCCGCCCGCGAAGCCGGTGACCACCGCCTCGCGGCCGAGGGCGTGCAGCACCCGGGCGACGTTGACGCCCTTGCCTCCGGCGCGCTCGGCCTTCGCCCGGACCCGGTTGCTGCCGTGCGGGCGCAGCCGGTCGACGCGGTAGGTGACGTCGAGGGCGGTGTTGAGGGTGACGGTGAGGATCACCGGACGGCCCGCGGCAGGTCGTGCGCCAGCAGGTCGCGGGCCAGCAGGGCGGCGCCCTGGCAGCCCGCCCGGTCGCCGAGTGCGGCGGGCAGGATCAGCGGCATCGTCTGGAAGGTGAGCCGCTCGGCGACCGCCGCGCGCAGCGCGGTGAGGTACGGGTCGCCGGCCCGGGCGAGGCCGCCGCCGATGACGACGCGTTCGGGGTCGAGCAGGGTGATCGCGGTGGTCAGGGCGTCGGCGAGCGCTTCGATCGCCTCGGTCCAGACCGTGACGGCGGCGCGCTCCCCGGCGGCGGCGCGCGCGGCGACGTCCTCGGCGGTGGCGCCGTGCTCCCCGGTGGCGGCGGCGTAGCGGCGGGCGACGGCGGCGGCGGAGGCGACCGTCTCCAGGCAGCCCCGGCCGCCGCAGGGGCAGGCGTCGCCGCCGGGCCGGACCACCAGGTGTCCGAGTTCCCCGGCCCGGGCGTGGCTGCCGGCGGCCGCCCGTCCCTCGGACATGACGGCGGCGGCGATCCCGGTGCCGACCGGGACGAAGAGGAAGTCCCGGCTGCCGCGCCCGGCGCCGATGCGGGCTTCGGCCAGGCCGCCGGCCCGGACGTCGTGGCCGAGCACCACGGGCAGGCCCAGGTGCTCGGCGAGCCGGTCGCGGACCGGCAGTCGGCGCCAGCCGAGGTTGGCCGCGAGGACGGCGGTCCCTGACGGCTCGTCGACGATGCCGGGCACCGCGATGCCCACGGCCGCCGGGCGGTGCCGGTCGGCGAGCGCGCGGGCGGCCGCCAGCACCGTCTCCAGCGCGGCCTCGGGGCCGCGGTCGGCGCCGGTGGGCCAGCTGTCGGTGTCCCGCAGGACGCCGTCCTCGTCGGCCGCGCCGCCCTTGACGCGGGTGCCGCCGACGTCGAGGGCGATGACCGTCGTCACGGCTGGGTCAGCACGATCGAGCGGGTGAGGTTGAGCGGCTGGTCGGGGTCGAGGCCGCCGGCCCTGGCCAGTTCGACGGCCAGGCGCTGGGCGCGCACCAGGTCGGCCATCGGGTCGAGGGCGGTCACCGAGGTGTGGGCGCCGATGCCCCGGACCTGCGCCAGCAGCCCGGTCGGCGGCTCGCCGAAGAACCAGACCAGCCGGCCGGGCGCGGCGATGCTGATCGGGCCGTGCCGGTACTCCATCGCCGGGTAGGACTCGGTCCAGGCGCGGGAGGCCTCGCGGAGCTTGAGCGCGGCCTCGTTGGCCAGGCCGACCGTCCAGCCGGTGCCGACGAAGGTGAACTGGTCCGCGGTGACGGCGCCTTCGGGCAGCGGCTCGGTCAGGGCCCGCTCGGCCTGCGCGGGCAGGTCGGCCGGGGCGAGGCCCAGGTGGCCGCGCAGCAGGGCGAGCGCCGTGGTCGCGAAGCGGGTCTGCACGACGGACTTCTCGTCCGCGAACTCCAGGTCCACCACGGTGTGCGCGGCGGTGCGGATCGGGGTGTCGAGGTCGCCGGTGAGCGCCGTGGTGGGCATGTGCTCGGCGCGGGCGAGGGCGGCGAGCACTTCGGTGGTCGTGCCGGAGCGGCTGATGGCGACCAGCCGGTCGTAGCGGCGGGCGGCCGGGAACTCGGAGGCCGCGAACGCGTCGGTCTCCCCCAGGCCCGCGGACTCGCGCAGCGCCGCGTAGGCCTGCGCGATGTAGAGGGACGTCCCGCAGCCGATGACGGCCACCCGCTCACCGGTCCCCGGCAGCCCGGCGGGCTTCAGCTCCAGGGCCCGGCGCCAGCACTCCGGCTGGCTGGCGATCTCCTGCTCGACGTGACTCATGACGACCCCCTCCTTCTGCGCATTTCTGCGCAATGACTGCTCGGTTTTGAGCAGTAGCGGTTATTACTTACTACGAGCACTCATGTATGAGCAATGCCGCGCACCGCCCGACCATCCCGGGCCGGCCGCTACCGCCAGTCGAGGAGCAGCCAGCCGCGGTGCGGCAGGTCCTGGTCGACCCCGAGGCTGCGGCCGGAGGCCGTGGCGTCGACGGCCTCGGGCTCGGCCAGCGGGCGGAGCAGGGTGCCCTCGACGCGCGCGGGGGTGCCGGGCAGGTGCACCCGGGGGCGGGCCGGGTCGGCGCTGCCGTTGGCGACGGCGAGGCGCCAGCCGTCCTCGGTGCGGGTCAGCTGCGGGATCAGGTGCGGGCCGCCGGTGACCAGCGGCAGGGCGGGCGCGTCGCCCTCCAGGTAGCGGACCATCGCGTGCAGCAGGCGCTGGCCGTCGTCGTCGAAGGGCAGCAGCTCGACCGCGGTGGCCGCCAACACCCCGACGCGGCCGCCGAGTTCGTTGGTAAAGACGCAGCGCCCGGCGCCCCACACCCGGTGGTCCGGGGTGAGGATCTCGGTCCACGTCTCGGCGCCCTCCCCGGGCCGCAGCCGCGCCAGGGCCGGCTGGACGTTGACGCTCAGGTACGCGCCGGCGTCCTCCCCCGCCCGCACCCGCTCCAGCGCGTACGGGCCCGGCTGGTCCGAGCCCTCGCAGCCGCCCGAGCCCCCGCCCGCGCCCTCGCGCTCGACGACGTCCTCGACGGTGACGCCGAGCAGGCCCCCGAACCCGCGCGCCCGCAGGATGTACGCGGCGGTGCCGTCCAGCAGCAGCCCACCGGCCAGCAGCCGGCGGATCTCCTCGTCCTCGTAGGCCCAGGCGAGTTGCCCGAACAGCACCCGCACCGGGGCGTCCTCGGCGGTGACCGGCACGCCGTAGCGCAGCAGGAAGTCCGCGGCCGGGCCGGGGTCGACGGCCAGCTCGGCGAGGTCGCCGCCGCGCCGGGTGCGCACGTGCGCGGCGGCGTCCGGGCGCACCGGCAGCGCCACCCCGTGGGTACGGCGGGCGGGCCCGGCGAGCAGGTCCAGCGCGGGCCGGGAGCGCCGCAGCAGTTCGGCGACCCGGGGGAAGCGCCGGGCGCGGCCGGACTGCATCGGGTGGACGTTGAGGAACAGGGCGTCGGAGCCGGCGAGTTGGGCGGCGACGAGCTCGGACCAGGTCTGCGTGTCGGACTTGGACCAGGCGGTGTGCGGCCAGTTCTCGACCTCGGGTTCGCTGCGCACGGACGCCGGCCGCAGCGCCCGCTGGAGCTCCAGCATCCAGACGGAGAAGCTGAGTTCACGCCCGGGGGCGTCGCCGTACCGGGCGAAGTGCGGACGGTGCGAGACCCGACCGTCGATCGCGAGCGCGTCGAAGAGGGCCGGCCAGTCGCGGCCCTCGACGGAGTGGACGCCGGGTTCGGAGCTCATCAGGCCGAGCTGCGAGCGCCCGCCGGACGCCTTCGCGACCGCTGCCGCCACCTCGGCCGCGACCTCCAACTGCGCGGTTCGCCAAACCTGTTGGAGGGCGGCCCGCCACGGGTGCGGGGGGCCGGGGGCGGTGACGGCGGCGACGAGCCGCTCCCGGGTCGGCTGCTCCCCCAGCAGCTCGGCGAGGCGCCGCAGCATCAGCGGTTCGAAGCCGCCGCCCCAGGGCAGCGGGGCGTGGTTGTGGTAGCGGAAGTCGTCCTCCAGCCACAGCACGCGGAACCCGAGGTCGGCGAAGCGGGCGTAGTGGGCGGCGAGCCAGGTGCGGAAGCGCGGGCAGGCGAGCGAGGCCTGGGCGGTGGCCACCGTCCCGTCCGGTCCGACCATGGGGGCGAAGCCGAGCCGGTCGGTCCGGCCGCGGTCGGCGTGGCCGGCGGTGACCCACGGGTTGAGGCTGACGTCGAGCCCGGCCGCGCGCAGGACCCGGACGGCCGTCGCCGCGGTGTCGTACAGGCGGTCCTCGGCCCCGCCGGTGGGGTGGCCGGTGTAGAGCTCCTCGGCGCCGAGCAGCAGGACGACCTCGTCGACGCCCGACTCCCGGCAGAACGCGGCGAGTTCGGCGGCGCGTTCGGCGGCGTCCGGGGTGGGGTGCAGCTGGAACCGCAGGTGGTACCGGGCGGGCACGCCGGGCCTCCTCACTTGACGCTGCCCGCGGTGAGGCCGGCGCGCCAGAAGCGTTGCAGGGACAGGAACAGGACGACCAGGGGGATCGCGGAGACCATGGCGGCGGTGACCACGACGTTGAGCGGCGGCGCGCCGGGGCCGATCGCGCGCTGGGCCTGCCAGCCGACGACGCCGACGGTGACCGGCTGGAGGTGGTCGTCGGCGAGCATCAGCACGGGCAGCAGGTAGTTGGTCCAGATCGAGACGAACTGGAACAGGAAGATCGTGACCAGCGCCGGGGACATCACCCGCAGCGCGATGGTGGCGAAGATCCTGAACTCGCCCGCGCCGTCGATCCGTCCGGCCTCGATGAGCTCGTCCGGCACCGCGGCGGCGGCGTGGATCCGGGCCAGGTAGACCCCGAACGGGCTGACCATGCTGGGCAGCAGCACCGCCCAGAAGGAGTTCACCAGGTGCAGCTGGGAGAACATCAGGTAGAGCGGCACGGCCAGCAGCGGCTGCGGGACGAGCACCGCGGCGAGCACCGCGTTGAAGGTCAACTCCCGGCCGCGGAACCGGTACTTGGCGAGCGCGTAGCCCGCCATCGCGGAGATCAGGGTGCTGACGCCCGCGCCGCCCACCGCGTAGACGGCGCTGTTGCCCAGCCACTGCCAGTAGATGCCGCCCTGGCGGGTGAACACGTCCCGCAGGTTGTCGAGGAGGGCGAAGTCGCCGAACCAGAAGCCGTTACCGGAGAACAGCCCGCTGCTGGTCTTGGTCGAGGCGACCAGCAGCCACCACACCGGGGCGAGGAAGTAGACGGAGGCGAGCAGCAGCACGCCGAGCGTGAGCCAGCGGGAGGCCGGGTACCGGGCCGGGCGGGTCGGGGTGGTCACGAGGCGGCTCCGCGGCGCTGGACGAGCTTGAGGAAGCCGAAGGACAGCACGAACGCCAGCAGCGCGAGCACCACGGACTCGGTGGCCGCGAGGTTGAAGTCGTTGGCGTCCACGGCGTTGTGGGCGGCGTAGATGGGGGTGTAGGTGCTGCTGAGGTTCGGCGCGACGTTGTGCAGGATGGCGGGCTCGTTGTAGAGCTGGGCGGTGCCGATGATGGAGAACACCGTGGTCAGCACGAGGGCCGGGCGGATCATCGGCACCTTGATCCGCCAGGCGGTCCCGAAGGCCGAGCAGCCGTCCATGGTGGCCGCCTCGACGACCTCCGGCGGGATGGCCTGCAGGGCGGAGTGGATGATCAGCATGTTGTAGCCGGTCCAGCCCCAGGTCAGCATGTTGCCGATGGTCGGGCCGAGCATGCCGTCCGAGGTCAGGTTCAGGTGCAGGCCCAGGTGGTGGGCGGCCGCGGTGATCGGGCTAAGGCCGGGGGCGACCAGGTAGGACCACATGATCGCGCCGACCACCCCGGGCAGGGCGTACGGCAGGAAGAACGCCAGCCGGAAGAACCGCTTGAACATCGTCGACTTCGCGTCCAGCAGCAGCGCCAGGACGAGCGCCAGCAGCAGCATCAGCGGCACCTGGACGACGCCGATCAGCAGCACCCGCAGCAGCGAGCCGCGGAAGGCCGGATCGCCCAGCGCGGTGGCGTAGTTGCCGAGGCCGGCGAAGACCTCGGTGGGCGCCGAGAGGCCGAGGCCGGAGCGGTGCATGCGGAACAGGCTCTGCTGGACGGTGTAGCCGATCGGCGCCAGGTACAGGGCCGTGAACAGCAGCAGGAACGGGGCCAGGAACATCGCGGCGGTCCGGGCCGGGCGGCGGGCGCGCCGGGCCGGGCGGGCGGTCGGGTCCTGCGGTGCCGTCCGCCCCGGGAGGGCGGTGGTCATGGGTCACTCCCTTGAGTCGAGCCGGCCCGGGTCGTGGATGCGGGGCCGAGGGGTGGCCCCGCACCCGTGGGGGTGGTGCGGGGCCGGTCGGTGGGGCGTCAGCCGGCGACGGCGAGGCCCTGCTGCTTCAGGCCGGCCACCGTCCTGCCCTGCACGTCGGCGAGCACGTTGGGCAGCGTGGTGCCGCCGCTGCCGGCCTTGCCGAGCCCGTCGCCGAGGTCGGTGGAGGTCTGCGTCATGGTCGGGCCCCACTGCCAGCTGGTGGCGATGTGGGCGGTCTCGGCCTTGAAGACGTCGTAGACCACCTGCCCGCCGTAGAACGGGTCCGGCTGGGCGAGCGCCGGGTTGGCCAGGCCCGAGGTCGCGGCCGGGTAGATGCCGGTGACCTTGATCAGGTTCGCGACGCTGTCGGCGTCGGTGCTCATCCAGGCGGCGAACTCGGCGGCCTCCTTGGCGTGGGCGCAGCCCTTGAGGACGGCGGTGGCCGAGCCGCCGTCGTTGCCGTAGACCGGGGCGGCCGCGTCCCAGACCGGCATCGGGGCGACGGCCCACTGGCCGGCGCCGTCCTTCACGCTGCTGGCGATGATCGGGGCGTCCCAGACGGCGTTGACGTCGGAGAGGATCTTGCCGTTGGCCATGCCGGTGAACTGCGAGGCGTCGTTGCTCGGGTCGGTGGTCAGCAGCTTCCGGTCCAGCAGGTCCTGCCAGAAGCCGGCCACCTTCCGGTTGGCGTCGCTGTCGAGCGTGACGTGCCACTGGTCGCCGGCGGTGCCGAACCACGCGGCGCCGGCCTGCCAGGCGAGCCCGGCGTAGGTGTACGCGTCGTTGCCGAAGTTGCCGAGGTGGACGGTGGGGTCGGCGGCGTTGACCTTGGCGGCGTCGGCCGCGTACTCGGCCCAGGTCGCCGGGGGCTTGTCGATGCCGTACTTGGCGAACAGGTCCTTGCGGTACATCAGCGCCATCGGCGCGGTGTCGACCGGGACGCCGTAGGTGTGGCCGTCGACGGTGACCTGGTTCCACGTCCAGTCGGCGAACTGCCCCTTGGCGCCGGCGGTCTCCTTGCTGACGTCGGTGAGCGCGCCGGCGGCGGCGAAGCTCGGCAGGGTCTCGTAGCCGACCTGGGCCAGGCAGGGGGCGTTGCCGGCCTTGGCGGCGGTGAGCATCTTGGTGTACCCGCCCTTGGAGCCGGAGGCGGTCTTGTCGAAGGTGACCTGGATGTCCGGGTGGGTCTTGTTGAACAGCGCCACCGACTGCTCGTAGCCCGGGGCCCAGCCCCAGAAGTCGAGCGTGACCGGGCCCGACGCGGCGCCCGGGCCGGCGCTGCCGCTGCCGCCTCCGCTGGACGAGCAGCCGGCGACGAGGGCCGCCGCCGTCACGACCGCGAGCGCCGCGGCCATCGAAACAGGTGCCTTCACGTGTGTCTCCTCGTGCCCCGGAGGGAGGGAAGTGGGAACCGGGGAATTCGTTCGGTTATTGTTTGAACCAACCCTGATAAAGTCAAGAGGTGGCGACAGCACCACCGGAGGGGCCCGTGACCACCGGTCACGCGGCACGAGCCCGACCGGCCCCGGTGCGGACGCAGACAAGGAGCCGTTGGTGAAGGCAGCACTTCAGGGGTCGGGCGTACGGAGCCTGGCCATGGCGGGGCCGGCCGTCGCCCGCGACCGCTCGTCCTCCCGCCGGGCCAACCTCGGCATGGTGCTGCGCCTGCTGCGCGACGAGGGCCCCCGCTCGCGCGCCCGCATCTCCGAGGACACCGGCCTGCCCAAGGCCACCGTCTCCAACCTGACCGCGGAGCTGCTGGAGGGCCGGCTGATCCGCGAGGGCGAGGCCGAGCGGGACCGGGGCACCGTCGGCCGGCCGGGGCAGGCCGTGGAGATCGACGGCAGCGGGGTGCACGGCATCGGCGCCGAGATCAACGTCGACTACGTCAGCCTGCTCGCCCTCAACCTCAAGGGCGAGGTCACCGCCGAGCAGCGGATCCCCTTCGACGTCCGGGCCGCCGGGCCGGACGCCACCCTGGACACCACCGCACAGCTGGTCGCCCGGGAGATCGACGCGCTGCGCCGCGACGGCGGCCGCGTCGCCGGGGTCACCCTGGCCACCCCCGGCGCCACCGACCTGGCCACCGGCACGGTCCGGTTCGCCTCCAACATCGGCTGGCGGGACGTGCCGGCCATCGCCGGCTTGCGCGAGCGGCTGGGGCCGGGCGCCCCGGAGATGCACCTGGAGAACGACGCGAAGCTCGGCGCGCTCGCCGAGTACGTGACCGCCTCCGCCGCGGGCGTGCGCGACCTCGTCTTCGTCACCGGCCAGACCGGCGTCGGCGTCGGCATCATCGCCGGCGGGCAGCTGCTGCGCGGCACCCGCGGCCACGCGGGCGAGGTCGGCCACCTGCAGCTGGTGCCCTCCGAGCAGCTGTGCGCGTGCGGCCGGCGCGGCTGCTGGGAGACCACCATCGGCCGCGGCGCCCTGCTGCGGTACGCCGCCGACCCCGGCGACCTGGTCTGGGACCCGATGGTGGACCTGGAGCGCCGCCTGGCCGAGCTGCGCGAGCGCGCCCGCGCCGGGGACGCCCGCACGCTGGAGGCGCTGCGGCGGATCGGCGACAACCTCGCCCCCGGGCTGGCCCTGCTGGCCGACATCCTCAACCCGCGGCTGATCGTGCTCGGCGGCCACTTCGCCTTCTTCGGCGAGTACCTGCTCGACGGCGTGACCGCCCGGGTGCGCGAGCGGGTGATGGCGCCGGACGCCGGCGGCTGCGAGATCGTGCTGTCCGGCACGGGCCTGACCGGCACGGCGCGCGGCGGCGCCCTGCTCGCCCTGGACGCCGTCTACCAGGACCCGACCAGCGCCATGACGCCCGATCGGCACTGACCGCCCGCCGGTCGGCGGGGGATCGCCGGGCGACCACCGGGCGCCCGCGGGGGACCCGTTCTCGTGCACGGGGGTTGACACCCGGGCCAATATGTTCGGATTCTGGCGGAACTAATCGCCAGTCCGCGCTGCCACCCCCGCACCGCAGGCAGCGCGCCTCCGGAAGGATCCCCCCGATGAGACGGACGACGTCTCGGCCGGCCCGGGCCTCGCTCGTGCCGGTCCTCGCCCTGGCGGCGGCGACCTGCCTCCCCCTCACCTCCGCGACGAACGCCACCGCCGCGCCCGCCGCCCCTGCTGCCCCTGCCGCGCCTGCTGCCACAGCCGCCGGTACGGCCGGAACGGTCACCATCGGCGGCACGTGCCTGGACGACGCGAACGCCGGCACCGCCGACGGCAACCCCGTCCAGCTGCTCGGCTGCAACGGCACGGCCGGGCAGCAGTGGACCTGGCACACCGACGGCAGCGTCACCGCCTTCGGCAAGTGCCTGGACGTCACCGACGCCTCCAACGCCACCGGCGCGCTGCTCCAGCTCTACGGCTGCAACTCCGGCGCCAACCAGAAGTTCGGCTGGCTCCCGGACGGCACCGTCTACGCCGTCAAGTCCGCCAAGTGCCTTGCCGTCCAGGGCGGTTCGGCGGTCGACCGGGCCCGCGTCGGCCTCGCCCCGTGCACCCCGTCCGCCGCCCAGGTCTGGGCCGGCACCGCAGCCCCGCCCGCGCCGTACACCCTCTCGGCGGGCAAGCCCGTCGCGTTCGGCAACACCGACGACACCCCGGCCGCCGGCTACACCGACGCCAACGGGCGGTTCTACTACCAGGCGGCGCACTCACTGTACGGCGCCAGCGACGGCCGCAGCTGGCAGTTCTACAGCGGTTCGAACTTCGACACCGCCACCCGCGCGCCGATCAGCGGCGCGGTGAACCCGGGCAACCCCCAGGACAGCAACGCCGACACCACCTGGCGCTGCAACAACAGCCCCACCGGCCTGACCGCCACCAACGCGCCCGCCGGCTCCGGCTACGCCCAGCGCAACTACTGCGACCTGGTCGGCGTCTGGGTCGACCCCGACACCGGCTGGTGGTACGGGCTCGTCCACAACGAGTTCACCCCGCAGCCGTTCGGCGACGGCCTGCACTACGACGCCATCGACTCCGCCGTCTCCAAGGACCAGGGCCGCACCTGGGCCGTCACCGACCACGCGATCACCACCCCGTACAGCACGGTGCGCGGGGACGACGCGACCTTCCCGAACAGCACCTACTCCTACGGCGACGGCGACCCGCGCCTGTTCACCGACTACCGCTCCGGCTACTTCTACGTCTTCTACATGTCCCGGGCCGTCGACAAGCACGGCGGCTGGGGCGGCTTCGAGCAGCACGTCGCCCGCGCGCCGATCTCCGGCAAGATGGCCGCCGCCTCCTGGACCAAGTGGCACGACGGCTCCTGGTCCACCCCCGGCGTCGGCGGCGCCGAGAGCGACCTCGTCCCCGCCCAGGGCGTCGGCACCGGCTACCTCGCCCCCGGCGACAGCTACTCCCCCGCCAGGGCGGGCAGCATCAGCACCCAGATCGCCGCCGGGACGATGCCCGCCCCCTCGCAGCTGTCCGTGCTGAACATCGCCTGGGACGCCTACCTCGGCCGGTACATCGGCACCCCCGAGAACGAGGCCGGCTCCAACCAGCCCCAGCACTTCTACGTCACCGACGACCTCGCCACCCAGCGGTGGACCGACATCGGCACGGCCGGCGGGCCGCAGAGCTCCTGGTACCGCTGGCTGGTGGACTCCGGCAGCAGGACCGGCACCACCGTCGTCGGCAAGACCTTCCGCTCGTACTGCTGGTGGAGCTGCTCCACCGGGGACGGCGAGTACGCCGAGGTCACCGTCGCCCCGACCGCCGCCACCACCCTGCCGCCGGCGCCGGTCAGCAGCGGCGTGTCGTACCAGGTCGGGGCGGGCAACGGCCGCTACCTGGCCCAGAGCGGCAACGCCCTCACCACCTCCACCAGCGCCGGCACCGCCGCCCAGCAGTGGACCTTCACCCCCACCGGCGACGGCTTCTACACCATCGCCAACACCGGCTCCGGGCGCCTGCTCGGCGTCGACTCCACCGCCGACGCCGGACGCGCCTGGGGCGCCGCCCCGACCCTCCAGCCGCGCGGCGCGAGCCCCACCACCGGCCAGCAGTGGTCCGTCCAGACCCTGGTCAGCAGCCCGGCGAGCAGCGGGCCGTCCACCCCCGCCGGCGGCTACCGCCTGGTCAACCGCTACAGCGACCTGGCGCTCAGCCTCACCGCCGGCAGCGCCGGCACCCGCGCCGTGGCCACCTCGCCCCAGCGCACCTGGGACAACCCCGGCACCGGCGGCGACACCCGCCCCGTCGCCGCCCAGACCCTCGCCCTCACCCCGACCACCACCGCCCCCGGCCTCGACGGCACCCACGTCCCCTCGGTCTCCGGCTCCGGCAAGGCGCTGGACGACCCCGACTGGTCCACGGCCCCGGGCACCCGGCTCGACACCTGGACGACCAACGGCGGCCGGAACCAGAGCTGGACCTTCACTCGGCAGCCGGACGGCTCCTACACCCTCACCAACGCCCACTCCCAGCTGTGCGCCGACGACCAGGGCGGCGCCACCGCCCCCGGCACCCCCGTCATCCAGTGGACCTGCACCGGCAACGACAACCAGCACTGGACGGCCACCCGGCTCCCGAGCGGCGCCTACACCCTCACCAACGTCCGCACCGGACTGCTGCTGACCACCTCCGGCAGCGCGGACGGCGCCCTGCTCTCCCAACAGCCGGACACCGGCTCGCCGTTGCAGCAGTGGACCCTCGACTGACCCGCTGACCCCGCTGCCCTTCCGACCCCGGCGCGGCGCAGGCCTCCCACCGGCCTGCGCCGCGTCCGCGCCGCTCCCCGCCCGGGCCGCCCCGGACGAGGTGGTCGAACCGATCCCCGGGGAGCGAGAATGCGTGCGGCGCGAACCGAGTCGAAAAGGAAGCAGATGAGCACAATCCCGGCGGAGATCGACACCCCCGACATCCTGGTCGATCGGGACGTCCTCGAACGGAACATCGAGCGCATGGCGGCGGCGCTCCGGGCCAAGGGCCTGGGGCTGCGTCCGCACGCCAAGACCCACAAGATGCCGGAGGTCGCCGCGCGGCAGCTCGCGGCGGGGGCGGTCGGGCTGACGGTGGCGACCATCGGGGAGGCCGAGGTCTTCGCCGAGCACGGCGCCACCGACCTCTTCATCGCCTATCCGCTCTGGATCGGGCCCCGGCAGGCGGAGCGCCTGCGCCGGCTCGGCGCGACGGCGAGGATCGCGATCGGCACCGACTCCGCCGAGGCCGCCGAGGCGGCGGGCCGTCACCTCGGGGCCTCGGCCGCCGACATCGAGGTCCTGGTGGAGATCGACAGCGGCCACCACCGCAGCGGCGTCCGCCCGGAACAGGCCGTGGCGGTGGCCCGGGCGGCGGCCCGGGCCGGGCTGCGCGTCGCGGGAGTGTTCACCTTCCCGGGCCACGGCTACGCGCCGGGCATGCCGGCGAAGGCGGCCGAGGAGGAGCAGCAGGCCCTCGGGCAGGCCGCCGACCTGCTCGCCGCCGCGGGCTTCGAGGTCACGCGGGTGAGCGGCGGCTCCACCCCGACCGCGGAGCTGACCGGGGCCTCGACGGCCACCGAGGCGCGCCCGGGCGTCTACGTGTTCGGCGACGCCCAGCAGCTCGAACTCGGCCGGTGCCGCACGGCGGACATCGCGCTGACGGTCGCGGCGACCGTCGTCAGCCGGCACGAGGGGGACGACAGCACGCCCCGGCGGCTCGTCCTGGACGCGGGCAGCAAGGTGCTCGGCGGCGACCGGCCCGCGTGGACGACGGGCTTCGGCCGGCTCATGGACCACCCCGACGCCCGCATCACGGCGCTGTCCGAGCACCACGCCACCGTGGTCTGGCCCGCCGGCACCGACCTGCCCGCGCTCGGCGCGCGGCTGCGGGTGATCCCCAATCACGTCTGCGTGGCGGTGAACCTCGTCGACGACGTCGCCGTGGTCAGCGGCGGCGAGCTGGTGGACCGCTGGCGGGTCGCCGCCCGCGGCCGGAACGCCTGACCGGGGCGCCCCGGTACGCCCTCCCCCGCAGCCGCCGGCCCGGGTTTCGGCCGCCTCGCCGGGCGGCCGAAACCCGAGGGGCGGAGGCAGGCAACCTGATCAACGGATCTTGTGGTCCGTACGGGTGAGGGAGGTGATGCTGATGGCCAGCTGCGAGGAGGAGGCGGAGTTCAACGACTTCGTCCAGGGCCGGTGGAACGCGCTGGTCCGGACGGCGTACCTGCTGACCGGGAACCGGCACGACGCGGAGGACCTGACGCAGACCGACCAGCGCCAGGTGCTCTTCGCCGCGCTCGCCGGGGCTGCCCCTGCGGCAGCGGACCGTGGTGGTGCTGCGCTACTGGGGGGACCTCTCCGAGGCGCAGGTCGCCGCCGCAGTACGACGACCCGAAGTACGCCGCGTACGGCTTCCCCGTCCTCACCCTCTACGCGGGCGGCCAGAGCAACGGCTACAACACCTGGGCGAACGAGCAGCTGCCGGTCCAGGAGATCGACGCCCAGCTCGTCCAGCAGCAGAAGGCCCACCCCTTCATCATGATCATGCCGGTGCAGAACCTGACGAGCGACGTGGAGCGGTCCCTGGACTGCTCCGACATCCCCGGCCAGCCCAGGATGGGCACCTGGCTGTCCGAAGACGTCCCGGACTTCGTCCGCGCCAACTTCCGCACCCTCGAAGGCCGCGACAGCTGGGGCCTGCTGGGCGTGTCCAACGGCGCCTTCTGCAGCGCCAAACTGGCCCTGCAACGCCCCGACCTCTACAAGGCCGCCGCGCTCGTCGACGGCTACTTCAAGCCGGACTCCACGCTCTGGAAGGGCCACGAGGCCGAACAGGCCGCCAACAGCCCGGACGTGCTGGTCGGTCAGGGCAAGGCCGACGTCCGGCTGCTCGCCACCGCCGGCGGGGCGAACGCCTTCGAGGCCGAGCTGGTCAAGGACTGGGCGGCCAGGGCCGCCGCCCCGACCACCGTCGAGTACTACGAGCAACCGGGCGGCCAGCACCTGACCGTGGACTTCGCGAAGATGATCCCGAAGGCCCTGGAATGGCTCACCGCGAACCTCGCCGGCCCCCAGAGCGACGGCTGACACCGCGACCGGCCCGGGCGGTCCACGGCCGTCCTCGGCAGTCCACGAGCGTCCCCGGCCGTCCACCGCCGTCCCCGGCCGGACGGTCCCGCCGCGGGACGGTCGCGTCGGCGGCCCGCCCGGCTAGGCTGGACCGTGCCGACTGGGAGCGCGAGGCGGGGGGCCGATGAACCAGCACGAAGGAACCGACCTGGAAGGGCAGTTGACGCGAGCTCGGATGGAGGTCGAGCTCTGCGTCGAGCGGCTGCGGCTGGACGGCGACGTGCCGCGGGCGACCCGGCTGCGCCACCAGCTGGAGCTCGCGGAGGCCCTGGACCGGCTGAGCGAACTCCTCAGCGGCCCCGCGAACCTGCCGGCCCGGCTCGACGAGCTGGAGGCGGTGCTCGCCGAGCGCGTCGCCCTCGGACGGCTCGTCGTGGTGGACGAGGACTGCCGGCCCTGGCTCGCGCAGGCGCTGGTCGAGCAGGCCAGGTGCCTCGGCGTGCGCGGGCGCCGCGCGGAGGCGGTGGCGCCCGCCCGCGAGGGCGTCGCCCTGTTCCGGGCGCTGGCCGCCGAGGAGCCGGACGAGTACCGGCGCCTGCTCGCCGCCGCCCTGGAGAACCTGGCGAACCAGCTCTCCCCGCACGCCACCCGCGCCGAGGCCGTCGAGACCGTCCGGGAGGCCCTGGAACTGCGCCGGGTCGAGGCCCGGGTACGGCCGGGCCCGGTGAGCGGGAACGGGCTCGCCTCCGCGCTGGCGGACCTCGGCATCCTGCTCGGTGAGAGCGGCGCGTTCGCCGGGGCCGTCGACGTCCTGCGCGAGGCGGTGGCCCGCTACAAGGCGCTCGACGCGGCTCGGCAGGCGGACGGCGAGGCTTACTGGGCGGCGCTGTCGGTGTTCGCGCAGGCGCTGCGGCAGACCGGCGCGGGCGAGGGGCCCGAGGCGCGGGAGTGCCGGGCCCTGATGGCGACCGTCCACCGGCGCCTCGCGGTCGAGAGCCCCGCGGGGCTGGCCGCCGTCAACGCCCTGCTCGGCAGCCGCGGCTTCACGATGGACGAGACCGGCTTCCACGGCCGGTCCGCGCCCCCCGAGGACGCGTCACCGGCCCCGTGGGACCGGATCGAGGAACTGGCCCGCCGAGCCCGCGAGCAGAGCACGCGCGGGGACCTCGCCGGGGCACTCGCCACCCGCCGCGAAGCCGTGACCTACTGCCGGGGGCTGCGCCAGGACGACCCGCGCGCCGTCCTCGGGCTGGCCGCCACGCTCCACGACCTGGGCCTCCTCCTCGGGACGGTCGGCCGCCCGGCGGAGGCGGTCGCACCCCTGACCGAGGCGATCGGTCTGCACCGCCGGCTGCTGCGATCCTTCCCCGCGCCGATCCGCCCGCTGCTCGCGGGCTCCCTCGACGCCCTCGGCTCCCGCCTGGCCTCCTGCGGACGCCACCGCGACGCGTTCGCCGCGACGGCGGAGGCCGTCCAGCTGATGCGCCTCGCCGTCGACGCACCGGCGGACGCCCCGCGCCCCGGCAGCCTCTCGGGGCTGCACGGCGGAACCGACCCCGCCGCGCAGCCCCGGGAACTGGCCAGGATGCTCAACAACCTGAGCATCCGCTGCGCCGACCTGGAGCGCCACGAGGACGCCCGCACCGCGTCCCGGGAGTCGGTGGCCCGCTACCGCGGCGCCCCACCGCCGGTGGACGAGCTCGCGGGGCTCGCCCACGCCCTCGGCAACCTGGCGCTGCGCGAAGCCCGCCTGGAGCACACCGCGCCCGTCCCGGCGCTGGTCGACGAAGTCCTGGCCCTGCTCGACGGCCCGCTGCGCACCGCGCCCCGGGCCCAACTCGCCGGACTCGCCGACTCCCTGCACTGGCTCGCCTGGTACCTCAAGACCCGCGGCCACCGCCGCCACGGCCGCGCCGCCGCCCGCGCCGCGGCCGCCCTGCGCCGCCGCTGAGGCCGGCCCCGGCCACCCACCGGCGGGGCCGGCGCGGACCTCGACGCCGCGCCGGCCCCGCCCGTCGTCACGGCTTCGGGCGGGCGCCGATCGCCGTCAGCACCTCCCCGGCCGCCCGGGCACCGGACTCCGCGCCGCCCTCCATGAAGCCCTGGAAGTCGTACGAGGTGTGCTCGCCCGCGAAGTGCAGCCGGCCCTGGGCCGTCCCCTCGTACCCGGCGTACGTGGTGAGGTAGCCCACCGGCCAGTAGGAGTAGGCCCCGTGCGTGTACGGGTCGAGGTGCCAGGCGGAGAGGGTCGCCCGCCCGTTCCACACCGCCCCGGTCCCCGGCCACACCCGGTCGATCTGGCCGAGGTTGCTGCGGACGAGGCCCGCCGTGTACGGCACCGAGGCGTCGGTGAAGGCCCGCGGCGGGGTGAGCGAGGCGGCGGGGGTGCCGCCGCCGTAATGCACCAGGATGCCGTGGGATCCGCGCTGGCCGCGGGTGACGTCCCAGGCTTGCTGGAACGGCAGGTCCGCGAAGCACTCGTCGGCGGAGACGCCCGGCCAGGGGCCGGTGCCCTGCCACGGGCGCGCGGTGAACTGCATGTTGAGCTTGGTGCAGTGGCCCATCGTCAGGTGGGCGAGCACGCCGCGCATCCTCGGGTCGAGCCCGGCCCGGGAGAGGTCGACGTCCCGCTGGAGGACGGGCAGCGGCAGGGCCAGCACGGTGTGGTCCGCGGTGACGGTCCGGGTGCGGCCGCCGTCCACCGCGAAGGTGAGGGACTGGCTGCCGTCCGCGTTCGCGGCCACCGCCTGCAGCCGCCAGCCCTGCCGGACCGTGCCGCGCGGCAGGTGGTCCGCGATGGCCCTCGGGAGCCGGTCGTTGCCGCCGTCGACGTGGTAGCGCTCGTCGGAGGCGCCCCAGACGGAGAAGTGGGCCGGGTCCGCCTGCTCGGAGATCAGCCCGAGCAGGGCGAACGCGGACTGGGCGGTGGTGTCGGCGCCGTACTCGACGGCGTAGGCCACGTCGAGGAGAGCGCCGAGGTCGCTGGAGTGCCCGCCGGGCACCCGGGAGTCGATCCAGTCCCGGACCGACAGGGCGTCCATCGCGACGTCGCGGGCGGTGTGCCGGTCCCAGGTCGGCGACCCGCTGGTGGCCCGGACGTCCGCCTGGACGGCCTTCCAGACCGGCGCGAAGTCCTGGTCCGCCCGGGAGCGCGGGTAGTAGCGGCCGTGGAACCACCGGACCTGGTCGGCACCGGCCGGCGCCGCCTTGAGGACATCGGTGAGGCCCAACCCGAAGCGCCGGCACAGCCGCTGCACCGTCTTGTGCGCGGTGTCGATCAACTCGCCGCCGAATTCCGAGACTTGGCCCTGCTCCCAGAGGCCGGGCGAGCCGGCGCCGCCGCCGGAGTACATCCGGCCGCCGATCCGGCCGGGGTTGGCCTCGTAGACGGTCGACGGTATGCCGCGGTCGGCCAGGGTGAGCGCGGCATTGAGCCCGGCGATGCCGGCGCCCACGATGGCGACCCGGGGCGCCGCGCCGGAGCGGGTCACGGGCTCCGGCTGCGCGGCACCGGCCGGCTGCGCGGCGCCCACCGCGCCCGCCGCGCTCACACCGACGCCGAGCGCCGCCGCCCGGGCGAGCAGGGCCCGCCGGGAGGGCCCGTCCGACTCGGCCCGGGCTTCGCCGCGCAGCCCGCGGTACTCGTCGACGGGCATCCGCAGCCGCTCGGCGACGGCGTGGTCGGCGATCAACCGCTTGAGGTTCCGGAGGTGGGGGGTGCGCGCCATGGACAGGTCCTCTCTCCTGGGCGGGGCCGGGCAGGGCTTCCGGCAGGAACGCCGCCACCGCCATCATCGCCACCCACCAGGCCGTCCACGACCGGTTCGCACCGGAACGGCACCTCTGGGCCGAAGATCGCCGCAGAACTGGCCGAGGACCGACCGCCCGCCGGTCAGGACGACCGCCCCCGCCCGTCCCGCAGTCGTTCGGCGAACGCCCGCGCGGCGGCCAGGTCACCGGCGTCCGGCCGCTGCTTGTTGATGCCGCCGACGAGCTTGAACGGCGCCCAGGTGTCGAGCGCCCGGCACGAGAAACTCCCGTCCACCTCGAAGCCCTTGCCTTCGAGGAGCCGGACCAGCGGGCGGGTGAAAGGCGCCAGCGGCAGCTCGGGGAACCCGCTGGTGGCGAACACGAACGCCCGGCCCCGCCCGCCGGGCAGCGCCTTGACGAACTCGGTCAGCCGGGGGTGGAGCCGGCCGTGGAAGACACCCGCGCCGAATCCCACGAGGTCGGCGGCGGCCAGCTCCGCCAGGTCGGCCCCCTCCGGGGAAACGACCCTCGCGCCCAGCACCTCGGCCATGCTGTCGGCGACACGACGCGTATTGCCGTGCGACACGGACGCGCACACGATGACGGCCTTCATCCTCACGATCCCTTCTCTCGGTTCCGCTTCCGCAAGAAGGACAGCGCAGCGCCGCCAGGTGTGACACGGTGCCAACCACTAGGTGAATCAGCGGGGGTGGGTCGTGCGTGACGCGCTCGACCCACCCCCCTCGTGCAACCCGGCCGCGTACCGCCGGCACACAGCTCTGGCGGAGCGCGCCGCCGCCCGCCTCGCCCACACCCTCCACGGCACCATGAAGGTGACGGTTCACCAGGCCGTCGAGGCGCTGCTGCGCGCGCCGGACGGGCGCAGCGGCAAGGACTACCTCGGCTACCTCCACCCCGCACACCTGCACGCGGTCCTCGCCCGGGGCTTCGCAGACCTGACCGCCGCGGCTGCTACAAAGTCACCGGGACGGGGGTGTTCCAGCCCGTGCGGTGAGCGATCCACTCCCGTCCCGCGGCGGCGGCCCGGCCCCGGTAGGCGCCCAGCGCGCCGCCGGGGCCGGTGCGCTGCTGCCACGCCCAGTACCCGGTGATGGCGGCCGCGAACGCCAGCACCCCGTCCTCGGGCGCCTCCCGCCAGGCCGGCACCTGCTCGGCGAGCAGGTGTTCGGCGGAGGCGGCGGCGTGGCCGGCCAGCATCAGCTGCGGCAGGAAGAACGCCGCGTCGACCCAGGCGGCGCCGCGGGCGAACCACGACCAGTCGATCACCCGCACCCGGCCGTCCGAGAGCAGCATGTTGTCCGCGCGCAGGTCGCAGTGCAGAAGGGTGTCGCCCTCGGTCGCCCGCACCAGCGCGGCCGGATCATCGAGGGCGACCAGCTCGGGCGCGTGCTCCTGGTCCCAGCCGTCCAGGCCGCCCTCGGCCAGGCGCTCCCAGCACCCGGCCAGGGTGCCGGCGAGCACGGAGAACGGCCCGGTCTGCCCAGCCGGGCACGGCGTCAGCAGTCCACCGAGCTCGCCCACCGTCGCGAGCACAGCGCCGAGCCCTGCAGAGCCGGGCGCGATCTCAGGAGTCGTGCCGTCGACGTCCTCGAAGCCCAGGACCAGCCAGCCCCCCGTCTCCACCGTCCACAGCAGCGCCGGCGCGACCCCGGAGGGCAGATGCGGCCCAACGGCGGCCTCGGCCCGGTACATGCCCGCGGTGCGATCCTCGGCCGGCACGCCCTTGATGAACACCCGGCCGCCGTCCGCGAGCCGCAGGCGCGCGGCGATGCCCGGCGTGAACCCGCCGGACGGGTAATCCACTCCGATCACCTGGGACCGGGCATGTTCCTCGACGGCCATACGGACGGCGGCAGGAAGCTCGTTCCAACCGGGTCGGGTGGCGGGGAGAGCGGACACCATGGCGGCCTCCGGGCGTCGACTGGGTGGGCCGACCGTACCGTGCGCGTCGCCGTGATCGCCGTGAATTGTGCGCTGACAGGTCACTTCGACCGCATGTGCACAACCACCGCCCGGCCGGGGCCGGCGAGTGGCGCCAGGATCTACGGCAAGACGATCCACGCCGACCCGAGGATGCGTACCACCTCCCCGGCTGACCCCTGGTGCCCAACCGGCTGCCCGCGCGCCTTCAACAGGCCGGACCAGGGCGCGTATCTGGTTGTGATCAAGGGTTGGTCTTGGTGAGGTCTTTGAGCCAGATCATCGCGCCGCGAAGGTGAAGGCCGCCGAGGTAGCTCGCGGGGGTCTTGTCATACCGGGTGGCGATGCCTCGCCAGGCCTTCAGCCTGTTGATCAGGCGCTCGACAGTGTTGCGCTCCTTGTAGAGGTCGGCGTCGTGGCTGACGGGCCGGCCGCCCTTGCTGCCCTTCTTCTTCCGGTTGGCGGCCTGGTCCTTCTTCTCCGGGATGACGGCCTTGATCGCGCGCCCGCGCAGGTGGGCGCGGTTGCCGCGGGAGGAGTAGGCCCTGTCCCCGGCGACCGCGTCGGGCCTGGTGCGGGGGCGGCCGACCGGTCCGCGGACCCGGACCTTCTTGAGTACGGGGATGAACTGCGGGCTGTCGGCGGCCTGGCCCTCGGTCAGGATGAACTCCAGCGGGCGGCACCTGCGCTCGCCGGCGACGTGGACCTTGCTGGTCTGCCCACCCCTTGAGCGTCCGAGCAGGGCAGCCTTCAGGCGGAGCTTGCGACGGCGTCGGGCGCGTCTCTGTTCCTCCCGGTCGGGGTCGTCCGCGGTGTCCTGTCCGTCTTGTTCCTCCGGGCCGCCCCTTTTTGCCGAGCCGCCCCCGCCTCGTCGGCCGCCTTCTCCAGAGCGGCCAGCGCGTCGGGGTCCAGGTGCATCCCGGCGGCGTCGTGGTGGGCAGCTCGATGAACTCCCACTCCGCGTCACTCAGTTGCACTCGCGTCACCCATGACTATCTACCGAATCCACCCCCACAACGAAGGCAGAACCAGCAGATTGATCACAACCAGATACGCGCCCTAGGTCCTCGGGACGAAGGCCGCCGGCCCCGACTCGGTGGAGTCGGGGCCGGCGGTGACGGGGCCCGGCGCTGGTGCGGAGGGGCGTGTCAGGAGGCGACGGCTGCGGGGCCGCCCCAGAACTTGGTCCAGCCCGGGCCCTTGGGGTCGACGGACCAGAAGGTGCCGTTGGTGTCGTGGGCGTAGGTGACGAGGTGTCCGGTGGCGGGGTCGGCGATGGTGAACGGGTTGCCGCCGAGGACGGTGCCGGAGGTGGTGGGGATGAACTCGGTCCAGCCGGGGCCCTGGGGGTCGACGGACCACAGGCGGTGGTCGGGGCCGTTCAGGTAGGTGATGAGGTGGTTGGTGGCGGGGTCGACGACCGTCATCGGGTCGCCGGCGGCCATCGGGCCGAAGTCGATCCAGCCCGGTCCCTTGGGATCCACGGACCACAGGTGGTTGGCGGTGTCGCGGATGTAGGTGATCAGGTGTCCGGTGGCGGGGTCGGCGACGACGCTGGGCACGGCGTCGGAGGCCATGACGGTGCCGGAGGTGGTGGGGATGAACTCGGTCCAGCCGGGGCCCTGGGGGTCGACGGACCACAGGCGGTGGTCGGGGCCGTTGACGTAGGTGATCAGGTGCTTGGTCGCCGGGTCCACCACGGTGACGGGGTCGCCGGCGGCCATCGGGCCGAAGTCGATCCAGCCCGGTCCCTTGGGATCCACGGACCACAGGTGGTTGGCGGTGTCGCGGATGTAGGTGATCAGGTGCCCGGTGGCGGGGTCGGCGACGACGCTGGGCACGGCGTCGGAGGCCATGACGGTGCCGGAGGTGGTGGGGATGAACTCGGTCCAGCCGGGGCCCTGGGGGTCGACGGACCACAGGCGGTGGTCGGGGCCGTTGACGTAGGTGATCAGGTGCTTGGTCGCCGGGTCCACCACGGTGACGGGGTCGCCGGCGGCCATCGGGCCGAAGTCGATCCAGCCCGGTCCCTTGGGATCCACCGACCACAGGTGGTTGGCGGTGTCGCGGACGTAGGTGATCAGGTGCCCGGTGGCGGGGTCCGCCACGACACTGGGCCGTCCCGCCCGCGCCGGGGCGGCGTCGTCGACGATGTTGTTGTAGCGGTAGGCGGTGTAGGTGCTCGTGTCGTGACCGGCGAGCCTGCTGGAGTTCAGGTCTCCGGTGGTGTTGTAGTTCGTCGGCGTGGACCGGCTGCTCTCCTGGTAGAAGTTGAAGGTCCCGGCACCCTTGTCACGCCAGCCGGCGAAGATGATCACGTGCGCGTCGCTGTCGAGGATGTCGCCGGGCTGGAGGTCCGACTTGTTGATGGAAGTCGAGTAGGAGGGGAGGTCGAGGGTCGTCGGGCTCTTGGGCAACTCCCATGCCATGGAGACGAATCCGGAGCAGTCCTGGCGGTAGCGGCCGCCGGTCTGGGAGTCGGACCACCAGCTGTACGGCGCCTCGAGTCCGTTGGCGCTGTACGGGACGGCCTGGTCGACCCAGGCCTGGGCGCGGGCCAGTACCTGGCTGCGGGTGACCTTGCCGCCCGGGGCCGCGTTGTTGCCCAGCGAGCCGGTCGACGACGCGGCCATGTAGGTGGACTGGACACTGTCGGCGTGGGCCGGGGCAGTGGCGAGCACGGTGGCGGCGAGGCAGGCCGCGACCAGGACACCGGCCGGGCGCGAGGATGACTTCTTGACGGACACGGGTGTTCCTCCGTTGGAGAGCTGAAAGGTGAAAGGTGAAAGGGCAAAGGGCGGGGCGGCTCGGGTTTCAGCGATGGGCACCGAGCGCGGCGAGGGCGGCCAGCACGGACGCATCGGTGCCGGTGTCGTGGGCCGGGGCAGGACGGTCCTGGAGTTCGTCGAACTGGAAGAGCGTGAGGACGGCACCCTGCTGGAGCGCGTAGAGGTGGTTGGTCTGCTTGTCGGGGGCCGACATCCCGCCGACGCCCGTCCAGGTCCTCGACCATGACGTGCCGTCGGCGGTGGACGCGGTGCGGGTGACGGTCGCGTCCTGGGTGACGCCCTGGCGGGCCTGGAGCTGGCGGGAGGACGTCTGGCAGGTGTCCATGCCGGCGAGGATCTGCTGGTAGGCGGTGTGCGCGGCTTCCGGTGACGGGAAGGAGAACAGCTGCTGCCCCGCGGGGTTCTGGGCCTGGCTGAGGTAGCCCTGCTGCTGCCAGGTGGTGGCGCCGACGACGCTCGTGCACTCGTTGAGGGTGATCTTCCGGCCCTGCAGCTCCTGGCTGCTCAACGGCCCGTCGGGCTTCCACCCGAGCTTGGGTGCCATGGGCAGCTGGGCCAGGCCGGCCGGTTGGACGGCGGGAGTCAGGGCGGCGCCCGGGTCTGCCTTGGCCGGCGCCGGCGCCGGCGCCGTCGGCTTCGCGGTGTTCGGCGCAGCCTCCGTCGCCGATGCGGACCCAGGCCCGCTGGTGGGGCTCGGGTCGGCTCCCGGAGTGGTCTGCGACGGTGTCGGCGTGGCCGCAGGGTCACCAACTGTGCTGCTCGGCATGGGAGTTGAGGTGCCTGGTGTGATGGTGGCGGGAGTGCTCGTGCTGGACGCGGCGGCTGTGGGCGTCTTGGTGCCGGCCGCGCCGCAACCGGTCACCACGGCTGCGGCGCACAGGGCCAGGACCGCCGAGGCGGCGGTGAAGGTCGATCGTCGAATGCGTCCAGGCATGACGGCTCCCGTGGATGAGAAGGGCAGGAAGGTGAAGAAAGGTGTGGCCAGGTGCGTGGTGATGACGTGTGCCGGCGTGACGGGTGGATCCGCCGCCCGGAGTCCGGGGCAGGAGAGCCGGCGGCCGTCGAAGACGAGGCCGTGCGCCGGGGCGCCGGGGCCGGGCCGGGCCGGGCCGGGCCGGGTCAGCGGGCGGTGTGGCCTGAGGCTGCCGGGGGTTCGAGCGGCAGGTAGCTTTGGCGCAGCAGGGGCGAGGTGCGGTGGCTGCGGGTGATCAGGCGGTGGGCGCGGCTGACGGCGTCGCTGGGGGCGTGTTGCGGGTGAGGAGGTAGAGCAGGAGGTCGATGCGGTCGGGTGCGGGCAAGGCGCTGGCGTGTTGGAGGCCGTCGGCGGGTTCGGCGTGCGCCCACAGGGCGTCCACGGCTTCGGCGGCCTCGTTCTCCGGTGCTGCGGTGCCGGGGTGGCGGCGTTTCAGGCTGGCGTGGACAACCTCCATCGCGGGCTCAGCCGTTTCAGCCGATGCTGGCCGGGGCGACGGTCCCGACCCAGCCGATGCTGTCGGAGCCGGCGGTGGTGGCCTGGGCGGGCGTCGAAGCGGTGGCGGCGGGGGCGATCAGGAACGTGGTGAGGGCGACGGGGGCGACCGCGGCGGTCTGGGCGGTACGGGTGCGGATCATGACGGAGTCCTCTGCTGTCGATGGACGGGGTGGGCCTGGCCGGTTGGGGCGTCCAGCGGTTGACGCTCCGTCCGGCTGCCGTTCGGACTGTTTCCCTGGCGGCGATCACTAGCTTCGTCGCCCGCCGACCCCGCCGGAAGGCCTTCCGAATGTCGCCAATCGGCCTGAGATGGAGGAGGCGGTCGCGGTCTGAGGACCGTACGCCCGAAGGGACTTCACCCGGTGCGAGGGCATCGGAACCGGGTGGGGATCGGCGGCCCGCGCCCGGTCTTGGACAAGCCGGGCGCGGGCCCGTGCGCACGGGTGCTACCCGACGCGCTTCGGCCGGGCGCGGGCTCGTGCGCACGGGTGCCGCTCCCGTGCAGGCGCACCGAGGCGTGGTCGGCGGCGACCGGCGCTCCCGACGGGCCGGTTCGCCGGCGGAGGCCGGGGCGGCGGTGGCGAGCGTCGCCGCCAGGAGGCAGAGCGCGGTCGCGGTGACGGCGAGACGACGGTTCATGGTGGTGTGGCCTCCGTTGTAGGCGGTTGTTCCGACGACATCGAGTCTGGCCCGGTCGGGCCGCGCGGACCTCCCGCTGCGGAGGGGAGTTGATTCCTTCGCGGGGAGGACCGGGCCTCCCCCGGGAGGGCTGCCCGCAGGCGGGCCCTAGGCTCGGCGGTGTGCGCACCGACCGTCAGTACCGCCTCGCCCGGCGTCGTCGATGGCCCGCCGTCGCCGCCCTCCTGCTGCTCGCGCCCGTCGTGCTCGCCCACCCGGGGGAGCGCGGCGCGGCCCTGCTGCCGGCCCTGACGGCCGCGCTCGCCGCCGCGGTGGCGCTGCTGCCGTGGCCGCTCGGCGGGGTCACGCTCACGGTCGCGGCCGGCGCGGCGGCCGGGGCCTCGCTGCTGCTCGACCTGGGCTACCAGGGGCCCTACCGGTCGCCCGCCTTCTGGCTGCCCTTCGAATGGCCGGCGCTGCTGGTTGTGTTGTCCGGGCCGTCCGCCGGCTGCCCGGCCGCCGGGCCGGGCCGATCGGCGGGGCGGTCGCCCTCGCCGCCGTGGTGCTCCCGTTGCGGTTCGCCCTCCGGGCGCCGCACGGCAGCGCGGCCGGGCCGGTGGTCGGGGTGCTGCTCTCCCTGCTGCCGGTGCTGGGGGTCGCCGGGGCTGGCGTGTACCTGCGGGTGCTGGAGGCCCGCCGGGAACGCGCCGTCGACCGGGCTCGGCGCGAGCAGCGGCTCGAAGTCGCCCGCGGGCTGCACGACTTCGTCGCCCATGAGATCTCCGGCATCGTGCTGGAGGCCCAGGCCGGTCAACTCCCGGGCCAGGAACCGGGGGAGACGGTCGCCCTGTTGCGGCGCCTGGAGGAGGCGGGGCTGCGGGCGCTCGACTCGATGGACGAGATGGTGCCGCATCCAGACATACCGTCATGTGCATGCCAGGAAACGGTGGCGTGACGGGCATCCCGCCGCGCGCCGATCCGGCGGGATCCGGGAAGAGGGGGGCCTAGGGCGCGTATTTGGTCGTGATCAGATGAATCAGCGGGGGTGGGTCGTGCGTGACGCGCTCGACCCACCCCCTCGTGTAACCCGGCCGCGTGCCGCCGGCACACAGCTCTGGCGGAGCGCGCCGCCGCCCGCCTCGCCCACGCCCTCCACGGCACCATGAAGGTGACGGTTCACCAGGCCGTCGAGGCGCTGCTGCGCGCGCCGGACGGGCGCAGCGGCAAGGACTACCTCGGCTACCTCCAGGTGGCGATCAGGTGTTGGAGGAGGTCCAGGGTCTGGTGGAAGGTCAGGCCCTGGCCTGGGCCTTGGGAGGGCGCGCTGTTCGGTGAGGAAGAGGTGGGCGGCGCTGACGAGGGTGACGTGGCGGTGCCAGCCGATGTAGGAGCGGCCCTCGAAGCGCTCCAGGCCCAGGCGGGTCTTCAGCTCACCGTAGTCGTGTTCAATCCGCCGGCGTGACTTCGCCAGCCGGCCCGCATCAGCTGCTTGCGGATCTCGGCGGCCGTCGTCAGGTCCTCCTCGGCCTTGTCGAGCGGGGCCTGCAGTTGGTCCCGCTCGCCGGTCACCTGTGTGACCTGCGCTTCGAGCTGCTGGTTCGCCGCCACCAGTTCGCGGATGCGTTCGGTCTGCTCGGCGTTCCCTGCCTGGTCGAGCTGTTGCCCGAAGTTGCTCAGCCCACCGGCCGGCCCGCTGCCGCCGCGAGGACGCCGAGCGCGCCGGCGCCGAGGAGGGCCCCGACGACGCCGCGGCGCGCGGCGAGCAGCCAGAGCGCGGCGGCCGCGAGGACCGCGTACTGCCAGGCGTGCTGCAGCGCCGTGGCCAGCGGGACCGCGGAGCCCGCGATCGCGCCGATGACGGCCGCGCTGGCGCCGCCGAAGAACGCCTGGATCCGCGGGTCGGCGCGCAGCGCGTCGAAGCGGGGGCCGCCGAGGGTCACGAACAGGAACGACGGGGCGAAGGCGACGGCGGCGGCGAGCAGTCCGCCGGGGACGCCGGCCGCCGCGTAGCCGACGACGGCGACGGTCTGCACGACCGGGCCGGGGGTGATCTGGCCGAGGGCCACGGCGTTGAGGAACTGGCCGTCCGTCATCCAGTGGTGCTGGTCGACGGTGTCGGCGTGCATCAGCGGGATGATGACGAACCCGCCGCCGTACGACAGCGCGCCGACCTTGAACGCCACCCACGCGAGGGCGAGCAGCCCGCCGCCGGCCGGCGCCGCGAGGGCCAGCGGCAGCGGCCACGCGCCGCGCCGTCGCGGCCCTCGGCCCGGACCCGGTGCGGCCTGGCGGCGCGTGTGCACGGCGACCTCCGACAGCCCGGCGGCGACCAGCACCAGCACCATCCACGGGCCGAGCAGCACCGCCGCCGCACCACCGGCCACCACGTACCCGGTCCAGCGGGCCCGCGCGGACCGCCGCGCACCGGCGCGCTTCCAGCTCGCCGGCACCAGCGCGACCGCGGCCTGCACGGCCACCGCGGCCACGGCCGCCCCCGCCCCGGCGGCCGCCCCGCGCACCCACAGCGGCGGGCTGCCTGCCAGGAACAGGGCGGCGAGCACGAGGATCAGCGCCAGGCCGGGCAGGATGAACGCGGCTCCGCCGACCAGCGCGCCCGCGATCCCGCGCAGCCGCCAGGCCGTCAGGATCGCCAGCTGGGTCGAGGCGGGCCCGGGCAGCAGGTTCGTCGCGGCGATGCCGTCCTCGAACTCCGCCGCCGTGATCCACCCCGTCCGCTCGACGCACAGCCGGCGCAGCAGGGCGATGTGGGTGGGAGGCCCGCCGAAGCCGGTGCAGCCGATGCGCCCCCACGCGCGGGCGATCGTCGCCAGCCCCACCTTCCCCGCCACCTGCTCCGCCTCCACCGGTCCTCCGTACGCACCGCTGCCCGACCTCTTCGCGGGGCGCGACCCTACCGGATCGTTGACGCCGGCCGGCTCCTCCCGGGGCTGGTGGGACCTGGTCGGAGGGGTCCCTGACGTGGCGGAGTCGACGCCGTGCGGTACCTTGACCGGTCGTCAGCGGTCCATGATCCAATCTCATCGGCCGACTGGCACGGTCAAGTGATTCGTTCTGATTCTCGGGGGATTCCGAACCATGCGTTCCACGCGTATTGCCCTGGCCGCGGCCGTCGTCGCGCCGCTCGCCCTGACCCTGGTGGCCTGCGGCCCCGGCGACGACCCGAGCCCGGCCGCTTCCTCGCCGGCCACCGGTGCCGCTTCCAAGGCGCCCACGGGCGCCGCGCCCACCGCGTCGGGGCCGGGCAAGGCTGCGGCAGCGAAGCCGCTGACGCAGGACCAGCTCGTCAAGGCGCTGCTCACCAAGAAGGACCTGGACGCGGACGAGAACCGGTCCGTGGTCGGCCCGCCCCAGCACGAGCACAAGCAGACCGCGGACAAGCCCGCCTGCCAGCCCGTTCTGGACCTGGACGATCCCGGGAACGCCGCCCAGGCGCCGGCCGCCTCCGCGACGGGCGCCTACTACGGCGGCAACGGCCGCGAGTACGTGGAGATCCACCTCACCCAGTACGCGCCCGGGCAGGCGGAGAAGGCCATGGCCGCCGCCGAGTCGGCGCTCGCGTCCTGCGCGAGCTTCAAGGACACCATGACGAACATGCCCCAGCCGACGACCCGGGCCAAGTTCAGCAAGGCCACCTACGACACGATCGGCGACGCCACGCTGGCCCTGAAGGCCGAGTACCACGAGGACGGCGG
Source organism: Streptomyces sp. Y1 (assembly GCF_041053115.1). Lineage (NCBI taxonomy): Bacteria > Bacillati > Actinomycetota > Actinomycetes > Kitasatosporales > Streptomycetaceae > Streptomyces > Streptomyces sp. Y1. Next base: position 7,748,324 of record NZ_CP163445.1, on the reverse strand, counting down.
CCAGAACGCGCTCGTGGAGACGAAGACCTACGTCTTCGTCCGCACCGGCGACGTGATCACGATGGTCGCCGACTCGGCGCTCCACGACACCGCCATGCCGGACCGGGCGCAGGTCAAGCAGCAGCTCGACAAGCTCAACAAGGCCGCCCAGCAGGGCTGATCCCCGTCAGGGTCCCGCCGGCCGGCCGTAGTCGGCGGGACCCGAGGGCCCGACCACTACGGCCGGCCGGCGCCGAGCGCCCGGGTGTCCAGCTCGACGCGTCCCTTGCGCAGGTGGTTGCGGCGGCCGTCCCCGAACTCCAGCCGCAGACTGCGGTCCGCCGGGGTGTCCACGACCACGGCGCTCTCGACCGCGCCGTAGAACGACTCCCGGTACACGCGGACGCGGTCGCCGACGTGGAACTCGGCCGTCTCCGAGACGATCATCAGACTCGCCTCCCTCTCCTCCGTTCCGTCCGATTCGACGCCTCCACGGTGGCCCGTCCGCGGGACCAGGGGCGAGAGGCCCCGGTCCCCCGTGCGCGGGCCACGCCCAGCCCGGACGGGGCGGGGCCCACGCCCCAGCCGCCGGGGCCCACCGGCCGGACGGCCCCGCCGCCGGACGCCCGGCCCAATAATGGCTGCACGTCGCCCTGCCGCCGCGCCCGAAGAGAGAACCCGCCCGTGAGTGCCTCCGCCGTCCCGTCCGTCCCGTCCGTCCTGTTCGTCTGCGTGCACAACGCCGGACGCTCCCAGATGGCCGCCGCCTTCCTCACCCGCCTCGGCGGCGACCGCGTCGAGGTCCGCTCCGCCGGCTCCGCCCCGGCCGACACCGTGAACCCGGCCGTGGTCGAGGCCCTGGCCGAGGTCGGCATCGACATCTCCGCCGAGGCCCCGAAGGTGCTGACCACCGAGGCCGTGCGGGCCTCCGACGTGGTGATCACCATGGGTTGCGGCGACGCCTGCCCCTACTTCCCCGGCAAGCGGTACCTGGACTGGCAGCTCGACGACCCGGCCGGCCAGGGCGTCGACGCCGTCCGCCCGATCCGCGACCGGATCGAGCAGCGCGTCCGGGGTCTCCTCGCCGACCTCGGCATCGAGGCCGCCGCCTGACCACCAGGTGCCTGAAGCAGCGCTTACGGGTGGGTGGCCTTGGTGTTGGGCTGGGTCTTCTGGTTGTAGATCTCCTTGCCGTCCGCGTTGTAGGCGTGGACGTAGGGGGCCGGGGGGAAGGCGTTCTGGGTGCCGCTGGTGCCGCTGGTGTCGCCGGTGGAGACGGCCGCGGTGTAGACGAACGCGCCGCCGGCCATGACGGCCGGGTACTGGGTCGGGTCGTCGCCGTAGCTGATGGTGACCTTGGCGACCTCGGGCGTGTAATGCCCGGCGCCCAGGGAGAGGAACTGCCCGGCACCGGCCCGCGCGCTGAAACTGTCGAAGTACTCGATCAGGTGACCGGCGCCCCACAGACGGTCGTTGATGAACGTCGCCGGGACGGACGTGCTGGTGCCCTTGTCGCCCTTCGACCCGCACTGCACGTACTGACCGGCGGAGTCGACGGCGATGACCACGCCGTCTGTGCCTGAGGAGGCGATAGGGGCGCGGACCGCGATCACCGCGTGGTACTGCGAGGCCTCCGAGCCCAGGCAGGAGGCCAGGATCCCGGCGACGGCCCCGGCGTCGATCGGCGCCGTCGCCGTGCTGGTGACCGTGAAAGCGGCCGAGGGGCGGGGGGAAGGCGGCACGGAGGGGGAGGCGTCCGCGGTGGCTGCTCCCTGTTGCGGCCCCGGTGCGGGTCGTGGTCCCGGCGAGTGCAGCACGGACGGGAGAGCCAGGCACAGGGCTGCCGCGGCGCAGGCCGCGGTCGTGCCCAGGGCGCGCCGGCGGTGGCGGCGCCGGTCGGCGCGTCGGCGGATCTCCGTGGCGGGCAGGGTCGGTGCGGGCATCTGCGTGCCGAGCAGCCGCAGCCGGTCGCCGAGGGTGTCGTGGGTGGGGTCAGACACGGAGCTTTCCTTCCTCGCTGGTCGGGCTCTGGTCGGCGAGTCTGGCCGCGAGCGCGGTCCGGCCGCGGGCGAGGCGGCTCTTGACGGCGCTGACCGTGGCGCCGGTCTCGGCCGCGACCTGTTCGACGGAGAGGTCGCACATGTGGTGCAGGACCAGGGCGCTCCGCTGCGCCTCGGGCAGGTCGCGGAGCGCGCTGACCAGCGTCAGGTGTTCCTCGGTGGGCGGCTCGACGGTGGGTGGTTCCTGACGGTGGTGGCGTCCGGCCAGGTGCAGGCCCCGGGCCAGACGTCGCCAGCGGGAGAGGGCCAGCCGCCGGGCCGTGGTCCGGATCCAGGCCTCCGGGGCGTTGCCCGGGTCGAAGGTGCGCCTTCGGTCCCACGCCCGGATGAAGGCCTCCTGGACCACGTCCTGCGCTTCGGACCAGTTGCCGGTGAGCGCGTAGAGCTGCCCGGTCAGGCGGGAGAAGGACGCCGCGTAGAACGCGTCGAACTCCTGTGGCGTCATCAAGGGCCTCTCCTCGGGGCTGTCCGTCAGCTCGCGGCACAGGCGGCCCGCGAGGGAAGCGCTCCTCGGCCGCGGCGGTGGAGCCGTGGATTCCGGGCGGAGCCTCCCGTCCTGTACGCACGAGCGCCGCCCCGGGGTTGCATCCACGGCCTGTGGCCTGGATCACGTGTGCGGGTGCGACCTGCCGGGCGTCGGGAGGCGTACAGGGGCGCGGGCATCAACCGGACGCCCGCAGGAAGGACACGGATTCATGCGCATCCGCCCGATCATGCTCGTCGCCGCCACCGCCGCAGCCATCGCGGCTGCGGGGGGAATGGCCACGGCCTCGACCGGCACCTCCACGCCCACCCCCACCGCCGCTCCCACGGCCGCTCCCACGGCTACCCCCACGAACGCTCCCACGGCCGACGGCAAGCCCTCCGGTACGCCCACCGCCGCGGCCTCCGACGCCGGCCCGTCCGTCACCTGGGTGCCTGCCACCTCGGCCGCTTCCACGGTCACCAGCACGGCGACGGCGCCGATCGACGCCGGGGCCGTCGCCGGGATCCTGGCCTCCTGCCTGGGCTCCGAGGCGTCGCAGTACCACGCGGTGATCGCGGTCCGCGCCCCCATCGCCTCCGCGGACACCGACGGCGTGGTCATCGCCGTCGACTCCGCCGGTCAGTACGTGCAGTGCGAGTCGAAGGGCGACAAGGGCACCAGCACGTCCGTCCCCGCGACGTTCATCAACGACCGCCTGTGGGGCGCCGGTCACCTGATCGAGTACTTCGACAGCTTCAGCGCGCGGGCCGGTGCCGGGCAGTTCCTCTCGCTGGGCGCCGGGCACTACACGCCCGAGGTCGCCAAGGTCACCATCAGCTACGGCGACGACCCGACCCAGTACCCGGCCGTCATGGCCGGCGGCGCGTTCGTCTACACCGCGGCCATCACCACCGGCGACGCCGGCAACACCGGCAACACCGGGAAGGACTTCCCCCCGGCCCCCTACGTCCACGCCTACAACGCGGACGGCAAGGAGATCTACAACCAGAAGACCCAGCCCAACACCAAGGCCACCCACCCGTAAGCGACGCCTCGGCTTCACCGGCCTGGCGGTCCCACCGCGCACGGCCATCTGCGCAGCGCTAGCGTCGCCAGCAGGTCGGAAGAACGACGCTTCGCCCCCTCAACCAGGAGGTTCCCGTGACAGGTGACGCTGCGCAGGTGGCACCCGAGGTGTACAAGGTCCTCTTCGAGAACGATCGGGTACGGCTGCTCGAAGCCCGGCTCCAACCCGGCGACAGGTCGGCCATGCACCACCACCCCGACAACCTCGTCTACAACCTCGCGGACGGAAGGGTCACCTTCACCGACGAGTCCGGTGGAACCATGGAGGCCTCGCTCGCGGCCGGCGAGGCGATGTGGATCCCCGCCGTGGACCACTCCACGCACAACACCGGCAGCACCGAGGTCCGCTCGCTGCTGTTCGAGCTCAAGTAGCGGCCCGCACCACCGACGCGATCGGGCAGGAGCGCGCGGGCGTCGCGCCCGTCCTGCTCGACGGGCGGGCGCCCTCGTCCCCGCCCTCGTCCCCGCTCAGCCGCCCGTGCCCAGGAGCACGTCGCGGTGCTGCCACGCCAGTTGGAGCAGCGCCGCTCCCGCCGGCTGCATCGGCTCCCTGACGGTCAGCCGTTCCACCTGGTCGGCCGTGAACGGGATCCCCGCCGCGTGCCCGGTGCCGTCCTCCAGCTGCACACGGTGGCCTTCGTCGTTGGTGGAGACGATTCGCGCGAAGGTCGCGTCGAACAGCTCGGCGTCGAACACCGCGACGGTCAGCATGTCGGTGACGAGCGTGAGCGGGTCCATGCCCAGCCCCAGCCAGAACACCCGCAGTGTCCCCGCCGCCCGGGCCGCGTTCAGGGCCTGGTGGAACGGCCAGGCGTCGTAGTCGATCGGGTGGGTGTCGCTGCCGTAGTCCTCGCTGCTGCCGAGGAGTTCCTCGCTGAGCTCGCGGACGATGGCCCGCCACAGGTCGAAGTCGTTGGCCTCGTTCCACGGCGCGTCGTGGGAGGCCTGGAACATTCCCACCGGCATGACCTGGAAGAGACCGCCGCCGCTCGCGACCTTCGCCGGGTCGCGCCAGTGCAGGACGAACTCCGCCGAGCCGGCCCGCCGGTCGTAACGGATCGCGAGCGTGCTGACGGCGGCCACGACCGACCGCCGGGCGAGGTCGGTGGGATCACCGATGGCGGTTCGAAACGGCGTGGCGCTCGGGTCCGTCACCGGCCGGCCGGGTGCGGCCAGGGCGGCGGCCGCATACTCGTGGGCCGCGGCCTCGCAGACGTTGATGACATCGAAGTACTGGCCGCGGCCGAAGGTGAGCGTCGGCCCGGCGGCATCCTCCGCCACCGCCAACAGCCGGTAGCAGCCCCGGTTCTCGAACAGCCGCGGCTTGGCCAGGTCGCGAACGGCTTCGGCGTAGAAGGTGTACGGGGTGCCGTCCGCCCGCCGGGCGCGGGTGGCGTCCAGCTCAGGACCGCTGCCGTCGATCGGGGCTACGGGCGTCTGCTCCTGCCACCGCAACCGGACCTGGTCCAGGGGTACGGGCGTCTCCGGGATCCAGTGCCTGCGCGCCAACACCCGGCCACCGGGGGCGAATTCCTCGGGATCCCGGCCGGCCACGGCCAGCTGCGTCAACGCGAAGCGGCTGCGGTTCAGGTGCTCCCGGACCTGGCGCCACCGGGCCCGGCTCGCCTCCGGCGTGGTGGTGGCCTGCTCCGGCTGCCCCGTGGCGGACACCGCGGCCGGGCTGGTGTGTGCGCTCGTCACGGCTCGATCCTCATGGACAGGATGCTGCCAAGCGGACAGCATCCTGCCAACCTTCGCCCCGCCCGCCACCGCGCGACCGCCCGGAAATCGGCCCACCGCGGCGCCACCCGGGGGGAATGAGCCCCTCCACGATCGTTCGTGGCCAATTCCGACCTGACACCACCCTCCCCACGGTCACCACCCCCATTCTTGACCTGACATATACACGACCAAGGGGAAACGAATAATGTTGCGTTCCGTACGACCCGCCGGCCGCCTCGGCAGTTCCCTCCTGACGGTGACCGCCACGGCGGCCGCCTGGGCGGTCACCGCCGTGGGCCTCGCCGCCTCACCGGCGGCCGCGGCGCCCGCCGCCACGGCGGCGCCCCGGCTCGGCGACACCTGTACGGTGGCCGACCTCGGCACCCGGCTCCCGTACATCAAGACCACCGAGGTGTCCCCGACGATCACCCACTTCAAGGGCTGGTACGTCACCCAGGGCAGCACCGGCAGCCAGAGCGTCACCACCACCACCCAGACCTCCATCTCGGTCACCGTGGGCCTCAACGGCAGCGTGACGGGCACCTTCGGCAACCAGGTCCTCGGCACCGTCGCCGCGACCCTGGGGCTGAACGTCCAGGTCAACTACACCTCCACCAGCAGCGAGTCGAGCACGGTCAACTGGAACTTCAACCAGCCCGGCTACTACGGCGTCTACAAGGGCACGAAGAAGGTCACCGGCACGTACGGCAGCCTCAACTGCAACCGCACCCAGCAGGGCGACGGCAGTTGGGCGCTGAAGTGGATCGACGGGCCCGGCACCGGCAGCTTCACCACCTACACCACCCTCGAGGAAGGCGCGGTGCGCTGCGAGGACGCGGTGCCCGCCAACAGCATCATGGCCAAGGCGAAGTTCCTGCTCGACTGCGGCTCGCCCGCCGCGCGGGCCGAGCACCCGGCGGGTGCGGTGGCGCCGACCGAGAAGCAGACCCAGGACCGTCTCGCGCAGCAGTCGGCCGCCACCGTCGGCGCCCCGTCCGCCGGCCGGCCCGAGGCCGCCGGCAGCGGCGCGCTGGCCGCCGCCGCCCTCAACTGCACGCCCGGCGCCTACCGGATCGACGTCCCCGGCAGGCCGCTGAACTGGAGCGCACCGCTCCTGGCCAACGACGGCATCCGCCTGCGCGAGTCCACCTTCTTCAGCGCCCACCTGGACAACTGGCGGCTGTGCAACGTGACGGAGAACAACGGGGTGCTCGAGGCGACCCTGTGGAACTGGGGCAACGGCGGCTGCGCGACCATCCCGGCGAACATCGCCAACCAGGAGCAGGCCTACCTGACGACGGCCAACTGCAGCGAGGACGACCTCCAGCGGTTCTACGTCTACCGCGACGTCCCCGGCAGCTCGAAGGTCGGCCTGCAGAACAAGTACACCGGCTCCATGGTGGGCTACGACCGGTACGCGGACGGCGAGTTGATCCGCCAGTACTCCGGCGGCCGGCAGGACGGCACGGGCACCTTCACCATGACCGGAGTCTGACCGCCCCCCTCCCCTTGACCGTCCCCCTCCCCGTGACCGCGGCCCCGCACGTGAACCCCGAGCCCTCCGGTTCCGTGCGGGGCCGTCCGCGCTCCCTCCGGACGGCTGTGTCGCGGGGAGCTCCCGACAGGGTCGGGCTCAGCCGAGGGGCTTGTCGACGACGGCCTTGGTGTGGCTGAAGGTGTCGATGGAGTACTCGCCGTGGTAGCGGCCCATGCCGCTCTCGCCGACGCCGCCGAACGGCAGCTCGGGCATGGCCAGGTGGGAGACCGGCAGCCCGAAGGTGAGGGCCCCGGAGGAGGTCTCCTCGGTGAGCCGCTGCTTGGTCCGCTCGGACTCGGTGAAGGCGTACAGGGCGAGCGGCTTGTCGCGCTCGTTGATGAAGGCGATCGCCGCGTCGAGGTCGGGCACGGCGACGACCGGCAGGATCGGGCCGAAGATCTCCTCCCGCATCACCGGCGCCTCGGGGGAGACGTCCGCGAGGACGGTCGGGGCGATGTAGCGGCCGGCGCGGTCGTGGGCGCCGCCGACGACGGTCCGTCCGTCGTCCAGGAGCGCGGCGAGCCGGTCGAAGTGCCGCTCGTTGACGATCCGTCCGTACTCGGCACTGGCCGCCGGGTCCTCGCCGTACAGGTCGCGGACGGCATCGGCCAGGTGCTGCTCCAGGGCGGTGGCGCTCCCGCCGACGGCGAGGACGTAGTCCGGGGCGACGCAGGTCTGGCCGGCGTTGAGGAACTTGCCGCGGACGATCCGCTGCGCGGTGACCGCGAGGTCCGCGTCGGGCTCGACCACGACCGGGCTCTTGCCGCCCAGCTCCAGGGTGACCGGGGTCAGGTGCCGGGCGGCCGCCGCCATGACGATCCGGCCGACCGCGCCGTTGCCGGTGTAGAAGATGTGGTCGAAGCGCTGCTCCAGCAGCGCGGTGGTCTCCGGGACGGCGCCCTCGACCACCGCCACCGCCTCCGGGTCGAGGTAGCGGGGCAGCAGCCGGGCGATGGCGGCAGAGGTCGCGGGGGCGAGCTCGCTGGGCTTGAGGACGGCCGCGTTCCCGGCGGCCAGGGCGCCCACCAGCGGGGCGAGCGCGAGCTGCAGCGGGTAGTTCCACGGCGCGATGACCAGCACCACGCCGAGCGGGTCGCGCACCACCCGGGCCTCGGCCGGCCGGAAGAACTCCGGCACGGCGGCGGGCCTGGGCCGCAGCCACTCCTCCAGGTGGGCCACCGTGTGGTCGAGCTCGTTCAGCGTGAAGCCGATCTCGGTCCGGTACGCCTCGGCCGCGCTCTTGCCGAGGTCGGCGTGCAGGGCCTGCTGGAGCGCCTCGGTCTGCTCGGTGAGCAGCGAGCGCAGCGCCGCGAGCTGCGCCTGGCGCCAGGCGAGCGGCTTGGTCCGGCCGCTGGTGAACACGGCGCGCAGGCGGGCGACCACGGCGGGCGCGTCGACCGTGCTGGTGGCGGCGGTGGGGGCGGGTGTGGTGGTCATGGGTGGCGCACGGTCCTTCCGGATTCCTTGAAGCCGTCGATGGTTAATGGCCTCAAGCATCTCGACGGTAGGCCTGGATGGTTGAGTATGTCAAGTATCTCCCGCCGAGACCGAGCCGCCGGGCGACCGCCACCCGAAACCTGGCCGGCCAGCCGACCAACCGAACGAGTGAATCCGGCGACGGCCGCACTGCGCCCCCTCCTTGCCCCCGAAGGCGTCCGCCACCGTCGCCCACCTGCCCGCGGGCGCCGACGAACACCACATCGTCACTGCCGCCCGCGAACGGTCCGTCCGCCTCTACGGCATGAGCGCCCACCGGGCCTCACACGCCACCGCGCCGGCGCAACTCGTCCTCGGCTTCGGCAACGTAGGCGAACGAGCCATCGCCGAGGGCATCGCGGCCATCGGCCACCTGCTGACCGGCCGGCCGTAACCTACCGACCCATGACCACCAGTACCGACCTCGATCCGGCCGACATCGCCGCTCTCCTCCACGACGTCCGCAGCTCGGCCGCGTGCCTGGCTGCCGGCCTCGACGCCCTGACGGACGTGACTGCCCGCGAGCCGTCCGCGCTTCCCGGATGGAGCCGTGGGCACGTCATCACGCACCTGGCGCGTAGCGCCGACGTCTACCGATGGCTGCTGGCCCTCGCTCGCACCGGCATCGAACCCGGAGCACGGGCCGACGCCGCCGCCCTGGACCGCGCGCTGCGGGACGGCGCCGGTCGCGGCGCCGCCGAGCTCGTCGCGGACCTGCGCGGCAGCCTGACCCGACTGCTCGACGAGGCCGCAGCGATGCCCTCCGACCGCTGGCCCACCCTGGTCACCGCCCTCGCGGGATGGCGACACCCCGCCTGGTACACCCTCCACCGTGCCCGGCGCGAACTCGAAACCCACCACGTCGACCTGAAGCTCGGTTACACCACCGTCGACTGGCCCACCGGTTACGTCACCTGGGCACTCGACGAGACCATCGCCACTCTGGCCGCACACGACTTCCCCGTGGCTCGCTTCGAAGCGACCGACCTCGACCGCTCCTGGACACTCGCACCCACCGGCCCCACCGCGGCCGGCCCCGGCCGCACGCTCCTCGCCTGGCTCGCCGGCCGCGGCCCGGACGAAGGCCTCCGGTCGGAACCGCACCTGCCGACACCACCGATGTGGCCGCTCCCGCCGGAACCGGGCTGGGGGCGCGCGACGAGCCGGGCGGCCTGCAGGTCGGCCGGTTCGACGCGGGTCTTGGCCGCGAGCGGGTCGGACGTCGAAACGGCGAGCGCCCAGGGGCTTTCGACGACGGGGCGCAGCGTCCGCACCGGTGCGCCGGCCATCGAGCCGGCGACAAACGGAACCGCCCCCACCATCTCGTAGAAGTCAACGGACCAACGCCCCGGACCATCCATAATTCCCGCATGCTCAGAGAGTTACTTCTCCAGCACGTGGATGCCTGGAGAACGGCCGGGCACCTGGAGCGCGGCGAACGCCGAGCCCCACCAGTGCGAGGAACTGCGCTGGTGGCCGCTCGACCACCTGCCGGCCGGCATCGTGTCCTCCACCGCACACGCCCTCTCCGAGATCGCGCACGGCCGCCCGCTCTCCACCGTGGGCCGGCCGGCCTGAGCGCACCGCCCGTCCCGCTGAGCTCGATCCTGGAGGAACCCCCGTGACCACTCCCCCCGTTCGCCCCGCCGCCCCCGGTGACGCCGACGAGCTGCTGCGCCTGCGCGTCGCGGTCCTCGACGGCGCCCGGCTCACCGACGCGTGGCGCTCGACCTTCCGCGACGACATGCGCGCCCGCCTCGGCACCGACCCGAGCCTGCTCGCCTACGTCGTCCCCGCCGACGAGCACACGCTCGCCTCCTGCGCCCTCGGCATCGTCTACCGCGGCTACCTCGGCCCGACCCACCCGACCGGGCTGTGGGGCCGCATCCACACGGTGGCCACCGACCCCGCGCACCGGCGCCGCGGCCACGCCCGCGCCGTCACCACCGCCCTGATCGACGCGCTCAAGGCGGCCGGATGCGGCTCGATCGAGCTGCGCGCCACCGAAGCCGGCGCGCCGCTCTACCACGCCCTCGGCTTCGCGCCGCTGGACGGCTACATGGCACTCCGCCCCACCCCACCCGGCCCCCGGCACTGAGCTGCCCGCGCCCCGGAAGTTCCGGCGCACGGACAGCAGCCTGCCGACCGGCCGTCAGGCGAGCCGCTCCACGGCGGCGTCCAGCCGGGCCAGGGTGCGCTCGCGGCCCAGCACCTCCAGCGACTCGAACAGCGGCAGGCCCACCGTCCGGCCGGTCACCGCGACCCGCACCGGCGCCTGCGCCCGGCCCAGCTTCAGCCCGTGCTCGGCCGCCACCGCCTCCAGCTCCGCGCGCAGCACGCCCGCCCGCCACTCCCCCGCCGCGGCCAGCCGCTCCCGAGCGGTGCGCAGCAGGCCGGCCGCGCCGTCCTTGTCCTTCATGGCCTTCGCCCAGGACGCCTCGTCCCGAACCGGCTCCGGCAGGAACAGGAAGTCGACCTGCTGGACGATCTCGCCGAGCAGCGCGATCCGGGACTGCGCCAGCGGGGCGAGCGCGGCGAACGCCCGCGCGTCGAAGTCCTCCGCCGCCCACGGCACCTCCGGGCCGGTGAGCCACGGCGAGCACGCGGCGGTGAAGTCCTCCACCGCCATCGCCCGCAGGTACTCGCCGTTGAAGGCGCGCAGCTTCGCCACGTCGAAGAACGCGGAGGCGGCGTTCACGTCCTCCACCCGGAACAGCTGCTCCAGTTCGGCGTACGGCCGGATCTCCAGGTCGTCCTTGGGCCCCCACCCGAGCAGCATCAGGTAGTTCACCACGGCCTCGGGCAGATAGCCCTCGGCCAGGTAGTCCTCCAGCGCGACCTTGTCCCGTCGCTTGGAGAGCTTCTGCCGCTTCTCGTTGACGATCACCGGCAGGTGCGCCCACACCGGCGGGACGGCGCCGAGCGCTTCCCAGAGCAGCTGCTGCTTGGGGGTGTTGGACAGGTGCTCCTCGCCGCGGATGACCTGGGTGATGCCCTGGTCGAGGTCGTCGACGACGTTCGCGAGCAGGAACACGGGGCTGCCGTCGCCCCGGGCGATCACGAAGTCCTCGATGGCCGGGTTCGGGAACGACGGTTCGCCGCGGATCAGGTCCACCACGACGGTGGCGCCCTCGTCCGGCGTGCGGAAACGCAGGGCCCGGCCCTGCGCGAATCCGAGGCCCCGCCCGCGGCAGAACCCGTCGTACCCGAGCTGGGTCGAGCCCGTGCGCTCGGCGAGCTGCTCGCGGGTGCAGTCGCAGTAGTACGCCCGGCCGGCCGCGTGCAGCTTCTCGGCGGCCGCGCGGTGCCGCTCGACGCCCGCGGACTGGAAGTGCGGGCCCTCGAAGGCCGGGTCGCCGTCGTGGATGCCGATCGCGGCGAGGGCGCTGATGATGCCCTGCGTCCACTCGGGCCGGTTGCGGGCGGCATCGGTGTCCTCGATCCGCAGGACGAACGTGCCGCCCTGCTGTCGCGCCGTCGCCCAGTTGTACAGGGCCGAGCGGGCGCCGCCGACGTGGAACATGCCGGTGGGGCTCGGAGCGAAACGGACGCGGACGGGACGGGATGCCTCGGTCATGGCCGAAGGGTAGCGACAGCGGCGGCATCACCGGGACCGAATATCCCCGCTGCCCCGCGATGACTGCCGTTCAGCTCACCAGGGCACTTCGCCGGCGTCCTCGAAGAACCGGCCGGTCGGGCCGTCGTCGGGCAGGGTCGCGAGTTTGATGGCGATCGCGGCGCCCTGTTCCGGGGTGCGCACGCCCTGGAAGCCGTTGAGGTCGGTCGCGACGTAGCCGGGGCAGGCGACGTTGATCAGGATGTTCGTGCCGCTCAACTCCCGGGCATACTGCAGGGTGACGGCGTTCAGGAACGTCTTCGACGGCGAGTACGCCGCGGCCACCGGACCGACGGTCAGCTCACTGGCCGTCCCCGACTGCCGGGTGAGGGAGCCGACGCCGCTGGACATGTTCACGATCCGCGGTGAGGCGGAGCGGCGCAGCAGCGGCAACATCGCGTTGGTGACGCGGATGACGCCGATGACGTTGGTCTCCACGACCGTGCGGATGGTGGCGGGGTCGACGCGGGTGGGCTCCTGGGGCATGCCGCCCGTGATGGCGGCGTTGTTGACGAGCACGTCGAGGCGCCCCGCCTGTTCCTCGATCAGCCGCGCGGCGGCGGTCGCGCTCGCGTCGTCGGTCACGTCCAGCGGTACGCCGAAGGCGTCGACGCCGGCCGCGCGCAGCCGCTCCACCGCGGCCCCGCGGCGCTGTTCGTCGCGGGCGCCGACGCCGACGCTCCAGCCGAGGGCGCCCAGGCCCGCGGCGATCTCGTAGCCGATTCCCTTGTTCGCGCCGGTGACCAGCGCAATCGTTCGTTCGCTCATGGGGACCATGCTGCTCCCGGACCCCGGCGGGGGTCCAAGACCGATCGGGTGGGCAGCGATACCCTCCGGGTATTGATCCGCAGCATCCGGAGTACCGTGGCCGGATGGAGACCAGGGAACTGCGCTACTTCGTCGCTGTCGCCGAGGAGTTGCACTTCGGGCGCGCCGCGCAGCGGCTCGGGATCGCACAGCCGCCGCTGTCCCGGGCGATCCGCCAGCTCGAACGCCGGCTCGGGGCAGCGCTGCTGGACCGGACCAGCCGCACCGTCACACTGACCGAGGCCGGCTCGGTGCTGCTGGCCGAGGGCCGGGCGGCCCTCGACGCGGTGGAGGCGGCCGAGCGCCGGACCCGCCGCGCCGCCCTCTCCTCGGCCGGCCGCCCCGGCCTGGTGCTGGTCACGAAGGCCAGCGCGTCCCGCGAACTGCTGGCGAAGCTGCTGGACGCGTACGCCGCCGAACCCGGCGCCGCCACCGTCGACGTCATCCTGTGCGGCCCGGCCGAGCAGGCACGACTGCTGCGCGAGGGCCGGGCCGACGTGGCGCTGCTGCACCGCCCGTTCGACTCGACGGCCGGGTTCCACACCGAGGAACTCGGCACGGAGGGCCAGGTCGTGGTCCTTCCGGCCGGGCATCCGCTCACCGTCCGGCCCCACGTGCACATGGCCGACATCACCGACCTGCCGGGCCTGCCCCTGCCGCGCTGGCCCAGCCCGGACGGCAGCTACCCGCCCGGCCCCGGCCCGCAGGTCCGCGACCACGCGCAGTTGTTGCAACTCGTCGCGCTCGGCCGGGCGTGCGCGGTCTCACCGGAGTCGAGCCGGGCCCAACTGCCCGGTGACCTCGCCACCGTGCCCGTGCTGGATGCGCCGAAGGTCACCACCGTGATCGCCTGGCCGCCGCACAGCCGGTCCCGGGCCGTGGCCGACCTCGTCCGGACCGCGACCGGTCTCCGGTAGCTCCGCCCGTCAAGGGTCGTGGACGCACGACGCGGACCCGGCCCGGGAGAACGGCAAGCACGCATGGGAGAATCCGGCAGGTGAGCCCTACGTCATCGCCCCGGAAGCCGGTTCAGCTCTGTGCGGATGCCGGCTGTTCCCAGCCCTCCGCGTACCGGACGCGTTCGCGCGACGCCTGGTGCGACGAGCACATCACCGGCATCCTTCGCGCCGGCGGACTGGAGCCGCTGGAGCCCTTCACCAAGCCGACGGCCTGGCGCCTGACCAGGTGTCTGACGTGCGGCTGCGAGGCTCACTACCGCTTCGAGTACACCGTCGCCAAGAACGGGGAGGACGAGGCGACGTGCCGGGCGTGCTACTGGCGCCGGTGGGCGCAGGACGAACGACGGCGCCACGGCGCCTACGCGGACCTGACGCCGGTTCCCGTGGCGCAGGCGAGGGAACACGCGCAGAAGCACGGCTACGACCACCTGGCGGCGCTGACCACCCCGTCCTACGCCGACGACCCCCACCACGTCCGCTGCACGTACTGCGGCCGCCTTGCCGCCGAACGGCTGGGGGACATCGCGTTCGGCTGCCGCTGCCAGACCAACCCGAGCCGCGCCCGCCAGACGCCCAACCCGCCCGGGCAGAAGCAGCGGGCCCTGCTGAAGGACTCCGGGCTGCCGCTCCTCGCGTGGTGGGACCACGAGGCGAACGACCTCGCGCAATGGGAGACCGTCACCGTCACGGCCCGCCGGGAGGCGGCCTGGCGCTGCCCCGACTGCGGCCTGCGGTTCACCGCCCGGGTCCACGACATGATCCACCGGGCGCAGTGCCCGACGTGCGAACCGAAGCGCCGCGCCGAGTGGCAGGCGGAGTACGAGCGCTACCAGGTGACGCCGGTCGCCGATGTGCCCGAACTGCTCGCCGCGTGGGCCGACGACGAGGACCCCCGCACCGTCACCGTCGCCGAGCTCGGACCCCTGCGGCGGTTCCGCTGCCCGCAGGGACACCACCCGCGGATATCCCCGTACACCTACCTGCGCTCGGGCTGCCCCTCCTGCCGGAGCCAGGAGACCCGCACCGCCCGGCTGGAAGTCGCCGCCACCGATCCCGCCCCGTTCCGGATCAGCCCGGAGATCGCCTCCCAGTGGCACCCGACCCGCAACGCCCGCATCACCCTGGCCAAGCTCTCCCCCAGGTCGCGCAGAACGGTGTGGTGGCAGGATCCGGGCTGCGGCCACGAGTGGCAGGACACGCCGGAGCAGCGGGACAAGGGACAGCGGCTGCGCTGCCCCGAGTGCCGCACGATCCTCGACTCGCTCGCGTTCCACTTCCCCGAACTCGCCGCCGAGTGGTCGCCCGTGAACCCGCTCTCGGCCTGGCACGTTCGGCCCAGTGGGCAGACGGCCTTCGTCCCGACGTGGGAGTGCACCGCCGACCCGACGCACGTGTGGCAGGCGCCCCTGGCCTCCCGCGCCGCCGGCAGCGGCTGCCCCGAGTGCAGGGAACACGGCAAGTCCCGGATCGAGCTCGACCACCACGCGGCCGCGGAACGCGCGTTCGGCAAGGCCTCGTCCGGTCAGGCCGTACGCCATGACGCGTTCGTCCGGCGCGGCGTGTGGCACGTCGACATCACGGTCGACCTCTGCGACGGCCGGAAGCTGGCCGTGGAGTACGACGGGTCCTACTGGCACGCGGAGAAGGCCGCCGTCGACGAGGAGAAGTCCCGTGACCTGCTGGCCGCGGGGTTCCTCGTCGCGCGGCTGCGGGAGCATCCGCTGCCCGGTCTGCCGATCGCCGATCCGGCCTACGCGGAGTTCGTCGTCCATGCGACCGCTCCCGACCCGGACGGCGTGATCGAGCGCGTCAGGCACTGGGTGTCGGACCGCTGACCGCGGGTCTCTCGACAACGGCGGTGGGTGAGGCCGCAGTTCGGCGTCCTACCTCTGGTTCGCCGTCCTGACGCCGCCTCAGGTGGCCCATCGATCTTCGCTGGCGTCAACGAGCCGGTGACCGCCGGGTTCGCGAACCGATCGCCCTGGGTAGGCAAGCGGGCACCGAACGTAGGCGACAGAAGGGATCCGGAATGAGCGGTCAGCCGGCAGGGGCGACGGACGCTGGCGATGTGCAGGCTGCGGCACCGTACGACGAGGCCGATGTCATCTTCCACGGCGGAGAGATCGTGACGGTCGCCGCGGACTCCCGGGAGTCCGACCCGCGCCCCGAGGCGGTGGTCGTCAAGGACGGTGTCATCGTCCACGTCGGCGACTACCAGGAGGCCGTCAGCCGCTGGCAGGGGCCGCGCACGCAGGTGCGCGACCTCGCCGGCCGCGCGCTGCTGCCCGGGTTCATCGACGCCCACGGCCACCTGGGCGGCATCGGGCTGCAGGCCACCCTCGCCAACCTGCTGGCCGCCCCGGACGGCGACGTCACCGACATCGCCTCGCTCCAGGCGAAGCTGCGCGCGTGGGCGAAGACCCCGGTGGGCGCCTTCTCCCAGTGGATCATCGGGTTCGGCTACGACGACGCCATGCTCGCCGAAGGCCTCCACCCCACCCGCGAGGATCTGGACGAGGTGTCCACCACCCGGCCGGTGCTGGCCATCCACCAGTCGTTCCACCTCGGGGCGGTGAACAGCCTCGGCCTCAAGAAGTTGGGCTACACCAGGGACACGGACGATCCGGCCGGCGGCGTCATCCGTCGCCGACCCGACGGCGAGCCCGACGGCGTGCTGGAGGAGACCGCCTTCACCCCCGCCTCCGAAAAGGCCACCGCCGGCCTGCCGTTGACCGCCCTGGCCGCGCTCTTCAGCAAGGGCGTGACGTCGGCCGCGAGCTTCGGCTTCACGACCGTCCAGGAGGGCGGTGCCACGCTGAAGAACCTGAAGGCCCTGCGGGACGCCGCCGCCCTCGTACCGTTCAAGATCGACGTCGTCGCCTACGCCCGGGCCGACGAGGCGACGGCCTCGCTGGAGGAGGACCCGGTCGGCGCGAGCCAGGAGTACCACCGGGGAGTGCGGGCGGCCGGGGTGAAGATGTACCTGGACGGCTCCCCGCAGGGCCGGACCGCCTGGCTCACCGAGCCCTACCAGGAGCGGCCGACGGGCACCCCCGAGGGCTACCGCGGCTACCCCACCATCGACGACCCCAAGGTCGTCCTCGACCAGGTGTGCACCGCGTACGCCCGGGGCTGGCAGGTGCTCGCGCACGTCAACGGCGACGCCGCGATCGACCAGTTCGTCGAGGCGGTCGGGGCCGCCACCGAAGAGGCCGGACCCGGCGACCGGCGGACGGTGGCGATCCACGCCCAGACCGCCCGCGAGGACCAGATCGAGGCGTTCGCCCGCCTGGGCGTCATCCCGTCCTTCTTCTCCATGCACACCTACTACTGGGGCGACTGGTACCGCAAGACCGTCCTCGGCGAGGAGCGGGCCGCGAACATCTCCCCCGCCCGGTGGGCCGTCGACCGGCAGATGATCTACACCTCGCACCACGACGCCCCGGTGGCCCTCCCGAACTCGATCGCCATCCTCTCCAGCCAGGTCACCCGCCGCACCCGCACCGACCAGGTCGTCCTCGGGCCCGAACAGTGCGTCTCCGCCCTGGACGCGGTCAAGTCCATCACCATCCACGCCGCCCACCAGTACTTCGAGCAGGACCGCAAGGGCAGCATCGAGGTCGGCAAGCTCGCCGACCTGGTGATCCTCTCCGCGAACCCCCTGACGATCGCGCCGGACGAGATCAAGGACATCACGGTCGCCGAGACCATCAAGCAGGGCACCACCATCCACTCCGCCACCACCGCCGCCGTGAGCAGCGAGGACCGCGAGCCCGGGCTTGCGGTCCCGACCGACTACCAGTGGCACGGCTGCTGCTGACGGAAGGGCTGCTCAGCGGGCGAGTACGTGGCCGTCGTCGGGGCGGTGGTCACGGGAGCGGCGCAGGTCGGTGGTGACGTAGGTGCGGTGCAGCCAGCGGTCCGCTCCGTCGTAGCGGGGCTGGAAGGCGGTGCGGCCGTGGACCGTGACGCGGTTGTCGAGGACGACCAGGTCGCCGGGTGTCAGGTACAGGGTGCGGGCGGTCGCCTCGACGGCGCGGCCGAACTCGGCCAGCGCGGCGGCGGCCCGAGGGGTGAGCGGGGTGGTGACGAGTTGGGCCATGTGGATGTCGGGGTCCTCGGCCGCTCCGGACAGGACCGGTCGGGGCTCGGGTTCGGCCCCGCTCGCCCCGGGGCCGAAGGAGGGCGGCGGTGCGGTGCGGAACTCCGGCGCGAACAGGGCCTCGCGGCCGGCCGGGGTCAGGAGCGGCAGCGCTTGACGGATGCCCGCGACGCGCAGGCCGGCGGTCCGGTCGTGGTCGGCGCGCAGGCACAGGAAGACCACGTAGTCGGGCGGGTGGGGGTGGAAGCCGTTCTCGCTGTGGAAGGACAGCGGCGCCGACCCGGCGTTGCCGTGGAAGGACTCCTGCCCCGGTACGGGCACGACGTCCTGCACGAGGGCGCCGGACTTCTCGGCCAGGTAGGCGTGCGGCTCGCCGAGTCCGCAGGCCACCATGGCGAGCAGCGCGGCCGGGACGGTGGCCCGGCGCTGGACCGAGCCGGGTACGGCCGGTGTCGGAGGCAGGGCGGGCTGATCGACGGGCAGGCCGCCGATCAGCAGGGTGCCGTGCGGACCGGAGTGCCGGCGGAAGCGGCGTAGCGCGCGGCGCAGTGGCAGCGGGAGTTCGTCGCTCGCGTCCCGGGCGCGTGCCACCCACTCAGGGCTGTCGACCGCTTCGCACCCGCCGGTGCACAGGGTGCGGGCCAGGCGCTCGCACGTGGTGGCGTCGGCCGGGTCCAGGTTCAAGTCGGCTGCGACCGGGGTGTGTTGTGTGGTGCCGGGCATCAGGCCTCCTGCTGACGAAGGGTGGGCGGCCGGGCTCACGAGTGCCGCAGGGCGGCGACGGCGTCGGCGACGTAGTGGTCCCCGAACAGGATCAGAGGCGCGTACTGGGCCGCGCGGCGATGGCGCATGAGCCGTAGCTCGGCGACGGCGTTGTCGGGGCCTTCCGGCCGCTGGGCGATGGAACGGCGCAGGTGCACCATCGCGTACGCGAGGGTGACGTGCCGTTCGGCGTCCACGATGTCCGCTTCCAGGAGAGCGCCCCTCGCCTCGGCCAACTCCTGGTCGCGGGCGGCCAGTTGCTCGTAGGAGTCGGGTACCGCCGTCAGCAGGTCCTTCATTGCCGCCCGGAACAGCTTGTATCCGCGGTGCTGGCGCCCGCTGAGCGGAATGTCGGTCGACGGCGGCGCCATGGTCCGGCGGATCTCCGCCATGTAGTGGTCGGCCGGGATCGTACTGGCGTGGTTCATGGCCGCCGGGAAGCCGCGCACGTACGCCGTCGCGTCCGCCAGCCGTCCCAGTGCGGCCTCGACGTCGCCGCGCCGCAGCTGACGGGTGGCCTCGGCCACGGCCACTGCGGCGCAGACGTTGAACAGGACGTGGACCTGGTGCCCGATGAGCCACCGGGCGCTCCACACCCTCTCCAGCGGCGCCCCCGCACCGGGCTCGGGGACGTTCACCGGCGGGAGGGCGCCGGGGGCGGCCGACCCCGCGCCGGTGAGATCGAGCACCGCCTGCCGCATTCCGGCGACCTCCAGCGCCAGGTCGGCGCCCGACAGCGGCGCCTCGCAGAGGTCCTCCAGACCGCGGTGGACGACCAGGGCGCCGTGCAGGGCGGCCTGTTGGTCGGACAGCTCCACCTCGCGGACCCGGAAGTACGACTGACTGGTCGACTCCGCGGGAACCTCCTCACCGGACACGGGCGGAGCCAGTGCCGTCAGCGCGGCCACCAACTCGCCCGCCACCACGGCGGCTTCCCGCAGCGCGGCGGTCCGCTCGACCGGCCGGGCATGGGTCGCCACCCCCGCCAGCACGCGCGCCGCCCGCCCCGCTTCGGCAGCGACCCGCGGGCCCAGCGCCGGAACGGGCCGCCCGGCCCGGGGCTCACGGAAGACAGCGACGGGAGGATGACCGGCAACCGGAGACAGGCCCATGGTGGGAATAGTTCGCCAGGAACGCGCCGCACGAAACCTGATCCGCGAGTCGATTGCCGTGCGGTGAACCAGAGTTGGCCAATGGCGCGCGGGCCGCCCCCAGCAGGGAACGGCCCGCGGCCGGGTGGTTCGGTGGCGCCTGCGCTCAGCCCAGCTGCTGGGCGTTCAGGCTGGTGAGGTGTTCCTGGGCGGGGCTCTCCTTCGCGTAGAGGACCTGGATGTCGATGGCGAGGTCGGTGCCGGGGTCGATGGTGTGTCCACCGCCCGCCGGGGAACCGAGCAGGACGCTGCCCTCGGTGCCGTCCCGCAGGATCTGACCCCAGAAGACATCGGTGAAACCCTTGTACAGGGAGGTTCCGTCCGGCAGGTCACCGAAGCCGAGCGCCCACTTCACGACGCGCGTCTCGGCGGCGCGCACCGTGATCCGGTAGGAGTAGATCCACTTCTGGGTCTCCCAGTCCTGCCACTTGCTCAGGAAGGACTGCTCGACGATCAGGTTCCCCAGGAAGGGAGCCGCCAGCGCCGACTGCGGCTGGTCGTTCCAGGTGCCGTTCGGACTGTCGGCCATCGCGATCCGCCGCAGGTCCGCGATCGCGGACCTGCGGTCCACCGGCAGCGAGTGGCCCCGCTGGTCGGCGGCCGAGAAGAGCGCGTTGTCTTCGTCGGTGCGGTTGACGACGCTGCTCACCCCGTCCGCGCCGTGGTCGAAGCCGTACACGGAGAAGTCGTTGACGTGCGAGCCCACCGGAATGGCCAGGATCTTGTCACCGACCCCCGGGGTCTGACCGATGTTGAAGTTGGTGGCACGGTAGAGGCAGAAGCTTCCCTCGGGGCACGCCTCTTCTCCCTGGCCGTAGATCAGCCGCGCGTTCTCGTCGCTCACCACGTCTGCCTTCCTGTTGACGACCAATGGGCCGGCACAGAAGTGCCCGGGCTCCTGCCTCCGTTGAGGCCTTTCGGGCCGTGACACATCGCGGCCGGCACCGCCAAGTGACATTACCATCACCATCCGTAGTCGAATGACTCGACTCGCAGGCCGCTTCGCGCCCCATCGGCCAGTGCCAGCAACCCAGTTGACGCAGCAGAACAAGGCGCCGGCCAGGGTTCACCCAGTGCGTCAAGGATCTATGGAACGAGCAGCGCCGCCGCTGGCCGCAACTCACCTGTACGAATTGACCGTTGTGGCTCCGCTCGAGCGGCGCTGGTCGAACGGAGGTGTCGATTGGGCGACTTCGCCGAATGCCACGCTGGCGGCCGAGCCTCGGTCGGCAGCGGACCGGAGGAGGCCGCGAGCCCCGGCCGACTGCCCCCATCCCGTACCTGAACGTGCCGGCGGGGCCCTTCCGTAGCCGCCTCGACGCGCCACAAGATCAATCGCCAGGTGAGCCCCAGGTGCGGAACGAGCCACCTCGTCGCCCGGTTGGCCAGCCCTCACGATGGTGTCAATATGATTGAAAGGGGTTTTTAAACCAGTTGAAGCCTGCGGCGGTATCGACGGGAGTTGAGTCAGCATGGCCGACGACTCGGATCTGTTCGAAACAATCGCCAGCGCAGTTCCATTTGGTGAATACATGGCCAAGGGCCTGGAAGTTGTTCAGGGCATGTACAACTTCGGACGGAGCGGCCAGGGACAGCAAGCCATCGAGCAACTTCAGCAGCAGGTTCAAGCAATCGGGGCAGATCTCAAGAATCTCAGCGGTAAAGTCGACGAACTGAACGCCCGAGTGACCCAGGACGAGAATCTGGCGCGCCTGAGAAGCATCAACGGATACCATCGGGATATTGAAGGTCTTGCGTTCGAGTTGACCCATGCCACGAGCGCCGATGAAATCGCTGTCATTGCGAAGAAAGCATCACTGAGCGCATCATCAATGACTGACGACGAGGATCTCTGGCTGTGGAGCGACATCCTTCACCATCCAAGCCCCGGCGGCACGGAGGGAACAGAGCTGACGACGCCAGAATTCAAAGTCATTCCCTTGCCGGTATACGGACTGACCGTCGGATTGTTCTCGCTGGCTTCGTCACTGCACATCGCCAAGGAGCCGAGTGCCGCCGGCGGCTATCTGAGCACATTCCAGACACTCGCCGACACGGTGAGCGTACGACCTGACTGGGTCGACATCGAAAAGCCCCCCAAAACACTCCCGGAGAAGATCCGGGCAAGCATCACCGTCATGCCGATCGCTGCGACCAACTACCCGACTGGAGGGAAATGCACCTATGGCCTCGAGTGCGTGAACCGGATCGAGCGAACGGCGGTCATCGTGCGCACCATGACGCTGACCGATTCACCGGCAGGTTCCATGTGCGAGGCGCCTCCCAACCTGGGATATGCCGACGAGACCCGGATCGAGGACGAGTACGCTCCGATCCAGCTCCTCGCCGTCCTGGAAGAAATGCTTTTCCGCCTGCGGACCAGCGGCACACTCGCCGACCCCCCGCGTCAAGATTTTCCCGATATCCGTGCTGTCACTGGGGCGCTCTATGCCGTTCAGCCGGACGGGGATCTGGTGATGTACTCATTCAACACCGACAACCACCTGAGCACCCCGTTCGATTGGCACACCTCCGGCACCGTCGTGGGAACGGGTTGGCGGAACTACATCGATATCCTTTCCGGCTACTGGAACGTGCTCTACGCCGTTCAGGATGACGGTGCGATTCTGTGGTACGAGCATGACGGTGCGGCGAACGAGGTCAACTCCTGGTCCGGCCCGAAGGTAGTCGAGGCCGCGACGATCCAGATCGACAACTGGATCGACTGGAGAATCTCCGGAGGATCCGGATGGATGTACCAGGTGAGGAGATCTGAGGGCGTCGGCGGTGGCCTGAAGCAAGCCATCCCTAGAATCACACTCGAGTCCGCTTATCATGCCGGTTACAAGACTGGCGAGGGAAGCTTTTCTCAACCTGCGACTCTTGCGAACCAGTGGAGCCAGTACCGGATTGTTTTCAGCGGGTCAAACAATGTAATCTTCGGAATTTCCGACGATGGCCGACTTTGGTGGCACAGGCACGACCCTGTCCACGGTAGCCTCGAAGGGCCCGTCGAGGTCGGGAGCGGCTGGGACATCTTCAGGAATGTGTTCAGCAGCGGCAATGGGATGATCTTCGGAATCTATCCGAATGGAACCATGATGGGGTACCTGCTCAATGAATGGGAGCTCGGGCCGCACGACGGCCCTGCCACGTGGGTCGGGCCCGTTCCGGTCGGCGGCCCCAACTGGAACGGTTTCCAACGGATCATCCCGAGGTTTGACGAGGGGAGCATCACCGTCAAATGACCGGCCGCATCGGTAAGTGAGCGGCGACTCTCAATGCGCGGATCGGGGCGGTGACTTGCCCAGCCAGCGGGCCGGGCAGTCGGGGCTACCGGGTGGTGCGGGGGTAGCGGTGGAGGAAGGTCTCGATGA
Source organism: Streptomyces sp. Y1 (assembly GCF_041053115.1). NCBI lineage: Bacteria > Bacillati > Actinomycetota > Actinomycetes > Kitasatosporales > Streptomycetaceae > Streptomyces > Streptomyces sp. Y1. Next base: position 7,725,224 of record NZ_CP163445.1, on the reverse strand, counting down.
GGAAGCGCGCGAGGTCGGTGAGCCGTTGCGGGGGGTAGGTGGCGGGGTCGCGCAGGAGGAGCCGGCCGCCGTCCTCCAGGGTGGTGAGCAGGACGTGGGCGAGGAGGTCGACGTCGACGGTCTCGGCGCCCGGCCGGCCGCGGAGGAACCGGCGGGTGGTGTCCGCGAGGCGGGTGCGGAGATCGGCCTCGGCGGCTTCCTTGTACTTGCGCACCGGCGCCGGTGAGGTGTCGACGGGCAGCAGGATGGCACGCCAGCGGGCGGGGTGGGCGAGGACGGCGTCGAAGAAGCCGCGGGCGACGGCGGTGAAGACCTCGACGGGGTCGGCGTCGGCCAGGTCGGCGGGGACGACGTCGGCGAGCTGCGCGAGGGCACGCTGCCCCTCGCGTTCGAGCAGGTCGCGGAGGATGTGGTTCGCGTCGGTGAACTGGCCGTAGACCACCGGGCGGGTGACGCCGGCGAGCCGGGCGACGGCGTCGACCGAGACGGCGGCCACCCCGTCGGCGTTGATGATCTCCAGCGCGGTGTCGAGCAGTTGCTCACGGCGCTCGACGGGCGGCAGCCGAGGAGCGTAGGGCCGCTTGGGGGTGGTCTGCGCTCTGGCCATGTGCCGGATCGTACCTTGCAAAGCTACACAGCTGAAGCTACGGTCCTGAAGCTACACGACCGTAGCAAGCCGGGCGCGGAGGGGATCCACACCACCTCCGGCCGCCTCCGGCCGTCCGACCCCAGCGCAGAGTCCCGGAGCCCGAAGCACATGTCCGACACGAGCACCACCACGTTCCCCCAGGACGTCCTGGACGCCTGGGACGCCGCAGGAATCGACCTGTCGACCCTCTTCTCCGCCGGCCCGCTCTGCGACCGCATGGGCATCCGCATCCTGGAGGCCTCCGGCGACCGGGTCGTCGGCACGATGCCCGTCGAGGGCAACACCCAGCCCTACGGCCTCCTCCACGGCGGCGCCTCCGCCGTCCTCGCCGAGAGCCTCGGCTCGACGGCGGCGGCACTGCACGGCGGCCCGACCAAGTACCCGGTCGGCGTCGACCTGAACTGCACCCACCACCGCGCCGTCCGCACCGGCACGGTGACCGGCGTCGCCACCGCCGTCCACCTCGGCCGCACCACCGCGACCTACGAGATCGTCATCACCGACGCCACCGGCAAGCGGGTCTGCACCGCCCGCCTCACCTGCCTCCTGCGGTCCATGAGCTGACCGGAAGCCCGCCTGCCCGCCTACGGGACCACGTCGAGGTAGCTCATCATGCCGTGGTCCTCGTGGGCGGCGATGTGGCAGTGGAACATCCAGCGGCCCGGGTAGTCGGCGAAGGCGACCCGGATCACCGTCGTGCCGGGGGTGCCGTCGACCGCGTGGGGGACGGGGACGGTGTCCTGGCGGTGGGTGTAGGGCTGCGGAGCCCCCTGGACGGAGACCACCTGGAAGGAGGTGGTGTGCAGGTGGATGGGGTGGTCCTCGCCGGAGTGGTTGCGGATGGTCCACTCCTCGACCGTGCCGAGCCTGGCCGGGGTGGCGAAGACGGAGCTGCCGTCCGTGAAGCGCTTCCCGTTGATGTAGAAGGTGTTGCCGTCCGCGCTCTCGGTCAGGTCCACCGTCCGCCGCCGGGCGACGGGCGCCGCGGCGAGGTCGGCCGGGGCGGTGGGGAGGGCGCCGGTGACGTCCGGCAGGCGGTGTACGGGCGCGCCGGTGACGGCGACCGTCGCCAGCTCCGTGTCCGGGTAGGCGTCGCCCTGCGGCCCGTTGCTGTAGGCGGTGGTGCGCAGCGTCGTGCGGGTGGGGTGGGGGTCGGCGGTGACGAGGACGTCGTAGCGCTTGCCGGGCGGCAGGAGCAGGGTGTCGGCGGTGGTCACCCGGGCGACGGGGGTGCCGTCCTCGCCGACGACGGTGAAGCGGTGGCCGTCGAGGTGGAGGCGGTAGAAGATGTCGGCTCCGGCGTTGACGAGGCGCCACAGCTGGGTCTCGTCGGGTCTCATCTCCAGGACGGGCCGCAGCCGGCCGTTGACCAGGCGGACGGTGGGGTTGCCGGAGTCGATCGACGTGGTGGCGGTGTTCTGGACGATGCGGCCGGCGGGGTCGAGCTGGACGTCCTTGAGCACGAGGGTGTGCGCGGTGACCTGCCGCAGCTCCGGCGGGAGCAGGGTGCGGTCGTCCCCGACGAGCAGGGCTCCGGACAGGCCGGCGAAGACCTGGTTCTCCACGTCCCCGGGCGTGCCCGGCGCGCTCGGGGCCGCGGGGTCGGGGCAGGAGGGGCCCATGGCGTGGCTGTGGTACCAGAAGGTGCCCTGCGGGTGGCCGGCGGGGACGGCCAGCCGGTAGGTGGTGGAGCGGCCCGGGGCGACGCACAGGAAGGGGTCGTCGGACTGGCCCTCGGGTGACACGTGCAGGCCGTGGAAGTGCAGGTTGGTGGCGACCGGCAGCTCGTTGACGAGGCGGACGGTGATGGTCGACCCCGGGTTCACCCGGATGGTGGGGGCGACGAACGAGCCCGTGTAGGTGGCCCCGTGGACCGGGCGCCCGGAGACGTCGAACAGGCTCCGGGTGGCGCCCAGGGTGACGGTGACGCTCTCGCCGTCCGCAGCGGTCGCGTCCGCGGTGGCCGGCTCCTGGAAGGGCGTGCCCGCCCGCATGCCCTTCTCCTGCTCGGCCGTCGAGGGCGGCCGGGTCGCGTCCGCCCTCGCCTGGGCGCCGATGGCCGCCGAGAGGAGGACCGCCACCCCGGCCGCCGCGTGGATCACCCGTCCGGTGCGCCGCGCCTGCCGCCGGCGGGGGCCGGCGGCGCCGCCGATGTCATGGGACATCAGGCCTCCGTGATTCGTACCGTTTCGTCAGGGTTTGTGACGCGGCTACAGCCTGACCGCTCGGTCGGCCACCGACAACCCGTGGAACAGCCGCCCGGGCACCGCCACGCCGCCGGGCGGCCACCCGTCCAAGGAGGCGCCCCCTACGGCACCGCAGGCGGCAGCATGTTGACGGTTCACCCATCATTTCGGGTGACCTCGCACGGTGATCACTGGAGCGAGGGAGGTCGGCTACGCACCATGTGGCGCATGGACCACTTCATGAGCAGGCGCAGCACCCTCGCCGCCGCCCTGGCCGCCGGCGTCGCCGGTGTCGCCGCCACCGGCCTTCCGGCGGCCGCCTCCGCCGCCGACTCCGGCCGGGCGCGGGAACACCGCGCCCCCTCCGCCGCGGATCCCGCGTCGGCCTGGGAACTGCCGACCGACCGGGCCGCGCAGGAGGGCGACCCCGAAGCCGACGAGGTCATCGAGGAGTTGGTGCGCACCGACCGGATGGCGGCGGCCAACCAGGCCTTCCACGACTGGACGCGCAACGACCAGCCGGTGCCGGACGCGGCCCCGCCCGTGCTGTACGACTTCCTGCGGCGCAACGCCGTGCTGAGCGCCGAGGAGCGCGCGGCGGTCGACCGGCTGGCGCACGGCGACTCGATCAAGCTCCTCCAGGGCAACATGGAGGCGATCACGGTGACCGAGGCCTTCGGCGGCCTCTTCGCCGCGCTGGCCGACCCGCTGCTCGCCAAGTCGGTCTGGTACGCCAAGTACGACCTCGTGATGGACATCGGCCGGCGCTTCTCCCGCACGATGAACACCATGTGGGACTCGTTCGGCCACAACAGCTGGGACCCGTCCGGCAACGCCCTGGTCACCCTGGTCAAGCTGCGGCTCGTGCACGCCGCGGCCCGGCACATGGGCCTGGCGCACGGGTGGAACACCGCCCGGGACGGCATGCCGATCAGCCAGCGGCTGGAGGTCGAGGAGCTCATGTACGTGGGCGCCTACAACCTCCAGTTGGCCGCCAAGTACGACTTCCGCCCCACCCGGCAGCAGATCGACGAGCTGCTGGCCCTGGTGCGCGTCGGCGGCCGCCTGCTGGGCATCCAGGACGCGTACAACCCGCGGACCCTCGACCAGGCCAACCAGGTCCTCGCCGATGCCGCCGCCAACCACCGGGCCCCGTCCGACGAGGGCACCAAGCTCGCGCACAACATGCTGGACTGGATGGACCGGAAGATCTTCCCCGGCGCCGGCGCGGTCGGGGCGTCCATGGTCCGGATGATGGACGCGCACGTCGCCGACGTGCTGGACATCAAGCCCAACCCGGCCCTCGACACCCCCGTCGCCACGCTCGCGCCGTACCTGTACCGGCCCGCCTACGAGGTCCAGCAGACGTTCCCGCTGCTCGCCCCGATCCACGCGCAGATGTTCAAGGTCGCCTCGCAGATGGTCGCCTGGTACGCCGTCGACTTCCGCGACTACGACCTCCAGATGCCCACCCGCTGACCGGCCCGACTGCGCGGCCGGACAGCTGAACGGCGGTTCCTGCCCTCCGAGGTGGAGGGCAGGAACCGCCGTTCAGGTCCTGGACCCTTGGTCCGGCAGGGCTGCCGGCCGGGTGCTCAGGGGGTCGAGCGGGTGGTGCGGTCAGCGCTCACGGCGGCGCCTACGGGCGATGAGCACCATTCCGCCGCCCGCCGCCACGAGGACCGCGGCTGCGGCCAGCGCCCCCGTGCTGGTGCTGTCGCCGGTCGGCGGCAGGTGGCCGCCCGCGCTCGGCACCTCGGCCGCGGACGGCGGCGAGACGGGGGGTTCGCCGGTGGGCGGCGTGCCGGTGGCGGTGGCCGCGTTGGTGACCCTGCCCGCGTCGACGTCCGCCTGCGTGACCTCGTAGCCGGCCGTGCAGGTGACGGTGGCGCCCGGCGCCAGCGACTTCGCCGCGTCGGGACAGGTGACGGTCGGCTTCGCGCCCGTGCCCGAGAAGGCGGTCTCGGTGACGGTGACGTCGGCGAGGGTGACGTTGCCCGTGTTCGTCACCGCGAAGTCGTAGTGCAGGACGTCACCGGCCTTCGCGTAGGACTTCTCCTCGGCCGTCTTCACCACGGTGATGGCGGGGTTGCGCGAACCGGGGACCTCGGTCTCCGAGGGCGGCGACACCGGGGGCGGACCGGACGGCGGCGTGCCGGTGGCCGTGGCCGCGTTCGTCACCTTGCCCGCGTCGACATCAGCCTGGGTGACGGTGTAGGTGGCCGTACAGGTCACCTTCGCGCCCGGGGCCATCGACTTCGCCGCGGCCGGGCATGCGATCTTCGGCTTCGCGCCTGTGCCCGAGAACTGCGTCTCGTTCACCGTCACATCGGCGAGCGTGACGTTGCCCGTGTTCGTCACCGCGAAGTCGTAGTGCAGGACGTCACCGGCCTTCGCGTACGACTTCTCCTCCGCCGTCTTCACCACGGTGACCGCCGGGTTCGGCGGACTCGGCACCTCGGCCTGCGACGGCGGCGACACCGGCGGCTCGCCCGTGGGCGGCGTACCCGTCGCCGTCGCCGCGTTCGTCACGTTCCCGGCGTCGATGTCGGCCTGGGTGACGGTGTAGGTGGCCGTGCAGGTCACCTGGTCACCGGGTGCCATCGACTTCACGGCGTCGGGGCAGGTGATCGTGGGCTTCGTCCCCGCCCCCGAGAACTGCGTCTCGTCCACCGTGACGTCGGCGAGGGTGACGGTGCCCGTGTTGGTGACGACGAAGTCGTAGTGCAGCACCTGGCCGGGGCCGGTGAACTGCTTCTCCCGTACCGACTTCACCACGGTGATCGCCGCGTTGGGAGAGCCCGGGACGTCGGTCTCGGACGGAGGCGACACCGGCGGCTCGCCCGTGGGCGGCGTACCCGTGGCCGTCGCGGCGTTGGTCAGCTTGCCCGCGTCGACGTCGGCCTGGGTGACGGTGTAGGTGGCCGTACAGGTGACGTTGGCGCCCGGGGCAAGGGCCTTGGCCGCATCGGGGCAGGTGAGGGTCGGCTTCGTGCCGGTGCCGGAGAAGTGGGTCTCGGTCACCGTCACCTTGGTGAGGGTGACGTTGCCGGTGTTGGTGACCACGAAGTCGTAGTGAACGACGTCGCCGGCCTTCGCGTACGACTTCTCCTTCGCCGTCTTCACCACGGTGATGGCCGGATTGGGCGGGCTCGGGACCTCGGTCTCGGACGGAGGCGACACCGGAGGCTTGCCGGTCGGCGGGGTACCGGTGGCCGTCGCCGCGTTGGTCAGCTTGCCCGCGTCGACGTCGGCCTGGGTGACGGTGTAGGTGGCCGTACAGGTGACGTTGGCGCCCGGGGCAAGGGACTTGGCCGCGTCCGGGCAGGTCACGGTCGGCTTCGCGCCCGTCCCCGAGAACTGCGTCTCCTTCACCGTCACGTCGGTGAGCGTGACGTTGCCCGTGTTCGTCACCACGAAGTCGTAGTGAACGACGTCACCGGCCTTCACGTACGACTTCTCCTGCGCCGAGATCACCGTCCACGACCCCGCCGCGATGGAGAACGCCCGCAGGTCCTACCCCCAGCTCGACTACGCCGACGACCCCACTCAGGCCGCCACGGGCGCCGGGCTGCTGCTGCACCTGACCGACTGGCCCCAGTACTCCGACACCGACCCGGTCGACCTCGCCCGGCACATCGCCGTCCCCAAGGTCATCGACGCCCGCGGCACCCTCAACGCCGAGCGCTGGCGCGCGGCCGGCTGGACCTTCCGCGCCCTCGGCCGCCCCTGACCCGCACGGCACACCCACAGACTCCCGGCCCGGCCGCCGCACGCGCGCACGGCGGCCGGGAACGGATCCTGCACCACCCGAAACAGGAGATCAAGGAGGAACACCATGAGTGACACCCTCACCAGGTCGCGCGGCGCCGAGCTGCTGGCCGGCGAGTTCTCCGAGTTCGCGGCCGACCTGGCCGCCGACGTCGCCAAGGAGAACCCGGAGTTCAGCGCCGACTACATCGCCCTGCTGGTGACGGCCTGGGCCGACTGGGCCACCCTCGTCGCCGACGACCCCTTCGCCGGTTACGCCCTCACCGTCGACATGGACGAGGTCTGGCACGCCGCCCTGCGGCGCACCCGAAAGAACTTCGCCTTCATGTCCCGCCTGACCGGCGGCCGGTTCATCCACCACGAGCCCGCCGATAACTACGGCACCCCCGACAAGGTCCGCGAAACCGTCGCCGCCCTCCAGGCAGCCGGTTACGGCGCCGCCCCCGAGGTCTACTCGACCGTCGTCGCCGCCGACTGCCAGGCCGGCAACGACTGCAAGCCGGCCGCCCCCTGCCCGGGCATCGACGTCGGCCCCATCGACCTGAGCGACTGACCCACAACACCTGAGGGGCCGAGCCGTCCAGACGGCTCGGCCCCTCACACATGCCGTCGGCTATCGCATTGACCGGGGTGTTGAAACCGGTGAAGAGCAGGATGAACGCCATCATCGTCGGCCGTCGCCCGGACGAAAAGGTCAGCCCAGCTGACATAAATGTCGCGAATCCTGACCTTTTCGTCCGCCTATGTCCCTCCAGGGGGAACACAACCCGAGCGCGGCCAGCCGGACGCTGGGTCAGTCGACCGTCGGGCTGCGGCGTTCGAGGAGGACGACGTCGCGCCAGCGGCCGTGGTGCTTGCCGATGCGCTCGCGGGTTCCGATCACCCGGAACCCGGCCCGCTCATGGAGGGCGAGGCTGGCGGTGTTCTCGGGGAAGATCCCGGACTGGATGGTCCAGATCCCCGCCGCCTCGGTGGAGGAGATCAGCGCGTCCAGCAGGAGAGCGCCGACGCCCTGGCCACGGGCGTCGGGATGGACATAGACGGAGTGCTCGACGACGCCGGCATACGCGCACCGGTCGGAGACCGGGACAGCGGCAGCCCAGCCGAGCACCCGGCCCGCCCGGTCGACGGCGACCAAGCGATGCTCGGCGAGGCGCGCGGCGTCGAAGGCCTCCCAGGCAGGGGCGGTGGTCTCGAAGGTCGCGTCGCCGCCGTCGATGCCGAGCTGATAGATCGCCAGGACCTGCTCGGCGTGTTCGGGCAGCATGCCCGTCACGCGGACCGCGGCGGGCCCGGTCATGCCTGGGCCTGGATGCCGAGGTCGGCGAGCAGGCCGCGGATGCGCTGCTCGATCTGGTCGCGGATCGGGCGCACGGCGTCGACACCCTGGCCAGCCGGGTCCTCCAGCTTCCAGTCCAGATAGGTCTTGCCGGGGAAGAACGGGCAGGCGTCGCCGCAGCCCATGGTGATCACCACGTCGGAGGCCTGGACCGCCTCGACGGTCAGGACCTTCGGGATCTCGGCGGAGATGTCGATCCCGACCTCGCCCAGGGCCTCGACCACCGCCGGGTTCACGGTCTCGGCCGGGGCGGAGCCAGCCGAGCGGACCTGCACGTTGTCGCCGCCGAGGCGGGTGAGGAAGGCGGCGGCCATCTGGGACCGGCCAGCGTTATGCACGCAGACGAACAGCACGGACGGGACGGCGGGAGTGCTCACGAAAGTGGATCCTTGATCTTCGAGGCGGGACGGGCAGGAGGAGGCGGGGGTCAGCGGGCGGCTTCGGCCGGGTGGTGGTCGCCATGCGGGACGACGACATCCTCGGCGGCGGGCGTCGGGCGGCCGAACAGCACCGCGACCAGCACGACGCCGACAATCAGGCCGACGAGCTGGGCGGCGATGAACGGCAGCACCGAAGCGGGGGCGATGCCGGCGAAGGTGTCGGTGAACGCCCGGCCGATGGTCACCGCGGGGTTGGCGAAGCTGGTCGAGGACGTGAACCAGTAGGCGGCGCCGATGAACGAGGCGACCGCGACCGGGGCGAAGTGCGCGCGGCCGATGCGGGCCAGGCCGAAGATCAGCAGGATCAGGCCGGCGGTCGCGACGACCTCGCCCAGCCACAGATGCGGCGCCCAGCGGTCATGCGTCGACCAGGCCACGAGCGGCTCGGCGAACATCGCATCCGCGAGCACCGCGCCGCCGATCGCGCCGATGATCTGGGCGGGGACATAGGCCGCGACCTCGCGCAGGCCGGGCCCTTCGCCGCTGCGACGGCCAGTCCACCAGGCGGCCAGGGTGACGGCCGGGTTGAAGTGGGCGCCGGAGACCGGGCCGAGGAGCAGGATCAGCACGCCGAGGCCGAACACGGTCGCGAGCGAGTTGGCCAGCAGCTGGACGCCGACGTCCTGGGACAGCTTGGTGGCCTGGATGCCGGAGCCGACCACGACGGCGACCAGCGCGCCGGTCCCGACCAGTTCGACGGCCGTCCGGCGGCCCAGTGGAGCCATCTCGGTCATCTGGACTCCCCGGCGGGGGCCTGGAGCAAGGCGGAGAGCTTGGCCAGCGCGGCGGGCAGCACCCAGTAATAGACCCAGGTCCCGCGGCGCTCGGAGCCGACCAGGCCGGCCTCGCGCAGCACCTTGAGGTGGTGGGAGATCGTCGGCTGGGACACGTCGAACGGGCCGGTCAGGTCGCAGACGCAGGCCTCGCCGCCCTCATGCGAGGCGATCAGCGACAGCAGCCGCAGGCGGACCGGGTCGGACAGGGCCTTGAACATCTTCGCCAGGTCGGCGGCGGCGTCTTCGCCCAAGGGCTCGCGGACCATCGGCGAGCAGCACGCGGCCGCGTCGTCCTGGTCGAGCACCGGCAGTTCCAGATTCGACATACGTCTATGTTGACAGTCATCGATGCGAGTGGCAACGTCGTCTATATCGACATCCGTCGAATCAAGACCTCGGATCGGGGAGAACCGCCATGTCCCGCGTTCAGCTCGCCCTGCGCGTCGCCGACCTCGAAGGCTCCATCGCCTTCTACTCCAAGCTCTTCGGCACCGAGCCCGCCAAGCGCCGGCCCGGCTACGCGAACTTCGCCATCACCGAGCCCCCGCTCAAGCTCGTCCTCATCGAGGGCGAGACCGACGAGGACACCCGCCTGGACCACCTCGGCGTCGAGGTCGAGAGCACCGAACAGGTCACCGCCGCCACCACCCGCCTCAAGGACGCCGGCCTGGCCACCTTCGAGGAGAACGACACCTCCTGCTGCTATGCCCTCCAGGACAAGGTCTGGGTTCACGGCCCCGGCAAGGAGCCCTGGGAGGTCTATGTCGTCAAGGCCGACGCCACCACCCTCGGCAAGAGCGCCGACGACGCCCCCACCGCCTGCTGCACCAGCACCGAGCAGACCACCGAGCCAGCCACCACTGAGACCGGATGCGTCTGCGGCAGCTGATTGCTGCCTTGGGGCCGCGATCCTGAACGCCCATCCATCACAGGGCGCGACTAGGGAGCGGGCAACGGTCCGCTAGTTGGCTGGCCCTCGGCCGCACTTCGCAACACGTTCAGACTTGACAGGGAAAACACCTGTCCCGGCCCGGTGAACTGCTTCTCCCGCACCGTCTTGGCGAGGCTCAGCGCCGGCCTCGCCGGGACCGGGGTGTTCGTGAAGGTGCAGACGACGTTCGGGCTGGGCTTGTCCGCCTGGGTGTTGGGGAAGGGCAGGGTGATCGTGGTGCCGTTGCCGGACGCCACCGAGGCGTTGCCGTTCGCGGTGTCGACGCAGTCGTAGGTCGTCGTGTAGTTCGCCAGGTCCGCGCCCGAGGCCCCGGTCTCGGTGAGGGTGTAGGTCTGGCCGGGGCGGCCGATGACCGGGCCTGCGGCCTGGGGCTGCAGCCCGGTGGCGGTTCCGGCGGTGGTGGCCTTGTTGTTCTGGGTGACGCCGCCGCCGGTGATCGACAGCGCGAACTGGTCGTTGGAGGAGGCGGTCTGCGCGAAGCGGCCGACCACGTTCTTCTGGAGCGCGAGGGTCGGGTTGAGCGCGCAGGAGGCGAGGTCCGAGAACAGCGCCGTGTTGGTGCTGGTCGACGGGCCGGCTGCGACCTTGCCGGTGTTCGGGTTGATCCGCTCCAGTTCCGCCCTGGTCGTGCCGTCCGGCTGCCTCTTGTTGAAGGAGACGTACAGGTTGCCGGACGAGTCGAACGCGTCGCCGTTGTAGGAGTCGCTGGTGGGGTTGGAGATCGAGCTCAGCTTCTGCAGGGTCAGCTGCTGGGTGCCGGCGGTGGTCGGCAGGGGGCCCTGGACCAGGGCCAGGACGGTGTCCGTGCCGGACTGCGCGAGGACGTACATGTTGCCCGCGCCGTCGAACGTGATGTCGCCGTTGGAGAAGCCGGCGCTGTTGAAGGGCAGGGTGAACTGTCCCACCGCGCCGATGAACGTGTTGGTCGTGGTGTCGAACCCGTAGAGCGTGCCAACACCCGGAGAACTCGCCGTCCCCGCACCGTAGTTGGCGAAGTAGTAGATCCCGTTGTCCGGGTTCACGGCTCCGGCGACGAAGAACGGCTGACTCAGGCGCACCGGGAAGGACGCCCAGGTGCCGGTGGCGACCGTGTAGGCGTACACCAGCGCGTTGCCGCCGGCGTCCGGGAAGTTGAGCGCGTAGACGGCCGCGCCCCCGTTGGTGATGCCCAGCGCGTTCGCGCTGAACGACCCGGCCGGGAGGGTGCTCACGGTCGAGGGGGTCACCTGGGCCGCGCCGATCGAGCTCGTGGTGACGGCGACCAGCTTCGACGGGCTGCCGGAGGTCTGCTCGATCCCGTAGATCGTGCGCCCGCTGCAATCGAGGGCGTCGCCCGCGGCGCGCGGGGCCCGGTGGCCCGCCGGGGCCTTCTGCCCCGTTCCGGCCGCGGCAAGGGGGGACAGGGCCAGGAGGAGCCCGACGGCGACCGCGCCCGCGATGCCGGAGCGCCATCTCGACGACGGACTCGACACGCCTGTCGGCTGCGGTCTCGCGTGGGGCGCGGCCGACTTGCGGTCGCGTGGTCGTCGTAGGAAGCCCATGTCATCCTGCCTTGTCGGGTGAGCCTCTCATGTTCAAAAAGGCAGGATGACTATGCGGGTGAGGGACGCTCACCCGCCGGTGAACACACCACCGGAGCTCCGAACTCGACCTGTTCGGGCGCCTCTCAGAGCCGCTTGGGCGAAGCTGAGCAAATGAGCACATTAGTAAGAGCATCTGAATGCAGGAGCCCGACCGCCGGGCCGGCGCGGAGGAGTTACGGCCTGCCCTCCGCACCCGGGGTGGTGGAGCTGCGCAGGCGGCGCAGCGCCTGCCCGGCGGGGCTGCCGGGCGGGGCCGCCCGCATCCGACCCGAACAGCACGCGGGCACCCGGACCGCCGTGCGGACCGGCCGGTCACCGATCGCTCACGGGTGCGCGGATCCGGGCCCGGGAGCCGAACGTACAATCGCCGGACGAGTAGGCGCGGGAGGGCGCGGTGGGACACTTCGAGGGCTTCGACGTCGACGGCTTCTGGGACGACTCGGCGTACGCCCTGGAGGCGTACGTGGAGGAGGCCCCGCCCTCACGGGAGTTGATCGAGGCGTTGGAGGAGGAGCTCGGCGGATACCGGCTGCCCGACTCCTACATCGCGCTGATGACCGTGCACAACGGCGGCACTCCGACCCGGACCTGCTTCCCCATGCCCGAGGCGACGGACCGGGCCGACGACTACATCGAGATCACCGGTATCCGGGGCATCGGGCGGACCCGGTCGCAGTCGCTCGGCGGCGAGTTCGGCAGCCTGTTCTGGATCGAGATGTGGGAGTACCCCGACATCGGTGTCTACTTCGCCGACACACCTTCGGCCGGCCACGACATGCTCGCCCTCGACTACCGCGCGTGCGGCAGGCACGGCGAGCCGACCGTGGTGCACGTCGACCAGGAGAACGGCTTCGCGATCACCCTGGTCGCGGAGAGCTTCGAGGCGTTCGTCACGGGCCTGGTCCACGAGTCCGTCTACGACACGTAGGAGCAGGACCGGCTCGCCGAGCCGGCCATGGTGCGCGATGGCAGCTTCTCCCGGACGGTTCACCGATGCGGCCGTCGCCGTACTGCTGGATGAACTCGCCGCCGTGGCCGGGGAAGGCGGGTAGTCGTACTCGTCAGGGCGGCGGCGCAGTGATCCGGCAGCCGGCCGACCCCGCACTCCGGCCCGGCCGGGGGCGCCGACCACACCCGCCCGGTCGCCTCCCGACCGGTGCCGGGATTTCCGTGCGGGTGCCGGGTGCCGGTGCGCCCGCCCCGCTGGGTGCGCGGGGCGGGCGGGCGGGTGGTGTCAGCCGAGGGGCAGGTCGAGGTGTGGCGGGGTCAGCCGGACTTGGCGGTGGCGCGGACGCCGAAGTGGACGTAGCGCGTGCCGTCGCCGAGGGCGTAGAAGACGACGGGGATCCAGGCGTCCTTGTCGTTGCGGCGGCCGGCGAAGACGGTCTTGGCAGGGGTGTCGGAGACGGGGGTGAGGTGCCAGACGAGCGGGTCGAAGGTGCCGGCGAGGCCCTCGACGCCTTCGTAGCGCAGATCCAGCACGCCTTCGCCGTCGCCTTCGGCTTCGGCACGGGCGGTGATGGTCATGAGGAAGCCCTCGCGCTTGTAGCGGCCGGTGAAGGGCGCCGTGTCGACGACCGGGGGGTTCTCGGCCGGTTCGAACGCGGGCATGGTGACTCCGGCGAGTTCGGCGCTCAGTTCGCGGCAGAGAGCCTCGTGGACCTTCGGTGCGGCGCCTCCGCCGTTGGTGAGCAGGGCGATGGCGAGGCCCTTCTCCGGAATGGCCCGCAGGTAGGCGAGTTGGCCGAAGGTGCTGCCGTCATGGCCGAAGCCACGAGCGCCGTCCCACTCGAAGAGACCCCAGCCGAGGCCCCAGTGTGCGCCGAGGAACCACTGGTCGGGCATCTCCACCTCGCGGGTGAGCATCGCCTCCACAGCCGCGGCGGAGAGCACCCGGGTGCCGTCCGGCGAGGTGCCGCCGTCGATGAACAGCCGGGCGAAGCGGACCACGTCGGCCGCGGTGGCGCTGATGCCGCCGTACGGTCCGGCGGAGCGGGGCAGCATGTTCCACAGCGGGGTGGGCGTCGGGTCCTCACCGGGCTCGCCCATGTGCCCCATCGCGGCGCGGAAGCGCAGGACCTCCTCGGGAAGCGTCATGGTCTGCCGGAGCCCGAGCGGGTCGCAGATCAGCTCCTTGAGCGCCTCGTCCCAGGTCCGGCCGGTGACCACCTCGCCGATCCGACCCAGGACGTTGTACGCGGTGCTGGAGTAGGACATGGTGGCGCCGGGCGGATTGGTGAGGCCGACCTTGCGAGTGCCGTCGACGTAGCGGGCCAGGCAGTCGTCGCCACGGCCCGTGTCGTTCACGTAGTCGCCCTCGATCCCGCTGGTGTGGTTGAGCAGCTGACGCGGCGTGATGGTGCGGGCGGCCTCGGCGTCGGCGAGGGCGAAGTCCGGCAGGACCGCCACGACCGGCTGGTCCAGGTCGAGCTTCCCCGCGTAGGCGAGGCTCAGGACGAGGGCGGCGGTGTAGCCCTTGCTGACCGAGCCGATCTGGAACACGGAGTCGACGGTGGTCTCGACACCGGTGCCGGTGTGCAGGATGCCACTGGCGAGTTCGTGGATCTCCCCGTTGGTGAGAACGGCCAGCACGGCGCCGGGGATGCGGTGGGTGGTGAGCAGGTCGTCGAGCCGGCGCTGCCAGTGGGCGGTGTCGAACGCCGCCGCGGTGGCCGTCCTGCCCAGCGCCCGGTCGACGGCCTGCGCGGCCGCCCGGTTGGTGCGGTCCACGAGCTTGGCGACCTCGCGGTCGACGTTATCCGCGAACTCCTTGTACATGTCCTTCGACACGGTTTCCCCTCCCGGTGACGGGTGGCGCGATGACGCCCCACTCATTCGAACACCGTTTGAAACGATCTCTTGAACGCCGCGCTCGTACGGGGGCCCGAGGCCTCAGCGGGAGGGAGGCTGCCTACCAGCCGCCGCTGAGTCGCAGTGGCCGGGTGAAGGAGGCGTGGCCGGCGTTGTCCCACTCGTCGAGATCGCCTGTGGTGTCGTTGCGGGCGATGAGGTCGGCGGCAGCGGTGCCGCGGAACCTGCCGGCGGTGGTCTGGGAGAACGGAGCCCAGCCGGTGGTGACCGCCGTCCTCGCGCCGAAGGTGCCGTCGCCGTTGCCGGGCCAGCGGTAGAGGGTGCCGGTGGTGTCGTCGCGCGCGATGAGGTCGGCGTGGCCCGTGCCGCGGAAGTCGGCGGCCGTGGTCTGGGTGAAGTTCCAGCCTCCGGTCAGCAGGACGCGGCTGCCGAAGGTGCCGTCGCCGTTGCCCGGCCAGCGGTAGAGATTACCGTTGGAGTCGGCCGCGACCAGGTCGGCGTGGCCCGTGCCGCGGAAGTCGGCGGCGGTTGTCTGGGTGAAGTTCCAGCCTCCGGTCAGCAGTTTCTTGGTGCTGAAGGTGCCGCCAGCGTTGCCGGTCCACAGGTAGAGGTTGCCGGAGGAGTCCCGGGCGACCAGGTCGGCTATGCCGTCGCCGTTGAAGTCGGCGGCCGTGGTCTGGGTGAAGTTCCAGCCTCCGGTGAGCAGGATGCGGCTGCCGAAGGTGCCGTCGCCGTTGCCTGGCCAGCGGTAGAGATTGCCGTTGGAGTCGGCCGCGACCAGGTCGGCGTGACCGGTGCCCCCGAAGTCGCCGGCCACCTGCTGCGAGAAGTTCAGGGGGACGGAGGACGCCGTCGGCGGGGCGGCGATGGTGTTCGCCAGGACCTGGTTGCCGTTGTCGTTGAGGTGCAGCTGGTCGTCACCCCGGTTGTAGTACCCGGCGAAGAGGCGGCTGGGTGCCAGCGGATCGCGGCTGGCCTGGTCGAAGTCGAGGTAGTGGTCGATGTCGGCGGTGGTGCGGATGTAGGCGTTGACGCACTGCCGGACGTTGTCCTTGGCTGCCGAGTACATGCTGTTGCCCTCGAAGGGCGGGATGGTGGCGACGCTGAAGCTGAGTCCTTTGGCGTGCGCCCGCGCGGACAGTTGCTGGATCCCGCCTTCCAGGGCGGCGTCCGTCGCGCCGTCGAGCGAGATGTCGTTGATGCCCTCGTAGAGGATCACGGAGCGGGCGTTGGGCTGGGCCAGCACGTCGCGGTCGAACCGGGTGAGGGCGCTGGCCCCGTAGGCGGCCTTCTGCCCGGTCACATCGGTGAGCAGACGGTTGCCCGAGATCCCGGCGTTGACCACGCCCATCGGGTTCGGCTGGGCCTGGAGTGCCCTGCCGTAGTCGTCGACCCAGCGGCGGTTGGTGTCGGGCGTGGTGTGGCCTTCGTCGGTTTGCGAGTCGCCGATGGCCACGACCGTTCCGCTGTTGCCGCCCGCCGTGACGTCGAGTCCGCTCAGGTAGGCCCAGTGGCGGTAGGAGGTGGTGAAGCCGGCGCTGTCGGCCCCGGCGGCGTGGTCGGCGCCGTCACCGGGTGCGCTGGTGTACGAGGTGGTGAGGGCGTCCGGGTGGTAGGACGCGGAACTGACCGGTTGAGGCAGGTAGATACTGACCAGGAGGTTTTCGTCGGCGGTGACCGGGAAAGCGGCCTGGTCGCTGTAGACGTCCCCACCCGCCGGTATGACGGTCTGTTGACCGCCGTCGAAGGTCAGTGTGACGGGCCTCGCCGCCGGGGTCGCGCCCGAGCCCTGGACGGCGATCGTCGCGTGGCCGATGGTGACCGGAGCCGAACCGAAGGTGTTGGCCAGGTGGATCCGGGCACTGGTGCCCGCGATGCTGCTGTGCACCACCATCCGCAGGGTCTGCTGTCCTGACACGCCGGACTGCGCGGCTGATCCGGCAGTGCTCAGGGCGGTGCCCCAGGTGCCCGTCCACGGCGAAGTCGCGGGGCTGGGACGGCTGGTGGCAGCCAGCGGCGTCGGGTAGGCCGCGCAGCCGGCGGTGTCGGCGACTGCTGGGCCAGCGGTGGCGAAAGGGGCCGTGACGAGCCCGCAGCACAGGGCCGCGGCCACTGCTGCCGCTCGACCTCCCGCAGTACGTGGACGTCCCGGTGTGGCTCTGCTGCTGCGTTTCACTGGTCTGACTCCTTCGTGCTGGCCCTGGTGTTGGTCCTGGGGCTGGTGCTGGGCGTTCTGGATCGGGGGGCGGCGCGCTTGCCGGCCGGTGGTGAGGGCGATTACCAGCCGGTGGTGAGGGCGACGGGCGCGGCGAAGTGGCCGGTGCCGTTGCCGGCCCAGCGGTAGAGGGTGCCGGTGGTGTCGTCGCGGGCGATCAGGTCGGCGTGGCCGCTGCCGGTGAAGTCACCCGCGGTGGTCTGGGTGAAGTCCCAACCGCCGGTCAGCAGCTTCTTGGTGCTGAAGGCGCCGCCCGCGTTGCCGGTCCACAGGTAGAGGTTGCCGGAGGAGTCCCGGGCGACCAGGTCGGCTATGCCGTCGCCGTTGAAGTCGGCGGCCGTGGTCTGGGTGAAGTTCCAGCCGCTGGTCAGCAGCTTCTTGGCGCCGAAGGTGCCGTCGCCGTTGCCGGGCCACAGGTAGAGGTTGCGGGAGGCGTCCTGGGCGATGAGGTCGGCGTGTCCGGTGCCCCGGAAGTCGCCGGCCACGGTCTGGGTGTAGTTCCAGCCGCTGGTCAGCAGCTTCTTGGTGCTGAACGCGCCGCCCGCGTTGCCGGTCCACAGGTAGAGGTTGCCGCTGGTGTCGCTGGCGACGAGGTCGCCGAATCCGTCGCCGGTGAAGTCGGCGGTGGCGGTCTGGGTGAAGTTCCAGCCGCCGGTGAGCTGCTTCTTGGTGCTGAACGCGCCGCCCTTGTTTCCCGTCCAGACGAAGAGGTTGCCGGAGGAGTCCTTGGCGAACAGGTCGGAGACCTTGTCGCCGTTGTAGTTCCCGCCCACCGTCTGCGAGAAGTTCAGCGTCACGGACGGGCCGGGGAAGGGGTTCTGCGTATCCGTGCCGAGGCCGTTCGAGGCGCCGCACTGCGGCCAGGCGCTGGGGCCCTGTGCGGCCAGGACCTTCTCCGCGATCATGATCTGCTGGTTCTCGGTGGCCTGGTGGGGGTAGGCGGCGTACTGCTGGCCCCCGTAGGCGTTCCAGGTGCTGAGATCGAACTGCAGGCCGCCGTAGTAGCCGTTGCCCGTGTTGATGCTCCAGTCACCGCTGCTTTCGCACTGGGCGACCTTCTCCCAGGTGCTGACCGAGGCTGCGGCGGCACTGCCGGTGCCGGCCAGCGAGGCGACCAGGGCGGTGCAGACGGCCGCGGCCAGGGCCAGGGCGTGACGGTTCTTACGGGTGGTGAGACGCATGGGAATTCCGATCGTGGTCAGAGAGCGTGTGGGGAGTCGGGCAGCCGGCGCCCCGCGCGGGGCTTCAGCGCGGGGCGCCGGGGGCGGGCGGTGGCACGGCTGCTACCAGCCGGTGGTGACCTGGACCTTGGCCGCGAAGCCGCCCGCGCCGTTGCCGGCCCAGCGGTAGAGGGTGCCGGTGGTGTCGTCCCGGGCGATCAGGTCGGCGTGGCCGCTGCCGGTGAAGTCACCCGCGGTGGTCTGGGTGAAGTCCCAACCGCCGGTCAGCAGCTTCTTGGTGCTGAAGGCGCCGCCCGCGTTGCCGGTCCACAGGTAGAGGTTGCCGGAGGAGTCCCGGGCGACCAGGTCGGCTATGCCGTCGCCGTTGAAGTCGGCGGCCGTGGTCTGGGTGAAGTTCCAGCCGCTGGTCAGCAGCTTCTTGGCGCCGAAGGTGCCGTCGCCGTTGCCGGGCCACAGGTAGAGGTTGCGGGAGGCGTCCTGGGCGATGAGGTCGGCGTGTCCGGTGCCCCGGAAGTCGCCGGCCACGGTCTGGGTGTAGTTCCAGCCGCTGGTCAGCAGCTTCTTGGTGCTGAACGCGCCGCCCGCGTTGCCGGTCCACAGGTAGAGGTTGCCGCTGGTGTCGCTGGCGACGAGGTCGCCGAATCCGTCGCCGGTGAAGTCGGCGGTGGCGGTCTGGGTGAAGTTCCAGCCGCCGGTGAGCTGCTTCCTGGTGCTGAACGCGCCGCCCTTGTTTCCCGTCCAGACGAAGAGGTTGCCGGAGGAGTCCTTGGCGAACAGGTCGGAGACCTTGTCGCCGTTGTAGTTCCCGCCCACCGTCTGCGAGAAGTTCAGGGCGACCGAGGGCTTCACGACCGGGCTGATGTACCCGCTGATGACCTGGCCCCAGGGCGCGTCGCCCTCCGCGTACTGGGAGGTGCTCTCCTCCTGCACGATGCCCTGGGAGTGGCCGCTCGAGTGGCCCTCGTTGCCGCCGACCACGGTGATGGAGCCGCCGCCCACTGCGGTGACCAGCGCCACGTGGTCGGCGTAGTCACTGGAGGCGTCGTAGTTGTAGACGACGGCGTCACCCACCTGAGGGGTGCTGTGCAGCGTGCCGTAGGTCTTGCCGTAGTCGTAGACGCTGGCCGCGGTGTTGTCGATCGCGGAGAGGTGGGCGACGCCGTTCTGGGACCACACCCAGCCGACGAAGTCCGCGCACCAGGCCTGGGACTGGCCGCCGGAGCCGCCGCAGCTGGTGCTCTGGCTGCTCAGTCCGGACCAGTAACCACCGTGGGCGCAAGGCCCGTTGCCGACCTCGGCGGTTGCGGTGGCGGCGATCGAGGACGTCGTGCTCGCGTGGGCCGGGGCGACCATCAGACCGCTCACTGCGGTGGCGGCGACGATCGCGGCGAGACCAGCCTGCTTGAAGCGGCGAATGGGCATGATCATGACATACATCCTTCGATGACGGGTGGCACGGCGGAGGCCGCGCCACAGCGCGGGGAGTCTGGGGGGAGAGCGCTCAGGGAGAGTTCCGCGGGAGGGCGGAGCCTTACCGCCCGAGCGGCGGCATGATGTACCGGGAAGAGATCTGCGACCTCGCGGCGGAGCCGAGCAGCTCGCACGCACGTACTGCTGCGTCACTCCGGCTGCCGGCTCGGAGGAAGAGGACGAGGTCGATTCCGTGCGGACCGGCACGGGCACGGACGTGTTCCAGGCCGTGGCGCGGCTCGGCGTGCGCCCACAGGGCATCGTGCGCGGTGTGCGCGTCGGCTTCCTCGGAGCCCGTGCTCGCCACGTGGTGCAGGGTCAGGCGAACGACATGCACGGACGGTCAGTCCCAGCCGATGCTTTCGGCCCGCGGGCCGCCGCTGAGACCCGGGCCGGCCGGGGTGACGTCCCAGCCGATGGAGCTCGCCGTGACATGTGCCGCCGCGGTCTGCGCTCCGGCCGCAGCCGTCAGCGCGGCCGGAGCGGCGCCGAGGAACAGCGCGGCTGCGACGGCGGAGACCTTGAGCAGGCGAGCGGCGTTGGACATGGCGATACCCCTGTCGGTGAAGTGTGTGGGGAGGCGGAGGCCTCGGAGCGGTCCTGACGAGCGGTTTCGTTCTCGCCGCTGTGCCGGTGATCAATATGTTGCCGCCCGGAGGGGCCCAGCGGAATGGGTCCGGCCTGGCGCCAAGGAGCCAATGGGCCTGTCACCTTGGTGCCTCCGGCCGCCGGGGTCCGGGCGTGGGCCGGACTTGGTTGCCACTGATGTCCCTTGCTGGAAAGATCGTCCGCGAAGCTGGGAAACACCGTTCAGTGGCAAGCGGGGGGCGCTTTCATGCTGGAAATGCTGGGGCTGGACCCGGCCGTCGAGGGCGTCTACCGGGGGATGCTCACCGACCCCGACGCCGGAGTTGCAGAGCTGTGCGCGCGGCTGGCCCTGTCGGAGAGCACGGTGCGCGAGGCACTCGACGAACTCGCTGATCTCACGATCGTGCGTGACTCCCCCTTCCATCCGACCGGACTGCGCGTGGTCGAGCCCCCGGTCGCACTGGAACTGATGCTCCTTCGGCAGGAGGAGGAGCTCGCCCGCCGCCAGCACGAACTGGCGGGGCAGAAGGCGGCGATGGTCCAAGCGGTGGCCGACTGCGCCCAACTGCGATCGGGAGCCGCCGCCGTCCGCGGCTCGGAGCGCTTGGTCGGGATGGAGGCGATCCAGGCGAAGCTGAGGGTGCTGGCCAAGGAACTGCAGGGCGAATGCCTGGCGGTGATGCCCGGCGGCGGCCGGTCCAAGGAGAGCCTCGACGCGTCCAGGCCGCTCGACGCGGAGGCTCTGGGGCGCGGTGTCACCCTGATGACGCTCTACCAGGACAGCGTGCGCAACGACCCCGCCACCCTCGCGTACGCGCAGTGGATGACGGATGCCGGCGGACAGGTGCGTACCGCCCCAGTCCTGCCTCCTCGCGTTCTGGTGTTCGACCGGCAGGTCGCCGTGCTTCCGATCGACCCCAAGAACACCCGCCGCGGGGCGCTCTGCACGCGGGAGCAGGGGATCGTGGCCGCGTTGCTCGCCATGTTCGAACAGGCCTGGGACACCGCCGTCCCGCTCGGGGCGGACCGTCTGCGCGAGGCGGACACCGGCCTGAATCCCACCGAGAAGGAGCTGCTGAAACTCCTCGCCACCGGCCTGACCGACGAGGCCGCCAGCAAGCGTCTCGGGGTCTCCTTGCGGACCGTGCGTCGCCAGATGGCCGCCCTCATGGAACGCCTGGACGCCACCAGCCGGTTCGAGGCGGGCCTCAAGGCGGCCCAGCGCGGTTGGCTCTGAGTCCGCCCGGGGTGCTGTCCCTGGGGAGCGCTCGATGTTCCCACTGCTCAAGTCCGTGGTGTTCGGACGCCATCGACGGGCTCCGAGCCCGCCGGAGAAGGATCAACTGCAACCGTGGAACGACGAAGGTCCCCACCGGAAACCGGTCGGGACCTGTCGTTTGCCCTGATGGGCAGAGGCGGAGGATGCGAGATTCGAACCCGTGAAGGGTTGCCCCCACCACTCTTTCCCAACCGCATGGGCTCGCGTACCAATTGATCATGTGTGTCGGGCGTCGGACACGGACGGCTATTCCCTGCCCGCACGGGTTGTGTTCTGGCTGGTCGGTAGGCTCAGGTTGAACCTGTGCCTCGGTACTCCTCGACCGGGATCGGGTGGACGTCGGGGCGCAGGCGGTCGGTGTAGAGCAGGCCTGCTGGCCGTAGGCTCCGGCGTTCTGGACGGGGTCGGCCCCGACAGTGCCGGGTATGCCGGCCAAGCACTCGATCCCGGCGAGGTGTTCGGCTGCGGCCCACTGGACGAGGTCGGCGAGCGGGTGGCCGGCCTGGACGGTCGCGGCCACCGTGTCGTCGTCCACCTGCTTCACGGTGATGCCCCGGGTGTTCATCACGGCGACGGTGCCCTCGTGGGCGGTGTCGGAGGCGATGACGTTGCTGCCGTGGCCGAGGGTGAGGGGCGCGTCCTCCTGCCGGTCGCCGATCGTGCGGACCGGTTCGAACCAGTCGTCGGGGTCGGCGACCTGCAGGACAGCGCTGGCCGGGCCGCCGAGCCGCAGGGGGGTGAGGGACGCGAGCGCGGTGCTGGACACGGGTGGCCCTCCTAGGGTTCGTCGGTGATCGCCTTCAGGGCGAGGGTCCGCAGCGGGGCGAGGCGGGTGCGGTTGTCCTGGTGGTGGTAGACGGCGTTGGTGCAGATGGCCAGGTAGCGGCCGGTGGCCGGGGCGAGGTAGAGGCTGGTCCCGGTGAAGCCGTGGTGGTGGGCGACCCGGCCCTCGTCGGCGAGGATCCAGGCCAGGCCCCGGTCGAGGCCCGGCTCGATCTCGGCCTGCGGCTGCATGCTGTGGGCGAGCCAGCGGCCCAGGGGAGCGCCGGCGGCGTGCGGGGTCAGCAGGTGGGTGGCGAAGGCGGCGAGGTCGGCCGGGGTGGTGAACACCCCGGCGTGCCCGGCGACTCCGCCGAGCAGGGCGGCGTTGTCGTCGTGCGGCATCCCCCACAGCCGGGGCCCGCCGGGCAGGCGCTGTTCGGTCGGGGCGACCCGGGCGGAGCGGGGCACCGGTCCGTAGGTCGTGCTGGTCATGCCGAGGTGCTGCCAGAGGTCGGCTGCCAGCTCGTCCAGGCGCCGGCAGCGGTGGTGGGCCAGGGCCAGGCCGAGGAGGATGAAGCCGCGGTTGATGTAGCGGTGTCCGGCTCCGGGATCGGCGATCAGCGGCTCCGCGCAGATCAGTTGGGCGAGAGGTTCGGTGCGGCCCCGGTACTGGTCGAGGCGGGTGTCGGCGCGGAGTCCGGAGGTGTGGGCGAGGATCTGCCGGGGCGTGACCCGGCCGCCGGGGGCGTCGGCGGGGATGTCGGGCAGCAGTTCGCGGATCGGGGTGTCGAGGGTGAAGCCGTCCAGGAGGGAAGCGCCGACCAGCGGCCAGGTGGCCAGGACCTTCGTCAGCGACGCCACGTCGTACACCGTGTCCGGCCCCGGCCGGGCGTCGCCGCACTCGGGGGCGACGACGCCGGAGGCCAGGTAGCCGGGCTCGGTGTCGAAGGTGCCGTGGGCGATGACTCCGCCGGGCACGGTGCCGTCAGCGGTCATCAGGTCCAGGCACTCGCGCAGGTCGGCGAGCGCGTTCGGCTTCCACGGCACGGTGGTGGTCACGGCTACTCCTGGTCGGTCGTCAGGTCGGCACCGAGCGCGGCCAACTTCGGCAGCAGGCTGCCGTATCCGCGCCGCAGGTGGCACATCCCTCGGATCGTAGAGGTGCCCTCGGCCTGGGTGAGGAAGGCGGTCAGCTGTGGCTGCACGCCGGCCGGGAAGCCCGGGTGCGGGCCGGTGGCGTCCGGCGTGGACGGCGGGAACCGTCGTCCGGGGCCTGTCCGCTCAGCCCGACGAGGCTGCGGGGTGGGCACGCAGGAGGTGCAGCGCCTGCTCGGCGGGGCTGCCGGGCGGGGCCGTGTAGACCACGAGGAGGTGGTGCGGGGCGCCGGGGGCCTGGAAGGTCTCGTAGTCGAGCGTCAGGTCTCCGACCGCGGGGTGGCGGAGGCGTTTGGTCCCGAAGGTCTTCTCGTGAACGTGGTGGCCGGCCCACAGGGTGCGGAAGGTCGGGCTGCCGAGGGAGAGTTCGCCGATCAGGCGGACGAGTTCGGGGTCGTGCGGGCGGCGTCCGGCGGCCATCCGCAGGACCCCGACGGTGGTGCGCGCGGCTTCGTCCCAGTCGAGGTGGACCTCGCGCGCGTCCGGGTCGAGGAAGATCCGGCGGGCCATGTTCCGTTCGTGCGGCGGGAGTTCGGGGAAGTCGGCGATCAGCGCGGCCGCGAGGGGGTTCCAGGCGAGGACGTCGTTGCGGTCGTTCATGATCACGGCCGGGGTGGTCGGCATGGCCTCCACCACCCGCCGCAGCGCGGGGCGCAGCGCGTCGGTGCGCGGGGCGGCGGCGCGGCGGCGGGGTGGCCGGGCGAGGTCGTGCAGATGGGCGCGTTCGGCGGGACCGAGCCGCAGCGCCCGGCCGAGCGCGTCGAGGACCTCGTCGGACGGGCGGTCCGCGCGCCCCTGTTCCAGGCGCACGTAGTAGTCGGTGCTCAGCCCGACCAGGTCCGCGACCTCCTCGCGGCGCAGGCCGGGCACGCGGCGGCGGCCCGTGGGCGGCAGGCCGACGTCCTCGGGTGCGACCAGGGCCCGCCGGGCCCGGAGGTAGTCGCCGAGGGTGTTGGTGATCACGATCGAGCCGGCCATGCGCCCCAGTATGGGGCCCGCCGACGAGGGGGCGGGCCCCGGAGGGTGGCCCTGTCAGTCCCAGGGACCGCGCACACCCGGGCCGGTCAGCGGCGTTCCTTCGGGGCGAGGGCCCGGTGGGTGAGGACCGCGCCGAGTGCGGACAGGGCGGCGAGGCCGAGGCCGAGAAGGTGGAAGGCGCCGGTGAAGCCGGCGGCCACGGCCACGTGCTGCGGTGCGGGGACCTGCCCCTGGACGACGGCCCGGGCGGCGAGTTCGGCGGCGGTGCCGGGGGTGAGGCCGCTGTCGTGCAGGCGGGCCGCGGTGAGTGCGGTGAGGACGGCCGCGGCGCCGGCGACGGCGACGGATTCGCCCGCGATCCGCATGGTGTTGAAGATGCCCGCCGCGGCCCCGGCGTTCTCGACCGGGACGGTGCCGACGGCCGCGTTGTCCATCACGCCGAACGCCAGGCCGACACCGGCGCCGAACGGCAGCAGCGGCAGGGCGAGCGCCGGCCATGATCCGCCGTCGTCGAGGGTCACCAACAGCAGGGAACCGAGCGAGATGAGCACGGAGGCGCTGGTCAGGACGGCCCGCAGCGAGGTGCGGGCGGCCAGCCGACCGGCGGCCAGCGGCAGGAGGAGGACGGGGACGGTCATCGGCAGCAGGAGCAGACCGCTGGTCAGGGTGTCGCGGCCGGCGGCGCCCTGGAGGTACGTGGGCAGGTAGACGAGCAGGATGACGAAGCCGAGGGTGACCGTGAAGGGCTGGCACACCACGGCGAGGAACTCCGGCCTGCCGAAGAGCCGGACGTCGAACAGCGCCCGGTCGCCCCGGCGCAGCTCGACCACCGCGAACAGCGCGACGAGCAGGACGGCCGCGGCGAACAGGCCCAGGGTGGCGGGCGCGGCCCACCCGGCCGTGGTCGCCTCGACGAAGGCGAAGGACAGGACGGCGAGTCCGGCCGTGAAGACGGCCAGTCCGGCCAGGTCCAGGCCGGACCGGTCGGGGCTGCGGGACTCCGGTGCCCGGGCCGCGCACAACGCCGCCGGCAGGGACATCACCGCGACCAGGAGGAACACCGACCGCCAGCCCGCCGCCTCCACCAGGGCTCCGGCGGCCGGCGGGCCGATCGCCAGACCCGCGCCGAACGCGGTGCCCAGGATCCCGAACGCCAGTTGCCGGCGCCGTCCCGAGGTGGCGCCGGCCAGCACCGCCGATCCCGCGGCCAGGACGGCCGCGGCCCCGCAGCCCTGGATCGCCCTGACCGCGTCGACCACCGGCATCGACGGCGCCAGCGCGACGAGCAGCGACATGACGCCGACCACGGCGATCCCGGCGAGCAGCACCCGCCGCCGCCCGTACCGGTCGGCGAGGCTGCCGGCCGCGAGCGGCAGCGCGGCGAAGCCGATGTTGAAGGCGTTGAGCATCCACTGTCCGCTGCCGGCCGAGGAGTCCAGGGCGGACGCCATGCTCGGCAGCGCCACCGCGGCCCCGGTGACGGAGAACGGCAGCATCAGGCCGGCGGACGCCACGCCGACGACCGTGGGCCAGAAGCGGTGTCCGGCGGCGTCGTCCGGCGCCGGGTCGGCGGTCGGGGCCGGGTCAGTGGTCGGGGCCGGGTCGGCGGTGGGGGCCGGGTCGGCGGTGGGGGCCGGGCGCGCGTCTTCGAGCGAAGTGGCTTGGGAGGCCGGGGAGGTGGTGGGCATGCCTCGATCGTCGGCGAGCCCCGGAACCGGATGAAGGGTCCGTCGTTCCCTGGGAACGACGGACCCACCCTCCGGCTACTCCCCCGGCTCCAGCCCGGGCCGCTCGCCGCTCCGGTCGGCGCGGCCCTGCTGGGTGCCCATGCCCTGGGTGCCCAGGCCCTGGCGGACCGAGTCCAGGATGGTCAGGCCCTGGCTGACCAGGCCCGCGGCGATCTCGCCCAGGCCGTCCGTGCCGTTGAGCACGTTGACGTTGGCGCCGGCGAGGCCGCCGGCCGCCTCCTTGACGATCTGCGGCAGCTGGTCGATCAGCATCCGGTCCAAGGCCACCCGGTCGTGCGAAGCCGCCGCCTCGGCCTGGATCTTCATCCGCTCCGCCTCGGCCAGCGCGACGACGCGGATCCGCTCGGCCTCCGCCTCGGCCGGCTTCACGATCTCGGCGACCAGCTGCTGCTGGCGCAACTCGGCCGCGCGCTGGGCCAGTTCGGTCTGCGCCGCCAGCACCTCCTGCTGCGCGTGCGCCTGCGCCAGCGGGCCGGCCTGGGCGGCCTGGGCCTGGGCCTGGTCCACCTCGGCGTTGTACTGCGCCTTCACCACCGCCGTCTGCCGGGCGTACTCGGCCTGTTGCCGGGCGGACTCCTGCTCGGCCTCCGCCGCGGCCTGGGCGGCCTGCGCCTGGGCGATCTGGGCCTGCCGCTGGATGGCCGCCCGGTGCGGGGCCGACATCGCGGCGATGTAGCCGGTGTCCCCGTCGTCGATCGACTGGATCTGCAGGGAGTCCACGATCAGCCCGATCTTCGCCATCTCGGCCTTCGAGGTGTCCAGCACCTCGGTGGCGAGCTTCTGCCGCTCGGTGACGATCTCCTCGACCGTCATCGAACCGATGATGGCGCGCAGGTGCCCGGCGAAGATCCGGCCGGTCAGCACGGACATCTGGTCCTGGTCGGACAGGAAGCGCTGGCCCGCGTTGACGATGCTCTCGGTGTCGTTGCCGACCTTGAAGGCGATCACCGCCCGTACCGTCAGCGCGATCCCCTGCTTGGTCACACAGGTCTCGGCGACCTCCGCCTCGCACATCGCGAGGGTCAGGAAGCGGACCTTGCGGAAGACCGGCAGGACGAACGTGCCGTGTCCGGTCACCACCCGGAACGGCGCTCCGGACAGACCCCGTTTCCCACCCGAGATCAGCATCGCCTGGTCGGGGGCGGGTACCCGATAACCGAACATCCTGGTCGTCTCCTCAGCGCAAGCCGTCCGGCCGGTCGGCCAACGGGTCGTCGATCGGGTCGGTCCACTCGATGACGTCGACCTGGCGCGCACCCCGCGATTCGACCACCAGGACGGAGGCCCCCTTCGGCAGGGGCTCCTCCGACCAGGCGAGGAAGGCCTCCGAACCGCCCCTGACCCGCACCAGGACCTCGCCGGGGCCGGCGGCTCCCCGGGTGCCGATCACCAGCACCCCCGGGCAGCCGATCACGGCCTCGTCGGACACCATCAACGGCCCCTCTCCCGTTGGACGTCGCGCGACCGTCCCGGCACCAGCTCGCGCCGGCGGCGCACGGGCGCGCGACCGGCTCACCGTACCGGAGCACCGCCGGTTCCAGGGTGTCACGCGCCACTCGTGCTGTCGATCAGCCTGCACGACATCGCCGGACGCCCCGTCATCACCACCGGCACGGAACCACCGGCACGGGACCACGGACACGGAACCACCGGCACGAAGAAGGGGCGGCACTCCTCACCCGCCACCGGACGGCCGACCCTCCGGGCCCGCTCGGAGGGTCGGCATGTAGACGCGCCGTTTACGGGCGTGTCCACGCGGTGTGTATCGGACTGCCGGACAGTTCCCGGCGGGCCGGGACCGCCCCGGCCCTCCCCGAAGGAGAACCGGT
The DNA here is from genome assembly GCF_041053115.1 of Streptomyces sp. Y1. Classification (NCBI taxonomy): domain Bacteria; kingdom Bacillati; phylum Actinomycetota; class Actinomycetes; order Kitasatosporales; family Streptomycetaceae; genus Streptomyces; species Streptomyces sp. Y1. Next base: position 7,697,512 of record NZ_CP163445.1, on the reverse strand, counting down.
ACGACATGACACGAGCACACCGCCTCGGCTCCACCGCCCTCCTGGCGGCCGGCGCCCTCCTCGTGGTGGCCGGCACGGCCTTCGCCGCGCCCGCCCAGGAGGCGCACGCCGCCGGCGTCCGCATCTCGGCGCAGGCATCGCCGCCGCCCGCGGCGCCGGCGCAGCTCCCGCCGCCCCGCCTGGCCTCGGGGGACCAGGAGGTCCCGCTGCAGCCGCCGGCGCCGCTGAGCACGGACCTGAAGCCGGGCGCCAAGGGGGGCGCGGCCCCGAAGGCCGTCCAGCCGCGGGCCGGAAACCCGGTGACCGACATCATCTCGTCCCTCATCGACATCTTCGAGAAGCTCGTCGACATCATCCAGAAGGCGCTGGAGAAGCCGGACCGGGGATCCTTCGTGCAGGCGGTCGTCAACGACACCGCAGCACGTACCGGCGGCCACTACAACATCATGCTGGTCGCCGACGACGCCCGCTTCGACGCCTCCTTCGCGCACACCGTCTGGGACGGCCACATCAAGTACAAGGACGGCCAGCTCTTCCGCCTCTTCATCTTCGACTCCGGACACTTCACCCTGCGCAGCGACGGCGGGTGGAGCAACTGGGGCTTCTACGGCCGCTTCAGCAGGTCCAGCTCGGGCGAGCTCACGTTCTACAAGTCCCCCGGCGACAGCATGAGGAGCGCCGCCGCCGACTCCAAGTGCGTCGACGACCAGCAGGGCGGCCTGGGCAACGGCAACCCCATCCAGATCTACGACTGCAACACCACCGACCCGCAGTGGTGGTACCGCGACGGGCAGGCGCTCAAGGTCACCATCAGCGGCGTCACCAAGTGCCTCGACGCGGGCGGCGGCGGCTGGACCGACAAGGTCCAGCTCTGGGACTGCAACGGCACCCCGCCGCAGCAGTGGTCCTACGACAACGGCGCGCTGCGCAACGCCAAGTGGCAGTACTGCCTCGACGTTCCCAACAGCAACCTGGGCAACGGCAATCGGCTGCAGATGTACCCGTGCAACGACAGCAGCACGCAGCACTTCACCCTGCCGTAGCGACGGCACCCCCCGGCCCGGCCGCCCCGGCCGGGCCCACCACCACCGACTTCGCACATGAGGTGCACCCCCATGAAGAGAACCCTCCTGGGCTCCGCCCTGCTGCTCGCGGCGGGAACCGTCCTCGCCCTCGGGCCGGTCGCGGCCGCGCAGTCACCGGACCGGGCTCCGCTGCCCGCGATCGCCGCCGCGAGCGACCAGGGCAGCATCCCGCTCGCCGCGCCCACCGCTCACCCGTCCCCGTCCGTGTCCCCGTCCGCGTCCACACCCGCGCACGCGGCGCCGCGCGCGCAGCTCGCCTCGTCCGGCGTCCAGATCACCAAGGACGACATCGGGGTGGGCGGCGCCATCCAGTCCCTGTTCGACCAGTACCCGCCCTTCGTCTTCCCACCGGACCAGCTCGTCAAGGGCTTCGTGGCGCACGGCGCCGACCTGACCGGCGGTCACTACAACCTGCTCCTGGTCCGCTCCGACGCCCGGTTCGACATGAACTTCAGCACCGTCCGGGCCTCCGCGATCCTCACCCACAGCAACGGAATCCGCTTCAACCTCTGGATCTTCGACCAGGGCACGTTCACGCTGCACAGCGACGGCGGATGGACGAACTGGGGCTTCTACGGCCGCTTCAACAGCTCGGGGGGCAACGTCAACTTCTACCGCCTGCCCGGCGGGCCGGTGGTCGGCAAGGACGGCAAGTGCCTGGATGTCCGCGGGTCCGGCACGGCCAACGGGACGCCCGTCCAGATCTACCACTGCAACAACACCAACGCCCAGTGGTGGGACCGGGACGGGCTCGCCCTGAAGGCCCTCGGCAAGTGCCTCGACGCCAACGGCGCCTCGACCGGCGCCCTGGTGTGGCTGTGGGACTGCAACGGCAGCGCCCCGCAGCAGTGGTACTACGAGAACGGGCAGCTGCGGAACGCGCAGTGGTCGTACTGCCTGGACATCCCGAACGGTGACACCACCGACCAGCGGCAGTTGCAGATGTACGCCTGCAACGGCGGCGACACGCAGCGCTTCAGCGTCCCCGGCGACTGAGCACCGGCACCCGACAGCCCGACGAGCCGCCGGCCGTACCCCCGTGGTACGGCCGGCGGCTCCGCCGGTGCCGGGCTTCAGGCCTGTCGGGGCCCTACCGGGCACCCGCCTGGACGAGCTCCCCGGACTCCGGGAGATCCGGGTCGCCGGCCGGGGCGTCAGCCGGGGCGGCGGCCCGCAGCGCCGCCTCGACCCTGCGGTTGGTGGTCATGGTCGACGTGACGGCGGTCATCGCGAGGAGGAGGCCGGCCGCGGTGTAGAGCGGGGTGCGCACGTCGTGGGTGGCGGCCAGCCAGCCGCCGAGGACGGCACCGAGCGGGGCGGCGCACATGGCGAGCATCCGGGAGGTGGAGGTGACCCGGCCCATCAGCTCGGCGGGGACGATCGCCTGCCGGAGGGAGGGGCTGAGCACCATCGTGGCGCCCATGCCCACCCCGCAGGCGGCGAGCGCGAGGCCGGCCACGTACGCGTTCGGGGCCGCGGCGAGGCCCAGGATGGCGAGCCCCTCGAGGGCGGCCGTGCAGGTGAGTGCGGTGCCGGTGCCGAGCCGCCGGCCGAGGGAGGAGGCGATGCCCGCGCCGAGCAGGCCGCCGGTGGACTCCACCGTGAGGAGCAGGCCGAAGCCGAGGGTGCCGGTGCCGAGGCGGTCGTGCGCGAAGAGGGCGAGGACCGTCTCCACGGCGAGGAAGGCGACGTTCCCGACCGCAGGGCGCAGCGCGAGCCCGAGCAGCAAGCGGTCCCGGAACACGTACGAGGCGCCGGCCCGCGCCTGCCGCAGTAGCGACTCGCGGGCCTGCGGGACGGGCCGGGGCGCGGCGGGCAGGGACCGTACGAGGACGGCGGAGAGGGCGAAGGACACCGCGTCGGCGAGCAGCGGGAGCGCCCGGCCGAGCGCGAGCAGGGCGCTGCCCGCGGGCGGCCCCGCGAAGCCGGACGCGGCGGTCTGGGTGCCGCGCAGGCGGGAGTTGGCGCGCTCCAGGACGGCCGGGTCGCGGCCGAGCAGGTCGGGCAGGTAGGCGGTGGCGGCCGTGTCGAAGAAGAGTCCGCCGAGGCCGAGCAGGAAGGCGACGGCCGCGAGCAGCGGAATGCTCAGCACGTCGAGCGCGGCCGCTGCCGCCGGTACCGCGAGCAGCACCGCGCGCGCCGCGTCCGTGACCCACATCGTGCGCCGGCGGTCCCAGCGGTCCACCAGCGCGCCGCCGAGCACCCCGAAGAGCAGCCACGGCAGCGTGCCGGCGGCCGAGACGGCGGCGAGCGCCATCGGATCACGCGTCAGGGTCAGGGCGAGCAGCGGCAGTGCGGCGTGCGACACCCCGTCGCCGAGCGAGGAGACCGTCTGCGCGGTCCACAGCCGTCCGAACCCGGTGGGCAACTTCGTTGTTTCCGTGGTCACTTGGCGTCCTCCTCGGCCTGCTGGACGGGTGCCGGGTGGAACAGGGCGAAGACCAGCGAGGTGTCCGGCAGCGACGGATCGGACAGCTCCCGGTACTCGTCCGCCAGGGCGTGCAGCCGCGCGCCCAGCTCCGCGAACTGCTCGTCGGTGAGCCGCAGATGGGCCATCCGCACCTGCCGCCCGCCGTCCGCCGGCGCGGCCTCCAGGTCCGCGACCGCGTGCCGCATCAGCACGTCCGGCCCGCCCTCGCCCGGGGCCGGCAGCACGATCGACCGCGCGGCCATCGCGTAGTAGCGCTCGTTGACTCCCCGCACCTTCCGCGTCCGGACCACCTTCACCAGGCCGGCCCGTTCGAGCAGCCGCACGTGGTAACTGGAACTCCCCTTCGCGAGGCCGACCCGCTCGGCGATCTGGGTGATCGTCGCGGGCTCGAAGCGGAGCACCGCCATGATGCGGTGACGGGTGAGGTTGGAGACGGCGCGCAGCTGCTCGTCCGTGGTGACGTGGAACGTCTCGGGAAGATCGTCGGTGGGCATGCCCTCAATGGTCAACACTTCTTGACCGTTGCGCAAGGGGTTTCTCCGGACCGTGCCGCCGCGCCTGACCGGATCGTTCCGCATCCGGGCCCGATGGTGTCTACGCCCAGGCCGCCGACAGGGGCCAGGATCGAGGCATGAAGAACGCACTCCTCGTCATCGACGTCCAGGAATCCTTCCGGCAGCGCGAGAACTGGGCCGCCGTCTCCAACCCCGCGATCGTCGACCGGGTCAACGAGCTCGTCGAGCACGCCCGGGGCCGCGGCGACCTCGTCGTCTGGGTCCTGCACTCCGAGCCCGGCACCGGCACCGTCTTCGACCCGGCCCGCGGCTTCGTCCACCTGATCGACGGCCTGGTGCCGGCCGAGGGCGAGCCCGTCGTCACCAAGACCTCGCACAACGCGTTCACCACCACCAACCTCCAGCAGCTGCTCACCCAGCACGGCGTGCGCGGCGTCGTGGTCAGCGGCATCCGCACCGAGCAGTGCTGCGAGACCACCACCCGGGTCGCGAACGACCTCGGCTACGACGTCACCTTCGTCACCGACGCCACCGCCACCCACCCGATCGAGCACCGCGACGCCCCCGCCGGACGCAGCCTCGCCGAGGTCCTCGCCGATCCGCGCACCCTCTCCACGGACGACGTCATCGCCCGCACCGAGTACGCTCTGGCCGGCCGCTTCGCCACCGTCACCACCGTGAAGGAGTTGACCGGATCGTGACCCGTGTCGTCTTCCTGCTCGTCCCGCACGTGCACCTGCTGGACCTCGCCGGGCCCGCCCAGGTGTTCTCCACCGCGGCCGACCACGGCCTCGGCTACCGGAGCGCGTACGTGGCCGAGCAGGAGGACGTCCCCACCGCGCAGGGCGTCACCCTGCGGGCCGCCACCGCGTGGCCGCGCCTCGCGCCCGGCGACCTCGTCGTGGTGCCCGGCTGGCGGGCGCCGCGCCTGCGGTCCAACGGCGCGCTGACCGCCGCCACGCTCGACCGGCTCACCGCGCACCACGCCGCCGGCGGGACGGTCGCGAGCGTGTGCGCCGGCGCCGACGCGCTCGGCCGCGCCGGGCTGCTGGACGGCCGGCGCTGCACCACCCACCACGACCTCCAGGACGAACTCGCCCGCCGCTACCGGCGGGCCACCGTCGTCCGGGACGTGCTCTACGTCGTCGACGACCGGGTCGTCACCTCGGCGGGCATCGCCAGCGGGATCGACCTCGCGCTGCACCTCGTCGCCGTCCGGCACGGCCCGGCGGCCGCCGCCCGGATCGCCCGCGAGATGGTCGTCTACGCCCGCCGCAACGGCGACGAGCGGCAGACCAGCGCGATGCTCCGGCACCGCGGCCACCTCGTCGACGCCGTCCACCGCGTCCAGGACCTCATCGACGCCCGCTTCGACACCCGGCTCGGCCTCGCCGACCTCGCCGCCGCCTCCGGCGTCAGCGAACGCACCCTCACCCGCCACTTCACCGAGGCGACCGGGCTCACCCCGCTGCGGTACCAGCAGGAGCTGCGCGTCGAGCGCGCCGAACACCTCATCGCCCACGGCGCGACCACCGAGACGGCCGCCCGCGCGGTCGGTTTCCAGGACGCCCGCATGCTGCGCCGCCTCCGCGCCGCCCGTACGGAGGCCGGGGGCGGGGCCTGAGGCGGGGGCGGGGGCGGAGGCGGGGCCGAGGGCGGAGGCGGCGTCAGGACCAGGGCCCAAAGGTCGACCTGACCCTGATCCTTTTGTTCGGATCGGCACTGTCCGGCGCGTCGGGGAACGGAAATACTGAGCCCGTCACCGCGCGGGGCCCGCCCAAGCGCCCCGCCCGAACTCCGCCACCAGCAAAGGGAAACACGTGGTCACCATCGGCAGGCTCACCCCGTCCGACCGCCAGGAGTGGGAGGTCCTCTTCCGCGCCTACATGGACTTCTACGAGCGCGAGCTGCCGGACGACATGTACGAGCGCGCCTGGACGGCATTCCAGGACGACACCCGCATGCACGCCCTCGGCGCCAAGGTGGACGGCAAGCTGGTCGGGATCACCCACTTCCTCGTCCACGCCAGCACCTCGGCGCCGGACGTGTGCTACCTCCAGGACCTGTTCACCGCGCCGGAGACCCGCGGCCGGGGCGTCGGCCGGGCACTGATCGAGGCCGTCGCCGACTGGGCCCGCGCCCGGGACTGCTCCCGCGTGTACTGGATCACCCACGAGACCAACGAGACGGCGCGCCGGCTCTACGACAAGGTGGCCGAGAACCACGGGTTCATCAACTACCGGATCAACCTGCCGTAGCCGCCGCCCCGCCACGTCTACAGCCCGGCCTCCTCGACGAGGGCGGCGAGGTACTCCCGGGCCGTCCGCGGCCGGGCGAGCGGCGCGGCCTGCCCGGCCCAGAGGTTGAGGTAGTCGGGCAGCCCCCGCTCGACGGCCGCCCGGCGGAGGGGCGCGGTCAGCGCGCCCTGCACCGGGTACGGCGCGAGCTCGCCCTCGCGGCCGGCCAGGTCCCGCGCGAACCCGTTGGCGATCGTCCGGGCCTGGCGGCCCGAGAAGGCACTGGTCAGCACGGTGACCCGGGCCTGCGGGCCGTGCAGGGCCTCCTTGTGGGCCGGGCTCGCGCCGGATTCGTCGGTGGCGAGGAAGCCGGTGCCGATCTGCACCGCGCCCGCACCGAGCGCGAGCGCGGCGGTGATCCCCCGGCCGTCGACGATCCCGCCCGCGGCGACCACCGGCACCGACACGGCGTCGACGACCTGCGGGACCAGCGAGAACGTCCCGACCAGGGACTCCCCCACCGGCCGCAGCCACGCCCCGCGGTGTCCCCCGGCATCCGACCCGGAGGCCACGACGGCGTCGACCCCCGCCTCGTCGAGCGCCACCGCCTCGTCGACCGTCGTCGCCGTCCCCAGGGTGACGATGCCGCGCCGCCGCGCCTCGGCCAGCACACTCGTGGGCGGAATGCCCATGACGAAGCTGAACACCGGCGGCCGGGCCTCCAACAGCGCCTCCACCTGCCGCTCGAAGTCCTGCCCGAACGACACGGGGAACTCCGGATCGGGCAGCCCGAGCCGCTCGAGGTGCGGCCGCACCGGCCCCAGGTACGCGGCGAACTCCTCCTCCGTCACGGCCAGTTCCCGCTCCCCCGGCTGCGGCACCCAGAGGTTCACCGCGAACGGACGCGCCGTCCGGGCCCTGATCTCCGCCACCACGGCCCCGATCTCCGCCGGAGCGAGGACGTGGGCACCGTAGGAACCCAGCCCGCCACCGTTGGACACCGCCGCGGCGAGGCCCACCGTGGAGTAGCCACCCCCGAACGGCCCCTGCACGATCGGATGCTCGATGCCCAACAGCTCGGTCACCCGCGCACGGGCCGACCCACGATCGACGGACATGTCTCCTCCTTCGCCCGGACCCCCACTACGCCGGCCGCACCACGCGGAGGCCCACTACCGATCACACCACCATCTCCCGCACCGGGTAAACGTGTTGGCCCACACAACCGATCCCGCACGCCCCGGTGTCCATCCGGGCGTCCCGGGCAGGCCGGTCGGACCGTTCAGGCTGGAAGCTGACGACGTGCCCAGGTGCGGTCGCTCGGGGTCGGTTCGGTTCGCCAACGGGCGCGGAGGACTCCGTCGTCGTCGGGCATGACAGCGGTGCACAGCGGCACACGTTCATCCACGTACATGGACAGCAGGGCGGCGGCACGAGCGCGGGACATCCGGGCGACCAGGTCGGGGAACTCGTCCTCGTCGGCGATGGCGCTGCGGATGGTGCCGTCGTCGTCCTGCCACACGCCTTCGACGAGGCCGTCTGCGGGCAGGGCGCTCAGGACGGCGTCGATGTCCGTGGACAGGGGCGGCCATACGGCGAGACGGGCCCGGGGAGCCAGTCCGGCGCGCACGGGGTCGATGGTGTCGCGGGTGAGGTGGTGCCAGCGTGAGGCGCCTTCGAGGTGCGTCTCCTCCAGGATTCCGGCCCGGCCGGTGGCGACCGCCCGGTGCAGGTCGGCCCAGAAGTCGTCGTCGCCGGGCCGCTGGACGACCTGCTCCTCCTCCTCGAAGGCGTACGGGGAGGTGTCCAGGCGTTCCGGGAACAGTCCGAGTTCCCGGGTACGGGCCAAGGCCGCCTCGCAGGGCCGGCTGCTGCTGACGTAGACGTACTGGTCCCATCCCACATGGACCGCGAACGCGCCCTCCACCTCCAGCCGGCACCAGGCGCCGTTGTCGCGCAGCATGGCACGCACCAGCTCCAGCCCGATGTCGAGCGGCACTTCCGCCCCGTCGTGGAAACCGGCGGGGCCGGCCGGGAAGAGCCCGTCCAACCCGAAGCCGTCCACCGGAGGCTCCAGACCGAAGGGCGCGAACGACGGGACCTGCGGCTCTCGTACCGCCAGACGCTCGACGCCGGTTTCCCCGGCGAAGGCCGCGACCGCCCGAAGGTAGGAAGCCTCGACCTCGCCGTGATCGCTGACGGTGTCCTCATGGCCGGTGTAACGCCCGCGCTCGTCACGGTCGGCGGGGTCGTACTTGGTGACTTGGTAGACGTAGGGGAGCTGCACCGCCCCATCATCCAGCACGCTCGCGTCGCCCGGCGAGGAAGCTGAAGTCCGTACTCAGTCGTCCTCGGGCAGGTGGAAGTAGACCGTCCCCGACCGCCAAGGTCCGTGCGCGGTCATCTCCGACTCGATGACGACGTCCTGAACCTCCACGGGGCCCAACGCCTCGATCGAATCGGCCAGCCTCCGCAGGAGCGCCGGCACGCTGTCGCAGCCCGGGCCTTCCGGGTTGGCCTGGGAGAAGTGGTGAACGGTCCAGTACTCCGGCGTGCTCGTCACGGGCTCGATCGTAGAACCCGCCAGCCCTCTTCCGGCCCCGGCCAGGCCCACCACCACCGGGCCGGGTGGCCGGTCGCCGACCGGCCACCCGGCCGCCGCCCTACTGTCCGCCGATCAGCAGGGAACCACCGAGTCGGTCTCGCTCACCACGTCACCGTCCGATACCCAGCCCGCCAGTCCGTGGTCGTCGCCCACGGTCCACAACCAGCGGTAGGGGTGGACGTGGCTGCCGTTCGGGTGGTCCGGAATCTCCTGCCGGCAGGCGAACCACGACGGGTTGCTGCGCAGGTAGTCGCTGGGCGCCCATGTCGGACCGGCGTCGTGAACGGCGGCGCCGTAGCTGTTGTTGCAGTAGGAGGCGTTGTACCAGAACTTGACGACTCCCGCCGACCAGCAGGCGGACGCCGCACGGGCGGACCCGGACGGGACGACGACCATCGCTGCGACCGCCGCGGCGGTGGCCGCGACCGCCGCGGCCTTCTTGATGTGACGCACGGTGCGAACTCCTCGGAGAGATCGGTTGTGACTTGGTGTTCCGGATTCCGGCTGGGGCGACTCAGAACCAGCTGGTGCAGACCACATCGGGCCGCCCGGCCACGCTGCCGCAGGCGCGCATGACCACGCCGGCGTCCCGCCACTGGGCGGTGTGGACGTCCTGGCCATCGGTGATGGTGGTGTGGCCCAACTGCGGCTCCCAGTGCGCGCCGCCGTCCGAGCTCCGGTCCACCCAGATGTGGTCGCCGGCTCCGCCGCGGCTGATCCGGCCCCACCCGCACTGGGTGGAGTCGCTGTAGCGCAGTTCGATCAGGCGGCCCTGCAGTTCCACCGACCGGCCCGCCGGCGTGCGGGCGTCCGATCCGGTGGGTTCGGTGTCGTCCGTACACGTGGACGCCGGCGTCGGGACGCTACTCCCGGACGCGCACTCGGGCACCGGCAGCACGGCCGGCCCCTGGACGTAGATGTTGCTCACCCAGCCCTGGTAGTCCGGCAGGTAGGACCAGACGTCGTTGACGTAGCCCTCGGCCTGAACCAGTCCGCCGTGGGCCTGACAGGTGATCCGTACGGCGCCGGGAGCCGCGATGGTCGACACGATGTCCGCGGAGGTGGAGGCACTGCTTCGGACGTGCACGTCGGAGCCCCAGGTGCTGAACCGGCCGCCGCCGGGCGTGCCCGACAGGCCGCTGAGGTCACGTCCCGTCCCGCACTCGGGGACGTCCGGCAGGACGGCCGGGCCCTGGAGGTAGATGTTGGTGATCCACCCCCGGTACTCGGGCAGGTACGACCACCAGTCGTTGGTGATGCCCTCGGCGGTGATGCTGTCCCCGCGCCGCTGGCAGTTCACCTTCGCCTGGGTGGGGCCGGGCAGGACAGCCACCACCCGCGAGCCGTGCACCGGCTGCTCTGCCAGCCGGATCCAGGTGCCCCAGGTGCTGTGCACGACCCCGGACGCCCCCGGGTCCGGTCCGGGATTCGGCTGCCCGACTGTGTCCGGATTGATCCGGATCGCCATGACGAACTTCTCCGCGTTCAGCACCTTGGCGTGCAAGGGCGTACCCGACTGGGCGGCCTCGGCAATCTTGTCGCCGCCCAGTGAGAGCGCGACGTGCTCGATGGAGTTGCCGTACCAGTGCTTGTCGCCGAAGAACACGATGTCCCCGGGCTGGAGCCCGCCGGGGCCGTAGATCACGGTGTTCCGGGCCGCGGGCGCGGTCAGCACCTGGACCTCGTTGCCGGTGGCGCCCTTCCCGAGGATGTCGTAACCCACGGCCTGGGACCAGACGTACCGCACGTACCCGGAGCAGTCGAAGCCCAGCACGGTGTCGTCGTGCCGGGACGCCTCGTCCGTGCCGTCGTAGTACCCGTAGGTCTTGCCCGGCAGGGCTCCGTGGCCGCCGTCCCAGGTGTACATCGTGCCGGCGGCGATCTCCGCGCAGGCTGCCCTGACCGCCAGGTCGGCCAGCCGGTTCGGCGCCGCCGCGTACAGCTGGCAGGGCACATCGGCGGCGTGTGCCGGCGGACTCGTCGCGGTCACCGTGAATCCGGTGAGCAGCAACAGGCCGAGTAGAAGGCACAACCTGTGCCGCATTCCTCGTGCGAGCTTGCTCGGGAATCCCATCCGCCCTCCTTTTCGATCGGAATGAACCACCAAGGGACTGTTCCCTCGGTCTTCGAACAGCCTTGGCCGCGCTGGTCCGGTGGACAACGCCTCCCCCGCCGGACGGGACGGCACCGGGACGGCCAACACCCTGACCTGCTGGGACGTCCCCGGTGGGACGGACTGCGGGATGCTGTGGGAGACTCCCGGCCGGGAAACGCAATCCGACCGGGGGGAACCGGATGCCTGGATGGGACGAGGCACGTCAGGACGAGTCGACAGCCCTTGCGACATTCGCCGAGGGATTACGAGCGGTCAGGGCGTCGACCGGCAAGAGCCTCAAGGAACTCGAACGTGTCACCATGACCAGCGACTCGTCCTGGTCGCGGTATCTGGCCGGCCGCGGAATTCCGCCGTGGCCGGTCGTCGAAGCCCTCTGCCGCGAGGCCGGCGAACCCGCGGACGAGCTACGCACGCTCTGGGAGGCGGCGCGGGACGAATCCGGCCGGCGTAGAGAGCCACAGCAGCAAAAACAGGAGGAACAACCCTCGCCCGGGACGGAACCTGCTCCTCCGGTCAATTCCCGAAAGCGTCGCCTCGGTTGGGCTGCCGCAGCGCTCGGCGCGGTCCTGACCAGCATCGTCGCCGTACTGATCGGCCAGGGATCCGGGGACTCCCCGACCACTCCCGCAGCCTCGAGCCCATCGGGCGCCGCCACCGCGGCACCGGTCCCCGGGAACACCCCGAGCAAGGTCCTGACCCCCGGCGACCTGCGCAGCGACGCGGACGTGCCTGCGCAGTTCCGCGGCTACATCGAGGCCGCCGCCCGCCGTTGCACGGAACCTGAGATCACCCCGGCCCTGTTGGCGGCCATGCTCAAGGTGGAGAGCAACTTCGACCCGAACCTGCGCAGTCCGCAGACCGACGAGTACGGCATCGCGCGGTGGACCCCTGCCGTCTTCAACGCCTGGGCGGTGGACGGCGACGGCGACGGCATCAAGGACTACATGTCCCCCGGCGACGCCATCACCACCATGGGTGTGTACACCTGCTGGCAGGCCCAGCGCTTCAAGCAGAACGGCCTCCACAGCAACTTCCCGGCGCTGATCGCCGCCGGGTACCGCACCAGCGACAAGGCCGTCCTCCAGGCGGCCGGCCCGCCGCCCGGCACCGAGCAGCACGTGGCAGAAGTCCTGCACTACCTCAAGGAGTACGGCGTCTCCTGAAGGGCCCCCGACTCTATCCGCGCCCACTGCCTGTCAGTCAAAGGCGTGACCGGACCGACGATCTGATGCCAGAAAGGAACGCCCTCGCGCCCGGCCCCGCCCTGGTCGGGTGGCTGACCCGGCGCCGGTTGAGTCTGCTGCACGAGAAGTCGATCGGGCCGACTTCTCGTGCGGGCGGGCTGCCTCGCGGACGGCGGCAGAGGGCGGGACGGCGCGCGTCAACTCGGCTTGTGTCGTGGACGGTTGGTGAGGTGACGGACGGGGGAGGCTGAGCGCATGGGGATCGTTCTGGTGTTCCTGCTCGTACTGGTGGGCGCCGTCGTCGGCGCGTGCGTCTTCCTGACGCTTCGGGAGAGGTCGCGGTCGTACCGGGCCGAGGGCTGGGAGGGGGCGCTGATCGAGCGGCGGCGGACGGCTGAGGCCGCGCGGATGCGGGCGGCGTACGCGAGTGTGTCCGTCCACGAGAGCAGCCTGGGCAACGAGGAGCTCTTCATCCCCCGCTGATCGCGTCGGCCGAGGGGCCGTCCGACCTGCCAGGACCTGCCCGAACGGCGCCTCATAACCCGGTGATCACGGGCGTGGTCGTCCGCTAGCCTCTGCCGGATGACGATCTCTTACGACGTGGCGGGCGATGGCCCCGCGGTGGTTCTGCTGCATTCCTCGGTGTGCGACCGGCGGATGTGGGACGGGCAGTGGCAGGCGCTGGTCGGGGCCGGGTACCGGGTGGTGCGGCTCGACTTCCGCGGGTTCGGCGAGTCGCCGATGGCGGACGCCCCGTACAGCGACGCCGGGGACGTGCTGGATCTCCTCGACCGTCTCGGCGTCGAGCGCGCCGCGCTGGTCGGCGCCTCGTACGGCGGCAAGGTCGCGCTGGAGGTGGCGGCGACGCGGCCGGAGGCCGTGACGGCGCTGGCGCTGCTCGGCGCCGGGATGCCCGGCCACGAGCACAGCGCGGAGCTGCGGGCCTTCGGCGGCAAGGAGGACGAGCTGCTGGAGGCGGGCGACGTCGCGGGCGCGGTGGAGCTGAACGTGGACGCGTGGCTCGGCCCGGAGGCCGGCGAGGAGGCCCGGGCGCTGGTCCGCGAGATGCAGCGGAACGCGTTCGAGGTGCAGCTGGCGGCGACGGAGTTCTTCCGCAGCAGCCCCGAGGTCGACCTCGGGAAGGTCACCGCGAGGTGCCTGGCCGTGGCGGGCGCGCACGACTTCGCGGACTTCCGCGAGATCGCGGCGGTCCTGCCCGAGCGGATCGCGGGCCCCGCCCGGCACGTGGAGCTGGCGTGGGCCGGCCACCTGCCGAACCTGGAGCGCCCGGCGGAGGTGACGGACCTGCTGCTGGGCTTCCTCGGCGGGGAGTGACGCGGGGAGTGAGCGAGGGTCGTCGTTCACCTGTTTGCCCTGGTCGGCGGGTTTCCGTCATGATGTGCCGCCACTACGAAGCGGGAGCACGCCAACCATGAACATCCAGGTCACCTACGAGGCCACCACCGAGGACATCGTCGCCTCGGTGACGGCGAACGCGGCCTCCCGGCTCTGGCTCCGGTGGGCCATCGTCGGCCTGTGGCTGCTGCTGGCGGTGGCCTGCCTGGCCGCGGGCAGCGTCATGTTCGCGATCGCGGCGATCTGCTTCGGGTTCGTCCAGGTGGTGAACATCACCGCGGGCGGCCGCCGGATGGGGCTGAAGGTCGCCCCGCGCTACGTCGGGTCGACGACCGTCACCCTCACCGACGACGCCCTCCAGCTGAAGAGCCCGGCGCTGGACCGCCGCATCCCCTGGTCCTCGGTCAACAAGGTGGTGCACAACCCCGTGGCGTGGACGGTGCTGGCGCACAAGGTGGGCGCCGCGCCGCTCTCGGCGACGGTGCTCAAGGCGCCGTTCACCGAGGCGCAGCGCGCCGAGGTCGACGCGTTCCTGGCGCGCCTGCCCAAGGTCGGACACAAGGGCCAGGTCCAGCCCCAGGTCCAGGCCCAGGTCGGCGCGCGGTAGCGGTAGCGATAGCGGTAGGGGGATTCGGGCCTGTCACGGACCCTCGGTCGTCAGGGATGACGGCCGAGGGTCGGGGCCGTTCACCCGTCGCCGCCGTCCGGGGCTTCCCGGACGAGGCGGAAGGCGAGGCAGACCACGGGGGTGCGGTCCTCGGCGGTGGTGCCCAGGGCATGCCAGTAGCGGCGGTGGCCGGCGCGCCAGTCGTCCAGGGAGGTGAAGCCCTCTCCTTCCGCGTGGGCGTGTTCCCAGGTCACCGCGTCGAAGGGGAGGACCTCGATGCCGGTGATCTCGATGACGGCGACGGGCCGGCCGTGGTCGTCCAGGAGTGCCAACCGTTCGCCGGGGTGTTCCAGGTGCTCGGACTCCTTGGCGTAGTCCGCCAGCAGGCCGGTGGTGGTGGTCTTGCGGCCGGCCAGTACCAGGGCGTTCAGTTCGGCCCGCATGCCGTCCGGGGTGCCGAGTTCCATGGCGCGCAGGCCGTTGACGCGTGGCCACATGCTCCCGTCATCCTCTCGCCGCAAGCGCCGCCACCGCTCGGGTGAAGCGCGCCAGGCCTGCCGGGTCGTCCTGGAGGAAGAGGTTCGGTTCGATCAGTTCCAGCTCCAGGACGACCGGTTCCCCGGCGTTGTCCAGGACCAGGTCGACCCGGGCGAACAGCGGTGCGGCCGGCGCGGGGATCGCGGACAGCGCTGCCGCGGCCGTACGGAGCTCCGCCTCGGTGGGTAGGTACGGCGCGACGCCGAGGTGGGGGTCGCGGTCGTTGTCGATCGTGCCGGGCTCGGTGAGCAGCGGGTCCTTGCGGATCGCGTGGCTGAAGGCGCCGTCGACGAAGACCAGCGCGCGTTCTCCTTCCGCCACCCGGGGCAGGAACGGCTGGACGAGCACGCTGCGGCCCTGGTCCAGCAGCATCCGGGCGTGCCGGGCGGCGGCCGTGTGCCGGCCGGGCTCGTAGCGCGCCGTGTCCAGCGCGCCCGCGGACACGGCCGGTTTGACCACCACGCCGTCCGCCCCGTCGAAGTCCGCCGGGGTGGGCCGCGCGCCGGGTTCGAGGAACCGGGTCGGCACGACGGCGACTCCGCGCCGGGCGAGCTCGCGCAGGTAGTGCTTGTCGCTGTTCCAGCGGACCACGGGTGCGGGGTTGCGCAGCAGGGTGGTGCGGGCCGTGGTGTCGGCCCAGGTCAGGAACTCGTCGAGCCGGTCCACGTAGTCCCAGGTCGACCGGATGACCACCAGGTCGAACCGGTCCGGGGGCGCCGCGGCTCGGTGCCACAGCACCGGCTCGGCCGACAGGCCGTCGGCGCGCAGGGCGTCCACGATGAGCGGGAGGTCGGCGTCGTACTCGACTCCCGCCGCACTGGTCGCCACAGCGACCCTGGCTCCGCTCATGCACCCACTCCCGCCGGACGCCCCGGCCGACTCTACCGTCGGATCCGGGGGTCGACACGGCGAGGCCGGCCGGCTCAGCGGCGCCAGCGGTAGAGGGCCTCCCACTCCTCGGTGATCCAGGTGCCGTCGCCGACCGGCATCACGTTGTCGACCTCGCGCATCGGGTATTCGAGGCGGCCGTGCACGGCGCCGGTGGCGGGGTCGGCGAGCCAGTGGCTGTGCTCGCGCCACCGGTCCTCGCCGAAGCGGAGGACGGCGGCCTCGTCGTACGTGTTGCTGAGCGTCACGATCACCGTGTCGTCGTCCACGAAGCCGCTGCGGGAGGAGATGTACGGGGCGTTGTGCACCGAGCAGTCGCCGGTGCCGGGGGCCGGGAAGTCGCTCAGGGCGAGCGTCGCGGTGACCCGGTAGTCGGGGAGGCTGTGCCAGGTGAGGTCCCGTCCCCGCCGGTCGGCGGTCATGCAGCGGGTGTTCGTCGAGTCGATGCCCAGGTAGTAGCGGTCGCCCGGCAGTTGGGCGCCCTGCTGCTGCGGTACCTGTCGGCCGAGTACGAGGGCGCCGGACTCCCAGCGCGCCTCGTAGTGGGTCTGGGCCACCCCCTCGCCGGACACGCTGACGCCGGCGACCTCGTCGTTCTCGTCCCAGAGCAGGCTGACGTACCGCTCGTAGCCGCCGCAGGGGAGCAGGCTCTCCCCCAGCACCGTGCCCGCGGCGTCCAGGGTGAGGATCCGGGTGGCGTCCGGCAGTCCGGAGGGCATCCGCAGCCAGATCCGCAGGTCCCGATCGGAGCCGCCCACCAAGGAGCCGCCGGCCAAGGAGCCACCCGCCGGGGAACCGCCGGCCGAGGAGCCGCCCACCGAGGAGCCGCCGGAGAAGTCGACGTCGCCCCAGCGGTGCGCCTCCCAGGTGCCGTACGGCCGACTCCACAGCCTCGTGCCGTCCCGGGTGACGGCGACGTACGCCTCCTCGGTGGCGAAGACGGTGAGCGACAGGTCGGGGGCCGTCCACTGCCGCCCCCACGGGTTCGGGTTCGGGGCCGGGAACTCGGCCAGCAGCTCGGCCTGTTCCTGCAGTTCGTAGATGCGCAGCGACCGGGCGCTGCGCACCTCGAAGCGGGGGACGGGGCCGGTGGGGTCGAGGCAGGTCTGGGCGCCGTTGCCCCGGTCCGGGATCGGATAGGTGGCCACCAGCTGCGGCGTGATCGTCATACCGCCATCCTCTCGCGCCCCCGGCCTCCTCATCTGATGCTCAGATTGGATGTGTTCCGTTCAAGCTCCGATTACCCCATCATGGGACGGTTGCCAGCGCGCCTACGCGCGTAGCACCGCCCCCGTACTTCCCTGTACCCCCACGGCACAAGGAGCTTGATCCATGCTCAGACACATCGGCGCCGTCCGCCCGCTCGCCCTGGGCGCGGTCGTCCTCACCGTGCTCGCCGGCGCCACCGCCGCCCCCCACCGGGCCGCCGCCGCGACCGCGACGACCACCACGACGGCGACCACGACGACCGCCCCGGCCACCGCGACCGCCACCCAGCACCGCGTCCTGTTCGACAACACCAAGGCGGAGACCGCCGGCAACGCGGACTGGATCATCAGCACCAGCCAGCCGGACCCGCTCGCCCAGAACGCCAACCCCCAGTCCGAGACCGACTGGACGGGCGCCATCTCCGCCTGGGGCGTCGCCCTGCAGAAGACCGGCCAGTACAGCCTCAAGACGCTGCCGAGCGGCTCCTCCATCACCTACGGCACCGGCGGAGCGCTGGACCTCGCCAACTTCGACGAGTTCGTCCTGCCCGAGCCGAACATCCGGCTCAGCGACGCCGAGAAGACCGCGGTCATGAAGTTCGTGCAGAACGGCGGCGGGCTGTTCCTGATCTCCGACCACACCCAGAGCGACCGCAACAACGACGGCTGGGACTCCCCCGCCATCATCAACGACCTGATGACCACCAACTCGGTCAACAGCAACGACCCGTTCGGCCTCTCGGTCGACCTGCTCAACATCCAGACCGACAACCCGCGGGCGATCAGCGACGCCACCGACCCCGTGCTGAACGGCCCGTTCGGCACCGTCACCGGCAGCATCCTGCGCAACGGCACCACCTTCACCCTCAAGCCCGCCGACAACCCCTCCGTCAAGGGCATCGTCTACCGCACGGGCTACTCCGGCACCACCGGCGCCTTCTTCGCCACCAGCAGCTTCGGCAAGGGCCGGGTCGCCATCTGGGGCGACAGCTCGACCGTCGACGACGGCACCGGCGAGCCCGGCAAGACCGTCTACAACGGCTGGGACGACCCGGCCGGCACCGACGCCGCCCTCGCCCTCAACGCCACCTCCTGGCTCGCCGGCAGCGGCGGCACCAGCACCGGCGGCGTCACCCTCACCAACCCCGGTGCCCGGACGGCCACCGCCGGCACCGCCACCAGCCTGCAGCTCTCCGCCGCCGACACGGCCGGCGGCAGCCTGAGCTACGCCGCGTCCGGCCTGCCCGCCGGCCTGAGCGTCAACGCCACCACCGGCCTGATCAGCGGCACCCCGACCACCGCCGGGACGTACTCCGTGACGGCCACCGCGACCGACTCCACCGGGCCGTCCTCCTCCGTCACCTTCGGCTGGACCGTCCAGCCCGCCGGCGGCAGCGGCTGCACCGCCGCCCAGCTGCTCGCCAACCCGGGCTTCGAGGCCGGCAGCACGGCCGGCTGGACGGAGACCAACTCCGGCGGCAGCAGCACCATCAACAGCAGCTCCAGCGAGCCGCCGCACTCCGGCACGTACGACGCCTGGCTGGACGGGTACGGCAGCACCAACACCGACACGCTCGCCCAGACGGTGACCCTGCCGGCCGGCTGCAGCAGCTACACCTTCAGCTTCTGGCTGCACATCGACACCGCCGCGAGCGGCACCACCGCCTTCGACACCCTGAAGGTCACCGCGAACGGCACCACCCTGGCGACCTACTCCAACGTCAACGCGGCCGCCGGCTACCAGCAGCACAGCTTCAACCTGTCCGGCTACGCCGGCCAGACCGTGACGCTCAAGTTCACCGGCGCCGAGGACTACACCAAGCAGACCTCCTTCGTCCTGGACGACACCGCCGTCAACGTGGCGTGAGCCGAGGCCGGTTGCCCCTGTCCCCGCGCGGGGGCAGGGGCAACCGGCGTCTGGGGGCGACCCGCGTCAGGGGCGACCGGCGTCAGCGGAAGTCGTCGGCGTGGTCGACGGCCCACTGGGCGAAGGTGCGCGCCGGAGTGCCGGTGACCTTCTCGACGACGACGGAGGTCGCGGCCGCGACGCCGTCGGCGGCCGCCCACTGACCGACGATCGCCTCGGCCACGACCGGATGCATGGTCCTGGCGACGTCCGCACGAGCCTGCTCGTCCGAGACGTGTTCGACCCTGATGCGGCGGCCGATGGCCTCGCCGATGTGCTCGACCTGGCGCCGCAGGGTCAGGGACTCGGCCCCGTGGACGGTGTAGGCCTGGTGCGAGTGCCCCGGCTCGGTCAGGGCGGTCACCGCCAGCGCCGCCAGGTCCTTCTCGTGCACCGGCGCCGACTGCGCGAGCGGACGGGGAAGCCGGACGACGTTGTCCCTTCGGATCGATTCGGCCCACCAGGTGCGGGTGTTGGTCGCGAACGTCCCCGGCCTGAGGAACGTCCAGTCCAGGCCGGAGCGTTGGACGGCCCGCTCGATCGTGCGGTTCAGGCGGGCGACCGGGTGGTCGGCGTCGGGGTCCAGGACGACCGACACCGACGAGAGCAGCACCACCTGCCGGATCCCGGCGGTCACGGCCGCCGCGGTGACCTTCTCGATGTCGTACGGCCGCTGGGGGTCGAGCATTCCGTACAGGAACACCTTGTCGGCACCGTCGAGCGCCGCGGGCAGCGTCTCGGGGCGTGCCAGGTCGGCGACGACCGCTTCGCACCCCGGCGTCGGGCCCGCGGCCGGGGTCCGGTTGACCGCTCTGACCTGCTCACCGGCGGCCAGCAGGCCGTCTGCCACGTGACGACCGACGTTGCCGCGGGCGCCGAAGACGACTGCCACCATGAGGGAACCTCCTGCTTGTTGCGGACATGAGCGGACGCGAATCGCCGGTCACCGGTCAGGGCCGGATGTTCTCCAGGTCCTCCAGGAGGCCGGGGTGCGTCGGCTCCCAGCCGAGCGCCTGCCGGGTGCGGGTGCTGGACGAGGGCTGGTCGGCCTGGAAGATCGGGCCGAGCGGGCCGTAGGTCTCCGCCGGCACCGACGCGACCGGCAGGCCGAGCCGCCGCCCGATGACGGCCGCGATGTCCCGCACCCGGTCCCCCTCGTCGGCCACGGCGTGCCAGACGGTACCGGCCTCCGCCCGCTCCAGGGCGAGCCGGAGGAGGACGGCCGCGTCGAGCGCGTGGACGGCGGGCCAGCGCTGGCTGCCGTCGCCGGGGTAGCCGGAGATTCCGCTCCGGCGTGCGATGTCGGTCAGCAGACCGGCGAACCCGCCCGTGCCCTCGTGGTGCACCGTGCGCGGCAGGCGTACGGCCGTGCTCCGGACCCCGCGCGAGGCCAGGCCCAGGACCGCCGTGACCGTGCGGCCGCGGCCGCCGACCGGCCCGTCGGTCGGCACCGGGTCGGCCTCGGTGGAGGCTCGGCCCGGCACCCACGGCGTACCCGAGACCGTGACCAACGGACGGCCGCTGCCGACGAGTTCCTCACCGAGGACGGTGAGGGCGGCGGTCTCCTCGGCGACGTTCCGGGCGAGGGCCTCGGGGCTGCTGAAGTCGTTGCCGAAGGCCAGGTGGATCACCCCGTCCGTACGGGCGGCGCCGGAGCGCAGGACGTCCGGATCGGCGAGGCCTCCCCGCAGCGGCTCGGCGCCGGCCGCCGCGGCGGCCCGTGCGGAGGCGTCGGAGCGGGCCAGCGCGAGGACGGTGTGGCCCTTCGCGAGGAGTTCGGCGACGACGGCGGAGCCGATCAGACCGGTGCCGCCGGTGACGAAGACGCGCATGGAAATCCTCCCAACAGTGATGGGACTCTTGTCCCATCACCGTACCAGGCTGACGGGACAAGAGTCCCATCACCTATGCTGAACCCATGGGTAGATGGGAACCAGGTGCGCGCGAGCGCCTCGTCGTGGCCGCGGTCGACCTGTTCACGGAGCAGGGGTACGACGCCACGACGGTCGCGCAGATCGCCGAGCGTGCCGGGGTCACCAAGAGCACCTTCTTCCGGCACTTCCCCGACAAGCGCGAGCTGCTGGTCGCCGGGCAGGAGACGCTGAGCCGGCTGCTGGCCGAGGGGATCGCCGACGCGCCCGGTGACGCCAGCCCGCTGGAGGCGGTCGCCGCCGGCCTCGAACGCGCCTCGGCCGCGATGGGCCCCGGGAGTCGCGAGCTCGCGCCGCGCCTGAAGGCGGCCGTCGCCGCCAGCGCCGAGCTCCAGGAGCGCGACGCCCTCAAGACCGTCAGCCTCGCGGCCGCGATGACGACCGCTCTGGTCGCCCGCGGCGTACCCGATCCGACCGCGGCCCTCGCGGGCGAGCTGGGCGTCCTCGCCTTCAAACGGGGGTACGCCCGATGGGCCGAGGACGACCGCGGCGCCGAGGACGGGCTCGCCGGGTACGCCCTGGCGGCCCTGGACGAACTGCGCGCCGCCAGCGCGTCGCTGGGCTGACACACGCGAACGCGCCTTCGCCCCGGCCCGGGAGGGCGGGGGCGGAGGCGCGTTCACGGACCTCCGGAAGCGTTCAGGAACGCCCGGGTGCGGGTCAGTCCAGGCAGAACTCGTTGCCCTCGACGTCCTGCATGTTCTGGCACGACTCGTTGACGCCGTCGGCCAGCAGGAGCTGACCGCGCGTCGCACCGAGCGCGACGAGGCGCGCGGACTCGGCCTCCAGGACGGCCAGCCGCTCCTCGCCCACCAGCCCGGCGCCGACCCGCACGTCGAGGTGCACCCGGTTCTTGACGACCTTGCCCTCGGGAACGCGCTGGAAGTACATCCGCGGCCCCTCACCCGTCGGGTCCATGCAGACCGCCGCCGCGCCCCGGCGCTCCGGCGGCAGCGAGAGCTGGAACTCCTCCCACGTGGCGAACCCCTCCGGAACCGGCGGCAGGACGTACCCCAGCACCTCGCACCAGAAGCGGGCGACGCGCTCGGGATCCGCACAGTCGAAGGTGATCTGGACCTTCTTGATCGACATCATCGGGCCACCCTAGCGCGGCCGTTCACCAGGCCCTATGGGTTTTTCCACCCTCCCCCGGCGGCCGCTCGCCACCCGCCCCGCACCGCCCTCCTCCGCCGTCTCCCGGGCGGTCGGCGTCAGCACGCTCGCATAACGGTTGATCGGAGCCCGACATATCCGGGGACATCATGGTCGGTATCCAGTACTCTACCAAGCGATCACACTGAGTGATCACAATCGTCGCCCTACCGCTACGGGGGGAGCTGACCGGCGATGCACGTCCGCCCTGCCGAAGACCCGGAGATCTCCGGGGAAACCGTACGACCCCCCTGGCTGACCAGGGACCGTCTCCTGGACCTGCTCGACCGCTCCGCGCCCGGCGCCCTGACGCTGCTCGTGGCGCCCGCCGGCTACGGGAAGACGACACTGCTGGCGCAGCACCTGGAACGCTTCCGGGGCTCCGTGCTGCGGTGGCGCCCCTCGCGCGGCACGACCGGCACCGCGGCGCTGCTCTCCGCCGTCCACCACGGGCTCGGCGAGGCCTGCGGGCCGGCCACCGTCGCGCACCTGCTCCGCCGGGTGGAGCGGCGGCCGGAGCCGGTGCTGCTGGTGGTCGACGACCTGCACCTGATCCACGGCACCGAGGCGGAGTCGGTGCTGGAGGAGATCGCGCTGCTCGCGCCACCCAACCTCCGCCTGCTGCTGGCCGGTCAGCGACTGCCGCTGTTCAACCTCACCCGCTGGGAGCTGGCCGCGAGCACGGTCCTGGGGCCGGCCGACCTGCGGCTGCGGGCCGACGAGGTCCGCCGCCTGCTCCGCGAGGTGTACGGCAGCCGGCTCTCCGGGCGCCGGGTGGCCGAGGTGGAGGCGATCACCCAGGGCTGGCCCGCGGCGCTGCGGCTGCTCCACCCGGCGCTGCTGCACCCCGCCGCCACGGGCACGGCTCCGCAACTCGCCGCCGTGGCCGGCTCGCTCACCCGCACCTACCTGGAGCGCGAGGTGATCCGGCCGCTGCCGGAGCGGCTGGTGCGGTTCCTGGAGCAGGTCAGCCCGCTGCCCCGGCTGGACGCCGCGGGGTGCGACGCACTGGTCGGCGGCTCGGAGAGCGCCTGGACGCTCGACGTGCTGGCGGACGAGCGCGGGCTGCTCCGGCGCGAGCACTCCGACTGCAGCTTCCACTGGGGCCCGCTGCTGCGCGACCACCTGCTGCACCGTCGATCCGCGCGGCCCGGCGGCGAAGGGCGGGAGCGCGTCCGGCTCCGGCCCGAGGCGCCGACGCCGGCGCCGACGTCAGTGCCAGCGCCCGTGCGCGAACTCCCCTCCGGCTCGCCGCCGTTGTCGCTGCGCTGCTTCGGATGCTTCGAACTCACCCTGGGCGAGCGCGAGTTGGACTGGACGACGATCCGGCCGCGGGCCCGGGCGCTGTTACGGGTGCTGGCGATCCACCCCGGCCAGCCGGTCCACCGGGAGCTGCTGACCGAGGCTCTCTGGCCCGAGCGCCCACCGGCGACCGCCGCCCGCTGCCTGCACGTCGCGGTCTCCGCGCTGAGGAGGTTCCTGGAGCCCGGCATCACCCGCGGCGGCTCGCAGCTGTTGGTGCGCTCCGGCGAGGCGTACCTGCTGCGCCTGCCCCCGGACGGCAGCTGTGACCTGCGCCGGTTCGAGACCGCGCTGGCCGAGGGGCTGCGGGCCGAGGCGGCCGGCCGTCCGGACGCGGCGGCGCGGGCCCTGCGCTCCGCCCTGGAGGCGTACACCGGGGAGCTGCTGCCCGAGGACGGCCCGGCGGAGTGGGTCGTGGCCCGCAGGGAGCACTACCAGCGGGCGGCGGCCGAGGCGGCGCTGGTCCTCGCCAGACTCGAACTCGCCCGCGGACGGCCGCTCGACGGCGCCCGGGCGGCGGCCCGCAGCGTCCAGATCGACCCGTTCCGGGACGACGCCTGGCAGACCCTGATCGCCGCCCACGAGCGGCGCGGTGACACCGCGGCGGCCGAGCGCAGCCGCAAGGGCCACGCGCGGATGCTGCTCTCGCTCGGCCTTCCGGCCGCCGACGCCGTCGTCGACGCAGCCGTGCCGGAGGGGCGGGGTGACGACGTGGGGAGCGACACGGGCGGGTCCTCGGGCGTGACGTGACGGCGGCCGTGTCATGCTGCGGCCCCTCCGGCACGCCAACCGGTGACGGAAACGGCGGCCCGAAAACTCCCTGGCCCGTCCGACCCGTCTCGGCCATGATCCTCACGTGACCACCTACCTCGCGTCCGAGCGCCTGACCCTCCGCCCCTTCGCCGCCGCCGACGCGGACCTGCTGATCGAGCTGGACAGCGACCCGGCGGTGATGCGCTACCTGACCGGCGGCGCGCCGACCCCGCCGGAGGACGTCCGCGACCGCGCCATCCCCAGCATCCTCGCCGGCTACGAGCGCTGGAACCACGACCTCGGCCTGTTCGCCGCGTACGAGAAGGACGGCGGCGCGTTCGTCGGCTGGTTCTGCCTGCGTCCGCTGCGCAGCGGCCCGCGCGAGGAGGCCGAACTCGGCTATCGCCTGCGCCGGGCGGCCTGGGGCCGGGGCTACGCCACCGAAGTCTCGCAGGCGCTGCTGGCGAAGGGGTTCGCCGAGCTCGGCATCCGCATGGTCTGGGCCGAGACGATGACCGTGAACCGGCCTTCGCGCAACGTCATGGAGAAGCTCGGGATGACGCTCGCGGAGCACATTCCCACGCCGGACCACATGATGGCGGTCGAGGGTTCCGAGCACGGGGGTGTGCGGTACGAGATCACGAAGGAGCAGTGGGAGCGGCGGCAGGCGTAGGCGGCGCGAGGCACGGCGGCGACCGCCGCCGCGAGGCCGGGGTCAGGGCCGCTCGAAGAACTCCACCTCGGCAATGGCGACGCGACGGTCCGGAGCGGCACCGTAGGCGCCGTCGATCGTCAGCCTGATCCGCACCACGCCGCCGACGGCGAGATGGAAGCGCTGCTCCCCCGGAGCGTCGGCCGGGTTGACGGTCCGGGTGGTGACCTTGCCGTCCGAGCCGGTCAGGGTGACGGTGAGCCGCTGCGGGCGGGCCTGGGTGAGGAACTGTTCGGCGTTGGGCGAGATCCCCGGGTGGACGACGAGGTCGAGCAGCCGGAACGGGCCCGGGAAGTCCATCTCCAGGAACTCGCCTATCCCGTTCCCCGGACGGGCGGGCGCCCAGTACCGGTCCGTCGTCCCGTCGACGGCGAGGGCTGCCGGGTGCGCCGGGTCCTCGCTGGACGCCCGGACGGCGGTCGGGTGGATCTGCTGCGGCGTGGCGAACCGGTCCCGGACGACCTCCACTCCGGACGCCAGCTCGTCGCGGAAGGCGTAACCCCCGACCCCGAGCAGGACCAGCAGCACCAGCGGCACGACGAACCTCGGGCGGCGCGGCGGGCGGACGCGGGGGCGGTCCCCGACGGCCGGACCGGCCTTGGGGCGGCGGACGAACGGCCGGCGCCACCACGGCGGTTTCGGCGCGACCCGGGCGTCCTCCAGCAGGCCGCCGCACCGGCGGCAGTAGCGGCGGCTCGGCACGTTGCCCGTGCCGCACCGGCCGCAGATCAGGTCGCCCGGGGCGATCGGCTCCCGTTCCTCCGGCTCGGCCGGGCGCGGCGGAGGCGGCGGGGCCTCCTCGCCCGGCCGGACGGGCTTCGGCTGGACGGCCTGCGGCGGGTCGGCCCGGCGCGGAGCGGTCTGCGGCGGAGCGGCCTGCGGCGGGTCGGTCGGCCGTGGCGGGATGACGGGCGGCGTCACCGCGGGCGACACCGCGGGCGTCACCGCGGGCGCCACCGTGGGCGTCGGCGCAGCGGACGAGGACGGCGTCGGCGAGGGCGACGACGCCGAAGCCGTGGGCTTCTCCTCGGCGGCCGGCTCCTCCTCCCACGACAGGTACGCCCCGCAGGTGCCACAGAAGTCCTCGCCCCGCACGCACGGGTGCCCGCAGTTCTCACACGTCGTCATCGTGCCCCTCCCCTGAAGCCTCCCCGGCCGTCGCGGGCCCCGCCGCCCGGACGACCTCGACCGTGAACGGCAGGTGGGCCGGCCGGTTGGCGGCCACCAGCTCCCGCAGCGCTCGCAGGTCCACCGCCGCCGGGTCCGCCACCCGCAGCCGCACCAGCAGCCGTGGCTCCGGCGACCCCGGCAGCGGCGCCTGCGGCCGCGCCGACCACCGTGCGCCGCCGCTCTCCTCGATCTCCGGCTCCGCCCCGAACGCCAGCCGCACCTGCGCGGCCAGCCCGGCCCGGGTGCCCCGGACGGCGTGCAGCGGGGCCGCGTACGCGACGGCCGCCCGCAGCCGGTCCGGCGGGAGCTCCGGCCCGGTCGACGCCCCCACCCACTGGGCCAGGTACGCCAGGAAGTCCGGCGGCGCGAGCCGCGGGTCGAAGTAGGCGGCCAGGTTGTCCAGGGCGCAGAGGACCGGGGCGAGCACCTCGTCCAGCGCGCCCGTGAACTCCTGGAGGAACGCGTTCTCCCGCCGGTCGTCGCCGTCCGCCGCGTAGACGCCGGGCAGCTGCGCCCCGAGCGGGTGGCGGGAGCGCAGGCCCGGAACGAGCCCCCGTCCGTGCGGCTGTGCGGTCACCGGCCCTCACTCCGCCACGACCCGCACCTGGTGTTCGTACGAGAACACCAGGGCGTGCGGGGCCAGCCGGATCCGGTCGGTGGCCTCGCCGCGGTGGCCGCGCTCCGGATCGGCGGGGAACAGCCGGACGCTCTCGACCAGTTCGACGTCGGGCAGTCGCTGCAGCACGGCGAACACCTCGCCGGAGTGCAGCGGACGGCCGAACGGCCAGCCCGTGCCGTCCGGTCCGCCGGTGAGCGGGTTGAGGTACCGGTGCAGCGCAGCCAGGGCGGCGCGCTGGAGCCGGCCGGGCGAGCTGCGCGGTTTGGCCCGCAGGGAGGCGACGACCGTGACGCCCTGGTAGTGCGGCGGCTCGACGAGCAGCCGCGCACCGAGCAGCCGGCGTTCGTCCAGGTAGCCGGTGACCTGCTCCAACAGCTCCGGCGAGCAGGCGAGTTGACCGAAGGAGAGCCGGCCCTCGCCGTCGTCGGCGGCGGCCGGCACGAGCAGCACCCGGACCCCGCCCGCGTCCGGGCCCTCCTCGTCGGCCACGCAGCGCACCCGGCCGACGGCGGGTGCGGCCTCGCGGGCCAGTTCCTCGTAGTCCTCGGCGGTCACCGCCCGGCCCCGCGTGCGCAGCACGATCGGACCGCGCAGCCGGGCGCCCTCGACGTCCTCGCCGTCCACGCCGCCCTCCGCCGGGCGCGGGTTCTCCACCCTGGCCACGTACGGGACGGAGCTGCGCAGGACGGCGAGCGCGCCCCGGGCCAGGTTGCCCCGGCGCCCGCCGCCGGTGCGGTACGAGCGGATCCGGATCGGCGCGCCCTCGGGCGGCACCGCGCCGTACTGCCGGAGCGTCCCGTCCGGTTCGCGCAGGGCCGGGCCGAAGGTGAGCTCGCCGGTGCTGCGGTCGAGCCGGACGTGGCGGTCCTGGGGGGTCGAGCGGCCGAAGTGCTCCACCTCCCGCCACTCCTCCACCCCGGTCGGGGTGGTGACCTCGACGGTGACCGGCTCGCCGCCGGCGACCACGGGGGGCCGGGCGAGGGTGAAGCTCTGTCCCGGCAGCCCCTCCGAGCGGCCGAGGACCTCGTCCCGGACGTGCTCGGCGTGGACGGCGACCGTCGTCCCGCCGACCGTGAACGCCTCCGCGGAGATCAGCACCGGCGCGGTGGAGTACGACGGCCGGCCGGGGACGGGGGCGGTGATCCGGCAGCGCAGCCAGCCGGCCCGGTGCCGGGCCTCCACGGAGGCGGTGTGGTCGGGCGGCAGCTGGAGGATCACGTCGCCGGGCCGGTTGAAGCCGCCGGTGGTGTCGCGGTGGACGCCGCACCCGGTCCAGCCGTCCCCGGTCCAGGCCTCCCAGGCCAGCGGCGGGTGGTCGGGGTTGATGCCGTGCCCGCTGACCGGGAAGTCGAGGCGCAGGGCCACCAGGCAGTGCGGCACCGCCTGGGAGAGGCCGAAGAGCAGCACGTCGCCGGGCAGCGGGGTGGGGGCGAAGCAGGGGGTGCCGCGGCCGGCGGCCAGTTCGGCGTCCCGGTCGGCCGGGGGCGCGCCCTGCGAGGAGGTCGCGAGGTGCGCCAACGCGCAGGGTTCGATGGAGAGTTCGCGCTCGGTGGAGAAGACCACCGCCTCCTCGGTGGCGGTCCGCACGGTGGCCACCTCCGTCCCGGCGTGCACCGGGACCGCCCGCGGCTGCGGGGCGGAGAGCCAGAAGGTGACGTCGGTGCGGGCCGCGGCGGGCGGCAGCAGCCGCACCCCGATCAGGTCGAGGAAGGCGAGGTGGTTCTTGTCCGGGACCCGGTTGAGCCGGTAGATCAGCTGGTCGACCATCTGGGCGAAGGCCTCGATGAGGGTCACGCCCGGGTCGGAGACGTTGTGGTCGCTCCACTCCGGGCAGCGCTGCTGGACCAGCCGTTTGGCCTCGTCCACCAGGTCCTGGAAGCGGCGGTCGTCCAGGTTGGGCTGGGGCAGCGGCATCAGGCGCTCCCCGGCTCGTCGGGGGCGTGGGCGGGGATGACGTAGAACGGGAAGACCAGGTTGCGCGGGTCGTTGGTGCCGCGCAGGGCGTAGCGGATGTCGATGTAGAGGGTGCCGGAGTCGACGGCGTCAAAGCCGACGGTCACGTCCTCCAGGTCGATCCGCGGCTCCCAGCGCTCCAGGGAGAGCCGCACCTCGTAGGCGAGCAGGCCGGCGGTGGCGCTGTCGGCCGGGGCGAAGACGTGGTCGTGGATCGCGCAGCCGAAGAGCGG
The DNA here is from genome assembly GCF_041053115.1 of Streptomyces sp. Y1. NCBI lineage: Bacteria > Bacillati > Actinomycetota > Actinomycetes > Kitasatosporales > Streptomycetaceae > Streptomyces > Streptomyces sp. Y1. Next base: position 7,669,012 of record NZ_CP163445.1, on the reverse strand, counting down.
GCGCATCGGCCGCTCGCCCGGCGCGGTGGAGAGGATCAGGCGGATGCTCTCCTCGATCTCCCGCTCCTGGGTGACCAGGGCGATCGATCCGGTCGGGTCGGTGCGGACGGGGAAGGCCCAGCCGGCGCCGATGAACTGCTGTCCCATCGCCGCGCTCACCCGCCGATCAGGACGGTCGGGCAGCCGGCGGTGATCGGCGCGCCGCAGGCGGCGAGGTCGCCGAGGCGGGCCGCGGGCAGGCCGCCGATCAGCACGGTCGGGCAGCCGGGCGGGGCGACCGCGTTCGGCGGGTGGACGGCGGGCGGCGGGAAGGAGCAGACGTGCGGGGTGCCGACCACGGCCGCCGGCTGCCCGCCGATGAGGACGGTCGGGACCCCGGGCGGGGCGAGCATGCCCGGGTGCCCGGTCGGGTCGCCTACCCTGGCGGCAGGTGGCATCGGTGACACTCCATTCCTTCGGCGGGCGGATCTTCGGGCGCTTGCTCGACGGGCGTTCCCCGGGCGAGCTAGTTGATCTTGACGAGGGCGGCGCTGATCGAGCAGGTCGCCCCGCCCTTGATCTCGGTACTGGCGGACCCGGACACCCCGACCGTCGTGCCGCTGACGTCCACCTGCCCCTGCGTCTGCAGCTTCAACGCGCCTGCGCCGCCGTCCAGTTGGACACCGCTACGGGCCGTCACCCGCACCGAGTCGCCGGCCAGTTCGAGCGCCCCCCGCCCGGCGTCCACGCTGACGCCCTGGCCGGCCTTGACGGTCACCTTCTGCCCGGCGTCGATCTCCACCGAGCCGTCGCTGTGCACCACGATCGTCGTGCCCTTCGCGTCCAGGTGCAGGGTGAGCTTGCCGTCCCCGGTGGCCACCCGGACGCCCTTGGGCCCGGCGGCGGCGTCCAGCAGCTCCAGGCGGTGGCCGCTGCGGGACACCAGCGAGCGGCGGTTGAGCGCACCGCTCGTCCCGTCCACCAGCTCGACGTCGTGCCGGGACGGCCGGTCCTCGCCGTTGTAGAGGCCGCCGACGACGTACGGGTGGTCGATCAGCCCCTGCTCGAAGCCGACCAGCACCTCGTCCCCCACCTCCGGGCCGAACACCCCGCCGCCGCCCTTGCCGCCGAGCTGCGCGGTGCGGACCCAGTCGCTCACGTAGTCGTCCGAGAGCCACGGGAAGGCGAGCCGGACCCGGCCCTGGTGCTCCGGGTCCCGGGTGTCCGTCACGGTGGCGTTGGCCAGCCCGGCCACCCGGTCGCGCGGCCCCTGCCCGCCGGCGGTGAGGCCGAGCAGCGAGCGGTCGGTGCGGCCGCTGACGGTGATCCAGGTCTGGTAGCCGACCCCCGGGTCGAAGACGTGCCGGGTGGCGGTGACGGTGTACTTGCCCTCGAACGGCGCCCCGATGTTGGTCAGGGCCACCGCGCTGCCGGCCCGCAGCTTCGGGATGCCCATCGCCACCGCCGACAGCTCCGCGAACGAGGCGGCGAGATCGGCGGCGAGCGAACGGGCTGCGTGGTCGGCCTCCGGCTGCGCCGCGTACGGGACGTCCGTGGCCAGGAAGGCGGCCTCGCCGAAGGGTTCGGCCACCTTGCGCGGCGTCAGCCCGAGGGAGAGCAGGTCGCTGCCGCCGGCCGGCGCGTGGGCGACCACCGCGCGCTTGGCCCGGACGTCCCAGCCGCGCACCTCGACCTCCCGCACCTGGTCGGCGGAGGTGACGACGGCGTTGCAGCGCAGCAGGTTGCGGCCGAGCTCCAGCACGAACGGGCTGGAACGGACGGGGGTGGCCGGGTCCGGCGCGCCGGCGGCCGGGGTCGGGCGGCGGAAGTGGAACCTGCCGTCCTCCACGGACACCTCGGATCCCGTCCGCACGGCCAGCCGGTTCAGGAACTCCCAGTCGGTGATCCCGGGTTGGGCGACGTGCTGGAGGACGGTGGTGGTGGCGTCCACCGTGCCGACCGGCAGACCGGCCCGGCGGGCGACGACGGTGACGATGTCCGAGACCGTCATCTGGCGGTAGCCGGCCACGCGGCGCCCGCGCAGGAGCCGGTGGGAGTGGTCGAAGCCGCGGACGACCGTGAAGGTGCCGGTGGTGTCCGCGTCAACCTCCAGCGCGGTGACCTCCCCGGAGAGCAGCAGCTCGCGCGCCGGGTCGTCCCCGGAGCGGGCGAAGAGCTTGACGGGGGTGCCGATCGTCAGGCCCGTCTTGCCGAGCACCAGGTGGTGCGGGTCGCGGAAGCGCAGCACGAACAGGCCGGGCAGCCGGCGGCTGTCGTCCACGTGGGCGGAGACCAGGAGTTCGGCGACCGGCGGCGCGAGCGGCCGGCCGTCGACCTCGACGGTGAGCGTGTTGGCGAAGCCCTCGCCGGCCATGGTCAGTGCCTCCCTCGGTGCGCGAGCTCGTCCGGCCCGGGCAGCAGCAGTTCGGTGCCCGGCCGCAGCCGCATCGGGTCGTCGATGCCGTTGGCCTCGGCGATCCCGCGCCAGGCGGCCGGGTCCCCGTACTCGCGCCAGGCCAGCAGCGCGAGCGTGTCCCCGGCGACCACCCGGTGCACCCGCCGCGCGGCGAGGGCGCCCGAGGACGGGTTCTGGCCGGGCAGTTCGCCGCTGATCTCCTCCAGGGTCACCTGGCAGACGGCGCGGATCGGCAGGCCGCCGGCGGTGAACAGGGTGTACTTCGCCTGGACCTGGCTGATGTAGGAGAGGAACCCGGTCAGCCCGCCCCAGTGGAAGATCACCCACGGCGGCACCGGCCGTTGCTTGCCGTGGCTCTGCGCCGTCGGCACGCAGCAGGCGAAGAGCTGCTCCACGGCCTTGACGACCCGGTCGTCCTGGTGGGCGGTGGCGTCGAAGAACATCTCCAGCGTCAGCTTGCTGGGCTCGGCACCGGTGAACTCGACCGGCCCCGCCTTCCGCGCGCCCTTGGAGGTCTTGCGCTCCCACTTCGCGGACTTGGTGAGGGCGAGCTCCTTGGGGTTGAACTGGAAGTCGATCTTGTCGAGTCGGGGCCCGGGCGTCGTCGTCCCGCCGTCCGCGGGCGGGTGCCGCAGTTCGAGGTAGGCGTGCTCCAGCTTCGGCCGGGCACCGGCCGGTCCGCCGTGGGCCGCCCCGGCGGAGAAGGCGATGGGCGAGGACGACACCGTCGGCCCCTCCTCAGGCCCGGTCCGGATCGAGGAAGCCGTGGTGCGCGATCTCCAGCGTCTCGGTCGCGACCTTGACGGTCTCCGGGTTCAGCGACGGCCCCTGCCAGCGGACCGGCACCACGTCCAGCAGGCTCCACCGGGCCACCACCCGGCCGTCCGCGGTCATCGCGCTGATGTGGCCGGTCTTGCGCGTCACCCCGGACACCATGCCGGCGATCCACCGGGTGACCTTCTCGGTGTCCTTGGTGACCGGGCGGCTGAGCTTGATGTTCGAGTACTTGATGCGGGACGGGAGCTGCCAGACGTAGCCGTTGTTCCCACCCTCCTCGCGCTGCTCCATCACCACCTCGCAGCCGAGGCCCTCGCAGCTGTTGAAGGTGCCGAGCTTGAAGTCGTCGATCTCGACGATGAAGCAGACGCTCACCGCCGGGTCCTCGTCGGCCATCGCGCGTGCTCCCTTCGGTAGCGGGTTCAGTAGTGGGTGTCGAAGCGCCGGCCGGCGCGCTCACGGTCGAGGCGGAGCTCGGCCCGCAGCAGGCGGCCGAGGGGGTCGATCAGGCGGCGGACGAGTTCGTCGGTGCTCTCGGCCGGGGCGGCGGGCGGGGGCGGGTGCGCCGCGGTCGACGGGGGTGACTCCGCGCGCTGGACGGGTGGGCCGGCCGGTGGGTCGGCTGCCGGCGCGGCCGGTGGCTCGGCCGGTGGGTCGGCTGCGGGCGCGGCGTGCGGTTCGAACGTCGGGGGTGACTCCGCGTGCTGGATCGGCAGTTCCGTCCCGGCACGCCGCCCGGGCGGCGGTGACGGCGGGGCGAAGAGCACCGATCCGTCGGGCATCCGCTGCGCGATGCCTGCCGCCACCGCGACCGTTCCGGCGTCGGCCGGGGCGCCGCCGGGCCGGGCCACGGGGGCCTGCTGTCGAACGCCCGAGGGCGGCACGGGTACGGCCTGGACAGCAGTCCGGTACTGCGCACTCAGTCCTTGCAGGGGCAGCGCCGGTCGGTCCCAACCGGTGAGCGGCTGGGGCGCGTGTACTGCCCCGCCCCGGGCGGCGGATCGCTGGACGGACGCCGGCCGGGCCTGCCGGCGCATCTCCCCGGTGGGCTCGACGTGCACCGGCGGCGCCCAGGCCACCGGCACGACCGGCAGTTCGGTGGCGGGCCCGGCGGCCGGCGCCTGCTCGCCCGCCCCGGGCGCCCTCGGCGTCGGCGCGGACCGGAGCTCCAGCCCGTGTTCGCCCAGCAGGCCGGTCGCGGCGGCTCCGGGCGCCGCGCTCACGACCGGGTCGACGACACCGACGAACTCCGGCTCCATCGATGTCACTCGTTGCACGGGCAGGGGCAGTGGCCGGGCAGGGGCCGGCGGCGGGAGCGCAGTGGTTCCGGGGGCCCCGGCATTCTCCGCCGCCGGGGCGTCACCGGTGCGCAGCGCCTGCGGGACGAGCGGCGCGTCGCCCAACAGCGGCGCCAGCGGCCCCGCGGCCTCCTCCGAAGACGGGGACACCGAGCGCTGCACGGGCGCGACCACCTCCCCCGCCCGGGACCCACTCGGCGGCGGAAGCGGAGTGGTTCCGGGGGCACCGGCCTCCTCCTCCGCCGGGGCGTCACCGGTGCGCAGCGCCTGCGGGACGAGCGGCGCGTCGCCCAACAGCGGCGCCAGCGGCCCCGCGGCCTCCTCCGAAGACGGGGACACCGAGCGCTGCACGGGCGCGACCGACTCCCCCGCCCGGGACTCCCTCGGCGCCGGGAGCGGCGTGGTCCCGGGCGCGCCGGCCCCCTCCACCGGGGCATCACCACTGCGCAACGCCTGCGGGACGAGCGGCGTGTCACCCAACAGCGGCGCCACAGCCGCCTCCGAGGACGGGGACACCGAGCGCTGCACAGGCGCGACCACCTCCCCCGCCCGGGACCCGCCCGGCACCGGGCCAGAGCCGTCCGCAGCGGGTGGCGACCCGGCCGGCGACCCGACCGGATCAGCCTGCTCGGCCCGCTGCACGGTGGGTGGGACGGCATCGATCGGTGCGCCGACCCTGGCGGCCCGCCGTGGGACCTGCGGGGGCGACGGCATCGGTCCCGTCGACCGCTGGACGGCGGGAGGCGAGGAGAGCGGCGCGCCCAGCCCCAACCGGGGCCTGGGCGGCGGCTCGGCCACCGCGGGACCTTCCGGAGCCTCGACTCGCTGCGGCGGCGCGGAGGAGGACGAGGTCATCGGGCGATCGCCGAGGAGCGGCCGTTCGCCTGTGCTCGGCGGAGCAGGCGCCTCGGACGTGCTCGGGGCGTCGACGTCCGGCGCCGGGGGCTCGACCGGAGCAGGCGCTTCGGCCGGAGGCTCCGCCGCCACTGGATCGGGCTCTCCGGGCAGCGGCCCGCCCGCGCGCTGGACGACCGGGCGCAGCGGGGTCGCCGGGAGCGTCCTGACCGGCAGTTCGATCGTCCGGGCGACCACGGTCATGGCGGCGAGCGGGGCCGCCGGCACGACCGCCTCGGGAGCACCCTCCGGAACCGGCCGGGCGCCGACCAACGGCGCGACGACGTCCGGCGCCCTGTCCGGCACCACGTCCGCCGTCCCGTCCGGGACGCGCTGGACGGCCGCCGACGCGGCGGCCGCCCGTGGCCCCACGCCCACCGGCTCCGCCAGCCCGTACCCCGTCCCGCCCGGTGCCGCCGCGTGCACGAGGTGCCCGAGCGGCCCGAGGAACGACGGGTCCTGCCAGCTCACCAGCCCGCCCCGGAAGCCCGTCGGATCGGTGACCAGCGACGGCGCGCCGAAGGTGAGCCGCTGCACCGGCACCTCCCGCCAGCCGTGCCGCGGCTCCCGCGCGACCGGTGACACGGCCGGTGCCGCGTCGGCCGGCTCGGCGGGCTCCGCGCCCCGCGCAGCCGCCGTCCATCCCCTCAGCCACCCCCACACCCGTCGCTCACCGCCCCTCGGCCAGCGCGTTCAGCCGGCCGATCTGGGCGAGGTAGCGGAGTCGTTCGGGGTGCTCCAGGTCGAGGATGGAGTCCAGCGGCCAGTGGAAGTGGTAGGCGACGTACGCGACCTCCTCGTACAACCGCTCGGTCGCGTACGTCACGATTCCCCCAGGCGGCCGCCGGCGAGGTCGACCGCGAAGTCGCAGGCGCAGGACGGGCAGGTGACCTGGGCCCGGGTGTGGCCCTCGGCGTTGATCCGGCGGTAGAAGTCCTGGAGGAACGCGAGGTCGGAGGCGAACAGGTCCTCGATGACGCCCGCGTGCACGTCCGTGACGTCCCCGATCCGGGTGATCACCCGTCCCAGCAGCACCACGGACAGGTAGGCGGGGTTCTCCCGCACCCGGTCGTCCCGCAGCGGCACCAGCTCGTCCCGCGCGGTGGCCAGCCGCATCACGCCCGCGCGGTGCAGCTGGCCGGACTCGTCGAGGTACCCGCGGGGCAGCTCGAAGGCGAACTCGGTGCGCATGGGCTCTCGCCGCTGCCCCTCCGAGGGGGAACCCGCAGGCCTGCCGGAAGCCCCCGGGGCCGCCTCCGGCGGGGCGGCGGCCGAGGCCATCTGTCGTCGCATCAGGGCCTCACCCTTCTCCGGAGGAATCCCCGGGCCTCGGCCGGGGGAGGATGTCAGGCAACGTCCATCTGTTCGTACGTGATGACGATCTTCTCGGTCAGCACGCTGGTGTCGCCGGCCTTGAGCGAGCCGATCTCCAGGCTCTTCGGCCAGGCGTTGACCAGGTTGTAGCGCTTGATCGCGTTGCCCTCGTAGTCGAAGACGATGATCGCGCCGCCCTTCCTGACCTGCGCCATCTTGCCGAAGCGGGAGTCCTTGATCCACTTCTCGAAGCTGTTGTCGCCGGTCAGGCCGCGGGTCAGCGTCACCTCGCCCGCCTTCGGACGGCCCGGGAGCTTCTTGATCAGGTACTTGCCGTCCGCCGTGTTCTGCTTGAGCTCGATGACGTCCTGTTCCATCTTCAGGCCGGTCACCTCGCTGATCTGCCGGATCACCACACCGTCGAACTCCAGGCCGAAGGAGTGGCCGACCGAGCTGTCATGGTCGGGAAGTGCCATGGCGCGCTAACCGCCTTTCCTCACTCACTCGTTGACGAGGCTGGTCCCGCCGGAGAACTGGGACAGCCGGAAGACCACGAACTCGGCCGGCTTCACCGGCGCGATGCCGACCTCACAGACCACCTGCCCGGCATCGATCCCCTCGGCGGGGTTGGTCTCCCGGTCGCACTTGACGTAGAACGCCTCCTCCGGGGTGAGGCCGAACAGCGCGCCCTTGCGCCACTCGTTGACCAGGAACGCCGAGATGGTCCGCCGGATGCGCGCCCACAGCGCGTCGTCGTTCGGCTCGAAGACCACCCACTGGGTGCCGATCAGGATCGACTCCTCCAGGTAGTTGAAGAGCCGACGGACGTTCAGGTAGCGCCAGCTCGGGTCGGAGGAGAGGGTGCGCGCTCCCCAGACCCGGATGCCCCGGCCCGGGAAGGCCCGGATGCAGTTGACCCCGATGGGGTTGAGCTGGTCGTGCTCGCCCTTGGTCAGGTTGACGGCCAGGTCGACGGCGCCGCGCACGACCTCGTTGGCGGGCGCCTTGTGCACGCCGCGGCTCTCGTCGTTGCGCGCCCACACGCCCGCCATCGCGCCGCTCGGCGGCACGAACCGCAGCCGGCCGCTCGCCGGGTCCGCGACCTTGATCCACGGGTAGTACAGCGCCGCGTACTTGGAGTCGTAGCCCGCCCCGACCGTGCGCCACTCCTTGACCTGCTGCGGGGTCAGGTCCGGCAGCGGGTCGATGATCGCCACCCGGTTGCCCATCAGCTCGCAGTGCGCGATCAGCGCCAGCTGCACGGCCTTGACCTGGTCGGCGTCCAGCGCGCCCTGCTCGTAGGCGCCCATCAGGTCCGGGATCGCCACCATGGTGATCTCGTCGATCGCCTCCAGGCCGCCGAGGCCGGTGCGGTCGTCGGCGCTGCCGAGGTAGTCGGCCGGCGTCGCGGTGCCGGCCGCGTCCGCGGGCGGCTGTGCCGGGGCCGGTACGGCCACCTCCTGATTGTCCGGGCGGGCCACGGCCTGCGCGGCGCTCTCCTCCAGGGCGATCAGCTTGGAGCGTTCCCGGACCACCGTCACGACGTAGCCGCGCTGGCCGCGTTTGGCGGAGACGTCGAAGCTCTCCTCGACCTGGTCGCCCCGCTTGACCCGCAGCGTGAACGCGTCCTCGGCCGCCGACTCGCCGCCGGCGTCCGCCACCTCGACGGTCAGGCCCTCCCCCGCGCCCGGCAGGGCGGCGACCTGGAACGCGCCGAGCGCCGCGCGCGGCCCCGCCGGCAGCGCGCCCCGGCCACCGCCCCGACGCACCGGCGCCGGGGCCGGCTGCGCGGCCGCCGGCCCGTCCCCGATCCGGACGACGTAGCAGGAGCCGCCGCCGTTGAGGAAGTAGGCGTAGACCGCGTGCGCGAGGTAGCAGCCCTCGGCGAACTCGCCGAACTCCCTCGTGTACTGGCTCCAGTTGGTCACCAGCGTGGGCGTGTTCGCCACCCCCTGCGGCGCCAGCCCGACGAAGGCCGCGACGGCCGTCCCGGCCCCTTCGATCGGGCGCGAGCCTGCCTCGACCTCTTCGACATAGACGCCCGGCGACAGATACGACGGCATCCCTTCAGCCCCCTTCAGGCCCACCTGGTCACTCACAGCCTGCTGGCCCCACCGACCAAGGTCACGGCCGTCCGGACGGCGGCCGGGGAAGCCGTCCTTGCCCGAACGGGCAACCGGCGGCGGACGGGCCCGTCACCGCGGCACGCTCCGGAGGACGGCCCCGACCCGCCGGCGCCGCTCAGGCGGGCGTCTCGTCCTCCTCGGCCTCCTCGGCCCGCTGCACGAACAGGCCCTGCACCGGCGCCTCTTCGTCCTCCTCCGCCGCCGCCTCCCGCTGCACGGCCGGGGCCGGCGCCGGTTCGGCCATGACCCGGTCGGCCGTGGCGGCCGCCTCCCGCTCGAAGCGGTCGCCCGGGTCGCTCACCGCGATGCCGCCCGGGGCGGCGGTGCCGTCGACCGGACCGGAACGCTGCTGCACGACGTGGGTCAGCTCGTGCGCGAGCGTCGTCCGGCCCTGGTGCGAGCCCGGGTCGTAGGCGTCGCGCTGGAAGACGATGTGCGAACCGACCGTGTAGGCGTGGGCGTTGACGGCCTTGGCGGAGTCGTGCGCGGCGGCGTCGGTGTGCACCCGGACGTCGCCGAAGTCGTGGCCCAGACGCGTCTCCATGTCCGAACGGACGTCCGCGTCCAGGGAGTTGCCACCGGAGGCGACGACGTCGTGCACCGGTGAGCGTTCCTCCTCCAGCGCCGCGCCGACCGCGGCGTTGCCCACCGCACGCTGCAGCCCGAGCAGTCCGCCGGCGCCCAGCGCCGAGGCACGCCCGCCGGCCGCCGCCCGGAACAGCAGCCCGGCGCGGTCGTCCTGGGGCGCCTGTTCCGTCCGGGGCTTGGATCCGACGACCTGGTCGACCCCGAGTTCGTGATCGCGCATCTCACTCCCCAACCCGCATGGTTGCCACCAGACTCGTGCCCGCCCGAGCGCACCACCAGGCGTCCCGGGGCACCGCCCGCGCAGCCTCGGCTGCCCTAAGGGGCACCCAAGGCGTGTCTCTTTGACGCGTTGAGCGGTTGATCGGAGGCGTCTGTCCGGCTCCCTTCTGCGCCGGCCTGGCCATGCGTACCGACAAGCGGGTCTCGCCGAAGGCCGAGTGGTCTCCCCCGGCTGTCCGATGGAGCTACGCCATCATCCGTCTTGTCCGCGACCTCTCCGTTCGTATCCTGGTTCCCGGTACTTCGGGAACCACTGGGGGCGTTCCGAATGAGGCACGGAGAGCTGATCGCAGGGCGCTACGAGTTGATCAGGCGCCTCGGGCGCGGTGGCATGGGTGAGGTGTGGGTCGGACGTGATCAGGCCCTCAAGCGCGAGATTGCGCTCAAGGCACTTGTCCTGGACGGGGAGACGCTCACAGAACTTCCCTTGCGGTTCGAGCGCGAAGCCATTGCAGTCGCTCAGATCAACCATCCGAACGTGGTCGCCATGTACGACCGCGGCGTGCACGAGGACATCCTCTTTCTTGTCATGGAAAAGGTGGACGGCGAAACTCTCGCTGATCTCCTCGGCAGGCAGGGGACATTGGACCCCGCTCTCGCGTTGGATATCGCCGAGGCGATATGTGTGGCGCTCATAGCCGCCCACCAGGCTCGGGTCATCCACTACGACATCAAGCCGCACAACGTGATGCTCACCCGCGATGGGCACGTGAAGGTCGTCGACTTCGGGATCGCGGGGCTGTCCCGCACCATGTTCACCTTGGCGCGATCCTCCGAGTTGACACCGGCCGGCACCCCTGAATACGGCGCGCCGGAGCAGTTCCTCACGGAACGCGGTGACGAACGATCGGACTTGTACGCACTCGGTGGGGTGCTGTTCGCCATGCTTGCCGGTCGACCGCCCTTCACCGGGCACAATGCCCTGGCGATCATCCGGCACAAACTCGACGAAGATGCACCGCGACTCGACTCGCTCCGGCCCGGTCTACCAAGCCGGCTGACGGATCTCGTAGCAGCGCTCCTGGAGCGCGACCCCGCACAGCGGCCACAGTCCGCACGGGACGTCCACAGTCGCCTTCGCGAGCTCCGGACGACCCACAGCACCCCGAAACCGCCCACGCAATCATCACGGCCGGACCCAGATAATCGTCTCGGCCATGAACGGCAGCGCAGCCGCAGAGGCTGGACCATCGCTCTGGCCGTCCTGGCCGCCTTGGGTGCGCTCGGCGGCGGGTACGCCGGGTACCGGTGGACCCAGGACCAGTACTACGTCGGCGCGGAGGGCGGGCATGTCGCCGTCTACCAGGGCGTCAACCGGAACCTGGTCGGTCTCAGCCTTTCCTCGGTGCACGCCGAATACCAGGACATCGAGCTCAAGTACCTGCCGAAGTACGAGCAAGCGCAGGTCACCAAGACCTTCTCGGTCGACAGCCTGAACGACGCCGACGCGACCATCAAGGACCTCGACGCCTGGGCCAGGCTCTGCAAGAGAGTCAGCGACCCGAACACCGGCTCCGCGCTCGCCCAACCCGCACGGGTCTCCCAGGATGCGCTCCCAGCCGCCACGCCCACGCCGGACGAGACGGCTCACGACCCGGAAGTCGCAGCCTCGACTTCCGGGGCCTTCGGCCGGTTCACTGCTTCACCGAGCAGCGCCCCCACGGTGCCTGGTCTGACCGACAACGAGCTGGCGCGCGCCAAATCCTGCCCGGAGCCGTGACGCCTCCAGGGGCCAAAATCGCGGACCGAGTCGTAAGGCCTGTCTCTTGGATCCTTGCCGGACGCACAAGGCCAGGGCACGCATCTCGCCGCGTTGTCGTCGGTCGCCAATGGCCCCCAGCCTTCGGCCGGGAGGTGCCCCCACATCCGCCTTGGGATGCACGCACCCTGACGCCGCGCGCTGATCCGGCAAAATCCAGGAGACAGGCCCTACGGGGCAGCTACGGGGCATCGTGCGCCAGCGCCACGTACGGTCCGAACTCGCTCTCCAGGCAGAGCCGTCCGAGCTTGCGGTATTCGCGGGCCACCGCCGCGATCAGGTCGGCCATGGCTACCGGGCGGCCGGCTTCGGCGGCGAGGTACGCGGCCGTGACGGCGGCCGAGCGGATGTCACCGCCGGCCAACTCGAAGGATGTGCCGCAGAATTCGAGGTCGAGGTCCCCCGCGCGCGGCAGCGACGGCCCGAGGCAGCGCTCCCAGAGCGCCGTCCGCTGTTCGGGCCCGGGTCGGGGGAAGTCCACCACGAGGTCGAGCCGGCGGGTGAACGCGTCGTCGAGGTTGGCCCGCAGGTTGGTCGCGAGGACGGCCAGGCCGTCGAAGGACTCCATCCGCTGGAGCAGGTAGGCGCTCTCGACGTTGGCGTAGCGGTCGTGGGCGTCCTTGACCTCGGAGCGCTTGCCGAAGATCGCGTCGGCCTCGTCGAAGAGCAGCACGGCGTTGACCCCGGCGGCCTCGGTGAAGATGCGTTCCAGGTTCTTCTCGGTCTCGCCGACGTACTTGTCCACGACGGTGGCGAGGTCGACGGTGTAGAGGTCGAGGCCGAGGTCACCGGCGATCACCTCGGCGGACATCGTCTTCCCGGTGCCCGAGTCGCCGGCGAACAGGGCCATGACGCCGCGCCCGCGCCCGCCGCCGGGCCGCATCGCCCAGTCGCCGAGCACCCGGTCGCGGTGGCGGGCCCGGGCCGCGAGCTCGTGCAGCCGGGCGAGCGCGGGCGGGGGCAGGACCAGGTCGGTCCAGCCGGCCGTGGGCCGGATCCGGCGGGCCAGGCGTTCCAGCCCGGCGCTGTTCTGCGCCCGGGCGCCGTGCAGCAGGTGGGCCCCGGTGAGCGGGCCGCCGGAGAGCACGGCCTGCTGGTGCGCGGTGCGGGCGGCCCGCTCCACCTGGTCCGGGGTGAGCACGAAGGCCGCCGCCGCGTCCTGGTCGACGGCCGCCCCCTGCGGTGCCACCCGGTCGAGCGCCGCCCGCCAGAGCGCGGCTCGGGTCGCGGCGCCGGTCCGGGCCACCTCCACCAGGAGCGGGACGGCGGGCGACCACTCGGGCTCCCAGGACACCCGGCCGGTGAACAGGACCGGTACCGGCAGTGCGGCCAACGCCCGTACCAGGGCAGGCCGTTCGCCCTCCGGCGCGGCCACAGGACCGGCCACCAGGCCGGCCCCGGCGAGGCCCGCCTCCCGGCCGGCCGCGACGACCGCCTCCGCCGCGGCCGCGTCCCGGGCGAGCTGGGTGAGGTCGAGGGCGAGTGCCCGGCGGCCGGCGACGCGCAGCGCCTCGACGGCGAGGGCGCGGGCCGAGCCGCCGGGGGGCTCCCGCAGGTACGCGAGGTGGAGGCCGGCCGCGAGGGCGGCCCCGAGGCGCTCGGCGGGGCCGCGCTCGTGGACGTCGCCCGCCGTCAGCGGCGTCACCGGCGTCAGCGGAGTCAGCAGGTCGGCCAGCCGGTGGTCGGGCGTGTCGTCCCCCAGCAGGTGCCCGGCGACCCGGTCGGGCACCCGCAACGACCGGCCGAGGAAGGGCCGTTCCCCCTCCTCCACCAGCAGCAGCCCCCGGGCGAGCAGCGGCGCGGCCGGGTGCAGCCGCCCGCGCGCGGCGGCCGAGGCGGCCGGGACCCCGCACAGCGCCAGGGCGAGCCCGGCGGTGGGCCGGCGGCGGGTCACGTCGTCGTTGAGGTACCCGTAGAGCTGTTCGAAGCGGCCGTCCAGGTCGGGGGCGAGGGCGATGAGCAGCAGTTCGACGTCGAGCGGCGGGAGCGCGAATTCCCGGGCCAGGCAGCGCAGTCGCAGGTGCGCGCCGGCCCGCTCGGCGTCGTCGGCCCGGTGCTCGGCGGCCGCCAGGCGCTCCTCGTCGATCTCGTCGGGCGCCGGGAGGGCCCGCGGCTCGTCGAGGAGCCGGCGCACCGTCTCGTCGGAGAGGTAGAGGCCCCGGAACGGGTCGTCCGGCTCGGGGTCGTCGGCCCGGCGGACGGTGACGGCCCGGCGGACCCGTTCCTCGACGAGGGCGATCCGCTCCAGCAGGTGGGCGAGGCCGGGGTCGGTCACCTGGCCCTCCGTCGCACGGGTCGGGGTGCCGCGGCGGGGGGTTCGAGGGCGCCGCTGCGCAGGACGAGGCCGTCCTCGACCGGCGGTCCGGCCGGGTAGACCGGGGCCGCGGTGACCGGCACGCTCACGACCACGTCCAGCGAGGGCTTCAGCTCTCCGCCGAGCGCCGTCCACACGTCGGCGAAGGCCCGGTCCTCGGGCGGCGGCAGCGCGATGCCGATCGGGATCGGCAGGCCGGTGGCGGCCAGGGCGGGGCCGAGGGAGTCGGCGGGCAGCGCGGGGTGGCGCAGGAAGCAGACGAGCAGGGCGGAGAGCAACCGGTGCTCGTCCTCGGGCCGTTGGGTCCAGGCGCTGATCAGGTAGGAGAGCTTGAAGTAGCGGGGCGGCAGGGTGCGGGCGACCACCGTGCCCTGCTCGTCGTAGACGTTCTGCCGCCCCCGGGAGCCGCGTCGGACGTCCTCCCTGATGTCGTAGAGGTAGAGGTTGACGGTCGGTGTGTTGCGCCGGGCCGCCCACTCCCGGGTGGGCGCGTCGAGGACCACGTCGACGTCCGCCCCGGCGAGGGCCCCGGCCCGCACCAGGGTGCGCAGCGATTCGTCGACCTCGTGGATCACCGGCCTACCGCCGTTCCTCGTACGGCCGGGGCTGGAGCACTCCGGGGACGACGGTGAAGGCGCTGCGCACCTCGCCGAAGGCGGGCAGGTCGGGCAGGGTGGCGACCAGCTCGCGGGGGCCGAGGGTGTCCTGGACGAGCACCAGGACGGGTGCGGTGAAGGTGCCGTCCCCGGCCACCACCACCGGCGCGCTGTCGGCCGTCACCCCGGCGCTCCAGCGCAGGCGGACGGTGGTTCCGGGCGGGAACTGGCTGCCGTGGGCGAGGGTGACGATCCCGGGCGGGCCGACCCTCGGGTCGAGCCGCACGGTCGGTTGCAGGACGGTGAGGGTGGTGGAGGCGGTGGCGCCGTTGCCCCGGTCGGCGGTCGCGGTGCCGCTCACGGTGGCGGTCCCGGCGGTCAGGCCGGTCACCGTGAGGGTCACGGTGGCGGAGGCCCCGGGGGCGAGGGGGCCGAGCGGGCAGCGGCCGGCCGGGCAGGCGGGGGTGGCCGAGTCCAGGCGGAGGCCGGCCGGCAGGGTGAGGGCCAGGGCGACCCCGGGCGCGGGGACGGCGCCGCCGTTGCGGACCGTCAGGGTGACGGTGGCCTGCTGCCCGGTGCGGATCAGCGCCGGCGCGGCGGCGGCGCTGACGGCGAGGTCGGGCAGCCGGGTGTCGGGCGGGGTGGTGGTGGGCGTGGAGGTGGGACTGCCGGTGGGTGGGGCGGTGGGCGTGGCGGTGGGAGCGGGCGCGGTGATGGTGACGGCCGCGCTCGCGGTGACCGGTTCGCCGTTGGCGCTGGTGACGGTGCCGGTGACCTGACCGGTGAACGCGGTGTCCCCGACCAGGACGAGCGTCACCGTCGCCTCGCCCCGGGGCCCGAGGTCGCCCAGCGCGCACCCGGTGGACGGGCAGGCGGGCGAGATGGAGATCACCCGGAGCTGCGGCGGCACGACGGGTGTCAGCGTCACGCCGGCGGCCGTCCCCTCGCCCCGGTTGCGGACGGTGAACGTCACGGTGACCGGCTCGCCCGGCGCCGCCGTGGGCGGCGTCGCCGACGCCGTGACGACGAGGTCGGGCGCGAGCACGGTGATCACGGCCTCGGCGCGGTCGTTCTCCGCCCTCGGGTCGAGGGTCTCCGCGCCGACCTGGGCGGTGGCCCGCTGGGCGCCCGCCGCCGTGCCCTGGACGGTGATCCGGACGGTGGCGCTCGCGCCCGCGGCCAGTCCGCCGAGCGCGCAGTGGTACGGCGCGGGCGAGCAACTGCCCTGGGAGGGCACCGGCGCGCCGACCGCCTGGAGCCCGGCCGGCAGGGCCGGCTCGGCGGTGACGCCCTTGGCGTACCCGGGGCCCAGGTTGGTGACGGTGAGGGTCAGGTCGGTGGTGCCGCCGCGGGAGAGCTGCGGCTGGTCGGGCGTCAGGCCGACGGCGAGGTCGGCGGTGGGCTGCCAGCTGGGCCGGGTGTGGCTCGCGCCGGCGCGCACCGGCAGGGTGCGGCCCGCTCCGGTCGCCGGGTCGACGACGGCGATCCGGCGGTAGTCGGACGGGACGCGGCGGGGCTGGACGGCGACGCCGGGCCCGTCCTCGCGGACCGCGACGTCGACGGCGAGCTGCTTGCCGTCCGGCGACCAGGCCGGGGCGGCGGGCTGCCGGAGCGGCACGTCCGGCAGCGGCGTGCCGTTGACCGGGCCGACGTTCGGGCAGCTCGCGGCGGACGGCACCACGCTGCGGCAGGCCCGGCCGTCCGCGCCGAGCTCCAGCACCACCTGCAGTGGGGTGTCGGCGGGCGTCGGGCCGGCCCGCAGGCAGCCGTTGAGGCACGGGGGCGGCGTGGGTGAGGGCGAGGTGCGCGTGGGTGTGGGCGTGGGCGAGGGCGACGGGTCGGGCCGGGCGGCCAGCAGGCGGCGGCCGAAGGCCAGGCCGCTGCCGTCCGGAGCGTAGGCCGGGCGGGCGTCGCGGACCGGGCACTGCGGGTCGCCGCACTGGGCGGCGGTGAGGTCGTGCTGGTCCCCTCCGGCGCCGGTCTCGACCGACCACAGGTGGCGGATGCCGTAGACGGTGGCCGCCGCCGGGGCGGCCGCGGCCGCGGCCCCGGTCAGCTTGATGATCGGTACGCAGTCGCTCTCGCGGGAGAAGGCGAGCCGGCCGCCGTCCGGCGACCAGGCGGGGTCGAAGTCCCGGGAGGTGCAGCGGGATCCGCTCTCCGTCCGCGGGGGGACGGTGAGGACCGGCTTCGCCTTGTCGACGCCGTCGGTCACGTCCACCACGACGACCTTCTGCTCGGCGTTGCACTCGCTGCAGAGGTTCTGCTGGACGAAGGCGAGCTTCTTCCCGTCCGGGGACCAGGCGGGCGCGGACTGCTGCCGGCCCTGGTCGATCCCGGGGCCGGAGAGCACGGTGGCGTGCGTCGGGTCGGCGGAGTCGCCGACCAGGATGCGGGTGGGCGCCCGCCCGTCCGGGCCGTAGACGCTCAGGGCGTAGGCGAGGCGCCGTCCGTCCGGCGAGTAGGCCGGGTCGGCCGTGGTCTCCCGCCAGTCCGTCTGGGGCCGCAGGTCCAGCCGGTCCAGCGGGGGCGCCGGGTGGACGCTCTCGATCCGCTCCCCGTACGTCCGCCCGGTGATCAGGATCGTCGGCGTGCCGCCCGGCGGGGCGTACCAGCCGGCCGACTCGACGCCGTCGAAGGAGCTGACGTCCACCGTGGTGCCGGCGCAGGTCGGGCAGGCACTCGCCGGGTCGACGCGGAAGAGGTCGTTGGACAGGAACGCCAGCGACGTGCCGTCCGGGGACCAGGTGACGTCCTCGGCGACGGCCGGTTCCTTGCCGCCCCGGGCGATCAGCTGGACGGCCCCGCCGCCCCGGGCCGGGACCAGGGCCAACTCCCGGTACCCGTCCTGGCCGGTGACGAAGGCGATCCGGTCGTGCCCGGCGCCGGCCCGCGGCTCCCAGGCCGGGCGGTGCGCCTCGCCGGTGCCGGTGTCGACCCGCACCGGCGTGCCGCCCGGCGCGACCGGGATGCGGAAGATCTTCCCGGCCTGCTCGTAGGCGAGCGCGCCGCCGTCCGGCGACCAGCTCGCCCAGCCGCCGCCGACCGCCACGCGGCGCAGTTGACTGCCGTCCGTCCTGGCCAGCCAGATCGACGGGGTCCGGTCGTCGCCCGAGCCCGTGGGCGCGTCCGCCGCGGCCGTCTGCCGGCACCAGTCCTGGGAGGGGTCCCACCCGGTCGGGTCGCTCTGCCAGGAGGTGAAGGCCACCCAGGCGCCGTCCGGGGACAGGGCCGGGTGTTTGATCCGCCAGCCCTCGCGCTCCAGCAGCACCTTGACCGGCCCAGTGCCCTGACGCCCGAGCAGGCTCTCGCCGGTGCCGCTGCGGGTGCTGACCCAGACGACGGTGTCGCCCCGGACGGCCGGCTGGCAGTCGTCGCCGGCCTGGCCGCCGTCGAGCAGGGCCGTCGGCCGGCCGGTGCCGACCAGGGCGAGGGTGCGGTGGTCCTGGTCGTCGGCGGTGTAGGCGATCCGCCCCGGCGCGGGTTCGGCCGCGGCGGGTGCCATCGACTCCGGCCGTCCGGAGCCGATCGCCGCGGTCATCGTCGCCAGCAGGGCGGCCACCAGAGCCGTCGAGAGCAGCGCCAGGAAGGGCCGCCGGAGCCGGCCGTGAGTGAGTACGCGTCGCACCGTGTCCCCCGGACGGTTCCTCCCGCGCGCCCGGGGGGGGCGAGCCGACGGCATCCGGATATTCCTCCTCAGCGCAACCCTGACCGGCCCCGGCCCGGTCGGCAGCAGCGGCCGGGGCAGCGGTCCGGGTAGCGGTGGCTGCCCGAAAGGGCGTCAGATCAGGCCCTCGCGCATCGCGTACGCCACCGCGTGCGAGCGGTTGCGCAGTTGGAGGCGGGTGGTGACCTCGTGCAGGACGTTCTTCACCGTCCGTTCGGAGAAGGACAGTTCCTCGGCGATCTCGGCGGTGTCGCGGCCCGCCGCCACCAGCCGCAGCACCTCCACCTCGCGCGGCGCGAGGCCGGTGAAGGCGAGGCCGCGCGGGTCGAGCACCTGGCGCTGCAGGCGGCCGACCTGCTCCAGCAGGCGGCCGAGCAGGTCCGCCGGGACGCTCCCCTCGCCGCGCGCCGCCGCCGCGATCACCTGCACCAGGCGCTCGGCCGTCGCCTCCTTCCGCCGGACGACCCCGACCACGCCGCACTCCACGGCGGCCACCAGCCCGGCGTCGTCGAGCTCGGTGCCGACCAGGACGATCCGCCCGGCCGCCGAGCAGCGGAGTTGACGGAGCGTCCGCAGCTCCTCCTCGCCGACCCGGTCCACCGCGACGAGGACCACCACCGGCTCCCCGTCGACCTCCACCGGCTCCGCCGGTTCGCCCTCTCCCAGCAGGCGGATCTCGGGTCGGGGGCGCAGCTGGCCCGCCAGCCCCGCGCGGGTGATCGGGTCCTGTGCGCTGATCCGGACCGGAATCCAGGTAAGGTCGCCGTTGCCGTGGTACCGCATGCGTTCCCCGTCCTCCCGTGCCCGGCCGTCGCCGGGCGCCCAAGGTCCACGGGCCGGCGCGGCGCCGGCCGCCCCGTCCCCCGACGAGTCAACACCCGGCGAATCATCAGGCACTTCACAAAGACTTAACGGGCAGCACAACTGCCCGGAAGTGTGGCCGCCGGGCACCTGACCGCGGCCGGGCCGCTTCCTACCCTCGGCGCATGACCACCACATCGGCCCACCTCGATCCGTCCACCGCCTCGGTGCTGCCCGGGGAGGAGGCCCAACTCTCGCTGGAGGTGCGCAACGGCGGCGAGCTCGTCGAGGCCTACCGCTTCGAGGTGCTCGGCCCGGCCGGGGCCTGGACGGTCGTGGATCCGGAGACACTCTCGCTCTACCCCGGGACGGCCGGCCGGGTCGTCCTGAAGTTCCGCCCGCCGCGCGAGAGTTCGACGTCGGCCGGGCCGGTCGCGTTCGGGGTTCGGGTGCTGCCGCAGGAGCGGCCGGACGAGGCCGTGGTGCCCGAGGGCGTCGTCGAGGTGCTGCCGTTCGACGGGCTGACCGCGGAGTTGACGCCCCGGATGTCGCAGGGGCGCGGGCGCGGGCGGCACCAGGTGGCCGTGGACAACCGGGGGAACCGGCCGGTGTCGGTGACCCTGGCCGGCAGTGACCGGCGCGATGCGCTCACCTTCGCCGTCCCGTCCGCCGCGACCACGGTCGAGCCGGGCCGGGCGGCCTTCGTCCGGTCCGACGTCCGCCCGCGCCGCCGGGTGTGGCGGGGGCAGGACGTGCCGCACGCCTTCCAGGTGGTGGTGACGCCCGCCGAGGGCGAGCCGATCCCGCTGGACGGCACGTACCTCCAGCAACCGATGGCGCCCAGGGGGCTGTTGAAGACGGCGATCGCCGTGGCCGTGGTGGCGGGCGCGCTGGCGGGGATGTGGTTCGGGGTGCTGCGCCCGGCCGTCCGCTCCACCGCGAAGAACGCCGTCGCCGGGTCCGTCACGGCGGCCCAGTCGCAGGCCTCGGAGGCGAAGCAGAAGGCCGCCGACGCCCAGGGCGCGGCCGCGGCGGCGCAGCAGGCGGCGGCCGGCGCGCAGCAGGCGGCGGGCGGCGGGGCGAGCGGTTCCCCGCGACCGGCGGCGAGCCCGGGCACCGGCCTGGTGCCGGCCCCGGGGGCCGCGCTGTTCTCCCAGCGGCTCAAGGCCACCGCCCCGGCCGGAGCCACCCACGCGGAGAGCTACCAGGTGCCGGACGGCAAGACGCTGCGGCTGACCGACCTCGTCCTGGAGAACCCGCAGGGCGACTCGGGCACCATCACCATCGCCGTCGGCGACACCCCGCTGCTGGCCCCGGCGCTGGAGAACTTCCGGGAGCAGGACTTCCACTGGGCCTCGCCGATCCTGGTCGGCGAGAAGCAGAAGCTGACCGTCACCGTCACCTGCGGCCGCCCCGGCCAGCCGCTCAGCGGCCCGGCTCCGTCCGACTGTTCGGCGGCGGCCCTGCTGAGCGGGTCGCTGGAGTGACCTCGCGTCGCCGGTGGGGTCCGGGCCACGGCCCGGGCCCCACCGGCGCCGCGCGATGATCAGGCGGCGGCGAGACGAGCCGCTAGGTAGGTGATCGGTTCGCTGTCCAGTGACATCAGCGCGTCCTGGAACTGTTCGGTCGGCTCGTCACCGGGATTTTCGACGGCTCTCACCAGCCAGCCGTCCCCGAGCGCTTGGGAAGCGTACGCAGGCAGGGCCGCGAGTCGAACGCGAACCTGGTCGGCAAGCCCCTGACCGGAGACATAGGTCCACGGTCCGAACTCTTCCGGCAGGTTGGAGCCGGGCCGAACGCGCGTGGACGGATAGATCTGCCCGTAGCCGTCAAGGTTCCACGCCGTCAGATGCGCCAGGTTCGGGCTGAGGCCTGCCACGAGCTGCGAGGTCAGGGCGACGGCCATCTCCCATTCCTGCGCGAGAACGTCCCCCGGCTCGTCCAGGTGGACCGTCAAGAAGATCGAGCCGACGCCGTCCGGCTCGAAATCGCCGAGACTCACCTGAACCCAGGAATTGAGTGCCGGGAAAGCAGGATGGGTAAGGGCGACCATCACGGCCTCTCCCTCCCCGTTGAGGAAGCGCGCACTGCGGTCACCATTCGGCTGAAGGCCTTCGCCGGCGAACCGGCCCAGCGCGGCAACAGCTCTGCGCAGCACGGTGCTCTCGGTCTCGTCAGCCGCTTCCATCCGAAGAACCAGCTCGCTGCCCGCCCCGTACGCATCATCCATGGTCATCACCCTTCCCATCTCACGTCGATGCCCATCTTCACACCCGTTGCCCTGGCGTCCTCGATGACCGCACGGAACTCTGCCTGCGAACGCGGGTCGAGGCCGCCGAACTCAGGCCATTCGATGATGTGCGTGGCGTACTTTCCACGACCGCCTTCTATTTGGCCGGTGAGCTGGGCCGTCAATTTGGTCACCAACTCGGCCCGGCGTTCGGTGCTGAGCTTTCCGGTCACGTGCTTGTACTCGATCATGACGTGTTGCGTCCGGCCGTCGATTCTCATCCGGGCCGTGTAGTCGATGCGCTTCTTTCCGACCTTCACCTCGACGCCGGTGAGGTCTCCGCCCTTCTGGAGGAAGTTCACGATGGCTTCCATCTGCTTGCGGATGCCCATGTTGAACGGCCGTTTCTTGTTGGCGCCGTTCTCGAGCTGGTTCGCGAGACCGTCCGGACCTCCCTCGAGAGCGGGCGCTTCATCGAGCGTCAGCTTGTTCTGGTGAGTGGCGATCGCGGCGCGGTACGCCTTGATGACCTCCATGTCGGCCCGCAGGATGCCCGAGCCCTTCTGCACCAGTTCGCCCTGGTCGACGTGCACCATCGGGAAACTGCGCTCGTCGGCCGATCCGAACCCGCCTGCGCGTTGAATCTGCAGGAACGAGTAGCTCTGGCCGTACAGGAACGTTCCGCTGTCCGGCCGCACGTCGTAGCCGAGCAGTCCCTTCGGCACGTCGGCCACGGGCTTGCCCAGCCAGGGCTCGACGGAGTTCTTCTGTTCGAAGATCGCCTTGAGCAGGTCGGCAAGCTGTTTCTGCTCGCCGGAGAGCTCCGCCTGCTCCTTGGACATCTTCTGCCTGGCCGCCACTTCCTTCTTCTCGGGGACGTGGACCGCAAGCTTCGCGATCTCGTTCGCCTGACCACCGGCGGTTGTCGCCAGCTGGAGCGCGTCCTTGGCCTTCTGCTTGATCTCGGGACTGGTCTTCTCGTCGGCGATGACGCGGTTGAGGTAGCTCGCGACCGGCTGTTCCGTGCTGGCGACCATGAGCGTCGCCTTGTCGCCCGAGGCCACGACGAACAGCCGATGCGCATGCCCGTCCGCGGAGAAGTTGACGGTTTCCCAGTCCGGTTTCAGGGTGTGGCCCTCGCCCGGCCGCTCGTGATCCGGCCCGGCCTTGCCCTTGTCGCCCCTGTCGCCCTTGATCTTGGACTTGAGCTTGGCCCAGATCTTCTTGCCCAGCACGACGATCTTGCCGACGATCCAGTCGACGGCCTTCATGACCGGTTTGGACAGGGCCTGGAAGAAGCTCTTGACCTTGTTCGCGATGCCGCCGATGCCGAGGATCGCGGCGAGGGCGCCGATCAGCACGGGGATGGACTTGGCCAGGGCGCCCTCGATCAGTCCGGGGACGCCTCCGCCGCCGCCACCCGCGATGGCGATGACGGAGTCGAGGACGGCGTTGACGAACTCGATGATCTGGGCGCCGCGTTCGACGATGAACGTGATGATGTCGATGATCATCTTGCAGGCTTTGATGAACGCGCTGGCGGGATTCAGCAGGCTGATGATCCAGGTGATGCCGGCCATGAGCACGGTGGGGATCAGGTACGAGGAGATCTTGCCGAGGAGGTTCTCCTTCAGGTCGCCGACCTGCTCCTTGATCTCCTCCTCGACCCCCGCGACGCCCTCGGACTGCAGCTTCGCCACCAGCGGCACGCCGGATTCGACCGCGCTCATCGCCTGTTCCGGTACGCCCTTCGCGACGATCCGGCCCCGGATCGCCCCCCAGGTCAGCCCGAGCAGGGACGCGATCATCGACAGGATGCCGCGCAGATCGAACTTCGCCGGCACCTGCAGCCCGGCGCCGGACATGGCGCCGAGCAGCCAGCCGACGAGTCCCTTCTTCAGATGGGTGCCGATGTTGGCGAGGAAGTTCCTCAGACCGGCGCCGACCGCGGAGACGAGGTGGCCGAGGAAGCCGATCGGGTCCTTGAGGATCGCCATCACCGCGTGCGCGGCCTTGGCGAGGACACCGAGCAGGAGGTCCTTGAGGTGGAGGATGGTGGTGATGACGCCCTTGACCGCGTCGACGGCCTTGGCGATCAGGCCCTTGTTCTTCTCCTTCTCCGCCTCGATCTCCGCGTCCACCTCCTTGAGCGCGGAGTTGTACTTGTCCGCCAGGGTCTGCACCAGCTCCTGGCCCTTGGCGTCCACGCTCTCGGTGAGGGAGTCGAACTTCCCCGCGAACTGCCCGGCGGCCTCCTTACCGATGGCCTGCAGGTCCGCCGGCAACTTCCGCACCTCGGCCTGCAGTTGCTGACGGCCGGTGGCGATCCGCTGCTTCGCCCGGTTCAGCTCGGCGCCGATGACGTCCGCGACCCCGGAGATCACCGACTGCATCCGGGTCACATAGCCCTGCCGGGCCGTGACGAAGATCTGGTCGGCCTCGGCGGGCAGCCCGGCGAACTTGTCCTTGACCCACTTCAGCTTCCCGGTGAAACCCGAGTACCGCTTGTGCTTGTACTCGTCCATGCGGTGCTTGTGGTCCGCCGTGAAGGCGTCCCGCGCCGCCTTCTCGCCCGCGGTGAACGCGTCGTCGACCTTCTTGTCGAGGCCGGACAGGATGGCTTCGACCTCGGTCTTCGTCGCGTCGAAGACCGTCTGCAGCTTCGCGGTGACGTCCGCCCGCTTCTTCTCGTCGCCGGTCCGGGTGTCCTCCTGGCCCTGCCGCACCTGGGTGTCGGTCTGCTGCCGGACCGCGGTCAGGCCGCTCATCGCGGTGGCCCCAGCCGTGGCGGCGGCGGCCTTCGCCGTCGTCAGGGTCTTGTCCTCGGCTGCCCGCACCTGCCCCGGAGCGGTGGCGGCGTGCTGCTCGCCGGCCTTCTTGTCCTTCAGCGCGGCGGTGAACGCCGGTTCGTTGGACTTGGCGAGCTGCGCCTCGGTGACCTGCGCGTCGGCCATCTGCTGGTCGACCTGCTTCGGCCCGGCCGAGAAGTCCGTCGCCGCGGGCGGGGCCTTGTCCGGCACCGCGTGCGACGCGTCGGGGGCGCCGGGGTTGGCGGCCGCGGGTTGCGGGGCCAGCGGCGTGACCGGCTTCTCCTTGGCCGCCGAGGTGTCGGGCGCCGCCTTCGTCGTGGTCTCGATGGCGGCGGCCGACCGCTTCTTCCCGTCCGCGACCTGACCCTGCACGTGCCCCTTCACCGCGGCGGCCCTGCCCGAGCCGCTGAACTTGTCCGCCTCGTCGAGGTTCTTGGGGGCCTGTGCGCTGATGGCCTCGTTCACGGCGCGCACGAAGGCGGCCTTGTCGAAGGTGCCGGGCTGGGCGGCGTTCATCTTCTCCGCGTTCGCCGCCTTGCCCTGCGCGACCCTGTCGTCGGCGGGCGGCTTCGCGGCGGCCTGCGCGGCGTTCGCCGTCCTCGCCGCCGGCGGATGCGCGGCGAGGGCCCTCTTCTTGTTCCGCACGTCCGACGCCACCGTCTGGAACCTCGCCGACGACGCGGCGGGAGCCCGCGCGCCGGCCGCGCGGCGCTGCACCGGCAGCGCGGCGGCCGGCTCCGGGCGCGCCTCGCCGGTGTGGGCACCGGGCGGCGCGGAGGACCGACCGGCGTCGGGCCCCGCGCGGCGGGACGCCACCAACGCCGCGACCGCGCGGTTGCCCACCGCGCGTTGCAGCCGCTGCGCGGTCACCCGGCTCAACGGCGAGGACGGCGAGGACGGCGACGGCCCGGCCCGATCCGGCACCGCCTGCACCGCCTGCACCGCCGGCCCGGGAACGGCCGTGGACCCGTCCGCCACGCCGGGGCCGGGGGCCGCGCCGCGACGGTGCGGGACGGCTTCGCCGGCCCCTTGCCGGCCCCGCTCGACCGAGGTCCCCATCCCCCGATCGTGGCCCGCGTCACCGGCGCGCCCGCAGCCCGATCGGGCAGCGGAAGGGGCACACCTTCCCGGCCGGACGCCCCCGGCCCGATGGGAACCGGACAACGTGTTGACGACATGACACTTTCCGGCACCAAATCGGCACCGAACCCCCACCCATGTGTCCCCAGACCGTGACGAAGGCACCGAATCGGATCTTGAGTCGATCGCCGAACAACGGTTGGATACGACCGGCCGCCCATCCGGGAGGCGGCCGGTGACCCGGGGGGGATGCCATGTTGGAAGTACTCGGCGTGACGGCCGGCGCGACGGCGGTGTACCAGACCATGCTCGACCACCCCGCCTTCGGCGTGGACGAGATCGCCGCGCACTGCGAGCTGACCACCGTCCAGGTGCACGACCACCTCGACGAACTGGCCCGGCTCACCCTGGTCCGGGCCTCCGCCGAACGCCCCGGGCAGCTGCGCGCCGTCAGCCCCGAGATCGGCCTGGCCGACATCCTCACCCGGGAGGAAGCCGAACTCGCCGCCCGGCAGGCCAAGTTGGCGGCCTCACGGGCGGCCGTCACGCGTCTGGTCGCGGATCGCGCCGAGCACCGCACGACCCACGGCGAACGCCTGCTCGGCATGGACGCCATCCAGGCCCGACTGGAGCGGATGGGCCGCAGCGCCACCACCGAGGCCCTCGGCAGCCAGCCCGGCGACCAGCGCCCCGAGGACCTCCTCGCCAGCCGCGCCACCGACGCCGAGGCCCGCTCGCGCGGCATCGCCATCCGCACCCTCTACCAGGACTCCACCCGCAACCAGCCGCACGCCGCCACCTACGCCCACTGGCTGCTCAGCCAGGGCGGCGAGGTCCGCACCGCCGCCACCATCCCGCCCAGGATGGTCATCATCGACCGCAGCCAGGCACTCGTCCCGATCGACCCCGTGCACCACCGCAAGGGCGCCCTCTACGTCACCGAGCCCGGCATCCTCGCCGCGCTGGTCGACCTCTTCGACCAGGCCTGGAGCACCGCCGTCCCGCTCGGCGCCGCCCAGCCCGAGGACCCCCGCACCGGCCTTACCGCCACCGAGCGCGAACTGCTGCGCCTGCTCGGCTCCGGCCTCACCGACGACGCCGCCGGCCAGCGCCTGGGCGTCTCCTCGCGCACCGTCGGCCGCCACATGTCGTCGATCATGGAACGCCTCGGCGCCAGCAGCCGCTTCGAGGCCGGGATCAAGGCCGCGCACAGGGGCTGGCTCTGAACCCTCCGCCCGCCGCGGGGTCCGGGGCGTCATCGCGTGGCATCCCGGCGGCGGGCGGGACAGGATGGTCCGCATGAAGCGCACGTTCGAGGACCTGGTGGACGAGGCGGCCGCGGCCCCGGTCGACGGGTGGGACTTCTCCTGGCTGGACGGCCGGGCCACCGAGCAGCGCCCGTCCTGGGGGTACCAGCGGCTGCTGGGCGAGCGGCTGGCCCGGGCCTCGGCGGCGCTCGACGTGCAGACCGGGGGCGGCGAGGTGCTGGCCGGGGTGGCCGACCGCTTCCCCCGGACGATGGTCGCCACCGAGGCCTGGCCGCCCAACGTCGCCCGCGCCGCCGCCCTGCTGCACCCGCTCGGCGCGGTCGTCGTGGCCGATCCCGACGAACCGCCGCTGCCCTTCGCCGACCGCTCCTTCGACCTGGTGACCAGCCGACACCCGGTCACCGTGTGGTGGCCGGAGATCGCCCGCGTGCTGCGCCCCGGCGGCAGCTACGTCGCACAGCACGTCGGCCCGGCCTCGGTGTTCGAACTGGTCGAGTACTTCCTCGGCCCGCAGCCGCAAGCCCGCCTCGGCCGGCGCCCGGAGGCCGCCGTGGAGGAGGCCCGGGCCGCCGGGCTGGAGGTGGTGGACCTGCGCTCCGAGCGGCTGCGGATCGAGTTCCGCGACATCGGCGCGGTGGTCTACTTCCTGCGCAAGGTGATCTGGATGGTGCCGGGCTTCACCGTCGACGCCCACCGCGAGCGCCTGCGCGAGCTCGACGCGCTGATCCGGGCCGAGGGGCCGTTCGTCGCCCACTCGGCCCGCTTCCTCATCGAGGCGCGCCGGCCCTGACGCCCGCTCGGTGCGGGCCGGCTCCCGCCGTCCAGGCGGGGCGGAGGCGTTCGGCGGCCTCGGCGCCCTGACGCAGGCCCTCCCGGTAGGACGGCTCCCAGGCCGTCCGGTCGTTCAGGTCCGGGCCGAAGGCGCGCAGCGCCGCCGGGTCGGGCTCGACGGTCAGTACGGTGTGCGCCGCGGCCACCGCCAGCTCCCGGTCGAGCAGTTCGCGGGGGAACAGGTGCGCCTGGGGGTCGATCACGACGAGCACCCGGGCCCCGGCCGCGAGTGCGGCGTTGGTCGCCGAGTGCAGGGAGCCGTCCAGGTACCGGCGGCCGTCGACGGTGATCGGCGGGTAGATGCCGGGGAAGGCGGTGGCGGCGGCCACGGCGGCGGGCAGGGGGGCGCCGCTCGCCCGGTCGAAGACCCTCTGCTCGCCGGTCTCGGCGTCCGTCGCGGGGATGAGCAGCCGCCGGTCCGGCCAGTGGTCGGCGCCGACCATGCCGCGCATCCGGGCGATGTGCGCCTCCTCGGGGCCGGTCTCGGCGGCGAGCGCGATCCGCCCCACCCGGCGCCGCGCGCCGTCCGGGTCGTCAGCGGCGTTCCCCAGCACGGCGAACGCCTCGCCGAGGCGCCGCCCGTCCACCTGGGGGCGGCCGGCGCCGGGGCCGGTGGGGCGCACCGGAGTGGCGAGCCGGTCGGGGTCCTGGCCGGTGGCCAGCAGGGCGGCGGTGATCGCGCCGGCCGAGGTGCCGACGAACAGGTCGGCCTCCCCGAGGTCCACCCCGGCTCGGCGCAGCCCGCCGGCGAGCCCGGCCGTCCAGGCCGTGCCGACCGAACCTCCGGCGCCCAGGACGAGTGCGCGGTCGAGTGCGCGGTCGAGCGTGCGGTCGAGTGCGTGCATGACAGTCTCCCTCCCGTTCTTGAAACAGTCGTACCATATACTGATGCCCGCTCACATCCGCGAGCCGGAGAGGACGATCGACCATGGGGCGACCCCCGGACCCCGCCCGGCGGGAGGCCACGCTGGCCCGGGCCACCGACTACGTCCTGGCGCACGGCCTGACCGGGCTGAGCCTGCGCCCGCTCGCCGAGGCCCTCGGCACCAGCCCCCGGATGCTGCTGTACGACTTCGGCAGCAAGCAGGAGTTGGTGGCGGCCGTCCTCGCCGAGGCCCGCCGCCGCGGCGCGGTCCGGCTGGCCGAGCACCTCCCGGCCCGAGCGGCCTCCCCGGAGGAGTACCTGCGCGGCATCTGGGCGTGGATGAGCGCGCCCGAGCGCGCCCCGTTCGTCCGGCTGTTCTTCGAGGTGCACGCCGACGGGCTCACCCACCCCGAGAACTACCCGGACCAGGCCGAGGCCATCACGGGCTGGTTCCCCACCCTCGGCGCCGCCTTCCGCGAGGTCGGCACCGGCCCCGACGACACCGTCACCCCCACCCTGGTCATGGCCGTCATCCGGGGCCTGCTGTTCGACCTCACCACCACCGGCGACCGCCACCGCACCGACCTGGCCCTGGACCGCTTCTGCGAACTCCTCCGGCGGTAGCGGCCGTCCAGGCGCGGCGGCGGACTGCCGTTGCGCACCCAGTGTGTCCGTGTTGACACTTTCTGTGTGCGCACGGGTTCGAGTCCGCTGCGCTCCCACCTGCGACGACACACATGGGAGGTCGAGGCCGCGTGCCAGGACGACGGATTCCGGGGGAGAGCAGAAGAGAAGGTCGACGGCGCCGTCTGCTGGGCGCGCTCGCGTCCGTGGGTGCCCTGGCGCTGAGCGGTGGCGCGGTGCTGCCGCTGCCCGCGGCGGGCGCTGCGGGCGCGGCCGTGCCTGCGGCGGCTGCGTCTGTGGCTGCCGACACGTGTGCGGTGCAGAACGGTACGACGGTCTGCGACACCCCGGGCTCCTACCGCTACACCGTGCCGCCGAACGTCCTGCAGGTCCGCCTCACCGTGGTCGGCGGGGGCGGCGGCGCGGGCGGCGGGACTCTCGGTGCCGGGGGCGGCGCCGGTGCTGCGATCGCCTGCACCGTCACCGGCCTGGCGCCGGGCACGGTGCTGGCGGTGACGGTGCCCACCGGGGGCAGTGCGGGCGCCCTGCAGGAGAACTCGCAGGTCCTGGCCGCCGCCGGCGGCGGGGCCGCCTCCGTCACCGCCTCCGGTCTGGCCGTCTCCGCCGCCGGTGGCGGAGGGGGTGCCGGCAGCGTGGACGAGTTCGGCGGTATCGACGGCGGCGCCGGCGGAGGCAGCGGCGGCGGTGCGGGCGGCACGGCCAACGGCAATCCGGAGGAGGCCGGCGGCCGGCCGGGCAGCTCACCGACCTGCACCGCGTCCGGCAACGGGCTGACGGCCGTCAACGGCCCGGCCGCCACCAGCAGCGCCGGGCGGCCCGGCCTTGAGGGCGGCACGGGCGGGACGATCTCTCCCGACTGGTGCCACGGGGCCGGGTTCGGCGGCCAAGGAGGCCAAAGCGGCCTGGGCTTCCCGGGTGGCCTCGGAGTCGGCGACGGCGGGTCGGGCTGCGTCCTGATCACTCCCGTCGTGTCCTGTCCTCCCACCGGCTCCACCTCCGTCTGCGCCCCCGGCCTCGCCCAGTACACCGTCCCCGCCAACACCGGCACGCTGACCGTCACGGCCGTCGGCGCCGCGGGCAGCGGCGGGGGCGGTGGCGGCGGTCAGGGCGCCAGCAGCATCTACGGCGACGGCGCCGGCGGCCAGGGCGGCACCGGCGGCGGCGCGGCGGCCGCCCTCACCTGTACGTTCACCGGGCTCCGGGCGGGCACCGTCCTGGATGTCGCGGTGCCCTTCGCGACACCCGGCGGGGCGGCCGGCTTCGGCGGCTCCGGCGGCGAACTCAGCGCCGGCAACCCCGGCCGCGGCGGCAACGGCGGCCAGGCCGCGTCCGTGACCGGGCCCGGCGGCGTCGAGGTGCTCGCGCCCGGCGGGGGCGGCGGTGCCGGCGGCCACGGCTCCGCCAACCGGCCTGCCGGCGGTACCGGAACCGCCGGCAGCCCGGCCGGCCAGGGCGGCGGAGCCGGCGGAACGGGCGGCTTCGCCCGGGCCACCGGCGGCCAGGCGGGCACCGACCCGGTCTGCGCGGCCACCGCCACCGGTGTGTCCGCCACTCCCGCCGTCTACAGGGGCGGCTCCGGCGGCACGGTCACCGACAGTCAGACCGGCAGCGCCGGCGGAACCATCACCCTGCCTGCCGCCGCCAGCAGCGCCTGTCCCGCCGGCACCGGCAACGCCGGTAGTGGTGGCAACGGCGGCAACGGCGGTCGGGGAGTATCGAATCCGGGGCAGAACGGCGCGGACGGGACCGCCGGCGGGAGCGGCTGCGTCCTCATCGTCGCCACCCCGTGATCCGGCGCACCGCCTGAGCGCGGCCGCCGTCGGCACGAGGGTCGACGGCGGCCGCTCCGGCCGGTCAGCCGTGGCGCGGGAGCCAGCAGGGGGTGCTGCTGCCGCGCGGGACGAGGACGGTGCGGAAGCGGCCGGGGGTCCTGGACATGGCCACCTGGTCGGTGACGCCCTGGTAGTGGCCGCAGGGGGTGGTGGCCGTGAAGGTGTCCGGGTCGAGGTAGGCGTGCGGGGATTCGGAGTCGCGGGCGAGGGCGGTCGCGTGGGCGTAGTCGCGGTCGAAGACGCCGAGGCTGAGGATCCAGACCGCGACCCGGGTGAGGTTGAGGGTGACGCGGTAGCTGCCGCCCTCGGTGGCCCGGCGCAGGAGCGCGGCGACGGCGCCGGTGGTGGCGAGCCAGGACAGCAGGTAGTCGTTGACGACGCCGATGTGGGGCATGGCGGGGGTGCTGGTCGGTCCGGCCGCGACACCGTCCGGGCCCTCCATCAGCATGATGCCGGTGAGCGCACCGGCGACCTGGTCGAAGCCGACCCGCCCGGCCCACGGGCCGCTCTCGCCGGCGAGCGAGAGCCGGACGTGGACGATGCCGGGGCGCACGGCGGCGGCCTGCTCCGCGCTCAGGCCGATCCTCTCCAGGTAGCCGGGGCGGCGGTTGGCGTAGAACACGTCGGCGCTGCTCAGCAGTTCGCGGATCCTCGCCCGCCCTTCGGGGCCGTAGGGGTCGACGGTGCTGGAACGGACGCCCACGTTGGCGGAGTTGTACGCGACGTCGAGCTCCAGCTCGTCGGGCCGCCAGAGGTTCAGCACGTCCGCGCCGTGGTACGCGAGGTCGCGGCCGATGCCGGCGCCCGCGATGACGTGGCCCATGCCGAGTGCGCGGATGCCCGAGAGCGGCTGAGCAACGCCGGCGGGCAGGGGTTCGGGCTCGCTGTCGCCGATCTTCTCGATCCTGATCAGCGGGTCCCGGGCGAGGAACTCGTACGCGGGCTCGCGCAGGAAGTCCTCGGTGGTGCGCAACATCGGCATGACGACGCCGAGTTCGGCGCCGGCCCGCTCCAGGTCGGCGGCGTCCCACCGGGCGACGGCGTCGGCGACGGCCTGCTTCTCCGGCCAGGTGCGGAGCAGCCGGTAGGCAGCGTTCCTGATCTTCGGGTACGGGTTGAGCGGCATCATCCAGCGGCCGTCGCGCGCCCGGTAGAACTCGAAGCCCAGCGGGCTGTCCGGATCGGAGGGCATGCCGCCGGGGTGGCCGTTCAGCAGCTCCCACGTCCGGTCGTAGAAGGGGCACAGCCGGTGCGGGGCCTTGCGCAGGTCCATCGTGACGTCCTGGCCCTCGCCGGTGCGGTGGCGCCAGAGCGCGGCGAGGGCGACGGACTTGGCCGTGATGCCGAGCGCGGCGGCGCCGCCGAGGCGCATGATGCTCGGGACGATCGGGTCGCTGCCGAGGAAGGTGACCGTCCCGCCGCTGTCCTCGGGGCGCAGGCCGGCCGGGGCGAGGACCTCGCGCAGGGCCTGGTGGATGTCGAAGCCGTCGTCCCGGGTCAGCGGGTCGGCGACGGCCTTCCGGACGCGCTCGGTGAGTTCGGTGGGTTCGTCGACGCTCATGGGATCCAGCCTTTGCTTCGTGACGAAGTGGTCGAGGTGGAGCCGGTGTTGCGTTCGGCAACACCGGCAGCCTATGCCTGCGGCGACGACGTTCGGGTGCGCATGACCGACCTGACGGGCGCTCACCACGGCGCGGGAGCGGGGCCCGTGGGGCGTCAGACCCGGGCGGTGGCCGGAGCCTGGGCAGCGGCCGGAGCCGGGGCGGCAGGGGCTACGGCGGCCGCGCGCCGGTCGCGGGTGGTGGCCGCGGCCGTCGCGCAGGCGACGAGCGCCAGCACCGCCGCCGCCAGCGGGAACCACCGGGTGCCCAGCACCGCCATCGCCGCCGAGCCCGCCGCTCCCCCGGCCGCCGTGCCCAGGTAGAGCGCACTGCTGTTCAGCGAGATCAGCAGCGGCGCGTTCGCCGGGTCGATCGAGGCCAGCCGGTGCGGCAGGGCGATCGACACCGCCCAGCCGGCCAGCGGCACCACCATCGCGTACACCAGCGAGCCGGGCATGCTGCGGCCCAGCCAGGGCAGGGCGGCGAAGGCGGCCGCGGCCACCGTCGAGCCGACGAGCAGCACGGTGCGCACGCCGAGGCGGTCGACCAGGCGGCCGCCGAGCCAGCTGCCGAGGACCGACATCACGCCGGTGGTGAACAGGATCAGGCTCAGCCGGTCGGCGTCACCGCCGGTGGCGGGCGCGACGGCGGTGGCCAGGTAGATGTAGACGCACTGGAAGGCGAGGAAGAAGACCAGGGTGGTGGCGGCCGCGCCGAGCACCTGGCGCCGGCCGAGCGGGGCGAGGCGGGCCTTCAGGGTGGGGGCGGCGGCGGGGGCGGGCAGGTCGCGCAGCAGGACGGCGAGTCCGGCGAACGCGGCCAGGCCGAGCGCGGTGACCAGCCACATCGTCAGCCGCCAGTCGGTGCGTCCGACCCAGGTGCCCACCGGCACGCCGAGGGCGGTGGCGACCGTCATGCCGCCGAGCACGGTGGCGAGCGCCCGGCCGCGCCGCTCGGGGGCGACCAGGGTGGTGGCCACCGCGTTGGCGGTCGGCGTGTACAGGGCGGCGCCGGCGGCGGCGAGGACCCGGGTGGCGAGCAGCAGCGGGTAGGTCGGGGCGAGGGCGCTGAGCGCGTTGGCGGCGCTGAAGACGGCGAGGGCGGTCAGCAGCAGGGTCCGACGCGGCCAGCGGGCGGTGGCGGCGGCCAGCGGCGGGGCGAGCAGGGCGTAGCCGAGCGCGAAGACGGTGACCAGCTGGCCGGCGACGCCGACCGACACCCCGAGGTCGGTGGAGACCGGGCCGAGGATGCCGGCGATGACCATCGAGTCGGTGCCCACGGCGAAGGTGCCGAGGGCGAGCAGGAGCAGGCGTACGGGCACGGGAATCCCCCCGAGGATTGTTGGACGAACATGCAACGGTTTGATGCTCGCCAAACAATCGAGGATTGGTGGATGATTGTCAAACCATTCCCGTCCCGCTGTCGCCAGCCACCCGAGATCCGGAGCGCCGAAACCATGACCGCCGTCGACCGGCTCCCCCAGCCCACCACCGCCGACATCGACCTCGTCACCGTCCTGCACGCGCTCGGCGACCCGGTCCGCATGCGGCTGCTGCTCAGCTACGCCGACGACGCCGAACACTCCTGCGCCCCAAGGGACTTGGGACTGGACCACCTGCACAAGTCGACCGTCTCCCACCACATGCGGGTGCTGCGCGAGGCCGGCGTCACCTCCACCCGCGTCGCCGGCCGCAACCGCTTCGTCAGCCTGCGCCGCGCCGACCTGGACGCCCGCTTTCCGGGCCTGCTCGACGCCATCCTCGCGGGGGCCGCCGCCCCGGCCTGACGGGCGCGATGGGGCCGGCGGGGCCTGTTCCGGTTGGCGCTGCGCTCCGCGGTTGAGGATGGTGACGGAGTCACGGATGCCTGCCCGGGTGACCAGGGTGACCCCCTGGTCCACAACGGAGCCCCGGCAGGCATCCACTCCTGGGGAGCGAGCTGCCGCAACGCCAGGGCACCCCGCGCTCGTCCAGCTTCGGGTTCGCCAGGGCCTCGATGTCCGTCACACCCTGATCCGGGATGTTCCGCCCTCGTGGTCAGCCACGCCGGCAGGGCTGACTACGCTGCCTGCATGGCTGCTCTCTCCTTTTCACCGCTTCGCTTCTCTCCGCAGGAGATCGCTGAGGTGGTCGACCTCTACACGAGCAACCCGGAGTACTGCCGAGCCGCCGGCGAGTACGACCCCGAGGACATCCGGGCAGACCGCGTCGAAGCCGATCTGCGGGAGGAATCCGGTACCGAGGGCTGCGAGGTACTGCTCGCCCGGGATGCGCGCAGGCAACTCGTCGGGCTCCTGTGCCTGCTTGACCGTCACCCAACAGATGGCCAGCCCTGGATCGGGCTGCTGATGGTGCACGGCAACTCTCACCGCAAGGGCATCGGCCGATTGCTGGCCAACCTGGTCGAGGAGCGGTTCCGCAGCGAGGGCCGGGACGGCATCCGGCTCGCCGTCCTGGAGAACAACCCCGCCGCCCTCGCCTTCTGGAGCTCACTGGGCTGGCAGGAGATCGACCGTCGTGCCGACAGACAGCACGGCCGCCCCTGCATCGTCATGCACAAGCAGCTGACCTGACCTTCGGAACAACTCGCCTAAAGGAAGAGACGACCGAGGGCGAGCGCGGCGGCGCCCTGGGGGATGGCCAGGCGCGGGGCGCGGGTGAGGGTGACGCGCTGCCAGTGCGGGTCGGGCAGGCGCGCGGCGAGTTCGGCGCGGATGGCGGCCTCGAAGGGCTCGGGGTCGTCGAGGAAGGTCGTGCCGCCGAGGCTGACCTCCTCGACGTCGAGGAGCCGGACCAGGTTGGCGACGCCGATGCCGAGGGCCCGGGCGGCCTCGTCCGGGCGCCCGGCGCGCAGGGCGGCGAGGCAGACGGCCTCCAGGCAGCCGTGCGCGCCGCAGGCGCAGGGCGGGCCGGCGGGGTCGATGCACTGGTGGCCGAACTCGCCGGCGTTGGTGCGGGCGCCGCGGTGGACGCGGCCGTCCAGGACCAGGCCCGCGCCGACGCCGTCGCCGAGGTAGACGAAGGCCCGGCTGTCCGGGCCGAGCCGGCTCAGGACGCCGGCGGTGGAGTCCTTCTCGACGATGACGGGCAGCCCGGTGCGGGCCCGCATCTCGTCGCGCAGGGGCAGGCCGTGCCAGCCGGGCATGCCGGTGACCCGGTGGAGGACGCCGTCCCGGGCGTCGAGGGGGCCGCGACAGGCGACGCCGAGGCCCAGGACGTTCCCGGCGGCGGGGCCGGCGGCCAGCTCGTGGACCAGGGCGGCGAGCCGGTCGAGGACCGGGCCGGGGTCACTCCCCGGGTCGACGTCCTCCCGGACCTCCGCGGTGACGGCCCCGGTGAGGTCGACCCGGAGCAGGCGCAGTTCGCGCCGCCCGATCTGGGCGCCGAGGGCGAAGCGCGCCTGCGGGACGAGGCGCAGCAGGGTACGGGGCTTGCCCGTCTGGCCGGCGACGCGTTCGCGGCCGGCTTCGGTGAGCAGGCCCTCGGCGAGCAGGCGGGCGGTGATCTTGCTGATGGCCTGGGCGGTGAGACCGGTCTGCACGGCCAGTTCGACCCGGCTGATCCCGTTCCCGGCGCGGGCGCGGACGGCGCGCAGGACGGCGGCGTCGTTGCGGTCGCGGACCAGCGCGAGGTTCAGCGCCGGGTCGGACAGCGGGGCGGCGGAGGCGGCGAGTTGGGCGGGGCCGGGAAGCGGGGCGGGGCCGGGAAGCGGGGCGGCGGGGTCGGTCGTCACGTCTCGATTATGCGAGCTTGTCGATCTCCGCGGGCTTGCCAGTTAATCCACGCTGTTGTTTAACTAGGGGCATGGACTCTCCGCAGCTCAACGTCGGACTCATCGGCTACGGCATCGCCGGCGCGGTGTTCCACGCGCCCCTGATCAGCACCACCCCGGGCCTGCGCCTCGCCGCCGTCGTGACCGCCGACGCCGGCCGCCGGGCCCGGGCCGCCCGGCAGCACCCGGGAGCCGCGCTGCTCCCGGACACGGACGCACTGTGGGCGGCGGCCCCCGACCTGGGCCTGGACCTGGTGGTGGTCGCCTCCCCCAACCGCACCCACGTCCCGCTGGCCGCCACCGCCCTGCGGGCCGGCCTTCCCGTCGTGGTCGACAAGCCGCTGGCCGCCACCGCCGCCGAGGGCGAGCAGCTGGTCCGGCTGGCCGAGGAGCGGGGTCTGCTGCTCAGCGTGTTCCAGAACCGGCGCTGGGACGGCGACTTCCGCACCGTACGGCAGCTGGTCGGCTCGGGGCGGCTGGGCCGGGTGCACCGCTTCGAGTCCCGCTTCGAGCGGTGGCGCCCCCGACTCAAGGGCGGCTGGCGCGAGCTGGGCGACCCGGCCGAGGCCGGTGGCGTGCTCTACGACCTCGGCTCGCACCTGGTCGACCAGGCGCTCGTCCTCTTCGGCCCGGCCACCCGGGTGTACGCCGAGCTGGACGTGCGCCGCGACGGCGCCGAGGCCGACGACGACAGCTTCGTCGCCCTCACCCACGCCGACGGCACCCGCTCGCACCTGTGGCTGAGCGCGACCGCAGGCGACCTCGGCCCGCGCTTCCGGGTGCTGGGCTCGCAGGGCGCGTACGTCACCCACGGCCTGGACGGCCAGGAGGACGCGCTGCGGGCGGGCCGCACCCCGGCCGATCCGGACTGGGGCGTCGTCCCGCCCCAGCGCTGGGGCGCGCTGCGGGCCGGGGACACCGCCGAGCCGCTGCCCACCCTGCCCGGCGCGTACCAGGACTACTACGCGGGCCTGGTCCGGGCGCTGCACGGCCGGGGCCCGGCCCCGGTCGAGGCCGGCGACGCCGTCGAGGCGCTGCGCGTCCTGGAGGCGGCGCAGCGCTCCGCCCGGACCGGAGCGGCGGTGCAGCTGTGACCGGCGTGCCGGGGCCGGACCGCGCCGCAGCCCCCGACATCGCCGAACTGGAGCGCCAGCACCGCGAATTGCAGCTCCCCTCGGCCGACCTGGACGACACCTGGCGGCTCGGCTCGCTGATCGTCGCGGTGGCCCGCGAGCGGGCGCTGGCGGTGACGGTCGACATCCGGCACGGCGAGCAGCAGGCCTTCCACGCGGCGCTGCCCGGGACGAGCCCGGACAACGACGACTGGATCCGCCGCAAGGCGGCCGTGGTCCGCCGGTTCGGCGAGGCCTCGTACCTGGTGGGCGAGCGCTACCGGGCCAAGGGGCGGGCCTTCGACCTCGACCCGGCGCACTACGCCGCGCACGGCGGTTCCTTCCCGCTGCTGGTGCGGGGGACGGGCATGGTGGGAACGGTCACCGTCTCCGGGCTGCCGCAGCTGGCGGACCACCGCCTGGTGACGGAGTGCCTGACCCGCTTCCTGGCCGGGGCCACCGCGTAACGCCGCCCCGCGAACGGCTCAGGCGACCGCGCCGCTGCCGTCGTCGTCGAGGGTGGGGTCCTGGCGGTCGGTCACGATCTCGTCGCTGACCTGGAGGTCGCCGCCGAGGCTCACGCCGCTCGTCGCGGCCGTCACCGTGACCGCGATCGGGCCGGCGCCGGGC
This sequence comes from Streptomyces sp. Y1, assembly GCF_041053115.1. NCBI lineage: Bacteria > Bacillati > Actinomycetota > Actinomycetes > Kitasatosporales > Streptomycetaceae > Streptomyces > Streptomyces sp. Y1. The sequence goes on along the minus strand of NZ_CP163445.1, from coordinate 7,631,529 downwards.
CGGTCGACGGCGGAGAGCGCGAAGGTGGCGGTCCCGTCGCTGAAGTCCGACTCGGCCGGGTGCCCGTAGTAGGCCGGGGTGCCGCCGGGGTCGCAGAGCAGGACGTGGGCGCCGTTCGACCCGTCCGGCCAGGTGAGCACCAGGTGCCGGACGCCGTACGACGTCCCGCTCCGGTCCAGGTCCGCGACCAGGCCGGCCAGTGCCGGTGCCTGCAGGACGGAGTTCGGCAGGCCGTCCAGGAAGGCGGGGTCGAGGGCGAGCAGCAGGTGCTCGCCGCAGTCGATCGCGACGGTCGCGCGCTGCTCGGGGCTGATCAGGTACAGCTCGCCCGCCGTCAGCCGGGTGAGCAGGGCGAAGTCGTCGTCGGCCGGGGCGGACGGGGTGATCGCGGACGCGGCCTGGCCGGCCGGGATGGCGCGGAGGTCGCTGTCGGCGGGCGGGGTGGGCTCGAATCCGGTCTGCCCGCCCCGGTGGGCGATCACGGTGAGGGCGAAGGCCGCCTGGTCGCCGACCTCGTCGCCGGGCGAGGGCGCGAGCTGGTGCAGGGCGTCCAGGACGTCGGACGTGGCGATCTGTTCGAGCGTGGCCCAGGCGGAGAGCGCGACCAGTGACTCTCCGTTGGACACCGCGCCCTGGACGAGCGGCACCGCGCCGCTGCCCAGGCACGCGGCGAGCGCGAGCGCGCCGGCCACCACGAACGGGTCGCTGTCCGTCACCGCCCGGCCGACCGCCTGGGCGAGCGCGCCGTCCGGGCTCGGGTCGGTGAGGGAGAGGAAGGCCATCGCGCGCATCCGGTTCGGGTCGTCGGCGGCGAGGGCGCGGTTGAGCAGGTCGGTGCGGTCGTCGTCGTCGAGGGCGGAGAGCAGCGCCGGGTCCAGGGTGTCCCTGGAGGCCATCAGCTGGTCGACGTTCGCGGTCATGGTGCGGTCACCGGCTCTCGACTCTCGGCGGGCCTTACGGCTTGACCGCGCAGTGCGTCTTCATCTTGGCGGCCTGCGCGGCGGTGATCCCGCCGAATGGGCCCGGACTCGCGAACATGAAGTCGTTGGCGGTGCCGGCACAGGACGGCGGGTCATCCTCGCAGTGGCGCAGGCCGAGGAAGTGGCCGATCTCATGGGCGAAGGCGTTTCCGGTCTCCGCCGTGAGTTCCTGCATCGCGACCACCGGGGCACGCGGGCTGTCCCCCTTCACACGGTTCTTGCTGCAGTCTGCACCGATCGGCGACAGTCCGGTGAAGTGCGGATCGGTGATCTGACGGACCACGAAGAGGTCGATCCCGTCGTTTTTCACGGACCACAGGTTCGTCAGCGTCTTCGCGTCCGCGTAGTTGCGGATGATCGCGAGCCGGCCGGCCTGGGCGGAGCTGAGGTGGTACATCCGGACCGTGCCGACCTCCGGGCCGAAGGTGGCGAAGATCGCCTTCATGATCGCCACCGAGCCGTCGACCTGCGCGAGCTTCTCCGGAGAGAACTTGTCCCTGCCGACGACGATCACGTTGACATCGAAATGCGGCGCCATGGCGAACTCCGATCCCGGCCCGCCATGAACCCTCAAGTCGCCCGGCTCGACGGCCCGTTCCTTCGATCGTAGGCCCCGCCCGGGCACCCGGCGCGGCGGCGGCGGACGGCCCCGGGCAGCCCTCGGAAGGGCCCGCCCGTGGCGCCGGTGGCCAGGTCACCCGGTACGCCGACCTTCCGTGTACCGGTCGCTCGTCCGGGACCGCCACCCGGCGTGCGCCGGTCGGGCGGACCGGCGCGCCGACGACTGCGCGGTGAGCGCCGGAAGAAATCCGGCCACGGGCGCGGTTCCCGCGGCCGACGGGCACCGCCGAACGGATTGCGCCGTCCGGGTGAACGAGACGGTGACGGAACGGGCCGCACCGCCCCGGGCGGCCGGCGGCGGGACGGCCCGGTGGCACCGCCGCCCGACCTGCGTGCCGCCGCCACGGCCTGCTGCGCGACGACAGCGCGGCGGAGCGGTCCGGGCACCCGGAGCGATCATCACTGGTCGCAGGGGATGCCAATCGTCCCGACGAATCTGCCGATGGGATATTCAGCCAAACATCCCGTATCCACTGGCGTCCGCCCCGACGCCCACCGCAAACTCTCCACCGGGCCGCCCACAAGCGGTCTCGGGCCTCCGGGCCCCGGCCTCCCACCCAGGCCCGTACGCCCCGCCGGCCCGCACGTTCCGGGCCTCCCCCCGTCCCGAGCGCTTCCGTTGCAGGCCGTCCCCTGCACCGGGCGCTCCCCGTACCAGCCCCCCGTCCGGGCCCACCCGCGGCCCCCCTCTCCCAGGTCTCCCCGCCCCCGCGGCGCCGCGTGCCCGCGGTGCGGTGCGCGGTCCCCCGCTGCTGCTCGACGCTGCACGACGCTCCCTGGAGGAATCCGATGGACATGCGCTACGAGGCCTACTCGTACGCCGATCCGCTCTTCTACGACTCCCCGGTCCGCTGGGCCACCCTGGAGGAGTTCCCCGCCGCGGGTGAGCCGGCGCCGGCCGGCTGGGCGCGCAACACCCGCGAGGTGTGGGTCGGATACCAGCCCGTCGACCTCCAACTGCCCGAGCAGGGCTGGAAGGTGCACGTCTCGGCCCGCATGGACAACGCCCCGCGGATCCTGGACACCGTCCGGAACTACTGCTTCGAGCACCGCGTCGCGTTCAAGTTCCTGCGCAGCCCCTCCCTCGTCCAGACGCAGAACGCCAAGTACGCCTCGCGCGGTTCCAGCGGGAAGTTCATGACGCTCTACCCGGTCGGCGACCAGGAGCTGGAGCGATGTCTGGTCGACCTCGACTCCGCCCTCGGCGGCGAGCCCGGGCCGTACATCCTCAGCGACCTGCGCTGGCGCGAGGGGCCGCTGTACCTGCGGTACGGCGGGTTCGTCGAGCAGTTCTGCCGCACCGAGACCGGTGAACTGGTCCTCGCCTTCCGCGAACCCTCCGGCGCGCTGCGCCCGGACGTCCGGCGCGCCGTCTTCGAGGTGCCCGACTGGGCGCCGGTGCCCGCCGTCCTCACCCAGGCCCTCGCCGACTCCGCGCGGAACAGCATGGGCGACTTCCCGTACACGGTGGAACGCGCCCTGCACTTCTCCAACGGCGGCGGCATCTACCTCGGCCGGCCCGCCGGCGGCGGCCCGCAGGTCGTGCTCAAGGAGGCCCGGCCGTACGCCGGCCTGGACCAGCGCGCCGACGACGCCGTCCAGCGCCTCGGCCGCGAGCACGAGATCCTGCAACGGCTGAGCGGCCTGGCCGCCGTACCGGAAGCACTCGGCTACCTCACCGCGTGGGAACACCACTTCCTGGTCCAGGAGTTCGTCGAGGGCGAGCCGCTGCACCGCTGGTTCGGGCTCAACTACCCGCTGGTGCACCCGCACACGGACGACGCCGCCGTCGCCGACTACCGGGCGAAGGCGCTGCGCATCCTCGACGGCGTGACCGAGGGCCTGCGGGCGATCCACGAGCGCGGCATCGTGTTCGGCGACCTCCACCCGCGCAACCTGATCGTCCGGCCGGACGGTGGCGTCACCTTCGTCGACTTCGAACTCGCCTCGCCCGTCGACGAGTTCGTCCGCCCGGCGCTCGGCGCCGCGGGCTTCGCCGCCCCCGCCGGGCTGACCGGCTTCCAGGTCGACGAGCACGCGCTGGCCGCGCTGCGGCTCTGGCTCTTCCTGCCGCTCATGCCGCTGACCGTGCTCAGCCCCGGGAAGGCCGGCACGCTCGTCCGCGCCGCGCGCCAACGGTTCGCGCTCTCCCCGCAGGTGCTGCCCGACCCCCCGGCCCCCGCCGTGCCGACCCCGCCGACCGCCACCAGCACCACCGAGGAGACGGACCGCGCGTTCCAGGAGCTGCTGAGCGGCGAGCCCGCCGCCTGGCCCCGGCTGCGCGAGGAGCTCACCGCCGCCATCACGGCGAGCGCGACCCCGGAGCGCGCCGACCGGCTCTTCCCCGGGGACCCCGGCCAGTTCACCCACGACGGGCTCGGCCTGTCCTACGGCGCGGCCGGCGTCCTGTGGGCCCTGCACACCACCGGCGCCGCCATTGACCCCGACCACGTCGGCTGGCTGCTCGACGCGGTGAACCGGGAACCCTGCCGGCCCGGCCTGTTCCTCGGCGCGCACGGCGTCGCGTACGTCCTCGACCTGCTCGGGCGCCGTACCGAGGCGCTCGACCTGCTGGAACGCCTCGGCAAGGACGACCTCGACGGCCTCGGCCCCGACCTGGCCGGCGGCCTGGCCGGAGTCGGCCTGACCCTGCGGCACTTCGCCCGCGCCACCGGCGACCGCGCCCTGCGCGAGGCCGCCGTGGACGCCGCCGAACGCGCCGTCGCCCGGCTGCGCCTCGACCGGCCGGACGGCGCCGCGCCGCCCGCCGGAGCCCGGACCGGCCTGATGCACGGCCCCACCGGCGCCGCCCTGCTGCTGCTCCACCTGCACGAGGACTCCGGCGACGCCGCCCTCCTCGACCTCGCCCGCCGGGCCCTCGACCTCGACCTGGCCCGCTGCGTGGTGGCCGAGGACGGCACCCTCCAGGTCGACGACGGCACCCGCGTGCTGCCCTACCTGGAGTCCGGCAGCGCCGGCATCGCCGCCGTCCTCGACAGCTACCTGCGCCGCCGCCCGGACGCCGCGCTGGCCGAGCGCCTGGAGCAGATCCGCGGCGCCGCCGAGCCCGAGTTCATCGTCCAGTCCGGCCTGTTCAACGGACGCGCCGGCCTGATCGCCCTGCTCCGGCAGGCCCAGGGCGACGGGACGGCCCACGCGGCGGTGATCCGGCGCCACGTCCGGCGGCTCGCCTGGCACGCCATCCCCTACCGGGGCCACCCCGCCTTCCCCGGCGAGCAGTTGCTCCGGCTCTCGATGGACCTCGCCACCGGCACCGCCGGCGTGCTGTCCGCGCTCGGGACGGTGTTCGCGGACACGCCCGCGATGCCGTTCTGGCCCACCGCGTAACCACCTCCGCGTCACCACCTCGCGGCCTGCCGGGCGCGCCCCGCGCCACCGGCGGCCACCCCCGCGGCGACACCGCCGCCCACGAGTTCCGGCACCTGCCGGAAGCACCGCATCACAACCGATGGGAGTTCATCATGTCGATCCTCAGCCTGCAGGCCCTGGAGACCGTCGAGGAGACCGTCGAGTTCCGCTCGGTCCTCAGCTCGCTGAGCGCCGTCAACTGCACCAACAGCACGGTCAGCACCCTGCTCTGCCTCTGAGCAGCCGCTGACCGCGGGCCCGTCCCGCGGTCGGTGCCCGAAGCGGGCCGGCCCTCCTCACCGAGCCGGCCCGCCCAGGGCCCAAGGTCCTCTCTTTTGGGTCTTGTCGGATCAGGCCGCGGCGTTGGGGTGCGTGCATCGCAAGGCGGAGGAGGGAGCCACTGCGGAGCATTGGCGACCGACGACAACGCGGCGAGGTGCGTGCCCCGGCGTCGCGGACCCGGCAAAGATCCGAAAGAGAGGGCCTAGGCGACGCCGGGCCCCGGTCCTATCCGACCGGGGCCCGGCGGCCGTTCCCAGGCTCCTCCCGCGCCACCCTCGGAGGGTCCCGTGCCGACCGACATCTCCCCATCCCGGCCAGGAAGTTCCCCCAAGGGCCTGCGCCGGGTGCTCCGCCTCGGCCGCCGCTGGTCGGCCGTCATGGCCGTCGCGGTCACGGCCAGTACGGGCGCGACCCTGGCCCTGCCCGCCGTACTCGCCCACGCCGTCGACGCGGCCCTGACCGGCGCCGGGACGGCCGGCGCCCTGCCGCTGGCCGCGACGCTCGCCGCCCTGGCCGGCGCCGAGGCGGTCGGCCAGTACGCCGGGCCCCGGATCTCCGCCGACACCGCCGCCCGGCTCCGCGCGGACGCCGTCCGCCGGGTCCTGGCCGCCCGCCCGCTCGCGGCGCACCGGCTCCCGGTCGGCGACGTCGCGGCGCGACTGACCGGCAGCGCCCCGCAGGCCGCCCTCGCCGCACCGGCGGTCATCTACACCGTCACCCAACTCGCCATGGCCGCAGCGGCATTGGTCGCCCTGGCCGTGCTCGCCCCGACCGCCGCGCTGGCCTTCCTCGGCACCGCCCCGCTCGGGTACGCGGCGATCCGCCGCCAGCTGCGCCGCACGGCCACCCTCGGCGAGGGCTATCAGCGGGCACAGGCCGACATCGCGACCCGGCTGCTCGACGCCGTCTCCGGGAGCCGCAGCATCGCCGCCGCCGGCGCCCTGGACCGCGAGATCTCCCGCGTCCTCCGGCCGGTTCCCGAACTGTCGAGGCACGGACGGGAGTTGTGGGACAGCCAGCGGCGGATCGCCTGGTGCTCCGCGCTGCTCGCCCCGGTGACCCAACTCGCCGTCCTGGCGGCCGCCGGAGCGGCGGTCGCGGTCGGCTCGCTGTCCGTGGGCGGGCTGCTCGCCGCACTCGGCTACACCGCCATCGGCCTCGGCGGCTTCGGCGCCGCCCAGAGCCTGCTCGACGTCTCCCGCGCCCGCGCCGGGGCCGACCGGCTCGCCGAACTGCTCGACGCACCCGTCCCGGCCCCGGGTACCCGGCCGCTGCCGTCCGGCGACGGCGCCCTCCACCTGTGCGGCGTCACGGTCGACGGCCCGGGCGGACCCGGCGGACCCGGCGGCCCGGTGCTCGACCGGCTCGACCTGGCCGTCCCGGGCGGCGGCTGGCTCGCCGTGGTCGGCGCCGACGACGCCGCCACCTCGGCGCTCGCCGCCCTCGCCACCGGGCTCCTGGACCCGGACGAGGGAACGGTGACGCTCGACGGCGTCCCGCTCGCCGACCTCCGCCCCGACGAGCTGCGCGCCGCCGTCTCCTGCGCCTTCGCCGACCCGGCCCTGCCGGGGCGGACCGTCGAGGCCGCCATCGGCCCCGGCCTCCCCGCCGAGCGGGTCCGCCGGGCCGCCCGGGCGGCCCGGGCCGACGAGTTCGTCCGGCGGCTCCCGGACGGCTACCGCACCCCGCCCGCCGAGGCCCCGTTCTCCGGCGGCGAGCGCCAACGGCTCGGCATCGCCCGGGCGTTGGCGCACGACGGCCGACTGCTCGTGCTCGACGACGCGACGTCCTCGCTGGACGCCGCCACCGAGGCCGGGATCCTGCACGCCCTCCGGGAGCAGGAGGGCCACCGCACCCGGCTGGTCGTCACCCGGCGGGCCGCGGTGGCCTCCCACGCCGACCAGGTGGCCTGGCTCCAGGAGGGCCGGATCCGCGCGCTGGCCACCCACGAGGAGCTGTCGGCGCTGCCCGGCTACCGCGCGGTCTTCGACGGCGAGGCGGCCGGGTGACGCGGCTCGGCCCCTCGGCCGGGTCCGGCGAACACACTCCGGCTCCTCGTCCGGTGGCCGCTCCCACTCCCCCCAGGTGCCCGAACCCGGTCGCCGGGCAGTCCTCGACGGCGGGCCGCCCCGGCGCCCGCCCGCCGCCGCACCCGGCCCGGCCCGGCGGCCAACGGGCGTGCCGCCGCCCGCACCGACCTCGCGGCCTTCTCCGTCGGGCCCGGCCCGCGCGCCCGCCACCTCACCGCCTGCGGACCTCGGCCGAGCCCCTCGCCGAGCAGACGCCCGTCCGTCCGGCCGACAGGCCAGCCGACCTGTTCCCCCGACGAACGCCGCCGCAGACGATCCGTGAACTCCGCGAAAGGCGACCCGATGACCCCGTCCCGCGCCGGACGACCGGGCCGAACGGCCCTGCGGCTGCTCCGCTCCGCCCTCGGCCGGAGCCGGCCCGCCGTGCTCCGGCTGCTCGCCTGGTCCCTGCTCTCCGCCGCGCCCGCCCTGGTCGCGGGCAAGGCGCTCGCCCTGGCGGTCGACCGCGGCTTCCTCGCCCACCGGCCCGGACCGGCGGCGGGCTGGCTCGCCCTGTTCGCCGCCGTCTCGGCCCTGGGCGCCTGGGCGTCGCGCCAGACGTACCCGTGGCTGGCGGAGGTCGTCGAGCCGATGCGCGACCGGCTGCTGGGCGAGGTGGTGTCCGGCATGCTGCACCGGGCCGTCGCCACGCACGGCCGGGCGGACGGCTCCGGCGCGATCGCCGTCGCCCGGCTGACCCGGCAGGTCGAGGCCGTCCGGGACACCGTCGCCGGGCAGTTGCTCATCGTCTCCCACTTCGCCCTGACCGCCATCGCCGTGATCGTCGGCAGCGCCGCCCTCGCCCCGGCCGCCGCCGCGCTGATCGCCGGCCCCCTCCTCCTGTCGCTGGCCGCGTTCGCGGCCCTGGCGCCGGCCACCGCCCGGCGCCAGCGCGAGGCGTTCGCGGCCGAGGAGGAGCTGGCCCGCTCGTGCGCCGACGCCCTGCGGGCGCTGCGCGACCTGGTCGCCTGCGGCGCCCGGGAGGCGGCCGAGCGCGAGGTGCTGGCCGCCGTCGCGGCGAACGCCGAGGCGGGCCGGGCGCTCGCCCGGCTGGCGGGCGGGCGCCGTCTGATCGTGTCCCTGGGCGCGCACCTCCCGCTGCTGCTGGTCGTCCTGGCCGCCCCGGCCCTCGTCCGGCACGGGCTGACGGCCGGCGCCGTGATCGGCGTGCTGGCCTATCTGACGGGCACGCTGGAACCGGCCCTGCGCCTCCTGGTGCAGGGCGCCGGCGCCTCCTGGCTCCGGCTGGCCGTCGCCGCCGAGCGGCTCGCCGCCGCGAGCCACCCGGTGGACGCGACCGCCGCCGCCCGTCCGGGCCACCAACTCCCGCCGGTGGACGGCTCCTTCGAGCTCTCCGGCGTCTCCTTCTCCTACGGTGCCAACGCCGACCCGGTCCTGGACGGCTTCGACCTCGCGGTGCGCGACGGCGAGCACCTGGCGGTCGTCGGCCCCTCCGGCATCGGCAAGTCGACCCTCGCCGACATCGTCGCCGGCGTCGTCGCCCCGGGCCAGGGCAAGGTGCTGCTCGGCGGCGCGGCGCCCGCCGACCTGGCACCCGCCGCCCTGGCCCGGGCCCGCGTGCTGCTCCCCCAGGACTCGTACGTCTTCACCGGCACCGTCGCCGAGAACCTGCGCTGGCTCGCCCCGCGGGCGACCGACTCCGCCGTCCTGGCGTCGGCCCGCGCGGTCGGCGCCGAGCCGCTGCTGCGCCGGCTCGGCGGCCTGGCCGGGCACCTCGCCCCCGGTGCCCTCTCCCCCGGCGAGCGCCAGCTGATCGCCCTCGCCCGCGCCCACCTCAGCGACGCCCGCCTGGTCGTCCTGGACGAGGCGACCCGCCACCTCGACGCCGCCGCCGAACTGCGGGTGGAACGCGCCTTCCGCTCCCGCCCCGGCACGGTCGTCACCATCACCCACCGCCCCGGCCCGGCCCGCCGCGCCGACCGGGTCCTCCTCCTGGACGGCTCCCGGCCCCGACTCGGCACCCACGCCGGCCTGCTGGCCGGCACCCCGGCCTACCGCCACCTCACCGGCTCCCCGGACCCCGACGCCGCCGCCACCCCGGACCCCGACGCCGCCGGCACCCGCCCCGCGGCCACACCGTGACGCCGTGCCGGGCCGATCGCCCTACTCCGGCTCGCCCTTGCGGAACCGGATCGCCTTCGCGAGCTCCTGGAACCCCACGCCGCTCAGGACCCCGTCCCGGTAGTCGCGGGCCTCGGGGCGGAGCGTCTCGGGGAGCGGGCAGAGGTAGCTGAAGAACCAGACGTGGGTGCCCCGGTCGCGTTCGTCCATCCTCGTCCAGTGCCGTCCGCACTCCGCCTCCAGCGCGCGGGCGCAGGCGGCCACGGCGGCGGCCTCGTTCCCCTGCCACAGCAGCTCCACCCACAGCTCGAAGTTCCGGGCGGCCTCCGCCGAGTCCTCCTCCGAGCCCTCGCCCTTGAAGATCCGGGTGACGATCACTGCCTGCCGTTCAGTCTTCTCCGTCATGGCGTCATGATCGCGGGCTCGAACGGATGTGGCAACGGCCCCGGGTGCGGCCGAGCCTCAGCGACGTCCCACCACCCCGGTCGGGGCCGACGCGCCCCGCAGCCAGCCCCGGGCCTGCCCGGCGCTCGTCAGCCGGACCACCGTCAGGTGCGGGTGCCGGGCCAGGCGTTCGACCGTGGACCTGCGCTTCCTGGCGTGGTTGGCCCAGGCCCAGCGCACCGGGTGCTGGGGGTCGGCCAGGTCCCGCCAGGTCTCGCGGTTGCCGTTCCACAGCTCCCGGCGGGTCAGGACGCGCAGCAGCGAGCGGACGACGACCCGTCTCATCACGGTCGTGCGGGGCAGGTCGAGCCAGACCAGCGTGTCGGCGCGCTCCCACAGCAGGTCGCCCAGCACGCCGTGGTACTGCTCCTCGCAGACCCAGACCGGGCCGGCCGTGAAGCGGTCCACGTCGGCTTCGAACTCGGGGCGCTTCACCCAGCCCGGGCCGTGGTGGAGCGCGTCCAGTTCGGCGCGCGGCAGGCCGAGCCGGGCCGCGAGGGCGGCGGCCGCCGTGGTCTTGCCCGCGCCCGAGCTGCCAGTGATGATCACACGTTTCATGCGCGCCATCATCCCCCGGCCGGGGCCGCGGCACCTCGCTGACCAGGGACGCCGCCATACCGGGGTACTACAGGGGACTTGGCGCCCCGGTACGACGGTTTCCGCCCCTCCTCGCCCGTACCGTCACCCGTGTTCACGGCGACCACGCGATCGAACGAGGAGGAACGGCGATGAGCAGGCGAGGACGGGCCGTAGCGGCGGTACTGCTGGCGGCGACGGTGAGCTCGGGCGCGGTCGGCGCGCCGGGCGCGGTGGCGGCGCCGGGGCGGGGCACCGAGCGGCAGGCCAGGGCCTGGCTGCCGCAGCCGACCGGGCCGTACCCGGTCGGCACGACGTCCCTGCAGCTCACGGACGACCACCGGGACGACCCCTGGCAGGCCGGGCAGCACCGCAAGCTGATGATCAGCTTCTGGTACCCGACCACCCGGCCCGCGGGCGGCGACGAGCGCGCGCCGTACATGGTCCCCGCCGCCGCCGACCACTTCGGCAGCACCGGCAGCGCCGGCCAGACCGCCCACGGCTTCGAGCCCGGCCGCACCGACTGGGCCGGCATCCGCACCCACGCCCGCGCCGACGCGCCCGTCCTCCCCGGCGGCAAGCGGCCCGTCGTGCTGTACTCGGCGGGCTTCGGCGATCCGCGCACCTGGGGCACCGGCCTGGTGGAGGACCTCGCCTCGCGCGGCTACGTGGTCGTCACCGTCGACCACACCTACGACGCCTCCGAGGTCGCCTTCCCCCACGGGGACCTCGCCACCTCCGTCCTGCCCGCGCTGTTCGCCCAGCCCGGCGTCGACGCCGGCGCCCTGCTGCGCAAGATCCTGCAGACCCGGGTCGACGACACCCGCTTCGTCCTGGACCGGCTCGGCGAGCTGTGCCACGACCAGCAGGTGCCGTCCGGCCTCGCCGCCTCCCTCGACCTCGACCGGATCGGCATGGTCGGCCACTCCGGTGGCGGCTCCACCGCCCTCCAGGCCATGCACGACGATCCGCGCCTCAAGGCCGGCATCGACCTCGACGGCCAGCTGCACTTCCCCGGCCCGGACGGGCACACCGGCGTGTTCCTGACCAGCGTCGCCCAGGACGGCCTGACCAAGCCCTTCCTGCTCATGGGCACCCAGGACGGCGACTCCGGCAGCTACCACCGACAGCCCGGCTGGGACGCCCTGTGGCAGCACAGCACCGGCTGGCACGCCGACGTGACCCTCACCGGCTCCCGCCACGGCTCCTACACCGACGCGCAGTCCCTGCTTCCCCAGCTCGCCCGCCAGGGCGCGATCAGCGCGGAGCAGCTGGCCGACGACATCGGCGACGTCCGCCCGGACCGCGCCGTGTCGGCCACCCGCTCGTACGTCGCGTCGTTCCTCGACCGCTGGCTCCGCGGCCACGACGACCACCTGCTGGACGGCCCGTCGCCGCGCTTCCCCGAGATGGTCTACGAGCGGTAGGCCCGCTCCCGGTCCTCACGCGTGGTCGCGGAGGAAGACGGGGATCTCCTCGCGGGTGGGGTGGTTCGGCCGGGGGGCCGGCCGGTCGTCGCGGGCCCGCCTCCTGACCCGGTACCGGCGAGGGTCAGGAGGCGGGCCCATCCGATCAGGACACGCCTCAGCAGCCCGGCCGGATCGTCAGCTCGCTCAGCGTCCCGTCCGGCGGGAAGTCCAGCACCCCGGCCAGGGCGGTGGCGACGGAGTCGACCGTCAGGCAGATATCCGGCTCGTACGGCAGGCCGAGTGCGCCGTGCAGCCGGACCTGCATGGGGGTGTCGACCTCGCCGGGGAAGACCGTCGTGACGCGGACGCCGTTGCGGAACTCCTCCGCCCGCAGCGACTCGGCCAGCGCCCGCAGCGCGAACTTCGAGGCCGCGTAGCCCCCGAGGCGCGGCGGCGCGTGCAGGCCGGCGCCCGAGTTGACGAACACCACCCGCCCCGGGGCCGCCCGCAGGGCGGGCAGCAGCAGGCGCGTCAGCTCGGCCGGTGCCAGGAAGTTGACGGCCAGCATCGCCTGCCAGGCCCCGACGTCGAACTCGGCCACCGTGCCCGGCTCCAGGACGCCGGCGACGTGCAGCAGCGAGTCCAGCCGCTCCGGCAGGCCCTGCTTCTCCAGCTCGGCGGCCAGCGCCGCCGGTTCCGCGAGGTCGGCCGCCAGCGTGCGGCACCCCGGGAACCGTGAGCGCAGCACCTCCGCCCGCTCCTCGTCCCTGGCCAGCAGCCACAGGTCCTCGCCGCGCTCCGCGAGCAGTCCGGCCACGGCCGCACCGATGCCGGAGCCCGCCCCGGTGATGAAGTGAACGCCCATGGCCGCCCATCTACCCTCAACCACCGTGCCGGAACGGCGCGTTGACGCCGACCTGGCGCACGCCCCGGGGCTCGCAGCCGGCACCTCGCGCGCCCGCGGCCCCCCGCCGCATGCTCGCCGCCATCGCCCACCATCGGCGGCAGGCAAATGCCCGCATTTGCACTTAGCCAGCGCGTGCAACTATTGTCGGAGCTCGTAAGGCACAGTAGCAATCACCTGGAGGGCGGCACACCATGCCTCTCGCGCTCCTCGCCCTGGCCATCGGGGCCTTCGGGATCGGTACGACCGAGTTCGTGGTCATGGGCCTGCTGCCCGAGATCGCCGGCGACTACGGGGTGTCCATCCCCTCCGCCGGGCTCCTGGTCACCGGTTACGCGATCGGCGTCGTCGTCGGCGCCCCGCTGATGACCGTGCTCGGCACCCGGATCGGCCGCAGGACGATGCTCATGCTCCTCATGGGCCTGTTCGCGGCGGGCAACCTGATCTCCGCCGCGGCACCGACCATGGGCGTGATGCTCGCCGGCCGCATCGTGGCCTCCCTCGCCCACGGCGCGTTCTTCGGCATCGGCTCGGTCGTCGCCGCCGACCTCGTCGCCCCCGACAAGAAGGCCGGCGCCATCGCCACCATGTTCACCGGCCTGACCGTCGCCAACATCGTCGGCGTCCCGCTGGGCACCTTCATCGGCCAGGCCGTCGGCTGGCGGACCACCTTCGCCGGAGTCGCCGCACTGGGCGTGGTCGGCCTCCTCGGCATCGCCAAGCTCGTCCCCGCCCTGCCCCGCCCCGAAGGCGCCCACCTGCGCCGCGAGGTGACCGCCTTCCGCAACCCGCAGGTGCTGCTCGCCATGGCGATGACCGTCCTCGGCTTCGGCGGGGTCTTCGCCGCCATCACCTACATCGCCCCGATGATGACCCACGTCGCCGGCTACTCCGACGGCGCCGTCACCTGGCTGCTCGTCCTGTTCGGCGTCGGCATGTTCCTCGGCAACCTGCTCGGCGGCAGGTTCGCCGACCGCAGGCTGATGCCGATGCTCTACGCCTCCCTCGGCGGACTCGCCGTCGTCCTGGCCCTGTTCACCCTCACCGCACACGACAAGGTCCTCGCCGCGGTCTCCATCCTGCTCGTGGGGGCACTCGGCTTCGCCACCGTCCCACCGCTGCAGAAGCGCGTCCTCGACCAGGCGCACGGCGCCCCCACCCTGGCCTCGGCCGTCAACATCGGCGCCTTCAACCTCGGCAACGCCCTCGCCGCCTGGCTCGGCGGCCAGGTCATCGCCGCCGGCCTCGGCTACACCGCCCCCAACTGGGTCGGCGCCCTGCTCGCCGGTGCCGCGCTCCTGCTGGCGGTCTGGTCCGCCGCCCTGGAGCGCCGCACCCCCGTACGGGACAGCGCCCCCGCCGCCACTCCCGTCCCCGTCCAGCACTGACCGTCCCCCTCCCCCTTTCCCACCGTTCCCTTCCAGGAGAAGCGCCACCATGAACGACAACCCCGGCATCCCCGCCGTGAAGCTCAACAACGGCGTCGAGATCCCCCAGCTCGGCTTCGGCGTCTTCCAGGTCCCCGACGACGAGACCGCCGCCGCCGTCACCTCCGCCCTCCGGGCCGGCTACCGCAGCATCGACACCGCCGCGATCTACGGCAACGAGACCGGTGTCGGCCGCGCCCTCGCCGCCTCCGGCCTGCCGCGCGAGGAGCTGTTCGTCACCACCAAGCTGTGGAACTCCGACCAGGGCTACGACGCCACGCTGCGCGCCTTCGACGCCAGCCTCGCCAAGCTCGGTCTGGAGCAGATCGACCTCTACCTGATCCACTGGCCCACCCCGGCGCGCGACCTCTACCTGGACTCCTGGCGCGCCCTCGAACGCCTCGCCGCCGAGGGCCGCATCCGCGCCGCCGGCGTCTCCAACTTCCAGCCCGCCCACCTGCGGCGCCTGCTGGACACCAGCGAGCTGGTGCCGGCCGTCAACCAGGTCGAGCTGCACCCCGGCCTCCAGCAGGCCGAACTGCGCGCCTTCCACGCCGAGCACGGCATCGCCACCGAGGCGTGGAGCCCGCTCGCCCAGGGCGCCGTCCTGGACGATGCGGCGATCACCGCGATCGCGGGGCGCACCGGCAAGTCCGCCGCCCAGGTGGTGCTGCGCTGGCACCTCCAGCTCGGCACCATCGTCATCCCGAAGTCCGTCACCCCGGCGCGCATCCGCCAGAACCTGGACGTCTTCGACTTCCAGCTGACCGACGAGGACATGGCCGCCATCGCCGCCACCGACCGCGGCCTGCGCACCGGCCCGCACCCGGACCGGTTCAACTGACCGACCCCGCCCGCCCGGAAGCCCGCTACGGGCCGGCCCCTCACGGCCGGCCCGGCGACCCTCGCACCCCCGCACTCCCCGTTCGGAAAAGGCACCACCATGTCCCTCAAGGAACTCCTCCCCGGCAAGCTCGGCTACGGCACCGCCCCGCTCGGCAACATGTACCGTGCGATCCCCGACACCGAGGCGGCCGCCACCGTCGAGGCCGCCTGGCAGCAGGGCGTCCGCTACTACGACACCGCCCCCTCCTACGGCGCCGGCCTCGCCGAGGAGCGCCTCGGCGAGGTCCTCTCCGCCAAGCCCCGCGACGCGTACGTGCTCTCCACCAAGGTCGGCCGCGTCATCCTCGACGAACCGGAGGAGGGCGCCCGCGAACTCGGCGAGAAGGGCGGCCTGTTCGAGCACGGCAACCCCAACAGGATGCTCCACGTCTGGACCGCCGAGGCCACCGAGCGCTCCATCGAGGACAGCCTCGCGCGCCTGCGCACCGACCGCCTGGACGTCGTCTGGGTCCACGACATCGCCCAGGACTTCCACGGCGACCAGTGGCTCGCCAAGTTCGAGGAGGCCCGTACCGGTGCCTTCCGCGTCCTGTCCCGCCTGCGCGACGAGGGCGTCATCAAGGCCTGGGGCCTGGGCGTCAACAGGACCGAGCCGATCGAGCTCACCCTGTCCCTCGACGAGCCCCGCCCGGACGGCTTCCTGCTCGCCGGCCGCTACACCCTCCTCGACCACGAGCACGCCCTCCAGCGGCTGCTGCCGATGGCGCAGGAGCAGGGCGTCGGCATGGTCGTCGGCGGCCCCTACAGCTCCGGCGTCCTCGCCGGCGGCACCCACTTCGAGTACCAGGAGGCCCCGGCGCACATCATCGAGCGCGTCACCCGGCTCAAGGACCTGGCCGCGAAGCACGGCGTCAGCATCAAGGCCGCCGCCCTGCAGTTCTCCCTCGCCCACCCGGTCACCGCCGCGGTCGTCGCCGGCGCCACCAAGCCCGGCCGCATCGCCGAGGACCGGGCGGCGCTCAACGAGACCGTCCCCGCCGCCTTCTGGCAGGAGCTGCGCGCCGCCGGCCTCGTCAGCCCGGCCGCCCCCCTGCCGCACGGCGCCTGAACCACCCCCACTCCGTCAGGACATCCGATCATGGCCTCCACTTCCGTCAGCCGCATCGTCCCCGCCTCCCCCGACCAGGTGTGGAACCTCATCGGCGGCTTCGACGCCCTCCACACCATCCTCGCCACCTGATCAAGAGTTCTGCCGGCAGCCCGGACTCCTCGGTCCGTTCCTGCCGCGACCCCCGATGGGGGCGGGCGGCTGCGCGGCGACCGCGCAGCCGCCCCCGTCACATCCTGCGGCCGGTCAGGCCGGATCGATGATGCCGGCGTAGTTGGTCCCGCCGTAGAGGCCGAGGGTCACCGAGCCGTCCAGGTAGGTGCCGTGCTGCGCGTGCGGGTCGGCGCGCATCGACAGCGTGTAGACGAGCAGGGAGCCCTTGCCGTTGGTGTTGAGCTCGATCGGGTGCCACAGCACCAGCACCTTGCCGTCCGCGACGATCTCGGCGGACATGTTGCCCTGCTCACCGCGCGGGTTGTAGTAGGCGTACGTGACGAACGGTACGGCGTCGTCGAAGACGAAGCCGGTCGGCGCGGTGAAGGTCTGCGCGGTGAAGGGCAAGCTGACCGGATGGTCGCCGGGGGCGGTGATGGAGAGGTCGAAGTTCGTCTGCTCGCCCGGCTTGGCCTCCAGCTTGCGGGACTGGAAGATCTTCAGCTGCTGCAGGGCGGCCATGGCGGGGGCGCTGATGGTCGTGGTCATGATGGGGTGCTCCTGTCGAGGTGGGCGAGGGCCGGGGCGGGAGGGTCGGGCGGCTCGGGGCCAACCGGGCATCCGCTGAACGGCGTTGGCGGCAGGGCCGCCTCGATCCATCCTGGGTCGAGGTCTCCGGGGCCGCACCCCGGGCGGCGCTCGGACACCGCCGTTCCGCCGAATCCCGTCCGTTCTCAGCCCGGCTCCCGACTCGTCTTGGCCCAGCCCGTCTGCCCCCGGAGCATCCGGATCAGCGCCTTCCAGGCGCACAGGAAGGACAGGTAGTTCATCACCACGAAGGAGTGCCCGAGCAGCACCGCCCGCAGCCGTCCGACCCGCCGGTCCCGGCGCAGGTAGACCACGGAGGTGACCAGCGCGGGCGCGAAGGTGACGGCGTACCAGGAGAGCAGCGTCAGCGCCCACCCCGCCCTCACCCAGGGCAGCGCGGGGAACGGGTGGTAACGCGCCAGCGCGCACTTGGCGTTCAGCAGGAACCAGACCAGGCAGTACTGGAACAACAGCGACCACGGCAGGTCCAACACCCACGGCACGAGCAGGTAGCAGGTCAGCTCCAGCGCGGAGAGGTGCGCGAGCTCGGGCGCCCGCCAGATCTCGCCGCAGCGGGCGATGGCGGTCATGTGGCCCTGGTACCAGCGCGTGCGCTGCCGGATCAGGCGGCCCAGCTGCGTGATGGCCTGCTGGTCGACGGAAGCGTGCGCGGTGCTGCGCAGGCGCCAGCCGCGCACGCTGAGGCTGATCGCGAGGTCCAGGTCCTCGGTGAGCGAGGCGGACCACGGGCGTTCGCCGATGCTGTCGAGCGCGGAGAGCCGGGTGAACTGGCCGTTGCCGCCGAGGCTCACCGTCGCGGTGGCGTCCCGGCCGAGCTGGGTGACGGCGGCCATCGACCAGAACAGGTAGTCCTGGAACCAGGTGAGGAAGTTGGCGTGCCGGTTGCGGATCCGCACGCCGAGCTGGACGGCGCCGGTGGCCGGGTCGTCGAACAGCGGCATCACGTGCGCGAGTGCCCGGTCGGAGAGCCGGCCGTCCGCGTCCATCACGCAGACGACCACGTCGTCGGGGTCCTCGCCGCGCCCCGCCACCAGACTGCGGGCGTAGCCGATCGCGTGGTTGAGCGCCTCGCCCTTGCCCTGCCGCGCGTCGGGCGGCTCGCGGCGCAGGACGGTCACGGTGTCACCCGATTCGATTCCCGCCTCGGCCGCGATCCGCCCGGTGTCGTCGTCGGAGCCGTCGTCGACGACCAGCACGGTGGTGTCCGGCCCGGTCAGCGCCCGTACGGTGGGCCCGATCACCGAGGCCTCGTTGAGGCAGGGCACCAGCACGTACAGGGGCCGCCGCTCCCGCCGGCCGAGTTGGGGGCTGCCGTAGCGGGCATCGCCCTGGACGGGCAATCCGGTGCGCTGGCGCCGTAGTTCGCGCAGGCCGGAGCCCATGGCGACGGCGAAGTAGCAGGCGGAGGCGGCGATCACGGTGTAGCCGATCGCGTCCACGCACTTGAGCAGCCTCACGGCAGCGGGGCTTCGGCTCCGGCGGCCAGCTCGTAGGCGGCGGGCGTCACCGGGGGCGTCGCCTCGGGTGCGTAGCGGGGCGGGAGGAAGTCGGTCGGCGCGAGCCCGTGGCCGGGGCGGCGGTGGCGCAGGGCGCGGAGGATCAGGAAGGTCACGGCGGCGCTCGCGACACCGCCGGCGGCGATGACGGCGGGGCGGATGCGGCCGTCCGACCGCCTGTGGAGGAGGCGGTGGACGGCGGGGCCGTAGAAGATCACCGTGCCGGCGGCGTACACGTCGTCACCTGGTCCTTTCGCGGATGGCTGGCTCGGGTTCATTGTTGCGCGCTTCCAGTCGATTGATGGCGTACGAACGTCCATTCCGGTGCGCCCCCTGCTCCCTCCGAGCGTTTTCGACGCCGCGGCCGTCGCCGCGTGGGATGCATGGGCCACTGGCCCCCATTCGCCCAGGGATTGATCACATGACCTCGCCGACCTCGCCGACCTCGCACCGCCGGGACCGGATCGCCTGCATCGTCGGCACCCGCGCGGAGGCGGTGAAGATGGCGCCCGTCGTGCTGGAGCTGCGCAAGCAGCCGTGGGCGGACCCGGTCCTCGTCACCACCGGACAGCACGGCCCGGTCGTCGACGAGGCGCTGGCCTGCTTCGGCCTCCGCGCGGACATCCCGTTGGCATCACCCCGCCGCGACGACTCACTGACCACGCTGACGGCCCAGTTGCTGCGCCAGGTCGACGGCTGCCTGCGGGGAGCACGGTGGCAGGCCGTGGTGGTGCAGGGCGACACGACGTCCGCGCTCGCGGGCTCGATGGCGGGATTCCTGTCCTCCCTCCCGGTCGTGCACGTGGAGGCCGGCCTGCGCTCGGGCGACCTCGGCAACCCGTTCCCCGAGGAGGCGCACCGGCGGATGATCGCCCAGGTGTCGGCGCTGCACCTGGCGCCGACTCCGGTCGCGGAGAGCAACCTCCGGCGGGACGGACTGTCCGGCGAGGCGACGGTGGTGACCGGCAACACGGTGATCGACGCGGTGGTACTGGCCGGGCGCAGCCCGGCGGCGGCTCGTGACCCGCTGGTGCGGCGGGTGGAGGCGATCGGCGCGCCGGTGGTCGTGGTGACGGCGCACCGGCGGGAGAACTGGGGCGAGCCGATCGCCCGGATCAGTCGGGCGGTCGCCGAACTCAGCCTCCGCCACCGGGAGTTGACCTTCCTGGTGGCCGCGCACATGAACCCGGTGGTGCGCAGCGCCATCGAGGCCGAGCTGCGCGGCCTGCCCAACGTGCTGCTGCCCGGCCCGGTCGCGTACGCGCCGTTCAGTCGGCTGCTGAGCCGGGCGCGGCTGGTGATCACCGACTCGGGCGGGATCCAGGAGGAGGCGGCGGCCTTCGGCCTCCCGGTCCTCGTCACCCGGGAGAACACCGAGCGGGTGGAGGGCCTGGAGCAGCGGGTGGCCCGGCTGGTGGGGACGAAGGAAGCCGACATCGTGGCGGCAGCGGAGGAGGAACTCGCCTGCGGCTACGGAGAGTTCGCACACTCCGGCCCGCCGTCCGCCCGCCCGAACCCGTACGGCGACGGCCGAGCGGGCGAGCGCTCGGCCGCCGCCTGCGGCTGGCTGCTGGGCCACCGGGACCGGCCCGCCGAGTGGCGGCCGGAACCCGTCAGCGGACGGTCGCGGTGAGCGGGGCCGTCTGTGTGGCGACCCTGGCCAACCCGCTGGCATGGGTGCCGGGGACCGCGTCGGGTTTCGCCCGGAGGGCGAAGGTGTAGATGACTTGTCCCGACTTCTGCGGCGAGGTGTTCAGGTCGAGGGGGTCGTGAACGGTGATGGTCCCGCCGCCGTCGCTCAGCGTGGTGTTCAGGTTCCCCACCGGGTGCGGCGCGGCCCCGAAGTAATAGCCGTACGAGGCCCCGCCGGTGAAGACGAAGCCGGTCGGCGCCGTGAAGACCTGCAGGAGGTCCCAGGACGGGACGACCACATCGTTGGAGATACCGACGTTGATCTTCGTCGTCTGGCCGGGCGCCGCTTCGGCCTTCACGTCGGTCCGCTGCTCCACCGTGATCGCACTGACCGGGGTGACGATCCACGGTTGCTCGTCGGCGCTGGCATGATTCATCATTGCGCGGTCTCCCATCTGGTTGGCCTGTTCTGGTTGGCCTGTGGCCGCTGACTCGCGTCGAGGACCGTCAGCGGACGGTGGCGATGAGCGGGATGCTCTGCGAGCCGACCTTGGCCGACCCGTCGGCGTAGGTCCCGGGCACCGCCCCCTGCTTCGCCTGGAGGGCGAAGGTGTAGGTGACCGCGTGGCGCGTCTGCGGCGAGGTGTTGATGGCGATCGGATCGCTGACGGTGATCGTCCTGCCGCCGTCGCCGCGCACGGTCGTCAGGTTCCCCACCGGGTGGGGCGGCTCCCCGAAGTAGTAGCCGTACGAGGCCGCGCCGGTGAAGAGGAAGCCGGTCGGCGCCGTGAAGACCTGCGGGACGGCCTTGTCCACGGGGGCGTCCGAGCGGGCGGCGATCTCGACGTTGACCGTCGTCGACCCGCCGGGCGCGGCCTGGACGGGGTCGGGCTGGCGCAGCTGGAAGTCGGTGCTCGGAGGCGGCGGAGGCGGCGGGTCGTCGATCTCGTCGGCGATGACACCGGTGATGGTGGCGCCGCACCAGCCGTTGGTCTGCGAGGAGAAGGTGAGCGTATACGCGCTGCCCGTGGCGAGGAAGGTCAGCGGCTCGGCCTGGCTCCAGGTCGGGAGCGGGGTGTAGCCGCCCTTCGCGACGACGGCACCGCCGGAGTCCGTCACGAAGGCTTCGTAACTCTGGGTCGGCGCGTGCAGGCACCAGCCGACGTGGGGGTTCTGGCACGCCTGCCAGGTGATCCTCACGCGCTTGCCGGTCGTGGGCGAGAAGTCCTGCGAGATGCCGTTCCTGTCGTCACCGTTCAGGTCCACTGCCTGGTAGTGGGAACGGGAAACCTGGGTGCCGTACACGTCCACGCCCACCAGGGGTGTGGTCATCGTCCAGCCTTCGAGGCGGTCCGCGTTGCCGCCGTTGATGCGGTAGTAGTCGACGTCGCCGGCGAAGGGGCGGGCGAAGGTGCCGTTCCTGATCAGCTGTGCCATGGGTTTCCTCTAGCGGATGGTGGCGGTGAGGGGGATGCTCCGCGAGCCGACCGTGGCCGACCCGTCGGTGTGGGTGCCGGGCAGCGCGTCCCGCGTCGCCTGCACACCGAAGGTGTAGGTGACGGCGTGCTGCGTCTGCGGCGAGGTGTTGATGGCGATCCGGTCGGTGACGGTGATCGTCCTGCCGTCAGGGCTGAGCGTGGCGTTCAGGTTCCCGGTCGGGTGGGGCGGGGTGCCGAAGTAGTAGCCGTACGAGGCCCCGCCGGTGAAGTCGAAGCCGGTCGGCGCCGTGAACACCTGCCGGACGCCGTCCTTCTCCACCGGGGCGTCCGTCTGCGCCGCGATCTCGACGTTGAGCTTGGCCGTCTGCCCGGGAGCCGCCTCGGCCGAGTCCGGCTGGCGCACCCTGAGGTCGGTGACCGGCGGAGGGGGCATGGGGCTGCCGTCCGTGGCGTTCAGCCCGGTGATGAGCGGGCCCTGCATGCCCTGGATCAGCGTGCTGAACTCGATGGTGGTGACTTCGGCGGCGGCCGTGAAGTCGAGCCTGCGCGCCTTCCAGTGCGGCCCGCGCACGTCGTCCCCCGGGTAGAACGTCACCGGCCCGACGCTGTCGCCCATGGCGGGCTGGACGGCCACGCTGTAGCTCTGCTCGTTCGTGGCCGAGCGCGAGGCGATCGTGATGTCGGGGGACTCGAACCAGGTCAGCGTGACCTTGCTGCCCGGAGTGGTGCGGATCTCCTGGCAGATCTCACCGATGCCTTCGGGGTTGCTGCCTTCCTTGAGCCGCACCGCCTGGGCCACCCGGCCGTCACCGTGCGGCCGTTGGTTCTCCTTGAGAGGAAGGATCTGCACCTTCCCCCGCGCCACCCGCCACCCCGGAATCGTGCGCCGGTCCGGGCCGGAGACGGTGATGAACTCGCTCGGCGGCTCGACCGCCGGCTGGGCGAAGGCCGGGTTCGTGATGTCCGCTGCCATGGGGGGCTCCACCTCCGGGTACGAGCGCGGGCAGGAGAGGGACCTGCGGCGGCCGGAGGCCGCCGCAGGTTTGCGGTCAGGACCTTCCGGTGCCCTGGCCGACCACGTTGTAGATCAGCGCACCGCAGGAGTCCGGGGTCCGGCCGGTGAAGCGGAGGGTGTACGGGGACCCGCTGTTGACGGTGAACTTCAGCGTCTTGTCGGACGGGATCGGGCTGAAGCCCACGCCGTCCGGTTCGTAGCTGTGCGAGACGACGGTCTGCCCGTTGGGGTCCAGCACCTGGGCGCCGTAGGCCTGGTTGGTCTGCGGGCAGCTCGCGTCGGAGTTGCGGCTGTGCGTCCAGGTGATCTCGACCTTCGCGCCCACGGGTGCCTCGAAGTCCTGTTCCAGAACGGCGGCACCGATGTCAGCGGCCTGGTGGCCGGCCTGGGCGAGGCCCGGGCTGTAGATCACCACGGAGCCGCTGGTGACGTCCCAGGCTCCCATGGCGTCCGGCTCCGGGGCTTTGACCTCCACGGAGGGGTCGGGGGCCGCAGCGGGCTTGCGGAACGTGCCGTCCTTGATGAAGTTCGGGATCGGCGCGGCCGAGGCGGTGGGGGTGGCGGTGGCGGTCTGCTTTCGCATGTCAGCCGCCTCAGAGGCCGGGGATCAGGTTGACGTTTCCGATCGAGTCCGGGGCCGGCTCGTACTTCTCGCCCCCCAGGTACTTCGCGGTGTAGCCCTCCTGCCACGCCTGGATCGACTCCTGCAGCCTGGTGATGTGACCGCCGCTCTCGCAGCTCGCGATGCCCTGGCCGTTGGTCACACCGCTGCCCAGGTAGTCGTCACTGCCGTTGAGGTAGAACTCCACGGTCTCACCCACGACCGGCTTACTGGTCATCGCTTCTCGCAGGTGGGCCCTCGCCTTGTCCCGGAAGCCTGCGATGTGGCCGGAGATGTTCTCGGCTTCCAGCGCGGTCTTGATCTTGGTGGTGGTCTGGGCGTCCGAGTGCCTGATGACGGGCGACATGGTGCAACTCCCTGCAATCAGTGGCCGATTGGGACAATCAGCCCTGAATCCACCGTGACACACTCCCCCATCGTTCGCATCCGCACAGTCCTGCTGCAGGCACCCTCCGTGACCACCGCTGGGGGCTCTGCACGAGAAGTCGGCGGGGCCGACTTCTCGTGCGCACCGCTCAGCCAAGGGCCCGCTGCCGGAACCGGAAGGCGCCCTACCGGCGGATCGCCGAGATCAGGCCGCCGGGCCGTTCCTCGCGCTGCGGCGGGGTGCTGATCGGACGGCCGTAGGCCGCGGCGCACTCGCGCAGGGTGCGGGTGTCGGCCTGCCAGCCGTGCCCGGCCAGCCAGCCCACCGGGTCGTCGGGCATCTCCGAGACCCACAGGGACGCCGCCGAGCCCGGCGTGGCGTCCGCGCCGAAGCGCTCGATCACGCCGCGCGAGCCCAGGGTCAGCCCCATCCGGCTGCCCGCCGCCGACCGCGCGCCGATCCGGGCCAGCAGCAACTCCACGGCGTCCTCGGGCAGGTAGATCAGCAGCCCTTCGGCGATCCACACGGTCGGCGCGGCCGGGTCGTGCCCCGCGGCGGCCAGCGCGGCCGGCCAGTCCTCCCGCAGGTCCACCGCGACGGTGGTCCGCTCGCAGCGCGGGACGGCCCGCTCCTCGCGCAGCACCGACTCCTTGAAGTCCAGTGGCACGGCGGTGTCGACCTCGAACAGCCGAGTGCCCTCGGGCCAGTCCATCCGGAAGGCCCGGCTGTCCATGCCGGCGCCGAGCAGCACCACCTGCCGGACCCCGGCCGCGGAGGCCTCCTGCACCAGGTCGTCGAGGAACTTCGTCCTGATGACGATGGAGAACGACACGGCCAGCCGGCGGCGGCGCGCGGCCTCGTCGTCGGGCAGCGGTGCCGAGTCGGGCCACAGGCCGCCGGCGGCGGCGAAGGCCCGTGCCAGCGGGTCGCGGAACAGCGCGTTCTCCCGCTCGCTCTCCAGGGCCCGCACCCTGGCCACCCCCACCGCCGTGGCCCACACTCCCGACGGCCGCACCCGCTCCTGCTCATCAGTCACCGGGCCAGCCTAGACGACCCGTTCGTGGCTCGAACGCTCAGGAGCGGCCGAACCAGCGGCGCCTGGGCCGGGGTTGGGTCACGGGGGCGGGGGCGCCGTTCGCCGCGACCACCGCCGGGTCGTCGAACTCGCGGGAGATCACGTGGACCCGGCCCGACGCGGCGTCGTGGCGCACGGTGTCCAGGCCCCGGCGGTCCAGGTCGGCGATGCTGTCGGCGTGGGTGGCGGGGTGCAGGGCGAGCATCCCGACCTCCGGGTGCTCGGGGCCGAGCGTCACCTCCTCGCGGAGCAGGGTCCGCATCAGGTTGTGGGCGGAGGCCGAGGGCAGGTCCTCGTCCACGGCGAGGTGCACGATCAGCTGCTCCTCGCCGCTCTCCCGCCACCGGGCGTGTGCCACCCACGCCGAGCGGACGGCGGGGAACTCGCGGATCCGCCGGGCCAGTGCGTCGCGCAGGGCGACCGCGACCGGGTCGGCGGACCAGTCGAGCTGCATCTCCGCGCCGGGCCCGCGGCTCGCCCAGTGCCGCAGCACCTGCGCGGGAACGGTCGCCTGCCCGTTCCCGGAGCGGATCCCGAGCACGGCGACGCCGGTCGTCTCCAGGATCTCCCGCAGCCGCGCCGCGTCGCAGTGCACCATCCCTGCGGCGGCCGGCAGCAGACGCGCGCCGAGCGCCGCGTCGGTGAACCCGAGCAGCGTGGGCCGCCGTTCGTCGTCGGGGAGGAACAGCACCGACCCGGCGTCGGTGACGGGAACGAACACCCCGCCGTCGAACAGCGCCTCCAGCACCGCCTCCGGCCCGGGCTCGTGCCCGTCCGCACCGCGGTCGAGGAGGTCGGCGAGACGTGCGTTCGCAGGTTCGATCATGCGCGGCAGCGTAGCGCCCGCACGGTCACCGCCCGCCGGCCCCGGTCGGCCGCGTCGATCACGGCGACATGGACGTCTTCAACAGCTCGACGCTGGCGAAGGTGATGGCCACGCGGGACGGGCGCCATGCCCATGGGATGCGGGAGCCACGCACCTGATGTGACGGTGCGCTCGCTGTTCCCTCCGCCCGTACATCGGCCTTCGGCCGATCCGGCTGTGCCGCGCCCGCTTCGCCACGTCCGGCCGGGCGTCGGTATGAGTGCCCTTCCGTCCGGCGTGCTGGGCTTCCAGCCGCGCGGGAGCCCGGCGGGGGCTCCTCCGGCTATCAACGGTTGTCAAGCTGATCTTCCACTTATGCCGAGCTCATACTGTTGTTTCGATCTAATGAACATAGAACTGTTGTTGCAACTGGCGCAGTCGCGGCACTTCCAGCGGATGATCTTGCCTTGCCAGTAGGGTCGTTGATGGGTGTGCCGGAGGGAGGCGACTGGTGTATCAGATGCGCGAGGCGACAGCCGCAGACGCTGGGGCGATTGCCGACATGGTGAGGGCGCGGTCTGCGTGGCTGTCAGTGAGGGGCCTGGGCGAGTGCGCGGACATGGCTGAGGAGTACGGCTCGCAGGCCGGCAACCCGGCCTTTCCGGTGTGGGTGCTGGAGCATGAGTCCGATGGCGTTGTGGGATGCACAACGCACTTCGGGAACGAGGCACTTCCGCCGTGGGGCTTCACTGAGGAGGAGCGTGCTGAGTCCACGCTGTTCCTGGCAACCACCTTCACCAGGCCGAACCCGCACCGGCTTGGTCGGCTGATCGCGTGGTGGTCGCTCGACCACGCCGCCCAGCAGGGCCTGCGGCGGGTGCGTCGGGGCACCGGGCAGGAACAACTCTCCCGGTACTACCAGGAGGCCCAGGGCTGGGACCTGGTGCGGGTCGCCGAGCGGCATGGCGCAAAGGTCTTCATGCTGCAACGGGAGGCCGAGCGTGTCCCGGGCATCGCGGACATGATGGCCGGCCGTGACCTCTGACAGACGCGTCTGCGGCCCCGGCGAAGTTTCGCCGGGGCCGCAGACGTTCTCAGCGCTGGACGAGTGCGGAGTCGGCCAGGAGCGCGAAGACGACCTCATGGTCACCGTCCACCGGAGTACCGGCCTCCAGGCGGTCCGCGACGGTTGCCAGACCGTCCGGGGCGATGAGTCTGGCCTCGATGAGAGGTGACCCTGCGTCGAGGATCGTCCGGATACGGGGAACCCCGTGCTGGCGCATCGCCACGGTGATGATCTGACGGAAGTTCTCAGCGATCGGCGGCCGGGCGACCTGCGGCGGCATGCCGGTCCTGCCGATCACCTCGCGCAGGAGCCGCTTCTTCTCCCGCCATTCCAGTGGTGTCCACTCGCAGAACCTGACGAGGAGTGGGTCGGTGAGCGGGTGGACGGGCCAGATTCCGCGTCGCATGAACGCGGGCCCGCACACGGTCTTGGCCATGAGGGAGGTCTCCGGAACGACCGCGGCCGGCGTGATGGCGGTGTCGATGTCCGGCAGAACAGCCTTCGCGGCCGGTCCGAGCCATGGCGGGGTATCGGCGCGCTCGAAGCCTCCCCACCCTCCGTGGTCCTCGGCTTCCGTGGTGGCCATCAGCTCATCGCCGCCGATCCCGGTGAACACCGCCCGGACGCCGTGGTCGGTGAACCGACCGGACAGAGTGTCGAGCGCGTCGGCGTAGATGTCCTGGTAGGGGGAGATCCAGGTGCGGCGACTGTAGCGGGACGTTGGCCCGTATGGCAGGTGATCGGTGGCCCTGACGGTCACGGACGACCATCCGGAGGCGATGTACTCCAGGATGAGCGAGCGGCGCTCGGACTGCTGCACGCCCCGTTCGGCATCCAGGATGACCGTCCCCGCCGTCACGCCGGCCCCCTGCGGGGCCGTCCGCAGGGCCAGGGCAACGACGGTGGAGTCCATGCCGCCGGAGAGCTGCACAGCGGTCCTGGAGCCCTTCCACGGAATCCGCGACAGTGACCGGCTGAGGAGGTCCAGAAACAGCGGCACCGGATCGGCACCGTCCTGGAGGGACCTGGCCCGGGAGTGCTCGGCGGCCTCTGGGAACTGGATGATCAGCGGGCCGTCCTGACCGAAGTGCGCGGTGGAACGCTCGGTGAGGAGCCTGATGTCCTGCCAGAACGTGGCGGCGGTGTACCGGGCTCGCAGGGCGAGGTGCCGGGTGACGGCCAGGTGGTCCAGCCGGTTGTGGTCTTGGTGGTCGCGGAGGTTCATCAGATCCCACGAGCCGTGCAGCACGCCGTCCTGGGCGGCCAGGTACTGGGGTGCGGTGCACTCGGGCCCGGTCTTGATCCGGATGGCCTGGCCAGGGCTGATCTCGACGGTGACCCAGTCACCGCGGCTGGCCCGGATCTCGCGGATCCTGCGGCCGTACGAGGCAGGCGACACCTGTTCGATCTCGGGCCGTCCCGGGGTGGTGCCGGCCAGTCTGACAGCGGAGATGAAGGCGGTGTGAATGCCGTCGGTGAGTGCGGTCTGCTCGGTCAGGTCGTGGCGGTACGGGGCGATCCAGGAGGATCCGCAGCGCCAGCGGTTGGCCGCCCACGCCCACTCCCGGTCGGTGGTGATGTCGTCATGGGTGATGCGGAGATGGAACATCGCGGCTGTCCTTCGTGCGTCGGGTGGAAGGTGGACGCGGACCGGCCGCAGCAGCGGGGGCTGCTGCGGCCGGCACGAGGGTTCGTCAGACGGCCGTGGTGTCGTACGTCTGCACGGAGTCGGAGCTGCCGGCGATCTTCTTGTAGCTGTAGCGGTCGGTGGTGTCCATGACCTCGTACGCGGGCTCGTCGCCGAAGATCCGGCCAGCGGCCTCGATGAGCATGGTCTCGTCGGTGATGTTCACGTAACGACTCCCTTCACCTTCACTGGACGGCTTCCCCGAGCCCACGGCGTCATGGCCAGCACGGGGAAGCCCGGCACCTGCGGGATCGCAGGTGTCGGCGACGGTTGGGGTGTGCCTGGATGGCTTACCGCCGCACGAACAGACAACCGCCGTACGGCCACTGCACGTAACTGCCCGGTCATGATCGGGAGTTGAAAGCATTGAATTCAGGGGCAAGATGCCCGGCATGCCACGGACACGCCATCAGAACGAATCGCTGGGACGTCTCCTGTACGAGACAGGCTGGGATCACGGGCAGTTCACCCGGGCCATCAACGCCGCCGGGACACGAGCAGGGCTGTCCCTGCACTACGAGAACTCCTCCGTGAGCCACTGGTTGAACGACGGCACAGTTCCCCGCCGGAGGACGCAAGAGCTGATCCTTGATGTCCTATCGACAAGGCTCCGGCGGCCCGTCACCGTGGCCGAGGCCGGGTTCGGGGAACCGCAGCTTGACGGCGAGGCCACGGATCTCGTTACTGGACTGATGGACCTGGCGCGTGCGGACATGGACCCTTCCCGACGATCGGTACTTGGTGCCGGCCTCTACTCGGCCGCCATGGTCTCCGTGCCGGGATGGCAGGATGCGGTCGGCAGAATCGACATGATCAAGACCAACCCGCACACGCGCATTGGACAGCGCGAAGTCCAGTCTGTCATCGCAATGACGGAGATGGTCAGCAGCATCGACGACCAGCAGGGCGGCCGGTTCGCGCGGCCCATGGCAGCGAACTTCCTGGTCAACGCAATTGGCCCGTACCTCAAGGCAGATGCCACGGACGAAGTCCGGAAAGCCATGCTGTCCGCCGCCGCTGACCACTGCTACCTGACCGGCTACATGGCCATGGACGAACGCCTCGATGGGCTGGCCAACCGCTACTACGTCAAGGCTCTGGAACTCGCACGTCTGGCCGGCGACGAGCTGACCTTCTGCACCACCCTTCGAGGGATGAGCGTCATGCATGGGGACCTTGGCGACGGCTCCACAGCTATCCGGCTCGCCCAGAGCGCATCCGCCGCCTCTCCCCAGGCAGGCCCCCGGATGCGCGCATTCCTAGCCGGCCAGGAAGCCCACGCCGCGGCCATCACAGGCGACCGCTCCCTCGCTCTCCTCCGAATCAAGCAGGCCGAGGCAGCGATGGAGAAGGCTGAGTCGCAGGCCAAAGCCCTAGGGTCCTACGATCCATCGTCCCTGCATTACCACGTCTCTCAGGTCCGCTACGAGCTGGGAGATATGTCCGGCGCTATCGAGTCCATGCAGCAGTCCCACCAGATCCGGGAGCCAGTGTTCCGGCGAACCCGGGTCCGATACGGGGCCATGCTCGCCGAACGCAAGTTCAAGGCAGGCCGTCTTGACGAAGCCTGTATGGACTGGCACCGCGTCCTGGACGAATACCAGCTTGTCCAGTCAGGGCGCGTCGATGACCGGATCCACGAGATGCAGACCCTCATCATGCCTCACATTCGCAACCTGCTGGCCCGTGAACTTCACGACCGGGCCCGTTCCATGACAGCGTGAATCCTCCAGGTTGCGGCAGCCGGTTATGTGCCGGCCGCCGCGAGTTCCCAGTCCTCTACCGCGTCACCGGACCTTCGATTCCCAAGCGGGCAAGCTCTCGACGGAGAGACAGGTTCTCTCCATGAGCCGCTTCGAGTGCTTCTCTTAGGGCTGCGGTCTCCTCACGGTGAACCTTCTTGATGCGTGCGATCTCGGCAGTCAGCGCGAGGACGATGTTGCTGTCAGTGCTGGCAGTCTCCGGGACAGCCTTCGGTGGACGCTGCCTGGACCTGTGGTACTCGATCTTTGACCGTAGGCCCGGGTTCTTGTAGAGGAAAGCGTGGGAGACGCTGGCCTCGCGCTGGACAGCCTGGAAGGTGACGGCTTCGCCGCGCTTGATCGGACGACGGATGGCTGATTCGGCGGATCGGACCTTCTCCTCCGACTTCAAGCGTGCGGCCTCTGCGAGTCGGCCAATGCGTTGCTGGCGGGCGTCAGTCACTGCTGTGCCTTCCGGTGCCGGGTCAGGTCGATCGCCACAGGGGTTGGCCCTCCAGTTGGGCTTCCAGCTCCTTGGCAGGGGTTCCCCTGACTGTGCTTCATCGCTTCAAGAAGACGTACGAGCATCCTGCTCGGCAGTCCGTTTGGGCGAGCCACACGTTGTCCTCTGGCATTTGCCGGCCGTGGCGTTCCTGGAACTTCTCCGTGGTCCGGGCGATCAGTGCCTTCGTCTCCTCCAGATGCCGTGTGAGCGTATCGAGATGGCTGTCGTCTGTGACAAAGACGGAGCACGTGAGGCAGGCGTTACCCTTTTCGCAAGTCTGGAGCGGGGGCAAAAGGCAGTATCCATTGGGAAGGAAGCGGTCAGCCCGGTCGAAGAGGTGCATGGCATCGTGGTCCATGGAGGAGAGGACCACCTGCTGGCCGGTAGCAGTGAACTTCCTTGCGGCCAGGAACGCTTGCTCTTCGTGCTCCTCGCGCTTGGCTACATAGTGCATGGTCATCACGGCTGACCGGTGACCCGCATACCGTTGCAGGACGTGGACTGGAACCCCCTGTTCGGCAAGGTCAGTGATGCGGGTATGCCGGAACCGGTGGGTGTGGGACAGGACGAGCGGGTTCCCCGTGCTATCCGTGATCGCGGCTTCCTCGCTGAACTCTCGTAGGACGTTCTGGTAAGTGGCCATAGGGTAGTGCTTGTTCGCTTGACGATTAGCCATCGTCGCCTGAAACAGGTACCTGGGGGACCGATTGGGGAACCGCTCCTTCAGCCAGTTCCGCTGTTCTTCGATGAGGCCAATCACTGGCTCATCGACAAAGATGGTCTCCTCTGCTCCTTCGATCTTGCTCTGGGCATAGTGGAACCTGGCGATGCGTTCTCCGGCTGAGACCTTCATCGCCCCAGGCGGAGCTGTCGAAAGACAGTCGTAATCCAGCATGCAGATCTCGTTGGCCCGACGCCCGGTCATGATCTGCAACATGAGCATTCGCATGGCCTGTTCATCTCCATAGCCCGGCATCAGCTTTGTGATGCTGTTCAGCGTGATGGCGACGGTTTCGCCAACTGGAGCACCTAGGGCAGGGAGGTGAGCGGTGATCTGTGCGAGAGCGTGGGAGTCCACGTACTTCGAGTCGTCCAGCATCCGGTTCTTGGGGATGCGGGCGACCTTTCGAAGCCACACGGCAGGGTGGGCATCGTCAATTCCGTCCCAGGGGGATGGGCCAATCGCCTGGTGAGCTTCGTCGCGGTTGGCTGCCATGTAGGCTAGGAGTTCTGCCGCGACGCGAATATCGTCGTTGACCGACCGGGCACTCACCCGCGCTGATGGCTTTCCATTCTGCATGCGGTTGTTGGGATTGGAAGCGTACTGACGGAATGACTCGGCGTAATGCGGAGCCTGGGAGAGGCTGGTAACGACCTCGGTGGGGTTGTCCAAGGTCTCCAGCCACCGTCCGAAGCGTGTCAGGTTGACCAAGCGGTCATGCTGGACTGTGCTCCAGGTGAGCATCCCCGATTCAAGTTGAGCTCCCAGTGACCGTTGGGCGGCCTTCCGGAGCCATGGGATTGCGATGAGGGTGAAGTCGCCGATCCTTGACCTGTCGGGCTCGCGCTCCCTGAGCGGGATGCGCGGGTCACAGCGCGGTGCCCACATGTCCATTTCCCACCAGGGGCGATCATCGACTCTGGCCATAAGGGCAAGGCCCGCAGGTCCAAACACCGTTGGATTCCTGGCATTCCGAGGCTTTAAGATTCTTGCTGGGTACCAGGCTGCGCGGACTCGACGAGATGTGGCAGGTCGAGGACATCATGTGCAACCTCGGGAAGCTGCTAGACGGCAAGACGATCGATTAGCCACCCGCCGGATCGGCGCGATACAGGCGTCAGGCGGCTTTGGCCATCGGTCGGGCCCGGTCGTACTGCTCGCAGGCGTACTGGTTGCCCTGGTAGGGCTTGACCAGGGCGAGCATCGAGCGGAACCGGTCGTCGGCCCGGCCTGACTGGACGGCCGGGTAGTCATCCAGGGCCCGGTGCCAGTACGCGCAGGCCTCTTCGAGGCCCCCTGCCTGGAGCTTCCACTCGGCGAGCATGCCGGTCATCCGGACCCGGTTGCGCATGTAGACCGAGTACCGCAGCCGGTCGGAGGACTCCATCGCGGCGATGGCGCCGGCCTTGTCGCCGAGCTCCCGGCGGACCTTCGCCTGGTGATACGCCAGCGAGAACGGGTCGTATGAGCCGACGCCTTGGCCTTCGACTCGGCCTGCTCCACCGCCGTCTCAGCTATCCGCAGGTGGTAGAGCGCGCCCGCCCGGTCGCCGGTCTGGGCCGCCGCGTGGGCCTGCTGCCCGGCGGGGAAGGCCCGCATCCTCGGTCCGGCCTCCGGGGAGGCCGCGGAGGCGGCGTTGTGGTCGGCGGCGGCCGACAGCATCGCCTTGCGGACCTTCTCGGGAGCGTCGGCCTGCAAGTACGGCGCGATGCTGTTCACCAGGAACGAGGCGGCCATGGGCCGGGCCATCCGGCCGCCGAACTGGTCGTCCAGCTCGCTGATCTTCTCGGTCATCGCCGCGACCGACTGGACCTCGGCCATGCCGATCCGCAGGTGCGGGTTGGTCCGCAGCGTCTTGAACCGGCCGACCAGGTCGGGCCGGCCGGGAATGCTGAGCGCCACCGAGTACGGGCTGGCCGTCAGGACGCCCCGCCGGGATGGGTCCATGTCCGCGCTCCCCAAGTCGATCAGTCCCGGCACCGTATCCGTCTGCTGGTCGACGGCGCCCGGCTCGTCGGAGAATCCCGCCTCGTAGGCGGTGACGGGCCGCTTCAGCCTGCGCGTCAGCGTCTCCAGCACCACGGGAAGCACCTTCGCCGCCGGCGAGGTGCCGCCGTGCCAGTGGGAGACCGCCGAGGCGTCGTAGCTTGAGGCGGTGCCCGGTATCGGTGCCGGTCCGGTTGACGGCGCGAGCGAGATCAACGCCGAGCGGGCCCTGATGAACGTCCTGCGCGGCCACTGCAACAGCCCGACCGCCCGGATACGCCCGCGCCACCGAGGACGACCGCCTGTCCCTGCGGGCGATGGTCTTTCACCCCGGACGGCGCGACCGTCCTCACTGCCAGCCGCACCAGCGACCGTCTCACCCCGCCGGCGCCCGGCGAGACCGTCGCCGAAGAGCTGATCCGCGACGACGCCCGCGAGCTGATCGACACCATCGCGCACTGATCCGCCTGCGGAACTGTCGTTCGGGGGTCATCACGACGACCCCGGCCCGGAACGCGCGAAGGCCGCCCCCGATGTCGGGGGCGGCCTTCGCCGGCGGGTCAGCGGTAGACGGTGACGGACTTCTTCCCGCGCATCACGGACCACGTCCAGATCAGCGAGATCCCGGCCGTGCAGAACGCCAGCACGGTGTGCTTGATCAGCTCGCCGCCGGACATCCGCTGCCGAGTCACGGCCTGCTGGGTCATCTGCACCTGCACCGGCTGGGCCTGCTGCTGGGCGGCCAGCTGCTGGCGGAGACGGATGATCTCTTCGTCACGGGGGTCCATCGGGGTCCTTCGGTCACAACAGGGCTGGACAGGTAAAGGCTAGGCAAAGGTCCGGGGCAATCTCGAACGCTGCGGCGGTGAACAAGCTCACTGCCCGCCCAGCAGGCGCCACCGAGCCGCTACTGGTAGGCGACTGTCGGCGTCGTGCCGCAGTAGCGCGTCCCCGGCTGTTCCCGGGGCAGGTGAGCCGCGTCCTGGCGGGGCTGATCCTGCCCCTCGGCGACGACGTGTTCGACGCGGCGATGACCACCTTCAGCGTGCACCAGTGGAGCGACTTCAAGGCAGGGCTGCGCGAGATGCGCCGGGTGGCGCGCGGCACGGTCGTCGTGCTGACCTGCGACCCTGATCTCGTTCGGGACTTCTGGCTGTACGAGTACGCGCCGGAGGTACTGGACACGGAGGCGCGCCGTTATCCGGTGATCGCGGATCTGGCCGAGGCTCTCGGCGGACACACGACGGTGACTCGGGTGCCGATATCCGTCGACTGCACCGACGGCTTCAACGAGGCGTACTACGCGCGCCCCGAGATGCTCCTCGACCCCGGTGCTCGACAGGCCTGCTCGGCATGGAGCTTCGTCGACGAGCGGTCGCGCGAACGATTCGCCGCGGATCTGCGGAGCGACCTGGACAGTGGAGCATGGGAAGCCCGGTTCGGCGCTCTGCGGCAACAGCCTTTTTACGAGGGCTCGCTGGTTGTGGTCCGGTCCGTTCCGGCCTGAGATCTGCGTCGCAGCTCCAGCGCGCGCCGTGACGTGAGAAGGGCCGCACGGGTCGCACGGATTTACCCGAGCCCGTCGCTCAGCTCGTCGGCGAGATCGCCGACCGGCTGGACAACATCCTCGACGCTGCCCGCCGGGCGTCACGGATCCGCGGCGGAGTCCGGATCTGGTAGGCAACGCGCACGGAATCCGAGCCGGGGCCGGTCGCTCACCGCGACCAGCCCCGGAAGTTGCACCGGCCGTTCGACTCCCTCCGCCCGCCGGACCGGGCGGGAGGGCCGACCGGGAGACGTTACGGACGTAGGACCGGGGCCGAGGGCCTGATCGCGGGCAGGGCGGCCTTGCGGTGCGAGCGCTCGGCGCAGGCCTCCTGCTGGAGGATGACGGCGATCTCGTCGACGTCGTCGTTGACGTCGAAGAACCCCTGGATGCCCGGGGCCGCCGCGCCGTTGACGCCGACGAAGAAGGTGAAGAGGTGGCCGTCGTCCGCCTCCAGGTAGCCCGCGTACGTCTGCGCGTTGATGGCGAGCTGCTGGTTGAGCTGGTCGAAGCCGATGATGGTGCCGGGCTTGGCGAAGACCTTGCCCTTGGCCGGGCAGTCGGTGGTGCAGAAGAGCGCGCCCGTGCCGGACACGCCGAGGATCGGCAGCGAGGTGCGGAACGCGTCGGCGTCGGGGGTGCGCAGCCAGTAGGCGAGCAGTTGGTTGAGCCCGGCGGGCGTGACGCGGTCGACGGGGACGTCCCCGCGGCCGTCCGCCATCTGGAACTGCGTCGGGTCGACGTTCGCCGTCCCGATGAGGAAGTCGTGGATGACCGGGAAGCCGTCGAAGCAGTTGGAGCTGCCGCGGCCGACCGCGATGTTGCACAAGGCCAGGTTGGCGCCGAGGTTGTGGCTGACGTTCAGGATCAGTTTGGCGTACTCGCGGTACGGCGGTGAGAAGAAGGCGGCCACCTGCGGGTCGCCGGCGTACGAGGCGGGCAGCGTGCCCACCGGGTTGGGCCCGGTGGGCGGGGCGGTGACGGTGACCCCGGCGCGGCCGAGGGCCTCGATCAGGGCGGTGCGTCCGAAGGCGTTGGGGTCCTGGACCGGGGAGATCTTCAGGGCGGGCTTGGAGTCGGCGGCGATCGTGCCGGAGAGCGTGATGTTCGTGCCGTCCGGGGACGCGGAGACCTGGATGTCGGTGGTGCCGCCGGCGTCGACCGTCCGGACCTCGGAGGTGACCTGGTACGGCGCGACCTGCGGGCGCCAGCTCAGCTGCGCGGGCTGCCCGGGGGTGGTCGGCGTGCTCAGCAGGTCGATGACGTTGTCGTTGATGATGAGGGGCGTCGGCTGGGGGCTGATCGGCGGGGGTGCGAAGAGCCGCGGGTCGATGACGACATCGCCGTCGACCGTGGTGATGCCCGAGTCGCGGACCTGGCGGGCGATCTCGTCCAAGCCGGCGAGCGGGTCCTCCGGTGTGAGGGTGGCGCCCGGGACGTCGTCGGCGTAGGTGTGGTCGATGGGGGTGAAGTCGACCGACCCGTCCGGCTTGGTCCGGCCGCCCATGGTGAGGTCGCCCTGGGCGACGAGCGCCAGGTTCCCGGTGAGGGTCGATCCGT
This sequence comes from Streptomyces sp. Y1, assembly GCF_041053115.1. Classification (NCBI taxonomy): domain Bacteria; kingdom Bacillati; phylum Actinomycetota; class Actinomycetes; order Kitasatosporales; family Streptomycetaceae; genus Streptomyces; species Streptomyces sp. Y1. The sequence continues at coordinate 7,595,386 of NZ_CP163445.1, read as the reverse complement.
TGCGGACGCCGATCGCGTTCACCGGCGTGGTGAAGCGGTGGTCCGGGCCGAGGGCGTGCCAGGCGCCGGAGATGGTGATCAGCTTGACGGTCGAGCCCGGCATGAAGAACTGGTCGGGGTACATGGAGTGGACGACCCGCCCGTCCTCGGGGTCGATCTCCAGCAGCCCCCACTGCGCGTGCTTGTACGCGGGCTTGTTCATGATCGCCGTGATGTCGGGACTGAGGTCGCCGCGAGGGTCCTCCGCGGGTGCGGCGGCAGCTGTGCCCGCCACCACCGCGAGCGTGACGCCGAGGATGCCCCAGGCCCGGAGCCGACCACGGATCGTTGATCTCATTTCGCCCAGCCGTTTCTGGAGTCGGAAGCCCCGTGTGCAGGGCGCTGACGGCGCATCACGGTAGGTGCACGGACTCCGGGCACCCGGTTCCTGCGCGGTGCGCTGGGGGCGTCGGGCGTGAGAATCATCCGGTCGGTCGAACAGGGTGCTGCCGCGCCGGCGGGTCGGCCCCGCCGCCTCAGGCGACGGCGGCCAGGTCCGCGCGGCCGAACAGCAGGGCGTAGCCGCGGGGCAGGTGGGCGAGGAGGCGGTCGGTGAGGTCGTCGCCGGTGAGGGCGGTGAGGGCGGCCAGGACGGAGGAGGCGTCCCAGCGGGCGGCGGTGAGGCTGGTGCCCAGGGTGTGGGCGAGGCTCTCGACGAAGGCGGGGGCGGTGACGGGGCGGGGCAGGGGGATCTGGGCGGCGAGGACGGCGCGGGCCCGTTCGGGCAGGGCGGCCGCGAGGTCGCAGCGTTCGTCGCCGGTGAGCTGGGAGCCGAGGAGGGCGAGCACGGCGTCGAGGACCCGTTCGGCTTCGTCGTCGGTGGTGTAGCGGCCGAGGTGGCGGACCTGCTGGAGGAGCTGGCGGTAGCGGGTCATGACCGTGGAGCCTTCCAGGAGCTGGCCACCGGCGGGCCGGCGGCGGGCGTGCGGGGTGGTCAGGGTCGTTCGCCTGCGCTCGGACGGCCGAACAACAGCTCGTAGCCGGGCGGCAGTTGGAGCAGGACGCGCCCGGTGAGGTCGTCGCCGGCGGCGTCGGCCACCGTGGACAGCACGGCGCCGATGTCCCACGGGGCGGTTGCTTCGGTGGCGCCCTCGATCCAGGCCGCGGTCGCGCGCACGAAGCGTTCCGGGCTGAGCGGCTCGGCGGCCTGCAAGGGGTTGAGCAGGACCAGGGCCATGGTCTCCGGCAGGCAGGCGGCCAGGTCCGCGCGCACGTCGCCGACCAGGTGGGCGCCGAGCAGGGCCAGGACGACCCGGGCGGCCCGCTCGGCCTCCTGCGGGGTGTCGTACTCACCGCGCTCCCGGACCTCGTCCAGGAACGCCTCCCATCGAAGAGTCACCGCGGTTCTCCCTCCGTCCCAGGGGCCGGCACAGCGCGGCACGACCGGCGCCCGGTCGGGCGTCAGGGGTCGGGCGTCAGGGGTCAGGGGTGTTCCGGCCGCCCCTTCGACCGAGGGGGGAGAGGCCAGGGGCGGCCGGAACGGCATCGGGGAGCGGGTCAGGCCCGGATCTGCTTGCGGTCGCCGCTGTGGCTGATCGCGACCTTGCGGGGCTTGGCCTTCTCCGCCACCGGGATCTTCAGGGTCAGCACGCCGGCGTCGTAGTCGGCGGTGATCCCGGCGGGGTCGAGGGTGTCGGAGAGCATGACCTGGCGGGAGAACACGCCGAGCGGGCGCTCGGACAGCTCCCACTTCACGTCCTCGCCCTCGTGGCGCGGGCGGCGCTCGGCCTTGACGGTCACCATGTTCCGCTCGACGTCGATGTCGATCGCCTCCGGGTCGACGCCCGGCAGGTCGAAGCAGATCACGTACTCGTCGCCCGCCCGGTAGGCGTCCAGCGGCATCGGCGCCGGACGCGACCAGGTCCCCGTGTTGCCCAGGAACTGCTGGGTCAGACGGTCCAGCTCGCGGAACGGGTCAGTGCGCAGCAGCATCGCGAAACACCTCCATGGATCGAATGGGTGCCAGTGCGCTTCACCTGAGTCCTTTGTAGCGCGTCATCCATCCGATGACAAGTCGGCATGTCGCCGATAGAGTGACTTCATGAGTGAGAAGCCCCGCAGACCCGCCTCCGGCCCCTCCGGCCCCTCCGGCCCCCGCCAGCCGGTCGAGCCCGCCTCGTTCCTGGCGGCCGCGGCGGCGCTGGCCGCCATCGACGACGCCGTCCGCACCGCCCAGGACCCCGCGTCCCCGCCCGCGACCGCCCCTGCCGAGGACCAGGGCGGCCAGGGCCCCGAGCAAGCCCTGGCCGCCTTGATGCTGCTGCGCGAGCTGCGCACCCAGCTCGCCGGCTGGGAAGCCGGCCTGGTGGAGAGCGCCCGGGAGGCCGGCGCCACCTGGGCCGACCTCGCCCGGCCGATGGGTGTGGCGAGCCGCCAGGCCGCCGAGAACCGCTACCTGCGCCTCAAGCCCGCCGGCGCCCGGACACCGGCCGGCACCGGCGCGGAACGCGTCAAGGCCGTCCGCGACCGGCGGGCCGCCGACCGGACGGTCACCGCCTGGGCCCGCGACAACGCCGCCGAACTGCGGGTCCTCGCCGCCCGGCTCACCACGGCCGCGCTCGCCCCCGGCGCCCGCCCCGCCCAGGCCGCCCTGACCGCCGCCCTCGGCACCACCGACCCCGCCGACCTCATCGAGCCCCTGGCCGCCATCCGCCCCCACCTCGGCACCGGCCAGGGCGACCTCGCCACCCGCCTCGACGCCCTCACCCACCACACCACCCGGCTCCGCGACGACAGCGACCGCCGCCGCGCCTGACGCCGTCGCCGCCGCCGAAAGGCGCTGAGCAGGAAGTCGGCGGGGTCGACTTCTCGTGCGGCAATGCCGCGGCCGCCCGGTGGGTACGGCCGGGCGGCTCGGGCGGGGGTCGGGCGTCAGGGCACCGGTTGGTGGTCGTGGTCCCGGGCGGTGGGGGCGGTGGTGTCGTCCGGGCGGTAGGGCATGCGCAGGACGGCGAGCGCGCCGAGGGCGACGACGGCGATGGCGAGGAGGAAGAGCGCGAGGAAGGCGGGGCCGATCAGGAGGCGCACGGGTCCTCGCTCTCGGCCGTCCTGAGGTCGCGGAGGAGGGCGAGCAGGTTGACGACGGTGCTCGCCGGCGCGTTGCCGAAGCGGACGAGGACGCGGCCGTCCACGACGCCGTTGGTCTCGGCGGAGGGCCAGAGCAGGCCGAACTCGCGGCCGCGCTCGCGGAGTTCGTCGATGAGGTAGACGACCTCCAGTTCGGTGTAGCTGCGCATGAGCGGGTCGCCCGGCTCGATCGGGCGGCGGCCGCGGTCGTCGTCGGCCCTCACGCGGCCGCGTCCAGCTCGAACCAGACGGATTTGCCGGCCTCGCGGGCGTCCGTGCCGAACCGGTGGGTGAGCGAGCGCACGAGGTGCAGGCCCCGGCCGGAGAGGGCGTAGGGGTCGGAGTCGTCGCGCTGGACGGGGAAGAGCGGGTTCGCGTCGCTGACGGAGACCCGGAGCACCCGGTCGAGCAGCGCGATCACGACGATCGGCGCCGGACTGCGGCCGTGGCGCCAGGCATTGACAAAGAGTTCGAGGAGCGCGACCTCGGCGTCGGCGACCAGGTCGCGCTTCCACCCGGCGCGCGAGGTGGCTTCGCGCAGCTCCTCGCGCGCGGCGGACCAGTCGGGAGGGAGAGAGGGAGAGAACACGAAGAGCCTCCGTGAGGGCGAAATGGATCACTCATCGCCGCATGTCGACCAGGACGTCTCAGAGCACGGCGAGATCACGGATCACTTCCTACTCGGTGCAAGCGACCCGCTACGCTCAGCATGCGGCTCGTGCGGCACGCAGCGCAACTCACTCTCGATTAATCGCAAATTTGCGAATCGAACCTGAATTCGGTGCCTTCGAGGGCCAGTTGTCGGTGGCGCTGCCACCCATCGCACGGGCAAACTGGTCAACTGGTAACTCAGGAGGGGCAAGATGGCAGTCTCGACCGTTCGCCGGCGCAGGCTCGGCGGCGTGCTGCGGAAGCTGCGCGAGGAGCGGAAGCTCACCGCCGAGGTGGTGGCAGACGCCACGGGGATGAGCCAGGCGAAGCTCACCCGGATCGAGACCGCCCACACCGCCGCCAAGGTCGAGGACGTCAACAAGCTCCTCGACTACTACGGTTGCGACGACGAGGAGTACCGGGCCGGGCTGATCTCCATCACGAAGGAGGGGAGCAAGCGCGGTTGGTGGCTGAGCTATCGCGACGTCATCAACTCCACCGCGACCGACCTGATTCTCCTGGAAGCCGACGCCACCACCTATCGGACGTACGAGTCAGCCTTCATTCCGGGCCTCTTCCAGACCCCCGACTACGCCCGCATCGTGATCGATCGGCTGCGCATCAGTTCCGGCGGATCGGTCGAGGACCTGGTCCAGGTCCGCATGGCACGCCAATCCATCCTCACGCGCCCGAATCCCTTGCAGGTATGGGCCGTCATCCACGAGGCGGCGCTCTGCACGAACGCCAACCGCCCGGAGATCATGGTCCCGCAGTTGGACAGGCTCCTGACGCTCAGCCGCCTGCCCAACATCAACATCCAGGTCATGCCGACCGGCGCGGCGATCCACGCGGGGATGTCCGGAGCCTTCACCCTGATGGGATTCCCCCAGCGGCAGGACCTCGACGTGGTCCTGGTCGAAGGGCTGCTGAGCGGCATGTGGGTCGAGGATCCGGCCGATGTGGAGATCTACCGGGCGAAGTTCCAGGAGATCACCGCCGAGGCCATGTCCGTCGACTCTTCGCTCGCATTCATCACCGCACAGAGGGACAAGATCAAGTGACCCGCCCGACCTTCAAGAAGTCCACGTACAGCGGCGGCGACGTCAACTGCGTCGAGATAGCCACCCCGGGTGGACCGTCCTCCTACATCCGCGACTCGAAGGACCCCTCCGGCCCGACGCTCGCCTTCGACCGCGCGGCGCACGAGGCCTTCATCCGCGCCGTCGCCGCAGGTGAGTTCGACTTCGGGCTCGTCTAAGCCCTTTCGAGCGGCGCCTCGCCCTTCCCGGGCGAGGCGCCGCCTGCGTCGACTTCGTCGAGATGGACCTCACCCCACACCAGCAGGGGTTGCAACGCCTCACGCAACGACCGCCCGAGGTCGGTGAGTTCGTACTCCACATGCGGCGGCACAACCGGGTGGGAAGTCGGCCTGGCCGACTTCCCACTCCACGGGCTCCGCGGGTTCGCATGCCCCCTCAGGGGCCCTCAGGGCTTCGTCATCCGGCGGACCAGGGTGACCAGGGCCGCCCGGTCCGCGGCCGGGTCCGCCGCGCCGCCGAGCAGCAGGCGGACCATCTGTGGGAGGGTGAACCAGGCGTTCACCAGGCCGATCACCGCGAACATCGTCCGCCCGGGATCCACGTCGTCGGCCAGCAGCCCGGCCCGCTGAGCGGCCGCCACGACGGCGGCCTTCTCGCCGAGGTGCGCGGCCCGGTACAGCCCGGCCGCCAACTCCTCGTCCTCCGTGCCGCGTTGCAGCCCCTCCCAGGCCAGCAGGCGGGAGAAGTGCGGGCTCGCCGTGTGGTGGTCGTAGACATGGCCGGCGTAGTCGCCGAGGTCCTGCCCCTCGTCCAGCACCATCGGCACCGCCTCTGCCAGCTTGCCCAGCTCGGACCTCAGCACGGCGGAGAAGAGCTGCTCCTTGTCACCGAAGTACTGGTAGATCCGCTCCTTGTTCACGCCCGCCCGGGTGGCCACCCGGGCGATCCGGGCGCCGTCCGGGCCGAACTCGGCGAACTCCTCGACGGCGGCGTCGAGGAGGAGCTGCTGTGTGCGTGCGGTGTCCCAAGCCATGTCCCAAGACTAACCCAAATCTCCAACCGCACGGTTGGACATCTGCGGCCCCTTCTGCCAAACTCCAACCAACGAGTTGGAGATTCGCTCTCCAGCCGCTCGCCAAGGGGAGGAACACGTCATGACCACCGACACCATCACCGCCGCACCCGCCACCGCAGCCCCCGCCGTCCTGGCCGCCCCCACCACCCCGGCCATGCCGTCCGCGCACCGCCGGGCGCTGCTGACCTGGCTCGCCGTCTACCCGACCATCACCGCCGCCTTCCTGCTGCTCGGCCCCTACCTCGGCAGCCTGCCGATCGCGCTGCGGACCCTGGTGATGACCGCCCTGGTCGTCCCGGTCGTCAGCTACGCGCTGATGCCCCTGCTGCTCAAGGCCGAGCGCAAGCTCGCCCGCCGCAAGTAGCCCGACCCGCCGGCTCACCACCCGGGCCCGCTCAGCAGCGGATGCGACGCGGCCAGCAGGAGCAGCCCCAGCGACGCCGCCGAGAAGGGGACGATGCGGCGCGGGCTGATCGCGGTGAACGCCAGGTGGGCGGGGACGGCGAGCAGCACGGTGACCGCGCCCGGGAACAGGCCCAGGGCGCCCAGACCCAGGGTGAGTTCGACCCCGGCCGTTGCGACGGCCGCGGCCCGGCAGGCGGCGCGGAACACCGGGGCGTCGAGGGCGACGGCGAGGCGGGGCAGGCTCGGCACCGGGAGGAACTCGCGGCTCCCGGCCGCGGCCTGCCAGGCGTTGTACGCGATGTTGTCCATCAGGACCCGGCCGCTCATGAACTGGGGCGAGCGCACCTTGCGCAGGCCCGCGACCAGGTACATCTGCGCGGCGAAGAACGAGGCGAGGAAGCCGACCCGCGCGGCGGACGGTTCACCCCCGGCCAGCACCCCGGCCAGCACCCCGACCTCGCGCACGGCCACCAGCGCGAGCAGCACCAGCAGGCACACGCCGGTGAACCGGGGCGCCCGGTCCAGCAGGATCCACGCGCCGGCCGTGCCGCAGGCGAGCAGCGCCGCACCGGCCGCCGCCCGCGACGCGGGCAGCACGGCGACGGGCAGCAGCACGGCGGCCGCCGCCAGCCCGACCAGGGCCCGGCGGCACTGGCCGGCCCAGGCGTCCGGCCCGGACCAGCCCCGGCCGACGCGGTAGGCGCCGGCCCCCGGGTAGCCGCGCCGGACGGCACGGTGGTCGAGCAGCACCAGCCCGGCCCGCCAGGCGAGGGCGAGCACGAGGCAGCAGACGGCGGCCGTGAAGGCACGTGACGGCACGTGAAGCAACGGTCACTCCAACTCCCGTAGTGCGGCGACCAGTCGGGCATGTCCGGCGCCGGGCGGGATGGGTGCGGCCAGCAGGCGGCCCTCGTAGCGGATCCGCCAGTCGCCCGTCGAGCCGATGATCAGGCCCTCGAAGCGGACCTGCGGCGCCGTGGTGCCGAGCAGCCGGTGCAGCTCCGTGAGCGTGAGCAGGTGGCCCTCCGGCGCCAGCCCGAGCTCGTGGTGGCACACCGGCCGCCGCCGCCCGTCCCCCTCCTCCGACGTCCACAGGAAGCCCTTGGACGACCCCGAGTACATGCCCCACGAGAACGGGCGGTGCGGTGACGTCCGCACGCCCCAGCGGACGAACAGGCCGAGCAGGACCAGGGCACCGCCTGTCACCACGGTGTGGAGGATCACGGCCCGCCCCCGCTCAGGCCCGGTCCGCGCGCTCGTACACCGAGACGTGGTACGCGCACCCGTCCCGGAACGGCTCGCCCGCCCAGCCGCCGTACCGGCGCCGCAGCCGCAGACCGGCCAGGCGCGCCATCAGGTCCAGCTCGCCCCAGCCCGCGTAGCGGAACCGGACGTGGACGTGGCTCAACCGGCCGTCGCTGGTGACCAGGTAGTGCGACTCGTAGCGCTGCGCCGCCCGGTCGATCTGCCGGTGCCGCACGACCAGCGAGCCGTCCGCGGTCGGCAGCACCCGGCCGCCGGCCGACTGCGGCGCGCACACCGTCTCCGGCAGCAGGGCGTCGAACACGATCACCCCGCCCGGCGCCAGCCGACGGGCCGCCGCCTGGAAGCAGCGCAGCTGCGCCTCCTGGGAGGGGATCTCGAAGAACGTGCCGCCCGCGAGGTAGATCAGCGTGTACGGGCCGTCGACCGGCACCTCGGTGAAGTCGCCGACGGTCAGCCGGATCCGGTCGCCGCCGGGGCGGCGGCGCAGTTCGGCGGCCATCTCCCGGGAGCCCTCGACGCCGTGCACCTCCAGGCCGCGCGCGGCCAGCGGCAGTGCCACCCGGCCGGTGCCGGGGCCGAGCTCCAGGACGGGGCCCGGGCCGGCGAGCCCGGCCAGGAGGGCGACGGTGTCCTCGGTGGGGGCCGAGTGGCCGAACCAGGCGTCGTAGCGTTCGGCGAACCGTGTGGCGTACGAGGCCGAGGGCTGCGTGGCGGCGTCGACGGACATGGCGGCAACTCCTTTGCTGGGGGCGGGGCGTGTCAGCCGAGCGGGTGGGGCAGTCGGGTCCGGGCGCGGGCCGGGAGGCGCTGGGGGCGTTCGTCGGCCGGCAGCCGGCGGGCGCCGGGGGCGACCAGGCGCACGACGGCCTCGGCACCGCCCGGGCCCCGGGATCCCGTGGCCGCGGTGGTGTCGACCAGGACCACGTCCTCCCCGGTGAGGTCGGCGAGCGCGCGGGCCGGCTCGGCCGGTCGGCCCCCACCGCGCGAGGGGGCCGCCGCCGTGCTCCCGGCGCGCAGGTGGGCCAGGCCGTCCTGGCGGTGGAACGCGTACAGCGCGTGCTCCAGCGGCCCGTACGGCGGGGCGCCGCCGCCGGTGGCCCGCATACGCCGCCACGCGTCGCGGGCGGCCGGGGTGCCGAGGCTCCAGCGCACCATCAGCGCCTCCTGGCAGGCCGCCTGCGCCGCCGCGTCGTCGGCCGGACCAGCCGTGGCCCGGGCCCCGAAGGTCTGCCCGGTCCCGTCCGGCGCGTGCACGCACGCGAGCACGCACGACGTCCCGGCGGGGCCGGGCAGGACCAGGAAGGCGGCCACCGCCCCGAGCGCCGTCAGCGCGGCCAGCAGCGGCGGCGCCAGGACGGGCCGGGCGGGCCGGGTCCGCTCGCCGTCCGCGTACCAGGCCTGCCACAGCAGGTGGCGCTCCAGCACCTCCAGGGCGGCGTGCCGCTCGGCCTCGGGGCGGCTGCGGTGGGCGGCCAGCCCGGTGGAGCCCGGGCGCAGCGGGGCCGCGCAGCCGGACGGCGGGCGGTGCGCCAGGTAGACGGCGCACGCCGGGACCAGGACCTCGCCGCCGCCGGTGAGGGACTGGCCGGGCACCCACAGCAGCTCGGCAGCCCGCAACTCGCCAGCGGTATCCGACAGTTCGGGCCAGGCCGCCGGGTCGAGGACGGGCGCGCCGGCGCGGCGCAACGCGTCGTGGGAGCCCACGAGGCCGCCGACCCGCCCGCCGGCCTCGGCCTGACGGCCGGCCAGCACGTTGCCCACGCGCTCCGCGAGTTCGCCGCGGGCGCGCACCGCCACCCCGGCGCGGTCCGTCCCGGCCGCGGCGCCGATCAGGACGGACGTGCCGCCGGCCGCGTCGTTCGCGGAGAACGCCGGGGACCGGGCGGCGGTGCGGCCGAAGTACAGGCCGGGGGCGGCGGGGTACGGCTCGAAGGTCTGCACCGGCCAGGGGCTGTCGGATTCGCGGGTCATCGTCCGGCCCGCTCCAGCGCCTGGCAGGCCTGGGCGGCGACCGCGCGGCCGTGGTCGGTGAGCATCCCGCGCCGGCCGTCCAGGGTGGCGCAGCCGTCGAGGCCCTGGGCGAGGAGCAGGTCGCGCCGGGCTACGGCGGCGGCTCGGGCGCTGCCCCGCATCGCGTCCGGCGCAGCCAGCAGCCGTTCGTAGAGCAGGACGCTCCTGGCGAGCACCACGACCTGCTGGAAGAGGCCGGTCAGCGGGCGCGGGTCTGTGCGCAGCGGCGTGCGGAGCAGTTCGGACGGCGCACCGGCCGCACCGGGCGCACCGGCCGCACCGGGCGCGTCGGCGAGGAAGGGTGCGGTCACCGCGGCGGCGTCGCAGCGGTTGTGGGTGCCCTCGTGGACCAGCGCCTCGACCAGGGGAAGCGGCGCGGGCAGCGCCGGGCCGCGGTCGTCCGGGAGGACCCGGGCGCCGTTCACGAAAACCACCCCGTGGACCGTGAAGTCGGTGAAGCCGTCGATGCCCCAGCCGTCCAGCAGTGCCACCTGCCGTACCACGGCGCCGAGTTCGGCGAGCATCTCCGGCCAGACCCGGTCCAGGAGGCGGACGGCGTCGTCGAAGACGAGCCCGTGGCGGGTGCCCCAGGGGGTGACGGCGAGTGCGGCGAGCTCGGCCGCGCGGTCGGGCCGTGGCGGGATGCTGACGCGGGCCCGGTCCAGGCTCGCCGTCAGGTGCTCCTCCGCCGGGGGAAGGTCAACTGGCCAGGGCCCACCCTCCGAACGCCGGGCGGCCCGGGCCGCGCTGGCCGTGGCGCGGGCACCGATTTCGCGCAACTCGCCGTCCAAGCATCCCAGTTGCCCGGTATCGCCACGGCGCGCGAGGCGCTGCGCCCGGTGGGCGGCGGCGTGGTAGCCGGGGTAGGCGATCGCGTCGCCCGGCGGAAGGGGCGTGCTCGGCAGCGCCCGGGCCAGGCCGGCGCGCACCAGCGCGAGCACGGCACGCTCGTCCTCGCGGGCGGTCCGCGCGTCGGGGGCGACCTGCATGGGCGTGACCCTCTCCTCCTGGGTGCGGGGCCGGACGGCCGCCCGGCCCCGCACCGGGGGCGCCCTGCGGCGCCGCAGTCCGGTCAGGTGCGCCTGGTTCAGTCGGGAACGTCGACCATCAGGGCGAACTCGGGGAGGTCTTCCTCCTCCACGGGCTCCAGGGCCTCGATCTCGACCTCGGTGGTGTCTCGGATGTCTTCCACGACTCCTCCTCGCTGATCACGGCGGGGACGACCCCACACGGGTGGCGTGGAGACGTTCGCCCGGGTACGTCCCACTGTGTGCGAAGGGTCCGGGGCCCGCCACTCGGCGGACGCGGTGGCCTGCGGTGGCCTGCGGCGGCCTGCGGCGGACGGACCGCAGTCGGCCGCGTTCCCGCACGTCGTTCCCGCGCCTCACCCGACCGGCCCACAGCGCCCCCCTGGTCCGTACCGCCCGGCCGTCCGGTCGGCCCCCGCGCCAGGTGGGGCGCCCCGGCCCGGCGGCGAGCAGCCCGACAACGGGCAGCCGCAGGGAAAGCACTCCCCTCACGTGCGCCAACGGAGTGTCAACTTCCTTGCCCCGCCCTTGTTGTCGTGACCGTGCCCTCACTACGGTCGTCGAGCCTCGCCCGGGGCCGTCGCTCCCCCTCCCAGGAGGATCCGCCTTGCGCCGTCGAAGAATCGCCCTGCTGGTCGGCCCGGCCCTGCTCGGCCTCTCCCTCCTCTCCCCCGCCTCCTCGGCCGCCGCCGGCCCCGCGCTGCCGCAGGGCGTCCAGAGCGACGACAGCTACGCCGCGAGCCAGGCCGCCAACGCCGTCAGCAACGTGCAGGCCACCTCGGCCGCCGTCAGCTGCTACCGCCCCGAGGTGCCGTACGGCGCCAACAGCGGCCCCGCCGAGGGCTACAGCGGCATGACGCCCTGCCCGGCCTCCGGCGCCACCACCGGCGAGGACACCGGCGCGGCCGGCCCGTACGCCAGCCAGACGGGCAGCAACCCGGGCTACCCGGCGGCCACGCCGATGCTGGTCAAGGGGCACTCCGAGTCGGACCTGCGGATCGACCCGACCAACCCGAACCACCTGATCGGCGCCTCCAAGTGGGTTGCCGGCGCCGAGGGTTACAACCACCTGCTGGGCTTCTTCGAGTCCTTCGACGGCGGGCGCAGCTGGCCGGTGCAGGGCCACATCCCCGGCTACGAGGGCTGGACGGACAACACCGACCCGGTCGGCGCGTTCGACACCTGGGGCAACTACTACTCACTGCTGCTGCCCTACCAGTTCTTCTACAACGCGGACGGCTCGCACGACTTCAGCGTCGGCACCGCGCGCGAGCCCGACCCGGCCGTCCCCTCGCAGGTCATCTCGGTCGCGGTCCGCCCGCACGGCGCCACCACCGCCACCCAGTGGGTCAGTACCCACGCCGGGCACCCGGACTACGTCGCGAGCTACGACAGCATCGGCAACGGCCCGGACAAGCAGTGGATCACCATCGACACCAACCCCGGCAGCCCGCACCTGAACCGCGTCTACGCGATGTGGGTGGACTTCCACGACAAGACCGCGGTGCCGTACTTCGCGTACGCCGACGCCCGCCCGGACGGCACCCACACCGACTGGTCCGCCCCGCAGGTGCTCCCCGAGCCGGCCGGCACGCCGCAGGGCGCCACCTACCTGCTGCCGCACGTCGCCCCGGACGGCACGGTGTACACCACCCTCACCAACTCCGATCCGGCGCACCGGTTCTGCTGCGACCAGATCTTCCTGGACGCCTCGCCAGACGGCGGCCGGACCTGGTCCACCGTCTCGACCCTGCCGGGCACCATCACCCCGCCGCCCGGCTCGTACGCCAACACCACCTTCCGCGACGGCATCGAGGACACCTTCACCCTCGGCGGCCGGCCGGTGAACGGCCACTACCCGCTGTACGTCGCGTACGAGGACTACGCCACCGGCGTCGTCAACGTCCTGCTGACCGCCTCGTACGACGGCGGCGCCAGCTGGAGCGCGCCCGTCCGGGTCAACGACAACGCCGCGCCGGTGGACGAGTTCCAGCCCAACCTGGCCACCGGCCCGGACGGCACCGTCAGCGTCGCCTTCTACGACCGGCGCCTGGCCTGCCCCGCCGCCGGCACCGCCGAGGCGCGGGCCGCCGGGCTCGCCCTGGACACCGCCAACCCCAAGCACCCCGGCGCGCCCTACGGCGCCGCCGACTACTGCGTGAACACCAGCGCCCAGTTCTACGACCCGACGCTCACCCCGCTCGGCCACAACATCCGGCTCAGCGCGCACTCCTTCGACCCGCAGCTCGACTCGCCGGTCGAGGGCTCCGACACCTTCATCGGCGACTACTTCGGCAACACGATCGGCGGCGGCACCGCGTACACCACCTCGGTGACCACCTACGACGACGGCACCAACCCGGGCCACCTGCAACAGCAGCAGGTGACGGCGCTCGCGGTGCCCCGCCACTGAGCCACCCGGCACCCCAGCACCCCGGCGCCCCGGCGCCCGGCCCCCAAGAGCGGCGGGAGCCGGGGGCCGAGGGCCGGGGACCGCCCCTCACCAGAGCTTGTCGATCTCCCCGGGTACAGCTCGATCCGGGTGTCGTGGAACGCCGCCCGGGCGTCCCGGCACCTGCGCGAGAAGAAGCAGGCCATGGTGACCTTGTCGAAGCCGGGCCGGTCGCTGGGGAAGGGGGCGTCCGGCGTCCCCCCGATCAGCACGGTGCCGGGAAGCGCCTGCCAGCCCGCGCTCTCGTAGAACGCCCGGAGCGGGCGGTCGCAGGTGAACAGCCCGAGATCCAGCTCCCGGGCGGCCATCGCCTCCCTGGCCGCCGCCACCAGGCGCCGCCCGAACCCGTGGCCGCGCGCCTCCCGCCGCGTCACCACCGTGCTCAGCCCGCCGGCGGCGTAGCGCCCGCCCGCGTGGGCGATCTCCTTGGACAGGATGTCCAGCGCGGCCAGCACCGTCCCCCCGTCCACGAGCAGCATCGACTCCGGGTTCAGCGAGGGGTCGTGGACCGGCGCGTCGGCGGCGACCACCGGGTCGTCCTCGGACGGCCACGCCTGGTCCTGGAGCTCCCGCACCTGCACGCGCAGGTCGAACGGGGTGGCTTCTTCGGGGAACGACAGGATCTCCACCACGCGCCGATTCTGGTCGCCCACCGCGCGCACGCAAGCGGTTTTCCCCGCCGATGGCGCGGCGCGGGCCGCATCCTGGACGCTTCGTCCAGTTCGGACGTATAGTCCAGACCGTGGAGACCGTCGAAGAGAGCACCGACCCCCGGGTCCGGCTGTGGGAGCCCGTGGGCCGGGCCGTCGCGCTGCTGCTCGGCCCGTACGCCGAGGTGGTGCTGCACGACCCGGACACCGACCGGATCCTGGCGATCTGGAACCCGATGGGCTCCCGCGGCCCCGGGGACCCTTCGCTGCTGGGCGAGCTGGACGCGCTCGACCCGTCCGCGCGGGACGTGTTCGGCCCGTACGAGAAGGTGCTCGCGGACGGCCGGCGGCTGTCCTCGGTCAGCGCCGTCCTGCGCGGGCCGGACGGGAAGGCCGCCGCGGTGCTGTGCGTCAACCTCGACCGCACACCGCTGGAGCAGGCCGCGGCCGTGCTGTCCGCGTTCGGCGCGCCGACGACGCCCCGGCCGGAGCCGCTGTTCGAGCAGGACTGGAACGAGCGTGTCCAGCACGTCGTCGGCGCGTACGTGCGCGAGTGCGGCCGCCCCGTCGAGCGGCTGACCCGCGCCGACCGGCTGGCCGTCCTCGCCCGCCTGGACGAGGCCGGGGTGTTCGCCGTGCGCCGCGCCGCCCCGGCCGTCGCCGCCGCCCTGCGCGTCTCCCGGTCCACCCTGTACGGCCTGCTGGCCGAACTCCGCACCCCCGGCACCAAGGACGACACCCCATGACCCGCCTGCCCGACTTCCGCCTGGAGACCTACTTCTCCCGCTGGGAGTTCACCGCGCGCCACCACCTCACCGCCTCCGACGTGCAGACCATGACCCTCGGCGACCTGCTCGCCCTGGCCGACGACCAGGACCGCGCCGCGTTCGCGAACCTGTCGCTCGGCTACACCGAGACCTACGGCGACCCGGCCCTGCGCGAGACCGTCGCCGGGACGTACGAGCGGGCGGACGCGGCCGACGTGATCTGCTTCGCCGGCGCCGAGGAGGCCCTCTACCTGGCGATGAACGTCCTGCTGGACGCGGGCGACCACGCCGTGGTGGTGACCCCGAACTACCAGGCGGCCGAGACCGTGCCGCTCGCCCTGTGCGAGGTCACCGGCGTCGCCCTCGACCCCGACCGGGACTGGGCCCTGGACCTCGACGCGGTGCGGGCGGCGATCCGCCCGAACACCCGGGTCGTCTCGGTGAACTTCCCCAACAACCCCACCGGCAAGGTCATCGGCGCCGCCGACTTCACCGAGCTGGCCCGGCTGTGCGACGAGCGCGGCATCCACCTGTTCAGCGACGAGGTCTACCGCGGCCTGGAACGCGACCCGGCCCGCACCCTGCCGCAGGCCGCCGACCTGTCCGAGCGCGCCCTGTCGCTGAACGTCACCTCCAAGTCGCTCGGCCTGCCCGGCCTGCGGATCGGCTGGATCACCTGCCGCGACCGCGAGTTGCTGTCCCGCCTGGAGCGGGCCAAGCACTACACCACCATCTGCAACTCCGCCCCCAGCGAGGTCCTGGCCCGCATCGCCCTCAAGGCCCGCGCCGGCATCCTGGACCGCAACCGGGCCCTGATCGCCCGCAACCTCCCCCTCTTCGACGCCTTCTTCGCCGAGCACCCCGACCTCTTCGCCTGGCAGGCCCCGGACGGCGGCTGCGTCGCCTACCCCCGCTACCTCGGCCCCGAGGGCGTGGAGGAGTTCTGCACCCGCCTCGTCGAGGAAGCCGGCGTCCTGCTGCTGCCGGCCTCCGTCTACCGCTCCGAACTGACCCCCACCCCCACCGACCGCTTCCGCATCGGCATCGGCCGCGCCGACCCCGAAGCGGGCCTGGCCGCCCTCACCCACTGGCTGCACACGAAGCGATGACCCCGCCCGGGCGGCCGCCCGTCACCCCGCCGGCCCACCACCGCCTCCGACTCAGCGTCAGATGACTGATGTGCGGGGGATGTACCCCCGCGACAGTGAGGACCGATGGGTCTCACGACGGAGCACAAGGGGCTTGACATGACTCGCACGTGGTTGATCACCGGCGCTTCCCGGGGCTTCGGGCGGCGCCTGGCCGAAGCGGTCCTGGAGCGCGGGGAGCAGGTCCTGGCGACGGCCCGGCGGCCGGAACAACTGGCGGACCTGGTCTCCAGTTTCGGGCCGCGGGTCCGTACCGCGGGCCTGGACGTGACCGACGCGGCCGCGGCCCGCGCCGCGGTGGACGGCGCGGTCACGGCCTTCGGGCGGCTGGACGTGGTGGTGAACAACGCCGGATACGCCAACAGCGGCCCGATCGAGGAGATGACGGACCAGGACTTCCGCGCGCAGTTCGAGGCGAACTTCTTCGGCGTGGTCAACGTCACCCGGGCCGCGCTGCCGGTGCTGCGCGCGCAGCGGTCGGGCGTGTTCGTGCAGTTCTCGTCCCTGGGCGGCCGGGTCGGCGGCACCCCGGGCATGGGTGCCTACCAGAGCGCGAAGTTCGCCGTCGAGGGCTTCTCCGAGGTCCTGGCCGGCGAGGTCGCACCGTTCGGGGTGAAGGTGGTCATCGTCGAGCCCGGGGCCTTCCGGACGGACTGGCAGGGCTCGTCCATGGAGCTGCACCCGGTGGGGCCCGACTACGAGGAGACCGTCGGCGCCATGAACCGGTACCGGCAGGAGAACAACGGCACCCAGCCCGGGGACCCGGCCCGCGCCGCCCGGGTGATCATCGACGTCGTCGGCCACGACGACCCGCCACGCCGGCTGCTGCTCGGCGCCCAGGCCGTGACCGCCGCCCTGGCCGCCGGTGCGGCGCGCGCGGAGGAGGCACGGGCGTGGGCCGGGGCGAGCGCCGCCGCCGACTTCCCGGCGGAGCAGTGAGCGGACGTGAACAGCAGCCAGCTCTTCGACGACCTCGCACACCCCCGGCCGCACACCTCCCCCGCCCCCGACCGCTCGGGCTCACCGCTGCGCGACTACGTCCTGCACGGCCTCCCCACCGCGCTCGGCGAGATCTCGGCGGGGAGCCTGACGTACCGTCAACTCGCCGATTCCCAGGAACAGCTGCTCCGGGACGTCGCCGCGCAGCGTCTCGCCGCGGACGACGAGCGGACGGCCCGCCTGCTGCAGCTCGACCTGCTCTTCCTGCTCAGCGGCTACGCGCCCGCGGGCCCGCAGGCCGCGCCACGCGCCCTGACCGAGCTGATCTCCGACCGGTGCGGCAGGTTCCCCGCCCTGGATCCCCATCTGAGCTATGAGCTCCTGATCGACGTCAACTGCGAGGAGTACCTGCGCAGCGGGGACGTCCGGGTGTTCTCCGCGGGCCGGGACGCCGCCCTCGAACGGGACTTCTACCTCGGCCACCACCTCTCCGAGCCGTGGGCGAAATCGGCCGCCTACGGCCTGCGTTCGCTGGTCCTGCCGGAGGCCGCCACCCGGTCGGCCGCCACCCGGCCGGCCGCGGTCCTGGACGACGTCGCCGAGTGCCTCGCGGAGTTCACCCGGTACATGGCCAGGTACCGCAGGCTGTCCCAGCAGGCGTTCCACCGGTTCCGCCCGTACCACATGGGCCATCCCGGCGGCCCGCGCGGCGCGAGCGGTGCGTTCATGCCCAGCGTCCAGCTCCTCGAACTGGCCCTGCTGCCGCCCTCGGAGGGGTACGGCATCTTCCTGGACCAGTCGATGTCCTACTTCCCCGCGTGGTCCCGGCCCGTCATCGCGCGGTGGCGCGGCGACTCCGTCCGCGGGGCGAACGTGTTCCAGCGGCTGCGGGACGGCCGGCTGGTGCTCGACGGCGCCGGCCGCGACCGGCTGGTCAGGGTGATCGACAGGTTCGTGGACTTCCGGATGACGCACCTGGGCGTCA
Source organism: Streptomyces sp. Y1 (assembly GCF_041053115.1). NCBI lineage: Bacteria > Bacillati > Actinomycetota > Actinomycetes > Kitasatosporales > Streptomycetaceae > Streptomyces > Streptomyces sp. Y1. The sequence goes on along the minus strand of NZ_CP163445.1, from coordinate 7,577,865 downwards.
CCCGGCACGCGCTCCCCGAGGCGTTCCGGGAGCGGACCGGGCTGACCCGCCGTGACATCCGCGCGCAGGACGGCGAACGCGACATCCTGGACGGCCGGGACCCGGGCACCTCGGGGTTCAGCGTCCGGCACGTGCTCACCAACGCGGTGTACCGGCTCCTCGCGCTCCGCGCCGATCTCGTCCACCCCGGCTCCGCTCCGGCCAACTCGTAGGCAGGCAACCGATGTCAGCTCTCCGTGTCGCGGTCGTCGACGCGTTCGGCACGTCCTTCGGGTTCACCGGTGCGTTCGGCGCGGTGGGCGGCGAGGTGATCCAGGTCCGGAGCACGCCCGCGTCTCCGGTCGGGGTCGATCCGGTGGACGACCGGGCCTTCAGCCATGTGCTCGTCCACGACGGCGAGTTGGACGCCCTGACCGCCCGGCTCGCCGCGCTGGGGCCGGTCGCGGTCCTGGCCGGCCGGGAGACCGGGGTGGAGCTCGCCGACGCCCTCTCCGAACGGCTGGGGCTGGCCTCCAACGGCACGGCCCTGAGCAGCGCGCGGCGCGACAAGTACGTGCAGATCGAGACGATCAAGGCCCGGGGCGTCCCGGGCATGCGGCAGCTGCGGACCGGCGACGAAGCCGAACTGCACGCCTGGCACCAGGACGTGGGCGGAACGGTGGTCGTCAAACCGCTGCGCGGCTACTGGGGTGCCGGCGTCTCCTTCTGCGACCGGCCGCAGGACTCGGTCGCCGCGCTGCGCGGGCTGCGCGGCCGCCGTACGGTGCTGGGCGAGCCGATCACCGAGGTCGTCGCCCAGGAGTACCTGGTGGGCGCCGAGTACATCGTGAACACCGTCAGTTGCGCGGGTGTGCACCAGCTGACCGACGCCTGGCGCACCGAGCGGATCGAGGCCAACGGGGTGCGGGACCTGGTGACCGCGCAGGTGCTGCTGCGCTGCGACGAACCGCCGGTCGGCGAGCTCTTCGACTACGGCCGCCGGGTGCTGGACGCCCTCGGCATCCGGTACGGCGCGGCGCACCTGGAGATCAAGCTCACCCCGGACGGGCCGCGGCTGGTCGAGGTGGGCGCCCGCGTCTCGGGGCTGCCGCACTACACGAGCGAGGTCCTGGGCGAGGGCCAGCTGGAGTGGACCGTCGACGCCTACCTCCGGCCCGAGCGCTTCCACGCCCGGGCGGGCCGGCCCTACCGGCGGCGGCACGCCTTCGCCTGGGCGGCGCTGGTCGCGCCGGCCTCGGGACGGCTGCGGGCCTACCGCGCGCTGGACCGGCTCGAACGGCTGGCGAGCTTCCGCTCCCTGACCGTGCTGGTGAGGCCCGGCGAGGCGATCACCGCGACGACCTACGACCGCGAGTACCCGGCCACCCTGACGCTCGGCCACCCGGTGGACGCCGTCCTGCAGCGCGACCTCAACACGGTGCGTTACCTGGACGGCCCGGGGATGTACGACATCGGCCCGGCGCCGATGTGATGGGATGGGCCTTTCCGTGTCCGCGCCCAGGGAGGTCGTCGTGTCCCCCACCCCGCAGGAGATCTTCCAGCGGTACGTCCATGCCGGTCCGCTGAGCCGCGATCCCGATGCGCTCGCCGAGACCTTCACCGAAGACGGCGTGTTCGAGGCGCCGCTGCAGCCGGACGGCGCGACGCTTCCCCGGCGGATCGTCGGCCGGGAGGCGATCCGGACCGCGATGGCCGCGTACTACGCGCGGTCGCCGAAGGGCGGCCGGGCGCCGAACTTCGCGAGGTCCGCCGCCGTGCTGCACACCACCGCCGACCCTGAGGTGTTCATCGCCGAGATCGACACGGTCTTCGACGGCGCAGACGGCGAGGACGACGAGGTCGTCTCGCTGGTCCAGATCTTCCGCACCCGTGACGGGAGGATCGCCCACCTGCGCGACTACTTCTCCCCCGCGGCGCTCGACTGATCAGCCGCCCGCCGGGACCTTGAGGCTGCCGTAGCGCTGCATCCGCTGCCAGCGCAGCCGGGACCCGGCGAGGGCGGTGAACACCGACTGGATCACCACCAGGTACATCAGCTGCCGGTGGACGAACTGCTGCAGCGGCAGGCTCCAGAGCGGGCCGAGCTTCTCCTTGTCCAGGCGGAACGCGTAGGCGCCCATGAGGAGTTGGACCAGCAGGAAGGCCGACCACAGGCCGACGATCCGCACCGGGTCGAGGAACACCAGGCCGTACAGGGCGAAGACGTCGACCACCGGCGCGAGCAGCGGCAGCAGCACCTGGAACATCAGCAGGTAGAGCAGCCCGCGGCGGCCCAACTTGCCGGCCTGGCCGCCCTGGACCAGCGCGCCGCGGTGCTTCCACATCGCCTGCAGGGTGCCGTAGCACCAGCGGTAGCGCTGCCGCCACAGGGCGCCGAGCGAGGCGGGGGCCTCCGTCCAGGCCTTGGCGCGCTCCTCGTAGACGACCCGCCAGCCGGCCCGGCAGAACGCCATCGTGAGGTCGGTGTCCTCGGCGAGCGTCTCCTCGCCGACGCCGCCGACCGCCAGCAGCGCGGAGCGGCGGAACGCGCCGACCGCGCCCGGCACGGTGGGCATGCACTGGGCGAGGTCGAACAGCCGGCGGTCCAGGTTGAAGCCGACCACGTACTCGATGTGCTGCCAACGCCCCAGCAGGCCGCCGCGGTTGATCACCTTGGCGTTGCCGGAGACGGCCCCGACCGAGGGGTCGGCGAACGGCTGGACGAGGTGGCGGACGGCGTCCGGCTCGAACACCGTGTCGCCGTCGACCATCACCAGCAGCTCCGCCCGCGCCGCCGCGATGCCGGTGTTGAGCGCGGCCGGTTTGCCCGCGTTCTCCTGCCGGATCACCCGGGTGTACGGGAGGCCGAGCGATTCGACCAGGTCGGCGGTGCCGTCCGTCGACCCGTCGTCGACCACGATGATCTCCACCGGGTGGTCGGAGGCCAGCAGCGAGCGCAGCGCGGCCTCGATCCCCGCGGACTCGTTGTACGCGGGCACGATCACGCTCACCGGCTCCGTCACCGGCGGCCCCCAGGCGCGGCGGCGCAGCCGCTTGTGCCGGTTCGCGGCGACCAGCACCGCGACGGCCCGCAGCACGCTGATCGCGCCCGCCGCCCAGAGCAACCAGCCGAGCGCGGTGAGCACCCAGTCGCCGCCCCGGAGGATCCAGATCAGCGCGAGCCCCTGGTAACGGTCGGCGGCCCCGGCCGGGTGGACCGGGTCGGCCAGGCCGACCGCCTCGCTGACGGTCGCGAAGTGCAGGCCGCGCGCCTTGAGTTGGGGCAGCAGCACGCGCAGGGCGGCGACGGTCTGCGAGCGGTCGCCGCCGGCGTCGTGCATCAGCATGACCTGGCCGGGGCCGTGCGGGGCGGCGTCGAGGTTCTTCACGATCTGCGCGACGCCCGGGCGCTGCCAGTCCTCGCCGTCCTGGGTGGTGAGCACCGTCAGGTAGCCGTCGTGCCCGGCCTGGCGCACGGCGTCCCACTCGCGGTCGTCCAGGGCGTTCGCGCTGGACGAGTACGGTGGGCGCAGCAGGGAGCTGGTCACCCCGGCCGATCCGGCCAGTGCCAGCTGGGTCTCGCGCAGTTCGAGGGAGCGGCGCCAGCCGGGCGCCGGGCCGAGGTCGGTGTGGGTGAAGGTGTGCACGCCGATCTGGTGGCCCTCGGCGACGATCCGCCGGACCAGGTCGGGGTGTTCGGCGGCCTGGGTGCCGACGACGAAGAAGGTCGCGTGCACGCCCTCGTGGCGCAGCACGTCGAGGACCTGCGGGGTCCACTGCGGGTCGGGGCCGTCGTCGAAGGTGAGCGCGATCGTGCCGGGCTTCGGGCCGGCGCTGCGCGGCTGCGGGCCGGCGGCGTCGATCACCGGGCCGCCGTCGCGGACCGCCGCCGGCACGCCGTCCGCGGCCGAGGGGGTGGCGGCCTGGTCGGGGCGGTCGTCGAAGCTGTGCTGGGTGTAGCCCTGGAGGAGGAGGGCGCCGGAGAGGGTGAGCAGCAGGGCGGTCAGCAGGAGCCAGTGGGTGCGGACCGGGCCCTGCCGGACCACCCCGCGCCGGCCTCGGCGGGCGGGGGCGGGGGCGCTTCGGGCGGGGGCTCGTCGGCGGCGGGCGGCGCTCATGGTGCTGCTTTCCGGGGGGTGCGGGCGGTGCTGGGGAGGGCGGTCGGGCTCAGGGCTTGACGGGCTTGCCCGGCGGGGCGGTCGGTCGCCCGTGCGTCGGCGCGGGCCCGGGCGTGCCGGCGGGGGCGCCGTTCGGCGGTGCCACGGCCGTGGCGGCCGGCGCCGGTGCGCCGGTGGCGGCGGGGGCGCCGGCCGTGCCGGGGGTGTGCCCGGCCGGGGCCGCCGTTCCGGCCGTCGCCGGGTGCTGGGCGCTCGCCTGACCGGTGCTCGCCTGACCGGTGCCGCCCGCGCGGACGGGCGCCGCCGGCCGCGGCGCGCTCGGCGGCGCCGCGGCCTCCGGGGCGGCGGACGGCGCGTCGGACGGCGCCGCCGCCGGAGCGGGCGCGCTCGGCGCGGCGGGCTGGGGCAGCGGCAGGAAGGGCGCGTTCACGGTCGGGCCGCCGAGCAGCGTGCTCGCCAGCAGCACCAGGTACCCGCCCGCCGGCACGGCCGCCACCGCCCCGAGCCGCCGCATCCGGCGCTGCCGCCGCCCGGACTCGTCCACGAACACCGGCGGGGGCGCCGGCTCGGCCGGTTCCGCGACGACCGGTTCCGCGACGGCCGGTTCCGCGACGGCCGGCAGCTCGACCGTCGGTGCCCCCGCCGTCTCGTCACCGTGGGCGAACGTCTCGGCGGGCGCTCGCTCGGCGATCGGCCACGCATGGTCCAGGTGGGTGGTCACGGCATCGAGTCCAGGGAGGTAGTCGGTTCACGGGCCTGCCCGAGCGCGGCCGGAACGGGCCGGACGGACGCGCTGGTCGTATGGTTCAGCGCCGACGCCGTGCGGACTGTCACACCTCCCCGCGTGCTTCTTCGCCCGGCCCGGATCGTGCGCGGCCCGCCCCCGGTCAGGCCGGCGGGATCGGCCCGAGGTACGTGCCGCCGGAGGCGTCGACGGTCTGGCCGGTCACCCAGCCGCCCTGCGGGGAGGCCAGGAAGCCCACGACGTCCGCGACGTCCTCCGGCCGTCCGATCCGGCCCAGGGCGGTGATCGACTCCAGCCCGGCCATCGCCTCGGGGGCGCTCGTCCACCCGGCCGTCATGTCGGTGAGGACGACTCCGGGGTTGACGGTGTTCACGGTGATCCCGCGGCGGCCGAGCTCGTTGGCGAGCGGCGCGGCGAGGGCCGTCAGCGCCGCCTTGCTCAGGGTGTAGCCGATCTGGAGGGGTGAGCCGATCCGGGTGGCCGCGGAGGCCACGTTCACGATCCGCCCGCCGTCGCGGAGCAGCGGCAGCGCCCGCTGGATGACGAAGACCGGGGTGCGCACGTTGATCGTGACCGCCCGGTCGAACTCCTCCTCGGTGAGGTTTCCGATCGAGCCGACGAGGTGGATGCCGGCGTTGTTGACCAGCACGTCCAGGCCGTCCTCGCCGTGTTCGGCCAGTCCGGCGGCGAGGCCGTCGAACAGCTCGTCCAGCGCGCCGCGCTCGCCGAACCGGGCCCGCACCGCGAACGCCCGGCCGCCGGCCTCGGCGATCGACTTCACCGTTTCCTCGGCCGCCTCCTCGTTGCCGCCGTAGTGCACCGCGACCAGTGCGCCGTCGGCGGCGAGCCGCTGTGCGACCGCCCGTCCGATCCCGCGCGAGCCGCCGGTCACCAGTGCCGTCCTGCCGTCCGGTTCGCCCATGGCCGTTTTGCTCCGTTCGTACCGCACCGGCCCGGTCCGGGGCCGCTTCCGGGTCGTCCGGGCCCGATGCCCGACGACCCCTCATGCATGCCCGGAGCCGCGGAACCGATGCCGTCCGGGCCTCGCGATCTCCGCCTCCCCTCTCATTGAATTACAACAGTACTTATATAAGTGCCGTTACGATGGCGCCATGGCCGACGACGACCGCACCTCCACCCCGGACCCCGCCCCCTCCCCCGACCCCGATCCCGACCCCACCCGGCAGAGCCTGTGGCGCCCGCTGCGCCTCCTCCAGGCGTCGATGGACGCCGAGATCGGCCGGCTCTACGCCGAGGCCCGGGTCGACGGGCTCAAGCCGAGCTACGTGATGGAACTGCTCCGGCTGCACGCCCTCGGGCCGATGACCATCACCGAGCTCGCGGAGTCGGTCGGCCGGACGCACTCCGCGCTCAGCCAGAAGGTCGCCGCGATGCGGGCGGCCGGGTGGGTGGAGACCGTCCCCGGCGAGGACGCGCGCAGCAAGAAGGTGACGCTCACCGACCGGGCGCACGGCGTCGTCGGCCGGCTGGCGGCGGAGTGGCGGGCGACCGAGGCGGCGCTCGCCGAGCTGGAGGCCGAGGTCCCGTACCCGCTGAGCCGGGTCGTCACCGACCTCGAACGGGCCCTGGAGCGCCGGAGCTTCCACGACCGGATCGCCGAGAAGCTGAGCGAGGACCCGTCGTGGAACGCCTGAGGGGCGCGCTGCTGGACGTGACGCCGCTGCGCGCGTCCCCCGTCTTCCGCCGGCTGTGGGCGGGGCAGGCGCTGTCCTGGTTCGGCAGCCAGATGACGCTGGTCGCGGTGATGTTCCAGGTGTGGGAGGCGACCCGCAGCACCGCCTGGACGGGCGCGGTCGGCCTGGCCCAGGCGGTGCCGCTGGTCGGGCTCGGACTGTTCGCCGGCTCCCTGGCGGACCGAGTGGACCGCCGCGCGTTCTACCTGGTCACCACCGCCGGCCAGGCCGGGTGCTCGCTGCTGCTCGCCCTGCAGGGGGTCCTCGGCCGGCTGCCGGCCGGCGGGGTGCTGGCGCTGGTCGCGGCGCAGGCCTGCTTCGCGGCCGGGAGCGGCTCGGCGTCCCGGACGTTCATCCCGCAGCTGCTGCCGAAGGAGCAGGTGGCCGCCGGGCTGGCGCTGCGGATGGCCGCCTTCCAGGGCGCGCTGCTGCTGGGCCCGGCGCTGGGCGGGCTGCTCGTCGGCTGGCGGGGCGTCGGCGCCTGCTACCTGGTCGACGCGCTGACCTTCCTCGCCGCCTGCCACGGCGCGCTCGCGCTGCCCCGGCTGGGGCCCGGGGACGAGCCGGCCCGGCCGGGGCTGCGCGGCGTCGCGGACGGGCTGGCGTTCCTGGCCCGCACGCCCGTCGTCCGCGGGGCGCTGCTCACCGACCTGGCGACCACCGTGCTGTCCATGCCGATCAGCCTGTTCCCGCTGGTCAACGCGGAGCGCTTCGGCGACGATCCGCGCACGCTCGGGCTGTTCCTGACGGCGCTGGCGGTCGGCGGCATCGCCGCGTCGCTGCTCTCCGGGAGCTTCACCCGGCTGCCCCGGCCGGGCCTCGTGATGCTGGGCGGCTCGGCGGCCTGGGGCGCGGCCCTCGCGCTGTTCGGCCTGGCGTCGAACGCGTGGACCGGCCTGGCGTTCCTGGCCGTGGCCGGCGCCGCCGACACCGTGGCGGTGGTGTCGCGCGGCACCCTCGTGCAGACCCACACGCCGAGCGGCATGCTCGGCCGGGTCGGGGCGGTCGAGCAGATCGTCGGGCAGGCCGGGCCGGACCTCGGCAACCTGCGGGGCGGGCTCGTCGCGCGCGCCACCTCCGGCACGGTGGCCGTGGTCGCGGGCGGGCTGCTCTGCCTCGGCGCCGTCGCCCTGATAGCGGCCGGAACGCCGGGTCTGCGGCGGGCCGTGACCGGCGGGGCGGCGCTCCGGGATCCCGGGCGCGAGGGGGCAACGGCCGCGTAGGATCGGGCGGTTGGGGGCCCCGCGAACGAACGGGCGCGGGCGGTCGACTCGCCGAGGGGCGGACCGCCTGCTGACCGCCCGGGTCCGCACCCTGGAGCACGCCGTCACCCCCGCCCTCGTCCGCGCCCTGGCCGACGCCGGCCTCCCCGGGCCCCTGGCCGCCCGCGCCACGACCTACGTCGACGCCCTCAAGACGGCGGTGGCCGGCTCCTTCGCCTGGCACCGGGCCACCGGGCGCTTCCACCGGCCCCTGGAAGCCGGCGCCGCACGCTGACGCACCCGGGTCCCGTGCGCGAGCCCGTCGTGGCCGCGAGCCGTGGCCGCGACGATGGACACCCGTGGCGGGACACTGGTCGGGGGGCCTTTCGGGGGGCCTTGAGGACGGGAGTGAGCGGCATGTCCGGCGGCCCGCGCGGCGAGCACCGCGCCCTGATCGGCGAGTTGGCGGCCCTGGTACGGCTGGCGCACACCGCGCTGCGCGGGGCGAGCGCCGTCCTCACCGATCCCGAGGACCCCGGCGGCATCCCCACCGCCGAGAAGGCGCTGGCGGAGCTGCGGGAGCGGATCGAGGAGGACGCCGCCGCCGCCGTCCCCGGCGGCCCGACCGGGCTCGTCCTCGGCGTGCACGTCGGCTGCGAGGTGGAGGCGCTCGGGCAGCTGGTGCAGCGCCTGCTGGAGGCCGCCTGGGCGCGCCAGGAGCGCGAGCCGTTCGACGAGCGGCTGCGCCCGCCCCTGCGCGGGCTCGCGGGCGCCGCCGTGGAGCTGGTCGCGCGGGCGGCCGACGCTCTGGAGTCCGGCGCGCCCGAGGACACCGCGGACGTCCTCGCGCAGCTGCCCGAGGTCGGTCGGCGGCAGCGCGGGCTGTACGAGCTGCTGCTGGCCCCGGAGACGGACCGCGGAACGGACCCGGTCGACACCGCCGACCTGGTGCTGCTGTCCTGCTGCTACCAGCAGTGCGCCGACCGCGCGGCGGCCGTCGTCCGCCACACCGGGCTCCTCGCCCGCGCCGCGCGCTGAGGTCCGCCCGCTGTCAGTCCTCGCCGTCCCGGTCGAGGCAGAGCGCCGCGAGCCGGGGCAGCCGCCGCCGCATCTCGCCGTCGTCCGCGAAGTCCCAGGACTCGCCCATGTCCGGCTCGACGTCGGCGCGCTGCGGCCGCGCCGCCGCCCGGGCCTCCTGCGCCTCGTAGCAGCTGCCCTCGACCCCGGTCACCCGGTCGTAGGCCCGCAGCGCCGCGTAGGTGGCGTCCTCCTGGAGCAGCGCCTCCTCCAGGTCCTCCACAGAACCCCTGACCAGCGGGTGCTCGGCGAGCGAGTCCGGCGCGGCCGCCACCCGCTCGAACCACTCCCGCCCGAGGCCGATGAGGCCCGCGCGGAAGTCGATGAAGCCGTCGTCGGAGCACCCGCCGATGATCAGTTCGGCGGCCGCCCACACGTCCCACCGGTACACGGACGCGTGGACGGCGTCGAAGCGCTCGTCGTAGTCGAGGATGCGGTCCAACGGCAGCCCGGCCAGCACGTCGGTCAAGGCCTCGTCGAAGGGCCGGTCCGCCGCCGCGCGCGCCGTCTCGATGAGGGTCCAGAACTCGTCGCTCTCCATGACCGGGGACTCTGCCAGGCCCCACCGACAGGCCGCTGGGAAGCGCCCGGCCGCCCCGGCCCGGCCGCCCCGGTCCGATTGCCCGCCCGCTCCACCCGGCCGGATACTTGGGGACGGGGTCGGCCCGGTGGAGGGAGCCCGTCATGGCCTCGTCCAGGGGCTGGCAGTTCTGGGTGGACCGGGGCGGCACCTTCACGGACGTGGTCGCGCTCGCCCCGGACGGCCGGCTGCTGACCCACAAGCTGCTCTCGCACGATCCGGACCGCTACCGCGACCCGGCGGTGGCCGGCATCCGCGCCCTGCTGCCGCCGGGCGCGAGCATCGAGGCGGACGTCGACGCCGTCCGGATGGGCACCACGGTGGCCACCAACGCCCTGCTGGAGCGCACCGGCGAGCCGACCGCGCTGGTCATCACCCGCGGGTTCGCCGACGCGCTGCGGATCGGCTACCAGAACCGGCCGCGGATCTTCGCCCGGGCGATCACCCTGCCCGAGCCGCTCTACGCCCGGGTGGTCGAGGTCGACGAGCGGATCACCGCCGACGGCGAGGTGCTGCGCCCGCCCGACCTGGACGGGCTCGCCGAGCGGCTGCGGGCCTGCCTGGACGACGGCATCCGCTCGCTCGCCGTGGTCTGCCTGCACAGCTACCTGCACCCGGCGCACGAGCGGCAGATCGGCCGGCTCGCCGAGCGGCTCGGCTTCGATCAGGTGTCGCTGTCGAGCGAGGCGAGCCCGCTGATGAAGCTGGTGCCGCGCGGCGACACCGCCGTGGTGGACGCCTACCTCAGCCCGGGCCTGCGCCGCTACGTGCGGCAGGTGGCGGACGAACTGAGCGGCGTGCGGCTGATGTTCATGCAGTCGAACGGAGGCCTCGCCGAGGCCGGGCACTTCCGGGGCAAGGACGCGATCCTGTCCGGCCCGGCCGGCGGCATCGTCGGCATGGTGCGGATGTCCGAACTCGCCGGCTACGAGCGGGTGATCGGGTTCGACATGGGTGGCACCTCGACGGACGTCTCGCACTTCGCGGGCGAGTACGAGCGGGTGGTGACCACCCAGGTCGCGGGGGTGCGGCTGCGGGCGCCGATGCTGGCGATCCGGACGGTCGCGGCGGGCGGCGGCTCGGTGCTGCGCTTCGACGGGGAGCGGCTGCGGGTCGGCCCGGACTCGGCCGGAGCGGATCCGGGGCCCGCCTGCTACCGGCGCGGCGGGCCGCTCACCGTCACCGACGCCAACCTGCTGCTCGGCCGGATCCAGGCCGAACACTTCCCCCGGGTCTTCGGCCCGGACGGCGACCAGCCGCTCGACACCGAACTGACGACACGTCAGTTCACCGCACTGGCGGGCGAGATCGGCGACATGTCGGCGGAGGAGGCCGCCGAGGGCTTCCTGCGGATCGCGGTGGGCAACATCGCCAACGCGATCAAGCGCATCTCCGTCCAGCAGGGCCACGATGTCACCCGCTACGCCCTGACCACCTTCGGCGGCGCGGGCGGCCAGGTCGCCTGCCCGGTGGCCGAGGAGCTGGGCATCCGCACCGTCCTGGTCCCGCCGATGGCCGGTGTGCTGTCCGCGCTCGGCATCGGCCTGGCCGACACCACGGTGCTGCGCGAGCACGCCGTCGAACGGCCTTTGGCGGACGGGGAGATGGCCGCCGTCCGGGACCGGGCGGACGAGCTGGCGGCCGCCGCCACCGGCGAGCTGCGCGACCAGGGCGTGCCGCAGGACCGCATCCGGCTGGCCCGCCGGGCCCGGCTGCGATACCGGGGCACCGACGCCACCATCAGCGTGCCGCTGTCCGAACCGGCCGCCATGCGGGCCGAGTTCGAGGAGCGGCACCGGGCCACCTACTCCTTCCTGATGGACCGGCCGCTGGTGATCGAGGCCCTGGCCGTCGAGGGCACCGGTGTCACCGAGCAGCCCGGCCTCGACGCCCTCGCCGCCGGCACCACCGCACCGGAGGCCCCCGCCGAGCCCGCCACCGTGCCCCTGCACACCGGCGGCGAGCGGCGACAAGTCCCGCTCCTCCAGCGGGAGTCGATGCGCGCGGGCGACACCGTCACCGGCCCGGCCGTGATCGCCGAGGCCAACGCCACCACCGTCGTCGACGACGGCTGGGAGGCGGCCCTCACCCCCGCCGGGCACCTGCTGCTCGAACGGGTCCGGGCCACGGCCGGGGAGGACGTCGGCACCGCCGCCGACCCGGTGCTGCTGGAGGTCTTCAACAACCTCTTCATGGCGATCGCCCAACAGATGGGCGCCCGGCTGGAGTCCACCGCCCAGTCGGTCAACATCAAGGAGCGGCTGGACTTCTCCTGCGCCCTCTTCGACCCGGACGGCAACCTGGTCGCCAACGCCCCGCACATACCCGTCCACCTCGGCTCGATGGGCACCACCGTCAAGGAGGTGATCCGCCGCCGCGGCCCGGAGCTGCGCCCCGGCGACACCTACGCCGTCAACGACCCGTACCACGGCGGCACCCACCTGCCCGACGTCACCGTGGTGACGCCCGTGTTCGACGACTCCGGCGAGGAGGTGCTGTTCTTCGTCGCCTCCCGCGGCCACCACGCCGAGATCGGCGGCATCACCCCCGGCTCGATGCCCGCCGGGAGCCGCCGGATCGAGGAGGAGGGCGTGCTCTTCGACACCTGGCCGCTGGTGGTCGACGGGCGGCTGCGCGAGGCGGAGACCGTCCGCCTGCTCACCGGGGCGCGGTACCCCTCCCGCGACCCGGACACCAACCTCGCCGACCTGCGCGCCCAGATCGCCGCCAACCGCAAGGGGGTCGACGAAGTCGGCGCGATGATCGGGCACTTCGGCCTCGACGTCGTCCAGGCCTACATGCGGCACGTCCAGGACAACGCCGAGCAGGCGGTGCGCCGGACCGTCGACGGCCTGTCGGACGGCTCCTACCGCTACGAGACGGACTCCGGCGCGGTGATCGCCGTCGCAGTCCGGGTCGACCGCGAACGGCGCCGCGCCGTCATCGACTTCACCGGCACCTCCCCCCAGCTCGACGGCAACCTCAACGCCCCCTCCGCCGTCGTCACCGCCGCCGTGCTGTACGTCTTCCGCACCCTCGTCGCCGAGGACATCCCGCTCAACGACGGCTGCCTGCGCCCGCTGGAGATCGTCGTCCCGCCCGGCTCGATGCTCTCCCCCGAGTACCCGGCCGCCGTCGCCGCCGGGAACGTCGAGACCTCCCAGGCCGTCGTCGGCGCGCTCTACGCCGCGCTCGGCGTGCAGGCCGAGGGCTCGGGCACGATGAACAACCTCAGCTTCGGCAACGCGGACCACCAGTACTACGAGACCGTCGCCTCCGGCTCCGGCGCCGGCCCGGACTTCGACGGCGCCGACGCCGTGCAGACCCACATGACCAACTCCCGCCTCACCGACCCCGAGGTCCTGGAGCACCGCCTGCCCGTCCTGGTCGAGGAGTTCGCCGTCCGCCCCGGCAGCGGCGGCGCCGGCCGCCACCACGGCGGCGACGGCGCCCTGCGCCGGCTGCGCTTCCGCGAACCGGTGACGGTCAGCCTGCTCTCCGGCCACCGCCGCGTCCCCCCGTACGGCCTGGCCGGCGGTTCCCCGGGCGCCCTCGGCGCCAACCGCGTGCTGCGCGCCGACGGCACCGTCGAGGACCTCCCCGGCTGCGGCAGCGCCGACCTGAACGCGGGCGACGCCCTGGAACTCCGCACCCCCGGCGGGGGCGGCTACGGCGAACAGGAGGACAGCCGATGAGCGTGCCCCTCGCCCCCGGCCACGTGCTCGTCCGTCTCACGGACGGCGGGCCGACCGCGGCCGACGCCGTCCTCGACCGGCTCGAAGCCGTCTTCCCGACCCACACCGGCCGCGGCCGCACCAGGCTCGGCAACCCGTGGGACGACCCGCCCACGCTCACCTCCGAGGGCACCTGGACGATCGCCGCACCGCGCCCGGACGGCGCCGCCGAAGCCGTCCGGGCCCCGGGCCCGGCCCCGGCCGTCTCCCAGACCTTCGACGTCTCCACCACCGCCCCCACGAGCCACGGGTTCACCGCGGTCGGCGGCATCACCGCGGACCTCCTCGGCACCCCCGACGACGTCACCACGATGCTCCACGCCCTGGCCGCCCTCGGCCCCCTCTCCGAGGAGCACCGCGACCACCAAGGGCCACTCCTCGCCGTCCAGCTGCGGCTCGGCGGCACCGCCGGATCAGCTCCGTAGCGTCGACGTGCGTCGCCGCCGCCGGGTCACCCGGGTGCCGGGCCGTACTGGCGGCGGCGTCGGTCGGCCCGCACCGTGAGGAAGGGGCGACGAGCGACAGGACGGTGGACATGGACGCGAACGAGAACGCTCCCCGCGTGGTGGTCGGCGTGGACGGCTCGCCGTCCTCGCACGCCGCGCTGCGCTGGGCGATCCGGCACGCCGCGCTGCTCGGCGGGGTGGTGGACGCGGTCGGCGCCTGGGAGCCGCCGAGCCACTTCGGCTGGTCGGCCCCCGTGGTCGACCCCACCTTCGACCGGGAGCTGGCCGACCGGCGGTTCGCCGACCAGCTGGACACCGTGATCGGCCCGGACCAGCCCGTCCCGGTCCGCCGGGCGATGGTGCTGGGCGACCCCACCGACGTCCTCCTGGAGGCGGCGCAGGGCGCCGAGGTCCTGGTGGTCGGCAGCCACGGCCACGGCGGCTTCACCCGGGCGCTGCTCGGCTCGGTGAGCACGCGCGTCGCGCAGCACGCCGCCTGCCCGGTCGTCATCGTCCGCGCGCAGTGACCGCCCGGCGGGCCGCCGAGCACGATCGAGAGGAGCCCGCCGTGGCCGCACGGATCGCCTACCGCCGGATCTACGAGGAGTCCTCGCCGCGGGACGGGCAGCGGGTGCTGGTCGACCGCGTCTGGCCGCGCGGGATGACGAAGGCGGACGCCCACCTCGACGAGTGGCTGCGCGACGTCGCCCCGTCGACCGAGCTGCGCCGCTGGTACGGCCACGACCCGGCGCGCTTCGCCGAGTTCCGCCGCCGCTACCTCGCCGAGCTGCGGGACGCCGGGCACCGCGAGGCCGCCGGGCACCTGCGCGACCTCGCCGCCCACGACACGCTCACCCTGCTGACCGCCACCAAGGACGTGGACCACAGCCAGGCCGCCGTGCTCGCCGACTGGCTGACTGGCTGACTGGCTGACGGCGCGGGAGCGGTGACCGGCGGGCGCCTCAGCCGAAGCCGAACGGGCGCGGCGCCGTGACGTCGAGGGTGTCCCGCAGCATCGCCAGCGCCGCGCCGAGCGGGCTGGACCGGCCGCCGCTGACCGTGATGTCCCCGGCGTCGGGGCAGCCGTAGACGACCGCCTTCTCCGGCCCGGTGAGCCCGTGCAGCGGGTCGCCGGGGGCCGTCCGCTCCAGCCGGACCTCGACCACGGCCGGGCGGTCCGCGGCGGCGCTCGCCACCGCCCGCAGCCGCAGCCCGTCCGCGGCGGCGGCCGCCGCCTCCCGGCCGGCCCGCTCGTCCACCGGCTCGGTGTCGACGCGCACGGTCGACGGGTCCCAGCCCCACACGAGGGCGGCGAGCAGCCGGACCTTGGTGGCCGCGTCGGCCCCGGAGAGGTCGGCCGAGGGGTCGGCCTCGGCGATGCCGCGGCGCTGCGCCTCGCGGACCGCCTCGGCCAGGCCGTCGCCGGCCGCCAGGCGGTCGAGGACGAAGGTGGCCGTCCCGTTGGGGCAGGCCCGGATCGTCCGGCAGCCGAGGCCGCGCACCCCCGTGCGGGCCAGGTCCGCCGCCGGGAGGGCGGCGCCGGTGGCCCCGGAGATCCGGATCAGGCTGCCGCCGGCCCGCGCGGCCTCGCCGAGCTCCCGCCAGTGGCTGAGCAGGTGGCTCTTGGTCGCGGTGACCACGTGGACCCCGCGGCGCAGCGCCAGCGCGGCCTCCTCGGCGGCCTGCTGCCGGGCCTGCGGCGAGGAGGGCAGGGCCTGGACGAGCACCCGGGCGCCGGTCCGTTCGAGGGTCTGCTCCAGCGGCGCGAGCGGGCTCCACGCCTCCCGCGCCGGGACGGGCTCGCCGTCCGGCGGCAGGACCTGCGCGGTTCCGACCCGTACGGCCGCGAGCCTCGGCCGGACGCCGTGCTCCCGGGCGATCTCCTCGCCCCGGGCGAGCAGCCGCTCGGCGTAGGCGCGGCCGACCGGCCCGTAGCCCGACAGCACGACGGCCGGGTCCTCGACCGGTCCCGGCGGTGTGCTGGTCCTACCGTGTGACGAAGGCATCCCGGCAGGATACCCCCGGGGGCCATCGGCCCCGAGCGGGCCGAAGCCCCGGGGGCCGGGCCGGGGATTGCCGACGATTGCCGACGCGGATCCGGGGCAGCCGCTCCGTACGTCCCGGTTCCGGAACGACCGCCGGGGCGGCCAACGCCACCGTGGTACCCGGCTCCGGCCCCGGGACCACGGTGGGCCTGCGGCCGGGCCGGATTGGCCGGCACCGAGGCGGGTAGCCGCGCCGTACCGGCGGGGCACCGGGCGCCCGCCCCGGACCCAGCGGAGGCCGTGATGACCGTCAGACGAAGGTCGTGGGCCGTGGCGATGCGCGGGCGGACGACCGACCGCCGCCACCCCCCGCACGAGGAACCCGACCGCTCGCCGCTGGACGGCGGCGGTTCGCCGCACCCCCGGCCGTCGATCGCCGACGCGCCGGCCGCCGGCCGGGACGACGAGGACCGGCCGGACCAGCCGGAGCCCCCGGCGGCGGACACCGCCGCACCGTGAGGGGGCTGAGCCATGTCAGCACGCAGAACCATCACCGTCCTCGGCGCGACCGGCCGTCAGGGCGGCTCCGTCGCGGCCGCCGCCCTCGCCGAACCGGACGGCGCCTTCGCCGTCCGGGCCGTCACCCGGCACCCCGAGTCGGCCGCCGCCCGGGCCCTCCAACGCGAGGGCGCCGAGGTGGTCCGGGCCGACCTCGACGATCCGCCGAGCCTGGAGCGGGCCTTCGACGGCGCGTACGGGGCGTACCTGGTGACCAACTTCTGGGAGCACATGTCCGCCGACCGGGAGCAGGCCCAGGCGAAGGCCCTCGCCCTCGCCGCCGAGCACGCCGGCCTCCAGCACGCGGTGTGGTCGACGCTGGAGGACACCCGGGACTGCATCCCGCTCGACGACGACCGGATGCCCACGCTCCAGGGCCGCTTCAAGGTGCCGCACTTCGACGGCAAGGCCGAGGCGGACCGCTACTTCACCGACGCCGGGGTGCCGACCACCTTCCTGCGGCTGACGTTCTACTGGGAGAACCTGCTCGGCCCGTTCCACCCCCAGCGCGGCGAGGACGGTGCCCTGCGACTGGTCCTCCCGATGGGCACCAGCCGGCTCGCGGGCATCGCCGTCCAGGACGTCGGGCGCACCGCCCTGGCGATCCTGCGGCGGGGCACCGACCTGATCGGCGCCACCGTGAGCATCGCCGGCGAGGCCCTGACGCTCACCGAGATGGCGGCGGCCATGACGACCGCCCTCGGCGAGCCGGTGACGTACCGGCCGCTGACCCCGGACGCGTTCCGGGCGCAGGACTTCCCGGGGGCGCAGGAGGCGGGGAACATGTTCCAGTACTACGCCGACTGCGAGCGCCGCTTCCTCGCCCCGCGCGACCCGGCCTCCGTCCGGCTGCTCGACCCGCAGCTCCAGGACTTCGGCGACTGGCTGACGGCCCACCGCGCGGAACTGCGCGCGGCGCTGGCCGACTGACCTCCGTGCTGGTCACCGACGGTACGGGCGTCGGCACGGGCGGCGGCGGAGGGATGTCACGAAATACGCGAAAACGGATTCGTGCGCAGCTGAATGGATCGGCCCTGGTCGGGCACACGCCGTGTCCGAACGTCCGTACCTCGAAGAAGAAGAAAGGGCCGATTCCCGTGCTGATCCTCGTCCTCGTCCTGCTCCTGGCCCTGATCCTGGGCGGCGCCGGCTTCGCCATCCACATCCTGTGGTGGATCGCCCTGGCCGTCCTCGTCATCTGGGTCCTCGGATTCGTCTTCACCGCGGGAAGCGGCGGCAGCCGCGGCCGGTGGTACCGATGGTGACCATCCGCACCGCCTCCGAGCGGGGCCGGCCCTGACCGGCTCCGGAGTACGGGACCGGAGCGGCCCGAGGGCCGCTCCGGTCCCGTACTCCGGTCCCGTTCGACCGTCCGCTCAGCTGCTGAGCAGCCGGTCGAAGAAGGCGCGGTACTGCTTCAGCGCCATGCGGAGCTCCTCCGTGTCCGTCTCCCCGTCACGGTTCCAGCGGCTCTCCAGGCCCTGTTTGCGGCCCGCGAAGTACTCGGCCAGGCGCCGCATCAGATCGGCGACCAGCTCGTCCGCGTCGCGCACGGCCTCGCGAGGGTCGTCGACGAAGCGGGTCTGGATCTCCTGCCACCGGGTGCGCAGTTCGTCCGCCTCGTCCGGCGGCAGGAGGGGGTCGTGTCCCTCCCGGTCGCCGTCGGCCCGCGGCTCGCCCTCGACGGCCCGGCCGGTCGTTCCTCCGGCCGCTTCCGCTCCGCCGTCCGGTTCCTCCCGGTCCTCCGCGTACTCCGGACGCTCCGGATCGTCCGTCCGCGGCTCCTGCGCCGCGGTGGTGGCCTCGCCGGGGTAGACGGGCCGTTCCCGCGTCCCCGGTTCCTCGTCGGCCCGCACACCCGCGAGGATGTCCTCGGTCGACGTCCGTCGCTCGTCGTCGTGGTTCATCGGTGTCATCTCGGTCGCTCCGTTCCGCCTCGTTCCGTCCCGCCCCTCCCCGGTTCGCCCGGTTCGCCCGGGCCGCCCGTCCCGCCCGGACCGCCGTCGAGGAGCTCGTCGAACAGCGCGTGGTAGTGCACCATCGCGCCGCGCAGTTCCTCGGTGGTGGCCTCGCCGCGGTCGGCCCGGCTGTTGACGGCGTGCGCGGCCCGGTAGTGCTCCAGGGTGCGGCCGTGCGCGACCGACAGGTCGCGCAGCCGCTGTTCGTAGTCCTCCGTCGGGTAGCCGCGGTCCCGCATGAGCGTGGTGACCAGGCGGTCGGCGTCCTGCACCGCTTCGCCGGGCCGGTCCACGAACTCCTGTTGCACATGGGTCCAGTCCCGGCCGTAGCGCTGCCTCGCCTCGACCGTCAACGGTCGGATGTCCAGCTCACGGTGGCGCAGTTCGCGCTCCCGCAGCTCGCGTTCGGCCGCCAGCCTGCTGTCCGACCGGTCCACGGTCCGCTCGTACTCGGGGCCGAAGCGTTCCCGCAGCCGGCGGCGGCGGTTGACGAACCACAGCACCGCCGCGACGAGGACCACCACGACGGCGATCGGCACGATGATCGCGACCAGTTCTCCTGTCGACATCGGGCCCTCCTTGTTTCCTAGGTCCCGCGCCACTGCCCGGAGTCGACCGTTCGAAACGCCCATGTCGGGAGGAATCGGGCGCACCCGCCACCGGGTGATTGCCGCACCCGCAACCGGGCAGCCGCCCGGCGGACAGCTTTCCTCACGAGGAGGGAACCCGGAGGAGGGAGCCCGCTCGTGTCCAGACGCGCCATCCCGACGAGCGCGGGCAGCGCCCTCGGGCCCGCCCTGCGCATCACCGTGCTGGCGACCGCGACGGACGTCGTGTGCCGCCTGGAAGGTGAGGTCGACAACCGCCAGCGGGCGAGGCTGGAGAACGCCCTCGCACGCGCCGCACGGAACCGTCCGTCCCAACTGGTCCTCGACATGGCCGGGGTCGGCTTCTGCGACTCCGCCGGACTCGACGCCCTCGTCACCGCCCACCAGGGCGCCGCACTGGCCGGCACCCGGCTGGTCCTGGTCGCCCTCCCGCCCCAGGTCGGCCGGCTCCTGGAGATCACCGGCACCGACCGGCTGTTCACCGTCCGTGACAGCGTCCGCGCGGCCCTCCACGACGGCCGCGCGGACGCTGTCACGGCCGCGGGTGATCCCCGCCCCGGACGGCCCACCCCGGATGTGGGGGCGGCGGCGGTGCCCGAGCCTCGACGCATGGGATCGATCGTCGTGCTCTTCGAGCTGGAGCCGGAACGGGAGCTCGGCCCGGAAGGGGTCGGGCCCGCGGTGCTCGCGGTGCACGCCGCCGGTGCCGATCCGGACGTGCCCGAGGACCCGCAGCCGTACACGCTCTGCGGGCTGGAGAGCGCTCCGATGGAGCACTCGCACTACCGGCCCACCCGGCCGGGCGAGCCGTGGTACCCGCCCCCGCTGGCCGACCGGCGCTGCCACGAGTGCGAGCACGCCCTGCGCGCCCGCTGACCGCCGCGGTCCGGTGCGTGAGGATCCTCCTGATCCGGGCAGACGCCCTGGTGGGACGCCCGCGGCGGCGCGGGCGTCCCACCCGCCCGATCTGTCAGGAGCGACCGAGATGACCACCACACCCGCCTCCGGCCCCGCCCCCTCGCGCGCCCTCGCGCAGCCCTGCCCGGTCTGCGGACACCCGCGCTGCTGGATCCTCGGCGCGGTCGTCGCCCTGGACGGCCCGCGGGCCGGCGCCTGGCAGCCCGAGCCCTGCCCCGACCCGCACTGCCCCGGCGCACGGGCCCTCGGCGCGGCCGAGTGACCGCGGCCGAGTGACCGCTGCCGGGAGGCCCTGACGACAGGAGGAGGACGGACCCGTGAAATTCCCCGACCGGATCACCGCCGGACGCCAACTCGCCGAGGCGGTGGCCCCGTTCATCGACGGCCGGAGCGACGGCGGGGTCGTCGTCCTCGGCCTGGCCCCCGGCGGGCTGCCCGTCGCCGCCGCGCTCGCCGAGGAGTTGGGCGCCCCGCTGGACGCCACGGTGGTACGGCCGCTGAACGTGCGCGGGCACGACCAGCCGGTCGGCGCGGTCGCCGACGGCGACCCGCCGCTGTTCGACCGCGACTGCCTCAAGAACCTCGATGTCACCCCGCTGGAACTCGCCGAGAGCCTCAAGCGCGAACGCGCCGAGGTGCACCGGCGCGAGGCGCTGTACCGCGAGGGCCGGGCGCCGCTGCGGGTGCGGGGCCGCACCGCCGTCCTGGTCTCGGACGGCCTGACCGACGCCCTCACCGCCCGCACCGCCGTCCGCGCCCTGCGCGGCGAGCGCCCGCACCGCCTGCTCCTCGCCGCGCCGGTGTGCGACGCGCGGATCGCCGACGAGCTGCGCCGGGACGTGGACGCCCTGGTCTGCCTGCACCTGCCGCTGTACGCGCACGCCGCCGGCCCCTGGTACGGCGAGTTCCACGACGTCACCGACCGCGAGGCCGCCCTGCTGCTGCGCCGCCACGGCTTCGGCCCGGCAACGGCCGTGCGCGGTAGGGTCGCTGCCGATGGACACACCACCGCAGACCGCAGCCACTGAAGCCCCTGACCCGACGCCACGTGCCGGCGGCCGGATCGACGTCGACGCCGACACCGTGCGCGCCCTACTGCGCGAACAGCACCCGGACCTCGCGGAGCTGACGCTGCGCCGGGTGGAGGGCGGCTGGGGCCACCGGATGTGGCGGCTCGGCGAGGAGCACGTGCTGCGGATGCCGCGGGACCAGGACACGCCCGTGAGCTTGCGCAAGGAGCTCCGGTGGCTGCCGGAGCTGGCGCCGCGGCTGCCGCTGCCCGTCCCGGAGCCGCGGCGGACCGGCGGGCCGGGGGCCGGCTACCCGTACCGGTGGGCGGTGCTCTCCTGGGTGCCCGGCGAGCCGGCGGACCGTACACCGATCGCGGTCGAGCACGGGCCGCGCTCGGCCGAGGTGCTCGCCGACTTCCTCCTCGCCCTGCAGCGGCCGGCCCCGGCCGACGCCCCGGGGGCCGGGGCGCGCGGCGGCCCGCTCGCCCCGGTCACCCCCGACTTCGAGCGGCGGCTGGCCGCGTTCGAGGAGCAGCTGCACGAACTGGCGCCGGGCATCCGCGCCGAGGAGCTCCGGGCGGTGTGGGAGGACGCGGTGGCCGCCCCGGTCTGGGCCGGCCCGCCGGTCTGGCTGCACGCCGATCTGCACCCGGCGAACGTCGTGGTGGTCGACGGGGCCCTCGGCGGGATCGTCGACTTCGACGCCCTCGGCGCCGGCGACCCGGCGGGCGACCTCGCCGCGGCCTGGCTGCTGCTGCCGGCCGGCGCCGACCGGCCGTGCCTCGCACGCTGGCTCGCCGCCCAGCCGGCCGACGAACGGGACGCGGCCGAGGCGACCGTCCGCCGCGCCCGGGGCTGGGCCGTGCTGCGCGCCCTGATGCTGCTCGGCATCGGACGGGCGGGGCTGCACGGGCTGCCGGGCGGCAAGCCGACCTGGGGGCCCGCCGGGCGGGCGGCACTGCAGCGGGTGCTGGCCCACTTCCGGCGGGCCGGCGGCGCGGGGTAGGCCCGGCCGGCCCGGGCACCGCGACCGACGGTCAACTTCCCTATCCGTAGGACCGGTTCAGGGCAGCTCGACGGCGTACAGGCACGGGTGCCGCAACTGCGCGTCAGGCGTCGCGAGGACGGTGGCGACCTCACCCGAGATCTCCACCCGGAACTCGCCGTCCGTGCTCTCCCACACCAAGGTGCCGCCCGGGCCGAGCGCGTCGGTGGCGTGGACCACGACGACCGTCGGCGGGCCATGACCGGCCACCTTCCCCGGCAGGGTCACCGCATAGCGGCGTTCGAGGCTGCTCATCTCCTGGCCTCCTGCTTCATCACCCCGCCCGGTACCACCGATTCTCCTCCCCGCCCCGGCAGTTGTACACGTACTGTATGAGCGCCGCGCTGACCTGCGACTTTTCGACGATCATGGCGCTGACCTGGGAAGACTCATGTCACGAGTTCTCACTGGTCAGCGCCATTTCCCGCCCACATGTGCCCTGGATGTGCCCTCGTTTCGCAGCACTTCGCGGTGCTGGACGTTGAGGTTTGAGCTTGCCCGGCCCGGTCAGCCGAGGGCGACCGGGCCGTCGCCGACGTAGAAGCACCTCCGGCCAGCTCGACGACTTGTGGGGCGACTTGTCACGGTCGTGCCACATCAAAGGCGGAACCGGCCTGTTTGGTCGGATGGTCGTGGCATTCTCCGATCCCGTAGGGAGGGGGCGAGGATGCGACAGCGGGTGCTGAAGCTTGGACGTGACATCCGGGAGAACGGTCGGCGCGCGGCGCTGAGAAGGAGCATGAAGGCCACGGCGGCTCTCAGGGAGTCCTTGGAACTGGCTGGCGTCGCTGGAGGGGTTCCGAGGGAGGTCCGGCTGGCGCTATGGATGCACTATCGGCGTTCGATCCAGTATGGCCGTTTTTGTCTGGCTGTACTGATATGGACCGGATTCTCCTGGGGTCTTCTCTACCTGTTGCGCCCCTTGGATTCCCGGCCCGTGGCCGTCCTGATTATCATGGCGCCGCTTATCATCGTCGCTGCGATGACCGTGCTCGCATCTCTGTTCGTTCCCTTCTTCATGCTGATCGAGATGAACCGATACACGCGGTATCGGCCAGTGGCGATCCTTGCAGACCTGGTTGGGTCGTTGTCGGAAGTCTTGCCGGCGGGGCGGAGTGATCGGACGAATCTTCTGATGGCGGCATCGCGCGAGCTGAAGTCGGCCGAGTTGATGATCGGACGCATGAGGTTCTGGCGTGGGACGGTCCCGATGATTTCCTCGCGGCAGCCGGAGCTGAAGCGACACAGCCGCCTCGTGATCACCCGACTGCGAAAGGCTGCTGCCGGGCTGGACAAAGATGCCGATGCGGCATTGAAGGAGCTCATTTCCCTCTTGATTCAGATCGCAGACAATTACGCAGTTGGTCATGTGGGCGCGCTGCTGGAATTTACCGAAGAGGAGGAGGAAAGTCTTGAGCCGTCCTGGAGCGTGGTCGACTCGGCGGTGATGGCAGTCAGGGGCGGCATGCGCAGAGTGGTGACAATCCTGGCTGCTGGAGCCGTCGCCTGGTGCGGCACGAAGATTGCGGGCCACTACGGCTACCACGTCGAGCCATCACTCACCGCGATCATTGTCATCGTGTTCAGCGTGGTGCCAGCCGCCGCTCCGTCAATCGTTGGGGCCTTGACCGCGCAGGGTAAATGACGGCAGCTGGGCTTTTCCGACCGGGTACCGCGCCCTTCGTAGGCTACGGCTCCTTGGCCAGCTCGGGTTCGCGATCGACAGGCTCTACGCTCGACCAAGGCGCGTCTTCTTGGTCCTTTTGGCCAATCCGGTCGCGTTCCCGGCGGCTTAACCTGTCTCGAAGGCTGTCTCGGACGTCAAGTACTGCGTGTGCCAGTTCGCCGAGCTTGTTTACGATGATGGCTGCGCCGGCAATAACGCCGATCACTGTGCCAACCCATCCGGCGACGTTCAACTGCCAACCTCCTCGGCGATCAGCGGGACTGTGCACTTGCTCGTCGGGTGCTCGCGCAGACGGACAGCGCGCTGGCTCTGAATCCCTTCACTCTTCGCCGTGCGGGGCGCTTGAGTCGGCCGGATAGTCAGGGGCATGGCGTACGCGCATGTCGAGATGTCAGGCATTCGCTCACCTGACCAGAGCAGGGGTGGCCCTGAACTCGGCGACCCAGGCTCGGGCAGTGTTCTCTTTGGTGCTGATCAGGATGTCGGCGTAATTGGACCCGCCGGAGCCCGAGGGTTCCAGCATGTGCCATGCACTCTCGGACACGGCCAGTACCAGGACGGCGGTGCTGGCGCTGAGCATGCCCCGCAGTTCTGGGCCGTCGAGCAAACGGAACGCATGGCTCACCTGTCGGCCGACGTAGCCGTGGTCGTCTCGGAAGGCGTCGCCATGGTGCAATGCGGCGCGGAGCCGAATCTGGGCGCCCGGACCCGCGGCGCCGTTGTACTCATGGATGGCGGCGACCAGTGCCGGGACCACTGTTCGGGCCAGGGTGTGGATGCCTGCGGAGTCGTCGATCACAGCCATGATGCCGTCGCCGCGGTCAAGCAGGTCGTAACTCTCCGCGCCCTGGCCGCCGGCAGCCAGGGCGCGACCGAGCGCCTCGTACAGGCCCTGCCGCATCGTGAGGCAGGCGAGGTCCGTCCGGTTCGTCTGATTGAAGCCAGCGATGTCCAAGCCGAAGAAGATCTTGCGTACATGCTCGATCAAGCGGCCACGCCCCCGAGAGTGGTATTCCTCAGCGTTCCGACTGAGTCAGAATACCACTCTGACTGTCAGTCAGTGGCCTTGGTGCGCAACGCCTCCAGGTCGTGGATGACGATCTGTCGTCGCTCAGTGGTCACGACGCCCTCGTCCCGCAGAAGCCGCAGAGTCCTCACGATCGCCTCGCGGGATGCGCCTGCCCACCCGGCCAGGTCTTGCTGGGAAAGGGGAAGCCGCACAACGCCAGCCGCTTCGTCGACTACTCCGATCTGCGATGCAAGAGCCACCAGCCGCGCGGCGACCCGTTGGGCAACGGTGTGGGTGGCCAGCTCCACTCGACCACGATCGGCCTCGCGGAGTCGCTCGGTCACGATCCCGAGCACGGCGGCAGCGGCCTCAGGCTGCTTCCCCACCAGGGCTCGGAAATCTTCGGCAGAGATGGCGAGGGCCGTCACGTCGGTCAACGCGATCACCGAGGCCGACCTCGGTGTGCCATTGAGGGCGGCCTGTTCGCCGATGATCTCTGGCTTCTCGCGCAGCCCGAGAACGATCTCGGTGCCATCTGCATTGCGGGTCACCACCTTGGCGGTTCCCTCGCGCAGCATCAGCACTTGGTTCGAGAGATCGCCCTCCTGGATGATCGTCTGGCCTGCACGGAACTGGACCGTGGAGCCCACGCCCTCCTTGGAAACCAGGCCCTCCAGGACTTCGGCCTTCGAGTGGGCGCTCGCATCAGTCATGGGTACTTCCTTCTGGGCTCGGGCGGGCTCGCCCACAACGTAGAACACTTTCGATGGCGCCGGAACGACGAGGATTCAGCTTGAGGACGTGGCTCCAGCGCGTGTGCCGAGGCATGGGGACAACCCGTTTGGCCAGGTGAGAGCAGCCATACCCGGGGATACCGATGCCTTCAGCTGATGGGGGCGAGGTCCTTGCTCCCGAATGTGGACCGCGCAGCGTTCATCGCCGCCCGGACGCGGGCAGCTCCCTCGGCAGCGATTTGTGCGCCGCTGGCGGGTTCGGCTGGGCGTCGACCAAGGCCTGCACAGGCCCGGCAAATGCCCGGCTGGGGCACCGGGTCGTGGCACTTGGCGCACTCGGCGTACCGGGCCGCTGCGGGCCGCACAGCGGCCTGGGCAGGGGGCATCTTGCGCTCCAGGCGGTAGCGGAGTACCGCCACGGCCGAGTGCACCGGCGCGGGTAGGCCCAGCAACAGGGCGTGGGCGAGGTCGGCCTGGGTCGCGCCGTGCTCCAGCCACTGCGCGACGAGGGGTGCGAGCTCCTCGGCTTCGGCTTGGCCGAGCCGCAGGCGCGGCTCGGGGTGGATCACCCGGAACAGCGTGGCGACCGCCTCGCTGACCTGCTCGTCCGGCACTGCCACGGGCTGCTCGTCGGCCTCATCCTCGGGGTCTTCCTCCCGCCCTCCCGTCCTCGTCGGCTGCTCGTCGGCGAGGACCGGCTCGCCGGGCTGCTCGGCGGGGAGGGAGGTTCCTTTGAACCGGTCCTTTGGAAGGGCGTCAGCACCACCGGTGGTCGCTTCACCGGAGACCGGACGGGTGACACCCGGAATCCCCGTGAGCTGCGGGGTGTCGTAGACGTGGGTCTCGGTGATGATCGTGCCGTCCGGGAGGCGGATCTTCTCGACCCGGTAGAGTCCGGCGTCGGTCAGCTCCTTCAGGGCTTTGCGGATTGCGCTGCGCCCCTGGGGGCTGGTGTCGGCCATGTGCCGGCCGTCCTCGCGCCAGCCGTCAGGGCGGGAGAGGAGGTCCGCGAGCAGGCCGCGGGCGGTGTAGGACAGCCGCCGGTACTGCAGCATGCAGTTGGGCAGCACGGTGAAGTTACGTACGTGTTCGGTACGATGTACTCGCATCGGGAGTTCGCGCTCCTGGTGCCAGACCCCGGGATGTTCGCGCATCGCCGGGGTCGCCTATTTTCGGTTGGATCACGGAACGTACCACAATGCCAAGACAGATGAGCTTTGTTGGCGCGAGCGGCCTTGATCACACTCACTGGCTGCATCGGAGGAAGCTCCGTGCAGCCGGAGTGAGGTCGTCGATCTACGCGCGGGTCGCTCCGTGCTCCAGGTAGACGGTCGCGGACTGCGTCCTGGCGACGTAGGCGGCGTGGACGCGGCGGGCGAGGCGCGGGATGAGGAGTGCGTCGAGCTGGTCGGTCGTGTGGAAGGCGTACTCGCCGATCTCCACCTGGTCGACAGTGATGCTGTCGAGCTCGTCGGCGGGGAGGACGCCGCCGTCGAAGACGAAGAGGAGCTTGTCGCCCTCGGTGGGGTGGGGTGCCCAGTCGGCGACGAGCAGGCGGCCGATCGGCGGGGTGATGCCGAGTTCCTCCTTGACCTCCCGGGCCGCGCCCTCGCTCGGGGTCTCGCCGGCGTGGAGGTAGCCGCCGGGGATCTCCCAGCCGGGCTTGTAGGTCGGCTTCACGAGGAGGACGCGGTCGTCCTCGTCGAAGAAGAGCACGCCGGCGGCGGTGCGGGGCTGGGCCACGACCTCGTGGGACTGGGAGTCGCTCATGGCGACGACTGTAGCCGCCCAGCCGCGTCACGCGACGATCTGGAGCCGCTGGGCGACGCCTGCCAGCAAGTAGCTGGGTTTGCCGCGCTGTTGGCGGACCCAGTTGGTCACCAGGTGTCGGGGGATGAAGTGGTAGCGGACTTGCTCGGGGGCCAGCTCCTCGGCGTCCAGTACGAGGGCGAGGGCCTCGTCCATGCGGTTCTGTGCACTGTAGGCGCGGGCGATTTCGAGTGAGTGCCGCACTCGGCGTTCGAGCGGCAGGGTCGAGGAGTCCACGCGCGGCCCTTGGTCGAGGGCGATCTGGACGTCGCCGAGCTCCATGGCGGTCGAGATCCGGTGGATGGCCACGTTGGTCGGCCCGAAGGCCGTCCACATGTGGTTGGCGTCGTGGCCGAGGCGTTGGGCCGCCCGGTCCGCCTCGGCGAGGAAGTCGCGCACCGTGCTCCGGTCCTCGATCCTTGCGGCGGCCATCGATCCGACGAGGAACAGGGTGCCGTAGATCGACAGGTAGGTCGGGGATCCGTCCTCCAAGCCGGCCTCCAGGAAGGAGGCCGAGTTCATGACCAAGTCCCTGGCGGCGGTGAGGCGTCCGTTGCTGAGCAGGCAGTGGGAGACCGAGCGGAACAGCGAGCCGGTGACGACGATGTTGCCCGACTCCTGGGCCGCCGTGAGGCCGCGGTCGGCCGACATCCAGGCGAGGTCGGCTTCGCCTATCTTCGTCAGGACCATCGCGGCGCCTTGGTAGGCCATCGCGAGCAGCGCCTTGGCCTGCTGCTGTTGATCGCCCTCGTGCATGCGCACCGCGCGCTGGGCCTGGGAGAGGATGTCCGGGATGAGTCTGGTCGCGCGGGAGTACCTGGCGTCCTGGTAGGCGGACCAGGCGGAGCCCACCTCGGCGCGCAGGATGTCGAGGTCGGGCGGCTGTTCGGCGTCGTCGGCTGCCAGGAACGGCGACAGCTGCTTGTAGTCCATGAGCGCTTCGCGCAGCTTCGAGACGGCTCCGCCCTGGGCATCGCCGGGCCAGTCGAGGAGTGACGGCTCCGCCAGCAGGTCGCCGAGCCGAATGTCGAGGGCATCGGCCAGCG
The DNA here is from genome assembly GCF_041053115.1 of Streptomyces sp. Y1. NCBI lineage: Bacteria > Bacillati > Actinomycetota > Actinomycetes > Kitasatosporales > Streptomycetaceae > Streptomyces > Streptomyces sp. Y1. The sequence goes on along the minus strand of NZ_CP163445.1, from coordinate 7,549,923 downwards.
CCCTGATGACCGAAAGCCGATCGAGCTCGATACGGCCGTTCTCGACCTTGCTCAGCCAGTCGGCTGTCCGCCCGACGAGGCCGGCCAGAACCTCCTGGGGCATGCCCCGTCGACGGCGGTACCAGGCGACGCGCTCGCCGATGCTCAGCGTCTCAGTCATTCCAGGCATGCTCCCAGCCTGATGGCGTCCCCGCCGCCTACCCCGGAAGGATTTTCCGGGTTCCCATCCATTCATCCTCCTAGCGTTCTGACTTGCCCTCAAGCGGCTCTGCTTGATGGGTGATTGAGCGACGGGAAGGGTTGATCGTGGTGGCGCGTCAGGACCTTCGAGCAAAGGAAGCCATCGAGGCGGCCGGCTGCCTGTCGGTGCAGATGAGCTTCCTGCGCGCTCATGCCTCCGTGCCCTTGGCCCGGGCGCTGATCAGGAGGGTCGTCGGGGCATGGGAGTTCGACAAGCCACTCGTCCAGGACATCGAGCTGGTCGCGTCCGAGCTCTGCACCAACGCTGTTCTTCACGGCGCGGCGTCGCGCCTTGGCTGCTTCGACGTCCGCCTGGCACCTCAGCCGCGCGGTCTGCGAATCGAGGTCGCGGACGCGGGGCCTGGGCCCGTCGACCGGCCCGCCCCGTCCGCCCTGGCCGAGAACGGCCGGGGGCTCCTCCTCGTGAGCCGGATGTGCGAGAGCTGGGGCCTCGACGCGACGAGCGACGGCACCGTGGTCTGGGCCGAGCTCAGGACCGATACGGCATGACCGACTACCAGCCGCACGAAGACATCTACCGCGCTGCTCACCGGGATCCCGTCGAAGCCGTACTCACCTGGCTCTGCGCGCTCGGCCACCTCATCGTCCTCGCCCTGCTCGGAGCGGCAGCCGACCACCAGCTCAGCTCCGATCACTTCGGCCCCGTCCCGGCGGCCGACCACGAGCCCGACCGCGACCTTGAGCAGCACCCCGCGGTCGAACCCGAGGCATGACAACGGAGTCACGCCTCGTCGCCACACGCACCACCGAGCGAGAAGGGAACACCGCCATGTCGTCCAGCGCGCGCCTGCAGGCGCCCCAGCCTCCGCCTCCTCCGCCCCCGCCCCCGCCGGCACCGCCGATCCCGCAGCCGCCGTACCCCGGCCGCTGAGCGAAGGAACCGTGTGGGCCTGCCGGACGGACACCGGCAGGCCCACACGGGCTCATCCTCCCCGACCAGTGGAGGGGAGCGAGGCAGATCCAGCAGAGAACGACGACCAGGGCAGCGAAGCCCGGTCCAGCCAGTGACGGAGAGTGGCTCATGAAAACAGCGCTCGGCAGCAAACCCGCAGCGGTCCTCACCCTCTCGGCGGTCAGGGGCATGGCGGAGCGCTACGGCGTGCCCGTGGAGGACGCCCTGCTCATCGCGATCAACTTGTTCGGGATCTCCTCCGCCCACGGCCGTCATCGCGCCCGGATCTCGGTTCGTCTCACGACCCGGCCGGACGTCGCCTGGATGGTGATCATTCCGCTCAACGCCAAGGCTTCGCCGTTCCACCTGACTGGCGATGAGCTCTCGTTGGGCGGCGTCGTAGTCGGCTCCATCGACCGCGTCGCCGCCGACGAGGCGGTCGGCGGGTACTTCAGGGACGACGGGCGGGCCGCGACGCTCAACCCCAACGCCCGCAGCCGTTGTGTGGGGTGCTCGTTCTGCCCGAACACCCTGGAAGCCGCAGCCGATCCCCGTCTCTCGGAGGAGCGGGAGCTGGCCGAACTGCTGGCCGCGATGGTCGAGCAGCACCCCCGCCACAACCTGGCCGAACTCCGTGAGGTCACCGTGTCGACCGGCTGCTTCGAGCGGGAGCGGGCGGCCGTCGACCATCTGATAGGCCTGCGTGACGTGCTCGCCGCCCACGGCATCGGCGCTCGGATCGGGTTCCTTACCTCGGTCATCCACACGAGGGAGGCGTTCGCGGAACTGGCGGAGCGCGTCGCCCCGTTCGTGCTGCGGCTTACTGCCGAATGCTTCAGTCGGAGGGACCTGCTCCTCAAGGCGAGCAAGGCGACACTCACCACCGAGGAGATGCCCAAGGTCCTGCGGCGGGCGATGCGCGCTGGCCACGCGACCTCGTTCACCTACATCGTCGGCCTGGACCGGCTCGCCGACCTCCGAAGCGGTGTGGCCGAGCTGGTGCCGTTCGTCACCGAGTTCCCCAACTTTCAGGTGTACCAGGCGCACAACGCCATCATGGCAGGCCTCCGGGCAGAAGGCTCCGACTCTCTGGAGTACTACCTCCTGGCCCGCCGGGCCATCGAGCACATCGTCGGGCCGACCGGCCTCCGCCCGGAGGCATGGGAGTGCTACCGGCCGCTGTGGTATTTCACGTTCGGCGATGAGCAGTTGGTGCCGCCATGCTGAGCCGGGCCGACGCGCTGTGGAGGGCCGCCACCTACGTCGCGGTGGCGCTGCTACACCTCGACGACAACCAACTGCTGACCGAGCCGCTCCAGGCCGGCCACGTCAAGCCTCGCCCCGCTGGTCACTGGGGCACCGTCCCCGGGACTGCGTGGGCGCTCGCCCACACGGTTCTCGCCGCTGGCGAGGTGGCGCCCGGCCGCGAGCTGGTCCCGGTGATCGGCGCTGGCCACGCAGGGGTAGTCCAGCTCGCCTACGCCTGGCTCACCGGCGAGCTGGCAGCCGTGCGCCCTCAGTTCTCCCGTGACGCAACCGGGCTCAGGTGGTTGGCCCGGAACTTCCCTGACGTCGACGGCCTCGGTGCGGAAACCCATCCGCTGCTGCCGGCGGGAGCGGCACCCGGCGGGTGCCTTGGTGGCGCGCTCGCGTTCAGCCACGGCATGGCGCTCGACGTGCCCGGACGGGTCGTGGTGCCCATCGTCGGCGACGGCGAATGCGAGACCCCCACAACGGCGGCGGCGTGGCTTGCGGCCCGGGCTCTGCAGGGGAGCGCGGTCCTACCGGTCGTCCACGTCAACGGCTTCCGCATGGGTGACCGATCGCTGCTGGGGGCAATGACCGACGCCGAGCTCGTTGCGTACGCGGCCGGCTTCGGGTGGCGAGGCCGGGTGGTGCACGTGGCGGCGGCCAGCGCCGATGAGCACCGGGCGTTCCGGGATGCCTTGGCAGTGTCCGTCGATGAGGTCGCTGACGGCTCACGGACGGCTGTGTTTCTCCGCTGCGTGAAGGGCTGGAGCGGACCGGAGGCGGTCGACGGGCGGCAGGTGCTCGGGACGGCTGCAGCCCACAAGACGTCACTTGACGGGGCCCGCCGGAATGAAGCCCAGCGCGGCCAGCTGGAAAGGTGGTTGGCGTCGTACCAGCCCGCGGAGCTCTTCGACCACCACGGCCAGCCGATCGGCGCTCTGGCCGAGGCCCTGGAGTCTGCCGCGCGGTGCTCTGCGGTCGGCCCCGGACACCCGACCCGTGAGGGGCCGAAGCCGGTCGTTCTCGGCAGTGCCGCCCGCTTCGGGGAGGCGGTAGGCGCTGTTCTCCGCAGGCATGCTGCTGCCGGGGATTTCTGGGTCTTCAGCCCGGACGAGCTATCCTCGAACCGCCTCGGCGCGCTGCGGGACGAGCCCTGGGTGTCCGAGGTGCTGGCCGAGGAGGTGCTCCTCGGCTGGCTGTCCGGCTGGATCAGCAGCGGTCGACGCGGAGTCCTGGTGTCCTACGAGGCGTTCGCCCCGCTTCTGACCGCTGGGATCGTCGGTCACCTCAAGCATCGCCGAATCGCCAAGCACAAGGCGTTCCCGAGCCTCAACCTGCTGCTGACCTCGTACGGGTGGCACAACGTCTTCACCCACGGCGATCCGTCGCTCGCCAGCGCCCTGCTCGCGACGGAGGACCCTGCGGTGACCGTGCTGGTTCCGGCCGACACGCAGCGGACGGCCGCCGTGCTCGACGCGGCGCTGAACTCGACGGGTCGCGTCAACGTCCTGGTCGCGGGTAAGCACACCGAACTGCGGCTCCCGCTTGAGACCGTCGAGGAGGAACTGGCACGCGGGCTCGCGATCTGGCCGCACCTGAGCGACGAGGAGGATCCCGACCTCACCGTCGTCGTGGCGGGAGACCTGCCGGCCGAAGCCGTCACGGCGGCAGTGCCGGTCCTCCGCGACCGGCTGGGCTGCCGAATTCGCGTCGTGGGCGTTCTCGACCTCACCGTTCTCGGCGATCCCACGCGTTGGCCCAAGGGCCTGACTGACGCCGAGGTTGATCGCTACTTGGGTGAGCGCTCCGCTGTCCTGGTCGTCACGCTCGGGCACCCGGCAGCTGTGTGGGGACTGCTGGCGGGGCGCCTGCGGCGGCCGGTTGAGGTGATCGGCTGGCGCGAGCCTCCGGGACCGATGTCGCAGGACGCCCTCGCGCGCGAGCTCGGCCTGGACTCCGCCGGACTGCTCCGGGCGGCTGGTCGGCTGACAGCCAGGCTGGAGGCCGCGCAATGACGGAGTCGCTCATCGACAAGGTGGAGACCGTGCCGGTAGGCGTGGCGGAGGCCGGGGACGACCGCGTTTTCGTCGCGGTCCACGGCGCCGGGCAGACCGGCTGGTACGGGCCCGTCAGCACGACGGTCGGCCGGGCAGTGGAGGCGATCGGCCCCGTAGTCGTAGGAGCCTCGTTGCTCGATCACGACGGCCTCCGACCGCGCATACGGGCAGCCGTACCGGAGGTCTCGGACTGGGCAGTCGGAGCGATCGACTGCGCGGTGTGGGACCTCCACGGCCGCCTGGTCCGCAAACCGGTGGCCGACCTGCTGGCGCCAGGAAGGAGGACGCAGGCCGTACCGGTGTACGTCTCCTGGCTCCGCCTGGATCTCAGTGGCTCCACCAACCGCGGTGCGCTGGCCCGGGTTCTCGAAGAGGGCTGGGCCTTCACCAAGTGGGGACTGCGCCGCCGCCCGGGCAGGAGTGTCGCCGCCGAGGCCAGGAATTTGGTCGCGGCGCTGGCCGATGCTGCGGCGGTCATCAGCGAGCCTTTCGCCGTCGACGCGGTGGGCACCTGGAGTCCGCGGCTCGCTGCTGCTGTCGCCGGCCGCCTTGATCAGCCGATGCTGGCCTGGCTGGAGGACCCGCTGCCGGAGCACTACTTGCGCGTCTACAGCCAGCTGGCCGCTGCCGGCGTACCGGTCGCGGTGGGCGAGCGCCTGCGACCCGACGAGGACCTGGACACCCTCCTGGACTTCGCTCGGCCCACCGCGCTGACCATCGACGTCGTCGGGTGCGGCGGCCTCACCCGTGCGGTCGAGATCACCACGAGCGTTCGCCAGGCCGGTGTCCCCGTCTATCCACATGGTCGCTCAATGGTGCCCGGCATCCACCTCGCCGCCGCCTTCCCCGACGACGTCCCGGCCGTCGAGTACCGCCGCCAGTGGGAGCCGCGTCGCCAGCTTCTCTACGCCGAGCCCTGGATGCCCAAGAACGGCCTGCTTCCCGCTCCCGACGCCCCCGGACTCGGTACCCAACCCCGGAGACTGCGATGACCCGAACCATCGGCACCTTCCCCGTCCAAGGAACAACTCGTCGCGACGAACACGGCCTGCTCCTCGTCCTGGACCGACGACTCGACGGGCACGACACCTTCCTCTCCGGCATCCTTGACCTCGGCCAAGGGGCGGCGGCCGTACGGATCTTCACCCTTGATGACGTCACCGTGCTCCGACCGCTGGAAACGATCGAGGCGCCCAGCCCGGTCTGGGCCGGAATCCTCCACCTCCCGCACGGACTTCGCCCGCGCGTGGTCCCCGCTGACCTGGCGGATGCCGCCCAGGCCGGCAGCCGCGACCTGGACGCGCTCGATGCGGCCGAACTGCGGTACGCGCTGACGTTCCTCGGTGAGGCCACCACCGCCCAGATCCGTATGGCGCGGATCGCCGCCATCGTCTCTGCCCTGCCCCCGGCCGGGGGTGACGCTGCATGAGTGGGTCAATCAGTCGACTGGTCAGCCTGGACATCGGGGGAACCCTCGGAAACGCGCAGGGCCCCGGCCTGGCGGCCAGGCTCGCCGCCATCTCACCGCTCGGCCCGAAGCAGGCCCGGCGCGTGATGCGGGACGTCCTGCACACCGCCCCGGAGATCACCGACGCCGTGATCAAGCAGGTCTGCGCCGAACTGGACATCAAGCAGTCGGACTTCCCAACGGATCTGCCCGTCTCCCCGCTCGTCCTCTTCCCCGGAGTCGTCGAGGCCCTTCAGCAACTCAGCGACAGTGCCACCGTGGTCACGCTCTCGAACGTGACCTGCACCGAGGCCGATCCTGACCGGCTCCTTGCACTCCTCTCTCCGTGGGTCAGCGCCCACTTCCCGTCCTGCCGCACCGGGTTCGCCAAGCCCGACTGCCGCGCATTCTGGACCGTCGCCGACGCCCACCAGGTGCCGGCCGCGACCATGGTCCATGTCGGCGACGACTGGGAATGCGACATCCGCGGCGCCACAACCGCCGGATTCGCCGCCGTCTGGCTCTCCCACGGCCGTACGGTCCCCGACGAGCACGTCCTCGTTGAACACGACGTGCTCGTCGCCCACAATCTCGCCGACGCAGTCCAGCACGTTCGCCAGCTACTCGATCTGAGGAACCCATGAGCCTGTTCACCGGCACCGCCAGCTACTACCGCCAATACCGCCCGGGGATCCCCGAGGAGGTCGCGACCGTCCTCGACCAGGCCGTCGCCCCCGGCAAGCCCCGCCGACTCCTGGACATCGGAACCGGCACCGGCCTGGTAGCCGAAGCCCTCCTCAGCCGGTTCGACGACATCATCGCCATCGACAACGACGCCGACATGCTCAAGGCCGCCGAGGAGGCACTCCGACCCCAACTCCCTGACGGGGCCAGCCTGTCGCTCATCGAGTCGACGGCCGAGGACTTCAAGCCCCCGACCGGTTGGCAGGCCGACCTCGTGACGATCTGCCGGGCCTTCCACTGGCTCGACCAAGCCACCGTGCTCGCCCTCCTCGACGACCAGGTGGCCCCCGGCGGCGCCGTCGCCATCTTCGGCGACAACAGCTTCTGGGCCGCCGACAGCCCCTGGAAGCAGTCCGTGCGAGGGGTCGTCCAGAGCTTCCTCGGCGAGGAACGGCGTGCCGGCAACAGCACCTTCAAGCACCACAACAGGCCGTACAGCGAGATCATGGAGGAGTCGCCGTTCAACCGGGTCGAGGAGATCCGGGTGCCCGTCCACCGGACGTGGAGCACCAACAGCATCCTCGGTTACCTCTACTCCACGAGCTTCGCTGCACCGCACCTCTTCGGAGGCCGCCTCGACGAGTTCGAGGCGGCCGTGGAGACCGCCCTCGCCGAACACAGCACCGAGGACGTCTTCCCGGAGGACAACGAGTTCCTCATCCGCATCGGCCGGCGGGGCACCGAGTGATACGAGCAGACGGCCCAGCCGCCCGCCAGTACGGGCGGCTGGCCGCACCCGCGGTCTTGACCGACCTCACCACCGAATCCGTGCTCTGCCTGCCCATCGGCTCCCACGAGCAGCACGGGCCCCACCTGCCGCTCAACACGGACACCGTGATCGCGGAGCGGTTCACCGGCATGCTGGTCCAGCGGTACGGCGAACAGCACGACCTGTGGACGTTGCCGACCATCCCGTACGGGCTTTCGCTCGAACACGCCTGGTCGCCGGGAACCGTGTCGCTACGGATCGCGAGCTTCATGTCCCTGCTCGACGCCGTGGTCACGGAGCATCTGCGGGCGACCCCTGCGCGACGGCTCCTGATCATCAACGGCCACGGCGGCAACCGAGGAATCCTGGAGCCTGCCCTCCACGAGCTGAGGCGCGCGCACGCCTTCTCCCTCTGCGTCATCCACCCGGCCTCGCTGTCCGCTGTCCAGGTCGGCGGCGAGACCGTCCCGGAGATCCACGCTGGCATCCGCGAGACGGCCATGATGCTCGAACTCGCGCCCGAGGACGTCCATCTCGACAGCCTCCCAACGGACTTCACCGTCAACGGCGCCGAGGCGAAGCGGCTCGTCCTGGACCGCGGCACGACCTGGCCGTGGACCTCCGGAGACACCACCATCGCCACCTGCGGCGTCATCGGAGGCGACCCGTGCCGGGCAACCGCCGACGCCGGCCGAGCCATTCTCGACAGCGCCCTCGATGCGGCCGGCCACGTGCTCACCCACCTCACCAACCACAGCCCGTAACCGCCCCCGGCCTACCAGGAGATTCCGTGGCCCTCACCGCCGCAGAGAAGCACGCCTTCATGTGCGACGGCCTGCTCGTCAGGCGCGGCGCCGTCCCCGATGACCAGATCGTCCGAGCCCGTGAACTGGTCACCGACTGGTACCGCGAGTCGATGAACCCCGAGCTCGTCAACGCCTACACGCAGCGGACCTTCGCACCGGAGCTCGGAAGCCACCCCGACCTGCTCGCGCTCTTCTCGGCGTCCCCGGCCGCCGAGCTCGCCCAAGACCTGCTCGGCACCGTTCAACCCGTCTCCACCGTGCAACTCCAGATCCGCATCCCCGAGGGCCAACTCGAACAAGCCCAGCCGGAGAAGGCGATGCATGTGGATGGCGTCGCCTGCCCACACCTCGACCCCGATGAGCTTCGAACCTTTTCGCTGCTGGTCGGCGTCGTGCTGTCCGACATCACCGACCCGCAGGGCGGGGCCCTGCGGTACCAGCCGGGCGGGCACCTGGCCATGGCCGAGTGGTTCCGCACCCAGTGGTCGCTCGGCATCACCGAGCAGGTCCCGCCCGACATCGACGCCCACGCCGGTATTCCGCTCCTCGGCCAGCCCGGCGACCTGCTGCTGATGCACCACCTCGTCCCCCACGCCGTTGGCCGCAACCTCAGCACTGAGCCACGGGTCATGGCGTACTTCCGCGTGGAGCACCCCGACCACGCGCGGCGACGGCTGCAGGCCCTGCAAGACCCGTGGCTCGGCTACCCGGGGCTGTCACAGCCCGCGTGAACTCCAGCCAGGGCCGGGAGCGAGCCCGGCCTGTCCACTGACTCCGAGACAGAGGGATACCCGTGCGACCGATCCCAGCAGAACAACTCATCGCCGCCGCCCGTGCCCTGGAGGCTGGCGAACTCGTCATCGTGCCCACCGAGCGCTGGTACATGATCTGCGCCGACGCCACGAACCTGGCTGCCTGCAACAGCATCTTCGACGGCAAGCAGCGGCCACGCGCCAAGTCCCTCGTCCTCGTCACCCCCTCCCTGGAGGAGTGCGAGAAGCAGTTCGTCATCCACCCCGAGGCCAGGCAACTGGCTGACGCCTTCTGGCCCGGCGACCTCGCCATGCTCCTTCCCTGGCAGAGCGTGGACGTCGGGGCGCGGCACCCCGCAGTCGGTTCGCCAGCCCTCACCACCTACTCGTCGGGTCCACTCGGCGCCCTCGCGACGGCGGCCCGAACGCCAGTGGCGGCGACGACCGTCAACATCTCGGGCAACGCGGGAGTCGCCGCGCCCGGCCCTGCGATCACGACCCGGGAGGTCCAGCGCTTCCTGGACTCCACCGGCGTCAAGGCGACCGTCATCCTCGACGGAGGAGTCGCGCCGGCCGCCCACCACCTCACCATCGTCGACTGCTCGACACCGGCAGCCCGTCTCGTCCGCACCGGCCTTGTCCACCAGCGCGCGATCTCCGCTGTGCTCGGCCGCCAGGTGGAGTGAGAGCCGGTAGCCCGAAGCCCGGCTGACCTGTGCGTCAGCCGGGCTTCGTCTCTTCGCACAGAGCGAGCCGTCAATCCCACATGGCGCCTGCGAGGAGGCCGTCGAACGCGAGGGCCCGCATGGCGGCGTCGAAGTCGACCCACTCGTGCTCGGGGACGGTGAAGTGCTCGTCGAAGTAGGCGCTGGTGAGGTCGGGCTCATGCCATTCGCAGGTGCAGCGGCAGCGGACGAAGACCTGGGCACGCACGTTCAGGAGGAGCCAGTCGCGGGTGGCGTCGCACTTCGGGCAGGTGATGGTGATGCCATGCGGGTCGAGCGTGCCCGGGTGAGGGACGGCGCGGATCACGGGACGGTCGGAGGTCCAGTCGGTGTCGGTGGGATCGGGCACGGGCGCCTCCAGGAGTTCTGGCCGGTGGGAACCGAAACAAGACGACTCTGTGTGGAAGTGTTCCCAACCAGCCAGAACTACATCGAATCGACATCAACTGCCCTGACTTCCCTACCCGCCAACGAGGTTGGCCGCGGTGGTGTCGACCTGGGAGATCGCGAGCCGGACGAGGCGAAGGGTTGCGTCGAGCTCGGCGGGGCGGTGGAAGCCGTTGGTGTGGAGGGCGAAGGAGATCTGGTTCAGGTTGTTGCCGACCCGGGCCAGTTGGGCGCGGGAGCTGGCCAGTTCGTCGACTGCGCGGTCGAGTCGGTCTTGAGGATCGCCCGCACTGAGACCGCGGGCGTCGTTCAGACTGCTGGTCGCGCAGAAACGCGAGACGGTCTGGTTGCGGCTGGCGGCGGCGCGGCGGATCTCTTCGTACTCGGCGGCGTTTTATCGGACGGTCACACGATGCGGGCGCTGCTGCGGGTCGCGGTGGCGGCGGCGTGGTTGGCGTGCGGGAGTGCTTGAAGCGAGGTTCTCGGGGCTGCTGCTGTTCTCCTCAACCTCACCCGGTACCCCCTGGTGCCGGGTGGCCGGTGACGAGTCGAGCGCCCCCGCTCGACTTGCCGCCGGCTCCCCCTCGCCGATGGGCGAGGGGGTTGCGTGGGGCTGCCCGTGGGGCGGTCCCACGCGATAGCTTGCTGCGCCAGGGGCGGCCGATTTGGACGCGCGACGCTGATCAGCGCTGAGAGTAGGCGAGTTGAGGAGCGCACATCGACTTCAAGCGCGGCACGGTCCAGGTGAAGCAACAAGTGGTCGGCCCCGATCGGGGTGAGCCCTACCTCGCGCCACCCAAGACCCACGAGAGCTACCGGACGGTGCCGGTGGCCAAGCCCGCGATGGACGCGCTGGCGGCGCACTTGGAGAAGTACCCGGCTCGGCGGGTCGATATCGAGGACCGTACCGACCCACGCCCCGCCAAGTGGAAGCGGCGGAAGGCCCTGCTCGTCTTCACCAACGAGCGCGGTGAGGCGATCCGTCGCGCGGCCTGGGCGACGGTCTGGGAGAACCTCGTGCGAGTCGCCGACAAGGCCCTGCGGAAGCACCACGAGGGCGCGCTCAAGAGCTGGGAGCGCCGAGGCCGGCCGGATGGCGCGGAGCCGACGCTTCGCCAGGTGCCGGACGACGCGACGATGCACGACCTCCGGCACTTCTACGCCTCGGTGCTGATCAAGCACCGGGAGAGCGTCAAGACGGTGCAGAAGCGCCTCGGCCACGCCAAGCCGTCGATCACGCTCAACACCTACACGCACCTGTGGCCGGACGAGGAGGACACAACGAGGGCGGCGATCGAAGCTGTCTTCAGCACTGTGCCCTCGATGCGCTGACGGAGGCGAAGAGCTTGGTCGAGGCTGGCCAATCATTGCTGCGCTGGCGAGGCGACCGTTCGGGGTGGTCGCACCCGCTCAGTAGTCGCTGTCTGAAGGGTCAGCAATTTCGTGGACGTCCGGGACGGCCCCCATCGCATCCGCGCCGACGTAGTAGCGAATGGCGCTGGGATACCTTGCGTTCTGCTCCCGGTACATCAGGACTTGGCCCATAAGCGCGCTGATCTGCCACTCGTCTCCGGCAGCGGCGGCGAGCAGACGGAAGGCTTGGTCGGCAGAGAGAGGGCCCTCTGGAATAGTGAGCTTGATCCCATCGAGCGTGGCCCCCCGGCGCTCGGAGCGGAAGGCGTAGGGAAGTTCACCCTTCAGGAGATCGACGAACTCCTGAGCGGTCAGGTCGAAGGACGAGCCGTGGGCGCGCAGGGTCCACGACAGGTCGATTGGGTGGAGCACATCGAAGTGGTGGCTGTTGAGTCGGGTGGAGTCTCTCATTCGCCCGGCGTCCCGGAGGCCGAAACCATTCTGGTTCCAGGGCGGGGTGAGCCCCAAGGCGCGCAATCGCCGTATGGCGAGAAGGTCCGCTGCGACGTAGCTGAGGTCGTCGTCTAGCCGTAGGTAGCTGAACGAGAAGTCGCTGGGGTCGATGTGGCAGCGTCCTTCGATCTTCCGCCAGTGTCGTCCGAGAGGATCAGCGATCGAACGGTCGCTCTTTCCCACATAGACGATCTTCTGTACGTGGCCTTCTGACGCTTGGTGGAGTAGGTAAACGCCGGGCAGATCTGCTTCCAGCTTTTCGATGCTCTCAAGCGTGAGGTCATAGCTTGGCTGTGCGTCGAGGATCTTGAGGAAGAGGTCTTCGCGCTCCCGGGGGACCAGCCTGAACCCGGTGCCGCCGGTATACGCGACATTGCGGCTGAAAGGGTAGGACTCAACCGTGTCGGTCCCACGCTGGTTGGGTTCAGGGAGTCCACGAGTAACGAGCGCGTGTTTGAGTTTGGGGTAGATGTCGCTCAGGGCGAGCATCATGGGGGCGCCAGGGATGCCGTCTCGGACGATCTCGTGCAGCGCGCCTGTAAAGGACGTGCAGGCGGTCTTTTGCTCCTCCGGCGGTGGCACGTGGGCGGTCTGGTCAGCTGCCGTGAGGGTATAGGCACCGTGGATTTCGGTGGCAGTGGCGAGGTCGCTCAGATCGGCGCTTGCCAGACCGTGGATGACCCGACCCGAGTAGCAACAGTCGAGGATCATCAACGTCACCTTGGCCGGCGAGTCGAGTACGGCGCTGCGGACTTTGTTGTATTCCAGGCCGGTTAGGTCGGGGTAACGGAGCTGTGTGTCACCAGTGGCCAGGCAGAGCGCGCCAGTCCTGGAGATGACTCCGTGGCCGACGAAGTAGATCAGCAGGGTACCTGTGGTCTCCTCTGCCAGGCGGTGGAGCCGCAACGCCAGGTCGGCGGCTCCAGCGGGGTCCTCCAGCACGATCACCCGGTCCTCAGGCCAGCCGCACAGGTCGGGGTCGGTGAGGAGCCGACGCATCGCGTGCAGACTGTTGAGCGCCGCAGGCACGTCAAGGAGCAACGGGTCCTGATACCGCGAGACGCCAATGAGGATAGCGGTGTCTTCAGGCGCCATTCGCGTCATCACCCAGGAACCGCCGGATCAGAGCCTCGGCCTCGGCGGCGTCGCCGGTCTCGAGTTCCAAGGTCCGGTCGGCTCGGGTGATGGTGATTCGTACCTTTGTCGGCGTGCGGCGGCTCTGCAGCCAGGTGGCGAGGGATCCCGCGAGGACGGTGGCGATGCCGCCGGAACTGAGGGAGACGGTGAGGAGTTCGAGAGCAGCGCCGAGATCGTTCTCGGTCGGGATAGCGTGAGTGGCGTGGACGCGGCCCTGGAGGCCGCGTTCGTGCTGGAGCCAGCTGTTCAGGGCCAGACGGTCGTCGAGTGCGTTGGCTGAGTCGAGCGTGATCGTGACGTCTGTCGTCTCGGCATCCCCGCTGGCGTGCATCGTGCGTCCCCACCTCTAGTGTGCTTCTCGCATCCTGGATGCCCAGGCCGTCTGAGGAATCACCTTACGGGGCCGCGCCTCCGGTTGTGCGGGGATCGAGTCGGCGGGGGCTGGGAGGCGGCTGGCGATTACGGCCTTGAGTGGGGCGGCGCTGCGTTGGGTGTTGTCGATGTTCGGGGGAAGCCAGTTCTCTTGCGGTGTACGGCCGTTGTGGCGATCAGGTCAGAGAGATGGAGCTCTGACGAAGGCGTGTGTCCGGCGCGCGGGCCTTCCGAGCGTCCTGTCACGCATCGGTGGTGGCTGCTTTGGTGACGTTTCCGGTTGAGAGCGACAGGAAGGAGCAGCCCGCGATCCGGTCCGCGAGGTCCTCGTACTTGATGGGTTCGCCACACAGTCGGCGCACGGAAGCAAGGCCCAGGCTGGCCTGTCCGGTGGCCTCCACGAGGGCACGGGAAGCGACGTAGAAGCCCCACTGGCCGATGTCCAGCGGGTCGTAGTCGGCGTGGGTAAGCGCGGTATGGAGAGCGAAGACGTAGACATCCGCGTTGTAAGACTGCTCTGCTGCGTCACCGTCCTCAGGACTCCAGATGCGTCCGCGCAGCCGTGAGAAGCGAATCTCCGACAGCCGGCGAGGCTTGGAGGTAGGCGCTGGTCTTGACCTCGATCTTGAGCCCGTCCGGCGCCAGGACGTCGAAGCTTTCCCATTCCATGTTGCGTGCCACAGCGCCGACTGCGCGGTGGACCAGGAATTCCGCGAGTAGGCCCCGGGTGGTGTTGGTCCGCAGGTCGGGCATCGCGTAGCGCCAGAAGTCCAGCACCGTCCCGGCATCGGTGCCTCGAAAAGACTCGTTGCCATCGAGCGGCGCCAGCTCGGCCGGGGTGTGCCAGTCATCGGGGGAGGCGGAGTCGGAGACCATTCCACCAGCCTGACACGGACACCAGATGGGGAGGGCGGCATCGAGGGCAGCGCTCAAAGTCTCGGCGTTGTGCCCTCGATGTGCCCTCCCGGGCCGAAGAACCAGCGTTTCCGCAGGTCGGCGAGGCCGACTAGCGGTAGTTCACGAACCGTCATCGACCCGGATTCGGTCACCAGCGGTCGCCCGGCGGTCACTCCGACCACCGCAGCACCGCGCCCAGGCCGCCCGGCGGGCCGTCCGCGGCCTCGGGCACCAGCAGCGCCTCGGCGCCGGTGGCCGCGGCGGCGCGCAGCAGCGCGTCGGCGGCGGGCGCCTGTTCGGGGTGGCCGACGCCCATGCCGCGGACCTCGGCCCGTTGGACGCCGATGTGCTCGGGCTGCGGCCCGGTCCAGACCGGGCGTTCCGGGTCGTGGCCGCCGGTCTGGACGAGCAGGGTGGCCAACTGGTGCTGCCGGGCGGCGGTGACCACGGCGGGGATGCCCAGGGCGGCCGCGCCGGGCGCGGTGTCGGTGCCGCTGCTGTCGGTGGCGTGTTCGCCGGGGCGGCCGAGGCCGGCGTGGAAGGCGTCCAGCGCCGCGTCCAGGTGCCGTTGCCGGTGGGCGGTCCAGGCTTCGCCGATCCGCCGGTCGAAGGCCGCCCGGTCGACGCCGTCCGCCCGGCCGCCGCCGTCGACCTCGACGGTGCGCGCCCGCAGGTGCAGCGGCAGCCGCTCGTGGACGGCCCGGCGCTCGCGGGTGTCGCCGGTGAGGACGAGCAGGTCGGCGCCGCTGTCGGGCCAGGTCGGCCGAGGTGGTCGGCGATGGCGGCGGCGGTGCGCTCCCAGGCGTCCTCGACGCGGTGCCGGTAGTGCCATTCGTGGCGGTCGGCGGGCGGGGCGCGGTGGCCGCGGCCCTGCCACGGCCGGCCTTCGACGCTGCCGAGCGGCGCGGCGCGTCCGAGGTCGTACCGTTCGAGGTCCGCGCCGGTGCGGTCGACGGCGGCGACCAGGCAGCGCGGCGCGGCGTCGTCGAGGAGGTCGAGCAGCGGGGCGGTGTGCGGCAGCGGGGCCCACGCGGCCGACGCGTCGGGCGGGCTCGCGACGAGCGGGACGTCGAGCGCGACCTCGCCGTCCGCGGCGAACAGCGCCCGGCCGGGCGGGGAGTCGGCGGCCGGTTCGGCGGCCAGCCGGTCGCGGACGGCGGCGCAGGTGCGTTCGTCCGTGCCGAGGGCGGCGAGCCGCTGGACGGCGGTGCGGTCGAGGAGCGCCCGGCGGCGGGCGGCGTCCTCGGTGGCGCGGGAGGTGTCGAGGTAGACGGAGGCCCAGGGGCCGGGGCGGTCGAGCAGGGGGGGGTGAGGAGAGCGAGCTGCATGGCGGCCTCCCGTGGTCGGTGCTCGTCCGCGCGCCTACCCCACCCCGGGCGCGGAACACCCCGGGCGGGCGTCAGGGCGCGGGCAGCCGCAGGTCGCACCAGACGACCTTGCCCGGGCCGCTCGGGTGCCAGCCCCAGCACAGGGCGAGGCGGTTCAGCAGGAACAGGCCGAGGCCGCCCTCCTGCTCCGCGCCCTGCGGCGGGCGCGGCAGCGGCGGGCGGGGGCTGGCGTCGCCGACCTCGATCCGCAGCAGGCCGGGGGCGCGGATGAGCAGCAGCCAGCGGGGCGCGCCGGTGTGGCGGACGGCGTTGCCGACGAGTTCGGAGACGAGCAGGACGGCGTCGGCGACCACCATCGAATCGGGCACGTCGGCGAGGAAGCCGAGGGTGCAGGAGCGCGCCTCGGCCACGCAGCCGGGCCGGGCGGTCAGCGGCAGTCGGCGGGCCCACGGCCATGCCGAGGAGCGCGGCGGTGCGTGCGGCCGCGCTCCGGTGGTCATCCGACCGCACCTCCTTCGGTCCCGTCCTCACCCGGCGGCTCGGGCCGGGTCCAGCCTCAGTGCCCGAACACGGGTCAGCCTCAGTGCCCGAACAGGTGCAGGCCCCGGCGCCACCTCGGCGCGCGGCGGACGGCGGCCTCCCGTCCGCCCTGCTCGGCGGCCCGCTCCTCCGCCGTCGGCCGCGCGTCGCCCGGCGGCAGCGGCACGTCGTCCCGCAGGGGTTCGCGGGATCGCGCCGATGTCCGGGGCACCTCGTCCGACAGCGGCGCGCGGCGCTCCACCGGCTCGGCCGCCCGGACCGGGACGCCGCGGCGGCGCACCGCCCGCCGGGAGGCGCCGATCATCGCCAGGCCCAGGCAGAACACCAGGGCGAGGGCCACGCCGGCGAGGAAGATGCCGAGGCTGTCGAGCCTCACCAGGTCGTTGCCGAGCACCGTCACCTGGTACTCGGGCCCGCCGGAGAGGTTGTCGGCGATCAGCAGCCCGATGAAGGCGCCGGACGATGCCAGCAGCAGGAGTCCTAGCAGCACCATGGGAAGTCCCCTTCCGTCCCGGTTCCGTCCCCCTCCACCTCGCGGGCGCCTACCCGGGCGGCCCCCGTCGTAACGCGCTGCGGCGGACCGGTGCCCGTTCGACCCGGACGGCGATCAGGCAGGCGTCGTCCTCGGTGTCGGCGGGGCTGAGGTCGAGCAGCCGGTCCAGGTAGCGTTCGAGGTCCGGTCCGGGCGGGCCGGCGGTCCGGATCAGCTGGTCGATGGACTCCTCGACGGGCCGGTCCCGCCGCTCCACCAGGCCGTCGGTGTAGAGCAGCAGGACGTCGCCGGTGGTCAGCCGCGCGGTGTGTTCCTCGTACTCGGTGTCGTCCAGCGCGCCGAGCAGGACGCCGTGCGGCAGCGGCAGCACGTGGGCGCCGTCGGCGCCGAGCCGGATCGGGGGCAGGTGGCCGGCCCGGGCCCAGCGCAGCTCGCCGGTGGCCGGATCGAACAGCGCGCACACGGCGGTGGCGGTGACCTGACCGGGTTCGCGCACGGCGACGGTGTTGACCCAGGCCAGCAGTCGGCCGGGCCCGGCGCCGGTGACGGCCAGGCCGCGCAGGGCGTGGCGCAGCGCGACCATGCCGGTGGCCGCGCCGACGCCGTGCCCGGCGACGTCGCCGACGGCGAGCAGGACGCGGTGGTCGGGCAGGACCAGGACGTCGTACCAGTCGCCGCCGACCCGGTCGCGCTGGGCGGCCGGGCGGTAGCGCACGGCGGCGCGCAGGCCGGTGGCGTCGAGCGGGGGCGGGGCGGCGGGCAGGATGGCCTGCTGGAGGCGCAGGGCCAGCTGGCCGCGTTCGGCGGACTCCTGCTCGCTGTCGGCGAGTCGTTCCCGGGTGGCGCCGAGGGCGACCTCCGTCCAGTGCTGCGCGGACACGTCGTGGTAGGCGCCGCGGATGGCGAGCAGTCCGCCCTCGTCGTCGAGGACGGGCTCGGCGATGACCCGGGTGTAGTGGTAGCTGCCGCCCGGCCGGGCGAGCCGGAAGACGGCGGAGGCGGCGCGGTGGCGGTGCCGGACGGTGTCGACGAGGCGGCGGACGGCGGGTTCGTCGTCGGGGTGGGCGTGCCGGGCGAGGTGGGAGAGCGGGACGGCCGGGGCGCCCGGGGGCAGGCCGAAGAGGTCCCGCAGGCCGTCGCTCCAGCGGATCCGGCCGTGTTCGGGGTGCTCCTCGAATCCGGCGACGCGGGCCAGCCGTTGGGCCAGCCGCAGCAGCGCCGCCTCGTCGTCGCCGGGCGCGGCGCGGTCCGTCTCCAGCCGCCATTCGACCAGCAGCAGGCCGCCGAGCGGGGCGATCGCCAGCCGGGCGGTGGCGGGCGTCGCCGACCGGCCGTGTTTCAGGACGAGTGGGACGGTCTCGTCGGGCAGCGGGGTGCCGGTGCGGTGGGCCCGGAGCAGCTGTTCGAAGAGGCCGCCGGCGGCGGCGACCGGGTAGGCGGCGAGGAGCGAGGTGCCTTCGAGCGCGTCGCGGGTGCGGCCCAGCGGGTCGCGGAAGCGGGTGTTGGCCCGGCGGATGGTGAAGTCGGCGACCGTGTCGCCGTGGAGGACGGGTTCCAGCAGCAGGGCGGGGGTGAGCAGCCCGTCGACGACGTCGGTGACGTCCTCGGGCGGCGAGGTGTTCCCGGTCGGGGCGAGCAGGGTGGCGCACAGGTCGGCGAGGGCGCGGAGCCGGCGGCGGTCGGGCGGGGCGAGGTCGGGTGCGGCGCCCGGCCACAGCAGTTCCAGCGCGCCGCGGCACCGGCCGCCGTCGAGCAGTGGCAGGACGGCGCGGGCGGTGCCGCTGTCGGGGCCGGATCCCGTGCCGGTGCCGATGCCGAGGCCGATCGAGGGCCCGGCGCCCGCCGGGTCGCCGGGCCACAGCTCGGCCGAGTCGCCGCCGACGACGCGCCGGGCGGGCGTCGCGACGCCGGGCGGGACGCGGCTCCAGGCGGCGGCCTCGGCGGCGGGCAGTCCGGCGTGCGCGGCGAGGGCGAGGGCGCCGCCCGGCAGGCGCCGCCAGACGGCGACGGCGTGTACGCCGAGCGCGGCCCCGACCTGTTCCAGGACGGCTTCGGCGGCCTGTTGGAGGTCGGGTTCGACGGCGGCGGCCGCCGGTTCGGCGGCCGCGGGAGTGACGGGCGGCGGGGGCGCGGCGGCGGCCGGGTCGGGTTCCTCGCCGGGCCGGTGGGCGAGGTCGGCGGCGAGGGTGGCGACCGGGACGCCGGCCTCGCGGGCGAGCCGGGCGAGCTGGGCGGCGGCTTCGACGGGGAGGACGCCGAGCCGTTCGGCGAGGATGCCGGTGGCCAGGTCGACGAGGCTGCGGGTGCGGGCCTCGGCGCGGGCCCGGGCGGCGGCGGCCTGGAGTCGGCGGACGGTGAGGGCGAGGGCCCGGGCGGTGGGGTCGGCCTTGTGCCCCCGTTCCTCCACCGGCCCGCTGCCGGGGCCGGGTCCCGGGCGGGGTTCGGGGTCTCGCCCGGGGTCGGCTTCGGGCCGGGGTCCGCCGCTCACGGCGAGTCCAGCCGGTGGCGGATCCGGTCGAGCAGCCGTGTGGTGTCGACGGGCTTGGCGACGTGGTCGTCGGCACCCGCCGCGAGGCTCTTGTCCCGGTCCCCGGGCATCGCCTTGGCGGTGACGGCGATGACGGGCAGGTGCGCGAAGCGCCGGTCGGCGCGGATGGCCCGGATGGCGGCGTAGCCGTCGACGCCGGGCATCATGACGTCCATCAGGACGAGGTCGGTCTCGGGGTGGGCGCGCAGCAGGTCGAGTCCGCTGCGGCCGTCGCCGGCGCGCAGGACGGTCAGGCCGCTCTGTTCGAGTGCGGCGGCGAGCGCGAGGACGTTGCGGTCGTCGTCGTCGACGATCAGGACGGTCCGTCCGGCGAGGGATCCGGCGAGGGTTCCGGCGGGCCGGTGGCGCGCGGGCCGGGCGGCGGGTGCTGCCGTCCGCCGACCGGCGAGCAGCTGGACGACGCGCTCCCGCAGGTCGTCCAGCCCCCGGACGAGGTCCACGCCGGGCGGTGCGTCCGGCGTGCCGTCCGCCCGGTAGCCGAGCACGGGGGTGCCGTCCGGGCGGGCGTCGAGCAGGACGGGCGCGAGCGCTCCGGCCCGGCCGAGGTCGAGCACGACGACGCGCCGGGGCCCGGCGGCGGCGAGCGCGGCGCGCAGCCCGGCCTCGTCCGCCACGCTCTCGACCGGCACCGATGTCGGCACCGGCAGCGCGTCGCCGGCACCCGGCGGGTCGGCGGCATCCGGCGGCCCGGCCGCGCCCACCGACGCGCCCACCGACGCGGCGGCCGCCCGCGCGAGCAGGGTGAGCAGCCCGGGCGGGTCGGGTTCGACGACCAGGATCCCCGGCTCGGCCCGCGGCTGCCCGTCCTCCGGCGCCGGGTCGTCGGCCGCCTCCGGGCCGGTCTCGGTGACCGGCAGGTAGAGCGTGAAGCGGCTGCCCTGCGCCGCCGTGGAGACGACGGTGATGGTGCCGCCGAGCAGCCGGGCGAGCTCCCGGCTGATGGACAGCCCGAGGCCGGTGCCCCCGTAGCGGCGGCCGGTGGAGCCGTCGGCCTGCTGGAAGGCGCCGAAGATGGCGTCCAGGTGGGCGGAGTCGATGCCGATGCCGGTGTCCTCGACGTGGAACGCCACCGCGGCCTCGGCCCGGCCGAGTTCGGCGGGCAGCCCGGGCGCCCCGACGCGTTCGATCCGCAGCTCGACCCGGCCGGTGTCGGTGAACTTGACGGCGTTGGAGAGCAGGTTGCGCAGCACCTGCCGCAGCCGGGCCTGGTCGGTGACGAGCCGGTCCGGGACGCCGGGCCCGACGACGGCCCCGAAGGCGAGGCCCTTCTGGTCGGCGAGCGGCTGGAAGGTGGACTCGACGTATTCCAGCAACTCCCGTACGGCGAAGGGCTCTGGCGTCAGCTCCATCTTCCCGGCCTCGACCTTGGAGAGGTCGAGGATGTCGTTGATGAGCTGGAGCAGGTCGGTGCCGGCGGAGTGGATGACGCCCGCGTACTCGACCTGTTTGGGGGTGAGGTTGCCGGTGGCGTTCTGGCTGAGCAGCTGGGCGAGGATGAGCAGGCTGTTGAGCGGGGTGCGCAGCTCGTGGCTCATGTTGGCCAGGAATTCCGACTTGTACCGGGAGGTGAGGCTCAACTGCCGTGCGCGCTCCTCCAGTTCCTGACGGGCCTGTTCGATCTCCAGGTTCTTGGCCACGATGTCGCGGTTGCGCTCGGCGAGCAGTCCGGCCTTCTCCTCCAGCTCGGCGTTGGAGCGCTGGAGTTCCTCCTGGCCCGCCTGCAACTGCTCGGACCGGGCCTGGAGTTCGGCGGTGAGCCGTTGGGATTCGCCGAGCAGTTCGTCGGTGCGGGCGTTGGCGAGCAGGTTGCCGATGTTGACGCCGCAGGTCTCGGCGAACTGTTCCAGGAAGTCGCGGTGGACCTGGGTGAAGGCGTGGACGGAGGCGAACTCCAGCACGCCGAGCAGCCATTCCTCCAGCGCGATCGGCAGGATGACCAGCGAGCGGGCGTCGGCGGCCCCGGCTCCGGAGGCCACGGTCGCGTAGCCGGGCGGCAGTTCGTCGACCACGATGGGCCGCCTGGTCCGGGCGGCCTGGCCGACCAGCGACTCCCCCAGCCGCACCCGCTGCTCCCGCAGCCCTTCGGCGGGTCGGCCGTAGACGCTGATCGGGACGAGCTCGGCGCCGCGGGTGGTCTCCTCGGCGAGGAAGAAGGCGCCGTACTGGGCCCCGACCAGCGGGGTGAGCTCGTCGGTGATCAGCTCGGCGACGGCCTGGATGTCCCGGCGGGCCTGGACCTCGGCGGAGAAGCGGGCGAGGTTGGTCTTCAGCCAGTCCTGCTCCTGGTTGGCGAGGATGGTGTCGCGCAGCGATCCGACCATCGCGTTGATGTTGTCCTTGAGGTCGGCGACCTCTCCGGAGGCGTCCACGCTGATCGAGCGGGTGAGGTCCCCGGCCGCGACGGCGCTGGTCACCTCGGCGATCGCCCGGACCTGCCGGGTGAGGTTCCCGGCGAGTTCGTTGACGTTCTCGGTGAGGCGCTTCCAGGTGCCGGAGACGCCCTCGACCCGGGCCTGGCCGCCGAGCCGCCCCTCGGTGCCGACCTCCCGGGCGACCCGGGTCACCTCGTCGGCGAAGGACGACAGCTGGTCGACCATGGTGTTGACGGTGGTCTTCAGCTCCAGGATCTCGCCGCGCGCGTCCACGTCGATCTTGCGGGTGAGGTCGCCCTCGGCGACGGCCGTGGTGACCTGGGCGATGTTGCGCACCTGGCTGGTGAGGTTGTGCGCCATGAAGTTGACGTTCTCGGTGAGGTCCTTCCACGTCCCGGCGACGTTGGGCACCCGGGCCTGGCCGCCGAGGATGCCCTCGGTGCCGACCTCGCGCGCCACCCGGGTGACCTCGTCGGCGAAGGACGACAGCTGGTCGACCATGGTGTTCAGGGTGGTCTTCAGCTCCAGGATCTCGCCGCGCGCGTCCACGTCGATCTTGCGGGTCAGGTTGCCCTCGGCGACGGCCGTGGCCACCTGGGCGATGTTGCGCACCTGCCCGGTGAGGTTCCCGGCCATCGCGTTGACGGCCTCGGTCAGGTCCAGCCACGTCCCGGTCGCGTCCGGCACCAGCGCCTGCCCGCCCAGGCGCCCCTCGGTGCCGACCTCCCGCGCCACCCGGGTCACCTCGGAGGTGACCCGCGCGAGCTGGTCGGACATCCCGTTGAAGACCGTGGCGATCTCCCCGAGCACGCCCGGCCGGCCCGGGTCCAGCCGGGTGCGGAAGTCGCCGTCGCGGACGGCCGTGAGCCCGGCGAGCAGCGGGCGCAGCGCCTGCTCGGCCTGCCCCTCGGCAGGGTGCTCGTCCATCGGTGCCACCGTCCGGATCGCCGTACGGCCGGGGCCCGGTCCGCCGGAACGCCCGGCCCGGGGCAGCGGACCGCCGCCCCCGTTCCCACTGTGCCACCGCGGGCCGCGGGGCGACAGCCGCGTTCGGCCGGGGCGGGACGACGCTCAGGCGGGCAGGGTGTCCCGGATCCGGAAGGCGTCCGTCGCGCCGGTGAGTTCCAGCATCCGCAGCACCAACGGCCGGGGGCGGGCCAGTTCGATCCGGCTGCCGTCCGCCTCGGCCCGGGCCTGGCCGCGCAGCAGCGCGTTGAGCCCGGTGGAGTCGCAGAACTCCAGCCCGGCGCAGTCGACCACGACGACGGTGGCGGGCTCGCCGAGGGCCGCCGCGAGGACGCCGTCCAGCTCGGCGGCCGAGTCGAGGTCGAGCTCGCCGTACAGGGAGACGACGGTGCCCTCGGCCCAGGGCGACACCTCGACGCTGAATCCGCCGGGCACGTCGGCGTGGTCGAAGGTCCGGTGCGGGGACTTCGGTGAGCGCCGTGACATCGTCCCGACTCCTCTCGCCAAGGGAGGGCCAGCCGGGTGGGAGGACTCCCACCGGCGAACGGCCCCACCAGGGCGGCTGTCCACTGGGGCGGTCCGGAAACGCCCCGCGGCGGTGCGGGCCCGGGTTCGGGCGGTTTCGGGCTTCGGGGATTGCAGGCTCCGGCGGGTCAGGCCTCGGACGGGTCGGGCTTCGGCAGACTCGGGCGTCCGCCGGCTCAGGCTTCGGACGGGTCGCCCCAGCCCGGGGCGTCCCGGTCCTCCAGCCGCTCGCGCAGCCCGCCCAGGGCGGCGGCCAGCAGCCGGGACACGTGCATCTGGGACACGCCGATCCGTTCGGCGATCTGCGACTGCGTGCAGCCGTCCCAGAACCGGAGCTTGAGCACCGTCTGCTCGCGGCGGGGCAGCTCGGCGAGCAGCGGTCGGACGGCGGTGCGGAAGTCGGCGAGTTCGAGGGCGGGGTCGCAGGCGCCGAGCCGGTCGAGCCGGGCGCTGCCGGCCTCCTCGCCGTCGTGCTCGCGCAGCGCGTCCAGGGAGCTCGGGCGGTAGACCTGCCCGGCCAGCAGCCCCTCGGTGGCCTGCTCGACACTCAGGTGCAGGTCCTCGGCGATCTCCTCCGGGCGCGGCAGTCGGCCCAGCTCCTGCTCCAGCCGGTCGGAGCCGCGGGCCACCGTCAGGTAGAGCTCCTGCACGCTGCGCGGCACCCGCACCGGCCAGGAGGTGTCGCGGAAGAACCGTTTGATCTCGCCGGCGATGGTGGGGATCGCGTAGGTGACGAACTCGACGCCGCGGCCCAGGTCGTAGCCGTCGACGGCCTTGATCAGGCCGATCGTGCCGACCTGCAGGATGTCCTCCAGGTCCTCGGCACGGTGCCGGAAGCGGGCCGCTATGAACCGCACCAGCGGCATGTTGAGCTCGATGACGGTGCCGCGCACGTAGCTGTACGCGCGGCTCTCCCGGGGCAGGTCGGCCAGCCGCCGGAACAGCGCGTCGCTGAGCTCCCGGGCCTCGGCCTTGCCCATCCCCCGCAGCTGCGCCTCGCTCGGGCGCGGGGGCACGCCGGGCGGGACGCCGGGCGGCGGGCTCTGCGCCGGTCCGGAGCGGGGCGGGGCTTCGAGGTCGGGGGTCATGGTCGTGCTTCCGGGGAACGCGGCGGAGGGCCGGTCACGGACGACCGCCGCAAGGGTGTTCTACCCGGCCCGCGGTGACCGACGCCCGATTCCTCCCGATCAGCCGGGTTCCTGATGAATTGCACGATTCGCCGCGCCTCCGGACGGGTACACGCGTTCGCGCATCAGCCTCGGCGAGCGAGGAGGGCGAGGTCATGTCCGTTCCGACGTCCCACCCCCACCCCCGTCCCGGACCACGGCCGGGCGAGGAGCCCCACCCCGAGCCCCCGCCGATCCCGCCGTTCCCCCGGCCCGAGCCCTTCCCGGACCCGGATCCGGCGCCGCCGCCCCAACCGGAGCCCGGCCCGGCCTGACCGGCCCGACGTGAGCGGGCCGGCCTGCGGGGCTCAGCGCGGGAAGTGCCGGTCCAGCGGCGACGGCACCTCCAGCCAGACCTGCTTCCCGCCCCCTTCCGGCAGCGAGCCCCAGGCCCGGGCGAGCCGGTCGACCACCCGCAGGCCGTGGCCGCCCGGGATGGCCGGGTCGGCGTTCGATCGCAGCCGGGGCGGCACCGGGCTGGCGTCCGCGACCTCCACCCGCAGCCGGTCGCCGTCCCAGTGCAGCCGCAGTTCGCGCGGCCCGCCGGGGGCGTGCAGGCACGCGTTGGTGACGAGCTCGGAGACCATCAGCAGGACATCCTCCGAGACCGCCTGCTGCTCCTCGTCGACGGCGGGCAGCCAGTGCCAGGACAGCAGGGCCCGCCGGCTGAAGTCGCGGCAGAGCTGCACGGCACCCTCACTGCCCGCCAGCGCGAGCCGCCTGGTCTGCCCGCGGTCCGGCAGCGGCACGCTCGCGACGGGGTCCACTCCGCGCCTCCTCTCACTGCTGGCCGGCGCTCGGGCCGGGCCACTCCCCTGGGTCGGTCGGCTTCTCCGGGCCCAGCGCCGTCGCGCGATCGGGGTGGATCCGCAGCACGCTGTCGGCTCCGGTGATCGCGAACAGCCGGGCCACGGCGGGGCGCGGCGCGGCGAGTTCGAGCGTCCACCCCGCCGCGTCCGCGTCCAGCCGGGCGCGCAGCAGGATGTTCAGGCCGGTCGAGTCGCAGAACCGCAGGCCGTCCAGGTCGACCAGGATCCGGTCCAGGCCGTCGAGCAACGGCTCGGCGAGCGCCGCGCGCAGCCCGTCGGCGGTGTCGTGGTCGAGTTCGCCGACCACCGTGACGACCCGCACCGGGCCCTCGTCGACCACCGTCACGCTCAGCCCCCCGGGTTCGAACGCCCCGTCGCCGGGGTCCTCGGTCGGCCGTGGCATGGCACGCTCCCGGTCCGCTCGGGACGGCGGACTGCCGTCCCGACCATCATGCCGCGCGGCTCCGCCCGCCGCGCGGAGGGCCGGAGTCGCCCGGCGGTCCCGGGCGCGGACGGGGCCGTTGCGGGCCGGTCGTCCACTGCGGCGTCTGCCCACCCGCGCCGCGGCCACACCCGCGGGCCGCTCCCCGGGGGGCGCGTCGGAGGGCCTCGCATGGAACTCCGCGTCCCGGGCACACGCCGCGCGGGGCGGACCTCGCCCTCACCGAACGCCGGGAGGAGCGTGCGCCATGGGCATCGAGGAGCAGATGCGCGGCCTGACCGACGAGACCGGCGACAAGGCCGGGGAGGGCGCGGACGCCCGCCAGGACGAGGCCGAGGAACGCGCCCGGGAGATGAACGACGACCTGCAACGGGCCGCGGAGGAGCGGCGCGAGGACAGGGGGAGGCGCTGAAGCCCGCCCGGCGGCCGTCCGTCCCCGTACGGCCGCCGGGCGGTCGGCCCACCCCGCAACCGGATCCGGAGGCTGGACGCATGAGCAACCAGGACACGCCCGAACCGCAGGAGCCGCAGGCCACGCCCGTCCCAAAGGACCCGCCGGTCCCGGTCGAGACGCCGGAGTCGCGGACGGCGGGCGAGGGCGGCCCGGCGCCGGAGCCGGAAACGCGGGACGATCGAGAAGGGCCGGCCCCGGAGCACACCGAGCCGGCCCACGAACCGGAGCCGCACGAGCCGCCCGACTGAGCCGGTGCGCGAGTCGGACCGGCGCCCGCGTCGGGCCGAGCGCGAAGGAGGTCGTCCGTGACGACGAACGGACCCGGCCGCCGCCCGGCCCGCCGCCCCCGGCGCGCCCGGCCGCTCGGCAGCCGCCCGTCCCCGGTGCCGCCGCACCGGGGGCGGCCGGTGCCGGCCGACGACCACGTGCCGCCCGGGCTGCGCACCGCCGCCGGGTACACCTGGCGGCTGCTGCTGCTCGGGGTGGCCGCGTACCTGGCCGTCGACGTGCTGGCGCGGCTCGTCCTGCCGGTCGTGGCGGTCTTCGTCGCCCTGGTGATCACCTCCGTGCTGCGCCCGCTGGTGGACCTGCTCGCCCGGGTGCTGCCCCGCTCGCTCGCGGTGCTGCTCTCCTTCCTGCTGGCCGGCGCACTGGTCGGCGGGATCCTGGCGCTGGTCGGCACGACCGTCGCCGACGAGTGGAGCCGACTGGGCACCGAGCTGCGCGGCGGCCTCGGCCGGATCGACCACTGGCTCACCGGCGCCCCCTTCCACCTGCGGCCCGGCACCGTCACGGACCTGCGCGCGAAGATCGGCTCGTTCGTCGCCGCGCACCGCACGGCGCTGCTGAACACGGCGATCAGCCAGGCGAGCCGGGTGGTCGAACTGGTCACCGGTCTGGCGCTGGCGGTGTTCTGCTCGGTGTTCTTCCTGCACTCCGGCGACCGGATGTGGCGCTGGGCGGAGTCCCTGCTCCCCCACCGCGCCCGCCCGGTCTGGCACCGGGCGGGGCGGGCCGCGTGGCGCAGCTTCGCCGGGTACACCCGCGGGGTGCTGATCGTGTCGGCGACCAACGCCGTGCTGGTCGGCATCGCGCTGGCCGTGCTGCGGGTGCCGCTGGTGCTGCCGTTGATGGTGCTGGAGTTCGCGGCGGCGCTGGTGCCGCTGATCGGCTCCCCGATCGCGCTGGCCGTGGCGGCGCTGGTGGCGCTGGCCACCCGGGGGCCGGTGGTGGCGCTGCTGGTGCTCGCCCTGATCGTGGTGATCGGCCAGATCGAGGGCCACCTGCTGCACCCGCTGGTGATGGGCTGGTCGGTGCGGATCCACCCGGTGGCGATCGCGCTGTCGGTGACCGGCGGCGCCGTCCTGGCGGGCGTGCTGGGCGCGGTGGTGGCGGTCCCGGTGGTGTCGGTGGCCTGGGCGGTCATCGGCGAACTACGGGACCACGATCCTTAGCGCCCGGCCGCCCCGGAGTCCCGCCGCCGGTCGGCCCGGTCAGCACCGGTCGGCACAGGTCAGCGCCGGTCGGTGCTCAGGCCGTCCAGGGTGAGGTCGAGGAGGCGTTCGGCCTGCTCCCGCTGCTCCGGCTTTCCCGAGGTGAGGGCGATGCCGGTGAGGGCGGCGAACATGTCGGCGGGGCCGATGTCCGAGCGGACGGTGCCGGCTTCGACGCCGGCGGACATGAGTGAGGTCAGGGCGGCCATCATCATCTCGTGGCTCCGGGCGTAGGGGTTGACGCCGGATTCGACGAGGGCGCGCAGGGCGTCGGCCATGCCGAGCTTGGCGGTCGCGTAGTCGATGAAGCGGCCCATCCAGGCGCGCAGGGCCTCGCGCGGGGCCAGCGCGGCCAGCAGGTCGGGGGCCGCGTCGCACAGTCGGACCAGCTCGTTGCGGTAGGCGGCCTCGATGAGGGCCTCCCGGGTGGGGAAGTTGCGGTAGAGCGTGCCGGAGCCGACGCCGGCCTCCTTGGCGATGCGCTCCAGGTGCGCTTCCAGTCCGTCTTCGGCGAAGACGCGTACCGCGGCCGAGAGGATCTTGTCCCGATTGCGCTGCGCGTCGGCCCGCAGCGGGCGCCCTGTCTCCCGGACCATCCGCGGTCTCCTGTCATCCCGAGCTTGCTAACCGGCGACGCCTCCACTTATGGTGAAGGAACTGGAGGCGCCTCCACTTCCACTCTAGGGCATGCATTCCAAGGAGAAGAACCCATGAGTCTCCCGCTCGCGGAAAAAGTCGCCGTGGTCACGGGCGGCGCGTCCGGGGTCGGCCTGGGCATCGCCCAGGAGTTCGTCGCCAACGGCGCCCACGTGGTCATCACCGACCTGCACCAGGAGGCGCTCGACGAGGCGGTCGCGGTGATCGGGCCGAACTGCTCGGGGATCGTGGCCGACGTCACCGAGCTCGCCGACATGGAGGCCGCCTACCGCCGGGTGAAGGAGCGCCACGGGCGACTCGACGCGGTCGTGGCCAACGCCGGGATCGGCGCGCACGCCCCGCTCGGCGCCATCACCGAGGAGCAGTTCGACCGGACCTTCGACGTCAACGCCAAGGGCGTCCTCTTCACCGTTCAACCCGCGCTCGCGCTGCTGCCGCCCGGCGGCACCGTCGTCGTCATCGGCTCCACCGCGTCCATCCGGCCCCCGCGCGGGATGAGCCTGTACGGCGGCTCGAAGGCCGCGGTCCGCGCCTTCGTCCGGGCCTGGATCCAGGACACCAAGGGGTCGGGGATCCGCATGAACATCCTCAGCCCCGGCGCGGTCGACACCGACTCCCTGCGCAGCGCACTGGCGATGGCCCAGGGAGCCGACCACGTCGACGCCGCCGTCAGGGCCATGGGAGAGGGCAACCCGACCGGGCGGATCGCGGACCCGCGCGAGATGGGGAAGGCCGCGGTCTTCCTCTCCAGCGACGCCTCCAGCTTCATCACCGGCGTCGAACTCTTCGCGGACGGCGGCATGGCCCAGGTATGAGCCGGCCGGCCCGGCGGTCCGGCCCACCCGGCCGGACCGCCCCCGCCCGGCGCGTCGCGGCGATGCGCCGGCTGCGGGTCAGGCCTTCGGCCAGTTGCGCAGCAGCGCGTCGAGGGCGTCCAGGATGCGCGGCCAGGTGGCCTCGGTGCCGCGCGGGGTGTGCTGGAAGCTCCCGGCCCGCTCCAGGGTGACGTAGCCGTGGAAGGTGCTGCCGAGCAGCCGGACGGCGTCGGTCTCGTCGGGCTCGGCGAGGTGGTAGCCGCGCAGGATGGCGCGGGTCATCCGGGAGTGCCGGACGGCGGCGCTGGCCCGGGCGGTGTCGGGGTCGAGCTGGAGCTGCGCGGCGGCGTAGCGGCCGGGGTGCTCGCGGGCGTAGTCGCGGTAGGCGTCGGCGAAGGCGGTGAGGGCGTCGCGGCCGGCGCGGCCGGCGATGGCGGCGCCGACCCGGTCGGCCAGTTCCTCGAGGGCGAGCAGCGCGATCCGGGTCTTGAGGTCCTGGGAGTTCTTGACGTGCGAGTACAGGCTGGCGTCCTTGACGCCGAACTGTCGGGCGAGCGCCGAGACCGTCACCTTGTCGAAGCCGACCTGGTCGGCGAGTTCCGCACCCGCCCGGGCGAGTCGTTCCGCGTTCAGTCCCACGCGCGCCATGCCGTTCCCTTCCGCCGCTTCCGTCACGTCCGTCGCCTGAGGGCATTATACGTTTGCCTAAT
Source organism: Streptomyces sp. Y1 (assembly GCF_041053115.1). Classification (NCBI taxonomy): domain Bacteria; kingdom Bacillati; phylum Actinomycetota; class Actinomycetes; order Kitasatosporales; family Streptomycetaceae; genus Streptomyces; species Streptomyces sp. Y1. Next base: position 7,520,302 of record NZ_CP163445.1, on the reverse strand, counting down.
ACTCCTAGGTAATTTACGTTGGCTCCTATGAAGCCATTGACCGAACCGGAGATCCGCGCCGCCTTCGTGAACTGCACCAAGGGCGAGGCGAAGCGCCTGCACGTCCCCCGCGACCTGGCCGAACGGCCGTGGGAGGACCTGGACTTCCTCGGCTGGCGGGACCCGCAGGCCCCCGACCGCGCCTACCTCGCCGCCGAGCTGGACGGCCGCACCGTCGCCGTCGCCCTGCGCTCCTCCGGCGCCGCCTCCTGGCAGGCCCGGCGCAGCATCTGCTCGCTCTGCGTCACCACCCACACCGGCGGCGTCTCGCTGCTGGTCGCGCCGCGTGCCGGGGCGGCCGGCAAGCAGGGCAACTCCGTCGGCGCCTACATGTGCGCCGACCTCGCCTGCTCGCTGTACGTGCGCGGGAAGCGGGAGGTCGGGACGAAGCTGCACGAGTCGCTGAGCCTGGAGGAGAAGGTCCGGCGCACGGTGGCCAACCTCGCCGCCTTCGTCGCCAAGGTCACCGCCTGAGCCGCCCGGAGCCGTCCCGAGCCGCCCCGAGCCGTCCGCGCACACCCTGCCGGGCGCTCCGCCGGTCCGGGACGTTTCCGCAGGTCGGATACCCTCGTCGCATGAGCGACAACCTGCCCCCGTGTCCCCGCTGCTCCTGCGAGTACACCTATGAGATGAACGCGCTGCTGGTCTGCCCCGAGTGCGCCCACGAGTGGGAGCCCGCCGCGGCCGGCGCCGAGTCGGGCCCGGGCGAGCGGGTCATCAAGGACGCGGTCGGCAACGTGCTGAACGACGGCGACACCGTCACCGTCGTCAAGGCCCTCAAGGTCAAGGGCAGCGTCTCCGGGATCAAGGCCGGCACCAAGGTCCGCAACATCCGCCTGGTCGACGGCGTCGACGGCCACGACATCGACTGCCGCATCGAGGGCTTCGGCGCCATGCAGCTCAAGTCCAGCGTCGTCAAGAAGGCCTGACCGGACCGGCCTTCCCCGCCGCACGGTAGGTTCCTCACCGCAAGGTTCCCCACCGAAAGGCGACCCATGTCCACGTCCAGCAGCAGCGTCGTCGTCGAGAACGCGGCGGAGCGGCAGCGGTACGAGATCCACGTCGACGGCGAGCTCGCCGGCTTCACCGAGTACCGCGACCGCGACGCGCAGCGCGTCTTCTTCCACACCGAGATCGACGACGCGTACGCCGGCCAGGGCCTGGCCGGCCGCCTCGTCGAGGAGGCGCTGACCGACGTGCGGGCGAAGGGGCTGCGCCTCGTGCCGGTCTGCCCGTACGTGGCCAAGTTCCTGGTCAAGCACCAGGAGTTCGCGGACATCACCGACCCGGTCACCCCCGAGGTCTCCGAGTGGCTGCGCGCGCACCTGCGCTGACCCGGACTCGACCAACAGGCCTCTCCCGTCCACCCGTTCACCACCGGCACCGCGCACGGGACGGCCGGATCCGGCCGGGCGCACGCGCCCGGCGCGCCAGGGGGCCGTTGGGCCCTGGACCGGCCGGCGCGGGGTCGGTCATGCTGGTCGCCGGGCCGGCCGAGCGGCCGCGCCCGTGTGGCGAAAGGGCCTGGACGATGGGCGAGTTGGTGACGGTACGGACGTTCGGGGCGGTTCCCGGCGAGGTCCTGGCCGAGGCCCGGGCCCGGGTCGCCGCCGTCGCGGCGGCCGCCGGGCAGGGCACCCTGGTGGAGGCGCTGCGGATCCGGCTGGCCGCCGCGGCCGGCGGCCTCCTGGCGCACGACGGGGTGCTGGCCCAGGTGAACGCCGAGGTGGACGGGCGCCGCATCCGGGTCCAGGCCGCGGCGGCCGGCCCGGGCGACCCGCTCGACCGGGTCGCGGAGGCGCTGCGCGCCCGGATCCGGGCCGCCACCGGCGCCTGGGTGCCCCGCCCCTGGGCCGCCTCCGCCGTCCCTCCCGCCCCCGTCCCGGTCGGCCTGCCGGCGGAGGGCACCCGGCACATCGTCCGCCGCAAGCGGCCGTGGCTCGTCCGCTGCACGCCGGAGGCGGCCGCCCGCACGATGGACGCGATGGACTACGACATCCACCTGTTCACCGACCCGGCGACCGGCACCGACGCCGTCGTCTACCGCGTCGGGCCGACCGGCTACCGGCTGGCCCGCACCCTCCCGGCCGGACCGGCGGCCCGCCGCCGCACGCCGATCACGCTCAGCCCGCACGGCGCGCCCCGGCTCACCGAGGAGGAGGCCGTCGACCGGCTGACCGCCGCCGAGCTGCCGTTCCTGTTCTTCGCGCACCCCGCGAACGGGCGCGGCCGGGTGCTCTACCGCCGCTTCGACGGGAACCTCGGGCTGATCGCCGGCCGGGACCGACCCGGCCCGGCCCTACCGTGACACCCGTCACTCGATGACGGCCTCGGGGTCGTCCGTGGTGTGCATGGCCGCCTCCTCCGCCGAGGCGGCGCCGCCCGAGATCCCCACGTCCTCCGCGATCAGGTCGCTGCGCGACCCCGCGGACAGCACCAGCCGCCCGGTGCGCACCTCGCCGGCCTCCGGGTCGAGCGGCTCGCCGTCGGTGCCGTAGCAGTCGCCGATGCCGTCCCCGTCCGGCGCCGCGACCTCCGGCAGCTCCTCCGCCAGCCGCTGGTCCAGGCTCTCGCGCACCCGCTGCTCCGCCGCGGTCACGCCGTGGCGCCGCACGCCGAGCGGGCGCTCCGGGGGCGCGTAGCCCTCGTCGAGCGCCGAGTCGAGGCCGCGGTCCTCCAGGGTGTCCTCCGGCTCCAGGGGCCCGATGTCGTCCTGCACCTCCGAGCCGTCCGGCTGGTACACCTGGTCGCCCATCAACGCTTCGTCCGACACGAGTTCCTCCTTCGCCGGCCGAGCCGACCGCACCGGTGCCCGGCCACTGCCCGTCCGTACGGCGGGCGACCGCCGGGCCCGGACGGCGGCGGTCCGTCCGGGTTCACTCCCCAGAGTCCCATGCGGCGGCGATCTCCGCAGGGGCTGCCGGGCCCGGACGTGCCACCGCCCCGCCGGGCGGTCGCTCGGCGGGGCGGTGGCGGGAGGGTGCGCGTCACATGTTGATCATGTGCCCGGCCAGGCCGTGGATGGCCTCCTTGACCGCCTCGCCCAGGGTCGGGTGGGCGTGCACGTTGCGCGCCACCTCGTGCACGGTGAGGTCCCACTGCTGCGCCAGGGTCAGCTCGGGCAGCAGCTCGGTGACCTCCGGGCCGATCAGGTGGGCGCCGAGCAGCTCGCCGTACTTGGCGTCGCTGATCACCTTGACGAAGCCGATCGGGTGGCCGAGGCCGTGCGCCTTGCCGTTCGCGGTGAACGGGAACTTCGCGACCTTGACGTCGTGGCCCAGCTCGCGGGCCTGCGCCTCGGTGTAGCCGAAGGAGGCGATCTGCGGCTGGCAGTAGGTGGCGCGCGGGATCATGGCGAAGTCGACCTCCATGGTCTCCGCCCCGCCGATGGTCTCGGCGGCGATCACGGCCATCGTCTCGGCGGCGTGCGCCAGCATCAGCTTCGCGGTGACGTCGCCGATCGCGAAGATGTGGTCCGCGCTGGTGCGGCCCCGGCCGTCCACCGCGATGGCGCCCCGGTCGGTCAGCTTGACCCCGGCGTTCTCCAGGCCGTAGCCGTTGACGCGCGGCGCGAAGCCGATCGCCTGCAGCACCTTGTCGGCCTCCAGCACCTGCTGCTGGCCGTCCTTGCTGACGGTGACGCGGACCTTGGCGTTCGGGTCGCTGTCGTCGATCGACTCCACCCGGGTGGAGGTCAGCACCTCGATGCCCAGCTTGCGGTACTGCTTGGCGAGCTCGGTGGAGACCTCGACGTCCTCCAGCGGCACCATCCGGTCCAGGAACTCGACGATGGTGACCTTCACGCCGTAGTTGTGCAGCACGTACGCGAACTCGACGCCGATCGCGCCGGCGCCCGCGATGATGATGCTGCCCGGCAGCTCCTCGGTGAGGATCTGCTCCTCGTAGGTGACCACGCGGTCGCTCAGCTTGGTGCCCGGCAGCAGGCGGGTGGTGGCACCGGCGGCGATGATGCAGTGGTCGAAGGTCACCACGTCGAAGCCGCCGCCGCTCAGCGCGACCTGCAGCGTGTGGTCGTCGACGAAGGTGCCCCAGCCGTCGTACTCGGTGATGCCGTTCTTCTTCATCAGGTAGTGGACGCCCTTGACCCGGCCGTCCGCCACCACCCGGCTGCGCTTGAACGCCTCGCCGAAGTCGAAGCTCACCGTGCCCTCGACCTTGATGCCGAAGGTCTTGGCCTCCTTGGTGAAGATGTGCGCCAGCTCGGCGTTGCGCAGCAGGGCCTTGGAGGGGATGCAGCCGACGTTGAGGCAGACGCCGCCCCAGTACTTGGCCTCGATGATCGCGGTCTTCAGGCCCAGCTGCGCCGAACGGACGGCGGCGGTGTAGCCGCCGGGGCCCGCGCCGAGGACGACGACGTCGTAGTGCGTGCTCATGTTGCTGACTCCTCCGAGGGTGTCACGGTGTCGTGATCTCGGTCCCATGGTGTCAGGACCGGACCCGGCGCACCCACCGGGTCTCGGCGGACGCGCACCGCGCGGAACCGTACCCGGCCGGAGGGCGGGTTGTCAGTGGCGTCCGCTACGGTGCCGGGCACCGGCGCACCTCCGGGCCCGCCTTCCGGTGGTCGGCGGGCCCGGAGGAGCATCGGGCGGGGCTCAGGCGGGGCTCAGGCGGTGAGGCCGTGGGCGTCGCCGCCGGCGGGGGCGGTGACGGCCTGGCGCTGGGCCGGGGCGGGGCGTTGGAGGGAGGAGAGGTCCCAGGCGTAGGTGCCGACGGCGTGGGCGATCACGTCGATGTTGACGTCGAAGGCGCCCATGTCGAGGTTGGCCAGGTCGTCGCAGGCCCGGTGGTAGCAGGGGTCGAAGGCGGTGCCCGCCGTGCCGCCGTAACGGGCCGCCTGCTCCGGGGACTTGACGACCTCGGCGCCGGTGTCGGTGCCGCCGGCCGGGATGCCCGCGTCGATGAACGGGCCGTAGTCGGAGCGGCCGTTGAAAGCGGTCGGCTCGTGCGGGACGGCCCGGCCGTCGAGGTAGCCGGTGAGGTCCCGCTCGATCTGGGCCGAGCCTTCGGGGCCGGCGCCGCCGCCGCTGCTGCCGGAGCCGTTGTAGACGAACTGCGCGAAGTTGGGCGAGGCGATCATGTCGAAGTTGAGGTAGAGCCGGATCTTCTTCTTGTCCGCGTCGGAGAGCGAGTTGACGTACGCTTCGGAGCCCTTGAGGCCGAACTCCTCGGCGGACCACCAGGCGAAGCGGACCTTGTTCTTCACCGGGTGGACGTTCAGGTTGCGCGCCACCTCCAGGATGCCGGCCGAGCCGGAGCCGTTGTCGTTGATGCCGGGCCCGGCGGGCACGGAGTCCAGGTGCGCGCCGACCATCACGGTGTTCGCCGGGTCGCCGCCCCTGGTCTCGGCGAGGACGTTCCAGGTCCTGCGCGCCTCCATGAAGGTGCGGATGTCCAGGGTCACCCGGACGGGCCCGGCGGCGGCCTTCGCGGCCAGCGCCTCGCCGGCGGCCCGGGAGATCCCGCCGGTCGGGACCTTCCCGGCGGCCGGGTCCCCGAGGGTGCCGTTCAGGTCGCCGTCCGCGTTGTTGTAGACCAGCGCGCCGACCGCGCCCGCCCCGGCCGCGGCGGCCTGCTTGGCGGCGAAGCTGCACCCGCCGCGCCGGATCAGCGCGATCCTCCCGGCGACCGAGCCGGCCGGGTAGTCGGCGGCCGTGCACCCGGTGGCCGCGCCGACCGGTGCGACGCCCAACTCGGCGGTCAGGCCGCCGTCCGGGCCGCTCGCCGAGTAGGTCATCGCAATCACCGGCACGGTCTCGGCCTGCGGCGAGAGCACCTCCAGCCGCTGCGCGCGGGCCTCGAAGTACGTGTACACGAACTCCTGCCGGGACACCTTGAGCCCGGCGAGGCGCGCCTGCTCGTAGACGTACTGCGCCGACTCGTCGTGGCCCTTGGAGCCGGCGGCCCGGGTGCCGCCGTTGCGGGTGGCGATGCGCTGGAACGCGGCCAGGGTGTCGTGGGCGTCCTCGGCACTGCTGGCCGCCACCAGCCGGGCGGCGAGCTTGGCGGCCTTGCGCGCCGGATCGGGGTCGGCGGCGGCCGGGCCGGCCCCGGCGAGCAGCAGCGGGGCGGCCAGGGCGGCGGCGGTCAGCCGACGGGTACGCGACTTCAAGAGAGCTCCTTCAGACGGTCCGTGAAGTCACGATTGGACAGGACGGCAAAGCCCTTGCCAAGCCCATCACACGATTCGGTCAACGGGAGTCGCCGCTCCGGCTGTCGCCGCCCTCCTCGCCCGCGCCGCAGTTCTCGCACGGCTCGGGGCCGGGCCGCTCGCGCAGCCGTCCGCACTCCGGGCACACCCGGTCCAGCCAGCAGACCGGCTCGCCGCCTTCGTCCATGCCGCCGATTCTGCTCCTCCCGCGCCCCGGACCGCGAGTAGACAGTGTCTACGCCCACCTGCTAGACAGTGGCCCATGATCGATCAGGAGCTGGACCTGCGGGCCCGACTGGTGGCCGCCGGCGTCGAGTTGGTGAACAGCGAGGGCGTCCACGCGCTCGGCCTGCGCGAGATCGCCCGCCGGGCCGGCGTCTCGCACGGCGCACCGCGCCGCCACTTCCCCACCCACCGGGAACTGCTCTCCGCCATCGCCCGGCAGGGCTTCGGCCGCCTCACCGACACCCTGGCCGGCGCCGACGCGCTCGCCGCCGGCACCGGCGCGGACGCCCGCACCCGGCTCGGCGCGCTCGCCCGCGCCTACCTCGCCTTCGCGGCGGCCAGCCCGGGCATGTTCGAGCTGATGTTCCGCCACGACCTGCTGGAGGGCAGCGGCGCCGAGCTGCGCCGCACCACCCTGCCGCTGTTCCGGACGATGGCGCGGCTGGTCGGCGAGTGCCACCCGGACTCCGACGACCCGACCGCCGCCACCGCCGCCCTGTGGGCCAACCTGCACGGCCTCGCCCAGCTGCGCGCCACCGGCAGCCTCGGGCTCGCCACCGGCGGCGACGACCTCGAACCGGTTCTGCGCGCCGCCCTGGACGCCCACCTCGGCCCGGCCGCCCGGTGAGGCCCGCCCGGCCGATGCGGCCCGCACAGCCGGCCGGGGCCGCGCAGCCGGTGACGTCCGGCCGCCCGGTGCGGCAGGCGCCCCGCCCCGGGCTGGTCCTCGCCGCGAGCGTGACGGGCGCCGTCCTCGTCGCCCTGGACGGAACGGTCCTGACGGTCACCCAGCCCACCCTCCAGCACGACCTGCACGCCTCCGTCCCCGCCGTCCAGTGGACCAGCACCGGCTACCTGCTGACCGTCGCCGCCCTGCTGGTCCCGGCCGGCCGGCTCGGCGACCGCTACGGCCACCGGCGCCTCTTCACCCTCGGGGTGGCCGGCTTCGCCGCCGCCTCCGCCGGGATCGCGCTCGCCCCCGGCATCGGCTGGGTGATCGCCCTGCGGGTCCTCCAGGGCGTGGCCGGCGCCCTGCTGCAGCCCGCCACCCTGGGCCTGCTGCGCACCGCGCTGCCCGCCGAGCGGCTGCCCGGCGCGATCGCGGCCCGCACCAGCGCGATCGGGCTGGCGGCGGCCGCCGGGCCGCTGGTCGGCGGCGCGCTGACCACCCACCTGGGCTGGCGGGCGGTGTTCCTGCTCGGCATCCCGCTGGCCGCGGCCGCCGGGCTGCTCGCCCGGGGCCCGCTGGCCGTCCCGGCGGCAGCGCCCGAACCGGCGGCCGGCCGCGCCGGCTTCGACCTGCCGGGCGCGGCCCTGCTGGCACTCGCGCTGGCCTGCCTGGTGCACGCGCTCACCGCCCTGCCGGGCACCGGCTGGTCGGCCCCCACCCTGCTCGGCCTGGCCGCCTCCGCCGGCTTCGGCCTGGCGCTGCTGCGGCAGGAGCGGCGCGCCGCCCGTCCGCTGCTGCCGCTCGACCTGCTCCGCTCGGCGGCGGTGGCCCCGGCGCTCGGCATCCTGCTGACGGCCTCGGCGGCGCTGTTCGGCACGCTCTTCCTCGCCACCTACTACCTGCAGGACGTGCTCGGCCTGAGCCCGCTGCGCAGCGCCGTGCGCGCGGCGCCGCTGGCCCTGGCGATGGTCCTCGCGGCGCCGGCCTCGGCGACGTCGGCGAAGCGTCGGGGCCCGCGCGGCGCCCTGCTGCTGGGGACGTCGCTGATCACCGGGGGCGCGCTGCTGATCGCGCGGCTCGGCCCGGGCGCGGGAGCCGTCGAGGTCGGCGGCTGCTTCCTGCTGCTGGGGGCCGGGTTCGGCACGGTGATGGCCACCGCCACCGTGGCGATCGTCCGGGGCGCCCCCGCCGCCGAGGCCGGGGTGGCGGGCGGCCTGCAGCAGACGGTGCTCAACGTCGGCCCGGCCCTCGGCGTCGCCCTGGCCACCACCATCGCCGGACGGACGGCACCCGGCGCCGCACTCGCACCGGGCGCGTCCGCGCTCGCCGCCGTCGCAGCGGCCGGCATCCTGCTCGCCGCCCGCCTGCCCGCCGAGGCGACGCAACCGGCACTCACACGCCGGTGACCCCGTCGATCCCCTCCCGCAGCAGGTCGGCGTGGCCGTTGTGGCGGGCGTACTCCTCGATCAGGTGCAGCAGGATCCAGCGCAGCGAGACGGTCGCGAAGCCGAGCGCGGCCGCGTCCTGGGGCAGCAGGTGCCCGGGGTCGTCGAGCGAGGCGTCGGCGATCAGCGCGCGGCCGCGTTCGACCTCCGCGTCCCACTCGGCGAGCGCGTCGGCCATGCCGCGGTCGGGCGTCAGCGCGAAGCCGTTCCGGCCGTCGTCCCCGTGCGGGGCGGGCGCGTCGAGGCCGGCGAACACCCGCTGGCACCACTGGCGTTCGACCTCGGCGAGGTGCTGGACGAGGCCGAGCAGGGTCATCGGCGAGGGCCCGGCCGAGGCCGTCCGCACCTGACGGTCGTCCAGGCCCTCGACCTTGAGCGCGAGCGTCGCCCGGTGGAAGTCCAACCAGGCCTCCAGCATGGCGCGTTCATCGGCGTGCGGGGGCGGAATCGGCCGCCCGTCCGGGAGCGTCTGCATGCGGACCACCTTGGCACGAGGCCCGGTCCCTCGACGGGATTTGCTCGCCTCCGTCCGCGAGTTGACGTGCGGCCACGACCCACGGGCCGACTGACGGTCCGACACACCACCGGGCCGTCGGTGCGGGTGGGTCCGTGCGGGTGAGGGGGAAGAGGGACCGCATCCGGACCGATCCGGCCCTGCGCGCAGCCGGCTATCGGGCGGCACGCTCGTGCTGCGGCCGCACGGCCCGATGCGGCGTCGACCGGTCGCCGACCGCGCCGCGCCCGAGCAGCATCAGCGCCGTCAGCTGCACGACCGCCCCCACCGCCGGCCCCGTCCACACGCCGACCACGCCCAGCGGCCCCGACAGGCCCACCGAGGCGGCGAGTTGGGCGCCGAGCCCGAGCAGGACCGAGACCACCACGGGCCGCCCGGCGCCCGCCCCCTGGTACACGCCGCCGAGCGCGACCACCAGCGCGTACGGCAGCAGGTAGAGCGCCGCCGTCCGCAGGAAGGTCTCCGACTGCCCGGCCACCGCCCGGTCGCCCGTGAACAGCGCCGTCAGCGGCCCGGCGGCCGTCGCGGCGAGGAGGGCCGCGACGGCCCCGGTCAGCGCGGCCGACCGGCCCACGGCCCGGTGCAGTTCGCGCAACGCCCCGCTCGCGCCAGCGCCGCCGAGGCGGGCGGACTCGATCGCGGCGGCCTGGCGCAGCGCGTAGAAGGCCATGGTGGCGACGAGCAGCAGCCGGTAGCCGACCCCGTACCCGGCGACCGCCGCGACGCCGAAGCCCGCGGTCAGGGCGAGTTGGGCGGTGCCGACGGCCATCCGGACGGTGAAGTCCAGGCCGAACGGCAGCCCGGCGCGCAGGATCCGTCCGGCCGCGGCACCGACTCCGGCGGGCGCGCCGCCGGCCGCGGGAACCGTGCGGGGCCGCAGCCGCAGGGTGACGGCGAAGGCGATCGCCCGGGCGCCGGTCAGCGCCAGCGCCGCGCCGGTGACGCCGAGGGCGGGCAGCGGCCCGGGGCCGAGGACGAGCAGCGGGTCGAGGAGGAGCAGCAGGGCGTTGGAGAGCAGGGCGATCCGCATGGGGGTGCGGGTGTCGCCCGCGCCCTTGAAGAGCTCGTCGGCGACGCGCTGCCCGAAGAAGAGCCCGAGGGCGGGCAGGGCGACGGCGAAGTAGTCGGCGGCGAGGGCGGCGGCCCGGCCGTCGAGGAAGGCGCCGGCGAGCTGGTGGCGCAGCAGGTAGCCGGGCAGGGCGAGGGCGAGCGTGGCGGCGGCGCAGAGCCGCCAGGCGGCGCGGGTGGTCCGGGCGGGCTCGGCGGGGTCGTCGGCGCCGCGGGCGCGGGCGAGGCGGATGCTGGTGCCGGAGGCGACGACCAGGATGACGCCGAGCAGCAGGTTCTCGACGGTGCCGGCCAGGGTCACGGCGGCGACGGCGGGGGCGCCGAGGCGGGCCACCCAGAAGGTGCTCACCACGGTGGCGAGGACGCCGGAGAGGAGTTCGACGTAGACCGGTCCGGCCAGTGCGCCCAGTCGTCGCAGGTGTCCGCGCATGGTTCCCCCCTGAGGATCGCTGATGCCTCGCCGAGGCATCGCCGAGGCATCGTGGTACCTCGAAGTGAGGTACACCGATATGAGATACATCGAATCGATGCATATCGGCAAGAGGTAACATGATCGCGTTCCCCGGCGCACCCGACGAAAGGGCTCCGCACGTGCTGACCCTCGCGATCCTCGGCTTCCTGTACGACCAGCCGCTGCACGGATACGAGCTGAAGTCCCGGATCACCGGCCTGACCGGGCACGTCCGCCCGGTCAGCGACGGCGCGCTCTACCCGGCCATCACCCGGCTGGAGAAGGCCGGGCTGCTGCGCCGCCGCACCGAGCCGGGCACCGGAGCCGCCCCGCGCCAGACCCTGGAGCTGACCGACGAGGGCCGGGCCGAGCTCCAGCGGCGGCTGGCCGATCCGGAACAGGCCGAGATCACCGACCAGATCCGCTTCTTCGCGCTCGCCGCCTTCCTCCACCACCTCGCCGACCCGGTCCGCCAGGGCGCGGTGCTGCGCCGGCGGCTGGCCTTCCTGGACGAGCCGAGCAGCTTCTTCTACGACGGCGACGGGGAGCCGGTCCGCGCCGAGACGGAGCCCAACCCGTTCCGCCGGGGCATGCTGCTGGTCGCCCGCGCCTCCACGGCGGCCGAGCGCGCCTGGCTGGCCGAGACGATCGCGGCGCTCGAACCGGCAGCGCTCGAACCGGCACAGCTCGAATCAGCACAGCTCGAACCGGCACAGCTCGAACCGGCGAAGCTCGAACCGACCGTCCGACGCCGGCCGGAGTGACCCCGGAGCGAACGGTTCCGAACGGCTGAGCGAGCCCGTGGGCGGCCCGGATCCGCGGTGTTCGACACCTGGTCCCACCAGGGCCCGGCGTCGCTATGATGATCCGCCACACGACCTCGGTGCTCACCCGCCGCGGCGTGCACCGTCTCCGCGTCCGTCCCACCCCTGGAGGCTGCCGTGCCCACCACAGAGACCGCGGCCGACCAGCCCGCCCCGCTGAAGCGGGACGACATCCCCGGCTGGTTCTTCGGCCTCGACCGGGCCGCCTTCCGCCACCTGCTCGCCGCCCAGACCGCGGCCGGCCTCAGCGGCGACCTGCTGGAGCTGGGCAGCTACCTCGGCCGCAGCGCCGTCCTGCTCGGCGACCACCTCGCGCCCGGCGAGCGGCTGACCGTCTGCGACCTGTTCGACTCCGAGGCCGGGGACAGCGAGAACGCCGCCGAGATGGAGATGTCCTACCGCCGGACGCTCACCCGCAGCGCCTTCGAGGCGAACTACCTGGCCTTCCACAGCGAGCTGCCCGCGATCGTCCAGGCGCCGACCTCCGTCCTCGCGGACGGCCGGATCCCGGCCGGCAGCTGCCGGTTCGTCCACGTCGACGCCTCGCACCTGTACGAGCACGTCGCCGGCGACATCGCGGTGGCCCGGGCCGCCCTGGTCGAGGACGGCCTGATCGCCCTCGACGACTACCGCTCCGAGCACACCCCGGGCGTCTCCGCCGCCGTCTGGGAGGCCGTCTTCACCGGCGGGCTGCGGCCGGTGCTGCTCACCCCGATGAAGTTCTACGGCACCTGGGGCGACGCCGAAGCCGCCCGCCGGGTGCTGCTGCGGCGGGACTGGCGGGCCGAGAGCTACACGGTCGACGAGGACACCATCGCCGGCGCGCGCGTGCTGCGGCTCAACTACCGGGTGAAGGCCCCCGTCCTGCCGCCGCAGCGCTCCGCCCCGCGCCGGCTGGCACTCGACCTCCTCCCCCCGGTCGCCACCCGCGCCACCCGCCGGGTGCTGCGCACTCTGCGCGAACGCCGCGCCGCCCGGCCGGTGCCCGGGGCCTGAGCCTCACGCGGCCGTTCGTGCCGCGAGCGCCCGGGTGATGCCGCGGCGCAGCCGGGCGGAGGCGCCCGGGAGCCGGCCGAGCGCCCGGATCCGCTCGGCGGGCAGCTCCGGCCGGGCGGCCAGCCGCAGCACCGCCGCGTACGGCCGCTCGCCCTCGGCGAGGAGCGCGGCCACCGACTCGACCAGCCCGTCCAGGGCGGCGCCGGTGACGGCGGGGTGCGCGGCGAGCAGGTGCGTCAGCCGGTTGTCGTTGTGGTCGCTGTTCCGGCGGCCGACCAGCGCGGCCAGCGCCTCGGTGGGCGCGGCGGCGTTCCTGGCGATCGCCTGCCACACGAACGGGTACTCGGCGCGGCGGGCGAGTTCGCCGAGCACCGCCGGGTCGGCGGTCCGTTCGGCGAGCCGCAGGTAGTCGGCACCGGTGTGCAGGTGGTTCAGGGCCTCGGTGTCGTCCATGCCGTCCATGCCGTCCATGCCGTCCATCTCGGCCGTCAGCATAGGGCCCCGCCGCCGGGCCCGGCTCAGCGCACGTAGTACGCCCGGTTGTGGGCGGCGACGGGCGCGGACTGGTAGGTCCAGACGCCGACCGCCGGGGCGTCGGCGATCAGGTGGGCGAGGTCGCGGGCCGGCTCCTCGGCGGGGTTGCCGAGGTCGAGGCGGACGCGACCGGCCGTGCGGTCGTCCAACGGGTAGGAGCGGTACGGCTGGTAGACGTTGAGCGGCCCGGCGAGCAGCCGGCCCTCGTCGTCGGTGCCGTAGCCGGTGATCGGGGTGTTGGTGACGGCCTCGGGAGTGAGGCCGGTCAAGTCGACGTCGAGGGCGAGCAGTTCCTCGTCGTGCCGGGTGAGGCCGTCCGCCCCGAGGCTCGCCCGGCGGCAGGAGATCGACCAACGCTCGTGCACGGCGGGGGCGTTGAGCGAGGGCAGGGTGGTCTCGAACCAGCCGGGGTGCTTGGGCTCGGCGTACAGGCGGCGGCCGGCGTCGATGGCGAGCGGGTTGTCGCAGAGCACGTGCAGCCGGGCGATGCCGAGCAGTTTGGTCTGGTCGTGCCCCCGGGCGTACTGGCGGTAGTCGAGGGCCGGGATCCGCTCCTCGGCGAACGCCGGGTGGGCGATCAGGTTGATCTCCAGCTCCTCGGTGACCCCGCCGCCGCCCGGGTACTGGGCGAAGTAGAGCTGGTAGTTGAGGGAGACGCAGGCCGCGCCGTCGAACACGGCCGCGACCAGGCCGGGGTGGCGCTTGGCGAGCAGGTCGCGGGCCCGCTGCGGCTCGACCAGGTAGTCGACGCCGATGTTGTGCAGCGCGCCGTAGTGGAACGGCAGGTGGTAGGGCTCCGGTACGGGCGGCAGCGGCAGGCCGGTCATGGCGTCTCCGAGGGGCATGGCGTCTCCGAAGGTCGGGGGGAAGCAAGGGGCGTGGGCGCGGCGGGCCGGTGCAGCTCCCGCAGGTCCCGGTCCATCCGCTCGGCGCTGCGCAGCGCGAGGGCGGCCATGGTGAGCGAGGGGTTGGAGGTGCCGAGGGAGGGCATCGAGCCGCAGCCGACCGCGTACAGGTTGGGGTGGTCCCAGCTGCGCTGCCAGTGGTCGACCACCGAGGTGCCGGGCGAGCTGCCCATCACGTGGGTGCCGCCGGCGTGGCCGGCACCCCGGTAGCCGTAGGCGACGCCCCGGTGTTCGAGCCGGCCGGGCCAGCCCGGCCCTGCGGGGTAGGCGGTGTGGTCCTCGGCGCCGAGCAGGGCGAACAGCTGATCGGAGACGGCGCGGGCGGAGGCCATGCCCTCGCGGACGTACTCGTCCAGGTCGTAGCGGACGGCCGGGCTCGGCAGCCCGAGCGGGTCGCGCCGCGTCGGGTCGAGGGTGACCCGGTTGGCCGGGTCGGCGGGCTGTTCCAGCTCGAACTGGAGCGAGAACTGGCGGCCGATCCGGTCGCCGAGCCGCTCGCGCAGCTCCTTGCCGCGCAGACCGGCGGCGACCAGCGCGGCGGCCTCGGCCCCGGGTGTGCCGCCGGCCCAGGACCAGCCCCAGTTGCCGATCTCGATCCGGAACGGCGCCCGGCGGCCACGGGCCGGGCCGAAGCGGAAGGCCTCCAGGCCGCTGGTGGAGCCGGGCCCCCGGTAGGGGCCGACCGGTCGGGGCATCAGGCCCCAGGTGAGCAGGGCCGGGTGGTCCATCAGGTTGCGGCCGACCTGGTCGCTGCGGTTGGCGAGGCCGGAGAGCAGCAGCAGCCGGGCGTTCTCGATCGCGTGCGCGGCCAGCACCACGAGGTCCGCCGCCGCCCGGTGGCGGGTGCCGCCGGCCAGGTACTCGACCTCGGTGGCCCGCCCGGTCGCCGGGTCGGCGAGGACCCGGCTGACCACGGCCTCGGTGCGTAGTTCCACGCCCGCCGCCCAGCGGGCCTGGGTGCGCAGCGGGGTGTACTTGGCGCCGGTCGGGCAGACCGGCACGCAGCTGGCGCTGCCCGCGCAGGGCGGCCCGGGTACGGCGTCACCGGGCCGGGTGGGCAGGCCGTTGCGGGCGTGCGGGGTGGCGGTGACGGCGAGTCGGGCGGGGGCGGGCATGGCGGGGTCGTGGACGGTGCGGCCGTCGAGGGCGTGGGCGACCTGCCGGTCGAGGTGGCTGGCCGGGACGGCCCGCATAGGGAAGTCGTAGTCGTCGGGGATCGGGAGCCCGACCGCGCGGCGCTGTTCGTCGGCGTCCGCGGCGACGCCCAACTCCCGTTCCGCCTCCCGGTAGTACGGTTCCAGGTCGGCGTAGCCGATCGGCCAGTCGCGGCCCTGGCCTAGGGTGCCGGTGCGGAAGTCCTCGGGGTGCATGCGCGGGGCGAGGCCGGTCCAGAGCAGTCCGGTGCCGCCGTTGGCGCGCAGGTAGCCGCTGGCGTACGGCAGCGGGCCGTACTGGGCGAGGTGGCCGGTGGCGGTGAAGCCGCCGTCCGGGAGGCCGGTCAGGTCGGTGACGTCGGGCGAGGGGGCGTCGGGGTGGTGCGGGTAGGGCGAGGTGGGCGGGCCGCCGCCGGCGGCGCGCAGGGCGGCGGCGGTCTCGGCGGCGGGCGGCACGGTGCGGCCGGCTTCCAGGACGAGCACCCGCCAGCCGCGGGCGCCGAGGCGTTCGGCGACCAGCGAGCCGGCGAAGCCCGCACCGACCACGACGGCGTCCCAGCGCGGGGCCCGCGGTTGGGCGCTCACCGCTCCTCCCGGGGTGCCTCGGCCCAGCTGCCGTGGCCGGGGGCGGTGGCCCCGGGCGGGTCGGCGCGGAAGGTCCGCCAGACCAGGGCCTGGTCGTGGGCGCGGAGGGAGGTGGGCGGCTCGCCGGGCCAGGAGCCGACGTACCAGAGGTGGAGCAGCGCCCGCTCGTCGCGGGCGGGGTGGGCGAGCGCGGTGCGGTGGTGCTCGGCGGCCAGGCCGGTGGCGCGCAGCTCGGGCACGTCGAAGCCGGTCAGCTCGGCGCTGAGCCGCAGGAACGCGTCGAGGTCGGCGAGATCCGTGTAGTCGGCGAGGTCGGCGGGGTCGGCGGGCGCGTCGCCCGGCGCGGGCCCCGCACCGGCGGCAAGGCGGTCGGACACGGGCAAGCGGGCACCCCCGGGGTCGGCAGCGGATGGCCGGGGCATGACACGCCCGGCTCGTCCCCGCGATCCTGCCGCCCGCCGTCCGCGCCCGGAGCCGCTTGCCCGAATGTGCCCGCTGTTGGTCGACTCCCGATCATGCGGCGGTCACATCGCGTCGGCTGCCGACCGGTTCCCGGCCGACCGCGCCCGGTCAACCCAGCGCCCGCACCGCCGCCAGCACGTCCACGCCCAGCTCCGGGTCCGCGTCCTCCGGCAGGTTGACGGACAGCCGGGTGACCAGGCCCGCGTACCGCCGGTGGATCTCCGCGGCCGCCTCCTCCACCGTGCCGGAGACCGCGAAGGTGTCGAACACCTCGTCGTCGATCAGCGCCGCCATCTCGGCCCAGCGGCCGCGCACCGAGTGCGCGTGCAGCTCCTCCTGCAGCGCCTCCCAGCCGTGCTGCGCCAGCACCGGGCGGTAGGCCGGGGTGGAGGCGTAGAAGGCCAGCCGCTCGCGCACCCCGGCCCGGTTGGCGGCCAGCTCCTCCTCGGTCCGCCCGGTCGCGGTCAGGACGTTGCCGACGATCTCGAACGGCCGCGCCGTCCACGCCGCGCCCTCGGCCTCGGCCCGCGCCCGGGCGGCGGTCAGGCCGGGCAGCACCTGCCCGGTCAGGTAGGCGGTGGAGGAGAAGGGGTGGCTGAGGAAGCCGTCGGCCACCTCCCCGGCGGTGCGGGTCATCAGCGGGCCGACGCCCGCGAGCAGGATGCGCGGCGCCCCGGCCGGGATCGGGTCCGGCGCGAAGACCGGCGTCATCACCGTGTGGGTGTAGAACTCGCCCCGGAAGCGCAGCCGTTCACCGGTCTGCCAGCTGTGCCAGATCGCCCGCACCGCGTGCACGTACTCGCGCATCCGGGCCGCCGGGCGGTCCCACGGCATCCCGAAGCGCTTCTCGATGTGCGGCTTGACCTGCGAGCCGAGCCCGATCACCGCCCTCCCGCCGGAGGCCGCGTGCAGGCCCCAGGCCTGGTAGGCCAGCGTCATCGGGGTGCGGGCGAAGGCGACCGCGATGCCGGTGGCCAGCTCGATCCGGGACGTCCGGTCGGCGGCCCGCGCCAGCTGCAGGAACGGGTCGTACGCGGTCTCGGCGACCACCAGCCGGTCCATGCCCCGGCGTTCGGCCCGCTCGGCGGCGTCGAGGATGCCCGCTGGATGGCCGGAGGCGACGGCGTCGAGGCTCAGCGCCGGTCGGGGCGCGGCGGGTCGGGGCGCGGCGGGACGGTCCATGGCGGTGCTCCTGGTCGCGGGCTGTGTCGCGGGCTGCGGGGTACCCGGACAGCCTGCCACGCCGTCAGCGCCGCCCCGACCCGCCCCCGCCGTCGCCCCCGCTGCCGCCCCGGCCCCGCCCGCGAACAGCCCTCCCACCGGACCGGGCGGGCTCGGCAGTGTCAGTGCGACCAGTACGGGTCGTCGACCGTCGCGCACTGGGTGGCGTAGTTCAACGGTCCGCGGAGGAAACCGCCGTTGCCGTTGTTATCGGTGGTGTCGGTGACATCGGTCAGGGTCACTCGGGCCTCGGCGCAGCCGTTCACACCTACGGCGAACCAGAGGGTGAACCCCGAGCCCCTCACTTCCACCGCGCCCTTGTCGCGTTCAACCGGGTAGCCCTTTCCCGCCCAGAGCGCCTGGACGAGGTCGAGCGCCTCCTGGCCCCGCGTGGAGGCGATCCGGACCCGGGCCGCTTGTTCGGCGATCATCTCCGTACGACCCGTTTTCCTGCACCCGGACGTTCCGCAGAGCCCGGTCAGGTCGGGGTTGCTCTCGAACTTCGTCTCGTCCCACTGGAGCCCCGGGTGGAAGGCCCCGGCGACATCGGCGAGTTCGGCCTCGATCCGGTGCTGTGCCTGCTCGACGGGCACGGTGGGCTCCGCAGGCTCCGGCCAGGCGTACCAGCCGACCAGGAGCGCCAGCAGTACCCCTGGCACGGCCACGCGCCATACCGCGGCCCTCACCTCTGGTCCTCCCTGGTGATCGTGTTCCCGTAGCCGCTCACGATCTTCCCGATGTTGGGGAGCGAGTCGCCGCCCTTGCCGTGCTTCCCGAAGTAGGCTGGCGGGGTCCGTGCCGTGCCACAGCCCGTCCCCCCCTGCAGGTCGGTGCGTCGCCGGTAACCGGCGCCCCCCGGAAATGATGACTGTCGGATAGTAGTCATACGCCCCTTGCTGCTATCGGCGGACCAGGCGCCGGGCGCTGTCCGGTCCTTTCTCCGACTCCCGCCGAGCAGGCTCTTGCCGTAGGACGAGAGTGGGCCGGGTGAGCCGCGTCGCGGCTCACCCGGCCCGGTCGGGTCCCTGTGCTACGGGATCAACTCCGGGCGGGGAGGACCCACTTCTGGGAGGGTCCGCCGTTGCAGTCCCAGAGTGCGAGTCGGGCGCCGTTGGTGGCGCTGCCGAAGGGGACGTCGACGCAGCGGCCGGAGTAGGGGTTGTAGAGGCTGCCGTCCGCCCTGGGCAGGAAGATCTGGTTGGGCGAGAGGTTGCCGCAGTTCCAGAGTTCCAGCGGGGTGCCGTTGGCGGTGCCCATCGCGGTGGCGTCGAGGCAGCCGCCGAGGGTGCGCAGGGTGCCGTCCGGCTGGAAGGTCCAGTGGGCGTTGGTGGAGTTGCAGTCCCAGATCTGGGCGGCGGCGCCGGGGGCGAAGAGGCCGCCGTTGACGTCCAGGCACTTGCCGGTCTGGGCGGCGTAGGTGACGGGACCGTTGGCGGTGTAGGTGCTCAGGACGCTGTCCGGGCCGGTGGTCCAGGTGTAGTAGGGGTCGGTGGTGGTGGAGTGGCCGGTCCAGATCTGGATGACGCCGTTGGCGGTCATGCCCCACAGGGTGGGTGATCCGGAGCCGGTGAGGTCGCCGTCGGATCCGATCGCCGGCCAGCGGGACGCGGAGACGCCCCAGCCGATCCTGGTGTCGGTGGCGATGCCGGTGAGGGTGGGGAACGGGGCGCCGCCGCCGAACGGGTCGCGGACGGTGACGGTTCCCAGGGTGAAGGTGTAGGCGCGCAGTTCACCCGTCGAGCCCTGGTTGCGTGCCCACAGGCCGGGGTGTCCCTGGCCGGCCCAGTCTCCGGGGGAGATGAGGTCCCAGCCCTTCCAGCCGGTGCCGGCGAGCTTGGTCGGCGAGCCGAGAAGGGCGTCACCGACGCTCGGGTAGAACCACAGGGCGCCGGTGCCGTCCGGGCTGCTCTCGACGGTGAACAGGCCGGTGCGGTTCTGGAACTTCTTGCTCGTGTCGAGGTTGCTGCTCTTCGGGTCGCCGCTGGCGGCGATCTGCAGGGTGGTGGACCAGTCGGTGGCGTTGTAGCCGGTGCAGTCGGTCAGGGTCGGGTCGCAGGCCGGCTTGGCCAGCGTGCTGCTGGCGTCGAAGATGTTCGCCACGCCGGGGTTGAGGTAGTAGTAGAGGCTCTTGTCGCCGTCCTTGTGGGCGAAGAGGTCGTCGAGGTTGGTGCCGCCGCGCAGGCTGCCGCGGTGGGTGGTGCGGTAGTTGGCCCAGGAGTCGCCGCCGGGGGACTTGGCCTTGGG
This sequence comes from Streptomyces sp. Y1, assembly GCF_041053115.1. Classification (NCBI taxonomy): domain Bacteria; kingdom Bacillati; phylum Actinomycetota; class Actinomycetes; order Kitasatosporales; family Streptomycetaceae; genus Streptomyces; species Streptomyces sp. Y1. Next base: position 7,500,793 of record NZ_CP163445.1, on the reverse strand, counting down.
CGCCGCGAGCGCGGCCGCCTGCGCGGTGGCGGGGATGCTGTAGGCGCGCAGGTCGCCGTTCGGGTCGGCGGTGAGGATGTCGGGCAGGGCGTCGCCGGTGACGTCGCCGAAGGTCGGGGCCGGGCTGTTCGGGTTCCACGGCACGTAGAAGGAGTACTGGGCGACCGGGGAGAGGTTGCCGGCGTTGTCCTCGGCCTGGACGTAGAGGACGTTGGTGCCCCATCGTCCGGGGGTCACCGGGATCTGGCCGCTGGGCATGGCGCTGCCGCACTGCCAGGCGGCGTCGCCGAGTTGCGGGTCGAAGCTCCAGCGCAGGCAGACCACACCCGAGGCGGAGCCGACAGCGGGGGCCGGGTCGGTCGCGGTGAACGGGATGGCGCCGCTCTGCCCGGGGTAGATCTGTGCCGTCTGGCCGTTGCCCGAGGGCGGGAACTGCTTGGTGGTGTCGGTGACCGCGGTCGGGAAGCTCAGGGTCGGCGGGGCGAGGTCGACCTTGAAGTAGCAGTCGTAGCTGGGGCCGGAGCGCGGAACGCCGCTCAGCCCGTCCGAGGCGTACATCCGGTAGCCGTAGGCGTGGCCGTCCTTGATCAGGCCGCCGGGGACCTGGAAGGTCGTGGTGCCGCCGTTGGCGACGTCGGCCGTGTCGCCCTGGGCGACGTAGGCGATGCCGCCGGGAGCGCCGTAGTCCCAGAACTGGTCGTAGGAGTGGAGCTGGCTCTGGGTGGGGCTGTGGACGGTGGCGCTCAGGGTGACGGCGTTGTTCTGGTCGGAGCCCGCGCCGAGCCAGGCCCAGTGGTCACTGTTGACGTCGCCGCAGGCCAGGTTGGTCCCTGCGGGGTTGGCCGTCCTGGGCGTCGGGGACACGTGGGGGTTGCTCGGAACGTCGGGGATCCGGTCGTACAGGACGGACAGCGCGGGCTGGTAGGTGAAGCGCTTGAAGGCGTATTGGTTGCTCTCGTCGCCGTAGAGGCCGAAGGTCAGCTGGCCGTTGTTGGTGTACTGCTTCACCGCGCCGCTGATGTCGAAGGAGAACGCCACGTTGTCGTGGCACGCGCCCTGGCCCGAGCCACCGACCATGGCGGTGTCGCCGAGCTGACCGCCCACCTGGCCGGGCTGGTTGGACCAGGTCGTGCCGTTGCCGATCGCGCCGGTGAGGAACAGTCGGAGCGGGTAGGTCTGGGTGCAGGACCAGTCGGCGGAGACGTACTCCTGCATCGTCATCGTCGCGGACTTGATGATCGCCCCGTTGAGGGCGCTGATGTCGAACTGGTAGAAGGCGCGCTCGATGTCGGAGGGCGAGCAGCTGCCCCCGTTGGGGTAGGAGCCGCAGACGCCGACGCCCGGGTGGTCGCTGTTGGCGCTGCCCTGGCGCATCCAGTTGTTGGAGCCGTCGTGGGACGACTGGACCCAGGTCCAGCCGTTGCCCGACTGCGACCAGGGCAGGAAGTCGGGGTCGATGTAGTACGGGGCGGTGCCGTGGGCCAGGAGGTCCTGGTCGGGCGTCAGGTCGAGACCCTTGTCGCCCGCCTTGAGGGGCATGTCGGCGACCTTGGAGCCCGCGCCGGGGCCGGCGGTCGAGCCGGTGGCGGCGGCCTTGCCGGTGTCCGCGGGGCCGGGGATGTCGGACGGGGCCGCGGCGTGCGCCCGGGGGGTCTTCGCCGCCGGCGCGGTGGAGCTGTCCCACATCTGCGGGGTGCGGGCGATCCAGCGGGGCTTGCCGTCCGCGCCGGCGGCGGTGAGGTTGCCGTGCGCGTCGCTCGTGACGGTCACGCCGTCCGTGGCGGTGTCGAAGTGCAGGTTCTTCAGGACCGGATTGGCCGCGGCGGCCTGGGTCTTGACGACGAGGACCGTGGTCAAGCCGCCGGCCTTGGTCGCGGTCACCTTCAGGTCGATGTCGGGCGCGACGGACGGGTACAGCACGCTGTCGCCGCTGACGACCGGCGCGGGCAGCGCGAACGGGGCCGACAGGGCCAGCTTCTTGCCGTCCGCGCTGGTCATGGTCGCCAGCGGCCCGTCCCCGCCCTTGGACAGCACCAGCTGACCCGCGGCGGACTTCGGGGAGAACGTGCCGTCCTGGTTGGCCGCGAGGGACGCGTCCAGTTTCTGCCAGGCCCCGTCGCGGCGAACGCGCTGCTGGTCCGGATGAGTAGTGAGGGCGAAATGCCCCTCCGGGGTCGCGGAGGTCTCACTGAATTCGGTCGTGAGCGAGTCGACCGGAACGTTCTTTTGCGTGGCCTTGGCCTCGGCAATGGCCTTCTCCGCCGCACCTGCCGGCGGCTGCGCCTGCTGCTGCGCAGCGGCGGCGTCGGTCGCGGCTTGCGACGGCACCGCGGGCGCATCGACAGCGTGAGCAGTGAACCCCGAGAGGCCGGTCGTGAGGACCAGAACCGCTGCCGCGGTCACTGCCCTGAGTGGCGCACTCGCGCGTAGCCGTTTTCTGTTCAAAACGGAAATCTCCCCCCAATAAACACAGGAAAGCCTGAACGGACACAGGCCAGGGGGAACCGTAGGGGACGAACGAAGCAGTGGCTAGATCAATCCGATGGCGAAGTTCCCGATAGCAGTGAAATGGCCGATTCACGGCACCCGCGAGAAGCCTCGGCCCGGCAGGGCGGATGACCCGGGCCGGGGCCGGGGAGCTCGACGCGTGGATGACATGTACGCGACATCAAGTCCGGCGTCGGACAGTCCGGAAGGCGACAGCCGGAACGCCTTCCGGGGCTGACCGCGAATGGCGAAGCTTTTTCTCGCCACCGACGACCCACATCCGAGCGGGTGCACCCGAACCGCCCGGGAGGATCCGCCACCTCGACGGGCCTGGGGCGCCCTCGGATCAGGACACATCCACAGCGCCCGATCAGGGATTTCTTCGATACCTCACCCGGGACATGACTCCCGAATTCCAGGAACCGAAATGACCGGAGGATCAGCTGGTGTTCCGTAAAAGTCACTCAGACTTCAGGACAATGACAGAAAGGAGGGGGAGACTACGCGGACGGCTCGCGGCCGTCGCGACAGCGGCCGTCGTCGGGTCGCTGCTGGCCCCGCTGCCGCTCGCGGCGGCCGCGGACGGGCCGGACTATTCGCGCACGTGGTCACCTCCGAACACCGCCCTGCCGAAGACCTCCTCGGTCGCGGGCAAGAACGCCGACCCGGTGGCGGCCCCGAAGCCGGAACACCCGGTGCCACCGACCTGGGCCCCGCCGAAGGACCCGAAGCCGGTCCCGAGCGGCCACGCCTCGGTGAAGCTCGGGTCCGCGCCCGAGGCACACCCCCTGAAGGAGGGTGAGAAGCCGCAGGCCGGCGACGAGGCGAAGGCCGCCGATCTCCCGGTCGCCGTCGCGCCGCTGGCCGGCTCGTCGGCCGCGGGCCAGACGATCCAGGTCGAGGTGGCCGACGCCAAGTCCTCGGCGAGCGCCGGAATTCCGGGCGTCGCGGTCACCCTCACCCGCCCCGGCTCCGGCACAGCCGACGACGCACCGGTGCGCGTGGGCGTCGACGCCTCCAGTCTGGACGCCGCGTTCGGCGCGAACTGGGCGGCCCGCGCCCACCTGGTGGTCCTGCCCGACTGCGCGACCACGACGCCGCAGGCCCCCGATTGCCACAAGCAGACCCCGCTCGAGTCCCACTACGACCCGGCGACGAAGAAGCTCGTCGCCGACGTCCCGCTGAACGGAACCGGGACCGCCAAGGCTCCCGCCACGAAGACCGCGACCGACGCGAGCCAGAGCGCGGGCCAGAGCGCGGGCCGCGCGGTGTACGCGGGCTCCACGACCACGTCCACCACGGTCGGCGTGGTGTCGGGCGCGTCGAGCGGGGCCGGCAGCTACTCGGCGACTCCCCTCTCGGCTTCGCAGGGTTGGACCGCGGGCGGCTCGTCCGGCGCGTTCACGTACGGGTATCCGGTGCAGGTGCCGTCCGCGCTGGCTGGTTCGGCGCCGACGGTTGCGCTGTCGTACGACTCGGCGTCGGTGGACGGACGCACGTCGTCGACGAACGCGCAGGCGTCCTGGATCGGCGACGGCTGGGACCTCGGTGCCGGCTTCGTCGAGCGTTCCTTCAAGCCCTGCTCCCAGGCGGGGATCGCCGGTTCCGGTGACCAGTGCTGGGGCGGCGCGAACCTGACCATGTCCTTCGGCGGCCACTCCGGCCAGCTCGTGCCGGATGACGCGTCCTGCCAGTCCGGCGCGCCCGCCGCGATGGAGCAGGCTGCCTGCACCTGGCGGCTCAAGGGCGACGACGGCACCAAGGTCCAGTTCCTGACCGGCGCCACCAACGGCACCTGGAACGGCTCCTACCTCAAGGTCACCGACACCGCCGGCACCGTGGCCTACTTCGGCCTGAACCACGTGCCGGACGCGAACGGCAACCCCACCACCCTCGGCGCGGACAGCGGCTCCGCCTGGACCGTCCCGGTCTACTCCCCCAACAGCGGGGACCCGTGCTACGACCCGGCCAAGGGCCAGGGCTCCTGGTGCCAGACCGCCTGGCGCTGGAACCTCGACTTCGTCGTGGACCCGCACGGCAACCTCACCACCTACACGTACACCCCCGAGACGAACTACTACGCCCGCGGCGGCGCCCAGAACAACGGCAACGGCACCCGCACCGCCTACACCCGCGCCGGCACGCCCGCCACCATCGGCTACGGCCAGCTCCTCTCCGACCAGTTGGGCAACAACGGCGCCTACAACCCCGCCGCGAAGATCGTCTTCAACACCGCCGAGCGCTGCGTCACCTCCACCACGGCCTGCGACCCGTCCCAGCGCACCGCGGCCAACGCGGCGAACTGGCCCGACGTCCCGCTGGACCAGCAGTGCGACGCGACCAGCACGTGCTCGGTCTACGGGCCGACGTTCTGGACCACCAAGTGGCTGGCGTCCATCGCCACCCAGGTCCGGGTCAACGGCGCCTACCAGACCGTGGACTCGTACGCGCTCAACCACACGTTCATCAACGTGCAGAACGCCACCGAGAACACCCAGGTCCCCTGGCTCGCCTCCGTCCAGCGCACCGGCCAGGACCCCCAGGCCACCGGTGGCGCTATCACGCTCCCGGCGGTGTCCTTCACCCCGCAGCTGCTGCCCAACCGCGTCGACGGCACCAACCTCGTGCCCGCGCCGCCGGCCTACAACCGGCCCCGCATCCAGCTGATCACCACCGAGACCGGCAGCACCACCGGCGTCAACTACGCCGGCGCCGCCTGCTCGCGCTCGAACAACGTCATGCCGGCCTCCGCCGACAGCGACACCCTCTCCTGCTACAACGTCAAGTGGAACCCGCCCGGCTCCGTCGCCGGCGCGGACCCGGTGGACGACTGGTTCCTCAAGTACCCGGTCGCCACCGTCACCGTGAACCCGGCCACCCCGGGCTCGGTACCGCAGACCACCACGTACACCTACGGCAAGGCCGCCTGGCACCGCAACGACTCGCCGGCCACCCAGGACAAGAACCGCACCTGGGACCAGTTCCGCGGCTACGCCAGCGTCACCACCGTGACCGGAAGCGGCAACGACGGCCCCCAGTCGCAGAGTTCGACCACCTTCTACCAGGGCATGGACGGTGACGTCCTTGCCAACGGCACCCGCCGAAGCGTCTCGGCCTCGGGCCCGACGAGCGGCCAGGTCACCGACTCCGACTGGCTCTCCGGCCAGCCCCTGGAGTCCGACACCTACACCCAGGCGGGCGGCAGCATCACCGGCTCCACGGTGAACACCGCGAGCGGCCCGGTCACCACCGCCACCCACAACCAGGGCAGCATGCCCGCCCTCGTCGCCCGGTACGCGAGCACCAACGCGACCACCACGTCACGCTCGTTGAAGGCGGACGGCACCTGGCGCACGACCACCAAGAGCACCACGACCGACCCGGCCCACGGCAACCGCACCACCACCTCGATCGACACCGCGGACGGCCTGCCGGACATCTGTGCCCGCACCACCTACGCGGCCGGCTCGGACCCCCAGGTCCTGGCACTGCCGTCCGAGGTGATCACGGTGTCCGGCGCCAACGCCTGCACCGCCGCACCGACCGCCGCCAACACCGTCTCCTGGGCCAGGACGGCCTACGACGGCCAGCCCATCGGCCGGTTCGGTGCCGTGCACGACGTGACGGCCGTGCAGACGCTCGACCACTTCGACTCCACCGGCACTCCGCAGTTCACCTCGGAGAGCCGGACCTTCGACGGCTACGGGCGCCTGACCTCCGCGACCGACCCGAACGCCACCGACAGCGCGCACCCGAACGGTGCCACCACGACGACCGCGTACACCGCGGCGAAGGCCGGCGAACTGCCGAACACCCTCACGGTCACCGCCCCGGCCCCGGCCGGAGCCAGTGACGCAGCCTCCGGGCGCACCACGACGACCAAGGTGGACCCGGCACGGTCGATCCCCACCAGCGTGACCGACCCCAACGGCCGCACCACCAACCGGGCCTACGACCAACTGGGACGGGCCACCGCTGTGTGGCTCCCGGGCCGTGACACCACTGCCGCCGCCAACGCCACGTTCGCGTACTCGACCCCCGGCGTCGTCAACGGCACCACGGTCCCCCCGACCGTGACCAGCTCCAAGCTGCTGGCGAACGGAGCGTACGCCGTCAGCATCCAGATCATGGACGGCACGGGACGGGTCGTGCAGACCCAGTCCACCCCCGCACTGTCCGCCTACAAGGGCCGGCTGATCACCGACACGGTCTACGACTCACACGGCCGGGTCACCCGGGCCAACAGCCCCTGGTACAACAACGACGCCGCCCCGAGCAGCACGCCGTACCTGACCACCACCCAGCAGGCCCCGGCCCAGACCTACACCGTCTACGACGGCCTCGGCCGGCCGGTGACGCAGCAGTTGGTCGCCTACGGCGTGGTCCAGTCCACGACCACCACCGCCTATCCCGGCGCCGACCGCACCGACGTCACGCCGCCCGCGGGCGCCACACCGACCTCGACCGTCACCGACACCCGCGGCCAGAAGACCCAGCTCTGGCAGTACAAGACGGCCACCGCCACCGGCAACCAGGCCGACGCGGACGTGACCTCCTTCACCTACACGGCCGACGGCCGCCTCGCCACCCACAAGGACGCCGCGGGCAACACCTGGACCCGCAGCTACGACCAGCGCGGCCGCGAGACCGCGCTGTCCGACCCGGACACCGGCGCCAGCGCCAAGACCTACGACGCCGCAGGCCGACTGGCATCGACCACCGACGCGCGCGGGCAGAGCATCGCCTACACCTACGACCTGCTCGGCCGCGTCACCGGCACCTACTCGGGAACGGTCGCACCGGCCAACCAGCTGACCGGCTCCACCTACGACACCGTCGTCAAGGGCAAGCCCGCCACCTCCACCCGCTACGTCAACGGGGCCTCCGGCACCGCCTACACCAGCTCCGTGCTGGAGTACGACACCGCCTACCACCCCACCAAGACCACCACCACCATCCCCGGCACCGAGATCGGCCAGGGCACAACTCCCTTCACCTACACCTACCAGGCGATCTACGACCCGATCACCGGCGCCCTGACCGACGACAAGCGCTCGGCCGTCGGTGACATCGCCGAAGAGGTCGTCCACTACACGTACGACACCAACGGCCCGCTGCGCACCTACGGCACCGGCACCACCACGTACGACCTGTCCTCGGACTGGGACGCGTACGGGCGCAACATCCGCTCCACGATGAACCCGTGGGGCACCCAGATCGTCGTCACCAACACCTACGACGAATCCACCGGCCGCCAGCTGTCGCAGTTCGTCGACAAGCAGACCGCAGCCACCGGCGCCGTCCAGCAGACCACCTACGCCTACAACGCGGCGGGGCAGATCACGGCGGTCCGGAACATCCCGGACAACACCCCGACCTCCACGGACCTCCAGTGCTTCGGCTACGACTACCTCGGCCGCCTCACCAACGCCTGGACGGACACCGGAACACTCACCCAGGCCGCCCAACCCACGGTCGGCGGCATCGGCGCCTGCGCCAACTCCACACCCACCAGCGGCGCCCAGGCCCCGCTGAAGACCACGGTCGGCGGCCCGGCCGCGTACTGGCAGAGCTACGGCTACGACCTCACCGGCAACCGCACCCAGCTCGTCCAGCACGACACCTCCGGTGACACCACCAAGGACACCACCACCAACCAGACCTTCCCGGCCCCCGGGACCGTCAACACCCCCACCACCGCCCCCAACACCGGCGGAGGCACCGGCGGCACCCACGCCCTGACCGGCTCCACCACCACGGCACCGAGCGGCACCACGGGCAGCAGCGCCCAGTACGACGCGGCGGGCAACACCACCGCCGTCACCGACACCTCCGGCACCGCCACCCTGACCTGGAACAGCGAGAGCAAGCTCGCCTCCTACACCAAGACGGGCACCGCCGGACCGACCACCTACCTCTACGACGCCTCCGGCAACCAGCTCATCCGCCGCGACCCGGGCAAGACGACCATCACGCTCGGCAACGACGAACTGGTCTACGACACAACCGCCAACACCGTCACCGGCGTCCGCTCGTACCAGATCCCCGGCGGCACCACCCTGGTCCGCCAGGGCGGCAAGTCCACCTACCAGATCGCCGACCACCACGGCACCGGCACCCTCGCCCTCGACGGCACCACCCTCACCGAGACCCGGCGCCCGTCCGACCCCTTCGGCAACCCCCGCGGCACCCAGCCCACCACCTGGGCCGGCGACCACGGCTTCGTCGGCGGCACCAAGGACGACGCCACCGGCCTCACCAACCTCGGCGCCCGCCAGTACGACCCCGTCCACGGGCGCTTCCTCAGCCCCGACCCCGTCGTCGACCTCGCGTCCCCACAGCAGTGGAACGGGTACGGCTACAGCAACAACAACCCCGTCAACCTCAGCGACCCCACCGGCCTGCGCCCCGAGGGCACCTGCGGCGGCTTCGGCACCTGCGAGACCCCGCAGGGCACCCTCGTCGAGGAGACCTGGACCTCGAACCACGGGGTATGGACCGACACCATCCGCAAGACCCCGCTGTGGCTGCGCGTCGGGGCGAGCCACTCCTCCCGCAAGCCCAACATCTGCAACAACGAGGCGAAGATCTGCGACTTCTTCAGGTATGCGGAGAAACACACGAGCATCTGCAAGGAAGTCGGCTGCGGCGTCTACCGGACCACGTCCTATCCCCCCAACGGCGCCGACGCCCACAACATCCTCGGGATGTGGCTGCTCAACCAGTTCGGAACCGACAAGGTGAACTTCGGCGCGGGCGACCCGTTGGTGAACGATCTCGCCAAGCAGTCCCAGGTGAAAACCCTCAGCGACAGACTGCTCAAGAACTATCAAGAGAATGGAAACAATGCGATCGGCAAGGACGATACCGAGTCCTACGAGGACGTCGGCCCCCAGTTCAAGACCTTGCCTCACTGGAAGAACGTGCTGATCGGGGCCGCCAACGACCTCGCCGGTACGCTGACCGACGGATTGTTGGGCACCAACGGCGAAGCCAAGTCGGTGATGGGATCGTTCACGGTGCACGGAAAAATCACCAGTGTCGAACCGGCACGGGACGGTTACCGCGTCGTGAACATGACCTTCACCGTGGACGACCACTGGGACTGGAACTCGGCAAGCAAGGTGCTACCGAGGGGCGCGCCCTCGCCCGCGCCCTGGTGGACCGGGTTGAAGCTCGGCAACCCGGTCGAGAATCACTTCGAGTGGGGATATCGAACCATCCTCGCCCCCGGAGACTGATCACCGTTCCGGCCGTGCCTGCTGCGCGAGCAGCGGGCACGGCCGCCCGGCGTCGGGCTCCCGGTGCGGGCGCCGGCTCAGCCCTTGACGACGCCCAGGGGGACCAGGCGGGCCACCTGGCGGGCGAGGCCGGCGGCCTCGGTGACGGCGGCCACCGCGTCGACGTCCTTGTACGCCTCCGGCGCCTCCTCGGCGAGCGCCCGCAGCGAGGCCGGGCGGACGGCCACCCCGTGCGCCTCCAGGTCGTGCTTCAGCTGCTCGCCGCGCACCGTCCGCAGCGCCTGGTGGCGGCTCCAGACCCGCCCGGCGCCGTGGCAGGCGGAGCGGAAGGCCTCGTTGCCGGGCAGGCCGACCATCACGTACGAGGCGGTGCCCATCGTGCCCGGCACCAGCACCGGCTGGCCGGCCGCGCGCAGGTCGGCCGGCAGTTCGGGGTCGCCCGGCGGCAGGGCGCGGGTGGCGCCCTTGCGGTGGACGCACAGGGTGCGGGCGACGCCGTCCACCTCGTGGGTCTCCAGCTTGGCGAGGTTGTGCGAGACGTCGTAGACCAGCTCCAGGCCGACGCCGAGGGCGGCGGCGAAGGCCCGGCGGGCCGCCTCGGAGAGCAGCTGGCGGTTGGCCCGGCCGTAGTTGGCGGCGGCGGTCATCGCGCCCAGGTAGGCGCGGCCGCGTGCGGAGTCGACCGGGGTGCAGGCGAGTTGGCGGTCCGGCAGCTCGATCCGGTGGCGGTGCAGTTCGCGGTCCATGGCACGGACGTGGTCGGTGCAGATCTGGTGGCCGAGGCCGCGCGAACCGCAGTGGATCATCACGCAGACCTGGCCCGGCCGCAGCCCGAAGGCGGCGGCCGTCGCCGCGTCGTGCACCCGGTCGACGGCCTGCACCTCCAGGAAGTGGTTGGCCGAGCCGAGGCTGCCGACCTGCTGCAGCCCGCGCTCGACGGCCCGGGTGCTCACCTCGGCGGGGGCGGCGCCGGCCAGCACGCCGCCGTCCTCGCAGCGCTCCAGGTCGCGCGGCACGCCGTGGCCGTGCTCGACGGCGTAGCGGGCGCCGCCGAGCAGCAGGTCGTCGAGCTCCGCCGGGCCGTCGAGCTCCCACAGGCCGCCCCGGCCGAGGCCGCGCGGGACCATCCGGTCCAGCAGGTCCATCAGGCGGGCGATCCGCTCCGGTCCGACCTCCTCGCGGATCACGCCGGCCGCCAGCAGCCGGACCCCGCAGGAGATGTCGAAGCCGACGCCGCCGGGCGAGACCACCCCGCCCCGCTCGACGTCGGTGGCCGCGACCCCGCCGATCGGGAAGCCGTAGCCCCAGTGCACGTCGGGCATCGCGTAGGAGGCACGGACGATGCCGGGCAGCGCCGCCACGTTGGCGACCTGCTCCAGCGCCTTGTCCCCGGCGGCCTGCGGCAGCAGCGCGCCGGTGGCGAACACGACGCCGGGCACCCGCATCGGCGGGCGCGGTTCGATCCGCCAGCGGTTGCGGCCCGCCTCGGCCAGGACGATCTCCATCGCGCTCACCCGGCTTCCGGCTGTTCAGACGTCGACGGTGGCCCGGCAGGTCCAGCCGTCCGGGCCGCCGCTCAGGTCGAGGTCGTGCAGCGAGACGGCCTTCGGCACGGCGCCCACCAGGGCGGCGGTGGCGGCGTCGGCCATCCGGAAGCGCACCTCGATGCTGCGGGCACCGTCCAGGCCGCGGATCGGGCCGAGGGCCAGCGCGGCGGGCAGCTCGCCGGTCGCGTCCATCCGGTAGACCACCTCCTCCAGCACGCCGGCCAGCAGGTCGGCGTCGCTCGCCCCGAGGACGGTGCAGCCGCGCTCCCCCACGATCCGGGCGCCCTCCAGGTCGGCGAAGCTGCCCACCACGGCGCGCACCAGCTCGCCGATGCAGCCCTCGGGCGTCGGCGCCCACGCCTCCACCCGCAGGTCAGCGGTGTGCGGCACGCTCCGGTGGCCGCTGCGGCCGGTCGGGCCGGGGCCGTCCATCCGTCCTCGCCTCCCAGGGGCGGGCATCCGTCCCCTCCCAGCGTGGTCCTGCGGGCCGGTCCGGGGCAAGCCGCCGCGGTCAGCCGCGCACCGATGCCAGGTAGGCCTCGGTCAGCTCGGGCGTGGCCAGCCAGGCCTCGTGGTCGCTCGGCTCCGCGTAGGTGTTGGCGAACCGGTCGGCGACCGCCCGGTGCTCGGCGGCGGCGGCGAACACGGCCTGCAGGTGGTCGGGCATGCCGAGCAGGTCGGCGGTGAGCCGGACGCCGTGCCGGGCGTGCCGCTGCCAGAACCGCTCGGCGGTGCGGCACATCCAGTCGGCGGTGAAGGGCGCGTCGCCGTGCTCGACGATGGCGCGCCGGTAGGCCTCGGCCGCGCGGGCGGCGCTGTTGGCGCCCTGGCCGGTGATCGGGTCGTTGACGACGACGGCGTCACCGAGGCCGAGCACGTGGACGCCGTCGACGCCGGAGCCGAGCTCCGCCACCGGCCGCCGCACGACCGGGGTGACGGCCCCGGAGAGCCCGGCCAGCGCGTCGGTCGGCTCGGCCTGCCTCCAGAGCTCCGCCTCCCAGGGCAGGTACTCGGCCAACAGCGCCCGCATCCGGGCCAGTTGGACGTCGGGCGCGGGGTGGTCGCCGAAGGCGTCGAGCGGGCCGCCGGGCAGCGACTCCCAGAGCAGGATGTCGCACGGGCCGGACAGGGTGAGCGCCGGCTGCAGGTACAACTCGCCGAGCCCGGGCAGCGCGTGCATCCGGGCTCTGGGCTCGGTCGCCGGATCTGGCGAGCCGACGCCGTGCACGTACAGGCAGGACAGCGTGCGCTGCGGCCGGTCGAAGGGCGAGCGGGCGGCGTCGCGTTCGAAGATCCCGGCGAGTTCGCCGCGCCCGGCCGCGACCACCGTCAGGTCGTGCCGGCGGGCGAGTGCGCGCAGCCCGTCGCGGTCGAGCGCGCGGTACTCGATCCGGCCGCCGCGCTCGGCGAGGAGTTCCAGCCAGTGGGCCAGCTTGAGCCGCTGGTCGACGGACTGGGCCGGGTCGTCCAGGGTCATCGTGAATTCGAGCGCCTTCACCCCGGGCGGGGCGGCGAGCACCGAGCGGACGGCGTGCACGGCGGGCGCCCGGTCGGCCCACAGGTCGAGCCCGGCGGCCGCCTCGATCCGCAGCGCCGGGCCGAACATCGCCTGGGTGGACAGCACCCGCCCGCCGCGCACCTGCTCGGGCGTCCGCTCGGCGACCAGCGTCACCTCGTACCCGTCCGCCACCAGCCCGAGCGCGAGCTGCAGGCCGGCCTGGCCAGCTCCGACGACGGCGATCCGGCGCATGGCGGCCTCCCGAGGGCTCTTCCGATCGGTTCTGACGGAACGTCAGCCTCGCACAGTAGCCGAGCGGGCCTGGCCCGTCACCAGGGCGGAGGGGCTCGCCGCGATCACGCGTCCAGGCAGGCGGTGATCAGCGCGGCCACCGCCTCGACCTGCTCCGCCACGTAGAAGTGCCCGCCCGGGAAGACCCGCAGGTCGAAGCCGCCGGTGGTGTGCCGCGCCCACGGGGCGGCCTGGTCGACGGTCGCGTTCGGATCGCTCTCCCCGACCAGGGCGATGATCGGTTGCGGCACGGTGGCGTCCGGTTCGCAGCGGTAGGTCTCGATGGCGGTGTAGTCGGCGCGCAGCGACGGGAGGATCACCTCGCGCAGCGCGGGGACGGCGAGGATGCGCTCGTCCGTGCCGCCGAGCCGGGTGATCTCCCGGAGCAGGCCGTCGTCCGACAGCGTGTGCGTCTCGCTGTCGCGGGGCAGCGAGGGCGCGCGGCCCGCCGAGGCGAACAGCAGCCGGGGGCCGGGCACGCCGTCGCGGGCGAAGCGCCGGGCCACCTCGAAGGCGACGGCGCTGCCCATGCTGTGCCCGAACAGGACGAGCGGGCGGTCCGCCCAGGCCCGCAGCTCCTGGTAGACGCGTTCGGCCAGCTCCGGCACCGAGCGGATGCCCGGCTCGGCGAGCCGGTTCTGCCGGCCCGGGTACTGGACGGCGAGCACGTCGGCGTACGGGGCGAGGGCGTTGACGTGGTCCAGGTAGTAGCCGGCCGATCCGCCCGCGTGCGGGAAGATCACGACCCGGGCGGGGGCGTCGTCGTTCGGCTGGAACCGGCGGAACCACGGGCTCTCGACGGCGGCGCTGCGACTGGGCATGCGGGGGTGTGGCCTCTCTCCGGGGCGGGCGCTGGTGCTCCCAGTCTTCCAGCCCCGGGGCGGGTCGCGCCTCGCTGTCCGGGCCAGGAGCCGTCGATCAGAAGGCGATCAGAAGCCGTCCTCCTCGTCCGGGTCCCCGTAGCTCGCGAAGCGGTCGACGTACGGGTCGGGCTCGGTCACCCAGCCCGCCGCCAGCACCAGCCCGGAGGTGCGGTGCACGGCGAGGAAGCCGAAGGGCCGGGCGAACCAGACCCGCGCCTCGCGCACCCGGTACGGCGGCGGCACGGGCGCGCCGGCGGCCCCGACGCCGAAGGCCGTCACCGAGGCGGCGCGGAAGCCGAGCCGGCCGAAGGTCGCGGTGGCGCGCTGGGCCGCGCTGCCGATGTACAGCGGCTCGCCGTCCGCGAGACCGGGCAGCCGGTGCTCGGTGGCGGAGGGGCTGCTCGCCGTGCGCAGGCCGAAGAGGTCGGGCCGCTCCAGCAGGTCGTGGTCGGCCTCGACGGTGAACTGCGGGACGGTGACGTACAGTTCGGGCTCGGGGTCGTAGGAGCGGACCTCGCCGATCCGCAGGCCCGGGCCGGTCGTGCCCAGCGGCAGCCGGTCGGCGGTGGTCCGCCGGTGCCGGCCGGCCAGGGCCTCGATGCCGGCGGCCAGCACCCGGCCGGGCGCGGCGTCCGGCTCGCCGAGCAGCAGTCGCACGTCGATGTCGCGGTCGCCGAGCACCCGCAGTTCGGTGATCGGGCCGTCCGGCGTCTCCAGCAAAGCGGCCCGGTCCAGCATCCGGGTGAGGCGGGAGAGGTAGTGGACGGGCCGGGGCCAGACCTCGTCCGCGCCCTCCGGCGGGCCGCCGAAGTCGCTGAACGGCCGGATCCAGTCGGTGCGCACGGCGAGCGCGGCGGCGAGCACCAGGCGGGTCGTCGGGTCCAGCGGGACGGGCATCGCGTCGACCATGCCGTCCGTGCAGCGCCGGGCCCAGCCGTCGAGCTCCTTCCGGTCCCGCTCCTCGTCGCCGGTCAGCCGCCCGTGCACGTCCATCGGGAGGCCGGCCAGCCATTCGGGGCGCGGGCGCAGCAGCGGCGAGGACCAGAGCCCGAGCGCGGCCCGCACGCCCGGCGCGCCGCGCAGGAGGCCGAACAGCTCCCGGGCCCGCTCGGCGGCCGCCTCCGGCGACGCCCCCAGCACCTCGGCCAGTTCGCCCCGCACCTGCGGGCTGCCGGTCGGCGCGAGCAGCCCGAGCAGCGGCCACACCCCGGCGGGCATCAGCACCGTGCCGGCGCCGGTGTCGACCCGCTCGGCCCAGCGTGCGCCCAGCGCGTTGGCGGCCCGTACGGCCTCGGCCCTGCTCATCCGTCCCCCTGCGTTTCGCTGTCCGCGCGTGCGCGCCGAGCGTAGGGCCCGGCCGCGTGCGGAGGCGAACGGATTTCAGCCCCCGCCCTACCGCCGGGTGGCGAGGACGGCGGAGCTGGTCGGGGTGGTCAGCACCTCGGCGGCCTCCAGCGCCGGATGCGTCAGGTACCGCAGCCGCAGTTCGTCCACCGTGCCCTCGAAGCGCGGCGGCCAGTGCGGTGAGGGCGTGAAGTCGTCCATGACGAGCAGTCCGCCGGGGGCGAGCAGGTCCACGACGCCGTCCGGGTCGTCGCGTTTGCCTCCGCCGTCGCAGAAGAACACGTCGAACGGCGCGTGCTCGGCGAGCAGCCGCCAGTCCCCGTGCAGCACCCGGACGCGTGCGTCGTCACAGAACAACTCGGCTGCGGCGGCGGCGAGTTCCGCGTCCCGCTCGACGGTGACCAGCCGCCCGCCCGGGCCCAGGCCGCTGCGCAGCCAGGCCGTCCCGACGCCCGCCCCGGTGCCGCTCTCGGCGACGGTCCCGCCCGGTTTGGCGGCGGCCGCGAGCGCGAGCAGCCGGCCGACCTCCCGGCGGCTGCTCTTGGTGAACCCGCGTGCGGCGGCGGCGCGTTCGGCGGCCAGCACCTCCGCCGGGACGGGCCGCTCCATCGATCCGGTCACGTGCTTCCCCCTGGTCGGACGCTCAACTCCCTTGACGGGATGATCCCATGGCCGCGCCCACCGGCCCCGTCCCGAAGCGCACCGCCCGCGCCCGGGAGCGGGAGGCGCCGTCCAGCAGCAGCACGGACGCCGCCTCCGGAGCCGGCGACGGCCCGCCGGTGCGGAGGTGGCGGGTGAAGGCGGCGAGCAGCCGTTCCAGGCCGTGCCGGTGGCGGGCGAAGACCCGGGCCGAGGCGTGCCGGCCGCGGGCGCGCTGCCCGTCGAGCGCGGTGGCGGCGCCGACGTCCAGCAGCACCAGGTGCAGTTCGCGGCCCCGGCGCGCCGCCTCGCGGGCCAGCCAGCGGCGCATCCAGGCCCGACTGCCGCAGTCGTGCACCAGCAGCGGGCCGCCGCGCCGGACGGAGGCGCGCAGCAGCCGGAAGTGCTCCAGCCGGGCCCACGGCCGGTACACGGCGTACGGCAGGCTCGCGGGCATGACGGCCTCGCAGGCCTCGTGGACGGTGCGCGGGTCGACGGTGCGCGGGGCGACGGCGCCCGGCTGCGGCCCGGACCAGCGGCGCAGCAGGGTGCTCTTCCCGGCGCCGGGCAGTCCGGAGACCACGACCACGGCCCCGTCCGGGTACGCCACGGCGAACTCCGCCCCGCCCACGCCCCGCAGGTCCACCACGCCGCGCGGCGTCACCACCGCGTCCACCCCGCTGCTCACCCGGCCCGCCCACCCCTGTCGCCCGTCCGACCGGGAACCCTAACAACAACCACGCCCGCCCCGCCGCACCGCACCGCCCCCGACCACGCTACGCTGACGCGCCGTCAGCCCGGAGAGGGGCGGGAAGGCCCGCAGGGCCGGAGGGAGGGCGGGGCATGGCCGGCGAGGAGCCCACGTACACCGCGCTGGTGCTGGCCGGCCTGGCCCGGGACCGGGGCCGGGTGGCGGTGCGCTACGGCGGGGCGGCGCTGACCGCGCAGGACTGCCTGGACGCCGTCCACCGGCTGGCCCGCGCCCTGGAGCGGGCGGGCCTCGGGCGCGGGGACGGGGTGACGGTGCTCGCCGGGAACCGTCCGGAGGCGCTGCTGGTGCGGCTGGCCGCGAACCTGCTGGGCTGCCGGGTCGCGATGCCGTTCCCGGACGCGCCCGTCCCGGAGCTGGTCGAGCTGGCGCGGTTCGCCGACACGGCGGCGCTCGTCTTCGACCCCGGCCGCTGCCTGCCCGCGGCCGTCGCGGTGGCCGGGGCGCTGCCCTCGGCCGGCCTGTTCGCACTCGGGCCGACCGCCCTCGGCGCCGACCTCCTGGACCTCGCCGCGTCCTGCTCCCCCGCGCCGCTGGAGCCCCGCTACCGGCCCGAGGACGTGATGGCGCTGAAGTTCACCGGCGGCACGACCGGCCGGCCGAAGGCCGTGATGCGGCGCTTCGCCCGGCCGCCGCGCCCGCCGCTGCTGTCCGGCGCGGTGTTCCTGCTGTGCACGCCGCTCTGCCACGGCGGCGGCACCACGGCCGACCTCGCGCTGGCCGCGGGCGGCACGGTGGTGCTGCAGGACGGGTTCGAGGCGGGGGCGGTGCTGGCGGCGGTCGAGCGGTTCCGGGTGTCCCGGACGTACCTGCCGCCGCACCTGCTCTACCGGCTGCTGGACCATCCGCTGCTGTCCTCGGCCGACACGGGCAGTCTGCGCCGGGTCACGTACACCGGCTGTCCGCCCTCGCCGCGGCGGCTGGCGGAGGGGACGCGGCGACTGGGCCGGGTGCTGCACCAGACGTACAGCCTGACCGAGTGCGGCCCGG
The DNA here is from genome assembly GCF_041053115.1 of Streptomyces sp. Y1. Taxonomy (NCBI): domain Bacteria; kingdom Bacillati; phylum Actinomycetota; class Actinomycetes; order Kitasatosporales; family Streptomycetaceae; genus Streptomyces; species Streptomyces sp. Y1. The sequence continues at coordinate 7,483,124 of NZ_CP163445.1, read as the reverse complement.
TGTCCCGGCTGGGCCCGGACGAACACCTCGATCCGCGGCTGCTGACCACCGCCGGGCGCCCGTTCCCGGACACCGGGGTGCGGATCGCGGACGAGGACGGCGCGCCGCTGCCGCCGGGCGCGACGGGCGAGATCCGGGTGCGCACGCCGACCGCGATGGCCGGCTACTGGCGCGATCCGGAGCTGACCGAGCAGGTGCTGACGGACGGCTGGCTGCGCACCGGCGACCTGGGCGGCCTGGACGCGGCCGGCTATCTGACGGTGGCCGGGCGGCGGGCCCCGATGGCCGTGGTCGAGGGGCACAACGTGTTCCCCCGGGACGTCGAGGAGCCGCTGCGGGCGCATCCGGAGGTGCGCGAGGCGGTGATGTTCGCCGCCACCGACGCGGACCGGCTGGAGCGGGTGCACGCCGCGGTGTGCGTCGTCCCGGGGTCGGCGGTGACGGCGGAGCAGCTGCGCCGCTGGAGCGTGGAGCGCGGGGGCGGGCGCAGTGCTCCGGACAGCGTCCTGGTGCTGCCGGGCATCCCGCTCACCGGCCTGGGGAAGCCGGACCTGGCGGCACTGCGGGCGCTGCTGGAGGCTCCCGGGGGACGGGCGGTCGCCACCCTGGGGGCGCTCGAAGGGGCCTGACGCGCCCCTCGGACGCGTCGAGCGCCCGCGCGGACGACCGCTCGCGCGGCAGCCGGCGGGAAGAACCGGCGTGGACAGCTCGACCGTGCGGGCCGAACTGCCGATACAGCTGCGGCGGCGTTCCCTCGCACCGTCCCCCGGAGGCACCACCATGACCTGGCTACGCGTCCTGACCGCGCTGGGCATCCTGGCCGGCGCGGCCGGCGCCCTGCTGGTCTTCGCCCACTGCACCTCCCCCACCCGGCACGCCCCGCGCGCGCGGCGCACCCCGTACGCCCGGCGCACCCCCGACACCCCGCGCACTCCGCACACCCCGCGCGCCGACCGCGACGCCCTCGGCCTCCGTACGGACGCCGAGGGCAGCGGCCTCTTCCCGCGGACGGGCGGCGAGGACTGACCGTCAGCGGTCAGTGCCCCGCCAGGTCGTCCGGCCGGACCTCGATGTGGTCGGCCGCGAGGTCGACGGCGACCCGGTGCTCCATCCCCAGCGCCTCCAGGAACTTGACCGGCAGTTGGACCCGCCCGGTGCGGTCCAGCATCACGTACTCGCGCTCGTTGATCGACTCCTCGCCGTGCTCGTCCGTCACGGTGCGGCGCAGCACCTCGCTGCTGGTGCGCCCGTCCCGGATCGCGACCGTGCGGCGGACCTCGCCCGCGACCATCGGGTCGTGGGTGACGATGACGACGGTGGCGCCCAGCTCCCGGTTGACGGTGCGGAAGGACTCGAAGATCACCCCGGCGGTCTCGGAGTCCAGCTCGCCGGTGGGCTCGTCAGCGAGCAGCACGGGCGGGTTGTTGGCCATCGCCACCGCGATCGCCACCCGCTGCTGCTGGCCGCCGGACAGCTCGCCGGGCTTCCGGCGGGCGAGGTCGCCGATCTCCAGCGCCTCCATCAACTCGGCGACCCGGGCGGTCTGCTGCTTCGCGCCGAGGCCTCCGGAGCGGCGGCCGCGCAGCTGCATGGGCAGGGCGATGTTCTCGGCGGCGGTGAGGAAGGGCAGCAGGTTGCGGGCGGTCTGCTGCCAGATGAAGCCGACCACTTCGCGCCGGTAGCGCAGCCGCTCCTTGGCGGACATCTCCAGCAGGTCGCGGCCGGCCACCGTGGCGGTGCCGGCGGTGGGCACGTCGAGCCCGGCGAGGATGGTCAGCAGGGTCGACTTGCCGCTGCCGGAGGCTCCGACCAGGGCCACCAGGTCGCCCTGCTGGATGGTCAGTTCGAGGCCCTGGAGGGCCTGCACCTCGACGCCCTCGGCGCTGAAGATCCGTACCAGCCGGTCGCAGACGATGGCGGCGTCCGCGCCGTGCGCCTTGGGCGCGGCGGCGGCGAGGGCCCGCTGCCGGAGCTCCTGCAGGCTGGGGGCCTCGGCGGCCCGGCGCTCCTCCTGGGGGGTGGTCCTCACCTGGCGTCTCCTGTCTCGACTGTCCGCGTTGTCCGCGTTGTCCGCGCTGTCGGCACTGTCCGCTTGCGCTTGCGTTTCATCTCGTGGGGAGCCGTCCGTCCGCTCGGCCCGGACGGCCGCGCGGGCCTCATGCCTGCTCCCCCGCCCGCAGTTCGGTGGCGATCTGGCGCCGCCCGGAGATCGCCGTCTCCAGCAGCACGCCGAGGCAGACCACCAGCGCCAGTCCGGCGGTGGGCAGCAGCACCGGCGTGACCACCGGTTCCAGCGTCTCGGCGACCTTGGCGCCGACCAGGGCCGAGAGGTCGAAGGCCGACCCGATCAGCGCGACCGCCGCCAGGGCGACCAGCCCGCCGCCGACCGCCGCCGCCAGCGTCTGCGGCAGCGTCTCGGCGACGATCAGCGCCAGCCCCTGGCGCGGCCGCAGGCCCATGGTGCGCAGCCGGGCGAGCAGCGCGGTGCGGTCGGGGGCGGCCCGCAGGAGCGTCAGCAGGACGGCGAGCAGGGCGAATCCGCCGCCGGCGAGGCCCGCGTACCAGAACATCGACCCGGCCGCGCGCTGGAGCGGGTCGTCGGCGAGCGCGGCGGCGGCCTCCCGGCTGCTGTGCACGGCGTAGCCGGGCGGCAGTCCGTCGCTGGACTTGCCGGCCGCCTGGGCGACGTCGCCGATCAGCTTGGCCATGCCGGTGGCCGCGGTCAGGCCGTGCTCGGCGACCAGGCCGCGCAGCTGCCCGGGGTCGATGTCGCCGGTGGCGATCCACTTGTTGGTCCGCTTCAGCTCGGGCAGCCGCTCGGCGGCGGGGCCGGCCGGGACGACCACGAAGGGCTGGCCCGGGTCGGGCAGGGCGGGGGTGCGGGCGATCGTTCCGGCGACGGTGGTGCGCAGTTGGCCCCCGTTGGGGGTGCGCACCCGGGCGGGGCCGGTGGCGAGCCGCTTGGCGAGGTCGCGGCTGAACAGGGCGGGCACCGGGGTGTCCGGGCCGCCGGGGGTGCCGGCGAGCTTCGCCGGGTCGAAGGCGCCGGCGCCGAGGCTGCGGGCGATCTCGGCGTAGGCGGTCGGTTCGGCGACCACCAGGACGGCCTTGGTGGTGTCCCCGTCGCCGCCGATGAACAGGGCGGTCGGCTCGACCCACAGGCCGGTGGCCGCGTCGACGCCGGGCAGTTCGCCCGCGGCCTTGGTGAAGGCCTCGGGCAGGGTGGCGTAGATCGGGACGGTGACGGCCGCGTCCCCGCCGGTGGCGAGCCGGGCGGCCCGGGTGCGGGCGTGGTCGACGGTGTCGAGGACGGTGGCGCCGAAGCCGGTCGTGGAGACGGCGATCAGCAGGGCGAGCAGCGGCAGCACGGACGGCCGGCGGCGGCCGGAGTTGTCGCGGGCGGCGCGGGCGAGCCCGAGGAAGCCGATCAGGCCCCGGCCGCGCCCGGCGAGCGCGGCGAACCGGCCGACCAGGAGCGGCTGGACGCGGGCCAGCACCAGGCCGCCGCTGAGCGCGAGCAGCAATGGGGCGAGCACCAGCAGCGGGTCCAGGTCGGCGCCGCTCGCGGCGACCCCGCGGCGGCGGACCTCGGCCACGGCGGCCGCGGTGACGGCGAGCACGGCGAGTTCGCCGACCAGGCGGCGCCGGCCGCCGGCCGCCCGCGGCCGGGACCGGAGCAGCGCGGCCCGGGCGGGGAAGGCCAGCAGGGCGAGCAGGGTGGCGGCCAGCGCGGCGAGCACCGCGTTGCCCCACCGGGGGGTGGGCAGCAGCACCAGGGCGAGTGCGGTGGCGAGCGCGGCGGCGGGCAGCACGGTGACCGCGCCTTCGCCGAGCAGCCGCAGCAGCACGCCGCCGCGCGAGCCGCCGCGGGCCCGCAGCAGCCGGATCTCGCCGGTGCGCCGGTCGGCACTCAGGGCGGCGGCGAGGCAGAGCACCACGGTGGCGACACCGGCGACGCCGACCGGCCCGATCGCGGACAGCGGCGCGACGGCCTGCTGGCGGGCGCGGGCCCGCTGGAGGACGTCGGGCAGCTGGGAGACGACGTGCAGGTCCGCCCGGTTGGTGACCCGGGCGAGCGTGCCGGCGCCCCGGCCGGCCAGGTAGGAGGCGACGGTGTCGCGGGTCCGGTCGAGCTGGTCGGCGCGCAGCGCGCCGGTGTCGACCGGCAGCCGCCAGAAGTCCTGTCCGCCGCCGCCCCAGCTGAGCAGCTGCGGCAGTGCGTCGCCGGCGACGAAGCCGGTGGTGCGCCAGTGCAGCTTGCTGGGCGTCCCGTCGAGGCAGGCCCGGACGGGGCAGCCGAGGTTCTCCCAGAGCGGGTCCTGCGGGTCGTCGACGCGGTAGAGGCCGACGACGGTGGCCGTGATCGGGCCGGTGCCGAGGTTCCCGCCGTCGACGACGTCGCCGAGCTTGATGCCGATGGTGGCGGCGGACTCCGCGCTGACCGCGATCTGCACGGGCCCGGCGCCGGCGGCGGGCCAGCTGCCGGCGGTGAGGGCGGCGTGCTCGGTGAGGCCGTTCAGGTAGAGCAGGCCGAGCACCGGCGGCGAGTCCTCGGAGAGCCGGGCGTAGCCCTTGTTCCACATCCCGCGGTCCTGCTTGACCCGGATGCCGTGGACCTGGCCGTCCTGGCTGAGCCGCAGGTTCGGCCCGATCTCGCCGACCAGCCGGTCCCGCGTCGCCCGCAGGTCGGCGGCGGCCTCGGTGGGGGCGGCCTGGGCGACGGCCTCCAGGCTGGTCGCGTTGACGCCGATCCTGCGGGTGAACTCGCGCAGCGCGCTGTCGGTGCTGCGGTCCGACAGCCGCGGGAAGGCGGCCGCGAGGAAGACGGTGACGAACGCGAGCGCCGCCATGAGCAGGGCGGCCAGCGGCGTGGCGCGCAGCCGGGTGCGGACCCAGGGCGCCGGCCGGTGGTCGGCCCGGGGGGTGGGCACGGTGGTGCCGGCCTCGGTGGTCACATCTCCTCCACGTGGCGCAGCCGGGCGGCCACGTCTCGACGGCGGCGTCCGATGAGGAAGGCCGACAGCAGCGGGACGACGGCGATCGCGGCCGTGAGCAGCAGTGTCCGGCCCACCGGCAGTTCGACCAGCGCCTCGGGCGTGGGCCGGCGGGCGGCGGAGGTGAGCACCACGTACGGGACGATGAGGCGGACGAGCAGGGTGCCGAGGGCGAGGCCGACCGCGCCGCCGAGGGCGACCAGCAGCGCCTGTTCGGCGGCGACGGTGCGCGCGACCTGGCGGCGGGGGGCGCCGAGGGCGAACAGCAGGGCGGAGTCCCGGGAGCGCTCGTGGGCGGAGCCGGCCGCGGCGGCGGCGAAGCCGATGGCGGCGAGCACGGCGGTGACGATCGCGATGACCAGCAGCGCGCTCTGCGGGGCGGCGCCGACCGGGTCGTCGAGCAGGGCGGCGGCCGTCTCGTCGTCGAGCTGGAGGTCCTGGGCGCCGGGGGCGGCGCGCAGGGCGGCGGCGGCCTCGGCGGGGGTCCGGTCGCCGGGGCCGGTGGCGGGCAGCCACCACTCGGTGCGGGTGGGCAGGTCGTTGCCCTGGGCGGCGAGCAGCCGGGCGGCGGTGCCGAGGTCGACGACCAGGGCGCTGCGGCCGGCCACCGGCACGGCCTCGACGGCGGCGGTGACCTTGACCGGGAGCACGGCCCCGGAGAACGGCACCTGGACGGTGTCGCCGACGCCGGCGCCGATGGTGCGCAGGTAGTCGTGGGTGGCGACGCCGCCGACGGCGGTCGGGGCGGTCGCGCCGGCCGGGGCGAGGATGGCCCGCAGGCTGCTGCCGACGCCGTTGGCGAAGCGGTACCGGAGGCTGAACAGCCGGTCGGCGTCGGTGGTCTCCGGGTCGAGGCGGGCGGCGGGGCCGGGTGCGGCGGCGCCGGTGGCGCCGGAGGCGCGGACGGCGGGGGAGGTCGCGGTCCAGCCGAAGCCGGCGGGGACGGGGACGGCGGTGGCGGGGCCGTCCGCGGTGTCGGAGACGGCGAGGCGGTGCACGGTGACGACGCCGTCCATCCGGTCGCTGAAGGTGACGGTCGCGCCGACCACGGTCAGCGGCGCGGCGGCCGCGCCGACCGGGGCGTCGACCAGGGGGCCGAGCGCGACCGAGGCGTGCACGTCGCCGTCGAACGGCAGGGTGGGGAACGGGACCTTGTGCACGAAGCCGAAGCGGTCGCGCAGCAGCAGCCGGACCTCGGGGTGGACGGCGAGGGAGAACGACCCGAAGCCCTGCTGGGGCCGCTCCGCCTGGCTGACGGTCAGGTCGGCGTCGATCCGCAGCGGGCGGCCGGGCAGCGGCAGTCCGGCGGCCGCCCCGGCGGGGGCGGGCTCGGCGAGCGGCGCGAACAGCTCGTCCCGGCCGTGCCCGTCCAGCAGGTCGTCGCGGACGGGGACGCGCTCGGCGAAGGCCTTGGCGTCGACGGCGAGCAGCTGGCCCTTGCCGTTCGGCAGCGACTGCTCCTCGCGGACGACGGGGACGATCCGGTCGCCGCCGGGCAGGGCCCCGTAGCGGCCGCCCTGGCCCATCACCGCGTTGTGCGAGCCGGTGATCCGCAGGCCGCCGGCGGTGCCGAAGGCGGCCTGGTCGCGCTGCGAGCCGGTCCAGGTGGCGTGCTGGCCGAGGGCGAGGACGCCGGTGGCCACGGCCATCACCAGCAGCAGCACGGGCCCGGTGGCGCGGGCGGGGCGGCGGGCCAGCTGCCAGCCGACCAGGGCGGGGCCGAGGCCGCGGCCGCGGGCGGCCGTCCGGGCGCCGAGCCGGGCGGCGAAGGGCAGCAGGCGCAGCACCACCAGGGTGCCGGCGCACAGCGCGAGGGTCGGGGTGGCGACGAGCAGCAGGTCCACGCCCAGGTCGCCGGAGGAGTCGGCGGACATGCCGCTGCCGTACTGGCTGAGCTGCTGGTAGGCGAGCGCGGCCAGGGCGAGCACGGCGAGGTCGCCGCCGTTGCGGGCGATGCCGGAGACCACGGCCTGGCGGCGGCCGGCCTTGCGGCGCAGGGCGGCGCCGGCGCCGCGCAGCAGGCCGGGCACGGTGGCCAGCGTGATGGAGGCGAGCGCGCAGAGCAGGGCGACCGGCCAGAGCGTCCAGCTGATGCCGGTGTCCAGGTGCACCTGGTGGCCGGTGCCGAAGCCGGCCAGGGCGCGGACCAGGAGCGGGGTCAGCAGCGGCGCGAGCAGCGCGGCGGGCAGGGCGAGCAGCAGCGATTCGAGGCCGGTGAAGGCGCCGAGCCGGGCGCCCGAGGCGCCGCGGGCGGCGAGCAGTTCGTTCTCGCCCTCCTGCCGGGCGGCGATCAGGTGGACGACCAGCAGCAGGGCGGCCGCGGCGAGGACGGCGAGTTGCAGGGCGCCGATCAGCAGGGTGGTCCGGGCGACCATCATGCCGGAGGACAACTCGTGCATGACGTCGGGCAGTTCGGTCTGGGAGTTGAGCGAGGCCCGGGTCCGCAGCTCGTCGCCGAGGCGCTGGGCGCGGTCGCCGATCGCCTCGGCGGTCGGCTGGTCGATGCCCCCGAAGTCGGCGTCGAGCACCCAGCCGCGGCTGCTCTGCACCAGTCCGGCGGCGGTGAAGGCGCTCTGGTCGACCATCATCGGGCCGTAGGTGGTGAACGCGCGGATGTCGACCTCGCGGCCGCCGACCGGGTCCGTGCGCCAGTACGGGTCGGCCGGGTCGATCGCCCGGTAGACGCCGGTGATCCGCACGGTGAGCTGGTCGCCGCCCAGCCGGTCCGCGAGGGGGACGTCGGCGGGCAGGGACCGCTCGGTCAGGCCGAGCCGGGCGAGCAGGGCCTGCGGGACGGCGGCCTGGGGGGCGGCGGAGCGGACGGGCGCGGTGGCGGCGGCGGGCCAGGCGCCGGCGACCAGGCGGACCTTGGCGCGGTCGAGGTCGGCGAGGACGGTCAGGTCGGGCTGCGCGTCGCGGCCCGGACCGGCGGGGGTGGCGGGGGTGGACGCGGCGGGGGCCGCGGGGGCGGACGCGGCGGGCGCGGCGTTGGCAGCGCCGCCGGCCGCCGGCAGGCCGTACGAGCGGCTGCGCAGCAGGGTGTCGGTGCGGACCGGCAGGTCCCCGAACAGGGCGGCGCGGTAGTCGGCCAGCGCCTGCTCGTCCTTGGCCCGGGTGTCGAGCCCGTGCTCCGCGGTGACCACGACGGTGGTGCGGGTGTGGCCCTGACCCTGCAGCGACTGCCGCAGGCCGGCCTGGCCGACGCTGGCGTTGAACGCCACCAGCGCGGTCAGCACGGCCGTGGTGATCAGGACCGCGAGCAGGACGGCGGCGGCCAGCGGCAGTCGCCCGCGCAGTCGACGCACGACGAAGCCGAGCATCAGGTTCCTCCCCCGGGACTTCTCCGGTAACGATCCCGGCCCGCCCATCGATCCGATCCGAGCACGACTCGGCCACAGATGGACACTCTTCGGGCATACCGATGCGGTGAACTCCGGCATTTGATCACCGGATAGCGGACGATGCTGTCAGATGTGATCCGGAAACGGAAGGGACTTGCGCGAAACAAGTAAGTAGTGAGCAAATTCCTTTCATTGGAAGCACCCTCGCGCAGGGCCGCCGCCAATACGCCATGGACACCTCATAAGTACGGCCCCGCCGCCCTCCCCGGGAGGGGGCGTCACGCCTCCGCGGATTTCCCTCCCGGGCGCGTGAACCCGCGGAGCCGCCCCAGCCGTAGAGCCGGACAGACACGCCCACAGGGGGACGCCGCATGACGCAGGACCAGGCCGCCGACGCCAGCACCACGCCGATGGTGACCGTGACCGACCTCCGGCGCAGCTTCGGTACGGGCGACCGGGCCGTGCACGCCCTGCGCGGGGTCTCCTTCACCATCGGCCGCGGCGAACTCACCGCGCTCAAGGGCCGGTCCGGCTCCGGCAAGACCACCCTGCTCAACCTGGTCGGCGGTCTGGACACGGCGACCGGCGGCAGCATCGCCCTGGACGGCACCGACCTCGCCGGGCTCGACGAGGACGGCCGGCTCGCCCTGCGCCGGGAGCGGATCGGCTTCGTCTTCCAGTCCTTCGGCCTGATCCCGATGCTCACCGCCGCCGAGAACGTCGGCGTGCCGATGCGGCTGCGCAAGGTCGCGCCCGCCGAGCGCGAGGAGCGCGCGCACACCCTGCTCGCCCTCGTCGGACTGGCCGACCACGCCAACCAGCGCCCGGGCGAGCTCTCCGGCGGCCAGCAGCAGCGCGTCGCCATCGCCCGGGCACTCGCCAACGAGCCGGCGCTGATCATCGCCGACGAGCCGACCGGGCAGCTGGACTCCGAGACCGGCCGCTCGATCATGGAGCTGCTGCGCGCGGTGGTGCGCAGCGAGGGCGTGACCGTGCTGGTCGCCACCCACGACCCGACGCTGATGGGGCTCGCCGACCGGGTGATCGAGCTCCGGGACGGGCGGATCGTCGAGGAGGAGCCCGCGGAACGGGCCGCCTAGGCCGGCGCGTTCGCTTTTCCGGCTTTCCGCACGCCCTCGCTTCCTCGTTTCCTCGTTTCCTCGTTTCCTCGTTTCCTCGCGAATGTCCCGGTCGCCGTCGCGGCCGGGACATTCGCGTTCCGGCGGTGAAGCGTTCCGCGGTCCTCGGGGAGGTCGATTGTCAGTGGCCCTTGTTATGGTCGCCGACAACTCGCCGAACAACTTGCCAAAACAACTCACCGAAAGCCCGCCGACAACGGATGGAAATCCGTCGACGGTTCACCGCGCCCAGGAGGTTCGATGACGATCTTCCGATGGATCCGCTCCGCATTCCGCTCGGCCGTGCCCCCGAAAACGCCGATGTGGTGGCCGGCAGTACCGCCGGCCACCACATCCGTCCTCACGCGCCCCGGTCGAGCGGGGCCCGCTTCACGCCGTCGTCCGTCACACCGCCGGGAAGATCTCCAGGTCCGGCTTCAGCAGCTGGCCCGGCTGCGGCGCGGTGCCGTCCACCAGGTAGCGGGTGACCAGCGCGTTCAGCGGCTTGCTGCGGCCGACCGCGCAGTGCTCGATCGAGTCGACGCTGACCAGCACCGCGTTGCCCAGCTCCTGCTGCATCCGCTGGGCGAACTTGTACTGGGTGGCCGGGTCGTAGAGGTTCCCGATCACCATGACGGTGTTCGAGGTCTTCTTGTTCCACGGGCCCTTGAACCGCTCGGCGTCCCGGGCCGGGGCCGGCCAGCTCGCGCACGCCGGCGCGTCGAAGGCCTGGTAGCGGCCGAAGGTCGGCGCCTCCTGCTCCCACGTCTTGGCGACGTTCGCGAACACCTTGTCGTTCGACGGGTACGGCTTGTCCTGGCAGTTGACGCCCATGTAGGAGTCGTCACCGGCGTACTCGGAGTCGGCCGGGGCCTCGCGCAGCGCGCGCGGGACCTCGACGGAGAGCAGGTCGGCGTCGGCGTCCGCGGCGGCCGCCTTCGGCGCCACCAGGGCGGCCGGGGCCGGGTTCATCGCCTGGTAGGAGGCCTGCAGCGACTTGGCCAGCGGTGCCAGCTTGGCCTGCGAGTACAGCGCGCTGGCCACCTCGCTGGTGAAGCTGCTCAGCGTGACCTTCTTGCCGCTCGGCAGCGTGACCGGGCTGGTCCGCAGGTGGTCGCGCAGCTCGTCGAACTTGGCCCGGGTGTCGCCCTCGCCGAAGGCGCAGCGCGGGGCGCCGGCGGTCTGGCAGCGCTTCAGGAACTCGTCCAGGGCCAGCTCGAAGCCGCCCGCGCGCTGGCGGTCGTACTCCAGGCCGTTGTGCAGGCGCAGGTTGGGGTCGACGTTGCCGTCGACGATGATCGCGCGCACCTTGTTCGGGTACATGTTGGCGTAGGTCGCGCCGATCAGGGTGCCGTAGGAGAAGCCCGCGAAGGTCAGCTGGGAGTCGCCGACGGCGCGGCGCATCCGGTCGAGGTCGCGCACCACGTTGATGGTCGACATGTGCTCGATCAGCGGGCCGGCGTTCTTGCTGCAGGCGTCCGTGTAGTCCTGGTCGGCGTCCAGGGTGTCGGCGATCTCGGCCTTGGTGACCGGCACGCCGACCATGCGGTTGTTGACCGCGTCGGCGTCTTCCTGCGTCTTGAAGCACTTGAGCGGGTTGCTCCGGGCCACCCCGCGCGGGTCGAAGCCGACCAGGTCGAACTTCGAGCGCACCTCGTCGCCGAAGCGGGTGGTGGTGGCCCACAGGTACCCGCTGCCGCCCGGGCCGCCCGGGTTCATGAACAGCGAGCCGATCCGCTTGGACGGGTCGCTCGCCCGGTGCCGCATCATGGCGATGCCGACCTTCTCGCCGTCCGGGTTGTCGTAATCGAGCGGCACCGGATAAACGGCACAGTCGTAACCGCCCGGGTCCGGCTTGGTCGGGTCGGGGTTGCACGGCTTCCAGTCGACGGGGTCGACCTTCGCCTCGGCCGTGCCCGGCGCCTGGTCGATCGGCGCCGCGGACGCGGCGACGGCGGTGCCGGTGACGAGGGCGAGCGCGACAGCGACGGCGCCGGCCACCGTGGATATGCGGGACAAGGAACCTCCTCCGTGGGAAAGGGCGGCCCCAGCCTGTCAGTCGAAGATCTCCGTGTGAAGACCTTGCGGCCTAGCAAATCCTTCTATGAGCAGTCTTAAACGAACCTGATTATTCTGTGAATGACCGGGCTTGACGGGTGATTGACCCGACGGGCGCTCATTCGGGTCGAGCTCATCCGAAACGCCCGCCGGCCGACCGTCTACTGAGTCGCCGTCAGGCGGTGATCTGCTGCGAGAGGTTGTCCTCGGCCTGCACCTGGTAGACCGCGTTCAGGGTCGGCGGGCCGACCAGGTCCTTGATCCGCTCGTAGCGGCGCGCCTCGATCGGAGCCATCTTCTCCATCCACTCCCCCATGGACTCCGGAGTGTGGTCCCCCTCGATCAGCGCGACGGTCATGAGCTCCCGCGAGTCCTCCAGCGCGGTGGCGGAGATCACCTTGGTGCGCGGGTCGTCGGCGATGACCTCGTCCGGGATCCACGCCTTGCGGAACTCCTCGTACGAGACGCCCTCGTTGAGCTTGCGCACCATCACGGCGATCAGTCGCATGTCGTTTCCTCCCCGATTGAAATTCTTGCACTGCAAGAAGCTGACGTCGACTAGTGTTCTCTTGCAGTGCAAAACTTGTCAAGATCCCTTCCGTCGCGACCCGAGGGGCCGTCACCGACCCGAGGAGACACCGCAGATGACCGGCCGACGCACCCGCCCCCGGTCGGGGCTGACCCGCGAGAAGATCATCGACGCCGCCCTCGCCCACGTCGACCAGCACGGCCTCGCCGCGCTCTCCAACCGCAAACTGGGCGCGGCGCTCGGCGTCGAGGGCATGACGCTCTACTACTACGTCCCCAGCAAGGCCGCCCTGCTCGACGGCATGGCCGAACGCCTCCTGGAGCTGTCCGCCGGCGACCTGTTCACCGAGCCCGCCGGCCCGTGGACCGAGACCGTCAGGGACTTCGCCGTCGCCCTGCGCCGGATGCTGCTCGCCCACCCGGGCATGCTCACCGTCCTCGCCACCCGACCGGTCGCCACCCCCGCCGCGACGGCCCTGCTCGAACGCGGCATCACCGTGCTCGTCGACAGCGGTGTCGAACTCGCCGACGCCATCGACGTGTTGAACTCCGTCGTGCAGTGGACCCTCGGCCACACCCTGGCCGAGGCCGGCCGGACCCCGTACCACGAGGGCACCGAGCCCGCCCCCGAACAGCTCGCGACCCTGGACGCGGACACCCACCCCCACCTCGCCCGCGCCTTCAGCACCGGCGCGGGCCTGGACCAGGAGGCCCGCTTCCACCGCACCCTGGCCATCCTGCTCGCGGGCTACGCCGCCGAGTTCGACCGCGCCCGGGGCGACGCCGGCTGAACCGTCCGGCGGTTCGGCCGGCGCCCGGCGGGGCGGGCCCTACCGCAGGGCGGCCGCCACCAGCCCCTCGATCTCCTCGGCCCGCACCTCTCCCCCGCCCACCAGGCGGTCGAAGACCAGGCCGTCGACGCACGCCAGCAGGGTGGCGGTCCGTCCGTCCGGGTCCGCCACCCCCTGCCCGGCGAGGAAGGCCCGGACGGCGGCGCGGCCCGCGTTCTCCCGGGGGACGAGGATCTCCCGCAGCTCCGGATCCCGCACGCTCTCCACCGCGCAGGCGTAGCGCGCGAGCGAGCGGCGCCGCCCCTCGCCGGTCAGCCGCTGCCGCATCAACTCGCCGATGCCTCCGGCCAGTTCCTCCGCCGAGCGGATCGCCACCCGCTCCCCCGCGGCCTGCAGCTCGCCCTGGTCGAGCTCCACCAGCCGCCGCACCAGCGCGGTCAGCAGCGCCTGCCTGGTCCGCAGGTAGGCCGAGGTGGTGCCGATCGGCAGCCCGGCCGCCGCGTCGACGGCCCGATGGGTCAGTCCGCGCACACCGGCGTCGGCCAGCACCCCGATCGCCGCGTCCGCGAGCACCGTCCGCCGGTCCGCCCGCCCCGCACCCCGCACCTCGTCTCGCCGCATGCCCCCTTTCTACCGGCACCGCCCGCCCCTAGCGGAACCCGCCCCCGACGCGGCGGAGCCGGCGGCTCCGCTCGACCCCACCCCCTCGATCACCGGCCGGTAAGCCCGGAGTACGCTCCTTCCACGGCTTCTACAGCTGTAGAAAACAAGCGTCGCAACACGGGAAGGACCGGGCATGAGCAGCAGCAGCGCGGTGGTGGTCGGGGGCGGCATCGGCGGGTTGGCGGCCGCGATCGGCCTCCGCCTGGCGGGGTGGGACGTCACCGTGGTCGAGCGGGCCGCCGTCCTGGACGACGCGGGCGCCGGCATCTCGCTCGCCGCCAACGGGATGCGCGCGCTCGCCGCCCTCGGGGTCGGCGAGCGGATCGAGGCGGCCTCCCGCCGCCAGTACACCGGCGGCACCCGCACGCCGGACGGCCGCCGCCTGGCCGCGATGGACGGCCGGGCGCTGGAGCGCGAACTGGGCGCCCCGATCGTCGGCATCCCGCGCGCGGACCTGCACCGCATCCTGCGCGAGGCCCTGCCCGCCGGGGCCCTGGTGATCAGCGGGGAGCCGGCCGAGGTGACCGGAACTCCCGACCGCCCCCGGGTCCGCTTCGGCGACACGACCCTCGACGCGGACCTCGTGGTGGCCGCGGACGGCATCCACAGCCGCATCCGGCGCGGGCTCTTCCCCGGCCACCCGGGCGCGGTGTACAGCGGCTCGACGGTCCTGCGGGCGATCACCGACCGCCCGATCGAGGGCCTGACCAGCGACTTCGAGCTGACCTGGGGCCACGGCGCCGAGTTCGGCCACATCGCCTTCCCGGACGGCCGGGCCGAGTGGCACGCCGTCCTGAACGCCCCGGCCGGGCTCCGCCACCCGGACCCGCTCGCCGTGCTCCGCCGCCGCTTCGCCCGCTGGCACGAGCCCGTCCCGGCGCTGCTCGCCGCGACCCTCCCGGAGGCGGTGCTCCACCACGACATCCACGAGCTGGCCACCCCGCTGCCCTCGTACGCGGTCGGCCTGATCGCCCTGCTCGGCGACGCCGCGCACGCGATGACCCCGTTCCTCGGCCAGGGCGCCTGTCAGGCCCTGGAGGACGCCGTGACCCTGGCGGCAGCCGTCGCCGACAGCCGGACGGTCGAGGGCGGGCTCGTCCATTACGACGCACAGCGCCGTCCGCGCAGCCAGACCGTGGCCCGGGACGCCCGCCGCGCGGGCCGGATGGGCCAGCAGCTGACCAACCCGCTCGCGGTCGGCCTGCGCAACGCCGCGATCCGCCTCACCCCGCCCGGCGCGATGATGCGCACCGTCCTGCGCCACGCCGACTGGACCCCGCCCCGGATCGGGGAGCGCGCCGCCTAGACACCACCCCCGAAGGGGCTGCCCCGGTCGGGGACAGCCCCTTCCTCGACCGACCACCCGGAAGAGTCGTCGTCACCCAGCCGTCCGGTCGGCGTGGATGAAGTCCCGGAACTCGCCGTACAGCTGCGCCACGGCGGTCTCGACAGCGGGGACGACGCTGTCGTAGTTGAGGAAGCCGTGGATGAGTCCGGGGTAGACGTGCTGACGGACCGGGACCCCGTCAGCGGCCAGCGCGTCCGCGTACGCGATCCCGTGATCGCGCAGCGGATCGTGTTCGCCGACACCGATCACCGCGGGAGCGAGTCCCTTGTGGTCGGCGAGAAGCGGGGACACCCGGGGGTCCGCCTTGGTGGCGGCGTCGCCACCGGTGTAGAGCTCGATGTCGTGCAGGCACTCGGCGGCGGTCAGCAGGTACCCGGTGGCGTTCTCGGCCATCGAGGGATAGTCGGTCCGGCCGCTGAGGTCCGTCGCGGGGTAGGCCAGGAGCTGGGCCGCGACCGGCGTGCCGGCATCGCGCAGCGCCAGCGCCACCGCTGCGGCGAGGTTGCCACCGGCGCTGTCCCCGGCCAGGGCGAGCGTGCCCGCGCCGAACCGGGAGAGGGTGGCGGCGACATGGCGGGCCACGGCCAGGCAGTCGTCGTAGCCGGCCGGGAACGGGTGCTCGGGCGCGAGGCGGTAGCCGACGCTGACGACCACGGCGTCGATGTCGCGGCACAGGCGGCGGCAGACGTTGTCGTGCGTGTCCAGGTCGCCGACGATCCAGCCGCCACCGTGGATGAACAGGACCGTGGGCCCGGGGCCCCCGCCCTCGGGCCGGTAGACGCGGACCGGAACGCCCGCGAGCGTGTCGTCCGCGACCGAGCCGACGGCCAGGGGCGGGTCGGGGGCGACCGCGAGGGACAGCTGCCGGTTGCCGGCCCGCATCTGCTCCACGGTGGGTGCGGCCGCCGGCGGCGGACCGTCGAGGCCGAACCGGTGGAGCAGCGCCTCAATGCCCGGGTCCATCGCCATGATCGCGCATCCCTCTCGGCTCGCGCCCCGACATCCCCACCCCATCCTCGCGCCACGCGCCGCCGGTCGCAGTCCGGCCGGACCGCCCGGGAGCCCGCGAAGCGCGGCCGGGCCCGCCTCCGACCACCGGCCCGGGCGAGGCCGGCTCCCGAAGGACTCCGAGCGATCCCTTAGGCGTCGCACGATCTCTTAGGCGTCGCACCGGCCGGAGGCCAGCAGTGCCAGGGCCGGAAGGTCGAGCAGGCCGTCCTCCGCCACCTGCTCGGCCGCCAGCCGGTCGTAGGCGGACTTGATCCGGGCGAACACCTCGGGCGTCTGCCCGGTCACCACCAGGCCGATGTTGGCCACGCCGCCGGCGGGCCCGGACCACCAGACCTCCGGGTCCGCCCGGTGAGTCCAGGCCAGCTCGCCGCCGGCCACATCGGCCCAGCCCGCCCGCTCCAGCAGCCCGCGCAGGCCCTCGACGGTCCGGTCGAAGTCCACCGGCCGGGCCGCGAACACCGGACGCTGCGCACCGGCCTCGTCCAGCGCCCGGTCGAACAGGGACATCCCCTCGTTGCCGGTCCGGGCCCAGATCGTCACCGCGAGCCGCCCGCCCGGTCGGGCGACCCGGCGCAGTTCGGTCAGCGCCGCCCCCGGGTCCTCCACGTGGTTGACCACGAAGTTGGCCACCACCGCGTCGAACGAGCCGTCCGGGAGGGGGAGCCCGGGGAGCACCGCGTGCCGGACCTCCGCGCCCGGGGCGTTCGCGGCGGCCAGCGCCACCATGCCCGGCTCGGCGTCCACGGCCACGACCTCGGCGCCCCGGGCCAGCGCCGCCGCCGCGACGGTGCCCGGCCCGGTGCCGACGTCCAGCACCCGCGTCCCGGCGCCGACCTCGGCCGCGTCCAGCAGGGCCTCGGCCGTCGCTCCGCACAGCGCGGCGAAGCTCCCCGCGTACGCCTCGGCCGCGCCCGCCCACATCCGCCGCTCGTGCGCGTCGAACTCACCCGTCACGGTCCGCCCTCCCCCTGTTCCGGATCCTGCCGACACCCTAGCGGGGGCGGGGAACGGTGGGCGCCACTTGCCGAGGATCTGATTAGGCGCCATAGTACTTCCATGACGCAGCACCCCGAGGCCGATCCGGCCGCACCCAGCCTCGATCAGGCCCGCCGCCAGATCGCCCGCTACGGCCTGACGGCCGACCCGCAGGCGGTCCTGGTCGCGGCCCGGCTGATGACGGCGGGGGCCCGGATCGGGCAGGCCGGGGAGGTGCACTTCGGCCGCTTCGGACTCTCCACCGGCCGCTACCGGCTGCTGTCCGACCTGGAGGACCACGGCGGCGAGAAGTCGCCGTCCCAGCTCGCGGCGAGCCTCGGCGTCTCCCGCGCGACCGTGACCGGCCTGGTCGACGGCCTGGAACGGGAGGGCCTGGTGGCCCGCCGGCCGTCCACCGAGGACGGGCGGGGCAACGTGGTGATCCTCACCGCGCGCGGCGCCGACCGGCTGCGCGAGCTCGCGCCCGAGCACTTCGCCCGGATGCAGGCCATGGTCGGCGGCCTCTCCACCGAGGAGCGCGCCACCTTCCTGGACCTGCTGGCACGGGTGGTGGCGGGCATCGACGCACTGACCACCGACTGATCCGACCGAACCCGTGGCGGGCCGCCCCCGGACGGCCCGCCTCTCCTTCACCCCCATAGTTAGCCACCTAAGCATAAATACTTAGGCGCCTAATCAGCTGAGCTCACCAGAGGAGCACCATGAGCAAGAAGGCCCCCGGCGCGCCCCCGCGCTTCGTCCTGCGGCGGGAGGTCCTGGCCTCCTACGCCATGCCCGCCGTGACGGCCGGCCTCGGCGGCGCCGTCAGCCAACAGCACCAGCTGGCGGTGGCCGCGCTGACCACCATCGGCGGGACCTCCGCGCTGGTGGCCGCGCTGCTCGGCGCCGTCCTGCGCCGCCGACCGGTCCGCGCCCGGCCGCCCCGGACCCCGCGCGCGCTCGCGGCCGCCACCCTCGGCCTGGTCGCCGCCGCCCTCGGCCTCGCCGCCGGACTGGCGGCCGCGCACTGGCTCCCGCACCTGCCGGCCCTCGCCGACAGCCCCTGGCCCCGCCGGCTGCCGGTCGACCTGCCGGTCTCCGCGGCGATCGCCGGCACGGTCGTCACCTGGCGCTGGCGCGGCACCCGGCCGACCCGCCGCACACCGCCCCCGACCCCGACCCCGAGTCCGAGTCCGAGTCCGAGCCCGAGCCCGAGTCCGATCTCAGCCGCAAGCACCACCCGACCCGAAAGGCGGTCCGCATGATCGTCATCATGGGCGCCACCGGCGCCACCGGCGGCGCCACCCTGCGCAGCCTCGCCGCCCTCGGCACACCGAGCCGCGCCCTCAGCCGCGACCCCGCCCGGCTGGCCGCCGCGCTCGACGACGGCACGCTCGCCCGGACCGAGACCGTCCCCGCCGACGCCGCCGACCCGGCCTCCCTGCGCGCGGCCTTCCGCGGCGCGCACCAGCTCCTCCTCACCATGACCAACGGCCCGCAGCAGGTGCGGTACGAACGGAACGCGATCGACGCGGCCGTCGCCTGCGGCGTGGAGCACGTCGTCAAGATCTCCGCCCCGGCCGCCGAACCGGACTCCCCCGTCGCCGTCTCCCGCGGCCACCACCTGGTCGAGGAGCGGCTGCGCGCCTCCGGCATCCGCACCACCGTCCTGCGGCCGTACGCCTTCATGCAGAAGCTGCTGCTCCAGGCGCCCGGCATCGCCGCCTCCGGGCTGATCCCCAGCGCGACGGGCGGGGCCCGGTGCAACTACGTGGACGTCCGGGACGTCGGCGACGCCGCGGCCGAGGTGCTCACCCGCCCGGAGCTCGCCGGCGGCGCGTACCCGCTCACCGGCGGCCAGGCGTACAGCCACCCGGAGCTGGCCGCGCTGCTGGGCGAACTGCTCGGCCGCCCGGTCCACCACCTCGCGCTGAGCCCGTCCGCGCTGCACGCCCACCTGGTCGCCCGGGCCGGGATGCCGGACTGGCTGGCCTCCCACGTGGTGGAGATCCAGCAGCTCGCGGTGGCCCGCCCGGAGGCGCCGGACGGCACCTTCACCCGCCTCACCGGCCGCTCCCCGCGCACCCTGGAGGCCTTCCTCGGCGAGCACGTGCACCACTTCCGCTGATCGCCGCCGCGGCGTGGCGGGCCCGGCAGATGGCCGAAACGCCGGGCCCGCCACCCGAAAGGAGCAGCATTCACTGTGGGATGGATCACGATCCGGATTTCGACCTGACGATCCGTCAACTCGACTGATGCTTCGTCACATCGGAGTAACCCGGCATCACTTGTTGACTGATGTGTCGTCAGATTCGGCCGTTCCGGGCCGAGTTGGGCCGAGTTCCCGCTCCTGCCGGGCCCGGAGGCCGGGTCTACCATCGGTCAGGTTGTCCGCTCCGGCCCCGGAGTGGGGTCACCCCGTCACGGAGAGTGCTCCCACCGTCCCCACGGGCCGGGCATCGATCGCACGGGGCGAGGACGAGGAGCGCAGGGTCCGCCATGACCGCTGAACCGCACCACGAGCAGCAGCACAGCACCGGGCCGCGCGCCCTGTTCCCGGGCCGCCCGGCCGCCGCGCCGCGCACCCTGGTGGACGTCCTGGACGCCACCGTGCGTGCCCACCCCGACGAGCCGGCCCTGGACGACGGGCGCGCCGTGCTCAGCTACCGCGCCCTGGCCGCCGAGGTCGAGCGGCTGCGCCGCCGGCTGGCCGCCGCCGGGATCGGGCCGGGCGACCGGGTGGGCGTGCGGGTGCCCTCGGGCACCAACGACCTGTACGTGTCGATCCTCGCCGTGCTCGCCGCCGGCGCCGCCTACGTGCCGGTGGACGCCGAGGACCCGGAGGAGCGCGCCCAACTGGTCTTCGGCGAGGCCGAGGTCGCCGCCGTCCTGGGCGCCGAGCGCGCCCTGACCACCACGGGCACCCGCGAACCCGCCGCCGAACACCGCCCCGCCCCGACCGACGACGCGTGGATCATCTTCACCTCCGGCTCGACCGGCAAGCCCAAGGGCGTCGCCGTCACCCACCGCAACGCCGCCGCGTTCGTGGACGCCGAGGCCGCGCTGTTCCTCCAGGACGAGCCGATCGGCCCCGGCGACCGGGTGATGGCCGGCCTGTCCGTCGCCTTCGACGCCTCCTGCGAGGAGATGTGGCTGGCCTGGCGGCACGGCGCCTGCCTGGTGCCCGTCCCCCGCTCCCAGGTCCGCAGCGGCGCCGACCTCGGCCCGTGGCTGGCCGAGCAGGAGATCACCGTGGTCTCCACCGTGCCGACGCTGGCCGCGCTGTGGCCGGCCGAGGCGCTGAACGAGGTCCGGCTGCTGATCTTCGGCGGCGAGGCCTGCCCGCCCGAACTCGTGCAGCGGCTGGTCACCGAGGGCCGCGAGCTGTGGAACACCTACGGCCCGACCGAGGCCACCGTGGTCGCCTGCGCGGCCCTGCTGACCGGCGAGGGCCCGGTCCGGATCGGCCTGCCGCTGGACGGCTGGGACCTCGCCGTCGTCGACGAGGCCGGCGAGCCCGTCGCCCCCGGCGCCGCCGGGCAGCTGGTGATCGGCGG
The DNA here is from genome assembly GCF_041053115.1 of Streptomyces sp. Y1. Classification (NCBI taxonomy): domain Bacteria; kingdom Bacillati; phylum Actinomycetota; class Actinomycetes; order Kitasatosporales; family Streptomycetaceae; genus Streptomyces; species Streptomyces sp. Y1. The sequence continues at coordinate 7,462,740 of NZ_CP163445.1, read as the reverse complement.
CGTCGGCCTGGCCCGCTACCTGGACCCGGAGAAGGACGCCGAGAAGTACGCGCCGCTGCCCTCGCTCGGCTGGGAGCGCGCCTACCGCAGCGGCGACCTGGTCCAGGCCGACCCGGCCGGCCTGCTGTTCCTCGGCCGCACCGACGAGCAGATCAAGCTCGGCGGCCGCCGGATCGAGCTCGGCGAGGTGGACGCCGCGCTGCAGGCGCTGCCCGGGGTGGCCGGCGCGGCCGCCGCCGTGCGGACGGCGCGCGGCGGCAACCAGCTGCTGGTCGGCTACCTGGTCGTGCAGGACGGCTTCGACCGCGAGCAGGCCGTCGAGCGGCTGCGCGCCGAGCTGCCCGCCGCCCTGGTGCCGCTGCTCGCGCCCGTCGACACCTTGCCCACCCGCACCTCCGGCAAGGTCGACCGCAATGCCCTGCCCTGGCCGCTGCCCGAGCTGGAGGCCGCCGGACCGAGCGAACGGCTGTACGGCACCGAGGCCTGGCTGGCCGAGCAGTGGGCCGAGATCCTGGGCGTCCAGGTCGGCGGCCCGCGCGACGACTTCTTCGCGATCGGCGGCGGCAGCCTGGCCGCCGCCCGGCTGACCACCCTGCTGCGCACCCGCTACCCGAACGCCGCCGTGCTGGACGTCTACCAGCACCCGACGCTGCGCAAGCTGGCCCGCCACCTGGAGCGCACCGCCGCCGACAGCGGCGAGGCCCGGACCGTCACCCTGGTGCCGACCAGGGCGAAGCTGCTGCAGCTGCTCCTGCTGATCCCGCTGTTCACGGTGGTCGGCCTGCGCTGGACGGTCGCGCTGCTCGCCGCCGGGAACCTGCTCTCCCACCTCGGCGACTACCCGTGGGCGCCCACCGCCTCCTGGTGGGCGGTCGGCGCGGGCGCGCTGGCGCTGTACAGCGCGCCGGGCCGGCTCGCGATCGGGGCCGGCGGCGCCCGGCTGCTGCTGCGCGGCCTGCGCCCCGGCAGCTACCCGCGCGGCGGCGCCGTGCACCTGCGGCTGTGGGCGGCCGAGCGGCTCGCCGAGCTGAGCGGCGCCACCGAGCTGTCCGGCGCCTGGCTGGTCCCCTACGCCCGGCTGCTGGGCGCCAAGGTCGCGAAGGAGGTGGACCTCCACTCGCTGCCGCCGGTCACCGGGATGCTCAAGCTGGGCCGGGGCTGCGCCGTCGAGGCCGAGGTCGACCTGTGCGGCTACTGGCTGGACGGCGACCGGCTGGAGGTCGGCCAGCTCAAGGTCGGCGCCGGCGCGGTGGTCGGCACCCGGTCGACGCTGCTGCCCGGCGCCCGGGTCGGCAAGCGCGCCCAGGTGCTGCCCGGCTCCAGCGTCACCGGCCAGGTGCCGACCGGCCAGCGCTGGGGCGGCGCGCCCGCCGGCAAGCTGGGCCGGGCCGAGTGGTCCTGGCCGAAGGAGCCCCCGGTCCGCCGGCCCGCCTGGGCCGCGGTGTACGGCGCCGGCGACGCCCTGCTCGGCCTGCTCCCGGTGCTGCCCGCCACGGCCGCGCTGGCCGTGCTCTCCCGCTTCGTCGACCAGGGCGCGGGCCTCGGCCCGGCGCTCGGCGGCGCGCTGCTCGGCCTGCTGCCCGCCACCCTGGCGTACGGCGCGGTGTACGCGGCGCAGCTGGTCGCGCTGGTCCGGCTGCTGAGCATCGGCCTGGTGCCCGGGGTGCACCCGCTGCAGGGCCGGGTCAGCTGGCAGGCGTGGACCGTCACCCAGCTGATGGACCGGGCCCGCGAGGTGCTGTTCCCGCTGTACGCCGGGCTGGTCACGCCGTGGTGGCTGCGGGCGCTGGGGATGCGGGTCGGCCGGGGCGCGGAGGTGTCCACGGTGCTGGCGCTGCCCAGCCTGACCACGGTCGGGGACGGCGCGTTCCTGGCCGACGACACCCTGATCGCGCCCTACGAGCTGGGCGGCGGGTGGATGCGCCTGGGCGAGGCGAAGGTCGGCGAGCGGGCCTTCCTCGGCAACTCGGGGATGACCGCGCCGGGTCGCTCGGTGCCCAAGCGGGGCCTGGTGGGCGTGCTGTCGGCGACGCCGGCGAAGGCGAAGAAGGGCAGCTCGTACCTGGGCATGCCGCCGGTGCGGCTGCCGCGCGCCGCCGACGAGGCGGACCAGAGCCTGACGTACGAGCCGCCGACCCGGCTGCTGTGGGCGCGCGGGCTGGTCGAGCTCGCCCGACTGCTGCCGGTGCTGGCCTCGGGGGCGCTGGGCCTGCTGACTGTGGCGGCGCTGTCCTGGCTGGCGGACGGCTCCGTCCTGCTCGCCGCGCTGCTCTCCGGCCTGGTGCTGCTGGCGGCGGGCGGCGCGGCCTGCCTGGTCGCGGTGGCCGCGAAGTGGCTGCTGGTCGGGCGGTTCCGGGCGGTGGAGCACCCGCTGTGGAGCGGCTTCGTGTGGCGCAACGAGCTGGCCGACACCTTCGTCGAGGTGCTGGCCGTGCCGTGGCTGGTCGGCGCGGTGCCGGGCACGCCGGTGCTGAACCTGTGGCTGCGGGCGCTGGGCGCGCGGATCGGGCAGGGCGTCTGGTGCGAGAGCTACTGGCTGCCGGAGGCGGACCTGGTCACCCTCGGCGACGGCGTGAGCATCAACCGGGGCTGCGTGGTGCAGACCCACCTCTTCCACGACCGGATCATGCGGATGGATACTGTGGTCCTCCGCGAGGGCGCCACCCTGGGCCCGGGCGGGATCGTGCTGCCCGGCAGCACGGTGGGCGCGCGCAGCACGCTGGGCCCGGCCTCGCTGGTGATGCGCGCCGAGTCCGTCCCGGCCGACACGCGGTGGCTGGGCAACCCCATCGAGGCGTGGCAGGCCACGTCGTGACCACCCCCGAGACCTTCCGTCCCGGCCCGCAGGAAGCGCCCGCCCCCGTGAAGCCCAAGCCCGCCCCGGCCGCCGCCGGCGCCCCGGACCCGTACTTCCCGACCAGCGGCGACCACCGCTACCGGGTGCACCGCTACGAACTCGCCGTCGACTACCGGCCCGGGCCCAACCGACTGGCCGGCTCGGCCCGGCTGACCGCGGTGGCCGACGTCGCGCTGGCCGAGTTCGCGCTCGACCTGGCCGAGTTCCGGATCGGCCGGGTGCTCGTCGACGGCAAGGCCGCCCGCTACACCCACCGCGGCGGCAAACTGCGGGTGCGCCCGGCCAAGGCACTGGCGGCGGGCGCGGCCTTCACCGTCGAGGTGCACTACACCGGCAACCCCCGCCCGGTGCGCAGCCCGTGGGGCGGCCTGGGCTGGGAGGAGCTCTCGGAGGGCGCGCTGGTGGCCAGTCAGCCGGTCGGCGCGCCGTCCTGGTTCCCGTGCAACGACCGGCCCGCCGACAAGGCCTCCTACCAGCTGTCGGTCACCACGCCGTCCCCGTTCACCGTGGTGGCGAGCGGCCGGCTGCTGACCCGCACCACCCGGGCGTCCAGCACCACCTGGGTGTACGAGCAGAGCGCACCGACCTCGCCGTACCTGGTGACGGTCTCGATCGGGCCGTACCGGCCGGTGCCGCTGACCGAACGGCCGGCCGCCCCGCAGGCCGGCTACGTGCCGCAGACCGGCTTCGTGCCGGAGCGGCTGGCCGCCGACTTCGCCCGGGACTTCGCCCGGCAGCCCGCGATGATGTCCTACTTCGGCGAGGCGTTCGGGCCGTACCCCTTCGGCGAGTACGCGGTGGTCGTCGCGGACGAGGAGCTGGACGTCCCCGTCGAGGCGCAGGGCGTCGCCACCTTCGGCACCAACCACCTCGGCGGCGGCTGGGAGCGCGAGCGGCTGATCGCGCACGAGCTGGCCCACCAGTGGTTCGGCAACAGCGTGTCGATCGCCGACTGGCGGCACATCTGGCTCAACGAGGGCTTCGCCAAGTACGCGGAGTGGCTCTGGTCCGAGCACGCCGGCGGCCCGGCGGCGGCCGTCCACGCGGCCGCCGCGCACCGCCTGCTGGCCGGCCTGCCGCAGGACCTCCGGCTGGCCGACCCGGGCCGCAGGCTGATGTTCGACGACCGGCTGTACCAGCGCGGCGGCCTCGCCGTGCACGCGCTGCGCCGCGCGCTCGGCGACGAGGCGTTCTTCGCCATGCTGCGGGACTGGACGGCCGTGCACCGGCACGGCGTCGTGGGCACCGAGGACCTGCTCGCGCACGCGGCCCGGTACACCGCCGTGCCGCTCGGCCCGCTGTTCGAGGCCTGGCTGCACCGGCCGGAGCTGCCGCCGCTGCCGGGCTGACGGTCAGGCCCCCGGCCGGGCGGGGCTGACGGTTAATCGGCCGACTCCCCGGCCGGGCTGGGCTACTGTCCGGTCCCATGCCGACGAGTTTCGAAGAACACATGACCGAGCTGCCCGCCGAGCTGCTGCCGGGCACCCGCCGCGCGCTGCTGCACCAGGTCGCGCTGGCCCAGTCCGAGGGGCGCGCGCCCGCCGTGGTGGCCGGCGTGGTCCGGGACGGGCAGCTGGTCTGGAGCGGCGCGCGCAGCATGATCGACGGCCACGCGCCCACCCCGGACGTGCAGTTCAGGATCGGCTCGCTCACCAAGACCTTCGTGGCCGTCCTGGTGCTGCGGCTGCGCGACGAGGGCCTGCTCGACCTCGGCGACCCGCTCGGCCGCCACCTGCCCGGCACCCCCGCCGACGCGGCCACCGTCGCCCAGCTGCTCGCGCACTCCGCCGGGCTCGCCGCCGAGACGCCCCCGCCGTGGTGGGAGCGGACCGAGGGCGCGCTGCGGCCCGAACTCGCCGACCTGCTCGACGCCGAGAGCCCGGTCAAGCACCCGGCCGGGCGCCGCCACCACTACTCCAACCCCGGCTACGCGCTGCTCGGCGCCCTGGTCGAGCGGCTGCGCGGCGAACCGTGGGGCGAGGTGCTGCGGCGGGAGGTGCTGGCGCCGCTCGGCATGGACCGCACCACGCTGCTGCCCGAGCACCCGCACGCCGGCGGCTTCGCCGTCCACCCGTGGGCCGACGTGATGCTGCCCGAACCGCTCACCGACACCGGGCTGATGGGCCCGGCCGGCCAACTCTGGTCCACCGGCGCCGACCTGGCCCGCTGGGCGGCCTTCCTCGCGGCCGGCGACGACAAGGTGCTGGGCGCCGACTCGCTCGCCGAGATGCGCCGCCCGGCCGTCGGCCCGGAGGACGCCGACTGGACCTCCGCCTTCGGACTCGGCCTGCAACTGCGCCGCCACGAGGGCCGGGTGCTGTACGGGCACTCCGGCTCGATGCCCGGCTTCACCGCCGGGATCTGGATCAGCGAGGCGGACGGCCTGGCCGCCTTCGCCCTGGCCAACGCCACCAGCGGCGCCAACACCCCGCAGCTGGCCGCCCGGTTGATCGCGCTCACCGCCGAACACGAGCCCCGGCTGCCCGAGCCCTGGCGCCCGCTGCCCGAGGTGGACGAGGACCTGCTGGCGCTCACCGGCCCCTGGTACTGGGGCGCCATGCCCAACGTCCTGCGGCTGCGGCCGGGCCGCGTCCTGGAGTTGACCCCGCTGGCCGACCACGGCCGGGCCGCGCGGTTCCGGCCGCAGCCGGACGGCACCTGGCTCGGCCTCGACCGCTACTACGCGGGCGAGACCCTGCGGGTGGTCCGGAACTCCGACGGCACGGTCGGGCACTTGGACGTCGGCTCCTTCGTTTACACCCGCGAACCGTACGGCCCGGGCGGGGCGGTCCCGGGCGGCGTCGACCCGCAGGGCTGGCGCGCACTCTGAGCCTCCGGCGGGGGCGCGCATCCGCCGCGCGCGCCCCTGCCGTGCACCACGCTCCCGGGCGTTGTCCACCCCCGGCGAACGAGCGTCCGGTGCCCGGCAGATGGCCACCAGGCCACGGGTGGTCCCATTCAGCAGCTGCACATCTGCCCTCCGCCGCGCGGCAACGTGGATGCCAACCGGCTCGGACAGACATACGGTGACCGGTTCGCCTCCCCGCTCCACCTCCTGCGAACCGGGACGGTGCCCCGGCGCGACGCCGGGCACCGCCGATCGTGCTGCCCTGGAGGGTCCGCCATGACCACCGTCCCCACGTACGCTCCGACCGCAGACGCCCCCACCCACCAGGCCCCGGCCCCGGCCTCGGCAGTCCCGGCGCCCCGCCGGCCGTCGGCCCCGGCCCCCGTCCCGGCCTCGGCCCCGGAAGCCGCCCCGGCCGCCTACACCGTCTCCCTCGCCCGGGACGAGGACGACGTGCGCGCCGCCCAGCGGCTGCGCCACCAGGTGTTCGCCGCCGAACTCGGCGCCGTCCTGCACAGCCCGCTCGCCGGCCTCGACGTCGACCCCTTCGACGAGTACTGCGACCACCTCCTCGTCCGCGAGGGCGAGCACGGCACGGTCGTCGGCACCTACCGGCTGCTGCGCCCCGAGGCCGCCCGCCGGGCCGGCCGGCTCTACTCGGACGGCGAGTTCGACCTCTCCGCGCTCGCCCCCCTGCGCCCCGGCCTGGTCGAACTCGGCCGCTCCTGCATCCACCCCGACCACCGGGGCAACGGCGCCGTCATCAACCTGATGTGGGGCGGCATCGCGCGCTACCTCGCCGACACCGGCAACACCTGGGTCGGCGGCTGCTGCTCCATCGACCTCGCGGACGGCGGCGCCACCGCGGCCCGGGTCTGGGACACCGTCAGCGCCAGGTACCTGGCCCCCGCCGAGTACCGCGTCACCCCCCGCCGCCGCTGGGACGCCACCGGCGTGCCGCGCGCCGCGCAGGGCGCCCTGCCCTCCCTGCTCCGCGGCTACCTGCGGCTCGGCGCCTGGGTCTGCGGCGAGGCTGCCCACGACCCCGACTTCGGCTGCGCCGACCTCTACGTGCTGCTCTCGCTGGAGCGCACCGACCCGCGCTACCTGCGGCACTTCCTCTCCGGAGCGGCCTCCCTGGGCAGTTCCTCATGAGCGTCTGGCTGCCGACCGCGCCCTGCCGGCCGGAGACCTGCCTGGCCGAGCGCGCGCCGGAGGTCTCCCACCCCCGGCGGGCGCTGCGGCTGACCGCCTGCCTCGCCGTCGTCCTGGCCGGGGTGGCGCTCACCCTGCCCGTGCGGCTGCTGCCGTACGGCACCCGGGACCGGCTGGTCCGGTTCTGGGCCCGGACGGTGCTGCGCGCCCTCGGGGTGACGGTGTACCTGACCGGGGCCGGCACGGCAGCCGGCACCGGGGTCGCCGGTGCGGCGGGGGCCGGCGGCGGGGTGCTGGTGGTCGCCAACCACGTGTCCTGGCTGGACATCCCGCTGCTCGCGGCCGGCCGGCCCGGGCGGTCGCTGGCCAAGACCGAGGTCCGGCAGTGGCCGGTGCTCGGGCCCCTGGTCGCCTGGGGCGGCACCGTCTTCCTGGACCGGGACCGGCTGCGGACCCTGCCCGCCACCGTGGCGGCGGTGGCCGAGGTGCTGCGCGGCGGGCAGCCGGTGATCGTCTTCCCGGAGGGGTCGACGTGGTGCGGGCTGGAGAGCGGACGGTTCCGCCCGGCGCTGTTCCAGGCCGCGGTGGACGCCGGCGCCCTCGTCCAGCCGGTGACGATCCGCTACCGGCTAACGGACGGACGGCCCACCAGCGTGCCCGCCTTCGTCGGCGACGACGGACTGCTCACCTCGCTCGCCCGGGTCGTCGCGGTGCGCGGCCTGGTCGCGGAGGTGACGTTCCGTCCGCCGATCCCCCCGCCCCCGCCGCACCCCACCCGGGCGGGCGCCCGCCGGGAGCTGGCCCGCGCGGCGCAGGCGGCGGTCGAAGGCATCCGCTGACCCGCTGCTCCGGCCTCCTGTCATTGTGCGAACTCCACAATTCCCGGCACGCGGCTCCGTTGATCACGGCACCTGATGGCCCGTAACTCCGCTGGCAGAGTGGCAGATGTCGTGATCACCTCCCGCCACCACGGTGAACGTGAGGTGTGTCTCATCTACAAAGGGGGCTGTTCGATGGCTACGGATACTGCGGGTACGACCGGAACGACCGGGACGACGGGTGCGGCCGGTGCAGCCGGTGCGACGAAGGTCGTGGTGACCGGGCTGGGTGCCACCACGCCGCTCGGCGGCGACGTCCCGTCGACCTGGGCCGGGCTGCTGACCGGGGATTCCGGGATCAGCGCGATCGAGGAGGACTGGGCGGCCGGACTGCCGGTGCGGATCGCGGGCCGACTGCGGGTCGAACCGAGCGAGGTGATCGACCGCGTGCAGGCCCGGCGGCTGGACCGGTGCGAGCAGATCGCGCTGATCGCCGCCCGCGAGGCCTGGGCCGACGCCGGTCGGCCGGACGTCGAGCCGGAACGCCTCGCCGTGGTGATCGGCACCGGCACGGGCGGCGCGCTGAGCATGCTCGGCCAGGACGACGTCCTGGAGGCCTGCGGCGTCCGCAAGGTCTCGCCCCACACCGTGCCGATGCTGATGGCCAACGGGCCGGCGGCCTGGGTCAGCATCGAGCTCGGCGCCAAGGGCGGCGCCCACACTCCCGTCAGCGCCTGCGCCTCGGGCGCCGAGGCCATCGCGATGGGCCTCGACCTGATCCGCCTGGGTCGCGCGGACGTCGTCGTCGCGGGCGGGGCCGAGGCCTGCATCCACCCCCTCCCGCTGGCCGGGTTCGCGCAGGCCAAGGCGCACTCCACCCGCAACGACGCGCCGCAGCAGGCGTCCAGGCCGTTCGACACCCACCGGGACGGCTTCGTCATCGGCGAAGGGGCGGCCCTGGTCGTCCTGGAGCGCGCCGACTTCGCCGCCGCCCGCGCCGCTCGGGTGCACGCGGTCCTGGCGGGCGCCGGTGTCACCTCCGACGCGCACCACATCACCTCCGCCCACCCGGAGGGGCAGGTCCGCGCGATGCGCCTCGCCCTGGCGTCGGCCGGGCTCGGCCCGCTCGAAGTCCAGCACGTGCACGCCCACGCGACCTCCACCCCCAAGGGCGACCTCACCGAGGCCGAGTCCATCGCCGAGGCCATCGGCCTGCACCCGGCCGTCACCGCGACCAAGTCGATGACCGGCCACCTCTTCGGCGCCGCCGGCGCCCTCGGAGCCGTCTCCGTGATCCTCTCCCTCCGCGACCGGGTCATCCCCGCCACCCGGAACCTCGACGACCTCGACCCGCAGGTGAAGCTCGACGTCGTCGCCGGCCGGCCGCGACGCGGCACGCTCGGCGCGGCCCTCACCAACTCCTTCGGATTCGGCGGGCACAACGCCTCGCTCGTCTTCACCGCCGAGCGGACCTGACCGTCCGATCCGCACCTCCCGGGTGTCGGCGGACGTCCGTCCGCGGGCACCCGGGAGGCCTTTGCCGCCGCGCATCGCCGGCCCCTCCCTGGGCCCGACCCCGCCCTGGCCTGCGACCACGCTCCGCCCACCGCTACGATGCCCCGGAACGCAAAGAGCAGGCAAAGTGGCGGTGGGGGCGGGCATGACCGGGGACCGGGCGAACGCGCACACGGACGCGTCCGAGGCAGTCGAGGCGGCCGAGGCGGACGGCGGACCGTCGACCGCCCACCGGCCGGGGGATCCGACACCCGTCCCCGGCGGCCAGGTCGGCCCGGCGACCTTCGCCGTCCAGAAGGCCGGAGGCTGCCTCGGCGAGCTGGTCGTCGAAACGGTCGGCGGGATCCTCCTCATGGCCCTCACCACCCTCTCGCTCGCAGCGACGTTCTACGTCGCCCAGGCCCTCCACCGCGCCAGTGCCCCCGGTGCCTACGCACTGGCCGCCCTCGGCCTGCTGGCCCTGGTCCACGGCGTCCGACACCTGCGCCGCCCCGAGGAGCGGCGCAGCAGGATCGGGCGGATCACCGCCGCCGTCACCGCCGTCCTCGGCGGCTGGCTGGCCGCGTGCGTCGGGTACGCGTCCTTCGACGCGGCCTTCGGCCTGAACATCGGCCTCTGAACATCGGCCTCTGAACATCGGCCTCTGAGCGCGGGCCACCGTCTGCCGCACACGGCGCCGGAGAGGCTCCCGACCGTCCGTCAGCAGCCCGTTGTCCCACTCGTTCGCACCTACGATGAGGAACATGATCGTCTACGCCCCAGCCGCCCTGTTCTTCCTGCTGTTCGGTATCGGGGTACTGCGCGACCGCCGCCGGTTCAGCAACGCCGTGCTGCTCGGCATCGCCGTATCGCTCCTTTCCCTCGCCCTGCTCACCGAGTTGCGCAAGGCGCCCACCCTGGTGGTGGAGTTGGTGGCCGTCGCCATCGTCCTGCTCCCGGCCATCGGCACGGTGGCCCTGGCCTGGTTCCTGCTCGCCAACGGCCTGACCATGATCCGCAAGGAGGGCCGACGACCCGCCAATCTGCTGTCCCTGCTCGCCGGCCTCGGCATCATCGCCCTCCTCGCGCTGATGGCCGCCGCCGTCGTCACCGGCTCGCACCGACTCGCCATCCTGGCCGGCACCGCCCTGCTGGTGGTCGGCTACATCTCCTTCCTGTTCGTCTGCTTCGTGGGCTACGCCTTCCTCTACGGCCGCCACCGGCCGCGCCGGGACGTGGACTTCGTGGTCGTCCTCGGTTCCGGGCTGATCGGCGGCGATCGCGTACCGCCGCTGCTCGCCAGCCGGCTGGACCGAGGCCGGGAGGTGTACGAGCAACAGGCCGCGCGCGGCAACCCGCCGGTGCTGATCACCTCGGGCGGCCAGGGCCCGGACGAGAAGCTGCCGGAGTCCCACGCGATGGCCGACTACCTGACCGAGCGCGGCTTCCCGGCCCAGCACCTCGCGCGCGAGGACCGCTCGCGCACCACCGAGGAGAACCTGCTCTTCAGCAAGGCGATCATGGAGCAGGCCAAGACCGGCTACCACTGCGTGGTCGTCACCAACAACTTCCACGCCTTCCGCGCCGCGCTCACCGCCCGCAAGACCGGGGTCAACGGCCACGTCTTCGGCTCGCCGACCGCCGCGTACTACTGGCCGAGCGCGACCATCCGCGAGTTCGCCGCGGTGTTCCTCTCGCACAAGCTCGTCAACTTCGGCATCTGCGGCCTCCTCGCCCTCTGCGGCGTGCTCGCGGCCCTCTGAACAGCCCCCCGGATCCGGCAGTGGCCGAGTGGGCACGTGGGAGCGGCCTCAGGGTTCGATGGAGAGGTGTTCGATGAGGTCGTCGCGCAGCGTGAACCGGTAGCGGAGATCGATGGTGCCGCCGGGGAAGTCGCCTTCGAGGTGGTGGGTGGCGATGTAGTGGGCCGTGTCGATCTCCTGAGCGTTCGCCAGGTCGATGGTGTAGGTGAACTCGGTGGCGGATCGGTCCAGCCACCGCTCGATCGCGGCGCCGCCCTGGTAGGTGTTGCCGTCGTCGATCACTGTGGCGTCGTCGGTGAACGCCGTGACCGCGGTGGCGGTGTCGTGGGCGCGGTGCGCTGCGAGGTAGCGGGTGATCACCTCGGGCAGGTCGTCCGGGGTGATGGTCCGGGGCTGGTGGTCGTGCATGACGCTCCTGATGATGGTGCCGGCGGGTTCAGACGGTGGGGGTGGTGCCGCCGTCGATGACGTGTTCGGCGCCGACGATGGCCGAGGCGCGGTCGGAAACGAGGAAGGCGACGAGCTCGGCGACCTCCTCGGGCCGGTTGGGGCGGCCGAGCGGGATGCCACCGAGGGAGTCCATCAGCCGGCCCAGCGCCGCTTCCTGGCTGATGCCGGCGTCGTGGGCGATCCGGGCGACGAGGTCGTCGGCGGCCGAGGTCTGGACGAAGCCGGGCGAGACGGTGTTGACGCGGACTTCGTGCGGGGCGACCTGGGTGGCCAGGCCCTTGCTGTACGTGGTCAGGGCGGCCTTGGCGGCAGCGTAGGCCAGGGTGCCGTTCCACAGCGGCATGCGGCGCTGGATCGAGGTGACGTGCACGACCGCGCCCCTGCCGTTGGCGATCATGTGCGGCAGGAGCGCGCGGTCCAGGCGGACGGCGGCCAGCAGGTTCGTGTTCAGCTCCCGGGCCCAGTCGTCCTCTCCGAGCGCGGCGAATCCTCCTGCCGGCGACGTGGAGCCGCCGAGGGTGTTGACCAGGATGTCGACGCCTCCCACGCGGGCGTCCACCTCGGAGGCGACGTCGGCGGCGCCCTCGGCGGTGGACAGGTCAGCCGTGATGAACGTCTTCTCCTCCACGTCGTCGGGCCGGCTGCGGGCGGTGACGAGAACGGTCGCGCCGGCCTCGGCGAGGCGTCGGGCGATCGCGGCTCCGGTGCCCTTGGTGCCGCCGGTGACCAGAGCGCGCCGGCCTTCGAGGGATTCGCTGATGGATGTGGTCACGGTGTGCCCCGTTCCCGGGCGCGGGCGCACGAGGCGCCGCCCCGTCTCGACTGCTAAAATAGAAGCCACTAACTTTGACTTTAGCAGTAACCGAGGGGATGGTCGCCGTGGCGAGCCGGATCAGGCTGGAGGACCGGGAGTGCCCGCTGTCCACGACGGTGGAACACGTCGGCGAGTGGTGGACGCTGCTGATCCTCCATGACGCCTTCGACGGCTACACCCGCTTCGACCAGTTCCAGGAGAGCCTGGGCATCTCCTCCAGCATGCTCACCACCCGGCTGAAGACCCTGGTCGCGGACGGCCTCCTGGAGCGCCGGCCCTACCAGACCGGCCCCGTCCGGCACGAGTACGTACTCACCGAACTCGGGCGCTCGCTGCGCCCGGTGATCGTCGCCCTGGCCGCGTGGGGCAATGCCCGCCTCCCGGCGGCGGAGCGCAGCATGATCCTCGTCGACGCGCACAGCGGCGAGGAGGTCGAGCCCGTCGTCGTCGACGCCAAAACCGGCCGCCGACTCGACGACAGCACCGCCTACGTCTTCACCGCGGGCCCCGCAGCCAGCGCCGCGATGCGCAGCCGCTACGCGGCCCGGCCGACCATTCCCACGGAAGAGGCCTAAGCCCGCCCGGAGGAGCCTCGTACAGCCTTGAGCAGGGCCGCGAGCACGGGCTGCACCCGACCGCCTCGCAGCACCGGTCTGTCGCTGGCGTGACACCTGCTCCCCCCAAGTGATCGACCCGCAAGCCACGCTGATCCATCTCGCCGGTCACGTCGACACCACCCGCCCGCCCGGTCTAACAGAATCGCAATGACTTTCGGGCGCGAAGCCGTCTACTGTCCGGCGAATGAACGTCAAGGACACCGATCCCACCGACACGCCAGCTGTCATCGTCCGCTCCCAGAACGACCCGACCACCCAGGTCAGGTTCTCCGACCGCTACTTCCCTGACGAGTACGGAACCGGCTTCGCGGTGGAAGTGCACGCTGAAGGCCTCCTAGCCCGGCTCGACTCGGTCATCACCTGGGTCTGGGGGCCGGAGTACCTGGCCGACTTCCTCGACAAGCTCGCTGCCGACTTCCGCGGCTGGGAGGGCGAGCGCGCCTGGAGCACCCACCACCTCGCCCTGCGGGCAGTCTTTCGATCCGGTGGCCACGTCGGCCTGACCTGGACTCTCCGGCCATGGACCACCCAGGAAGACTCCTGGGAAGCCTCGGTCACCACCTGGTTGGAGGGCGGGGAACAACTGGCGACCTTTGCCGCAGACATCCGTCAGTTTCTCGACCGCGGCACTCCGGCTGGAACCCGTTGAATCTCGCCGTCGACTTTGCTGTAGCGGGCTGAACCACCGCCTTACCGGCTCCACTTCAACCCGCCAGAACCAACCGGTCAACGGATCGCCTTCCCCCGCTGCTACCTACCGGCGGGGGCTCGACGCCCTGGAACTCCGCTGAAACCGGCCGACTCCGGATCTAGGATCTGCGGCATGGCAACACGACTCGTGCAGATCAACATGAAGGCCCGGGACGACGCTGCGCTCGGCCGGTTCTGGGCCGAGGCACTCGGTTGGGGTGTCGACAGCGAGGGCCCCGGCGTGACCAACCTCGAACCGGTCGGCTTCGCCTACCCCGACCCCGCGGCCGTCTGCATCGACCTCGTCGCCCGCCCAGAACCCAAGACGGTGAAGAACCGGGTGCACATCGACCTGGCCACCACCTCGACGGCCCATCAGGCGGAGCTGGTCGCCCGCTTGAAGGACCTCGGCGCGACACTCGCCGACGTGGGGCAGGGCGACGTCCCCTGGACGGTCATGGCCGACCCGGAGGGCAACGAGTTCTGCGTCCTGGAGCCCCGGGAGATCTACCGGGACACCGGGCCGATCGCCGCAGTGGTGGTCGACTGCACCAGCCCGCGGGCGATGGCCCGGTTCTGGGGCGAGGCAATGGACTGGACGGTGCACGAGGTCGCCGACGACTACGCGACCATGCGATCCGCCCACGGCGTCGGCCCCTACCTGGAGTTCATCCGCACCCCCGACACCAAGAGCGGGTGGAACCGCGTCCATCTGGACATCAGCCCCTACCGCGGTGACGACCCGGCAGCCGAGGAGGCCAGGCTGCGCGCTCTCGGCGCCTCCGACCCGGGCATCGACCAGTCCGCCATCTCGTGGCGGATCCTGACCGACGTGGAGGGCAACGAGTTCTGCCTGCTCAGCCCCCGCTAGCCCGGCCCACCCCCTGGGCCCCCGGGCCGTCCGATCGGACGGCCCGGGGGCCCAGGAGCTCGGCATGACCGCACATCGCCCTTCCCGGCTGCTGGGAGCGACCGAGGTACCCGGTCTCGGGTCAGGGCCCGGTGTCACCGGGGTGGGAGCAGAGTCCGCCCTGGTAGTTGCTGTCGTACCAGGCTCCGGTCGCGTCCAGGTCCAGGTTGGTGCGTCCGGGGCCGACGCAGCGGTGGTAGTCGGACCGGGGCCACCGCTTGACCTGGATCCACACGTTGGTGTTGGTGGCACAGTGCTCGTAGTAGGCCCGTTCGCCGTTCCTGCTCTCGTTCCAGCCACACCCGGATCGAGCTTGCACGGGAGCGGCTACCGCCGAGGGGACCGTCGCGCAGGCGAGGGCGCCGGCAAGGGCGACCGCCGCGAGGCCGAGAAACGGTCCGCGCCGTACCGCCGGCGCGGCGAGTGATTCACGAGGTTCCATACGTCGTCTCCTTCACGAAGGCTGCTGCCGGGATCCGTCTGTCCCGCGCCTGCTATGCCAACGCCAAAGTGGCCGCGCGAGAAACGCCCAAGGGGTAAGCGAGACTCTGTCACCAGGCATTCGACGATGGCCGAGACCTCTGGGGTCTACGCCCGGTGAGCTCGTCGGCCTTCTGCCCTGAAAGCCCCTGGGCTGATCTGGTTCGGATAACTGATCGTTTGAGGATGAAGAGCTTGGCAGTTGGCCTGTGCCAGCGCAGCTGTGAGTCAGGCGTGATCGTGCACTTGAGCCCAGACGTCGCCACCGCCGGCCCAAGTCCACAGCCAGTGCCGTAGCGACGGGCTCGCGTTGCGGAGGCCATCGTGTGGGTCTTCGCCCCAGCTGGGCTCCCATCCGTCCACGTCAAAGAGCAGCACTGGGTTGTCCACTGCAAGCAACGAAACGTGCCACTCCATCGTGCAGCCGCCTGGCACGAGATACAGCCATGATGAAGGCAGCCCCTCGATGCGATTGCGTTCGTGCATGCAGACCGAGGAGTGCCAGTCAGCCAAGTGCCCCGGCACACGCTGGCCTGCGGTCAGCGAAGCGATCCCCGCATCGGGCCCGAAGCCACCGTTGCCGACCTCGGTGTAGATCCGACGAAGCAGTTCCGGCAGAGGGCGTCCGATGATCTGCTCCGCGGCATCGACTTCGTCCCGTGTGATCGGTGCGAACAACGGCTCTCGGGGAGCCTCCGCGAAGTAGCTCGCGATCTCTTCCGCTCGGGCGTCGAGCGTGACCTTCCCGGAGCTGCCGCTGGAGATGATCCGGCCCTGGATCCGCTCAATCCCGTCTTGGCCGTAGCGCTCCTCGATCCAAGCGAGCGGAACGTCGGCCCTGTCGAACCGCAGGCCCGGATCCCAGGCACGAGTGCGCAGCTTGTCGATCAGCTCGTCGTCATTCCCGGGTCGGACGCCCGACTGGGCGTGATCCATCGCAAGCTGCGGCTCACTGCTCCTGCGCTGAGGGGAGGTCATGTGCCGGGAGCCTAGCGCCGAGGTGGTCCGCCCTTTGAGCGCCCGGACGTGCGAGCCATAGACCGCGCCGTCGTCCAGGTCCAACAGATCTGCGCCGCGCAACCGCCCTCTACACCTGCATCATCCACGCTCCTCTCCCGGGCGCAGCCCGTCGAACAGGTCGGTCTCGATCTGCCCGCCGCCGCAGGGCGTCGGTACCAGGCAGCGGGCCAGGTGGTAGTCCTCGGTCGGCCAGACCTCGCGCTCGATGCTCCTGGGGTGGGCCATGAACGCCACGCCGGGCTGCACCTGGGTGGCGTGCGCCAGCAGCGCCGCGTCCCGTACCGCGAACTGCTCGGCGCACGCGATCCGGGTGGTGGTGGCGAGAGCGGGAGGGGTGTCGGGCCAGCCGGCCAGCAGCTCGCCCATGGCCGAGGGGACGCCCCGCTCCGTCATGGCGTCGTGCAGGGTCTGGAACCAGGCCCGGGAGAGGGCCAGGTGGTAGTAGAGCTTCGCCGCCTGCCAGGGCTCTCCCGCCTCCGGATAGCGGTCCGGATCGGCCGCGGCCGCGAACGCCTCGACCGTGACCTGGTGGGTCATCACGTGGTCGGGATGCGGGTACCCGCCCGTCTCGTCGTAGGTGATCACGACGTGTGGACGGAACTCCCTGATCAGCGCGACCAGCGGCGCCGCCGCGACCTCCACCGGTTGGGCGGCGAAGCAGTCCTCGGGCAGGGGCTCGTCCGGGCCGGGCATGCCGGAGTCGAGGAAGCCCAGGAACTGCTGGCGCACCCCGAGAATCTCCCGGGCGGCGGCCATCTCCGCCCGGCGGATCCGGGCCAGATCGGCCCGGACCTCGGGCCGGTCCAGCGCCGGGTTGAGCACCGAGCCCCGCTCGCCGCCGGTGCAGGTGGCGACCAGGACGTCCACCCCCTCGGCGGCGTAGCGGGCGAGGGTGGCCGCGCCCTTGCTGGACTCGTCGTCCGGGTGGGCGTGCACGGCGAGCAGGCGCAGGCGGCCGGAGTACTGGGTCAACATGCTTGCCTCCACGGTCGATCGGTCGTGACCGGCGATCGGCGACCGCCCGTCCGCGGCCTCCCCGGCCGCTGGAGAGGAACTTAGGACGGACCTAGCGATTGGGTCAAGCCAATTTATTGGGTCGGACATAATTCATGTGCCCGACCCATCGAACTGCGCTAGGCTCCCCGCATGACGAAGCCCCGACCCGCCGCCACCGACGCCGCATCCACCGCCGACACCCCCGCCCCCAAGCTCCGCGAGCTGAACAAGCGCCGCACCCGCGAGGCCATCTCGGACGCCGCGACCAGGCTCTTCATCGACCAGGGCTTCGACCGCACCACCATCGCCGAGGTCGCGGCCGCCGCCGGCGTCGCCAAGATGACCGTCACCAACCACTTCCCGCGCAAGGAGGACCTCCTGCTCGACCTGCACGAGGAGCTCGCCGGCCGGCTCGCCCGCACGGTCGCCGACCGCGCCCCCGGCGAGTCCGCCCTCGCCTCGCTGCGCCGCGACTGCCTGGCCGCGCTCGACCGGCACGACGCCCGGCTCGGCTTCGCGGGGCAGGCCTTCGCCCGCACCGTCGCGGACAGCCCCGCCCTCCTCGCCCGGCTGCGCGAGCTGCACGAGCAGGGCGAGACCGCCCTGGCCGAGGCACTGACCCGGGCGTTGACCGACGCCGACCGCCCCGCTCCCGCCGACGACGCGACCGCCCCCGTCGACTTCGAGAGCCGGGTCGCCGCCGCCCTGCTCGCCGCCGTCGACCGGGCGGTGTTCACCGAGGTGTTCCGCCGAGTCCTGGCCGGCGAGGAGCACGCCGCCGTCACCGCCGCCGTCCGGCCCTCGGCGATCCGGGCCTTCGACCGATTGGAGGGCGCCCTCGGCAACTTCGCCGTCCGTACCGACCGGGGCCGGTGATCCGAACCGACCCCCCCCACCCGACCTCGCACTTGACGAAAGGTTGACCTGTTCACGGCAGAAGGTTGAAGCATCCCGCCCCTATCGTCAGCGCATGCCCTCACAGCCCATCAGGCCCACCACCCTGCCGGTTCTGCCGTACCGCAAGCCCACTCGCGGGCGGGACTACTGGGTCCTGGACAACGTCCTGCCCGACCCGGACGCCGTCCGCGAGCGCGTCCTGGCCCGCGGCGACTGGACCGAGGGCTACCCCTACCGCCCCGAGGCCTGGCCCGGCCTGCGCACCATGCCCGGCCTCGAACCGGACGAGCTGGCCCGCGTCGAGTCCCTGGTCCGCAAGGCCACCGGTGCCTCGCGGCTCTGGGTCCAGAGCACCCCGGGCGGCGGCACGCTCAACCACAACTGCGTCCAGCTCGTCGGCGCCGGCGAGTCGGAGTCCCGCCCGCACACCGACTCCCGCGCGCTCTGCCGCTACGCCGCCGTCCTCTACCTCAGCCCGGGCGCGCCCAAGGACGCCGGCACCAGCTTCTACCGCCAGCAGTTCCCCGGCGGCCGCCTCGGCGGCAACCTGGTCAACGCCCCGCACAACAACCTGGTCGAGGCACTTGGCACCCGGCACGTGCCGGCCGACCACTTCACCGAGGACGTCCGCGTCCCCAACCGCTACAACCAGCTGCTGCTCTACCACGCCAACCTCATGCACAGTGCCACGAGTTACTACGGCACCGAGCTGCCCGAGCGCCGGATGACGGCGGTCTTCTTCTGGATGGCCTGACACCCGTTCCGGAGTCCGCCCGGGGCTCGTGAGCACCCCTCACGTCCCGTACCCGGGCCGACTTCGGACGTCCGGCCTCGACATCTAGGAAGACAACGCGACCCTGTACATCCGGGGCCCCACGCTCTGAAGCACAGCTGAAGCCACCGCACCGGTGAGTCCGTACGCCCCTTCCAACGGTTCGCCGCCGAGCACGAGTTCCCGTCCCCGGTGTGACCTTTCGCCGACCGTGCGCGCCTTCCCCGCACGGCAGCCGCCACCCCATACTCCTGGCTCGAACCCGACGGCGGCCGCGACGGTCGACCGGTCGGCAGGTACCAGACCCAGCCGGGAGGCGGGCGGTGCGAGAACACGGGGAGTGGGTCACGGTGGAATCAGCGACGGTCACCGCATCGACGGTCACCGCAGCGGCTGCGGGCACCTGGAAGCTCGGCGACCTGGAGGTGAACCGGCTCGGGTTCGGCACGATGCGGCTGACCGGCAACGGGATGCGCGGCAACTCCGATGGCGAGCCGATCGACCGCGAGCTCGCCGTCCGGCTCCTGCGCAGCGCGGTCGAGCACGGGGTGAACCAAGCTGCCGGCGGCAGGGCATCGCCTTCGTGCCGTTCTTCGCGATCTCCGGCCGGCAACGCGAGGCGCCCGCCGCCGACACCCACGACGACCGGCTCCAGGCGATCGCGCACGCCCACGGCGTGACGCCGGCGCAGGTCCGACTGGCCTGGACACTGCACCGCGGGCCGAACGTACTGGCCATCCCGGGAACCTCCGACCCCCGCCACCTGGTCGAGAACATCGCCGCCGGCGCACTGCGGCTGTCCCGAGCGGACCTGGACACCCTGGACGCCACAAACGGCACGAGCCCCGTCGACCACCCGGAAGCGCCCGCGTAGAGCTCGGGAACGGCCAACTGAACGGGAGGGGTGCCCGCGGGCCCTCCAGCCGCGGACACCCTCCTGTTCACTGCGTGACCACCTCAGCGGTCACCACACCTCAGGCGCCGTGGATCCTCGAACAGCGGCGCCGGCCACGGCGGGGGCAGCCAACGCCCCCGCCGAACGCCCAGCCGCTCACTACCCGCCGCTCACCACCCGCCGCTCACCGCCCGCTGCGGAGCCGGTGGGCGGAGACCCGCACCCGGGTGCCGCAGCGGGTCGAGCAGTAGCGCTGCGGGGTGCGGCGCCCGGTGTCGATGAAGTAGCGCTCGCAGCCGGGAGCCGCGCAGCGGCCCCAGGCGCAGTAGCCGCGTTCGCCGAGCCAGAGCGCCAGCGCGAGGGCGGCGGTGGACAGCAGCCAGTGGGCCGGCGACGCGCCGTCCGAGGCCCGGGCGTGGACCGACCAGCGGCGCTCCGGGAGGCGGACCAGCCGGGGTCGGGCGGGGTACCGGTCGAGGAGGGCGTTGATGGCGTCCGCGGCCCGGTCCTCGTCCGCCAGGTCCAGGATGCCGGCGATGGTGGCCGTGGCTTCGCGCAGCTCCAGCGCCGTGGTCGCGGTGAGGCGCAGCGGCGGCCCGCCGTGCCGTTCCACCACGGCCTGCAGTTCGGCCGCGTCGGCCCCGGGCCGGTCCTGGACGGTGTTGACCAGGTCGGCCAGGAAGTACAGGCCGCGCGGATTGTCCTCGTCGAATCCCTGGTGCATGCACGTCTCCCGTCGCCAATCGAAGGCTCGCCGAGCCAGCCCCATGGTAACGTCAAAACGGATGTTAGCCGTTACACCGCCGATCGCAGCGCAAGGGATTCGCCATGACCGTGTCGCAGACGTCCGTGCTGATCGTCGGGGGCGGGCCGGTCGGCCTGACGCTGTCGGCCCTGCTGTCCGGGTACGGCGTGGACCACGTGCTGGTCGAGGCCCACCCCACGACCTCCCGCCACCCCCAAGGCCCGCGGGGTCTCGGCCCGTTCGATGGAGATCTTCCGGCGCCTCGGCCTGGAAGGGGCCGTCCGCTCGGCCGGTCTGCCGGCCGATCAGGTCCGCTTCTACCGCGGCCGCGACCTCGTCGATCCCGACTTCGTCCGCACCGGCCTCCCCGAACAACCCGAGGAGGACGCGGAGAGCGCGGAGCACACGCCCGCGCCCGGCGTCATCTGTTCCCAGGACGCGCTGGAGCCCGTCCTGCTGCGGCACGCCGAGACGCCGGCCGGCCCCCGGATCCGCTTCGGCACGCGCCTGCTCGGGTTCACGGACGACGGCCTCGGCGTGCTGGCCGACCTGGCGGACGCGGCCACCGGTGAGCGGTACCGGGTACGCGCGGACTGGCTGGTCGGCTGCGACGGCTCCGCGAGCACCGTCCGTGCCGGGGCGCGCATCGCGATGGAGGGCCCCACCGGGCTGGGTCGCTACCTGAGCGTCCGCTTCGAGGCGCCGCTCGGCCCGGTGGTGGCCGATCGCGCCAGCGCGTCCTACTTCCTCACCGCGCCCGGTCGGGGCGGGTTCATGGCGGTCGACAACGACCGCCACTGGATCTACCAGTACCCGCTCACCCCGGACACGCCCGCCTCGAACACGCCCGCCTCGAACACGCCCGCCTCGAACACGCCCGCCTCGGACCCGTCCGACCACGGGCAGCTGGCCGACCTCATCCGCACCGCCGCCGGCATCCCCGACCTGGACGTGACGGTCCGCGACACGATGACCTGGCGCATGGACGCGCAACTCGCCACCGCCTACCGCCGCTCCCGAGTCCTGCTGGCCGGCGACGCGGCGCACGTCGTCCCGCCGACCGGAGGGCACGGCATGAACACCGGCATCGGCGACGTGGACAACCTCGCCTGGAAGCTCGCGGCCGTCACCGCCGGGTACGCCGGCGACGCCCTGCTGGACACCTACGAGGCTGAACGCCGGCCCGTCGCCCGCCAGGTCATCGACATCTCCACCGCCAACGCCCGCAACCGCACCGGCTACCGCATCGACGACGAACTCCTGCTGACCGCCGTCTACCGCTCGACCGCCGTCCTCCCCTCGACCGCCGCCCCCCGGAGCCCCGGCACGGCTCCGGAACCCACCGGGCTGCGCCCGGACGGCTACCGCCCCGGCGTCTGCCCCGGCGAACGCCTGCCGCACGTCCGCCTCACCGGCGGACCCGCACGGGTGACGTCCACCCTCGACCTCCTCGGCCCCGGCTTCACCCTGCTCACCGCGACGGACAGCCCGGCCTGGCGACGGCAGGCCGACGCCACGCGGCAGGCCGGAATCCCCGTCACCTACCGAGCGCTCGACACCGGCCGACAGCGGGAGGCCACCCCGGGGCAGTGGGAACGCCTCGTCGGCGCGGCAGCCGCGGTCCTGGTCCGCCCGGACGGACACGTGGCCTGGCGCGGCACCGACCCGGCGACGGACCTTCGAGCCGTCCTCCGGAGCGTCCTCTCCTCCTGACCGCCTCCCGGTTCGCCGCCGCCGCGCCCGGGGACGCTCCCCCCATGGACCGCACCCACCCGCACGAGGGCCCCGCCGTCCCGCCCACCGAGGCGGTCCACCCCGCCTGGGCCGGGATCGACGACCTGCCCACCCTCGACCTGCTCCGGCTGATGAACGCCGAGGACCGCACCGTCCCGCTCGCCGT
This sequence comes from Streptomyces sp. Y1, assembly GCF_041053115.1. Lineage (NCBI taxonomy): Bacteria > Bacillati > Actinomycetota > Actinomycetes > Kitasatosporales > Streptomycetaceae > Streptomyces > Streptomyces sp. Y1. Next base: position 7,440,619 of record NZ_CP163445.1, on the reverse strand, counting down.
GGCCGCCGAGGTGGAGCGGATCGCCGCCGTGGTCGACGCCGTCGCCGCCCGGATGGCGTGCGGCGGCCGGCTGGTCTACGCGGGCGCGGGGACGGCCGGCCGGCTCGGGGTCCTGGACGCCGCCGAGTGCCCGCCGACGTTCGGCACCGACCCGGCGCAGGTGGTGGGTCTGATCGCGGGCGGCCCGGCGGCGGTGACGGCGGCGGTCGAGGGCGCCGAGGACCGCCCCGACCTGGCGGCGGCCGACCTCGCCGCGCTCGGCCCGACCCCGGCCGACACCGTGGTGGGCGTGTCGGCCTCGGGCCGGACGCCGTACACCGTGGCCGCCGTCCGGGCGGCCCGCGCCGCCGGCGCACTGACCGTCGCGCTCGCCTGCACCCGCGGCTCGGCGCTGGCGGAGGCCGCCGAGCTGGCCGTCGAGGTGGAGGTCGGGCCCGAAGTGCTGGCCGGGTCGAGCCGGTTGAAGGCGGGCACGGCGCAGAAGCTGGTGCTCAACCTGCTGTCGACGGCCGTCATGGTCCGCCTCGGCCGGACGTACGGGAACCTGATGGTCGACGTCCGGGCCACCAACGCCAAGCTCCGCGAGCGCGCCCACCGGATCGTCGCGGAGGCCACCGGCGCGGACGATGCGGCGGTCCGCCGTGCGCTGGGGGCGACCGGCGGCCGGGCCAAGGACGCGATCCTGACCCTCCTCGCCGGGGTCGACGCCGCCACCGCCGCCCGCCTGCTCGCCGCCTCGGGCGGACGGCTGCGCGAGGTGCTGCGCGCCGCCGGCCTCAGCTGACGGAGGTCACTTCAGCTGGAGCTCCCCCGCCGCCGTGACCTCGCCGAGCCGGGGGAAGTCCAGCTCCACCGACGCCCGGTGCTCCTCCGCCGTGAGCGCCGTCATCGCGTCCTCGACGAACACCAGCCGGTACCCGTGGTCGCCCGCCGCCCGGGCGGTCGACTCCACCCCGAGGTTGGTCGCGATCCCGGCGAACACCAGGGTGTCCACGCCGCGCGCCCGCAGCAGCTCGTGCAGGCCGGTGCCGTGGAAGCCGCCGATGGTGCGCTTGACCACCACCTCGTCGGCCACCGCCGCGACCTCGGCCGCGAGGTCGCTGCCGGGCGGCTGCTCGGCGACGTTCGGCCGCTCGACGCGCACCGCGACGACGGGCGCACCGGCCGCCCGGAACGTCCGGGCGAGGTCGAGGGAGGCCGCCAGCACCTGCGAACCGGGGTACGGCGCGAGCTGGTTGGCGACGATCCGGTCCATCAGGTCGATCAGGACGAGGGCCGTGCGGCGAGGGTCGAGAGTGATCACGGCGATCACGCTAGCGCCCGCACACCCCGGAAAGCTAGGGACCAGCCACGGTGACGCACCGTCAACTCCGGTGACTCCACGGGACTAAGCTGTGCCTCACTGGAGATCGACGACCTCACGAAGGAGTTCGACCCCGAATGAGCAGCCGCATCCCGGACTCGCCGGCCCCCGGTCCCGCCGCCCTCCCGTCCGCCCCGCGCTCCGGGCGGCTGTGGGTGGAGGGGGTGGCCGCCGCCATGGCGGCGCTGTACGCGGCGCTGAAGCTGTACTGGGCGTTCGGCGGCGATGGCCTGAAGTCCACCATCGGCTTCTCGGAGGACCTCTGGCACGATCCGCTCTTCGAACTGCTCGGCCTCTGGGGCACCGTGCTGCTCGCCGCCCTGGGGGCGCTGATCCCCTTCGCGCTGGTGAAGCCGTGGGGGGCGGTGGTGCCGCGGTGGATGCTGGAGCTGCCGATCGGGATCGGCTGCGCGTTCACCGTGCTGCGCGGCATCGCCGGGATCGTCCAGGAGAGCCTGTACCTGACCGGCGCGATCTCCTCGCACTACCCGGACGTGACGGGCGCGGAGGCCGACACCGTGGCCCGCTGGTCGCTGTTCCTCTACTCGCCGTGGTTCCTCGTCTGGGGGCTCGTCCTGGGCGCCATCGGGCTGCGCGCACTCCGCACCGACAAAGCCGCCCGGGCCGCCCGGGCGCTCCGGGAGGCTCCCACCGGCTGACCGGCAGCAGCCCGGCACGTCCCCCGCCCCGCCGCTACCCCGCCGCCGCCCCGCCCTCGCGCGCGATCTCGGCCCGGAAGCCCTCGATCAGCACGCGCAGCCCGTACTCGAAGTCCGCGTCGTGGTCCGTCATCCGCAGCACGTCCACCGCCTCGCGCAGCAGCGGGAGTTCGCTCAGCGCCTCGTCCGGGAAGGCGGGCCGGTCGCGGTCCGCCGCGTCCTGCCGCCAGGCCTGTTCCTCGGTGACCCAGCCCATCACGTACCGGTCGACGGTGAGCAGCAGCCGCAGCGCCGTCCGCGGCCGCAGCCCGGCCCCGCACAGGGCGCTCAACTGCGCCTCGACGGCCGGCAGTTCGGCCTCGGTGGGCAGGGTCCCGGCGTGCACCCGGGCGCCGTCGCGGTAGGCGAGCAGGGCCGTGCGCTTGGCGCGCGCGTCGGCGGCGATCCAGTCCGGCCAGTGTGCCGGGTCCGGCGCGCGGTCGGGTGGCAGGGCCTCGGCGAGCATGGCTTCGGCCATCAGGTCGAGCAGTTCCCGCTTGTTCTTGAAGTGCCAGTACAACGCCGGTGACTGGACGCCGAGTTCGCGGGCGATCCGGCGAGTGGTGAGGCCGTCGATGCCCTCCTCGTCGAGCACCCGCAGGGCGGTGCGCACCACGTCGTCGCGCTGCAGCGCCATCCGATCCACCTCTCCGAGCCACCCGGGCTCCCCGAACTCCCGAGCCCGCCGAAATCCCCTTGCCGGCCCACCTTATCGCCGATAAGTTCCCGAGCTGGAACTTATCAGCGATAAGGAAGGTCGTCGCGCCGTCGACGGCCACGAAGGGACCCACCCCCGCATGACCTCGACCCTGTCCCGACTGCTGCCGAACACCGCGCCCTGGCGGTCCTCCCGGGACTTCCGACTGACCTGGACCTCCGGCACGGTCACCCTGCTCGGCTCGATCTTCACCATGACCGCGATCCCACTGCAGATCGCCCACCTCACCGACTCGCCGCTCGCCGTGGGCGCGGTGGGCGCGGTCGAACTCCTGCCCGCGATCGTGTTCGGCCTGTACGGCGGCGTGCTCGCCGACCGCGCCGATCGCCGCACCGTCGCCCTGGCCACCGAGATCGCGCTCGCCGCGCTCACCGCCCTGCTGCTCGCCAACGCGCTGCTCGGTGCGCCGGCCGTCTGGCCGCTGTACGTCGCCGCCGGGGTGGCGGCGGCCCTGCAGGGCGTCCAGCAACCCTCGGTCGAGGCGATGGTGCCCCGGCTGGTGCCGCACGAGCAGCTGGTCGCGGCCGGCTCGCTGCTGTCGCTGCGCTGGAGCATCGCGGGCGTGGCCGGGCCGGCCGCCGCCGGGCTGCTGATCGCCGGCGCGGGCGTCCGGGCCGCGTACCTGGTCGACCTCGCCACCTTCCTGGTCTCGATCGCCCTGCTCGCCCGGGTCCGGCCCGTCCCGTCCGAGCGCGACGCCGAGGCGCCGGTGCTGCGCGAGTTCGTCGACGGCGCCCGGTACGCAGCCGGCCGGCCGGACCTCCTCGGCACCTACCTGGCCGATCTCGCGGCCACCGTCTTCGCCCTGCCCACCGCACTGTTCCCGTTCCTGGCCGAGGAGTTGGACGCGGTGTGGGCACTGGGCCTGCTCTACTCGGCGGCCGCCGCGGGCAGCCTGCTGGCGGCCGCGACCGGCGGCTGGACGGACCGGGTGCACCGGCACGGCCGGCTGGTGCTGCTCGCCGCGGCCGTGGTCGGGGCGGCCACCGCCGGGGCCGCGCTCGCCCCGGGCCTGTGGGCCGTGCTGCTCTGCCTGGCCGTGGCCGGCGCCGCCAACTGGGCCGGCGACACCTTCCGCAGCGCCATCTGGAACCAGTCCATCCCGGACGAACTGCGGGGCCGCGCGGCCGGGTTGGAGATGCTGATCGGTTCCGCCGGGCCCGCCCTCGGGGATCTGCGGGCGGGCGGACTGGCCGCCCGCCAGGGCATCCGGGCCGCACTGCGCACCGGCGGCCTGCTCTGCCTCGGCAGCTCCGCCGTGCTCTCCGCCGCGCTGCCCTCGCTCTGGCGCTACGACGCCCGGGCGCACGGGGAACCGGCCGCGCCCGCCACCCCATGAGCCCCCCGAAGCCCCCGAAGACCCCGTCGCCCCTCGCCCGACGCCCAACGCCCGACGCCCGACGCCCGCACCCGCACCCGCACCCGCACCCGCACCCGCACCCGCACCCGCGCGAGCCCACTCGCCGCGGCCACGTCAAGCGAAGACTTGCCTCCGATTCCTTGACTGACCCTTCGTCAATCGTTAACCGTCCACGGTCTACCCGCATAGACCCCTCCGGTGGTGCCATGGACACATCGCCCGGCGCACCGAGCCCGGGCCGCGCCTAGGAGCCCCCACACCATGCGTCGCCCCCACCGCATCGCCCCCGTCCTGGTCACCGTCGCGCTGACGGCCGCCGCCGTCGCCACCACCGGCGCCGCCCAGGCCGCCCCCGCCGCGCACACGGCCCGCACCGCGCTCGCCGCGACCTGTTCGCAGGCCTACCTCCCGCTGCCCGACCCGGCCTGCACCCCGGGCGCGCTCAACCCCGACGTCACGCAGGACACCATCGACGACACCATCTGCGTCTCCGGCTACAGCACCTCGATCCGCCCGTCCACCACGTACACCAACCGGCTGAAGGTCCAGCAGATCGCCCAGTACGGCTACGCCGACACCAACACGGCGGACTACGAGGAGGACCACTTCATCCCGCTGTCGCTCGGCGGCAACCCGACCGACCCGCGCAACCTCTGGCCGGAGCCCCGCTACGCGACCGGTTCGGCCAGCCAGTCCTCCACCGACAAGGACACCGTGGAGTACAAGCTCTACCGGGCCGTCTGCAACCACCAGGTGGACCTGGCGCCCGCCCAGAACGCCATCGCCACCGACTGGACCACCGCGCTGTCCGTCCTCGGCCTCGGCTGAGCAAGGCCCCGCTCGGGGAGAGCGGCTCACAGGCTGAGCGCCCGCGCCGACGCACCGATCGGCGCGGGCAGCTCCGTCCACCCGCGCAGGTACCGGTCCACCGCCGCGGCCGCCGCCCGGCCCTCGGCGATCGCCCAGACGACCAGCGACTGCCCGCGCCCGGCGTCCCCGGCCACGAACACGCCCGGCACGCCGGAAGCGAAGCCGTCGTCCCGCTCCAGGGCGCCGTCCGGGCCGAGGGCGAGCCCCAGTTGGGGGAACAGCCCGTCCGGCTCCGGCCCGGTGAAGCCGAGCGCGAGCAGCGCCAGCTGGGCCGGCACGCACCGCTCGGTGCCCGGCCGGGGGCTTCGGTCGGCCGGATCGGCCTCGGCGAAGCGGACGGCGGCCAGCCGGCCGTCCGGGCCCGGCTCGAAGCCGAGCGTGGTCGCCGCGAACACCCGGGGGCCGGCCTCCGCCGCTCCCGACTCCTCGTGCGAGGTGGTCTCCCGGTAGACCTTCGGGTGGACGGGCCAGGGCTGCCCGGGCGCCCGGCGGCCCGGCGGGCGCGGGTTGATGTCCAGCTGGACGACGGTCGCCGCGCGCTCGCGCAGCGCCGTCCCCAGGCAGTCGGCCGCGGTGTCCCCGCCGCCGACGATCACCACGTCCCGCCCCTCGGCGGACAGCGGCGAGACCGGGCGGTCGCCCTCGTCGACCCGGTTCGCCCAGGTCAGGTAGTCCATCGCCTGGTGCACCCCGGGCAGCGCGCGCCCCGGCACCGGCAGCTCCCGGCGGGCCGCCGCCCCGACCGCGACCACCACCGCGTCGTACCCGGCCCGCAGCTCCTCGCCGGGGACGTCCCGCCCGACCCGCACCCCGGTACGGAACTCCGTTCCCTCGTCCCGCAGTTGGCCCAGTCGCCGGTCCAGCCGGTGCTTCTCCAGTCGGAACGGCGGGATGCCGTAGCGCAGCAGGCCGCCCGCCCGGTCCTCCCGCTCGTACACCGTGACGGCGTGCCCGGCCCGGGTCAGCTGCTGGGCGGCGGCCAGTCCGGCCGGGCCCGAGCCGACCACCGCGACCCGCCGGCCACCGCCCGTCCGCGAGCACCGGTCGGCCGGCTGCGGCCGGTCCCAGCCCTGCTCCCAGGCCCGGTCGGCGATCGCCAGCTCCACGTTCTTGATCGCCACCGCGGCCCCGTCGATGGCCAGCACGCACGCGCTCTCGCACGGCGCCGGGCAGAGCCGCCCGGTGAACTCCGGGAAGTTGTTCGTCGCCAGCAGCCGGTCCGCCGCCGCGTGCCAGTCCCCGTCCGCGGCCAGCCGGTTCCACTCCGGCACCAGGTTCCCCAGCGGGCAGGCGCTGTGGCAGAACGGCAGTCCGCAGTCCATGCACCGGCCGGCCTGTCCGCCCACCAGCGGCAGCGGCTCCCCGGGCCGGTACACCTCCCGCCGGTCCCCCAGCCGCTCCCGCGCGTCCCGCCGCTCCCGCTCGCTGCGCGGGGTGGTGAGGAAGGCCATCCGGTCTGCCATCGCGGCCTCCGGCGGGGCGTGCCGACGTTCTCCCCGGCGCGCACCCGGCGGGCGCGCCACCGTGAAGCCACCGTACGCCCCCACGGCAGGACGCAAAAGGCGGGGCGCCCGCCGGCCCCGGACCGGGGCCACGAACCACCGCCCGCGGGCCCGGCCCGGCCCGGCCCGCGCCCCCGAGCCCGCGCCCCCCGAGCCCGCCCTCGCCCGCCGGGCCCCAGCTGCCGCCCCGCCCGACACCGCCGCCACCGCCCCGGGGAGAATCACTCCCCATGAGCCACACCGTGCTGATCGCCGAGGACGACCGGGCCATCCGCGACTCGCTCACCCGCGCCCTCACCCTGGAGGGCTACGTGGTGCGCACCGCCCCGGACGGCGCCCGCACCCTCGCCGCCCTCGCCGAGCAGCGCCCGGACGTGCTGATCCTGGACGTGATGATGCCCGCGCCGGACGGCCTGGAGGTCTGCCGCCGGCTGCGCGCCGCCGGCGACCGCACCCCCGTCCTGATGCTGACCGCCCGCGTCGAGGTCCCGGACCGGATCGCCGGGCTCGACGCCGGGGCCGACGACTACCTGGTCAAGCCCTTCGACGTGGACGAGCTGTTCGCCCGCCTGCGCGCCCTGCTGCGCCGCCACCCGCCGGAGCGGACCGAGGACGTACTGACCGTCGCCGACCTGCGCATCGAGCCGCCCGCCCGCCGGGCCTGGCGGGCCGGGCGCGAGCTGGAGCTTTCCCGCACCGAGTTCGACCTGCTGGAGCTGCTGGCCCGGCACGCCGGCGCGGTGCTCGACCAGGCCACCCTGTACGAGCGGATCTGGGGGTACGACTTCGGCCCCGGCTCGAAGAACCTCGCGGTGTTCATCGGCTACCTGCGCCGCAAGCTCGACCTGCCCGGCCTGTCCCCGCTGATCCACACCGTCCGCGGCGTCGGCTACACGCTGCGCGAGCCGTGACCGGCCCGCGCCGCCGGCTGCCCCGCCCCGGCCTGCGCACCACCGTCGCACTCGTCTTCGCCACGATGGCCGCCCTGGTCGCGGTGCTGATCGGCACGCTCGGCTACCACGCCGCGGCCGGCCTGATCCGGGACGACGAGCGGGACGACTTCACCTCGGCCATGCGCGCGGTGAGCGGCCAGGTCGCGGGCGAGCAGCTGTTCCCGGGGGACTTCAACGGCCCGAGCGGGCTCAGCGAGCAGCTGCTGCACCCGGTCCGGGTGACGGCCCAGGCCCTCGACTCGAACGGGGCCGTCCTCCCGGGCACCTCCAGCCTCGACCTGCCGACCACCCCGGACGACCGCGAGCTCGCCCGCGCCGCCGCCCCGGCCCGCACGGCGACGGGCCTGCGCCACGTCCGCGGCACCACCTGCCGGGTGGGCGTGGTCTCGCTCGGCGGCGGCCGCGGCGCCGTCCAGGTGGTGCAGCAACTCGACGACGTCGAGGAGCTGTTGGAGATGCTGCGGCACGAGATGGTGGCCGTGGTGGCGGTCGTCGTGGTGGTGGCGGGCGCGGCCGGCCGGCTGGTCGCGGGCCGGATCACCGGTCGGCTGGTCCGGCTCACCGAGGCGGCCGAACTGGTCGCCGCCAGCGGCCGGCTGGACGTCCCGGTGCCGGCCGCCGGGACGGACGAGGTGGGCCGGCTCGGCCGCGCCTTCGACCGGATGCTGGTCCGGCTGGCGACGGCCAAGGAGAACCAGCGCCGGCTCGTCCAGGACGCCGGGCACGAGCTGCGCACCCCGCTGACCAGCCTGCGCACCAACCTCGCGGTGCTGCCCAGCCTGGACCGCCTGCCGCCCGCCGAGCGCGCCGCCCTGATGGCCGATCTGGCCCACGAGGCACGGGAGTTGACCCAGCTGGTGGAGGAGCTGGTGGCGCTCGCCGCGGACCACCGGGCGGACGAGCTGCCCGCCGAGGTCGCGCTGGCCGAGCTCGTCCGGACGGCCGCCGCGCAGACCCGCCGACGCACCGGCCGTCAGGTCGTGGTGGACGCGGACGACACCGTCGTCACCGCCCGGCCGGAGGCGCTGGCCCGCGCGGTCGGCAACCTGCTCGACAACGCCGCCAAGTTCGACCCGGGCGGCACGGCCCCGATCGAGGTGGTGGTGCGCGGCACCCGGGTCGAGGTCCGCGACCGCGGCCCGGGCATCGACGCGGCCGACCTCGACCGGGTCTTCGACCGCTTCTACCGCGCGACGGCCGCCCGCAGCCTGCCCGGTTCCGGCCTCGGCCTGGCCATCGTCCACGAGGTCGCCCGCTCCCACGGCGGCGCCGCCTTCGCCGCCAACCGCGAGGGCGGCGGCGCCGTGATCGGCTTCACCCTCGGCGCTCCCTGACGACGGGCGGGGCCGAAGCGCCGCGGCTACGCGGGCGCGTCCTGCAGGTCGTCGATCACCAGGGTGGCCAGCCGCAGCTCGTACACGACCTCGGTGGTGGAGCCGTCGCCCCACCGCTCGGTGAGGTTCACCCGGGTGTGGCCGGCGCCGCTGTCGCCCTGGGCGAGGCTCCAGCCGGTCGGCACGTTCTGGGCCCGGAACACCGGGTCGGCGTCGTGCGCCCGCGCCCACGCGTCGAGCACGGCGTTCAGGTGGGCGGTCAGGTACCGCTGACGGACCGCACGGGCGCCCTGGAGGTCGCCGTCCAGGATGTCGCCGCGGTACTGGGAGAAGAAGCTGTCGACCTGCTGCTCGGCCGGGGTGAGGCTGCGCTGGCTCTGCGCCGCGCGCGGCGGTTCGGCGGCCGGGGCCGGGGCGGCGGCGGGCAGGCCGACGAGGGACAGGGACAGGACGAGGACCGCCGGGGCGGCGGTTCGGAGTCGAATCATGCGCCCAGTCTGCGAGCCCTCGGTGGCGCTCCGCGGCTGCCGCGCGGACGCCGCACCGGAAGTCGGCCGATGACGCCGGACGGCCGACGGAGGAACGCGCACAGGCCCCGGCGGGGAATCGCCGGGGCCCGTGCGCGCGGTCGGCCGTCAGACGGCGGCGAGCAGTCCTCGGCCGAGCCAGTCGGCGTTGTCCTTCACGCCCGGCAGGACGAAGAAGTACCCGCCGCCGGTCGGCGAGATGTAGTCGACCAGCGGCTCGTCGACGAGCCGGGTCTGGGTGGCCTCGAACTGCCGCGCCACGTCCTGCTGGTAGCAGCAGAACGCCAGGCCCATGTCGAGGTTTCCGGCCTTGTCGATGCCCCGGTCGTAGTTGTAACCGCGGCGCAGGATGCGGGAGTTGTCGGTGTCGGCGGTGCGCGGGTTGGCGAGCCGGATGTGCGCCTTGAGCGGGATCGCCTTGCCGTCCGGGTCCTTGCCGTAGTCCGGCGCGTCGGTCTCCAGGTGGCCGTCCAGCGGGGCGCCGGTGTCGCGGCGGCGGCCGAACATCTTCTCCTGCTCGGCGAGGGTGACGCGGTCCCAGAACTCGATCAGCATCCGGATGATCCGGATCACCTGGTAGCTGCCGCCGGTGGCCCAGGCGGGTTCGCCCATGCCGTCGGTGACCCAGATCAGCCGGTCCATCTCCCGGGCCGACTTGGTGTCGGGGTTGACGATTCCGTCCTTGAAGCCGAGCAGGTTGCGCTGGCTGCCGTCCGGGCGGGACCGGTTCTGGAAGCCGTCGATCCGCCAGAGGATCTGCATCGCGCCGCGGGTGTGCCGGGTGATGTCGCGCAGCGCGTGCAGGACGGTGTCCTGCTGGTCGGCGCAGATCTGCAGGGAGAGGTCGCCGTGCAGTTCGGCGGCCTGCAGGTTGTCGTTGGGGAAGGTCTTCATCGGCGTCAGCTTGGCCGGCTTGGCCTTGGCCAGCCCGTAGCGGTCGTCGAAGAGCGAGGCGCCGACCCCGACCGTGACGGTCAGGTTGTCGGTGGTCACGGTCGGGCCGAGGATGCCGCTGTCGGAGGGCGGGGCGCCGACGCCGAGGTCGGGCGGGGTGCCGCCGGCGGTGAGGAAGCGGATCCGCTCGGTCAGGGTCTTGAGGAGGTCCTCCAGGCCCTTGCGGTCCGGGGCGATGACCTGGCAGGAGACGAAGGCCGCGTAGCCCTGCTGCGGGGTGGTGATGCCGGCCTGGTGGTCGCCGTGGAACGGTACGGCCCCGCTCTTGGCCTCCTTGCCGTCCCCGGCGGCGGCCGGGGCAGCGCCGAGCGCGAGGGACGTCCCGCCGGCTATCACGGCGGCCCCGGCGCCCGCGCCGAGCGCGGCGCGCACGAAGCTGCGCCGGGCCGGTCCGGCCGGGCAGCCGCCCGCCTCGGCGGCCTCGACCGGCGCGGCGGCGTGCGGGAACGGGCAGGAGCCTCCGGCGGCTGCGGTGTGGTCGGTCATCAGGCGGCCTTCCGGATCTCGAGCAGGGCGGGGATGGGCGAGAGGTCTTCGAGCAGCTGCCCGGTGGCGCCGTTGAGCTGCCGGCGGGTGTCGGCGGGGAGCTGGTCGAGCGGGGTCCAGCCCTCGGCCTTGTGGGCGGCGGCGACGAGGTCGCCGACCCGCTTCATCCCGGCGTCGGCGCGCACCAGCACCTGCGGGTCGCGCTCGTCGAGCAGCGGCTTGAGGACGGTCAGCAGTTCCTGGGTGCCGGCCAGGTTGGCCTGGGTGGTGGCCAGGTTGGTGCCGCTGCCCTGGTCGGTGTCGCCGGTGAGCTCGAACTGGAGGGTGTTCTCCAGGATCTCGTGGGCGCGCAGCGGCAGGTCGCCCGGGTCGAACTGCTGCCCGGGGAAGTCCTGCTGCAGCTTGGTGACGTCGCCGGTGAGCTGGTCGGCGACGGGGGTCAGCTCGTCGACGGACTGGCCGTGCCAGAGGCCGTACTCCAGGCGCAGGAAGCCGGTGAAGTCCTTGTCCTTGGCCTTGTCGGCGAGGCCGTCCGGGCGCCCGTTGATCTTGCCGTCGAGGTCGGCGAAGGTGCCGTAGGCGGCGCCGAGCGAGGCGTACTGCAGGTGGGCGGTGAGCCAGTCCGCCTTCGCGGTGGCGAGGTCGCCGGCGTGGACGTCGGCCTGCAGCTTCGCGGTCTCGGTCACCAGGGTGGCGAGGCCCTTGTTGACGTAGTCCTTGTAGGCGTCGAGCGGGGCCTTGAGGTCGTCCTCGGCGACCGGCTTGACGGCCTTGACCTCGACGCCGCCGGCGACGTGCACGGCGGAGGAGGTGACGGCCTTTCCGCCGGTGGGCACGCAGCGCCAGGCGTAGTCGCCGGAGCCGATGGTGGCGGTGAGCGCCCGGGTGGTGCCGGGGGCCAGGCCCTCGATCTCGCCGTAGACGGCTCCGGTGCCCGGGTTGACCAGGTACACCTCGGAGACCTTGTCCCCGGTGTTGTGCATCTGGAACACCTGCTGGCCGGGCAGCGGGGCCTTGAAGCCGCTGCCGCACTCGTCCTCGGAGACGGCGACGGTGGAGGAGCTGTCCTGCTTGCCGTCGCTGACCGCGATCACGGTGCCGGCCACCACGGCGGGGACGGCGATCAGCGCGGCGGGCAGCACCCAGCGCGGCCGGCCGGAGCGCGCGGGCGCGGCGGCCTTCTCCGCGTCGGCGCCGGCGGCCTTGGCCTCGGCCGCCTTGGCCGGGGCGGGCTGACCGCCCCGGACGCCCTCGATGAAGAGCGTCATGACGACGCACAGGTAGGCGACGTAGCCGACGACCTGGAGGACCGTCATGGTGACGGTCAGGTTGAGGGTGCCCTGCACCAGCGTGGCGTACCAGGAGGAGGCGTCCAGGTGCCCGCTCAGGTCGAAGGCGTACGTGCTGCCGCCGCCGACCAGTCCGGACTCCTGCAGGTCGCGCAGCCCGTAGCCGAGCACGCCGGCCGCGACGACGATCAGGCCAGCGCCGGTGATGGTGAAGAACCGGGTGAGGTTCATCTTCAGCGCGCGGCGGTAGAGGCCCCAGCACAGGCCGCTGGAGAGCACCAGGCCGACCGCGGCGCCGATCAGCGGGCCGGTGGACTCCCCGGCGGTGCGCACGTTGGTCCACAGGAAGAGGGAGGTCTCCAGGCCCTCGCGGGCGACCGCGAGGAAGCTGGTGAGCACCAGCGCGCCGGCGCCCATCGCCAGCGAGGCCTGGACCTTCTCCTTGATCTCGGCGGAGAGGGTGCGTGCCGAGCGGCGCATCCAGAACACCATCGCGGTGACGAAGCCGACCGCGATCAGGCTCAGCACGCCGCCGAACGCCTCCTGGGCGTGGCCGGAGAGGTTGGCGGCGGTGAAGGTGAGCACCGCGCCGAAGCTGAGGCTGAGTGCGACGGCCGCCGCGACGCCCGTCCACACCTGGGGCAGCCGGGCCTTGTGGCCGAAGCGGACGAGCGTGGCGACGAGGATCGACACGATCAGTCCGGCTTCCAGGCCCTCGCGTAGCCCGATCAGAAAGCTGGGAAACGCCTCATCCCACATGCAGCGGGCTCCTCCCCCCGGGAAACCCGGGCCGGTCGTACCTGTTCTGGACGCCCCGGACGCCGGCGGCGGGCGGGGCGGCACAGCCGAACGCCCCGGACGCACGGTCCGGGGCGCATGGGCTTAGCTTAGGCAAACCTTAGAGGTGTCGAGGTCAACTGAACCCCTCGGAAAGGTAAGGGTTCGGTATGAGGATGCCTGTGCGCACGTCAAAACGGCGCGCCGGCGGGCACTTCTGCCGCTTCCCGGGCCGGTCAGCCCCACCACTGCTCGGGGACGGCCTCCGACTCGGCCGCGACGGCCACCGGTTCGGCGGCGGTGACCAGCAGCCCGCCCCCGGCCGTCTCGGCGACCAGGTGGCCGCGTTCGCGCAGCACCACCGCGGCGGCGCCGCTCACCGCCGCGCGGACCTCCCCGGAGAGCGGCCCGCCGCCCTCCCCGTCCGACGGCCAGTCGACCAGGACGCCCTCGGGGCCCGGGCCGATCCGCAGCGGGGAGGCGCCGGGCGCGGTGTCGAAGCCGGCGCCGGCCAGGGCCTCGGTGACGGACGCGCAGAGTTCACGGTGTTCCACCATTGGCGCAGCGTAGGCGCCGGCCGCGCGACCGGCGGGCGCGGCGCGCGCCGAAACGGTTCAGCGGCACCCGGGCGCAGCAGCGCGGACCGTTCGGCCGTCCGGCGGTCGACCGATCGGGCGTCAGGACCCCCCGTCCGGCCCGACACGAGCCGCCGGACGGGCCGATGGACGTGCACAGTCGGCCCCCTGCCGACAGCATGACAGAGTAAGCGATCCATCACTCTGAGCAGCGGGTCCAGCGGATCAGGCCGATCCGCACGCCGGTGCGACCGGCAGGCCCGTATCGAGAGGTCCCATGATCACAACACTTCGCCGGCCTGGGTTCCCGCCGGCGGGCCTGCACCTCGGCACGCCGCGAACGCCGGGGAGCCCGTCGTGAGCACCGACCAGCAGTCGCGGCCGGGACCGGTCACCAGCACCCGCGCCAAGCCCGCCAACAAGGCCGAGGCCCTCGCCGACTGGGCGGACGGGCGGCTGGGCATCTACTCCCTGGCCAAGGCCAACCTGCGCAAGATCTTCCCGGACCACTGGTCCTTCATGCTGGGCGAGGTCGCGCTCTACACCTTCGTCATCATCATCCTCACCGGCGTCTGGCTGACCCTGTTCTTCAACCCGAGCATGGGCGAGGTCGTCTACGACGGCTCCTACGTGCCGCTCAAGGGCATCCAGATGTCGGAGGCCTACGCCTCCACGATCAACATCAGCTTCGAGGTGCGCGGCGGCCTGCTGATGCGCCAGATCCACCACTGGGCGGCGATCGTCTTCATCGCGGCGATGCTGACGCACATGATGCGCGTCTTCTTCACCGGCGCGTTCCGCAAGCCCCGCGAGATCAACTGGATCTTCGGCGCGCTGCTGCTGTTCCTCGGCATGTTCGACGGCTTCATGGGCTACTCGCTGCCGGACGACCTGCTCTCCGGCACCGGCATCCGGTTCATGGAGGGTGCGGTGCTCGCCGTGCCGATCGTCGGCACCTACCTGCAGATGTTCATCTTCGGCGGCGAGTTCCCCGGCCACGACATCATCCCGCGGCTGTTCACCGTCCACATCCTGCTGATCCCCGGGGTCATGCTCGGCCTGCTCGCGGCGCACCTGATCCTGGTCTTCTACCACAAGCACACCCAGTTCGCCGGGCCCGGCCGGACCAACGAGAACGTGGTCGGCATGCCGCTGCTGCCGATCTACATGGCCAAGGCCGGCGGCTTCTTCTTCCTGGTCTTCGGCGTGGTCGCGGCGATGGCGGCGATCGCCACCGTCAACCCGATCTGGGCGTACGGCCCGTACCGGCCGGACCAGGTGTCCACCGACGCCCAGCCGGACTGGTACATGGGCTTCTCCGAGGGCCTGATCCGGGTGATGCCCGGCTGGGAGATCAGCGTCTGGGGCGGCCACACCCTGAACCTCGGGGTGTTCATCCCGCTGATGGTCTTCCCGACGGTGCTGCTGATCATCTGGTGCTGGCCGTTCCTGGAGGCCTGGGTCACCGGCGACCGCGGCGAGCACCACATCGCCGACCGGCCGCGCAACGCGCCGGTGCGCACCGCCTTCGGCGCGGCCTGGATCAGCCTCTACCTGATCCTGCTGGCCGGCGGCGGAAACGACCTACTCGCCACCCACTTCCACCTGTCGATCAACGCGATCACCTACGCGGTGCGGATCGGCTTCTTCGCCGTGCCCGTGGTCGTCTTCGTGATCACCAAGCGCTGGTGCCTCGGCCTGCAGCGGCGCGACAAGGAAAAGGTGCTGCACGGCCGGGAGTCCGGTGTCATCCAGCGGCTCCAGCACGGCGAGTTCGTCGAGGTGCACGCGCCGCTGCCGCCCGGCCGGCTGTACACCCTCACCTCGCACGACCAGCCGGAGCCGGCCGAGCTGCCGCCCGCGGTGGACGAGAACGGGGTGGCCCGCAAGACCAACGTGTGGACCCGCGCCCGGGTGAAGCTCTCCCGCGGCTTCTACGGCGAGGGCAGCCAAATCGCCAAGCCCACCGTCGAGGAGCACCGGGAGATCAGCAGCGGCCACGGCCACCACTGATCCCCACCCCGGGGAACCCCCGGGCAGCACGGAGGCCCGCTGCGCCGTCACCGGCGCGGCGGGCCTCTTCGTGGACTCAGCCCCGCAGGGCGGCGGGGACGACGGCGAACAGCGCCGCCGCCAGGGTGACGGACAGGCAGAGCGCCGCCCAGCGGGCGCAGATCCGCCGGCACTCGGAGCGGTAGCGGGCCGCCAGGCGGCGGCAGCGCTCGACGGCGCGGTCGACGACCTCCTCGGCGTAGCGCAGCCGGTCCGCGGCGTAGGCCCGCTCCAGGTTCTCCCGTTCGGCGGCGGGCAGCCAGGGGAACTGCTCGGCGAAGGCCCGGGCGTCGCGTTCGGCCGCCGCGATCTCCGCCTCCCAGGCGAGCAGGCCCTCCAGCCGGGCGATCCCGACCCTGGACTCCGTACGGCCGACGCCCGCGGGCCTGTCCTGCCGGGGGGCCCGCGTTCTCGGCGGACGCCGTCTGCCAGCCATGACCGCTCCTCACGTGCTGTCGGGTCGTCCCGCCCGGTTCGCCGGGCGGGACCTCGCTCCTGCGGCGGGTCGCCGCGCGACCAGGCAACTACTACCAGTGACCAAGCGCAGGTCCCGGGGCGACTCGCCGACCCTCCGGGGGGACGGCGCGATCCGACCGAACCGGCAGTTCGGAAGTTGCGTGTCACGCAGACTTGCGCGACACGCAACTTTCGCGCGAGAGTGGGCACATGACGAAGGGGCAGCCCGGACTGCGGGAACGGAAGAAGGCCGCGACGCGGGACGCGATCAGCTGGGCCGCACTGTGCCTGGCCGTCGAGCGGGGACTGGAGAACGTGCGGGTGGAGGACATCGCGGCCAGGGCCGGGGTGTCGCCGCGCACCTACAACAACTACTACTCCAGCAAGGCCGAGGCGATCGTCTCCCGGCAGCACGACCGGATCCGGCAGGCCGCGGAGGAACTGCGCGCCCGCCCGGCCGGGGAGCCGCTGTGGGAGGCACTCACCCACGCCCTGCTCGCGCGGTTCGACGGCGCGACCGAGGAACCGGACCCGAACTGGACCGCGGCCGTACGGCTGCTGCTGCGCGAGCCGTCGCTGCAGGCCGAACTGACCCGCGGCGCGGTCGTGGTCCGCTCCGGGCTCGCGGCCGCGGTGGCCGCCCGGACCGGGACCGACGCCACCCGCGACCTCTACCCGAAGCTGGTCGCCGCGGCGGCGCTGGCCGCGCTCCAGACCGCCGACGACCACTACCTCGCCGCCGATCCGGTGGTGCCGTACCAGCCGCTGCTCACCGAAGCGCTGCGGCAGGTCGCGGCCGGGCTGCCGGACCCCTCGTCGCAATGAACTCACCGTCCCTGAGGGGGGATTCGACATGAGCAACTCCGCAATGCGCGACTCCGAAGCGCGCGACTCCGAAGCGCGCGACTCCGAAGCGCGCGACTCCGCACCGGACACCGATGTCGTCATCGCGGGAGCGGGCCCGGTCGGCCTGATGCTGGCCTGCGAGCTCGCCCTGGCCGGAGTCCGGCCGGTGGTGCTGGACCGCCTCACCGAGCGCTCGACCGAGCAGAAGGCCAACGGGCTGGCCGGCCAGGTGGTCCGGCTGCTCGACCGGCGCGGCCTGTACGAACCGCTCGGCGGCACCGGCACGCCGCAGCCCGTACCCCGCTTCGTCTTCGGCGCCTTCCCGCTCGACCTGCGGGAGGTCGAGGACAACGCCCTCTACACCCTGCTCGCGCCGCAGCACCGGATCGAGGCGGTGCTCGAACGGCGCGCCCGCGAGCTCGGCATCGACCTCCGCCAGGGCTGCGAGCTGACCGGCTTCACCGACACCCCGGACGGCGTCACCGTCGAGTACCGGGGCCCGGACGGCGACCGCCGACTGCGCGCCCGCTACCTGGTCGGCGCCGACGGCGGGCGCAGCACCGTCCGCAAGCTCGCCGGGATCGGCTTCCCCGGCGTCACCGCCCCCGACCCGGTCTCCCTGACCACCCACGCGATCCTGCCCGACACCGTCCGCACCACCGACACCGGCGCGTTCCTGCTGCCCGGCTGCCCGACGCCGATCGCGCCGTTCACCCACACCCGCACCGAGCACGGCGTGGTCGTCGTCGCCCCGGTCAGCCCGGACGCCACCATCCTCGCCACCATGGAGTGGGGCCGCCCGGCCGCCGACGAGGCCGCGCCGCCCACCCTGGACGAGCTCCGGGCCAGCCTGCTCCGGGTGACCGGCGCGGACCTGGCGCTCGCCCCGGCCCCCGCGCCCTTCCCGCAGGGCGTGCGCCGGCAGGCCGGCCACAACACCCGGCTCGCCGACCGCTACCGGCAGGGCCGCGTGCTCCTGGTCGGCGACGCCGCGCACGCGCACGCCGCCGTCGGCGGGCCCGGCCTCAACCTCGGCCTCCAGGACGCCGCCAACCTCGGCTGGAAGCTGGCCGCCGACGTACGGGGCTGGGCACCGGACGGCCTGCTCGACAGCTACCACCGCGAGCGGCACCCGATCGGGGCGCGGGTGTACATGCACACCCAGGCCCAGATGGCGCTGATGTCCCCGGGCCCCGGGATCACCGCGATCCGCGCCCTGTTCGGCGAACTGCTCGCCCACCCGGACAACCTCGGCCGGATCGCCGCGCTGATGGCCGGCGGCGACGTCCGCTACGCCGTCGACTGCGCCCACCCGCTGGCCGGGCGCTTCGCCCCGGACCTCACCGCCCGGACCTCCCAGGGGGCCGTCCGCCTGGCGGAACTCGCCCGTGGCTCACGCCCGTTGCTGCTCGACCTGACGGGCGGCGACGCCGGTCTCGCGGACCGCGCGGCGGGCTGGAAGGACCGGGTGGACACCGTCGCGGCGGACTGCCCCGAGGCGCCCGCCGGCGCCCTGCTGCTGCGCCCGGACGGGTACGTCGCCTGGGCCTGCGACGCCGGCGCGGCGGACCCGGACGGGCTGGAGCGGGCGCTGCGCACCTGGTTCGGCGCGCCCCGGGGCTGAGCGCCCGCCGCCGGGTGGCGGACACGCGACCCGGGACACGCGACCCGGACACGCGACCCGGACACGCGACCCGGACACGCGATCCGGACACGCGCTGCCGCTGACGCACGGTCAACTATCGTCGTCGCCGACCCGCTCCACCGGGGACGGGCCGCCACCGGACGAGACGGGGAAGCTGTGCGCATCGGAATCATCGGCACGGGCATGGTCGGCCAGACACTGGGGAGCAAGCTGGTCTCGCTCGGCCACCAGGTGACGTTGGGGTCGCGGACCAAGGACAACGAGAAGGCACTCGCCTGGGCCGCACAGGCCGGCCCGGACGGGCACGCCGGGACCTTCGCCGAGGCGGCGGCCTTCGGCGAGGTGGTGCTGAACGCCACCGGCGGCACGGTCTCGCTGGCGGCGCTGCGCGCGGCCGGGGCCGAGCACCTCGGCGGCAAGCTGCTGATCGACCTGGCCAACCCGCTGGTCTTCGACGCCGACGGGCAGGTGACGCTCGACCCGGCGAACACCGACAGCATCGGCGAGCGGATCCAGCGCGAGTTCCCCGAGGCGAAGGTGGTGAAGGCGCTCAACACGGTGAACTGCGCCCTGATGGTGGCCCCCGGCCGGCTGGCCGGCGAGCACCAGCTCTTCATCGCCGGGAACGACGCCGACGCCAAGGCCGAGACCGTCGCCCTGCTCGGCGGGTTCGGCTGGCCGGCCGAGTGGATCATCGACCTCGGGGACATCACGGCCGCCCGCGCGACCGAGATGATGATGCCGCTCTGGCTCCGGCTGATGCGGAAATTCGGCACCGCCGAGTTCAACTACCGCATCCAGCGGGCGAAGTGACCCGACCGGGCCCGCCCCTCCGCGCGCGCACCGCCGCGAGGGGCGGGCCCGGCGCGTCCGCCGGCGGCCGTTGGGGGAGAATGGGCCGCATGTCCCGACGCCGCTCCGAGCCCCGCCCCGCCGCGCCCCGCGCCGCCGCGCCCCGGCTGCTGCCCTCCTCCCCCTGCCCGTGCGGCCTGCCCGCCGGCTACGGCGACTGCTGCGGCCGCTACCACCGGGGCACGGCCGCCGCCACCACCGCCGAGGCGCTGATGCGCTCGCGGTACAGCGCCTTCGTCGCCCAGGACGAGGCCTACCTGCTGCGCACCTGGCACCCGGACACCCGGCCCGCCGAGGTGGACTTCGACCCGGGCCTGCGCTGGACCGGCCTGGAGGTGGTGTCCACCTCGGACGGCGGCGCCTTCCACGCCGAGGGGACGGTCGCGTTCCGGGCGAGCTGGACGCAGGGCGGCGAGCGGGGCGTGCTCGCCGAGCACAGCCGCTTCGTCCGGCACGAGGGCGCCTGGGTGTACCTCGACGCCCTCTCGATCGGCTGATCCGCGCCGGCGGCCCCCGCGGGCGGCTACAGGTAGTCGTCCAGCCGGCCCAGCGAGAAGCCGGCCGCGGTGACGTCGTTGACCACCTTGCGCAGCAGGTCCGGCATCGTGGCCTTCCAGATGTCGGGGCCCCGGAAGTGGGTCAGGATGATGTCTCCCGGGTGGAACTCCCGGTCGTCGTAGCGGTAGTCCATGTGGTCCGGGAAGGCCTCCTCGTTCCACAGCGGCACGGCCTGCACGCCGCAGGAGGCGGCGGCGCGCAGCGTGTCGTCGTTGTACTCGCCGTACGGCGGCCGGAACAGCCGGGGGCGGACGCCGATCTGCTGCTCCAGCTGGTCCTGCTGGTTGCAGATCTCGCCGCGCTGGGTCTCGTAGTCGAGGACCTTCAGGTTGCGGTGGTTGATGGTGTGGTTGTTGATCTCCACGCCCTGGGCGTGGAGATCGCGGAAGTAGCCGTAGTTCTCGCGGGCGAGGTAGTCGGAGACGAAGGCGCTGAGCGGGATGCCCAGTTCCTCGGCCATCCGGTTGAACTCCGGGTCCTTCTCCCAGCCGTCGTCGACGGTCAGGAAGACCACCTTGTCGTCGGTCGGCACGCGGTAGACCACGGGCGGCAGACCGTCCTTGATCTTGACGCCGGTCATCGGGGTCAGGGCCGCCCTGGTCGCCGGGCGCTGCGGGGCCTTGATCGGCGGGCGCTCCAGGCCCCAGCGCTGCGCGGTCTCGAAGGCCGCCCGGACGGCCGCCTCCTGACGGGCCGCCGCCTCGCTGCTGGTCTCCTCCTCCTTGCGGGCGAGGCCGGGCAGCTGCGGCGGCGCGGCGTTGGCGGTGCCGTTCGCGGCGGTGCCCTCGGCGGCGGCGGTCGCGGCGTTGACGGCCTTGGCACCGTTGGCAGCGTTGGCGGCGTTGGCCGCGGCGTTGGCGGCCGGGCGCTCGGGCGCGGGCCGGGCAGGGCCCGCGGGCCCGGCGCAGCCGGCCACGACGGCGGAGAGGCAGACGGTGGCGAGCAGGCCGGTGCGGGCCGGGTGCCGGCCCTGCCGGTTCTGCCGACTCCCCCTCAAACCCCCATTAATCCGACAATCTGATGGTCTGTTCATAAGGGCACTGCTCCCCCGTGCTGCGCCCCCGCCAATCCCCCCGTCACCCGCGCGGGGCAACGACGCGCCGAGCGCCTTGCCGTTCCTTTGCCGCGGCCCGGCCGTTCCTTCAGGTCGTGCGGCGTCGGATCCAGAAGAAGCAGAGACCCGAGAGTGCCGCGGTCATGGCCGTGTAGAGCGCTGCCTCGATCAGCTGGAAGGGCCAGTAGCGGGAGTTCGGCTGGTAGGTGGCGGTCACGTGGAGGTCCTGTCCGGCCAGGCAGTCGACCGTCTGGCTGAACCGGCCCGGCCGCAAGCAGTCATCGATCTTCTCGGCGCCGGGTGGTCGACCGGTCGAGTCGACCGCGTGGCCGGCGGACACGACCCCGGCGCCGGGGAGGGAGATGCCGCCGATCCGCCGGCCCTCCACCGCACTGGCGGAGACGACCGAACGGGAGCGGGAAGTCCTGACCCTGGTCGGCCTCGGCCTGTCGAACTCCGAGATCGCCGCCCGGCTGCACGTCAGCCTGTCGACCGCCAAGACCCACGTCGGACGCCTGCTCATGAAACTCGGCGCCCGCAACCGGGCCCAACTCGTCATCTCCGCCTACGATGCCCGCCTGGTCCACCCGGCAGCCATGGCTGAACCACACCGCACCGGTGCTGGCTGAGCCCGTGTCCCACCGCCCGAGTGCTCCCCTCCGGCCCCGCGACCGGGCTGCGGCCCGGCCCGTCGGTCCTCCGCCGTTCCGCGAAACCCGATTGCGTCCGGGCCGCGGCGAAGTGGATCATGCGCGCATGACGAACCCCGCGCCCCGCCGCTCCGACCTCTGGACCGTCACCCCGGCCGACGTGAACTCCCCCGAGGCCCTGCAGCTCCTGCGCGAGTACTACTACGACGTGGCCAACCGCTACTACCTCCTCCACTTCGCCCGCGAGTGCACCCCCGAGGAACTGGAGACCGGGCTCGCCGCCTCCGGCAGCGAGCACCTCGTGGCCCCGAGCGGCGTCTTCCTGATCGGCCGCTACGACGGCGCCCCGCAGTCCTGCGCCGGCCTGCGGCTGAGCGACGACGGCACCGCGGAACTGACCCGCGTCTTCGTCCGCCCGGACGTGCGCGGCACCGGCGGCGGCGCCCGCCTGATGGCCGCCGTCGACGAGGCCGCCCGGGGCCTCGGCGTGCGCCGGATCGTCCTCGACACCCGCCTCGACCTGGTCGAGGCCCGCGCCCTCTACCTCCGCAGCGGCTACCGCGAGATCCCCGCCTACAGCGGCGGCCCGTACGCCGAGGTCTGGTACGGCAAGGAGCTCACCGGCCTCGGTCGGTAAGGACGTCACGAAAGCGGTCGTCAGCGCCTTCGAGCGCCGCCGCGCCGCGGCCGGAGGGCGCCGAGGGCCACCCGGTCGTCCGGTTCGCCGGGCGGCCGGAGCTGGTCCGGCGCCGCCGGAGGCCGTCGCCACGACGGTCCGGGTCTACCGGGCGCCCGCGTCGTCGTGGTCGTCGTAGTCGTCGTAGCGGGCGAGGGCGGCCGCGAGTTCGGCGGCCGAGGGCGGGTTGGCGCCCGGGCGGGAGACGGTGAGGGCGGCGGCCGTCACGGCGCGGGTCAGGCAGCCGGGGAGGCCGGTGCCCGCCGCGCGGGCGTCCAGGAAGGCGGCCGTGAAGGAGTCCCCGGCGCCGACCGTGTCGGCCACCGGCACCGGCACGGCGGCCGCCCGCACGTACCCGCCCTCGGCAGTCAACGCGAAGGCGCCCTCCGCGCCCAGGGTGACCGCGACCACGGCCGGCCCGAGGGCGAGCCACCGCTCGGCGACCGCCTCCGGCCGCTCGTCCGGGTACAGCCAGGCCAGGTCCTCGTCGCTCGCCTTGACCACGTCGCTCAGCGCGACGCACCGCTCGACCCGCCGGACGGCCTCGGCCCGCTCGCCCATCAGTGCGGGGCGCACGTTGGGGTCGTAGCTGACCGGCGCCCGGCCGCGCCAGCGCTCCACCCGTGCGAGGACCGCCGCCGCGCCCGGTTCGGCGACCGCGCCGATCGAGCCCAGGTGGATCGCGGCGGGCGCCACGGCGGGCTCGGTCGGGTCGGTCGGATAGGGGTCGGTCGGGTCGGTCGGGGGGAGCGTCCAGCCGATGTCGAAGGTGTACTCGGCCCGCCCGAGGCCGTCCAACCGCACCACGGCCGAGGGCGTCCGCGCCGCCTCGGCCGCCCGGACCACCACCCCGGCCGACTCCAGGTGCGCGCGGATCAGCCGCCCGTTGGCGTCCGGGCCGAGCTCGGTGAGCAGCATGGCGGGGCGGCCGAGGCGGGCCAGGCCGTAGGCGACGTTCGCGGGGCTGCCGCCGGGGTGCACGCGGTCCGGGGCGCCGTCCGTGCGGACGATGTCGGCGACGCACTCGCCGATCACCAGGACGGGTGGTTCGGGGCTGGTCACGGCGGGCTCCTGGCATCCGTACGGGGCGTCGTCTCGGCCGCCAGCCTACGCGGGGGGCGCCGGGCGCCGGGCACCGCAGGGCACACGAGTACGGCCGCCGGATCTGGCCAGAGCTCCGGCGGCCGTGGCCCCGTCCGTCAGGGGACGAAGCACCTCCGACACTAGGCGGGCCCCGGCCGCCCCGCCAGCACGCTGGGCCGTCCGGGGGAGCCCCGCGTGTCGTCGACGGGCCGTCGGGAATCCCGCCCGGCCCGGCCCGGCGGTCCGCTATCGTCCGACGGTGATCCCGCTGCCCGGGCGCCGCGCCGCCCTCGCCCTGTCGCTCGTGCTCGGTGCGGCACTGCTGTCCGCCAGCGCCCCGGTGGCCACCGCAGCGGACGGCCTGGGCGATCCCGTGTTCCCCGCCCTCGGCAATCCCGGATACCAGGCGCTCGCCTACGACCTGGCCTTCGACTACCGGGCCGACTCCCGTACGGTGCGCGGCGACGCCACCGTCACCGCCCGGCTCACCCGTACGCTCGCCGAACTGCGGCTCGACGCGCTCGGGTTGGACGTCCGGTCGGTGCGCGTGGACGGGCGGCCGGCCCGGTTCGCCGCCCGCGACGAGAAGCTGGTCGTCACCCCGGACCGGCCGCTGCACCGCGGCAGCACCGCCCGGCTGACCGTCGAGTACACCGCCGACCCGCGCGCCGCGCTCCCGCACACCGCCTGGGTGCCCACCCCGGACGGCTTCGCGGTCGCCGGGCAGCCGGACGCCGCGCACACCGTGTTCCCCTGCAACGACCACCCCAGCCAGAAGGCCCGCTTCACCGTCGCCGTCACCGCGCCCGACGACCTGCTGGGCGTCGCCACCGGCGAGTTGACGGACACCGAGCACCACGACGACGGCCGCACCACCCGCAGGTACACCTCCCGCGAGCCGCTGGCCACCGAACTGCTGCAGGTCTCGGTCGGCCGGTACACCGTCCGCGAGCGCACCGGCCCGCACGGCCTGCCGCTGCGCGACGTCGTCCCGACCGCGCGCGCCGCCGAACTCGAACCCGCCCTCGCCCTCACCGCCGACCAACTCGCCTGGGCCGAACGGCGTCTCGGGCCGTTCCCGTTCGAGACCTACGGCATCCTGCCCGCCGACACCGACGACCCGGAGGCGTTCCGCTTCACCGGCCTGGAGACCCAGACCCTCACCCTCTACAAGCCCGGTTTCCTGCGCCAGGCCGAGCCCGCGATCGGCTCGCACATGATGCACGAACTCGTCCACTCCTGGTTCGGCGACAGCGTCTCCCCCGCCACCTGGGCCGACCTCTGGCTCAACGAGGGCCACGCCGACCTCTACGGGCTGATGTACCGCTACGAGCGCGGCTGGCCCGACGCCTCCGGCCACACCACGCTGGCCGACCGGATGCGCGAGGTCTACGGGCAGGGCGACCAGTGGCGCCACGACTCCGGGCCGGTCGCAACCCCCACCGCCGCCGACCTCTTCGGCGAGCAGCGCTACCTCGGCGGCGCGCTGGTGCTGTACGCGCTGCGCGAGAAGGTCGGCGCCGAGACCTTCGACCGGATCGAACGCACCTTCCTGCGCGAGCACCGCCACGGCATCGCCACCACCCGGGACTACGAGCGCACCGCCTCCGCGGTGTCGGGGCAGGACCTGGGCGGCTTCCTCGACGACTGGCTGTACGGGCGGCGCACCCCGCCGATGCCGGGGCACCCGGACTGGACGGTCGCGCCGGTGGGGTCGGGCGCGGGTGCGGCGGCGCGGGGCTCGGCGGTGCGGGGCTCCGCGGCGCAGGGCTCGGCGGTGCGGGGCCGGGCGGGCGCGGCGCAGGGGTCCGGGACGCTCTGACGGCGCCGCCCCGCCCCGCCGACGTACGCCCCGGCGCGCCGGTCCGCTTCCGGGCGCCCGTGCGTACGCCTGGCCGGGCCCGGTCCGGGCGGCGATCGTGGTGCCCACGGCCCGCCCGCCGCCCGGCCGAGTCCCGGCCGGCGCGCGGGCCGTCCACGTTCGTGCGCAGATTTCCCGCCCGGGCAGGCAACCCGGACCGGCCCCCACCGCGTTCACCAGCCGTGAGAGCTTCACCGACGACGCGGCCCACCCGGCCGCCACGGCTGACAGGAACGGCACGGACACCATGGCGGGAACGGCGGGATGAGCGAAGCGACACCGGACTTCACCGAGTTCGTCGCCGCGTGCGGCCCGAAGATGCTGCGCGTGGCCTGGCTGCTGACCGGGACCGGCACCAGGCCGAGGACCTGCTGCAGACCGCGCTCGCCAAACTCTGGCCGCGCTGGGGGCGGATCGCGCTCGACCGGCCCGAGGCGTACCTGCGCAAGGTGCTCGTCACCTCGCACGTCTCCTGGTGGCGCCGCCGCTGGACCGGCGAACTGCCGCACGACGACCTGCCGGAGCCGCCGACGGACGCGGACCCGTACGAGGGGGTGGTGCTCGGCCAGGTCGTCGCCGAGGCCGTCCGGGGGCTGCCGCCGCGCCAACGGGCCGTCGTGGTGCTGCGGTTCTTCGAGGACCTGAGCGTCGAGGAGACCGCCGAGGTGCTGCGCTGCTCCCCCGGCACGGTCAAGAGCCAGACGCACCGCGCGCTCGCCGCGCTGCGCGGACGGCTGCCGGACCGCGAGCTGCTGCTGACCGGGGGGCCTCGTGAGCGCGTCTGAATTCCGCTGGGACGAGCCGGAGGAGCAGGCGGAGCTGGAGGAACGGCAGGAAAGGCAGGAACGGGAGCTGCGCGACCTGCTCCAGCAGGCCGTACCGCCGCTGCCGACCCCGGAGGACCGGATGCAGCGGGTGCTCGCGCGCGCCGACCGGACGCGTGCCCGCAAGCGGACCGCCGGACTCGCCGGCGGGTTGACCACCGGGCTGCTCGCGGCGGTGCTCGCCGCCGCGCCGGCCCTCGCCCCGTCGCCCGGGGCCGACGCCGCCGCGGGCCGGGGACCGGCCGGGGTCGCGCCCTCGGCCTCCGTGTCCGCTTCGCCCGGCGTCGAGACGGCGATCGCGACCCGGTTCCCGATCTACGGCCTGATCGGGGACCTGCCGCCGGGCTGGAGCGCCCGGACCTCGGCCGACGCGCCCCGGGACGGCGTCGAGCACCTGGCCAACGTGCCGTTCGACCGCTCGTCCCTCTGCAGGGCCACCGACCCCGGCTGCCTGCCGGTCGAGGCGCTGCCGGTCGACGGCGCCGTGCTCACCGTGCGCCTGGGCGGGCCGACGGAACCCGACCCCGGCGAGCCCGGTGCGTTGACGTCCCTGTCCACCGTCCCCGCCGGCACGGTGTGCGCCGCGCGGGGCGGTACCGGGGAGCTCGTCGGCCACCGCCGAATCGAGGCCCTCGGAAAGCCGGTGCGGATCGAGCTGACGGGCTGTCTCCGGGAGCCGTCCGGGCGGACGCTCGCGCAGATCCGGCAGGTCATCGAGTCGATCCGGTCCCCGCAGCCGGCCGTCGCCTCGCCGTCCTCGCCGTCCACACCGTCCGCGCTGTCCTCGCCGTCCTCGCCGTCCGTGCCGCCCGTGCCGCCCGTGCCGCCCGCGCGGCGCTGAGCGGCGGCCGCTCCCGGGGCGGGCGGCCACGGCGGGCCCGCCCACGCCGGGGTGGGCGGGCCCGCCGGGTGAGGGGGCTCGGCCGGGCTCGACTGTCAGTGGGTGCTGCTAGCGTCCCGAGCACGATCGAGGAACGGTCGGAACACGAACGGGGGTTCTCTCATGGGTGTCGAACTGCTCGCGCGGAGCGGACCGCGGACGGGCGGCGTCGAGGTGGACGACCGGTGGACGGCGGTGAGCGGCACGGACGTCCCACGGCCGTCCGGCGGGCTGATAACCGCGGTGCGGCCGGTCGTCCCCGGCCCCGGTGGGCGAACGGTCCACCGGGCCTGACGCGGCCTCCCCGTGCGCTGCTTCACGCCGGATTCGGCGGCGTTCCGTAACCCGGGCGGCGGAACGCTCGTTGGACCGGCCATGAAGAAGCGCAGCATGCTCGCCGTCGCCTCGCTCGCCGTCGGCGTCGTGGCCTCCCTGACCGCTCCCTCCGCGCACGCCAGTGCGGTCGGGGGCCAGGAGGGCCTGCCCGGGCCGCTCAGCAGCGCCCCCGACGTGGTGCCCGGCCAGGTCGGGGACGCCGGCGGGGTGGTCGGCCACGCCACCGGGTACGTGACCGGCTCGGCGGACGGGCTGGTCGGGGTCACCCCGGCCTAGCCCGACCGGCCTGCCGGCACTCCCCGCGCCCGGCTCAGGGCTGCGGGGCGCCGAGGTCCTGGGTCCAGTAGGTGCCGGACGGGGTGGTGGCGATGCCGACGCCGACGTCCTTGAAGCCGCAGTCGAGCATGTTGGACTGGTGGATGCCGCCGTCCATCCAGTCGGAGAGGACCACGGCGGGGGCGCTCGGGCCCCGGTCGAGGTTCTCGCCCCACTGGGACCAGCGGTAGCCGGACGCGGTGATCCGGGCGTCGGCCCGGGCGCCATCGGGGTTGACGTGGTCGAAGAAACCCCGGGCCACCATGTCGTCGGTGTGCTTCTGGGCGGCGGCGTGCAGCCGGGGGTCGATCCGCAGGGGGCCGCAACCGGCCTTCGCGCGCTCGGCGTTGACCAGGTCGATCAGCTGGCGCTCCGGGCTGGGCGCCGGCGGGGTGCTCGGCCGCGCGGTGGCCGTCGAGGTGGCCGAGGCGGTCGGTGTGGGGGTGGCCGTGGGCGTGGGCTCCGCGGTCGGAGTCGGGGTCGGGGCCACGACCGGGGCGGGCGCGGCGGAGACCGGAACGGCGAGGGTCGTCGGGGTGTCCGGGGCGGTCGGCGCGGGCGGCGTGCTCCTCGGCGGTTCGTCGTGCTGCTCGTGCTGCGGCCAGACGAACGCGAGGGTGGTGACGGCCAGGACGGCTGCGGCGCTCCCGGCCAGCACGGCCTTCCGGGTCGCGGTGCCCGTCCGGCTGGCGTGGCCACCGTGGCCGGTGTTCGTGCCGCCCGCGTTCCCCGCGCTGTTGCCGTTCCCCGCGCCGCTGCCGTTCCCGGCGCCGGTTCCGTGGTCGGCACCGCCTCCGGTTCCGGTGCCGGTGCCGCTCGGGCTGGGCGTGGCAGGCGCGGTGGGTGCGGCGGGCGTCCCGGCTGCGGTCGCCGCGGCCTGCTGGAGCTGCAGCACGCTCGGCGGGTCCAGCGGGATCGGCACCAGGGCGAGGCCGGCCAGCAGCCCCTCGGCGGGGAAGAGGTCACGGCCGAGGCGGTCGCAGTCGGCGCAGCCGCGGATGTGGCGGGCGATCCGCTTGCGCCACACCGAGTTCGGGGTGCCGTCGAACCCGGCGGTGACCTCGGCGAGTTCCGGGCAGCGGGGGTAGGCACTGAGGGCCCGGACCACGATCCGTCCGGCCTCCAGCTGCTTCTTCATCCGCTGCACGCGGACGGCGGTGTGCTGCGGGGTCAGGTCGAGGGCCTCGGCGAGTTCGGTGCGGGTGAGTTCGCCGGAGGCCTCCATCCACCACAGGGAGAGCAGTTCGCGGTCGTCCGGGTCGAGCCAGCGGGTGGCTTCGGCGACCTCCCGCCGCTGACCGGACAGGCCCAGGCGCAGGATGGTCAGGTCGGTGAAGTCGCCCCGGGGGTCGGCGAGTTCCCAGGACTCGTCGAGGCCGCCGACGATGGGCTGCTGCTGGCCGGCGGCGTGTCGGCGGCGGATCTGGTTCATGGTGATCGCGATCAGCCAGGACCGGAACGACGACGGGTCGCGCAGCCCGTCCAGGCCGTCCAGGGCTCGGATCATGGTCTCCTGCGCGACGTCGTCGACGTCGGCGTGGCCGCCGAGCGCGCGGCCCGCCACGTTGTAGACGAGCGGCAGCCAGGTGGCGACCAGCGCCTCCTGGGCCTGCCGGTCGCCGCCCTGGGCTTCGCGGACCAGGGTGGTCCCGGTCCCGTTCCGCAGGTCCCTGCCGTGCACGTCAGCGTTCATGGTCCGCACTCCGTCTTGCCGTGTATCCGTCCGCCGCTGCCTCCTGGGAGACCCGTGGGGAGTGATCAGATAACAACAATGTGCACCGAATCGGAAAATCGGCTCGGATGGGAGCTTCAACCCGGAGTCATGACCCATAGGTTCGACCCGGGGACTCGCGCCCCGCTCAGGACGGGGTGGCGAACACCTGCGTCCACCACGGGCCGTCCGCACCGGTCCGCACGCCCACCCCGAGCTGCTTGAACGCGCAGTTCAGGATGTTGGCGCGGTGGCCGGGGCTGTTCATCCAGGCGTCCATCACGGCGGCCGGGTCCTTCTGGCCGCGGGCGATGTTCTCGCCCCAGGTGCTCCAGCGGTAGCCGGTCGCCTCGATCCGGTGGTCGGCGTGGTAGCCCTCGGGGCTGGCGTGGTCGAAGTAGTTCCGGTCGGCCATGTCGTCGCTGTGCGACTGGGCCGCGCTGGCCAGCCGCGACTCGGCGGTGACCGGCCCGCAGCCGGCCTTCGCCCGCTCGGCGTTCACCAGGTCCACCACCTGCTGGGCGTACCCCGAGGCCGGGCCCCCGCCCGCGCTGCCCGCACTGCCCGAACCGCCGCCGGTGCTGCCGCCGGTGCCGCCGGCCGTGCGCTGGGCGGCGCTCGGGGCGCCGGTCGCGGTGGCCCTGGCGGCGGTCGGGGTGGCCTTGGCGGAAGCCGTGGCAGTCGCGGTCGCCGAGGGCGTCGCGGTGGCGGTGGCCGTGGGGGACGGCGTCGCCGCGGCGGTCGGGGTGTCCGTCGCGGTCGGGGTCCCGGTCGGGCTGCCCGCCGCCGGTGCCACCCGGGTCACTCCCCCGGCGCCGGGCACCTGGATGCCGTCGTGCGTGCCGAGCTCGGCGGATATCAGGCCGTCCGCCGCCACCGACTGCGCGGCGATGTCCCGGTCCGTCTGCTTCCCCCCGTACGCCGCGTACCCGGCCCCGGCCAGTGCCGCCAGCAGCCCCGTGCCCGCGACCGCCGCGACCGCCGCCGTCACGGGCGTCAGCCCGCCACGCCGCCGCGCCCGCCGGCCCCGGCCCGCGTGCCGCTGGGCCGCGTTCCGCTGGGCCGCCCGCCGCGCGGCCCGGCCACCGGAGCTGCGGTCGGCTCCGCCGTTGCCGCTCGCCGGGAGGATGGTCGTCCTGTCGTCGCTGTTCACCTGGTCACGCTTTCTGTCCGGGCCGGCCGATCGGGTGCCGACACCCAGGAGACCCGTGGGCCGGAGGGCGATAACAAAAAACTCCGAACGAATGTCCGCCACCTCCTGACACCCACCTCCTGACACCCCCTCGGGCCGCCCCTGGGAGAACGGCCGCCGCCGCCCGAAGTGGCGCCCCGCCACCCGTGCGGCGGACCGGGGAGCGCGCGGAGCGCGACGCGGGGACCGTGGGCTGGTCCTGGTGGGCGGGCCCGGGCCGGCTCGACGGGTGGGCGAGCCGGCCCGGATGCGGCCGAGGTGGCGGAGGACGTCCAGGACGCGCTCATCGCCTCGGGGCCCGAAGTCCTGGACGAGCCGATGCCGATGGCGCGCCGGGGCTGACCACGACGCGGCCGGTTCGACCGGTGGTGGAACGCGTCAGCCCGTGGGTGTGCCGATCTGGTCGCGCTCCAGGAGCGAACGCAGCTCCGAGAGGGCCTGCGCGGCGGTCGCGAGGGGCGACGCCTTGAGCGCGTCCGGGATCAACTCGGCCAACCGCTCCGTGAAGGTCCGTTCTGCCGCGTCGACCACCTGCAGGCCGTCGTCGGTCAGGGCCAGCAGTGACGACCGGCGATCGGACGGATTCGGCCGGCGGGCCACCCACCCCTGCTTCTCCAGGCGGTCGACGCCCTTGCTGGTGGCCCCGATGCCGACAGCGAACTCGGCGGCCAGGTCGGCCACCCGGGATCCGGGACGGTCGCGGAGGTAGCGCAGGAATTCGAACTGCGAGGTGGCGATCCCGTGCCGCTCTCGAAGTCGGTCGTTGAGGGCGTTGTACAGGCGCGTCTCGCATCGGACGAGGTCGGCGAAGAAGCCCGGGAGGTCGACCGTCTCATCGCCCGCTGTGGATGCCATGGCATGTAGCCTACATTACATGCCTAGGAATATAGTTCTTGGGAACCTACTTACGGCGGGAGCACACATGAGCAAGGAACAGCGCGCGCAGGTCGACGCGATGCTGCGGCAGCCCCGACCTGACGGCCCCCAGCCGGTCGAGGCGCTCCGAGCCGGATTCAAGGCGATGATGGCCCGGATGGCCGTCCCGGACGGCATCCGCATCACCCGGACGACGCTCGGCGGCCGGCCCTCCCTGCACATCGAGCCGGACAACGGCCCGCGCACCGGGACGATCCTGTACTTCCACGGCGGCGGCTTCGTGTTCGGCTCGCCCGAGACCGCACTGTCACTCACGGGGCAGCTCGTGGCCAGGACCGGCTTCAGGTCGTACTCGCTGGACTACCGGCTCGCCCCCGAGCACCCGTTCCCGGCCGCGATCGAAGACACCCTGGGCGCCTACCGCGCCCTCCTCGACAGCGGTGCGGACCCTTCGACCATCGCGTTCGCCGGGGACTCCGCCGGTGGCGGCCTCACCGTCACCACCTGCCTCGCCGCCCGCGACGCCGGCCTCCCGATGCCCGCCGCCATCGTGGCCTTCTCCCCCGGCCTCGACGCCACCCGGACGGGCGAGAGCATGGACACCAAGGCGGGCATCGACCCGTTCTTCACCCGCGAGAGCCTCGGACACACCGGGGCCATGTACCTGGCGGGAGCCGACCCGCACCAGCCCATGCTCAGCCCCGCCGTCCTCGCCGACCTGACCGGCTTCCCGCCGATGCTCCTCCAGGCGGGCACCAACGAAGTGCTCCTGGACGACTCCACCCGCCTGGCCGCCCGCGCCCGGGCCGCCGGAGTGGACGTCGTCCTCGACATCACCGCCGACGTGCCCCACGTGTTCCAGTCCTTCGCCGGCGTTCTCGACGAGGCCGACCAGGCACTGGACCGGGCAGCCCTCTTCCTCACGCAGCAGGTCCGCCGGCCCCGCGACCATCGCTGAGCACTCCGGGCGAACCTCCAGCAGGCTGCCGGACACCGCCGGGCCCACCCCCGTGCGCAACCGCTGCGCCGACCGTCTCCCTGGACCCCTTGATCGGGCCCAGTTGATCTCCCATGGCCAGAACCGGGCCCTGCCGGCTGCCGGGCCGGGTCCGCCCGGTCCGGCCCGGGCTCGCCGCGCGGGGGCGGGGGTGGTCGTCGATGCTGGTGGCGTGGAGATGACCGGCCCGATGGGGTTGCGCCGGGTGGCGCTGGTTTCGCGGGCCGTCGCGGGTGAGTCGGGGCGGCGGGCGAAGACGGCGCTGTTGGCGGACTGCCTGCGGGAGTTGGGCCCGGAGGAGGGCCCGGCGGCGGTGGTGCTGCTGTCCGGGGAGGCGCAGCGGTTGCGCACGGGGGTGGGGCCGGCGGGGTTGCGGGACCTGCCGGGGCCGGCGGCGGAGGCCTCGCTGGGGGTGCGGGAGGCGGAGCGGGAGCTGGAGCGGATCGCCGGGGTGCACGGCGCGGGGGCGCGGGCGGAGCGGCGGCGGTTGCTGGTGGACCTGTTCGCGCGGGCGACGGCGGTGGAGCAGGAGTTCCTGCGGGCGGTGCTGGTGGGGGACCTGCGGCAGGGTGCGTTGGACGCGCTGGTCGGGGAGGCGGTGGCGCAGGCGGCCGGGGTGCCGGTGGCGGCGGTGCGGCGGGCGCTGATGTTCCGGGGGTCGGCGCGCGCGGTGGCGGAGGCGGCGTTGGCGGGTGGCGAGCCGGCGCTGGCGGCGTTCCGGTTGGAGGTGGGGCGGCCGGTGCGGCCGATGTTGGCGGCTTCCGCACCGGACGTGGGTTCGGCGTTGGAACGGACGGGGCCGGCCGCGCTGGAGTGGAAGCTGGACGGCGTCCGGGTGCAGGTGCACCGGGACGGCGGTGAGGTGGCGGTGTTCACCCGCGGTCTGGAGGACGTCACCGGGCGGGTCCCGGAGGTGGCGGAGGCCGCGCTGGCCCTGCCGCTGCGGTCGGCGGTGCTGGACGGCGAGGCGATCGCGCTCGGCCCGGACGGGCGGCCGCGCCCGTTCCAGGAGACCGCGGCGCGCGCCGCGTCCCGCCGGGACCCGGATCGGCTGCGGGCCGAAGTCCCGCTCAGCGTCTTCTTCTTCGACCTGCTGCACCAGGACGGCGCGGACCTGGTGGACCGTCCGGGCCTGGAGCGCTGGGCGGCGCTGGCCGAGGCCGTCCCGCCGGGCCTGCGGGTGGGGCGCACCGAGACGGGGGACCGCGAACGGGCGTCCGCGTTCCTGCGGGAGTCGCTGGCGCTCGGCCACGAGGGCGTACTGGTGAAGGACCGGTCGGCCGGGTACGCGGCGGGGCGCCGGGGCGCGGGCTGGATCAAGGTCAAGCCGCGGCACACGCTGGACCTGGTGGTACTGGCCGCCGAGTGGGGCAGCGGGCGCCGGCGCGGGTTCCTGAGCAACCTGCACCTGGGGGCGCGGGCGGCGGGCGAGCCGGGGCTCGGCCCGTGGGTGATGCTGGGCAAGACCTTCAAGGGGCTGACCGACGAGACGCTGGCCTGGCAGACCGCGGAGCTGCTGGCCCGCGAGACGGAGCGGGACGACTGGACGGTGCGGGTGCGTCCGGAACTGGTGGTGGAGATCGCCTTCGACGGTGTCCAGCGCAGTCCGCGCTACCCGGCCGGGCTGGCGCTGCGCTTCGCCCGGGTGGTGCGCTACCGACCGGACAAGGGCGCGGGCGAGGCGGACACCGTGGCCACCGTCCGGGAGATCGCGGCTGCCGAGGGGTTGTGAGCTACTGCTCCGTGGAGGAGCGTGAAGTCAAATCCCCCGCGCGTCCGTCCACTTCGGAGCGGGACGAATCGGCCATTCTCGACGATCCGGCCAACACGCCGTGCGGGGGCGGAATATCGGCGGTCAGGTTGGCTACAAAGTTGGCAATGACAACGAGACGCGGCCGCCGGGCTGTCGGCGCCGCGCTGTCGAGAGGATTCCACCCGTGCAGGTCAAGGTCGACCGGGAGCTGTGCTGCAGCTCCGGCATGTGCGTCACGAACTCCCCCGAGATCTTCGACCAGGACGACCGCGACGGTCTGGTGATGCTGCGTCAATCCACCTTCCGTCCCGAGCAGTTCGCCGAGCTGAGGCTGGCGGCCGACCTGTGCCCGGGTGGCGCGATCAGCGTCGTCGAGGACGCCGTCGAGGACGACGCCGCGCGCCGCTGAGCGGCCGTCCGTCCCGCGCCCCGAGCCACCCGTCCCCCGCTCCACCGACCACCCACTCCGAGGACCCCGCCGACCAAGGAGGCCCCACCGTGACCACTTCACCCGCACCCGCCCGCCCTGCCGTGCCGATGCCGTCCCCCCACTCCGCCCGCTGCCCGTTCGACCCGCCGCCCGCCTACCTGGAGGCCGCCGCGGACGGCCCCGTCACCCGCGCCGAACTGCCCGGCGGCGACACCTGCTGGCTGGTCACCGGCTACGCCGAGGTCCGCGCCGTGCTGTCCGACCACCGTTTCAGCGCGGACATCCGCCACCCGGCCCTCCCGCTCCTGCTGCCCGGGCGGCGCGAGATCCTCGCCTCCAACCCCACCTTCCTGCGCCTCGACGACCCCGAGCACGCCCGGCTGCGCCGCATGGTCACCGGCGACTTCCTGGTCAAGCGGATCGAGGCGCTGCGCCCCGGCATCCAGCAGATCGTGGAGACGGCCCTGGACCGGATGACCGAGGGCCGCAGCTCGGCCGACCTGGTCGCCGAGTTCGCGCTGCCCGTCCCCTCGCTGGTGATCTGCCTGCTGCTCGGCGTCCCGTACGAGGACCGCGAGCACTTCCAGCGGCTCAGCCGCACGCTGCTCAGCAGCGACAGCGCGGTGGCGGACGTCGCCGCCGCCCAGCAGGAGCTGCTGGACTACCTGGGCGACCTGGCCGACCGCAAGCGGGAGCGGCCCGAGGACGACATCCTCAGCCGGCTCGCCGCCCGGGACGACCTCACCCCGCGCCAGGCCGCCCGGACCGGCCTCCTGCTGCTGATCGCCGGGCACGAGACCACCGCGAACATGCTCGCCCTCTCCACCGCGCTGCTGCTCGGCCGGCCCGCGCAGATCGCCCGGCTCGCCGACCCGGCCGCACTGCCCGGGGCCGTCGAGGAGCTGCTGCGCCACCTCACCATCGTGCACAGCGGGCTGCCCCGGGTGGCGCTGGAGGACGTCGAGCTGGCCGGCACCGTGATCCGGGCCGGCGAGGGCGTGCTCGCGCTGCTCTCCACGGCCAACCGGGACGCGGCGGTCTTCGGCGGCCCCGACCGGCGGCCGCTCGACGAGGTCGACCTCTCCCGGGACGCCCGCCGGCACCTGGCCTTCGGCTTCGGCGTGCACCAGTGCCTCGGCCAGCCACTGGCCCGGGCCGAGCTGCAGATCGCGCTCGCCGCGCTGTTCCGGCGACTGCCCGGGCTGCGGCTGGCCGTGCCCGCCGAGGAGCTGGAGTTCCGCGCCGACACGCTGATCCACGGCATGCCGTCGCTGCCCGTGGCCTGGTGACGGGCGGCGCGCACCTCACCCGGCTGGCCGGGGCGGCGGGGCGGAGGCAGGCTTGAGGGGCACAAAGGATCCGGCCCCGCCGTGCCTCCGTTCGGGCGCGGCGGGGACCGGCCGAGGAGACGGAGCCCGCGATGACCGACATGAGCGGACGGTTCGAGCCGAGCACCGACCGCGACGAGGACGTCCGCGCCGCCGACCCGGAGGAGGGCATCACCTCGATGCAGAACCTGCACGCCCAGGACACCTCCCAGGCCGAGGGCGAGGACATGCTGGAGGAACCCGGCCGCAACGGCTGAGGTTCGCCGAGACCACGACCGCCCGGGCCCGACCGGGCGGTCGCCGCGACCGCGGGTGCCGCCGCCGCCCTGGCGGGGGCGCACCGGCGAGGAAGGACTGGCGCATGACCCCACACGACCAGAACGGCCCGCACGCCCGACCCCCGGCGGACCCGCGCACCTCGTGGGCGACCTGGACCACCCAGTCGATCATCAGCGGCCCGGGCGGGGTGACCACCAGCGAGGTCGGCCCCATCTCCGGCGACCTCACCGTGCACACCACCTGGGTGGACGGCGAGGCCCGGCTGACCGTCCAGTACACCGGCGCGCTGGACTGGTACACGGTCGCCGGCAGCCCGGTGCCGGCCGCCGACGAGACGACCGCGCGGGCGATCCACCAGGCGATGGTGAACGGCGTCAAGGCGGGCAGGGGCGCGACGGCCCCGGCGCCGCCGGCCGGCTGAGCAGGGGCCGTCCGCTCAGGGCAGCGGGTGCGCGCGGACCGGCAGGTGCGGGCTCTGGTGGCCGCCGCTGGCCAGCATCCGGACCTCGCCCGCATCGCTGATCTCGGCCCGGACGATGCCGCTCTCGTCCTCGTAGACGGGGTGGCCGCCCGGGCCGGTCGCGCTGGTGCGCACCACCACGACCACGTCCTGCGGGGCCTGGGTGCCGGGGGTGCCGGGGAAGGTGAGCGCGTAGCGGTCGACTGGTCCCATCACTGGTCTCCTGCTCTCTCGGTTCCCCGGATCCCCGGTTCCCTGGCTCCCGCGCCCTAGCGGGCGGCGGCCTCGACCACGACGGGCTCGACCATAACGGGCTCAGCGGCGACCGGCTCGGCCATAACGGGTTCGACGGCGACCGGCTCGGCCATGACGGGCTCGGCCATGGCGCCGTCGACGGCGACCGGCTCGACGGCGGCCCGGGCGTGCGAGCCGCGCACCTCCAGCTCGCCGAGCAGCCGGGCGGTGGCCTCGGTGACCGCCGCCACGGCCCGGTCGAAGGCCTCCCGGTTGTGCGCCGCCGGGGCGCGGAAGCCGGAGACCTTCCGGACGTACTGCAGCGCGGCGGCGTGGAAGTCCTCCTCCCCCGCGTCCGGCGTGACGGGCGGTCGCAGCGTCTTGATGTTGCGGCACATGACCCCAGTCTCGCGCGCGGACGCCGCGCAGGCGACCCCCTCCCGTCACCTCCGTCTCACGAGGGCATCACCCGGGCGGATTAGGATGCCGGTCGAACCAATTCCCCACCCGCCCCGCGCGCGCCCCGACGCGCGCCCCCGGCGCGGGCAGCACCCCGGAGCACCGCCTTGCCTCTCGCGCTGGTCGCGCTGGCCGTCACCGCGTTCGCCATCGGCACCACCGAATTCGCCGCCATGGGGCTGCTCCCCCAGGTCGCCGACAGCCTGCACGTCTCCATCCCGCAAGCCGGCTGGCTGATCTCCGCCTACGCGCTCGGAGTGGTGGTGGGCGCGCCGCTGCTCACCGCGCTGGCCGCCGGGCGGCCCCGCAAGGCGGTGCTGGTGGCGCTGGCCGGCCTGTTCGCCACCGGGAACCTGCTGTGCGCGCTGGCCCCCGACTTCTGGACGCTGGCGGCCGCGCGGCTGGTCACCGGGCTGCCGCACGGCGCCTTCTTCGGGGCCGGGGCGGTGGCCGCGGCCGAACTGGTCGCGCCGGACCGGCGGGCCCGGGCGGTGGCCGTGATGTTCTCCGGGCTGACCGTCGCCAACATCGTCGGCGTCCCGGCCGCCACCCTGCTCGGCCAGCACCTGGGCTGGCGGGCCACCATGCTGGTGGTGGTGCTGATCGCCGCCGCCGGGACGCTCGCCATCGCCCGGCTGGTGCCCGCGCTGCCCTTCCCCGGCCACACCGGGCTCCGGCACGAGCTGCGGACCTTCCGCAGCGGGCAGCTGTGGCTGGCGCTGGCCACCGTGGTGTTCGGCTGCGGCGGTATGTTCGCCTGCTACAGCTACATCGCGCCGCTGCTCACCGAGGTCTCCGGCTACGCCACCGGCTCGGTGACCGTGGTGCTGGCACTGTTCGGGGTGGGCATGACGATCGGCAACGTGCTCGGCGGATTCGCCGCCGACCGGGCGCTGCGCCCGACCGTCTGCGCGTCCTTCGTACTTCTCTCCGCCACGCTCGCGCTGTTCGCGGTAACCGCGCACGCCCGCTGGTCGGCGGCCGTCACGGTGGTGCTGATCGGGCTGTTCGGCTTCGCGATCGTCCCGGCGGTGCAGACCCTGGTGATGCGGAAGGCGCGCAGCGCGCCGACGCTGGCCTCGGCGACGGTGCAGGGCGCGTTCAACCTGGCGAACGCGCAGGGGGCGTACCTCGGCGGGCTGGCGCTGGACGCCGGGCTCGGCTGGACGGCCCCGACGCTGGTGGGCGCGGTCCTGGCCGCCTCGGGCGCGCTGATCGCGGTGCTCGCCTGGGCGGCCGACCGGCGCCGGCCCGCCGCGCCCGCGGTGCGCGAGGCGGAGCCGGCCGTCCTGGCGGGCGCGCCGGTCTAGCCGGGCCAGTCGGTCTCGTCGGTCTCGTCGGTCTCGTCGTTGTGGAAGGCGGCCCGGTGGGCCTCGGAGAGCAGCAGGTAGCCCTCGCCGTTGGCCTTGATGCCGGCCCTCTCCTCCTCGGTCAGCTCCCGGCGGACCTTGGCCGGGACGCCGGCGACCAGCGAGCCGGGCGGCACGACGGTGCCCTGCGGGACGACGGCACCGGCCGCGATCAGCGAACCGGTGCCGATCCGGGCGCCGTTGAGCACGGTGGCGCTCATCCCGACCAGGACGTCGTCCTCGACCGTGCAGCCGTGCAGCACGGCGTTGTGCCCGACGGTGATCCGCTCGCCGACGACCAGCGGGAAGCCCGGGTCGGCGTGCAGGCTGCAGTTGTCCTGGATGTTGCTGCCCGCCCCGACCGTGATCGGCCCGGCGTCGGCGCGCAGCACCGCGCCGTACCAGACGCTCGCGCCGGCGCCGATGGTCACGTCGCCGACCACCACGGCGTTCGGCGCCAGGAAGGCGGTGGGGTCGACGCTGGGCGTGAGGCCCCCGATGCCGGCGATCAGCGGTTCTGCCATGGTCTCGTCCTCCTGGTGACGGTGTGCCGTACCTGCCGCCGGTCAGCGTAGGGCTCCGGCTACGGCGCCGTGCGGCCGAGGTCGGGTACGGCCGCGGCGGGCTGGGCGCCGCACAGGGCGGTGACGGTCACCCGGTCCATGGCAGCCCGGGCCGCGGTCGCGTCCGGGGTCGGGCCCGGGGTCGCGTCCGGCACGTCGTACGGGGAGGTGGCGGCGGCGACCTGGCGCTGCCCGTCCGGGGAGGACAGCATCGTCGTCCGGTAGCCGGGGATGTCCCCGGTGTGGCCCCAGAAGGGTCCGCACGGGGTGTCCACGCGCTGCAGGCCGAGGCCGTACGCCCGGCCCTCGCCGTTGGGGGGTGGTCTGCCGCATCGCGGCGAGTTCGGCGGGGTGCAGCAGGCGGCCGCCGAGCAGGGCCCGGAGGAAGGTGGTGAGGTCCGCGGTGGTAGAGACGAGGCCGCCGGAGGGGCCGGCCATCGAGGGGTTGAGCACGGTGACGTCGACCGGGCCGGTGGCCAGTTCGACGTAGCCGTGGGCGTGCGGCCCGGGGACGAGCGGGAAGTCGCCGGGGGCGGAGGTGCCGGTGAGGCGCAGCGGGCGGATGATCCGGCGGGTGACCTCGTCGGTCCAGGGGTGGCCGGTGAGCTTCTCGATGATCATCGCAACCAGGACGTCGTCGGTGCCGGAGGGCTTCCAGTCCTGCCCCGGGGCGAACGCGGGCGGGTACCTGTTCGCGATGTCCACGAGGTCCCGCAGGCGGTAGGACGTGTAGCGGCGGGTGGTCAGCCAGTCCGGCGCGTGGAACGCGAAGGCCGGGTCCTGCGCGTAGTCGGCGACGCCGCTGGTGTGGTCGAGCAGGTTCCGGACCGTGATCCGGGTGCTGTTCGGGACGACGCCGGGCAGCAGGCACTCCAGCCGGTCGTCGAGGCCGAGCCGGCCTTCGCCGACCAGTTGGAGCAGGACGGTGGCGACGAAGGTCTCGGTGGCGCCGCCGATCCGGAAGCGGCCCCCGGGGTCGGCGGGGGCCCGGGTGTCGAGGTCCGCGACGCCGCCGGCGTTGCGCCAGACCAGGCGGCCGTTGTCGCGGACGGCGGCGAGGGCGGAGGTCGCGTGGCCGGTGTCGGTCATGCCGGCCAGGGCGGCGTCGGCGGCCGGCCGGTCGACGCCGTGTGTCGGGGCCGCGTCGTCCCCGGCGGTGTCGTCGTCCCGGTCCGTCTCGTAACTGTCGTCGATGTGCAGGCCGTTGAGGGAGTAGTGGACGGTATGGCAGCCGGCGGCGGCCGGACGTTCGGCGGGCCGGGCGGCGGCGGCCGGGGCGAGGGCGACGAGCAGGACGACGCCCAGGACGGCCGCGACGGCGGCGCGCAGGCCCGGTGGGTGGGATCGGGTGGTCGAGTCGGCGACGGTCATGCCGTTCTCCCTGGTGCGGTCGCCGGAGGTGTCGACTACGGCGATTTCCATGGCCGTTGACACCATGGCAGGCCGCCCTCGCACGGTCGTCAACCGTGCGGGCGGCCCGGTCTCCGCCCTGGGGAGGGGGACGACCCCGATCGGCCTCCGGGGCCGTACCCCGAGACCTCTCGGGGTACGGCCCGCCAGGGGTCAGGACAGCGGGGCCTTGTCGCGCAGGATGTCGAGGAAGGCGCGGCCTGGCCGACGCGGACCGTCGTACGGCTCGCAACCTGGCCGCACAAGTGCGCGTCCTGCTCGACGGCGATGGTCCTTCACCGCAGTCTCGCCGCGAGTGGGAGTCTGTGAACTACGGTCTGTGGGTAGGCGGTTGCAGCAACCGTCGATCCACCAGCGAAGGACATCAATGACGGACGACACGCAGGCGAGGGGTACCGCCGGCTACCTGTTCGAGACGGGCATGCTCAAGCGGGCGAAGCGCTCCGGCTGGTGGATCGTGGGAGTCAAGGACCCCGAGACGATCGCCGAGCACTCGTTCCGGACCGGCATCATCGGCGCGGTGCTCGCCATGATGGAGGGTGCTGACCCGGCGAAGGTCGCCCTGCTGTGCCTCTTCCACGACACCCAGGAGACCCGGGTAGGCGACATCCCGCACATCGGCCGGCGCTACCTCACCGCCGCCTCGAACGAACGCGTGACCGCCGACCAGGTCAGCGCCGCTCTCCCGGCTGTCGTCGCCGGGGTACAGGCCATCGTCGAGGAGTACGAGAACTCCGAGAGCCTGGAAGTCACCGTTGCCCACGACGCGGACAAGCTCGAGTGCCTGATCCAGGCCGTGGAGTACCGCGAGCAGGGCTACCAGAACGTCCAGCCGTGGATCGACAGCAGCCTCGGCAACCTCAAGACCGACTCGGCGCGCGTCCTTGCCGAAGCCGCGCTCTCGATGACCTCTCTGGAGTGGCAGAAGGTCCATCTCCCGTAAGCAGGAGCTGCACGACGTGACCCCGCCCATCTCCCGAGCGCTTCACGTCGCCGCTGAGCCGGACGAACGGCCCCAGCGCCACGTTCGCGCCGATCAAGGATACGGACGGCCAGCTGATCGGGGTCTACCAGGGCGACAGCCGCGCGCCAGCCGCCCCCGGTCCCGGGGCACAATGGCATGGGTCCGGCAGGGGAGGAGGGGCCCATGGGGAAGGTGGACGGCCCGCGGGACCGGCGCCCGCGGCGCGGACCGGCGGCGGGTCAGGTGCTGCGCGGCCTGATCGCCGCGCTGGGGCTGGCGATCGTGGTGTTCAGCTTCGTCCGCTACCACGACGCCTACGACGAGGGCAGGGCCTATCTCGACGCACCCGTCTGCGGTGCCACGGCCGACGGGGTGGCACAGGCGGACTGCCTGCGTCCCGAGAGCGGCCGGGTGACGAAGAAGTGGGTGGACGCCGACAGTGACTCGACCTCGTACCGCCTCGCGGTTCTCCGGGAGGACGCGCCGGGCCGCACCTACACGGTCGACGAGTCGTTCTACGACGCGGTGGACGTCGGCTCGACCGTGGAACTGCGCTTCTGGCGGGGCCGGGTGGCCGAGATCATTCACCAGGGGCACCGAACCGACCCGCCGACCACCCCGTGGGCCCTGATGTTCCCGATCGGGCTGCTGGTCGTGGCGGGCACGGCGCTGCTGGCCGGCGGCCTGGCCGGGGCGTTCCTGGAGGCGTGGAGGATCCAGGCGGTGATCCTGGTCCCGCTGTTCCTCCTCACCTGGGACGTCGGTGCGCGGCTGCTGAGCTGGCGCTGGCCACTGGCCCTCACCATGGGCCTGCCGATGCTGGCCTGGCTGATCGCCGCCGCCCTGGCGACGGCCGTGGCCGTGGTGGCGGCGGAGGACTGAGCGGCCGCCCTGCTGGAGGAACCCGGCCTTGATGACCAGCTCGACGACGCGGCGGCATACCCGGCGGCCCTTGGCGTCGAGGCGGGCTCCGGCGGGGACGAGGCGGTAGCCGATGCCGTCCCGCCAGACCCCGCTGTAGTCCTCCCCGCAGGCTGCCGCGACCAGGGCGTGGACGCGGGTGGTCCACCCGGACTTCTCGCGGGTCTGGCGGGTGCGCTCGGCCGTGATGAAGCGGCGGATCTCGGCTTCGTGGCCGTCTGCGTGGAGTCGGGCGGCGTGGTGGGCGGCGTCGCGGTGGAGGTGTTCGTCACCGGTCCGGGCAGGGCGGCCGGTGTAGCGGTCGCCGCAGTCCAGGCACCACACCTTCCCGCCATCGCCTCGGTAACCACCGGGGCCGACCCCGACCTGGCAGGGGTTGCGCAGCCCCCACTCCAGGGCGGTGCCGCCCCCGGGTATCCAGGGGGCGCGGGTGGGGGTGGTCACTGGCGGAAGGGTTATGTCGTGCTTGGGGTAGGGCTATGTGCCCGCTGTGCGATCTCAAAGGGGAGCCTCCTGAGTCACCTGGGCCGGGGAACCAAGGGGCTTGCTAAAGTGGATGCACGGAAGCCTTCGCATACTGCAAAAAGCAGTAAAAGCTTCTGACTGCCGAGTCTGACAACCCGTGAGGCCCTCGGGCCGCCTTTGCGGCGAGTCGGAGCCTGGGAACCACGTTCCTCCGGGGTGAATCGGCGCTAGGGCGGCCCTGACGGCCTGCTGAGGCGTCGTAGGGTCCGTTCAGGCCCGAACCCGTCAGCTCACCAGGTAGGCAGCGGACTCCTGTTGAGGATCCCGCAATTTCTGTCGCACAATCGTTGCTGGCTTTTGGTGTCCGGAGCCAGAAGGTAATCGTTGCTGCTCTCTGCATCGTTCAGCTCCTGGTAGCGCCACGCACTTTGCACAGAGAGTGAGTCTCTTTCATTCTTGCTGGAGGGTGAAACGGGCTGGCCGACGAATGTGGTGAGGAGGCAGGGCGCCTCGTCGTGGCGTAGAGGTTCCACTCACCACACCGGTGCCCGGAGGAGCCCACTGCAGCCAATTTTGTGCGCGCAGAGAAAACTTGGATGGCGCTACCAGAAAAGCATCGTTCATACGGACCCGTAACGTCTATGCGCAAGGGGCCTGTCTGCAACTGACGGTTCCACGCGCTGCATCAAGGGAGTGGGTCATGATTTCTCAGGTGAGGGCATTCGGGTTCGGCATGCCGTGGGAGTCGTTGTACGGGTACAGCCAGGCCACCCAGGTCGGTGACACGGTTTATGTGTCGGGGCAGCTGTCTCATGACCGTCACGGCAACTTCGTGGGTGCCGGCAACTTCGAACTGCAGGTCCGCACCGCGCTGGAGAATCTGGACCTGGTGCTGAGGAATTTCGGGGCCGAGCGTAGCCAGATAGTGGAGACCACGGTTCTGGTGAGGAACCTGCGGGAGAACTTCGACGCGACAGCACGCCTCCACGCCCAGTACTTCGGGGAGCATCGGCCCGCCAGCACGGTCATGGGCGTTTCCGACTTGGCGCTGCCGGACCAACTCGTGGAGATCGGCGCGCTCGTGCGTCTCGATGTGAAGCCGTAGGCGGGGAGGCCGGGCTGATTCCCTCGGCCTCTTTCATCCTGAATAGTTGCGGGTCCGGCGGTGCTCGTACAGCAGCCAGGCAACATGCTCGACGAGCTCATGCGGGTCGTCGAGCGTGGCTCGATACGGAACCGACAGAGCCCCTTCGGTCGCCGGTGTGATGAGTGGACTCACCACGCCGACGACGAGGGG
The DNA here is from genome assembly GCF_041053115.1 of Streptomyces sp. Y1. Classification (NCBI taxonomy): domain Bacteria; kingdom Bacillati; phylum Actinomycetota; class Actinomycetes; order Kitasatosporales; family Streptomycetaceae; genus Streptomyces; species Streptomyces sp. Y1. The sequence goes on along the minus strand of NZ_CP163445.1, from coordinate 7,396,437 downwards.
CCCTGCCTGGTCACCGCACCCGCTGACCAGCCCATTTCACCCACCAGCACAGGGGGCCGCAGGTGTCGGCCGGCATGTTAACCGGGCGGCCTCAATACATGTGGAGGCGGTTCGCGCGCGTGCGCGCACCTGTCGCTGCGGCACCCGGCCGGCCTCCCCTCGCAGCCCCGCCAGGGCAACGCTCCCCGCTCGGCCCTCTCTCCGGTTGCGGTCGAGCACCTGGCGGGGCCCTGCGCTTCAAGGAGGCCGCCATGGCCGCGAGTTCGCGCCGGACGGCCCCGCTCCCTGCGCACTGGGCCCGGCTTCGCCGCGCGGTGATGAACCGCGACGGCTGGATGTGCCAGCTCATCCGGTATGACACCGGCGAGCCGTGCGGCGAGCCCGCGCGCCACTGCGACCACATCGTCCCCGCCTCCGAAGGCGGCTCCGACGACCCCGCCGACCTCCGCGCGCTGTGCGACTGGCACGTGCTCCGTAAGGACTCTGCCGATGCCGGCGATCCCAGGCGGTAACCGGGCGGGGATGATGGTCCTCCATCCGGGCTATCGCGCAGGCCCAGACCAACCGGGCGAGCGCGGCCGGCTACCTCGCGAAGATCCGCGGTGAGGGCGAAGGCAACCGTCGAGGCCACAACGCCCGCGACGCGATCGCCGCCTGTTGGGGCAACCGAGTCTGAGAAGAGGGGGCTGCCGTGGCACGCCGCAAGACCCGAGTCGCCGGGCCCTCGGGCGAGTCCCTGCGCATCGCGCGGACGATCGTCTACTACGAGGCGTGCTTGGATTCCGAGGTCCCGCAGGCCGTCGCGCGCGAACTGTGGGCCCACGACATGAACTCGCCCTTCGCGGCCGGTGAGCACGTCTCCGTGAACGCCGCCCGGCTGCTGGAGGAGCGCGCCCAGCGAGAGGCAGCCCGGTAGGAGCTGGGGTTCATGCCGTCTTTGCGTCGGTCAGCTTCACACCGAGGCGCATTGCCTCGCGGCGGGTCTCAGCCTCGATCTCGGCCTTGCGCACCTCTGCGTTGGCCTCGATTTCGGCCTTGCGTACCTCAGCGTTGGCCGCGATCTCGGCCTTACGTACTTCAACGTCGGCCGCGATCTCGGCCTTATGGATATCGGCGTCGACCTCGATCTCGACCTTCCGAACGTCGCGCCACGAGTCGATAAGCCCGCCTCGCCCGAATACGTTGCCCAGTAGCTCGGCTGCGATGCGCAACCAAGGGGCTTCCGGCCTGGCAGTTCTGCCGCCGATCTGGAGCCGATCGCTTCCTGTGGAGATCACCCGGCCCTGGACGGTGCGCGAGGTCGCTGCTTTACGGGCAGAGGTCTTGCCCTGGTTGGCCTGCGAGGTTGACATGCCGTGAGCGTAGAGCTTCATCTGCTCCCTGCCACAGCCGCCTTGACAAGACCGCCGTAGGAGGTGGCCGTCCTGACCATCACCTACGAGCCGGTCCGCACCGTCGCGGACACCGTCCCACACCCGCACCGCACGCTGCAATGCAGACCTGCGGGAGAAGCCGGACGGCCCGGCCGGTAGGAACTGGGAAGTCGACGGCACCGAGGTCAATGACATGGTGGCCCACGTCTTCAAGCGGTACACCGTGGTCGGCTTCTTCGCCGACATCGCCGGGTGGGAGTCGTACGTCGCCGACTGGTCGGAGAAACACGGCAAGCACCTACTGATCAAGGCGTCGGGGAAGTCGACGGTCGGCTACGACATGCGTGGCAACCAGCGCGAGACCACCGTCGAGCACATGGCGATGGTCGGCGCGATCGAGACCGTGGCACTGCCGCACGTACGGGACTACTCGCTGACCCGGCACGCCCTCAACGCCCGCAAGCGCCTTAACCAGTACGGCATCTCGAGAGCCCGTACGAGCCGTCCTCCTACAGGAGGAACCACGCCGTGAGCGCCAGGCCCCAGAGGCCGACAAACACCATCAGACAACAGCCGCCTCCGCAGCAGCCTTCTCCCCCTTCCCGGTACTCGACCATGCCACCGGGGAAGATGCCCGGGTGCTTTTCCGCGTAGTGGGCTGTCTGAGCGGCTTGGGCCGCGCTCTCGGGGAGCCACCCGGTACGCCTCCCGCACTCGCCGCACACGTATTGGAAGCTGCGCATTGCCATGTCCGTAACCCCCGCATGGTCGAACGCTTGCCCGTCAGAGCTGGGCCAAGAAGCCTTGGACTGAAGGGACTTCCAGGTAACGATGGCACGCCCTACCGACTGTGGAAAGTCCTCGGGCGAGTTCACCACTGATCACCAAAACTGAAAACCTCAAGGCGTTGCACGAGAAGATCCAGGCCGACCTGGACACCGCCCGCGAGCGCGGCCAGGAGGCCGGCGTCGAGGCGGACGAGCTGCGCGCTCAGGTGGCCCAGCTCCAGGAGCAGGCCCTGCGCGACCGGATCGCCGCCGAGTATGCCCTCCCGCCGGTCCTCGCGGCCCTTGTTCAGGGCGGCGACGAGGCCTCCGTGCGCGCGCACGCCGAGCGGCTGGCCGCCGTCGCCGCCCCGAAGCCCCTGCTGGGTGCCGGGGGCCTGACCCCGCACTCCGAGCCCGACCCGTACACGGGCTTGGCCGAGAAGCTGCGCCGCCGCAAGTACGGCCTCTGACCGATCCGTCTGGCAGGCACGCGGCGTCAGGCCCCAGACCTGAAGAAGGGCGAGACCAATTGGCAGGACCCGATGAACCTGGTCAAGGTCCGGGGCATCCGCGTCACCTTCACCGGCGAGCCGAAGCAGCTCGTCCCGGCCGCGGCTGTGGCGCTGCTGGTGCTGGTCACCGCCGTCGCGTCCGGGCTGATCGGCGTCCGGGGCCGTCCCTCGAGGCCTCTCGGGGGACGGTCCGCCGGGGGGTCAGGACAGCGGGGCCTTGTCGCGCAGGATGTCGAGGAAGGCGCGCAGCCAGGCCGGGTGGTCGGGCCAGGCGCGGGCGGAGACGACCAGGCCGTCGACCACGGCCTCGCCGTCGACGAACTCGGCGCCGGCGGCCTTGATGTCGGGGGCGAGGGACGGGTAGGCGGAGCTGCGGCGGCCGTCCAGCAGGCCGGCCGCGGCGGGGATCAGCGGGCCGTGGCAGATCTGGGCGACGGGCTTGTCGGCGGCGAAGAAGTGCTGGGCGATCCGCTGCACGTGCGGGTCGTTGCGCAGGTACTCGGGGGCGCGGCCGCCGGGGATGACGAGGGCGGCGTAGTCGGCCGGTTCGACGTCGGCGAGGGCGATGTCGGCGGGCCAGGTGTAGCCGGGCTTCTCGGTGTAGGTGTCGTAGCCGTCGACGAAGTCGTGCACCACGAACTGGAGGCGCTTCTTGGTCGGGGCCGCGATGTCGACCTGGTAGCCCTCCTCGCGCAGCCGCTGGTACGGGTAGAACACCTCCAGCGACTCGGCGGCGTCCCCGGTGACGAGCAGGATCTTGGTTGCCATCGCCGACATTCCTCCACGTGGTCGTGCCCGTGATCGGGCGTCCGGGCGGGCCTGCCCGGGGCCGGGTCCAACCTTGCGTACCGGCGGGCCCGTTGGCAACAGGGCGCACCGGGTGCGACACGGCGCGTGGTCGCCCGTGCGCGCTGGCGGCGGGCGGTGCGCGCCGGGTGGGTGACCGGCTGCGGCGGCGGGCGGGGGCGCGGCCTAGACTCCAGGTGCCCGACCGCGGCCCAGCCGTGGTACGAACGATCCGCTCCCGGAGGACCGTCTTGCCGGACCGCACCACCTACCTCGTCCTTCCCGGCTACCAGAACTCGGGGCCCGAGCACTGGCAGTCCCGCTGGGAGGCGGCCGAGCCGGCGGCCTTCCGCCGGGTCGAGCAGGCCGACTGGGACCACCCGGAGCCGGTGGACTGGGTGGCCCGGGTGGACGCGGCGGTGGCCGGGGCGGCGGCGCACGGGCCGGTGGTGCTGGTCGCGCACAGCCTCGGCTGCGTGACGGCGGCCCGCTGGGTGGCCGGTGCCTCCGCCGAGCGGACGGCCGCCGTGCGGGGCGCGCTGCTGGTCGCCCCGGCGGACGTCGACACCGCCGAGGTGCCGGAGCTGGTCGGTTTCCGTCCGGTGGCGCTGGCGCCGTTCCCGTTCCCGACGGTCGTCGTGTCCTCGACGGACGACCCGTGGGTGCGGCCGGAGCGGGCCCGGGCGTTCGCCGCGGCGTGGGGTGCCCGGTACGTCGAGCCGGGGGCGTACGGGCACCTCAACTCGGCCTCCGGGCTGGGCGACTGGCCGGAGGGCCGGGCACTGCTCGCCGAACTGTGACACCGTGACCGGGGGGATGAAGTGATCGGAACAGGTGGGGAACCCGGGCGGCGCCGCGCCAGGCGCGTCCTGGTCCGGGTGCTGGCCGCGACCGGGGTGGCCGCGGTGCTGTTGTACACCGAGGGGCAGTGGGAGAGCCGTTCGGGCGGGCGGATGCTGGTCGCTGACCTGCTCAACCAGCCGGAGCTGCTGCTCGGTTCGGCGCTGGCCGCGCTGATCGCGGCGGCCTGGCTGGGCGACCGCCGCACCGCCGTCCGGCAGGCGACCCGGGCGGTCACGGTGACCGCCGGGGTGGTGTTCCTGCTCGGCGTGCTGACCGCGCACAAGGTGTCGGCCGCCGAGACCCGCAGCCGGGAGGACGCCCCGGCCGTGCCGGCGCGCACCCTGGTCGTGGTGCACCGCGAGTTCCCGGCCGGGCCGGGCGGCGGGGAGCGGTGGCAGGTGCTGCTGGAGGCCGGGGAGGGCTGGTCGGCGCGCCGCTGGTCGCTGGCCGAGATCGGCGGCGGGCCGGACGGTTCCCGGCTGGTGACGGCGAGTTGGACGGACCGGGACCAGATCACCGTGGTGACGGACTCCTACCGGCGGGTGTTCAACCTCGACCAGGACAGCGGCGAGCCGATCGAGGCACGCTGACCCCCGCCCGGGTGTCCGGACGGGGTCAGCGGAGGATCACTGCCCCCCGTCGTCCGGCTGGTCGGCCGGCGGGGCGGACGGCGCGGAGCGGCCGACCGGGTCGCCGCCGCGCGGCTTGCCGGTGCCGCCCGGGGTGGCCCCGCCGGTGCAGCCGGCGCCGGAGGTGGGGCCGGTGGTGGGGCAGTTGGGGTCGCGCTTGGGCGGGTCCGGGATGTAGACGGTGGTGAAGTTCTTCTCCGGCAGGCCCTGGACGGCGTCGCTCATCGCCTTCCGCCAGATCGGGCCGGGCCCGGTCGCGCCGAACACCTCGGCCTGGTACTCGCCGCCGATCCGGATGTTGCGCATCGGCACCTTGGTGCCGGGGCTGCCGAGCCAGACGGAGCCCGCGAGGTTGCCGGTGTAGCCGGTGAACCAGGCCGACTTCTTCTCGTCGGTGGTGCCGGTCTTGCCGGCGATCTGCCGGCCGTCGTCCAGGCCGAGGTCCTTACCGGTGCCCTTCTCGGTCACGCCGAGCAGCACGGTGTTGATCACGTCGGCGGTGTTCTCGGACATCACGGCCTCGCAGCGCGGAGCCGGCACCGGGACGTCCTTGCCGTCGACGGTGCTGATCCGGCTGATCGCCAGCGGCGCGCAGTAGGTGCCCCGGGCGGCGAAGGTGGCGTACACGTTGGCCATGGTCAGCGGGGTGACCTCCTCGGTGCCGAGGCCGAGGCCGGGCAGTTCCTCCAGCGGGTCGCCGCTCGCCTTGGCCGTGACGCCGAGCTTGTTGGCCATCTGCTTGACGGCGCAGAGGCCGATCTCCTGCTCCATCTGCACGAAGTAGGTGTTGACGGAGAGCGCCATCGCCTCCTTCAGCTGGTACGGGCCCTTCTCGCGCGGGCTCTCGTTGGGGATCACCCCGTCCTTCTTGCCCTTGTTGACGTTCTTCCAGGTGCCGCCGCAGGTGGTCATCGTCGGCCAGTCCATCCGGTTCGGCGAGTCGTAGCTCTGGGTGGGCGGCAGGCCCGCCTCCAGGGCCGCGGCGGCCACGATCGGCTTGAAGTTGGAGCCGGGCTGGAAGCCGATGCCGCCGCCCATCCCCGCGTCCACGTTGTAGTTGACGACGGTCTCGTTCTTCTCCTTGGCCAGGCCGTACGGGCGGGTCTGGGCCATCGCCAGGATCTTCCCGGTGCCCGGCTCGACCATGGTCATCGCGGCCGAGACCGGGTCGGTGACGTACACCTTGGTGGAGACGGCGTTCTGCGCGGCGGCCTGCTTGTCCGGGTCGAGCGTGGTGTAGATGTTCAACCCGCCGGTGTCCCACAGCTTCTTGCGCTCGGCGGCGCTCTTGCCGAAGGCCGGGTCCTGCTTGACCACCCGCCGCACGTAGTCGCAGAAGAAGCCCACGCCGGCCCGGGCGGTGATGCAGCCGTTCTGCGGGTCGCGGTAGTTGAGGCCGAGCGGGGCCGCCTTGGCCTCCTTCGCCTGGTCGGCGGTGATGTGCTTCTGCTCCAGCATCTTGTCGATGACGGTGTCCCGGCGCTTCTGCGCGGCCACCGGGTGCAGCTTGGGGTCGTACTGGGAGGGGTTCTGCACCAGCCCGGCGAGCATCGCCGCCTCGGCGAGGGTGAGGTCCTTGGCGTCCTTGGCGAAGTACCGCTGGGAGGCGGCCTGGATGCCGTACGCCTGGTGGCCGTAGAAGGTGATGTTGAGGTAGTTGGTGAGGATCTGTTCCTTGGTGAGGTCCTCCTCCAGCTTGATGGCGTACCGGAGTTCCTGGATCTTGCGGCCGAGGGTCTTGCGCTGGGCCTCGCGCACCGCGTCCGGGTCGTCGCCCGCCTTCTCGACGTTGACGTTCTTCACGTACTGCTGGGTGAGGGTGGAGGCGCCCTGGACGGCGGATCCGCTCTCCGCGTTCTTGGTGATCGCGCGCAGCACGCCCTTGAGGTCCACGGCGCCGTGCTCGTAGAAGCGGGCGTCCTCGATGTCCACCTGCGCCTTGCGGATCAGCGGGGACATCTGCTCGGCGGGGATGACGGTGCGGTCGCGCTCGTACACCTTGGCGATCAGGCCGCCCTTGGCGTCGAAGATCTGGGTGGCCTGGGTGAGCGGCGGGGTCTTGAAGTCGTCGGGGATGCTGTCGAAGCTCTCGGCGCCGCTCTTCGCGCCGAGCCCGATCGCGCCGGCCGCCGGGAGCACGATGCCCGCGAGCAGGATGCCGCCGAGCACGCTGCTGCCGAGGAACTTGCCCGCGTGGCCGAGGAGTCCGATCGGGGTCTCACGGCGTCGGGGGCGCGGCACCCAGGTGTCGCCCGGGTCCTGGGCAGGTATGCGGCTCTTCGGTGACATAGTCGGAAGATTAAGGCCGCGAAACGCCTGCGTGGGCGGCCTGTTGGCGAACGATTGTCACAAAATCGCGACAGCTTCGACGCATTCGCGAGCGTCGAACGGTCGTCCACGGAGGGGCAAGGGCCGTTCGTCCACCACCCTTGCCCCTCCCCCGCGGGTCGGCCGGCCGGGTCAGCCGGCCGGGCAGGCCACGTCCTCGGCCGGCCGGCGGCCGGTGACCAGGAAGTCCGTCACCACCGCGTCGCCGCAGGCGTTCCCGTTGGCCCGGTACACGTCGTGGCCGCCGGAGTCCACGGTGACCATCCGGGCGCGCTCGCCGAACGCCGCCGCCAACTTGCGCGCGCCGGTGTACGGCGTGGCCACGTCGCGCAGGTTCTGCGCCAGCAGCACGTTGGCGGGGCCGCGGTCGGTCACCCGCACCGGCGGCTCGGCGGGGGCGAACGGCCAGAAGGCGCAGGGCATCACGTTGACCGGCATGCCCGCGGTGAGCGGGCGGGCGGCGCGGTCGGCGGCGACGTCCTTCGCGTAGGCCGCCGGATCGGCCGGCCAGGACACGTCGTTGCACAGGGTGGCGGCGGAGGCGGCGATGTGGTTCTGCGCCACCGGCTCGGCCTGCGGGGGCATCACGTCCGACGCGGGCAGCGGGCGGCGGCCCAGACCGGCCAGCATCAGGCGGGCGAGGTCGGGGAAGCGCGCGTCCGCGTACAGGCTCTGCAGCATGGCGCCGCGCAGCACGTTGCCGTTCAGCTCGGCCGGGTCGGCGCCGGGCCAGGGCAGCGGCGCGCGGTCGAGGCGGGCGGCGAGGTCGAGGAAGAGCGGGCGGACCTCCTCGGGGGTGTCCGCGACCCGGTCCGGGTTGCCGGGCGCCGCGGCCCACCGGGCGAAGTCCGGGAAGCGGTCCTCGACGCCCTGCCCGTACGCGGCCAGCCAGTTGCGGCCGACCTTCGACGGGTCCGGGTCGTCGTTGCTGTCCAGCACGATCCGGTCGGTGTTCCGGGCGAACATCGTGGCGTAGACGGCGCCCGCGTACGACCCGTACGAGGTGCCCCAGGCGGAGATCCGGCGCTCGCCGAGAGCGCGGCGGACGCGGTCGATGTCGCGGGCCTCGTTCGCGGTGGAGATGCTGCGCAGCACCGGGCCGCCGTTGCGGGCGCAGGCGTCGGCGAAGCGGTGGGCGAGGGCGAGGTTCCCGTCGATCGAGCCGTCCGGGGCGGGCCAGGGGCGGAGCCTGACCGGCGCCAGGTCGTCGTGGTCCAGGCCGCAGCTGACCGGGGTGGAGGCGCCGACGCCGCGCGGGTCGAAGCCGACCAGGTCGAAGCGGTCCTTCACCTCCTGCGGCAGTTGCTGGAGGGCCCGGCTCGGGCGGTCGAGGCCGTCCTCGCCGGGGCCGCCGGGGACGATCAGCAGCACGCCCTGGCGCAGGCCCGGCTTGGCGGTGGCGATCCGGGAGACGGTGAGGGTGAGCTGCTCGCCGTCCGGGTCCTGGTAGTCCAGCGGGACGGCGAGGGCGGCGCAGCGCTGGGCCGGGTCGTGCGGCGGGCCCGGCTTGCTCGGACAGTCCGTCCAGGCGAGGCCGTCGTGGCGGCCGTGCCGCTGGTCGGCGGCGGAGGCGGGGGCGGCGGTCAGGGTGCCGAGGACGGTGGCGGCGAGGACGGCCGCGGCTGCGGCGGTGAGGGTGCGCTGGGGAATCGACATGCCCAAGAGTCTGCTGGGGCTGGTGACTTGGGCCCATCCGGACAGCCGGTCGAGCGGGGGTGGGGGTTTCCCCCCGACTCGCCTCCGGCTCGCCCCCGGCCGGCCGCTCAAGCGGACCGACAGGCCGTCAGAGCAGGGTGAGGATGCGCGGGCCGTCCTCGGTGATCGCGACGGTGTGCTCGACGTGGGCGGCGCGGCTGCCGTCTGTGGTGCGCAGCGTCCAGCCGTCCGGGTCGGTGCGGTGGTCGTCGCGGCCGCCGCGGGTGAGCATCGGCTCGATGGCGAGCACCAGGCCGGCGCGCAGCGGGTAACCCCGGCCGGGGCGGCCCTCGTTGGGCACGTGCGGGTCCTCGTGCATGCGGCGGCCGATGCCGTGGCCGCCGAAGTCCTCGGGCAGGCCGTAGCCGCCGGCCCTGGCGACGGCGCCGATGGCGTGGGCGATGTCGCCGGTGCGGTTGCCGACGACGGCGGCGGCGATGCCGGCCTCCAGGGCGCGGCGGGCGTCCGCGATCAGGGCGGTGTCCTCGGGGCGGGCGGTGCCCACGGTGAAGCTGACGGCGGCGTCGCCGGCCCAGCCGTCGAGGACGGCGCCGCAGTCGATGCTGACCAGGTCGCCGTCGCGCAGCCGGTAGCCGTCCGGGATGCCGTGGACGACGGCGTCGTTGACGGAGGCGCAGATGACGGCCGGGAAGGGGACGGGCGCGAAGGACGGGCGGTAGCCGAGGAACGGCGAGGTGGCCCCGGCGGCCCGGAGGACGGCGCGCGCCGCCTCGTCCAGCTCCAGCAGGCTGACGCCGACGTCGGCCGTCTCCTGGACGGCGGCCAGTGCCCGGGCCACCACCCGTCCGGCTTCGCGCATCGCGGCGAGTGCGGTGTCCGACTTGAGTTCGACCATGACGGCCCCTCCCCTGGATCCAATTCTTATACCGGTATTTGTATCACGGTCGATGGTGAACGGACGTCACCGGCGGCGGGCCGGGCGCTCGGCGGGGACGCCGCACGGCGCGGCCGCAGGCCGCTCACCAGGGAATTCGTGACGCCTGACGGCCCGGGATCCGCTAGTGTTCGGCCGCACACTCTGATGATCTGAATTTCAAGGACCTGCCGTGACCACCCCGCCGCTCGACTCCGCCGACGCGACCCAGCCCGCCGCCCAGCAGCCCGAGCACCCCGCACTCCCCACCCCGGCCCAGCCCTCCCGGCTGCGCCGCTTCGGCCGTCGCGCATGGGGCCCGGCCCTGTTCGTCGTGCTGGTCGCCGGCGCCCTGACCGTCGCCGGCTTCGCCGAGAAGTCCGAACCGGCGGCCGCCCAGGCCGGCGACTGCGTGCACGACCTCGGCAACGGGACCAAGCCGAAGATGGAGCTCGTCGACTGCACGAAGCCCAACGCGGACTTCAAGGTCACCAAGGTCGTCCACGACGAGCACGACAAGCACCCGTGCGACTCCGAGCCGGACGAGGTCTTCGGCTCGTACACCGAGGAGCGCCGCTCCTCCATCGTCACCCTCTGCCTGGCCGTGAACACCGCCCGGCCCGGCGGCCCGATCAAGGACCTCCCCTCCTGGCCCGCGGAGCACTGACCCCGGGCACTGACCCTGGGCACCGACCCCGGCCACGGACCGCCCCGCCCGCCGGGCGTCGATGGCCGTAGACTCCTCGCCATGGTGAGGACTCCGCTTTCCCCGTGGGAGCGCGAGCGCGGCGAGCGCTTCGGGGCGCTGCTGCGCGAGGCGCGTGGCGAGCGCAGCATGGTCGAGATCGCGGCGGTGGCCGGGGTGTCGGCGGAGACGCTGCGCAAGATCGAGACCGGCCGGGCGCCGACGCCCTCGTTCTTCACGATCGCCGCGCTGGCCTTCGCGCTCGACCTCTCGCTGGACGAGCTGGCGGCGGCCTGCGCCCTGCCCGAGGACGCCGGCGGCGAGGCGCTGTCGGCGTGACGGAGCCTGCTCCGCCCGACCGACGACGGCCCGCCCGGCACGCTGCTGCGTGCCGGGCGGGCCGTCACTGTTCACGGGCCGGGAGCGGTCACCCCACGGAGCTGTTGTAGCTCTCGATCGCGGGCTGGATCTCCTTGGCCGCGTCGGCCAGCGCCTGCTTCGCGGGCTTGGTGCCGGCGATGGTCTGCTCGATGGCGGTCTCCACGCCCTTGCGGGCCTGCGGCATGACGCCGAGCAGGCAGCCGGCCGTGGCCGGGGTGGGCTTGGTGGCCTTGAGCTGGTCGATGGCCGTCTGGAACTGCGGGTACTTGGCCACCCACTCCTTGTCCTTGGGGTCGTCCAGGGACTTCTTGTTGACCGGGAAGTAGCCGGTGCCGGTGTGCCAGGCGGCCTGCTGCTCGGGCGAGGTGACGAACTTCTCGAACTCCCAGGCGGCGCGCTTCTCGGCGTCCGAGTGGCCGGGGCCGCTGATCCACAGCGAGGCGCCGCCGATCACCGGGCCGCCCTGGTCGGCGGCGGAGGTCTTCGGGAACGCGGCGGTGCCGACCTCGAACTTGGCGGCCTCCTTGTAGCCGCGCAGCACGCCGGTGGACTCCAGGTGCATCGCGACGGTGCCGGCCTTGAAGGCGGCCTGGGCGTCGTCGGTGTTGCGGCCGGTGTTGGCGGCGTACCCGCCCTTGACCAGGTCGGCCCACCACTGGACGATCTCGGCGCCCTTGTCGGAGTCGAAGACGACCTTGCCCGCCTTGCTGGTGCGGCCGTTGTCGTTGTCGCAGTACATGGTGCCGGACTCGGCGAGCAGCTGCTCCACGAACCAGCCGTAGATCGCGGCACCGAAGCCGTACCGGACGGTCTTGCCGTCGGCGTCCTTCTTGGTCAGCTTCTTCGCCAGCTCGCCCAGCCCGGCCAGGTCCTTGGGCGCCTGCGCCGGGTCGAGGCCGGCCTCCTTGAACGCGTCGTCGTTCAGGTAGAGCAGCGGCATCGAGGAGTTGAACGGCATCGAGACGAGCTTGCCGCCGGCCGAGTAGTAGTTGCGGATGTTGGCGTCGAGGTCGTCCAGCGAGTAGCCGTCCTTGTCGGCGAAGGCCTGCGCGGGAACGGTCTGCTGGGAGTCGATCATGAACCGGGTGCCGATGTCGTAGACCTGCACCAGGGCGGGGGTGCCCTTCTGCTGCACCGCGGCCTTGTACTTGGTGACCAGTTCGTCGTACTTGCCCTGGAACTGCGCCTTGACCTCGATCTTGCCCTGGTGGGCCGCGTTGAACTGGCTGACCAGGCCGTTCAGCACGTCGGCGTTCTTGCCGGTCATCGAGTGCCAGAACTCGACGGTGGTGACGCCCGAGGCCTGGTCCAGCGCCTGCGCGCCGGGGGCGCCGTCGGCGGCGCCGGAGCCCGAGTCGGAGCCGGAGGAGCTGCAGGCGGTGACGGCGGTCAGGGACAGGCCGGCCACCAGCAGGGCCGCGAGCGCGCGGGCACTCTTCTTCACGGGGGTTCTCTCTCTACTGGAGGGAAAGGGACGACTGGACGGGAGGGGACGACTGGCGGGAAGGGACGACAGGCGAGAAGGGACGACGGGCTGCCCGGTCACCGGACGGCGCCCGCGGTGAGGCCGCGGACGATGAAGCGCTGGCCGAAGACCACCAGGGCGAGCGTGGGCAGCAGCGACAGGACGGCGCCGGCCAGGATCAGGCCGGGGTCGGCCATCTCGGAGTCGCGCAGCGAGGTCAGACCGATCTGCAGGGTCCGCATCTCCGCCGTGCGGGTGATGATCAGCGGCCAGAAGTACTGGTTCCAGGCGGACAGGAACACGTAGATCGACAGCGCCGCGAGGGCCGGCTTGTTGAGCGGCACGACCACCCGCCACAGGAAGCGCCAGTGGCCGGCGCCGTCGATCCGCGCGGCGTCGCGCAGTTCGCCGGGCAGCTGCCGGAAGGACTGGCGCAGCATGAAGGTGCCGAAGCCGCTGGCGAGGAAGGGCAGCACCAGGCCGAAGTAGGTGTTGCCGAAGCCCCAGTCCGACAGCGTCAGGTAGTTGGGGATGATGATGGCCTCCCACGGGACCATCAGCGTGGCCAGGAACACCCCGAACACCACGGCCCGCGCCTTCATCGGCAGGAAGACGAAGGCGTACGCGGCGAGGATCGAGGTGACCAGCTGGGCGAGCGTGATGACCGTCGCCACCAGCGCCGAGTTGGCGTACTGGCGCACCAGCGGGATCGCGTCGACCGCCCCGGTGAAGTTCCGGCCGGTGAGCGAGTGCGGCACCAGCGCGGGCGGGTAGCTGGAGAGTTCGGACGGCCCCATGAAGGCGCCGGCGATCGCGTAGTACACCGGGAAGACCACGGTGAGCACGGCGACGGCGAGCAGCAGGTAGACGACGGCGCGGCCGAGCAGGTCGCGTGGGGAGCGGCCGGCGAACGGGCGCGGGCGGACGGGCCCGGGCCCGGCCTGCTCGGGGGCCTCGGTGGTAGTCAGACTCACGCGTAGTGCACCTTCCGCTCCAGGACGCCGAACTGGACGGCCGTGCAGGCGAGGACGACCAGGAGCAGCACCACGGCCTGGGCGCTGGCCCGGCCGAAGTCGCTGGAGCCGTACGCGAAGGCCTTCTCGTAGACGGAGTAGACGAGCGTCTTGGTGGAGCTGTCCGGCCCGCCCTTGGTGAGGATGTGGATCTGGCCGAAACTCTGCAGTGAGTGGACGGTGGAGACCACGGTGAGGAAGAACAGGTTCGGGCCGAGCATCGGCACGGTGATCGAGCGGGCCAGGCGCAGGCCCGAGGCGCCGTCCAGCCGGGCCGCCTCGACGATCTCGGTGGGGATCGAGCCGATGCCGGCGGAGAGCACCAGCACGTTGTAGCCGAGGTTCATCCACACCGTGGTGGCGGCGACCGAGACCAGCGCGTACCGGGAGTCCGTCAGCCAGCCGATCGGGCCGAGGCCGACCTGCGAGAGCAGGCCGTTGAGGACGCCGCTGGCGGGGTTGTAGAAGACCGCGAAGACCACCGACGCGCTCGCCACCGAGAAGGCGAACGGCAGCGCGAAGGCGGAGCGCAGCAGCCGCACGCCCCGGATCCGGTTCTCCAGGAGCAGCACCAGCACGAGCGCGCCCAGCACCCCGGGGACCACGGTGAGCAGCGTGAACAGCGCCGTGGTGAGGAGGGTGTCGGCGAAGTCGGCCGAGCTGAGCAGGTCGGTGTAGTGCTTCAGCCCCACGTACTTCGAGGGCGCGCCGAACAGGTCGTTGGCGTGCGCGCTCAGGTAGAGGGTCCGGCCCAGCGGGTAGCCGATGAAGAGGGCGAAGACCACCAGGGAGGGCAGCAGGAAGGCCCAGGCGAGCCCGTGTTCGCCCCAGCGCCGCTCTCGCTGACGTGGTGACGGGGTGCGGCCCCGGGGGGCCGCGGCGTGCGGTGCGGTCGGCATGGGTTGCGCGTCCGCCTTTCGTATGTCGGTTCCGGCCGAAACCGTGTCTTGCCCGAACGACGGCGCGGAAACCCCACGATGAGCAGCGGGTGTCAGCGGGATTACGCGTTCGCGTCAGATTCGGCCGGTCGTGCGCGGACGGGCCGCGGCCGCGACGGCTGCGCCTGCGCGGCGGGCGCGGGGGCGCTCCGGGGAACGCGGAACGGCTCAACACCCCTGTGACGCGGGGGTGTTGAGCCGTGTTCGAGGTGCGGCGGGCTGCGGTCAGGCGGTGACGCCGCCGTCCAGCACCAGGTCGGCACCGACCGTGTAGCCGGCCTCCGGCGAGGCGAGGTAGAGCACCGCGGCCGCGATCTCCGCCACCGCTCCGGCCCGGCCGACCGGGACCTCGGCCTTCATCCGCTCGGCCTTCTCGGCCTCGCTCTCCCCCGCCCGGGTGGACATGTCGGTGGCCACCGGGCCGGGGCTGACCAGGTTGATCCGCACGCCGTCGGCGATGTGGTCGCGCGCGGCGGAGCGGGTCAGCGCGGTGACGGCGGCCTTGCTGGTGACGTACGCGCCGGCGCCCTCCATCCGCCGGTGGACGCCGAGGTTGGACGAGACGTTGACGATCGCGCCGCCGCCGTTGGCCCGCATGTGGCCGATCTGGTGCTTCATCGCGAACAGGGTGCCGGTCACGTTGGTGTCGAACAGCCGCTGCCACTCGGCCTCGTCGATGTCGGCGATCGGGCCGGGGGCGGCGAACACCCCGGCGTTGTTGACGGCGACGTCCAGGGCGCCGAACTGCTCGACGGTCTCGCGGACGAGGCGGGCGGCGTCCCGGCTGTCCGTCACGTCGCCGGTCAGCGCGACGGCCTTGCCGCCGGCCCGCTCGATCAGCTCGACGGTCTCGGCGAGCGGCCCGGCGCTGCGGCCGGCCACGGCGACCCGGGCGCCCTCGGCGGCGAAGGCCAGGGCGATGGCCCGGCCGATGCCGCTGCCGCCGCCGGTGACCAGGACGGAGCTGTCGGCGAAACGCGTGGTCATGAGGTGAACTCCTTGATGCGGTCGATGCGTTCAGGTGTCGTGCTGGTGGTCGTGGTCGTAGTGGTGGTGGTCGTGGTGGTCGTGGTGGTTCGGGGCAGGGCGGCGACCGCGAGGGCGGTGAGCGCCAGCCCGGCGGCGGCCGCCGCGAAGGCCGCGGCGTAGCCGCCGACGACGGTCGGGCGGGTCGCGGCGAGCGCCATCAGGGCTGCCAGGCCCGCGGTGGGCCCGAGCTCCATGGCGGTGTTGAGGACGCCCGCGGCGAGGCCGGTCCGCTCGGGCGGCACGCCGCCGGTGGCGAGGACGGCCGCGCCGGCGAAGGCGGCCGCGGCTCCGGCGGGCAGCAGGAGCAGTCCGGGCAGCAGGTCGGCGGCGTACCCGCTGCCGGGGGTGAGCCGGGCCAGCAGGCCGAGTCCGGCCGCCGCGAGGGCGAGGCCGCCGGCGGTCACCGCGGCCGGGCCGTACCGCGCGGTCAGCGGCCCGGCGAGACGGCCGGCGAGCAGCAGGACGGCCGCGTACGGCAGGAAGGCGCCGGAGGTGGCCAGCAGGCCCCAGCCGCGCACCTGCTGGAGGTAGAGCGCGAGCAGCACGAAGGTGAGCCCGGTGCCGGCGGCGGTCGCCATGACGGCGGCGAGCGCGGTGGCGCGGCGCCGGTCGGCGAGGAAGCCGGGCGGCAGCAGCGGGTCGGGGGTGTGCCGTTCGGCGGCGGCGAAGGCGAGCAGCAGGACGAGCCCGGCGGCCAGCGGGGCGAGCGTCGCGGGGGTGCGCCAGCCGTGCTCGGTGGAGCCGACCAGGCCGTAACTGGCCGCGCAGACACCGGCGGTGGCGAGCGCGGCGCCGCGCAGGTCCAGGGCGGGGCGGCGGCCGGCGGGTGCGGCGGGCGGCAGCACGCCGGAGCGCAGCAGCCCGGTGAGCGCGACCAGGACGGGCACGGCGAACAGCCAGCGCCAGGAGGCGACGGCGGCGACCGCGCCGGAGGCCAGGCTGCCGGCCGTCGCGCCGAGCACCGAGAGGCCGCCCCAGGTGGCCATCGCCCGCCGGTAGGCGGCGGGTTCGGAACGCAGCTCGCGGACCACCGCGACGGCCGCCGGGGCGGTCAGGGCCGCGCCGACACCCTCGGCGAAGCGGCCCGCCAGCAGGACGGCGAAGCCGGGCGCGAGGGCGCAGGCGATCGAGGCGGCGGCGAGCAGGGCCAGGCCGGCGCGCAGCGTCCGGCGCCCGCCGTACCGGTCGGTGAGCCGGCCGCCGAGCAGCAGCAGCGCGCTGAAGGAGAGCCCGTAGGCGGCGTTCAGCAGCAGCACGCCGGACGGGCCGAGCCCGAACTCCCGGGCCACCAGGGGCAGCGGCACGGAGAGGATCATGATGGTGAAGATCAGCGCGGCCTGCACGCCGCCCAGCAGCGCGAAGCCCGGCCGGCCGGGCGTGGTCGCAGTCGCAGTCGTAGTCGCAGTCGCGCTCGTGGTTGTGCCCATGGAACCCCCCTCTCATTTAAACGACCGTTCGATCCAGTATCGGGACAGCAGAAAACCGCGAACGTACCCGGCCCCCCGCACGGATCAGTCGAGCAGCACCAGCGCCTGCTCGGCCGCGTCCCGCACCCGCGCGGCGCCGTCCGCGGTCTTCCCCATCACCCGCATGCCCTGCATCAGCACCATCAGCATCCGGGCCAGCGCCCGGGGTTCCCGCCCGGCGGGCAGCTCCCCCTGCGCCCCGGCCCGCACCAGCGCGGCGGTCAGCGCCGTCTCCAGGTGGCCGAGGCTGGCGTCCACCCGGCGGGCCGCCGAGGGGTCGTGCGGGGCGAGCTCGACGGCCGTGTTGGTGACGAAGCAGCCGCGCTCCCGCCCGTCCTCGGTGGAGGACGTCGCGTACCGGCGCACCATCGCCCGCACCGCCGGCAGCACCGGCCCGGGCTGGGACAGTTCGGCCAGCAGCACCGGGTCGGTCTGCTCGGCGTACCGCTCCAACGCGCGCAGGTAGAGCTCGTGCTTGCTGCCGAAGGTGGCGTAGATGCTCGCGCGGGCGATCCCGAGCTCCTCGACCAGGTCGGCCATCGAGGTGGCCTCGTAGCCGCGGCGCCAGAACAGCTCGAGTGCCGCCTGCAGCGCCGCGTCCGGGTCGAATTCCTTCGTTCGCGCCATGAGGGAACGCTAAGCCTTTCGAGACCGATCGGTCAAGATCGATCGGTCACTCAGCCCGGTGCTCAACCCTCCGCGAGGTGCCGCTCGACGGTGGCCACCTTCGCGGTCAGGCCGTCGGTCACCCCCGCCCGGTCGTCGATCTTGATGACCGTGCTCACCCGGCCGCTGTACGCCTTCACCGCCTCGATCGCCGCCCGGATCACCGGCATCACCTCGTCCCACTCGCCCTCGATGCTGGTGAACATGGCGTCCGTGCGGTTCGGCAGCCCGCTCGCCCGGACCACCCGGACGGCGGCGGCCACCGCCTCCCCCACGTCCTCGCCGATGCCCAGCGGGGTCACCGAGAATGCTGCGATCACGGCTCTGCTCCTTGTGTCGACGGCACTGGTCGCGGCCCGGGTCACCCCGGCCGCGACCAGGCTACGGCGCGGTCCGCCGTCGACGGCGGGTGCGGCTCCGGCTCGGGCCAGCCGGGTCGTGACGACCGTCGACCGGCCCGGAGCACGGTGCCCGGCCGGCGCCCGATCCCGGCGCCCGGTCCGGATATTCACTGGTCGCCGCACATGGGTGGTGGTCATACTGCCGGCATGGATCCGGTGACGTTCGAGACCGACCGCCTGGTGCTGCGGCCCTTCGCACCTGCGGACGTGGACGCGGTGTACGAAGCGTGCCAGGACGAGGACATCCAGCTCTACACCCCGGTGCCGGTGCCGTACCGGCGTGCGGACGCGGAGCAGCTCGTCGGCGAGAAGCTGCCCGCCCAGTGGGCCGAGGACCGGGACTACACCTTCGGCGCGTTCCGCAAGGACACCGGCGCCCTGGTCGGCTCGTACTGCCTGACCCTGATCAGCCGTGGAGTCTGGGAGCTCGGCTACTGGGCGGTCAAGGAGCAGCGCGGACGCGGGTACTCGGTGGAGGCCGCCCGGGCCCTGTGCGACTGGGGCTGGGCCACCCTCGACGTGCATCGCATCGAGTGGTGGGCCATGGCCGGGAACACCGGCTCGCGTGCCGTCGCCGAGAGACTCGGCTTCACCGTCGAGGGGACGCTGCGCAATCGCAGCATCGCCAACGACGGCAGGCCGCACGACTGGTGGGTGGGCGGACTGCTGAGGTCCTGACGCTCGGCCGGTGCTCGACCGGCCGCGTCCGCCCCTCCGCAGGGGAGTCCGCACCTCAGTCGCGGGCCATGCCGTCGGTGACGGGCGGGCCGGCTCAGGCGATCGTCGGCAGCGGCGGTTCGACGGCCAGCGGGGCGGTGGAGCGGGCCCGGTGCTGGGCCGCCCAGGAGGTGAGCGCCACCGTGCAGGCGTGGTCGAGGTGGCGCAGGCCGGACCAGTCGAGCTCGACCGGCCGGTCGGCGGGCAGCCGCTCCAGGGTGTCGAGCAGTCGGGGCAGCCGCAGGAAGGTGGCGTTGCCGCTGAGCCGGACGCGGTGCAGCGGCTGCCCGGTCGTCAGCACCACCTCCTCGACGGCGATCTGCAGGGTGGAGGTCTGCCAGGCGGAGGTGACCACCGCCAGGCCGATGCCGATCAGCACCCCCTCGAACAGGTCGGTGGCGATGATCGCCACGGCCGTCACCACCAGCACCGCCGCCTCGCTGCGGTGCTCCCGGCACAGCGCGACGATCCGGCGCACCGGGACGAGCTTGGCGCCGGCGTGCACGAGTACGGCGGCCAGCGCGCAGAGCGGGACGAGCCCGAGCGCGCCGGGCAGCAGCGCGGTGAACAGCAGCAGCCACAGGCCGTGCAGGAAGCGGGAGGCCCTGCTGCGGGCGCCGGCCTGGACGTTGGCGGCGCTGCGCACGATCACCGCGGTCATCGGCAGCGCGCCGAGCAGCCCGCAGACGGTGTTGCCGAGCCCCTGGGCCGTCAGTTCGCGGTCGTAGTCGGTGCGCGGGCCGTGGTGCATCCGGTCGACGGCGGCGGCGCTGAACAGCGTCTCGGCGGAGGCGATCAGGGTGAAGGCGACGACGGTGCCGAGCCCGGCGGTGCCGGCCAGGGCGCCGAGCGAGTCCCGTTCGGGCAGGTGGACGACATCGAGCAGTCCGGCGACCCGGACCCGGGCCACCGGCAGGTCGGCGGCGGCGGTGACGGCGGCGGCCAGTCCGACCGCGGCCAGCGGCGCGGGGACGGCCGTGGCGAGGCGCTGCGGCAGGTGCTTCCAGCCGATCAGCACCGCCAGGGTCCCGACGCCCAGCAGGACGGCGCTCGGGTGGGCGGCGCCGGTGAGGGTGTCGCCGAGCAGGGCGGGCAGCCGGGCGAGCTTGTCCGGGCCGGTGGCGGGGGCACGGCGGTCGGCGAGCGCGTAGAGCTGGCCGGTCAGCAGGGTCAGGCCGATGCCGGCCAGCATGCCGTGCACCACCGAGGTGGAGATGGCGCGGAACCAGCGGCCGAGGCGTAAGGCCCCCATGGCCAGTTGGAGCAGGCCGGTGCCGAGCACCAGCAGGCCGAGGGCGCCGGCGCCGAAGCGCTGGACGGCGTCGGCGACCAGCACGGTCAGTCCGGCGGCGGGGCCGCTGACCTGCAGGGTGCTGCCGGGCAGCAGGCCGACGACCAGGCCGCCGACGATGCCGGTGACCAGGCCGAGTTCGGCCGGGACGCCGGAGGCGACGGCCACGCCGACGCACAGCGGGAGGGCGACCAGGAACACCACCAGCGAGGCGGGCAGGTCGTGGCGCCACGGGACGGCACGCAGCGCGGCGAGCGGGGGCCGGCGGCGGCCCTTCGGGGTGCTCGTGCGGGGGTGGCCCGGCGGGCTCTTGCGACGGCGGGGGTACGGGTTCACCCGGTCACCGCCGGCAGGGCAGGGGGACAGCGCATGGGGTGCTTCTTTCCGCGCACCCGCGACCGCGGGCACGCCGTTGCAGGCCGAGGAGAGTGGTGTTGACCGCGGCGGGCGACAACGGTACGCCCGCGCGTCCGGCTGGACCGGAGGGCGGCGGCGGGTGTCGGGTCGGTGCGGTCAGGGGGTGCGTCCCTCGCTCGGGTGCGGCGGACCGGGCGCGCTGGTCCTGGACGGGGCCGCCCCCGGAAGCTCCCCCACTTCCCGGACGGCCTCAAACCCCCCTGCCGCGGCCTCAGTTGGACGTCACGGGCCCGGCGTGGCACCGACGGTACCCGGGCGCGCGGGGTGGGCCGACCTCCGGCACCGGGCCTTCACCCGCGCTCCACACCGGACGCGCTTTCGAGGGCGGAGCGGCGGGTTCCCCGGGTACACGCGCGCGAACGGCGAGCGCCCGTACGAACCGGAAGGTCAAGAGACCATCCCGAGCGCCCGCCCCCGAGCACCGGGCCGAGGTTCCACATTCTGTTGAAGTCCCCTTGACGGCCCGCCCGGCCCGCCGTACGTTCCTTCCACATACAGAAACCGTTCTTCCGTATGGTGGAATTCTGGAGATGAGCCCTCCGACCCACTGCGGGCCGACGCAGGAGAGACCCGATGCCCCGAATGACAGCCGCCCGCGCGGCCGTGGAGATCCTCAAGCTCGAAGGCGTCGAGGCCGCCTTCGGCGTGCCGGGCGCGGCCATCAACCCCTTCTACGCCGCGCTCAAGGCGTCCGGCGGGATCCGGCACACGCTGGCCCGGCACGTCGAGGGCGCCTCGCACATGGCCGAGGGCTACACCCGGGCCGCCGCCGGGAACATCGGCGTCTGCATCGGCACCTCGGGCCCGGCCGGCACCGACATGATCACCGGCCTGTACTCGGCCATCGCCGACTCGATCCCGATCCTGTGCATCACCGGCCAGGCGCCCGTCGCCCGGCTGCACAAGGAGGACTTCCAGGCCGTCGACATCGCCTCGATCGCCGCGCCGGTCACCAAGAAGGCGACCACCGTGCTGGAGGCCGCGCAGGTGCCCGGCGTGTTCCAGCAGGCCTTCCACCTGATGCGCTCCGGCCGCCCCGGCCCCGTCCTGATCGACCTGCCGATCGACGTGCAGCTGACCGAGATCGACTTCGACCCCGAGGCCTACCAGCCGCTGCCGGTCCACCGGCCGACCGCCAACCGGGTGCAGATCGAGAAGGCGATCGCGCTGCTCCAGGAGTCCGAGCGCCCGCTGATCGTCGCCGGCGGCGGCGTCATCAACGCCGACGCCTCCGCGCTGCTGCTGGAGTTCGCCGAGCTGACCGGCGTGCCCGTCGTGCCGACCCTGATGGGCTGGGGCGTCGTCCCCGACGACCACGAGCTCAACGCGGGCATGGTCGGCCTGCAGACCTCGCACCGCTACGGCAACGAGACCTTCCTCGCCTCCGACTTCGTCCTCGGCATCGGCAACCGCTGGGCCAACCGGCACACCGGCGGCCTGGACGTCTACACCGCCGGCCGGACCTTCGTCCACGTCGACGTCGAGCCCACCCAGATCGGGCGGATCTTCGCGCCCGCCCTCGGCATCGCCTCCGACGCCAAGGCCGCGCTGGAGCTCTTCGTCCGGGTCGCCCAGGAGCTGAAGGAGGCCGGCGCCCTCAAGGACCGCACCGCCTGGGCCGCCTCCGCCCAGGAGCGCAAGGCCCGGCTGCAGCGCCGCACCCACTTCGACGACGTGCCGCTCAAGCCGCAGCGCGTCTACGAGGAGATGAACCGCGCCTTCGGCCCGGAGACCCGGTACGTCACCACCATCGGCCTGTCCCAGATCGCCGGCGCGCAGCTGCTGCACGTCTACAAGCCGCGGCACTGGATCAACTGCGGCCAGGCCGGCCCGCTCGGCTGGACCATCCCGGCCGCGCTCGGCGTCGCCAGCGCCGACCCGCAGGGGCAGGTCGTCGCGCTCTCCGGCGACTACGACTTCCAGTTCATGATCGAGGAGCTGGCGGTCGGCGCCCAGCACCGGATCCCGTACGTCCACGTGCTGGTGAACAACTCCTACCTGGGCCTGATCCGGCAGGCGCAGCGCGCCTTCGACATCGACTTCCAGGTCAAGCTGGAGTTCGAGAACATCAACGCCCCGGAGCTGGGCGTCTACGGCGTCGACCACGTCCGGGTGGTCGAGGGCCTGGGCTGCAAGGCGATCCGCGTCACCGAGCCGGACCAGCTGCTGCCCGCCTTCGAGGAGGCCAAGAAGCTGGCCGCCGAGTTCCGCGTCCCGGTGGTGGTCGAGGCGATCCTGGAGCGGGTCACCAACATCTCGATGGCGGCCGCCGACATCGACAAGGTCAACGAGTTCGAGGAGCTGGCCACCCTCCCGGAGCACGCGCCCACCGCCGTGCGCCCGCTCGCTCGCTGAGCACCCCGGGCGCGGGGGTGCCGCACGCCGTTCGCGTACGCCCCCGCGCCCGCGGAACAGCCGCGGCGTCGGCGCGGTTGACCCGTCCGGGGCCGCTACCGTGTTGCCGGGCACGGCCCCGGGCCCCGCCCGTCCCGACCCGACCCGCTCCACGACCCGCCGGAAGGACCACCACCGTGAGCCTGTACGACATTCCGCTGCGCACCCTCGCCGGTGAGCCCGCCTCGCTCGCCGACCACAAGGGCAAGGCGCTGCTGATCGTCAACGTCGCCTCCAAGTGCGGCCTCACCCCGCAGTACGCCGGCCTGGAGCGGCTCCAGGAGCGGTACGCCGGGCGCGGGTTCACCGTACTGGGCTTCCCGTGCAACCAGTTCGCCGGGCAGGAGCCGGGCAGCGCCGAGGAGATCGCCACCTTCTGCTCCACCACCTACGGCGTGACCTTCCCGCTGTTCGAGAAGATCGACGTCAACGGCGAGCAGCGGCACCCGCTGTACGAGGTGCTGACCCGGCACGCCGACGCCGAGGGCCAGGCCGGCGACGTCACCTGGAACTTCGAGAAGTTCGTCGTCTCGCCGGACGGCGCGGTCACCGCCCGGATCCGCCCGGCCACCGACCCGGAGGCGGCCGAGGTGCTCACCGCGATCGAGGCGGTCCTCCCGGCCTGACCTCCTGGAGACAGGCCCTGGTCACAGCAACAGCCGCGTCCCGGGCGGGAGTTCACCCGCCCGGGCCGCGTCGCGCAGGTGCGCCAGCAGGGTGTCGCGCAGCGCCTCGGCGGCCCGGGTCGGCCGCAGTTCGGGCCCGTGCGCGACGGCGATGGTGCGGCCCAGGCCCGGCGCGGCGAAGGGCGTCACCGCCAGCCCCGAGCGGGCGGCGACCATGCCGGGCACCACGGCGGGCCCGAGCCCGGCCCGGACGAAGCCGAGCACCGCGTCCATCTCCCCGCCCTCGACGGCGAATTCGGGCTCGAACCCGGCCTCCCGGCAGGCCGCCAGGGTGGCCTCGCGGACGTCGTAGCCCTCCCGGAACATCACCAGCGGCCGCCCCTCCAGCTCCGCCACCCGCGCCTTGCGCCGGGCCGGGCGCCCGGCCGAGACCAGCACCAGCTCCTCGTGCAGCAGTTCGGTGACGGCCGGGTCCGGCGGCCCCTCCCCGCCCGCCGGGGTGATCACCAGCGCGAGGTCCAGCTCCCCCGCCGCCAGCAGCTCGACGAGGTCGCGCGAACCGCCCTCGCGCACCCCGAGCGCGACGCCCGGGTAGCGGTCCCGGAAGACCCGCAGCACGTCCGGCACCAGGCTGGTGCACAGGCTCGGCGGCGCGCCGAGCCGCACCCGGCCGCGGCGCAGCTGCACCGTCTCCTGGACGGCGAGCCGGGCGCTCTCGGTGTCCGCCACGATGCGCCGGGCCAGCGGCAGCAGCGCCGCCCCGGCGTCGGTCAGCGCGATGTTGCCCCGGGTGCGGTGGAACAGCTCGGCACCCAGCTCGCGCTCCAGTGCCCGGACCTGCTGGGAGAGCGAGGGCTGGGCGACCCGGACTGTCTCAGCGGCCCGGGTGAAGTGACAGGTTTCGGCCACGGCCAGGAAGTAGCGGAGTTGCTGGAGCTGCATAAGCCCAGCGTAAAGGCCTTCCATAGGCTGGGGCTATCGTCACGAGCCGGATCATGTCTTGGACAGGGCTTGGAACGCGTCCCTACGGTTGCCGCCATGACAACCGTGACGCGGACGGGCCGCCCTCCGTCCCTGCTCTTGAACCTGTGGCGGTCGACCGTCGGCAAGAAGGCCGTCATGGCCGTCAGCGGACTCCTCATGCTGCTGTACCTGGTCTTCCACATGCTGGGCAACCTGCAGATCTTCTTCGGGCCCGAGGAGATCAACCACTACGCCCACTGGCTGCGCACCCTCGGCATGCCCTTCCTGCGCTACGAGTGGCTGCTGTGGATCTTCCGGGCCGGCCTGACCGTCTGCGTCGTCGCGCACGGCGTCTCCGCGTACCAGCTCAGCCGCCGCGACATCGCGGCCCGGCCGACCAAGTACGCGCACCAGCGCCAGCGGGCCACCTACGCGACCCGCACGATGCGCTGGGGCGGGGTGATCCTGGGCCTGTTCGTCATCTGGCACATCCTCGACCTCACCACCGGCACCGTGAACCCGGTCGCCGAGCACGAGCACCCGTACCAGAACATCGTCGCCTCGTTCGACCGCTGGTACAGCTGCGTGTTCTACATCCTCGCGATGCTGGCCCTCGGTCTGCACATCCGGCACGGCTTCTGGAGCGCCGCGCAGACCCTCGGCGCCAACAACGCGCGGCTGAACTTCTTCCTGAAGCTGGCCGCCAACGGCCTGGCGCTGCTGCTCAGCGTCGGCTTCGTGTCCGTCCCCCTGGCCGTGATGTTCGGAGTCGTGAAGTGACCACCTACCCCGAGTACTCCGTGGGCGAGCCGATCGCCGACGACAAGGCCCCGGCCGGGGCGATCGAACAGCGGTGGGACGAGCGCCGGTTCCAGGCCAAGCTGGTCAACCCCGCCAACCGCCGCAAGCACACCGTGATCGTGGTCGGCACCGGCCTGGCCGGCGGCGCCGCCGGCGCCACCCTCGCCGAACAGGGCTACCACGTCGTCCAGTTCTGCTTCCAGGACTCCCCGCGCCGGGCCCACTCGATCGCCGCCCAGGGCGGCATCAACGCGGCCAAGAACTACCGCAACGACGGCGACTCGATCCGCCGGCTGTTCTACGACACCGTCAAGGGCGGCGACTTCCGCGCCCGCGAGTCCAACGTGCACCGGCTCGCCCAGGTGTCGGTGGAGATCATCGACCAGTGCGTCGCCCAGGGCGTGCCCTTCGCCCGCGAGTACGGCGGCCTGCTCGACACCCGCTCCTTCGGCGGCGTCCAGGTCTCCCGCACCTTCTACGCCCGCGGCCAGACGGGCCAGCAGCTGCTGCTCGGCGCCTACCAGGCGCTGTCCCGGCAGATCGCCGCCGGGAACGTGGAGATGCACGCCCGCACCGAGATGCTGGACCTCGTCGTGGTGGACGGCCGGGCCCGCGGCATCGTCGCCCGCGACCTCGTCACCGGCGAGATCCGCACCTACACGGCGGACGCCGTCGTGCTCGCCAGCGGCGGCTACGGCAACGTCTTCTACCTCTCCACCAACGCCAAGAACTCCAACGCCACCGCGGCCTGGCGGGCCCACCGGCGCGGCGCCTACTTCGCCAACCCGTGCTTCACCCAGATCCACCCGACCTGCATCCCGCGCTCCGGCGACCACCAGTCCAAGCTCACCCTGATGAGCGAGTCGCTGCGCAACGACGGCCGGATCTGGGTGCCCAAGGCCCAGGGCGACACCCGCCCGCCGGCGGCGATCCCCGAGGACGAGCGGGACTACTACCTGGAGCGGATCTACCCCTCCTTCGGCAACCTGGTGCCGCGCGACATCGCCTCCCGGGCCGCCAAGAACGTCTGCGACGAGGGCCGCGGCGTCGGCCCCGGCGGGCAGGGCGTGTACCTGGACTTCGCCGACGCCATCCGCCGGCTCGGCCGGGACGCCGTCGAGGCCAAGTACGGCAACCTGTTCGAGATGTACGAGCGGATCACCGCCGAGGACCCGTACAAGGTGCCGATGCGGATCTACCCGGCGATCCACTACACCATGGGCGGACTCTGGGTCGACTACGACCTGCAGACCACCGTCCCCGGCCTGTTCGCCATCGGCGAGGCCAACTTCTCCGACCACGGCGCCAACCGGCTCGGCGCCAGCGCGCTCATGCAGGGCCTCGCGGACGGCTACTTCGTGCTGCCGCCCACCCTCAACGACTACCTGGCCCGCAACCCGCTGCCCGCCGTGGCCGCCGACCACCCCTCGGTCACCGAGGCCGAGTCCGAGGTCACCGACCGCCTCGAGCGGATCCTCGCGGTGAACGGCGACCGCACCCCGGACTCCTTCCACCGCGAGCTCGGCGAACTGCTCTGGGACAAGTGCGGCATGGCCCGCGACGAGGCCGGTCTCAAGCAGGCCCTCACCCGGATCCCCGAGCTGCGCGAGGAGTTCTGGCGCCGGATCAAGGTGCCCGGCACCGGCCAGGAGCTCAACCAGTCGCTGGAGAAGGCCAACCGGCTCGTCGACTACTTCGAGCTCGCCGAACTCATGTGCCTGGACGCGCTGCACCGGGCCGAGTCCTGCGGCGGCCACTTCCGCACCGAGAGCCAGACGCCCGAGGGCGAGGCCGCCCGCCGCGACGAGGACTTCAGCTACGCCGCCGCCTGGGAGTTCACCGGCACCGGCACCGCGCCCGTCCTCCACCGCGAGGCCCTCGACTTCGAGTACGTCCACCCCACCCAGCGGAGCTACGCATGAACCTCACCCTGCGCATCTGGCGCCAGGCGGGCCCGGACGCCCCCGGCTCGATGACCACCTACCAGGTCAGCGGCATCAGCCCGGACATGTCCTTCCTGGAGATGCTCGACACCCTCAACGAGGAGCTGATCACCCGCGGCGACCAGCCCGTCGCCTTCGACCACGACTGCCGCGAGGGCATCTGCGGCGCCTGCGGCATGGTCATCAACGGCCAGGCGCACGGCCCCGAGCGCACCACCACCTGCCAGCTGCACATGCGGCACTTCAAGGACGGCGACACCATCGACGTCGAGCCGTGGCGCGCCTCGGCCTTCCCGGTGGTCAAGGACCTGGTCGTGGACCGCACCGCCTTCGACCGGATCATCGGCTCGGGCGGCTACATCACCGCGCCCACCGGCAGCGCCCCCGACGCGCACGCCACGCCCGTCCCCAAGGAGGCGGCCGACACCGCCTTCGAGCACGCCGAGTGCATCGGCTGCGGCGCCTGCGTGGCGGCCTGCCCGAACGGCTCCGCGATGCTGTTCACCTCGGCCAAGGTCGTCCACCTCAACGTGCTGCCGCAGGGCGCGCCCGAGCGCTCCTCCCGCGTGCGGAACATGGTCGCGGCGATGGACGACGAGGGCTTCGGCGGCTGCACCAACACCGGCGAGTGCGCCACCGCCTGCCCCAAGGGCATCCCGCTCACCAGCATCGCCGCGATGAACCGGCAGTTCCTGCGGGCGTCGCTCGGCTGACGCCCCCTCGGTACGGAAGGCCCCTCGCGCTGGTGCTCATCGCGGGGGGCCTTCGCCGTACGGGCGTGCGAGCGTACAGGCGTGCGGGCGTGCGAGGGCGCGTGCGGGGAGCGCGTGGGGAGCGTGCGGGGGTGGGGCGCGCGGTGGCCGTTCGCGCTCCCCGTACGGGTGGCGGATCGTCAAGAGCGGTGCTGCGACACGGAGAATCGCGCTACGGTGGTCCTCCGCTAGGGAGGGACGGCATATGCCCGAGGTTCAGTCCTGTTCCGGCTGCGG
This sequence comes from Streptomyces sp. Y1, assembly GCF_041053115.1. Classification (NCBI taxonomy): domain Bacteria; kingdom Bacillati; phylum Actinomycetota; class Actinomycetes; order Kitasatosporales; family Streptomycetaceae; genus Streptomyces; species Streptomyces sp. Y1. The sequence continues at coordinate 7,368,445 of NZ_CP163445.1, read as the reverse complement.
CGGGTCCGGGGGGACCCAGAAGACCGAGGCAACGGTCGAACTGGACGAGGAAGGAAGCATGGCGCCCAGGATCCACGAGTTCTGGTCGCCCTGCGGTCGGTGCCACGGGTCAGGGACGGTGATCGTCGGATGAGGCTGGTCTTCGAGTGCGTCGAGTGCGGTGGACATTACCTGCCACCGGAGGGCATGGCCTACCCGGACGGGCCCGCCTCCCCGCTCTGGTGCGCCACCTGCCAGCACGCCAAGCACGCGGCCGGGCTCCGGGAGGACCCGCTGCTCGCCCGGGTCGCGCTGGCCGCCGCCCGGGCCGCGCTCGCCCGCCGGGCCGCCGACACCGCCGACCCGGCCCCGGCCGGGCGCGGCGACGTCCGGCCGTCCCGGCCGCCGCTGTCCCGCCGCGCCCGCAAGGGGCCGGGCGGGGTGCGCGGCAAGCTGGGCTGAGCTGAGCAGACCCGTCTAGAACAGCGCCTCCTGGGTGTCCGGCTCCGGCGGGCGGACCCGCTCCTCCAGGGTGAGGCCGGCGCTGCGGCGGCCGGTGACGGGCGTCAGCGTCCAGCCGGTGAGGCGCCGGGTGTCCAGCAGCAGCGGGCCGGAGCCGTCCGGCTGGTCGAGGAAGAGGTGCCGGCCGACCGGCGGGCGCAGTGCCCCCGCCAGGACCGCGCCGTCCGCCAGGCCGGCCACCTCCTGGTACGCCTCGGGGGCGCCGCCGGCCAGGCCGAAGCGGTCCACGTGGTCCACCACCGGGCGGTCCGCGAGCCGTTCGACGGCGTGGCCGTCGAGGAGGCGGTGCGCACGCCCGCGGGCCTCGGTGAGGACGGCCCGGCGGTGTGCCGCGTCGCCGTGCGCCCACCAGTGGTCGGTCTTGATCCGGGACTTGAAGCGCTCGCGGGCCATCCCCGAGGCGGCCACGGTGAGTTCGGCGCGGCGCACCGCGGGCAGGGCGCCGCGCGCGGTGAACGCGTAGGCCAGCGCGCCCTGTTCGAGCAGCCGGCTGTCACCGCGCTGCTCGGCGGTCAGGCCGACCTTGAGCAGGCCCTCGCCGAACCAGGCGAGGTAGAGCAGGTAGGTGCGGCCGTCGTCGAGGATCTGGTCCCGGGCGAGGGCGAGGCCGCGGTCCACGCTCTGGCAGGCCGGGCACTGGGTGGCGCCGGCGCCCGGGTCGATCACCGCCCGGTGCGGGCAGGGCGTGCGCTCCGTCGCCCCCGCCAGCCAGGCGCCGGTGCAGCGGCGCGGGCCGCCCAGCAGCCAGCCGACCTCGGCGCCGGGCGTCACGGCGCGTTCGTGCACCCGGGTGCCGGACACGGCCCCGAGCACGGCGCGGCCGTCCTGCCAGCTCAGGCCGGTGGAGATCCAGCCGGCGGGCCGGTCGGAGCGCTGCGGTGCGATCGTCACGTGGTCCTGCCTCCCTTCGGGTCCAGTGAGGCTACCTCGTGGCACTGACAGTAGATTGTCGGCGGCGGACCGTCGCCGGTTGATCCGCCGCCCTGTCGCTCCACCGACCAGGCAAGGAACCCGAGTTGGCCACCGACCCGTTCCCGCTCTCCCCCACCCCGGTCCACCTGCCCGACGCCGTCCTCGACGACCTGCGCGACCGCCTCGCCCGCACCCGCGCCCCGCTCGGCGACCCCGACGACTGGTCGTACGGCGTCCCGCGCGGCTACCTCACCGAGCTGCTCGCGTACTGGCGCGAGGGCTTCGACTGGCGCCGCGCCGAGGCCGCGATCAACGCCTACGAGCACTACACGGTGACCGTCGACGGCGTGCCCGTGCACTTCCTGCGCCGCGCCGGCGTCGGCCCGCGCCCGGTGCCGCTGATCCTCAGCCACGGCTGGCCGTGGACGTTCTGGCACTGGTCGAAGGTGATCGACCCGCTCGCCGACCCCGGCGCGCACGGCGGCGACCCGGCCGACGCCTTCGACGTCCTGGTGCCCACCCTGCCCGGCTTCGGCCTCCCCGGCCCGCTGACCGGCGAACCCGACCTCACCTTCGTCCGGGTCGCCGACCTCTGGCACACCCTGATGACCGACGTCCTCGGGTACCGGCGCTACGCGGCCGGCGGCTGCGACATCGGCGCGCTGGTCTGCGGCCAGCTCGGCCACAAGTACGCCGACTCGCTGTACGGCATCCACATCGGCTCCGGCCAGCGGCTCGACTTCCTGAACGGCGACCGCGCCTGGGACGTCGCCCAGGGCCGCCCGATCCCCGCGGACGCGCCGGCCGACGTCCGCGAGCGGACGATCGAGCTCGACCGGCGCTTCGCCGTCCACGTCACGGCCCAGATGCTCGAACCCGCCACCCTCGCCCCCGGGCTCAGCGACTCGCCCGCCGGCCTGCTCGCCTGGCTGCTCGCCCGCTGGGCCAAGTGGAGCGACCACGGCGGCGACGTGGAGAGCGTGTTCACCAAGGACGACCTGCTCACCCACGCCACCCTGTACTGGGCCACCAACGCCATCGGCAGCTCGATCCGCTACTACAGCAACATCAACCGCCACCCCTGGCGGCCCTCGCACGACCGCCGGCCCGTCGTCGAGGCGCCCACCGGGATCACCTTCGTCGGCTTCGAGAACCCCCCGGGCGTGACCACGGACCAGCGCGTCCGGAGCTTCCTCGCCGGCGACCGGGCCGACTGGTACCACCACGTCAACCTCACCGCCCACGACCACGGCGGCCACTTCATCCCCTGGGAGAACCCGCGGGCCTGGATCGACGACCTGCGCCGCACCTTCCGCGGCCGCCGCCCGTGACGGCGGACGGCCTACCGCCGCCCGGCCTACCGCCGCCCGGCCGACCCGACCTGCGGCGTGACCGGGTCACCGGCCGGTGCCGTGAAGGCGCCGTAGGTGTTGCCCGGGTCCGGCGACGCCAGGCTGTTCCCGGACGGCCAGTCGGCGTGCGCGGCCCCGGCCGTGAGGACGGTGATCCCGACCGCGGCGACCGCCACGGCGGCGCGCCGGAGCCCGGTGCTGATGCTCATGAACTCTCCCCCTGAGTCGACTCGTTGATGATCCTCGCCCACCCCGTGCCCGGTGTCCACCCTCCGGGCGCGAGGCGCGGGGCGCGGGGTGGGGCGGGCCGGGCGGTGGCGCGCGCGTGGCCGCCCCCTCCCCGCGCTTCGCCCGGTGGGCCGCGCACGTTCTATTGTGGCGGGCGCGGTCGGTGCCGACGCCGGGAGGCGGGTGGTGCGGCCGGGACGGCGCGTGAGGCGAAGGGGTGGCTGGTGGCGGGGCGGCGGAACAGCGGGGTGCTGGCGGTCTGGGCGGAGGCGCAGCGGCAGCAGCAGCGCCGGGAGGAGGCCCGCTGGCGCGCCGAGGAGGCGGAGCTGCGGCGGCACGAGCGCGCGCAGCGGGAGGCGCAGCGGGCGGCGGCCCGTACCGAGCGGGAGGCGAAGGCCGCCTACCAGCAGTCCCGGGAGGCGGAGGCGGCCCGGCGGACGGCCGAACTGGCGGCCCGGGTGGAGGAGTTGCGCGGTCTGCTGACGGCGGGTCTGGCGGCGCCGGCGTTCGGTCCGCAGGCCTTGCTGGTGCGGCGCGAGGTGCCGCCGTTCGATCCGGGGCCGCTGGGCGTGCCGGTGGCGATGCCGGACCAGCACGCGGCGGCGTACCACGTGCCGGCGCCGGACGCCGCCCAGGCGCGCAACGCGGGGGTGCGGCGCCAGTACGAGCAGTACGTGGCGCAGGCGCGGGCCCGGTTCGAGCGGGACTGGTACGCGGCGCAGGCCCAGGAGGCGGAGCGGCAGCAGCGGTTGGCCGCGTACCACCGGGAGTACCTGGACTGGGCGGAGCGCTTCCGCCGCCAGGAGGAGGAACGCGGGGCCGGCACCCAGGAGTTGCTGCGCCGGCTGCGGGCGGGCGATCCGGAGGCGGTGCAGGAGTACTTCACGGCCGGGTTGTACGCCTCGGCGGCCTGGCCGGAGGGCTTTCCGCACCGGCTGGTGGCGGCCTGGGAGGCGTCGAGCCGCCAGTTGGTGGTGAACTGGGAGCTGCCGGGCCCGGACGTGGTCCCGGCCGCGGCGCGGGTCCGGTACGTGAAGTCGGACGACCGCGAGGCCGAGGTGGCCCGCCCGGCGACCGAGCGCAAGGCGCTGTACCGGGAGGTGCTGGCGCAGTCGGCGCTGCGGGTGGCGGCGGAGCTGTTCCGGGCGGACCGGGACGGGATGCTGGACTCGGTGGTGCTGAACGGCTTCGTGCTCGGCATCGATCCGGCGACCGGCCGGGAGGCCGAGCGCTTCCTGTCCACGCTGACCGCGTCCCCGGCCGGCTTCGCCGCGCTGGCGCTGGACCGGGTGGCGCCGGTGGAGTGCTTCCTGGGCCTGGGCGGGAAGCTGTCCGCGCGCCCGGAGCGGCTGGACGAGGTGCGGCCGGACCGGCTGCCGGAGACGGTCGGCGGGGTGCCGGCCGGGCAGGGCGGCGAGGACGAGCCGGACCTCTTCGAGATGGACCCGCTCGACTTCGAGGACCTGATCGCCGAGTTGTTCCGGCTGCGCGGCTTCCGCGTGATGACGACGGCCCGCAGCGGTGACGTCGGGGTGGACGTGGTCGCCGAGGACCTGGACCCGGTGACCGGCGGCAAGATCGTCATCCAGGCCAAGCGCTACAAGAAGACCGTGCCGCCGACCGCCGTGCGCGACCTGGAGTCCACCGTCCGCCACCACGGCGCCATCAAGGGCATCCTGGTCACCACCGCGGGCTTCGGCAGGGGCTCGTACAGCTACATCGAGGGCAAGCCGCTGACCCTGGTGAGCGGCCCGGAGCTGGTGGAGCTGCTGGCGGAGCAGGGGCTGCGCGGCCGCCTCGGCGGCGGGAGCGCCCCGGCCCCGGCCGCCGCCGGGCCCCGCGAGGAGCCGGCCGGGGCGCGGAGCAGCCTGACGGTGAGCTGGCAGAGCCGTACGGCCGGCGGGGATCCGGTGGACCTGGACGTCACGGCCTTCCTGTGCGCGCGCGGCCGGGTGCTCAGCGACGAGCACTTCGTCTTCTTCAACAACCCGCAGGACCCGGACGGCGCCGTGCGGCTGCACCCGACCCGCTCGGTGCCGGGCGAGCCGACCCGGGCGGCCCGGCTGACCCTGGACCTGCACCGGCTGCCGGCCGCCGTCGAGGAGGTGGTGGTCGCGGTCTCCACCGAGGAGGAGGAGCCGCCGGCGCTGCCGCTGGGCCACGTGTACGGGCTCGCCGTCACCGCCTCGTACGGGCCCGGGGCGGGCGGGCCGGCCCGGTGGCCGGGCGCCAACGGCGGCGTCCCGGACTCGGCGATGCTCCTCGGCGCCTTCCAACGGGCGGACGGCGGCTGGCAGTTCGCGCCGTCCGGCCGCGCGGTGACGAACGGCCTGGCCGGCCTGGCGACGGCCTTCGGCGTGGCCGTGGAGTAGCGGCTGAGGGGCCGTCCGCGCAGCGGTGGGGACCTTGGTCCTCAGGGCGCCGGGTCATACCTGAGGAGGAGCCCGCCCCCGCCGCGCCGCCGGGTCGGCGGGGGCCGACCCTCCCCGCGGCATACGGATCGGACTCGAACGGCTTGGGAGGATGGAACGGAATCAGCACATCCGTTCCATCCCTTCCCACCCTCGGAGGATCTCTCGTGACGTCGACCGCGACCGCCGTCCGCACCGGCCGGGCGGCTGCCCGCGCCACCGGCCTGAACAAGGTCTACGGGGAGGGCGAGACCAGGGTCGTCGCCCTGGACGACGTCAGCGTCGCCTTCCCCGAGGGCGAGTTCACGGCCATCATGGGCCCCTCCGGCTCCGGCAAGTCCACCCTCATGCACTGCATGGCCGGCCTCGACACCGTCTCCTCCGGCTCCACCACCATCGGCGACACCGAACTCGTCGGCCTCAAGGACAAGCAGCTCACCCGCCTGCGCCGCGACCACATCGGCTTCATCTTCCAGGCCTTCAACCTGCTGCCCACCCTCACCGCCCTCGAGAACATCACCCTCCCGATGGACATCGCCGGCCGCAAGGCCGACCAGGCCTGGCTCGACCGCGTCGTCGACACCGTCGGCCTCTCCGGCCGCCTCGGCCACCGCCCCTCCCAGCTCTCCGGCGGCCAGCAGCAGCGCGTCGCCTGCGCCCGCGCCCTCGCCGGAAAGCCCGACATCATCTTCGCCGACGAACCCACCGGCAACCTCGACTCCCGCTCCGGCGCCGAGATCCTCTCCTTCCTGCGCAACTCCGTGCGCGAACTCGGCCAGACCGTCGTCATGGTCACCCACGACCCCGTCGCCGCCTCCTACGCCGACCGCGTCGTCTTCCTCGCCGACGGCCGCATCGTCGACGAACTCCTCAACCCCACCGCCGACACCGTCCTGGACCGCATGCGCCGCTTCGACGCCAAGGGCCGCACCAGCTGAGCCCGTTCGAAAGCCAGCCCGCAGCTTCCCGAACTACCCCCCAGGACTGACACTCCCCCATGTTCCGCACCGCACTGCGCAACGTCCTGGCCCACAAGGGCCGACTGCTGATGACGACGCTCGCCGTCATGCTCGGCACCGCCTTCGTGGCCGGCACGCTCGTCTTCTCCGACACCTTCGGCAACGCCCTCAGGACCCAGAACTCCAAGAGCTACACCGACATCGCCGTCACGGTCAGCGACAACGGGGCGGTCGGCCCCGGCTACGACCACGGCGCCCGGGCCGACGACGGCCCGCACCTCACCGAGGAGACCCGGACGAAGGTCGCCGCGCTGCCCGGCGCCGCCGAGGCGCGCGGCGTGGTCAGCGGCTTCGCCGGCATCGCCGACCGCAAGGGCGCGCTGATCGGCAACGGCTTCTCCACCACCGGCACCAACTACGTGCCGGGCGCGGACGGCACCGACCCGCGCTACCCGCTGGTCGAGGGCCGCGGCCCGAAGAACGCCGGCGAGATCGCGCTGGACACCCGGACCGCCGACAAGGGCGGCTTCAAGGTCGGCGACACCGTGCGGGTGGCCGTCAACGGCCCGGTGATGGAGCTCCGGCTCACCGGCACCCTGCACACCAACGACCCGCGCGTGCAGGCCGGCGGCTCGCTGGCCGCCTTCGACACCGCCACCGCCCAGCGGCTCTACCTGAGCCCGGGCCGGTTCGCCGAGCTGGACGTCAAGGCGAAGCCGGGCACCGACGACGCCGCACTGCTCGCCGCCGTCCGGCAGGCCGTCCCGCAGGGCGACAGCATCGAGGCCAGGACCGGCCGCGAGCTCGCCGCCGAGCAGGAGCGGATGATCGAGCAGGGCACCAAGTTCCTCACCACCTTCCTGCTGGGCTTCGCGGGCATCGCGCTGTTCGTCGGGATCTTCATCATCGCCAACACCTTCTCGATGCTGGTCGCCCAGCGCACCAGGGAGCTGGCCCTGCTGCGGGCGGTCGGCGCCACCCGCCGCCAGATCACCCGCTCGGTGCTGGTCGAGGCGCTGCTGGTCGGCCTGACGGCGTCGGTCGCCGGCCTGCTGGCCGGCATCGGGATCGCCATCGGGCTGAAGGCGGTGCTCAACGGCCCGATGGAGGCCAACCTGCCGGACGGCCCGCTGATCGTCGCCCCGGCCACCGTCGGCACCGCGATCGCGGTCGGCGTGCTGGTGACGGTGCTGGCCGCCTGGCTGCCCGCCCGCCGGGCCTCCCGGATCGCCCCGGTCGCGGCGATGAGCTCGGCCGAGCAGCCCGCCACCCAGAAGAGCCTGCTGGTCCGCAACACCATCGGCCTGCTGTGCTCGCTGGCCGGCACGGGCGCGCTGGCGGCCGGTGTGGGCGGCAAGGAGGTCAAGCTGGTCGGCCTGGGCGCGGGCGCACTGCTGATCGGCGTGTTCGTCCTCACCCCGCTGCTGTCCCGGCCGCTGATCGCCCTGATCGCCCCGCTGCTGCGCGCCCTGTACGGGACGCCCGGCAAGCTGGCGAAGGAGAACGCGGTGCGCAACCCGCGCCGCACCGCCGCCACGGCCTCGGCGCTGACCATCGGCGTCACCCTGATCACCTCGCTGACGGTGATCGGAGCCTCGGTGAACCAGGCGCTGGACAAGGAGAACGCGAGCGACCTGAGGGCCGACTACACGGTCGCGATGAGCAACGGCTCGATGCTCTCCGCCGAGCTCGCCCCCGCGATCGCCAAGGCCCCGGGCGTCACCGCGACCAGCGTGGTGCGCGGCGTCCCGGTCAAGACGGCCGGCGGTGGCCAGGACAACGAGTGGCTGACCTCGGTCGACGGCGCGACCATCGACCGGGTGTACAAGCTCACCGTCAAGGAGGGCGCGGCCGACGCGCTCCAGCAGGGCAAGCTGCTGGTCGGCCCGTACGCCGTCGAGCACGACGGCTACCGGCTCGGCCAGACGCTCGCCGTCACCTACCCGGACGGCACCAGGGGCTCGCTCACCGTCGGCGGCATCCTCGCCGAGAACAGCGCGCTGGGCAACGTCCTCGTCCCGGACGCCCTGGCCGGCCCGCACGCCACGCCCGGCAGCGGGGTGGACAAGGTCCTCGTCAAGGGCAGCGGCGGCGCGACCGCGGAGCTCAAGCAGGCCCTGCGCGACGCGACCGGCGGCAACCCGCTGATCTCCGTCAAGGGCGACGCGGACGTCAAGGCGGAGAGCCGCTCGATGGTCACCGGGCTCCTGAACATGATGTACGGGCTGCTCGGCATGTCCGTGGTCATCGCGGTGCTCGGCGTGGTGAACACCATGGCCATGTCGGTGTTCGAGCGCCGCCGGGAGATCGGCATGCTGCGGGCGATCGGCCTGGACCGGCTCGGCATCCGCCGGATGGTCCGGCTGGAGTCGCTGCTGATCGCGCTGTTCGGCGGTCTGGTCGGGGTCGGCCTCGGCATCCTGGTCGCCTGGGCGGGCCTGCGGACGCTCCGCGACTCCTTCAAGGGCCTCACCACCGTGGTGCCGCCGGTGCAGACCCTCGGCTTCCTGCTCGCGGCGGCCGCGATCGGCCTGCTGGCCGCGCTCTGGCCGGCCCGCCGGGCCTCCAGGCTCGACATCCTGGAGAGCATCAAGAGCGAGTAGCACCCGCGACGCCGCGAGGGAGCCCCGTACGGTCCTGACCGTACGGGGCTCCCGCGTCCCCGGAACCGTCCGGGGCAGCCGCCCCGAACACCACGACTAGGGCTGGAAGACCACTTCCGGATGGTCCGGCGAGGGGCCGTCCAGCAGCGGGCTGTGGATCCCCTTCAGCGTCTGGTCGAAGAACGCCGTCACGTACTCGCGGGTGATCACCACGCCGCGGGCCGGGGAGAGCGGCGGCGTCGGGAACCCGGCCTGCTCCTCGAGCAGGTCCACGTCGGTGAAGCTGGGGTGGTTGGCGCCGGTGACCGTCAGCCACCTCTTGTAGCCGCCGAGGGCGGCCCAGGCCTTCCCCCACGAGGTGTCGTGACTGCCGGGCGAGCTGTTCTCGGCCGCGCCCAGCATGAGGAACGGCCGGTTGATCCGGCCGGGCGCCGGGGCCGGGTGGAACGTGCCGTCCATGTTCACTCCGGCCCGTACGCGCGGGTCGGCGATCATCGTGGTGGCGGCCGACGCTCCGCCGATGGAGTGTCCGGCCATGCCGATCTCGTGCTTGTCGATGAGGTGGGCCAGGGGCCACGCGGTGGTGCCGTGCGTCAACCGGTCGATCACGAAGGACACGTCCAGCGCGCGGCTGGCGGTGACCCTGTCCATGTCGAACTTCGGGTCGTCGCAGATCGCGCACGACGGCGTCCGGCCGTTGTCCAGCGTTTCGCCGCTGTCCTCGTAGGTCGGGCCGACGAGCGCGACGACGTAGCCGTGACTGGCCAGCTCGGTCGCGAGCGAGGTGAGCACCACGCGCGGGTCCCCGAACCCGGGTGAGAGGACCACCAGCGGATGCTTGCCGCGCTGCGGCCGCGCGCCGTCGAAGGCGTGCGTGGTGACGCCGGCAAGGTTCCGCGGAGTGATGCCGGTGCTCGCCGGTACCTTCGCTCGCTCGATGTGTCCGGCTGCCTCGGCGAGGGTCATGTACGGGGCCGGGGTCCCGGTCCCGGGGACGGCCGGGTAGAACATCGTGACGGTCAGTCGGCGGGGGCCGGACGACGGCACCCACGGGTCGGGGCGGTTCGCGTCGGTGAGGTGGATGACGTCCTCGCCGGCGGCGTAGGGGCCGGTCGGCGCGGGGAGCGTGCCCTGGAAGGACCGCGTGGGCGCGGTGGCCGCGGCCGAGGCCGACTGCGTGGTCGGCGGTGTGGTCGTGGCGGCGAACCCGGCGCCGGTTCCGGTGACGAGGGCGGCGAGCGTCAGGGCCGCGACAGCGCTGATACGGCGATTGCGTTTCATGGGACAGACGCTAGATTCCGCGGCGCCGGATCGAGTCGGCCCGCGGAGGTAAACGTTCCGACGCCGTTCGTACTCCCGGCGAGGTACCGGCGTCACCCACCGGGATGACGTCGATCGGACACGACCGCGCCCCGCCCGGCGGGTGCCGGGCGGGGCGCGGTGGTGAAGTGCCGTGTCAGGCGGCGGACTTGACTGCCGGGGTCTTGGCCGGCTTCGCCTTGCCGCCGCCGAGGACGTTGAAGAAGACGGCCAGCGTCGGCACCAGGTAGAGCAGCCAGACCACCAGCTGCAGCACGGTCGGGTCCGGCTGGAAGTTGAACACGCCCTTCAGCAGGGTGCCGTACCAGCTGTCCTTGGGGATGGTGCTGGAGATGTCGAAGGCGAGCTCGTGCAGGCCCGGCAGCCAGCCGGCCTCCTGCAGGTCGTGCACGCCGTAGGCGAGCACGCCGGCGGCCACGACGACCAGCATCGCGCCGGTCCAGGTGAAGAACTTCGCCAGGTTGATCTTCAGCGCGCCGCGGTAGAACAGCCAGCCGAGCACCACCGAGGTGAGCAGGCCGAGCGCGGCGCCGACCAGCGGGTTCCAGCCGTCCTCCGTCGCCTGCACGGCCGTCCAGATGAACAGCGCCGTCTCCAGGCCCTCGCGGCCGACCGCCAGGAAGGCGGTGACCACCAGCGCCGTCGTGCCCATCGCGATCGCCGCGTCCAGCTTGCCGTGCAGCTCGGTCTTCAGGTGCCGCGCGGTGCGGCGCATCCAGAACACCATCCAGGTCACCAGGCCGACCGAGATGATCGACAGCGAGCCGCCGAGCGCCTCCTGGGCCTCGAAGGTGAGCTGCGAGGAGCCGAACTGCAGCACGGCCCCGAAGGCCATGCTCAGCACCACGGCCGTCAGCACGCCGGTCCACACCGGCGGCAGCTTGTCCCGGCGGCCGGTCTTGACCAGGTAGGCGATCAGGATGCAGACGACCAGGCTGGCTTCGAGGCCTTCGCGCAGGCCGATCAGGTAGTTGCCGAACACGCGGGCTCCTGGAGGGGGTTGAGGTACGTAGGGGACGGGGGGTCAGCCGAACAGGGCCTGGCCCCACCACTCCCCCGGCTTGCGCACGCCCGCCGGGCAGGCGAAGTGGGCGGAGCCGACGTGCTGGATGTACTCGTTGAGCTTGTCGCTGCCCGCGAGCCGCTGCTGCAGCGGCACGAAGGCCTTGCGGCTGTCGCGCTGGTAGGCGAGGAAGAACAGGCCGGCGTCGAGGCGGCCGAGGCCGTCCGTGCCGTCGGTGAAGGAGAAGCCGCGGCGCAGGATCATCAGGCCGCCGTTGGCGTCCGGGTGGGCGAGGGCGACGTGCGAGTCGGCGGGCATCGCCTTCAGGTCGGGCGCGTCGTGCTCCTTGGCCTTGCCGTACGGGGCGCCCTCGCCCTTGGTGCGGCCGAAGACGTCCTCCTGCTCCTTGAGCGACGTGCGGTCCCAGGTCTCGATGTGCATCCGGATGCGCCGGGCGACGAGGTAGGAGCCGCCGGTCATCCAGTCGGCGCCGTCGCCGGGGGCGGCCCAGACGTGCTCGGCCAGCTTGTCGGTGTCGGTGCCCGCGATGTTGTGGGTGCCGTCCTTGAAGCCGAGCAGGTTGCGCGGGGTCTGCGCGTCCGGGGTGGTGGAGGAGGTCTTGCCGAAGCCGAGCTGCGACCAGCGGATGCTGACGGTGCCCATGCCGATCCGGGCCAGGTTGCGGATCGCGTGCACGGCGACCTGCGGGTCGTCGGCGCAGGCCTGGACGCAGATGTCGCCGCCGCTGCGCAGCGGGTCGAGCTTGTCGCCCTTGAAGCCCGGCAGGTCGATCAGCGCCTCGGGCCGCTTGGCCTTGAGGCCGTAGCGGTCGACGCCGTCCTTCTCGAACAGGGTGGGCCCGAAGCCGATGGTGAGGGTGAGCCGGGAGGCGGGCAGGCCGAGCGCCTCGCCGGTGTCGTCCGGCGGCGCCTCGGGCAGGCCGGTGGCGGCGCCGGTGCCGACCTCGCGGCCGCCGGTCATCGCGGCGGCGGCCTTCGTCCACTCCTTGAGCATCTTGACCAGGGAGTCCCGGGTGGCGCGCTCGGAGACGTCGAAGGCGGCGAAGTGCAGGCGGTCCTGGACGGGCGTGGCGATGCCGGCCTGGTGCTCGCCGTAGAACGGCACCTCGGCGGCGGGCTGCGCGGCCGAGGCGGGGGCCGGGTCGTCGTCCTGCCGGGTGGCGGCGGCCACCGAGCCGACCGCGGCGGCGCCGAGCGCGACGCCCGCACCGGCCCAGCCGATCAAGGCGCGACGGCTGACGGCGCTGCGGGGTGCGGTCGTGGCGGTTGCGGTGGCGGTGGCGTCGGTGCCGGCCGGCGTCTCGTTCTGCTGCTGGTTCTCGGCGTCCATCGGCGGCCGGGCCCTTCTCGTTCTCGCTGAACTGCTGTGCTGGACTGCTGTGCTGAACTGCTCGGTGCTGGTTCACCGGGGCCGAGCGGCCCCGGTGCGGGTGAACCGCTGCCGTTGGTCGGCTACTTCACGACCACGGCGGCGGCCAGCTTCGACAGCGGCTCGCCCAGCGAGTTGACCGCGTCGGAGAAGGCCTTGCGCTCGGCCTCGGTGACCTTGTCGTAGGACGTGAAGCTGCCGTCCGCCTGCTTGTACTTGGCGAGCAGGGCGTTGATGGCGGTGAACTCGGAGTCCAGGGTCTTGGACAGCTCCGGGTCCTTCTCGGCGGCGACCGGCTTCAGCAGCTCGTAGGCCTTCTGCGCGCCCTCGACGTTGGCCTGGAAGTCGGCCAGGTCGGTGTGGCTGTAGCGGTCCTCCTCGCCGGTGATCTTGTTGGTGGCGACCTCGTCCAGCAGTTCCTTGGCGCCGTTGGCCATGCTGGTGGCGGTGATCTCGGCGGAGGGGATCTTCTTCTGCCAGTCCTTCAGGTCGGCGACCAGCTGGTCGGCGAGGGTCTTCTCCTCGTCGCCGATCTTCGCGTCGGCCCAGAGCGCCTTCTCCAGCCGGTGCCAGCCGGTCCACTTCTGGCCCTGCTCGACCTTGTCCTCGCGGGTGTCGGTCTTCGGGTCGACGTCGCCGAAGCTCTCGGCGACCGGCTCGGTGCGCTCCCAGCCGGTGCGCGAGGGCGCGTACAGCGACTTGGCCTTCTCCAGGTCGCCGGCCTTGATCGCGCCCGCGAAGGCCTCGACGGCCGGGATGGTGGCGTCCGCCTGCTCCTGCGCGTACTTCCGGTAGGCGTCGACGGCGCCGGCCAGCCGCGGGTCGGCCGGGGCGGCGCTGCCGCTCGCGCCGGTGACGGTGATCTTCTGGCGGATGCCGTCGCCGACCATGCCGGGCTTGCAGGCGATCTCGTACGAGCCGGCCTTGATCTCGGCGTTGATGCTGGCCTTGGTGCCGGGGCCGATGTTCTCGCGCTCGGTGACGATCTTGTCGCCCTCGCCGTAGACGTAGACCTCGGTCGTCTTGGAGCCCTTGTTGCTGATGTCCAGCACGACGTGCCCGGCCGGGAAGGTCGTCTTCGAGACCTCGCAGGCGCTGTCGGTGGCGTTCACCTTGACCGCGTCCGCGTCGCCGGCCTTGTCGTCCTTCTTGGCGGCGCAGCCGGCCAGGGCGGCGGTGGCCACGGCGAGGGTGAGCAGCGCGGCTGCGGTGGAACGGCGGCGGGCGGACATACGGGCTCCAACGGAAAAGGGCATGGGGGTGCCAAGGCGGGGTAAAGCGCCGGCCGGAACCGGAGCCTCCTCATTAGCTAAGGCATACCTTACGTAGGAATGCTTTACCTTCCACACCCACCCCCCTGACCGTTACCGTTCCGGTGCCCGGCGGGCGGCGGCCCGGGCCGTCCAGCGGCCCTCGTGGCGGGTGATCCGGATCGGGTGGCCGAAGGTCTCGCTGATCAGCTCCGTGGTCATCACCCGCTCCACCGGCCCGGCGGCCACGCGCTCCCCGCCGCGCAGCAGCAGGGCGTGGGTGGTGCTCTCCGGCAGCTCCTCCAGGTGGTGGGTGACCAGCACGCTGGCCAGCTCCGGGTGCTGGTGGCGCAGCAGGTCGAGGCTGTCCAGCAGCAGTTCGCGGGCGGTCAGGTCGAGGCCGGTGGCGGGCTCGTCGAGCAGCAGCAGGCGGGGGCTGGGCATCAGCGCGCGGGCGATCAGGGCCCGGCCGCGCTCGCCCTGGGAGAGGGTGGTCCACGGGGCATCGGCGAGCGCGGTCATGCCGAGGGTGGCGATCAGCAGCTCGGCCCGGTCGACCGTCTCGGGGGCGGGCTTGCGGTACAGGTCGGGCTCGATGGTGCCGGCGTGGCCGGTGAGCACCACCTCGCGCACGCTCAGCGGGGAGCGCAGCGGGTGGCGGGGGTCGACGTGGCCGAGGTGGGCGCGCAGCTCGCGGACGTCGACCCGGCCGAGCCGGCGGCCGAGCACGTCGACCTCGCCGCGGGTGGGGTGGGAGACGGCGCCGAGCAGGGCGAGCAGGGTGGACTTCCCGGCGCCGTTCGGGCCGAGCAGCGCCCAGTGCTCGCCGGGGCGGATGGTCAGGTCGATGCCGCGCAGCAGGTACCGGCCGTCGCGCACGACGTCCACGCCGCGGGTGCGCAGCAGCGGGGCGTCGGGGTCGGGGTCGGGGCCGGGCGGGCGCGTGGGCGGGTGTTCGATCGTCACGGCGACAGCCTAGGGGGGCGGTTGACGTCCGGTCATTTTGATTTGAACAGGACACAACTTGGCAAAGATATGACCTTCCCTCTAGCTGACCATGACCGGCCGCCGTCAATCTCGGTCCAGCTCTTTTCCCTGCCCCTACCCCCACAGGAGCCGGAGTGTTCCCCAACACCTCCTCCCGTCGTGCCCTCGCAGCGGGCGCGATAGCCGTCGTCGCGGCCCTGACCGCCGTGACCGTCCCCGCCACCACCGCCTCGGCCGCCCCCGGCATGCGCGAGGCCGCGATCGCCCAGGCCCGCGCCAACGTCGCCCGGAACTCCGGGGTGTTCGGCTTCGGCGCCGGCCAGGACCTCGTCCTCAAGGACGTCGTGCTCGACCAGGACGGCAGCTCGCACGTCCGCTTCGACCGCACCTACCAGGGCCTGCCGGTCGTCGGCGGCGACCTGGTCGTCCACCAGGACGCCCGCGGCAGACTGAAGGACTCCTCCCGCGCCGCCGCCCACGACGCCGCCGTCAAGTCCACCGTCCCCAAGGTGCCCGCGCAGTCCGGCGCCGCCAACGCGCTCTCCGCCGCACCCGGCGTCAAGGACGCCACCAGCACCCCCGAACTGGTCGTCTGGGCCGCCGACGGCACCCCGCGCCTGGCCTGGCGCACCACCGTCGAGGGCACCGGCGAACACGGCCAGCCGGCCGGGCGGATCGTCGTCACCGACGCCGCCACCGGCGAGCAGATCGAGGCCTACGACGCCGAGCACGAGGCCTCCGGCACCGGCAACTCCGAGTACACCGGCACCGTGACCATCGACACCACCGCCCAGTCGGGCGGCGGCTACACCCTCACGGACCCGGTCCGCGGCCACGTCACCAAGGACGCCAAGAACCTCAGCTCCAGCTCGATCAGCGCCGGCTCCGGCGTCGCCTTCACCAGCGCCACCAACGTCTGGGGCGACGGGAAGAAGTTCTCCACCGACCGCTCCACCGCGGCCGTCGACGCCCACGCCAACACCGCCTGGACGTACGACTACTACAAGAACGTGCACGGCCGCAGCGGCATCAAGAACGACGGCCGGGGCGCCACCGTGTTCGTCCACGTGGGCACCAACTGGGACAACGCCCAGTGGTCCGACAGCTGCTTCTGCATGATGACCGGCGACGGCAACGGCACCACCGACCCGGAGCAGGTCGACCTCGACACCATGGGCCACGAGATGACCCACGGCGTCACCAGCGCCACCGCCAACCTGCGCTACAGCGGCGAGTCCGGCGGCCTCAACGAGTCCACCAGCGACATCTTCGGCACCATGGTGGAGTGGTACGCCAACAACAGCCTCGACACCGGCGACTACCTGTTCAGCGACCAGTCCACCCCGCCGTGGCTGCGCCGCTTCGACAAGCCCTCGCTGGACGGCAAGTCGGCGGACTGCTGGAGCAGTTCGGTCGGCAAGCTCAACGTGCACTACTCCTCGGGCGTCGGCAACCACTGGTTCTACCTGGCCAGCGAGGGCAGCGGCAGCAAGACCGTCAACGGCGTCCCGTACAACAGCCCGACCTGCAACGGCTCCACGGTCACCGGCATCGGCAACCAGAAGGTCGCCAAGATCTGGTACCGCGCGCTGACCGTCTACATGACCTCCACGACGAACTACAAGGGCGCCCGCGCCGCCTCCCTCAACGCCGCCCGCGACCTGTACGGCGCCGGCAGCACCGAGTACAACGCGATCGCGGCGGCCTGGAGCGGGGTCAACGTCAACTAGCCTACTGTGGCTAGGAGTTGAACCCGACGTGGACGTGGTCGTGGTGGGTGTCGTCGGTGAAGAACTGGTTGCCGGCCCCCGCGATCGCCACCGGCCCGCCCACGTTGTACGAGCCGGCGGCGGCCGCGTCCCGCATGAAGGACTCGACCAGCTGCCGGGGCGTCGCCGGATCCACCACGGCCCGGCCGTCGATCCGCCACACGTCGAAGGCCCGGCCCAGCGGATGGTCGCTGGGCCGGGTCGTCCCGAACACGTCCACGGGGTGGCCGGTCCGCACCACGCTCACCGACAGCGTGTACGGGCCGGCCAGCCGCAGCATCGCCTCCAGCACGCTGTCGTGGACGTTGCCGCTGCGCAGGTCGGCCGCCGCCTCGGGCGGCAGCTCGATCCGCGGCTCGGCCAGCACCCGGGCCACCGCCGGGGCGGGCGAAGCGACGGCCGGGCCGGGATCGCCCGGGCGCAGGTCGGTGACCGTCCAGCGCGGCTCGGCCCGGCTCAGCCGGACGTCCACCGTGGTGCCGCCCTCGGCCACCGAACCGTCCGCCTGCCGGCGCCACTGGCGGCACACCACCAGCACGCTGGCCGAGTCGGCGAGCAGCCCGCCGTACTGGGCGTCGATCACCTCCAGGCTCGCCTCCGGCGCGGCCGGGGCCAACGGGCCCGCCCGGTCCGCCAGGGCGGGCGGCAGGCCCAGCGCCGCCACCCGGGCCCGTGCCGCCCCGGCACCCTGCCCGCCGGTCGGCCACCCGCCGAGGGCGGCCACCAGCTCGACGGCGCGGCGCTTCACGTCCGGCTGCAGCTCGCCCGGGCCGGGCTGCCACAGCGGCGGGTTCGGCAGCGGCGGGTTCGGCAGCGGCGGGTTCGGCGGCGCGGACGGGCTCCCGGCGAGGCTGCCGGACGGGCTCCCGGACGGGCTCCCGGACGGCGCCGGGGTCACGGCGCCCGGCGAACCGGTGGACGCCGGGCCGGCCGAGGCCGTCGCACCGCCCGCCCGCCGGGCGGCCCCGCTCCCGCACCCCGCCACGCCCAGCAGCACCGCCGCCGCCCCGACCCGCAACACCTCGCGCCGGCCCGCAGCGCCGTCTCGGCTCACCATGCGGTCAGTATCCGACCGGCCGGCCGCGTCGGCTGCCGCGCCGAGCCCGGATGGCGGAGCGGCCCGGAGGGCGCCGGCCCCCCTCACGCCACCCCGAAGCCGTCCGCCACCAGCCGCGTCGCCCAGCGCTGGAGCGCGGGCAGCACGGGCGGGTGGGTGAGGCCGACGGTGGCGGCCAGGCGCTCGGCGGAGGCCGTGTCGTACTGCTCCTCCGACAGGAACGCGAAGCTCCTCGGCGCGCTCCCGGTCAGCACCCGCGGGAGCCTGCGCACCAGGGCGGGCGGGACGGTGGCCCGGGGCGGGCGCACGTCGAGGTGGGCGGCGAGCATCCCGATCAGGTCGGGGAGGAACGGGGTACTGGGGTCGAGCACGGTGTGCACCTGGACCGGCTCCCGGTCGAACTCGGGGACGGCGGCGAGGAACCGGGCCAGGTGGTCGACCGTGACGACCGGCACGAAGGTCCGCTTGCTGCTGGGCAGCAGCGCCAGCCGCCCGGTGTGCAGGTGGCGGACCATCTCGGCGAGGCCGATGTGCTGCCCGGCCTCGCCGGTGCGCGAGTGCCCGATGACGCTGGCCGGGTTGACGGTGGTGAGCGGCACCCCGAGCCCGGGGGCGGTGACCCGGACGGCGGCGTCGGCGAGCCGCTTGGAGGCCAGGTACCCGTCGAGGCCGCGGTACAGCGCCTCGACGGCCGGCTGGTCGAGCGGGTAGCGCGGCTGCGGGTCGTTGCCGGTGCGGTACCCGGACACGTGGACCATCCGCCGCAGCATCGGCCGGCCCGCCGCCCACTGCAGGACGTTCAGCGCGCCGTACAGGTTGACGGGCTCGGCCTCGGCGCGGGTGAGGCCGAAGCGGTAGCGGGCGGCGAGGTTGTACACGTCCCTGACCTCCCCGAGCCGGGCGTCGTCCGCGGGCGAGAGGCCGAGGACGGGTCGGGTGAGGTCGGCGGGGACGGTGGTGAGTTCGGCGCTGTCGGCGCCGTGGTCCCGCAGCCATCTGCGCAGCCAGGCGGCGGCTCCGACGCCGCGGACGGCGGCGGCCACCGGCACGCCCTGGGTGAGGAGTTCGAGGGCCAGCCAGCGTCCGAGGAAGCCGGTGGAGCCGAGGATCAGCACTCGGGGCGGCAGGGTGGGTGACATGACGGACACTCCGTAATCTGGATACCGGTCTGCGACAACTCTGGTCTGGCGCGCGGAGGTTACCGGCTGCTGACGGGCATGCGGAAGAGCCGCCCCCGCCCCGGGCCTCGGGGGCCGGGAGCGGGGGCGGCCTGGGCGCGCCGATCAGCCGCAGGGCGGCCGGGCCCGGGTCTCCGCCCCCTTGGATCCCATGCGGGAAACCATAGACCGGTCGACATATTCCTGTCGCCGGATCAACAACACCGCCCAGCGGACGAGTTCGGCGCCGTCAGACCTTGAGCGCGGGCGGGAACCCGGTCCAGCACAGCTCCTCGGGCAGATGGCGCAGGTCGTTGTAGAGCAGCACGGACGGCGGCCGGCCGGGCGCGTAGCGCAGCACGGTGAGCGCGGTGTTGCCCGGGTTGAGGCCGAGCCAGCGCCACGCCGGGGCGTCCATGGCCTGCCGGACCAGCCAGCCGATCAGGAAGGCGTGGGTGACGACCAGTTCGTGCCGTTCCGCGCCGCCCGCCACCGGCCCGGTGAAGCGCTCGACGGCCTGCCGGGCGAGCTCCCGGCCCTGGTCGCGTTCCTCCGCCGAGGTGCTGGACAGGAAGTCGAGCAGGAACTCCGCGCTGTCGTCCGGCAGTTCGCCCCGCTCGGGAACGTGCGGGACGTAGTCGCCGGCCTCGGCGCAGGCCGCCGCCCGGACGCCGCCGAGCTGTTCGGCGACGAGCCGGGCGGTTTCCGCGGCGCGCGGCAGCGGCCCGTGGTGGACGGCGGTGATCGGCCGCTCGGCGAGGCGGCATCCGAGCAGGACGGCCTGCCGGCGCCCGATGTCGGTGAGTTCGCCGTCCGGGGTCGCCTCGCCGTGCCGGGCCAGGTAGAGGTAGCGGGTGGCGGTGTCGCTCATGCGGGTCCTTGCTGCAGGTGGGGCGGTGGGGGTCGTTCCCGGAGCGACGCGGCCGGACCGCCGCCCGGTTCCGTCCCCCTGCCGCTACCCGGCCCGTTCGAGGAGCAGCAGCGACCAGTGCACGTCCGTCCGCCCGTGCAGGTCGGCCCGTTCGGCGCGGTGGCGCAGCCGCAGGCCGCGGGCGGCGGCGAGGTCGACGGCCTCCTCGGCGCCGGCGTCGTACATCCGGCGGTCGGCGGGGACGGGCCCGTGGCG
Source organism: Streptomyces sp. Y1 (assembly GCF_041053115.1). Lineage (NCBI taxonomy): Bacteria > Bacillati > Actinomycetota > Actinomycetes > Kitasatosporales > Streptomycetaceae > Streptomyces > Streptomyces sp. Y1. The sequence goes on along the minus strand of NZ_CP163445.1, from coordinate 7,348,421 downwards.
CAGCGTGAGGGAGAGCCGGCCGCCGGGGGCGAGCAGGGCGGCGAGCGCGTCCATCGCGGCCGGGCGTTCCTCGGGGGCGAGGTGCATCCAGACGGCGGTGAGCAGGACGAGGTCGTAGCGTGCGGTCTCGGCGCGGAGCAGCGGCAGCTCGGGCAGCGCGTCCGGGACCCAGCGGATGCCGGCGCCGGCGTGCAACCGTTCGCCGATGGCGCGGAGTTCGGGGGTCGGTTCGGCGGCGGTCACCCGGTGCCCAAGGCGGGCGAGCGCGGCGGCGTCGCGCCCGGTGCCGGCGCCGACGTCGAGGACGGCGGCGGGCGGCGCCGGGTAGTGCGGCCGCAGCTCGCGGTGGACGTCGGCGAAGTCGACGGCCTCGTACTGTTCGGCGAGCCGCGCGGCCGCCGGGCCGTAACCGGTCGTGCCCGCAGGCCGGTTCATGATCGTGCTCCCCCGCTGTTGCCCTGGACGGCCCGTTCGGCGTCGCCGACGAGTACGGCGTCGCCCGCCGCGGCCGCGTCGGCGAAGAAGTCCCGCAGGTCGCGCAGGTCGGCGACGATGCGGGCGGCCCACGCCTCGGACCACGGCGTGGGGAAGCCCTGGGTGGCGACGGTGCGGGCGAGCACGGCGGCCTGCTGACGGACGAGTTCGCCGAGCGCGGAGCCGCGCAGGAACGCGGCCGCGGCCGCGACCTGTTCGGGCCGCAGGACCAGCGGCACGCCCGCCGCCGCGGCGCCGTCCGGACCGGGCGGACCGGGCGGACCGGGCCGACCGGGCCGACCGGGCGGGCCGCCGTAGACGGGCAGCCGGGCGGCCGGGTCCGGGTGCAACCCGTTCTCGGTGAGCGCGAGCTCCATCAGCAGGGCGGTGCGGCGCACGCCGAGGGCGAGCCCGGCGGCGGCCAGCCGGTCGTACCGGACGTCGCGGTGCCGGGGCACCAGCTCGCCGAGCTCCTGCGGCGAGCAGCCGTCCACCGCCCGCCCGGGCAGGCGGCGCCAGAAGTGATCCACACTCACCCGGACAGCGTAACGAACGGCGGGTCAGGCCTCGCCGGGGTGCCAGGTGGGCCACTCCCAGGGGTGGTCGGCCCAGTGGACCCGGACCGGGTCGTGCGGGTCGAGGTCGGGGAAGAGCTGGTGGCAGCGGGGCTCGAACTCCTCGGGGCCCAGCGGCTCCCAGCCCTGCCCTTCGAAGTGGACCAGCCGGTAGCGGCTGTCGGTGCCGAATTCGGCCACCTCGACCAGGTGCGCGGACGTGCTGTCGTTTCCCATGCCCCCCAGCATGTGGTCCGGCGGCAACCCGCGCCCGTCCAGACCCCTCTTCCGGGTCATGTCCCCGCGTCCGCGCGCTCGTTGAGCACGGAAAGGTACGGCGGGGGCTCGGCGGCTGGAGGACGAGGACATGACGAGGACCAGGACGTGACCGGGCGGCCCTCCGAGGCGCAGCCGTGGCAGTGGCCGCCGAACGCCTGGCAGCCGCCCCCGGTGCCCGCCCCGCCCCCGCCGGGCGCGCCGCCCGCCGCCCCGGCGCCCTCGCCCGGGCCGCGTCGCTCGCCCCGGGCCCGGACGGCCTGGGTGCTGGCGGCGGTCGGCACGGGCGCGGTGCTGGCGGCCGTCCTGGCGACCTGCGGCGGGCCGGGCGCGGGCGACGACCCCCGGCTGGTGGCCCTGCCCTCCGGCCCGGCCACCCCTTCGGCCGGGCCGCCGCCCGGCCCGCCCGCGCCCTCCCCGCTGCCGGCGCCCACCCCGGAGGCCGGCCTGGGCACGACCGTCGAGCCCGAACCCTCGGCCGCCGACGCACAGCACCCCACGGGCGCCCCCCGCCCGAAGCCGAGCCACCCCGCGCGCGCCACCGCCTCCCCCCACGCCGCCGCGCCCCCGGGCACCGCCCCGACACCGCCGTCCCTGGGCCCGGGCAACGTCTGCGACCAGGCCGAACGCACCGCCCGCTGGGCCCCCGGCTCCGAACAGGCCCGCCTGTGCCGCAGCGTCTACGGCTGACGCACGCACGACCCGGCGGCCCCGTTGTGGCCGGGGGCGGGGCCGTGGCTATCCGTGCAGGTTGGCGAGCATGCTCAGGGCGTAGTCCAGCTGGGTGCCCTCGGCGACGTGGTCCTTGTTGGTGGTGATGTCGACGGCGCCGTTGGCGTAGATCTTGACGACGATCATGGTCTCCTCTGCGGTGAGGACCCGGCTCTTGGGCCCCACCACGGTCGGGCCGCGGGTGCCGAGCACGTCGAGTTCGAGGGTCGGGGGTGCGGCCGCACCGGGCGGCACCGGGAAGGGGACGGTGACCAACTGGTTGTCAGGTGCCGCGAAGGCGAGCGTGAGGGGGCCCGCCAGTACCGGATGGTTGTACGCCATCCGCAGCGTCACGACGTCGGTCGGGCCCTGGGCCGCCTGGACCTGGTTCTGTGCGTCGAGGAACAGGGCCAGCAGGCTGAACTCGACCAGCCAGGAGTCGGGTTTGATCCACAGGTTCCAGTCCGCCTTCGCGAAGTCGAGGGTGCCCTTCTGGGGGATCAGCGGCCAGCCGGCCTGGGTGAAGCGGACCGACGCGTCGTAGCCGACCGTCACGGTCTCGATGTGCTGGGCCGTCACGGGAACCGGTGTCTGCCCGCCCTCCTTGGTGAAGGTGAGCGACGCCGGTGGGGCGCCCTGGCTGGGCAGCAGGTCGACGGTGACGCTGTCGACGAGCTGGTTCGGGGTGACGATCACCTGGCTCACCACGGTGACCTGCGGGTCGACGGTGGTGACGTCGCCGGGGCCGGCGCCGGCCAGCAGTGTCCCCAGGGCGCAGGCGAGCGTGCTGTCCTGGGCGACGACGGTGTCGCCGAGCTTGGCGGCGTACTTGGCCTTGAGGGTGCACGCCCCGACGATCCGGCTGCCGCTGCTGCTGTTGAGGAGCGAGGACCAGCCCAGCGCGCCGGTCTCGGAGAGCGGCACGGAGAACACGGCCGTCCCGGCGTCGCGAGCCGTCGCGACGGTGACCGGGCCGGCCAGGTCGGTCACCGGGATGTCCAGCAGGCCGTCCAGCGCCTGCAGGCTCAGCGGCGCGTACTGCCAGCTGCCCGCGCCGGCGTAGCCGCCGCCGATCAGTGCCGTGGCCCAGCCCGCGCGGAGCGCCGGGAGTCGGGTGGGGTCGTCGTCCGCGTACGCGCTCACGGTGACCACGGCATTGCCGCCGGTGATCTTGGTGGTGGTTCCCCCGGCGGCCGGGACGTCGGCCCGGTCGACCACCAGCGAGACCGTGCGCAGTCGGGGGGCGGCGAGGCTGAAGTAGGCCTGGCTGTGCGCCTGGTCCGGCCACAGGACGAAGCCGCCGACGGCGACGGGCGCGCCGAGCGTCGGTACCGGCACGGGCAGCACCTGGGCCGGGCCGTGCCAAACCGGGCGCAGCACGACCGGGCTCCGGTGCGGCGGTGACACGGGGAAGTGCCGCAGCTGGGGCGGGCGGTCGTCCAGGGTGCTGAAGTCCTGGGCGTCGTTCTGGATGTCGTCCGCGAGCAGGACGGTTCTCGCCACCCGGACGTCCTCCACGGCGGGGGCGCCGCCGGCCGGGGGCTGGGCGACGGCGGAGCCCGGCCGGATCCCGTCCAGTCCCCGGACCACGGCGACGAGGTCGGATCCGCGCACGGCGAAGATGAGGTGACGATCCGTCAGGTCGAGGTCGGCGATCCTGCGGCGCAGTGCCGGGTCCGGCACGGCGATCCGCCGCCGCCGGGGGCCGCGGCAGAGCGTGAGCGCGCTGACGCCGTCGGCGCCGCGGGCGACGTCGACGACCTCGGTGGCGGCCGTGGTGATCACCGGAGCGGGCGGCAGCGAGGCGCGCCAGACCGAGCGCGGTTCCAGCTCCACGACGCCGGTGCGCACCTTCCGGGAGAACCGGTGCCCGGTCGCGACGGCCCCGGAGGCCGTGCCGATCAGGTCGATCACCCTGGCGCCCCGGCCGACCTGCTGCGTGCGGACGACCGTGCCGAGCGATCGGACCAGGACCTCCTTGGGTGCCTCCTGGACCGGGCCGCGCTGGTCGAGCCGACTGGTGGTGGAGACGAGATCGATGCCTCGGTCGGTCTCCAGGCCCCGGACCTGCCCGGTCGCGCCCGCGACGCGCGGCGGCTCGAAGTGGAGCCGTCCGAGCCGCCCCGAACTCCCGCCGTGCACCGCGACCAGCGGCCCCGCCCCGGTGTCCGTGCGGGTCGCCCCGGGAGCGAACCGGCTGCGGGCGTAGACGTCGACGACCGGAGGGGGGCTGCCCGCCGGGAAGGTGACCGAGAGCGTCCAGGGACCGGCCCTGCCCGGCAGGACGGGTGTCCGCACCTCGACCAGGCCGTCGCTCACCGTCACCGAGACGCCCGCGGGCAGCGCGCCGGGGGTGAGCTGCACCGGCGCCGCGCCCGGCCCCTCGGCCAGCCGCAGCACGAGGGCATGGGCCTGCGGCGACTGCACCCGCAGCAGCAGGGCCTCGTCGGCCGGCAGCACGTCGAACTCGCAGTCCGTCGCGGGCGGGAGCACCCTGGTCCGGACCTCCAGGCGCTGGAGCCCGGCGGCCTCGGCGAGCGCGTCGCGCACGGACTGGGCGAGCCCGTTGGCGTCGAGGCTCAGCCGGTAGTGCACGCCGGTGCGGCGGTGCACCCGCTGGGCCAGGAAGCCGAGGACGGACCGGGTGGAGCTGAGCACCCACAGCTCACCTCGGAAGGCGAGCCGGCGCAGCGTCGCCACGTCGGCGAGGGACACCCGGGTCGCGTCGCCGACGACCAGCACGGCCGCGCGGCGGCGGGTGCCGTCGTGGGTGGCCCAGCTCGCGTCGATCCGGGCGAGGGCGGCACCGAGGTCGTCGACGGGCCGGGCGGCCGCGTCGGGGGTGCTGACGGCCGCCACGCCCCTGGCGATCCCCAGCCCCGCGGCCGCGCCGGCGAGGACGGCGGGCGGCACGGGCGGCAGGGCCCGGGTGGTCTCGGTGGCCGCGCCGGGCTCGTTCCACCAGCTGTCGGTGGTCGGCGAATCCGTGCCGCTGCCGTCCGATCCGGCACCGCTGCCGTTCGATCCGGCGCTACTGCCGTCCGAGCCGGGCGTCGTCGTGGCGGCGGTTGTGGGCCGGGCGGTCTGGGTCGAGACCGGCGGGGAGCCGACCGCGGCGCTGTCCGAACTGCCGGGCGCCCAGTTGCTCGTGGTGTCGATGGAGGCCGATCCGGCGGCCGGGTCGATGACCAGGAAGACGTCGGCGGGGGTGGCCCCCTGGTCGAGGAAGCCGCCGCGGATCACCAGCGCGAAGTCCTGCTGGGGCGTGTCGGCCGTGTTGGTCAGGCAGTTCATCGCCAGGTCGAGGGCGGTGACGCTCACCTCGACGGTGTCGTCCAGGTCCTCCGGGCGGAGGAACACGCACTGGGTGTTGTCCCAGCCCTCGTGCTGCTCGCCCTGGTCGGGGACGGACCACCCGGAGCCGAACTGGTTCGCGCGGTAGAGCAGGCCCTTGCTCCTCGCCCGCAGCGCGAGCTTGTTGACCACCGCCGGGGCGGTGGCGGTGCCGGTGCCGGGCGCGCCCGGTGGGTCGGTCCAGGCCAGGGTGACCCGCAGCGGGCGGGTCGGATCGGTCGGGCGGATCGTCCAGGTCCGGCTGTCACCACGGGAGGTGAGCAGGATCGTCTGGTCGACGTAGCAGCGGTGGACGGTGTCGGAGACGACGTTGTCGAGGTCGAGCCGGCCCCAGCCCTGGGTGGTGTTGGGTACCGTGCCTCCGGAGTCGATCGGCTCGGCGCCGTTGACGACGAGCGCGCGGAGCATGGCGGGCGAGGGGCTCGCCCCGCCGTCGTGGGCGCGCCACCACTGGGTGAGCAGCGCGCAGGCACCCGCCGTCTTGGGGCTGGCTCCCGAGGAGCCGCCGCCCCAGGTGATCCTGTCGTCGACGTACTCCTTCTCCCCCGGGTGGGAGTCGTAGTTGGCCGAGGCCGTCCACTCGCCCGGTGCCACCACGTGCGGGCGGATCCGGCCGTCGCCGCAGTTGCCGATGCTGGAGGCGTGCGCACCGCTGTAGACCTCGCGGACGTTGTCGGCGTCGGTGCCGCCGAAGTCCGGGCGGTAGTTCTCGGAGTTGCCGGTGACGATGAGGTTCTTGGCGCCGTGGGGTCTGGTGATGCCCGCCGTGCCGTCGTTGCCGACCGAGAAGCAGATGGTGAGCGGGACGGCCTCGGCCGCGCCCGTGGCGTTGCGCACCAGGCCGTCGTAGGTGGCCTCCAGCGAGAGGTAGTCCATCGGGTCGTGGGTGCCGGCGCCCCAGGAGTTGTTCTGGATCGAGCCGGCCACCCCCGCCGGGCTGGACGAGGACACCGTCTCGGAGCAGAGCGTGCCGGCGTTCTTCGTCATGTCCTGCGCGAGCAGCCCGGCGCACGGGGCCACGCCCAGGCCGTAGACGAAGCCGTCCTTGTCCTTGGAGTCCAGGTACGAGCCGGCCGCGTGCCCGGCCACGAAGGTGGCGTGCCAGGCCTTCTGCCCGGCGGCGAGGTCGGTGATCCGGCCGGTGAAGGCCGGGTGCGAGACGTCCACGCCGCCGTCGACGATGCCGATGGTGACGCCCGTGCCGTTCACCGCGTGGTCGTCCAGCCAGGTCGTGTACGAGCCCTCGGGGTGGTTCGCGGCGTCCAGGCCGGCGACCAGGACGAGGTCGGCGACCTCGTCCTCGGGCACCTTCGCGGCGCGTGGCTCCACCGCCACGATCCGCCGGTCCGCCAGCAGCGCCTCCTGACCGGCGGTGGTGACCTTCGCCGGTACCCGGACCCACGCCCCGGCGGCCTCCGCCGGGCCCTCGACGGTGACCCCGGGGACGGCCGCGAGCTGCTCGGCGAAGGAACCCGCCTCGACCAGGGCCGCCGAGGCGACCACCTCGACGTCGACCGGCGCGTTCGCGTCCTCGCTGGTGGGGACGCTCGCCTTCAGGTCGGCGCCGACCGGTATCACCGAGCGGACGAACGGCAGCGCGCGGACGGCCCGCAGGGCCGCCCCGGTGCCGGTGCACAGGTAGCTGGCGGCCGGGACGAACTGCTGCGGGTGGACGCCGGCCCGCTCGATCGCGGCGAGCATGTCGCCGTCGGCCGGACCGCGCAGTTCGACGTACGCCGTGGCCGGCGCGTTGCCGGGGACGGCGTCGAGCCCGGACCGGGCCGCCGCCAGCTGATGGGGCGTGCCGATGGCCAGACCGGTCGTCACCGGGATCTCGCCGTCCTGTCCACCGCCCCCACCCCCGCCGTCGCCGCCACCGTCGCCCCCGCCCCGGGCGTCCTCGACCGTCGCGGCGTCCGTCTCGACCAGGAGCTCGCCGTTGGCGTAGTGGAACAGCACGTGGGTGCTGGCGTCCCGCAGCACCGGCGACGTCTGCGGGACGATCACGGTCCGGCTCATCACGTTCTCCCTGCGCTCTCGAACCTGCGGCTCGCGGCGTGCGGTCCTCGGAGGTCTGCCGCTCAGGCGGGCAGCTCGACGGTCACCCTGGCGACGGCGCCCGCCGGGTCGAGCGCCACGTCGACCGCCTCGCGCTCGGTGAAGCGGGCGGCCTGCCGGTCCGAGTGCAGGGCCAGCCGGTGCCGCCCGTCCGGGGAGTCGATCAGCAGCCAGGCGCCGGTGTCGTCGTACTCGACGCCCACCAACGTGCCCTTGAGGTGGCCGGCGCCGTTGCCGGCGGCGGCCTTCGTGGTCTCGCCCTGCTTCCCGTCGCCGGTGCCTCCGGTGACGACGACGTTGTCCTTCTTGCGCAGCAGGTCCTGGGCGGTGGCGTCGTCCTCGGCGAGCACCGCCGCGTCGGAGATCAGCTGCACCCCGGTGTCGCTGACCAGCACGAACACCGCCGACTCGTTGATCCCCAGCGGCTGTTCGGCCGCGTGCACCAGCTTGCCGCCGATGATCCCGAAGGCGCTGAAGGTCGCCGTGCCGGGCTGGCCGCCGGGGCTGATCGGATAGCTGAAGGTGACCGGTGTGTCCATGGTGAGCTTGGTGGACGCCTTGATCGGCTGGGTGAGGCCGGGCGAGGTGTAGGTGACGTTGACCACCAGGTAGTCGTTGCCCATGGTCGGGTTGATCAGCTGGATGCCCTTGGCGGCGGCGTTCTTGACGTACAGGTAGATCGTGGTCGAGCCGACCCACTGCGAGGGCTTGATGAGGATGTTGCCGAACCCCTGCTTGACCGTCCCGCTGGCCGCGTCGTCCACGATCGGCCAGCTGCCCGGCGCATAGTTGATCTTCGCGTCGTAGTGGACCGTGACGTTGTCCGGGGCCGCGCTGGTGACGACGTAGCTCTTGCTGCCGCCGTCCGCCAGGAAGACCGGCGACTGCGGGGCCTGGCCCTCCGAGTAGTCCAACGCCACCGCGGTGCTCGCCACCTGCGGGTTGCCGACCACCGTGATGGTGCTCGGGAACTGGAGCTCGGTGTTCACCGTGGTGACGTAACTGTCGTCCAGCGCGGCGAAGATGCTCAGGTCGACGTCCGCCCGTTCGGTCAGCCAGGTGAACCCGCCGAACTCCAGCTTGGTTGTGATGTCCGCGGCCTGCTCCGCCCGCTGCCACTTGAGGGCCAGGTTCGCCCCGCCGAAGATGCCGCCGGAACTGCCCGCCACCGCCGGCTTCACGTCCGGCTTGGGCTGGAAGAGCATGCCGAGCAGCGCCTTGAGCCCCTGGTCGATGATGGTGTTGGTGACGCTCTCCTTGATCTTCTCCATCCCGCCCGGCAGGTCGTCCAGACCGTAGAACTTCATCTCGATGCTGCTGTCCGCCCGCAGCGACTCGAGCTGCGCCTGGATGTCGACGCTCCCGCCGTACAGCCAGCCGTCGTAACTCGCCTTCAGCTCACCGGAGAAGTGCTGGAAGACCCGGTCCCCGTGCATCAGGATCTCGACCGAGCACTGCGGCATGTAGCGCAGGTACTCGTAGCTGAGCATGACCTGCGCGACCGGCGAGCGCCCGTTCCTGATCGCATCGGCCCACTCCTGGGCGCCGTACGCCGTCAGGTCGGCCAGGTAGGTGACCGTGCCGCCGGGTGTACCGGCGTCGTTGGCCTTGGCGGTGAGGTCGGAGACCGTCCCCGAGACGGCGGGGATCGCCAGTGCGGTCTGCCCCTTGCGGGTGTTCAGCGGCACGAAGATCGGGTTCTGGGGCGCGTCCTGGGCTCCGGCGAGGGTCTGCCGCCACTGGTCCTTGAGGGCCGCGAGCTGGCTGTCGTCGGCCTGGATCGCGCTCGTCGCCGTGAACGAGGCCGCCCCGCCGATGATCTGGTAGGTGTTGTCCTTCTGGGCGCGGAACTCCGTGCAGGCCGCTTCGTAGCGCCCGGTCGTGGCACTCCGGGCGAGCATCGGCTGCTTCGGACTGAACAGGATCACGTCCGCGGCCTGGCCGCCCCACAACTTGAAGTTCCCCGAGTCCCATGCCACCCCGGACATGGCCACTCCGTAGCGTTCCTCCAACACACCGGACATCGCTCGTCTCCTCGCCGGTCGGGTCAGCGGGAGCCGGTCGACCGGATCGGTCGCGGTCTCCCGGTCGGTCACCCGTCACGCTTGCCGCCGGACGCGGACTCCGCCTCACCCCCGAGGGGTGATTCCGGGCGGGGTGATTCCGGGCGGCGTTTTCCCGGGCGGGGTGGGGCCGGTGGGCCGTCCGTCCACGGTGAGCAGGCCCGCCGCCCGCGCCGCCCGGACCGCGTCGCGCCGGTTGCCGACGCCGAGCTTGCCGTACAGGCCCCGGGCCTGCGTCTTGATGGTGTTCACCGAGACGCTCAGCGCGGCGGCGACCTGGGAGAGCGTCTGCACCGTGTCCAACTGCTCCAGCAGTGCGTACTCGCGCGGGGTCAGCGGTGCCCGCACCGCCTGCTGCGAGAACAGCGCCAGCGTGCGCAGCGCGAACCCGCGGTACGGGCCGAGCCCCGGCCCGTACCGGCTGAGCAGCTCGCGGGCCGGTTCGCCGGTGACCTGGAACGGCCGGTGCAGCTCCTGCGGCGCGGCCGGCACGACGGCCTGGCGCAGCGCCGCCAGCGCAGGGGCGTGGTGCCCGTGCTCCATCGCGATCTGCGCCTCCAGCAGGGCCGCGCCCACCGCGTTCGTGGCCACCAGCGGAACCGCCGAGCCGTCCAGCAAGGGCCGCAGCGACCGCCGGGCGGCGGCGACGCGCCCCTGCGCCAGGTGCAGGTAGGCGGTGAGCAGACCGGTGTCCGGCGCGTCGGCGAGCCGGCGCCGGGCCAGCTGGGTGAGGTGGTGGGTGCCCTCCTGGTCCCCGACCGCCCAGGCCGTCCGGGCCGCTTCGGCCAGCACCACCGCGAGCACGGCCGGCGGCACCTGGCGGCCGTCCGAGCGGTGCAGCGCGGCGTGCAGCTCGTCGAGCGCCGCATGCCGCTGACCCCGGTCGTAGCGGACCATCGCGAGGACGGCGAGCGCCCAGAGCTCGACGCCGGGGTCGGACCGGCCCTCGGCCATCGCGAAGGCGTGCCCGGCCAGGTCCGCCGCCGCGTCGGGTCGGCAGCGCTGCACCTTCACCCAGGCCAGGGCCGCGTACGCCGTGGCGCAGGGCAGCCGCGGCGCGGCGCGGTGCCGGACGCTGTACCGCAGCGCCTCCTCGGCCCGGTCGGCCATCGCGACCAGGTCGCCGCCGGTGGCGGCCATCGAGGCGAGCTCGCTCAGGCACTCCACCGCGAGCCGGTCCCGGCGTCCTGATCCGGCCAGCGCGAGGGCGGCCTCCAGATCCGCCGTGCCCGGCCCGCGGCGGCCGGTCCAGCAGCGGGCGGCGCCCCGGCTGAACCGGACGGCGGCCTCCAGGTCGCGGTCGTCCAGGTGGTCGGGCAGCAGCGGTTCGGCAGCGCGCAGCGCGCGGTCGAGGCCGCCCGCCAGGCGCGCCCGGTCGAGCTCGACGACCGCGCGGAGCACCTCCTCCCGGCTCGCCTGGTCCTCCGGCTTCCGGTCCAGCGCGAGCAGCCGGTCGGCGGTCTCCAGGTCGGCCCGGTGGACGCAGGCGTACGCCATCGCCAGGAGCGCACCGGGCGGGTGGCGCAGCCGGTCCACCGGGACGCCGTCCAGCACCCGGCGCAGTACGGCGTCCTGCCCGGCGATCACCATCGAGACGCCGTGCCGGTCCAGCAGTCCGGCCGCCCCGTCGAGGTCGCCCGCGGCGACGGCGTGCTCCAGCGCCTCGGGCAGCAGCCCCTGCTCGGTGTGCCAGGCGGCAGCCCGCCGGTGCAGTTCGGGAAGCCGGGCCGAGCGGCGGCGGGCCAGCTCGGTGCGCAGGTAGTCGGTGAGCATCGAGTGGTAGCGCAGCCAGCGGTCGTCGGCGCCGAGCCCGGTGACCAGGATGTTGGAGCGTCGGAGTCCGGCCAGCACCTCCGCCGCGTCGGTGCGGCCGGTCAGGCGGTCGGCGAGGTCCGCCGTCAGGTACTGGCAGACGCTGGTGTCCATCAGGAACTCCTGCAGCGCCGCGGGCAGCCGGGTCATGATCTCGGCGAACAGGTAGTCGGCCACCGGGCGGTTGTCGCCCCGGAAGCCCGCCACGAACCCGCTGGGGTCCGGGTGACCGCGCAGCGACAGGGCCGCCAGCCGGAGCGCCGCCGCCCACCCCTCGGTGCGCTCCAGCAGGCGCGCCAGGTCGTCCTCGGCGAGGGTGACGCCGTGCTGGGCGAGCAGCGCGCGGGCCTCCTCGTGGGTGATCCGCAGCGCGTCCGCGTCGAGCTCGCCGAGCCGTCCCTCGACCCGCAGCCGGGGCAGCGCCAGGTCGGGGTGCGGGTCGTGGCGAGAGCTGAGCACCACGTGCAGCTGGTCCGGTTGGTAGCGCATCAGCTCGCGCAGGCCCCACCGCGTCCCCGGGTCGACCACTTCGTGCACGTCGTCGAGCACCAGCCAGACCGGGCGCGGCAGTTCGGCGAGGGTGTTGGCCACCGTGGCGACGAACCCGGGCCGGATGTCCTGCCCGGCCTCGGCCGGACGCGGCAGCGTGCAGTGCTCGCCGACCGCCGACAGCTGGGCCAGCGCGCCCAGGATCGCCGTCCAGAGCCGGAAGCCGTCGTTGTCGTCCGCGTCCAGGCTCACCCAGGCGACGTCACCCTGCCGGTGGGACGTCCCGTTCGTCGCCCAGTCCGCCAGCAGCGAGGTCTTCCCGAACCCGGCCGGGGCGCAGACCAGCGCGACCGGCCGGGTGACCGCCGCGTCCAGCGAACGCAGCAGTGGCTCCCGTCTGATCAGCGGCACGTGGGACGTCGGGATGGTCGTCTTGAGGTCGGCGATACCGGCCTGCGTGTACGAACGTCGCGTTACCACCCGCTCACTGTAGGTGATGCGGCGGACGGTCGGATCGCGAGGTCCGCGCGGGCCCGGGAGCGAGGGCGGGGAGCGGCGGACGAGCGCTCGTAGGTGATCTCCTCGCCGGCCGAGGTCCGGACCCGGGCCCAGGTGCGGTCCGGCCGGAAGTCCGGTTCCAGGATCGTGAGCCGGCCGGGCGCGTGGCAGAACGTGCCCGGGCCGGGGCCGTGTTCCGGCCGTTCGACGAGGATGTGGTCGCCCGGGTCGATCACCACCTCCCAGGCGAGCGGTTCGAACCGCACGGTGAGCGGGGTCGGGCCGTCCGCGGCCACCTGGAACCTGAACACGGCTCGGAGCGTACGGGACGGGCCGCGGAGCAGCCCGCGGCCCGTCCCGCTCTCACGGTGGCTCAGGCCGCCCCGAGGAGGGCCTTGTCGAGGCGGGGGGCCAGCACCCTCGCCAGGGTGTCGGTGATGTGCCCGGTGTCGCGGTACAGCACGACGCCTTCCAGGACGGCCGGGCAGGTCGGCCCGGTGCCGGGGCAGAGCAGCGGCCCGAGGTCCAGGGTGCGGACGCCGTAGCGCGCCGCGAGGCCGCCGTCGAGCATCGGGTCGGGTTCGAAGGCGGTGTCGCGCGCGAAGAAGCAGGCGTCGTCCCGCCCGTCCGAGGCGGCGAGGCAGGTGGGGATGTCCTTGCCGGGCATCGGGGTGTCGCCGAGGTAGGCGAGCGGGGCGCCGAGCGCGGTGAGCCGGTCCAGGGTGCGGGTCCAGCCCCGAGTGCGCTCCTCCTGGCTGCCGTAGCGGTTGAGGCCGGCCATCAGCACCAGGCGCGGCCTGGGTTCGTCGGCGAGCCGGGCGAGGGTGTTCTCCCGCCAGCGGTCGCACTCCTCGAAGGTGCGGCCGAGGACGTTGTTGCGGACGGTGAGGGTGGCCAGCGGGCAGCCGGGTTTGACCAGGACTTCCAGCGCCCAGTGCCGTTGTTCGGCCATCTTCTTGGCCGCCGAGATCCACTGCCCGGCGTGCGAGTCGCCGAGCAGGACGAGGCGGTCGGGGCTGTGGTCGTCGCCGAAGAGGCAGCGGGGGCTGCGGTCGGCGTTGAGGGCGATCTCGCAGCCCTGGCCGGGCGGGAAGTCCTCGCGGGCGCGGGCGAGCGAGGGGGTGAGGGCGGCGAGCCGGGTGCCGGGGGCGAGCAGGGCGGGCCCGTCGACGGCTCCGGCGGGCGCGGCAGCGTCGGCGGTGGCGGTGCCGAGGGCGCGGACGGTGCCGCCGCCGAGGGTGAGCGCGGCGATCAGCGGGATGACGAGGGCGCTGGCGCCGACCGCGAGGCCGCGTCGGGGCGCCGGGCTGCTGCCGTACCGCAGGGGCTGTTCGACGAGCCGCAGGGTGAGCCAGGCGGGCAGCGCGCTGAGGGCCGTGAGGGCGAGCAGGACGGGCCAGGGCAGGGCGCCGTAGCGGGCCTGGGCGATGGTGAGGACGGGCCAGTGCCAGAGGTACCAGGCGTAGGAGAGGCGTCCGGCGGCGCGCAGCGGCCGGGTGGCGAGGAGCCGCCCGGCGTCGGCGGCGCCGAGCGGGCGCGGGGTGGCGCCGGCGAGGAGCAGGGCGGCGGTGCCGAGGACGGGCAGCAGCGCGGCGGCGCCGGGGAAGGGGGTGGTGCGGTCGTAGAGGAGGACCGGGCCGGTCAGGGCGGCGAGGCCGAGCCAGCCGAGCGGCCGCAGGGCGGGGGTGGCGTCGCGGGCGGCGAGGGCCCGCCCGGCCAGGGCCGCGCAGGCGCCGGCGGCGAACTCCCAGAGCCGGCTGGCGGTGGAGAAGTAGGCGAGCGGCGCGGAGGTGGCCGTCCAGCGCAGGCAGAGCAGCAGCGAGGCGGCGCCGACGCCGAGGGTGGCGAGGGTGATCGCGGCGGTGCGGCGGCGTCCGTGCAGGTACCGGGCGAGGCCGAGCAGCAGGACGCCCCAGAGCAGGTAGAACTGGTTCTCCACGCCGAGGGACCAGAAGTGCTGGAGCGGGCTGGGGTCGCGTTCGGCGGCCAGGTAGTCGGTCTGCTGGCCGGCGAAGCGCCAGTTGGCGACCTGGCCGGCGGCGGCGATGAGGTCGCGGGCGAGGTCGGTGCCGCGCAGCGGGTCGAGCAGGGCGCCGCCGGCGGCGGCGGTGGCGACGAGGACGGTGGCGGCGGCGGGCAGGATGCGGCGGGCGCGGCGGGCGGCGAAGTCCCACAGGCCGAGCGGGCGGCCGATGAGCAGGCCGGTGATGAGGAAGCCGGAGATGACGAAGAAGATGTCGACGCCGACGTAGCCGCCGGTCGGGCCGGGGACGGCCGCGTGGAAGGCGAGGACGGCCAGGACGGCGATGCCGCGCAGGCCTTCGATGTCGGGCCGGAAGGCGGTGCGCCGGGGTGCCGCCGTCTCGACGGCGGCGGTGGTGGCGGTGGCGGTTCCGGCGAGGGCGGCGACGGCGTTCGGCCGCGACACCCGGACGACGCCGGGCAGTTCGGCAGCGGTGGCGGCGGAGTGGCTGGAGGAAGGTGGTACGGCCGTTGACACGGCGGTGCTCCTTGCAGGGCTGGCAGGGCGGGCGGTGGCGGTGGTCCGGGCCGCCGGCCGATGGGGCGGCCGGGCGGCGGAGTCCGCGCCGGTGGGGCGACGCGCAAGGAAACGGCTGGGCGGTGCTTCTGGCGGTCCCGTCAGAACAGCAGCGGGTCGGCCCACCCCGAGGCGAGCAGCCCGCACAGCAGCAGCGCGGCGGTGACGGCGACGGCTTCGGCCCGTCCGAACCCGAGGTCGGAGCGGCCGCGGGCGGGCGGCGCGACCTCGCCGACGGCGGCGCCCTTGCCGCCGTCGGCGGGGCGCAGCAGCGGCCACAGGGCCCGGATCAGCGGCACCATGGTGTACGCGCCGAGGCCGAGCAGCGCGGTGAGCGCCCAGTAGGGCTGCCAGCCGTACCGCAGGGCGGCGCGGGCGAGCCCGGCGGCGCCGGCCACGACCACGAACCCGAGCCAGCCGACGCCGATCCGGGCGACGGTGCGGGCGAGTGAACTGCCGCCGGAGACGGCGCCGGTGGGCACCCAGTCGGCGGAGCGGCGGCGCAGCGCGTGCGCGATGGCGACGATGTGGCAGAGCCCGCCGAGGAGTTGGACGCGGGTGACCTCGAAGCGCCAGCGGGTGCGGGACATCGCGGGCAGCAGGACGAGGGCGACCCAGATCGGCGGCAGGAAGGGCAGGACCTGCCAGGGCTGGATCTGTTCGGGCCGGAAGTACAGCATGATCAGGGCGGGCAGCGGCACGGCGAGGACGTTGACCGCGCTGGTGACGTAGCCGAGGATGCCGTTCCAGAAGCAGAGCCGGGCGGAGCGGGGCAGCGGGCCGCGCCGGAAGTCGGGGTCGCCGACGAGCGCGAGCGAGCCGAGGCACCAGCGGTACTGCTGGCTGATGAAGGCGGGCAGGCCGGTGGGCGACATGCCCTTGGCGACGAGCGCGGGCACGTACCGGGTGGTCCATCCGGCGCGGGCGAGGGAGAGGCCGGTGTACAGGTCCTCGCTGTGGTCGATCTCGGCGAAGCCGCCGACGCGCTGGAGGGCCGCGCGGCGGTAGAGGGCGTTGGTGCCGCAGCAGACGGTGCCGTCCTGCGCGTCCCGGGAGGGCTGGATCCAGCGGTAGAAGATCTCCTGGGTGGCTCCGGCGGCGCGTTCGAGCCAGGACATGTCGGCGTCGGTGTCGAAGCACTGCGGGCTCTGCACGATGCCGACCTCGGGGTTGTCGAGGTAGGGCACCAGGTGGTGCAGGAAGTCGGGGCGGGGGCAGAAGTCGGCGTCGAGGACGGCGATGATCTCGCCGTCGCCCTCGGCGAGGCCGTGGTTGAGGTTGCCGGCCTTCTTGAAGCGGCCGCGGTCGGGGCGGGCGCGGTACTGGAAGCCGTAGGAGCGGGCGAGTTCGCGCACCTCGGGGCGGTCGGCGTCGTCGAGGACGAGGACGGTGAGCTCGCCGGGCCAGCGGACGGCGGCGGTGTGCCGGTAGGCGTTGTCGAGGACGGCGAGGGGTTCGCCGGCGGTGGGCAGCAGCAGGTCGACGCCGGGGTGGCGCTCGGGGTTCCAGGCGCGCAGCAGCAGGTCGTGGGAGTCGCGGGTGTAGCGGCGGGCGCGCTGCCCGTCCGCGACGGAGAGCAGCCAGGTGGCGGCGTTGAGCAGGGTGAGGGCCAGGAACGGCCAGAGCAGCGGGGCGCTGAGGGCGAACAGGCCGAGGGTGGCGGTGGCGCCGGCGTAGGAGAGGGTGGCGCAGAGCAGCACCCAGCGGCGCTGCGGGCCGAAGTACCAGTACAGCTCCTCGTCGTCGGGTGGGCGGGGCAGGCGGTGGTCGGGGCGGGCGGCGGCCGGGCGGCGCGGGCCGGCGTCGGGTGCGGGCATGGCGGTGCCATGGAGTACGGGCATGCGGAAATGGCCCCCCTGGGCATGGGACGGTACGTGGCCGTTCGCCCTCAGCCTCTCACATTGGCCTAGACCAATCGTGAATTCGGTGTGACATCTCCGCATCGCTCCTGGTCAGCGACTTGACGTGGAGTCAGGTCGCCGAACAGGCCCCGACGAAACGTCAAATGATCAACGTTCGGACGTCCGACCACGCGCCGCCCCGCCCGCCCCCGAGAGCCCTTGGAGTCCTCGGAGTCCTCGGAGCGCTCGGAGCATCCAGCGCCCTCAGAGCTCCCCCAGCTCCTTCGTCAACTGCTCGAACCGCAGGTCCGCCCGGCGCGGCAGGCCGAAGCGCTCGTCGCCGTACGGGAACGGGCTGAACACCCCGGTCCGGCGGTAGCCGCGCCGCTCGTACCAGGCGATCAGGTCGGCGCGCTGCTCGATCACCTTCATCTCCAGCACCCGCACGCCCCACTCCTCGCGGGCCACCCGCTCCGCCTCGGCCAGCATCACCCGGCCGATGCCGCCGCCCTGCAGCGTCGGGCGCACCGAGAACATGCCGAAGTAGGCGCTGTCCGCCCGCCGTTCCAGCTGGCAGCAGGCGATCAGCGCGCCGTCGCGCTCGGCCACCAGGACCACGCCGTCCCGGTCCTGGACGGCCGCGGCGACGCCCTCGACGTCCGCGCGCTGCCCGTCCAGCAGGTCGGCCTCGGTGGTCCAGCCGGCCCGGCTGGCCTCGCCGCGGTAGGCGGACTCGACGAGCGCCACCAGGGCCGGCACGTCGGCGAGCGTGGCGGTCCGGAGAGTGGGCTCCCCGGTGAAGCCGGCGGAACCTGCGGTGGTCTCGGACATGGCGAATCCCTTCGTCTGACGGCGGCACCGGCCGCGCCGGGCGGCGGCCGGTCCGGGCATCGTGCCACAGCGCCCGAACGCCCCTTCGGGCCGGGGACCAGCACGAACGCCCCGCCCGGCCGCCCCCGCCGGGCGCCGCCCGCACGGGCGAGGGCGCCCGCCGCCGCGTGACGTCCGTTCAAGAAGTGGCCGAGGATATCTGGCGGCACCGGCGGGTGCCTGGCTACTGTGCTCCCCTGCCGGATCAACTCCCGGCACCCGTAGGCCCCTTGGGCCACCGCACCGGAACAGAGGAGTGCTCATGACCCGCTCTTCCCGCTCCGCCCGCACCGCCGCCACCGCGCCGAGACGGACCGGCCACCGCCGACTGCCCGTCCTCGCCGCCCTCGCCGCCGCCACCGCCCTGGTCACCGGCCTCGCCGCCCCCGCGTACGCGGCCGGGCCGACCACGGCCGACGCAGCCCCCGTCGCCGAGGGCCGGCCCGGCTTCCACCCCGAGCGCGACTTCGCCGGCTCCACCGTCGCCGCCCACGAGGGCCGCGGCGCCGCGCCGTACGCCTCCCTGGCCGTCACCCAGACCCCCGGGATGGACGTCGCCAGCTACCAGGGCAACGTCGACTGGAGCACCGCGGCCGCCAACGGCGCCCGGTTCGCCTACGTCAAGGCCACCGAGGGCACCGGCTACACCAACCCGTACTTCGCCCAGCAGTACAACGGCTCCTACAACGCGGGCATGATCCGCGGCGCCTACCACTTCGCGCTGCCGAACTCCTCCTCCGGCGCCACCCAGGCCAACTACTTCGTCAGCCACGGCGGCGGCTGGTCCGCGGACGGCCAGACCCTCCCGCCCGCGCTCGACATCGAGTACAACCCGTACGGCGCGACCTGCTACGGCCTGAGCCAGAGCGCCATGGTCAGCTGGATCCGCGACTTCAGCAACACCGTCCAGTACCGCACCGGCCGCTACCCGACCATCTACACCACCACCAACTGGTGGACCCAGTGCACCGGGAACTACGGCGGCTTCGGCTCCACCAGCCCGCTCTGGATCGCCCGCTACTCCTCCAGCCCCGGCACCCTCCCGAACGGCTGGGGCTACCAGACCTTCTGGCAGTACGCCGACTCCGGCACCTTCCCCGGCGACCAGAACCTCTTCAACGGCGCCGCCGACCGCCTGAGCGCGCTCGCCCTCGGCTGAGGCCGGAGGCCGAGGCCTGGAGCTCCAGGTCTGCAGCTCCAGGCCCGAGGCCCGTCGCTCGGATCCCTGCCGGACACCGGGGCGCCGCCCGGTGTCCGGCTCCGGCTCAGCGCGGGTCGACCAGTTCCGGGGCGAAGACCGTACCCAGCGGCTCGGGGCCGACGTACTGCTGGCAGGTGCAGGCGCGCAGTTCGTGGCGCAGCGGGCGCAGCTCGGCGTCCCACTCGACGGCGGTCCGCTGCTCCTCGCGGCAGCGGCCCTGCCGGTCGTGCTTGGCGAGGTGGTGGGTGCAGCCGCAGACCGGCTCGGGCGGGCGGTTGGCCGCCTCCAGGGCGACGCGCCGGCGGTGCGTGAGGTCGAGGAGTTCGAGCTTGCGCTCGTGCCGGGCCGTCGCCGCCTTGCGGGCGCGCTTGGCGAGCGATCCGGCGCCGTAGCAGGCAGCGGGCACCAGCCACAGCAGGCCGATCAACGAACTCACTGACTTCCCCCCGGAGGCGACGTCTCCGCCCGATCATACGTCTGACCTGCTCGAACCCCGCCGGCGGGCCCCAAGGATCAGCGGATGACCGGCAGCACCGGCGCCGCGCTGCGGCCCGTCGCGGCCTCGATGAACGCGACCGGGTCGGCGACCTCGGCCAGCAACGCCCGGGTGAAGTCCAGCGCCGCCGCGGCGGGCGGCGGGCCGCCGATGGCCGCGATCAGGTCGAGGAGGTGGACGGTGGCCTCCATCAGCGCCACCTCGCCGAGCGCGCCGACCGTCACGCTGCCCAGCAGCGGGTGCGCGACGACGGCCTCCGGCGACAGGTCGGCCAGTCCGGCCAGGGCCGCCGGGCCCTCCACCCCGAACCGGGCCAGCAGCACGGCCGGTTCGGCCGTCTCCGCCGTCTGCTTCGCCACCTCGGCGACCTGGTCGGCCGCGGTGTGCGCGATCCCGCCCGGCCGGTTGTACGCGCGCAGGATCCCGGCCCCGCCGGTCACCGCCGCCGGCCCGTCCAGGACGGCCGCGCGCAGCCCGGTGAACATCTCCGGCACCGGCGCCACGTGCGCGTACAGCTCCCGCACCGTCCACCCGGGCAGCCTGGTCGGCCGGCTCCAGCCCTCGGCGTCCAGCGCGGCGCCGCGCTCGGCCCAGGACGCCCACGCCTCGGCCAACAGGGCACGCACGGGATCGGTCTGACGACTCATCGGCACTCCTCCGAAGCGGCGGTCACGGCCCCGCCCACGCTACCGGCCGTCTCCGGAAAACCGCTTGCCGCCCCCGGCCCCGGGCGGCCAGCATCGACGCATGGACCACACCGCCGACCTGTCGTCGCCCCTCGCCGCCGCCCGCCCGGTGCCGAGCGGCCGACAGCAGCGTCCCGGCCGCCCCCGGAGGCCCGACCGCCCGCTCGCGTGAGCGCCGCGCTGGTGGCCGGCCTGCTCGCCGGGTACGGCGTCGCCGTGCCGGTCGGAGCGGTCGGCGCCTACCTGGTGGCGCTCACCGCCCGCACCTCGCTGCGGACCGGCGCCTGCGCCGCGCTCGGCGTGGCCACCGCGGACGGGCTGTACGCGCTGCTCGCCGTCCTCGGCGGCGCCGGGCTCGCCCCGCTGATCGCCCCCGTCGCCACGCCGCTGCGGATCGGCGCGGCCCTCGTCCTGCTGGCCCTCGCCGTCCGCACCGCCCGTACCGCGCTGCGCGCCCGCCGCGCGGACGGCGGGCCGCTGCGCGCGCAGGCGCCGCCCTCGCCCGCCCGGGCCTTCCTCACCCTGCTCGGCATCACCCTGCTCAACCCGCTGACGGTGCTCTACTTCGCCGCCCTCGTCCTCGGCGACGGCCCGCACCCGCCGGCCGGCCCCGACCGGGCGGTGTTCACGGCCGCCGTGTTCGCCGCCTCCGCGAGCTGGCAGCTGCTGCTGGCCGCGAGCGGCGCCCTCCTCGGCCGCGCCCTCACCGGACCGCGCGGCCGCCTGTTCACCGCGCTGGCCTCCGCCGCCCTGGTCGGCGGGCTGGCGGTGCGGCTGCTCCTGACCGGCTGAGGCCCCTCGGCTCAGAGCTCCGCGCCGAGCATCCGCAGCACCAACTCGCCGTACCGGCGGCCCAGTTCCTCGGGCGTCTCGGTCGAGCGGTCGGTGTACCAGCGCGACACGTCGATGCCCAGCGAGGTGACCGCGCGGGCCGCCGTCCGCACCTCCGCCACCTGGAACGCGCCCGCCGCCACGCCCGCCTCGATCAGCGCGCTGACCTCGCGCTCGATGTCCAGGCGCAGCGCGGCGACGACGGCGTAGGCGTCCTCGGGCAGCGCGTGCAGCTCGTAGTTGACCACCCGGCCGACCGTGCGCGCCCGGGCGTGCCAGGCGGTGAACTGCTCGACCAGGCCGCGCATCCGCTGCGCCGGGTCGCCCTCGCCGGCCGCCGCCCGGCGCACCAGGGCGAGGGTGGCGGCGTGCCCGGCCTGGCTGATCTCGGCGAGCAGCGCGGCCTTCGACTGGTAGTGGATGTAGAGGGCGGCGGGGCTCATCCCGGCGGCGGTGGCGATGTCCCGGGTGGTGGTGGCGTGGAAGCCGCGTTCGGCGAAGGACGCGACGGCGGCCTGGAGCAGCCGGTGCGCCGCCTCGGGGCGGGCGTCGCCGGGCAGGGTGGGCCAGAGGTCGGCGATGGGCGTGCTGGGCGTTCTGGTCATTCCGCCATCCTCCCAGGGAGCTCGGACACGTATTCGCCCCGGCGGTGCCGGAGGGCTGTTGACAGGCTCCCCCACCGACACCATGCTGAGCAAGCGCTTAGTCAGGCCGGCGGGCCGACCGGCCCCGTCAGCACCGAGAAGGACCGGGCCCGCGAGAAGGACCGGGCCCGCGAGAAGGGCCCGGCCGGCGAAAGAGCCCCGTCAGCGAAAGAGCCCCGTCAGCGAAAGGCAGGACCGTCCGTGGTGCACTCCCTCAAGGGCCGGGTGGCCGTCGTCACCGGATCGAGCCGGGGCATCGGCCTCGGGATCGCGCGCGAGCTGGTGGCCCGCGGCGCGAAGGTCTGCCTCACCGCGCGGGGCGCCGAGCCGCTGGCCGAGGCCGTCCGGGACCTCGGCGGCCCGGACAACGCGATCGCCGTCGCGGGCAAGGCCGACGACCCGGCGCACCAGGAGGAGGCGGTGGCCCGCACCCTGGAGGCCTTCGGCCGGCTGGACCACCTGGTGAACAACACCGGCATCAACCCCGTCTACGGCCCGGTGCTGGACACCGACGACGCCGCGGCCGCCAAGATCCTCGCCGTCAACGTGCTGGCCCCGCTGGCCTGGACGCGCCGCGCGCACGCCGCCTGGATGGGCGAGCACGGCGGCTCCGTCGTCAACGTCGCCTCGGTGGCCGGCATCCGGTCCTCGCTCGGCATCGGCATGTACGGGGTCAGCAAGGCGGCGCTGATCCGCCTGACCACCGAGCTGGCCGCCGAGCTCGGCCCGCAGGGGATCCGGGTGAACGCCGTCGCACCCGCCGTGGTGAAGACGAGGTTCGCCGAGGCACTGTACGAGGGCCGGGAGGACGAGGTCGCGGCCGCGTACCCGCTGCGCCGGCTCGGCGTGCCGGAGGACGTGGCGGGCGCGGTGGCGTTCCTGCTGTCGCCGGACGCGGGCTGGATCACCGGCCAGACCCTGGTGGTCGACGGCGGCGTCACCCTCGGCGGTGGCCTGTGACCGGCCCGACCGGCCACGCCGACCAGGGCGTGGTGGTGACCGGCGCGGGCCGGGGCATCGGCGCCGCCCTGGCCCGGGCGTTCGCCGCGGCCGGCGCCCGCGTGGTGGTCAACGACCTGGACGCCGAGGCGGCCGCGGCCGTCGCGGCGGACTGCGGCGGCACCGCCCTCCCCGGCGACGCCGCCTCCGCCGAGGGCGTCGCCGCCCTGGTCGGGCGGGCCCGCGCGGAGCTCGGCGAGATCGACGTCTGGTGCGCCAACGCGGGCGTCGCCCCGACCGGCGGCGCCGACGCGCCCGCCGGCGCCTGGGCGGCCGCCTGGGAGGTCAACGTCATGGCCCACGTCCGGGCGGCCGAGCTGCTGCTCCCGCGCTGGCTGGAGCGCGGCGAGGGGCGCTTCCTCTCCACCGTCTCCGCCGCCGGCCTGCTCACCATGCTGGGCTCGGCCCCGTACGCGGTCAGCAAGCACGGCGCGCTGGCCTTCGCCGAGTGGCTGGCCGCCACCTACCGCCACCGCGGCGTACGGGTGCACGCGCTCTGCCCGCAGGGCGTGCGCACCGACATGCTGGCCTCGACCGGCGCGGTCGGCGAGGCGCTGCTGGCGCCCACCGCGATCGCCCCGGAGGACGTCGCCGCGGCGGCGCTGGCGGGCATGCGCGAGGAGCGCTTCCTGCTCCTCCCGCACCCCGAGGTCGCCGAGTACTACCGGCACCGGGCCACCGACCCGGACCGCTGGATCGGCGGGATGAACCGGATGCAGCGGGAACTGGAGAAGGGCGGCGCGCTGTGAGGGCCTGGCAGGTGGGCGAGCTCGGCGAGCCGGCCGCGGTGATGCGGCTGGCCGAGGACGTGCCGCGGCCGGTGCCCGGTCCGGGGCAGCTGCTGGTCCGGGTGCGGGCGGCGGCGGTGAACTTCCCGGACGCGCTGATGGTGCGCGGCCACTACCAGGTGCGCCCGCCGCTGCCGTTCACGCCGGGCGTGGAGCTGTGCGGCGAGGTCGCGGACGGCGCGCGGCGCGGCGAGCGGCTGATCGGGACCCCGGTGCTGCCGCACGGCGCCTTCGCCGAGTACGCGCTGCTGGACGCCGCAGCCGCCTTCCCGGCGCCCGAGGTGCTGGACGACGCGGAGGCGGCGGCGCTGCACATCGGCTACCAGACGGCCTGGTTCGCGCTGCACCGCCGGGCGCGGCTGCGGTCGGACGAGACCCTGCTGGTGCACGCGGCGGCGGGCGGGGTCGGCAGCGCGGCGGTGCAGTTGGGCAAGGCCGCCGGGGCGCGGGTGATCGCGGTGGTCGGCGGCGCGGCGAAGGCGGAGACGGCCCGGGCACTGGGCGCCGACGTGGTGGTGGACCGGACGGCGGAGGACTTCGTCGCCGCCGTGAAGCTGGCCACCGGCGGGCGCGGCGCGGACGTGGTCTTCGACCCGGTCGGCGGCGACGCCTACACCGGCTCCACCCGGTGCATCGCCTTCGAGGGCCGGATCGTGGTGGTCGGCTTCGCCGCCGGGCAGATCCCGACCGCGGCGCTCAACCACGCCCTGGTGAAGAACTACGCGATCCTCGGCCTGCACTGGGGCCTGTACAACACCCACGACCCGCGCGCCGTCCGCACCGCGCACGACGAGCTGACCAAGCTCGCCGAGCAGGGCGTGGTCCGCCCGCTGGTCAGCGACCGGGTGCCGCTGGCGGGCGCGGCGGAGGCCGTCCAGCGGGTCGCGGACGGCCGCACGACGGGGCGGATCGCCGTCCTCGGAGAGCGACTCGGGGAGCGACTCGGGGAGTGACCCGGGAAGCGACTCGGGGAGTGATCGAAAACCCGCTGCACGGGCACGGCGGCGGCTGACAGGATGCCCGGATGACATCCTTCGCCGCCGCTCGTGACTCTGTGGAGGGCCTGGCCCTCGGGGACGGATTCGGGGAGCGCTGGTTCCCCCTGTTCCGCTCGCCCCGGGAGGCGTTCGACCAGATCAGGGCCCGGCGCACGCCCGAGGAGGGCCCCTGGCACTGGACCGACGACACCGCGATGGCGCTGTCCGTCTTCGGCATCCTGACCGCCTTCGACGCCGTGCACCAGGAACGGCTCGCCCAGGCCTTCGGCGCCGCCTACCGCGCCGACTCCGGGCGCGGCTACGGCTACGGCATGCACGAGCTGCTGCCCAAGCTCTGGGCCGATCCCGCGAGTTGGCGCACCGAGGCGCACGCGCTGTTCGACGGCCGGGGCAGCCTCGGCAACGGCGCGGCGATGCGGGTGGCGCCGCTGGGCGCCTGGTTCCACGAGGACCTGGACGAGGCCGCCGAGCAGGCGGCGCTGTCCGCCGAGGTCACCCACGCGCACCCGGAGGGCGTCGCCGGGGCGGTCGCCGTCGCCCTGGCGGCGGCCCTGGCCGCGCGCGGCCGCAGCACGTCCGGGATCGCCGGCGCCGCCCTGCTCACCGAGGTCGCCGACCGTACGCCCCCGGGCGCCGTCCGGGACGGGCTGCGCCGCGCCGCCGACCTGTCCGCCGCCACCGAACCCTGGCGGGCGGCCGACCTGCTCGGCAACGGGCAGCGGATCTCGGCGGCCGACACCGTGCCGTTCGCGCTGTGGTCCGCCGCGCACCACCTCGACAGCCTGACCGACGCCCTGTGGACGACCGCCGAGGGCCTGGGCGACGTGGACACCACCTGCGCCATCACCGGCGGCGTGGTCGCCGCCCGCACCGGCCTGGCCGCCGTACCGCCGCAGTGGCTGGCCTGCCGCGAGGCACTGCCCGCGTGGGTCGCCGAGGCGGCGGCGGAGGCCGGCCTCGATCCCGCGTGAGAGTTCGTCAGCATCGCTGACGGGCTCTCACGCGACCGGGCTCCGGGCTGCGGCCGCCCGCGTTGCGGGCCCGGGCGGCGCCGCACAGACTGGACGTACAGGTATGTGCCCGAGTTCTACTCCGATGGGCGGCAGATCATGGCCCTCGAATCAGGCGACCACATCTGGTACTACGACGGTCAGGGCAACGAGTTCGCGATATCCGGGGAGCAAACCTCGACGGACCTCAACATCCCGCGGTTGCAGTGGTTCTCCGGCGCCGATCCCAACGATCCGAACGACTACCGCAACAACGGCATCCACATCTTCAACTTCGTGATCTACGACAGCGAGATCCGCAGGGGCCAGCCGCATCTGCGCACCGGCGCCGGAAGCCACGCGTGGCTCAACAACAATCCCGGCAACCTCACAGGCGTTCCCGGCGGACCGGACTTCGGACAGTTCCCCAACAAGTTCAACTGGCACCACTTCCTGATCTTCCCCGATCACGACACCGGCTTCGCCGCGATCGCCTCCTTCCTCGGGCAAGGTCCGTACCCGACGCTGTCGATCCTGGAGGCCTTCCGCAAGTACGCTCCCGCGTCCGACGGCAACACGCCCGATCAGTACGCGGCAGACGTCGCCGCCTCAGCCCAAGTGTCCACCGACACGCTCGTCGGCGATCTGACCAGCGACCAAATGCAGGCGATGCAGAGCAAGATCGAGGCGATCGAAGGCACGATTCCAGGAACCACGCTGCAGGCCAGTGAGGCACCGCAGGTCATCCAGGACCTCATCAACGGGGCCTAGCCGAGCCCGGTCCTGCGGATCGTCCCCGGCGCGATGACCTCCAGGGCCGGGCGGGGCGGGCGGCCGAGCAGCGCCGCGAGGTCGCCCGGCCCGCCCGGCCCGGCCAGGAAGCCGTGCGCGATCGCCGAGCAGGTGCCCACCAGCATCGGCACCTGGAAGTCCAGCACGTCCGAGGCCGCCACCGCCGCCCGGGCCGCGCCCAGCGCGCCCGGGCGGTACTCGGCGCCCAGCGCCTCCGCCAGCTCCGCGCCACCCACCGCCCGCTCCCCCACCAGCTCGTACGTCCGGCCCGCGTGCGCCTCGGGCGCCAGCGCGACGGCGGCCGCCACCTCGGCGAGGTCGGCCCGGGCCACCGCGGCCAGCCGGCCGTCGCCGAGCGGCGCGGTGATCACCCCGTCCGGGCCGGGCGCGGCGATCGCGGCCAGCAGCTCGGCGTAGAGGCCGTTGCGCAGCACCGTCCAGCGCAGGGTCGCCGACTCGCGCAGCCGCCGCTCGGTCCAGCGGTGCGCGAGCGCGTAGGGGAGGTGGTCGCCGTCGCCGGACAGGCTGGTGTAGACGACGTGCTCGACGCCCGCCGCCTCCGCCGCCGCGATCGCCGCGCCGTGCCGGGCGGTCACCACGTCGTCCTCGGCCGCGCCCGCGGAGATCAGCAGCAGCGTCCGCACCCCGGCGAACGCCTCCCCCAGGGTGTCCTCGCCGTCGTTGAACTCGCCCAGGGCGTAAGGCGGTTCCGCGAACTGCAACGCGCCCTGCCGGGCATCTCCCAGCGGATGCTCACCCTGACGGTGCGCCGCCTGGAACGCGACGGCCTGCTCTCCCGGACCGTCCACCCCACCGTCCCGCCCCAGGTCGAGTACGAGCTGACACCGCTCGGCCACAGCCTCACCCACCTGGTCCGCGCGATGGCGGACTGGTCCTACGACCACCACGACGCCATCGTCACCGCCCGCCGCTCCTGGGACGAGGCCCACCCCGGCTCGGACATCCGCTGACGGCCCGAGCCGCCTGCCGGGTCCCGCCGTTCGAGGGGCAGGAACATGACCGAGGAGGAGCGGACGTACCACCGGCCGCCGGGCCGGCGCCCCGACGACCACCCGGGCCTCACCGACCTCGGCCTGTAGCGGCCTCAGCCGAGGTCGAGGCGTTTGTTGAGGGCCTCGCCCGAGGGCAGGGGGTCGATGAACCGGTGGAGGAAGGTGAGCATCGCGTCGGTGTCCAGGCCCTCGCAGGCGGCGTCCATCCCGGCGTAGAGGAGCTCCTCGATGCCGGCGACCTCGGTGGCCAGGCGCTCGCCCTCGGGGGTGAGGCTGAGGTGGAGGTAGCGGCGGTCCTCGGCGTCGGTGCGGCGCTCGACCAGTCCGGCCGCGACGACGCGTTCGACCAGCCGGCTGGGGTTGGTTCCGCTCTCGCACACCAGGAGCTGCCCGAGCCCGCTCAGGCTCAGGGTGCCGTGCTGCTGGAGCAGGCGCAGCACCTCGGCCTGGGACGGGGTGATGCCGTGGGGCTTGAGGGCCTGGATCAGCAGCCGGTTGCCTTCGCGCTGGGCTGCCAGGATGGCGAACCGCAGGTGTTCGGCCTTACGCATCAGCGTCCTTCGGGGTGGTCGGCAGGGCGGCGAGGAAGTCGTCCACCGCAGCCGCGTACGTTACCGGGTGGGAGAAGCGGAACATGTGGCCGGTGCGCGGCAGCACGACCTCCCGGGCATCGGGGATGCCCGCGAGCATGACCTTGGAGGCGTCCTCGCCGATCAGCACGTCGTGCGAGGGGCTCAGGACCAAGGTCGGGACCTGGACGCGGCCGAGCGCGTCGACGTAGTCGGCGGTCAGGGAGGCCCGCACGCGGGCGCCGAAGGAGGCGGCCGGGGTGTTGTCGAGGAACAGGTCCCGGCTGCGCGCCTCGCTCCAGGGCACCTGCCCCTCGCCGTCGAAGGGGGAGGCGAGGCGGTGGGCGTGGGCCCGCAGGGTCAGCTGCCGGTAGAGCGGGCCGCGGGCCTTGCCGATGACCCGCATCAGGGCCTTCCAGGGCTTCGAGGTGACCGGGTTGGCCGCGAAGCCGCCGGACAGCACCAGGGCGCGCAGGCCCTTCGGGCGGCGGGTGGCGAGCGCGAGCGCGATGTTGGCGCCGAACGAGTCGCCGACCAGGACGTAGTCGTCCAGGTCCGCGACCGCGTTCTGGACGTGGTCGGCGTAGCGCTCCATGTCGTCGACGCCCTCGGGCAGCCGCAGCGTCCGCCGGGGCGCCTCGCCGTAGGGGGCGAGCTGCTCGGCGCTCCACGGAGCACCCGAGAAGCAGGGGATGAAGACCAGGGTCGGAAACTTCGCTGAAGTGTTCATATCGGACACATTACACGACACATGTGTCATGACATATGTGATCTGGGTCACATGTCGACTCGAAGCCGATCCCCGCTCCGGCCCGCCCCGGAGGCCGACCCGGGTTCGGCCCAACCCCTTGCGCTTCCAGGTCAGTTGGCCGACCATCCGGGCTATGACCATGCCTCCGCCGCCGGGCCACCCGCCGGGGCCGCCCGTGCCGTCCCCGTCCTCCCCGTCCTCCCCGTACGCCGCCATCCGGACCAATGCCGTGGCGACGCTGCTGCTCGCCGCGCTCACCGTCGGCTCGCTGGCGATGCCCTGGGTCGGCTACAGCAGCGGCTGGAGCGGCGACGTGCGGTGGACCGGTTTCGACATCATCCGGAGCCCGTTCCGGGTGTTCGCGGACGTCGACGGCGCCGCCGTGTCGCTGCAGGCGATCCAGTGGATCGCCATCGGGCTCGCCGCCCTGGCCTTCCTCCGACTGCTCGCACCCGAGATCGGTCTCGTCTGGCTGTCGGTCACCGGCGCCCTGGCGCTGTGCCTGCTCACCGGCATCACGCTCTTCCGGTTCTACAAGGCCCTGGAGGACGGCGGGCACATGGCACCCTCGCTGCAGTACGGCGCGGCGGTCGCGATGGTCGCGGCCCTGCTGTGCCTGATCGTCGCGGCCCGCGCCCCGGGCGCCGACCGGCGCACGCGCCGGTAGGACACGGCCAGGGCGCGCCCCCCCAGGCGCATCGACCGCCCCCGGTGCACAGGAAGTCGGCCGGGCCGACTTCCTGCGGCCGCGACCAGCTAGGATTCCCCGGATTTCGATCGATGTGGGGATGGCTCGTGAACGATGGTCTGCGCCTGGTGGGCGCCGTGGCGGCGGTACGGATCCAGGGGGCCCTGCTGCTCGGCGTGAGCCTGGCGAGCTGCGTGCCCGCGTTCCTGGACGGCCCGAACCGCCTCGACCCGGTGGCGGGGATCGGTACGGCCGCGCTGCTCTTCGTGTCGACGTTCTGCGCGCTGCTGAAGCTCCGCCGTCCCTGGTACGAGACCCGGCTGGCGCGGCTGACCCCGCCGCCGGCGACCGCCGAGCCGGTCGCCCCGGACCGGACCTTCGACCTGCTCTCCCGCACCCTCACCGTGCCGCTGCTACTGGTCCTGGCGATCGGCATCGGGATCGGCGCCGCGACCGGGGTGCCGGCGGGCATGTTCCTGGCGGGCCTCGCGGCCGCGATGCTCTGGCAGTCCCGCTGGCTGGCCGCCGAGGAGAAGCGGCACGGCGGCCGGCTGCTCTGCCCGTACGCCCCGTTCCGCGTCGCGCCCGACGACCCTCACGCCGCCGCCTACCGCGAGTCCCGCTTCTGGATCGTCCGCGAGCCGTCCGCCGACCTGACGCCGGCGAGCTGACGCCGGCGAGCTGAGCCCACCCCCCTGACCCCGCCTCGGGGTTGTCCCCCAACTCCCCTGGGGGACAACCCTGTTCCATCCCTGATCAGCGCCCCGATCGCCCCGCCGGGCCGGGCCGGACTCGTTAGCGTCCGGACCATGATCTTGCGCAAGCACCTCGCCACAGCGGCCGTCACCGCCGCGCTCCTCGGTACGACCGCGACCACCGCCGTCGCCCAGCCCGCCGAATCCGCCTCCGCCTCCGCCTCCGCCTCCGCCGCACAGCAACTACGCCGGGACACCGAGGCGATCCACGACCTCGGCATCAGCGGCGTGCAGGCCCGCGCGATCGGCCCGGACGGACGGCAGGCGGTCGCCACCAGCGGCACCGCCGACCTGACCACCGGCCGCCCGGTCGATCCCGACGGCTACTTCCGGATGGCCAGCACGTCCAAGGCGCTGGTCGCGACCGTCGTGCTCCAGCTGGAGGCGGAGGGCCGGCTGTCCCTGGACGACACGGTCGAGCACTGGCTGCCGGGCCTGGTGCACACCGACGGCAAGGGCAACGGCAAGGACGGCCGGGACGTCCGCATCCGCGACCTGCTCCAGCACACCAGCGGCATCACCGACGACGGCCTGCCCGGGTACGACTCGCCGGCGTCGTACTACGCGAAGCGCCACGACGTCTACGAGCCCGAGCAGTTGGTGGGCTTCGCGATGGCCCACCCGGCCGCCGGGACGTGGACGTACTCCAACACCGGCTACGTCCTGCTCGACCTGATCATCCAGAAGGCCACCGGCCGCCCCGCCCACCGGGAGGTCCAGGACCGCATCGTCCGCCCGCTCGGCCTCGACCGGACCAGGTGGACGGGCACCTCCCCCACCCTGCCCCGGCCGCACGCCCGGGCGTACCAGTACTACGGCCCCGACTTCGGCCCGGACGCCCGCCTGGACGTCACCGACCAGGTCCCGGTGGACCACGAGAACCTCGCCTGGGTCACCACCACGCGGGACGAGAACCTCTTCCTCCGCGCGCTCCTCGGCGGCCGCCTGCTCCCGGCACGCCAGTTGGCCGAGATGAAGCACACCGTCGCGGTGAGCCCGGCGCTCAAGGAGCTGTGGGGCGACGCCGGGTACGGGCTCGGCCTGGTCAAGCGCGGCCTGACCTGCGGGGGCGACTACTGGGGCCACGAGGGCGGGGACGGCGGCTTCATCACCCTCAACGGCGTCACCGAGGACGGTCGGCGCAGCGCCGTCGTCTCCATGTCCGAGGCGCGCGGCGACACCCTGGACCACATCAAGGACCAGGAGAAGGCGGCGAGCGCCCTGATCGACCACGCGCTGTGCGCGGGAGCCCCCGGCACCCGGTGACCCGGCGCTCGGGCCGACCAAAGGCCGAGCAAAAGGCCGAGCAAAAAGGGCCGGGCCGACGCACAGTGTGCGTCGGCCCGGCCTTCGTAGTAGCGGGGACAGGATTTGAACCTGCGACCTCTGGGTTATGAGCCCAGCGAGCTACCGAGCTGCTCCACCCCGCGTCGGTGAACCCGACTGTACGCCATCAGGGCGACGCAGGGGAAATCCATTGCCGCAGGCGGCAGGCCCCGCCCCCGCTCAGCGCTCGTACACCACCTCGGGGAACCGCGCCGAGGGCCCGTCCAGCAGGTGGTCGTCGTGCCCGCGCAGCCAGCGGTCGAGGAAGCTGGCGACGTACGTGCGGGTGGCGAGCACCGCCCGCCCGGGGTCGACGTCCCCGGTGTCGGCGCGCAGCTGGTCCGGGGTGATCGCGCCCTGGCGGGCGAGCTGCGGGAGCAGGGATTCGGCGTCGGTGTACGAGCCGTGCCGGGAGCCGTCGAGGGTGACGTCGGCGCGCCAGCCGGTGCTGTGCTGCCACAGGGCGTCCCAGCCGGGCTGCGCGTGGTAGCTGCCGGAGTCGTCGCTGCGGGTGCCCATCAGCAGGAACGGGCGGTCCAGGCCGTCCTGGGCGACGCCGGACAGGTACGTGCCGGTGCGTCCGTCCCGGCCGGGGAAGTGCAGCTGCCCGTCCAGGTCCACGGCGGCGGCGATCCGCCGGTCGTCGTGCATGGCCTGCAGGGCGGTGAAGCCGCCGGCGGAGTGGCCGACCATGCCGATCCGGTCGAGGTCGAGGGCGGCGCCGAGGCCGGTCGGCAGGCCGCGGGAGTGCTTGAGGTGCTCCAGCTCGTCGAGCACGAACCTGGTGTCGTCGACCCGGGTGGCCATCGACTTGCGCAGCAGCGCGCCCACGTCCAGGTCCGGCCCGAGCATGCCGGGGAGCACCGAGGCGGCCAACTCGCCGTTCGGGAAGGCGACTTCGGAGGCCTCCCAGGTGTGGTCGACGGTGACGACGACGTACCCGCGGGAGGCCAGGTCCTCGACCAGCGCGGTGCCCCAGGTGCGCGGGTCGCCGAGGCCGGGCGAGTACAGCACGACCGGGCGCCGGCCGCCGGGCGATGCGGAGGCGTCGACGCGGGCGTGGGTGCGGACGGCGGCCCAGTCGGTGCGGCCGGGCGCGAAGCCGTAGTTCATCACACCGGCGTTCCCGTCGCCGTCGAAGTGCTCGGCGGCGGCGGGCGCCATGTAGGCGGCGCGGTCGGCGCCGGTGACGGGGCGGGCGGCCGGGTACCAGATGCTGATCATCAGCTCGCGCTGCCGGTCGGGCTTCCACGGGTCGACCCGGTTCTGGTCGGTCAGGTGCACGGCGGTGGTGCCGACCGGGTACGGCCCGGTGGGGCGCGGCAGCGCGGCCGTCGCCCGGGCGCTCACGCCGTCCGCCGTCACGCCGTCCGCCGCGGCTGCCACGACCACCGGGGCCGCCGTCGCGCCGGGCGCCGTCCCCAGCGTCACCATCGCCGTCGCCGCCGCCAGCACCACCGCCGCCACCGCCCGTCCCCGCCTGCTCATCGCCGTCGTCCCCTCGTCGTCCTTGATCCGGCACGACGGACACTACGCGTGGGGCGGGGTGGCGGCCGTCATACCGGGGAGCCAACTCCCCGGGGCATACCCCGGTATGACACCCGGCCGGGCCGCGGACCTCCCGGTCGTCTAGAGGGTGGACCAGGAGGACCAGGAGCTGCCCGGCGAGACCTGCCAGATGTGGTGGATGGCGGAGTGGAGGACGAGGCCGAAGGCTTCGAGCCGGCCGTCCGCGTTCCGGCCGATCCCGGGATCGCCGACCAGTCCGCCGCCCAGGCTGGCGAAGCCGGTCCAGCTGTCGGGGTCGTTGGGCGCGGTCTGCCAGGCGTGCTGGAGGTCGTTGCTGCGGCCGATCGAGAACGCCTCCAGGCGGCCGTCCTGGTTGACCGCGGCCCCCGCGCAGCCGATCGGGAAGTCACCGCCGAGCGAGTGCAGCGGGGTCCAGCCGCCGACCGCGTGGGGCGAGCTCGGCGGAAACTGGTAGCAGGTCTGCATGTCGGCGGAGTTCGCGCCGAGGACGAAGGCCTGCAGCAGGCCGTCCTGGTTCCGGGCGGCCGCCGGGCTGCCGGCCAGCGGACTGCCGAGGGACTGCCATCCGGTCCACTCCCCTTCGGCCGTCACCCAGATGGTGTCCACACTGCCGTCGACCCCCTGCGCGAAGACCTGCACGCCCCCGTCCGGGCGTGCCACCGCGCAGGGGTTGGCGTGGACGTACAGGCCTCCGGACGGGCCGCCGCCGAGGGACTGCCAGCCGGACCAGCCGCCGCCGGGCGAGGTCGTGTTGGTCGTCCGCAGGTCGGCCTTGCTGCCGATGGCGAAGACGTACAGGTTGCCGTCCGGCTTCAGGACGGCCGCCGGATCACTGACCAGCGGGTCGCGGTTGATGTTCCCGCCGATGTTCTGCCAGCCGGACCAGCCGTTGCTCGGGGCGGTCTGCGCGTCGGTCGACACGGTCCCGTCCGTGTTCACGAACACCTGCAGGCGGCCGTCCTGGTTGCTGACGACGGCGGGACGCTGATTGGCCATGGGTGGTGACCCCGATTCTGTGGTTCGTCGCGGACTCCGCTGGGAGCGGGTGCCACACACCCTTCGCCAGTCCGGTCGGAACAACCGGGTTGCCACGCGGCCCGGTCACTCGGAGAGCGGGCGCCCCCGGCGGCGGATCACCGGCCGGGGGCACCCGCCCGCTGCCCTACGCGTGGCGGCGCAGCTCGCGGCGGGCGAGCGAGCGCTTGTGCGCCTCGTCCGGGCCGTCCGCCAGGCGCAGGCTGCGCATGCCCGCCCACAGTTCGGCGAGCGGGGTGTCCTGGCCGAGCCCGGCGCCGCCGTGCGCCTGGACGGCCTTGTCGAGGATCCACTCGACGGTGAGCGGGGCCGCGATCTTGATCGCCTGGATCTCGGTGTGGGCGCCCTTGTTGCCGACGGTGTCCATCAGCCAGGCGGTCTTGAGGCCCAGCAGGCGCAACTGCTCGATGCGGATGCGGGATTCGGCCACCCAGTCCTGGACGACGCCCTGCTCGGAGAGCGGACGGCCGAACGCGACGCGGGCGTTCACCCGGCGGCACATCAGCTCCAGCGCCCGCTCGGCGATGCCGACCGCGCGCATGCAGTGGTGGATCCGGCCGGGGCCGAGGCGGGCCTGGGCGATGGCGAAGCCGGAGCCCTCCTCGCCGATCAGGTTGCCGACCGGCACCCGGACGTTCTCGAACACCAGCTCCGCGTGCCCGCCGTGGTCGTTGTCGTCGTAGCCGAAGACGGTCATGCCGCGCTTCGCGGTGACGCCCGGGGTGTCGCGCGGGACGAGGATCATGCTCTGCTGGCGGTGCCGCTCGGCGGACGGGTCGGTCTTGCCCATCACGACGAAGATCTTGCAGTCCGGGTTCATCGCGCCGGTGATGTAGAACTTGCGGCCGTTGACGACGTACTCGTCGCCGTCCCGCTCGATCCGGGTCTCGATGTTGGTGGCGTCCGAGGAGGCGACCTCGGGCTCGGTCATGGCGAAGCCGGAGCGGATCTCCCCGTCCAGGAGGGGGCGCAGCCAGCGCTCGTGCTGCTCGGGGGTGCCGAAGTCGGCGAGGAGTTCCATGTTGCCGGTGTCGGGGGCCGCGCAGTTGAGCGCGATCGGGGCCAACTTGGGGCTGCGGCCGGTGATTTCGGCAAGTGGGGCGTACTGGAGGTTGGTCAGGCCGGCGCCGTGGGAGCCGGGGATGAAGAGGTTCCAGAGGCCCTGCTTGCGGGCTTCGGTCTTCAGCTCGGCGACGATCGGCGGGGCGGTCCAGGGGGTGCGGGCCGGGTCGGCGAGCTGGTCGGCGAAGACCGGTTCGGCGGGGTAGACGTGCTCGTCCATGAAGGTGAGGAGCCGGTCCCGGAGTTCGTTCGTCCGGGCGTCGTAGGCGAAGTCCATCGGTCAGTTCTCCTTGAGGGTGCGCAGGCCGTGCCGGGCGAGGATCGGGGCCATCTCGCCGGCGCGGTCGAAGCCCGCGCCGAGGGTGCGGCCCTGCTGGAAGCGGAAGTGGATGCCCTCGGCGACGACGGCGAGCTTGAAGGACGCGAAGGCCACGTACCAGTCGAGGTCCTTGGCGTCGCGGCCGGTCAACTCGGCGTACCGGGCGACGAGTTCGTCCGGCCTGGGGAAGCCGGGGGCGGTGGCGGCGGAGGGGATGATGCCGCCGCCGACGCCGGCGAGTTCGGTGTACATCACCAGGAGGCCGATGTCGGTGAGCGGGTCGCCGAGGGTGGACATCTCCCAGTCGAGGACGGCGGCGAGGGCGTCGTGGTCGTCGACGAGGACGTTGTCGAGGCGGTAGTCGCCGTGGACGAGCGCGGGGGCGGGCGAGGCGGGGAGACGCTCGGCGAGGAGGGCGTGCAGGCGGTCGACGTCGGGAAGGTCGCGGCTGCGGGAGGCGGCGAGCTGCTTGGACCAGCGGCGCAGCTGGCGTTCCAGGTAGCCGTCCGGGTGGCCGAAGTCGGCGAGGCCGACTGCGGCGGGGTCGATCCGGTGGAGGGCGGCGAGGGTTTCGACGAGCCGGCCGCCGAGGGCGTGGACGCGCTCGGCGCCCAGGGCGGCGAGGGGGGCGACGTCGCGGTGGGCGGTCCCGGCGACGAACTCCATGAGGTACCAGGGCGCGCCGAGGGTGTCGGAGTCGGGGTCGAGGAGGAGGGTGCGCGGGACGGGGACATCGCTGCCGTGGAGCGCGGTCATCACTCGATATTCGCGCCCCATGTCGTGCGCAGTGGCCAGGACGTGCCCGAGGGGCGGTCGGCGCAGGACCCAGCGCGAGAGGCCGTCCGTGAGGACGTACGTGAGGTTCGAGCGGCCGCCCTCGATGAGCTCCGCCCGCAGCTCGCCGTCGACGCCCCCGGGCAGCTCCCGGTCCAGGTGAGCGCGGAGTTTCGGGAGGTCCAGGCCGGGCGGATGGTTCTCGATCATCGAGCGGCTCCTCTGGGTACGTGACTAAGCGCTTGCTTAGCATTGATCCGAGCGAGGCCGGCTGTCAATGGCCCAAGGGCGGAGTAGAAAGGAGGGATGGGAAGACAGGCGGTGGTCGCGGTCTACGTGGTCGCGCTGGTGGCGGTGATCGTCGGCGTGGACGTGCTGTTCTTCAGGGACAGGCTCTGGGAACGGCTGCTGGTGAACGTCGGCATCGTGTTGGTGTTCACGGCGTTCTACCTGAGGTTCGGCAAGAGGTGAAAACGATCGGCGGCCGGATAGCAGGAAGCTATCCGGCCGCCGACATGCGGAAGGTCAGAGGTCGCCGAACTCCCCGGCGGCAGCTGCGGCGACGAAGGATCGCCAAGCCGCAGCAGGGAAGACGAGGACCGGCCCCTCAGGGTCCTTCGAGTCACGGACGGGCATCACGCCGGCGAAGTCCGGCGCCACCTCGACGCAAGAGCCGCCGTTACCACTATGGCGGCTCCTCACCCACCGAGCACCGACCAGGTCAACGGTCATCATGGAGCTCCTTCCGGCAACCCCCGAGGTCAGAAGCTGCCGAAGTCACCGGCAGCGGTCGCGGCGACGAAAGACCGCCAAGCCTCAGCCCGGAACACCAGCACCGGCCCCTCGGGATCCTTCGAATCACGAACAGGCATCACACCGGGGAAGCCCGGCGCCACCTCGACGCAAGTGCCGCCATTACTGCTGTGGCGACTCTTCACCCACCGAGCGCCAGCCAGATCAAGGACCATCGTTGAGTTCCTTCCTTCTTGCGCGAATAGCGGCGGGTACCTGGGGTCAGCTACCGCCGAACTCCCCGGCGGCCGTCGCGGCGACGAACGATCGCCACGCCTCGGCCGAGAAGACGAGAGCGGGCCCTTCCGGGTCCTTCGAGTCACGGACGGGCGCGACACCGGGGAAGTCCGCCGAGACCTCCACACAGGTACCGCCGTTGCCGGAGTACGACGACTTGAACCAGGAAGCGCGGGATAGATCAGGGCGGGTCATGGGTCAAAGTTCCTTTCGGGCCTTGCGAATCAGGGCGAGGGATGCAGCTCTGGTCAGCGCTTCCACCCGCAACCGATCGTAGGCCCTTTCCCACTCCCTGACAGTCTTGTCTTCCCGCACGACATAGCCCTGATCCGCCGATTCGGTGTAGCCGACGACAGAACGGTCCACAAACGTCAACAAGGTGACGACGGAACGGAAAGGCATGGGCTCGGCCGAGGAGTACGGCGCCACCTGGAAGACCACGTAAGGCCTGGACGCCATCTCGGCAAGGTGATCGAGCTGCGCACGCATCGTTGCGGCGCCGCCCACCGGACGACGGAGCACACCCTCGTCTATCACCGCATGGATGACCGGCGGCTCGGCTCGCTTGAGCAGCCGCTGCCGCGCGAGCAGAAACCTCACTCGCTCGTCGGCCTGATCCGGCGTGCTGTTACCGCGATCCACTGCCGCCGCTTCGATCGCTGAGGCGTAGGCCTTGGTCTGGAGCAGCCCAGGGACGAGAACCGGTTCGTAGACCCTGATCTCCGACGCACGGGCCTCCTGCGCAGCGTGCTCCGGGAAGCCCTCCAGGAACCCCTTCTTCCGCATCCCGACCCACATGATCTCCAGCGTGTGCCCCGTCCCGAGCGCCTTGTCGGCCGCCCTGACGAAGTCCCGGCTGGTGGATTTGCGTCCGGTTTCGACGGCGGAGATGTAGCTGTCCGAGTACCCCATCACCTCGGCCAGCTTCTGCTGGGTCCAGCCCAACGCCTCGCGCGAGCTGCGGAGCAGCGCGCCGAAGGATTCGCGGGGAGATGACGTCGGGTCAAGTTCCTTGCGGTTCACGGCTTCACTTCCAATTCCACTTGAGCCGTAGACAAGTTGAACGGCTTCCCAGCTTAGTCGAGAGTGTGCACCGCCGGTAGTCGCATTACTACGGAGAGGAGCGAACCGTGCACATCCCCACGCCCCCTGAGTCCCTGCACGCCCCCCGAGTTGAGGTCGTCACCGATCGCCTCCAGGTGGTCATCTACCTGGCCAGGAACGGCTCCACCTTCCCCGAGCGCGAGATGCGCAGCTGCGAGTCCTACGCGCTCGCGTTCCGCTGGAACGTCTCCCTGATCGTGGTCGACGACTCCATCCACACCACCGCGCCCGAGCGCCGGCCCATGCTCCAGGCCGCGCTCCACCGCGTCCGGAGCCGCGACGCCGACGCGATCCTCGTCCCCGCCAGGTCCGTCATCTCCCCGATCGTCGGGGAGTTCGACGAGTTCTCCCGGCAGGTCGAGAAGGCCGGCGGCTTCGTCCAGGTGGCCACCCGATGACCGCCCCCGGCCGCAGCCGCTACGGGATCATCCCCGCCGACCCGCCGGCCGGCGTCTCCTTCTCCGTCTGGGTCGTCCGCGACCACCGCACCGGGGACCTCGTCAAGGCCCTCCCGCCGCGCCCCGAACCACTCCGCTTCTACTCCTACGCCCACGCCCAGGCCTGGGTCCACAAGAACGAGCAGCCCACCCCGTGAACCCCCGCCCCCGCTACGAAACCCGCCTCATCGACGCCCGCAGCCCCCACTTCCTCCTCCTGGAGTGCTGGGGCATCTGGGACCGCACCCGCCACGACTACCTCCGCGCCCCCGGCTCCACCCACCGCATCCGCCGCTTCTACACCCTCGCCGCCGCCCAGGCCCACCTCCTCACCCTCCACCTCCTCCGCACCCCCGCCTAGGGCTCCATCCGGACGACGCCCCGTTCGAGTGGTCCGCGCGCCGGACCACTGCGAACGGCCCGCCCCACCGGCCGTCCCGGCCGCCCCCGGGTCGCACCGAGCGGGCGGCCCCTCCCACCCCGCCCTAGCCTGACGTCACCGACCGCTCACGTACCGGCACGAACACCCACGCACCCGTGCCGCCGCGATCCGACCAAGGAGACAAGCACCATGGACCAGTTGAACGGTCTCTACCAGCTGTTCATCGGCGGGGCGCCGCTCAGCGTCATCGACGACAAGCTCGTCGCGCTGGTCGGCGGTGGCCCCGACAACCCGAACCCCGTGATCTGGAAGATCCAGCCCGCCGAGCTCGCCGGCCGCAACGCCGTCGTCATCTCCACCGAGGACGAGGCATCGGGGTGGGTCAACGCCAAGCCCGGCGAGCAGAAGCAGATCGAGATCCGCCCGCTGGTCACCTTCGAGACGTTCCCGCCGACCTTCCCCACCGACGAGGTCTTCCTGGCCAAGCCCCTCTACGACGGCCCGAAGGGCGCCTTCACCCTGCGGTCCGCGGCCGACGACGGGCTGGTCGGCCGCAACAAGATCGAGGACACCTTGGCGAGACCCAAGGCCGTCTACGCGAACACCGATGACCGCGACGCGTTCGTGGTCGCCGTGGCCGTCGAGACCTGAGCGGCCCACCCCCCTCCACCACCTGAAGCCACCGACCACGCACGCACCGGCACGAACACCGACGCGCCCGTGCCGCCGCGATCCGACCAAGGAGACAAGCACCATGGACCAGTTGAACGGGCTCTTCAAGCTCTACATCGGCGGGGCGCCGCTCAGTGTCGTCGACGACAAGCTCGTCGCGCTGCTCGGCGAACACGACCAGCGGCTGGCCGTGATCTGGCGGATCCAGCCCGCCAAGCTCAACGGCCCCGACGCCTTCGTCATCTCCACCGAGAACGAGTCCTCGGGGTGGGTGAACCCCAAGCCCGGCGCGCGGGAGCAGATCGAGATCCGCCCGCTGATCGCCCTCGACTCGCTCCCGCCGACCTTCCCCACGGAGGAGGTCTTCCGACTCAAGCCCCTCTACGGCGAGGGCCCCGAAGGCGCCTTCACCGTCCGGTCCGCGGCCGACGACGGGCTGGTCGGCCGCCGGCTGGCCGAGGACAAGTCCCTGTTGCCCAAGGCCGTCTTCTCGGACACCGACGACCGCGACGCCTTCGTCGTCGCCGTGCCCGTCGGGAGCTGAGCCCCCTTCCTCCAGCTCAGCGGTCTTGCCGACGATAGGGTCGGCGGCATCGACAGGAGCAGGGGGAAACGGCGTTGAAGATCTTCTCGCGACGGGGACGGAAGCCGCGCCTGGAGCGCGTGTGCCAGAAGGTCCGGCGCGAGTACGCGCCCGGTGAGCAGGAAGCCCTGATGATCGGGATCCTGCGCGGCACGCCCGACGACGTCCAGTGGCACGAGCGGTACGACGCGGCCTCGGACCTGGAGGAGTTCCCCTCCGACGCGGTGGTGGCGGCCCTGGCCGAGTTCGCCTGTGATCCGACCCAGCCGGACGAGACCTTCGTCGCCCTGTGCGCCGAGTCGATCGCGGGGATCTGGGTCCACCGCGGCGCCGTCGACCACGACCTCCTGTCCCGGCTGACCCCGTGGGCCCGGCGCGAGGCCGAGGCCACGGTGGCCCACCGGGCACCGGAGCTGCTGACCCGGTGATCCCGCGCCGGCACGGCCGAGGCAGCCGACCGGCCGGTCCGGGCCGGTGACCGCCCGCGAGGCGGCCCGGCCCGGGCGCCCCGGCGACGAAAATCCCTGGCCCGGCCGACCGGTTGCCCGCACAATCGCCGGGTGACCCATGACGACCTCACCCCCGCCCAGCGCCGCCGCGCCGCCCGCCGCGCCAGCAAGCGCTTCCTCTCGGACGGCCCCCTCCTCACCATGCGCGACCGGCTCGACGCCATCGTCGGCGCGGACGGGCTCGACGAGCTGCCGGACTTCTACGCCACCGACGGGCCCGTCCGCGAACTGGAGCAGCGCACCGCCGAGTTGCTCGGCACCGAGGACGCCGTCTTCTTCCCCACCGGCACCATGGCCCAGCAGGTCGCCCTGCGCTACGGCGCCGAGCTGACCGGGCACCGGACCGTCGCCATGCACCCGCTGTGCCACCTGGAGCAGCACGAGCGGCAGGCCTACCACCAGCTCACCGGCCTGCGCGCGCTCTGGCCCACCACCGAGCACCGCCAGCCCACCCCCGCCGAACTGGCCGCCCTGGGCGAGCCGCTGGGCACCCTGACCGTCGAACTCCCGCTGCGCGACGCCGGGTTCCTGCTGCCGAGCTGGGACGAACTCGTCGAGCTGACCGGCGCCGCCCGCGCCCTCGGCGCCCGGGTGCACTTCGACGGCGCCCGGCTGTGGAACACCACCACCCACTTCGGCCGCTCCCTGGCCGAGATCGCGGCGCTCGCCGACAGTGTCTACGTCTCCTTCTACAAGGACCTCGGCGGCATCAGCGGCGCCGCGCTGGCCGGCACCGCGGAACTGGCCGCCTACGCCCGCGCCTGGCGCCACCGGATGGGCGGCACGGTGTTCCAGCAGTGGCCCGCCGCCCTGGCCGCGCTGCACGGCCTGGACACCGTCCTGCCCCGCATCCCGGGCTTCACCGAGCACGCCGCCACCCTCGTGCCCGCCCTGGCCGCCCTCCCGGGCGCCCGGATCAACCCGGTCGCGCCGCCGACCCACGACTTCCAGCTCTGGCTCCCGCACCCGGCCGAGGCGCTGAACGCGGCCGTCGTGACCCTCGCCGAGCAGGACGGCACATGGTTCATCGGCCCCTGGGCCGACGCCGCCCCGGGGCTGGCGATGGCCGAGGTCCGCCTGGGCGCGTCGGCGCTCGATTGGACCCCGGAGGAGGTCACCCGCACCGGCCTCCGCTTCCTGGACCTGGCGGCCGCGCACGGGCGGTGAGGCGGTCCGTTCACTCGTCGGGGCACACCGGGAGGATCACCTGCAGGCTGGCGAGGTCGCTTCGATACGCTTCGATTCCGGCAAGTAGGCCGACCGCGGTCGGGTTCTCGTCGTAGTCGGTGCCGTCGCTGGCGAGCCTGTTGCCCGCGCGTTCCTGGGCGTCGGCCTGGGTGCTCAGTTCGTCGGCCCGGTTCTGCAGCACCGACTTCACGTGGGGATCGGTGGCCTCGGCGGCCGCGTCGCCCAGGCCCGTGGCGGCCCGCCGGTAGTGGGCCGCGAGTTCCTGGGGTGTCATCACGCCGTTCGGGTTCCGGCCATCGAGCGAGTGGTACGCCGTGGAGCATCCCGCCGGGCTGCCGGGGCTGCTGGCCGCCACCACCGCCACCGTCGTCGCGCCCCCGGCCACCGCGACCGCCGTCACCACCGCGACGGCCGGCTTCGCCTGCGCGAGATGCAGCAGCTTGCGGCCGATCCGGCCGACGTGCCGGCCGATCTGCCCGGCCGAGGCCGCCTGCCCGGCGCCGGTCGCGGCCGTCACGGCCGTCACGGCGGCCTGCCCGGCGGTGGAGGCGAGGAAGGCCAGGGCGGCGGCCGCCGCGATCCGGTCGCCGTCCAGGAGCCGGCGGGTCTGCTCGCCGGTCCGCAGGTAGAAGTCCAGGTCCTCGGTCAGCCCGGCCTGGGAGGCCGCCACCCGCCCGAGGGCGTACAGCTGGACCGCCGCGCGCCGGTGGCCGGCGCGCAGGGCGAGCGGGGTGGTGGCGCGGACGAACCGGGAGGCCTCCGCCCGTTTGCCGGCCGCGTCGAGCCCGTGCGCGACGGCGAGCAGCAGCTGTGGGTCGGGCGGGGGCAGCCCGGGCCCGGCGGCACGGGCGAGCAGGGCGAGGATGCCCTCGGCGGCGGTGGTCGCCGGGGTGGGCGGCCACCCCTGGGCCCGGACGGCGGCGTCCGCGTCCGCGGTGATCCGGTACTCGTACCCGTCACCGTGGAGGGTGACGAGGCGCCGGTCGTACAGTTCCGCGCCGCAGGCCGTGGTGTACGGGTTGCCGGTGACGGCCGCGAACCAGGCGACGTGCAGCGGCGATCCGAAGGTGGCGAGAGCGACCAGGACCTGCCGGGCCGGTTCGCTCAGGGCCACCGCCAGGATCTCGGCCTGCTGAAGGGGGCTGACCTGCCCGGGGTCGACCGGGCCGGGGCGGTCGAAGGGCGCTTCGGCCGCCCGGGCGCGCCAGTCGTCGGAGCCGCGGATGAACGCGGCGTACTGGAGCAGGCGCTGCGGCCGGCCCTCGGCCATCCGGTAGGCCTGGTCGAACTGCAGGTTCTGCAGCCCCACCGGGCCGAGCGGGAGGCCGAGTTCGGCGCCGAGCAGCTCGGCGGCGGCGGCCCGGCCCAGCGGCTGGACGTGGTGGACCGTGTCGGGGCTGTTCGTCAGGGTGCGGTACGGCGAGGTGAGCAGGAAGGTGCAGCGCGGGAACGTCTGCTGCAGCCGGGCGAGCTCCGCTCCGCTCAACGCGCAGTCGACGAGGGTGAAGTGGGCGGACACCTTGGCGACGGCGGCGCGCAGCAGGTCCTCCTCGACGCCGCGCAGGAACTCCTTGCCGAAGACCTGCCGCGCCAGCCGGTCGTAGACGGCGGCCAGGGTGTCGGCCGGGCCGGCCTGCGGCAGCAGCACCGCGCCGCGCCGGCCGTGCGCGCCCAGGCGGCCGGTCACCTCCAGCGCGATCGCCTGCCTGCCGACGCCCGGCACGCCGTACAGCTGCACGCTCCGGCCGCTGCGGAGCTGGTCGGTGACCTGCCGGACCAGCTCCTCCCGGCCGAACAGCGGGCGCCGCAACGGGGGCTTCAGGACGTCGAGTCGGCGGAGGGGGAGCTCCAGCAGGCCGGGCGTGCCGGTGAAGCGGTTGTCGATGTAGACGACGTTCATCGCGTGGTCGCCGGAGCTGATGACGCCCTGGTTGTCGCCGTGGCTGACGATCGGCCGGTGACCGGGCCGGTCCCCCTCGGGCCGGTCCCCCTCGGGCTGTCTCCCCTCGGGCGTCCTCACCGGCGCTGGACGTTCACGGCGTTGTCGCCGCTGGAGACGATGCCGCTGTTCGCGCCGCCCACCGCGATGCTCCGCTCGCCGGAGGCCTGCACGCTCGGGCCGGCGGCCGGCAGCAGCGCCGCCAACTCGGCGGCCAGCCCGGGGTCTTCGGTGAGCACTCGCCGCAGCTGGCGGCGCAGCACGACCACCGTGTCCGGGTCCTCGGCGGCCTCCGCGAGGTCGGTCACGGCGGCCACCACGGGCTCGGGCCGCGGGCTCCGGCGCAGGATCCGGTTCAGCAGCCGCTGCCCGAGCCGTACGGTCGCGTCGGCGGCCTCGTCCTCCGCCCTGGTGAGCACTCCCGCGCCGTAGGCGCCCACCGCGGCGCTCACGGCGGGCACGACCTGACCGAGCAGCGCGTCCAGTTCCAGCATGGCTCTCCCAGGGGCAGCGGCACGTCCGTGTCGGGTGCACCTCAGGAGGTTACCCACCGCTCGCGAGTCATGAACTCGCCGTACCAGTAGGGATGTTGACGGAAGGAAACTGATCGGCAGCCGGACCGCCCCGGCCGCCGGGTGCCGATGGCGGGCCGGAGCGGTCCACGGAGTGGTCAGGCGCTCGTGCCCGGCCGCGGGCTCGGCTAAAGTCCCCGGCATGACCCTGCTCGTGAGCCGCCGCCATGTCGACCATGGCCTCGCCACCACCACAGGCTGTCGCCGCGTCGGCTGACGCGGCCCGCACTCCGCCGACACCTCGTCCGTCGCGCGGGGCCGGCCGCTCCGGATCCAAGCCGAGCGGCCCCCGTTCCCGCGCGCCCGCGGAGGACGGCGACCGGCCGCTGGGCTCCCCCTCCCCTCGA
Source organism: Streptomyces sp. Y1 (assembly GCF_041053115.1). Classification (NCBI taxonomy): domain Bacteria; kingdom Bacillati; phylum Actinomycetota; class Actinomycetes; order Kitasatosporales; family Streptomycetaceae; genus Streptomyces; species Streptomyces sp. Y1. Next base: position 7,303,874 of record NZ_CP163445.1, on the reverse strand, counting down.
CCCCTGGAACGGGACCCTTCATGCCTGTGCGCACCACACGTGCCCTCCGTGCCCTGATCCTCGCCACCGTGACGGCGCTCTGCCTGCCCGCCACCGCCGCCCGCAGCGCGAGCGGCGACTTCGGGCCGCTGCCGCCGCAGAACCCCGCCACCGCCGCGAACGGCACCGCGACGATGCACGGGGACAGCGCCTCCAGCGACACCACGCCCTATGCCGGACCGGGCAGCGGCACCGTCCACCGGAGCCGCACGGCCCTCGCCTCGGCCTGCCCGACCGTGGTGATCGGCAGCGACCGCCGTCCGGTGGCCCTCTGCACCACGATCTTCGGGCGGACCCCGACCGTGCACCTGCTCGACCCCGCCACCGGCGCCGACCTCGCCGCGCTGGAACTGCCCAAGGGCAGCCTGTTCGGCGGGGTCTACGCCTACCTCGACAACACCGACGCCCTGGTCGTCGTGGACGGCGACGCCAACCTCCTGCGCATCGGCCACCACCCCACCGCCGCCGGCTGGACGTTGACGGTCGACCAGTCGACGCCGCTCGTCGCGTCGATCCCGTCCGGGGACAGCATCGTCGGCCTCAGCCCCGGCTGGGACGGCCGGGTGTGGTTCGCCACCGCGAGCGGAGTCATCGGCACGGCCGACACCTCCACCGGCTCGGTGCGGACCATCAGCACCGGAGAGGGCGTGCAGAACAGCATCTCCACCGTCCCCGGCCACACCGCCGTCGCCACCGATCACGCGCTCTACCTGCTCGCCGAGGCGCCGGACGGCACCCCGACCGTCGAATGGCGCGCCCCCTACGACCGCGGTCCCGGCCGCAAGCCCGGCCAGTTGAGCTGGGGAACCGGCGCGACTCCCAGCTTCTTCGGGCCCGGCACCGGCACGGAGTACGTCACCATCACCGACAACGCCGCGCCGCACGAGAACCTGCTCGTCTACCGGGTGGCGGGCGGCCCGACCCCCGTCTGCACCACGCCCGTGCTCACCCAGTACCCGGCGAGCGGGACCGAGGACGCCGTCATCGCCTCCGGCCGCAGCGTCTTCGTCACCAACACCTACGGCTACCCGTACCCCGCCCTCCCGGCCGGCGCCCCCGCCAGCGTGCCGGCCTCGGCCGGGTTCGACGGCGGCCTCAGCCGCGTCGACCTGGACGCCGACGGCAACGGCTGCCACCCGGTCTGGAACAGCGACGTCAAGTCGGCCGCGCTGCCGCGGCTCTCGCTCGCGGACGGGAAGATCTACACCGTCACCGTCAGCGGCCCGACCGGCTCCGTGGGCGCGCAGACCTTCGCGTCCTACTCCTACGCCACCGTCGATCCCGCCACCGGCGCCCAGCTCTCCAGCTCCTGGATCGGCCTCGGGCTGCTCTACAACCCGCTGCAGATGACCGGCACCACCGGGGCGGACGGGACGCTCTACCAGGGCACCGAGACCGGGGTGCTGCGGGTGACCCGCGGCTGACCGCGGACCGCGGAGCCGTCCCGGGACCGGCCGGGACGGCTCCGGGACGGCTCCGGAGGCGGGGTTGTCAGGACGGGCGGGCGCGCGGGATCGTTCGGGGAGGTACTGCCCGCCAGCCCGCCAGCCCGCCGGAGGACCTTCGTGACCGACGCCGCGCCCGCCTCTCCCCCGTCGCCCGCCTCGCCCGCCTGTCCCGCCTCGCTGCCCGAACCGCCCTACTACGCCGTGGTGTTCACCGCCGTCCGGACGGAGGGCGACCACGGCTACGCGGCCCGCAACGAGCGGATGATGGAACTGGCCACCGCCCGGCCGGGGTTCCTCGGGATCGACTCCGCCCGCGGCGCGGACGGCCTCGGGATCACCGTGTCCTACTGGCGCGACGAGGAGTCGATCGCCGCCTGGCGCGAGGACGCCGAGCACACCCTGGCCCGCGCGGACGGCCGCGAGCAGTGGTACGCCTCGTACGCGCTGCACGTCGCCAGGGTCGAGCGCGCCCACGCCTTCACCCGCCCGGCGGGCGCGTAGCCGGCACCGCTCGGCGGCCTACATCCCCCCGGCCACCCGGAGGATCGCCCCCGTCGCGTACGAGGCGTCGGCGGAGAGCAGCCAGGAGACGGCTGCGGCGATCTCCTCGGGCTGCCCGGCGCGGCCCATCGGGATGGCGGAGGCGACCTTGCGGGGGCGCTCCGGGTCCTGGTGGAAGTCCGTCCAAATGGTGCCGGGGGCGACGCAGTTGACCCGGATGCCCTGGGCGGCGACCTCCTTGGACAGGCCCACCGTCAGCGCGTCCACGGCGGCCTTGGCGGCGGCGTAGTGGACGTACTGCCCCGGGCTGCCGAGCGTGGCGGCGGCCGAGGAGATGTTGACGATCGCGCCGCCGCCGCTGCCGGCCATCTCCCGGACGGCGCGCCGGGCGCACAGTAGGTAGCCGAGGACGTTGACGTCGAGCGCCCGGCGGATGCCGGCCGGGTCCGCGTCCGCCAGCGGGCCGACCGGGCCGCCCGTCCCGGCGTTGTTCACCAGACCGGTGACCGGCCCGAGTTCGGCGGCGCGGTCGAAGAGGCCGTCGACGTCCGTCTCCTCGGCGGTGTCCGCGCGGACGGTGACGCACCTGCGGCCGGACTGCCGGACCGACTCGGCGACCGACTCGGCCGCCTCGGCGTCGGAGTGGTAGCCGAGCGCGATGTCGTGCCCCTCCGCGGCGAGGCGCCGGCAGATCGCCGCGCCGATCCCGCGGCTGCCGCCCGTGACCACCGTGACCAGGTGCTGCGTTTCCACGTCAATCCTCCAGATCTGTACGGGTGTTCGCCGCGCCGAAGCGCTCGCGGTACTCGCCGGGGGCGATGCCGACGCGGCGGTGGAAGGTGCGCCGCAGGGTCTCGGCGGTGCCGAAGCCGAGGCGGCGGGCGAGGGCGGCGACCGGCTCGTCGGCCTCGGTGAGCGCCCGCCGGGCCGCCTCCACCCGGACGCGCTCGACGTAGGCGGCTGGCCCCATGCCGAGTTCGGCGGTGAAGCGGCGTTGCAGGTGACGCGGGCTGAGGCCGGCCCGGTCGGCCAGGGAGGCGACGGTGTGCCGGGCGCCGGGCTCGTCCTGGACGGCCCGGACGGCGGTGCGCACCGGGTCGCTGGCCGGCTGCGCCGACCACAGCGGCACGCTGAACTGCGACTGGTTGCCCGGGCGCCGCAGGTACAGCACCATCTCGCGCGCGGCGGCGAGCGCGAGCTCCGGGCCGTGGTCGTCCTCGACCAGGGCGAGCGCGAGGTCCATGCCGGCGCTGACCCCGGCCGAGGTCCACACCCGGCCGTCCCGGAGGAAGATCGGGTCGCAGTCGACCGTCAACTCGGGGTGCTCCTCGGCGAGTTGCCGCGCCCTGGCCCAGTGCGTGGTGACCCGCCGCCCGGCGAGGGCCCCGGTGGCGGCGAGCAGGAGCGCGCCGCTGCACACCGAGGCGACCCGCCGGGCACCGGCCGCCGCGGCGGCGATCCAGGCGACGAGCCCGGGGTCGCGGCGCGCCTCGGCCACGCCCGCGCCGCCGACCACGACGAGGGTGTCCAGCCCTTCGGGGGCGAGGTCGCCGATGCCGTGCTCGGCCAGCATCGGCAGGCCGCTGGAGGAGCGGACCGGGCCGGCCTGCGGCGCCACCACCCGGCAGTCGTAGCCGCCGGCCGCCTGCTGGGCGTAGTGGAACACCGCATGCGGGCCCACCAGGTCGACCGCCTGAAACCCCTCGAACACCACGAACACCACCCGACGCATGACAGCAGGCTGCCTGACCTGCGCGAACGGCGTCAACGACGGGCACCCCACGGATCGCGCCACCGCGCCCCGGGCGGGGCGCTGCACCGAACTCCCGTAGGCTCCGAGGCGATCAAAGGCGATCATCCGATCATCGCACCTGTTGTGGAGGATCCCCATGCACGGAACGGTCACCTCGGTCAGCCGCAGCGCCGAGTACACCTTCACCAAACCGACCTGCGAGAGCATCACCCTGCTCGCCGGCCTCGGCGTCGAGGGGGACGTGCACGCGGGGGTGACCGTCAAGCACCGCTCCCGGGTCGCCAAGGACCCGACCGTGCCCAACCTGCGCCAGGTGCACCTGATCCACCGGGAGCTGTTCGCCGAGCTCGACGCCAAGGGCTTCCCCGTCCGGCCCGGCGACCTGGGCGAGAACGTCCTCACCAGCGGCATCGACCTGCTCGCCCTCCCCACCGGCACCCTGCTGCACCTGGGCGAGGAGGCCGTCGTCGAGGTGACCGGCCTGCGCAACCCCTGCCCGCAGATCAACGCCTTCCAGCCCGGCCTGCTCAAGGAGGTCCTCCACCGGGACGAGGAGACCGGTGCGGTCGTACGCAAGGCCGGGATCATGAGCGTGGTGCGCCGCGGCGGCGTGGTCCGCCCGGGCGACCCGATCCGCGTGGAGCTGCCGGCCGAGCCGCACCGCCCGATGGAACGGGTCTGACCACACCGCCAGGGAAAAGGCCGAGCGGACCGACACCCGGCCGGGCTACCGTCCTCGCATGGCACCGAGGGCCCCGCGCCGCATCCACGTCGACGGCCGCGACTACCGCTGGGCGGCCCGCCGCCACGACCTCGGCCACGTGACGGTGCGCATCTGGCTCGACCGCCCCGGCCGCCCGGGCCGGGTGCTGGCCGTCACCTGCCGGTTCGACGACCCGTGGCTGCACTACGGCTTCCTGCTCTCCGTCCCGCCCGAGCGGCTCGCCGCGGAGTACCAACTGGAGCCCGTCACCCCGGCCCTGACCGCGGACCTGGTCCGGTCCGGCCTCGCCGCCGGCTGGCAGCCGGAGCAGCCGGGCGAGGCAGCCCGCTTCCTGCTGGAAGGGGACGCGCTCGTCCCCGCGCAGTGACCGCGCCCCCGACGCCCCGCGCCGTCACTCCGCGAGGGCGGGCACGATCCGGCGCAGCACGGCCGGCCAGCCCTGCCCCATCCCCTGGTGCGCCTGACGGCCCATCGGGGTGTCCAGGTCGAAGCCGGTGTGCTCCAGCAGCAGCCGGGTGCCGTGCCCCTCGGGCACCAGCCGCCAGGTCACGGTGGTGTCGAGCGAGCCCGCGGCGAAGCTGTACGCCAGCAGCCGCTCGGGCTCGACCTCGATCACCTCGCAGGGCTGCTGCCCCCACGGCCCCATGTCGAGCGTGAACCAGTGGCCGACCACGGCCTTCACGTCCCCGGCGGCCCACCACCGCGCGTGCAGCTCCGGGTCGGTCAACGCCTCCCAGACCCGCGCGGGCGGGTACGGCAGGAACTCGTCGCAGTGGATCGCGGCCTTCTCGGTCATGAACTCTCCTCCTCGTCCAGGAGCGCGCGCAGCGAACGCATCCGCGCCCGCCAGTACCGCTCAAACGGATGGAGCCACTCCTCGACCTCGGCGAGCGGGCCGGGCTCCAGGTGGTAGTACCGATGCCGCCCACGCGGCTCCTCCCGCACCAGCCGGGCACTCTTGAGCACCGCCAGGTGCTCCGAGACCGCAGGCCTGCTGAGCTCGAAGTCACCGGCCAGCTCCCCCGCGGCCCGCGGCCCGCCCTGGAGACTCTCCAACAGCTTGCGCCGCACGGGATTGGCCAGCGCGCTGAAGACATCGACATCCGCCATGCCCCCACAATGCGTCGAAGTTCCCCGACATGTCAACTTCTCCCGACGCGTTCCGCACATCGCGAGGGGAGCGATGCGGCCAGGTGCAGCCCCAAAGAGGCCAGAAGCAGTTCCTCGATGAGCGCTTGCGTTCTGGATCAGTGCGACGGGTAGTCAGTGGGGCGGCACAGTCATCACTACAGGGGGACGTCCGCGATGCGAGTCCAAATGATGCTCGACCCCGAGCCCCACTCCCGGCTGCGCGAGCTCCTGTGGCAGTTGCACCTCTACAACACCAGCACTCCAAGCGAAGCCGCCGGCGCCTGCGCCGATCCACCGCCTCTGCACGGCACCACGCCACCGCCGGGCGCTTCGGGATGCGCCGCAACCGCCTACCGAAACATCGCGGGACACCTCGCCCTCCCCGTCGATCACCTGTGCAGCGAGTGCCACCTTGCCGTTGTCCAGCACCGGGCGAACCACACCGTCGCACTCACCGATCTGGAGATGCTCGACTCCGCACCACTTCGCACCTTTCTTGACATCGCACTCCTGTTGAACGTCGGAAAAACCCTCGCCGCGTGCGGTGGCGCGGAATACCGCGCCCACATGGCCGACGTCCTACCCATCAGCGAGGGCGACCGCAAACGACCAGTGGCCGTACCCGCCTATTACTCGGTCCTGCGCGGCGAAGTCGATCTGAGAACCGCCGCCGAATCAACCGCGAACTCTCTCATCGGCTGGCGCGTAGGGATGATCTGCGCGGGCATCGGGTACCACGAGGGCTACATGCGGGCCGGAGCACTGAGTATCTTCGATGAGGAGGTCGACAGCGAGGGTGGCCACAACTACGCGACATACGCACGGGAATCGGCAACGCTCCAGGCCTCGGGGCTCGACCCAGGAATCATTTCCTACCAGTGTGCGAATTTGGTTGTCAACAAGCTCACGGAGGCCACCAATCGCCTCTTCAACTCCTGCAGCACTCACCAGAAAATTCCCCTCACCGGCGGAACTGCGATGCTTAGCGAAACCGCCCGACTAGGCGCCGTCGACCTCTATGCCGCTGCCATCAACGGCGTGTCGTACATGGCAGGCCGTCAGTTCGCACCGACTCCCGCAAAGATCACCGCCCTGGCGGACGGGACGTACATGAACGCTTTCATGGACGTCATTCAAGAAGCCGACTGCGGAGAGTACGACAACTCCATCGTCCGCCTCGACAGTGCCTCCCTGCGCGCGGCCGCGTTACGCATCAAGAGCCGCATGGCAGCATGCCTGGCCAGCGGCAACATGTGGTACGCCACCATGGTGACCAACAACGGCCTGTACAGCTGGCTCGACGGACGCCACAACTTCACCACCCGCCTGGCCCGCAGGCTGCGCTCCGACACCCCGCTGCGCGACCGCTTCCTTGCCCCCAACGCGCCGGACACGAGAGATTCGTCGCACCAGGCCCTGCATTCACTGGTCCAGACCTCCTACACGCGACTACGTCGAAACAGCCGGCACCGGGTCCACCTGGCCGGCCGCGCCGCCGACACGGACCGGATCATCACCAACGTCTGTGCAATGGCCGCCTCCAGCCAAAGCGACTTCGTCCGCCTCGGACTGTCCACCGACCTCGCCACAGCCGCCGAACTCATCGCGGCATGCGCCGTCTGGCCGATGGCCCTCGGTTTCTGCACCAGCGGCCCGCTGGAGGTTGATGACCTACCCAGCATTCTGGAGACTCCGGAGTGCGCCGACGCCATCCGCAGCGACGCCCTGAACAAGGTCGCCGCCATGGGGCTCATCACCTACTGGCTGACTTTCGAAGGAGAAGTCTTCGCACCGAACGCCATTGACTACACCAACGGCTTCCTCACCACGACCCCACCGAATCCCTGCGCCGCGGACCTTTCTCACTGGCGCGCTGAAGCTGAAATCACCACCCACCTCCCTCTCCTCCACCTCACACCGAACGGACGCGAGCGGTGACCTGTCGACGCCCGCTGCCCCGGTCGGTCGCACGAGTTCAGGTGCCCCCGGAAGACGGTGTCGAGGCGAGCAGGAGCTTCTCCCGACGCGTCGCACCCCCGGGCCTCGGCGACCCGCCGCGCCGCCGTACCGCCGCAGGTCGCGGCGTTGCGGTCGCCGCCGGGCGGCCGGCTCCCGCCCGGTCCGCCGGGAGCAGCCTGTCGGACGGCCTGACCAGCGGCGATGCGCTCGGTATCATGCGCCGGGCGGTTGGTTTGCGGACGGAGGGGGACGGCCGGTGGGTGGATTGCGGTTCGCGGTGCTGGGGCCGGTGCGGGGGTGGCGGGACGGCGGGGAGCTGGTGCTCGGGTCGCCGCAGCAGCGGAGCCTGCTGCTGTCGCTGCTGCTGAGGGCCAACCACCCGGTGTCGGCCGGTCAGCTCGTGGACGACCTGTGGGGCGAGGAGCCGCCCGCCAAGGCGACCGCGGTGATCCGCACCTACGTCCACCGCCTGCGCCGCATCCTCGGGCCGGACGCGCTCACCTCGCTCGGCGGCGGCTACCTGCTGACCGTCGACCCCGGCGAACTGGACACCCACCGAGGCGAGGAACTGCTGGGCGAGGCCCGGGAGTTGGGCGCGGCCGGGGAGCACGCCCAGGCCGCCGCCGTGCTCCGCTCGGCGCTGGCCCTGTGGCAGGGCGAGCCGATGTCCGGGCTGCCCGGCCCGTACGCCGAGCGGCAGCGCGGCGAGTGGGCCGAGCGCCGGGTGACCGTCCTGGAGGCCTGCCTGGAGGCCGAGGTCGAGGCCGGCCCGTCCGGTGAGGCCGTCGCCGAACTGACGGCCGTCGCCGCCGAGTTCCCGCTGCGGGAGCGGTTCGCCGAGCTGCTGATGCTCGCCCTGTACCGGACCGGCCGGCAGGCCGAGGCGCTGGGCGTGTACCGCACCACGGACGGGCGGCTGCGGGCCGAGCTCGGCGTCGCCGCCGGGCCGGGGCTGCGGGAGCTGCAGCGCCGGATCCTGGCCGCCGACGCCGCCCTGCTGGCGTCCGCGCCGGCCCGGCCGGGCGCGGCCGCGAACCGTCCGCCGTACAAGGCGCCGGTGCGGCCGACCCAGGTCCCGGCCGACCTCGCCGACTTCACGGGCCGCGAGGCGCAGACCGCCGAGCTGCGGGCCGCCCTGCTCGCGCCCGGCGCCGTGCCGGTGGCGACGGTGTCGGGCCTGGGCGGCGTCGGCAAGACGGCCCTGGCCGTGCACGTCGCGCACGGGCTCGCCGCGGACTTCCCGGACGGCCAGCTCTACGCCGACCTGCACGGCGTCGACGGCCGCCCGACCCGGCCCGAGGAGGCGCTGGGCGCCTTCCTGCGCTCCCTCGGCGTGCCGGTGGACGGGCTGGGCCCCGGGCTCGCCGAACGCTCCGCGCAGTTCCGGTCGCTGCTCTCCGGCCGGCGCGTGCTGGTCGTCCTCGACAACGCCCGGGACGCCGAGCAGATCCGGCCGCTGCTGCCCGGCCGGCCCGGCTGCGCCGTGCTGGTCACCAGCCGGGCCAGGCTCGGCTCGCTGCCCAACGCGCACGTCGTCGAACTGCCCGCCTTCGCCCCCGAGGAGGCCCTCGACCTGCTCGGCCGGGTGGTCGGCGAGCAGCGGCTGACCGCCGAGGCGGACACCGCCGGGGAGCTCGTCCGGCTCTGCGGCCACCTCCCGCTGGCCGTGCGCATCCTCGCCGCCCGGCTCGCCTGCCGGCCGGGCTGGACGCTGGCCCGGCTGCTCGACAAGCTGTCCGAGAACCGCCGCCGGCTGGACGTGCTGCGCACCGGGGACCTCGCCGTCGAGTCGGCGTTCCGCTTCGGCTACGACCAGCTGGCACCCGAACAGGCCCGCGCCTTCCGGCTGTTGGCGGTGCCGGAGGTGCCCGACCTGTCGCCGGGCGGGGTCGCCGCGGTGCTGGGCCTGCCCGAGGACGAGGCCGAGGAGCTGGCCGAGTCGCTGGTGGACTGCTCGATGCTGGAGACCGTGCCGCCGGACCGCTACCGCTACCACGACCTGCTGCGCGCCTTCGCCCAGCGGCTCGCGCCGGGCGGCGAGCGGGCGCCGGGCGGCGAGCGGGCGCCGGACGGCGAGCAGGCGCCGGACGGCGAGCGGGCGACGGACGGCGAGCAGGCGCCGGACGGCGAGCGGGCGACGGACGGCGAGCGGGCGACGGACGCCGACCGCCCGGCCGCCGTGCTCACCCGCCTGGCCGTCCGCCTCCACGCCGAGACCGTCGCGGCCCTCGGCCCGGCCGCCACCCGCGCGGCTCTGCCCGGCACCGGGGCGCCCCACGCCCCGGACGCCCGCGCGGTGGCCCGGGGCCGCGCCGAGTTCCCTGGCATCGCCGCCCTGGTCGGCCAGTACGCCGCGCTCCCCGAGCCCGGCCGGCTCGACCTGGTGGCCGAACTCCTGCTCGCCTGCGACCTGTTGTGCGAGACCGGCCAGGCCACCCGGCCGCTCGGGCACGCCGCCAAGGTGCTGCTCCAGGCCGCCCTGCGGCAGGGCGACCGGACGGCCGAGGTCCGGGCCCGACTGGTGCTCGGACGGCTGCTGACCGAGGTCGGCTCCGAGCCCGCGGCCCTCGGCGAACTGCTCCGGGCCCGCGACCTGTGCACCGTCCACCACCTGCCCGGGCCGCTGCTCGCCCTGGCCCACGCCTCGCTCGCCGCCCTGTTCGTCCAGGTCGGCCGGCCGGGCGACGCGGTGGACGGCCTCACGGCGGCGATCGCGGTCTGGGAGCGGCTCGGCGACCGGCGCTCGGTGGCCGCCGAACTGCTCAACCTGGCCCGGGCGTTCACCGAGCTCGGCCGGTTCGACGCGGCGGTCCGGGTGGTCGACCAGTCCCTGCTGATCTGCCACCAGCTCGCCGACCGCGAGCTCCAGGCGCTCGCCCTCGACTCCCTGGGCACCATCGCCCACGACCGCGGCGAGTTCGAGCCGGCCCTGCGCCACCACCGCGCCGCCCTCGCCCTGCTACGGCCGGACGACCGGCGCCGCACGGGCCGCGCGCTGCTGCGGCTCACCGAGTCGCTGCGCGCGGTCGGCCGCGCGGACGAGGCGGTGGAGGCGGCCGGGCGGGCGGTCGAGGTGCTGACCCTCGACGGCGACCGCCGCGGCCGCGGGCTGGCCCTGGCGGCCCTCGGCGACGCGCTTGCCGACCGTGGCACGGGCCGCGTCCAGGTCGGCCCGCAGGACCCGGCGTCCGGCCCGGCGGCAGGCCCGGCGTCCGGCCCGGCGGCGGGCCCGGCGGCGGGCCCCACATCCGACCCGGCGGCCGACTCGGAGGCCGGCCCGCAGGCCGACCTGGACGCGGCCCGGGCTTGCCGGTCGGAGGCCTACGACATCCTGGCCGCCATCGGCTCCCCCGAGGCCGACCGGCTGCGCGCCCTGATCGCCCCCGGCCGGCCCGCCGACCCGCCCCGCCGGCAGTGGCCGTCCTGGCTGCCGGCCTGACGGCCGTTCAGGCGCCCCGGCGGGCCGGGCGGGCCGCGCGGACCGGACGGACGGTCAGGAGAACGTCCACACCTGGCCCTCCCGACCCGGCGTGCAGGTCGCCACGCTGGCCCAGTAGCCGACCCCGGCGGAGGTCAGGCACTCCTTGGTGGCGTGGTTCACGATCTGGTAGGCGCCGTCGGTGACCGGCACCAGGGACCAGATCTGGTTGTCCGCGCCCGGCGGGTTCGCCCAGATCTGCACCTTCCCGGTCTTCACGTCCAGGTCCAGCACCCGCTGGTAGTTGGTGGAGCCGTTGCGCAGGTAGTAGTTGCCCTCGGAGACCTTCTCCAGCCGCCAGTTCTGCGCTTCCGAGCCGTTGACGATGTAGGTGTTGATCCCGTTGCCGTCCACGTCCTTGGAGTAGTAGTTGTCCAGCGCGGCGCCGAGGCTGGTGATCTTCGCCTGCGCGGGCGGCTGCGGCTTCGGCTTCGCGGTGGGCGTCGCGGGCTGCGTCGCCGTCGCGGTGGCCGTGGGCGAGGGCTGCTCCCGGGGCGTGGGCTGGGCGGGCGCGGCCGAGCTCGGCGCGGGGGCCGGTGCCGGGCCGACCCCGGTGGCCGGGGGCGGCAGCGGCGCGGCGGGGGCCTGGGGCGACGCGTCGGGACGGTCGGGCGCGGTGCCGGACGGGACGGGCTCGGGCGACGGCGTGGGGCTCTCCCCCGCCCCGGCCGTCGGCGCCGCCGTCGGCGCCGGAGCGGACGGCTGCCCGGCGAGCGGGTGGTCGGCCGCCGCCGACGCGGTGAGGGGCGGCGCCAGGAGGTCGGCCGAGGGCCGGGCGACGGCGGCGGCGTCCGAGACGCCGTCCCGGTCCGTCCGGATCACCGTCGCGCCGGCGGCGCCGCCCACGCAGAGCAGCGTCAGTGCCGTCACCCCGGCCAGCGTGCGCACCCGGTACCCGGGCCGCCGGGCGTGCCGGGCGGGCGTCCGGGGCCGGTCCGGGGCCGTCGACGCCAGCCCGCCTCCGACGCTCGCCGCGCCGAAGCTCGCCGCACCGAAACCCTCCGCGCCGGGCGCGAGCGCCGCCCGGACCGCCGCGGCCATCGTCGCCGCGTCCGGCCAGCGCTCGCCGGGCTCCTTGGCCATCGCCCGCGCGACCAGCGCCCCCACCGGCGCCGGCACGCCCTCGGGCAGCGGCGGCACGGGCTCGGTCAGGTGCTTGAGGATCACCTCCAGCGCGGTCTCCCCGTCGAACGGCAGCCGGCCGGCCAGGCACTCGTAGAGGACGACGCCGAGCGCGTACAGGTCCGCCGAGGCGGTGACCGTCCCGCTGGAGGCCTGTTCCGGCGCCTGGTAGGCGGCCGTGCCGAGCACCATGCCCGGGACGGTCAGCCGGGCGTCGCAGCCGGGGCGGGCGATGCCGAAGTCCGCGATCACCGTCCGGCCCGCGCCCGCCTGGTCGCCGCGGACCATCAGGTTGGCCGGCTTGATGTCCCGGTGGACGACGCCGGAGCGGTGCGCGGCCTGCAGCGCCTCCAGCACCTGGAGCGCCATCCGCAGCGCCTCGGCCACCGGCAGGGTGCCGCGCCGCTCCAGCACGGCGCTGAGCGGTTCCCCGTCGATCAGCTCCATCACCAGGTAGCCGACCGAGGACCGCCCGTCCGCGGCGCTGTGCCCGTAGTCGTACACGCCGACGATGCCGGGGTGGCGCAGCTGCGCCATGACGCGGGCCTCGGCGTGGAAGCGCTCGGCGAAGCCGGACTCGTCCAACAGCGCCGGCTTGACCACCTTGACGGCCACCCGGCGGCCCAGGACCTCGTCCTCGGCGAGCCACACGTCGCCCATCGACCCGCCGCCCAGCCAATCCACCAGCCGGTAACGGTCGGCGAGCACGGTGTCCTGCATGGTTCTCCCTGAATAAAACCCGAAGACCGGAGTGGATCCGAGGGGGGCCCTCCCGGTTCCACGGGCGCGCCCCCGTTCCGGGTTCACTCGGTCCGGGGCGCCGCGGTCCGGGGGCGCCCTCCGAAGATCATGACACCTGCGAATAATCGCTGACTTGCCGTCACATGAATGACGCTTCGTCCACGTCGTTCCCACCCCCGCCCCCGCCCCCGTCAACGCCGCCGTTGACGCCACGTCTACGCCCCGTACACGCCCCTGCGGTGCGATGCGCCCCGACCGGCTCCGAACGGGAGCCGCCGAACAAGGGGGACGCCGGTGTTCAACTCCGCACCACCACCACCACGATCACGCCGCAGACCGCCCGGCCTGCGCCGCACCCTGGCCACCCTGCTGTCGACGGCCCTGCTCGCCGCGGCCGTCCAGACCGTGGCGGCGCCCGCGCAGCTCGCCGCCGCCGACCCGAACGCGGACGCCCGTCCCGTGGTGATCTCCATGGGCGACAGCTTCATCTCCGGCGAGGGCGGCCGCTGGGCCGGCAACGCGTTCACGGACGACGTGGGCGCGTGGGGAACGGACAACTCCACCGCCGTCTACAAGAACATCCCCCGGCCGGACGGCAGCACCGTCGACACCTCCTACGACCCCGGGGGGAACAGGTGCGACCGTTCCAGGACGGCGGAGATCAACGGCGTCCGGGGCCCGCACGGCACTGATCCGGAACGGATCAACCTGGCCTGCTCCGGCGCGACCACGGACAACATCATCTCGGCGGACCCGAGTTGGAAGGAGCCCGTGTCGCAGGCCGATCAGCTGGCCGCGATCGCCGCGGACAAGAGCCGACGGATCGCGATGATCGTGGTGTCGATCGGTGGGAACGACATCCACTTCTCCGACATCATCCAGGCCTGCGCCAAATCCTGGGCGGCGGTCGGCGGCGCGTACTGCAGCCAGGAAGACGGCGACACCAACAAGCGCTTCCGCACCGACATCGCGCAGGCCCAGTTCAAGGTCGAGAACGCGCTGGCCGCGATCAGGAAGGCCATGGAGTCCAGCCACAACTACGCTCCGGACTCGTACCAGCTCGTTCTCCAGTCCTACCCCAACGTCCTGCCGCCCTCGGGCCAGATGCGGTACTACGAGACGACCCTCAGCCGCTGGACCAGTGGTCGCTGCCCGTTCAGGAACAAGGACATCGACTGGGCGCGGAACTCGGTCGTCAGCGGTCTGTCCGGGGTGCTTCAGAGGGCAGCGGAGGACCAACGGGCCACGTTCCTGGACCTCAGCAGGCTCTTCGTGGGGCACGAGTTGTGCAACACCAACGACAGTCAGGCCAGCAAGGACAACTCGGCGGCGAACCCCCTCCGGGAACGCGACGCCGAATGGGTCCGGTGGATCCCGTTCAAGCCCGGGGAGGAGAAGGCGAACTGGGGCTCCATGCAGGAAGCCATCCACCCGAACTCGATGGGGCAGCGGGCTCAGCAGAAATGCCTCGACGACGTCGCCCGCGACATCGCCGACCCCAGTTCACCGCCCTCCGGGCCGCAGTCGTTCGGGTGCATGTCGCTGGGCCCGGGCGACGACCGGATCGCCCACTGGCACAACACCCCCAACAGGGCCGCGAACAACTCCTACGGCTGGCCGTACTACGAGAGCCTGCAGACCACGTCGAACCCGATGTGGATGAACAACGTCGACGACTCCGCCCCGCTCGGGTCGCTGTCGATCCCCGGCTCGCACGAGACGATGTCCCACTACGGCGGTGACGCCGTCACCACCCAGGAGTGGGACACCGACCAGCAGACCTCCCTGGTCGACCAGTTGAACGCCGGCATCCGCGCCATCGACATCCGGGTCGACCCGGACGGCGACAGCGCGGACGACAAGCTCTGGCTGTGGCACGGCATCATGGGCCAGCACGCGGCACTCGGCTTCGGCGTCCTCGACCCGCTGACCAAGTGGCTCGACGCCCACCCCACCGAGACCGTGCTGCTCAACCTCAAGACCGAGAACACCGTCTACAAGACCGTGTGGCCGGACCTCCCGGACGACTGCGGGATCGTCGGCGCGCACCGCCCCTGCGGCCCGCGCCTGCCGCAGAAGACGGAGCTGTCGAGCGCCGAGACGCAGCAGCTGATGGGCGACGAGTTCCAGAAGTACGTCGACCGCTACAAGCAGTACTTCTGGGCGCCCTCGGTCACCCGCGGCCAGTCGGCGGACACCCCGCTGCTCGGCCAGGTCCGGGGCCGGATCGTGCTGAACTCCTTCCGCGGCCCGCACGGCGGTCTGTACGAGTGGGGCCTGAACACGGCCTCGGTCGACGCCCGGGTCCAGAACGACTACGACATCCCCACCGTCGCCGACATCAAGCCCAAGTGGGACAAGGTCCTCGCCCATCTGACCAAGACCCGCGCGGACACCGACAACACCGCCCTCTACGTCAACTACCTGTCCGGCGCCAGCGCCGGCGCCTACCCGAACGCCGTCGCCGGCGGCGCCGGGGGCACCTGGGGCGTCAACCACTGGGCCTGGGACTACTTCAAGAACGGCGACACCGGCGGGCGCACCGGCGTCCTGATGATGGACTACCCGGGCGGCGAGCTGATCTCGCAGATCATCGGCCACAACACGTCCGTCACGCTCACCCCCACCAGCGGCGAGACCGGAGGGCGCAGCAAGGACAACCGGGACTGGAGCATCGGCCCCGGCGAGATCCGCAGCATGGTGACCAACAAGTGCCTCGACGTCGACCTGGGTGCCGACAACGGCCAGGGCGACGCCGCCAAGGTGCAGCAGTGGGGCTGCGGCGGCAGCCGGAACCAGCAGTGGACCCTGGACGACCAGTCCCGCGTGGTCAACGCCAACAGCGGCAAGTGCCTGGACGTCGACGTCCCCAAGGGCACCGTGCAGCAGTGGGGCTGCGGCCCGAACCCGAACCAGAAGTGGGTCCGCGCCGGGACGTGGCTGCGCAACCAGGCCACCCAGAAGTGCCTGGCGGTCACCGACGCCAACGACGGCTCGCGCGCCGTCCAGGTCGACTGCGGCGAGTCCCCGGTGGGCTCCCCCACCGACGCCGGCGACCCGTACGACAGCACCCCGGACGACCGTACGGCCAAGCCCGCCGCCTCCGGCGACTGCCGGCCGGACGGCATGGCGCCCAGCCCGGGCGCCCGCTACTGCGACGTGTACGACGGCAACGGCCGGGAGTGGCTGGGCGGCCGGGACAAGCGCGTGATCGGGTACTTCTCCGGCTGGCGCACCGGCGCCAACGGCGAGTCCCGCTACCTGGTCAAGAACATCCCGTGGTCGAAGGTCAGCCACGTCAACTACGCCTTCGCCTCGGTCGGTTCGGACAACAGGATCACCGTCGGTGACGAGGCCACGAAGATGACCTGGCCGGGCGTGGCGGGCGCCGAGATGGACCCGTCGCTGCCCTACCAGGGCCACTTCAACCTGCTGACCCGCTACAAGCGGATGCACCCGCAGGTGAAGACCCTGATCTCGGTCGGCGGCTGGGCCCAGACCCAGGGCTTCTACAGCATGGCGACCAACGCCGACGGCAGCGTCAACCAGGGCGGCATCAACACCTTCGCGGACTCGGTCGTCGCCTTCCTCAACCAGTACGGCTTCGACGGCGTCGACATCGACTACGAGTACCCGGCCTCGCTCCAGGGCGCCGGCAACCCGAACGACCAGGGCGTCGCCAACCCGCGCCGGGCCGGCCTGCAGGCCGGGTACGTGGCGCTGATGAAGACGCTGCGCGCCAAGCTCGACCAGTCCGGCTCGGCCGGCGGCCGCTACTTCCTGCTCACCTCGGCGGCCTCCTCCTCCGGCTACCTGGTGCGCGGCGAGGAGAACCAGCAGGCGCTGCAGTACCAGGACTTCGTCAACGTGATGTCCTACGACATGCACGGCTCGTGGAACAGCTACGTCGGCCCGCAGGCGCCGCTGTACGACAGCGGCCAGGACAACGAGCTGGCTGCGGCCGGGATCTACAACGACACCGACCCGAACACGAAGGACTACCAGAAGACCGGCTACTTCAACACCGACTGGGCGTACCACTACTACCGGGGCGCGCTGCAGGCCGGCCGGATCAACATCGGCGTGCCGTTCTACACCCGCGGCTGGCAGGGCGTCACCGGCGGCACCAAGGGCCTGTGGGGGACGGCCGAGGGCGACCAGTCCAAGTGCCAGCCCGGCACCGGGACGGCGCAGAAGTGCGGCAACGGCGCGGTCGGCATCGACAACCTGTGGCACGACTCCGACGTCATGGGCAACGAGGTCGGCGCCGGGTCCAACCCGCTGTGGCACGCCAAGAACCTGCAGGACGGCATCCGGCCCGGCTACCTGCCGGACTACAAGCTGAACCCGGCTCAGCAGCCCACCGGCTACGAGCGGAACTTCGACCCGGCCACCCAGTCGACCTGGCTGTGGAACGACGCCAAGAAGGTGTTCATCTCCACCGAGGACGACCAGTCGATCAAGGCCAAGGCCCAGTACATCGCCGACAACGGGATCGGCGGCGCGATGATCTGGGAGCTCGGCGGGGACTACACCAAGCGCGCCAACGGCGAGTGGGGCATGGGCTACGACATGACCACGCTCATCGACCGGACCCTGCGCGGCTCCGGCGCGCCGGGCGCGGTGCGCAGCGACCAGGCGCTGCCGCAGCAGACCCTGGACGTCAAGGTGGAGCTGGCCGACTACCCGTCCGACAACAAGCAGCTGTGGCCGATGCAGCCGAAGCTGCGGATCACCAACAACACCGGCCAGACCCTGCCGGCCGGCACCGAGATCTCCTTCGACATCCCGACCTCCACGCCCCCGCTGCTCAAGGACGAGGGCTGGCACGAGATGACCGGTGCGGTGGCGCCCGGCCGCAGCGGCCCGAACGCGGGCGGGCTGAAGGCGGACTTCCACCGGGTGACGATCAGGCTCGGGTACTGCGAGGACCTGCCGGCCGGGAAGGTCCGGGACATCGGGATCAAGTACTACCTGCCGATCACCGGCCCGGCGAACTTCAAGATCAAGGTGAACGGCACCGAGTACGGGCTCGCGCAGGACGCCCGCAAGGGCACCACCCCGGCCGCCCTGGGCGCCACCAGCGCCTCGGGCTGCCAGGCCGAGCCGTGGGACGCGGCCCGTACCTACAACCCGGCGATGGCGCCGTTCGCGCTGTGGAAGACCGGTGACCTCTGGAAGGTCCAGGACACGGTCAGCGCCAACGTGATCGACCACCCGGGCGACTGGAACACCGCCCACCTGGTGGATTCGCAGAACGGCAACGCGAACCAGCTCTGGAACGTGGTCGAGGAGGGCGGCCCCGGCTGGTTCCGGATCAAGAGCTCGACCGCCGGGCACGACCAGTGCCTGGGCGCCGACCAGCAGTTGGCCAGTCTCTCGGTGCGCGACTGCGACGGGAGCAACGGCCAGTGGTGGCAGCTGCTCGACGCCGACGGCAAGGCTTTCACCGGCGGCCCGCCGAAGGACGGCGCCGCGTTCACGATGCGCTCGTACGCGGGCTTCGTCGCCGAGCCGAAGAACAGCGGCGTCGCCCCCGGCACCGCCGTCGTCGCCGGTGACCCGAGCGGCGTCACCCGCAGCGTGGTGTCGTACAACGGCTACTACTGGAAGGCGAGGTGGTGGACCAAGGGCGCCGACGGCCGCGGCACCCCGAGCACCGACGACCCCTCCGACAACTGGTCGCGCCTCGGCCCGACCGGCTGACCCCGCCGCGAGGCCGTAGCGCCCCGCAGCACGGCAGGGGGCCCCGAGCCGGGGGCGGTCACGGGACCGCCCCCGGCTCTTCTGCATAGTCATGCAGTCACCGGGCCCACGGGAAACGGAGTTTACCCCTCGTCGATTGGCAATGTATTCAATGCTCTGCAACTCTATCCACCCCTAGGAAGGATCGGCCATGCACCCCGTGGTCCCGCAGGGCTTCCGCTCCGTCACCGCGAACCTCGGTCTCAAGGACGCCGGCGACGACTTCGCCGCCGTCGTCTCCGAGGCCCCCTGCCGCTCGGCCGCCGTCTTCACCCGCTCCCGCTTCGCCGGCCCCAGCGTGTTGCTCGGCCGCGAGAGCGCCCCGCTCCGGCGCAGCCGGGGCATGGCCGTCCTCGCCCGCAACGCCAACGTCGCCACCGGCCGCACCGGCGCCGAGAACGCCGCCGAGGTCCGCCGCCGGGTCGCCGCGATCGCCGGGATCGAGCCGGACGAACTCGTCCTCGCCTCCACCGGCGTGATCGGCCGCCCGTACCCGATGGCGAGCATCCGCGCCGGGCTCGACGCCCTGGCCCGGCCGTTCCCCGAGGCCGACTTCACCGCCGCCGCCAGGGCCATCATGACCACGGACACCCGCCCCAAGCAGGTCCACGTGCGCTGCGGCGACGCCGTGCTCGTCGGCATCGCCAAGGGCGTCGGCATGATCGAGCCCGACATGGCCACCCTGCTGACGTTCTTCTTCACCGACGCGGACCTGCCCGCCGACGAACTCGACGCGCTGTTCCGCCGCGTGATGGACCGGACGTTCAACGCGCTGAGCATCGACACCGACACGTCCACCAGCGACACCGCCGCGATCTTCGCCAACGGCCTGGCCGGCGCCGTCGACCCGGCCGCCTTCGAGCAGGCCCTGGACGACTGCGCGCTGCGGCTCGTGCGCGACATCGCCTCGGACGGCGAGGGCGCCTCGAAGCTGATCGAGGTCCGGGTGACGGGCGCCCGCGACGCCGCCCAGGCCAAGCGGGTCGGCAAGGCGGTGGTCAACTCCCCGCTGGTCAAGACGTCCGTCCACGGCTGCGACCCGAACTGGGGGCGCATCGCCATGGCCATCGGCAAGGTCCAGGACGACGCCGACCTCGATCCGGCCGCCGTCCGCATCGGGTACGGCGACCTCCCGATGTACCCGGAGGAGCCGAGCCCCGCCCTGCTCGCCGAGGCCGCCCGGTACCTGGGCGGCGAGGAGGTGGTCATCCGGATCGACCTGGGCCTCGCCGAGGGCGCGTTCACCGTCTACGGCTGCGACCTCACCGAGGGCTACGTGAAGATCAACGCGGACTACACCAGCTGAAGGCGGCGGGGCCCCGCACCGGACGCGGGGGGTGCGGGGCCCCTCGCCGCTACTCGGCCGCCGGGCCGCCGTCGAGCAGCACCGGCAGCGTGCGGTGCCCGTTGGAGATCAGCGAGTCGACCGGCTCCAGCTCCACGCCGGGCAGCAGGGCCAGGCGCGGGAAGCGCTCGAACAGCGCGCGCAGCGCCGTACGCGCCTCCAGGCGGGCCAGCGGCGCGCCGAGGCAGAAGTGCGGGCCGTGCCCGAAGGCGAGGTGGTCCTTGACCGGCCGGGTGACGTCGAAGACGCCGCCGTCCTCGCCGTAGCGCACCGGGTGCCGCCCGGCGGCGGCGTAGGAGGCCAGGATGGCCTCGCCCCGGCGGATCGTCAGCCCGCCGGGCAGCTCGACGTCCTCCACCGCGTAGCGCAGCGGCAGGTGCGCCACCGGCGCGTCCCGGCGCAGCGCCTCCTCGACGACGTCGTCCCAACCCGCCTTGCCCGTCCGGACGAGGTCGAGCTGCTCGGGGTGGGTGAGCAGCAGCGCGACGGCGTTGTCGATCAGGTTGACGGTGGTCTCGTAGCCGGCCGAGACGATCAGCAGCAGGGTGTCCCGCAGCTCCTCCTCGGTGAGGGCGCTGCCGTCGCCCTCGGTGTCGCGGGCGGCGATCAGCAGCGAGGTCATGTCCTCGCCGGGCCGCTCGCGCTTCAGCGCGATCAGTTCGTCCAGCATCGCGTAGAACGCCGCCGCGTTGGCGGCGGCCTCCTCGGGGCTCAGCACGGTGGAGAAGACCCGGTCGACGTAGTAGCGGAACTGGTCGCGCAACTCCTCGGGCAGGCCGAGCAGTTGGCCGATCACCTGGATGGGCAGCGGGTAGGCCAGGTGCTCGCGCAGGTCCACCGCCGTGCCGGGCGGGGTGGCCGCGATCCCGTCGAGCAGGGCGGCGGTCAGCTCCTCGATCCGCTCGCCGAGGGCGTTGACCTGGCGGGTGGAGAACGCGGACCCGACGAGCCGGCGCAGCCGCCGGTGCTCGGCGCCGTGCGCGGTGAACATGTTGCGCGCGTTGACCCACAGCGCCAGCGGCCAGGTGCGCAGGGCCTCCTCGAATCCCGGCCAGTGCTGGAGGCCGTCCTTGGACACCCGCGGGTCCTTGGTCAGCTCCTCCAGCAGCTCCGGGTCGGCCACCGCCCAGGCGTGCACCCCGAGGATGTCCACGGGCGTCGCCGGCCCCCGCGCGAACAGCTCGGCGCTCTCGGCGTCCCGGTTGCGCCCGGTCGGGTCCAGCACGAGTCGCGGGCATCCCGCGGGGTGCGCCAACTGGTCGTCCACAACGGCTCCTTCGTACGGGGTCGGGTTGGTACGGCATCAGCCGGGAACGAGGATGGCCCACGCCCCCGCCCCCGTCGAGACCGCCTGTCCGATCCGGGCCGTACGGTGGCCCCCATGACCGACGATCCGGCCGCGCACCTCGCGGCACTCGACGACCTGCTGGCCCGGCCGTACCCGGCGGCGGAGACCGGCGACGCCACGGGGTACGGCGGTCCGGGCTGGTGGGTCCAGGACCTGTACGTCAGCGGCGAGTTCTGGGACGACGAGGACGGCGAGGCGCTGCAGCGGGCGGACGAGGAGGCGGCGGGCCACTTCGACGCCCTCGCGCGGGCCCTGACGGCTCGCTGGGGCGAGCCGTTCACCGTCGACCTGTGGTCGTACCTGGTGGCGAGCTTCGACGGGGAGCAGCCGGGCCGGGAGGCGCCCGAGCCGATCGGCCTGCTGAGCGGCCGGGCCACCGTCCTGCACGTGTGGCCGCTGCCGGGCGGCGGGCGCTGGCTGGGCCTCGCGGTCGGCCAGGAGGACAAGGAGCTGCCGGTCGTCCTCTCCGTGGCCGTCGCGGCCGGCCCCGCCCCCGCGCCCGTCGCCCCGCCCGCCGCGGGGTAGCCGGTCGGGCGGCCCGTCCATCGGGTGGCGTGCGCCTCCACATGAAAACGGATATCGTTTCACTCGCGCTCATCCGCGCCTCCCCGCCCGCCGAGCATTGCGGACAGGGTGAACATGACAAACACTGGCACCGAGCGGAGCCCTCGAATGCGCGCAAGCACGGCGGGAGTGGACATGCCGGTCGATGCGGCCCTGGCCGAGACCTGGATCGAGCGCTGGGAGCGCCAGCAGGAGCGGTACGCGGTGGAGCGCGAGGAGCGCTTCACCGTGGTCGCCGACGTGGTCGAGCAGGTCGCCGGCCACCGGCCGCGGCCGCTCGTCGCGGACCTCGGCAGCGGGCCCGGATCGCTGTCGGCCCGGATCGCCGCGCGGCTGCCGGAGGCCGAGGTGCTGGCCGTGGACATCGACCCGCTGCTGCTCGCCCTCGGCCGGGCCCGGCACCCCGGGTCGCCCGCTGGGTCGAGACCCTGATCGGCCGCCCCGGCTGGCTCGACGCGCTCGGCCTGGACCGCCCGCTGGACGCCGTGGTGTCGTCCACCGCGCTGCACTACCCGCCGCCGCGGACGCTGCTCGGGATCTACCGCGACCTCGCGGAGGTGATGCGGCCGGGAGCCGTCCTGGTCAACGCCGACCACCTCGTCCCCGAGGAGCCGCCGCTCGCGGAGCTCGCCCGGGCGGTCGAGCGGCGCCGCTCGCAGCGGCGGGGCGCCGGCACCGCCGAGGACTGGTCGCAGTGGTGGGCCGCCGCCGCCCGCATCCCCGAGTTCGCCGAGCTGCTGGCGGCGCGGGCCCGCCAGGTGCCGCCGTGCGACGGCGACGGGAACGGCCTGTCCGCCGCCCGGCACGCCGAGCTGCTGCTGCGGGCGGGCTTCCGGCAGGCCGGCCCGGTGTGGCAGTACGGCACCAGCGCGGTGCTGGTGGCGCTGCGCTGATCCCGCCATCCGGAGCCCAACTCTCCACATTGGCACAGACTTTGCGATCGCGTGACAGAAAGTCCTGTTGCGAAAAGATGAAAACAGTTACCGTTTGCCTCGGTGTCCGACGCCCCGCGCGGTGAGTCCCGCACCCGGCGCCCGACCTGCCGACTTCCGATGACGGGGAGCTGTTTTCGCCAATGCGGCCCTTACCTCTCTTCCTCGAACCACGGCTGGAGCCCCGGCTCCGGTCCCTCCTCGCAGCAGGCGACTTCCTGCACCCGCTGGTCGACGCCCTCGGGTCGCCGCTCAACGTGCTCCTGCCCGAACAACTCGCGGACAACCTGGCCCGCTTCCGCGCCGTCTACCGCAAGCACCACCTCAGCGGCCCGATCCACTACGCCCACAAGGCGAACCGCTCCCGCGCGATCGTGCGCCGCCTCGCCGCCACCGAGGCCGGCCTGGACGTCGCCTCGCTCGCCGAACTCCAGCACGCCCTCGGCGCCGGCTGCACCCCCGAGCGGATCATCGCGACCGGCCCCAAGAACCGCGAGTTCCTGTGGCTCGCCGCCCGCACCGGCGTCACCGTCAGCCTCGACTCCCGCGCCGAACTCGACGAACTCGCCGAGCTCGTCCGCAAGCACACCCTGCCCCGGGTGCGCATCATGCCCCGGCTGTCGGGCTTCGAGGCGCCGGGCGCCAGGGTGCTGAGCCGCCCCAGCCGCTTCGGCACCGCGGCCGCCGGACTCGACGACCTGCTCGACGCCGTCGAACGCCACCGGGACGCCGTCGACCTCACCGGCCTCGCCTACCACCTGGACACCACCGGCATCCCCGAGAAGGCCGTCGCCCTGGAGGGCTGCATCCGGGCGATGAACGCGTGCCACCGCCGCGGCCTGCGGCCCCGCACCATCGACATCGGCGGCGGCTTCGGCGTCAACTACCTGGCCCACGCCGCCCAGTGGGAGCGCTACACCACCGAGCTCACCAACGCCGTCCTCGGCAACCGGCCCCCGCTCACCTGGCACGGGCACGGCTACGGGCTGCGCGGCGAGCACGGCACCCTGCGCGGCGCGCTCACCCTGTACCCGGCGCACCGCGCCACGGCCGCCGAGACGTACCTGGACGAACTGCTGTCCACCCGGGCGCCCTCGCTCGGGCGCCCGCTCGCCACCCTGCTGCTGGAGAACCTGTACGACCTGGCCGTGGAGCCCGGCCGGGCGCTGGTCGACCAGTGCGGGGCGACGCTCGCCCGCGTCCTGGAGGTCCGGCCCACCCCGGACGGCGACGTCCTGCTGCGGCTGGGGATGAACGCCCGGGACGTCGGCCTGGAGGAGCACGGGGTGCTGATGGACCCGGTGCTCCTCCCCCGGCCCGGCGCCCCCTCCACCCCGCCGGGAGAGCCGGTCGGCGCCTACCTGCTCGGCAACCTCTGCCTGGAGTCCGACCTGATCACCCGCCGGAAGGTCTTCCTGCCCCGCCTCCCCGCCCCCGGCGACCTGCTCGCCTTCGCCAACACCGCCGGCTACCTCATGGACTTCACCGCCGGCCGGGCCATCCAGCAGCCCGCCGCCCGCAAGGTCGCCGCCTTCCGCCAGGACGGCGCCTGGCACTGGCGCCTCGACGAGCAGTACTGGCCCGTCGACGGGACGGGGACCGCCGAACCACAGGGGGAGCGACAGGCATGAGGTACGACAGCATCACGGACGCGATCGGCGACACCCCGCTGGTCCGGATCGACCCGGCGGTGACCGGCCTGCGGCACATCGACCTGTACGCCAAGCTGGAACTGCTCAACCCGTTCGGCTCGGTCAAGGACCGCGCCGCCTGGAACATGACCCGCGACGCGCTGCCCGCCGCCGTCGAACGCGGCGACACCGTCGTCGAGCTCTCCAGCGGCAACACCGCCAAGGCCCTCGCCCTGATCGCCGGCATGCACGGACTGCCGTTCAAGAGCGTCACCAACCGGATGAAGGTCCCCGAGGTCAAGGACCTGCTCCTGCTGCTCGGCGCCGAGATCGAGGAACTGCCCGGCCGCACCGAGTGCCTGGACCCGACCGACACCGACGACCCGCTCACCCGCATCCACCGGATGCTCTCCGCGGCGGACTCCGGCTACCTCCACACCGACCAGTACTTCAGCCCGCTCAACGTCGAGGCGCACGTCACCGGCACCGGGCCGGAGATCGTCCGCGACCTCGACGGCCGCGCCCCCGACCACTTCATCGCCTGCGTCGGCACCGCCGGCTCCTCCACCGGCGTGGCCGCGGTGCTGCGCGCCCACGACCCGGCCGTCGAGGTGGTCGGCCTGGTCGCCGACAAGTCCGACTTCATCCCCGGCATCCGCACCATCGACGAGGTCCACGAGGTCGGCCTGTTCGACCCCGGCACCTACGACACCCTCCAGTCGGTGACCGCCGACCAGGCCATCGACGGCATGCTCACCCTGATCCGCCGCTGCGGCCTGCTCGCCGGCCCCACCGGCGGCGGCGCCTTCCACGGCGCGCTGCGCCACCTGCGCACCGTGGACGCCGGGCTGGCCGACTCCGCCGACCGCAGGACCGCCGTCTTCATCGTCTGCGACCGGGTGGAGAGCTACCTCGGCTACCTCCGCCAGCGCCGGCCCGAGCTGTTCAACCAGCCCGCCCGCCCCAACTCCCTCGGCTCGCTCACCCCGGCCGACCTGGCCGCCGCCAGGTCCGTGGACGTCGACGCCGCCCGCAAGTGGATCGCCGAGGAGCGCCCGCTGGTCGTCGACCTGCGCGGCCCCTTCGCCTACGCGGCCCTGCACATCGAGGGCTCGATCAACATCGTCGACGAGCTCTTCGACGAACTCCTGCACGGCGGCCTGCCGTTCGGCCCCCGGCAGCCCGTCCTGCTGGCCTGCCCGGTCGGCGAGAAGTCCGTCCGGTACGCGGCGCTGCTCACCCGGATGGGCCACCAGGACGCGCGCAGCCTCGCCGGCGGCATCATCGGTTGGCGCGACGCCGGCGCGCCCCTGGTCCGGGACTGAGCGGAGGCAACCATGGCCACCACCCTCGAAGACTGCGGCGAGCTCAACGAACTCCTCCCCTGGCACCGGGAGTTGCGGGCCCAGTTCCCCATCGTCGCGAACAGCCCGGGCCAGGCCTACCTGGACAGCGCGGCCACTTCGCAGAAGCCGCAGGCCGTACTCGACGCCGTCCTGCGCTACCTGACCACCGCCAACGCCAACGCCGGGCGCGGGACGTACACCTGGGCCAACGCCACCACCGCCCTGGTCGAGCGCACCCGCGCCCGGGTCGCCCGGTTCCTCGGCGACCCGGCGCCGCTGGAGCGCTCCGGCGTCCACTTCACCAGCGGCGCCACCGAGGGCCTGCGCACGGTGGCCCGGGACTGGCTGCCCGGGCACCTGCGGGACGGCGACGAGATCGTCGTCCCGTTCGCCGACCACCAGGCGAACCTGCTGCCCTGGCTGGAGGCCCGCGACCTGCTCGCGGACCGCGGCGTGCGCGTCACCGTGCGCGAACTGCCGTACGACCCGGCCTCGCACGACTACGACCCGGCCGCGCTGGCCCGCCTCGTCACCCCGCGCACCGCCTTCGTCGCCGCCACCCACGTGCACCACGTGTACGGCGCCGACATGAACGTCCACCGCATCCGCGCCGCGGTCGGCCCGGACGTGCCGATCTGCCTGGACGCGGCGCAGAGCGTCGGCCACCTGCCGGTGGACGTCGGCGCCCTCGACGTCGACTTCGTGGTCTTCTCCGGGCACAAGGCGATGGCCCTGCCCGGCACCGGCGCGGTCTGGGCCCGCAACACCCGGGGCCCGCGGTTCCGGCCCGGCGGCTGGGCGGGCACCCCCAACACCTGCGGGATCGCCGGCCTGGAGGCCGCCCTCGACTGGCTCGACGCCGCCGGGACGGACCGCATCCGCCGATGGAACACCGCACTCGCCGCCCGGCTCACCGACGGGCTGCGCCGGTCCGCGTCGTACCAGGTCCTCGGCTGCCAGCTCAGCCTCGCCGCCGACTCCGCCGTCCAGCGGCGCGAAGGCATCGTCACCTTCCGCCACCGCGCGATCGGCTCCAACGACCTCGGCTTCGTCCTCGCCAGCCACGGCCTGATGGTGCGTGCGGACGGGCACTGCCAGGCCCGGGCCGGGGAGGCGGACAGCTCGGTGCGGGTCAGCCTGCACGTCTACAACACCCCGGAGGAGGTCGACCGGCTGCTCGCCGTCCTGCTCGCGCTCTGACGCCGCCGCGGCACCGGCGAACCGGCGACGGGCGGCCGGGCCGGTGGCCGGTGCCGCACCCGGCCCGGTCGACCGCCAGAATGGCGGCATGAGGTTGATCCACACCCTGCTCGGGGTGCTCCTGCTCCTGCTGGTCGTCGGCAGCATCCTGAGGACGCTGGTCGTCCCGCGCGGGCTCTACTCGGCGCTGGTCAACCGGCTCTGGGTGGTGCTGCGGACCGCCCTGCGGCTCTCCGCGGCGCCGTTCGGCACCTACCGGGCGCAGGACCGCGCACTGACCTGGCTGGCACCGCTCGTCCTGCTCGGCATGCTCACGGTGTGGCTCAGCGGCATGCTGATCGCCTACACCCTGCTGCTCCACGGGACGTCCGACCTCAGCTGGTCGGTGGCCATCCGCGAGGCCGGATCCAGCCTCTTCACCCTCGGCTACGCCAGCGGCGAGCGGCTGCAGCTGTCCGCGATCGACTTCATGGCCGCCGCCAGCGGACCGCTGGTGACCGCCCTGCAGATCGCCTACCTGCCCACCCTCTACGGCGCCTACCAGCGGCGCGAGACCGAGGTCACCCTGCTCCAGTCCCGGGCCGGCGAGCCCGCCTGGGGGCCGGAACTGCTCGCCCGGCAGTCCCTCGTCGACACCGACACGGCCCTCCCCCAGCTCTACCGCGACTGGGAGCGGCTGGCCGCCGACATCGGCGAGAGCCACTCCAACTACCCGGTGCTGCTGTCCTTCCGCTCCCCCCAGCCCAACCGCAGCTGGGTGGTCGGCCTGATCGCCGTCATGGACGCCGCCGCCCTCCACCTGGCCCTGTGCCCGCGCTCGGCCCCGCCCGAGGCCCGGCTGGTGATCCGGGCCGGCTTCACCGCGATGCGCGACATCGCCCGCTCGCTGCGCATCGACTTCGACCCCGACCCGGACCCGGCCGCCCCGATCCGCCTCAGCTACGCCGAGTACCTGGGCGCCGTCGCCATGGTCACGGCCGCCGGCTTCCCCCGCGAGCGGCCGGTGGAGGACGGCTGGCGGCACTTCAACGGCTGGCGCGTCAACTACGAGTCGGTGGCCTACGAACTCGCCCGGCGCAGCGACGCCGTGCCCGCCCTGTGGACCGGCCCGCGCGACTTCCACGCCCCCGTCATCCCCCCGGCCCGCCCCACCGACCGCCGTCCGGACCCCACCACCCAGGCCCCGGACGGCGGCTGATCGGAAGCCGACCGTGGGTCAGAGGCCGAAGGTGAGCAGGGTCCCCACCGGCTCGCCGTCCTCGTCCAGGCACGTGGTCGTGCTGGAGCCGTCCGGGTCGACCAGGATGCCCAGCACGGTGCCGGTGCCGGCCTCGTCCGGGATCAACAGCCAGTTGTTCGTGAAGTCGCCCTCGACCGGCTCCACCGGCCAGTCGGTCGGGTCGATGTGGACCCTCCTGAGCTGCTCGCGGAAGTTCTCCAGCATCCAGTCGTCGCCTTCCGCGGCGCGCGCGTGCAGCACGGCCCAGGTGCGCCGGACCATCTCGCCGGCCGGCCCCAGGTGGTCGTTGCCGGGGTGCGCGTGCAGGACGGCCAGCCCGGACGGGGTCATCAGCCCGTCGCCCCAGTCCTCCGTCCGGACCGGCAGGCCGTCCATCGGGTGCACCAGGGCGGCCACCGGCTCGTCCGGGTCGTCCTCGCCGAAGACCAGGTAGACCGGCGTGCCACCGGAACGCATCGGAACGTCCGAGCTCTCCGGCCCCAGCGGGTCGTTCATCGTGACGTACTCCGACGTCCCCTGGATCACGGCGCGCTCGATCCGCCAGCCGTCGATCGACCAGCTCTGCGCGGACGGGTCGGCCGCGGCCGTGGTCAGGGCGGGCATGTACGCGTAGTCGTCCATCCGGTCTTCCTCACAACTCGTAGGTGAGGAGGACAGTAGACCGTGCCGCTGACATCCCGTCCGGCGAGGCCGGTGCCGCTCAGACCTCGACCGGACCGCCGGACGCCAGCGAACGCTCGGCGCCCGCCAGGATCTCCACCACCCGCAGGCCGAACTCCGCGTCGCAGGCGTGGGGTTCGCCGGTGGCGGCGGCCGACTGCAGGGCGGACAACGCGCGGTGCAGGGCGGCGATCGGGCCCTCGCCGCGCTCGGGGAGGTGGGCGACACCGTGCTCGCCGCGGATCTCCATGCCGGTGCCGCCGCCCGCGACGGGGGCGGTGAGGCTGAGCGCGAGCGTGCTGGAGGCCCCGGCGGCGTGCCGCAGCACCAGGTGGACGGTGTCCAGCGGCCCGGCGACGGCCGTCACCCGCGTGGCGTCGCCCAGCACCGGCAGCAGCACGGACAGCGCGTGCGGGCCGACGTCCCACAGCGCGCCCTTCTCCACCCGCCACGGCGAGGCCGCGTACGGGCTGCCGCTGCCGGGGGCGAACACCGAGCCGAGCCAGTCCGAGCGGCCGGTGAACCAGCCGCCCAGCTCGGCCTGCCGGGCGATCCACGGGATCTGGTCCCCGCCGAAGCGCACGGTGAAGAACACCACCGAGGCGACGCCGTGCCGCCGGGCGGCGTCGGCCACCGCCCGCGCGTCCGGCACGGTCAGCGCCACCGGCTTGTCCAGCAGCAGGTGGCAGCCGGCCTCGGCGGCCCGCACCGCGAGGCCGGCCTGCACGGACGGCGGCAGGGCGATGGAGACCGCGTCGACCTCGCCGAGCAGCTTGTCGAGGTCGTGGTGGGCCGGCACGCCGTGCGCCGCGCCCAGGGCCTCGGCGGCCTCCGGGCGGCGGCCCCAGACCCCGGCGAACTCCAGCCCGGGGTGCGCGGCGAGGACGGGCGCGTGCACCCGCTCCGCCCAGGGGCCGGTGCCCAGCAGTCCGATCCGCACGTCGTCTCCGTTCCTCGGTGGTTCCGGGTGTCGAGGGCGGCTCAGGCCTGCACGCGGGCCAGCGTGAAGCCGTCGTAGCCCTTGCTGCCGACCGTCTGCACCGAGGTCGCGCTGACCCTCGGCTCGGCGGCGATCAGCGCGTGCAGCGCGCGGGTGCCGGTGATCGCCGGGTCGGTGCTGTCGGCGTCGGCGACCCGGCCGCCGCGCACCACGTTGTCGACGACGATCAGCGAGCCCGGCCGGGTCAGCTGCAGGGCCCGGCGGAAGTACTCGGGGTTGCTGGGCTTGTCGGCGTCGATGAACACCAGGTCGAAGGGCTCGGTGCCCTGCTCGACCAGCTCGGCCAGGGTGTCCGCGGCGCGGCCGAGCCGGACCTCGGCGATCTTCTCCAGGCCCGCGTGGGCGAGGTTGGCCCGGGCGACCTCGGCGTGCGCCGGGTCGATCTCCAGGGTGAGCAGGGCGCCGTCCTCGGGCAGCGCCCGGCCCAGCCAGATGGTGCTGTAGCCGCCGAGCGTGCCGACCTCCAGGATCCGCCGGGCGCCCTGGGTCAGCGCCAGCAGGTGCAGCAGCTTGCCCTGGGTGGGGGCGACCGCGATCCGCGGCAGGCCGGCCGCGTCGGCGGCGGCGGTCGCCGCGTCGAGCACCGGGTCGGGCCCGATCAGCTGCTCGGCGAAGTACGCGTCCACCGCGTTCCAGGTGGACTGGTCGGTGGACTGGTCGGACTGATCGGTGGACTGGTCGGGCTGCGGCACGGACTGCGGCGACATCGGGCCCTCCGGCTGGACAAGATCGGCGGATACGCCGCCGACTCTACTCCGGGGGCCCGACTGCGCCGGGGGCCCGGCCCGGGCTACCGGCTACGCTCCGTCACTCCGCGACCGCGGCCTGGGCGGCCGCCGCCTCCTCGGCCTCCATCTTGGCGTGGGCCTTGGCCGCCCGGCGCTTCATCACCCACGCCGAGGTCAGACCGACCACGACCGCCGCGCCCAGGCCGACATAGGAGAACCGGGCCAGCCACGGCTCGATGCTCTTGCCGACCTTGTAGACCAGCAGCGTCGTACCGCCGGCCCAGACCACGCCGCCGAGCACGTTGGCGATCAGGAACTTCCAGTACGGCATCTTCAGCGCGCCCGCGAGCGGCCCGGCGAAGATGCGCAGCAGGGCGATGAACCGGCCGAAGAAGACCGCCCACATGCCCCACTTCTGGAAGGAGCGCTCGGCGGTGGCCAGGTGCGAGGGGCCGAAGTGCTTGGGGAACTTCCGTCCCAGCTTCTCGAAGAGCGGTTTGCCGCCCTTGCGGCCGATCGAGTACCCGATCGAGTCGCCGATGATCGCGCCCGCGATCGCGCACGCGGCGACCCCCCACGGGCTCACCACGCCCTTGACGGCCATCAGCGACGCCGTGACCAGGGCGATCTCGCCGGGAAGCGGAATGCCCAGCGACTCCAGCCCGATGATCAGACCGATCAGGGCGTACACCGCGGTCGGTGGGACGCTCTCGATCCAGGCGTCGATGTGCAAGGCCAGATACCTCCGTGGCAGGTCGGGACCGGCGGCGGCACGCGGCCGCGCAGCTCGCCGGTCCCGGCGGTCGTCCGATGGCGGCACCTAGGCCGCTCCCCCCTCAGCGCAGCCTAACGTGCCGGGTCGGCCCGTCCCCCTGGCCGATTACCCGTCGTTACGACGAACGCTCCGGTGCCATGGTTCCAGCTCGACCAGCGTTTTCTCAAGATTCGGCAAAACCCAGTGCGACCACGGACGGACGCTGCTTGACCCGGCGCGCGAACGGCAGCAGGGCGCGCACCAGGCCCCGCCCGCCCTCCGGGTACACCTCGCGCACCTCCGTGACGGCCGGGTGGGCGGTGGCGAGCTGGCCGCGCTGGTCCGCGTCCATGCCGAACGGCATCGGCGGCGCCAGGTAGTGCCGGTCCCGCAGCTTCCCCTGGACGGCCCGCCTGCTGAACCAGCGCGGCACCGTGTCCAGCACCATCGCCCCGCCCGGGAAGCGCTCGGCGCACGCCCCGATCAGCGCGCGGGCCTCGGGCGGCCGCAGGTACATCAGCAGGCCCTCGGCGGTGATCAGCACGCCGTCCGCCGGGTCCACCTCCTCCATCCAGCGCGGGTCGGTGGCCGAGCAGTCGAGGATCCGGCGCCGCTCGTCCGGCGGCAGCAGGCGCCGGCGCAGCGCGGCCGCCTCCGGCAGGTCCACCGACAGCCAGCTCGCCCGGCCGTTGTCCACCCGCCAGGCCTGCGTCTCCAGCCCGTCGCCCAGGTTGACGACGGTGCCGCGCGGGCAGCGGGCCAGGAAGTCGGCCACCTCCCGGTCGAAGCAGGCCGCCCGCAGCCCCTGCAACTGGCCGACCAGCTCGCCGCTCCCGAAGCGCTCGGCGAACGGGAAGTCGATCCGGTCGACCAGCTCGACGGCCTTCGGGTCCACCAGCACACCGTCCGGGCGCCGCGCCTCCAACGCCCGGTGCCACAGCGTCCACAGCGCCGTCTCCGGCACCGGCCCCAACTCCGGCCGCTCGACCCCGCTCATCGCCCACTCCTTCGCGCCGCGCCCCGAACCCGCCGATTCTGGCACCCACCCCCCACCCACCCCACCCCCGACGCGCCGCCCCGGCCACCCGGCCCCCGCACAGGAAGTCGGCCCGGCCGACTTCCTGGTCCGCGCCGCGGGTCAGCCGACGCTGAAGGCGCCGTCCGGTGGGGGTGGGGAATCGGTGGCGTCGGCGTCCGTGACCGGTGGGGTGCGGCCGACCAGGGCGGCCAGGTCGTCGCCGTCCGTGAGCCGGGCCGGGAAGATGTCGCCGGCCAGGAGGCGGGCCAGGTCCGCGGTCGGCAGGGGCGCGGTGGAGCCGGCGAGCAGGATGTTGCCGTAGCGGCGGCCCCTCAGCACCGGGGCTTCGGCGACCAGGCAGACGTGCGGGAACACCGCCCGGACCGTCGCCGCCTGGGCGCGGGCGAAGGCGAGCGGCGGGCCGTCCGCCAGGTTGGCGGCGTAGCAGCCGCCGGGCCGCAGTGCGGCCGCCGCCAGGCGCAGGAACTCCACCGAGGTGAGGTGGGCCGGCGTGCGGGAGCCGTGGAAGACGTCCGCGATCACCAGGTCCTGCGAGCCCGCCGGCACCGCCGCCAGCGCCGCCCGCGCGTCCCCGACCTCCGCGGTGATGTCCGCGGCGACGTCCGCCCCTTCCCGCTGCCACGGCAGCCGCTCGGCGACGAGCTCGAGCAGCGGCCCGTCGACCTCCACCACGCGCTGGCGCGAGCCGGGCCGGGTGGCCGCGACGTACCGGGGCAGGGTGAGGGCGCCGCCGCCGAGGTGGAGGACGTCCAGCGGCTGCCCGGCGGGGGCGACGGCGTCGGCGAGGTGGCCGAGCCGCCGGGTGTACTCGAACTCCAGGTGCGTCGGGTCGGCGAGGTCGACGTACGACTGCGGCGTGCCGTCGAGGGTGAGCAGCCAGCCGCCGTCCCGGTCGATGTCCGGCATGAGCTTGGCGAAGCCGAGGTCGGTCTGCCGCCCGACCGGCACCGGCTCGGGCTCGGGCGCGTCACTCACGCGCGCTCCCCCGCCGCCGCGGTCTCGACGTCCAGGTACGCGGCGAGCCAGCGGTCGAGCTCGGCGAAGGTGCGGGCGCGGGCGGCCTCGCCGGAGAGGACCAGGTCGTGCATGCCGCCCTCGATCCGGACGACGGTGACGTGCCGGCCGAGCCGCGGGCCCTCGGCGGCGATGTCGTCGGCGCGCAGCACGGCGTCGGCGTGGTGCAGGGCGCTGTGCCACTTGGTGGTGGAGATGGAGCGGGTGGAGGCCATCAGCAGCACCGGCACGTCGATGCCGAGCCCGTGCCGCAGCCGCCGGTGGCCCTGGTGGATGGCGGCGAGCCAGCCGGCGAACAGCGGGAAGCCCTCGGGGCGCTTGAGGGTGAGGTCGAACTCCCACTCGCCGTGGTGGTCCTTGTGCAGGCTGTGGGTGTAGTGCGGGTTGAGCCCGGTGGGCAGCACCCGGGTGGGGGCGAGCCGGCCGACCGCCGTGACCACCGGGCCGCCGAAGGTGCGCACGGCCTCGCCGGCCGGCATGGACAGGAAGGGGCTGTTGAGGAACAGCCCGTCGACGAGCCCGCGCCCCGCGCGCTTCCCGGCCCACAGCGCGGCGACCAGCCCGCCGGTGGAGTGCCCGTTGACGAGCAGCCGGGTGTGGCCGTCGACCTCGCGGATGACGCGCACCGCCTCGTCGATCTCCTCGTCGTACTCGGCGAGGTCGCGGACGAAGTTCGGCGACTGGTGCGGGCGCAGCGAGCGGCCGTACTTGCGCAGGTCGAGGGCGTAGAAGGAGAAGCCGAGCGCGGTGTAGTGGTCGGCGAGGTTGGTCTGGAAGAAGTAGTCGTTGTAGCCGTGGATGTAGAGCACGGCCCGCTGGGCGCCGGGGACGAGCCGCCGGACGAGGGTGGCGCAGACGGCGCCCTCGTCGTCGGGCCGCAGCGTCAGTTCGGCCGCCTCGTAGGGGGCACCCAGGATGTCTTCGCGAAACTCCATCGCCCGCCGCACCTGTCCTCTGTTCCGCCTGCCCCACGGCAGGTACCACCGTTCCGCCCCCGACCATACCGGCCGGTAGCCGAGCCGCGCGCGGCGGTGCCCGCGGGGCGTTCGGGCCGTGCGACCCGCCGGTGCCTCCGCCGCACCTCCCCACCGCCCCGCGTGCGCCTGCAGTGCGCCGGTGGTCCTGTGGAACGCTTCCGGCACACAACGGGCGAGTTGGGGAGTTCGCATGCCGCAGGGGCACACCGATCCGTCGCTGTACCGGTCCGCCGCCGAGGCGATGGCCGCGCCGCCGGAGGAGCTGGCCTACGTCGCCGGTTTCGACCGGTCGGGCCGGCGGCCGGACGCGCTGCTCACGGTCGACACCGATCCGGCGTCCGAGAGCTACGGAACGGTCCTGAACTTCGCCGAACTGCCCACGCTGGGCGACGAGTTGCACCACTTCGGCTGGAACGCCTGCTCCAGCGCCCTCGCCCACGCCTGCCACGAGAACCCGGAGCGGCGCTACCTGCTGCTGCCCGGGCTGCGCTCCTCGCGGCTGCACGTGATGGACACCCGCCCCGACCCGGTCCGCCCCCGGCTGGTGAAGACCGTGGAGGCGGCCGAGCTGGCCGCCAGAGCCGGCTACTCGCGCCCGCACACCCTGCACTGCGGGCCGGACGGCGTGTTCCTGTCCTGCCTGGGCAGCGCCAGCGGCGACGACGGGCCGGGCGGGGTGGCGCTGCTGGACCACACCACCTTCGAGGTGCTGCGCCCGTGGGAGACGGAGCGCGGGTCGCAGAACTTCGCGTACGACGTGTGGTGGCACCTGGGGACGGGCGTCGGCGTCACCAGCGAGTGGGGCACGCCGTGGATGGTCGAGCACGGGGTGCTGCCGGAGCAGCTGCTGGGCCGCAAGTACGGGCACGCGCTGCACTTCTGGGAGCTGCAGACCGGCCGCCACCTGCAGCGGGTGGACCTGGGCGACCAGTACCAGATGGTGCTGGAGCTGCGCCCGGCGCACGACCCGCACGCGGAGTGGGGCTTCGTCGGCGTGGTGACGAACGTCGAGGACCTGTCGGCCTCGGTGTGGCTCTGGTACCGGGACGGCGCGGCGTTCACGGCGCGCAAGGTGATCGAGATCCCGGCGGAGCCGGCCAAGGCCGAGGACCTGCCGCCCGCGCTGCGGCCGTTCGGCGCGGTGCCGCCGCTGGTCACCGACATCAACCTGTCGGTGGACGACCGCTGGCTGTACGTCTCGGCGTGGGGCACCGGCGAGCTGTTCCAGTTCGACGTGTCGGACCCGTTCCACCCGCGCCGCACCGCCTCCGTCCGCCTGGGCGGGGTGGTCGACCGCACCCCGCACCCGGCCGAGCCGGACCGGCCGCTGAGCGGGGCGCCGCAGATGGTGGAGATCAGCCGGGACGGCCGGCGGCTCTACCTGACGAACTCCCTGTACGGCTCCTGGGACGACCAGTTCTACCCGGACGGCATCGAGCCCTGGATGGTCAAGCTGGACGCCGACCCGCAGGCCGGCGGCCTGGTCGTCGACCGGCGCTTCTTCCCGCACGGCGCCGACTTCCGGGGCCTGCGGGTGCACCAGACCCACCTGGCGGGCGGCGACGCCTCCTCGGACTCGTACTGCTACCGCTGAGCCCCGCTCATCCGCGCAGCGGCTGGTCGTACCGCACCTGCGCGGGCGGCATCCCGGCGGCCAGCAGCCCGGCGCGGACGGCGGCGACCATGCCGGCCGGCCCGCTGACGCAGGCCAGGTGCCGCCGCCAGTCGCCGGCCCGGGAGACCGCCTCGGCGAGCTGCCCGGCGGTCACCGGGTCGATCGTCAACCACGGCTTGCGCAGGCCGAGTTCGGCGATCGCCGACCAGTCGTACAGGTCGCCGCGGTCGCGCGCGCCGACGAACAGGTGCACCCGGCGGCCGGGCGGGCGGTGCGCGGCCTGCTGCTCGACGATCGCCTTCATCGGGGCCAGGCCGGTGCCGCCCGCGACCAGCAGCAGGTCCCGGCTGTCCTCGTCGGGCAGCAGGCTGCCGCGCGGCGGGCCGAGCCGCAGTCGCTCGCCCACGGCGGTGTGCTCGACCAGGGCGGCGCTGACCCCGCCGGGGCCGGTGCGGCGGACGTGGAACTCCACCTCGTTGTCGCCGCGCGGGGCGCAGCCCATCGAGTACTGCCGCCAGGTGTGCGGGAGCAGCGGGTGCTCGACGGTGCCGTACTGCCCGGCCCGGTACGGGTACGGCTCGCCGGTGCGCACCCGCAGCACGGCGAGGTCGGGCCGGCGCCGCTCGTGGCCGGTCACCACCGCGTGCCAGTACGGGGGTTCGGTGAGCGCGGAGTCGGCGCCGGCCACCATCGCGGTGACGGCGAAGCGGATCATCCGCACCCAGGCGGCCTCCAGCTCCTCGCTCCACCGCGCGCCCGCCCGGTGCCGGATCGCCGCGCACAGGGCCTCCTCGAAGGCCTCGTAGTGCACCGGCCGGACGCCCAGCTTCCGGTGGTCGCGGCCGAGCCGGCGCAGCCGCCGGTCGAGTTCGGCGGGCCGGTCGAGGTGGTCGATGAGGTGCTGGAAGGTCCTTTCCAGGTGGGCCTGTTGGAACTCCATCGAGGCGGGGAACAGCGGCCGCAGGTACGGGCGGCGGCGGAACATCTCGGCGTAGAGGTGGTCGATCAGGGCGGCGAGCGGGGCGACCAGCGGCAGGTCGCGCCGGATCAGCCGCTGGTCGGCGCCGCCGGGGTAGTCCGAGGGCGCCGGTGTCGGCCCGGACTGCGGTGTCGGGCCGAGGAGTTGACGCCGCAGTCGCATCGCGTGGTGGCGGGCGATCAGGCGGTCGTACTCGAGCGTGTCGCTGGTGTCCATGTCCCGCCCAGTCAACTGCCCGCCGCCGCGGGCGAGAAGGGTCGATGGCCCCGCACGCACTCGGGACCATCGGCCCTCCGCCGCCGCCCGGACGCCGGCTGGCCGCGCCGGCTACCGCTCGGCTACCGTCCGGCAGCCGACTCCGGCTCGGGCGACGGCTCCGGCGCCGGCTCCGGCCGCACCTCGCTCGCCGCCCAACTGGCCAGCAGCCGCAGCGACTCGGCGGAGGCGGTGCCGGGCTCGGCGTGGTAGGTGACCAGCTGCTGGTCGGCCTCCACGGTCGGCGTGAACGTCTCGTACCGCAGGCTCAGCCGGCCGACCACCGGGTGGTGCAGCTCCTTGCCGCCGTGGCCCTTGTCCTGGATGCCGTGCGCGGCCCACAGTCGGCGGAAGTCGGCGCTCTTGAGGGAGAGTTCGCCGATCAGCGAGGCGAGCCGGGGGTCGTCCGGGTCGCGTCCGGCGTCCAGCCGCAGGCTGCCGACGACGTCGGTGGCCTTGCCCTCCCAGTCGAGGTACAGGTCGCGGGAGGCCGGGTCGAGGAACACCAGCCAGGCCATGTTGCGCCGCTCGGGCGGCAGCGCGCCGAGGTCGCCGAGCAGGGCGGCGCCGAGCCGGTTCCAGGCGATGACGTCCATCCGGCGGCCGAGCACGTACGCGGGCACGCCCTCCATCGCGTCCAGGAGCTGCTGGAGCGCGGGCCGCACCCGCTGCGGGCGGGCGGCGGGGCGCCCGGCGCCGCGGCGGGCGGGCCGGGTGAGCCGCAGCAGGTGCTCGCGTTCGGCGGGGCTGAGCCGCAGCACCCGGGCGATGGCGTCCAGGACGGCGGCGGAGACGTTCTCGCCGTGGCCCTGTTCGAGCCGGGTGTAGTAGGCGGTGCTGACCCCGGCGAGCTGGGCCAGCTCCTCGCGGCGCAGGCCGGGCACCCGGCGCCGGGTGGTGGTGCCGGGCAGGCCGACGTCCTCGGGTCGCAGCCGGGCGCGGCGGGAACGGAGGAACTCGCTGAGTTCGGTGCGCTGGTCCATGCCCAGCAGTATGCGGGCGGCCGCCCGCCGGAGGGTGCGCCAGGGTGCCACTGCCGTGCGTACCTTCGGCAGTCGTACGTTGGGCGAACCTAGGACGATCTCTGGTCTGGTTGGCGCCCCGGCCCGGGCGCAGTCTTGGGACCATGACGAACGAGACGCCCGACAGCACCGCCGCCACCGCCACCGCCCCGCACGCCGACACCACCCTGCGCGCCGTCCCCGCCTACGCGGCCGAGCGGCCGAACGGCCCGCTGGTGAAGACCACGGTCCGGCGCCGCGCCCTCGGCGAGCACGACATCGTGATCGACATCAAGTACACGGGCATCTGCCACACCGACCTGCACCAGGTCGCCGAGGACTGGGGCGCCGGGACGTTCCCGATGGTCCCGGGCCACGAGATCGCCGGGGTGGTCGGCGAGGTCGGCCCGGGCGTGACGCGCTGGCAGGTCGGCGACCGGGTCGGCGTCGGCTGCTTCGTCGACTCCTGCCGCACCTGCGACAACTGCCGCGCCGGCCTCCAGCAGTACTGCACCGGCGAGGGCGGCACCGTCTTCACGTACAACAACACCGGCCGGGACGGCCTGCCGACCTACGGCGGCTACTCCGCCGAGCTGGTGGTGGACGAGGCCTACGCGCTGCGCATCCCCGACAGCCTGCCGCTGGACGCCGCCGCGCCGCTGCTGTGCGCCGGCATCACCCTGTACTCGCCGCTCGCCCACTGGGGTGCGGGCCCCGGCACGAAGGTCGCGGTCGTCGGCCTCGGCGGCCTCGGCCACCTGGGCGTGAAGCTGGCGCACGCCATGGGCGCGGAGGTCACCGTGCTCAGCCAGTCGCTGCGCAAGCGCGAGGACGGCCTGCGGTTCGGCGCGGACGACTACCGGGCCACCTCCGACCCGGCGACCTTCACCGAGCTGGCGGGCGCCTTCGACCTGATCGTCAACACCGTCTCGGCCGACCTGGACCTGACCGCCTACCTCGGGCTGCTGCGCGTCGACGGCACTCTGGTGCAGCTCGGCGCGCCGGCGGAGCCGGTCCGGCTGAACGCGGGCGCGCTGCTCAGCGCCCGCCGCTCGCTGGCCGGCTCGCAGATCGGCGGGCTGCCGCAGACCCAGGAGATGCTGGACTTCTGCGGCGAACACGGCATCACCGCCGACATCGAACTGATCCGGGCCGAGCAGATCAACGAGGCCTTCCGGCGCCTGGAGGAGGGCGACGTCCGGTACCGGTTCGTGATCGACGCCGCGACCATCTGACGACACGTCACGGCGGGTCGTCACGGCGGGCTGTCGCGACGGCCCGCCGTGACGACCCGCCGTACCGCGCGCCGGTGCTCTCCCATCACCGGCGCGCGGGGAACGGTGTCACACCCCGGCCGCCTTGGCCGCCCGCCGCTGCTCGCGCCGGTCCCACCGGCGCTGCCGCCCGCGGCGCAGCGGCTGGTCGGGCACCCAGCCGAAGGTGAGGCTGGCGCCGACCACCCCGAGCAGCATCCCGAGCAGGAAGCCGCCGAGGTTGGACGTCACCCAGGTGCCCAGCGAGGCGAGCACGGCGAGGATGGAGTAGAACAGCCGCTGGGCCGGGTTGAAGAGGATCAGCAGGCCGCAGATCACCATCACCGCGGGTACCAGGTACCCGGCCAGCCCCTGCATCCCGATGTGCAGGACGATGGGCAGCGGGGCCTTCTCGGTGAACAGCACCTCCGAGCCGCCGAGCAGCACCAGCAGGCCGCCCCAGAACGGCCGCCGGCCCCGCCAGTCGGCGCGGCGGACGGCGGTTCCCGCCCGGCCGGCGGGAGCCGCGGTCGCGGCGGCCGTCCCACTGGCCGCCGCGTCGCTCCCCCCGCCCGAGCCCTCGTCCGAACCGCCGACCGCACCCGAACCGCCGTCCGAGCCGCTGGCCGAACCGCCGTCCGCGGCCGGGCCGCCGCCCGAGCCGTCGTCCGCCCCGGGCTCCGGCTCCCGTACGGCCTCCGCCATGCTCAGCAGCCCTGCGAGCTGAAGCTCAGCCGCAGGTTGGGGAACTTGAAGCCGGCCGCGGTGCT
This sequence comes from Streptomyces sp. Y1, assembly GCF_041053115.1. Taxonomy (NCBI): domain Bacteria; kingdom Bacillati; phylum Actinomycetota; class Actinomycetes; order Kitasatosporales; family Streptomycetaceae; genus Streptomyces; species Streptomyces sp. Y1. The sequence goes on along the minus strand of NZ_CP163445.1, from coordinate 7,263,582 downwards.
GGCGTAGTTGTGCTGCTTGAGGTGGTTCAGCTTGACGGTGTCGGCCTGCTGGCCGAACACGCCCGGGTTGCCCTTCCCGCTCGGCCCGGCCTTGGTGTAGGTGCTGGCGTCGCCGCCGATCTCCATGTTGGTGAACTCCGCGTCGGCGGACAGCAGGTCGGAGTCGGTGGTGAGGTTGGTGGCGCTGACCGGGGTGCCGCCGTCACCGGCGTGGATCACCAGGTTGATGCCGCCGAGGTCGACGCTCTGGCACAGGTTGGTGATCTTGGCGGACTTGATCGCGGACACCGCGACCAGCACCTGACCGCCGGTGTTCCCCTGGTTGGGGCTGTCCGGGATCATCGAGTCCAGGCTGCCGTACTGGGCGAAGCCGTCACCTTCGAGGCTGTCCGCGGTGATGGTGAACGGCATGCCGGAGATGGAGAACTGGGCGGCGAGCACGCCCTGCGCGGTGAGCGTCATCAGCACGCCGCCGAGGGCGACGGCCGGTACGGCCATCAGGGCGCTGCGCTTGAACCGGACCCGGCCTCTTCTGGGCGTGATCGGCGTCTCGGGTGTCTCCGCCGCCGTGGCGGCGTCCTCGGACATGGCCATGTGTGCTCCCTCGGAGTGGATGGGATGGGCAGGCACTGGCACGTTGACCTGGCGCGGACAGCGTTCCCGCGCACCGGCCGGACCGTCCGCCCCTCGGCAGCGGGGCGGGTCCGGTCGGCGCACGATGAGTATCCGAGAAGCTACTGCCGGGTATCGGCGGGGTCAATACGGGTGCACGAAGGATCTTCACCGATCGGCGACCCGCCCCCCGACGCCAGTCCCAGCCGCCGGGCCGCCTCGGCCGGGCCGAGGAAGGGCGCCAGGCAGAACAGGCTCAACACCGGGAGCAGATCGTTGAGTTGATCAGTCCGGCCGGAGTCGATCCGGCGGTGGAGCGCGCCGTAGACGCCGGCCACCACGGCGTCCACCATCTCCTCCACCGGTACACCGCCCGGCAGTTGCGGCACCTCGGCGAAGAACGCCCGGAAGCGGGTGAGGAGTTGGTCCCTCTCACGCCGCCCGGCCGGGCCGACCGCATCGATCTCGACCACCGCCATGGCGGCGAAGGCCGGTGTCCCGGCGAGCAGTTGGAGCATCGCGCCGAGCGCCTGGCGGATGCCGGCGCACCAGTCGGATTCGGCCGCGAAGGCCGCGGCCATCCGCCGCAGCACCACCCCGGTGCCGTACCGGTGCGCGGCCAGGAAGGCGTCCTCCTTGCCGCTGAACAGCTCGTAGAAGACCGGCCTGGTCACGCCCGCCTCCCGGCAGATGTCGCTCACCGTGGCGTGCTGGTAGCCGCGTTCGGCGACGGTGCGCACCAGCCCGTCCAGCAGCCGCTCGCGCTGGGTCGCGGCGATCACCCCGGCCGGCAGCCGGCGCGGGCCGGGCTTGATCGACCGGGCCGGATCGCGGCCGGTCCGGGCGCCCGGCAGCAGGATCACGTCGGCCCTCGGGAGTTTTCCTTTCATCGCCAACTCCTGTGTCCTGTATTGACATTGACGGAACTCCGGGTTTACAACACTGGCAGGTTTCCAACCGGTGGCGGAGCAGTCGCCACCAGGGCGGACAACCCCCAGGTGCTCCGACGACCCCGGGCGACCGCCCCGGGAGCGGGAGCACGGCCGACGCGGCGCGCGGCGGTGGCAGCCGCCGACGCGCACCCCTCACACCACGCGTCCGCACAGCGGCGCGGACGGCTCCGCACCTCCCGGTGCCGCCGCGACCGCGCCGTCCCGCCTCCGCACCGCCGTACCCGCGGCCGCACCACCACAGCACACGATCGGGCCCGTGGCGCCGGGCCCGCCGTCGTGCCCGGCCACGCCGTACCGCGGCCCGTCGCAGCTCCCGGTGCGCCATGCCACGCACCTCCCCCGTCGCGCACACCACCACACCCGCCGGCGGGGATTCCCCCACCCGTCTCCGGACGGAGAGAGGCACCCTCATGCGCATCCGCCGCACTCTCGCCACCGCCGCGCTCGGCGCGCTCGCCCTCACCGGCGCGGCCGTCGCCCCCGCCCAGGCCGACGCCCCCGCCGTCCTCACCACCGGCGGCCCGACCGGCCCGAACGTCGCGGTGGGCGACACGCTCACCGCCAACCTCGCCGCCGGCACCTACGCGACCTTCTACAACAGCGCCACCGGGACGAGCGGCATCAAGTGTGCCGCCTCCGCCTTCTCCGCCACCGTGACGGCCAACCCGGCCGCCCCGGGCAGCGCCGTCGAACAGCTCAACTCCCAGACCTTCGGCTCCTGTACCTCGAACGTCATCGGCGTCATGGGCGTGCGGAGCATCACCGTCACCAACCTGCCGTTCACCAACACCGTCAGCGACGGCCCCGGCTTCCCCGTCGCGCTCACCCCCGGCGCGGCCGGCACGATGGGCACCACCGTCGTGCTCAGCACCCTCCTGGGCAGCGTGACCTGCAACTACGCGAACAGCACCGGCATCGCCGGCACCGCCTCCAACACCGGCAACAGCATCGGCTTCTCGGGCCAGCCGTTCGCCCTGGTCTCCGGCCCCAGCCTGTGCTTCTCCACCGGCTACTTCAGCGCCACCTACGGCCCGGTCCACGACACCTCCGCCGCCGGCAGCCCGGTCCTGTACGTCAACTGACGCGCCGGGCAGCGGACACAGCGCAGCGGCGTACGACGGGCCCCGGCCCGCCGTACGCCGCTCCACCACGCCCGGGCCCGCGCGCCCGTCCGGACCCCCGCCGCAGCGGACCCGAGACAAGCAAGTGACCGGCCGGTAGGGTGGCGCCCGACTGGCACGGCGGACCGGAACGGGGCGGACGGATGACCGAGAACGGCAACGGCGACGGCACGGGGTTCTTCACGTCGGTGGCGGACACCGTCGACCGGCTCGCCGCCGTCGGCTACCTGGCCTCCACGGCCGTCGCCACCACCGTCTACCTCGCCGACCGGCTCGGCAAGCCGCTGCTCGTCGAGGGCCCGGCCGGCGTCGGCAAGACCGAACTCGCCAAGGCCGTGGCCCGGATCGGCGCCGCCCGGCTGGTCCGGCTGCAGTGCTACGAGGGCATCGACGAGGCCCGCGCGCTCTACGAGTGGAACCACGCCAAGCAGCTGCTGCGGATCACCGCCGGCCGCGACGAGGGCTGGGACGCCGCCCGCACCGACATCTTCGGCGAGGAGTTCCTGCTCACCCGGCCGCTGCTCACCGCCATCCGCGGCGACGAGCCCACCGTGCTGCTGATCGACGAGCTGGACAAGGCCGACGTCGAGGTCGAGGCCCTGCTGCTGGAGCTGCTGAGCGACTTCCAGGTGACCGTCCCCGAGCTCGGCACCATCACCGCGAGCCGCCGCCCGTTCGTGCTGCTCACCTCCAACGCCACCCGGGAGCTCTCCGAGGCGCTGCGCCGCCGCTGCCTCTTCCTCCACCTCGACTACCCGGACGCCGAGTTGGAGCGCCGGATCGTCCGCCTCCAGGTGCCCGGCCTGGACGAGACGCTGGCCGCCTCGCTGGTCCGGGTGGTCGGCGCGCTGCGGGCGATGGAGCTGCGCAAGGCGCCGTCCGTCGCGGAGACCGTCGACTGGGCCCGCACCCTGCTCGCCCTCGGCGCGGACACCCTGGACGACGCCGTCGTCCGGGACACCCTCGGGGTGATCCTCAAGCACCAGGACGACGTCCGCAAAGCCGCCCGGAAGCTCACCCTCGCATGACCACCGCGCCGCGACCGACCGAGCCAGGGCCCGCGGACACCGCAGCCCAGGACACCGCCGTGCAGGACACCGCCGTGCAGGACACCGCCGCCCGGCTCACCGGCCTGGTCCGCGCGCTGCGCGGGCACGGCCTGCGGATCGGCCCGGCCGAGACGGTGGACGCCGCCGCCGTCCTCGACGTCCTCGGCCTCGACGACCGCGAGCAGATGCGCGCCGGCCTGGCCGCCGCCCTGCTCCGCTCGGACGGCCAACGGGCCGTCTTCGACGCCTCCTTCGACCTGTTCTTCCCGCTCGGCATCGGCACCCCCGAGGCCGTCCGCGCCGATCCGCCGCCGGTGCCGGAGGACCCGGAGCCGCCCCGCTTCGGCCGGCCCGACCCGCTCCGCGACGACCTGCGCGAACGCCTCGCCGCCGCGCTCGCCGCCGACGACCGCGCCGCCCAGGCCCGGCTGGCCGGCGAGGTGATCGAGGCCTTCGGCCGGTACGGCACCGGCGCCACCCCCGGCTCGGACGGCTGGTCCGCCCACCAGGCGCTCGGCCGGCTCTCCCCCGAGACGCTGCTCGCCCGCATCCTCGCCGCCCTGCGCGAGCGCGGCCCCGAGGGCGCCCCCGAGGACGCCGACGTCGCCGACCGCGTCCTCGCCGACGAGATCCGCCGCCGCATCCAGGGCTTCCGCGGCCTGGTCGCCACCGAGGCCCGCCGCCGGGTCGCCGAACTGCGCGGCGCCGAGCGGATCGCCGAACGCGCCCTCGCCCCCACCACCGACCGGATCGACTTCCTCGCCGCCGGCCGCGACCAGATCGCCGAACTACGCCGCACCGTCCACCCCTTGGCCCGCAAGCTGGCCACCCGCCTGGCCGCCCGGCGCCGCCGCGCCGCCCGCGGCCACATCGACCTGCGCCGCACCCTACGCCGCTCGCTCGCCACCGGCGGGGTGCCGCTGCGCCCCGCGTACCGGCTGCGCCGCCCGGCCCGGCCGGAGCTGGTGCTGCTGTGCGACGTCTCCGGCTCGGTGGCGGGCTTCGCCGACTTCACCATGCTGCTGGTCCGGGCGATGAGCGAACAGTTCAGCAAGGTCCGGGTGTTCGCCTTCGTCAACCGCACCGCCGAGGTCACCGACCTGCTCCGCGCGGACGGCGCCGACGACCCCGGCCGGCTCGCCGCCCGCATCCTCGCCGAGGCCCGGGTGATGGGCTACCACGGCAACAGCGACTACGGCTCGGCCCTCGCCGGCTTCGCCGAGGACCACCTGGACGCCGTCGGCCCGCGCACCACCGTCCTGATCCTCGGCGACGCCCGCAACAACCACCGCGACCCCAACCTCCCCGCCCTGCACCGGATCGCCGCCCGCGCCCGCCGGGTCCTCTGGCTCAACCCCGAGCAACCCTCACTCTGGACCACCGGAGACTCCGCCGCCCCCGCCTACGCGGCCGTCGTCGACATGCACTCCTGCCGCAACGCCCGCCGCCTCGCCGACCTGATCACCCGCCTCCTGCCGGTCTAGCTCCATCGAGAAGTGGCCGGCACGAGCCGTGACCGGGCCGTCCGCTCAGAAACCCGCCGTGTCGAGTTCGAGGTCCAGCGGCGGCGGGAGCTGCAGCGGCGTGCCGAAGGGGTGGGGGCCTTCGACCCGGGTGTAGCCGAGCCGGCCCGGTCGGGAGAACAGGGTGCACGTGCGTTCCTGACGGTCGACCAGGAGGTACACGGGCGCGCCGAACTGGGAGTAGCGCCGGCGCTTGGAGGTCCGGTCGGTGTCGCCGTTCGACGGCGAGGTCACCTCGACGACGAGCACGGTCTGGTCGGGCAGGAGGGCTCCCTCGGTCTTCGCGAGCTCGGCGGGTACGACGGCGAGGTCGGGGACGTAGAAGTTCTCCGTACCGGGCAGGTCGAGGTTTCCGGAGCCGGCGCGCAGGCCGAGCTCCTGCATGCGGGGCCCGATCTGCTCGCGGATCAGGTCGACTGCGGTTTCGTGTGCCCAGGACGGTGACACGGGGGTGATGACTCCCTCGACGATCTCCACGCGGTCGCCCGCGATGTGCTGAATCGCGTACTTCAGCGCCTGCTCCGGATTCGGCACCTGGCTGTAGTCACCCGGGCTGGCATGTGCCGTGCTCACCTGCTGCTCTCCTGTCCGGATCTCGGTCCTCGGAACGGACCGGTGACGGTGGGGATCGGTCGGCTGCGGTCCGGCCGTCAAGGCGGGCTTGCTGGGCCGGCCCCGGCGCGCAGCGGTGGAAGCGGCGGCCGGGGCACCTAGTAACGTTACTAGGTGCGGCCTCGGGTCGGCTCCACCCGTGACCACCGGCCGGGAGACCATGCGGGCCCGGATGAAGGCGACGGCAGGCCTGTGGAGCTTCCACACCGTCGACGAGGTCACCCTGCACGAGACCGCCGACCCCGAAGTCGCCATCGCCGAGTTCCGGGTGCACGGGCGGATCACCGCGACCGGCGAGCCCTTCGCCCTCACGTACATCAACGTGATCCGGGTCGTCCACGGGCTGATCGTCTCCTCCCGCGACTACGGCAACCCGCAGGAGTCCCTCACGCTGCGCACCGCCCTCGCGGCCCCGATCGCGTAACGCGCAACCGGGCGCGGCCCCGCTGCGGGGCCGCGCCCGGACAGCCGTCAACTACCCTACGAGTCGAGGTGCTTCAGGAAGTCCAGCAGCGCCTCGGTGACCTCCGCCGGCCGCTCCTGCTGCGTCCAGTGCCCGGTGTCCGGCAGCCGGACGGAGCGGTGCAGCCGGGGCAGTCGGCCGAGCAGGTACTCCAGCGCGCCGGGCGGGAGCATCGCGTTCACCAGGTCCTGCTCGCCGGCCATGTACAGCGCCGGCACCTCGACCGTCACCCCGATGAACGGCGCCAGCAGTTCGGCGCTGCGGTCGACGTTGCGGTACCAGTTGAGCCCGCCGGTGAAGGCCCGCTCGCCGTGCCGGGCGTAGTCGGCGGCGAAGACGTCGAGGTCCGCGTCGGTCAGCCAGCCGGGCAGCCGCTCCGGCTCCGGGATGGTGTCCAGGAGGGTCTTCCCCTCGGGCACCACCCAGGGCCGCGGCTTGCCGTCCGGCGTGGTGCCCGCCAGGATCCGCCGCAGGCTGGCCTTGACGTCGGCGGCGAGCTCGGCGTCCGCCCGGCCGGGCTCCTGGAAGTAGATCTGGTAGAAGCCCTCGCCGTAGTTCTCCCGGTAGGTCTGCAGCGGCGGCGGCCCGCCGACCGGCACCGGCGGCACGCTCAGCCCGGCGACGCCGCGCACCAGGTCGGGCCGCAGCGCCGCGGTGGTCCAGGCCACCGGCGCGCCCCAGTCGTGCCCGACCACGACGGCCCGCTCCTCGCCGAGGGCCCCGATCAGCGCGGTGACGTCCCCGACCAGGTGCAGCAGGGTGTACGCGTCGACGCTCTCCGGCTGCTCGCTGCGCGCGTAACCGCGCTGGTCCGGGGCGACGACCCGGTAGCCGGCCGCGGCGAGCGGGGCGAACTGGTGGCGCCAGGAGTACCAGCTCTCCGGGAAGCCGTGCAGCAGCAGGACCAGCGGGCCCTCCCCCTGCTCGGCCACGTGCAGCCGGACGCCGTTGACCTCGACGTCGCTGTGTTTGATCGCCTCGTACAAATCCGCTCCCCGATTGGGCCGACATGTCCTGATGCCTGGTCCCTGCCCACCCCCGAGCGGTTGAAACGCGACCGAGGCCGCCCCGGAACTCCGGGACGGCCTCGGCCAGTTGGTGCTTCCTGCGGTCAGACCGACGAAGCGTCAGCTCACGGTGTAGCTGTACGGGATCGCCGCGAGCACCGCACCGGTGGTGCTCAGGCTGTTGTTGGCGGTCGCCACCGAGGTCGGGGCGGACACCAGGTACAGCAGACCCTTGACCGTGCTGCCCTTCGGGCCGGTCGGGGTCACGGTCACCTGCAGCGAGCCGCTGGCGCCCGGCTGGACGGTCACCGGGGTGGCGGCCGGGGCCGTGGCGTTCACCGAGGCGGCGTACGGGTCACCGGTGCTGGAGGTCAGCGCCGGGTCGAACGCCAGGGTGTGCGCGGTGGCGGTGATGGTGGCGGTGCCGGCCGGCGCGCCCGCGTTGCTGAACGGGCCGATCTGCTGGACGAAGGTGCCCCAGTTGCCCGGGACGATCGGCTGCTCGGCGGTGCCCTTGTCGGTCACGGTCGAGATGGTCGAGCCGTTCTGCGCCTTCTTCAGGTCACCGAACAGGTCCGGCGACGAGGTGGTGGCGGCCAGCTCCAGCTGAGCCGGGGTCGAGGAGGCCGCGACGCCCTTGAGCTGGTCGGTGCCCGGGGGGACCAGGAAGCCCGGCACCGCGGAGCTGAGGCTCAGCGGCAGGGTGACCGAGGCCGAGGCGCCCTGCGGGACCAGCGGCACGTCGACCCGGTTGTCCAGGCGGCCGTCCGCCGAGATCTTCTGGGTGGCGACGGTGTTGTTGGTGTAGTTCACCGTGACGGTGACCGGCTTGCCGGCCGCCAGCTTGGTCTTCGCGTCGTTCGGCAGACCGGCCGCGGTGGCCTGGTTCTGGTTGAACGCGATGGTGCCGGTGAAGTCCTGCGACAGCTGCTGGCCGCTGATCGGGCCGAGCACGTTCAGGACGAACCGCCAGTGGCCCTCGGCCGGGTTGACGGTGGTGGCCGAGACGCCCGGGTTGGTGCCGGTCAGGTTGCCCTTGTCGTCGAACAGACCGTTGCCCTCGATGTCGATCGGGGTGCCGTTCGGGCTGATCAGCGCGCCCTGCATGAGCAGGTTGGCGTCCTTGGCGACGGTCAGGCCGACCCGCAGGTCCTTCTGGCCCTTCGGGACGTCGAAGCCGTAGGTGAAGCTCTGCGTCGGCGAGGAGCCGCGGCCGTTGCCACCGGTGATGGTGCCGGTGAAGGTGCCCTTGCCGTCCTTGACCGGGACGAGGCTGCGGAGCACGACCGGAACGCTGGTGGTGCTGCCGTTCGAGCTGGAGACCGTGACGGCCTCGCTCGAGTCGCCGCTGGTGGCCGGGGTGGTGAGCTGGACCTTCAGGTTCTTGGTCTCACCGGGCTGCAGCTCGGCGGTGTTCGGGCCGACCGAACCGGCCGGGACGGCCCGCTGGGTCGAGGTGCCGAACTGGACGGGGCCGTTGAAGCCCTTGGCGCCGGCCGGGGTGTAGAAGACGGCGGTCCACTCGCCGGCGACCGGGTGCGGGACGTCCACCAGGCCGAAGTTGGCCGGGGTGGCGCCGCCCTGCGGGCGGGTGTTCGTCTCGAACTTGCCGGACGGGTCGAGCAGCGTCAGGCGCACGACCGGGCCGTTGACGACCGGGTTGGCCGCACCGTGCCAGGCGATCGAGGCCGCGAGGCGGTCGGCGCCGGCCGGGACGGTGAACTTGACCTGCTTCTGGACCCAGTCCGAGCCGTTGGTCGCGTACTTGAAGGTGTCCTTCGAGGACGTGTCCATCTGGACGGTCTGGGTGTTGCTCGCCAGCGGCACGAAGGCGCGGGTGGCGGCGCTCACCGTCTGCGGGCTGTCACTGGTGTTGGTGACGGACACGTCGGCGGTGTGGGTCGAGCCCGGGGCGCCCGCGATGTCGAGCTGGCCGGTGTTGACGACCACGGTGTTGGCACCCTCGGTGCCGTCGCCGTCGTCGTAGCCGCGGGCGGCCTCGACGGCGGCCCGGACGTTCAGCAGACCGGCGCCCTGCTCCTCGGCCGGAACGCCGAGGTCCTGGGCGGTGCCGGTGAGGAACTTCTTCACCAGGGCGGGGGACGGCGAGTCGCCGCCGTGGGTGTCGCGGTAGGCCTGGATGACCAGGGCCGCGGCGCCGGTGACGAACGGGGCGGCCTGGCTGGTGCCACCGAACGGCTGGATCGCCGACGGCTTGCCGTTGTAGCCCGTGCAGTCGGTGTACTTGGTGACGTCGGGGGTGCACAGCGCCCAGTCCGACTCACCCGGCGCGACCAGGTCGACAGTCCGGCCGGCCTGGGTGAAGCCACCCGAGGACAGCGCGGAGATGCGGCTGTTGCTCCACTTCTTGTTGGAGAACTGGGAGGCCGCGTAACCGGTCTGCTGGTAGTTCTGGTTGTCCGTCGACGCGCCGACCGCGATCACGTTCGGGTCGGTGGCCGGGGTGCCGATGGTCCCGCTGATGCCCGCGTCGCCGGAGGAGACGGAGACGGTGACACCGGCCTTGACGGCCTGGTCGTTGAACAGCGAGATGGTGTCGTGCGCGCCGCTGTCCGGGGTGACGTTGCCACCGAAGGACTCGTTCAGCACGTCGACGTGGGCGACCCGCACCGCGTAGTCGATGGACTGCAGGATCGACGAGTTGGACATCATCTCGCCGCCGGCCTTCAGCGCGACCAGGTCGGCGTCCGGGGCGAGGCCCTTGATCCGGATGTTGCAGCCGGCCGGCAGCGGGTGCGAGGCGTTGACGAACTGCGAGACGTCGTAGACCTGGCGGCCCTGGGCGATGACCGCCGAGGCGTCGCCGAAGGCCTCGGCCGCACCGGTGGGCGCGGCCCAGCCGTCACCGGCGAAGTCCTGGTAGTCGACGACGGCGTGCGAGCCGTCGGCCCGGATGAAGTCCGGGTTGTTCGGGTCGAGGCCGTCCGCGATGTAGGCGACCTTGACGCCCTTGCCGGTGGCCAGGTTCTCGACACCGGGGTGGCCGTTGCCGGTCTGGGCGCGCACCGAGTAGAGGCCCTCGGGCTCCAGCAGCGGCTTGCTCGGGTCGGAGGGGCAGACCGTGTTGGTCGCGTTCTCCTCCGAGCCCTGGCTGCCGTCACTGCCCGGGGCGGCGGCCTTGGCGTCACCGTTGCCGGCCGCCTTGGCGTCGACGGCGTCCTTGCCCGTCTTCGCCGTCGAGGCGGCGACCGGGGCGACCTTGACCTGGGTGTCGGCCACCACGGCGGCGACGGCCGGGTCGGCCTGCAGGGAGGCACGCAGAGCCGGGTCGACGGTGGCCGAGAAGGCGTTGCCGACGACGAAGCTCTTGATGTTGGTGCCGCCGTGGGCCTTGACCTTGTCCAGCAGCGGGGCCTGTGCGTTGGCCGTCTTCTGCTGGCGGGCGCCCAGGTGACCGTGGTCGGCCGGGGCGTCCGCAATCTGGTCCTTCAGGATCACGATCACCGGCGCCGGCGCCCCGCCCTCGGCCGCCGTGGGGGCGTTCGAGGGGGTGGGGGCGGGGGTGGCGTTCGCGCAGGTCCCGAAGGTCAGGACCATGGACGCGGAGGTGACCGTGACGGCAGCTGCTAGCTGGGCTTTCCGCCAGCTGATCAATGGACATCCTTTCGTCTGATGAGACGTCAGGTTGCGCACAGCCCAGCGTACGCGAGTCCGGATCGGCCGCGTGGTTGGTCCGGACCGCGCGTCCCGACAGCGGTCGCATTCCAGCGCATCCGACACGACCACGACAAGGGGTGAAATCCCCATCAGAAAGTAAAAATGACCATCAGAAAGTAAAATACACCGTATAAATCGCGCCGGGGGTGTCCCTTTTTCGCCGATCAGGACCGGTCAGTCACGGTCGAAACCGAGCGATGCCGCCCCGAAAACGCCAGTGGCGGACTCTCGACAGTGGCGGAATGTCGCCAGTCGGTCGACTCTTTGTCGACACCGCGACATTCCTTCCCCGTCGACCCGATCCAAAACCGGGCTCCGCGGTTTCCCCCCGGAGCGCCGCTCCGGCGGAGGTGGGGAGGGGGGCCGGCGGGACGGGCGGCGCGGACGGGCGAGGCGGGCGGCGCGGACGGGCGGCGCGGACGGGCGGCGCGGACGGGCCGGATATCCTTACGCCATAAAGAGTTGCCGTCACGGCGGTGCCCGCAGGAATGCTTTACGCCATAAGGAGACTTCGGATGACCGTCCACGCCGGGCCGGGCGACCCCCACCGCTCACGCGCCCCGCGCTGGGACGCGCCCGAACCGTCGCGCGCCGGGCGGGGCGCCCGCAGCGGCCCCAAGCCGGGCCTCAGCGTGGACGCGATCGTCTCCGCCGCCATCGCGGTCGCCGACGCCGAGGGCATGGCCGCCTTCTCCATGCGCGCGGTCGGCGAACGCCTCGGCCGCACGGCGATGGCGCTCTACACCTACGTGCCCGGCAAGGACGAGCTCCTGGCCCTGATGCACGACCGCGCACTCGCCGAACTCCCGCCCCCCGCACCGCGGTCGGACGACTGGCGGGCCGCCGCCACCGACTGGGCCGAGCAGCTGTACGCCTGTTACCTGCGCCACCCCTGGGTGCTCCGGCTCCCGCCGGCCCGGCCCGCCCTCGGCCCGGCCGAACTCGCCGCGCTGGAGAGCCTGTTGAGCGCCCTCGCACCCGCCGCACTCGCGCCCGCCCGACTGCGCGGAGCCGTCGCCGCCCTCCGGCAGTACGTCCGCGGCGCGGCCGCCGCCACCGCCGACGCCAGTGGCGCCCAACTCGACCGCTTCTCACCGGAGTTCGCCGAGCGCTTCCCCCTGCTGACGGCGCTGCGGCGGGACCCCGGCGGCGCGTCCGGGAACGAGGACGGGGACGAGGCCGGGGAGGCCTTCCGCGCCGGGCTGGCCGTCCTGCTGGACGGCATCGCGGCCTCCTGAGCGATCAGCCCCGCCGGGCGGCGGGAATCGAGAGCAGCACGCCGAGCGCCAGCAGCGCCGCGTAGCCGACCGTCTCGTGGCCGTCCGGCACCAGGTAGCGGACGAAGCCGAACAGCCGGAACCCCCCGAGCCGGTCGGCCAGCAGGCCGGTGCCGCCGCCGAGGATCAGCACGAAACCGAGGTAGCCGAGCAGAGTCTTCATGTCCGTCAGCCTAGGAAGGCACCGGCGTCCGGTAATCCGACTTTCGGCGCGCGCCGGGACCACCAAAGTCGCGGCCCGAGCCCGTGCCGCCCGGCCCACCGGACGGAGCAGCAGCCCCGGCGCCCCGGCGGCCGCCCGGTTACGTTCGCCGTGTGCAGTCGAAGCATGTGCAGCGCAGACGAACCCGGCAGACCGCCCAGGCGGCCGCCGCCTCGGCCCTGGCCCTCACCGCCCTGGCCCTGACCACCCTGCCACTGACCGCCCTGCCACCGGCCGCCCCCGCCGCCGTCGCCCAGGACGCCGGGGCCGCGATCGGCGGCGAACGGCTCGGCCGCCCGGCCGTCCAGATCGCGCCGCTGGCCGGCGCCCCCGCCCTGCCGGCCACCCTCACCGGCCGCTCCTGGCTGGTCGCCGACGCCACCACCGGCGAGGTGCTCGCCGCCCGCGACGCCCACCTGCCGCTGCCGCCCGCCAGCACGCTCAAGATGCTGTTCGCCGACACCGTGCTGCCCAAGTTCGACCGCGCCCTGGAGCACCAGGTCACCCCCGCCGAACTGGCCGGCCTCGGCGCCGGCAGCAGCCTCGTCGGCGTCAAGGAGAACCTGCCGTACCGGGTCGAGGACCTCTGGCGGGGCGTCTTCCTCAGCTCCGGCAACGACGCCGTGCACGTCCTCGCGCACATGAACGGCGGCGTCCAGCGCACCGTCACCGAGATGCAGGCCCGGGCCCAGGCCCTCCAGGCCAGGGACACCAAGGTCGTCACCCCGGACGGCTACGACATGGACGGCCAGGTCTCCTCCGCCTACGACCTCACCCTGTTCGCCCGCGCCGGGCTGCGCAACGCCGACTTCCGCTCCTACTGCTCCACCCGCACCGCCCGCTTCCCCGGCGGACTCGACAAGCTCACCGGGCAGCGCACCAGCTTCGACATCGCCAACACCGACCGGCTGCTCGGCAAGTACCCCGGCCTGATCGGCGTCAAGAACGGCTACACCACCAACGCGGGCGCCACCTTCACCGGCGCCGCCGAGCGCGACGGCCGCACCCTGCTGGTGACGGTCATGCACCCGGAGGCCCAGGGCAAGGTCTACGACGAGGCGGCCAGCCTGCTGGACTGGGGCTTCGCGGCCGCCGGGAAGGTCCAGCCGGTCGGGCAGCTGGCCGAGGACACCGCCGCCCCCGCCGGCGGCGCGTCCTCCGCCGCCGCCCCGCAGGCCGCCACCGACCTGCCGGCCTGGGCCCAGCCGCCGCTCGGCGGCCCGTCCAACGACCCGGGCCTCACCCCCGCCGTCTGGACGGGCGCCGCGCTGGCCGGCGCCCTCGCCCTCTGGGCCGCCGCCCGTACGGTCGCACGCCGCCGGGCCGCCGCGGCCGCCGCGCCTTCGAGCACCACCGCCATCGGCGCCACCGCGGTCGGCGGCCGCACCGGCCCCCGGCTCTCCCGCCGCCTGCGCGCCCGGCTGCACTCCGTCCGCCGCCGGTGAGCCGAGCCGCCCTCTAGACTCTCCGGCATGACCCCCGACCCCACCGGCCCCGTCGACCCCGCCGCCTCGGACCGGCTCGCCCGGATCGTCCGGCTCTCCGCGGGCAGTTACCTGCTCGTCACCACCTACAAGAAGGACGGCACCCCGGTGCCGACCCCCGTGTGGGTGGTCCGCGACGGGGAGGCGCTGGGCATCTGGACCGTCGCCGACTCCTGGAAGGTCAAGCGGATCCGCAACCGCGCCGACGTGCTGGTCGGCCCGTGCGACGTCAAGGGCCGCCCGACCGGCGAGCAGTACCCGGCCACCGCCGAGCTGCTCACCCCCGAGCGCACCGCCGCCTACCGCACCCTGCTGCGCCAGAAGTACGGCCTGCTCGGCGTGCTCACCCTGCTCGGCAGCCGGCTGCGCCGCGGCGACCGCGGCACGATCGGCATCCGGATCACCCTGGCCTGACCGCCGGCCCGTCAGGGGTGCGGGCCCGCTACGGGTGCGGGCCCGCCAGCACGCTCGGCCGGGCCGCGAACTCCGCCTCGGGCCCGAACCGCTCCAGCATCGCGTCCGCGAGCGCGTTCAGCGCGGCCGCGCCGTCCCCGTGGAACGACGAGCCGTGCATGACCGCGAGCGTGCGCGGGCGCAGCTCGGCGAGTGAGCGCAGGGCGGCCGTGGCGGCCGTCAGGCAGGAGACCTGCCGGAACAGTTCCTCGGAGCGCAGGGCGGGTTCGACCAGGTCGTCGCCGGTGACGGCGGGCCCGTCGCCGAGGTGGGTGAAGAGGTCCCCGCAGAACAGCGTCCGGGTCTCCTCCTCGAACAGCACCCGCGCCTCCCAACCGTGCGGCACGTGCGGGGTGTTGACGTTGCGCACCCGCCGGCACACCTGCCGCCCGCCGAGGTCCAGCAGCTCCCCGTCGTCCATCGGCACCGGCGGCCGGTCGGCGAGGTCGTTGAGCGACACCGAGCAGCCGAGCGTGTTGTGCGCGACCAGCGCGCGCGGCGCCGCCGCCAGGAACGCGTTCATCGCCCCGCACTCGTCCGCCTCGACGTGCCCGAAGGTGACCCAGCGCAGCCGCTCCAGCGGCACCACCGTGCCGATCGCCTCCGAGACGGCGGGGAACAGCGACCGCATGCCGGTGTGGAAGATCAGCGGTTCCTCGGCGTCGATCAGGAACTGGTTGAAGGTGAACCCGGCGGGCGGGGCGATCTCCGGGACGAAGGTCGAGACCCGGTAGATGCGGTCGGCGATCTCGTCGATGCGTGTCTCCATGCCCCCGTTGCCCACCCGAGCGCCGGTCTGCCGCCGGGTCAGCCCTCGCGGGGCATGCCGGGCGGGTCCCCGGTTCGGCGGTGTCCGCGGCTTGCCGGACCGCCACGGCCCCGCCATCGGTGTCGTATAGTCGGATCCGGCTACTAGGATCCGACTATATTGATCGTCGATCGGAGCACAGCACGCATGGCGAAGCGGAAGATCTCCAACACCCTGGCGCTGGCCGTCCTCGGCCTGCTGCAGGAACAGCCGATGCACCCCTACGAGATGGCGACCACCCTGCGGGAACGCCACAAGGACAGCAGCTTCAAGGTCAACTCAGGGTCGCTGTACGACACCGTCGAGTCGCTGGTCCGGCACGGCTGGATCGAGCCGGTCGAGACCGCGCGCGACGGCCGGCGGCCCGAACGGACGGTGTACGCGCCGACCGGGCTCGGCCAGGACGAGTTCGTGCGGTGGATCGACGAACTGCTCCGCACGCCCGTCGCCGAGTACCCCAAGTTCATGGCCGCGGTGTCCTACCTCGGCGCACTCGGCCCGGAGCGGGCCGCCGAGGCCCTGCTCGAACGGGCCGGCCACCTGGCCCGGCGGATCGAGGAGACGAACACGGTGCTGGCCGACACGGTCGGCTCCGGCCAGGTCCCCCGGCTGTTCATGATCGAGGCCGAGTGCGCCGTGCACGCCTGGGAGGCCGAACTGGCCTGGACGCGGCGGACCGTCGCCGAGATCCGCGACGGCAGCCTGTTCTGGCCCCGGGCCGAACGCACCGAACAGGGCTGGACCTGGTCCGCCCCCGGAGAGGAGCCCGTCCGATGACCGAGGTGCTGATCGTCGGAGCCGGCCCGGCCGGCCTGTTACTCGCCGCCGAGCTCCGCCTCGCCGGCATCGACACCGTCGTGCTCGAACGCCACCCGCAACGGCCCGGCTACTGCCGGGGCTTCAACCTCAACGCCCGCGCCCTGGACCTGCTGGCCCGGCGCGGCCTCGCCGAACGGCTGGTCAGCGAGGGCTGGCAGGTCCCGCACGCCGCGTTCGCCGGCCTGCCGGCCACCCTCACCCTCGCCGGTACCCGCACCGACCACCCGTACACGCTCGGCATCGCACAGACCCGGGTCGAGGAGGTCCTAGAGGCGCACGCCCTCGCCCTGGGCGCCGACCTCCGGCGCGGACACCAACTGCGCACGCTGACCCAGGACTCCGCGTCGGTCACCGCCACCGTCAGCACGGCGGACGGCACCGAGTACCGCATCCGGGCGGACTACCTGGTCGGCTGCGACGGCGGCCGCAGCACCGTCCG
This sequence comes from Streptomyces sp. Y1, assembly GCF_041053115.1. Taxonomy (NCBI): domain Bacteria; kingdom Bacillati; phylum Actinomycetota; class Actinomycetes; order Kitasatosporales; family Streptomycetaceae; genus Streptomyces; species Streptomyces sp. Y1. The sequence continues at coordinate 7,247,082 of NZ_CP163445.1, read as the reverse complement.
CAAACAGGCCGGCATCGACTTCCCCGGCACCGCGTCGACCCGCTTCACCCTGCTCGGCGACGTCGAACTCGCCGCCCCGGACGCGCTGCCGATCGGCCCGACCACCGGCCCCGGCGGCAGCGTCTTCGTCGTCCCCCGCCCCGGCTACGTCCGGATCCTCACCACCGACCCGCGTCCCCCCGCCGACCAGGACACCCCGGTCACGCTGGACCTGCTCCAGCGCGCCGTCGACGACGCGCTCGGCCGGCCCGTCCACCTGCACAGCCCGCGCTGGCTGTCGCGCTTCGGCAACGCCGCCCGGCAGGCGGCCGCCTACGTGCGCGGCCGGATCGTGCTCGCCGGGGACGCCGCGCACATCCACCCGCCGTCCGGGGCCATCGGCGTCAACGTCGCCCTCGACGACGTGTTCAACCTCGGCTGGAAACTCGCCGCCACCGTCCGCGGCACCGCACCCGCCCACCTGCTCGACAGCTACCACGCCGAACGCCACCCCGCCGGCGCGCACGTACTGGCGAGCACCCAGGCGCTGGCCCTGCTCGCCGACGCCGACGCCGACGTCCGCCTCGGGCCCGTGACCGACCTGCTCACCCGCGTCGCCCGACACCCGGACGGCAACCGCGCCTTCACCGAAACCATCACCGGACTCGACACCCGCTACCCCATGCACCCCGACACCGACCACCCCTGGCTCGGCCGCCTCACCCCCGACCTCCCCCTCACCACCGCGGACGGCCCCACCCGCCTCACCGAGCTGCTCGCCCCGGGGCGCGGCGTGCTGCTCGACCTGACGGACGACGGCACCCTGCGCGAGGCGGCGGCCGGGTGGACGGACCGGGTGGACGTCGTCACCGCGACCAGCCCCGACCACCCCGAGCTCCGGGCCGTCCTGCTCCGGCCGGACGGACACACCACCTGGGTACGGACCTCGGACGACGACCACCTCGACGGCCACCTCGACGGCCTCCAGCAGGCACTGCGGCACTGGCACGGCGCGGGGGCACCCGCCTGAACACGGGGGCGGGCGGCGTGCACCGGCGCACGCCGCCCGGCCCTCGCGGCCCGGGACGATCACCCATGCGGTAGAACGAACCCGTGAAGATCAAGGGCGTCACCTACGACACGGGCACTCCCACCGTCGACGGCTCGGTCACCCGACCGCACCTCACCGCGGACACCGTGGAACGCGAACTCGCCGCCATCGCAGGCGAACTGCACTGCACCGCCGTCCGCCTCACCGGCAACGACCTCGACCGGCTGCGGCTCGCCGCCGAGACGGCCGCCCGGCTGGGCCTCGCCGTCTGGCTCTCCCCCATGCTGCCCAACGCCGACGAGGCGACGGCCCTGGCGGCGGTCGAGGCGGCGGCCCGGATCGCCGGCGACCTCCACCGCTCCGGCGCCGACGTCACCCTGGTCGTCGGCTGCGAATGGAGCCTCTTCCTGACCGGCCTGGTCCCCGGCGCCGACATCGGCACCCGGCTGGCCGCGCTCGCCGACCCGATGAGCTGGGCCCCGGAGTTCTTCGCGGCCGGCCCGCCGCCGGTCCGGCTCAACGCCCTGCTGTCCACCGCCGTCACCACCGCGCGCCGACACTTCTCCGGCCCCGTCACCTACGCCGCCGGGCTCTGGGAGGACATCGACTGGACGCCGTTCGACCTCGTCGCCGTCGACGCCTACCGGGACTCCGGCAACGCCGCCACCCTCCGGGCCGACCTCGAAGCACTGCACCAGCACGAAAAGCCCGTGGTCGCCACCGAGTTCGGCTGCGCCACGTTCACCGGCGCGGCCGAGCACGGCGGTTCGGCCTGGACACTGGTCGACCGCGCGGACGGCACCCGCCGCCCGCGCGCCGGCCTGGTCCGCGACGAGGAGGTCCAGGCCCTCGAACTCACCTCCCTGATAGACCTGTTCACCGCCGCAGGGCTCGCCGGTGCCTTCGTCTTCACGTACGTCACCCCCGCCTACCCGGCCTCCGAGGACCCGCGGGCCGACCTCGACACGGTCGGCTACGGCCTGGTCCGCTCCTGGCCGGACGGCCGCACCACCCCCAAGGCCGCCCACACCGCCGTCGCCCGCGCCTACGCAGGGGGCGGCGCGGCGTGACGTCAGCGGCCTCGGCGCCGCCCCCGGTCAGTCGACCGTCCCGTCCGCGCGGCTGAGGCGCCAGACCCGGTCCTCGCCGGTGTCGGCCGGGGCGAGCCGCTCGGCGGGGCGGGGGCCGAGCTCGGTGAAGCCGAGCCGGGCCGGGACGGCGCCGCTGCGGTGGTTCGCGCGGTCGTGGCTGATCTCGACGTGCCCGACACCCGGGATCCGGAAGGCCTCGGCGACCAGGGCACGGGAGGCCCTGGTCGCCAGGCCCCGGCCGGTCGCGGCGGGGTGCAGCCAGTAGCCGATCTCGCGGATGTCGTCGCGCTCGTCGTCGCGGCGGAAGAGGCAGCAGGCGCCGACCAGCACGCCGTCCTGCACGATCGCGTAGCTGAGGTTCCCGCCGAGCTCCCGGCGCTCCAACCACCGTTCCTGCCAAGGGATTTCACCGCTACCGGTACCGGATCTCGGCGGCGGCGCCCACCGTTCGCAGGTCCGTGATCAGCCGCTCGGCGCGGTCCCCCGTCACATCGTCCAGGAGCGTGGCCGGCAGATCGCCGAGCAAGAGCTTGCTGTGCCACAGGCTGAGCCCGGTGTGCCGAGTGACCACCTTCACCGCTTCCAGCAGGTTCGGGCCGGTGTCGGTCAGCACGACGAGGATGGGCACCCCGTCGCAGACCAGTGCGAAGTACTCGCCCTCCATGACCGCTCCTCCGACCGCCGGCTCCCCGGAGCGTAGGCGCCGCCCCGCCGACCGCTCCACCGAAAATCGCCCGGCGCGGCCCGCAGGTGGCAGGCTTGGCCGCCATGGAGCACGAGGAACGGGATGCCGCCGAGCGGCCGCTGCTGGTCGTGGACGGCGCGAACGTGGTCGGGTCGGTGCCGGACGGCTGGTGGCGGGACCGGCGCGGCGCCGCCGAGCGGCTGCGGGACGCCCTGGTGGCCGTCGCGGAGCACGGTCTGGCGGACCTGCCGGGGCCGCTCGACGTGGTGCTGGTGGTCGAGGGCGCCGCCCGGGGCGTCGCGGGTCTGCCCGAGGTCCGGGTCGTGGAGGCGAGCGGCAGCGGCGACGACCGGATCGTGCAGCTCGTCGACGCCGCCCGCGCCGAACACCCGGACCGCAGCTGCCTGGTGGCCACCGCCGACCGCGAGCTGCGGGCCCGCGTCACCGCCCTCGGCGCCGCCGTCACCGGCCCCCGCAGTGTCCGCCCCTGACCACCGGCCGGGCTCCCCACGAACGACTTTCGACCGTACGGGAACCACACCCCGCCGCCGTCCGACTGCTGGACCGTGAATGCGAAGTCGTTGAGTGTGCTGGTGGGATTCGCCCTCCTCCTGGTCGCGGTGTTCGGCACCGCCTACGCCGTGGGCCGTCAGGTGGGCCCGGTGGCGCCGGGCCTGCGGCCGGCGGGTGGCGGTGGCGGGGTGTCCCCGGGGATGGGCGGGCACGACATGGGTGGGATGAAGTGAGCGCGCTCGCGGAGCCCGGGCCCGCGCTGGTGAGCACGGACCTGGCGGTCGGCGGGATGACCTGTGCGGCCTGCGTGGGCCGGGTGGAGAAGCGGCTGGCGCGGATCGACGGGGTGAGCGCCGGGGTGAACCTGGCGACCGGCCGGGCGCGGGTGCTGCACCCCGCCGGGGTGCCGGTCGCCGAGCTCGTGGCGGCCGTCGAACGGGCGGGCTACACCGCCGAGTTGGCGCCGGCCGATGCCCCGCTGACGCTCCCCGCCGAGGAGCCGGACGAGCGTCGGCGGCTGCTGCTCACCGCGCTGCCGGCCGTCCCGGTGCTGGTGCTGTCGATGGTGCCGTCGCTGCAGTTCACGGCCTGGCAGTGGGTCTGCTTCGCACTCGCCGTCCCGGTGGTGACCTGGGGTTCGGCGGGGTTCCACCGCCGTGCCTGGCGCGGCCTGCGGCATGCCACGGCGACCATGGACACCCTGGTCAGCCTGGGCGTGGTGGCCTCCTTCGGCTGGTCCGCGTACGCCCTGTTCCTCGGCGGTGCCGGGGATCCGGGCATGCGGATGCCGTTCTCGCTGACGGCGTCCGGCGGCGCCGCGCACGTGTACCTGGAGGCGGCGGTCGGCGTGCCGCTGTTCGTCCTCGCCGGGCGGCTGCTGGAGGCCCGGGTGCGGCGCAGCGGCGGGTCCGCGCTGCGGGCGCTGGCCGAGCTGGGCGCCAAGGAGGTGTGCGTCCGGTCGGCGGACGGCTCCGAGCGTCTGCTGCCGGTCGAACTGCTCCTGCCGGGGCAGGAGTTCGTGGTGCGTCCGGGTGAGCGGGTGGCGACCGACGGGGTGGTCGTCGAGGGCGGTTCGGCGCTCGACCTGAGCCTGCTGACCGGCGAGAGCGTGCCGGTGGAGGTGGGCCCGGGGGCTGCGGTGGCGGGCGCGACGGTGAACGTCGGCGGCGCGCTGGTGGTGCGGGCGACGGCGGTCGGCGCCGACACCCAGCTGGCGCGGATCACCGCGCTGGTGGCCGAGGCGCAGGCCGGCAAGGCGCGGGCGCAGCGGCTGGCGGACGCGGTGGCCGGGGTGTTCGTGCCGTGCGTGCTGGCGGTCGCGGTGTGCGTGCTGGGCTTCTGGCTGGGCGCGGGCGCGGCCCCGCAGGCGGCGGTGACGGCGGCGGTCGCGGTGCTGGTGGTGGCGTGCCCGTGCGCGCTGGGCCTGGCGACGCCGACCGCGCTGCTCGCCGCCACCGGCCGGGGCGCCGAACTGGGGGTGCTGGTGCGCGGTCCGGAGGTGCTGGAGAGCCTGCGCCGGGTGGACACCGTGGTGCTGGACAAGACGGGGACGCTGACCACCGGCCGGATGGCGCTCACCGCCGTCACCGCCGTCGACGTGAGCGGCCTGCCCGACGTGGACGGCCCGAGCGAGGACGACGGCCTGACCGAGGAGGACGTGCTGCGGCTGGCCGGGGCGGTCGAGCACCGCTCCGAGCACCCGATCGGACGGGCCGTCGCGGCGGCCGCGCGCGAGCGCTGCGGCGAGCTCCCGGCCGTGGCGGGCTTCGCGGCCACCGCCGGGCTCGGGGTGTCCGGGACGGTCGAGGGCCGGGCCGTCCGGCTGGTGCGCCCGGACGCGGCGGCCGGGCCGCTGCCCGCCGAGCTGGCGCGCGCGGTGGCGGCGGCCGGGGACGCGGGCCGCACCGCCGTCCTGGTGGAGCTGGACGGGCGGGGCGCGGCCGTCCTCGCGGTCGGCGACACGGTGCGCGCGGGCAGTTGGCGGGCGCTGCACCGGCTGCGCGGCCTCGGCCTGGAGCCGGTCCTGGCGACCGGGGACGGGCCGGGCGCGGCCCGCGCGGTGGCGGCGGAGCTCGGCATCGAGCGGGTGCACGCCGCCGCCTCGCCGCAGCGCAAGGCCGAGGTGGTGGCCGAACTGCGGGCCGCCGGGCGGACGGTGGCGGTGGTCGGCGACGGCGTCAACGACGCGGTCGCGCTCGCCGGGGCGGACCTCGGGGTGGCGCTCGCCTCCGGCAGCGACGCGGCGATCGGCGCGGCCGGGCTGACGCTGGTGCGCGGGGACATCGAGGCGGTGGTGGACGCCGTCCGGCTGGCGCGGCGCACCCTCAGTACGATCCGGGCGAACCTGCTGTGGGCGTTCGGCTACAACCTGGTGCTGATCCCGCTCGCGGCGGTCGGCCTGCTGAACCCGATGCTGGCGGCGGTCGCGATGTCGCTCAGCTCGCTGCTCGTGGTCGGCAACAGCCTGCGGCTGCGCACCTGGCAGCCGGCGCGGGGCGGGGCCGTACGGGGTGGCTCGGTACGGCGTGGCGCGGTACGGGGCGGAGCGGTACGGGCCGGGACGGTACCAGGCACGGCCGTACGGGACGGGGCGGTGCGGCGATGACGATCCTCCAGCGGCTCAAGGTCGTCGCCCCCACACTCGGCGCGGCCACCCTCGCCCTCGTGCTGCTCACCGGCTGGACGGCGGTCGGCGGCGCCGGCCGCCCCCGGCCGGTGGAGGCCGCCGGCCCGGGCTGGATGCTCCTGCCGACGGCCGGCGCCGCGCCGGCGACGGCGGCGTTCTTCACGGTCCGCAACCCGGGCGACGTCCCCGACGAACTCGTGGCCGCGGACTGGCAGTTCGGCAGCCGCATCACCCTGAAGCGGCACCTGCACCAGGGCGCCGCCGGCCGCTGGGAGCCGACCCCCGCCCTCCCGGTCCCGCCGGGCGGCGAGCTCGTCCTCACCCCGGAGGACGCCGACCTGATGATCGCCGACCCGCCGCCGCTGACGGCCGGCCAGTGGGTCGAGTTCACCCTCACCTTCCGGCACAGCCCGCCCCTGCGCGTGTCCGCCCAGGTCCTCCCGCCGGGCGCGCGGCCGCGCTGACGGCACGCCACGGGCCCGGGGCCCCGATCGTCCGCTCCCCCGAGCCGGGCGATCCGGGCCCCGAGCAGTCCGGGCCCCAAGCGATCCGGGCCCCGTGGGACGACTACCGCCGCAGCGCGGTCACCACCGACGCCAGGTCCAGGTCGGCGATCGACGGGTCCGCGAGCAGCACCTCACGGGCCGCCGTCAGCACCGGCCCGCCGCCCGCCAGGGCGAGGTCCTTGGCCGCCAGCCGGACCGGGAAGTCCGACTCCGTGCTGCGCGCCCGGGCGAGCGCCCCGGCCAGCGGCGTGGTCGACAGCGCCTGCAGGGCCTGCTCCTGCGGCACGCCCAACTCCTCGGCCACCGACAGGACTTCACCGATCACGGTGACCGATGCCACGATGCCGCCGATCACCACGACCTTCAGCGCCGCACCCGTGCCCGGGCCGCCGCAGCGCAGCACCGTGCCGAGCTGTTCCAGGACGGGCTGCGCGCGGTCGAGGTCGGCCTCCTCGCCGCCGGCGAGGACGGTCAGGCCGCCGGTGGCCGCCGGGCCGACGCTGCCGAGCACCGGGGCGTCCACCATGCGCACGCCGTCCGGCAGCCCGTCGCGCAGCTCGGCGACCGCACGCGGGCCGATCGAGGACATGTCGATCCACAGCGCGCCCGGCGCCAGCGCGGGGACGAACTGCCCGGCCACCTCGGCCACGGCGGCCGGGTCGGACAGCATGGTGATGACGAGTTCGGCGCCCCGCACGGCCTCGGCCGCGGTCGCGGCCTCGGTGAGGCCGTCGGCCCGGCCCGGGGAGCGGTTCCAGACGGTCAGCGCGTGGCCGGTGGCGGCGAGGCGACGGGCCATCGGCCGGCCCATGCGGCCCAGCCCGAGAAATGCGATCTTCTTCATGGCCCTCACGCTAGGCAGGCCCGAGCCACGCGACAAGCGAATGTCCGGCATGGTATCCATGCGGAATGGACATGGCTTGGCTGGACGTCTTCCGCACCGTCGCCCACCTGGGTTCCTTCACCGCCGCCGGGGAGCGCCTGGGCTACACCCAGTCCGCGATCTCCCGTCAGATCGCGACCCTGGAAGCCGAGTTGGGCACGCCGCTGTTCGACCGGCTGGCGCGCGGGGTGCGGCTGACCGAGCACGGGCGCGCACTGCTGCCGCACGCCGAGGCGATGCTGGAGCGCCTGGACACCACCCGGCGGGACCTGGCCGCCCTCACCGAACTGACGGCCGGACGGCTGCGGGTCGGCGCCTTCGACAGCGCCAACGTGGCGCTCGTTCCCAGCGCACTGGCCGCCTTCCGCGCCGCCCACCCGCAGGTGGCGATCAGCCTGACCGAGGGGCTGTCCGCACCCCTGCTCGGCCTGCTGGCCGACGGCGCGATCGACCTCGCACTCCTCGCCACCTACCACGCCGACGCCGAACTCATCGACGAAACGGGCCAGTTCGACCTCTCACCGCTGGCCGAGGACCCGGTGCTGGTCGCCCTGTCCCGCAGCCACCGACTGGCCGGGCGCCGGCGCCTGCGCCTGGCCGAGCTCGCCGACGAGGCGTGGATCGCGGCCCGCCGCCAGCCGGAGTCCACCCTGCTCGCGTCCTGCGTGCGCAGCGGCTTCCAGCCCCGGATCGAGTACGCCGTCGCCAACTGGACCGCCAAACTCGGCCTGGTCGCCGCCGGGTTGGGCACCACCCTCATCCCGTCCCTGGCCGCCCGCGCCGCCCGCCCGGACATCGCCCTCGTCCCGCTGCACCCGGACGACACCCCGGTCCGGCACGTGTACACGGCGGTGCGGCGGGGGCAGCGGGTGCCACCGGCGGTGACGGCGTTCACGGGCTTCCTGCGGGCGGGGGTCGCAGCCGGCACCCCGTCCTCGAATTGACCCATCAAAACGATGATCGATTGCCCCATGATCATGGGTCTTTCCGACCCTAGCCTGGTCCCATGACGTCGAAGCCGAACTCCGCCACCCCGATCCTGGCCCGCCGCACCGAGGCCGAGACCTGCGCCGACCCGAGCGCCACCATGACCCTCCTCGCCGAACCCTCCCCCGCCGAGGGCGGCTTCACCGTCTACCGCTCCGTCTTCACCGAGGGCGCCGCCGGAGCCCCCGCCCACTTCCACACCCGGGCCTGGGAGCTGTTCTTCGTCATCAGCGGCTCCCTGCGCGTCCTGATCGGCGAGCAGGTCACCGTCCTGGACGCCGGCGACTTCCTCGCCGTCCCCCCGCACACCCCGCACGCCTTCGCGGCCGCCCCGGGCGGCGGAGCCGACGTCCTGTTCCTGTTCACCCCCGGCACCGACCGGCACCCCGACCCGAAGCACCCCGGCATGGACCGCTTCGACTACCTGCGCCTGCTCGGCAGCGTCATGCGCGGCGAAACCAGCCCGACCGCGATCGCCACCTCCGCCGACCGCTTCGACAACCACTACGTCGACAGCCCCGCCTGGCGCACCGCCTTCGCCGACCGGAGCTGACCGGAGCTGACCGGCCGCCGCCCCGGGCTCCGAGCGGGCACAGCTGCGGCAGCACCTCGACGTGCCGGGGAGCGGGCGCCTCCTCCAGGACGCCGAGCGCCGCGCCCCTCCGGGGTGGGCCGGGCCCAGGGCCCGGCCCACCCCGGGCCGTTGGTCACTCCCCGCCGGTGCGGCCGGTCACCAGTGCGGTACGACCGCGACCGGCGCCCCGGCGTGGTGCAGCACCGCGTGCGCGACCCGCCCGAGCCGCGGCCCGAACTCCACCGGGCGGTGCCCCCGACCGACGACCAGCAGCGCGGCCCCGGCCGAGGCCTCGACCAGGCCGCGCGCCGCGCCGAGCCGGACGTCCTCGACCACCTCGACCTCCGGATGCTGCTCGCGCGGCCCGGCCAGGGCCAGCGACAGCAGCTTGGCCTCCAGCGCCTCCAGCTGGCCGACCTCGCCCGCCGGCACGGCGCCGCCCGCGTACCCGAACACCGGCGGCAGGTCCCAGCCGTGCACGGCCCGGAGCCGGGCACCGCGCAGGGCGGCCTCGCGGAAGGCGAAGGCGAGCACCTCCGCCTCGGGGCCGTGCGCGTCCACGCCGACGACCACCTCGCCGCCCGCGCTCGCACCGTCACCGCCGTCACTCCCGGGCTCCCGCACCACGACGACCGGCGCCGCGCTGCGCCCGGCGACCGCCATGCCGACCGAGCCGAGCAGCAGCCCGGCGAAGCCGCCGAGGCCGCGCGAGCCGAGCACCAGCAGCTCGCTGTCGCCCGCGGCCGCGACCAGGCCGTCCACCGGAGCGTCCAGCACCACGTCGGCCCGCACGTCCAGGCCGGGGTGGCGCCCACGGACCTCCTCGGCGGCCGCGGCGAGGAGGCGCTGCGCGGCGGCGGGCAGGTCGTCGGGCTCGGCGTAGGAGGCGACGCCGTCGGTCAGCCACGGCCAGGCGTGCAGCAGCCGCAGCGCGGCCCCGCGCCGCAGCGCCTCCTCGGCGGCCCAGTGGGCGGCGGCGACGCTCGCCGGCGATCCGTCGACTCCGGCCGCAACGATCGACGTCATGACTTCCTCCACCTGTTCCACGTGTTCCGCGCGTCTCGAACGCCACGGCCGTCCCGGTCCGCCGCGGCCCGGCCCGCCCTGACGGCCCGTCCGCTGCTGCCCCCAACCCTGGCGCCCCCGCCGCGCCGCCACCAGAGCCGCAAGGCCCCCGCACGCGGGACGAAAGCCCCGCCCGCCGCAGCCTACGGCCCGGCCACGCCCCCACCCCCCGCCGACACCCGGACCTGCGGGGCTCCAGGTGCCCCGAGCACCTGGGAACGGCGGCACGGCATCCGGCGCACGCTCCCGGAGAAGGCCGACAGCCGGCCAGCAATCGCCGCGCTATGCGGGGCGAAGAACGGGATCGATCTCAACCAGGAGGTCGTGCAGCTGACGAGCCCCCTGGGCAACGCGGTCGTCAGCGTCCTGCGACAGCTCCTCACACAAGCGGATCGCATTGTCCCGGGCGTGGGAGAAGATGCTGAATACGTCGACTACTGCGGTGTGGATCCAATCCCCGTGGTTCGGGTCAGCTTCTGCCAGTGCGGACGCGACTATCGCCAGTCCGACCCTGTCCTGTCGCCGAAGCAGCGATTCCGCAGTCACCCTGGTCACGAAGGTGTCATCCGGGTCGAGCACGAGCGTCCGCAGCGGCCCGAAGGCCTCGTGCATCTCGGCAAACCCGGCCAGGCCGTGGGCGGCGTCCGCGCGGTCACGGTAGTCGTGACTTCGCCCGAGTTCGCCGAGCGCCACGACAGCGGCATACCGCAACTCCCTGTCCACGTGCCTCCCCACCCCTCCCACGACTGCCCGGCGAAGGACCACCGAGATGCCCTACGCATGATCGCCAGAACAGGTCCTGAGCGCGACAGTGCCGATGGACGGAACCCTCACCGGCGACCAGCGACGACCTGCCCTGCGGCACCCGCTTTCCGGCCAGCCCGGCCAGCGCTCCGACCGGACAGGGCCCGGCTGGTCCCGGCGGACGAGGACACGGTGCGGAATGTGATCCGCCGATTCAACGAGGCCCTGCAGCGAGAAGGGGCTGCGCCGGGGCGGACGCCCACCCCCTGTCGCAGCCTGACCAAGCGACCGAGCCGCGAGCGTCAGATCCGCGTGCCACGGGCGATTCGGTACAGCACGTTCGGGCGCAGGGGCCCTTCGGGCGCGGTGGGGTCGTCGAAATCGTCAGCCGGGTCCCGGGTCATGCCGATGCGGCGCATCATTGCCTGGGAGCGGAGGTTGGTGGCAGTCGTCACCGCGAGGATCTCGGGGAGGTCGAGCGTTTCGAAGCCGAAGGCCAGGCCGGCCAGGGCGGCCTCGGTGGCGTAGCCGTGGCCCCAGGCCGAGCGGGCGAGCCTCCAACCGATCTCGATCCCGGTGAACGGCAGACCGTCATCCACCTGGTCCAAGCCCGCGAAGCCGATGAACTCCCCCGTGGCCCGCACTTCGACCGCCCACCATCCGTAGCCCCGCTGGGCGAACCCGGCCTGGAACCGCGCCACGGAGGCATCGCTCTGTTCACGGGTGAGCGGGTCGCCCAAGTGCTCGCGAACCTCGGGATCAGCGTTCATCGCAGCCCACGGTTCGAGGTCGGAGTCTTCCCATCGACGGAGGATGAGACGATCGGTACGCAGTTCAGCCATGCTGCCCAGCAAACGTGAGCTCTGGCCACGAGGCAATCCGTTTTCGTCCGGGGTACGGGCGCGGCGTCCTGCCGCTTGCCCCGGCGCGGGAGCGGCCCGCCTTCGGGCCGGGCCGGTCAGCGCGCCCACCAGTCGACGTCGGGCAGCCGTATCCAGACGTCGGCGGGGCCCGTGACGGCGCGGGCGTCGGCCGGGTCGAGGCCCGCGAAGGCGCACGCCTCGGCGACGGCCCGGTGCCGGTAGAGGTAGCCGGTCAGGACCTCCTCCGCGCTGCCGCCGGGGTGGGGGCCGCCGCCGGGGTGGAGGTCCCAGCCCTCCTCGGCGCCGTCGCGGAAGACGTTCCCCTGGTTGCCGCTCTTGGGATTGGCGTAGAGGCCGTAGCCGACGGTCCCGGCCGTCAGCCGGGCCATCGCCCCCGGGGTGAACGGGGTGTAGCCCCAGGGCTGGGTGACGACGCACCCGCCCGGCACGGTCGTGACGCCCGCGATGAGCAAGCATTCGTCCATCGAGAACGCCAGCGGGTCGTCGAGGTAGTCGGCCATGAACTCCTCCTCCGCCTGCACCGCGCCCAGCCGGCGGATCGCCTCCGCGGCGTCGATGCCGGCGACGCAGGCGAGCCCCGTGCCGTCGTAGTAGAAGTCCCCGAGCGCCGCGACGAGTCGGTGGCCGCGCTCGGCGGCGGCCCGCTCCGCCGCCGTCAGGCCCGGCTGCCCCAGGGGCACGGGGAACAGGTCGGGCACCGGACCGGCCAGGGCGAGCCGGCCCGGCGACCAGCCGCCGAGCTGGGGCCGCCAGGGGTCGGCACCGGCGGCGACCAGGGCGCGGGCGTTGTCCGGCCGGTCCGCGAGCACGGCCTCCCACAGCGCGGTCGCCCCCTCCTCCACCGCGTCCACGTCCGGGACGCGGCGCGCCAGTTCGGCCACCACCTCGGGCGAGCCGTACCTCGCCGCCCGGTGCAGGGGGCGCCACCCCCAGCCCGCGCCCTCCGGGTCGGCGCCCGCGTCGAGCAACGCCCGGATCCCGCCGACGTCCCGCCAACCGTCCCAGCCCACGCCCTCCCAGCCGACACCGACCCAGCCCGTCATCGCTTCCCCCAACCCCTCACCGCCGGAGAGCGGGAACCCTGTGCGCCCCACTCGTCCGTACACGATGGCACACGGGTCTGACAACGCCCGCCCGGTGACGTTCCGTCAAGCGCGGAAGGCCGCCAGGCGGTACCGCGGGTCGGGGCGCGGGGCGTCCTGGTCGGGGAGGGCGGCGAGGGCCCTGAGGGCGGCCCCGGCGGTGGCCGGGTCGGCGCACCAGCCGATGCGGCCGCGCTCGATCTGCGTGCGCCAGGCGCGGGGGCTGCGGCCCTGGCCGTGGCCGGGGAAGGTGGTCGCGCCCGCCGGGCGGAGGCCGAGGGCGGCGGCCTGGGCCGTCACCCGGTCGAGCCGGTCGGTGACCTGCGGGGCGTGCCGGCGCCGCCACGGCCGCGTGGCCTCGGCGAGGTCGCCGGGCTCGGTGAACGACGCGTCGTTCTTGTCGACGGTGGTGACCAGCACCCCGCCGGGCCGCAGCACCCGGCGGGCCTCGGCGAGGACGGGCGCGGCGTCCGGGAGCAGGTGGAGCGACCAGACCAGCACCACGGCGTCCACGCTGCCGGCCCGGACCGGCAGCCGGGTGGCGTCCCCGCGCAGGACGGCGCCCGGCAGGCGCTGCCCGGCGAGCCGGAGCATCCCCGGCGAGCGGTCGACGCCGAGGACGGCACGGCCCGGGCGGCGCAGCAGAGCGGTGACGATGCCCGTGCCGCAGGCGACGTCCAGCACCGTACGGGCCTGCGGCGGCAGCAGCCGTTCGACGGCTTCGGCGGCGGCCCGGGCCCGGGGCTCCCCGCCGCGCGAGGCATCGTACGCGCGCGCCTCGGCGTCGTAGTCGATCACGGTTCCTCCCCGCCCGCCCGCTTCCCCCCGGCAGTGAACCGGACCGGGCCCGGGCCGGGCAACCGGCTCGACGGAAGCCGCCGCCCGGTGACGAGCTCGGGGCGGATCAGGATCCGGACATCGGCGGCATCGGCAGGATCGGCCGCATCGGCGGCATCGGCGGCATCGGCAGGATCGGCCGGGTGGGCCCGGGCGCGGCCGAGGACGGTGACGCACCAGCCGGAGCCGTCCGCCGCGTCGACCTCGTCGGCCTCGAAGGCGATCACGGCGCCGTCGACCGCGCGGACCAGGTCGGCGTCGGCTCCGGCGGCGAGCAGCACGCCGCCGGGGACGAGCCGGAACGGGACCGGCAGGACGGCCGGCAGGGCGCCGATGGTGTAGACCACCCGCCCGACCGCCGCCCGGCCCAGCAGGTCCAGCGCCCGCTCGGGGCCGAGGTCCCGCAGGCCGTCTTCTTCCTCGTACAGGTCGCGATCGCGGTTCATACCGGGATGGTCACCCGCCCCCGGCCGCCGCGGCGAGGGCCGATGGTCCCACCCGGCCCGCCACCGGGCCCGCCGCCAGGATCGCCCCGCCGTCAGACCCGGCCCCGCCGCAGCGACGACGGCGTCGCGGCGGCGGCCTGGCGCAGCTCGGTGGCGATCAGGGCGGCCTGCACCCGCCGCTCGACGCCGAGCTTGGCGAGCAGCCGGGAGACGTGGTTCTTCACCGTCTTCTCGGCGAGGTAGAGCCGCTCGCCGATCTGCCGGTTGGTCAGGCCCTCGCCGATCAGCGCCAGCACCTCCTCCTCGCGCGCGGTCAGCGCCGGCCCGGCGGTGGCCGGCCGGGCCGGTTCGGCGTCGCTGCGCAGCCGGTTCAGCAGGCGGGTCGCGGCGCCCGGGTCGAGCATCGAGCGGCCGGAGGCGACGGTGCGGACGGCGGCGACCAGGTCGGTGCCGCTGATCTGCTTGAGCACGTAACCGGCGGCGCCCGCCATCACGGCGTCCAGCAGCGCCTCCTCGTCGTCGAAGGAGGTGAGCATCAGGCAGGCCAGGTCGGGCATCCGCGAGCGCAGTTCACGGCAGACCGAGACGCCGTCGCCGTCCCCCAGCCGGACGTCCAGCACCGCGACGTCGGGCCGCAGCGCCGGCACCCGGACGAGCGCCTGCTCCGCGGTCGCGGCCTCGCCGACCACCGTCAGGTCCGGCTCGCCGTCCAGCAGGTCGTGCACGCCCCGGCGCACCACCTCGTGGTCGTCGAGCAGGAACACCCGCACCGGCGCCGAAGCCCCGGCACCCTCCGCCTTGGTCGCCATCACGCGGCTCCACCTTCATCACCCCCGCGCCCGGCCGGCGGGGCCCAGGTCATCATCACCCACCACCCCCGCCCGGCCCAGGGCCCAACGACCCCATTCGGGAGGACATCCGCGGGACCGTCACCGCCGCACGCTCCTCAGCCCCATCACCAGGAACAGCAGCGCCACCCCCACCCCGCTGCCCGCCGCCAGCGCGGCCCGCGTCCCGGCCGTCCCGCCCCCGGAGAGGAGGACGGCCGCCGCCCCGAGCGAGGCGACGGCCGCGCCGACGACCAGCCACCCGGCCAGGCCTACCGCCGAGGACCGGCCGCTGCGCGGCGGGCGGGGCGCGGGCCCGGCGTCCAGGGCGATCCACCGCTCGTCCGCCTCCCGCTGCTCGACGCGACGCTCCCGCAGCGCCCGCAGCCACAGCGCCACGCCGCCGACCAGCCCGGCGAGGGCGGTCTGGGCGGCGGGCCGCCAGTCCCCCAGGGCGAGCAGCAGCCCGCCCGCGAGGGCGAGGGCCGCCCACCCGAGCACGCAGGCGGCAGCGGCCGTACGGGTGGAGCGGGGCCGGTCGGCGCCGGCCTGGAGGTCGGCGATGGCGGGCAGGTACCAGACGCAGCCGCCGGCGGTGAGGGCGGCGGTGGCGATGGCGAGGACGCTGTGGTTCATGGGCCGGGCCTTCCGGGGCGAAGCGATGCGAACGGACGGATGCGAACGGACGGATGCGGGCGGGGAGATGGAATGCGGAGGACCGCCCCCACCCGCGGCCGAGCCCGGGCGGGGCGGCACCTCACGGCCGGGAGCCGT
Organism: Streptomyces sp. Y1; assembly: GCF_041053115.1. Taxonomy (NCBI): domain Bacteria; kingdom Bacillati; phylum Actinomycetota; class Actinomycetes; order Kitasatosporales; family Streptomycetaceae; genus Streptomyces; species Streptomyces sp. Y1. The sequence goes on along the minus strand of NZ_CP163445.1, from coordinate 7,231,528 downwards.
CCGAGCCCGCCGCCGACCGCGCGGCGGCCCGGACCGCCGCCCGGCCGAGCGGCCGGTCGTACTTCGCCGGCTCGACGTCCGCCAGGTGGGGGGCCGGACTGCCGGTGTTCTCCAGGGCGTCCCGCGCGGCGATGTCGGGGTGGTGCAGGTCGAACGCCGGGGATTCGGAGCGGATCCGGGGCAGCGACGTGAAGTTGTGCCGCGGCGGCGGGCAGGAGGTGGCCCACTCCAGCGAGCGGCCCCAGCCCCACGGGTCGTCCTGTTCGACCTTCTCGCCGTACTTGGCGGTCTTCCAGACGTTGTACAGGAACGGCAGGACGGACAGCCCGAGCAGGAACGAACCGATCGTCGACACCGTGTTCAGCGTGGTGAAGCCGTCCGACTCCAGGTAGTCGGCGTACCGCCGCGGCATCCCTTCCGCGCCGAGCCAGTGCTGCACCAGGAAGGTGGCGTGGAAGCCCACGGTGAGCGTCCAGAAGGTGATCCTGCCGAGCCGTTCGTCGAGCATCCGGCCGGTCATCTTGGGCCACCAGAAGTGGAATCCGGCGAACATCGCGTACACCACGGTGCCGAACAGCGTGTAGTGGAAGTGCGCGACGACGAAGTACGAGTCGGAGACGTGGAAGTCGATCGGCGGGGCGGCCAGCAGCACCCCGGTGAGGCCGCCGAAGAGGAAGGTGACCAGGAAGCCGACCGTCCACAGCATCGGCGTCTCGAAGCTGAGCGAGCCGCGCCACATGGTGCCGACCCAGTTGAAGAACTTCACCCCGGTCGGGACGGCGATCAGGAAGGTCATGAAGGAGAAGAAGGGCAGCAGCACCTGCCCGGTGACGTACATGTGGTGCGCCCAGACCGTGACCGACAGACCGGCGATGGCGACGGTGGCGGCGATCAGGCCGGAGTAGCCGAACATCGGCTTGCGGCTGAAGACCGGGATGATCTCCGACACGATGCCGAAGAAGGGCAGCGCCAGGATGTACACCTCGGGGTGGCCGAAGAACCAGAACAGGTGCTGCCACAGCATCGCCCCGCCGTTGGCCGGGTCGAAGACGTGGGCACCGAACTTGCGGTCCGCCTCCAGCGCGAACAGCGCGGCCGCGAGCACCGGGAAGACCAGCAGCACCAGCACCGAGGTGAGCAGCACGTTCCAGCAGAAGATGGACATCCGGAACATGGTCAGTCCGGGGGCGCGCATGCAGATGATGGTGGTGATGAAGTTGACCGCGCCGAAGATGCTGCCGAAGCCGGACAGCGCGACGCCCATGATCCACAGGTCGGCGCCGATGCCCGGCGAGTGGACGGCGTCGGACAGCGGCGCGTAGAGGAACCAGCCGAAGTCGGCGGCGCCCTGCGGGGTGAGGAAGCCCGCCGCCGCGATCAGCGAGCCGCCCATGAACAGCCAGTAGGCCAGCGCGTTGAGCCGTGGGAAGGCCACGTCCGGGGCGCCGATCTGCAGCGGCATGATCCAGTTCGCGAAGCCGGTGAACAGCGGCATCGCGAACAGCAGCAGCATGATCGAGCCGTGCATGGTGAAGGCCTGGTTGAACTGCTCGTTCGACAGGATCTGGTTACCGGGCCGGGCGAGTTCGGCGCGCATGACCAGGGCGAGGACGCCGCCGATCAGGAAGAACGCGAACGAGGACACCAGGTACATGGTGCCGATCGTCTTGTGGTCGGTGGTGGTCAACAACCTGACCATGGCCGAGCCGGGCTGCCTGGCCCGAACCGCCTTGACCGGCCGGGGTGTTGGCGGGAGGGTGGGGTCGCCCTGTGCCTGGGTGGCGCTCAAGGACGCACTCCTTCGGAACGTCGTGCGGATGATGGCGTTCCATGATCCGAACGCACCACCGCCGCGCCCCAGGGCCGTTGGGCCCGGGCCCCCGGGGCCGCTGGGCCCGTCTTCCGGACCCCGGCCCGGGCCCTCCCGCACCGGGCCCTCCCGCACCGGGCCCTCCCACCCGGGCCTCGCGCCCGCAGCCCCGGCCCCGCCGGCCCGGGTGCGTCAGGCGCCCAGCCGCAGGATCTGACCTCGCTCCAGCGCCGCGTACACCACGCCGTCCGCCCCGACCGCGATGCCGTGCGGCTCGGCGCCCGGGCCGGGGATCGGGTACCCGTCCAGCCGCCCGTCCGGGTGGAGCACCCCGATCCGGCCGGCGCCCCACTCGGAGAACCAGAGCGCGCCGTCCGGCCCGGCGGCGATCGCGTGCGGTTTGGCCGCCCGGTCGGCCAGCGGGTGTTCGGTGACCTGCCCGTCGACGGTGATCCGCCCGACCAGCCCGCCGCCGATCCCGACGTACCAGAGCGCGCCGTCCGCGCCCGCGGTGATGCCGACCGGCGCGGTGCCCTCGGTGGGCAGCCGGTGGACGGCCACCTCGCCGTCGAGGCCGATCCGGGCCACCGCGTCGGCCTGGTTGAGCGTGCACCACAGCGCGCCGTCCGGCCCGGCCGTGATCATCGACGGGAACGCCCCGGCGAGCGGGAGCGGGTACTCCTCGACCTCGCCGTCCACGCCGATCCGCCCCACCCGGCCGGCGCCCAGCTCGGTGAACCAGAGCGCGCCGTCCGGCCCGGCGGCGATGCCGTACGGCCCGGCGCCCTCGGTGCGGACGGGGAACGAGCCCGCCTCCCCGGCCGCCGTGATCCGCCCGATCCGGTGGTCGCGCATCCGGCTGAACCAGAGCGCCCCGTCCGGGCCGGCGGTGATGACGGCCGGGCCGCAGTCCGGCGCGCCGAGGCCGTACCGCCGCACCGAGCCGTCCGCCGTCAGCCGTCCGACCTCGCCGCTGTGCACCAGCGTGAACCAGACGTCCCCGCCGGGCGCCACGGTGATGCCGTACGGCCCGGCACCCTCCGGCGCCGCGTCGATCAGTTCCATGTCCCGTCGCATCCGCGTCCCCTCGTAGCAGTGGCGTCGGTCATGATCACATTCCCGCCCCGCCGCCGCCAGCGAGTTGTCCGGCACCGGGCCGGGGCTCCACGCCGGGGCGCTACGCCGGCGCCTCCACCCGGACGGACCCTTCGCCGCCCGCGAAGGCCAGCACCCGCCGCGCCTCGGCCTCGGCGCCCTCCCGGTCGGCCGGGGCGAGCGGGCCGAACGGCTGCACCACCACGTCCTGCTCCGCCGTCAGCCGCCACGTCCCGGCGACCAGCCCGTCGACCAGCAGCGTGCCGAGCACGATGCCGTTCTGCGTCATCACCCGCCCCCGGTACCGCTCCGGCAGCACCCGGCCCCGGTCGGCGTGCGAGAGCAGCAGGTTGTCGAAGGGCGCGAGCAGCCGCACCGGCGCCGGGACGTCCTCGGCCGGCCGGGGTGCCTGCGGCAGGTCGTGGAGCAGCCGGCCCTGTTCGTCGCGGAAGGTGCGCAGCCGCGGCGCGAGCCGGGCCAGCACCGGGCCGAGGCCGCTGAGGCCGGACCACTTCTTCAGGTCGGCCGGGCCGGCCGGGCCGAACGCGGCGAGGTAGCGCAGGACGAGGTCGTCCAGCGCGGGCGCGGGGTCGAGCGGGCGGCCGAGCCAGGCCTCGGCGGTGGTGTGGGCGGCCGGGCCGCCGCGCCCCCACAGCCCGCGCGGCGGCACCTGGACGAGCGGCAGCAGGCAGCGCGCGGCCTGGGCCAGTGCGGCCGGGTCGCGGTCCGGGCGGCTGGCCGCCAGCAGCGGGCCGAGCTGCTGGAAGGTGCGCGGCCGCTCCTCGACCAGGCTCCGGGCCTCGGCGGCCAGGGCGGCGAGGTCGAGGCCGGCCAGCCGCTTGCCGTAGGTGGTGCGCAGCGCCTGGTCCAGGACGGGCTGGAGCAGCGGCCGCAGGGTCAGGCAGTCCTCGGCGGTGACCAGGTGGATGGTGCCGCGCTGCAGGGCGATCCGGACGACGGCCCGCTGCTCGATGAGCGTGCTGAGCCGGTCCGGGGTGAAGCCGTCCAGCCGGGAGAGCAGGCCGAGGTACGGGGGCTGCGGCGCGGCCTGGGCCTGCAGCCCGCCGAGGTGGCGGATCAGCTCGGCGGGCGGCCGGTCGGTGCGCTCCAGCAGGTGCTGGCGGGCGAGCAGGGCGCGCCCCAACGCCCGGGTGGTCAGCACCTGTTGGCCACCCGGAGGAGCGTTCACCGCCGGCCGTCCAGGACGGAGCGCAGCACGCCGATCCGGTTGCTGGTGATGGCGGCGACGCCGGTGTCGCGCAGCCGGCGCATGGTGCGCCGCAGGTCGGCCGTCCACGTGGAGACGGAGAGTCCGGCGTCGGCGGCGCCGAGCACGAACTCGGCGGTGACCAGGCCGAACGGCGGGTTGAGGTAGCGCGGGCGCAGGTCGTCGAGCAGGGCCCGCCCGGGCAGCCGGGGCTGCTTCCAGGTGAGCGCGATGTCGGCGGTGGGGCTGAGGGCGCGCACGGCGAGCATGGCGGTGGCGGGGCCGCAGAAGGCGACCTGCCGTTCGGCGCCGAGGCCGGTGACGACGGACCAGGTGGCGGCGGCCGGGCCGGGGTCGTCGAGGTCGATCAGCAGCCGGGGGCCCGGCTGCTCCGCCCGGGGGTCGTGCGCGGCGGCCACCGCCTTGACGGCCTCGGCGAGGGTGGGGACGGCGAGTGCGCCCCGGCGCAGCTCGTCGAGCTGCTCGGCGGTGACCCGGTCGACGGCACGGGTGTCGCCCCAGAGCCGCTCCAGGGTGCGGTCGTGCAGCAGGACGGGCACCTGGTCGCGGGTGAGCTGGACGTCGACCTCGACGGCGTCGGCGCCGGCGGCGAGGGCGGACTCGATCGAGGGCAGGGTGTTCTCGCGGTACCGGTACGGGTCGCCGCGGTGGGCGACGGCGAGCGGCTTCCACCCGGTGGTGCTTCGGGCCGTGGTCATCGGATCCTCCCCGCGAGCCAGGGGGTGAGGTCGTGCACGCCGATGCCCTCGCGGTGGCTCGGCTCGCCGGGGACGGTGACGATCAGGGTGCTGGACGGCGGGAAGGCGCGCACCTTGACCTGGACGAGGTCCTTCCAGACCGCGTCGAGGAACGCGGGGACGCCGTCCCGCGCGACGTCGAAGGGGATGCCCTCGACGGTGACCACGGCCTCGTCGTGGGTGAACAGCCGGACGCCGACGGCCGGGCGGCCGCCGAACTCCAGCAGCGCCTCGTGCGGGACGGCGTCCAGCTCGCCGGGCCCGACCGCGCCGACCAGTCCGGCGAAGGTCCGGTCGCGGCCGATGTCGTGCTGGGCGCGGACCTCGCGGCCGTGCCGCGCGGCCACGGCTTCGATCGCGAGCACGGCGGCCTGGGTGGTCGGCAGCTTCGGGGGTGGCATCCGGGGCGGGCCTCTCGTTCGGCGTTCACTGACGGCGCGGCGGCCGGGACCTTGGGGACCTAGCGCCGCTCGATCATCACATTGGTGGACTTGATGACCGCCGTGGCGGGCGCGCCGGGCACCAGATTCAGCTCCTCCGCCGACTCCCGGCTGATCAGCGACACCACCCGGAACGGCCCGGCCTGGATCTCCACCCGCGCGGCCACGTCGCCGAGCAGCACGTCGGTGACGATCCCGGGGAAGCGGTTGCGTGCCGAGGACGGCCGGCCCTCCGCCTCGGCGGCCTCGGTGCGGGCCAACTCGCGGGCGAACGCGGCCAGTTCGGCGCCGGGAACGATCCGGTGCCCGTGCTCGTCGCGGGTGGCGGCGACCCGCCCGGCGTCCACCCAGCGCCGCATCGTGTCGGCGCTGACGCCGAGCAGCGCCGCGGCCTCGCCGATCCGGTAGGGGTTGACCGGCTGGTCGGCCTGGCCCATGTGCGACTCCTGACGCTGGTTCGAGGGGCGGGAGGGGCGGGGAGCGTGCCGCCGCGCCCCCGGCCATCCTGCCGCACCGGAGCCGCCGCGGTCGCCCTCGGGTCCTCCCGCGAGGGACCTCACGGCTCGCCGAAGAGGTCCCGCCGGGCGGCGTCCCCGGCGGTGAGCACGGCCCCGGCGAGCACCGCGCCGCCGCCCGCCGTACCGGCCCGCACTTCGGTGCGCAGCGGGGAGAGCAGGGCGAGCCGCCGTTCGACCCGTGCGGCCAGCTCGTCCCCGCCGGCCCGGCCGAGTTCGCCGCCGAGCACCACGCAGCCGGGGTCGAGGACGACGCAGACGGCGGCGGCGCCGAGCGCGATCCGCTCCGCCAGCTCGTCGAGGAACGCGCCGCCGGGCTCGCCGGGCCCGGACGCGACCAGTGCGGCGCGTACGGCGGCCTCGGCGGCGGGCGCGTCCCCGGCCGGGTCGGCGGGCAGGCCGTGGGCGCGGGCGAGCGCGCAGACGGCGGCGCTGCCGACCAGGCCGTGGAAGCCGCCCTCGCAGCTGTCGGCGCTGGGCAGGCCGACGGCGCCGGGGACGGGCAGGAAGCAGATCTCGCCGGTGCCGCCGGAGAAGCCGCGGCGCAGCCGCCCGTCCAGGACGACGGCGGCGCCGACGCTGTGGCCGAGCCAGAGCAGCACGAAGGTCTCGCGGTCGCGGGCGGCGCCGATCCGGTACTCGGCCCGCCCGGCGAGGTTGACCTCGTTCTCCAGGATCACCTCGACGCCCGGCAACTCCCGCAGTGCGGTGAGGAGTTCGGTGTGCCAGCCGGGCAGGTCGCCGGTGCTGTGGAGCCGCCCGGTGGCCGGGTCGACCAGCCCGGGGGCGCCGACCGCGATGGTGTGCAGCCGCTCGACGCCGGCGCCGCGCGCGGTCTCCCGCAGGACGTCGACGATCCGGGCGGCCGTCCCGGGCCCGCCGCCGCCGTCGACGGGGGCCTCGGCGGTGGCGAGGGTGCGCCCGGCGAGGTCGGCGACGATCAGGCTGACGCCGCCGGAGCGGACGTCGACGGCGCCGAGGTGGGCGCGGGAGGCGACGAGCGCGTAGACCCGGGCGTTGGGGCCGCGCCGCTGTTCTCCGCGCTCGCCGACCACGGCGACCAGGCCGGTGCGCTGGAGGCGGTCGAGCAGGTCGGCGACGGTGGGCCGGGACAGGCCGGTGAGGCCGCGCAGCTCGGTCGCGGTCAGGGGGCCCTGCTCCAGGAGCAGGTTGAGTGCCAGCCGGTCGTTGATCGCCCGGGCGGTGCTCGGCGTGGCCGTACGCGCGGTGGTCATGGCGGCTCATCCTTCCAGACGGTTTCTATCAGGGTCCCTTCCTGATAATTTATCGAACCGTCCGCCCGTGTGCTGCGCCACCGCGCGGACCCTGTCCGCCCGCGACCGGGAGGGAACGCCGGATGGCACACCCCACCGCACCATCGGCACCACCAGCACACGAACCGCTCGCCGACCCGCGCCGCGCCCGGACCGGCATCGCGCTCGTCTTCGCCGTGCACGGCGCCGTCGGCGGCACCTTCGTCACCCGCATCCCCTGGCTGCAGGAGCGCCTCGACCTCTCCTCCGGCCTGCTCGGCCTCGCCCTGGTCATGCCCGCCATCGGCTCCTCCCTGGCGATGCCGCTGGCCGGGCGGTTCGTGCACCGCTACGGCGGCCGGGCCGCCGTCCGCGGGCTCCTCTCGCTCTGGTGCCTCGCCCTGGCCCTCCCCGCGCTCGCCCCCGGCCTGCCCGTGCTGTGCGCCGCCCTGCTGCTGTACGGCGCCACGGCGGGCATGGCGGACGTCGCGATGAACGCGCAGGGCGTGGAGATCGAGCAGCGCCTCGGCCGCTCGATCATGTCCGGACTGCACGGCATGTGGAGCGCCGGCGGGCTGCTCGCCTCCGGCTTCGGCATCCTCGCCGCCCACCTCGACCTCGACGCCCGGCTCCAACTCGCCCTCACCGCGCTCGTGCTGCTCGCCCTCGCCCAGCCCGTCTGCCGCCTCCTGCCCGAGCTGCGGGCCGCCGAGGAGGCCGAGGCGCCGCCGCGCTTCGCCCTGCCGCCGCGCAGTTCACTGGTGATCGGCCTGGTCGGCTTCTGCGCGGTGTTCGCCGAGGGCGCCTCGATGGACTGGAGCGGCGTCTACCTGCGCGACGTCACCGGCTCCTCGGCCACCGTCGCCGCCGCCTCGTACACCGCCTTCTCGCTCACCATGGCCGCCAGCCGGCTCGCCGGGGACGCGGTGATCCGCCGCCTCGGCGCTGTCCGCACCACCCGGCTCGGCGGCGCCGTCGCCACCGCCGGCGGCCTGCTCGTGGTCGCCGCCGACCGCCCGGCCCTGGCCATCCCCGGTTTCGCGCTGATCGGCATCGGCGTCGCGGTGATCGTCCCGCTCGCCTTCGCCGCCGCCGGCCGGATCGGCACCAACGCCAGCCAGGCCATCGCGGGCGTCGCCACCGTCACCTACACCTCCGGCCTGATCGCCCCCGCCGTCATCGGCACCCTCGCCCAGGCCACCTCGCTGACCGTCTCCTTCGGCCTGGTCACCGTCCTGTGCTGCGCCCTCCTGCCGGGCGCCGGCGCGCTGCGCCTCGGCGAACCGGGTTCCACGAAGGACGTCCCGACCGGCGCGGCTCCGGAGAACCCCTCCGGGAAGAACCTCAGCCCGATATGAGCCGATTCTCCTCACCGGGCCCGGTGCCCTCGCCCTCCCCCGCCCGGCCGTCCGCTCCGCCGTCCGGGTTAGGCTCGGCCGGTGCCCGCCACCACCGCCGCCGCACCGTCCGACGCCGACCAGGACGGCCACACCCCGGTTACCGAGACGCCCGCCCCGGCCGCCTCGCCGTGGTGGCGGTTCGCCGTCCTCGTGCTGCTGCTCGGCGCCGCCGCCGGCTCGCTGCTGCTGTGGAGCCCGACCGCACTGCTGAACGGCGGCCTCGCGGACCGGCTGCCCGGCTACTGGTTCGCGCCGCTGTTCGCCGCCGTCTACGCGGTCGGCACGCTGGCCTTCGTCCCCCGCCCCGCGCTGAACGCCGCCGCCGGGCTGCTGCTCGGCATCCGGGAGGGCGTGGCGCTGGCGGTGCTCGGCACGACGCTGGGCGCGGTGCTGGCGTTCGGGCTGGCCCGCTGGCTGGGCCGGGACGCGATGCGCCCGTTCCTGCGCGGCAAGGTGCTGGGCGCGCTGGACCGGCGGTTCACCGAGCAGGGCTTCCGCAGCGTGCTGGTGCTGCGGCTGCTGCCGGGGATGCCGTTCCAGGCGGGCAACTACGGCGCGGCCTTCTCCGGGGTGGGCTTCCTGCCGTTCCTGACGGCGACGGCGATCGGCGTGGTGCCGACCACGGCGGTGTACGTCACGGCGGCGGCCAGCGCGGGCAGGCCCGGTTCGGCGGCCTTCCTGGTGTCGGCCGGGGGCGTGGCGGTGCTGGTGCTGGGCAGCCTGGTGGGGCTCTGGCGGGCCGCCCGGGCCCGCCGCCGGCCGCGCACGGTCTGACGGGTCACCGCCGGCGGTGACCGCCGGCGGAAATCCGCTGGCCGCCCGCCGCCCGGGCCCGCCAGGATGGCCGATATGACTGAACTCGCCCCGCGCATCGACCCGCCGATGGTGGCCGACGAAGCCACGATGCTCACCGCCTGGCTCGACTTCCACCGCAGCACCCTCGCCCTGAAGTGCCAGGGCCTGACCGACGACCAGCTGCGCCTGCGCTCCGCCCCGCCGTCCAACCTCTCCCTGCTCGGCCTGGTCCGGCACATGGCCGAGGTCGAGCAGCACTGGTTCCAGCGCGTCCTGCTCGGCACCGAGCTGCCCGGGGGCATCTTCTGGACGGAGGAGGACGAGGACGGGGACTTCAACAACGTCGACACGGCGGACGTCGCCCACGACTTCGCCGCCTGGCGCGCCGAGATCGACGCCGCCCGCAGCGCCGCCGAGGGCCTGCCGCTGGACACCGTGGCCGAGCGGCCGCGCCGGGGGCAGGAGGTGACGCTCCGCTGGATCATGGTCCACATGATCGAGGAGTACGCCCGGCACAACGGACACGCGGATCTGCTGCGCGAATTGGTGGACGGTTCGACCGGGGACTGAGCCCGGGACCGAACCGGGGCGAAATCGTTTCCGCATTGTTGACAGAAGGTCAATTGTGCGGTGACCGCGACCGATATGGTCTACGCGCGCAACCGTACGGTGCGCCTTCGCGTCGGTGATGGTGCCCGGGCTCGCCCGGGGTTCCGGCGCGGCACGACTCGTACGGAGGTCGCGAGCGGGCACGGGACCGGTGAACAGTGCGATACTCGGACAGTTCCGACGAGTGGATGACGTGTCAAGAACGACACCCACCCCCGGGGGACCAGGACGGGACGAGGCAGGGAGGCGCGGCATGGGAGCACTTCGCGACGAGCACCACAACGGGTGGCTGATGCCCTCGGGGAACTACCCGGCCGCGGTGTACGACGACGAGTGGGTCGATCAGGAGACGGTGCCGTCCGTCCCCGCGCCCGCGAAGATCGTCTCCCTGCGGCCGACCGGATTCGAGGCCGCGCGGACGGTCGGCGAGCACATCCGGGCGAGCACCCCCGTGGTCATGGACCTCACCGAGATGGACGAGGCCGAGGCCAAGCGCATGGTCGACTTCGCCTCCGGGCTGATCTTCGGCACCCGGGGCGGCATCGAGCGGATCGCCCGCCGGGTGTTCCTGCTCACCCCGGCGGACGTCGAGGTGATGGTGATCGACCGCCCGCTGGACGACACCGGCTTCTACAACCAGAGCTGACCGGGCCGTACGGCCCCAGCAGCACCCCGGACCGGGGACGGCGCACCCGCCGTCCCCGGTTTTTGCTGTCCGCACACCCGGACGGCAACGGCCCGGTTGAGACCCCCGAACCTATTCTGAGACATCCGTGTCTCATTCGGCTTACACTTGTCTCATGGCCACCGATCGCGACACCGTCCTGGAAGCCGCCGTGGGCGTGCTCTCCCGCCGCCCGACCGCCCACCTGGACGAGATCGCGCGCGCCGCCGGCATCAGCCGCGCCACCCTGCACCGGCTCTTCCCGGGCCGCGAGGCGCTGATCCTGGAGGTCGGGATGCTCGGCCTGCGACGATTCGCCGCCGCCCTGGACACCGCCGCCGTCGAGGACGGCGACGCCCGCGCCGCGCTGCGCCGCCTGGTGGACGCCGCCGTCCCGGACGCCGCGCTCTGCGCCTTCCTGGCCGGCGAGAACCAGCTCTACGACGACGACCGGCTGAACGACCTCTGGGAAGTCCAGATCGCCCGGCTGCACGCGCTCTTCCTGCGCGGCCAGCAGCAGGGCGTCTTCCGGATCGAGCTGAGCGCCGCCTGGCTGAGCGAGGCCTTCTTCGACCTGGTCGCCGGCATCGGCTGGGCCGTCCAGGACGGCCGGCTCGCCCCGCGCGACGCCGCCTTCTCGCTCGCCGAGCTGTTCCTCGGCGGGGCCCTGCGCCGCCCCGACACCACCGGCACCCCCGAATCCACCGACACCGCCCCCGCCGTCCAGAACGACCCGGACCGGAAACCGGAAACCGATACGCCATGAGCACCGCCCTGACCACCCGCCAGCGCTGGACCGGCCTCGCCGTCCTCGTCCTGGCCGTCACCGTCGTCGCCCTCGACGCGACCGTGCTGTCCCTCGCCATCCCCTCCATCAGCGAGACGCTGCGCCCCAGCGGCACCCAGCTGCTCTGGATCGGCGACTCCTACTCCTTCGTCCTGGCCGGCCTGCTGGTCAGCATGGGCGCGCTCAGCGACCGGATCGGCCGCAAGAAGCTGCTGCTCACCGGCTCCGCCGCGTTCGGCGCCGCCTCGCTGCTGGCCGCCTACGCCCCGAGCGCCGGCTGGCTGATCCTGGCCCGGGCGCTGCTCGGCGTGGCCGGGGCGACGATCATGCCCTCGACCCTGTCGCTGATCCGCGGCCTCTTCCCGGACGACCGGGAGCGCGCCACCGCGATCGGCATCTGGGGCGCCGCGGCCACGGCCGGCGCCGCGCTCGGGCCGATCGTCGGCGGGGCGCTGCTGGAGCACTTCTGGTGGGGCTCGGTGTTCCTGCTGAACATCCCGGTGCTGCTCCTGCTGCTGGTGCTGGGCGCCCGGCTGCTGCCGGAATCGCGGGACCCGCGGCCGGGCCGCTGGGACGTGCTGAGCGTCGCGCTGTCGATGGCCGGGGTGATCGGCGTGGTCTACGCCGTCAAGGAGGCCGCGGCGCACGGCGTCGCCCGCTGGGACGTCCCCGTCGCCTTCGTGGCGGGCGCGGCCGCGCTGACCGTCTTCGTCCGCCGCCAGCTGCGGCTGGAGACCCCGCTGCTGGACGTGCGGCTGTTCGCCGACCGGCGGTTCACCGCCGCCGTCACGGCTTCGCTGATCTCGCTGGTCGGCGTGTCCGGGGTGGTCTTCGTCAGCTCGCAGTACCTGCAGCTGGTGCGCGGCTTCGGGCCGCTGCACGCGGGCCTGGCGGAGCTGCCGGCCTTCGTCGGCTCGGTGGCCGGCGGTCTGCTGACCGCCCGGCTGGCCCGGCGCTTCGGCGCCCGGGCGCTGCTGGCCGGCTGCCTGCTGGCGATGGGCCTGGGCATGGCCGTGCTCGGCTTCCTCCAGCAGGACACCGCCTACCTGGTGCTGGCCGCCTCCTTCCTGGTGGTCGGTACGGCCGAGGGCGTCGCCTACACCCTCGGCGCCGGCCTGGTGCTCACGGCCGCGCCGGCCGACAAGGCGGGGGCCGCCTCGGCGGTCTCGGAGACGGCCTACGAGCTGGGCACCGCGCTCGGCATCGCGCTGGTCGGTTCGGTGGTCGGCTCGATCTACACCAGCGGGCTCGCCGTCCCGGCCGGGGTGGACCCGGCCTCGGCCGCCCGGGCCGGGGAGTCGCTGGGCGCCGCCGTCGAGACGGCGCAGGGGCTGCCGGCCGAGGTCGCCGGGCCGCTGCTGGCGAGCGCGAAGGACGTGTTCGTGCAGGGCATGAACAGCGCCGGCCTGCTGGCCACCCTGCTGCTGCTCGGCGCGGCGGCGATGGCCTGGCGGCTGCTGCGCGGCGAGAACCGGCCCACCGGGGGCGAGGCGACCGAGGACGCCGCTCCGGCGCCCGAGAAGATCCGCGCCTAGCGCGAACGCGGGCCCCCGCGGTGATCACCGCGGGGGCCCGCGCCGTGCTCAGGACACGCCGAAGGGCAGTTCCAGCTCGGCCCAGACCACCTTGCCGTCCCGGGTGAGCCGGCTGCCCCAGCGCTGGGCCAGCTCACTGACCAGGAACATCCCGCGCCCGCCCTCGTCCTGCTCGGCGAAGGGGCGCAGCTGCGGCGTCTGGCCGCCCGCGTCGGAGACCTCGACGGTGAGCACCCGGTCGCGGAACAGCCGCAGCCGGCGCGGCGCGTCGGCGTGCAGCAGGGCGTTCGTGACGAGTTCGCTGACCAGCAGCTCGGCGTAGTCGGCGAGGGCGCCCAGGCCCCAGCTGTCCAGGGTGGCGCGGGTGAAGCGGCGGGCCTGGCCGGGGACCCGGCCGCCGCCGGTGAGCGGGAGGGTGGCGATCCGGTCGGCGGGCAGCGGCAGCACCCGGCCCATGATCATCGCGATGTCGTCCTCGGTGCCGTCGGTGACCAGGGCGGAGAGCACCGCGTCGCAGCTCTCCTCCAGGGTCCGGCCGGGCTGGGCGAGGGTGGCGGCGAGCAGGTCGATGCCCTTGTCCAGGTCCTCGCCGCGCCGTTCGACCAGGCCGTCGGTGTACAGGGCGACCAGGCCGCCCTCGGGGATGGTGAACTCGATCGACTCGAAGGCGACTCCGCCGACGCCCAGCGGTACCCCGGGCGGGACCGTGACCCGCCGGGCGACGCCGTCCGGGCCGACCCAGACGGGCGGCAGGTGGCCGGCCGAGGCGACCTGCACGGTGCGGTCCAGCGGGTCGTAGACCGCGCAGATGCAGGTGGCGAACTGGCCCTCGCCGATTCCGGAGGCCGTTTCGTCCAGCCGGGTGAGCACCTGCTCGGGCGGCATGTCGAGGGTGGCCAGGGTGCGGGCGACGGTGCGCAGCTGGCCCATGGTGGCGGCGGCCCGGATGCCGTGGCCCATCACGTCGCCGACGACCAGGGCGACCCGGCCGCAGGACAGCGGCACCACGTCGAACCAGTCGCCGCCGACCTCGCTGGTCACGCTGCTGGGCAGGTAGCGGTAGGCGATCTCCAGCCCGAGGGTGCGGTGGATCTCCTGCGGGAGCAGGCTGCGCTGCAGGGTGAGGGCGGTCTCCCGTTCGCGGCGGTAGAGGCGGGCGTTGTCGAGGGCCAGCGCGGTGCGGGCGACGAGTTCCTCGGCGAGGGCGACGTCGGCGTCGGTGAACGGCTCGGGGTTGCGCATGCGGATGAACTCGGAGCCGCCGAGCACCATGCCCCGGGCGATCAGCGGCACCATCATGTACGAGTGGATGCCGGCCGCCATGCCGGGGGCGACCCGGTCGTCGCTGGAGACCAGGCCGCGCAGCACGTCCTCGGTGACGTGGGAGCGCAGCAGCGGGCGGCCGCTGCGCAGGCACTGGATGTAGCTGCGCTCGGGGGCGTACTCGGAGGCCTCGCCGACGACGTCGACGGCGCCTCCGAGGCCGGACTCGTAGGACTCGCCGACCGCGACGGCGCGCAGGGTGATCGGCCGGTCGGTGGGGATCGGGCTGGGCTCGGCGCCGCGCAGCACCGGCTCCAGCAGGTCGACGGTGGCGAAGTCGGCGAACCGGGGGACGACCGCCTCGATCAGTTCCTCGGCGGTGCGGGTGAGGTCGAGGGTGGTGCCGATCCGGGCGGTGGCCTCGGCGATGGTGGCGAGACGTTCCTGCGCGCGGGCGGCGCGGGCCTCGGCCTGGAAGCGCTCGGTGACGTCGATGATCGAGGAGGCGACGCCGAAGACCTTGCCGGTGGAGTCCTCCAGCCGGAAGTAGGAGGCGGACCAGGCGCGGTCGCGCCGGGGGTCGCCGGGGACGCGGCCGTGCGAGCGGGCGTCGACGACGGGCTTGCCGCTCCTGAGCACCTGACGCAGGATCTGCTCGATCTCGCCGGTGTTGATCCCGGGCAGCACGGCCGATATCCGGCGGCCCAGGTGGGCGGAGGCGGGGACGCCGTTCATCCGGGCCAGTGCCTCGTTTATCCGGACGTAGCGCAGGTCGGTGTCGTAGACGGCCATGCCGATCGGGGAGCGGCCGAAGATGCCGTCGAGGACGGCCAGGTCGGCCTCGACGGCGTGCAGGGCGCGGGTGTCGGAGGCGGTGGCGAGCAGCAGCAGGGTGCCGTTCGGGCCGGCTATCGGGTAGGTGCGGAACTCCAGCTCGACCGTGTGGCCGTCGCGGTGGCGGACCGGGAAGACGAAGGAGGTGCCGCCGCCGGCCATGATCCGTTGGAAGAGTCCCAGGACGGCGGAGCGTTCGGTCTCGACGGTGAGCAGTTGCGCGGCGTAGCTGCCGACGGCCTCCTCGGAGGTGTAGCCGAGCAGGGCCTCGGCGTCCTCGCTCCAGTGCAGGATCAGTCCGTCGCCCTGGAGCAGGGCCGTCGCGAGCGGGACGAGTCGATGGCCTTCGGCGCGTACCGGGGCACCGCTCGGTGCGAGGCCGGCGGCGTCGGTCGCGTCCCAGTCGTGTCCGTGCATGATCAGGCAGCACCCCGGTTCGGCTCGTGCCCGGCCGGGTGGGCCTCGCGGTCCGTGCCGGCCGGGGTTCTTCTCCAGACTGCACGGACATCGGCCGCCCGGCGACCCCTTGTCAGGGGTTGTCCGGCCGCTGACGGTGTACGGGCGTCATGGGCGTACCGGGCGCAGCGTACTCTGCAGGAGGCCCGCCCACTGCCGGATCACTCCGGAACGTCGATGACTGTCGTCGGTGAGCAGGTTGGCGAGGCCGAGGCCGCGGGCGAGGTCGAGGGTGGCCTGCACCGATTCGCGCACGCCGGGGCGGGTCTCGTCGGCGTCCAGGAACTCGACGGCGGCCCGGTGGGCCTCCCGGCCGACGCGGCCCTCCAGGGCGACGATCCGCTCGCGCAGCGCGTCCTCGGTGGCGGCGGCCGTCCACAGGTGCAGGGCGGCGCGGAACAGCGGGCCGGTGTAGAGCCGGACGATCATGTCGACGACGGCCAGGGTGCGGTCGGGGCCGGCGGCCGGCAGTCGGCCCGCGTGGGCGCGGACGGCTGCCAGCCGCTCGGCGGTGACGTGCTCGACGGCCGCGGTGAACAGGTCCTCGCGGGTCGGGAAGTGGTGCTGGGCGGCGCCCCGGGAGACGCCGGCCCGCTCGGCGACCACGGTGACGGTGGAGCCCTGCCAGCCGAGTTCGGCCAGGCACTCGACGGCCGCCGCGAGCAGCCGGGCCCGGGTGGCGCGGCTGCGGTCCTGCTGGGGGGTTCTGGCGGCGGGGTGGCTGGTCATGGCTGGTGCTGGTTCCCGTTCCGGTCGAGGTGCGGCGGGTCGATCCTCACAGACGGGCCGCGGGCTCCGGCCGCCGGGGGCGGGGGTGGTCAGGTCGTCGCCCCGGCGCGCTGGGCCTCCCGGGCGCGCAGTTCGCGGCGCAGGATCTTGCCGGCGGCGGACTTGGGGACGGCGTCGACGAACTCCACGGCACGGATCTTCTTGTAGGGGGCGACCTGGCCGGCGACGTACCAGGTGACCTCCTGCTCGGTCAGCGAGCTGCCGGGGGTGCGCACCACGAAGGCCTTGGGGCACTCGGTGCCGTCCGCGTCCGGGACGCCGATCACGGCGGCGTCGGCGATCTGCGGGTGGGCGAGCAGGACGGCCTCCAGCTCGGCGGGGGCGACCTGGTAGCCCTTGTACTTGATCAGTTCCTTGACCCGGTCGACGATGTACAGGTAGCCGCGCTCGTCGACGTAGCCGACGTCGCCGGTGTGCAGCCAGCCCTCGGCGTCGATCATCGCGGCGGTGTCGGAGGGGCGGCCGAAGTAGCCCTTCATCACCTGCGGGCCGCGGATCAGCAGCTCGCCGCGCTCGCCGGGGCCGAGGTCGTCGTCGCTGCCGTCGAGGGCGGCGACGCGCAGTTCGGTGGAGGGGACCATCCGGCCGACCGAGCCGGGCGAGGGGTCGGTCTCCTTGGGGCAGACGACGTGGGTGGTCGGGGACAGCTCGGTCATGCCGTAGCCCTGGAGCAGGTGCGGCAGGCCGAGGCGGCGGGCGCAGGCGTCGGCGAGCTCCGGGTCGAGCGGGGCGGCCGCGCACAGCAGGTACTCGACGGAGGAGAGGTCGTAGCGGTCGACGACCGGGTGCTTGGCCAGGGCGAGGGCGATCGGCGGGGCGATCACCAGGCCCTGGACGCGCTGCTCCTCGATGGTGCGGCAGAACTGCTCCAGGTCGAAGCGGGGCAGCACGACGACGGTGGCGCCGCAGCGCAGCGGCTGGTTCATCAGCGCGGTGAGGCCGTAGATGTGGAAGAAGGGCAGCACGGCGAGCATCCGCTCGCCCTCCTCGGGGCGGAAGAGGGGGTCGCACTGGGCGAGGTTGGTGGAGACCGAGCGGTGGGTGAGCATCACGCCCTTGGGCAGGCCGGTGGTGCCGCTGGAGTAGGGCAGGACGGCGATGTCCCGGCCGGGGTCGATGGCGACCTCGGGGGCGGGGCCGGTGGCGGCCAGCAGGTCGGCGAGTGAGCGGTGGCCCTCGGCGCCGTCCAGGACGATGACCTCGGCCAGCGGCCGGCCCCGTTCGACCAGTAGTTCGGCCGCCCGCAGGGCGGTCGGCAGGAACGGGGAGACGGTGACCAGCCAGCGGGTGCCGGCGTCGGCGAGCTGGCCGGCGAGTTCGCCGGGGGTGGCGAGGGAGGAGACGGTGGTGACGGTGGCGCCGGCCCGGGTGGCGCCGTAGAAGGCCATCGGGTAGGCGGTGCTGTTCGGGCTGAACAGGGCCAGCACGTCGCCCTGGCGCACCCCGGCCCCGGCCAGTCCGGCGGCGATCCGCTCGACGGCGGCGGCGAGCCGTGCGTAGCTGGTGCGCTCGCCCGTGATGCCGTCGACCAGGGCCGGGCGGTCGCCGTACCGGGCGGCGTCGCCGAGGACCGCCTGATGGATCGGCAGGTCGATCGTCTCGACGTCGGGGAACTCGCTTCGGAACACCAAGGTAAGCCTCCACTACGGAAGTTGAAGCTGAAACGAGAGCCGGCGGAGGGTCGGGACGACCACCGGCCCGGGGCGCGTTCAGGAGCATACGGATCCCCGGGGCCGCCGCTGGGCCATTGTGGGGAACCCGGCCGAGACTGTGCGTGGCGCGTTGCCGCGCGGGGCGCCCGACAGGACGGTGGTGCACCATGGCCGCCCGCCCCGGGTGCGGCCCCCGACCCCTGGAGCGCCCTGCCGTGCGACCCCTCGCCCCTCCCCTGCCCGCCGCCCGCCGTCTGCTCGCCACCGCCGCCGCGGCGACCCTCCTCGCCCTCGGCGCCGCCCCGGCGGCCTTCGCCGCGCCGGGCGACAACGGCGACGTGAAGATCCACCAGAGCACCACGCCCGTCGACGACACCCGCGACGAGCCCAAGGTCTGCGTCTTCTACCTGGACGCCTTCAACTTCGACACCATCCAGCAGGTCAACTGGACGATCGAGCAGCAGCCGCCGACCGGCACCGCCCAGGTGCTCGCCGGATCGATCACCCTGACCAACGGGACCGGGCACACCGGCAACCTCACCCTTCCGGACGGGCACTACAAGCTCGAATGGACGTTCGTCGGCGAGAACGGCAACGCGAAGCAGAAGGTCTTCGACGTGTCCTGCGTGTCGCCCTCCCCGTCGCCCTCGCCGTCCTCCTCACCCTCGCCCTCCTCCTCGCCGTCGCCGTCCTCCTCCCCGTCGCCCTCGCCGGGCGTCTCCCCCAGCCCCTCGCACTCCCCCGGCGCCTCGCCGAGCGCCTCGCCGACCGGCCCGCACGGCGGGGTGGGCACCGGCGGCGGCGGCACCTCCGGGCCGGACACCACCGAGGTGCTCGGCGGCGCCGTCCTGATCGTCGGTGCCGGCGGGATCGCCGTGCGCGCGCTGCGCCGCCGCTCCGGGCGCAATGCCGAGTCCTGACCGTCCCACCCGCGCCCCGCGCGTCGGCCCCGGCCCGTTGACGGCCGGGGTCGTCGCGCTGGCCCTGGCGGCGGGCGGCGTCTGGCTGGTCCGCGACGGCACCAGCGGCCGGGACGGGCCGCCGCTGCCCGCCCCGCCGCCGTCCGCCGCGCCGTCAGCCCCCGCACCGGCCGCGAAGCCCGCCGCCGTCCCCTCCGCGGCGGCGCCGACCCCGCCGCCGGTACCCGAGGTGCCGCCGCTGCCGGCCTCGGCGCCGACCCGGATCCGGATCCCCTCGATCAAGGTCGACGCCCCGGTCACCGGCCTCGGGCTGACCGCCTCCCACCAGCTGGCCACCCCGCCGATGGACCAGCGCAACCTGGTCGGCTGGTACCGGGACGGCACAACGCCCGGGGCCGCCGGCGGCGCGCTCGTGGTCGGGCACGCCGACAACCGCAGCGGGCCGGCGGTGTTCTACCGGCTCGGGCTGCTACGGCCCGGCGACACCGTGGAGGTGGCCCGCAAGGACCGGCGCACCGCGGTGTTCACCGTGGACTCCGTCCAGGTGTTCCCGAAGAAGGACTTCCCGGACGCCCTGGTGTACGGCTCCGCCGCGCGGGCCGAGCTGCGGCTGATCACCTGCGGCGGGAAGTTCGACCGGCACACCGGGTACGAGGCCAACACGGTGGTGTTCGCGCACCTCAGCTCGGTCCGGTAGCTCGGTTCGGTAGCTCCGCCCGGCGGTCAGTTCGGTCGGTCAGTACGACTTCGGCAGGCCGAGGGTGTGCTGGGCGACGTAGTTGAGCACCATCTCGCGGCTGACCGGCGCGACCCGGGCCACCCGGGAGGCGACCAGCAGCGCACCCAGCCCGTACTCCTGGGTGAGGCCGTTGCCGCCGAGGGTCTGCACCGCCTGGTCGACGGCGTGGGCGGCGGCCTCGCCCGCCGCGTACTTGGCCATGTTGGCGGCCTCCCCGGCGGCGACGTCCTCGCCCGCGTCGTAGAGCAGCCCGGCCTTCTGGGCCATCAGCCGGGCCAGCTCGATCTCCACCGCGCACTGGGCGAGCGGGTGCGCCAGGCCCTGGTGGGCGCCGATCGGGGTGGACCAGACGGTGCGCTCCTTGGCGTAGTCGACGGCCCGGCCGAGGGCGTGCCGGGCCAGGCCGAGCGCGAAGGCGGCGGTGAGGATCCGCTCGGGGTTGAGGCCGGCGAAGAGCTGGAGCAGGCCGGCGTTCTCGTCGCCGACCAGGGCGTCGGCGGGCAGCCGGACGTCGTCCAGGAACACCTGGAACTGCCGCTCGGGGGCGACGATCTCCATCGGGATCGGCCGGTACTCGAAGCCGGGGGTGTCACGCGGGACGACGAACAGGCAGGGCTTGAGCTTGCCCGTGCGAGAGTCCTCGGTGCGGGCCACGAACAGCACGGCGTCGCACTGGTCGATGCCCGAGATGAACACCTTCCGGCCGGTCAGCAGCCAGTCCTCGCCGTCCCGGCGGGCGACGGTGGTGATCCGGTGCGAGTTGGAGCCGGCGTCCGGCTCGGTGATGCCGAACGCGAACCTGCGGCTGCCGTCCGCCAGTCCGGGCAGCCAGCGGCGCTTCTGCTCCTCGGTGCCGAAGCGGGCTATCACCGTGCCGGAGATCGCCGGGGAGACCACCATGAGCAGCAGCGGGCAGCCCGCCGCGCCCAACTCCTCCAGCACGATGGCCAGATCGGTGATGCCGCCGCCTCCGCCGCCGTACTCGACGGGCAGGTTGACGCCCAGGTATCCGGCCTTGCCGGCCTCCGCCCACAGTTCGTCGACGGGCTCGCCGGCGCGGGACTTGGCGAGGAAGTAGTCGGAGCCGTAGCGGCGGGCGAGGTCGGCCACGGCCTGGCGCAGGGCGCGGCGTTCGGGGGTTTCGAGGAGCTGGCTGCCGGTGGCGGGCATGTGCGGTCCTTCCTCAGGCTTCTTCGGAGGTTGTGGTTTTGACGACGGCGAGCAGGGCGCCCAGCTCGACCTGGCGGCCGGGGGCGGCGCGCAGTTCGGTCAGCACGCCGTCCGCCGGGGCGGCGACGCGGTGCTCCATCTTCATCGCCTCCAGCACGAGCAGCGGCTGCCCGGCGGTGACGGTGTCGCCCACGGCGGCGGTGACGCGCACCACGGTGCCGGGCATCGGGGCGAGCAGGGCGCCGGGGTCGGCCTGTTCCGTGGGGTCGGGGAAGCGGGGCAGGGCGGTGAGCGCGAGGCCGCCGGCCGGGGTGTCGACGTACACCCGGTCGCCGTGGCGGGCGACCCGGTAGGTGCGCCGGATGCCGTCCTCGCGCAGTACGACCCGGTCGGGGGCGGCCTCGACCAGCTCGGCGCCGGGGTGGGCCTCGGCCCGCAGGCCGTCCCGGGTGAGCCGGTAGCGGGCCTCCACCTCGGCGCCGGCGTCGGTGCGGTAGCGCTTGACCTGGGGCTGGGAGGGCAGGTTGCGCCAGCCGGACGGCAGGGCGCGGTGGACGGCGCCCCGCGGCCCGGCGCTCCGGGCGGCGGCGTCGGCGAGCGCGGCGGCCAGCGCGGCCCGCTCGGCGCCCGCGCCGTCCGGGGCGGTGAGCTCGGCGGCGTGCTCGGCCAGGAAGCCGGTGTGCAGACGGCCGGCCAGGAAGGCCGGGTGCCGCACCGCGCGGACCAGCAACTCCCGGTTGGTGGCCGGGCCGTGGACGCGGGCGCGGGCGAGCGCGTCGGCCAGCCGGCGGGCGGCGGCGGCCCGGGTCGGCGCCCAGGCGATCACCTTGGCGAGCATCGGGTCGTAGTGCGGGGTGATCACGCTGTCGGCCTCGACACCGGCGTCCAGCCGCAGCCCTGCCGCACCGGATCCGCCGAACTCCTGGTACGGATGGGCGAGTTCGAGCCGGTGCAGGGTGCCGGTGGCGGGCCGCCAGCCGTTCGCCGGGTCCTCCGCGTAGAGCCGGGCCTCGATCGCGTGGCCGGTGCTCGGCGGCGGGGTCGGGCCGGGCAGCAGCTCGCCCTCGGCGACGGCGAGTTGGAGCGCGACCAGGTCGAGCCCGGTGACCGCCTCGGTGACCGGGTGCTCGACCTGGAGGCGGGTGTTCATCTCCAGGAACCAGAACCGGCCGTCCTCGCCGAGCAGGAACTCGGCGGTGCCGGCGCCGACGTAACCGATCGCCTTGGCCGCGTCGGCGGCCGCCGTGTGCAGCCCGGCGCGCACGGCGGGCGACAGGCCGGGCGCGGGCGCCTCCTCGACCACCTTCTGGTGGCGCCGCTGCAGCGAGCAGTCGCGGTCGCCGACCGCCCAGACCGTGCCGTGCGCGTCGGCCAGCAGCTGCACCTCGACGTGCCGGCCGCTCGGCAGGTAGCGCTCGCAGAACACCTCCGCCGAGCCGAAGGCGCTCGCCGCCTCGGCGCCGGCGGCCGCCAGCGCCTCCGGCAGCTCGGCGAGGGTGCGCACGACCCGCATGCCGCGCCCGCCGCCGCCCGCCGCCGCCTTGACCAGCAGCGGCAGGTCGGCCTCGGTCGGCTCGGTCAGCGCGCCGAGGACGGGCACCCCGGCCTCGGCCATCAGGCGCTTGGCGGCGGTCTTGGAACCCATCGCGGCGATCGCCTCCGGCGGCGGGCCGACCCAGGTGAGGCCCGCGTCCAGCACGGCGCGGGCGAACTCGGCGCTCTCGGACAGGAATCCGTACCCCGGGTGGACGGCGTCGGCCCCGGCGGCGAGCGCGGCGGCGACGATCAGGTCGGCCCGCAGGTAGGTGTCGGCGGGCGCGGCGCCGGGCAGCCGGACGGCGGCGTCGGCCTCGCGCACGTGCGGGGCGGCGGCGTCCGGGTCCGAGTGCACGGCGGTGGTGGCGATGCCGAGGTCGCGGCAGGTCCGGAAGACCCGGCGGGCGATCTCGCCCCGGTTGGCGACCAGCAGGTTAGTGATCATGTGGTGGTCCCTCACATCCGGAAGACGCCGTAGCCGCGCGCGCCCTCGACCGGCGCGTTGTGGATCGCGGACAGGCACAGGCCGAGCACCGTTCGGGTGTCGCGCGGGTCGATCACGCCGTCGTCGTAGAGCCGGCCGGACAGGAACACCGGCAGCGACTCGGCCTCGATCTGCTGCTCGACCATCGCCCGGATCGCCGCGTCGGCGTCCTCGTCGTACGGCCGGCCCTTGGCCGCCGCCGACTGGCGGGCCACGATCGAGAGCACCCCGGCGAGCTGCTGCGGGCCCATCACGGCGGACTTGGCGCTCGGCCAGGAGAACAGGAAGCGCGGCTCGTACGCCCGCCCGCACATGCCGTAGTGGCCGGCCCCGTACGAGGCGCCCATCAGCACCGACAGGTGCGGCACCCGGGAGTTGGCGACGGCGTTGATCATCATCGCGCCGTGCTTGATGATGCCGCCCTGCTCGTAGTCCTTGCCGACCATGTAGCCGGTGGTGTTGTGCAGGAACAGCAGCGGGGTGTCCCGCTGGTTGGCCAGCTGGATGAACTGGGCGGCCTTCTGGGACTCCGCGCTGAACAGCACCCCCTGCGCGTTCGCCAGGATGCCGACCGGGTAGCCGTGCAGGCGCGCCCAGCCGGTGGCCAGGCTGGCGCCGTAGCGCGGCTTGAACTCGTCGAAGTCGGAGCCGTCGACGATCCGGGCGATCACCTCGCGCGGGTCGAAGGGCACCTTGAGGTCGCCGGGGACGATGCCCAGCAGCTCCTCCTCGGCGTACTTCGGCGGCGCGGCGAGCCGGTCCGGGTGCGGGCCGGGCTTGCGGTGGTCGAGCCGGGCGACGATCCGGCGGGCGATCCGCAGCGCGTCCGCCTCGTCGACGGCGAAGTGGTCCGCCAGGCCCGAGGTGCGGGCGTGCATCTCGGCGCCGCCCAGCGACTCGTCGTCGGCCTCCTCACCGGTGGCCATCCTGACCAGCGGCGGGCCGCCGAGGAACACCTTGGCGCGCTCCTTGACCAGCACGGTGTGGTCCGACATGCCGGGCACGTAGGCGCCGCCGGCCGTCGAGTTGCCGAACACCACGGCCACGGTCGGGATGCGGGCGGCGGACAGCCGGGTGAGGTCGCGGAACAGCGCGCCGCCGGGGATGAAGATCTCCTTCTGGCTCGGCAGGTCGGCGCCGCCGGACTCGACCAGGTTGATCAGCGGGAGCCGGTTCGCCAGCGCGACCTCGTTGGCGCGCAGCGCCTTGCGCAGCGTCCACGGGTTGCTGGCGCCGCCGCGCACGGTCGGGTCGTTGGCGGTGATCACGCACTCGACGCCCTCGACCACCCCGATGCCGGTGACCAGGGCCGCGCCGACCGGGTACTCGCTGCCCCAGGCGGCCAGCGGGGACAGCTCCAGGAACGGCGCGTCCTGGTCGAGCAGCAGCTCGATCCGCTCCCGGGCCAGCAGCTTGCCGCGCCCCCGGTGGCGCTCCACGTACGAGGGCCCGCCGCCGGCCAGCGCCTTGGCGTGCTCGTCGTCCAACTCGGCGAGCTTGCCGAGCATCGCGGCGCGGTGCTCGGCGTACTCGGGCCCGGCCGGGTCGAGGCGGGTGGGCAGGACGGTCACTGCGTGGCCTCCGGACTGTCGAGCAGACGGGTAGGGATGTCGAGATGGCGGGAGCGCAGCCACTCCCCGAGCGCCTTGGCCTGCGGGTCGAAGCGGTGCTGCGCCGCGACGCCCTCGCCGAGCAGCCCGGTGACGGTGAAGTTGACCGCGCGCAGGTTCGGCAGCAGGTGCCGGACGACGGGCAACTCGGCGGTCTCGGGGAGGAGTTCGCGCAGCCGCTGGACGGTGAGGGTGTGCGCGAGCCAGCGCCAGCCGTCCTCGCCGCGGGCCCACACGCCGAGATTGGCGTCGCCGCCCTTGTCGCCGCTGCGGGCGCCGACGACCAGGCCGAGCGGGGCGCGGCGGGTCGGCCCGGCGGGCAGCGGCTCGGGCAACAGCTCGGGCAACCGCTGTTCCCCGTGGGCGGGTTCGGAGGTGACCGGCGCCGGCGGGACGACGATCCGGCGCCCGTCCGGCAGGACGGCGGTGTGCTCGACGGCCTTCGCGTCGACGTACGCGGCGGTGAACACCCCGTACGGCGCCCCCGGGCCGGGCGGGGCGGTGAGGTGGAAGCCCGGGTAACCGGCCAGGCCCGACTCGACGGCGGCCTTGCCGAGTTCGCGGCCGACCTTGGCCGGGTCCCGGTCCCGGGCGGTGAGCCGCAGGTACGCCGAGGCGGCTTCCTCGGTGTCGGCGTCCGGGTGGTCGGTGCGGGCGAGCGTCCAGCGCAGCTCGGCCGGGCGGGCCCCGGGCGGCAGGGCGGCCTCGAACTGCCGCCGCACCAGGGCGGCCTTGGCCTCGATGTCCAGGCCGGTGAGGACGAAGGCGACCTCGTTGCGGTGGCCGCCGAGCCGGTTGAGCCCGACCTTGAGGGTGGCGGGCGGGGCCTCGCCGCGCACGCCGTCGATCCGCACCCGGTCCGGGCCGTCCGGGGTGAGCCGCACGGTGTCCAGCCGGGCGGTGACGTCCGGGCCGAGGTAGTGCGCTCCGCCGGTCTCGTACAGGAGTTGGGCGGTGACGGTGCCGGTGGTGACGGCCCCGCCGGTGCCCGGGTGCTTGGTGATCACGCTGGAGCCGTCCGGGTGCAGCTCGGCGATCGGGAAGCCGGGGCGGGTGACGTCGTGCTCGCGGAAGAAGGCGTAGTTGCCGCCGGTGGCCTGGGCCCCGCACTCCAGGACGTGCCCGGCGACGACCGCCCCGGCCAGGGCGTCGAGGTCGGCGGGCGTCCAGCCGAAGCGGGCGATCCCGGGGCCGGCGACCAGCGCGGCGTCGGTGACCCGCCCGGTGACGACCACGTCGGCGCCGCCGTCCAGGCAGGCGGCGATGCCGAACGCGCCGAGGTAGGCGTTGGCGGCCAGCAGGCCCTCGGGCAGCCCGAGTTCGGCGCGGCGCGGGAGCAGGTCGTCGCCCTCGACGTGCGCCACGGCCGCCCCGATGCCCAGCCGGTCGGCCAACTGCCGCAGTTCGTCGGCGAGTCGGGCCGGGTTGAGGCCGCCGGCGTTCACCACGATCCGCACCCCGCGCTCGTGCGCCAGGCCCAGGCACTCCTCCATCTGGCGCAGGAAGGTCCGGGCGTACCCGAGCGACGGGTCCTTCAGCCGGTCCCGGGCCAGGATGAGCATGGTCAGCTCGGCCAGGTAGTCCCCGGTGAGCACGTCCAGCGGGCCGCCGGTGAGCATCTCCCGCACCGCCGCGAACCGGTCCCCGTAGAAGCCCGAGGCGTTGCCGATCCGCAAGCCCGCCCGTTCGCGCTCCAATGCGCCTCCCCTGCCCGAGAGTTGGCGGCCCGCCGGAACGCGCGCCGTCGCGCAGCAGCCTGGCACCGCTCGAAGAAAAAAGCAATCATGCCTGCTTGTTTCTCCATCCCACCCACACCCCTGCCTGCCCGGCGCCGCGCGGCGTCCGGGATCATGGGCGCGTGACGACGGTCGACGACACGAAGGACCCGCTCCGGCTGCTGCTAGGCCGGGCGGTGAGCGCGGTGCGCTGCAGGCGCGACCACGTCGAGCTGCACTTCGACGGGCCCGTGCTGCGGGCGTCGAGCGCCCCCTTCGGGCGGTACGGCTGCCGGGGGTGGCGGTTCCCCTCGCCCGGGTCGGTGGAGCTGCTGCGCTGCTACGTCGGCGAGGTCGTCGACGCCTGCGAGCTGGCGCCGGGCCGGTTCCTGGTCCTGGACCTCGGCGAGCACCGCTTCACCGTCCCGCTGGACGAGGCCTCGCGGCCCGGCCCCGAGGCGGCACGGCTGACGGACGGCGGCACGGGGACGTGGGTCTGGTAGCGGGCGCCGTCCGGGCCCCCGGCCGATAATTCCGTGCGCCCACGGCCCGGCCGCCGCTAGCCTCGGCGCCATGACCTGGCTGCCCGCTGACTTCGTCCACCCCCTCCGCGTCCCGCTGCCGGACGGCGCCCACCACCTGCGGCCGATCCGCGAGGCCGACGCGCCGCTCGACTACCCGGCCGTGATGGGCTCGCGCGAGCACCTGTGGAGCATCTTCGGCCCGGCCTGGGGCTGGCCCGCGGAGACGATCACGTACGAGGCGAACCGGGCCGACCTGCTGCGGCACGAGCAGGAGATCGCCGCCCACCAGTCCTTCAACTACGTCCTGCTCGACCGCGCGGAGACGGCGATCCGCGGCTGCGTCTACATCGACCCGCCGGAGCGGGCCGGCGCGGACGCCGAGGTGTCCTGGTGGGTGGTGGCCGAGCTCGTCGGCAGCGAGGTGGAGCGGGCGCTGGACGCGCTCGTGCCGCAGTGGATCGCCGCCGACTGGCCGTTCCAGAAGCCGCGTTGCCTGGGGCGCGACATCACCTGGGAGGACTGGCAGGCCCTGCCCGCCGTCTGATCCCCCCGGCGTCGGCCCGAACGCCCTCACCCCGCTTGTGGCTTCCGCCAGTACGACGGTCCGTCAGGCTGCGGAAGACTCCCCGGTGGAGGCCGCGGCGCATCCGGGCGGCGTGGCCACAGGCGTGGGGAGGTCGTCGCCATGGCGGTGCAGCAGTACGACGGGATCGGCGAGGCGTTCGAGGGCTTCAAGGCCCTGCCGCTGACGCGGTACGGGGAGGTGCCGAGCTTCCTCGGCCTGGTCGGGGACGTGCGCGGCAGGTCCGTCCTGGACCTGGCGTGCGGAACGGGCTTCTACAGCCGGGAGTTCAAGCGGCGCGGCGCCACCGAGGTGCTGGGTGTCGACATCTCCGGCGAGATGGTCGCCGCCGCACGGAACATCGAGCGGCAGGAACCGCTGGGGATCTCCTACGAGGTCGGCGACGTGGCCGAACTGCGGCCGCTCGGCCGGCAGTTCGACCTCGCGCTGGCGGTGCAGTGCCTGAACTACGCCGAGGACGTCGCCGCGATGGAGCGGATGTGCCGCAACATCCACCGGAGCCTGGTGCCGGGCGGGGAGTTCTTCGTGCTCGCCCAGAAGCCCGACTACGGCTTCGACTGTCCGTCCCTGGAGGCGTACGGCTTCCGCTGCGAGCCGACCGGCGAGGAGAGCGAGACCGGTCCGCGGGTGCGGGTCACCGCCCTCCTCGACCCGCGGCCGATCACCATCGTCGGCGCGGCGCCGCGCCGCGAGGTCTACGAGGCGTCCTTGCGGGCGGCCGGGTTCCGCGCCCTGGAGTGGGTCCCGCTGCGGGTGTCCGAGGAGGGCCTGCGCGCCTACGGCGAGGGCTTCTGGGCGGACCTGCTGGCGCACCCGCCGCTGGAGATGCTGCGCTGCCGGGCCTGAGCGCCGGGGGCCGACGCCGACGCCGACCGAACCGATCAGTTTTCGAGAAGCGCCCGCGCGGGGGGCGGGCCTAGCGTGGCAGTCATGAACGAGATCACCATCCACTGGACCTTCCTCCCGCACACCGACCCCGAGGCCTCGCTCGCCTTCTACCGCGACCTGCTCGGCTTCGAGGTCCGCCAGGACGTCGGCGGCGGCCCGATGCGCTGGATCACCCTCGGCCCCGCCGGGCAGCCCGACGTCTCGCTGGTACTGGAGCCGCCGTTCGCCGACCCGGGCATCACCGAGGAGGAACGGCGTACGATCACCGAGATGATGGCCAAGGGGACGTACGCCCGCGTGGTGCTCGCCACCGCCGACCTGGACGGCGTGTTCGACCGGCTGAAGTCCGGCGGCGCCGAGCTCGTCCAGGAGCCGACCCAGCAGCCGTACGGCGTCCGCGACTGCGCCTTCCGCGACCCGGCGGGCAACATGGTCCGCTTCAACGAGGTGCGCTGACCCGCCGGGCCCGCCCCGGGACACCCCCGGGGCGGGCCCGCCCCCCGCACAGCCAGCAGAGCACCGCAGAACACCGCCGAGCACCGCCCAGCACCGCCCAGCACCGCCGAGCACCGCCCAGCACCGCCGAGCCCGCCCGACAGCCAGGGAGCGAAGACACCGATGGCCGACCCGCACGTCGCCGACAGCCACGACCTGATCCGGGTGCACGGCGCCCGCGAGAACAACCTGAAGGACGTCGACGTCGACCTCCCCAAGCGCCGGCTCACGGTCTTCACCGGCGTCTCCGGCTCGGGCAAGAGCTCGCTGGTCTTCGACACCATCGCCGCCGAGTCCCAGCGGCTGATCAACGAGACCTACAGCGCCTTCGTCCAGGGCTTCATGCCCGCCCTGGCCCGCCCCGAGGTGGACGTCCTGGAGGGCCTGACCACCGCGATCATCGTCGACCAGCAGCGGATGGGCGCCGACCCGCGCTCCACCGTCGGCACCGCCACCGACGCCAACGCGATGCTGCGCATCCTGTTCAGCCGCCTCGGCACCCCGCACATCGGCTCCCCCAAGGCCTTCTCCTTCAACGTCCCCTCGATCAGCGGCGCCGGCGCCGTCACCGTCGAGCGCGGCGGCAAGACCGTCAAGGAGCGGCGCAGCTTCAGCATCACCGGCGGCATGTGCCCGCGCTGCGAGGGCCGCGGCACCGTCTCCGACATCGACCTGGCCCAGCTGTTCGACGACAGCAAGTCCCTCAACGAGGGCGCGATCACCATCCCCGGCTGGAAGACGGACAGCTGGTGGACGGTCGGCGTGTACGCCAACTCGGGCTTCCTCGACCCGGACAAGCCGATCCGCAGGTACACGAAGAAGGAGCTGCAGGACTTCCTGTACCGCGAGCCGACGAAGGTCCGGATCAACAACGTCAACCTCACCTACGAGGGCCTGATCCCCAAGCTCCAGAAGTCCATGCTGGCCAAGGACAAGGACGCCCTCCAGCCTCACATCCGGGCCTTCGTCGAGCGCGCCGTCACCTTCACCGCCTGCCCCGACTGCGAGGGCACCCGGCTCAGCGCGGCCGCCCGCTCGTCGAAGATCGCCGGAATCAGCATCGCCGACGCCTGCGCCCTGCAGATCAGCGATCTGGCCGCCTGGGTACGGGAGTTGGACGAGCCCTCGGTGGCGCCGCTGCTCGCCACCCTGCGGCACACCCTCGACTCCTTCGTCGAGATCGGCCTCGGCTACCTCTCGCTCGACCGCCCCTCCGGCACCCTGTCCGGCGGCGAGGCGCAGCGCGTCAAGATGATCCGCCACCTCGGCTCCTCGCTCACCGACACCACGTACGTCTTCGACGAGCCGACCACCGGCCTGCACCCGCACGACATCAGCCGGATGAACGACCTGCTGCTGCGCCTGCGCGACAAGGGCAACACCGTGCTGGTGGTCGAGCACAAGCCGCAGACCATCGCGATCGCCGACCACGTGGTCGACCTCGGCCCAGGCGCCGGCACGGCGGGCGGCGCGGTGTGCTTCGAGGGCACGGTGGACGGGCTGCGCGCCAGCGGCACCGTCACCGGCCGCCACCTGGCCGACCGGACGGCGCTGCGCGCGAGCGTGCGCAAGCCGACCGGCGCGCTGGCGATCCGCGGCGCGAACGCGCACAACCTGCGGGACGTGGACGTGGACGTGCCGCTCGGGGTGCTGACCGTGGTCACGGGCGTGGCGGGCTCCGGGAAGAGCTCGCTGATCCACGGCTCGATCCCTGCGGACGAGGGCGTGGTCTCCGTCGACCAGAGCCCGATCAAGGGCTCCCGGCGCAGCAACCCGGCCACCTACACCGGCCTGCTCGACCCGATCCGCAAGGCCTTCGCCAAGGCCAACGGCGTGAAGCCCGCCCTGTTCAGCGCCAACTCCGAGGGCGCCTGCCCGACGTGCAACGGCGCGGGCGTGGTCTACACCGACCTGGCGATGATGGCCGGCGTGGCCACCACCTGCGAGGACTGCGAGGGCCGCCGCTACCAGGACTCGGTGCTGGAGTACCGGCTCGGCGGGCGGGACATCAGCGAGGTGCTGGCGATGCCGGTGGCCGAGGCCGAGGAGTTCTTCGGCGCCGGCGAGGCCCACCTGCCGGCCGCGCACCGGATCCTCCGGCGGCTCGCCGACGTCGGCCTCGGCTACCTGAGCCTCGGGCAGCCGCTCACCACGCTGTCCGGCGGGGAGCGGCAGCGGCTGAAGCTGGCCACCCACATGGCGGACAAGGGCGGGGTGTACGTGCTGGACGAGCCGACCACCGGCCTGCACCTGGCCGACGTCGAGCAGCTGCTCGGCCTGCTGGACCGGCTGGTGGACTCCGGCAAGTCGGTGATCGTGATCGAGCACCACCTGGCGGTGATGGCGCACGCGGACTGGATCATCGACCTGGGGCCGGGCGCCGGGCACGACGGCGGCCGGGTGGTCTTCGAGGGCACGCCGGCCGAGCTGGTCGCGGCGCGCTCGACGCTGACCGGGGAGCACCTGGCCGCCTACGTCGGCTGAGGCGCCCCGGGTGCGTCAGTCCAGCGGAAGAACCATCCGCAGCGTGCTCGTCGTCGGGTCCAGCACGAACGGCGCCGCATGTCCGGTGAAGGTGAAGCCGCGCCGCCGGTAGAACGCGGCGGCGCGGTCGTTGGCCTCGTGCACCCGGAGCACCATCGTCTTCTTGCCCTCGGCCCGGGCCCACTCGACGACGGCGTCGAACAGCAGGTCCGTCACGCCGAGCTCGCGGCCGCGGTGCTCCGGGGCCACCCAGACGCCGATCAGCACCGTGCTCGTGGGCTCCTCGGGGTGCGGGAGCGTGAGCATCGTGCCGACCCACTCGTCGCCGCCCTCGCCGTCCACCGCCACCAGACCGACCCGGCCGGGCCCGTTCACCTCGGCGGCCCGGGTGCGCCACTCCTCCTCGGGGTGCCCGAGCGCGGTCGCGTGGGTCTCGACGAACGCCATCGGCGTGTCAAGGAGCTGGGCCAGCCGGACGTCCCGCAGCCGCTGCCAGTCCTCAGCGCCGATCCGCTCGATCCGGTACCGCATGTTCCCGCCCCCGTATCGCTCCCGCCGCCGGCGGCCACCGGCGGCGGGAGCAGCATATCCGCAGGTCGGGTCAGGGCTTCAGGCGGACCACCTGAGGGTCGTGGTCGCTGGCCTGCTGGGCGAACTCGGCGTTGATGTGCACCACGTCGTACTTGGCGTAGCCGAGCTCGGGGCTCACCAGGATGTGGTCCAGCACCTGCGAGTTGCCCTGGTAGACGTACGAGTACTGCTCGGTCTCCGGCAGCTCGTTCACCAGGTCGCGCAGCACGCCGCCCTTGGTGAGCGCGGCGAGGGCGGGCGAGAACTGGTAGTCGTTGTAGTCGCCGACCGCGACGATCCGGGCCTCCTGGTCGGCGGCGAGCAGCTTGCCGACGAAGGCCTGCTCGACGGTGGCCTGCTTGATCCGCTGCACCTCGGAGCTGCGGGTCGGGGCCTGGAAGCGGCTGTCGATGCCCTGGTCGCCGCCCTTGCTGTTGAAGTGGTTGGCGATCACGAAGACCGTCCGGCCGCGGAAGGTGAACTGGCCGACCAGCGGCTTGCGGCTGTCGGTCCAGGCCTCGTCGGTCGGCTCGATCCGGCCGGGCGAGGCGGTCAGCGCGGTGGCGGCGCCGGTGCCCGTGACGGCGACCGCGGTGGTGGCGGTGCCGCCGGGGATGTCGGTGAAGGAGACGCGCTGCGGGTTGAACAGGAAGACCTGCCGGATGTTGCCGCCGGGCTCGCCGCCGTCCTTGCCGTCCTGCGGGTCGATCGAGCGCCACTCGTACGCGGGGCCGCCGGCGGCCTTGACGGCGTCGACGAACCGGGCGATGGTCCGGCTCGCGCCGACGGTGCCGTCGTTCTTGCTGCCGTTGTCGTCCTGGATCTCCTCCAGGGCGACGATGTCGGGCGAGCGCAGGTTGGTGACGACGCCCTGGGCCAGCGCGGCGAACTTGGCGTCCGGGTTGGTGGCGGCCAGGTTCTCCACGTTGTAGGTGGCGACGGTGAGTTCGCGGTCGGTCGCCTGGGCGGTGACCTCGCGCTGGAGGTGGTTGTCGCGCAGCGCGCCGACGCTGCCGGCGACGAGGGTGTAGCCGCCGAACTGGTTGTAGTCCAGCGGGCCGGTGGTGGCGCCGGTCAGCTCGTCGCCGACGTTGGCCACCGGGAAGGGCTGCTGCGAGGCCGGGGCCTGCTGCTGCACCATCAGGCGGCCGACGTTGGGCTCGCGGTACGACTCGTACAGCACGCCGCCGCGCTTGCTGCGCTGGTCCTGCCGGTCGGCGGCGACCCACAGCTCGTTGTACTTGTCGGTCGCCTGGACGACGCGGGCGTCCCGGACCTGGACGAGCATGCCCTCCAGCGACTCGTAGAAGTCCAGGGCGTACTTCTCCGGGTTCAGCCGCACCTGGTCGATGGTGCCGTCCGGGCCGGCGGGCGGGGTGTAGGTGCCGGGGATGTTCCGGGTGTCCACGACCACGGGGGCGGGCAGCGGGTTGCCGGAGGAGAGCACCGTGACGGCGGGGCCGGTGAGTTCGGTGACGGACTGGGAGCCGCCGCCGTAGTTCGGGTAGTACTCGGTGACCTTGCCGCTGACCAGCACCGAGTCGCCGACCCGCACGGTGGGGGCGGCGCCGGTGTAGACGAAGATGCCCTCGCTGGTCGCCGGGTCGGCGTCCGGGTTCGGGTCCTGCATCCAGAAGCCCTTGGCGCTGCCGTACGCGCGGACGCCGGTGACGGTGCCGGGCACACCGGTGACGGGCTTGCCGGCCTGCGGGGACGTCCGGGTGGTGCCCTGGATGTCGTGGATGCGCAGCGGGCCGGCCTCGGTCGGCGCGGGCGGCACGGCGGCCGCGGGGCCGGCGGCGTACGCGGCCGGCAGCGGGACGAGCACCAGGGAGGCGGCGAGGGCGGCCGGGAGGACGGCGGCGCGCAGCAGGGCGGCTCTGCGGGGGCGGGGTGCGGCAGCGGTGGTCACCGGGGCATGGCTCCTGATTCGGCTACGGGCTACGTCGACAGGCGGCGCGCGCCGAGCGCGCGCTACTCGCGTAGAGAAGGACGGGAGACGTCTGCCGACCCCCGCCGAGCCCTCAAGATACGCGCGTAGAAAATGCCCCGACAAGACCCCGTCGGTGAACTCCCGGTTCCCGGCAGGTGCCATGACGTTTCGTCAACTCCCAGGCTGCTCCCAGGATTTCCCCGAACCGCCCAGGAACCTCCCAGCCTTCCCGGCCCGCCCCGCGCTCAGTTCCCCTCGATCCGCTCCACGATCAGCTCGCACAGCTCGTGGGTGCGCAGCGCGTCGTGCGCGTCGACGGTCTTCCCGTCGCGGACGGCGCCCAGGAACCCGAGCACGCACTGCTCGATCCCGCGCTGCCGGGCGACCGACACCCAGTCCCCGCGCCGGCGCACGGTCGGCTGGCCCCGGTGGTCGATCACCTCGGCCAGGTTGCGCACCTCGCGCTTGGACTCGCCGCCGGAGACCTCCAGCACCTCCTCCGTCGAACCGGAGACCCGGTTCATGACGCCCAGCGCGGTGAAGCCCTCGCCGGCCAGGGTCAGCACCACGTGCTCCACCAGGCCGTCCCGCACCCGGGAGCGGACGTCGACGTGCTCGATCTCGCCGGGGACGAGGAAGCGCAGGGTGTCGACGACGTGGATGAAGTCGTCGAAGACCAGCGAGCGGGCCGCCTCCGGCAGGCCCTCGCGGTTCTTCTGCAGCACGATCAGGTCGCGCGGCCGCTCCAGGGCCTGCGCGTAGCCGGGCGCGTGCCGCCGGTTGAAGCCCACCATCAGCGAACGGCCCGTCCGGTCGGCCAGGTCCACCAGCCGGCGGGCGCCGTCCACGGTGTAGTCGAGCGGCTTGTCGACGTAGACGTCCACCCCGGCGGAGAGCAGCCGCTCGACGATCGGCACGTGCTGGCCGGTGGCGGCGTGCACGAAGGCCGCCCGGATCCCGCTGCCGATCAGCTCCCCCAGATCGGTGAACCGGCGCTCCGGGCCGACCCGGTACGCCTCGCCGATCCGGTCGAGCTTCGCCGCGTCCCGCGTCATCAGCCGCAGGTCGAGGCCCGGCAGCGCGCCGAACACCGGCAGGTACGCCTTCTGCGCGATGTCGCCGAGACCGATCACCCCGACCGGGAGCAGGCCGTCAGGAGCAGGGGTCAAACTCATCGGATTCTCCACTGGTACGCGCCGGAACCGTCACCCCCACCCTATGCACCGGGCTCCCGTCCCCGTTCACCACTCCCCGCCCCACCGCGGGGCCGCGGGGGAAGGACATTGGACGAACGCGTCCGGAACCGGCGCGCTGCTGGACGGTTGTCACGACTGGAGCCCCGCCCGGCGGGGCATACCGTCGACAGCGCTGCTGAAGGGTCCGGCTGTGGCTCCCCCACGAAGCACAACCGGACCCCTGGCTGGCGCCGGGCCTGGACGCGACTCCCCCCACGGAGCGGCGACCGGGCCCGCATGCTGTTCAACCAGCGACACGCAGCGTACATGCCATCTCCACGCAACGCTACCGGGCGAGGGGCCGCATCGCGGAAACCCTCCAAGGGGGCGCGCTCTCCGCTGCCGGATCCGGCCCCGGCCACCCCCTCGTGACGGTGGGTCAGTTAAGAGGCGTAGGTTCCTTCCCGTGCGAACCCCGTACGCGAAGAGCTTCACTCGACACCCACGGAGGTGGCCGTCCATGGCCGAGGAGCAGCGCGGTGCCCGCAGGGACGACGCGAAGGCCGGCGGAACGTCGCGGCGCGGTGCGTTGAAGGCGGTGGTGGCCGGGGCGGGGGCGGTCGCCTCGCTGGGCGTGGCCGCCTCCGCCGCACACGCGGACGGACGCGGGAGCGGCGCGCCCACCTTCGTCCTCGTCCACGGTTCGGGGAGCAACTCCTTCTACTGGCAGCCCCTGCTGCGCGAGCTGGGGCTGCGCGGCCACCGCGCGATCGCGGTCGACCTGCCCGGGCACGGGCTCGGCGCGTACGTCCCCGAGTCCTACCAGTGCCCGCAGGACCTGGAGCGGCTGCGCACCGAGCCGTCCCCGATATCCGAGGTGACGCTGGGCGACTTCGCCGACCACGTGATCGGCGTGGTGCGGCAGGCGCGGCGCAACGGCCCGGTGGTGCTGGTCGGCGGAAGCCTCGGCGGGGTGACCCTCAACGCGGTCGCCAACCGGGTGCCCGAGCTGCTCGCGCACCTGGTGTACGCCTCCGCGTTCTGCCCGACGAAGCACCCCTCGGTGCTGCGGCTGATGACGACCCCCGAGGCGGCCACCAGCTACATGACCAGGCTCCCCGCCGTCCACACGCCCCCGGAGCTGGGCATCAGCCGGGTCAACTGGCGCTCGGGCGACCCGGCGTTCCTCGCGGTCGTCAAGGAGGCGATCGCCGCCGACCGGTCGGACGCCGAGGTCCGGGCGCTGATGAACATCCTGGAGCCGGACGAGTCGGCGGCGGTCGGCGCGAGCGAGGACGCCCGCGGGCTGCCCGCGACGTGGGGCCGGGTGCCGCGCACGTTCGTGCGCTACACGCAGGACCGCACCATCCCGCCGGCGCTCCAGGACCTCATGATCCGCGAGGCGGACGAGGCCGCACCCGACAACCGCTTCCGCGTGCGGTCGCTCACCGCGCCGCACGCCGGCCCGCGCGACGTGGGGCTCCTGGCGCACGAGCTGGAGCTGGTCGCACGGCTGTGCCGCTGAGGCTCTCCGCCGGTTCAGGCGGCCAGCAGGGACTCCGCGATGCCGCGGGCCCGCCAGGCGGCGTCCGGAGTGCCCTCGCGCAGGGCGGTGACGATGGCGCCGTCCATCAGCAGGGCGAACTGCTTGGCGCGGGCGGCGGGTTCGGGGACGTCCGCGTCCCGCAGCAGCTGCTCGACCAGCTCGACGACGCGGGTCTTGTGCAGCGCCGCCATCTGGCGGGCCGGGCTGGACCGGTCCGCGATCTCGGTCATGGTGGTGATCGCGACGCAGCCGCGGTAGTCGGGTGCGGAGAACCGTTCGGCGAGCGCGTCGAAGATGTTCAGCGGGTGGCCGCCGTGCGCGGCGACCCGCTCGGACAACCAGGCGCGCCACCGCGCGTCGCGGCCCTCCAGGACCGCGGTCACCAGCGCCTCCTTCCCGGCGAAGTGCCGGTAGAAGGACGCCCGGCCCACACCGGACTCGGAGAGGATGCGCTCCACCCCGACCGCGTGGATCCCGTAGGCGTAGAAGAGGGCTTCGGCCGTGCTCAGCAGGCGCGCCCGTGCGTTGACTGCCATGCAGACGATCCTAGCCGCCCTTGACGCCAAACGGCACCGATCGGTACCGTCCTCCCAGTCGGAACCGATCGGTACCGTTTCGCAGGCCAGCAGGACAGCCGCACACCCGGGGGGACGCATGAGCGAGGACTGGACCGAAGCCGCCGTCGAACTCAACACCGGCTACACGGTGCTGAACGCGGACGGCGAGGCGATCTCCTACGTCCCCAGCGCCCTGGTCGCCCTCCAGGGCGGCTTCGCCAAGCTGCGCGTCCCCGGCACCGACACCGTCCAGGTGGTCTCGGCCCCCGCCGTCCACCTCATCACCCTCAAGGGGTGACCCCGGGCGGTCCCGACCGACCGCCCCCACCGACCAGCGGCTGCACGGCCGCCCGAGCCGGGACGCCCCGCCACCCCACCACGGCGGCGGCCGCCCGCCCCGGGACGCCGAGCAGCTGCCGGATTTCCGCAGCCCTGCCCGCACCACGCGCGGGCAGGGCTGCGGCCGTTCCCGGCCCGGCGCCCCGGTCAGCGCGCGGCCCGGGCACCCTCCGCCGTCCGCTCACGTTCGAGGCCGGGCTCCGCAGCGGGCGCGGGGCGGCGGCCCGGGAGGACGGTGGCGGCGGCGAGGGAGGCCGCGAGGAGGAAGGCGGCGGCCAGGAGGTAGCCGAGGCCGTAGCCCTGGGTGGCGGCCACGGCCGGGCTGGCTCCGGCGGCGAGGCGGTGGTCGGTGCGGGCGGTCGCGGCGGCGACCAGGACGGCGAGGCCGATGGCGCCGCCTATCTGGCGGGCGGAGTTGAGGAGCGCGGAGGCCGCGCCCGCCTCCTGGGGCGGGAGGCCGCCGGTGGCGGCGGCGGTGAGCGGGACGAAGGAGAAGCCGATGCCGAGGCCGGCCACCATGGACGGGCCGAGGACGTCGCCGAGGTAGCTGCCGGCCGGGCCGAGGGCGGCCCACCAGGCGAAGCCGGCCGCGCCGATCAGGCCGGCGGGCACCAGCAGCAGCCGGACGGGGACGCCGCGGCGCATCAGGCGGCTGGAGGCCTGGATGCCGACCACCACGCACAGGGTGAGCGGCAGGAAGCCGAGGCCGGCCTGGGCGGCGTTGAAGCCGAGGACCGTCTGCAGGTGCATCGTCGAGAAGTAGAAGGCGCCGAACTGCCCGCCGACCAGCAGGGCCATGAACAGGTTGGCGCCGAGCACACCCCGCCGGCGCAGCAGGCCGAGCCGGATCAGCGGGTCCGCCATCGGCCCGTACCGGACCCAGAGCACGAAGCCGGTGAGCAGCAGCCCGGCGGCCGCCAGCGTCCCGGCGGTGGCGGCGGAACCCCAGCCGACCTGTTCGGTGCGCTCGACGCCGAGGATGAGCAGGCCGACGCCAGCGGTGGCGAGCACGGCGCCGACCAGGTCGAGCCGGCCGCGCCGACCGCCGACCGTCCCGCCGGGGACGCTGCCCGCGGCGAGCAGCAGTGCGGCGACGGCCATCGGCAGGTTGACCCACATCACCCAGCGCCAGCCCGCGTACTCGGTGAGCAGCCCGCCGACCAGCACGCCCGCGCCGCCGCCGACCGCCGAGACGGCGGCGTAGACGCCGAGGGCGCGGGTGCGTTCGCGGCCTTCGCGCTGGGTGAGGGTGAGGACGGCGAGCGCGGCGGGCGCCATCACGGCGGCGCCGACGCCCTGGACGGCGCGGGCGGCAATCAGCTGCGCCTGGTCCTGGGCGAGCCCGCCGCCGAGGGAGGCGAGGGCGAAGGCGGCGGTGCCGGCGAGCAGGACGCGCCGGTGCCCGTAGTGGTCGGCCAGCCGTCCGCCGAGCAGCAGGAAGCCGCCGAAGCAGAGGGCGTAGATGTTGACCAGCCAAGGGAGTCGGGCCTGGTCGATGTGCAGCTGCGACTGACTGCTGTAGATGTCACCGGTAGACCCCGCTGGCCTGGGAAGGTGTCAGTTTCACTCGGCACAGCTGCGACTGCACTGACGGGTCTTGTTGTCACATATGTACGGGGCGGCGCTCCAGCACGATCGACCTCGCGTGCACCGTTTTCTCGAAACGCGCCCCTGGGAAAGGATCTTCGTCGTAGGTTCGTCCCGACGTGTTCAGGTCACCATGGAGGCGATGGGGCGTGGCTTCGGCGTTATCTGGCGGGTCTCCAGCGGGGCCGGCTGCATGGACTGGCTTGTGGTCCGATGCCTGCTTCCTGGGCGACCTTGCCCGCCTCCACACGGGGTTTGACGCCTACAGGAAGACGCTCAAGCTTGCGGCTGGCTGGAGCGACCGGTGGACTGCGACATGGCGCTTCGGCCGTACCCCGGTCACCTGCTCGGTACGGAATCTCGCCGAGGTCGAGGCGGCCCGCAGTCGGCCGGTGCGCCGCTTCACGTGGCGGACGGGCCAGTGGCACAGGCCAGGCCTGGAGTACCTGGTCAGCACCGACCGGCACCACGGCTTCGAGAGCTTCGAGGAGGAGCTGCTGCTCCTGATGGCCGACTTCGCTGGCGATCTGCAAGAGGCGCTGGCCCAGCCCTTTCGCCTGCAATTCCACACTGCGGACGGCGGGAGGGTCGAGCACACCCCGGACTTCCTGCTGTTGACCGGCTCGGGACCGTGGTTGCTGGATGTCCGGCCGGCCGGACGCATCCGGCTGGAGGACGAGGTGAAGTTCGCGGCGTCGGCCGAGGCCGCCCTGACGGTGGGATGGAACTACAGCGTGGTGACTGGCTGGCGCAAGCACGTGGTGAGGATCGTCGATGCTCTGTCGGCGGGCCGACGGGAGTTATCCGATCAACTCGGCCTCCAGGAGCAGCTGCTTCGGGCCGCCGGGTCGGGGCCTTTCGCGTTCGGCGAGCTGGTCGAGCAGTGCAGCTACCCGGCGATCGCCCGGGCTCATGCTCTCCACCTGCTGTGGCACCGAATTCTGGGCATGGACATGTCCGCACCGCTGACCGACGCGAGTCCGGTCCGCCTGGTGCCGGGCAACCACCTGCGCGGAGGAGAGTGGTGACGGCACCCGCCGCGGATGCCTGGGATCTGTCACCTGGCAACGAGCTGATCATCGACGGCGCCGAGTGGATGGTGGAGTCGTTCGAGCCCCAGGTGGGCAAGGTGGTCCTGGTCCCGGCCGATGGGCCTTCCTGGCACGCGTCGGTGCGGGAGCTGATGCATCATCCTGGGTGCCGCCAGTCGACCCGCACGCGCAGGGACCTGCCGGCTGCGAGCCGGGGCCGCCAGCCGAAGGCGATGACCGACCTGAAGCCGGACAAGCAGCAGCTGACCATGTTGCGGCTGGCCCACCTGAACGAGGTGGAGACCGGCTTTCTCAGCGGTGACGCGCTGCTGGCGGGACCGGGCGAACCGCGTCCGCAGTACGACCCGGACGCCACCACGCTGACGCAGCGCCGGCAGGCGAAGGCGGAGGAACTGCGCCTGGCCGCGGTCGAGAATCCCGACCAGGCCGCCGCGCTGGGCCTGAGGCGGGCCGGCTACCGGACGCTGATCCGCTGGGACATGGACCGGCGCCGGTTCGGCCCGGTCGGTCTGGCGGACGACCGGTGGCTTCGCGAGGCGACCGGGCGCCGGATCTCGCCGGCGGTCCGGGAGGCGTTGTTCGCGGTCCGGGCGGAGACGCTGCACCGTTCCAAACTCAGTGCGAAGGACCGCGAGCGTCTGATCCACCAGTACGTCCGGGAGACCTTCGGCCCCGACGAGCCGGTGCCGAGCTACACGACGCTGCGGACGGTGTGGAGGGAGTGGTTCGGTTCCAGTGGTGCCCGGCAGCGGTACCTGCGCTCGGCCGCCCGTGCCCAGGAGGTGGCGACCGGCAGGCACGTCGTGGTTCACCGGCCGGGCCAGGTGGTGGCGCTCGACACCACGATCCTGCCGGTCAAGGTCCGTGAGAACGTCTTCGGCGACCCGGTGTCCGTCCACTTGACGCTGGCCCTGGACGTGTACACGCATTCGATTGTGGCGTTCCGGCTGACGCTGGTCTCCGACACCTCGGTCGACGTGGCCATGGTCCTGCGGGACGTGATGATGCCGCTGCCGATGAGGCCGGACTGGGGCGAGGAGATGGAGTGGGCCTACCCCGGCGTCCCGGCCACGCTGGTGGCCGAGTTCGCCGGCCACAGGGTCGCGGGCCTGCCGTTCTTCGCGCCCGAGACCGTCACCACCGATCACGGCTCGGTGTACAAGAACCATCATCTGATCGAGGTCCAGCGGGTGATCGGGGCGAACATACGCCCCAGCCGCTTGCTTCGTCCGACCGACAAGCAGGCCGTGGAGCGGGCGTTCGGGGCCGTCCAGTCCCTGCTGTTCAGGATCCTGCCGGGCTACCAGGGGTGGACGCGGCCGACCGCGGCGTGGACCCGGAGGGCGACGCCGTCCTGACCGTAGCCGAAATGGAGCACCTGGTGGCCACCTGGGTCGTCTCGGTGTGGCAGCAGAGCCGGTTCGGTACCTATGCGCCGAGCTGGGACCCGGCCGGCGACCACAGCCCGAACAGCCTGTTCGCGGCCTCGATGGCCCAGGGCGGCTTCGCGCTGCAGATCCCCCGTCCGGAGCTGTACTACCAGCTGCTGCCGACCCACCGGGTGGTGATCCACGGCAAGCGCGGCGTGAAGATCAAGAACCTCTGGTACAACGGCGCCGCGCTGGACCCCTACCGGTTCACGCTCTCCGGGCGGGGCGGGGTCGCCAAGAACAAGTACGTCTTCCACCGCGACCCGCGCGACCCGTGCCTGGTGTTCTTCCAGGACCCGCGCACCCACGACTGGCACACCCTGCGCTGGACCGGCCTGCCAGAGGAGGGCGAGGTACCCGCCTTCAGCGACGCGCGGGTGCGCGAGGTCATGCGCGAGGTCCGCAGCCGCGGCCTTGCCCCGAAGACGGATGCGGAACTGCTGCCGCTCCTGCTGGAGTTGATCGGCGGCCACATTCCCGTCGAGCAGTGGCCGACCCGGCTGACCAAAGGCCAGCGCACCGAGCACGCCCGCGAGGTGGCCCAGGCCGCAGCGGCGGCCGCCGACCGCCCACCGGGCGCAACCGGCGCCGTCAACGAGCGGGCAGCGACCGGTGAGATGGACAACGTGGTGCCGCTCAAGTGGCGGGAGCGGGCCCGGCAGGGGCAGGCGGCGGTGGACGACGAGCGCCGCCGCCGGCGCGAGGACGCGGTGCCCGAGCGACCGGCCCCGCCCCCGGCGCTCGGGCAGCGGCTGCGCGAACGCAGCCTGCTCGCCCTGCCGGACGAAGACGAGTACGAGGACACTGAGGGGGAAGCGTGAGCGGCGCCGGAAGCACACCACCGTGGGCCGGCGCGGCCACGTTCCTGCCCGGGCCGCCGCTGGACCGCACCCGCCACGACGGCTGGCAGCGCTGGCGCACCACCCGCGCGAGCTTCGTCCCGGCACCGGTGATGTCGGGCGAGGAGTACAAGCGGCTGAGCCCGCGCCAGCGCCGCATCTACGACCTGCACCGCCTGGCCACCCACAGCAGCCTGCCCGTTCAGGCCACCCCGATGAGCGAGGCCGTCGCCTGGCTGGTGCGCACGCGGATCGAGGACGGCGCGTTCAGCCACAAGTCGGGCACCCGCACCGGGGTGATGGTCAACGGCGGCGGCGCCCAGGGCAAGACCGAGACCGTGTGCGAGGCGGTGGCCGCCTTCGAGGACGAGTGGCTGACCCTGAACCAGCAGGTCAACCCGGACGCGATGCCCGGCACCCGCGACCTGTTCGCACCGGTTGCGTACGTGCGCTGCCCGGTCAAGGCCACCCCGATCTCCACCTGCCAGCGGATCCTCGACTTCTACGGCGAGGACCACAAGGGGATGCGCCTGGAGGACCTCGTCCGCACGGTGAAAACCGCGATCGCCGACCATGCCACCAAGGCGCTTGTAATCGATGACATTACGAGGCTCAAGCTCCACCGCGAGGCGGACCAGGACGTGCTGGACCTGATCCGCGAGATGATGAGCATGCCGGTCACCCTGATCCTCGTCGGCGTCGGCATCCCGACTTCCGGCCTGCTGCGGGACGGCCGGCGCGACCCCGTCACCAGGCAGTGGCTTTTCCCGCCGGTCAAGGACCGCGGCCGCAGCCCCAACGCGGATGCCGCGACCCAGCACGAACGCCGCTTCGAGCTGATCGACCTCGATGCGTTCAGCTACGACACCCCCGCCCAGATCGAGGCCTGGACCGCCCACCTGCGCGGCCTGGAGGGCTGTCTGCGGCTGCTGAACGACACCGACGGCATGCTCACCGCCGGCGGCATGCCCGAGTACCTGTTCCGTCGCACCAACGGCGTGGTCGGCCTGCTGGAGAAGCTGATCCAGACCGGCTGCCGCCACGCCATCGAAACCGAGGCCGAGCACCTAACCATTGACCTGCTACAGCGGTGCACGGTCAGCCCCACCGACCTGCCCGACCTGGACGCCGACTCCGGCGAACAGCCCGAGATCCCGGCGATGTCCGCCGCGCGGAAGAAGCGGCCGGGCCGCAACACCGTCTTCGACGACGACGGCCCGACGGGGGCGGTGGGTTGACCGGCACACCCGGCCCGCTGGCCCGCAGCCTGGCCCCGCTGCCCGAGGAGTCCCTGCCCGGC
The DNA here is from genome assembly GCF_041053115.1 of Streptomyces sp. Y1. Classification (NCBI taxonomy): domain Bacteria; kingdom Bacillati; phylum Actinomycetota; class Actinomycetes; order Kitasatosporales; family Streptomycetaceae; genus Streptomyces; species Streptomyces sp. Y1. Next base: position 7,188,190 of record NZ_CP163445.1, on the reverse strand, counting down.
TTCCTGCTCCGGCTCGCCCACCGGCTGAACCGCACGCCGGCCCGAATCGCCGTGCTCACCGGCCTCGCCCCCTACCGGCTCGGCCACACGGTCAAACTGCCCGGACACCTGCTGCTGGCCCTGCGACCCGAGTCCGCGGCCCGCTTCGCCGCCGCGACCCGCCTGACGCCGACCGAAGTCCACACACTCGGGCTGCGACCGCACCAGGCGGCGTACCCGCCGATCGCGGACAGCGGGGAACGCCAGGACGGCCGGTTCGGCTCCCACGTGTGGGCGTTCACCGCCGCCAGCCGCTACTGCCCGCCGTGCCTGGCAGGAGACGGCAGCGCGGTCCAGGACGCGCACGGCGGCCCCTGGCGCCTGCCCTGGCACCTGCCGGTCGTCTTCGCCTGCCCGAGCCACCGGCGCCTGCTCGACCACCTGTGCCCGAGCTGCCAACGGCCCCTCAACGTGTCCGTCCAGGGCCGGGCGGCCCTGATCCTGCACCCGACCGGCCACGGGCTGCACCCCGGCCAGTGCCGCAACCACGCGCCCGACGCCGGTACCCGCAAACCCAAGCCCGCCTGCGGCGCCGACCTCACCGCGACGGCATCGGGCACCCGCACGCCAGGGGACGTCGACCTCGTTACCCTGCTCGATCTCCAGAGCAGGCTACTGGCGCGACTGGCCTCGCCGGATCCGGAAGAGCCGCGCTTCTTCCCGGACCTGATCGCCGTCAGCCAGCTGATCACCATCTCTTGGCCGGCCGCCGTCGACGACCTCGGCCTGCCCGAGACCGCGATCAACGCCCTGGACGAGCACATCCACGCCATGCGCCGCCGCACCGCCGACCGGCCGCACGGGGACAACGGCCGCGTCGTCATCGGACCGCCACCGGCAGCCGCCGCCTGCGCGGGCCTGCTCGCCATGAGCGAGCGCCTTCTCACCCACCCGGATCCGGCCGGCGCTCGCGAAGCCGTCCAGACCCTGGCTCGCCAGGCCATCGGGCGCGACCGCACCCGTTTCGCCGGCATCATCCGGCGCGGACAGTTCTCTCTGCCGCTCGCCCGCGCCCTCGCCGTCCAACGTGGCGGCTTCCACGCCACCGTCGGCGCCGGCACGTCCGCGGCCCTGCGCGTGCCGACGCGCACCTGCCGCTTCACCGCCCAGGAGGTCCCCCAGCTTCTGCCGGCCGCCGCCTACGAGTGGCACCTGGCCCGCTTCACCGCCCGCCTCACCGTCGCCAGCCGCAACAACGCACGGCTCGTGCGGCGGGCCGCCACCCTCAAGCTCGCCGAGATGACCGGCGGCGGCACCCTGGCCGACGGCGCCCGCCTGCTCGGCATCCCGCGCGGTCACGCCCTCTCCGGCCTTCAGCAACTCCGGCTGCGCACGGACGGCGAGGACGCCTGGCAGCAGTTCCTCCTCGCGCTCGACGCGATCGCCGCCGAACTCGACGCCCAGGAGGACCGCATCGACTACCAGCGCCGCCGAACGGCGCTCGAGGGCTGGACCATCCCGCCGGCCCACTGGGCCCACCTCACCGACGGCCTGTCCACCCTCGACGCAACCCCCGGTCTGCGGACCTGCGCGTCGGTCCTGGTGTGGACCCAGGTCACCGAGGGCGACTACCTGTTCAGCCCGCTGGTCCGCCACCGCGGCTGGGGCGGGCGACTGCCCGGCGGCCCGGGCCTCGTCTGTGAGCTGCCCTCCCTCACCGGCGCCCGCCGGGGCGACAAGGCCCGCCTCCTGGCCCGGCTGGCCGCCTTCACGCAGCAGACAGCAGCCTGGTGCGACAACGGGGCGCCGGCCCACGGCCACGGGACGGCCCCATGACCGCCCGGCCGCTGGCCCGCAGCCTGGCCCCGCTCCCAGAGGAGTCCCTTCCCGGCTACCTGCTGCGGCTCTCCTACCGGCTGAACCGGTCCCCGGTCCGCGTCGCGGAGCTGGCCGGGCTCGGCCCGGTGAAGGCCAACCGGCTGAGCACCGACCTCCTCCTCGGCCTCCTCCCGGAGGCAGCCACCGCGTTCGGTGCCGCCGCCCGCCTCAGCCCCGCCGAGGTCGCCGTCCTGGGACTGCAGCGCCACCAAGGCGCGTACCCGCTCCTCGGGACCGTGCACCGCAATCGCACGGCGGGCTCCGTCACCGGCAGCTGGGCATTCACCCTCTCCACCCGCTACTGCCCCGCCTGCCTCACCGGGGACGGCAGCCCGGTCCAACGCGCCCTCGGCGGAGCGTGGAAGAGCACCTGGCACCTGCCCGTCGTCTTCGCCTGCCCGAGCCACGGCACGCTCCTGAAGCACCGGTGCTGGAAGTGCCAAGCGTCCTCCAACCCGATCCGCCGCGGCCGCGCCACCCTGCTCCACCGCCCGAGCGCCACTGGAATCCACCCGCTCGCCTGCCGAGCCGACGGCCCGAACACGGCCGGCAGCCCGCCAGCGCAGCGGCCACCATGCGGCGCCCGCCTGGACGAAGACCCCGCCCACAGCAAGAACACGGCGCTGGCCGCAGACACCATGGCTCACCTGATGAGGGTTCAACAGCGGCTCCTCGACCGGCTGCACGACGCCGAAGCCCACGACCCCTGGTTCTTCCCGGACCTGCGCGCCGCCAGCCAGCTGATCAAACTCAGCTGGCCCCCACCGCCAGGCATCCTCATCCTGCCCGGGCCGCTGCTCGACCTGATCGACGACCATGTGGAGGCGGTCCGCCCCGGAGTCAACGCCCACCCCGCCGGCGGCACGCCGGCCCTGTGGTCCGCTCCATCCGACGCGGGCCAGTGCGGCGCTCTCCTGCTAGCCGCCACGACGCTGCTGACGGCGGACGACCGCGTTCACCTGCGCGAGGGAATCCAGCCGCTGGCGCAGGCCGCTTTCGCCCGGCACCCGGGTTCGTACACCACGCTGCGGCGACAGAACCTCTCACCGGCCCTCGCCCGCGCGCTCGTCCGCCAGGCCCACGGCTTCCACGCCGCCGGCCGCACCGAGAAGGCGAGCGTGCGCGTGCCCTCCCGCGACTGCCGCTTCGGCATCGAGCACGTCCCGCCCTACCTGCCCGGGCACTGGTACGACGAGCACTTCGCCGACTTCGCCGAGCGCCTCGACAACCCGACCAGCTACACCGTGCGGCACTTGCGCAGAGCCGCCAGCCTCAAGCTCGCCGAGATGGCGGCCGGCGGCTCCTACCCTCAGTGCGCGCGCCAACTCGGCGTCCCAGCCGAGAAGGCGACGAGCACTATGAACAAACTCCGCCCCCAGATGGCGCGAGGCACCCTGTGGGGCGACTTCGAGACCCGGATCGAGAACATCGCCCAACGCCTGGACGACGACAAGGACCGCATCGACTACGCCAGGCGCCGCACGGCGCTCGCCGACTGGCAGATGCCCGCCGATCACTGGGCCGAACTGACCGCAATCCTGAGCCCACGGTTCGTCCGGATGGCCGGCGAGACCGGGCGGCTCACGGCCACCGTACTGCTGTGGACCGAGCTCACCCAGGCCGAGTACGCCCACAGCCCCGTCCTGACCGCGATGCGACGCTGCGGCACGGACACCAGCAGGCTCGTCGACAACATCGCCCAGACCTACACCCCGGTCAACCAGACAGCCACCGTGCGCCTCGTCCTACGCGGTCGCCTCGACACCTACGCCGCCCGCCTCTCCACCCACATCGACGAAGGACAGCCAGTGGGCCAGTCCGGGGTATGAAAAGCCACCCACTGCCCGCTGCGACCAGCTTCTTTCCACAGCACGGAGGGCCGATTTCTGACGGCCCCTCGCCTGAACGGCCCCGCGGGACGGCAGGTGGTACCCACGTGCCGGCTCGAAAGTCGTCCATGCTGGGGCTCTGTGGCCCGGTGGAAGCCGACGATCACCGAACAGGGGTGTGGCGCGGTGTCTGCGGCTTTGCGGTTCTACTCCTGTGACCAGTGGTGCTCGGTGACGTGGCCGCCGCGGATGCTGAGGACGGTGTCCGGGGTTTCGGCGGTGCGCCAGAGCGTGTAATCGCCTTCGGGTAGCGGCGAGATGACGGCGCAGTGGGTGGTGCGGTCCGCGAGGTGGCGGGGGCGGACGGCTGCGTGGGTGCGGGTGGTGTCGTCGCCAGTGGGGCTGACCTCGATCTCCAGGCCGTCGTCCGCGGGGTCGGTGTGGATGATCAGGGCGCCGAGGGTGCCGCCGATCTCCAGGACGACGCTGCCCTCACGGGAGGGCGCGGGAAGCGGTGCGTGGGCGTGCGGGTGGGTGTGCTGCTGGCTCATGGGTTCTTCTCCCTCGTCGGCGCGGGTGCGGGTGGGGGCGAGCCCGCCGCAGTGCGCAGTGACACTCGCACCGCGGCGGGCGTCGGCTCAGTTGGACGGGTTGTGGTAGCCGTCGTAGGGCACGCCGAGGTAGGGGAAGGTGTCGAGGTAGGGGTTCTTGACGTCGGCGGGGGTCAGGCCGTCGGTGATGGCGCTGGTGGCGGCGTCGGGGGTGAAGGAGGGGTCGACCAGCGGCAGGGTCAGCCCGGCGACGGCGCGCAGTTCGACGGTGACGACGTCGTCGAAGACGCGGCGGCCGTTGGGGAAGCCGGCTGCGTCGCCGGCCACCAGGCCCAGGATGTTCGGGCTGGCGGCCGGGGGCACGGCGACGTTCAGGCGCAGCATGTCGGCCTGGGTGTCGCCGGTGTAGTTCTGGAAGCCGGGGACGACGCCGCCCGGGATGCCGGTGAGGAGGATGGCGAGCAGGTCGGCGCGCGGCTTGGTGTAGGCGGCCAGGTTGGGGAAGACCCCCGGGTAGAGCGCGGGCAGCAGCTTGGCCAGTTCGGGCGTGGCGACGTACTGGGCGAAGTTCTTGTCGTCGGCCGGGGGCTGGGTGTTCCACAGGTCCTTCTTCCCCATGGGGACGATGACCTCGTTGAACAGCGGGTTGCCCAGTCGGGAGACCTGGACGAAGGGGCCGGACTCGGTGTCCTTGCCGGTGGTGTTGATGATGCGGGCCTGCCGGCGCGAGGCGGTGGTCCACACACCGATGGTGGCGTGCGGGTCCGTCACGTCGCCCGGCTTGCGCCCGCCCCAGGTCAGGTCGGTGATCGGGACCTGGAGGGCGATGCTGTGCACGTTCAGAGCCTTGGTGGTGTTCACCCCGGGTGCCGGCTGGCTGAACGCGGGCATGACGTGCAGCTGCTGGAACGGGCGCAGGGTGCCGAGGTCGAAGATCGAGCCGAGGTCGACGTAGAAGCCCTCCGCGCGCTGCCCGGCGAACACCTTGCGCCCGCCGTCCAGCTGGTGCACCGCGGCGCCTGCCAGGGAGGCGTAGTCGGGGGTGGAGAGCGGGCCGATGTTGCAGGGCGGGCAGGCCAGGTTCTCGCCCAGCACGCGGCGCCGGCCTCCGGCCTCGACGCGGGTGACGGTGTAGGTCTGGCGCCGGTTCCAGTTCGGGTCGTCGAGCGAGGTGATCGCACCGGTGTTGTACAGGAACGAGTCGGGGTTGCGGACCTCGACCTTGAAGCGGAACTCGTAGGTGACGTCGGGGCGGCCGTCGTTGTCATTGTCGATGTGGACGGCGTACAGGACGTCGTCGCCGAACTCGTAGAAGTTCGGCCCGCCGGCCGGCCCCTGGAGCGGGATGTAGTTGGCGATCAGGGTGACGGTGTCGCAGTCGTCGGGGCTGACGAAGGCGTAGACGTCGGTGCTGTCGGCGACCGGGTCCTTGGAGATCTCGGGGGCTTCGCGGTGGGAGGACATCGGGAACCTCGCTGAATGTCGGTGTGCGGGCAGGGTGGATCGCCGGCCGGCCCCTGTTGGTTGCCGTCGCCAGGGGCCGGCCGGTACTGCGGGGGGCCTGTCAGGCCAGCGCGCGGGCCAGTGCCGCGGCCAGGGCGGGGTCCTGGACGCGGTGGTGGCGCTCACCGCTGAACAGGTCCAGGTGTCCGGAACGGACGTCGCGCACGTGCACGATCATCGGCTCGTCGTGGCCAGGCGCCGTGCCGTGGCCCGTGCTCTCGTCGTGGGCGGTGCCCGTCGCGGCGCTGGCAGGGGCGGCGCCGGTGACCAGGGTCGCGGCCAGGCCCGCGGCGCCCACGGCGGCGGCTTGGCGCATCAGGTGCCGACGTGACAGACCGTCAGGCGGGTCGGCCGCGGGGGTTTCCAAGGACATGGAGTCTCCTCCGGATCGGGGTGGATGAAGCAGGGTGGCCGCCGGCTCGGCCTGGTCGCCCGCGCGGCGGTGGCCATTCCCGCCGGGGTGAAACGCAAGGCGGAATGGGCGATTGAAGGTGACAGCCGCGGCCTCGGACAGCTGATGGGCGGTCACCGGGAAGTGAAGTGGCCGCGTGACGGCCCGGTCAAGGCGGCGCGCAAACGCATGTGATCGGTTTTGGCCCGGCCGGAGCAACTGCGCCCCAGCTCAGCCCCCTTGCTCTCACCCGGGCGGGTGAAAAGCAAACCCGCGCCCCACCGGTACCCATCCGGCGTCGGCCCGGGCACGAAGAGCATGTGACAGGAGGCCCCGCGCTGCCGTGCGGCTTTCGCGGGGATCGTCGACCGGCTTTTCGGGCCGCACGAAAGATCTGAGGTGGTTGGGAATGTTCCAGACGCGTGGGTTGGAAATCGTCATTATCGGCCTGGTCGTCCTGGTGTTGTTCGGAGCCAAACGGCTTCCGGATTCCGCGCGGGCGCTGGGCAAGTCGCTGCGCATCCTCAAGGCCGAGACCAGCGCGCTGAAGTCCGACGGTACCCAGCCCGGCGACGCCCCCGCCCCGGGTGAGCGCGTGGAGGCGTCCGCGCTGGAAGGCGCCATCGTCGAGCCGGTGGCCGCCAACGCGGGCGAGCCCTCCCGGTCCGTGCACTGACACCCGCTCACCGGCCGCGAAGGAACACCGTGAATGTCCGAGGAACACCACAGCCGCGGGAGGACAACCCGCACGGCGCCACGATGCCGCTGCGTGCCCATCTGCGGGAGCTGCGCAGCAGGTTGACCAAGGTGGGGCTGTCGCTGCTGGCCGGATCCGGGCTGGGATGGGCGGTGCACGACCGCGTGATCGCGGCGCTGACCGGACCGGCCTGCCGCATCGGTCACGTGCGCGGGGTGGGCGCCGCCACCGCGGCCTGCCCCAACGGCCTGCTGGTCCTGCAGGGGGCGCTGAGCCCGCTCAGCTTCTCCTTCAAGGTCGCACTCGTGGTCGGAGTCCTGCTGTCCAGCCCCGTCTGGTCCTACCAGGTGTGGGCGTTCGTCGCACCGGGCCTGTACCGCAGGGAGCGCCGCTACGGCCTCGCGTTCACCGCGGCCGCCGTTCCCCTGTTCGCCGCCGGCGCGGCGCTGGCCTACACGGTCTTCCCGAAGACGATCGAGCTGCTGGCCTCCTTCACGCCGTCATCGTTCGGTCTGGTGCTGCCGGGGGAAGAGTTCCTGGACTTCTTCCTGCGGATGGTCGTCGTGTTCGGCCTGTCGTTCCAGTTCCCGCTGCTGCTGGTGGTGCTCAACCTGGTCGGCGTGGTCAGCGCCGCGCGGCTGCGCCGGTGGTGGCGGATCATCATCTTCCTGATCTTCGTCTTCGCGGCTGTCGTCGTGCCCACCGGCGACCCGCTGACCATGCTGGTCCTCGCCGTGCCGATCTGCCTGCTCTTCCTCGCCGCGCTCGGGATCTGCTCCCTGCACGACCGGCGCAAGGCCGGGCGCGAAAGCGACGGCCTGCTCGCCGACGACCAGGCATCGCCGGCGCCAAGCGCGCTGCCGATCGACTCCGACGACCTCGTCGACGCCGGCCGGTGAACAGCCCGGCCGCCCCGCCTGCCCTTCCTGCCAACGCCGCCCAAGGGAACTCGCCGTGCTGGACCTGAGCCTCGTCAAGATCGCCGTACTGATGGCCCTGGCGGTGGTGATTTTCGGACCGGAGAAGGTGCCCGCCCTCATCAGCGACGCCATGCGGCTGCTGCGCACCCTCCAGGCCTTCGCCCGCACCGGTACCGAGGAGCTGAAGCAGAGTCTGGGACCGGAGTTCGCCGACCTGCGTCCGCAGGACCTGCACCCCAGGGCGCTGGCCACCCGGGCCCTGACGAGCGCCGTCCCCGAACTGGCCGGTCTGCGCGAGGAGATCCGCGACACCGCCCAGCCCGTCGGACAGCTGCTGCACCAGGACCTGGGCGCTCTCTCACAGCCCGCACAGTCGCCCGTGCCGGAGCAGCAGACGCCTGCGGACCTGGCGTGACCGGCCTGGAAGCGTTGCGTGTCGTACCAGCAGGCGGGCAGAGAACTACCTTCTGCCCACGACTCGGCTTCACCCGCACGGCTCCCGTATCTTTCCCCCTGTGCCCGGTGTGGCAACGCAGCTGCGTGCCGGCGTGTCTTGGACTGGTCGGACAAGCGAGGTCGAGTTCCCGGCAGCAGGCTTCCGGCCCGTAACCTCCATCTGGCCGCACGCCACCGGTGCGTACCGTTGCCGGTCACAGGTGTTCAGTCCTCGTCGCCCATGCGCGCGCGCAGGTGAAGCAGTGCGTCGCGCACGCGGGACTTGGCGGTGCCCAGCGGTACCTGCAGCAGGTCGGCCATCTCCTGGTGCGAGAGGCCGTGGTAGTAAACCATGACGACGGCCTGTCGCTGGAGGTCGGTGATCTCCTGCAGGCAGTCACGGACCCACTGGTGTTCGAGGCGGCGGGCGACCTGCTCACTGACGTGGTCGAACGGGGTGTGGTGGTCCAGCAGGGCGGCGCGCAGGTCGCGGTCGGCGGCGGCGCGCACGGTGCGGACGCGGTCGACGGCGCGGCGGTGGGCCATGGTCGCGATCCAGGCCATCGCGCTGCCGCGGGCCGGCTGGAAGCGGTGGGCCTTGCCCCAGATCTCCAGCAGCACCTCCTGGACGACTTCCTGAGTGTGGCCTCGGTCGCGCACGACGCGTAGCACGATCAGGAAGAGTGTCGCGCCCACGGCGTCATGCAGCAGGGTGAAGGCCGCCGTGTCGCCGTGGGCGACCCGCACGATCAACGCCTCGATCGTGGCGCCCGCGGGACCCGGTGGTGTCTGGGAGGTCAATGAGTGCTCACGGGATCGGAGATGCGTGCCCGCCGCGATGCTTGGCCGGTCTTCCACGAGTGGGTGAGGTTCGACGGCAGGAGAGCGCCGACACGGGCGAGGGCCGGCCCGGCACCGTTGCGGGGACCGGTACCGGAGTCTGATAGGCGTTCGGGCCGAACTGTGCACCGCGAGGCGCCGGTCAACTCGCAGGAGTACGTCGGCCCCGCCGCCAGGCGACAAGAACGGACAGGGAGAGGACGGCGAGGCCCTGCGCCCACGCAGCGGTGGTCTTGTCGCTGGACCAGATGGGCTCGTACATGTTCGGCAGCAGCCCGAGCGGGCCGATGTCGGCGTAGCGGTAGAGCAGGATCGCCCCCAGGCCGGCAGCTGCCACCAGCAGCGCGAAGAGGTCGCCGGCGCGCCTGCGCCAGGCGAGTACGAGCACGGCCGCCAGGGCGGCTGCCGCGGCTTCGGCGCGAAAGAGGTCTCCTTCGCTGACCGTGGCGGAGATCGCGTCGTACCGGCCGGCCAAGCGGGCGTGGACGGCAGCGTCGACCGCGAGGCCGACGGCCGCCACCAGGCGGAGGAGCCCTCGCAACAGGGTGCGGGAGGAGGGGCGGCTGGGATGTGGGGCGGGCACGTGGATCTCCGTGGCGAAAGGGACCGGTGGGTGCCGGTCAGCTGACGGTGAGGGTGGCGTGCATGTACTGGTGGATGCTGCAGATGTAGGGGTGCGGGCCGGTGGTGGTCGGCGCGGTGAAGGTCACGGTCGCGCCCCCACTGATGTCTTTGGTGTCGAAGGACTTGTCGTCGGCGGTGACCGTGTGCGGGGTGGAGTCCTCGTTGACCACGGTGATGCTCTGCCCGGCGTGGACGGTGAGGTCGGCCGGCTGGAACTGGAAGTTCTTGATGGTGATCCGGGTCCCGGCGGATCCGCCGCCGGACGGGCTGGAGGGTGATGCGGATGGGCTGGAGGAGCAGGCGCCGAGGGTGAGGACCAGCAGGGCGCCGGCGAGTGCGCGGCGAAGGCGTACGGCAGTCACGGGGAGGTCCGTTCCGGGATGGGGAAGGGTGCGGGCCCGGGCGAGAGGGAGTCGACGTCTCGCGCCCGGGCCCGCACCGGCATTCGGGGAGGGTCTGCTCAGACGGTGAGCAGGGTGGGGCTGGCAGCCTTGTCGGTGGGCAGGAAGTCGTCGGGGACGGGGTACTGCCCGAGGACGTAGTTGAGGATGGCGGCGTGCATCGCCTCGACGGGGGCGATGGTGGCGGCGGTGGCGATGCCGCCGGGGCTTGTGACGTTGTAGGTGGCGAACAGGTAGGTCTGCGCGGCCTGGTCCTCCAGCGACAGGGCGAGCTTGGCGACCGTGCCGACGTCGGTGGCCGCGTTCAGCGCCTGGACGGTGGCGGCCTGGTTGGACAGCGGGACGTCCGTGATGGCGGGCTTGCCGGCGCCGGTGAGCACCGCGTTCCAGGCCTTGGCATGGTCGGCGTGCTGGGCCTGCGCGGTGGTGATGAAGGTCGCCACCGCCGGGGGGACGGTGCCGAGCTTGCCGGCCTGCGCCGCCGTCAGTGCGGCCTGGTAGGCGCCGACGGCCTGGTTCTCCAGCGCGGTGGCCAGCGCGACGACCTTGAGGTCGCCGGTGTACTGGCCGGACGCCGACCCGGAGGCCGGCATCGACGCGCCGGAGGAGCTGGCAGAACTGCCGGACTTGCTGCTGGAGCAGGCCGCCAGGGTGAGCGCGACGGCCGCGCCGCCCGCGCCGAGGAGGAAGCGGCGCCGGCCCGCGTCGCGCGGCTCGCCGGCGGCCTTCCGGGCTCGGATCTCCTCGGTGAGGTCGAGGGCGCTGGCCCGCATCGCGGGCAGCGTCTCCTGGTGGGCCTCGTGCATGTCCCGGGTCAGGCGGCCGAGTTCGGCCTCACTGATCGGAAGTTCCCAGCCGCCCTTGGTCGCGGTCACTGTACGGCCCCTTCGTTGATCGGGGAAGCGTTGTCGGTCTTGTAGAAGGCGTCGGGGAAGCCGACGCTGCCGGCCGCGGCGGGCAGCTTGGCCGGGTCCACCGGGATGGTGATCAGGTCGGCGGCGTTGCCGGCCAGCAGCGCCTGCACCGCCAGCAGGGTCGCCCGGTGCTGGGCCTCCACCGGGGCCACCGAGGCGAACAGCTTGCGCAGATCGGCGCTGGAGACCTGGGAGACGTTCTTGGTGTAGGTCTGGGCCGCCACGTCCTCCAGCGTGATGGCGAGCTTCACCACGTCGGCCGGCGTCTTGATGGTCGGCAGCGCCTGGTCGACCACCGCCTTGTACTTCGGGTCGGGGTTGTTCTGCGCCTTGCCTCCGGCCTGGGTGGCGGCGGCGTTGAACGCCTGGGCGTGCGCCTGGTGCTGGGCGGTAGTCTTGGTGATGAACGCGACCACCGTCTGGTTGCCGTCCTTGATGAACGGCAGCCCGGCAGCGGTCTGGTAGACGCTGACCGCCAGGTTCTCAATCGACGCGGCGGTCTGCAGCGCCATGATGTCGTTGGCCACGGAGGCGGTGGGCGAGGCGCTGTCGGCGAAGGCCCGCGAGGCACCCCACAGGGCGGCCAGCCCGCCCGCTCCGGCGATCAGGCCGCCGCGCTGCCACCACCGGCGCTGGACGGGCTCGACCGCCTGCCCGAAGTCGATCAGCGCGCCGCGGGTGATCCGCACCGCGTCGCTGTTCAGGTCCTCGGACTGCTCGGTGAGTTCTTCGAGCAGCCGGGTGTCGATGCGCTCTGAAGGCATCATGCTCCCGTCTCAGGCCGGAGCCCGCCGCTTGCGGGCTCGTACACCAGGCCTTCGACGCCACCGGCGCACCGGCTTGCCCGGGATTTCGCGTTCACCCGAACGGGTTGATTTCCCGTCAGCACACCGGCGAATGGCCCAATCCCGGTGTGCCTGTGGGGTGGGCGGCGGGGCTTCGGCCTGAGTTCCGAAGCCCCGCCCGATGACACCTCGCCGGTGGGAGCCGGACCGGCTGAGCGCACACCCACACTTCGAGCCCGCGCGCGTGCCGGATCGCCACCGGGGACAACTTCCACCCGGGTGGGCCAGCCCTGGCCCTCCCGGGGGTGGCACACCAGCCGACCGCGGCCGTGCCGACGGTTGACCCCGGGCACGTCGCGGACCGTGTGGATGCTCAGTCCCGCCTGTTCGCCGGTTGGGCGTCGCGGTGCGTGGCGGGGGCCCAGGCGAGGAGTGCGCCGGTGTAGTCGGCTGCCAGCTCGTGCCAGCGGCCGGCGCCGCGGAGCATGGCGTGCCCGCCGGCCGGCATCGGAACGCACTGGACGTCGGCTCCGCCGGCGGCTGCCCGCCGTGCGAAGTCCCAGGTCTGCGCGGCCGAAGTGACGGGGTCGGCCTCGTCGTGCAGGAAGACGGCGGCCCTGCCCCGCAGGTGGGCCACCGGTTCGCCGCGCGGGCACCACGGAGCCAGGGCGACCACCCCGCGCACCGCGTCCCTCCCGGCGACGGCCAGCGCCGCCCGGCCGCCCATCGAGTGCCCGATCAGGACCACGGGAACTCCTGGCGCCAGTGCTGACAGGTCGTCAAGGGCGCGCAGCGCGTCCTGCACGGGGTGGGCGTGATCACCGTTCCAGCCCCGGTGGCGGTACCGGACGAGCGCGATCAGTGCCTGCCGCCCCCACGGCCGCCGGTCGATCTGCGTGGCGAAGGGGCGCATGCGGAGCCTGGCCAGGCTGGACCGGGGGACCGGGGGACCGGTTGCAGGCTATCGGCCCTGCCGCCGTGCAGGAGCAGCACGGCAGCTGAGGGGTTCTCGGGCGCGCGGTGCACCCGCAGTCGGCTGCCGAGTGGCGGGACTGCTCTGGACAGGGAGTCGGCTCCACCGGGATGGGCGGGTGCCGCCGTGTCGGTCGCGGGTTCGCTGGTCATGGGGCGTCCGGTGATCGGCGGGGCGGGCGGGGCAGGAAGCTGCTGGTGCGGGCGACGTAGGCGTCCCAGCCGGGCTTGCTGGCACCGAGCTGACGCTCCAGCAGGGGTCTGCCGCTGCCGAACGCCAGCAGGTAGGTCATCAGGACCGGGCTGAGGACGAACGCCCAGCCGACCGGCTCGGCCGCAGCGAGCAGGAACAGGGCCCACCAGACGCAGGCGTCGCCGAAGTAGTTGGGGTGGCGGGTCCAGGCCCACAGCCCGCGGTCCATGACCTTGCCGCGGTTGGCTGGATCGGCCTTGAATCGGGCCAGCTGCCAGTCGCCCACGGTCTCGAAGAACATCCCGAGCGCCCACAGGCCCACCGAGGCGAAGGTCAACGGGCCCAGCCCGGTGGTGAGGTATTGGGCGGCCTGGACCGGCAGCGAGACGCACCAGACGATCGCGGCCTGCAGCAGGTAGACCATGCGCAGTGCGTAGGCGTCGCGCCCGCCGGGAGCCTTGGCGAGCATCCGGTCGTAGCGCGGGTCCTCGCCGTGGCCGCGCGAGCGCGACCAGATGTGACCGGACAGCCGCAGCCCCCACAGGGTGACCAGGACGGTGACGAGCAGGCGTCGTGCGGGGTCGCCGTGGCCGGCGGACAGCGCGTAGCCGGTCCAGGCGACGGCGGTGAATGCCAGGCCCCAGGCGACGTCCACACCGCGGTGGCGGCCGGTGCGCACGCCCACCGCGAACGCGGCCAGCAGGACGGCCAGCGCCGCGCCGGCCGTGGCGGCGAGGTTGACGGCGAACGCGGCGGCGTTCACGGCTGCCCCTGGTACCAGTCGGCCGGCGTGGCGGGGGCGCAGCTCGCCCCGCCTGGGCCGGGTCGGACGGCGAGGATCTGGTCCACACCCATCCGGCGCTCGGCGAAGGCGAGCGAGCTGCCAGCCATGTAGAGCTCCCACAGTCGCACCGTCGGTTCGCCGACCAGGGAGGTGAACTCGCTCCGGTGCTCGCGCAGGTTGTCGTGCCAGGCGTCGATGGTGCGGGCGTAGTGCTCGCGCAGCGCCTCGACGTTGCGCACCTCCAGGCCCGCGCGCTCCAGCAGGGCGACGGTCTCGCCGACCGGGCGCATGTGCATGTTGGGGGCGATGTAGGTCTCGATGAACGCGCCACCGCCGGGCGCCACCGTGCCGCGGGACATCTGCTGGACCAGCAGGCGGCCCTGCGGGGCGAGCAGGTCGTGCAGGCGGCGGGCGAAGGCCGGGTACTGCTGGTCGCCGACGTGCTCGCCCATCTCGACGCAGCTGACCGCGTCGTACTGCCCGTCAGGGATCTCCCGGTAGTCGCGCAGCAGCACGGTCACCCGGTCGCCGACGCCCGCAGCCTCCACCGCCGCGGTGGCGAAGGCGTGTTGGCGTGTCGAGAGCGTGACGGCGGTGACCTGGGCACCGAAGTGGCGGGCGGCGTGCACGGCCAGGGCACCCCAGCCGCAGCCCACGTCCAGCAGGCGACTGCCCGGGGTCAGGGCGAGCTTGCGGCAGATCAGGTCGAACTTCGCTTCCTGCGCGGTCTGCAGGGTGTCGCTCTTGGGCGTCCAGTAGGCGCAGGAGTAGGCCATCGCTGGGCCGAGCAGCAGCGCGTAGAACTCGTTCGACAGGTCGTAGTGGTGGCTGATCACCGCGCGGTCGCGGGCCCGGCTGTGCGGCGTGCCCCCGACCTGGGCCCGGCCGCCGGGCGGCTGGGGGCGCGGACCGAGCGCACCCAGTCGTGCGGCTCCGGCCAGCAGCCCGGGCCAGTCCCGCAGGCCTGGGCGTACCGGGCCGTGTCCGGCCAGCGCGCGTCGCACCTGCGAGAGGGCAGGGGCGAGGTCGCCTTCGATGTCGAGGTCGCCGCTGATGTAGGCGTCGGCCAGGCCGAGTTCGCCGGGCTGCCAGAGCAGGCGGCGCAGCGCGCGCCGGTTGCGCAGCACCACGGTCGGTGCGCCCGTGGGGCCCGCGGTCGAGCCGTCCCACGCCTTCAGCCGGAACGGCAGCGGGCGCTGCAGGAGGTCGGTGAGCAGGCCGGCGAGGCGGGTGGCGGGGGTCATCGGGCGCCTTCCGGGCGGGTGAGGAGGATCTGCTGGACGTCGAGGTAGCCGGCGGCGAACCCGGCCTCGGAATAGGCGAGGTAGAGCTCCCACATCCGCTGGAACACCTGGTCGAAACCGAGGAGCTCGACCTGCTCGGCGCGCTCGGTGAAGCGCTCGCGCCACAGCCGCAGGGTCTGCGCGTAGTGCGGGCCGAAGGAGTCGCAGGCCGCCACACGCAGGCCGGTGTGCCGTGCGGTGGCCTGCCGGATCGCCTCGACGGAGGGGATCTGGCCGCCGGGGAAGATGTACTTCAGGATCCAGGTGTAGGTGCCGCTGCTGGCCAGCATCCGCTCGTGCGGCATGGTGATCGCCTGCAGCGCCGCCCGCCCGCCGGGCGCGAGCACGCGGTCGATGGTCGCGAAGTAGGCGGGCCAGAACGGCCGGCCGACCGCCTCGATCATCTCCACGCTCA
The DNA here is from genome assembly GCF_041053115.1 of Streptomyces sp. Y1. Taxonomy (NCBI): domain Bacteria; kingdom Bacillati; phylum Actinomycetota; class Actinomycetes; order Kitasatosporales; family Streptomycetaceae; genus Streptomyces; species Streptomyces sp. Y1. Next base: position 7,172,796 of record NZ_CP163445.1, on the reverse strand, counting down.
GCACCGCGTCGAACTCGCCCTCGGCGGCCCGGTAGTCGCACAGCCGCACCTCGACGAGATCGGCGAACCCGGCGTCCGCGATCCGGCGCCGGGCCAGTACCAGCTGCTCCTCGGACAGCGTGAGACTGACCACCCGCGCACCGCGGGCGGCCGCGCGGACCGCCAGCTCGCCCCACCCGGTGCCGATCTCCAGCACCCGGGTGCCCACACCCACCCTGGCCAGGTCCAGCAGCCGGTCGATCTTGCGGTGCTGGGCATCCGCGAGCCTCTCCCAGGAGGCGACGGGCGTGCCGACGGAGTCGGTCGGGAAGAGCGCCGAGGAGTAGGACAGGGTGGGGTCGAGGAAGAGCGCGAACAACTCGTTGGACAGGTCGTAGTGCCGGTGGATGTTCGTGCGCGCGTTGTCGACGGTGCTCAGCTCCCCGGCGGGCGGCCGCTTGACGTACAGGCGGCGCAGCCACTGCGCGCCGGTGGGCACCAGAGTTTCGGGGGCGGTCGCGAGTTCGGTCAGCAGCGCGACCAGGTCGGGTGAGTCCCACTCGCCGGCCTGGTAGGACTCGCCGAAGCCGATCAGTCCGCTCTCGCCGATCCGGTGGAAGAACGCGTCGGGCCGGTGCAGGCGCAGTACTGGCGCGTCGATGGGTGCGGGTGCGAGCAGCCGGCTGAGCGGCAGTTCGACGCGCAGGCCCCGCCTGCGGGCGACGCGTCGCAGCAGCCTGCGGGCCACCGCTGCCTTGAGCGGCGTGCGGGGTACCCGGGCCACGTCAGGCCAGTGGCGCGGATCGGCCGTCGCGAACGCGCCGGGTGCCAGGGCTTCAGCGTGCGTGGTCATGGCGGCGGGTCCTCTTTCGGGGGGTGCGGTCGGGGCGGGGGTGGACGGGCAGTCCGCGCAGCCACAGCCGCACCCCCTGGTAACGGATGTGGGCGCTGACCGCGAGCGTGGACAGCGGGTGCGCCGCGACGGCCCGCAGCAGTGTCATGGTGCGAGCCGGGCGGCGGGTGCCGCGCACGGTCGCCGTGAACGGGCGGCCGCCTTCGCGCTCCAGCTGGACGGTGAGGGCCAGCCGCTCGTCCGGGGCGGGCAGGGTCATGCGGTAGTGGCCGTCGACAGGGAAGAACGGCGAGACGTAGAACTCCTTGGCCGCCCGCGCGCGGCCACGCTCGTCGGTGTCCAGGAGGTAGCGGTGCCGCTGGCCGTAGGTGTTGTGGACCTCGGCCACCGTGCACACAGCCCGGCCCCCGCGGTCGAAGCACCACAAGACCGTCAGCGGATTGAACACGTACCCCAGCGAGCGGGCGTGGGCGAGCATCAGGATCCGGCCGCCCGCGAGGTCGACGCCCTCCTCGCTCAGGTAGCGCTCCAGGTCCCGCCGGGCCGAACCGCCCGAGGCAGCCGTGCCGCGGAACGAGGCCAGCCAGCGAAGTGGCCGCGGGAGAGTCGGCGGCTGGTCGAGATCGACCAGCCACAGGTAGGTGCGGTGGGTGAAGGCGTGGCGCACCGGGGACGAGCGCACGTGGGTGATCCGGCACTCGTACAGCGCCGCGCCCCACGGCCCCGGCAGCACCGGTGCCGAGGCCGGCCCGGCGGGGGCCATCGGCTGCGCGGTCACGGTGCGCCCACCCTGAGCAGTGCCTGGGCGGCCTCCAGGCCGGAGCGGCAGCCGTCCTCGTGGAACCCCCAGCCGTGGTAGGCGCCGGCGAACGCGGTGCGCCCGGTGCTCAGTTCGGGCAGGCGTGCCTGGGCGGCGACGCTCTCGCGGGTGTAGATCGGGTGCTCGTACACGGTGCGGGACACCACGTGCTCGGCCGGGACGGGCCGGTCGGGGTCCTCGTTGAGCGTCACCAGGTAGTCCTCGGCCGCCTCGAGGCCGAGCAGCCGGTTGAGGTGGTAGCTGACCCGCACACCCGCGGCACTGTCACCGCACCGCACCGTCCGGTAGTTCCACGACGCCCTTGCCCGCGGGGCTCGGGGCAGGTGTGAGGCGTCGCGGTGCAGCACGGTGGGGTTGACGGAGTAGCGGAAGGCACCGAGCACCTCCTGCTCGGCCCGGGTCGGGTCGGCGAGCAGCGCGAGCGCCTGGTCGGCGTGGGTGGCGATCACCACGGCGTCGACCTCGGTGCTCCGGCCGTCCTGCGTGGTCACCGTGACGCCGTCGTCGCGGCGGCGCACGGCCCGCACCGGCGCCGCCCTGTGCACGGCGCTCAGGTGCTCGGCGATCCTCGCCACGTAGGTCTGCGAGCCGCCCACCACGGTGCGCCAGGTCGGTGATCCCGTGACGGACAGCATGCCGTGGTTGGCCAGGAACGCGAACAGGTAGCGCGCGGGATACTCGCCCGTCAGGTCCGGTGCGCACGACCAGACCGCCGCCACCACCGGCGTCATGAAGTGCTCGACGAAGTAGCGGGAGAACCCGCCTGCCGCCAGGAACTCACACAGCGTCGGATCGCCGGCCTGCGGGTCGGCCAGCAGCGCGCGGGCACGCCGGTGGAAGCACGGCACCTCGGCCAACATCCGCAGGTACGGCCCGCGCAGCAGCGCGCGCGGCTGCGCGATCAGACCGGCCGGACCGCGCGCGCCGGCGTACTCCAGCCCGCAGCCGTCGCAGCGCACCGACATGCTCATGTCGCTGTCGCGGGTGGCCACTCCGAGCTCGCGGAACAAGGCCACCAGGTGCGGGTAGGTCCGCTCGTTGTGCACCAGGAACCCGGTGTCCAGCGCCACCTCCCGGCCGTCCGCCCCCACTGCCCGCTGGGTGTGCGCGTGCCCGCCCAGCCGATCGGCGGCCTCGAACAACTCCACGGCCAGTCCCGCGCCCTGCAGCCGATGAGCGGCCGTCAGACCGGCGACCCCGGCCCCGACCACCGCCACCGTGCCGCGCCCCGCACGACCGTAGCGCCACGACTGTGCCGCCGTCTGCCCGGTGACTGCCACCAGGTGCCCTCCCTTCGCACAGCAAGGGCGCCCTCACGTCCCCTGCCTCCACTGCAGGTTCGGTGCGCCCGGGGCGGCGGATTGCTCTGGACGTGTCGGCCGGGCGTGTTCGCGACGTGCTGGAGGCCGGTGCCCTCCAGCAGCAGGCAGACCGCAAGCCTGCGGTCGCCGGCTGCGGTGGCCTTGAGCTGCTCGGCATCACGCAGGCGTCCGGCCACCCCGACGCCGGCCGCAGCGTGGCCGCTTTCTGGGGCCGGCATCTCACGCGGGCCGTGCCCGGCCGGGGACGAACCGGCCGGGCACAGCCCGGCCCGCCGGCGATCACCGGTAGTCCGTCTCAGTCGAAGGCGTCAGGTCAGGGGGAGCAGCATGAGGGGCTGCCCGGTCGGATGGGCGGACCCTGCGGCAGGTTCCTGCGTCACTCCGACCCCCACGGCGGCGTTGATGCGGCCGGTGAGCAGGAGTTGCCCGTGGTCGGCGGGCAGCAGGCCCGCCGGGCGCATCGTGCCCGAGTCGTTGAACCACAGTTCGTAGGTGCGCCCCGGCGGGAGAGCGGGCATGCCGGCGGCCAGGAAGGCGGCCTGTCCGCGGCCGGGCGACCAGACCACGGTCGCGACGGCCGACCCCAAGACCGTGGTGGTGGTGCGCGCGTCCGGGGCCGTCAGCAGGCTGGTGACTGCGGCCTGCTCATCGCGCATGGCGCTCGCCTGGGCCTGGGCGCGTTGGGCCTGGTCGTGCTGCTGGACGGCGAGGGCTCCAAGGACGGTGGCCAGGGCCAGGCAGGCCGCGAGTGCCAGCTTGGGCCACTGCCGGGCCAACCGAGAGGTCGGCCTGCGGCGTTCGGCCGGGCCGGTCACGGGCGGGAGCTGGCGCACGTCACCGATTCCCGCCATCACCCGTGCCTTGAGCCCCGGCGGTACAGCACCCGACTCCGCGGACCCGAGCCGGGCCAAGGTCGCCTTGAACTCCGCGACCTCCTGCGCGCACGCCGGGCACTGGGCGAGATGGCGCTCGAAGGCGAGCCGCTCCTCGTCGGGCAGCGCGTGGGCGGCGTAGACGCCGGTGAGGGTGTGCAGATCGGGGGCGGCGTTCATGATCCCACTCCGAGGCAGTCGCGCAGGCGGATCAGCCCGTCCCGCATCCGGGTCTTGACGGTGCCGAGCGGGGCGCCCAGCAGCTCGGCGACCTCAGGGTAGGTGTACCCCCGGTAGTACGCCAGGGTGACCGACTCGCGCTGAAGCTGCGTCAGCGCCTCAAGGCAGCGCCGGACCTGCTCGCGTTCCAGGCGGTTCTCGACCTGCTCGGCGACCTCGTCAAAGGCGGGCGTGTGCGAGCGGGCGGCCACCTTCTGATCCCGGTCCGCACTGGCCTGCGCCGACCGGACCCGGTCCACCGCGCGCCGGTGCGCCATCGTCAGCACCCACGCCAACACCTCCCCACGCTGCGGCTCGTACCGGGCGGCGGTGCGCCACAACTCGAACATCACCTCCTGGGCGACCTCCTCCGACTGCGCCGGATCGCGCAGCACCCGCCGCACCAGCCCCAGCACCGGGCCGGCCACCGCGTCGTAGAGCCGGGAGAACGCGTCCTGGTCGCCCAGGGCGGTCCGGGCGACCAGCTCCTTCAGGTCCGGCCCCCGGAACCTCGGCCCGGACAGGTGCACGACGGCGTTCACCGCACCGCCCCTTCCAGGCCGGTGGCACGCCCGGCCGGGCGCGGTGTCCGCGGCCTGCCGCAGGGCCGGCAGATGCGCATGAGAACCTCCTGGATCGAACAGCGGACACAACCGGTCGCCCGTCATTCGTCACCGCTTGTCCGGCGGATTGCCGCAACGCCTGAACGCGGTCGAACACGACGGCCGCGTCCGGGACGCGGGCTCCTCACGCGCTCATGCCCCGTCCGACCCGCCCTTCGCCGAGCGGCCAGTGCGTGCGCGGCACCGCGTGCCTGGCCGTCGCGAGAGCCCGGGCGCGGTACCCGCACCGGTAGCCTTCCACCCAGGCCCGGCCTGCGAGAAGCGCGGAGTACGGGCCCGTCTGGATGGAGGACGGATGTCTGTGCGTGTCGACTGCTCGAACCCTGCGGAGCGCGCTGCTGGTCTGCGCGTGGCGGCGGCCGCGCTGCGACGCGGTGACCTCGTGGTCGTACCCACCGACACCGTGTACGGACTTGCCGCCGACGCCTTCGCACCGCAGGCGGTCGCCAGGCTGCTGGCGGCCAAGGGGCGCGGGCGCAGCATGCCCTCCCCGGTGCTGGTCAACTCCCCGGCCGACCTGGATGACCTGGTGGAGAACCTGCCGAAGGTCGCCCGGGAGCTGGTAACCGCGTTCTGGCCGGGCGCACTGACCGTGGTCGCCCGTCACAAGGCCTCGCTCACCTGGGACCTCGGCGACACCTCGGGAACCGTGGCCCTGCGGATGCCCGACCACCCGCTCGCCCTCGACCTCCTCAAGGCGACCGGGCCGCTGGCCGTCTCCAGCGCGAACCTGACCGGCCACGCGTCCCCGCAGGACTGCGACGCCGCCCAGAGCATGCTCGCCGACACCGTCGCCGTCTACCTGGACGGCGGGCCGACGCCGGCGGCGGTGCCGTCCTCGATCGTGGACGTCACCGGCCAGGTCCCGGTCCTGGTGCGGGCGGGCGCCATCAGCGCCCAACGGCTGCGCGAGATCGCCCCTGGTCTGCGGGAGAGCTGAGCGTCACGCGGTGGCGCCGGCGGTCACGTCGACGCCGTGCGCGGTGACCAGACGGGCCGTGCCGTCCGACAACCGATAGGACAAGCCCACCAACGCGGTGCCGCCCGACTCGACGGCCTCACCAAGAGCGCGAGAGCGCTCCAACAGCAGGTCGACGGTGTGCCGGACCTGCTCGTCGATGAAGTCCGCATCCTCGATGTGCCCGGCGGCGCGGGAGGCCAGCACGCTCGGAGTCACCTTCTCCACCACGTCGCGCACGTACCCGGACGCGGTGGCGCCGTCCGCCACCGCGGCCCGTGCTGCCGCGACCGCCCCGCACGAGTCGTGCCCGAGCACGACCACCAGCGGGCAGCCCAGAACCGACACGCCGTACTCGAGACTGCCCAAGACCTCCGGTCCGGCGACGTGGCCCGCGGTGCGGACCACGAAGAGGTCGCCCAGCCCGCGGTCGAAGATGATCTCGGCGGCCAGGCGGGAGTCCGAGCAGCCGAACAGCACCGCGAACGGCGCCTGGGCGGGTGCAGTCTCACTGCGCCGGGCGGCGTCCTGGTTGGGATGCTCCGGCGCACCGGCGACGAACCGCCGGTTGCCGGCCAGCAGTATCTGGAGTGCTTCTCGGGGCGTGGGAGGCTTCGTGTCAGTCATGGCTGCAGGCTACTGGGCCCGCCCGGCCGGCCGCCCGGGCGGTGCCACTGCGCCGCGCCCGCCAGCCGCGGCGTCCGGGGAAAAGTCGAAGCGGCGGGTGCGGACGGCGGCCATCCGACGTCTGCAGTGCCTGGCAGGAGGCGGCCGAGGATGCCGGCCGCCGCCCGCACCAGGAACGCACCCCACGCGACGGCGCCGCGGATCAGCAGCTCACAGCCAATGAAGCTCACACCGACTCCCGATGGCGCCGCGCATCGGCGTGCACACCAGGACCGCGATCGCGCCCCGAGGCCGCGCGCGGGCCGTACCGCGGGGGTCATGTCCGCCGAGTACGGCGACCTGACCATGAGCTGTCCTACCTGAGCCGTGAGCCGCGTGGCCCCGCGCCGGCGGTGTTTATGGGGCGCGCGTCGTGGACGGGTCAAGGCCGACGGCTACCGCAGGTCCAGGTCGGCTGCCTCCAGCTGGTGCTTCAGCGCGAGGATCGCTGTCATCGGCACGCTCAACTGAAGCCTGTCGGCGATCGTACCCGCCGCCCTGCCGATCGGCTCGTCGCAGAACGCCAACGAAAACTGCCCCAACAGGGCGACCGCCGCCTCCAGCAGCGGCCCGTCCACCCGGACGCTGCGCGTGTCCTTCCCGGGCACGGCAGGCAGTGCGGCGACGATGGCGGCCAGCTGGTCACGGTCAGCGCGGTCCAGTGCAGTTGTCATACGCACGATCATTGGGGTGGTGGCCACGTGTCGCGGCCAGCGACACGCACGAGGCTAACAAGGTCAGCAGAGGCGGTGCGCATCCTGCCGCGCGCGGCGTCCGAACCGCGATCTCGGTCCGCGTGGCCGCTAAGCCAGGCGCTTACACGCCTTCCCCTACCGGTCTAGCGGATCCGCCCGGCCGGTCCCCAGATCGGACAGGTGGCCGCGTGTGAGTACAGGAACATCACGGTGCCGCCGTTAGCCACCCGGCGCTCGGTGACCACCGCGCAGCACGAGGGCGCCGGCAGTGCTGGCCACTGCGGTGGCTTGTCGCAGTGCCGCTGCTTCGGCAGCTCCGCCGCGAGTGCTACAGGACGGGGCAGGGTAGCCAATTCGGACAGCGCGATGCCCAAGGCCCTCGCGCGGGAGCGGCGTCGGCTGCGGCGCACTTGCTGGTGCTTCATCCTGCCACCTTCCCGCGCCAATGCCATGCACACAGCGCACCGACACGGACTCGTCGGGCACTCTCTCGGGTGCCTTTATGACGGCCCGTCAAGCCAGGTGCCGGGCAGGTGCAGCGGCCGTGGTGATAGTCATCGGCGCTATGTGTCAACTAAAGGCGTTAGCAACAGCAGCCCGGCGGCGATGCCGGGCAGCGCGACGTTCACCACGGTCATGTCGAGCGTGACCATGAACTGGACGATCGCGACCGCGCCGAGCGCCCTCCCCCGAGTCCTTCCGATGTCCTCCACGTCCTTCACGGGACTCCCCCCTAGTTTTTGTACACGTATACTTAACGCGTACGGAAACCATAGCGCACGGACCCGGGCACGAAACCCGGGCACGAAAAAAGCGCCGACCGGATCGGTCGGCGCTCCCGTGCGAGGGGCGGGTGTCTAGGCCTCGGCGGCGGCCGCCTCGGCGAGGGCGTCCAGGACGGGCCGGATCAGCGGGTGGCCGTCCGCGCCGGCCCGAACGGCGGCGAAGACGCGGCGGGTGGCGAGTTCGCTGTCCACCCGCCGGACGGCGACCCGCGCGAGGTCGACGCCGCGCAGCGCCGAGCGCGGCACCAGCGCGACCCCGGCGCCCGCCGAGGCGAGCGCGACGACGGCGCGGAAGTCGTCCGAGGAGTGCAGCAGCCGGGGCTGGAAGCCCGCGTGCTCGCAGGCGAGCAGGACGACGTCGTGGCACGGGTTGCCCGGGTAGGGCCCGATCCAGGGCTGGTCGGCCAGGTCGGCGACGGCGAGCGGGCCGGTGTCGGCGGCCAGCGGGTGGTCGAGCGGCAGGACGGCCTCGAAGGGCTCGGCGTACAGCGGGACGCGGGTGAGCCGGGCGTCGTCGGCGCGCGGGGCGCCCCGGTACTCGACGGCCACGGCGAGGTCGGCCCGCCCGTCCAGGACCATCGGCAGGCTGGCGTCGCCCTCGGCGTCCAGCACCTTGAGCCGCACGCCCGGGGCCCGCTCGGCGAGCAGCCCGATCGTCGGGGCGAGGACGAGGGCGATGCCGGTGGCGAAGGACGCGACGGTGACCTCCCCGGCGGCGCCCGCGCTGTACGCGGCGAGGTCGGCCTCGGCGCGTTCGAGCTGGGCGAGCACCGCGTCGGCGTGGCCGAGCAGGATCTCCCCGGCGGCGGTGAGCCGCACGCCGCGGCCCTCGCGGGCGAGCAGGTGGTGCCCGGTCTCCTGCTCCAGGGCGGCCAGCTGCTGGGAGACCGCGGAGGGGGTCAGGTAGAGCGCGGCCGCCGCGGCGGTCACGGTCCGGTGGTCCGCCACGGCCCGGAGGGTCCGCAGCCGTCGTGCGTCGATCACAAGGCCAATTCTGCCAGCGCGGCCGAGCACTCCCGGCCGGGCGGCGGAGGCCGACGGCCCCGCGGAGCCGCGAACGGGGGCGGGCCGGCGGCCGTGCGGCCGGGGCCCGCCCCCGCCTGCGGGAGGGTGGGACAGGTGGTCCTTGGGGTCCGTACGGCGCGGGCGGAGTCGATGTCGCCCGCGCCGTACGGAAGTTGGGGCCCGTGGGGGCGGTCCGGTTCCGAGCGGACCGCCCCCACGGGCAGTTCGGGAGGGCTACTCGTCGCCCAGGGCGGCCCGCGCGTCCACGAAGGCCGCGACGGCGCGCTCGACGTCCTCGGTGGAGTGCGCCGCGGACAGCTGCACCCGGATCCGGGCCTGGCCGTGCGGCACCACCGGGTAGGAGAAGCCGATCACGTACACGCCGCGCTCCAGCAGGAGCTCGGCGAGCTTCCCGGCCTTCGCCGCGTCGCCGATCATCACCGGGGCGATCGGGTGGTCGCCGGGCAGGATCTCGAACCCGGCCTCGGTCATCTTCGCGCGGAACAGCGCGGTGTTGGCCGCCAGCCGCTCGCGCAGCTCGTTCGAGTTCTCGACCAGGTCGAGCACCTTCAGCGAGGCGGCCGCGATCACCGGGGCGAGCGAGTTGGAGAACAGGTACGGGCGGGAGCGCTGGCGCAGCAGGGCGACGATCTCCCGGCGGGCGGCGACGTAGCCGCCGGAGGCGCCGCCGAGCGCCTTGCCGAGGGTGCCGGTGATGATGTCCACGCGGTCCATCACGCCGTGCAGCTCGGGGGTGCCGCGGCCGCCCGCGCCGACGAAGCCGACCGCGTGCGAGTCGTCGACCATGACCATCGCGTCGTAGCGGTCGGCCAGGTCGCAGATCTCGCGCAGCGGGGCGACGTAGCCGTCCATCGAGAAGACGCCGTCAGTGACGATCAGGCGGCGGCGGGCGTCCTGGGTGTCCTGGAGCTGCTTCTCCAGGTCGGCCATGTCGCGGTTGGCGTAGCGGTGGCGGCGGGCCTTGCTGAGCCGGATGCCGTCGATGATGCTCGCGTGGTTGAGCGCGTCGGAGATGACGGCGTCGTCGGCGTCGAGCAGGGTCTCGAAGACGCCGCCGTTGGCGTCGAAGCACGAGGAGTAGAGGATGGTGTCCTCCTGGCCGAGGAAGGCCGAGAGGCGGTCCTCCAGCTCCTTGTGCACGTCCTGGGTGCCGCAGATGAAGCGGACGGAGGCCATGCCGTAGCCCCAGCGGTCCAGCGCGTCCTTGGCCGCGGCCAGCACCTCGGGGTGGTCGGCCAGGCCGAGGTAGTTGTTGGCGCAGAAGTTCAGCACCTCGCCCGGCCGGCCGCCGCCGGTGACGGTGACCGCGGCGCTCTGCGGGGTGCCGATGACCCGCTCGGGCTTGAACAGGCCGGCCTCGCGGATCTCGTCGAGGGTGGTGGCGATGTCGGCGCGCACGTTGTCGAACACAACAGGCTCCTTCGGGGTCAGCGGGGTGCTCAGGCGGTCCAGTCGAGGATGATCTTGCCGCAGTTGCCGCTCGCGGCGTCGTCGAAGGCGGCCTCGAAGTCGTCGGCGGCGTAGCGGCCGGTGATCACCGGGCTGAGGTCCAGGCCGCCTTCCAGCAGCACGGACATCGCGTACCAGGTCTCGAACATCTCGCGGCCGTAGATGCCCTTGATGGTGATCATCGAGGTGACGATGCGCGCCCAGTCGACCGGGAAGTCGTCGGCGGGCAGGCCGAGCATGGCGATCTTCCCGCCGTGCGTCATGTTGGCGATCATCGACTGCATCGCCTCGGGGCGGCCGGACATCTCCAGGCCGACGTCGAAGCCCTCGCGCAGGCCCAGCTTCTGCTGGCCCTCCTCGATGGTGTGCTCGGCGACGTTGAGCGCCAGCGTCACGCCGACCTCGCGGGCCAGGTCGAGGCGGTACGGGGAGACGTCGGTGATCATCACGTTGCGGGCGCCGGCGTGCTTGGCGACGGCGGCGGCCATGATGCCGATCGGGCCGGCGCCGGTGACCAGCACGTCCTCGCCGACCAGCGGGAAGGACAGCGCGGTGTGCACGGCGTTGCCGAACGGGTCGAAGATCGCGGCGACGTCGAGGTCGACCGGCACCCGGTGCACCCAGACGTTGGAGGCGGGCAGCGCCACGTACTCGGCGAACGCGCCGTCCCGGTTGACGCCCAGGCCGATGGTGTTGCGGCACAGGTGGCGGCGGCCGGCCAGGCAGTTGCGGCACTTGCCGCAGACCAGGTGGCCCTCGCCGCTGACCAGGTCGCCGACCGTGATGTCCGCGACGCCGGCGCCGATCTCGGCGACCTCGCCGACGAACTCGTGGCCGATCGTCATCGGCGTCCTGATCGTCTGCTGCGCCCAGCCGTCCCACTTGCGGATGTGCAGGTCGGTGCCGCAGATGCCGGTCCGCAGCACCTTGATCAGCACCTCGCCGGGGCCGATCTCGGGCTTCGGGACGTCGATCATCCAGAGGCCGGGCTCGGCCTTCTGCTTGACGAGTGCCTTCACGGGCGACGGCTCCTGACGTGCGGTGCGGGGACGGCCTGCGGAGGGGGGCAGACCGAGGGGCCCGGTACGGCCGCTCCTGGCGGACGCACTCCGGGCAGGCAGAAATCTGCCTGGTGGGAGGGGGTGCGGTCCATCGAGGAATTCTTAAGGCCGGTCACAGCTGGGCTAAACGATCGTGCCCGAGCGGCGGTCGCGGGCGGGTACGGCGTGCCGGTGCTCACCCGTCCGGCCGAGCGCGGGGGCCCGGGCCGCGACACCGATCGGCGCCCGGGGGCGCGCTCATCACCAGCCGGCCGCCACCCGGGTTGGGGCACTCGGCTGACGGCGGGCCCGTTCGGATCAGCCGACGATCGACCCGCGCGCGGGCGGGCCGCGCCGGTGCTTACGGTGGCGACGCTCCCCCGCGGCCCCGTGGAGCCGTCCTTCGAGCTCCGGGGCCCTCCGCCGCAGAGAGGCGCTCCCGATCCATGACCAAGACCAGACGGCCGCGCCCGGCCGCTCCCCGCTCCGTACGCGCGGCCGCCGCGGCCCTCGCCGTGGCCGGCCTGCTGACCACCGCGGCCTGCTCCGGCTCGCCGAAGACCGCCGAGCCGGCCGGTGGCGCGGCCGTCACCGCCGAGCCCGCCGCGCTCAGCCCGTCCGCCTCGCCGAGCGCGAGCCCGTCCGGCGGGGTGGTGGCCCTCACGCCGGACGTGATGGGCAAGCTGGACGCCGCGATCCAGCAGGTGATGAGCCAGGCGTCCGTCCCCGGCGTGATCGTCGGCTACACCACGCCGGACGGCAGCTACCAGAAGGCCTTCGGGCTGGCCGACCCCGGTCGCAAGGTGCCGATGTCGACCGACCTGTACACCCGGATCGGCAGCGTCACCAAGACCCTCACGGCCACCGCCGTGCTGCGGCTGGTGGACCAGGGCAAGGTGGGCCTGGACGACCCGATCTCCAAGTACGTCCCCAACGTGCCGAACGGCGACAAGATCACCGTCCGCGAGCTCGGCGACATGCGCAGCGGGCTCTACAACTACAGCCTGGACCCGGACTTCGACCACGCGCTGCTCAGCGACCCGACGCGCCCGTTCACCCCGGACCAGCTGCTCGCGTACTCGTACAAGCACCCGGCGGACTTCGCGCCGGACGCCAAGTTCGAGTACTCCAACACCAACGCGATCCTGCTCGGCCTCCTGGTCGAGAAGGTCAGCGGCCAGCCGCTCCAGGACTTCCTGAAGGCCCAGGTGTTCGACCCGGCCGGGATGAAGAACTCGGTCTTCCCGACCGACGCCACCTTCCCCGACCCGCACGCCCACGGCACCACCAACCAGACGCTGGACGGCGCGGTCGCCGACTCCACCGACTGGAACCCGTCCTGGGGCTGGGCCGCCGGCGCGGCCATCTCCACCCTCGCCGACCTGCAGACCTGGTCGAAGGTGCTGGCCACCGGCACGCCGCTGATCAAGCCGGACACCCAGGCGGAGCGGCTCAAGACCCGGGAGGCCGGGCTGCCGGCGCTCGGCTACGGCTTCGGCGTGTTCAACACCCACGGGTGGATCGGGCACAACGGCTCGCTGCCCGGCTACCAGACCGTCGTGATCTACCTGCCGGCGGCGCAGGCCTCGCTGGTGATCATGACCAACACCGACGTCTCGTACCAGGGCACCGAGCCGTCGACGCTGCTGGCCCGGGCGATCACGCAGATCGTCTCGCCGAACAACGTCTACACGCTGCCGACGCCCGCCGAGACCGGATCGCCGACCGCGCCCGGCTCGCCGTCCGGGTCCCCCTCCCCGTCCCCGTCCGCGGGTGCCAGCCGGACGCCGCTCGGCACCACGACGCCCGCGCCCTCCGGCTCCGCCACGCTGCACATCTCCGAGGAGACGGATTCCTGATCCACCGCCGTCAGGGGCCCGAACCGGTGTACCGGTTCGGGCCCCTGACGCTGCGTCAGATCCCCAGCACCTTGCCGAGGTCGTACGAGACCGGCTCCTCCAGCTGCGCGTAGGTGCAGCTCTCCGGCGTGCGGTCCGGCCGCCAGCGGCGGAACTGCGCGGTGTGCCGGAACCGGGTGCCCTCCATGTGGTCGTAGGCGACCTCGACCACCCGCTCGGGGCGCAGCGCGATCCAGGACAGGTCCTTGCCGCCGGTCCAGCGGCTGACCGCGCCCGGCAGCCGTCCCTCGGCGTGCGCGGCCTCGTCCGCCCAGCCGCCCCACGGGTGCGCGGCGAGGTCGTCCATGCGCAACGGGGCCAGTTCCTCGGCCAGTTCGCGGCGGCGGGCCATCGAGAAGGCCGCGCAGACGCCGACGTGCTGGAGTCTGCCCCGGGCGTCGTGGATGCCGAGCAGCAGCGAGCCGACCACCGGGCCGCTCTTGTGCTCGCGGTAGCCGGCCACCACGCAGTCGGCGGTGCGCTCGTGCTTGATCTTGTACATGGTGCGCTCGCCCGGCCGGTACGGCTGGTCCAGCGGCTTGGCGACGACGCCGTCCAGCCCGGCGCCCTCGTACTCGGAGAACCAGGCCCGCGCGGTGTCCGGGTCGGTGGAGGCCGGGGCGGTGAACACCGGGTCGGCGGCGCCGGCGAGGGCTTCCTCCAGGGCCGTACGGCGCTCGGCGAGCGGCCGCTCCAGCAGCGCGACGTCGCCGAGGGCGAGCAGGTCGAAGGCGACGAAGGAGGCCGGGGTCTGCTCGGCCAGCAGCCGCACCCGGCTGGCCGCCGGGTGGATGCGCTCCAGCAGCTCCTCGAAGCGCAGCCGCCCGTCCCGGGCGATCACCACCTCGCCGTCCAGCACGCAGCGCGCCGGCAGCGCCCGCCGGAACGCCTCGACCAGCTCGGGGAAGTACCTGGTCAGCGGCTTGCCGGTGCGGCTGCCGAGCTCCACCTCGTCGCCGTCGCGGAACACGATGGTGCGGAAGCCGTCCCACTTGGCCTCGTACTGCATCCCGGGCGGGATCCTGGCCACCGACTTGGCGAGCATCGGCGCCACCGGCGGCATCACGGGCAGGTCCATGGCTCCCAGCCTGGCGCGGTTCGCCCCGGGGCGCGCGGCGGGCGCGGCACGTCTAGCGTGTCAGGCATGGGCGCAGCCGTGGAACTGGAAGTCGCCGGGCGCACCGTCCGGCTGTCGAACCCGGACAAGGTGTACTACCCCGAGCGCGGCTTCACCAAGCTGGACGTCGCGCAGTACTACCTGGCCGTCGCGGACGGGGTGCTGCGCGGGCTGCGCGAGCGGCCCACCACGCTGCAGCGCTTCCCGGACGGCGTGGACGGCGAGTTCTTCTACCAGAAGCGCGCCCCCAAGGGCCTGCCGGACTGGCTGCCCACGGCCCGCATCGAGTTCCCCAGCGGCCGCTCCGCCGACGAGATCTGCCCCACCGAACCGGCCGCCGTGCTGTGGGCCGCCAACCTGGGCTGCCTCACCTTCCACCCCTGGCCCGTCCGCCGCGCCGACACCGGCCACGTCGACGAGCTGCGCATCGACCTCGACCCGCAGCCCGGCACCGACTTCCACGACGCCGTCCGCGCCGCCCACGAGTTGCGCGCCCTGCTGGAGGAGCACGGGCTGCGCGGCTGGCCCAAGTCCTCGGGCGGGCGCGGCCTGCACGTGTACGTGCCGCTCGAACCAGAGTGGACGTTCACCGACGGGCGGCACGCCGTCATCGCACTCGGCCGGGTGCTGGAGCAGCGGATGCCCGGCAAGGTCACCACCGCGTGGTGGAAGGAGGAACGCGGCGAGCGGATCTTCGTCGACTACAACCAGATGGCCCGCGACCGCACCATCGCCTCCGCCTACTCGCTGCGCGCCCGCCCGCGCGCCACCGCCTCCACCCCGCTGCGCTGGGACGAGCTCGACGACGCCTCCCCCGAGGACTTCGACCTGCGGACCGTCCCCGCCCGGTTCGCCGAACTCGGCGACCTGAACGCGGAGATGGAGCAGCATGCCTTCCGCCTGGACGGCCTGCTGGAGCTGTACGAGAAGCAGCTGCGCGACGAGGGCCTGGGCGAACTCCCGTACCCGCCCGACCATCCCAAGGCCGCGGGCGAGCCCACCCGGGTGCAGCCGAGCCGGGCGAGGAAGAAGTGAAGTAGCCCGCTAGCCTGGGCACATGAGCATGGACGTGCGGGTGCGGGGGCTGGCGGAGATCCTGGCGGACGCGGCGGGCGGGGTGTTCCCGCCGCCGGACGGGTCGGTGACGGTGGTGCCGCAGCCCTCGCCGCGCGAGGCCGGGGTGCTGTCCTTCGCCGCGCACGCCGTGGTGTTCACCGCCGAGGACCCGGCCTGGGTGCGCGACACCGTCGCCGCCGCGCCGGGCGAACCGCTCTCGGCGCCGCTCAGCCCGTCGTTCCTGTCCGCCTTCGCCGCCCGCACCGGCCGGGTCGTCGGCAACACCGACCTGGTGACGGCCGCCGGGCGCCTGCCGGGCGAGCCGCCGCTGCCGCTGGCCGAGGTCGAGGACCGCGAGCACCCCCGGGTGGTCCGCGCCCTCGACTTCCGCGAGGACGTCCGGGTGTTCACCACGGACGGCGGCGTGCTGGTCCTCGGCCGCGGCGTCGCCGGCCGCTGGGAGGCTGCCATCGAGGTCGACCCGCACACCCGCGGCCGCGGCCTGGGCCGCGCCCTCGCCACCGCCGCCCGCCACCTCCTCCCCGAGGGCGAGGTCGTCTGGGCCCAGCAGGCCCCCGGCAACGCCCCCAGCGTCCGCGCCTTCCAGGCCTCCGGCTACCGCCCGATCGGCGCGGAGGCACTGCTGGTCTCACCCCACCGCTGAGCCACCCCCGCCGGGCGGCGGCCGCCACAGCACCCGAACCCGGTCGGCCTCGGCGTCGTACCCGAGGAACGGCGCCCGGGTGTCGCCCTCGACGTACATCGGCACCGGTTTGCCGAGCCGCCGCCCGATCGCGGCCAGGAACCCGCAGAGCACGTCCAGCCGCTCCTGGCCCTGGAGTTCCCACAGGGAGACGTCGAAGTCGATCTGCTCGTCACCGAGGAACCGGAAGATCGCGCAGACGTCGGCGCTCGGCCGGACGCACAGGTTCGGGCACTCCGCGTCGGCCGGTCGCGCCAGCACGGTCTCGGCCCTCGGGAGCGGCCGGACGGTGTCGCCCTCGGTGTACTCGTACGCCCAGCCCCGCTCCACGACGAGGTCGAGCACCGCCTGCCAGTCCGCCACCGTGGTGTCGGCGACGTAGACGTCGGGAAGGCAGCCCCCATCGGTCGGGTCGAACAGCCAGGCGACGTCGTCCCAGAGCAGATCGGTCATCCCGCCATCCTGCCCGGAGCGCCCCCACCCCGACCAGCGGTTATCCGCGCCGCGCGCCCGCCGGGGCGAGGTCGGCGATGGTGCGGACGGCGTCGGCGATCTGGGCGTCCGTCAGGTCGCCGCGGGCCGTGAGGCGCAGGCGGGAGATGCCGTCCGGGACGGACGGGGGGCGGAAGCAGCCGACCGCGAGGCCGGCGGTGCGGCAGTCGGCGGCCCAGGCGACGGCGGCCTCGGGGCCGGGGGCGCGGACGGAGACGACGGCGGCGTCCGGCTCGCAGGCGTGCAGGCCGGCGGCGGTGAGGCGGGCCGCGAGGGTGCGGGCGACCTCGCGGGCGCGGTCGGCGCGCTGCGGTTCGGCGCGCAGCAGGCGCAGGGCGGCGAGGGCGGCGCCGGCGGCGGCCGGGGCGAGGCCGGTGTCGAAGATGAAGGTCCGCGCGGTCTCGGTGAGGTGGCGGATCACCCGGCGCGGGCCGAGGACGGCGCCGCCCTGCGAGCCGAGCGACTTGGAGAGGGTGACGGTGGCGACGGTGTCCGGCTGCCCGGCGAGCCCGGCGGCGGCGAGGGCGCCCCGCCCGCCGGGGCCGAGCACGCCCAGCCCGTGCGCGTCGTCGACGAGCAGCGCGGCGCCGTGCGCGCGGGCGGCATCGGCGAGGCCGGGCAGCGGGGCGGCGTCGCCGTCGACGGAGAAGACGGAGTCGGTGACGACCAGGGCCCGGCGCTGCGCCCGTGCGGCCAGCGCCTCGGCGACGGCCGCCGGGTCGCTGTGCGGGGCGCGGTGGACGTCGGCGCGGGCGAGGCGGCAGCCGTCGATGAGCGAGGCGTGGTTGTAGGCGTCGGACACGATGAGGGTGTCCGGGTCGGTGAGCGCGGTGAGCGCGGCGAGGTTGGCGGTGTAGCCGGAGGAGAACACCAGCGCGGCCTCCACTCCGCAGAACTCGGCCAGCTCGCCTTCGAGTTCGGTGTGCAGCGCGGTCGTTCCGGTGACCAGCCGGGAGCCGGTGGAGCCACCGCCCCAGCGCAGCGCGGCGTCGGCGGCGGCGCGGGTGACGGCGGGGTGGCGGGTGAGGCCCAGGTAGTCGTTCCCGGCGAGGTCCAGCACCGGGTCGTCGGCGGCCCGGCTGCGCAGGGTGCGGGTGAGCCCGGCGTCGGCGCGCAGCGCGGCGGTCTCGTCGAGCCAGTCGAAGACGTGCGCCTGGGCGGGGAGGGGCGTGGAGGTGAGGGGGTGGACCATGCTCGGCACTCTGGCACGAGGGGCGAGGCGGGGGCAATGTGCGACTGGGCACAGGTCCGCACCTCGACGTTCATCGCCATTCACCGTGTGTTCATTCGAATTCCGCGCTCAATACACGTAAACCCGGGTTTCGCAAATCTTTATGATTCTTCCGCATACGCCACACGGCTAGCCCACGCCGCATTCGGTACGCTCCGTTCCGTTCTTCCCAGGGGGTGGCAAGTGACAGACCTCGACTTCGAGCGTCGAATGAATCCGTGGCTCTTCGACGACAAGGGCAACCTGACCGAAGAGGCCAAGAAGCAGTTCCCGGACCTGGCCGGCGCCAACGACGCCCCGGTCTCGCTGACCCCGGCGGGCGGCGGCGGCAAGGCCGTCACCGTGAACACCGGAGTGCTGCAGCAGGCCGCGCAGAACGCCTTCGCCCTGCGCGACGCCGTCAAGACCGAGTGCGGCCAGCCCGCCGAGCACGTCGGCGCGGCGGGCACCGCGCTCGCCGGCTGGTCCCTGGGCACCGTCCTCCCCGCCGCCTGGAGCACCTGGTCCAACCAGGCCGACGCCCTGAAGACCGCCGTGGGCGACATCGGCACCAACCTGCAGACCACGGCGCAGTCGTACGTCAAGACCGAGGGCGACGTCCACGCCAGCTTCAACAAGCCGCAGGGCGCCAACAGCTAGCCACAGCACAACGGGGGGAGCAGCACCGCCATGGTGACGTTCAGCCAGCTCAAGCAGGTCGACCTCGGCAGCCTCGACTCGGCGGCCGGCGACTTCGAGAAACTCGTCCGCAACTGGGACCTCACCCGGCGGATGCAGAACGAGGTCATCGGCACCGTCCAGCAGTCCGGCTGGCACGGCGACGCCGCCGGCCTCGCCAACGCCCGGTTCACCTGGGCCCGCGACCAGATCCACGCGGCCTTCGAGGAGGCCACCGCGCTCGCCAAGACCCTGCGCGACGCCCACACCGCGATCTCCGCCGCCAAGAAGGACCTGGCCACGGCCGTCCAGAACGCCGTCACCGCCGGCCTCACCGTCACCGACGACGGCACGGTGAAGTGGCCCGCGCCCACCACCCCCGAGGACAAGCACGACCCGGACTACACCAAGAGCTGGCAGGCCAAGGCCGAGACGGCCGCCAAGGCCATCTTCGACGTGGTCGACCGCGCCACCGAGGCCGACCAGGACGCCTCCCGGGCCCTCGGCGACGACACCGGCAGCGACGGCACCGCCTTCAACGCCAAGCCGGTCGGCGGCATCGCGGAGGAGGAGGCCAAGACCGCCACGTACATCATGAGTCTCGGCGCCGGGGCCTCCGACCAGCAGCTCAAGAACCTCCAGACCATCCTGGACCACTACCACCAGGACCCGCGGTTCGCCTCCGCCTTCTACGGCAACCAGGACCCGGCCGACTTCATGGCCAAGTACGGCGCCATGGCCCAGAGCGGGGACTACGCCAACAGCTCGGCCCGCAGCGCCGCCATCAAGGGCATCCAGAAGGACCTCGGCCTCACCCTCGCCACCGCGACCGACACCAAGCAGCCGCTGCACGTCTCGGACGACTGGGAGAGCAGGTTCCGGGCCGCCGGCGCCAAGCAGATCCCCGTCCCGCCGGGCGCCGACCCGGCGCACAGCCCGTACGGGTACCAGATCGTGTCGAACCTGCTGCGCGAGGGGACGTACGACTCCCACTTCCTCAACCCGATCGCCGAGCACGTCACCCAGCTCACCGAGGAGAACCCGGGCCGCTGGCAGGCCGTCGCCTACCAGAACAGCTACCCGTTCGACCCGCTGAAGTTCATCGGGCAGGTCGACAAGGACGGCCACCTCCAGGGCCTCAACCCGCTGTCCGGCATCCTGGACGCCTTCGGCCACAGCCCCGAGGCGGCCACCAAGTTCTTCCACGACCCGACGACCACCTACAACCCGGACGGCACCGTCAAGAGCACCGGCGGCGAGAACAACTACGTCAAGCTGTTCACCGCCGGCGGGGACAACTCCCTGATCAACGACATCAGTTACCCGCTGCGCCCGATGGAGACCAAGCCCGACCCGGCCCACGTCCTGTCGCTCGGGCACGCCCTGGAGGCCGCCGCCACCGGCCGGGCCTGGGACGACACGACCAGCCCGTACCCGCCGCACACGGCGGCGATGAACGACGTGATGAGCAAGGTCGTCGACCGCTTCGGCACCGGCGACGGGCCGAACATGCTGCGCGGCGGCCCGCTCGCCAACCTCAACGGCAGCATCGGCAACATGGCCGCCAACCACATCGCGGACATCGAGAACGCCCTGGACGGGCCCGGCCCGAACAGCGGCGGCCCGAACTCGCGGCTGCCCTCGAACGGCGCCCCCGGCTTCCTCAACCACGACAACACCGCCATCCTGCTCTCCACGGTCGGCCGCAACCCCGACGCGTACGCCACGATCGCCACCGCGCAGCAGGCGTACCAGTCGGCCCAGATCCAGCAGGTCATGATGCACCCGGAGCTGCACCCGGACATGGCCACGGCGATCGAGAACGTGACCATGCCGGGCGGCCAGGTCGCCGGCCTGATCACCCACGCGATGTCGGACGAGATCCAGCAGAACCACGCGATATCCGACAAGGCGATCAACGACGCGATCGACTCCAAGAAGGACATCGCCAAGATGGTCTGGGACAACAGCGGCGGCATCCTGGTGGACAAGATCCCCAAGGCGGGCAGCTTCATCAACGACCAGATCGGCGACATCATGACCCAGGTCGCCGACAGCTACCACGTGGACACCACCAACCAGGGCCGGGACGAGGCGCACAAGACCACCGGCGCGACGGTCCAGGGCTCGCAGCAGGCGGTCGTCAACGCCGTCGAGGACGCCGGCCGCGAGGCCGGACTCGACCAGAACCGGGTGGACGACCTGGCCACGCGCGCCAAGCAGACCATCACCCAGGGCTGGTCCGCCGGCCACGACCTCTACGACCCGACGATGGCCTCGAAGGCGGACTGAACCATGGCCGACGACACCCACCCCGCTCCCGGCCCGCCCGAGGGCCCGCCGCCGTCGCCCGCGCGGCACCGGCGGGCCCTGCCCTGGCTGGCCGGCGCCCTCGCCCTGGCCGTCCTCGACGGCGGCGCCCTGTGGCTCTGGAAGCCGTGGCAGTCGCAGGAACTCCCGCAGAGCGCCTGCTGGTCGGCGCTCTCCCGGGACGACCTGAAGCCGCTGGCCGGGAAGTCCGGACGGACGACCCAGCAGGGCGCGGCGCGGCTCCAGACGCCCACCGGGCCGCAGGATCCGGCGAACCGCGGCACCACCTGCGTCCTCGACTGGTTCCCGGACGGCGGCGACGGCAGTCGCGCGCTCCTCTCGGTGCAGGTCGGCCCCGCCCTCCACGGGATCGAGGCCGATCGCACCGCGGAGTCCGCGCAGGGCCGCCCGGTCGCCACCCTGGACGTCGGCGGCGGAGCGGCGGCCCTGGCCACCACCGAACCGAGCCGCCGCGTCCAGTTCTACGTGCGCTGCGACGTCCACGTGCCGCCCGCCGGCCCGAACGCGCAGTACATCCGCATCGACGTCGGCGGCAGCACCATCGACGGCGCCTCGCCGGCCAAGGCCCGTCAGGCGTACGCCGACATCGCGCTGAAGGTCGCGCGGGTCGCCGCCGAGGAGTACGAGTGCGGCGACAAGGCGCAGTTGCCCGCCACCGCGCCCGCCGTCCCGGACCTCGCGGCGCACTGAGCCGTCCGAGCAGGCCGCTCGCCGCCGCAGGCTTTGCCCGGGGTGGCGGCGAGCAGGCAAGATAGCCGGGTGACCCTCCTTGATCTGATGCCGAAGCCCGCCACGCCCGACGCGCTGTACGAGACGTTCGCCGCCTGGGCGCAGGAGCGGGGGATCACGCTGTACCCGGCGCAGGAGGAGGCGCTGATCGAGCTGGTCTCCGGGAACAACGTGATCCTGGCGACGCCGACCGGTTCGGGCAAGAGCCTGGTGGCGGCGGGCGCGCACTTCGCGGCCCTCGCCGAGGGGCAGCGGACGTTCTACACCGCCCCGATCAAGGCGCTGGTGTCGGAGAAGTTCTTCGACCTGGTGAAGATGTTCGGCACCGAGCAGGTCGGCATGATGACCGGCGACGCGAGCGTCAACCCGACCGCGCCGATCATCTGCTGCACCGCCGAGGTGCTGGCCCAGATCGCGCTGCGCGACGGCGCCCGGGCGGACATCGGCCAGGTCGTCATGGACGAGTTCCACTTCTACGCGGAGCCGGACCGCGGCTGGGCCTGGCAGATCCCGCTGCTGGAGCTGCCGCAGGCGCAGTTCCTGCTGATGTCCGCCACGCTCGGCGACGTGCGCCGCTTCGAGGAGGACCTGACCCGCCGCACCGGCCGGCCGACCACGGTGGTGCGCAACGCGACCCGCCCGGTGCCGCTGTTCTACGAGTACCGCCGCACCACCATGCACGACACGCTGGAGGAGCTGCTGCAGACCGGCCAGGCGCCGGTCTACGTCGTGCACTTCACGCAGAAGGAGGCGGTGGAGCGGGCGCAGTCGCTGATGAGCATCAACATGTGCTCGAAGGCGGAGAAGGACGCCATCGCCGACCTGATCGGCAACTTCCGCTTCACCACCAAGTTCGGCCGCAACCTGTCCCGTTACGTGCGCCACGGCATCGGCGTGCACCACGCGGGCATGCTGCCGAAGTACCGCCGGCTGGTCGAACGCCTCGCCCAGGCGGGCCTGTTGAAGGTGATCTGCGGGACGGACACGCTCGGCGTGGGTGTCAACGTGCCGATCCGCACGGTGCTGTTCACCGCCCTGTCCAAGTACGACGGCCAGCGCGTGCGGATCCTGCGCGCCCGCGAGTTCCACCAGATCGCCGGGCGGGCCGGCCGGGCCGGCTTCGACACCGTCGGCCAGGTGGTGGCGCAGGCGCCCGAGCACGTGATCGAGAACGACAAGGCGATCGCCAAGGCCGGGGACGACCCGAAGAAGAAGCGCAAGGTCGTGCGCAAGAAGGCGCCGGAGGGCTTCGTCGGCTGGACCGAGGAGACCTTCGACAAGCTGATCTCCGCCGAGCCGGAGCCGCTGGTCTCCCGCTTCAAGGTCAGCCACGCGATGCTGCTGTCGGTGATCGGCCGCCCCGGCAACGCCTTCGAGGCGATGCGCAAGCTCCTCACCGACAACCACGAGGACCGGGCCGCCCAGCGCCGCCACATCCGCACCGCGATCGCGATCTACCGCTCGCTGCTGGAGGGCGGCGTCGTCGAGCGCCTGCCGGAGCCGGACGCCGAGGGCCGGATCGTCCGCCTCACCCTGGACCTGCAGGAGAACTTCGCGCTCAACCAGCCGCTGTCCACCTTCGCGCTGGCCTCCTTCGAACTCCTCGACCCGACCTCGCCGACCTACGCGATGGACGTCATCTCCGTCGTCGAGGCGACCCTCGACGACCCGCGCCAGATCCTCGCCGCCCAGCAGAACAAGGAGCGCGGCGAGGCCGTCGCCGAGATGAAGCGCGACGGCATCGAGTACGAGGAGCGGATGGAGCGGCTGCAGGACATCACGTACCCGAAGCCGCTGGAGGAACTGCTCACCCACGCCTACGAGGTGTACCGCCGGGCCCACCCGTGGATCGGCGACCACCAGCTGCAGCCGAAGTCCGTGGTCCGCGACCTGTACGAGCGGGCGATGACCTTCTCGGACTACGTCGGCTTCTACGAGCTGGCGCGCACCGAGGGCATCGTGCTGCGCTACCTGGCCGGCGCGTTCAAGGCGCTGGAGCAGACCGTCCCCGAGGACGTGAAGACGGACGAGCTCAAGGACGTCATCGCCTGGCTTGGCGAGCTGGTCCGCCAGGTCGACTCCAGCCTGCTGGACGAGTGGGAGCAGCTGGCCAACCCGACCGAGGCGGCCACCGCCGAGGTGACGCTGGAGGACAAGGCGGCGCCGGTCACCGCCAACGCGCGGGCCTTCCGGGTGCTGGTGCGCAACGAGATGTTCCGCCGCGTGGAGCTGTGCGCGCTGGAGCACTGGGACGAACTCGGCGAGCTGGACGGCGAGTACGGCTGGGACGCGGACCGCTGGGCGGACGCCATGGACGGCTACTGGGACGAGTACGACGACCTGGGCACCGGCCCGAACGCGCGCGGCCCGAAGATGCTGATCATCGAGGAGGAGGACTCCGCCTGGAAGGTCCGGCAGATCTTCGACGACCCGGAGGGCGACCACGACTGGGGCATCAGCGCCGAGGTCGACCTGTACGGCTCGGACGAGGAGGGCCGGGCGGTGCTGCGGGTCACCTCGGTGGACCGGCTCGGGGGCTGACGGCCCTCGCCCGCTTTCTCCACTTCCACTGACGGACCGTCAATGCCGTGGGGGTCCGGCCGGGTTCTGCCGGTCGGACCCCCACGGTTTCGTCACCGCCGCTTTGTGACATCAGGACGAAGCCCTCGCGTCACATCCAGGCGAACGGCGCTCCCGCCGCGTACGACAGCGCGCGGTTGGCCTCGTCCAGGGACTGCTCGGTGCTCGGCGCCCCGGAGGCGGACGGCGTCGGGGCGGCCGCCGGGGTGCCGCTCGGGCCGGCGGTCGGGCCGCCGAAGCGGCCGTCGTTGACCCGCGAGCTGGTGACGGTCACGTAGTGCCCGACCGCCTCGACCCGGGCGTCGCCGCCGGCCGGCTTCGCGGCTCCGGCGGTCGGCACGGGCGCCGGGTTGGTGTCGGGGAGGATGAAGGCGAGCGCGCCCGGCTTGGCACGCAGCGCGTCGGCGGCCTTGGTGGCCGCGGCCTGGTCGGTGAAGCGCAGCAGGGTGACGCTGCTGAGCACCGGGCGCTCCTGCCCGGTGAAGCTGACCGTCAGGTAGGCCTGGCAGCCGCCGTCCTTGAACAGGTCCTGGGAGCGGTCCTGCAACGCCTCGGCACAGTTCTCGCCCTGCCGGGCGCCGTTGCGCTTGGCCTTGTAGCCGGCCACGTCGACCGGGCGCTGGGCGGGGAAGTAGTCGTCGATGTTCAGGCCCTCGCCGTCGGTGCGCGGCGGCAGGGTGCCGCGCACGGGCGGCGTCTTGGAGGCGTCCTTGCTGGACGGGCCGAGCCCGGGTATGTAGTCGCCGGGCATCGGGCGGGTGATGATCCAGCCGCCGGCCGCCACCACGCCCAGCACCACGACCCAGCCCACCGCCCGGCGGGGCGTCAGCCGTCCGACGGCGGCCCTCCCGAGCCCGGCCCCCCGACCGGATCGCCGCTGCTCTGCCTGGCCGTCCTGGCCCTCTCCCGGAGTCGGGGTGCGCTCCCCCTGCGTGGTCATGGCGCAGATTCTAAGCACCCGCCAGGTGGCGTGGATCACGGGGTCGGCCCTTGTTGATCACGCTTTCGCGGACCGGCCGAACGCGCGCGAACTACTCGCCGGTAACTCGCTCGCGGCGTCCACGTCAAGGGTGTGACCAGCGCCGACGCCGTGAGCTTCGACACTGTGGCAAGTGGCACATCCATCAGCCGATCTTCTGGCGGGTTTCCTCTGGCGCCGCTCGCGGGCCGCTTGGCAGGATCGGCCCCATGGATCTCCTCGATACCCTCACCGCCAAGGGCCTGCGCGGCGAAGCCCCGACCCGCGAGGAGGCGCTGGCCGTCCTCGCCACCACCGACGTCGAACTGCTGGACGTCGTCGCCGCCGCGGGCAAGGTCCGCCGCCGCTGGTTCGGCCGCCGGGTCAAGCTCAACTACCTGGTGAACCTCAAGAGCGGCCTCTGCCCGGAGGACTGCTCGTACTGCTCGCAGCGCCTGGGCTCGAAGGCCGAGATCCTCAAGTACACCTGGCTCAAGCCGGACCAGGCCGCCGAGGCCGCCAAGGCCGGTGTGGCGGGCGGCGCCAAGCGGGTCTGCCTGGTCGCCAGCGGCCGCGGCCCGACGGACCGCGACATCGACCGCGTCACCGACACCATGGCCGCCATCCGCGAGGCCGACCCCGAGGTCGAGCTGTGCGTCTGCCTCGGCCTGCTCTCCGACAACCAGGCCGAGCGGCTGAAGGCGGCCGGCGCCGACGCCTACAACCACAACCTCAACACCTCCGAAGCCACCTACGGCGACATCACCACCACCCACACCTACGCGGACCGGGTGGACACCGTACAGAAGGCGCACGGCGCCGGCCTGTCCGCCTGCTCCGGCCTGATCGCCGGCATGGGCGAGAGCGACGAGGACCTCGTCGACGTCGTGTTCGCGCTGCGCGAGCTCGGCTCCGACTCCGTCCCGGTCAACTTCCTCATCCCCTTCGAGGGCACCCCGCTCGCCCAGGAGTGGCACCTCAGCCCGCAGCGCTGCCTGCGGATCCTGGCCATGGTCCGCTTCGTCAACCCGGACACCGAGGTCCGCATCGCCGGCGGGCGCGAGCTGCACCTGCGCACGATGCAGCCGCTCGGGCTGCACATCGCCAACTCGATCTTCCTCGGCGACTACCTCACCAGCGAGGGCCAGGCCGGGCAGGCCGACCTCGACATGATCCGCGACGCCGGGTTCGAGGTCGAAGGCACGGGCGAGGCCACGCTGCCGCGGCACCGGGCCGATGTCGCCGCCTCCTCCGCGTCCGGTTGCGGCAGCGCCGCCTCGGCGTGCGGCAGCGGCGCGTCGGCGTGCGGCAGCGGCGGCGGATGCGGTCCGTGCGGCGGGCACGCGCACGGCGACGACGCGGCCGCCGACGACTCGCACAGCGACCAGGTCAAGGTCCGCCGCCGCGGCGCCGGCACCGAACTCGCGCCCAACGCCTGACGACACCCACGGGAGAAACCGGAGAACCGCCCACCATGCCCCCGCTGTCCGCCGACACGCTGATCGCCCTCGACCGCGCCCACGTCTGGCACCCGTACGGGCCGATGCCCGGCACCGTCACGCCGTACGTGGTCGAATCCGCCTCGGGCGTCCGGCTGAGACTGGCCGAGCCCGTCGCGGGCGGGCAGCGCGAGCTCGTCGACGGCATGTCGTCCTGGTGGGCGGCCATCCACGGCTACCGGCACCCGGTGCTGAACGAGGCCGTGCGCGAGCAGCTGGGGCGGATGAGCCACGTGATGTTCGGCGGGCTCACCCACGAACCCGCCGTCCGGCTGGCCGCGCGGCTCGTCGAGATCACGCCCGAGCCGCTGCGGCACGTCTTCCTCGCCGACTCCGGGTCGGTCGCGGTCGAGGTCGCGATGAAGATGTGCCTGCAGTACTGGCAGTCCATCGGACGGCCGCAGAAGCGCCGGCTGCTCACCTGGCGCGGCGGCTACCACGGCGACACCTTCCACCCCATGTCGGTGTGCGACCCGGACGGCGGAATGCACCACCTGTGGGGCGGGGTGCTGCCCGGGCAGCTGTTCGCGCCCGAGCCGCCGGCCGGGTTCGACGCGCCGCTCGACCCCGAATACGCCTCGCAGTTCGAGGAGTTGATGGAGCGTCACGCGGACGAGCTGGCCGCCGTCATCGTCGAGCCGGTCGTCCAGGGCGCGGGCGGGATGCGCTTCCACTCGCCCGCCTACCTGCGCATGCTGCGCGAACTCTGCGACCGGCACGGGGTGTTGCTGGTCTTCGACGAGATCGCCACCGGCTTCGGCCGCAGCGGCGCCCTGTTCGCCGCCGACCACGCGGGCGTCTCGCCGGACGTCATGTGCCTCGGCAAAGCCCTCACCGGCGGCTACCTGACCCTCGCCGCCGCCCTGTGCACCAGCGAGATCGCGGACGGGATCAGCCGCGGCGAGATGCCGGTGCTCGCCCACGGGCCGACGTTCATGGGCAACCCGCTGGCGTGCGCCGTCGCCAACGCCTCCCTGGACCTGCTGCTCGGGCAGGACTGGGCGGTCGAGGTCAAGCGCATCTCCTCCGGCCTTTCCGCCGGACTCTCGGCAGCTTCCGAGATGCCCGGCGTACGGGACGTCCGCGTTCAAGGCGCCATCGGCGTCGTCCAGCTGGACCACCCGGTGGACGTCCCGGCGGCAACGGAGGCCGCCGCGCGGGAGGGTGTCTGGCTGCGGCCCTTCCGGGACCTGATCTACACCATGCCGCCGTACGTGACCGGGGACGAGGACGTCGCGCGCATCGCCGCCGCCGTGACCGCCGCGGCGGTGGCCGGATGAGCGCCGCCCGCATCCTCTTCGTCACGGGGACCAACACCGACGTCGGCAAGACCATCGCCACCGCGGCCGTCGCCTCGGCGGCCCTGCGGGCCGGGCAGCGGGTCGCGGTGCTCAAGCCCGGGCAGACGGGCGTCACCGGCGACGAACCGGGCGACGCGGCCGAAGTCCAGCGCCTGGCGGGCGACGTGACCCTCATGGAGCTCGCCCGCTACCCCGAGCCGCTGGCGCCCGACACCGCGGCGCGGCGCTCCGGCCTGCCGTACCTCTCCCCCGCCGACGTCGCCACGGCGGTCGCCTCCCTTGCCGCTTCGCACGACCTCGTCCTGGTCGAGGGCGCGGGCGGCCTGCTGGTCCGCTACGACGACGAGGGACGCACGTTGGCCGACCAGGCCCGGGCCGTCATCGCCTCGGGCCTGCCCGCCTCGGTGCTCCTCGTCGCCTCCGCCGCCCTCGGCACCCTCAACATCGTCGCCCTCACGGCAGAGGCGCTTTCCTCGCGCCAACTCCCCCTCGCCGGCGTCCTGGTCGGCTCCTGGCCCTCCGACCCCGGCCTCGCCGAACGCTGCAACCTCGCCGACCTCCCCCGCTCCGCCGGCGCCCCGCTCCTCGGCGCCCTCCCGGAACGCGCGGGTGCCGCTGACGACTTCGGCGCGCTCGCCCTCGCCTCCCTGGCCCCTGAACTGGGCGGCACCTGGGACGCACAGCACTTCGCCGACCTCCACCGCCCCGATTAGGTCCTGTCTTCGCTCGAAGGTGTGAACCCCACGCGCCGACCGCGCGTGTCACGACTACCGCCTCAATACCGTTCCTCCCATGACAGACGGGCTGACCGTGGACGAGGCCCTGCGGGCCTTGGCCGCCCTGGAGGCGGCGTGGAAGGACGACGACGAGGCGCTGGCCGCCCTCGCGGCGGGCGGCGACGGGGAGCGGCCGCTCCCGGCGCTGGTCGCCGCGTACGGCGAACACGCGATGGACACGCTGATGGCGCTGGCCTTCGGGCTGCGCGCCACCATGAGCGAGGAGGAGATGGCGGAGCTGTCGGACGCCGTCAGCGCCAACATCGGCGCCCGGATGAGCGCCCTGCTCACCCAGACCCTCAAGGCCTGGGGCATGCTCGCCCCCGCCGACGACCTGGGCGTCACCAAGGTCATCGCCCACACGGTGATCGACGCCATGAGGGCCGTCACCGAGGAGCCCAACAAAACCGAAGTCCTCCCCCTGCTCGCCACCTTCCGCACCTACGCCCTCAACGACAGCTGAGGGAAGAGAACACGACGGCGCGGGCTTCGACCGTCCTCGAAGCCCGCGCCGCTATTTGTGCGTCTTCATCCACCCCGCCACGAACGCGAATCCACCCGTGGACGAGGCAAGGAAGATGAGGACGAACACCAACGCGCCCGCAGAATCGGAAACGCGCTCAGGAATCATCGTCACGACCGCACCCGCGATCGCCAGACTCCCAACAACGATGATTCCAGCGCCGATTACGGCCGCATACATCTGCGGAGGACGACGACCAGCCGCTCGATGATCTCCGGCCGCGCGGCCCCGAGGTCGATCAGGATGACCCCGGTGGCCTTGGCCGAACGCCAGTCGATACCGAGGGACGGGAGCTTCACGTCGGCGGCGTGAAGGACGGCCTGGAGGTCGTCGAGAATGTCGGCCGCGATGCGACGGTCCTCGGCCGTGATCTTGTCGATCATCTTGCTCATCGGGCATCTCACTGTTCGGTGTTCGTGATCCAACGCGCCTCGGTGTCCCACTCCACGCCGCCGGTGGCGGGCCGGAGGTAGGCGCGCCCACGCTGCCACCCCATGAAGGCCCCCCACCTGCCCGAGCGGACGTCGAAGACCCGCTCGCCGACGACGGACGGCCGGTAGGCGACGGACGGCGGCGCCACCCGCCTCACGGGCGGCGCCGCCGGGGCAATGGCGTCGGCACTCATGCGCGCTTCGGGAACTGCGTCACCACACTGCGCACACCGGCACGGCGGGAAGTTCCGCCGCAGGACGAGGTTTTCGACAGATTGATTGTTGGTCATATTTGCTGCTCCGCTGATGAGTTAGCCGGATTCGGCTGTCACCGTCTGTGCTTCAAGCGTCACGCCTTGGGGCTAGGCTTGTGAAGAAGCGGCATGTCCCCACCCCTCTTGAAGACATCCGGAGGCCCCAAATGTCCGCACGCCCGCGCGAGCTCACGCCCGACCGGTCCCCCCGGCACTTCTTCGGGTCGGAGATCCGTCGCCACCGAACCTGCGCAGGCATGTCCATCGACGATCTGGCCTCGCGGGTTCGTTACAGCAAGTCCCACATGGCCAACATCGAGGCTGCGCACCGGACTCCGCCGCCGGACCTCCCGCCCCTGCTCGACACCGCGCTTCCGTCGTCAGACGGCTTCTTCACCCGGTTCTTCCCGCTCGTGAGCAGCGATTCATTTCCAGACTGGTCTCGGCGCTACATGGCACTTGAACCGGTCGCGAACACCCATCTGAAGTTCTCACTGTCGATTCCCGGTTTGTGGCAGACCGAGAACTACGGCCTTGCATTCCTGCGCCTTGGTCTCCCCAGAGCATCCGAGACGGAGGTCCGCGACCTCTGGGCGCTCCGAAAGGCTCGTCAGCAAGTCCTGCATCTCCCCAAGCCGCCCTTCATCTGGGCAGTTCTGGACGAAGCGGCCCTTCGACGAGTTGTCGGCGGTGCGGAAGTCATGCGCGGCCAGATCAGGCGCCTGATCGAGCTCGCCAGCAGCAGGGACGCTGTCGTCCAAATCCTGCCCATCGATCGATCTCACGGCGCCATCGGCGGCTCGTTGACCCTCCTCCACTTCGACGACGCGCCTCGGGTTGCCTACTTGGAGGGCCTGCTGTCCGGCCAGCTCCTGGAGTCCCCGGACGAAGTGACCAATATGGCACTGGTCTACGATACGCTCCGAGCGGCGGCGCTTACGCCTGACGATTCGTTGGCGTGGCTGGAAAGAGCAATGGAGGAACGTCCGAAATGACCCTGCCCGCTTCGGTAATCGACCTCTCCACCGCCGGCTGGTTCAAGTCAACCCACAGCGACCCTCAGGGCCAGGGCGACTGCGTTCAGGTGGCCACCAACTTCCAGGCCTCCCACGGCATCATCCTCATCGGCGACACCAAGTCGCCCGGCAGTCACCTCGTCTTCTCCCCCGAAGCCTTCATCGCCTTCATCTCCGCCACCGCCACCGGCGAGTTCGGCTCCGTCTGACCTTCTCTGTTCTCGCCAACGGACAGGATCGATCCCCACCCGGAGCGTCGAGGAGGCGGTTCTGTCGCACCGCCTCCTCGATTCGCGGTCGGGTCAGTTCGGCCGGTCGTTGCCGCGGTACAGCTGGGCGCCGGCGACCACGACCTGCCGGTCGGGATCGGGGTGGGCGTCGAGTTCGTCCGCGCTGCGGTATCCGAGGACGGCGCTGGCGCGGGTCGCCCCACCGATGTTCAGGCCCACGGTGTGGAAGACGGTGGCATCGAAGAGCAGCACACCACCGGCAGGAACGGGCACGGGAACGGCCTGATCGGTGAGATCGGCCAGCTCGGGGTGCTCATCCATCCAGGTCCCACCGCCATCGGGTTGCGGGACACCGACGTAGGCAGCGCGGTGGGACCCGGGCACGATCCAGGTGCAGCCGGTTTCCACGGTGGCGTCCTCGAAGTAGACCACGGCGGTCAGCAGGCCCCGGGTCGGCTGGAGTATGTCGCGGTGCAGCCGAACCTCCTGAGCCTCAGGGGAATTGAGGGATCCCTGGTTGTGCCGATTGAGGACGTAGACCACGTTCGGGCCGAGCAGGGCGGTAAGCGGCCCGGCGAGCGCGGGATGAGCAACGAGGCGGTGCATCAGGCCTCGGTCGTGCTGGTAGAGCCGGTACACCTTCGTGTGTCCGGCGGGCAGCCGGGCGGCGCGGACGCGAACCAGCTCGGCGACCTCGTCCAGGAGGTTACGGGGCAGACCGGGGTCGGGCAGCCGCAGGTATCCGAGGTCGCGGAAGTGCCGGGCCTGCTGCTCGGTCAACGCCGGCTGTTTGGTGGTGGGCACAGTCCTGGATTCCTCTCTGGCGGTGCGTCCGAAGACGGCCAAGCGATCGGGGGTGCCGAGGTCGGGGGCCGGGGTGCGGATGTCGTAGGCGCCGACCGAGCGGCCCTGGCTGATCGCCCAGGGCATGAACTGCCGGTACAGGTCCGCCTCGGCGGGGTGCGCGAGGCGCTGGGCGTAGTCCTCGAACAGGGTCCGGAACGGGGCCGGGGTGAGGGCGACGGCGCCGGTGCTGGTGGCCTGCCGCAAGCCCCGGCGGCACCCGGCGGGCAGGTGGGCGTCCACGCCCTCCAGCGCGTGGACGACGAACTCGCCGTCCGGGCCCAGGAACAGCCGGCCCGCGTTCTGCGCGAAACGGCCGGGCTCGGTGGTCACGGTCCAAGTCACGGCAACCGAGCGGGCGGTGTGCGCGGCGATGACGGAAGGCAACAAGGCGAACGGGAAGAGGGTGTCGGCGGGGAGGACCACGGCGGTGGGGGTGTCGGGCAGATGGACCAGCGCCGCGTAGGCGGCTCCGGCGGTGCCGAGCGGGTGGTCCTCGCGGTGGATGGTCAGTTCCACCTCTCGGGTTGAGTGGGTCCGGGCGAAGGCCTCGACGGCATCGGCGCCACTGGCCGGGTCGGTGCTGGTGAGCACCGCGATGCGGCGGAATCCAGCGGCGGTGAGCTGGGTGAGGACGTGGCCGAGCATCGGTATTCGGCCGGCAGGGGTGTCGATCGGCAGCAGCACCTTCGGCGTGCGGTTCAGCTCAGGATCGGTGGTGGCGCGCAGGCGGCTGCCCTTGCCTCCTGCCAGAACCAGGGCGACAGCGCGGGCGGGAAGCGAGGCGAGGGTGCTGGTGTACCAGTTGGTGGGGCGCGTCGTGCGGGCGGTGCTCTGTTCGGCCACGGGGACCTCCCGGGGTGGGCGGGTGAGCGTGAGATGGTGTGGCCCGGCCCGCCCGTCGTCTCCCCGGGTTACAGGAGCGAGAAAGCGTCCAGGGCCAGGTAGGCCGCGGCGGTGTCGGTCAGGCCTCCCTGGCGAAGTACGCGGGTGCGGAACTCCTGCAGGGTGAGCATGACGACCTCGATGAACTCGGTGCGCTCCGGGCGCGGTTCGGCGACCTTGACGCAGTCGGTTGCAAGGAAGGCGAAGCGCTGGGCGTTGGAGTAGGCGTCGTGCCAGTACGGCCCGGCGGCGCGCATCTCGCCCCGGTAGCCGGTCTCCTCCAGGAGCTCCCGGGCGATGGCGTCCGCCGGTTCTTCGCCGGGTTCGAGGAAGCCGCCCGGCAGCTCGTACAGCACGCGGTCGGGGCCGGGCCGGTACTGGCGGGCGAGGATGACATGCCGGTCGGGGGTGAGGGCGAGCACCGCCCCCGCCGGGCGCTCGCGCTTGAGGTAGAACTCCTCCTTCCGTCCGTCAGGCAGCTCGAAGTCGACGCGGTCCACGGATCGGCCGAACTTGCTGAAGACGGTGGCTCGTTCGACTTCTCGCCATGGTGCGGTGGTGTCGGTCATGCCAGGACTGTACGGCTCTGGCCCGAGGCCAGGTGCCGGCCTCGTCGTCGACGGTCGGCCGGCGCCTGCCAGTGGCTGGGGCGTGTCCAGGAGACCACCTGATCACCGGCCGCGACAACCCTCAGGTCCTCGCCGACCTGCGCCGGGCCGCCGAGGCCGACACCACCCAGGCCCGGGTGGTGGCCATGGCCACCACCCGCTTGGCCACCGTGCTCTACCGACAGGGCGACCGCGCCGAAGCGGACCATCTCGCCGCCGTGCGACGGGCCGCGGAACGTCCTCTCAGGTCTGGCTGAGAGCGGCGTCGATAAGGTCCCGTGCGGCGCTCGCCTTCGGGAAATACGAGTTCGACGCGGGCTTCGACCGTCCTCGAAGCCCGCTCGTGCACCGGCAGCCCACGCCCGCCGGTCGTCGGGCGAACCCGGGGCGCTTGCACCTCACGCGACGTCAGGGGGCATCGTTGGTGCATGAGCATCGACCAGACGTGGAAGGTCGGGCCGCTCGCCGAGGCGAGTGGGCTGACCGTTCGTACGTTGCACCACTGGGACCAGATCGGGCTTCTCAGTCCGTCCAGGCGTACGGCCGCCGGGCACCGCGAGTACACCGAGCAGGATGTGATCCGCCTGTACCAGGTGCTCGCGCTGCGTCGTCTCGGGCTGGGACTGGAGAGCATCGCGACGTGCCTGGAGGTCGGAGTCGACCCGGTTCGGCTGGTGAGTGAGCACCTGGCCGGCGTCGAGGCGTCCATCGCGTCCCTGGAGGCCCTGAGGCAGCGGCTGGCGCACATCCACGGCGAGCTGGCGTCCGACCGGGCGCCGGACGTCTCCGCGTTGATCGGCGCGCTCCAGTCGATGGGCAGCGCGGGACCGCAGGGCCAGGAGGCGCTGCGGCGTCACCTCGACAGCGACCAGCTGCGGACTCTGCGGGACCGGGCGGCAGGGCTGGGTCCTGCCGCGCACTACCTGCTGGAGGTGGAGTGGCCGGAGCTGTACCGCCGGGCCGAGGCGCTGCGGCTCGCCGGGGTCGATCCGGCGGCGCCCCGGGTGAGGAAGCTGGTCGCACGCATGGATGAGCTGAGCTCGCTGTTCACCGGGGGCGACGGCGGTGTCTCGACCGCGGTGCGGTCGGCCTGGCGGCACGAGCCGGCCGCGATGTCCGGCGACCCGGCGACTCCGGCCGACGCCTGGCACGACCTGGCCGCCTATCTCGACCGCGCCCGCGCCGCCAAGTGACCGTTCATTCCGTTCGCCCCTTCTTCCCAGAGGAGTACTCATGACCCGCCACATCCGCATCGGCATCTCCGTGTCCGCCGTCCTGCCCACCCTCGTCGCGGCCCTGGTCGTCTTCACGGCTCTGACGATCGGCGGGGTGCTGCCGTGGACCGTGCTCCCCTCCGTCCTCCTGGCCCTCACCGTCCAGGGGTTCATCACGTTCTTCCGGCTCGGACGCATCCCGGACGGCGCGGCGCGGCACGACGACGGGGCGACTACCGCCTGACGCACCAGGCCTCTCAGGTCTGGCTGAGCGCAGCCTCGATGAGGTCCAGCGGATCGCAAGGGCTGTCCGGGAGTTGGCCACTCCTGCCGCCGGGACCACGAGCTCCGTTCGACCGCCAGGAGCCGGTTGCCCTCCTCCCCTGGGATACGGTGCTGCGATGTCTCGATCAGCCGAAACCGGATCAGTGTCGTCCCCCGTCACCGCGGACGACGTCGACCTTGCCGTGCGGCTCGCCGTGGGCGTCCTGCGGGACGCGCCCTCGGAGGGGTGGGGCGATAAGGCCGGTTCGCTGGAGTGGGACTGCTGGGAGACCGTCGAGCACCTCGCCAACGACCTGCTGTACTACGCCGTGCAGTTGGGGCCGCAGAGCCCGCCGCTGGACACCCATGTGCCGTTCGCGCTGAACCGGAAGAGGCCGGACGGACCCACGGTCTTCGTCTTCGCGGAGCGCACTGCGGGTCCGGCCGGCCTGGTGCAGGTGCTGGAGGCGTGCGGCGCGCTGCTGGTCGCGATGGTGCGTACGGCCTCGTCCGAGGTGCGCGCCCACCACGCCGCCGGGGTGTCGGATCCTGAAGGCTTCGCGGCGATGGGGGTGGTGGAGACGCTGGTGCACATGCACGATGCGGCGGAGGGCTTCGGGCTTGCCTGGACCCCGCCCTCCGCTCTGTGCTCCCGGGTGCTCGCCCGTCTGTTTCCGGAGGCGCCGGGCGGCGCGGATCCCTGGCGCACCCTGCTGTGGGCGACCGGCCGCGCCGAACTGCCGGGGCACCCTCGTCTCACCTCGTGGCGCTGGGTCAGCACACCGCGGCCGTAGGAGGGGTTCGGCTTCGGACGTCAGGCCCGGAAGGCAGCGAGCAGCTTGTCCGTGAGGCGGTCCAGGTGGTCCGGGGCGGTCGGGGTGTGGACGACCGCGAGGCGCCAGTAGAGCGGGCCGGCGAGGAGGTCCAGGGCGCTGCGCCGCGGGTACCACGTGCTCGCCTACGACGGCCCCGGCCAGGGCGCCGCGCTGCGCGAACAGGGCCTCGTCCTTCGCCCGGACTGGGAGGCCGTCGTCACCCCCGTGCTCGACTTCGCGCTCACCCGCCCCGAGATCGCCCCGGACGGGCTCGCGCTCATGGGCTACAGCCTCGGCGGCCACCTCTCCGCCCGTGCCGCCGCCCACGAGCACCGGCTGGCCGCCCTGGTGCTGGACGACGGCCTCTACGACTACCACCAGGCCCACACCCGGCTCATGCCGCCGTTCCTGCGGGAGTGGGTCGGAGCCGGGCGCGACGACCTCGCCGACCCGGTCCTGAGCCTGATGATGCAGGCCTCCACCCAGCTCCGCTGGGCCCTGCGCAACGGCGTGTGGACGTTCGGCGCCGATTCCGCCGCGGACTACATCCGGCGCACCGCCGACTACACCCTCGACGGCGTCGCCCCGCTCATCGACTGCCCCACCCTCGTCCTGGACGCCGAGCACGACCAGTTCTTCCACGGCCAGCCCCAGCTCGTCCGTGCGGCGCTGACCTGCCCGCACACCCTGGTCACGCTGTCCGAGTCCGAGGGCGCGGGCGAGCACTGCCACATGGGGGCCATGGCGCGATTCCAGCAGGTCACGTTCGACTGGCTCGACACCACCCTCGCCCCGGAGCGGCCGGCGGGCGGGCGGCGGGGGCACTTCAGCCGTGACGACAACGGCGAAGTGGTGGGGGCCGGCCTGGCCGGGCGACCGTTCCGGCGGATCTGACGCCCCCTTGCGTCAGGGCGCCGCCGCGTCGGCGACGAGCTTGAGGGCCAGTTGCCGGGTGGCCTCGTCCGCCTTCTCGGGGCTGCCCGTGTCGAACGGCGGCTCGGGGTCGTACTCGATCGCGAGCTGCATCGCCCGGCCGACCTCGTCGTCGGAGAGGCGGGCGGCCAGGTGCAGGCCCAGGTCGATGCCGGCGGACACGCCCGCCGCGGTGATGATCTTGCCCGATTCGACGAAGCGGCCCGGCGTGACGACCGCGCCGAACGTCTCCGCGAGGTAGGGCCGCGAGGCCCAGTACGTGGTGGCCGGGACGCCGCGCAGGAGGCCGGCGGAGCCGAGGACGAGGGCGCCGGTGCAGACGGACGTGGTCCACGTCGAGTGCTGGTGGATGCGGCGCACCCAGGCCAGGACGGACGGGTCGTTCATCGTCGCGATCGTGCCGCGGTTGCCGCCGCCGGGGATCAGGAGCACGTCCGCGTGCGGCACGTCCGTCATGGCCCGCTCCGCGCCGAGTGCCAGCTGCCCGGTGTCCGTGCGGACCGGACCGGCCTTGCGGCCGACCGTGACCACACGGACGCCCGGGACGCGGCACAGCGCCTCGTACGGGCCGACCGCGTCCAGGGCGGTGAAGCCGTCGTAGAGCAGGACGGCCACGCGGATCCGCTCGCGCTGCCCAGCGGATGCGGCGGTCGGGACACCGGCCAGGCCGACACCGAGAGCGCCTGCCGCTGCCGTTGCCCTGCGGAGCACCGTGCGACGGGTGGTGCCCGTGCTCGAAGTCATCGTCGAACCAACTCCCTTGATGGATGATCACCCAGGCAGTCGGATCGGCGGCCGGGCCGGTTCCCGAAGGGATGTCAGAACCCGGTCAGGCGACGCCGCTCGGCTACTCGGCGACCCTGATGTCGAACGACTCCCGATGGCGGGCGCCGCCCGGGTCGTCCGCGCTGCGCACCTCGACCGAGCCGCCCTCCAGGATCCCGGGCTCCTGCTTGGGGGAGATCAAGATCCGGACGAGGGCGGTCGCGCTGCCGCCGCTCGGCAGGCCGGGCCCGAACACGCAGTGCACCTGCCTGCCACGCGCCCCGACCTTGCAGTCCGTGGGAA
Source organism: Streptomyces sp. Y1 (assembly GCF_041053115.1). Classification (NCBI taxonomy): domain Bacteria; kingdom Bacillati; phylum Actinomycetota; class Actinomycetes; order Kitasatosporales; family Streptomycetaceae; genus Streptomyces; species Streptomyces sp. Y1. Next base: position 7,135,077 of record NZ_CP163445.1, on the reverse strand, counting down.
AGAACGGGGCCTGCGGGGTCACCCCCTCCGGCAGGGTGACGGTGACCGTGAACGGCGAGGCGGTGGTGTCCGGGCCGAAGTTGGCGACGAAGGCGTGGATCGTGGTGGTGCCGCCGGGTGCCGCCGGGTCCGGGTCGATCCGGACCACCTCCAGGTGGGAGTGGGACGGCTTGGCGGCCACGGCGGGCAGCGTGGAAGCCTCGGGCGGGCCCGGCACGACGCCCCCCAGCGCCGGCCGCGGGTCGGGCTGCCGCAGCGCCCAGGACGGGCCGGCGGCCAGCACCGCCACCGCACAGCCCGCCATCGCCGCCGCGACCAACCCGGCCCCGCCGAATCCCCTACTACGGTGTTCCATGTCGTTCACCCTGCTCTCACGCTCCGGCCGCCCGCGCCGTCGCGGGCGGCGTCCGCATCAGCGTGGTGGAACGGCAGCCGCCCGCACGGTGGACGCGCTCGGGGGACCACCGAACGGAGGAACCGGCAGGAGGCCGAGACGGCTGACGGTCCGGTTGACGTCGATGGGCAGCGCGTCCCCCCGGAGGCAGTCCGCGAGCGGAGCGTCGGCGACGAGGTACAGCGTCGCGTCCCGGTCGTACAGGACGTCGACGAGGTTGGCGAAGCGCTGCGCCGCGTCCCGGCGGCCGGAGGTGAGTTCGGGCAGGCCTGAGAGCACCCAGGTGTCGAAGCGGTCGGCGAGGCGCAGGTAGTCGACGGTCGAGGTGCGTTCGTCGCACAGCTCGTGGAAGTCGAACCAGACGAGACCGTCGCGCACCGCGCGGGCGGTGAGCTCGCGGCCGCCGGTCCGGACGGTCTGCCGCTCGGCGGCGGCCGGCGGTTCGAGCCCGGCCTCGCGCAGCTGCCGCTCGCTGCCGGGCCAGAGGTAGCCCCCGCCCTCGAACCGCGAACGGCTGGTCCTGGTACGGGACTTCGCGCGGGAGCGGTAGTCGTGCGGGCCCGCGACCTCCAGGACGTCCAGGGAGCTTTCGAGCAGCTTGATGGTCGGCTCGAACATGTGGTGGTGAACGGGGTTCGGCAGCAGGCCGGCGGGCGGGTAGTTGGAGGTGGCCACCAGGGTGACCTTCTGCTCGACCAGCGAGGTGAGGACGCGGCCCATCATCATCGCGTCGCCCGGGTCGTGCACGTGGAACTCGTCGAAGAACAGCAGCCGGCAGTCGCTGAGCAGTTCCGCGACGGCGAGGTCGCAGGCGTTCCGCTCCTTGCGGTGGCGGGCGTGGACGGCGTGGAACTCCCGGAAGAACTCGTGGAAGTGCACCCGGCGCTTGTTCCGCAGCGGCAGCGCCTCGTAGAAGACCCCGGTCAGCCAGCTCTTGCCGCGCCCGACCGGCCCCCACACGTAGACACCGCGCGGCGGCTTCCCGGCACCGAAGAGGCGCCGGCGGGCGGACAGGTCGGCGCCGAGCCGGGCGAGCCGCTCGGCCGCCGCGGTCTGCGAGCCGTCGAGCGCGAAGCCCGCTTCCGCGGCGGCACGCTCGAACATCTCCATCATCTGACGGCCCCCCGGTCCCACGCCGACACCACCGAAGCCGGTGGCGGTGTCCGCTGCCCCCGGCGAGCGCTGGTGATCTTGCCAGATGCCCCTGGCCTGCGACAACGCCCGACCGGCGGCGGCCGCTCAGCCGACCGTGAAGCCCCCGCGGGTCACCGTCTCCCGCAGCCAGCCGAGCCAGTCGCGCCACACCTCCGCGGCCTCCAGCTCGGCCCGCAGGCCGGCCGGGGCGAGGGCGTAGCGGCCCAGGGCGCCGGCGATCTCCTGGGGGCCGACGATCCACGGGCCGTTGCTCGACAGCTTGAACTCCGGGACGCCGACTCCCCCCGGCACGGTCTGCGCGGCGGCGGCCCGCTCGGCCGCCCTGTAGGCGTCCCGCCGGGCCCGGCTCGCGGACCGCCAGTCCTCGGCGCCCTCGAACGGCCAGTCCGGAAACGGCTGCCGCTCGGCCCGGTAGCTCATGGCGGCACGGCGCATCCCGTCCCGGCACACCGCCATCCCGGCGACGTTCAAGCAGAACCGGAACGGCTCCGCGAGCGAAAAGTACGCCTCCGCGCACCTCGGCTCGTGATCGCACACCAGGCCGCTCCCGGCGCAGTCCTCCCACCGGCTCCGCGCCCGCCCCGCGGCCTCGGGCAGCTCCACCCACTCCACCTCGTAACCCACGAGCCCTCCCCCGCTCCCGGACCAGCCCGCACAGGATGTCACCCCGGCACCTGCCCGGGCGATCCGAATTCGCCCGCCGCGCACCGCACGGGCGGTCGGCCCGCAGCCTGCCGGGCCGAACCGGCAGCGACGCCCGCCGGCGCCCGGGGCGGCTTCCGCTGCCGCCCCGGGCACGTTCCCCCTCGCTTCCGCTACTTCGTCAGGGCCGCGCGGAGGTACGCCAGGATCTCCGCCTGGGCGGCCGCGGCCTGCGGTTCCACGCCGGGCAGGGTGAGGAACGCGTGCTTCGCTCCCGGGTACTCGGAGAGCCGTACGGGGGTCCCGGCGGCGCGCAGCCGCTCGGCGTAGCGGCGGCCGTGGTCGGCGACCGCGTCCTGGGTGGGGACCACGAGGAGCGCCGGGGCGAGGCCGCCCAGGTCGGCGACGAAGAGCGGGGAGACCGCCGCGGCGTCGGCTCCCGGCGGGACGGCGAGCCGCCGGAGGAGTCGCAGCAGCGGCAGGGCCCGGGTCGGGCGGTCCGCGTACTCGGCCATCGAGGGGTAGTCGGGCATCGACTCGGTGACGTCGACGACGGGGTTGACCAGCACCTGCGCCCTGAGCTCCAGGCCGGCCTCCCGGGCCCGAACGGCCGTCAGCGCGCTGATCAGCGCGCCGCAGCTCTCGCCGAAGACGGCCACGCGCGCCGGGTCGACGCCCCACCGCGCGGCGTGTCGGACCACGTGCCGGAGCACGTCCCAGCCGTCGTCGGCGGCGTGCGCGAGCGGGCGGTCGGGGGCGAGCAGACGGTGCTCGACGGAGACGACGAGGGCGGGCAGCCGTGCGGCGAGGTGGCTGCTGGTCCAGTCGCACTGCGCGGCCGTGCCCACGAAGCCGCCGCCGTGGACGTGGACCACGAGGGGCAGGTCGGTGCGAGCGCCCCCTTCCGGCGGGGCCGGCCGGTAGACCCGGACCGGGAGGTCGCGGCCGGGCAGCGCGAGCTGCTGCCAGGCGATCGCGGCGCCGGGGTGCGGTTCCCCGAGGATCGCCCGCGCGGCGTCGGAGGCGCGGAAGCGGTTCTCGGCGTCGCGGTACGTGCGCAGTTCCGCGGGCGTGATCGCCGCGAAGTCCGGTTCCGGCGGCCGGGTCGCGGTCGCCGTCGTGGTCGTGCTCGTGGTCGTGGTCTCGCTCATGTGTCCTTCTCCCCTCGAACAGTGCGCCGCCCTCATTATGCACGCACCGCGTGCAACACCAAGCGCAACGGAAAGCGCAACGGAGAGTGCATGGTTTAGGCTGTGCCCGGACGAGAGGGGCGAGATGACTGGCCGCAGGCGATGGTCGACCGAGGAGATCCTGGACACGGCGGCGGAGCTGCTGCGCACGGGCGACGCCGAGTCGTTCAGCGTGCGCAAGCTCGCCGCGGCGCTCGGGACCGACTCCTCCAGCCTCTACCGGCACTTCCGCAACAAGACCGAGCTGCTGCGCGCGGTCGCCGACCGGGTCCTCCAGGCGGCCATGGACGGCTACCGCCCCGAGGGCGACTGGAAGCAGCGCATCACGGCCCTGGGCCTGCGCCTGCGCGAGGCCTTCGGCGAGCAGCCCCAACTCGCCGCGCTGTGGGGGCGTTACGCGTCCGGCGGCACCGGATCCCGGCTGGTCATGGAGGAGTTGCTGCAGGCCCTGCGCGCGTCGGGCCTGCCCGACGAGGAGGTGCCGGTGCGGTACCACCGCATCGTGATCCTGATCGCCTCGCTGATCGCCTCCGAGGGCGGCATCGGCAGCATCACCGCCACGGAGTACGAGCAGGCCATGGAGCAGTTCCGGGTCGCGGTGCTCGGCGCCGATCCCGAACGCTTCCCCGCCCTGGCGCACTTCGCCCGCGACGTCCGCCCGCTCGGCGCGGACCGCCGCGCCGCGTTCGAGGAGATCCTCGCCGCCCACCTCTCCCGGATCGAGGAGTCGATCAGCGACGCGCGGGCGTACCGGTGATCAGGTCTCCGGGCGTCAGTGGCCCTCGACGACCATGAAGGGGCCGGTGCGCCAGTAGACCCGGGACGGGCCGCCGCTGGGGCGGTCGTGGTTCAGGTAGCGGCGGCCGGCGCCGAGGGTGCCGAGCCGGAAGGGGGTGAGGGTGCCGGCGGCCAGGGCGTCGGCCTCGGGCGGGGTGACCGGCAGGAGGGTGAGGTACTGGGCGTCGTCGCCGTTCTTCCAGTCGATGAACTCGGTGAAGATCGAGGCGAAGTGCTGTCCGCAGGTGCGGCAGCGGCGGGTCGAGACCATGAAGTGGGAGTCGTCCACCACGTCCGTCCCGTGTGCGAAGACCGTCGCCCGGTCGCGCCAGACCGCTTCCGCGCTCGGCGCGCAGCACACCTCGCAGCCGAACTCGGCGATCGTCTCGCTCATGCCCACCACCCTCCCGTTTCCTCGGCCTCACGATAGCCGAGCGCGCGGGGCGTCGGCCGGGCCGGCGCATCGCCCGGGCGGGCTACCGTCCCGGTAGCAGGCGGCCTCCCCCGAAGGGGTGAACGGGGCGGGACGGGCGGTGCCGGAGACGGACGCGGCACCCCCGCCCGCGGCGCGATCCTCGATGCGTCGGATCGTTCAACCCCAGCTCGCACCAGGAGAGTTCGCCATGACCGCCGCTCACACCCCGCCGGCCCGGCTGCACGGTCGAACGGCACCGGGCGTGCCCCGCTGGGCGGTGCGGGCCGCCTACCTCACCTCGCTGACCGTGCTGCCGGCCGGGCTCTGGCGGGTCCTCGCCGTCGACTTCCGGCTGCCGCTGATGGACGCCCCCGCGGACGGCACCCCGCCGCCGGACTGGTTCGGCGGCGAGTGGTGGTACGTCATCGCGCTGAGCGTGGTGAGCGAACTGCTGGCGTTCCTGGCGGTCGGGCTGGTCAGCGAGTGGGGCGAGGTGTGGCCCCGGTGGATCCCGGTCCTGGGCGGGCGCCGGGTGCCGGTGCTCGCGGCGGTGATCCCGGCCGGCCTGGGCGCGGCGTTCAACACCCTGCTGTGGCCGTACTCGCTGACCATGGTCAGCCTCGGCTACCGGGTCGACGGCACCCCCGGCGTGGGCCTGCACGTGTCCGCCTGGCGGGACGTGGTCTTCTGCGCGGCCTACTGGCCGCTGGCCGCGTGGGGGCCGCTGCTCGCCGTCCTCACGGTGCACTACTACCGCCGGCGTCGCGCTACTGCCCTCCAGCCCGTTCAGTAAACCGAACGAACCGCTCGCTCAGTCCTGGTGCGGCAGCCGCTCGCCGCCCACAGTCCCGCCTGCGTCCCCGGCCCCGTCCGCGAGGTGCGGGTGCGGCTCGGCGCGGCACTGGAGCAGCAGGACGGAGCGGACCGGCTCGCCGCCCACGGCCGTGTAGGCGTGCGGCAGCGCGGCGTCGAAGCCGATGTAGTCGCCGGGGCCGAGCTCGACCTCGCGGCGCCCGGCCCGCACCCGCAGCCGGCCGGACTGGACGACGGTGTGCTCGGTGCCGGTGTGGCCGGCGGAGATCTGGGTGCCGTCGGTGCGCACCACCTGGTCGTAGACCTCGAACACCTCGCCGCCGGACTCGATCCGGCGCAGCGGGCGCAGGTCGACGCCCCGGCCGCTGAGCACGTCGACCTCGGCCGCCCGGACCACCGTGACCTGGTCGGCGGGCCCGGCCTCCACCAGGTCGGAGATCGGGACGCCGAGCACCCGGGCGAGGCCGAACACCGTCTCCAGGGTGGGGTTCCCGGCGCCGGACTCCAGCTGGGAGAGCGTCGCCTTGCCGATGCCGGCCTGCCGGGACAGCTCGGAGAGCGAGAGCCCGCGCGCCGCCCGTACCCGCTTGAGGTTGGCGGCGAGGACGCCCCGCACCGAGCCCTCGAAACCGTTCACCCTCGACCTCTTCTCTCCCGTCACCGTTCGTTATACCGTACGGAACGCTTGCCGTACGCCTGCCGCGCACACCCACCGGGCAGCGTAGCGAAGGCACCCCGCACCGACCCTCCCCCTCTGGAGACGCCATGTCCGAAGCCCAGCCCGCCGAAGCCGTCAAGTACCGGAAGAACGGCCTCACCCGCGGCGTGACCGACGAGCTGGCCGCGAGCATGACGCAGGGCTGGGCCGACACCGAGCGCCGCGACCTGGAGCCGATCGCGCAGGCCACGCACACCGCCCGCCGGCGCGCGGCGCTCTCCGCCGCGTACCCGGGCGAGCTGCTGGTCGTCCCGTCCGGCAACCCGAAGGTGCGGGCCAACGACACCGACTACCCGTTCCGCCCGTCCTCCGACTACGTCTACCTGACGGGCGACCAGTCCCAGGACGCCGTCCTGGTGCTGGAGCCGACCGGCGCGAGCGGCCACGAGGCCGTGCTCTACCTGCGCGGCCGGTCCAGCCTGACGAACGGCGAGTTCTGGCTCGACAACCACGGCGAGCTGTGGGACGGCCGCCGCAACAGCCTGACCGAGAGCGAGCGCCTGCTCGGCCTGCCCTGCCGCGACGTCCGCGGCGTGCACGACGACCTGCGCGCGGCCGCCGCCGGCGGCGCCCCGGTGCGCGTGCTGCGCCGGCACGACGCGGCGCTGGAGCGGACCCTCGCCGACCGGCTCGACGCCGAGCGGGACGCCGAGTTCGAGGTCTTCCTCTCCGGACTGCGGCTGGTCAAGGACGAGTTCGAGATCGCCGAGCTGCGCTTCGCCTGCGACGCGACCGCCCGCGGCTTCGAGGACGTGGTGCGCGTCCTCGGCACCGACTCCGCGACGCCGGAGCGCCTGATCGAGGGCACCTTCTTCGTCCGCGCCCGGATCGAGGGCAACGACGTCGGCTACAGCACCATCGCCGCGGCCGGCCCGCACGCCACCACCCTGCACTGGGTCCGCAACACCGGCCACGCCCAGCCCGGCGACCTGCTGCTGCTCGACGCGGGGGTGGAGACCAACGAGCTGTACACCGCCGACGTCACCCGCACCCTGCCGGTCAGCGGCCGCTTCACCGACCTGCAGCGCAAGGTGTACGACGCCGTGTACGCCGCCCAGGAGGCCGGCATCGCCGCGGTGAAGCCCGGCGGGCAGTTCCGCGACTTCCACCACGCCGCGCAGCGCGTCCTCGCCGAACACCTCACCGCCTGGGGCCTGTTCGGCGACCTGAGCGCCGACAAGGTCTACGAACTGGGCCTGCACCGCCGCTTCACCCTGGCCGGCACCGGCCACATGCTGGGCATCGACGTCCACGACTGCGCCCACTCGCGCACCGAGGAGCACGTCGACGGGCCGCTGGCGGCGGGCATGGTGCTCACCGTGGAGCCGGGCATCTACTTCCAGGAGAACGACCTGACGGTGCCGGAGGAGTACCGGGGCATCGGCGTGCGGATCGAGGACGACATCCTGGTCACCGAGGAGGGCAACGAGAACCTGTCCGCCGCCCTCCCCCGCCGCTCCGACGAGGTCGAGGCCTGGCTGGCCCGCCTCCGCGGCTGAGCGGGACTCAGCCCTGCAGCGGCTTCACCCAGCGGCTCCACTGCGGTTCCGGCTGGTAGCCCGCGGCCTGCCAGGTGCGGTGGCCGAGGGCGTTGTCGTCCAGCACCATGGCGTCGGCCCGGCGGCCGCCGAGCGCGGTGAAGCGCTGCTCGGCGGCCGCGAGCAGGGCGGCGCCGATGCCGCGCCGGCGGTGGTCCGGGTCGACGGCCAGGCGGTAGAGGTGGCAGCGCCAGCCGTCCCAGCCGGCGATGACGGTGCCGAGGAGGCGGGCCGGGTCGTCGGCCGGGGCGGCGACGATCAGGCACTCCGGGTCGCGGGCCAGCAGCGCGGCGACGCCGGCCGCGTCGTCGGTGATGCTGGTGCCCTTGGCCGCGCGCGCCCAGAGGGCGAGCAGGGCGGGGATCTCGTCGGGGGTGGCGGGTCGCAGGACGATCTCGTCGGTCATGGCGGCCTGTCTAGCAGGACGGTCCCGTGCGCTGCCGGGAATTCCACGTCACGGACGGCCGCCCCGGCCCGGCCCGGCCGGGCTCGGCCGGGCTCGGCTCGGTCAGGATCAGCCCAGCCGCCACACCGTGGTGGTCTTGACCGCGGTGTCCTCCAGGTCGGCGACGACCGGCACCCGGTACGCGGCGAGCGAGGTGAACCGGTCCCGGGGCAGGTAGGCGCGGCCGGGGTCCCCGACGATGACGGTGGCGCCGCGCGCGACGGCCCGCTCCAGGAAGGGCAGGAAGCGGGCGGCCATGGCCCGTTCGTAGAAGACGTCCCCGGCGAGCACCACGTCGGCGGGCGCGCCGTCGCCGTCGACCAGGTCGACCAGCGCGCCCTCCACCCGGACGCCGTTGGACTCGGCGTTGAGGCCGATGGCCGCCACCGCGTAGGCGTCGATCTCGGCGGCCCGCACCGTCCGCGCGCCGCGCAGGGCGGCGGCCACGCCGACCAGGCCGGAGCCGGCGGCGATGTCCAACACGGCCTTCCCCGCGACGAGTTCGGGGTGGTCCAGGACGTACCGGGCGACCGCGACCCCGCCGGCCCAGGCGAACGCCCAGAACGGCGGCGGTAGGTCGGCGGTGCCGCGCTCCCGTTCGGTGGTCTCCCACAGCGCGATGGCGTCCTCCGCCATGTGCAGGCTGATCTCGGGCAGGAAGGGGACGGGCTTCAGCTCGGTCTCACGCCGGATGAAGGCGAGGTCGTCGACCGGCTGGGGAGTTCGCAGCTCACTCGGCATGCCCGCAGCATAGGGCCCGTAGGGGGGTTCTCACGCACCGTGAGGGAGCGAGGTCGGCCCGCGCACCGAGGACCCGCGCCGAGGACCCGCACCGAGGACGCGGGCGACGGGCCGGCGGCCGGGCTGGACGCCGCCCCGGTCGAACGTCTACATTTCTGTAGTCGCCGGAGACGTACGACATCACCCCCCGGACAGCCGTCCGTCTCCGGCGACCTCATCGCTCCGGGGCGCGCCTCAGCCGCGCTCGTCCACCACCCGCTTGATCTTCCCGACCGAGCGCTCCAGCGTGTACGGATCCACCACCTCGGCCTCGACGGTGACGCCCACCCCGTCCTTGACCGCCCGCACGATCGCCGCCCGCGCCTCCTCCCGCTGCCCGGCCGGCGCCTCCGGGCGGGCCTCGACCCGCACCGTCAGGTGGTCCATCCGCCCGCGCCGGCTCAGCCGCAGCTGGAAGTGCGGGGCGACACCCGGGGTGCGCAGAAGGATCTCCTCGATCTGGGTCGGGAAGAGGTTCACCCCGCGCAGGATGATCATGTCGTCGCTGCGCCCGGTCACCTTCTCCATCCGCCGGAAGGCGGCCCGCGCGGTGCCGGGCAGCAGGCGGCTGAGGTCACGGGTGCGGTAGCGGATGACGGGCAGGGCCTCCTTGGTGAGCGTGGTGAGGACGAGTTCGCCGCTCTCGCCGTCCGGCAGGGCCCGGTCGGTGAAGGGGTCGACGATCTCCGGGTAGAAGTGGTCCTCCCAGATGTGCAGGCCGTCCTTGGTCTCCACGCACTCCTGCGCGACGCCGGGGCCCATCACCTCGGAGAGGCCGTAGATGTCGACGGCGTGCAGGTCCAGCCGGTCCTCGATCTCGCGGCGCATCTCCTCCGTCCACGGCTCGGCGCCGAAAATGCCGACCCGCAGCGAGGTCTTGCGCGGGTCGACGCCCTGGCGCTCGAACTCGTCGAGCAGGGTGAGCAGGTAGGACGGGGTGACCATGATGATCTCGGGCCGCAGGTCCTGGATGAGCTGCACCTGGCGGGCGGTCATGCCGCCGCCGGCCGGGATCACCGTGCAGCCGGCCCGCTCGGCGCCGTAGTGCGCGCCGAGGCCGCCGGTGAACAGCCCGTAGCCGTAGGCGATGTGCACCTTGTCTCCGGGCCGGCCGCCGGCGGCGCGGATCGAGCGGGCGACGAGGTCGGCCCAGGTGGAGAGGTCGCGCTCGGTGTAGCCGACGACGGTCGGGCGGCCGGTGGTGCCGCTGGAGGCGTGCAGCCGGCGGACCTGGTCGAGGGGGACGGCGAACATGCCGTACGGGTAGCCCTCGCGCAGGTCGGCCTTGGTGGTGAACGGGAAGCGGGCGAGGTCGGCCAGGGTGCGGCAGTCCTCGGGGCGCACGCCGGCCGCGTCGAACTTCCGGCGGTACGTCTCGACGTGGTCGTACGCGTGCCGCAGGGTGGCCCGGAGCCGGTCGAGCTGGTGGGCGCGCAGCTCGTCGGCGTCCATCCGCTCGCCGGCGTCGAGGAGCTCGGGCGGGATCGGGTCGCCGAGGCGCCGCTGCGGGGTGGGTGCGCTGCCGGTCATCGTCGCTCCTTCGCGGGTCGACCCCCGGGGGCCTACCGATCGTTCGGTTCGGACGGGCTCGGCCCAGGTAACCGAGCGGGTGGATCACCTGTCAAGACACCCTCGCCTCCCGGCTCCCTCCCGTCTTGGCAAAGTTCCGGAATGCGAAGTTTCAGGGGCTTCGCAGGGAGATCACCCGCCCGCTTAGCTGGCCGATATGAAAATCATTACGGAATTTTGACCCGTGGACCGCCTCCCCCGGCCCGGACGCGTGGAACAGTGGTGCGGCTTCCCCCCACACCCCGGAGTGATCACCTTGGCCTCGACTCCCGCCCTGGTCAGCGCGCTGCGCGAACTCGGCGACCGACCCGCCGTCGTCGTCGGCAGCCGAGCGATCAGCGGCATCGGACTGCTGCTCGGCGTCTCCCCGCCGGGCGGCCTCCCCAGAGCCCTGGCCGAACGCGTCGCCCAGCACGCCGCGCTCGCCCCCTCCGCCGCCCGCACCGCCGAACAGCGGCTCCGCCACTGGGCCGGCGTCCTCGGCCCCCTGCCGATCCGGCACACCGTGCTGCACCCCGCCACCGACCTCGCCGTCGAACTCGGCCTCGCCACCCTGCTCGCCGGCGGCACCGTGCACTGCGGCGACCCCGAGCAGCAGCCCGACGAGCTGCTCGCCGCCCTCGCCGCCACCGGCGCCACCCACCTCAGCCTGCCCTCCGCGCTGCTCTGGCGGCTCAGCCGCCAGCCCGGCCTCGGCGACCACGACCTCGGCACGCTGCGCCTGATCCTGCACGTCGGCCCCGAACCACGGCAGGACGACGTGTACGAAGCCGTCGAGGCGCTCGGCGCCGTCCTCGCCCACGTCCGCGCCCCGCACAGCGAGGACGAGGACGCCGACCGCCGGCTGCGCGCCGACGCCGAAGCCGCCGAGGCCGCCGCCTGGAAGCACAGCATCGGCGTCACCGCCGAACACGTCCGCGACTTCGGCGCCCACCTCGACCGGGCCGTGCTCGCCTCACTGCTGCTCACCCTCCAGCAGTACGGCGTGCTCACCGACCCTGCGCAGGGCCACCACGAGGCCGAGATCCTGGCCACCGCCCGGGTCACCCCGGCCGAGCGGCCCCGGGTCCGGCGCTGGCTCGATGCGCTCGCCCGGCACGGCCTGATCAGCCGCCAGGACGGCGGCGCCCGGCAGGACGGCGACGCCCAGCCGCACGATGCCGGCGCCCAGGGCCCGTCCTACCTCGGCGCGCCCGCCCTCGCCGCCGCCGACGTCCGCGAGTCCTGGCGCCCCGCCGCCGAGAGCTGGGCCGACGGCCTCGGCCCGGCCAACGCCCTGGACCGCGTACGGCGCGGCGCCGCCCGGCTCCCCAAGCTGATCAGCGGCGAGGAGGCGCCCCGCCCGGGCGCCGCCCCGGTCCGCTGGGCCGCCTCCCGCGGCTACCTCGGCGCGGCGCTCGGCGCCCTGGTGCGCGCCACCGCCGAGGCCCACACCGGGCCCGCCCCGCTGCGGGTGCTCGAACTCGACCGCGACGGCGCCGAGACCACCGTCGCCCGCGCCCTCACCGCCCGCCCCCGCCCGGACGCCGAACACCACCTCAGCCCGGACGGCGACCGCTACGACCTGGTCGTCGCCACCGCCACCGGGCGGCCCGAGGAAGAGGCCGCCGCCCTCACCGCCCTGCTCGCCCCCGGCGGCCGGCTGCTCCTGCTCGCCCCCACCGCCGAGCAGCTCGACCTGCTGGTCACCGGTGACGCCCGCGGCCTCGCCGCCGAGCCCGCCGAGGCCTGGCGGGCGGCGCTCACCGCCGCCGGCTGCCCGACCGTCCTCGCCCTGCCGGCGGACGGGCACCCGATGGGGCTGCTGGGGCAGCGCCTGTTCGCGGCCCGGGTGGGCTGAGTCGGGCCGGGCCGGGCCGTCGACGTCAAGGCTGCGGCCGAGGCTGGGGCTGAGCCCGAGGCCGAGGTGCCGTGACCCGGGCTCGTGGCCGTCCGGTGAAGTCCGGATCACGCACCGCCACCCGATCCGTACCATTTCGATACCGAAGCCGGGGTGAGCTGCGAAGATCCTCGCCGCGCGGGCCCGGCCCCCGGTAGGCTCCGGCATGTCCTCCGGCCCCGGTGTGCGGGCGGCTTCCTTCGCCGCCGTGCCGTGTCCGGGCGGCAACCCCCGCGGGCCATTCGGTGGGCACCGCGCACTCGACACCGCGCGCCAGGGCAGTCGCGCGAACGGCGAAGGGCAACGCATTGGCGGATCGGCTCACCGGAGGAGACTCCTCCCTGCTGCGGCGGATCAATGCGGCCGTCACGCTCCGGGCGCTGCGCTCCGGCAACTCGGTGACCCTCACTCAACTCGTCGGCGAGACCGGCCTCTCCCGCCCGACCGTCGAGGGCGTGATCGAGGGCCTGGTCGAGACCGGCCTGGTCGCCGAGGTCGAGCAGCCCCGGGAGGACGGCCAGCCGGGCCCCGGACGGCGCGGCCGGCCCGCCCGCTGGTTCCGTTTCCGCGCCGAGGCCGGGCACATCCTGGGCATCGAGATCGGGGTGCACGACATCCGGGTCATCCTCGCCGACCTCACCGGCGAGGTGGTGGGCAGTCACTTCAAGCCCGTCGACGAGACCCTGGAGGCCGAGGACCGGCTCTCCGCCGTCCGCACCGCCGTCGCCGAGGTGCTGCGCAAGGCCGGCATCTCCCGGGACAACCTGTGGGCGGTCGGCATCGGCACCCCCGGCATCGTCGACCGCGAGGGCACCGTCCAGCTCGGCACCGCGATGCCCGGCTGGACCGGCCTCGACCTCGGCGCCCGGCTGCGGCGATCCTTCCGCTGCCCCGTCCTGATCGAGAACGACGCCAACCTCGCCGCCATCGCCGAGCACTGGCAGGGCGCGGCGGTCGGCGCCGACGACGTCGTGTTCGTGATGGCCGGGCTCAGCCCCGGCGCCGGCTCGCTCATCAACGGCCGCCTGCACCGGGGTTACGGCGGCGCGGCCGGCGAGATCGGCGCGCTGCACCTGCTCGGCCAGGAGGTCACCCCCGAGCGGCTGCTCTCCACCACCGGCAAGCCGCTCAACCCGCTGGACGAGGCCGCGGTGGCCCGGGTGCTGCGGCTGGCCCGGGAGGGCGACGAGGTCGCGAAGGTCGCGATGGACCGTTTCCTCACCCGGCTGGTGCAGGGCGTCGCCGCCCTCGTCCTGGCCATCGACCCGCGACTGGTCGTCATCGGCGGCTGGGCGGCCGGGCTGGACGGCGTGCTGGAGCCGCTGCGCGAACGGCTCGCCCAGTTCACCCTGCGCGCCCCCGAGGTCGCCCTCGCGGCGCTCGGCTCGGAGGTGGTGGCGATGGGCGCGCTGCGCGTCGCCCTGGACCACGTCGAGGAGCAGCTGTTCGCCGTCGACCCGCCCCGGATCTGAGCCACCGGGCCGGTTCCCGCAGCTCCACCAACTCCTCTGTCTCCCTCAACTCCTTCAACTCCTTCAACGACCGGGGCCCGGGCGCCAGTTGGCGTCCGGGCCCCGGTCTGAGGGTGTCGGGAAATGGTTCAGGAGGCGGTGCGGACGCCCTCGGCCGCGCCGACCGGGGTGACCTCGACCAGCCCGGTCTCGCCGAAGGTCAGCTTGCAGGTGTCCGCCCGGTAGGTGGAGACGGCGAGCGCGACCAGGCGGCCGGCGGCGGCGTACTGGGTGGTCATGACCAGCACCGGCGAGCCGGGCGGGCGCTCCAGCAGGGCGGCCTCCTCGGCCTCGGCGACGCCCAGCTCGACCGCGCGGGACTCGCCGTCCACCTCCAGGCGCTCCAGCTGGCGCAGCACCGAGCGGGCCCGGTCGCTCTCCGCCCGGAAGCCGGGCAGGTGCGGCAGCGCGGCGGCCGGCACGTGCAGCGACTCGGTGGCCATCGCGCGGCCCTCGACCAGCCGAACCCGCCGTACGGTGTGCACGGTGGCGCCCTCGGCGATGCCGAGGCCCTTGGCCAGCGCCGCGGAGGCGGGGGCGGTGGTGCAGTCGACCGTCCGCCAGGCCTGGCTGCGGGCGGCGCCCGGCCAGCCCTCCTCCTGCCGGTTGACCGGGACGCCGACCCGCGGGGCGGCGATCAGCGTGCCGATCCCGCGCCGGCGCACCAGGCGGCCTTCGAGCTCCAGCTGGTCCAGGGCCTGCCGCAGCGTCGCCCGGGCCACGCCGAAGCGGGCCGACAGCTCACGCTCGTTGGGCAGGACCTGGCCGGTGGAGAACTCCGTGTCGATGGCCTTCAGCAACACCGTGCGCAGGTGCCAGTACTTGGGCTCCGGCACCGCCGAGAGCTGTCCAGTCGTGCCCACCGTGTCCTCCACCCTGTTCCGGTCGCTTCCGGTCCTGCTGTTGTGCGCCTGTTCGCCGCTGCGGCGAGAAGGGCGGATCGCCGGCCCGCTGCCCGCTGACGCGGCAGGTGGGAGAGCGGGCCTTTATCCGTCCTTCTTTATTAAAGGTCCTTGCAGTAAGCGACCCTAGGGGCTCCCTCCGGAGATGGTCAAGACCAATGACAGGCGTCAACGCGACCGTCACCCCCCTTCATGCCGCGTTCACGTCAGCGCGGTCCTCACCGACCGCACCGCGCACCGCCGCGCACCGCCGCGCGTCAGACTTCGGGGCCGGCGCCGGCGCTCGGTAGGCTGCCCGGGTGATCGTGGTGACCAGTGTGAACGTGAACGGAATCCGAGCGGCGGCCAAGAAGGGCCTGGTCGAATGGCTGGCCGGCACCGAGGCGGACGTCATCTGCCTCCAGGAGGTGCGCTCCGAGCCCGAGCAGCTGCCCGTCGAACTGCGCGACCTCGACGGCTGGCACGCCGTCTGGGCCCCCGCCGCCACCAAGGGCCGGGCCGGCGTCGCCATCCTCTCCCGCCGGGAACCGCAGCGCACCGCCATCGGCTTCGGCTCCCCGGAGTTCGACGGCTCCGGCCGCTACGTCGAGATCGACCTCCCCGGCCTCACCGTCGCCAGCCTCTACCTGCCCTCCGGCGAAGTCGGCACCGAGCGCCAGGACGAGAAGGAACGCTTCATGGCGGAGTTCCTCGTCCACCTCACCGCCCTGCGCGCCCGCGCCGCCGCCGACGGCCGCGAGGTCGTCGTCTGCGGCGACTGGAACATCGCCCACCGCCCCGAGGACCTCAAGAACTGGAAGGCCAACCAGAAGTCCGCCGGCTTCCTCCCCGAAGAACGCGCCTGGCTCTCCCGCGTCTACGACGAGGCCGGCTACGTCGACGTCGTCCGCGCCCTCCACCCCGACCGCACCGGCCCCTACACCTGGTGGTCCTACCGCGGCCGCGCCTTCGACAACGACTCCGGCTGGCGCATCGACCTCATCGTCACCACCCCCGGCCTCGCGGACACATGCATCGCCTCCTACGTCGAACGCGCCGCCACCCACGCCGAGCGCTGGTCCGACCACGCGCCGGTCACCGCAGAGTTCGACTTCGGCGACAACTGACGTGCCACCAGCCACGGTTGAGGAAGGGTTCGAGGGAAGCTCCAGTCCGCGCCACCCCCAGCTCAGATCCATTCGCAACAAGAGGCGAGGCGTGCGATCTCACCCGATGCCGGTTTGACAAGTCGATCCGCCCAACCGCTCCCCAGCGCAGGCATTGCCACCACTGACTAGCTAGCCCTCGATCCTGCACAACGACCTGCTGGCCGCACTGACGAGCCGTCGCGCAAGATCGAGGGCTAGCGATAGGGCTTTCCCCGATGTTTAGGAGTTGGGGCGCGTAATACTCGACCCCACGGGGAACGGCCGGTCGGATCGTCGGATCCGACCGGCCCTTCCCTTTTCTCCCGGCCCGGGCTCCCGGAGACGGAGCCTACGCGGCCAGCTTGAGCTCCTTGGTGTTCACGTTCTCCTTCACCCCGGTGAGCATCTCGTGGATGGTGTTCGCGGTCTTCAGCGCGTCGTCCCATTCCGTCGTGCCCGCGACGAGGGCGGCCTTGACGTCGCTGAGCACGCCGAAAGCGGTGCGCGCGTTCCGTGCGCTCTGGGCGCTGTCGCCCACGATCTTGGTGAGCTGGTCGAGGGAGGACGCCTCGGCGGCCCATCGGGTGTGCAGGTCCCGCGCGCCGTCGGCGGCCTTGGTCGCGGAGTCCTTGAAGTGGGTGACCGTGCCGTGGGCGGTGGTGAAGTAGGTGAGGCTGGTCTGGAACAGCGTGAGCTCCTGCGCCGTCTCGTCCAGCGTCTCCTTCTGCTTCTTCAGGTCGATCGCCCCGTAGGTGGTGAGCCCGATGCCCGTGCCGGCGGCCACGACGCCACCGATGATCAGCCCACCGCCGAGGACCTGACCGCCCGGCACGAAGAGCAGCACGCCACCGAGGGCCGCCAGGCCGACGCCGACCAGGATGGCCACCGCACCGCCCGCGATCATCGCGGTGTCCTTGGCGATGGCGGCGTTGCACGCCTTGATGGTGTCGTTGAGGGCCTTGACCAGTCCGTTGTCCGCGGCCAGCAGGTCGACGGCGGTCGCGTCCGCGGTGAAGGCCTGGACGTCGCCGGTGAGGTCGTTCTGGAAAGTGGCCAGGCTTGCGGCCATGGCCCGCGCCTTCTCCCGCCGCTCCTGCGCCGCGAGCTTGAGGGAGTCGAGTCCGTCCTTGGCCTCCAGCAGATGCTTCTTGAGGGTGTCCAGATCGATCGTGTCGGCCTGCCTCTCCGCCTCCTCGATGCGGGCCAGCAGCGTCGTCCGGACCGAGCTGTGGACGCCGGCATAGCCGCGGATGTCCTCCAGGCCGTCGAACATGGTGGGGACCAGGGTGGTGGTCCAGTTCTGGGCGTGCGTGCGGGCCTTGGCCAGATGGGCGTTGATGTTCGTCAGCGCCTCGACCGCCTTGGTCCCGCGGTCCTTGCCGACCTTGTTCAGCTCGGCGACCACCTCCGGCCGGTCCTTGATCTTGTCGAAGTACATGTCGGGCTGCAGCTGGACCAGGGTGGCGTAGCTCTGGATCGCGGCGGCCGCTCCGTGGGTCGCGGTCACGGCTTTCGCCGTGGCAGTCGTCGGCGGCTTGGTGTGGACAGCGCTCACAGCGTTGCTCCTCTCGGGGAAAGCGAACTGGCGAAATGGTGGCCCTGTGCCAGTAGTTCGTGCACGACGGCCCGGAGTGGCGGACCGCGTGTCCCGGTGAAATACCTCGGACGGGTGAACAGCCGGCCCGCTCGGGCCTCCGGTCAGGCAGCGGGCCGGGCCGCACCGGCCACCCTCGCCGCACAGGACCGCAGACGGTCCAGCACCTCCGCCGCCGCCTTGGCGAGGATCCGGAACCGTTCGGCCTCCCCGGCGGTCAGTACCGCCTCGTCCAACTGGCCCTTCGCGTCGTCGAGTCCGAGGAGCAGACTGTGCTGCGCGCTCAGCAGTCCGCCGCCGGCCCCGACGATCAGCCGGATCGCGCCGTCCTGGGCCCGCAGCAGGTGCTCCTGCCGCACGCCGTCGCCCATCTCCCGCTCCAGCTGGCTCTGTTGCCGCTGGACGCCCTGCAGGAGGTCGATCAGACTGCTGACCAGCGCGTCGATCGAGTCGATTGGCCAGGGCTCGTTCTGTTGCCTGCGCCGTGCCGCCTCCAATCGCGCCTCGATCGCGTCGAGTTGCTCCCTGGTCTGCCTCAGGTGCTGCTCCAGCTCCTGGGTCCGGACCCCGAGGTCGACCCGTCTGCGGTCGAGGCGGCGGCAGTCCTCCGAGACCGCCTGCTCCCAGTCCCCGAAGTCGCCAAGCAGGGCGTCGAGTTCCGCCGCGAGTCGGCCGAGTCCGGTGGCGGCGGCCTTGAGCCGGGGCGTCTCGGCGTCGGCGAGGCCGTCGAACTCCGGTCCCAGCAGCCTCCGGCAGGGCTCCCGGACGGCCTCGGCGAGTTCGCGGCCCATCTCCACCCGGGCCCGGACCTGCTGGGCGTCCGGGTCGTCCCCGGCGAGGTCGAGCATGGCGGAGGAGCGGTTCGCGGCCTCCTCGAAGGACTGCAACAGGTCGGTCATGGCGTCTCCCTGGGGTGCGCGCCGCCCTCCCTGCGGCAGCTCGGCCGCAGGGCGCCGGGGTACGGGCCCCGGCCGGTCGCGGGGTGTCGGTGCGTGTACGGAACGCACCTCACGATAGGCCTCTTCCAGCCCTCCGACCCGCGACCGCGGCCCGTGTCGCCCTCGACCTCGGCGCGCCTCAGGACGAGCGGCGCGCCCGTCTGATCTCCCGATGAACGGCCCAGGCGTCGGCGACCGGGCCCAGGTGGGCGAGCTTGTCGGGGTTGGCCACCGAACGGACCATCCGGATCCGACCGTCCAGGGCGTCGATCATTGCCGGCCGACGGATTGCGTCAGTTGACCTTGCTGCCGGCTCATTCCAACCGTCCAATGCGCGCTTCGAGTTCGGCGGGTAGGTACCGGCGCTCGAGGATGGGTGTCAACGCGGCGAGGCGGCGTTCGTCGACGAGGACTTCGAGGGCTTCGGCGTACTCGTCGTCGCCGCCAGGGCAATCGAGGCCTACGGTGACCGGCCCCGGTCAGCCGCTCGGGCTGCTGCCCGCTAACCAGCGACCGGCTCCGCGCGGAAGGCGTGGTCGAGGTTGTCCTCGACCCAGCTGCGCAGGTGGTTGAGGGGGACGGCGGCGCTGCGGCCAAGGTCGGTGAGCGCGTACTCGACGTGCAGCGGTACGGCGGGGTACACGGTCCGGTCGAGGATGCCGACGTCCTCCAGGCGGCGCAGGGTCTGGGTGAGCACCTTGGGGCTGACGCCCTGGAGCCTGCGCTGGAGTTCGCCGAACCGCTGGGGACCCTCTTCGAGGGCGCCGATGGCGAGGGCCGACCACTTGTTGGCGAGCAGGTCGAGCAGGGGGCGGCAGGGGCACTGGGCGGTGTAGACGTCATGGTGCGGGTGTTGCCCGCTCGGGCAGCTGGTCGCCACGTGCAAGCTCCTCATCAGGGAACTTCCCATCGGGAAGTAATGGACCTTGCAGGTAACTATACCCCCGGGGATAGCGTCGCCAGCGTCAAGGGAAGGCCGCCAACGGCCCTCCGCAGAACGCTGTTTCAGGAGATGACGCATGTCCGCAGAGATGATGCGCGCGGTGGTCCAGGACACCTTCGGCGGCCCGGAGGTGCTGCGGGTCGAGCAGGTGGCACGCCCGGTGCCACTGCCCACCGAGGTGCTGGTGCGGGTGCACGCGGCCGGGATCAACCCGGTGGACTGGAAGACCCGCGGCGGCTCCGGCATGGCCGGGCTGCTGGGCGAGCCGCCGTTCACCCTCGGCTGGGACGTGTCCGGCGTGGTGGCCGAGGTCGGCTTCGGCGTGACCACGCTGAAGGTCGGCGACGAGGTGTACGGCATGCCGTGGTTCCCGCGGGTCGCGAACGCCTACGCGGAGTACGTCACCGCGCCGGCCCGCCAGTGGGCCCGCAAGCCCGCCACCCTCGATCACGCGCATGCCGCCGCCGTGCCGCTCGCGGCGCTGACCGCCTGGCAGGCCGTCGTCGACACCGCTCAGGTGCAGGCCGGCCAGCGGGTGCTGATCACCGCCGCGGCCGGCGGGGTCGGCCACTTCGCGGTGCAGTTCGCCCGCCACCTGGGCGCCCACGTGATCGCCACCGCCAGCGCCGCCCGCCACCCCTGGCTCAAGGAGCTGGGCGCCGACGAGGCCATCGACTACACCACCACCCGCTTCGAGGAGGCCGTCGCCGATGTCGACGTCGTGATCGACCTGGTCGGCGACGCCCACGACAGCACCAGCGCCCGCTCGCTGAAGGTGCTGCGCCCCGGCGGCCTGCTGGTCGCGATCCCGCAGGGCGTCTCCCCGGAGCTGGCGCAGGCCGCCGAGGCCGCCGGGGTGCGGGTGACCCCGTTCCTGGTCGAGCCGGACGGCACGGCGCTGACGACGATCGCGGGGCTGATCGACGGCGGCGAGGTCGCCGTCGAGGTGGAGCAGACCTTCCCGCTGGAGCAGGCCGGCGCGGCCCACGCCCGCGGCGAGGCCGGCCGCACCCGCGGCAAGCTCGTCCTGACCGTCACCAACTGACGGCAACCGCCCGGGGGCCGGCCCCAGCGCCTCCCCGATCGCGGCGGGAATCGAACACGCCCTGGCCCGGCGTGCCCGGCCCGCGCCAGGGCGGCGCGCCCGGTCGGGCTGACCAGGGCGGCGCGCTCGTCGTCCGGCCGCCGTTCGCGGCTCACCGGGCCGGCCGCCTCCAGCCGCTTGATCGGCTGAGTCGAGGTGCCGTGGTCGAGGTGCCGTGGTCGAGCTGCGGTCGAGGGCCGCAAGGCCGTCGAGGAGGCCGCGCTCTCCACCGCGTACGCCCCGCCGTGGGTCCTGCGGGCCGGCCCCCGCCCCTCCAGCACTCGCGGGCCGGACAGCGTCGGACGCCGGATCAGCGGGCGCTGCCGAGGTTCCGGTCGGCGTCGGAACCCTGGAGCATGAGGGTGGTCTCCTCGATGCGCCGGAACCGGCCGTCCGGGGCGAACTCGCCGAAGAGGTAGACCTCCATGCGCACGGAGGAGCCGTCGGTCTTGTGGACGTCGATGATGTGGCGCTCCGCGTAGAGGTCGCCCTGAACGAGCTCCTCCAGGACCTGGATATCGCCGCCGGCGACGATCGTGCGCAGGTGGGCGATGTGGGCCGTGAACTCCTCCCGGTCGTCCCAGCGGCCGTCGGTGCGCTGGCGGTAGTCGGGGGCGAAGTGCCGGTCGACGGCCTCGGCCAGGTCCAGACCGGGGGTGAAGAGCAGATCGGTGAGGGCGGCGGCGACGTCGGTGCGAGTGGCGGGGGCGGTCATGGAAGTCTCATGGGGATTCACGTTCCGGCACGATATACGCGCGTCGAGCACGCATCTGTGCGAGCGGGTGGACAGCCGCGGACAGGAGTGGACAGTGTCCGCACCGGCATGACCTGGAGAGTGGACAGCGCCCCGGCCCAGGCTGTGCGGCATGAACCTCCCACACAGACAGGCGGTTGCGCTCGCGGTGCTCGCCGCGGCGCAGTTCACCGTCATGCTCGCCACCTCGATCGTCAATGTCGCGCTGCCGCAGATCCGCGCCGGGGCCGGCCTGTCGGAGAGCGGCACCACCTGGGTGGTCAACGCGTACGGCCTGGTGTTCGGTGCGCTGCTGCTGGCGGGCGGACGGGCGGGCGACCTGCTCGGTCGCCGCCGGGTGCTGGGCTGGGGTCTCGGGCTGTTCGCGGCGGGCTCGGCGATGGCGGGACTGGCCGGCTCGTCCGGGGTGCTGATCGCGGCCCGGGTGCTCCAGGGCCTCGGCGCCGCCGCGATCGCCCCGGCGGCACTGGCCCTGGCCGTGGACCTGTTCCCGCCCGGCCCCGGGCGCGGCCGGGCGCTGGGGGTGTGGGGCGCGGTCTCCGGTGCGGGCGGGGCGTGCGGCGTCCTGCTGGGCGGGGCGCTGACCCAGGCCTGGGGCTGGCCGTGGATCTTCCACACCGTCGCGATCGGGGCCGCGCTGGTGCTGCTCGCGCTGCCGGCCCTCGTCCCGCGGACGGACTCCGCGCGCCCCTGCGGCCCGCGGACCGGCGGCCGCGCGGCCGGGCGGTTCGACCTGCCGGGCACCGTGACCGTCACCCTCGCCCTGACCTGCCTGGTCTGGGGCCTCACCACCGCGCGCGGCGCCGGCTGGACCGACGACCGGGTGCTGGGCGCGCTCGGCGCCGCGGCCGTCCTGCTCGCGGCCTTCGCCGTGATCGAGCGCCGCCGGCCGGACGCGCTGGTGCCGCCGCGGCTGCTGCGCACCGGCCGGGTGGCCGCGGGGAACCTGTTGATGGCCCTGCTGGGATCCGTGTGGATCGCGCTGTTCTTCTTCCTGCCGCTCTACCAGCAACAGGTGCTCGGCTCCAGCCCGTTGGCCACCGGAGTCGGCCAACTCCCGCTCGCCGCAGCCAACATGCTCGGCTCCACGCTCGCCCCGCGGCTCTCCCGGCGGATCGGCGCGACCGCGACGGTGACCGCGGCGCTGCTCACCGAGGCCGCCGGCCTGCTGTGGCTGTCCCGGATCCGCGCCGACGGGAGCTACCTGGCCGACGTGCTGGGCCCGAGCGTCCTGGTGAGCCTCGGGCTGAGCATCGCCTTCGTCCAGCTCACCGCGTTCGCCATGGAGGGCCTGCCGCCCCAGGACACGGGCCTGGCCGGCGGACTGGTGAACACCACCCGCCAGGTCGGCGGCGCGATCGGCCTGGCCGCCCTGGCCGGGCTGGCCGGCTCGGTCACCGCCCGCACGGCGACGCACCAGGCCCATCTGGCGGCCCTCACCGCCGGCTACCGGGCCGCCTTCACGGCCTCGGCCGCCGTCCTGGCCGCAACGGCCCTCCTCGCGGTGGTCCTGGCCCGCTGCACCGGCCCGCGGACGACGACCGCAACCGCTCCTGCCGCCGGCCGGGCCTCCGCTCCACGACCGCGACGGCTCCCCCACACCGGCTGAGCCCGCTCGACGGCCTCACCACGAGACCCGACCCACCGACACCCGACCCACCAACACCCAACCCACCACACCCAACTCACCGACACCCGACCCACCGACACCCAACTCACCAAGCACGATCCGCCCTCACCCCAAGGAGCCCCACCACCATGTCCCGCTCACCCCGTGCCGCGACCGCCCTGGTCGGCGCCGCCGCCGTCTGCGCCGTGCTCGGCACCGGCACCGCCGCCTCCGCGCAGCCCGCCGAACACTGCCTGCCGAAGGTCGTCGCCGCCTGGGCCGCCGCCTGGAACGGCACCGACCCGCAGGCGCTCGGCGCCCTGTTCGACGCCGAGGGCACCTACACCGACCAGGCCGTGGGCGTGGTCTTCCACGGCCGCCAGGAGATCGCCGGCTGGAAGGCCCGCGCCGACGCGGTGATCGACGACGTGCACGTCACGGTGCGCGCGGCCCACCGCGACGGCGGCCACATCACCGTCGAGGCCGTCTACGCCGGGCACCTCAAGGGCGCCCCCAAGCCGTTCGCCGTCCCGATGGCAACCCTGCTCGACCTGGACGACCACGACCGGATCGCCTCCGACCAGGACTACTACAGCCTCAACGCCGTCCTCGCCCAGTCCGGCCTGCCGGCCGACTGGACCCCGTGACGACCCCTCACCGCCGCCACCCCACGTCTCCCCGAAAGAGGTTCCTCCCCATGACTGCCGCAAAGCCCTACCTGACCGGCCACTTCACCCCCGTGGTCGACGAGGTCGTCGCCACCGAGCTCACCGTCGAGGGCACGCTGCCGCCCGAGCTGACCGGCCGACTGCTGCGCAACGGCCACAACCCCAAGCCCGGAGTCACCCCCACCCACTGGTTCAAGGGCAGCGGCATGGTCCACGGGATCCGGCTGGGCGGGGGCCGCGCCGAGTGGTACCGCAACCGCTGGGTGCGCACCCCCGCCCTGGACGGCGCGCCGTACATGACCGAGCACGGCCCCGACCTGACCGCCAGCGCCGCCGGCACCCACGTCATCGAGCACGCGGGCCGCCTGCTGGCCCTGTGCGAGGCCAACCTGCCCTTCGAGCTCACCGAGGAGCTGGAGACCGTCGGCGCCTACGACTTCGCCGGCAAGCTGCGCACCGCGATGACCGCGCACCCCAAGGAGGACCCGCTCACCGGGGAACTGCACTTCTTCGGCTCCTCGCCCGTCCCGCCGTTCCTGACCTACCACGTCGCCGACGCCAAGGGCGGGATCGTCCACACCGCCGAGGTCCCCGGGGCGAGTGCCGCCCTCAAGCACGACTTCGCCCTCACCCGCCACCACGTGGTCTTCGTCGAGGGCAACGTCACCTTCGACCCGAACGACCGCTCCGGCATCCCGTACGGCTGGAGCGACCAGCAGCCCGCCCGCATCGGCGTGCTGCCGCGCGGGCCCCACGGTGCCCCGCAGGTCCGCTGGTTCACCATCGAGCCGGGCAACATGCTGCACGTCTCCAACGCCTACGAGGACGGCCGGGGCCGCATCGTCCTGGAGGGTCCGACCGTGGACCGCGAGGGCTTCCGCCTCTCCTGGAACTGGTGGATCGGCGCGCCCGGCCGCGGCAGCGAGCCCGTCTCGCGCTCCTACACCCGCCGCTGGGTCATCGACGCCACGGCCGGCACGGTCGACGAGCAGATCATCGACGACCTGCCGGTGGAGTTCCCGACCCTCAACGAGGCGTACCTGGGCGCCGAGAACCGCTACCAGTACGCCGTCTCCTTCCCCGACGAGCAGGGCTTCGGCGGCTACGGCATCGTCAAGTACGACCGCACCACCGGCGCCCGCCGGATCCACCGGGCCGGCGACGCCCGGATGCCGAGCGAGGCGGTCTTCGTCCCCGCGGCCGGCGCCACCCGCGAGGACGACGGCTACCTGCTCACCGTGGTCTCCGACCTCAAGCAGGACGCCTCGCAGCTGCTGGTCATCGACGCCTCCGGACTCGACCGGGTCGCCACCGTCCACCTGCCGCACCGGGTGGCGGCCGGGCTGCACGGCTCCTGGATCCCCGACCCGGCCCCGGACGGCGCCGCGGCCTGACGCCTGCCCCGATCGCGCCGCCCGATCGCGCCGCCCGGACGAGCCCCCGCTCGCCCGGGCGGCGGCGGTGCGGCGCGGCGGCGGTGCGGTGTCGGCCGGCCCTACTGCTCCCCGTACGGCCCGCGCAACTCCTGCTGCCACAGCGACTCGCAGAGCAGGTCCAGGCCCTGGCGCAGGTGGCGCCGGTACGTGCCGTACGGCAGGCCGAGGCGCCGGGCGGCGGCCTCCTGCGTGGGGGCGCCGGAGAAGTAGCCCGCCGTCAGGGCCTCGCGGGCGCGCACCCCCCGCGGGTCACGGGCGAGGTCGTCCACGCTCCGGCGCAGCAGGGCCCGCAACTCCTCGGCGGGGTCGGCGAAGTCGGCCGCCAGCCGGGTGCGGGCCAGGGCGCAGGCGGCGAACGCGGCCGGGTCGCGCCAGTGCGGCAGGGCCTCGCGGACGGCCCGGTCGAACGCGGTGCGCGAGAAGCCCGAGGGCCCGGACGGGGTCGGCACCTCGGTGGACGCGATGAAGTGGCGCAGCCAGGTCTCGACGGGCACCTGGCGCCAGTCGACGCAGAACACCCCGTACGTGTGCTCGCCGAC
Organism: Streptomyces sp. Y1; assembly: GCF_041053115.1. Classification (NCBI taxonomy): domain Bacteria; kingdom Bacillati; phylum Actinomycetota; class Actinomycetes; order Kitasatosporales; family Streptomycetaceae; genus Streptomyces; species Streptomyces sp. Y1. The sequence continues at coordinate 7,109,657 of NZ_CP163445.1, read as the reverse complement.
CCGCGGCCGCGCGCCGGTGTCGGCGAGGCTGCCCTTGACCCGGGCCGCCCAGGCCTCGGCGTCCCGCCACACCGCGAAGCCGAAGGCGCGGCCGCGGGCGCGGGCGGACTCGGCCTGGGCCCGCGAGCTGCTCAGGTCGATGACGCGCGAGGGCACCTGGTACCGCTCGGGGTAGACGGTGAAGCGGCTGATGCCGATGTGTTCGCCCGGTCCGACCGGCGCGGTGGCGTCGGTGTGCGCCCAGGCGGCCGCCACGACGGGGTCGGTGGCCAGGTCCTCGGGGTCGGGCGGGGCCGGCAGCGCGAGCCGGGCGGTGAACGCGACGATCCGGCCGGTGCTCACCAGGCGGTAGACGCTGAAGGCCTGCGGCTGGCGCTGTGCCCAGTAGTGGACCAGCGCCGCGGACTCGGGGCCCTCGGTCTCCGCGGCCATGCGCAGCACCGTGCCGAGGTCGTCCGGGTGCAGCGGACGGTCGTGCACCTCGTCCTCGCGGGACCAGGTGCGCAGCCGGGCGACGATCTGCCCGTCCCGGAAGAGGTAGAAGAGTTCGTCGGTGACGGTCCAGACCCGCTCCTCGGGGGCCTCGCGCAGCAGGCGCAGGTACTCCTCGGCCAGCCGCTTGCGCATCGCGACGAAGGCGTTGGGGGCGCGCCAGCGCAGGTCGGCGGCGAGCGTCTCGCGGGCGGCGTCGTGCGGGTGCAGGCCGCGGTGGGTGGCCTCCATGAAGGGCAGCTCGCGGAGCCAGGCGAAGAGCAGGTGGGCGTCGTGGTCGGGCAGCACCGCGGCGAGCAGTTCCTCGGAGGTCGAGTAGGCCTGGGCCGCCACCTCCAGGGCGCGGCGGTGGGCGGCCGACGGCACCTCGCCGATCAGGCCCACCAGCAGGGTCCGCAGCACGTCGGCCGAGGGGGCCCAGGTCTGGTCGTAGCTCCAGCCGGTCGAGCCCGCGGCCGCGGCGAGGGACAGGGCCAGTGGGTTGCCGCCGGCGAAGCGCAGCACCAGCTCCCGCATCTCGGGGCGGATCTGCGCCGTGGCCAGCAGCGTGCGGGCCTGCTCCTCGGAGAACGGCTCCAGTTCGGCCACGTGCAGCAGGCCGGCCCAGGCCGGGTCGGCGGTCCACTGCGGCTGCGGCGCGAGCCGGCCGCCGAGGACGACCAGGGCGCCGTCCGCGGCGCGGGGCAGGAAGCGGTGCCAGAGCCAGCCCTCCAGCCACTGGCAGTGCTCGAAGGAGTCCAGGAACAGGACCGTGCCGGGGACGTCGAGGAAGGGGCCGGCCGCCCGCTCGAAGTCGGCCGGGTCCCGGCCGACGAAGCGGCCGTCGAGCTCGACCAGCAGCCGGCCCGCCGCGCGGGCGTGGTCCGCCAGGCGCCGCAGCAGGGTGGACTTCCCGATGCCGCCGGGCCCGTACAGGTAGAAGGCGAAGGGCGCCTGTGGATCCCCGGTCAGCGCCCGGGCGAAGCGGTCGAGTTCCTCGTCCCGGCCTATGAAGGCCTGGACCCGCGCACTGCTCAGCCGCTCCCCGACTGACACCATCGCGGCTCCCTTCCCCCAAGTACCGGTGGCGCGATCCTAACCAAGGTGCCGGAACGTGCCGGCTGTCGCGCGGACGGGCGTGAACTCCAGGGGAAGCGCGACGGGGCCGCGGGTGTACAGCCCGGTCTCCCGGTAGCGGAAGCCGGGGGCGAGGCGGACCCCGTCGAGCAGCGGGAGCAGCAGCGCGGCCACCGTCTCCAGCTCCGCGCGGGCGAAGGCCGCCCCGGCGCACTGGTGCAGTCCGGCGAAGTAGCGGTAGGGGTCGGCGGCGAAGTCCTCGGACAGGATGCTGAAGGGGGGATCGACCACAGGCGTGGCGGGCACGGGCATGGCGGGCCTTTCGAGGGCCGGGGAAAGGGCGGTCGTACGGCGGACCGTCAGGCCGCGGTCGCCGGCAGCTCGGCGACGGGCTCGGCGGCAGGCTCGGCGAGCAGCCGGTATTCGGTGCGGCTGGTGAGATAGCGGGCGCCGGGGGCGCCTCGCCGCTAAACGCAACTACTTAGCCTTTAGGGGCCGGGGGCGCCGCCCCCCCCGCCCGCGCGGCGAGCGCCGGCACGGTGAGCGCCCCTACACCGACTGCTGAACCCGCGCACTCCGCCCGCCGGGCCGCGTGCTCGCTCGCTCAGTCATGCGCCCAGCGTAACTGCTTAACGCGAAAGATTCGCGTCTACGGCACCGCTCGCTGAGCATGCCGACCCAGGGGTAGTTCGCGCGCCGCGGCACCACATGCCGGTGCCGGTCACACCCGGAGGGCGTGACCGGCACCGGCGAAGCGGGGCGGAGCCGATTCGGGTCACGGAAATTCGTCGGCGACCCAAGTGGTGCGGAACTCACGACAATAAGGCCGAACGAATTTCCGTTCGAGGCCCGCCCCGCCGATTCGTCAGAGGATCCGGATGGAGTTCACCTTCGGCGGGCGGTTCGGGAACGTGATGTCGGTCCAGCGGTTGATCCTCACCGAGTCGCCGTTGGCGTCGCTGTAGACCAGGTCGTTGTTCCCCGTGGAGATCCGGTCGACCCACCGCCCGCCGAAGCCGATCGACCCCGCGTTCGCGTAGCAGTCGACGCTGTCACGGCCGTCGAGGTGCGACCAGATCTTCAGGAAGTCGTTGCGGCTCCCGTCGCACTGGACGTGGTCGATGGCGAACGCGTTGCCGGACGGCACGGCCACGGTGAGCGTGGCCGCCGCGGCGAAGGCCACGGCCAGCGAGCTCGCGGCCTTCTTCGCTTTCGAGATCATGGATTCTCCCCAGTCTGATGAAACGTCGAATCGGAGTCCGGTGCGCAACGAGTTTCCGTTGCGTCGTACCCGATCAGTATCCGGACCGCCTTTCTGGGGGTCAATCGAACAGCCCTCGCTCTCATTTGTTCTCGGCCATTCCCGTCCGGAGTTTCCGAGCGGCGTGGGGCGTGTTGTTCTGGTGTGTCGCGAGCGGTTCCGGGACCGGGCGGACGAATCGTCGACCGGAGTCCGCCTCCTGCCCGCTCCGACGTGGAGTGACAGCCGGACCGCCGACCGCGCCGGACGGGCGCCGAGGGGCACGTGGCCGGGAGAGGAGGGTGGGGCCGGCGAGTTCGCGCAATGACGTGCCGCGCGCTGCCGGGAGGGGACGGGCGGCCGATCCTGCGAGGCCGCTGCTGCCGCACCGGCCACCGGACGAGAGCCGTCAACGGATCGCCGCAGGGGGGCGGTAACGGGACCGCCCGGTCGCCGGCTCGGGTGAGTCGGCGACCGGGCGGTCCGGAAGAGGCGTCGTGCGGTCAGACGGTGGCGGCGGCCCGTTCGGTCCGCTCGGTCCGCTCGGCCTCCGGGGTGGCGGGGGTGTTCTCCCGGGGGGTGGGGAGCACGGCCATGATCACGCCGGAGATCACGATGGTCGCCGCCCAGGCGAGCCCGTACCGGCCGACCGGAGTGCCGGAGAGCGGGCCGGCGAACCAGTCGCACTTGGTGAAGGCGAGCCCGATCAGCAGCGCCAGGACCCAGGACACCATCGCCTGCCAGCAGAAGCCGCCCACGTACCAGTAGCGGCTGTTCCTGCTGGTGTCCATCAGCGCGGCGGGGTCGTAGCGCACCGCGCGCGAGCGGCGACGGTACATGTCCACCGCGTAGACGCCGATCCAGGCCGAGAAGGAGACCGCGAGCAGGATCAGGAAGGTGATGAAGGAGCCCAGGAAGCTCTTGGCGACCAGCATCAGCAGCAGGCCGCCGACCAGCGAGATCACGGCGTTGATGCTGACGGCCAGGGCGCGCGGCAGCCGGACGCCCATGGTCTGCGCGGTGAAGCCGGCCGAGTACATGGAGAGGCTGTTGATCAGCAGCATGCCCACGATCGCGGTCAGCAGGTAGGGCACGGCCAGCCAGGTCGGCAGCAGGTCACCGAGGAAGGAGACCGGGTCCGCGGCATCCGCGAGGCCGGGCGAGGCCACCGCCATCACGGCGCCCATCAGCACCATCGGCACCATGACGATGCCGGCACCGGAGACCGTCACGCCGACGATCTTCCGGCCGGAGGCGGCGTGCGGCAGGTAGCGGGCGAAGTCCGGGCCGGTGGGGACCCAGCTGATGCCACCGGCGGCGATGGTCCCGACGCCGGCGATCATCATCGCCGTGGTGCCCGCGGGCTTGGCGAAGACCTCGCTCCACCGCATGGTCGCGATCAGGTAGCCCAGCACCAGGACGCTGAAGATCCCGAAGAGGTACGTCGACCAGGTGTTGCAGACGTTCAGCGCCTTGCGGCCCATGCCGGAGACCAGGAAGGTGCAGGCGACGAAGGCGAACAGGGTGACCACGATCAGCGCGGTGTTGCTCTTGACGCCGAAGACCAGGTCGAGGACGGTCAGCACGGCGTAGGCGCCGGTGACGGCGTTGATCGTCTCCCAGCCGAACCGGGCGATCCAGAGGATCGCACCGGGGAAGAGGTTCCCGCGCACGCCGAAGGTGGCCCGGGAGAGGGTCGCGCCCGGCGCCCCGCCCCACTTCCCGGAGACCGACAGCACGCCGACCAGCCCGAACGAGACGAGCGCGGCGCACGCGGCGACGACCAGGACCTGCCAGAAGTTCAAGTGGTTGAACACCACCAGGGCGGCGCCCATGGTGAGCAGCAGGACGCTGATGTTCGCCGCGACCCAGGTCGGGAAGAGCTCGCGGACTCTGCCCCCGCGCTCGTGGTCGGGGACGGGTTCGATGCCGCGTGTCTCTATCGCGCCGTCTGCGTCGACGGTGGACAGGTTGTCCATGAGGGTGACTCCGTGCGTGTGAAGCGGGAGATAAATCGGTCAAATGGGACATACATGGAACTCTTCGCGCGTAGCGCGGGAGTTGAGTCATCCTACTTTGTCCATTTCGACTCTCGGCACCATCCTGGCGATCATGAGCGGGGCCCCACGACGAGCGCGGCCGCGGGGACGCCGCCGAGGTCGCCCGCCCGCGCGGAGTATCCGGTCGATCGACGACGCGTGGGACGGGTCCGTCAGCGCAGGCGGACGGGGGTGAAGCGGACCGGGGTCCCCGGGGCGGCCTGGGCGGCGGCGGGGAGGGCGGCGGCGGGGACCACGCCGATGACGGGGTAGCCGCCGGTGGTCGGGTGGTCGGCGAGGAAGACCACCGGGCGGCCGGAGGGCGGCACCTGGACGGCGCCCAGCACCATGCCCTCGCTGGGCAGTTCGCCCTCGGCGGCGCGCTCCAGCGGCGGGCCGTCCAGGCGCAGGCCGATCCGGTTGCTGGTCGTCGAGACGTGGTAGACGGAGCGTGCCAGGGCGTCGAGGGCCCCGGCGGTGAACCAGTCGTCACGCGGGCCGAGCACGAGCGGGAGGACCAGCCGGGCGGGCGGGGCGGCCCAGGGCAGCACGTCCGCCCCGGCCGGCGGGCCGGCCGGGGCCCCGAGCGGCAGGTGGTCCCCGGCGGACAGCGGCGCGGGTCCCAGTCCGGAGAGCAGGTCGGTCGAACGACTGCCGAGGACCGGGGCGGCGGCGACCCCGCCCGCGAAGGCGAGGTAGCTGCGCACCCCCCGGGTCGCGGGGCCGAGGTCGAGCCGCGCGCCGGCGGGCAGCCGGACCGGGGCGCCCCAGGCGGCGGGCCGGCCGTCGACCCGGACGGCGCAGGGCGCCCCGGCCACGGCCACCGTGACCGGCCGGTCGACCCGGACCGCGCAACCGAGCACCGTGGTCTCCAGGGCGGCCGCCCCGGCCGGGTTGCCGACCAGCCGGTTGGCCAGCAGGTGGGCCGGCCGGTCGAGCGCACCGGAGCGCGGCACGCCCAGGTGGGCGTGGCCCGGCCGGCCGAGGTCCTGGACGGTGGTCAGCAGACCCGCGCTGACGACGGTGACGGTCGCTGGTCCGCCGCTCGCCGGTTCCCCTGTCACGGCTCCCCCGATCATGCTTCCTCGATCATGCTTCTTCGATACACGCTTCCTCGATCACGATCCCTCGATCACGATTCCTCGATGACGAACCGCACCCGCGTCCCCGGGGCGAACAGGGCGGCCGGCTCGCGCGCGGCGTCCCACAGCGGGGCCCGGGTGCGGCCGATCAGCTGCCAGCCGCCCGGGGAGGAGCGCGGATAGACGCCGGTGTACGGGCCGGCCAGGGCGACCGCGCCGGCCGGCACGGCGCTGCGGGGCACGGCCCGGCGCGGGACGTGGTACCGCTCGGCGAGGCCGGTGAGGTAGCCGAAGCCGGGGGCGAACCCGCTGAAGGCGACGCGGAATTCGGTCGCGGAGTGGATGCGCGCGACGGCGTCCTCCGCGACGCCCCAGAGCGCGGCGACCTCCGCGAGGTCCGCGCCGTCGTAGCGGACGGGGACGGTCACCACCGGGCCGAGCCGCTCCGGGGCGGGCGGCACCCGCCAGGTGGCCAGTTCGGTGGCCAGGGCGCGCGGGTCGGCCACCCCGTCGAGCAGCACGGTCCGCTCGGCCGGGACGATCTCGTCCACCGGCGGCAGCCCGAACACCGCGCGCCTGCGCAGGAGTTCGGCGTGGAAGGCGGCGGTCCGGTCGGCGTCGGCGAGTTCGACCAGCAGGGCGTGCGGGCCGACCCGCAGCACTCTCATGCGAACGCCTCGACGCGCACCCCGGCCGCGCGCAGCGCCGTCCGGACGCGGCGGGCGAGGTCCGCCGCCCCGGGGGTGTCGCCGTGCAGGCACAGCGAGCGGGCGCGCAGGCGGATCCGCTCGCCGGTGTGGGCGGCGAGCAGGCCGTCGCGGGCGATGCCGACCGAGCGGCGGACCACGGCGTCGGGGTCGTGGACGACCGCGCCCGGTTCCCGGCGGGAGAGCAGCGTGCCCTCCGGGGTGTAGGCGCGGTCGCCGAACGCCTCGGCGACGACCGGCAGTCCGGCCCGCCGGGCCGCCTCGTGCAGTCGCGAGCCGGGCAGCCCGAGCACCGGCGACGGTGTTCCGGGCAGGGCGAGCCGGACGCCACGGACCACGGCCGCCGCCTGTTCCTCGTCGTGCACCGTGCGGTTGTAGAGCGCGCCGTGCGGTTTGACGTAGCCGACCTTGGCGCCGGCGGCCTGCGCGAACACCTGCAACGCCCCTATCTGGTAGGCGATTTCGTCGGCCAGCTCGTCCGGGGGGACGTCCATCGCCCGCCGCCCGAAGCCGGCCAGGTCCCGGTAGGAGACCTGCGCGCCGATCCGCACCCCGCGCTCGGCGGCCAGCGCGCACACCCGTCGCATGGTGGACGGGTCCCCGGCGTGGAAGCCGCAGGCGACGTTGGCGCTGGTGACCACCGACAGCAGGGCCGCGTCGTCGGTGAGCGTCCAGCGGCCGAAGCCCTCGCCGAGGTCGGCGTTCAGGTCGATCACCGGTTCCGGTACGGCCGCGGGCTCCGCCCGTCCGTCCGTCACCGCCCGGCTCCCGGGGCCTGCCCGCGCTCGGCCATGGCGCGGACGATCATCGCGCGCGCGTCGTCCAGGTACCTGGTCAACTCGACCTCGGCGTCGTCGATCTCGCCCGACTCCAGCAGCCCCGCGAGCGTCTGGTTGCGCCCCAGGAACGGTTCGTGGAGCGCGCGCGGGGAGGGGACGGCGGCGAAGGCCAGCCGCAGTTCCGCCATCAGCCGGGTCATGCACTCGTCGATCCTCCCGCTGCCGGCCAGCCCGGCGACGGCCTGGTGGAAGTGCAGGTCGGCGGTGCCCACCGCGGCCCAGTCACCGAGCAGTTCGGCCGCCTCCGCCCGCGCGAGCGCGGCCCGCACGGCGGCCAGGCGCTCCGGCGCCGCGCTGCGCAGCGCGCGCACCCCGGCCATCTCCAGGGCCAGGCGCAGCGTGTAGATGTCGGCGACGTCCTCCGGTTCGAGGACCCGGACGAACACCCCGCGGTTCAGCTCGTGGACGACCAGGCGCTGGTCGGCCAGCTGCCGGAACGCCTCCCGGAGGGTGTTGCGCGAGACCGCGAGCGCCTCGCCCAGCGCCTCCTCCGACAGCCGCGTTCCGGAGGCGAGTCGGCCCTCGGTGATGTGCTCGCGCAGCACTTCGGCCACCCGCTGGGCGGCGCTGGCGCGTTCGAGCCGGCCCCGGTCGGCCGCGAGTGCGTCGAAAACCCCGGTCAAGTCCTGCCTCCTGCCGCCGCGTTCCGCTCGTACGGAGCCGCTCCTGAACTCTTGTCGGATTGTTCCACAATCCCCTAACCTCTCGGCAACCCCCCGCGAGGTCGCGGCCCACCGGCCGGGACCTCCCGCGCCCGTGGCGTCGCAGACGACCGCGCACCCGGCGTGGACCCCTCCGAAAGGCGACCAGCCACATGATCGTTCTTGTCGGCATCCTCATCGTGGTGGCCGGATTCGCCACCCGGCGAAATCCACTCCTCGTCGTCGGCGCGGCCGGCATCGTCACCGGCCTGCTGGGCGGGCTGAGCCCGGTGAAGGTCCTGGAGACGTTCGGGACGGGCTTCGCCTCCAGCCGCTCGGTGACCCTCTTCGCCGTCACCCTGCCGGTCATCGGCCTCCTGGAGCGCCACGGCCTGCAGGAGCAGGCCCGCACCCTGATGAACCGGCTCGCGAAGGTCAGCGCCGGCCGCCTGCTCGCCTGCTACCTGGTGATCCGTCAGCTCGGCGCCGCCCTCGGGCTCACCGCGCTCGGCGGACACCCCCAGGCGGTGCGGCCGATGATCGCGCCGATGGCGGAGGCCGCCGTCGAGCGCCGCCACGGCACCCTGACGGAGAAGGCCCGCGAACGGCTGCGCTCCTTCGCCGCGAGCGCCGACAACGTCGGCCTGTTCTTCGGCGAGGACTGCTTCCTCGCCGTCGGCTCAATCCTCCTGATCACCGGCTTCGTCAACGCGACCTACCACACCAGCCTGGAGCCGGTGCAGCTCGCGCTGTGGGCCGTCCCCACCGCGGTCTGCGCCACCCTCGTCCACGGCCTGCGGCTGCTGCGGCTGGACACCGTCCTCGCCCGGGACCTGGCCGCCGCGTCCGGCCGCCCCGCCGACGCCCCCGCCGGCGCCCGCGCCGCCGCCACCCTCACCGCGGAGGACAGCAAGTGATCAAGGTCGAATGGCTGTACTGGCTCGTCGGCGCCGTCTTCCTCGCGATGGCCGTGCAGATGGCGGCCGACCGCAGCAACCCCAAGCGGTTCGGCAGCGCCGCCTTCTGGGGCCTGTTCGGCGCGAGCTTCGTCTACGGCACGTGGGTCGCCGACAAGAGCGCGCCCGCCGCGCCCCTGGGTGCGGCCGTCCTCGCCATGATCTGCCTGGGCGGCCTCGGCTTCACCGGTCGCGGCACGCCCACGACCACCACCCCCGAGCAGCGGGCCGCCTCCGCCGCCCGTCTCGGCAGCCGGCTGTTCGTCCCCGCGCTCACCCTGCCGCTGGTCGCGCTGACCTGCGCCACCCTCCTCAAGGACGTGCACCTGGGCAGCGGCCTGCTGCTCCAGTCCGGCAGCGAGGCGCTGCTCGGGCTCGGCATCGGCACGCTCGTCGCCCTGGCCGTCGCCCTCCTCCTCACCCGCGAGCGCAGGCCCGTCACCGCCCTGCACGCCGGCCGCTCACTGGTGGAGGCCATCGGCTGGGCGCTGCTGCTGCCCCAACTCCTCGCCGTGCTCGGCACGATCTTCCAGGCCTCCGGGGTCGGCACCCAGGTCGGCCGGATCACCACGCACTTCCTGCCGGACGGCAACACCTACGCGGCGGTGGCGCTCTACTGCCTCGGCATGGCCCTGTTCACCGTCATCATGGGCAACGCCTTCGCCGCGTTCCCCGTCATGACCGCCGCCATCGGCTGGCCCGTCCTGATCACCCAGTTGCACGGCAACCCGGCGGTCGTCCTGGCCGTGGGCATGCTGGCCGGCTTCTGCGGCACCCTCGCCACCCCGATGGCCGCCAACTTCAACCTGGTCCCGGCCACCCTGCTCGAACTCAAGGACCAGTACGGGCCGATCAAGGCCCAACTGCCCACCGCGGGCGTCCTGTTGGTGTGCAACATCGCCATCATGTCGCTGTTCGCGTTCTGACCTCTCCACCTCACAGGAAGGCTCCGCCCGCCCATGACCCGGGTCCTGCTCACCGGCTTCGAGCCGTTCGACGGCGCCGCCCTCAACCCGTCCTGGGAGGTCGCCCGCCTCGTCGCCGAGCAGCCGCCCGCGGGGATGGAGGTCACCCCCGTCCGGCTGAGCTGCGTCTTCGGGCGGGCGGCCGAGGAACTGCGGACGGCGGTGCGCGGCAGCGACCCGGACGTGGTGCTCTGCCTCGGCCAGGCGACCGGCCGCCCGGACGTCGGCGTCGAGCGCATCGCCGTCAACGTCGACGACGCGCGCATCCCGGACAACGCGGGCCGGCAGCCGGTGGACCGGCCCGTCGTCCCCGGCGGCCCCGCCGCCTACTTCGCCGCGCTGCCGGTGAAGGCGTGCGTGGCCGCCGTCCGGGAGGCCGGCTTGCCGGCCTCCCTGTCCCACAGCGCCGGGACGTTCGTCTGCAACCACGTCTTCTACGCGCTGATGCACCTGATCGCCACCGAACGCCCCGCCACCCGCGGCGGCTTCGTCCACCTGCCCGCGCTGCCCGAACAGGTCCTCGACCGGGCTCAGCCCTCCCTGCCCGCCGCCACGGCCGCCCACGCCGTGCGCGCCCTGCTCACGGCCTCGACCCGCCCCACCGACCTGCGCACCCCGGAGGGGACCACCCACTGACGCGGCGTCCCTCTGCGGGGATCTGATGGAGACACAGGTGACGTGCGGGTAATTTTTGGCGGTTATCGTATGAACAATCATCAAACTCCGCCCTCTGTCCCGAAGGTACGTCCTTGCTCCACACGCAGTCCCACCGTCTCCTCCGAGCGGCGTCGCTCGCGCTCGCCACCGCCGTCCTCGCCGCCGTGCCGACCGCCCCGGCCTTCGCCGACCCCGCAACGCCCGTACCACCGGGGGGCGTTCAGAGCAGCCCGACCCCGCACCTCGACGCCGTGGAACAGGCCCTGCGTGAGGTCTCCCCCGGCCTGGAGGGCACGGTCTGGCAGCGGACCGCCGGCAACGCCCTCGACGCACCCGCCGACGACCCGGCCGGCTGGCTGCTCCAGACGCCCGCCTGCTGGGGCGACCCGAAGTGCACCGACCGGCCCGGCACCCGGCAGCTGCTGGCCCGGATGACCGACACGATCGGCAGCGCCACCCGCACGGTCGACATCTCCACCCTCGCGCCGTTCCCGAACGGCGCCTTCGAGGACGCCATCGTGGCCGGGCTCAAGTCCGCCGCGGCCAAGGGCAACCACCTCCAGGTGCGGATCCTGGTCGGCGCGGCCCCGCTCCTCAACGTCACCGCGCTGCCCACCCGCTACCGCGACGAACTGGTCGGCAGGCTCGGCGACGCGGCCGACCGGATCACGCTCACCGTCGCGTCGATGACCACCGCCAAGACGGCGTTCTCCTGGAACCACTCCAAGCTCCTGGTGGTGGACGGACAGCGGGTGATCACTGGCGGCATCAACAACTGGAAGGACGACTACCTCGACACCACGCACCCGGTGTCGGACGTCGACCTCGCGCTGACCGGCCCGGCCGCGACCACCGCCGGGCGCTACCTGGACACGCTCTGGGACTGGACCTGCCGCAACACCGGCCCGCTCTCCGCCGCCTGGTTCGCCTCCTCCCGCGGCGCCGCCTGCAACCCCACCCTGGAACGGGACGCCAACCCGGCACCCGCCGCCGCGACCGGCAGCACCCCGGTCATCGCGGTCGGCGGCCTCGGCGTCGGCATCCGGGACGCGGACCCTTCCTCCGGCCACCGGTTCACCCCGGCCACCTCCCCGGCCGTCAGCTGCGGGCCGATCGGCGTGCACGACTACACCAACACCGACCGCGGCTACGCCACCGTCAACCCCGAGGAGAGCGCGCTGCGCACCCTCATCGCGAGCGCGACCGGCCACATCGAGATCTCCCAGCAGGACCTGAACGGCACCTGCCCGCCGATGCCGCGCTACGACGTCAAGCTGTACGACACCCTGGCCGCCAAGCTCGCGGCCGGCGTCAAGGTCCGGATCGTGGTCAGCGACCCCGCCAACCGCGGCCGGGTCGGCAGCGGCGGCTACTCGCAGATCAAGTCGCTCAACGAGGTCAGCGACGCGCTGCTGAACCACCTGACCACCCTGACCGGCAGCAGCGGGAGCGCGCGCACGGCGATGTGCCAGAACCTCCAGCTCGCCTCGTTCCGCGCCGCCCCGACCCCCACCTGGGCCGACGGCCACCCGTACGCGCTGCACCACAAGCTGGTCTCGGTCGACGGCTCGGCGTTCTTCATCGGCTCCAAGAACCTCTACCCGGCCTACCTCCAGGACTTCGGCTACGTCGTCGAGGACGCCAAGGCCGCGGAGCAGTTGAACACGGGCCTGCTGGCCCCGCAGTGGCAGTACTCGCAGGCGACGGCGACCTACGACTACGCGCGCGGCATCTGCGGCTGAGCCCACTCGGCGGGGCGGCGGAAGCGCCGCCGCCCCGCCGCCCCGCCGCCCGGTTGCAGCCGGCCGTCCGCTGCGAAACCCTGGGGAGTGAGGCCCCCATCACCTCTGCAGCCTTGGGGCTCATGAGATGCCTGACATCCGCATTGACAGCAGCAGCCTCACCTTCCCGCAGTTCATGATCGCCGGGCTGAACGTCCCGTCCATCGACGGGTCGGCCGCACCGACGATCTCCCTGGCGCCCGGGGTCTACAGCGTCGCGCAGGTGTCCGACCAAGAGGAGAGCTTCCACTTCAAGGTCACCCAGGAGGGCACCGTCGATTTCGACGCGACCTTCGACGGCTTCCTCGAAGGCCGCGGGACGACCACGCTGGTGCTGCACGGATTCCCGGTCACGATCGACGCCCGCGCCCTGTCGCACGATCTGCTCCTGGGCATCACCACCGGCGCGGGAACGCTGTCGCGGAAGACGGCGCACGACGTCCGACTGTTACCTGCGCCGGCCTACACGTTCCAGCTCTCCAGAGGAAATACGGACTACGGGTTTGCCGTGACCCACGACGGCCGGGTCGTTCTGGACCCGACCCTCTTGGGTTTCGCCGAAGTCACCGACCGGTCGATGGTGATTCACGGATTCACCATCACCCTCGACGCGAGAGAACTCTCCCACGGCCTGACACCAGAACTGCCCAACTGGTCGGGCGGTAACCTCTCCCGCACCGACACGAACGAATTGGCACTGATCCCGTTCGGGGAATACGCGTTCTTCCTGGTGGATGGGATGTCCCCCTTCACGTTCGGCCTCACCCGCCAGGGCCGGATCGTGATCGACGACGCCTTCGCCGGCTTCGCCAGGGCGTCCTGGCGGACGCTGACCGTCTTCGGGTACCGGCTCATCGTTGACGGCCGGGCGCTTCCCTTCGACTTGAAGCCCAAGTTCTTCGGTCCGGCCGAAGCCCCGCTCTCGCGCACCGCCACGCACGAGCTCACGCTCATACCGGCCCCGCAGTGGGCACTCAACCCGATCGGGGAGCCCGGCGCCCCCGTTGCGATCGGCCTGGCCCCCGATGGCACCGTCACCCAGATCGAATCGCCCGGCGGGCTGATCGTGACGCTCTCCCCCGTGACCGTCCCGCGGGAGAGCGCCCTCGGGCTGCGCCGGGTGCTCGACGACGCCCGGCTGGAGCACGACCTCGCGCAGCTGGACGCGGACACGAGGGCCGTCACGCTGGAGCGGGTCCGTGCCTGGGTGGCGAGCCAACCGGCCTCGGATGTGCCGCTGTTCAGCGCCGCCAGCAACAAGCTGCTCATGGAGGAGAACGGCCAGAGCAACCGACTGCTGGCCCTGGCGGCGCTGCGTGCGAAGGTCGACGCCGCCGCCCAGCGGCTCGCCGACTCGCTCGACGCGGAGGCCCCGCTGTTCGGCCGGCGGACGTCCGTTCCCATCGCCCTGCTGCCGGTGCGGATCGAGACCAAGTGGTCCGCCGACCGACGCAGCATCAAGGCGCGCGTCTACCCCGACGACATCCACGTCGACTCCTTCGAGCCCCGGCTGACCCCCGCCGAGCTCGACGCGGCCCAGAAGTACTGGCAGGCGCCCGGTGCGCAGGCGTGGCAGGACCTGCTCCGCGTGGTCAGCGCGCCCCGGGCGGCCTGGGCGACCCGCGCAGCCCGTCCCGGGGCCGCGACCGCTCCGCAGCTGCGCGACCCCGGGCCCCGGCGCGCCCCCCGGGTCACGACGCTGCCGAGTCGCTGGCGCTTCCTCGGACTGGTCGACGGACGGGCGGTCGTCGACCAGGTGGGCGTGGACGTTCCCGATCCGCTGCCGCTCGGCCTGCTCGCCGCGGACGAGGCGGCGCCCGACCACCAACACGCCGAGTGGGCGGTCGACTTCCGCACCGCGGTGGACGTCGGCATGGCGGCGGAGCTGGTCCTGCCGCCCGGCTACGACCACCTGGACCAGCTCTTCGTCATCGGGGTGAGCGATCTGGAACCGGAGGCCGGCGCCGAACGGCTGGGCCAGTGCCTGCAGGGCCACCTCTTCAGCGACGGGTTCGACGTCCTGCCGGTGGGGGCGCCGACGAACAACACGCCCGACACCCGTACGGCGTGGTCCGCACGGCCGACCCCGATGCCCCCCGGCCCGCCGCCGACACTGCTGAAGGGGACGGACGGGGCCCGCCTCGCGGACGCGCTCGGCCTGGGCGACGGAAGCTTCCTCGGCGAGTGCGCGGGGGCCGCGCGGGACGGCGACAGCGCGATCGCCGCGCTGTCGCTGCTGAGCTGGTGGACCCTCGTCGGCGAGGTCCAGAGCGACGCCGTCCTGACGGACGACAATCCCCGGGGCTCGGTCCTCAAGGACCGCAACGCCCAGTGGTTGACGATCAGGAACCACCTGGCCGACCACGTGCGCAGCCGCGGTCCGCTGCCGACCGTGCGGGTCGGGCGGCAGCCGTACGGGCTGCTCCCGGTGACGGCGCTGGACGAGTGGGTGCCGGCCGCCCCGGACGGGGCCGACGCCCTGATCGTGCCCTGGTTGCAGCGGCTGCGGCACCACTGGCGCGCCGCGCTGACCCCGGGCTGGATTCCGCGGGTCACCGACGGCACCCCGGCCGACTGGATCGCGGCGGACGTCCTCACCCGGCTGCCGGTGTCGAACGACATCGTCATCCGGCGCGAACTCACGTCCCGGGGAGGTCTCATCCGGTTCGACGGCATCAGCCTGCGCGCACCCGCTCCGACGGTGGCGCTGGGCGGGATCCGGTCCGGGTTGCGGTGGGCGCTCCCGTCCGAGCTCATCAGCAACCTCGCCTGGACGTCGAACACGACGCCGCCGGACTACGCCCTCGTCCCGCGGCGGCTCGCGCCGAACGCCGACAAGTACGCGGCCCTGTTCGCCAACAGCGCTCGGCGCCTCGCCGACGCGGTGGGGCTGCTCAGGGGCGAGCTGACCCAGGAGCAGTTCCTCACGCGCTGGCCGATGACCGCGGACGGGAACCCCGCCCCCACCCGGCCGCCGACGATCTTCGGCGAATTCGGCTTCCCACCCCCGCAGGGGGCCACCGACCTGGTCCTCGTGATGCTGAACTCCGACCTCCACGGCTTGTTCGTGTCCTTCGGGAGCAGCCACCCCGACGACGTGGTCGACCTCGCCTACCACATCCCCTCCGCCGTCGACCTGCTGATCGCCATGCGGCAGTCGGGCACCGCCTCCGCACAGCAGCTGGCCGACCAGCAGGCGGCCGCCACCTCCGGACTTCCGGCGGCCGACACGGTGCTGGCCGGGCTGACGGCGCTCGCGGACGTCCCGGCGGACGACTACCTGCCGCTCGCCTTCGAGTTGCTGGACGTCTGCTCCCACCGGTGGGACGCCTGGGCCACCTCGCTGGCCACTCGGCGGCTCGGCGAGACCCGGGCGGCCGGCGTGCGGGGCGTCCGGATCGGCGGGTACGGCTGGGTGGAGAACCTCTACCCCGGCACGGCCAGGCCGTCGGACGGGTTCCTCCACGCGCCCTCGCTGCACCACGCGGCGACCGCAGCCGTGCTGCGGTCGGGCTTCCTCGCCCACCGGGGCGCCCCGGCACCCGGGGGCGACAGCGACACCACCCCGCCCGCCGACGGTTCGGCCTCGCCGTTCGCCGTCGACCTGTCGTCCCGGCGGGCCAGGACCGCCCGCCGGCTGCTCGACGGCGTCCACCGGGGCCAGAACCTCGGCGCGCTGCTCGGGTACCGGTTCGAGCGGGCGCTGCACGAGGCGCACCTGGACCAGCAGAAGGACGCCTTCCGCCAGGCGTTCCCGGTACCCGTCGCCCCGGCGCCAACGACCGGGACGCCCGGCCCCGACCCCCTGTGGGAGCGCAGCTCCGAGGCGATCGCCGCCCGGAACGTGGTGGACGGGGTCGCCCTGGCCCGGGCGCACGGCGCGGGCAGGGTGGACGCGGTCCTCGCCGCCAAGGGCTTTCCGGCCGCCGACCCGGGCACCCGGCCGATGCTGGACGACCTGGTGCAGACGCTCGACGCGGTGAGCGACCTGCTGCTGGCCGAGAGCGTCCACCAGTTGGTCGGCGGCAACCCGATGCGCGCCGGTCTCGCCGCCGACACGCTGGGCAGTGGCGAGCAGGTGCCGGACCGGATCGACGTCCTGCGCACCCCGCACCGCGGGCGGGCCGTCACCCACCGGATCGCGGCGGTGCTGCCGAGCGACCCGGCGCGACCCGCCGGCTGGGGAACGGACGCCTTCTCGGCGCTCGAACCGCGGGTCGACGCCTGGATCGCCGACCTGCTCGGCCCGGCCGCCGGCTGGACGCTGTCCGGCACGGTCGCGGACGGGCCGGCCCCGCGTCCGTTCACCGTGACGCTCGACCAGGTGGGGTTCAGCGCCCTCGGTCTCGTGCTGGACGTCTCCGGCACCGTGCACCGGCGGCTGCGGGCCAGGATCCGCGAGCTGAGCGGGGCCGCGGGCCCGGAGGTCGGGTTCGGGCAGGGCTGGGACGAGCTGCGCGCGGTGGCCGGCCGGATCCAGGGGCTCCTGCTCGGCGCCGGTCCGCTGCTGCCGTCCCACCTGGTCGACGACCCGGCCGCGCCGGATCCGGGAGCGCCGGCGGGCCAGGCGGTCCCGGGACTCGATCAAGTGCGCACCCGCGTGGCCGAGTTCGTCGCGAACGTCCGCACCCCCGAGCAGCGGGACGCGCTGGGGATCGAGGGCGACCCGGCCCGGCTCGACGCGCTGACCGCGGACTCGACCGCACCCGGCTGGCTCGGCGAGGTGACCCGGGTGCTGGCGGAGTTCCTCGGGACCGGGATCCCGTTGACACCGGTGCTCTCCGGCACCGCCCTGCCGCCGCCGGCGGACGGCGCGACCGGATCGGCGGTGGCCGACTGGGTGCGCCGGTTCGCCAAGGTCCGTCCCGCCGTGCGGACCTGGTACGAGACCCTGCTACTGGCGGAGGCCCGGGCCGGCCGGGCGAGCCGGCTGTCCGCCTCGCAGCTGCCGCCGGACGGCGCCTGGATCGGCGGCCGCTTCGACCCGCTCGCGCGGCCGCCGGCCCGCCGGCACCTGGTCCGCCACACCGTCGCCGACCTGCCGGACGGCGGGCCGGTCGCGGGGATGGTGTTCGACGAGTGGGTCGAGGTCCTCCCGGGCGCGGACGCCCTGGCCGCCGAACGGGCGCGGACGGACGGCGTCCCGGCGGACGTCGTCCCGGCGGACGGTGCCCCAGCGGACGTCGTCCCGGCGGAGTCGGAGCTGACCGGGGTGTCGTTCCACTTCGACCGGCCCGACGCCAAGGCCCCGCAGGCGGTGCTGATCGCGGTGCCGCCCGACACCACCCGCGGCTGGACGGCGGACGGCCTCGCGCTCGTCGTGCGGGACACCCTCGAACTGGCCAAGATGCGCGCCGTCGACCTCGCCGACCTTCCGCTGCTGGACAACATCCTCCCGGCCTGCCGGGTGGGCGACGGCGGTATCACGGACCTGGCGGCCGCGATCAGGCAGTTCTGGATCGACCTGGCGGAGGACTGACCGATGCCCCGCAAGCACGTCGACCAGAGCGGGTCCTACCGCTACCGGCTGGAGCCGCTGTCACGCACCGACGAGGTGGCGACGGGCCTGGCGGCCCGGGTCCACGATCCGGCGTGGGCGCTCGCCCGCCAGTGGCAGTTCGGGGAGTTCGCCGGGCAGGACGCCGGCTCGCCCGTCCTGGCCGTGGTCAGCGGGCGCAGCACCCCGATCTCGGCCTGGCGCCCGGCCGCCGCGCCCGGCGTGCGGGAGGTGCACCCGTGGCTGCCGTACGACCCGGCCTCGGGCCCCCTCGACGCCCTGGTGGAGTCGGAGGGCGCCACCGAGCCGGACGAGTACACGCGGGTGGAGGGCGGGGCCCATTTCGTCCGGCTGCTGGACGAGGCGGGGCTGTCGTCCGCGCTGCCGCGGGTCCTCGCGGTGTACCGCTTCGACCCGGTGCCGGTGCCGTCCGGGCCGCCGGCCGGCCTGGTCACGCTCCTCGCGCCCCGGGTGCCCGACGCCGGCAGGCTGGCCGCGGACCTGGTCGCCGGTGCGCTGCGGGTGGACGGGCTCGCCGAGGTCGGCGCCCGCTGGCTGGCCTGGTGGCGCGGCATCGCACCGGTCGACACCCCGGACACGTTCGATCCGCACCGCTTCGAGCACCGGGCCGACTTCAGCTGCGGCACGAAGGTCTTCCACGCCGAGGAGTACCTCGGCGACGGCCTGGACTGGTTCAGCGTCGACCTCGATCCGGGCGCCGGCCCGGCGGCCGCGGCGCCGGACCTGCCCTTCAGCCACGAGGTGGTCCCCGCGACCGTGCGCTTCGGCGGGATCCCGGCCGACCGGTTCTGGGAGATGGAGGACGCCCAGGTCGACTTCGGCGCGGCCGAGGTGTCCGCGCTCGACACCGGGCGGCTGCTGGTGATCGCCTTCGGCGAGGTCTACGGGAACGACTGGTTCCTCTTCCCGCTGGAGGTGCCGGTCGGTTCGCTGACGACGCTCGACGGCATCGTGGTCACCGACTCGTTCGGCGACACCCGGACGGTGCGGCGGGCCGGCGGCGCGGACGCGGGCTGGAACCTGTTCACCGTCACCGGCACCGACGACGGCCTGCTGGTCATGCCCTCGGGGCAGGGCGCGGTGGGCGAGCGGCTGGAGACGGTGCTGCTCGCCCGGGACGAGCTGGCGAACCTCGCGTGGGCGATCGAGAAGTCGGTCACCGACCTCCGCGGTGAACTCGTCGACCGCCGGGAGCGCTGGCTGCGCACCGCACCGAAGGGCACGCCGTGCACCGCAGCGCAGAGCTCGCAGTCCAGCGGGACCGGCTCCTACGGGGTGCAGACCGTCGTGCCGGACTACTGGCTGCCGCTGGTGCCACAGGCGATCGCCCTGGCGTCGATCCGGTTCGTCCTGGTGCAGCTGGACCAGCCCGGGGCGAGCTCGCAGCCGCTCGGCCGGCTGCTGCGGCCCGATTCGTCCGTGCCCGAGGAGGAGGTGCCGCGCGAAGGGGCGGAGGTGACCCGCAGCCCGGTGCTGGCGCGCTGGTACGACGGCTCCTGGCACCCGTGGGTCCGGCGGGAGAAGAACCCCGGCTGCGGCGAGAGCTCCAGCGGGCTGCTCTTCGACATCGTCCGGCCCTCGGAGACCTGGCCCTGACCGGTACCAGGCCGGGCCGGGCCGGACCGGGCCGGGCCGGGCCGCTTCCGATCACGCGCCGCCGATCATCCGCTGCGGTGAGAACGCCACCTGGAACGGCGGCCGGAAGACGATCCTCGCGAAGTCCGCCGCGTCCGCGCCCGGCCACGTGCGCGGGTCCACCAGCCCGGCGGGCGCGGGCGGCTTGCCGTCGACGACCCGCGGGACCACGAAGCCGTTGACCGTCGGCACCTGGTCCCAGGTCAGATCGGCCCAGGAGGTGAACGCCGACGGCGGGGAGGTCGGCTGGTCGAAGCCGAACCGCACCCCGCGCATCGGCTCGCGCAGCACGAACATCCAGTGCTCGGCCACCGCCTGCGCGGCCGTCAGACCGGCGAAGCCGTACAGGTTGGTGCGCTCGTCCACCGGCAGCACGAAGGCCGGCTCCTGCCACCGCACGTCCGGGCCCTCGACGGTGCGGTCCACCGACTTCGCGGCGAGGACGACGGTGCCCGGGTAGCGGCGCAGCACCTCGCCGCGGATCAGCAGCACCAGCAGGTCGTCACCCTGGTGGGGGTCGTGCGAGCCGAGCTCGTCGCCGGTCGCCCAGCGGGCGATCTCGCCGTACCCGGGCCGGGCACCGCCCGGCGGCCAGAACCGCGAGAACGGGGTGCCCGCCTCGTCGGTCGGGTACTCCCGCCAGCGCAGTTCGCGGTTGAACTCCTGGTTCAGGCCGACCAGCAGGGCCTCCACGAACGCCGGGTTGGGCTCCAGCAGGGTGGCGGCGTCGTCGGGGAACGCGGAGACGCCCGGGACGGCCCACTCCGGCCACCGGCTGACCAGCTCGGCCGCGATCGGGAACCCGAACTCCGGGTGCGCCATGATCGGGCGCAGCGGCCGGTCGTCCTCGGTGCGGTCCCGCATCACCGTGGGGCCGAGCAGCGAGACCATCCGGCCCACCTGAAGGGGCACCGGCTGGACGGCGTCCCGGGCCTCGCCGATGAGCGCCCGGGCGGTCGGCCCGGGGTCAGCCGCCGTGAACAGCGGCGTCGCGAGGGGCTCGACGCTCATCATCCGGCCGACCCCGCGCACCAGGGCGGGCTGCGTCATCGACCGCGGGTCGCGGTCGCTCGCCGCGGCCTGCGCCTTCACGAACAGGGCCTGGAACTTCTCCCGGGGGGCGTCGAACTGCTGGAAGTCCTGGTAGTCCTCGGCGAGCATCCGCATCGTGGAGAGGAGCTCGTTGAGGGTCCGGGAGGCGAACACGGCCGACGGGTCGCCGACGACGGTGGACGTGGCCAGCGGCCCCTGGACCACCTCGGCGGGCGGGGGCAGCTGTGCCTGCTCCGCGCCGGCGAGCCACATCGACGGCAGGGAGGACTTCGTCGCCTTCAGGGCCCCGTCGACGAAGGCGTCGGTGGTGAGCACGCCGGCGGCCACGTCCCGCGCCGCCCGTCCGGTCCGGCGGTGCACCGCGCCGCCGCGGCGGGTCAGCCGGACGAACGCCGTCGAGGCGACGCCGTTCGGCACGGCGGAGGGTGCCAGGGCGTCCGCCAGCGTGCCGCTCCCCGCGCCGGCGCGGGCGTTCGCCGACGCGCCACGCCCCGCGACGGAGCCGAACACGCCCTGGTAGGGCGAGAGTTCCGGCAGCGCCGCCGCGTCCAGCCCGCCGAGGTGCTTGTCCTGGGCGGCCCGGGCGCTCTCGGTGGCCAGCTCCGCCGCCGCGAGCAGCCGGTTGGCCTCGGTGACCGCGCCGATCTGCTCCCAGGCGCGGGCCATCAGGAACTCCTGCTCCAGCTGGACGTACCGGGCGCCGAGGGCGGCCGCGATCCGGTACTTCACCCGCAGGTTCAGCCGGTTCATCCAGCCGTCCTCGGGCACCGCCTGCACGCCGGTGTGGTGGCTGCCGTACAGCGGCGGGGCGACGGCCTTCTCGTCGCGGTCCACCGGGGCTTCGACCCGTGCCGGGTCGTGCCGCAGCCCGGGCGCGTCCAGCTGTCCCCTGAGGATCTCGCGGAAGCGCAGCATGCTCGCCGGATCGCTCCACTGCTCGTCGGCGGTGTCGGTGCCGGGGACCCGCAGGGCGCCGTGCACGGGGACGGTGAGCCGCGCGGGGGTGCCGTCCCCGAGCAGGTCGCGCAGCGGCCACGGGCACCGGACGTCGACCGTGCGGCTGCCGAAGTCGGGCAGATTCCGGCTCGCGACGGGCTGGACCCGGTGGGCGAGGTCCTTGAAAGAGCCGTCGTCCCCCGTGCGGAACCGCCAGGAGTGGTAGACCGGCAGCCGGACCTGCGCCTGCCCCGCGGTCCAGGCCTGCGCGGCCCCGTCGGCCGGCGGGTCGGCGCCGAGCCCGGCGGCGGCGCCGGCCTTGGTGGCCGGCACCACGCAGGCCAGCCAGCCCCGGTCGGCCTCCAGTCTGCGCGGGCAGATCAGCCGCGAGACGACGGTGTCCAGACCGGTGCGGACGTCCCGGGTGACGGCGGCCTCCGGTGTGTCGCCGTCCTCGATCCGGGCCTCGACGTGCGCCCACGCCCACGAGTCGGCCAGGTCCGGCAGCGCGGCTCCCGGGACGTCGACGACGGGCAGCGGGCTCCCCGGCTGCAGGGCGCCCTCGTCCTCGCGCAGCACCAGCAGCACCAGCCACGGCAGCGTGGCGGGGCCCGGCAGGCTGAGCAGCCACGGCAGCGAGGCGTCCGAGAACTCGACCTGGGCCAGGTATTCGGCCACGCCGTTCGGGCTGCCGGCGGGGGGCTCCTGCCGGACCACGGCGGCCTGGTCGAACCCGAGGGTGTCGCCCGGCCCGAGCAGGTGGAGGCTCGGGCCCGGGCGGTCGGGGAAGGTCTCGCCCGGCTGGTCCTTGAGGGTCCGGGTGATCTTGACCGCCGGGTCGAACGACGGCCGTGCCCCGGTGACCGAGACGGCGTCGGCCAGGGCGCCGAACGTGACGGAGGAGACGAACCAGCGTTGACTCATCGCGGCAACTCCACCTTCAGGGCGCCGACCGGCCGCTGGGCCGCCCGCCAGCGGTCGACCCGCTCGGCCGCACGGACGGGGCGGGCGAAGCCCTCCAGCTCGAACAGGCCGGTGCCCGCCAGCCTGCGCCCGTCCGGCGGCGGCGGCGTCGTCGTCCCGCTGAACCAGTCGGTGTCGACCTCGTAGACGGTCTCGTAGCTGTCGGTGACCCGGTGCCGGGCGCCGGGCCGGACGTCGGTGTCGGAGAGCACGGCGCCGCTCGGAAGCTCCTCGAAGCCCTGCCGGGTGAGCTGCTGCTCGTCGGTCAGCTCGAAGACCTCGCCGGGGACGAACTGCTCGGTGGTCCGGTCGACGGGCCGCAGCGGGGTGTCGTCGTGCGCCCCCACGACGGGGACGATCCGCCAGGTCTGCTCGGGGATGTGGACCCGGTGGAAGCGGGTGATCGCGGTGTCGAGCGGGACGACCTTCTGGCTCACCCGGAACGTCGCGTCGGGGTGGGCGACCTCGCCCTTGGCCAGCGCGGTGTTCGCCTGGTCGGTGAGGCGCAGCGGGGACCGCTCTCCCGGCGGCCGCGCGGCCGTCCACACGTCGGGCCTGGCGAATGCGGCCAGCAGGAGCGGCAGGATCTCGTCCGCCTTCGGCGCCACGGCCGGCGGGGCGCCCCACCGCTCGTCGAAGTCGAGCGAGACGTCCCAGAACAGCACCGAGATGCTGCCGCTGCCGAAGGCGTGCCAGGGCGCGGGGCCCTCCAGGGTGAAGTCGAGCGCGACGCCGGCCAGCCGGTGGCCGAACGCCAGCACGGCGACGCTCGCGAACACGTGGACCGAGAAGGCGAGGCTCGGCTCCCACACGAAGAGCGCGTCCAGGCCGAGGGAGCCCTCCACGCCGCAGCCGGCGATCGTCGCGTCCAGGCTCAGTTTCGCGCCGAACTGCAGCGAGTTGGAGGTCAGCGCGAGGTACGCCTCGGCGCGCAGGCCCAGGCCTCCGCCGCCGAGGTCCATCGCCAGGCGGCGCAGCGCGGGCACGCCGGGCGGTCGGACGAAGCGCGGGTGGAACCCGCCGGCGGACAGCACGAACGCGGCGTCCTTGCCGCCGCGGAAGAGCAGGTAGAAGTCCCCGGAGACGGGGATGCCGACGATCCACGAGCCGGTGAGGGAGGCCAGCACCTCCACCTCGGGCACGCCGGGATCGATCGTGCCGAACACCTCGGCCTGCAGCCGGATCAGCGGGACGAGCGGGTCGGGCAGGCTGATGGTCAGCCGGCCGAGGATCAGGGCCCGCACGGGCCCCGGCAGGTCGAGGACGACGGCGGCGGAGAGCGCGAGGATCCGGCCGCCCCAGGTGATCCGGACCATCGGGCCGACGACGAACCGGGAGGGCGCCACCGGGAAGCAGGCCTCCAGCGAACCCGCGATCTCCTGGGCGCGGGCGACCGCGTCGCCCGGGAAGAGGATGCGGTCGGCGTTGCCGTCCAGGACCAGTTGGCGCAGGTGCTCGTCGTCGGCCCGGCGGTCGAAGCCGAGCAGGCCGCCGACCGCGTCCAGGGCGAAGCCGAAGCTCAGCTCGATCCCCGGGAACCCGAACTCGGCGCCGAGCAGGACCAGGAACGACAGGTCCCGCCCGGCGACCGGCAGTTGCAGCAGCCCGAACGCCTTCACCCGCGCGAAGCCGAGGTCGGCGTCCAGCACGCCCGCGTACGCGCCGTCACCGGGCGCGCCGGTCTCCAGGACGGATCCGCCGCCGGAGACCGGCCCGGCGTCGAGCTCGATGCCCATGCCGGTGGGGAAGTCCGCCCGGAGCTGCGCCGGGTCGACGCCGATCCGGTCGGAGCGGAGCCGGAGCGGGACGCGCAGGCCGAGGCCGTCGATGGTCGCGTTCAGCGGCAGCACGGGCGGTTTGGCGGTGGCCGCGAAGGTCGGCCGGAGCGCGATGCCGTCCTGGTCCTCGTCGAGCTCCAGCGCGAACCCGCGGGTGGAGACGCCCGGCAGGTCCAGGCCCACCGGGAGCGCCAGGCGCGCCCCGCCGTCCTGGAACCGCAGGCCCTCCGCGCGGCTGAGCCGGACGGTGAAGGCGGTCTTCCCGGTCGCCGGGCCGCCGCCGTCGCCCAGGAAGTCGGCGAGCGCGGGCGGCAGGACGGCGGCCTGGAAGCCCTCGACGAGCAGGTCGACGCCGAGCGGGGCGGTGGGCGAGGCGGTGAGGGTGACGGTCAGGGCGTCCATCGAGACGTGCGGGCCGTCGGCCGGGCCGATGCCGAACGCGCCCCGCCGGGCGGTGAGGGTGGCCGTCCCGGCCGGTGGCTCGGGTGTGGCGCCGGGGAAGTACGTGGCGACCCAGGCGTCCTGGGGCGTCCGGATCTCGACGGTCACCGACCAGGGGGCGCTGCCGAGGGTGGGGTGGAGGTCGGCGCCCGGCGTGACGACGACGTCGATCGTCGGCCCGCTGTCGCTCGGCCCGGGGGTCGCCGCGACGACGGCCCGGGCGGCTCCTTCGGTCAGCACCAGGGCCAGGCCCCGCGCGGACTTCGCGTCGCGCTGCCACCCGTGCGCGCGCACGGGCGATCCGGCGTCGGTGACGTCGCCGAACAGGTCGCGGACCAGCCCGAGCAACGCGTCGTGGTCGGGAAGGGCGGCCAGCGGCTCCAGCAGCTTGTCCTGCAGGGCCGGGGGCTGGCCGGTGAGCTTGTTCAGCCCGGCCAGCGGGTCGGTGAGCGATCGGACGGCCGCGTCGGCCAGGTGCCAGAGCAGGCCGGACACGTTCTGCAGGAGTGTCTTCGGGTCCATCGCCGCTGAGCCTTCCCGGCGGTCGGCCGTCCGGGTGTGTGCGTGCGCGGGGCCGGACGCTGCGGCCGTCACCATCCGTGCGCTGGAGCGTCGTCCTCCTTCGACGGTACGTCCGCGGCGGGCGGGGGGCGAGCCCGCGGCGGCGGACGGCCCCGGGCGGCCGGGTGCCGTCCGGGGCCGTCCTCGGCGGTCGGCTAGGGCAGGGTCCAGCGCTGGTTGGCGCCGGCGTTGCAGTCCCAGATCGCCAGCCGGGTGCCGTTGGTGGTGGCGAAGCCCGGGTCGTCGAGGCAGCGACCGGACTGGGTGCTCTTCAGGGTGCCGTCCGGCTGGGGCGTCCACTGCTGGTTGGCACCGGCGTTGCAGTCCCACAGTTCGACCGGGCTGCCGTTGGCGGTGGCGGCGCCGGTGACGTCGAGGCACTTGCCGTTGTGGGTGAGGGTGCCGTTGGACCAGGTCCACACCTGGGCGCCGCCGCCGTTGCAGTCCCAGAGCTGGACGGCGGTGCCGCCGGCGCCGGAGTTGCCGTCGACGCACTTGCCGGGCAGGGCGGAGGCGATCGGGCCGGTGTGGGTGGCCGGGGTGCCGGGGGTGAGCTTGAAGTTGTCGAACTGGTGGGTCTGGTAGCCGGCCACGCCGAGGCCGGCCTGGCCGTTGGTGAAGCTCCCGTCGGTGGCGCTGCCGACCGCGACGCCGTCGATGCTGGCGGTGAGGGTGGTGTTCTGCATCGAGAGCGCGACGGTGTGCCAGTGGCCGGTGCCCGGGGCCGTGGTGGTGCCGCTGGCGAGGGTGGTGAAGTTCCAGGCGGTGTCGCTCTTGTCGATG
This sequence comes from Streptomyces sp. Y1, assembly GCF_041053115.1. NCBI lineage: Bacteria > Bacillati > Actinomycetota > Actinomycetes > Kitasatosporales > Streptomycetaceae > Streptomyces > Streptomyces sp. Y1. The sequence goes on along the minus strand of NZ_CP163445.1, from coordinate 7,083,534 downwards.
GACCAGGCGCCGGTGTCGCTGAACCGCAGGTGGTAGGCGTTCAGGCCGTTGTTGTTGCGGCCCTGCTGGTTGACCCGGCCGAGCAGTTCGACGCCGCCGGACTGCTCGAAGAGCGTGTCGGCGCTGACGGTGTAGTTGGACCAGCTGCCGTCGCCCATGATCGTGTACGGGGCGTCGTGCTTCTCGTCGGTCCACCGGATCGGCGAGGTCGGGGCCATCTGGCGCAGGCAGGTGCCGGTGCGGCCGCCACCGCAGGGGACGGTCTGGAAGGCGCCGTTCATGTCGGTGAAGTAGGTCGGCGAGGTGGTGGTGGCCGGCGTCTCGAAGTCGTCCGCGTAGGGCAGCGCCATCGGGGCCGCGGGCGGCGGGGTGGCGGTGCCCTTGCCCTGGCCGGTCGTGGTGGTCACGGTGTAGACGCGGCCGGGCTGGAGGGTGAGCGTGTACGTGCCGTTCTTCGGCGTGAGGTCCTGGGTGTGGACGAACCAGTTCGCGGGGTCGGTGGAGCCCAGGTCGGTGGACCAGACGTGGACGGCGCCGGTGGACAGGCCACCGGTGACGGTGAAGCTCGCGGTCTGGGCGGCGGTGGCGTCCACGGTCTCCACGACGGTGCTGTAGTCGGTGGTGTTCGCCGACTTCAGCGTCACGTAGCTGCCGTTGGTCCGCGCGCCGCCGAGGTAGCCGCTGGCGGCGTCGATGTAGCGCCAGCCGGGCTTGGCGAACTGGGTGGTGTGCGCGGTGACCCAGGTGGTCTTGCCGATGGTGTAGGCGCCGGACCAGGGCTGGTTGGCGATCGACATGCCGTCGCTGGAGAAGTACAGGTTGGGGTAGAGCGCGGCGATGACCGGCCAGTTGATGAACGAGGTCATCCGGCCGTCGAGGTAGTCGCGGTTGATCCCGCGCGCGACCGCGCCGGCGCCGTCGTTGGCGTCCTCGGAGCCGTTCTCGCTCGCCCACAGCGGCTTGCCGAGCCCCTGGGCGGTGGGCGTGCTCGGGCAGTTGGTGAAGTTGCCCAGGTAGCCGCAGGGGTAGTGCACGCCGACGACGTCGACGGCGTTGCGGAACGCCGGGTCGGTGGCCATCGCGTCGGCGACGGCCCAGGTGTCGTCGGCGGCGACGACCTTGGTGGAGCCGTAACCGTGCGACAGGAGCGCGCTCTTGAGGTTCTCGTACCAGCCGGCGTTGAAGCCGCGCTCGTTCCACCCGCCGAGGTAGGAGACGTTCAGGTGGTGCTGGGCGGCGCAGCCCATCCAGGACATCAGGTAGTCGACGGTGTCCTGGGACCAGAAGTTGCCGCCGCTGCCGGTGTTGCCGATCCAGCCGGGGGCGCCCCAGCTCAGGCCGTAGAACTTGATCTCGGGGTTGCGGGCCATGGCCTGCTCGGCCAGCCACCACTCGTAGCCCTGGTGGCAGTCGACGGTGCCCCGGGTGTGCTCGATGCTGGGCTCGGCGCCGTCGGTGGAGTTGGTGTCACCGCCGATCTCCAGCTTCAGCACCTGCAGCGAGGCGCCGTAGCCGGGCTTGAACAGGTAGTCCAGCAGCTGGCTGCGATGCGGCTCCGGATAGTCGACCAGCAGGCGGGAGTTGCCGCCGCCGCCGGAGATCGCGCCGACCCCGTCGAAGGTGAGGCCGGGCTTGGTGCCGTCGAGGGTGACGGCGGTCTGGACGGGGGTCGCGGCCCGGGCGTCCGGTGTCGTGGCCAGGCTGCCGAGCGCGCCCAGCAGCAGGGCGGCGGCGCCGAGGGCCGTACGGAGTTTCGAGGGCAGGCGAGTGCGTCCCAAGGTGGTCTCCTGGGTGGGGAGGGATGGATGGGGGTGGATGGATGGGGGTGGATGGGTCCGCTACGAGACGGTCCAGCGCTGGTTGGCACCGGTGCCGCAGGTCCACTGGACGACCTCCGCGCCGTCCGCCGTCGAGGCGCCCGTCACGTCCAGGCACTTGCGGCTGTTGACCGAGACCAGCTGGACCCCGTTGCCGCCGGGGACGGGCACCGGCGTCCACTGCTGGTTGGCCTTGCCGGCCCCGCAGGTCCACTGGATCACCTGCGCGCCGTCCGCCGTCGAGGCGCCGGTCACGTCCAGGCACTTGCGGCTGTTCGCGGAGACCAGCTGGACCGCGCTGCTGCCGGGGACGGGCACCAGCGTCCACTGCTGGTTGGCCTTGCCGGCCCCACAGGTCCACTGGATCACCTGCGCGCCGTCCGCCGTCGAAGCGGCCGTCACGTCCAGGCACTTGGAGCTGTTGACGCTGACGACGCTCCGGGTGGCCGGCGCGGCGAGCGGGGTGACGGTGGTGTTGGCGAAGTCGACGTGCTGGAAGCCGCCGACGCCCAGGCCCGCCTGCCCGGTGTGGTGGGCGGCATCGGCGACCGAGGCGACCTGCTGGTGGTCGATGGACGCGGTGACGGTCTGGCCCTGCATCGCCAGCGCGAGGTTGTGCCAGGTGCCGGCGCCGGCGCCGGGGTAGCGGCCGCTCGCGAGCACGGTGTCGGTGCCGGAGCGGTCCTCGGTGACCAGGCTCCAGGCGCCGGTGTCGTCGATCCTCAGGTGGTAGGCGCTGCGGTCGTGGTCGACGTGCTCGATCCGGCCGAGCAGCTCGGCGGAGGTGCCGGCCTGTTCGAGGTCGACGTCCGTGCTCACCTGGTAGTCGGCCCAGGACGGGTCGCCGAGGAAGGTGGCCGGGGTGTAGTTCATGTCGCCGTGCCAGGGGATGGGAGCCTGGGTGATGACCTGGCGCAGGCACGTCGGGGTGCTCGCCCCGGCCGGGCAGGGCGCGGTCTCGAAGGCGCCGGCCCAGTCGTGGAAGTACTTCGCGGTGGCGCCGGCCTGGTAGCCGCTGAGGTCGGCCCGGTACGGGAGGGCCATGGCCGCGGCGGCCGGCGGGGTGGCGGTGCCCTTGCCCTGGCCGGTGGTGGTGGTCAGGGTGTAGACGTGGCCGGGCTGGAAGGTCAGCGTGTACGAGCCGGACCGCGGCGTGACGTCCTGGGTGTGGACGAACCACTGCGACGGGTCGGTGGAGTTCAGTGCGGTGTCCCACACGTGCACCGCGCCGGTGGACAGGCCACCGGTCACCCGGAAGCTGACGGTCTGCGCGGCGGTGGCGTCGGTGGTCTCGACGACTGTGCTGTAGTCCTGGCCGGACTTGAGCGTGACGTAACTGCCGCTGTGCGGATCGCCGTTGGCACCCGTGCCGGACAGGTAGCCGCCGGCCGAGTCCAGGTACTGCCAGCCGGGCCGGGCGAACTGGGTGGTGTGCGCCATCACCCAGATGTCGCGGCCCACCGTGTAGTTGCCGGACCAGGGCTGGTCGGCGCCCATCAGCCCGGCGCCCGCGTACGGCAGGTTCGAGGGCCAGGAGCTGACCAGCGCCCACTTGATGTCCGAGGTGATCCTCGCGTCGAGGTACTCGCGGTTGACGTTGCGGGCCAGGGCCGCCGGGTCGGCGCCGTAGCTGTCGTTGTCGTCCTCGGAGGCCCACAGCCGCTTGCCCAGGCCCGTCGCGGTGCTGCTGCCGGGGCAGCCGGTGTAGGAGGGGGTGGAGTGCCAGCAGGTGCCGTGCAGGCCGATGACGCCGACGGCCCTGTCGAAGGCGGGGTCGGCCGCCATGTCGGTGGCGATCGACCAGTTCTCGTCGTCGCTGTCGGAGGCGACCAGCGTGGTCCCGGTGTACCCGTGGCTGTCGAGGGAGGTGCGCAGGTTCTCGAACCAGGTCTTGTCGTAGCCGCGCTCGTTCCAGCCGCCGAGGTAACCGACGTTCAGTCCGTGGCTCTGCGCGCAGCCGAGCCAGGACTGCAGGTAGGTGATGTTGTCCTGGGACCAGATGCCGCCGTTCAGCCAGCCCGGCGCGGCCCACTCCAGACCGTAGAAGGTGATGTCCGGGTTGCGGGCCCTGGCCTGCTCCATGAGCCACCACTCGTAGCCCCGGCCGCAGTTGACGTCGGTGGGGGTGCGCATGTGGGAAGGCTCGGGGCCGTCGCTGGAGTTGGCGTCGCCGCCGATCTCCACCTTGAGCATCTGGAGCGAGGCGCCGTAGCCCGGCTTGAAGAGGTAGTCCAGTACTTGGCTGCGCTGCGGCTCGGGGTAGTCGACCAGCAGGCGGGAGGTGGCCCCGCCGCCGCTGATCGCGCCGAGGCCGTCGAAGGCGCGGCCGGGCGAGGAGCCGTCGAGGGTGACGGTGGTCTGGACGGTGGTCGCGGCGACCGCGGCCGGCGCCGCGGTGGCGGCCGTGGCAACGGCGGTCGCGAAACCGAGGGCGAGTGCCGCCGCTGCGGCGAACCCTCTGCGCAACGGGTGGGGGGATCTGGTCATAGGTGCTCCTGTCCTGCGGCTCCGGCGGATCGCATGGGGGGCGGACACGGCTCGGCCGGCGGGGAAGAGGGTCGATGGGGACTCGAGCGCTGGCGGGTGCATGCCGATACACCGGGGCAGGAGCGTAGACGCAACTTCCAACACTAATCAACAACATGGATCGACATGAACGCCGATGCACACACATCCGGACAGTCCGGAGACGAACGATCGTCCCCGACTATTGACGCCACCCCCTGCCGTGCCCGAAGCTGTCCACGCGCCCGCCTACCGACGAGTAGGCGCGTCCGCGCGCTCCGCCTCTACCGCCTCTGACCAGGTCGATCGACAGGCCATCACAGGAGCGCGCCCACGCGCGCGCCCGTACGCGCGCCCGGGCGCGGAGCCATCTGCCCGTTCGGCCACCCCTTCCCGCGAGACAGCGGCCGGCGGCATAACGAGACGGTTTCGAAAGTGGCCCGCAGGCAAAGCCACGCTTGACTCAAGCCTGAGCTGGGCGTTTCCTGTTGATCCATCGCGTTTGATTGCGATGTTTTATGATCGACTCTGTTTGCTTCTGAGTCGATCGGACTCACACCCTCAGGAGCCCACCACCATGCACCTCTCCCTCCGTGCCCGTCTGGCCTCGCTCGCCGCACTGAGCCTGGTCACCTCCGTCGGCCTGACGGCGTGCTCCACCGGCCAGACCTCCTCCGGCGGCGACGCCTCGGTGGCGCCGGTGTCCGGCAAGGTCTCGATCACCTACCTGCAGAAGCAGGGTGACCAGCAGTACTTCGTGGACGAGGCGGCGGGCGCCAAGGCCAAGGCGGCCGAGCTGGGCGCGGACCTGAAGGTCGTCAACCTCGGCAACGACGCCAACAAGACGGTCAGTGAGGTGCAGGCCGCGATCGCGCAGAAGAGCAACGGTCTGATCATCGTGGTGCCGGACCCGGCGGTCGGCCCGCAGGTGGTCCAGACGGCCCGGGACGCCAAGGCCGCGCTGCTCACCTCCGACGACCAGGTCTGCGTCAGCGGCCCCGCCCCGGCGCAGTGCGCCGCCGGCGACCTGGTGCCCCGGATCGGCTTCTCCGGCCAGCAGATGGGCCAGCAGGTCGGCCAGCGCGCCGCCGAGGAGTTCAAGAAGGCCGGCTGGAACGCGGCCGACACCCGGGTCATCTCCGCCTGGAAGCAGGACGTCACGGTCTGCGGCGACCGGGTCAAGGCCGCCAAGGACGCCTTCGACCAGGCCGTGCCGGGCGTGCGGACCATCGACGTGGCCACCGACAACACCCCGACCGGCGCGCAGGACAAGGTGGCCGCCACCATCACCGCCAACCCCGGCGTCAAGCACTGGGTGACCTGGGGCTGCAACGACGAGAACGTCCAGGGCTCCGTCACCGCCTTGCAGAACGCCGGGATCAGCCCCGACGACATCGACGGCGTCGGCCTCGGCGCCTACCTGGCGTGCAAGGACTGGGCCGCGGGCAAGCCCTCCGGCATGAAGGCCGCGCTGTTCATCAGCGGCAAGGACGTCGGCGCCCTGGCCGTCCAGACCATGGTCGACAAGCTCAAGAACGGCAAGGACTTCCCCAAGGAGGCCTTCGCCCCCACCAAGATGGTCGACGCCGCCACCTGGCAGTCCGCGGGCGTGTCCTGCAGCTGACGCCGCAGCCGGCGTCACACTGACGCCACGTCGAGCCGGCGGTGCGGCGGGCCCGCACCGGCCCCGCCGCACCGCCGCCGCTCCCGAAGACCGTCCGCACCGCCCGCACCGCACCGCCAACGAGGCCCCGATGACCCCACCTGAACCGACGCCCCCGCCGCCACCGGGCGGCTCCGCCGGCCTGAGCGCCGAGGGCGTGTCCAAGCGCTTCGGCAGCGTCCAGGCGCTGACCGACGTCACCGTCTCCTTCCCGCCCGGGCAGGTCACCGCGCTGATGGGCGAGAACGGCGCCGGCAAGTCCACCCTGCTGCGCATCCTCACCGGCGACCACCGCCCCACCGAGGGGCGCGTCCTGCTGGACGGCCAGACCCTCGACCTGCATTCCCCGCAGGACGCCCGCCGGGCCGGGATCCGGATCATCCCGCAGGAACCGGAGATCATCCCGCACGTCCCGGTCGCCGAGAACGTCTACGCCGGCTCGCTGCCCCGCACCGGGCTGCGCCGCCTGGACCGCGCCGAGCTGCGCCGCCGGATCACCGCCGACCTGGCCCGCCTCGGCTTCGACAAGGTCCTCGACCCCGACCTGCTCGGCTCCGAACTCACCGCTGCCCAGCGCCAGTTGGTCGAGATCATGCGGGCCCTGACCGGCGCCGTCCCGCCCCGCGCGATCGCCTTCGACGAGCCGACCTCCTCGCTCTCCGAGCACGAGGTCGAGGCGCTGTTCGCCCTGATCGGGCGGCTGCGCGACGAGGGCATCGCCGTCGTCTACGTCTCGCACCGGATGAAGGAGATCTTCCGGCTCGCCGACCGCATCGCGGTGCTGCGCGACGGCCGGGTCGCCGGGGTGGTCCGGGCCGCCGACACCGACGAGGGCGAGCTGGTCCGCCTGATGGTCGGCCGCGACCTGTCCTCGCTGTTCGTCCGCCAGCAGGTCGCCACCGACCGCGTCGTCCTGGACGTCCGGGACGTCACCACCGACGACGTGCGCGACATCAGTCTGACGGTCCGGGCCGGCGAGGTCGTCGCCCTGGCCGGCCTGATCGGCGCCGGCCGCTCCGAACTCGCCCTCGCCCTGGCCGGCGACGCCCCGATCCGCTCCGGCACCGTCGCCCTCAACGGCCGGGTCCTGCGGCTGAAGGACCCCCGCGCGGCCATCGCCGCCGGCATCGGCCTGGCGCCCGAGGAGCGCAAGGCCCAGGCCCTGTTCCTGCAGCGCACGATCCGGGACAACACCTCGCTGGTCAGCCTGCGCCGGCTCAGCCGGTGGCGGTTCGTCAAGCGCCGCCAGGAGAAGGACCTCGCGCAGGAGTACGCCGACCGGCTGCGGGTCCGCGCCCCCTCCATCGAGGCGGAGGTCCGCACGCTGTCCGGCGGCAACCAGCAGAAGGTCGTCCTGGCCCGCTGGCTCGCCCGCAAACCCGACCTGCTGATCCTCGACGAACCCACCCGCGGCGTCGACATCGGCGCCAAGGCCGAGATCTACCAGATCATCGCCGACCTCGCCCGCGAGGGCACCGCCGTCCTGGTCATCTCCTCCGAACTCCCGGAGGTCCTGGGCCTCGCCGACCGGGTCGTGGTGATGCAGAACGGCCGCACCACCGGCGAACTCACCCGCGACCAGGCGACGGAAGAGGCCATCCTCGCCCTCGCCATGGCCGACGACCTCGCCACGGCCGACGACCTCGCCAGCACCGCCCAGACCGGAGAGACCCGATGACCACTGCCACTCCCCCCGCGCCGGAGGCTGGCGCCCTGCCCGTGCGGTCCGGCGGCCCGCGCGCCCTGCTCGCCGCGATCGGCGGACAGAACCTCAGCCTGATCGGCGCCCTCGTCGCCGTCGTCGCCCTGTTCGGCTCGCTCAACGAGAACTTCGTCGGCTGGGACAACATCCAGGTCATCGCCGAGGCCGCCACCATCTCCGGCCTGCTCGCGGTCGTCCAGACCGTGGTGATCATCTGCGGCGGCCTGGACATCTCGGTCGGCTCCCAGGCCGGCCTGGCCTCCGTCACCAGCGCCATGGTCTTCACCTCGACCGGCAGCAACCCCTACCTCGGCATCGGCGCCGCGCTCGCCATCGGCGCCGCCATCGGCCTGTTCAACGGAGCCGTCATCATCTACGGCCGGGTCAACCCGACCATCGCCACCCTCGCCGGACTGGCCGCGTACAAGGGCGTCGCCCAGCTCGTCTCGGACGGCCGCGCCCAGGGCTACGTGCTCAACGACCCGGTCTTCGTCTTCCTCAGCCGGGGCAAGATCGCCGGCCTGCCCACCATGGTCTGGCTGCTGATCCTCACCGCCGCCGCCGTGCACGCCCTGCTCACGTACACCGACATCGGCCGCAACATCTACGCCATCGGCGGCAACGACACCGCCGCCCGGCTGGCCGGCATCAACCTCAACAAGTACCTGATCGCCGCGTACGCCCTCTCCGGCACCGTCGCCGCCCTGGCCGGCGTGCTGCTCACCGCCCGCACCGGCAGCGGCCAGCCGGTCTCCGGCAGCGAGGGCCTGGAGCTGCAGTCGATCACCGCCGCCGCGCTCGGCGGCTGCGCCCTCAAGGGCGGCAAGGGCAGCATCGGCGGCACCCTGCTCGCCGTCGCGCTGCTCGGCGCACTGCAGAACGGCCTCACCGTCCAGGGCATCAACGCCTTCTGGCAGAACGTCGCCCAGGGCACCCTGCTGGTGGCCGCCGTCGTCATCCAGCAGCGGCGCAACCGCGAACGCGCGGTCGGCCTGCCCGCCTGACCGCAGGAACTCCCGCGAGCCGGGGCGCCCCCCACCGCGCCGACTCGCGGGCCGCGGGGCCGGCCGGGGAGGACCCGGCCGGACCGCCGCCGGACCGCCGGTGCCGCGACTGCCCGCGGCACCGGCGGTCCCGTTCGGCCCCGGCCCGAGGGCCCGCCGGTGCCCTGGGATAATGGCCCGGGCAGGCCCCGCCGCGTTCCCGGTCGCCGACGAGAACGCCCCAGCCCCACGTGCTCGTCCGATCGAAAGGTCCTTCGTGGCTGACCAGACCTTGCTCGCCGCCCAGCGCCAGGCCCTGATCCTGGAGACCATCCGCCGCACCGGCGCGATCCGGGTCGCCGAACTGGTCGAGCAGTTCGGCGTGTCCGACATGACCATCCGCCGGGACCTCGACGCGCTGGTGCGCCAGGGCACCGTGGAGAAGGTGCACGGCGGCGCGGTGGCGACCGGGACGGCGAGCGCCTTCGAGCCCGGCTTCGACGCCAAGTCCGCCCTGGAGGAGGGCACCAAGGCCGCGCTCGCGGACGCGGCGGTGCGACTGGTGGAGCCGGGCAGCGTGGTGGCCCTCTCGGCCGGCACCACGACCTACGCGGTCGCCTCCCGGCTGCTGGAGGTCCCGGAGCTGACGGTGGTGACCAACTCCCTGCGGATCGCCGACCTGCTGTGGGCAGCCGGGAGCGACGGGAGGGAGACCGTCCCGTCGCTGCTGTTGACCGGCGGCTCGCCCACCCGCTCGGCGGCCCTGGTGGGCGCCCTGGCGGACCAGACGATCCATTCGCTGCACGTGGACCTGCTGATCCTGGGCGTGCACGGGGTGAGCGAGCAGGCCGGCCTCACCACGCCCAACCTGGCCGAGGCGCAGACCAACCGGGCCCTGATCGCCTCCGCCCGGCGCACCGTCGTGGTGGCCGACCACACCAAGTGGGGCGTCGTCGGCCTGAGCAGCTTCGCCACCCTCGCGGAGGTCGACTGCTTCATCACCGACGACGCCCTGCCCGCGACGGCGCGCGGCGTGCTCGCCGAGGCGGTCGGCGAGCTCGTCGTCGTCCCGGCCGCCGGCTGATTCCTGGAGGGGCTCAGGCCGTGCGGCGGGCGCCCGCCGAGGGGACGGCGGTGAAGGTGACCGGCTCGGCGAAGCCCGCCGAACGGAACGCCGCCCGGACGGCCTCCGAGACCTCCGCCACGCGCGCGGCCGCGACCAGGGCGATGACGGACCCGCCGAAGCCGCCGCCGGTCATCCGGGCGCCCAGCGCCCCGGCCGCGACGGCGGCCTCCACGGCGAGGTCCGTCTCGGCGCAGGAGACCCCGAAGTCGTCGCGCAGCGAGGCGTGTCCGGCCGTCAGGATCGGCCCCAGCTCGGCGATCCGGCCGGCGTCCAGGTGCTCGACGGTCGCCGTCACGCGCGCGTCCTCGGTCACCACGTGCCGTACCAGCGGCCGGAGTTCGCCAGGCAGCCGGTCCAGGGCGGCCGGCAGGTCGGCGGCGCGCAGGTCGCGCAGCGCGGGCAGGCCGAGCAGCTCGGCGGCCCGCTCGCAGCCGGCCCGCAGGGCGGCGTAGGCGCCGTCGCCGAGGTCGTGCTTGACCCGGGTGTCGATCACCAGCAGCCGCAGCCCGGCGGCCGCCAGGTCCAGCGGGACGTGCCGCTGCTCCAGCGTCCGGGTGTCCAGGAACAGCGCGGTGCCGTCCGTGCAGCAGGCGGAGGCCATCTGGTCCATGACGCCGCAGGGCACGCCGACGAAGGCGTTCTCGGCCCGCTGGGCGAGCACGGCGAGCTCCGGCGCGGACAGGCCGAGCCCGTACAGGTCGTTCAGCGCGGCGGCGGTCGCGCACTCCAGGGCGGCCGAGGAGGAGAGCCCGGCCCCGGTCGGCACGTCGCTGTCGACGAACAGGTCGGCCCCGCCGATCGCGTGTCCGGCCTCGGCGAGCGCCCAGAACACGCCCGCCGGGTAGGCGGCCCAGCTGGTGACGACGCCGGGCTTCAGGTGGTCGAGCGCGAGGTCGGTGATCGTGCCGTCGCCCTGGGCGCTGAACAGGCGCAGCCGGCCGTCCGCGCGGCGGCGGGCGGTGATCCGGGTGGTGTGCGGCAGGGCGATGGGCAGGACGAAGCCGTCGTTGTAGTCGGTGTGTTCGCCGATCAGGTTCACCCGGCCGGGGGCGGCCCACACGCCGCTCGGGCGTGCGCCGTGGACGGTCTCGAAGTCGGCGGCGGCCTCGTCGGTCATGTGTCAGCTCCATGCCTGGTGCTCGTCGTGGTTCCCGTTCGTGCCGTGGTGCAGCGAACGGACGCGAATTCCGACATAATCAAACACGACCGCCCTCGCGGTCAACATCTGCGATGTCCATGTTCAGTCGGGCCGAGTCGGCCGCCCGGAGCAGCCGCCACCAGCCACGATGCCTGTTGACAAGCGATCATCTCTGTTTGAATCTGTTGAAGCTCGAGACTGCCGGGCCGACATCCCACGCGTAAGGAGTACAGCGGTGCACAGAACCGCCACCACGTTGGCCGACGGCCGCGAGCTCGTCTACTTCGACCGGGAGCCGGGCGCGGCCCGCGACCTCGTGGACCGGCGGCCGCTGGAGCCGACCGCCAGCCTCTCCGAGACCCGGCTCGACCCGGTCCTCGGCGAGTGGGTCACGGTGGCCGCGCACCGCCAGCAGCGGACCTACCACCCGCCGGCCGGCGAGTGCCCGCTGTGCCCCTCCCGCGACGGGCGGCTCAGCGAGATCCCGGCCGCCGACTACGAGGTCGCGGTGTTCGAGAACCGCTTCCCCTCGCTCGCCACGGGCGCCGCCGACCACGTCGCGGCCCGGGACGAACCGCTGCACACCCTCCGGCCGGGCGACGGCCGCTGCGAGGTGGTCTGCTTCACCTCCGACCACGACGCCTCCTTCGCCGACCTGGACGAACCCGGTGCGCGCCTCGTGCTGGACGCCTGGACGGACCGCACGGCGGCGCTGTCCGCCCTGCCCGGCGTCCGGCAGGTGTACTGCTTCGAGAACCGCGGCACGGAGATCGGCGTCACGCTGGCCCACCCGCACGGGCAGATCTACGCCTTCCCCTTCGTCCCCTCCCGCACCACCCGGATGATCGCCCGGGCCGAGGCGCACCGGGCCCGTACCGGCCGGAACCTCTTCGAGGACCTGCTCGCCGTCGAACGGGACTCCCCCGAGCGGCTGGTGCTCCAGGGCGAGCACTGGACCGCCTTCGTCCCGTTCGCCGCCCGCTGGCCGTACGAGGTGCACCTCTACCCGCACCGCCGGGTCCCCGACCTCACCGCGCTCGACGAGGCCGAACGCGCCGAGTTCCCCGGCCTCTACCTCGACCTGCTGCGCCGCTTCGACGCGCTGTTCCCCGCCGAGCCCGGCGCGGCGCCCAACCGGACCCCGTACATCTCGGCCTGGCACCAGGCGCCGAAGGAGGGCGGCGCCGAACTCGCCCTCCACCTGGAGCTGTTCACCATCCGGCGGGCGCCCGGCAAGCTCAAGTACCTGGCCGGCGTGGAGTCCGGGCTCGACGCCTTCGTCACCGACGTCAGCCCGGAGTCCGCCGCCGAGCGGCTGCGGGGCGCCGGGTCCGCCTGACGCACCGGCAGCGGCCGCCCGCCCCGGGAGGGACGGGCGGCCGCGAGCCGTCCTGCCGAAGGCCCGTCACTCGCGGTAGAGCAGGAGGGTGCCGCCGGCCAGGACGGCGCTGGCGACCAGCGCCCAGGCGGTCTGCCCGTGCAGCACGAGGACGGCGCCCGGGGCCGCGCCGGCGAGCATGGCGGCGACGGAGAGGACCTTCCGGCGCCGGCGGGGGGAGGCGCCGCCGGCGAGGCGGGAGTCGGCGGCCAGGCCGGTCAGGGTGAGGGTGAGCACGGTGGTGGTGAGGTCCGGCACGCCCAGGCCGCGGACGGTGCCGTTGCGGATGCCCATCGCCAGGGCGAGCAGGGCGATCACGGCGTCCCGCGCGGGCCCGTCCGCGCCCCGGGCGAAGACGACGGCGGCCGCCGCGCCGTACAGCGCGACCTCCAGGACGAAGACCGTGCGCAGCCGGGCGGAGCGCCGGGTTCCGGCGTACCGGGTGGCGAGCCGGCCGGCCAGGAGCGCGCCGAGGAGGAAGGCCGCGAGCGAGATCGACGAGCCGAGGACGGAGAATCCGGGTGCTCCGGCGAGCGCGAAGGCGATGACGACGACGTTGCCGGTCATGTTCGCGGTGAAGACGTGGCCGAGGCCGAGGTAGCTGACGGCGTCGATCAGGCCGCTGACCAGGGTGAGGCCGAACAGGGCCAGGGCGAGCGGGTGGCGGTCGTGGATCTCCGCTCCGGGCACCGGCGGCGGCGGTGCGGGGCGGGAATCGGGTACGGGCGTGGTCACGACGGCTCCTCGGGCGGTGGGGGGAACGTGGGCGGGGGCACCGCCGTGGTCCGGCGGTGCCCCCGGGTGGAAGCGGCTCGCGGTCAGAAGCCGCGGGTCAGAAGAAACAGGTCAGAAGAAGCAGGGGTCCAGCGGCGCCTGCGGCTGCCCGGGCAGGGCGAGGCCGCGCGCCGCGCGCCAGGCGTGCTGCTCGCCGGAGGCGGCCACGGCCTCCAGCACGCCCTCGGCCTGGCGGACGCCGGTCGGGCCGGGGGCGGGGGTGGCGTGGTAGCCGCCGAAGCGGGTGACCGGGCTCCAGGAGGGCGTCACCACGGGCGGCTCCGGCGCCAGGCCCTGGTGCTCCGCGGTGGCGTGGACGATCCGCCCGCCGACGACGGTGAGGACGGACTCGATGTGCGGGATGTCGGCCTCGGGCACGGTGAAGTAGTCGGCGCTGAGCAGCGCGAGGTCGGCGTAACTGCCGACCGTCAGACGGCCCTTGACCTCCTCCTCGCCGGTGAGGCGGGCGCCGCCCAGGGTGTAGAGCTCCAGGGCCTGCTCACGGCCGAGCCGGTTGTGCGCGGCCGCGAGGCGCCGGCCGCTGACCGCCCGGCCGGAGACCAGCCAGTGCAGGGCGACCCAGGGGTTGTAGGAGGAGACCCGGGTGGCGTCGGTGCCCGCCGCGACGGTCAGGCCCCGGTCCAGCATGGCGCGCAGCGGCGGCGCCTCGGCGGCGGCCGCAGCGCCGTAGCGCGAGACGAAGGCCTCGCCCTGGAAGGAGAGGCGGTTCTGCACGGAGACGGCGCCGCCCAGGGCCGCGATGCGGTCGAGGCTGTCCGGGCTGACGGTCTCGGCGTGGTCGAAGAGCCAGCGGTTGCCCTGCGGGAAGAGGCCCTCGGCGGCGAGCTTCTCGAAGACGGCGAGGTCGCGGCGGATGGTCTCGTCGTAGGTGGCGTGCAGCCGGAAGCCCCAGCCGTGCTCGGTCAGCAGCCGGACGGCTTTCTCGAACTCCGCCTCGTAGGAGCCGAGTTGCGGCCGGGGCTCGGTGAAGTTCTCGAAGTCGGCGGCGGCCCAGGTGAGGTTCTCCCCCGCGCCGTTGAGGCGCAGCCACGCGTCGCCCTCCCCGGGGCGCACGGTCTCGACCCAGCGGGTGAGGTCGTCCAGTTCCTGCCCGGCGGTCTGCGGGAAGAGGTGGTAGGCGATGCGCAGGGTCAGCTCGCCGCGGCGGGCGAGCTCCATGACGGTGCCGTAGTTCTCGGGGAAGCTCTGGAAGCCGCCGGCGGCGTCGATCGCGGAGGTCAGGCCGAAGCGGTTCAGCTCACGCAGGAAGTGCCGGGTGGAGCCGATCCGGTCGGCCTCGTCCAGGGTCGGCGCCTTGGCCAGGGTGGAGTAGAGCAGCAGCGCGCCGGGGGCGGCGATCAGCAGGCCGGTGGGCTCGCCGTCGTGGCCGCGCACGATCTGGCCGCCCGCCGGGTCGGGGGTGTCCCGGGTGAAGCCGGCGGCGCGCAGCGCGGCGCGGTTGAGCAGCGCCGACTGGTAGAGGTGCAGCACGAAGACGGGGGTGTCGGGCGCCGCCGCGTCGAGTTCCGCCAGGGTGGGCAGGCGCCGCTCGGCGAACTGGTCGGCGGACCAGCCGCCGACCACCCGTACCCACTGGCCGGGCGGGGTGCGCTCGGCCTGCAGCCGGAGCATGGCGAGGGCCTCGCGCAGCGTCGGGACGCCGTCCCAGCGCAGCTCCAGCACGTAGTTGAGGCCGCCGCGGATGACGTGCAGGTGCGCGTCGTTGAGTCCGGGGACGGCCCGGCGGCCGAGCGCGTCGACCACCCGGGTGCCGGGGCCGACCAGCGGGGCGACGTCCGCGTCGTCGCCGACCGCCTGGACCAGTCCGTCCCGGACGGCCACGGCGGTGGCCCGGGGGCGGCGCGGGTCGTTGGTGTGCACCTTGGCGTTGCGCACCACCAGGTCGGCGGGCTGCTCGGGGGTGCCGGGGCGGATTCCGGCGACGGGCATGGTGGACAAGGGGGTCCCTTCGTTCGGTGGCGTTCGAACCTAGGCGGTCGACGGCGCGCGAAGGGCTTCCGCAGCGCATGGGCGGTTGCCCCGCAGCGCACTGTGGCGGTCGGCCGGTCCGGCCCGAACGGCCGTGCGTTGTCGGGACAGTCCCGGGCGCACAGCGAGCAGACCACCCGGGCCGCCGCGCCCTAGCGTCGTCGACGGAGGCGCCCCGCCGATCGCGGGGCAGCCTGATGGAACGTCAATTCTGTGCACTGCCAAGGAAAGAGAAGACCCATGGTCGACTTCGCCACCGTCCACGCCGCCCCGAGCCCCGACCTGCTCACGCCCGACAACGCGATGATGCTGTTCGTCGACCACCAGCCGCAGATGTTCTTCGGCACCGGCAGCGGCGACCGCACCGCGATCATCAACGCGACCGTCGGCCTGGCGAAGGCCGCGAAGATCTTCGACGTGCCGACCGTGCTGTCCACCGTCGCCGCCGAGTCCTTCTCCGGCCCGCTCCTCCCGCAGCTGCGGGCCGTCTTCCCCGACCAGGAGGTCATCGACCGCACCAGTATGAACGCCTGGGAGGACGAGGCCCTGGTCGAGGCGGTCAAGGCGACCGGCCGTCGCAAGATCGTCCTCTCCGGTCTGTGGACCGAGGTCTGCCTCGTCCTGCCGGCCCTGTCCGCGCTGGACCAGGGCTACGAGGTCTACGTCGTCTCGGACGCCTCCGGCGGCGTCAGCCCGCTGGCCCACGAGCACGCCCTGCAGCGGATGACCGCCGCCGGCGCCGTGCCCGTCACCTGGATCCAGGTCCTGCTGGAGCTCCAGCGCGACTGGGCCCGCGCCGAGACCTACGTCCCGGTGACCGAACTGGTCAAGGAGCACGGCGGCGCCTACGGCCTGGGCCTGGTCTACGCCCACGCCATGATCGACCCGCACGCCGCCGGCTGACGGCCCGCACCGAACCGACGGAGTCCGACATGAACACGGGCCTTCTCCTGCTGCGCCTGGTCACCGGTCTGCTGATCGCGGGCCACGGCGTCCAGAAGATCAGCTTCCGCCTCGGCGGCAACGGCCTGGAGGGCGGCAGCGCCGAGTTCCGGGGCGACGGCTTCCGCGGCGGCAAGCTCACCGCGCTGGCCGCCGGCGGCACCCAGATCGGCGCCGGACTGATGCTGGCCGCCGGCCTGCTGACCCCGCTGGCCGGCGCGGGGCTGATGGGCGTGATGACGGTCGCGCTGACGGTCAAGTGGCCCCACGGGCTGTGGGTGCAGCACGACGGGTACGAGTTCCCGTTCGTCCTGATCGTCATCGGCGCGGCGCTGACCGCCACCGGCCCCGGCCAGTGGTCGGTGGACGGCGCCCTCGGCCTGGCGCACTGGGCGCTGTGGTGGCTGCCCGCGGCCGTGGTCGCCGGGGTGGGCGGCGGCCTGGCCACCCGGGTCGCCCTGCACCGCGCCTGAGGCGGCCGCGCCCGGACCGTCGCGGGCCCCGGGCAGCGCAAGCCGCCCGGGGCCCGCAACCGCCGGAACGTCGACGGCGAACCCATTCCCTTGTGAACGACCGTCATCCCCAGGGGGGTGACGAGGAGGCGACTGACAGATGAGCGGATCCGAGGAGTTCGACGTCGTGGTGATCGGCGCCGGCCCGACCGGGGAGAACCTCGCCGACCGCGCGCGAGCCGGCGGGCTGAGCGTGGCGATCGTGGAGGGGGAGCTCGTCGGCGGCGAGTGCTCCTACTGGGCCTGCATGCCGAGCAAGGCGATGCTCCGCCCGCCGGCCGCCCTGCGGGACGCCCGGCGGCTGCGCGGCGCCCGGGAGGCGGTCACCGGCGCCCTCGACGCCGCGGCGGTGCTGCGCCGGCGCGACGGCTTCGCCTCGCACTGGAAGGACCACGGCCAGGTGGCCTGGCTGGAGTCCGCCGGGATCACGCTCGTCCGCGGGCACGGCCGGCTGGACGGCCCGCGGCGCGTGCGGGTGGAGGGCACCGACGGAGCCCGCCGCGTCCTGACCGCCCGGCACGCCGTGGCGGTCTGCACCGGCACCCGCGCCGCCCTGCCCGACCTCCCGGGCCTCGGGGGCGCGGGCGCCTGGACGAGCCGGGAGGCGACCGGTTCCGCCGCGGTCCCCGCCCGGCTGGCCGTCGTCGGCGGTGGCGCCGTCGCCACCGAACTGGCCACGGCCTGGAGCGCCCTGGGCAGCCGGGTCACCTTGCTCGTCCGCGGGTCCGGGCTGCTGCCGCGGATGGAACCCTTCGCGGGCGAGCTCGTCGCCGCCGCCCTGCGGGAGTCCGGTGTCGACGTACGGACCGGGGTGTCGGTGCGCGGCCTGACCCGCGACCGCGAGGTGGCCCTGGACCTCGGGGAACACGGTGAACTGCGCACCGACGAGGTGCTGTTCGCCACCGGGCGAAGGGCCGCCACGGAGGACCTGGGGCTGGAGACGGTCGGCCTGGAACCCGGCGGGTGGATCGCGGTGGACGACACCGGGCTGGCCGTCGGCGTGGACGGCGGCTGGCTCTACGCCGCCGGCGACGTGAACGGCCGCGCGTTGCTGACCCAC
Source organism: Streptomyces sp. Y1 (assembly GCF_041053115.1). Classification (NCBI taxonomy): domain Bacteria; kingdom Bacillati; phylum Actinomycetota; class Actinomycetes; order Kitasatosporales; family Streptomycetaceae; genus Streptomyces; species Streptomyces sp. Y1. The sequence continues at coordinate 7,065,945 of NZ_CP163445.1, read as the reverse complement.
CAGGGCAAGTACCAGGCACGGGTGTTCGGCACCGCGATCGCCGACCGGGCGGCCGGCCGGGACCTGGACGTCGCCCCCTGGGGGCGCAGCGTCGCGACCGCCGACCGGGCCGGTGCGCCCCAGGTGGTCTTCACCGACCCGGAGGCGGCCTCGGTCGGCCTCACCCTCGCCGAGGCGACCGCCCGGGGCCTGCGGGTGCGGGCCGTCGACTACGACCTCGCCGACGTCGCGGGCGCCTCGCTGCACGCCGACGGGTACCGCGGCCGGGCCCGGGCCGTCATCGACCTGGACCGGGAGACCGTGGTGGGGGCCACCTTCGTCGGGTCCGGGGTCACGGAGCTGCTGCACTCGGCGACCGTCGCCGTCACCGCCGAGGTGCCGCTCGGCCGGCTGTGGCACGCGGTGCCGGCCTACCCGACCATCAGCGAGGTCTGGCTGCGTCTGCTGGAGACCTGGCGCGGCTGAGCAGGAAGCCCCCGGCGAAGACTGACGGTGCCGGGTCCGCCTTCGAGCGGACCCGGCCCGCGGTCAGGCCCGGGTCCCGGGGGTGACGACCAGGTGCTCGGCGAGGAACCAGACCTGGGTCTCGCCGGTGCGGATGATCTGGGACACCAGGAGGTCCTGGGTGCCGTCGTCGCCGAGCTCCGCGGTGCGGGTGGCGGCGTCGCGGACGTCGGCGAGGACGGTCTCGTGGGCGTCGAGCAGACGCGAGAGCATCGAGTGGACGTCCTCCACGCCGTCCGGCGGGCGCGGCACCCCGGTGATCAGCGCGGCGTGCCGTGGATCGCCCACGGCGACGCCGCCGAGCGTCTGCACCCGCTCGGCGAGCGCGTCGACCAGCTCCAACTGCTCCTGGGCGTGCTTGTCGAAGAGCAGGTGCAGCTGGTAGGCGGTCGGCCCGCGCATGCCCCAGTGGCACTTCTTGTACAGCGCGTACAGGAACTGGGTGTCCGCGAGGACGCGGTTGAGCCGCTGGCAGGAGTACTGCCGGGCGTCGTGGGAGAGCGCGATCGGCAGTTGGGTGACGGTTCCGAACTCCTGGATCTCGGCGGCGTGTTGGTGGAGGTGCGGCTGGCTGCTCATGGTGCTCCCGGGGATGGCTGGGCGGTTCGGGGACCAGGCTAGGAACGCGCCGGCCCACGGCCTGTTCCGACGGCGCACCGGCTGCGGTCCTTCCGCGCACCCGCACCGGGGCCGGGGCCCGCCCGACGCGCCGGGCGGCACCCGGAGCACTCTCGGGCGAGAGCGGGTGCTCTCCGAGGCCACCGGCCGGCGGCGGCCGCCCCTAGCGTGAGCCGCATCGCAGCCAACCCGCTGCCCGAGAAAGAGGAACCACCATGCCGTTCATCACCGTTGGCCAGGAGAACTCCACCTCCATCGACCTCTACTACGAGGACCACGGCACCGGGCAGCCGGTCGTCCTGATCCACGGCTTCCCGCTGAGCGGACACTCCTGGGAGCGCCAGAGCGCCGAGCTGCTGGCCGCCGGCTACCGCGTCATCACCTACGACCGGCGCGGCTTCGGCCAGTCCTCGCAGCCGACCACCGGCTACGACTACGACACCTTCGCCGCCGACCTCAACACCCTGCTGGAGACCCTCGACCTGCGCGACGCCGTGCTGGTCGGCTTCTCCATGGGCACCGGCGAGGTCGCCCGCTACGTGTCCGCCTACGGCTCGGCCCGCATCGCCAAGGTCGCCTTCCTCGCCTCCCTGGAGCCGTTCCTGCTCAAGACCGACGACAACCCGGACGGCGTCGCCACCAAGGACTTCTTCGACGGCATCGTGGCCGCCGTCAAGGCCGACCGGTACGCCTACTACACCGCCTTCTACCAGGACTTCTACAACCTGGACGAGAACCTCGGCAGCCGGATCAGCGAAGAGGCCGTCCGCAACAGCTGGAACGTCGCCGCGAGCGGCGGCTCCTTCGCCGCCTCGGCCGCCCCGACCACCTGGTACACCGACTTCCGCGCCGACATCCCCCGCATCGACGTCCCCACCCTCATCCTGCACGGCACCGGCGACCGCATCCTGCCCGTGGAGAACACCGCCCGCCCCTTCCACCGCGCACTGCCCTCCGCCGAGTACGTGGAGATCGAGGGCGCCCCGCACGGCCTGCTCTGGACCCACGCCGAGGAGGTCAACACCGCGCTGCTCGCCTTCCTCGCGAAGTGACCCGGGCGGCCGCGCCTCCCCCGACCGCGGCCGTCCGTCCCCTCGTCGGTGCCGCCGTCGCCCCTGGTTCGGACAGCGGCGGCACCGGCCACCCGCCCGCGCCCGGCGCCCGTTCGAGCGGGCGCCGGGCGCGCACCATGACCAGGAGGTCACCCGTGAAGCTTCGACTCGTCCGGCGCGTGGTCCCGTGGGTGGCGGCGGTCGCCGCGCTGACCGCGGTCCCCACCGCCTCGGCCACCCCGAGCGGTTCGGCGAAGCCGGGCCGGCACCAGCACTTCGCCGTCGGCCCGCAGTACGACACCACCCACGTGTACGTCGCGCCGGGCACCGAGCAGGCCTTCGTGGCCAGTTGGACGTCCACCTTCGGTGGCACCACGATCGGCCCGGTCTCCACCCAGGTGACCCCGGCGCCCAGCCGGACGCTCTCCGAGCTGATCGTGTCCCCGGTCGGCACGCTGTCGGTGTTCGACTACACCACGCCCGTCCCGTACCCGTTCGGCACCGAGCGCACCGGCTGGCTGGTGACCGACCTCGACCAGGCGGTCCGGGCCGCCCGCGCCGACGGCGCCGCCGTGACCGTGGCGCCGTTCACCGACCCGATCGGCCGGGACGCCGTCGTCCAGTTCCCCGGCGGGGTCAACGCCCAGCTGTACGTCCACACCACCGCGCCGTCCTACCCCGCCCCGGCGAGCGTGCCGGAGAACCGGCTCTACCTGTCGCCGGACTCCGTCGGCGCCTTCCTGGACAGCTATCTCGCCTTCACCCAGGGCCGCGTCGTCTCCGACGACCGGCGGGCCGACGGCGCCGCCATCGGCCTGCCCGGGACGACGTACCGGCTGATCCGGCTCACCTCCGGCTTCGGCGCCACCACCGTCGCGGTGACGGACGGCCACCTGCCGCACCCGTTCGGCCTGGAGACCACCGGCTACGGCGTGCCGGACCTCGGCGCCACCCTGGAGCGGGCGAAGGCGGCCGGCGCCACCGTGCTGTCGGGGCCGGTCCGCGCGGGCGGCCGGGAGAGCGCCGTGGTCCGGTTCCCGGGCGGCTACGTCGCGGAGGTCCACACCGACCGCTGACGTCAACCCACCGGCGCCGCACCGCCCGTCCTCACCAGGACGGGCGGTGCGGCGCCGTGTGGGGCGGCTGCGGCAGCCTGTTCGGACGGCGCCGGCCGGGGAATCAGGACGCCGGATCGCGCCCCTCGGCCCGGGTGGCGTAGGCCTGCCACTCGCGGGGCGAGACCCCGAATGCGTCCCGGAACGCCCGGCTGAAGTGGGAGTGGCTGACGAAGCCCCAGCGGTGCGCGACCGCGGAGACGCTGGTCTGCCGCCGGGACGGGCGCCCCAACTCCCGGCGGCAGGCGTCCAGTCGGCGCCTTCGGACCCACTGGCCCACGGTCATGCCGTCCTGCTGGAAGAGCTTGTGGAGATAGCGCACCGAGATGTGCTGCGCTCGGGCGATCGAGCCGGGCGAGAGGTCCGGGTCGGCGAGGTTCTCCTCGATGTGGACGCGGATCCGGGCCAGCAACTCGGCCGCACCGCCCGGGTGTTCCGGGTCCTCCCGGTCGAGCAGCTCGCCCACCAGGACGGCGACGATGTCGGAGGCGCCGCGCGCGAGGTGGTTGCCCGGCCGGGCCCGGTGGGCCCGCTCCTGAGCCGCCAGGGTGCGGAGGAACTGGGAGGCGAGCGAGCCGATCCCCTCGCTCCCCCGCGCCAGCAGCCCGCCCGCCCGCCGGACGTCGCCCTGGCGCACGCCCAGGTAGAAGCAGGGGACGCGGAAGCGGAGCATCCGGCACTCGGAGTCCTGCAGCAGGCCCGCCGGGTGCGGGGTGGCGCTGATCACCAGGTCCCCCGGGGCCAGGACCGTGCTGGCCCCGCCGCGCCGGACGGAGGCCGCGCCGTGGACGTGCAGGGCGATGTGGAGGCAGTCCTCGGAATCGGTCCCGGGCGGCGGGGAGAGGATGTCGATGCAGCCCTCGCCACCCTCGCGGGCGGCTCGGTCGAGCCGGTGCCCGGGGACATCGGCTTCTGTCGCGGGAGTTTCGGGCATGGGTGAGGGACCCGACTGGCTCACGGGAGTCTCCGACCGGTTGGAAGTGGTTCTGTGCGGATGCGGGGGCCTCCTCGCTCGACAGACCCCGGCGTCCTTCCTACAAGGAGCGGAACGAGATGGACAAACCTTCAACAAACCGGGGATCCGGCGGCTCCGCCCACCCCGGACGGTGCCCGCCCCGCCTGCCGCGCACCCCTCGGGGCAGGCCGCACCCGCGCCCTCGAAGGCAGCCAACTCGCCTGAAGAACCCAGGAGTTGAAACAACCGGAGGCCGCGCTTCGACGGCCGGCGAGGCCCCCTGAACCCACCGGTCCCCGCCGACCGGCCCGGCCGGAAGGACCCCCTGCCGCCCCCGTGCCCCCGCTCAGCGGTGCACGGACCGTCACATCACCGTGCACCGGCGGAACATCCCCGCCGCCTGCCTTGTACCCTCGGGAAGCCGGGAACAGTGGCACGGCCGGAACCGAACGACTCCGGCCGGAGTGGGCGGACGGGAAGTAGCTCGACATGGCAGGGTCAGGCGGTCCGCTGTCCCATCGCGGTCTGCGCGGCCGGGAGGCCGAACTCGCACGGCTCCAGGCCCTGATCGGCTCGGTGGCCGACACCGGGAGCGGCGGACTGGCCCTGATCCAGGGGGAACCGGGCATCGGCAAGACCACCCTGCTCGCCGAGGCCGCCGCCCGGGCCGCCGCGGCGGGGTTCTCCGTGGGCCTCGGCAAGGCCGAGGAGCTGCACCACATCGTCCCGCTCTCCTCGCTGGCGGCCAGCGTCCTGCACGGCGACCGGCCGCTGCTCTCCGGCGACGACCTCGCCGATCTCGCCCGCAACCACGACCAGCGGATCTGGCTGGTGGAGCGCCTGGCGGAGGCGATCGAGGCCAGGGCCACCGACGCGCCGGTGCTGATCGGGCTGGACGACGTGCAGTGGGCCGACGCACTGAGCCGGTTCGCCCTGCAGCAGCTGCCGACCCGGCTGCGGACCTCGCCGGTCCTGTGGCTGCTGACCGGACGCCGGGAGCCCGCCGGCCCGGCCGAGGAGATCGTGGCGGCCGCCGCCGGCAACCTCGCGACGGTCACGGTGGCCCTGGGCCCGCTGTCCGGCGCGGCCATCGGCCAACTGGCCGACGACACGCTCGGACCGGCGGTCGACGCATGGGTCCGGGACCTGCTCGACGGCGCCGGCGGGAACCCGTTCCTGGCGGTCGAGATGCTGGCCGGACTGCGCAGCACCGACGTCCCACGGGACGTGGTGCCCTCCCGGCTGGTGGTGGGCGTACGCGGCAGGCTCCGGTCCCTGCGGCCCGGCACGCTGCGCTTCCTGCAGATGGGCGCGGTGCTGGGCCGCCGGTTCGACTTCGAGGACGCCGCCGCGCTCTGCGACCAACCGGCCGCCGCCCTGCTCCCGGCACTCGAGGAGGCGGTGTGCGCCGGACTCCTGGACGACGACGGCGACCACCTGGTCTTCCGGCACGACCTGCTGCGCCAGGCGGTCTACGCCGACATCCCGCCCTCGGCCCGCAAGGCCCTGCACCGCGCGGCCGCCCGCCGCCTGGTCACCGCCGGCCGGCAGCCGATCGACGCGGTGCCGCACATCCTCCGGGGCGCCGTGCCCGGGGACGAGGAGGCCGTGGCGCTGCTGCGGCGCGCGGCCGACGACGTGCTGGCGGTGACCCCCGGCCCGGCGGCCGACCTGATGCTGCGCGCCCTCGAACTGGTGCCGTCGTCAGGGCAGTTGAAGTTCGAGGTGGGCGAGCAGACGATCCTCTGCCTGGCCCGGGCCGGCCGCAACCGCGAGGCGCTGGAGACCGGCGACCGGCTGCTGGCCGACCGGCCGCCGCTGGAGACCTTCGGCCGGCTCCAGTCCGCCCTGGGAGGGGCGCTGTGGACCATGGACCTCGCCGAGGAACTGCGCCGCCGGGCCGAGGCCGCGCTCGCCGCCGGCGGCTCCGCCCCGGAGATATGCGCCCGGCTGGCCGCCCTGCGCGCCCTGGCGCTGTCCCGCGGCCGTGACCTGGGCGTGGCTCGGGAGGCCGGCGAGACGGCGCTGCGGACCGCCACCGCGATCGGCGACCGGGAGGCCCACGTGCTGGCCCTGTCCGGCCTGGGCGAGATCGCGCTGAACGCGGGGGAGAACGCGGTCGCGCTGCAGCGCTTCGCCGCGCTCAGCACCATCGACTCCGCCTTCCTCCCCGAGGAGGTCGTCGCGCACGTGCACGTGGACGACTTCGCCTCCGCCGAGCGCCTGCTCCTGCGGGCGGCGGAGGGGGGCGGTGCGGTGCGTCAGGCCATGCTGCTGTGGGCCCAGGGCCAGCACGACCTGGGGCTCGGCCGACTCGACGACGCCGAGGCCGACTTCGTGACCATGGAACGCCTGGAGGACGAGGTGCGGGTGCCCGTCCAGCAGCTGAACGGGCGGGTGATCCGCTCCCGGATCGCCCTGCTGCGCGGCCACCGGAACGCGGCCCGGGAGCACCTGCTCGCCGCCCGGGAGCACCTGGCCGTCAAACCGAACGCGGGCAACACGGCCGCGGTGTCCTTCCTGGAGGCCGTCCATGCCGAGGCCGACGGGGACGTCGCCCTCGCCGTCGACCGGATCCGCCGGGTCCAGCAGCAGGGGCCCTTCCTGCGCTGGCGGCTGCTGCGCGACTGGGTCGACGCCGCGGTCCGCATGGCCCTGCGCGCCGGGGAGCGCGAGCTCGCCGAGGACCTGGCCGCGCAGGCCGAGGCCCACGCCGGGCGCAACCCCGCCGTGCCGACCGCCGCCGGCATCGCGGTGCAGGCCCGCGGGCTCGTCCGGAACGACCCCGCCGTGCTGGCACACGCCGTGGACCTGCTCGGCGCGAGCCCCCGCCCGCTGACCCGGGCCGCCGCCCACGCCGATCTCGGCCTGGCCCTGCTGGCCGCGGGGCGGCGGAGCCCGGCGGTGGCCGCGCTGGCGCTCGCGCGGGACACCTTCGCCGAGTCGGGCGCCCACGCCGCGGCGGCCCACGTCCAACGCGCCCTGGAAGGTGCCGGAGGCGAGAGCCGCCGGGCGGCCACCGTACGGCGGCCCGTCCAGGGCTGGGGCGCCCTCACCGCCTCGGAGGAGAAGGTCGCCCGCCTCATCGCCCAGGGCCACACCAACCGCTCGGCCGCCGACGTGCTCGTGGTGTCCCCGCACACCGTCAACACCCATCTGACGTCCGTGTTCCGCAAGCTGTCGATCGGCTCCCGGGTCCAGCTCGCCAACCTGGTCGCCACCCTCCCGGAGGTTCCCGACCTCTCCGGGGCCTGAGCGCGCCGGCTTGGTACGTTCACGCGATGCCCCGACCCGGCCGGACCCGCTTGGCTGGGCCCCAGGTCCGTTCTCCTCGCCCTGCCCCACTCCGCCGCCCAGTCGAAGGCCACCGGCATGCCCAGACCCACCCCCGTCCCGCCGACCGTCGTCCTGGTCCACGGGGCGTTCACCGACGCCTCGTCCTGGTCCGGGGTCGTCGGCCCGCTGCGCGCCGCCGGTCTGACGGTGCACGCCCCCGCGAACCCGCTGCGCGGCCTGGCGCACGACGCCGCGTGCCTCCGGAGCCTGGTGCGCGCGCTCGCCACCCCCGTGGTCCTGGTCGGCCACGGCTACGGCGGCGCGGTGATCACCCAGCCGACCGACGACGCCGACCAGGTGGTGGCCCTGTGCTACGTCGCCGGGTTCGGCCTCGACGCCGGCGAGTGCGTGCTGGACATCACCAACCGCTTCGCCCCCTCCCCGCTGGCCGACGCCGCCGCCACCACCGTCCTCCCCGCCGGCCCCGACAGCGAGGTGTCCATCCGCGCGGAGCGGTTCCGGCAGCTGTACGCCGACGACCTGTCACCCACGGCCGGGCAGGCGCTGGCCGCGGCCCAACGCCCGGTCGCCTGCGGCGCGCTGACCGACCGCTCGGCCTTACCCGCCTGGGCGGACAAGCCGTCCTGGTACGCCATCGCGACCGCCGACCGGATGCTCAACCCCGCCGCCCAGCGCTTCATGGCCCAGCGCATGGCGGCCACCGAGTACGTGCTGGACGCCTCGCACGCCGCCCCGCTGGCGCGGCCCGAAGCCGTGGTGGCGATGATCCGGGAGGCCACCGCGCACACCACGGGTACTCCGGGGGGTGTTTAATATGCGTTCGAACGGAAGCGTCCGACGGACCCCGACCCCCGAACACCCGACGAAGGCACCAGCATGACCTCACCGGCCGGATCGTCGGCCCGGCGGATCGCCGCCCTCCTGCCCGGGCTCCTGCTCCTGGCGCCGGCCGCCACCGGGTGCGGTCACGGCACCGGGCCCGGGCCGGCCGGGGGCGAGGTCACCTCCATCACCGCGCTCGACTACTACACCGACCAGGCCGAGCACGCCCAGTGGGGCGACCTGCTCACCGCGTGCGGCCGCACGGTCGGGGTGCGGGTCGAGCAGACGAGCGTCCCGGGGGCGTCCCTGGTCCCCAAGGTCCTGCAACAGGCGTCCTCGCGGACCCTCCCCGACCTGCTGATGCTCGACAACCCCGACCTGCAGCAGATCGCCCGGACCGGCGCGCTGACCCCGCTGGAGGACTACGGCGTCGACGCCGACGGCTTCGCCCCGGGCATCCTGTCCGCGGGCAGCTACCAGGGCAAGGTGTACGGCCTGGCCCCCAACGTCAGCACCGTCGCCCTGGTCTACAACAAGGACATGCTCGCCGAGGCCGGCGTCGCCGTCCCGCGGACCTGGGACGAACTGAAGGCGGCCGCGGCCGCGTTGACCCGGCCCGGGCGCTACGGCATGGCCGTCGACGCCAACGCCACCTTCGAGGGCACCTGGCAGTTCCTGCCCTTCCTGTGGTCCAACGGCGGTGACGAACGGCAGTTGGACACCCCCCAGGCGGCGCAGGCGCTCCAGCTCTGGGTCGACCTGGTGAAGAGCGGATCCATGGCGAAGTCGGTGCTGAACTGGACCCAGGCCGACGTCCACGACCAGTTCGTCGCCGGACGGACGGCCATGATGATCAACGGGCCGTGGCGCATCCCGGCCCTGGAGCAGGACGCGAACCTGCACTGGGGCGTGGCCCCCGTCCCCGTCCCCCGGCTCGGGCAGACCCCGGTCACCCCGCTCGGCGGCGAGGTGTGGACCGTCCCGCAGAACCCCTCCAAGGCCCGGCAGCAGAAGGCCGCCCAGGTCCTCGCCTGCCTGAACTCCCCCGCCAGCATGCGCACCGTGGCCCGGGACCACCACACCGTGCCCTCCCGCACCGCGGTGGCCGCCCAGCAGGCCGAGGAGGACCCGTCGACGGCCGCCTTCGCCCGGAGCGTCACGGTGGCGCGCGCCCGTACCGGCGAGCTCGGCGTCGAGTGGCCCCGGGCCGCGACCGGGATCTACACCGCGATCCAGTCCGCGCTGACGGGTGAACAGACACCGGAGGAAGCCCTCAGCCATGCGCAGCAGATCGCCACGGGCCACTGACCCCGCGCCGCTCCGGCGCGGGGAGGGCTGGACCCGGTGGCTGTTCCTCGCGCCCGCCGCGGCGTACCTGCTGCTGTTCTTCGGCTGCCCGATCGTCGACAACGCCGTGATGGGCTTCCAGCAGTACACCGTCACGACCTTCTACACCGGTGACGCCCCGTTCGTGGGCCTGCGGAACTACGCGGCGCTCGTCTCCTCCGCCGACTTCCCCCGGACCGTGCTGACCACGGCCCTGTTCACGGCCGGCTCCGTCCTGGGGCAGTTCGTCCTCGGCCTGGCCCTCGCCCTGTTCTTCCGGCGGCGGTTCCCGCTCGGCGGCGTGCTGCGCGCGCTCCTGCTGGTGCCGTGGCTGCTGCCGCTGGTCGCCACCGGGACCATCTGGAAGTGGATGCTCGACCCCGACACCGGGGTGGTCAACGCGGTGCTGCGCGGCCTCCACCTCACGTCGTCCGGGGTTCCCTGGCTCACCGGCACCTCCCCGGCGCTGCTGTCGGTGGTCCTGGTCAACGTCTGGGTCGGCGTCCCCTTCAACACCGCGATCCTGTACGGCGCCCTGCGGGACATCCCCCCGTACCTGTACGAGGCGGCGGCACTGGACGGCGCCGGCCCGGCGGCCGCGTTCCGCCACATCACCTGGCCGCTGCTGCGGCCGGCGGTGCGGGTGGTGCTCGTGCTGGGCGTCGTCTACACCGTCAAGGTGCTGGACGTCATCCTGGTGGTCACGGGCGGGGGGCCGGCCGGCGCCACCGAGACCCTGGCCACCCGGGCCTACGAACTGTCCTTCCGGCAGTTCGACTTCGGGCGCGGCGCCGCGGCGGGCAACCTGCTCATCGTCCTCTCGCTGCTGTTCGCCGTCCTCCACCTGCGCGCCGACCGACGTACCCGAACCGAGGTGATCCCGTGAATCGCCCACCCGGCCGCGGCGGCCGGCTGTCCACCCTCGTCGGGATCGTCCTGCTCGCGGTGATGCTGTTCCCCGTCTACTGGATGGTGAACGCCTCCCTCCAGCCGGCCGGCAACACCCTGCGCGGGGAGTGGTTCCCGTTCCACCCCGACCTCGGCGGGTACGCCGCCGCGCTGCGCGACCAGGGGCCCAACCTCCTCACCAGCCTCGTGGTGGCCCTCGGCAGCGCGCTGCTCAGCCTGACGCTCGCCGCACCGGCGGCCCACGCGCTGGCCCGGTTCCGGCTGCGCGGCACCAGGGTCCTGCTCCTCGGTGTCCTGGCCACCCAGGCCGTGCCCGGCATCGTGGTGGCCAACGCGCTCTTCGGCGCCTACAACGACCTGGGGCTGCTGAACTCCCGCCTCGGGCTGGTCCTCGCCGACTCCACCGCCGGCGTCCCCTTCTCGATCGTCGTCCTGCACGCGTTCATGCGGGGCATCCCCGAGGAGATCATCGAGGCCGCGCGGGTCGACGGCGCGGGCCGGCTGCGCGTCTTCCGTTCCGTGGTGCTGCCGTTGAGCCGGAACGCGCTGATCACGGCCGGCGTCTTCGCCTTCCTCTTCGCCTGGAGCGACTTCCTCTTCGCCCTCACCCTGACCACCACGGACACCGTCCGGCCGGTCACCCTGGGCGTCTACCAGTACCTGGGCGCCCACACCGACCACTGGAACGCCGTGATGGCCACCGGCGTCCTGGCGTCCCTGCCCGCCGCCGTCCTGCTCGTCCTCGCCCAGCGCCACGTCACCGGCACCGCCACCGGCGCGGCCGTCAAGTGAGGGCCGCCCCCGATCTAGTAGGTTCACGCGATGCCCCGCACCGGGCCCGCTGCCATGGTGGTCCGGACGGCACGGCGGTGGACGGGACCACCGGCGGCCGGCCGACCCGAGAGGAACCCGGTGCCCGCATCTCTCTCCACCGCGCGACTGTCCGCCTCCGACCGGGCGGAGACCTGGCACGAGGCGCTGGCCCACGCGTTCGTGCCGATGAGAGTGGAACTCCTGGAGGAGGTGCCGACGCCCGGGGCGATCGTCGGCCACCAGCTCGGCCCGGTGCGGATATCGAGGGTCCAGGCGGGGCCCCAGGTGGTGACGCGCAGCCGGCGCATGATCGCCGACGGCGGCCCGCCGTCGCTGATCCTCAGCCTCCAGGAGCGCGGCACCGCGCTCAAGGAGCAGGACGGCCGGGAGTCGGTCATCCGGCCGGGCGAGTTCTCCCTCACCGACACCTCCCGGGTCTTCCGGAAGGGGATCGAGGAGCGGTTCGCCTTCACGTCCTTCCACTTCCCGCGCGCCGAGCTGGACGTCCCGGAACGGGACCTGAGGGCGCTCACCGCGACGCCGTTCAGCGCGACCGAGGGCAGTGCCGCACTGGTGGCGACCTACTTCGCGCGGATGGCGCGCGAGGCGCAGGCGCTGGACGACGCCGTCGGCCGCCGGGCCGCGGCCACCGCGCTCGACCTGCTGGCGCTGCTGGTCGACGACCGGTCGGGGCGCTCCCGGCCGCAGGCCTCGCGGAGCGCGGCCTCGCTGGAGCGGGTCAAGGAGCACATCCTGCGCAACCTCCGCGATCCGGACCTGTCGCCGTCCACGATCGCCGAGGCGAACTTCATGTCGGTCCGCTTCCTCCACAAGCTCTTCCACCTGGAGGGCACCACGGTCGGCGGGTGGATCCGGACCCAGCGGCTGGAGCGGTGCAGCCGGGACCTCCTCCGCCCGGTGGCCGCGGAACTCGGGGTGGCGGGGATCGCCCGCCGCTGGGGCTTCGCCAACTCCAGCCACTTCAGCCGCGCCTTCCGCGCCGCCTACGGCATGACGCCGAGGGACTGGCAGGTCGGCGGAAGTCCGGCGCACTGCCCCTCCGTCAGGTCGCCACGGTCGGTGCGGGAGGGGTCCAGCGACGGGTCGGGGGAACGGTGCCGCTGACCAGGCCCGCGTCGATCGTAGCCGCGCCACCATGTCCTTCGTACCCGGATCACACCTTCGGGTGAGCGGCGGAACAGGCTTGCGACCCGCCCCGTGCCGATCACCCGACAGGGGGGCGGGAGGTCCGCCGGTCGGGGTGTCGGTGGGGGTCGGTACTGTTCCTCACCTGATCAGGCGGGTGTGGAGAGGGGCGGGGCGTGCGGCGCTGGGAGTTCGTCGAGGGTGGCTCGGACAAGTTCTGGGAGGCCGCGGTCGACGGTGCCGTGGTGACCGTGCGGTACGGGCGGACGGGCACCGGCGGGCGGGAGCAGAGCAAGGAGTTCCCGACCGTGGAGGCGGCGCGGGCGCACTTCGCCAGGACGGTCGCCGAGAAGGAGCGCAAGGGCTACCGGGAGACCGGGGCCGGCGCGGCCGCCGCCCCGCGGCCGGTCGCGGCGGCGCCGACGGCCGGGAGCGCGACCGTGGCCGAGCCGCTGCCGACCGCGCAGAGCACGACCGCGACCGCGACCGAGCCGCCGGACGTCCCGGTCGACGAGGACGCCTTCGTCCTTCCGGAGGCCTGGCGGCGGGTGCTGATCCCCCGCCGGGGCGGCGTGCCCCGGCCGCCGACCGCGCCGGTGAAGGACGCGGTGAACGAGTACCACGCCGCGTTGGGGCGGCTGGACGCCTGGCTGGAGCAGGCGCTCGGCTCGAACCGGAGCACCGCCGACCTGGTGGCGGCCGCCCGCGCGCACCGGTCCGGCAGCCGGAGCCCGCTCGGTGCGGCGGTGCTGGCCGCGGCGTTCGCGGTCCCCGCCGAGAACAAGGTCCGGACGGCGGTGGACGCCTGGGTGGCGGAGTTCGGCCTGCCGTTCGCGGCCAGGGCCACCGTCGAGCTGCTCACGGTGGCGGTCGAGACCGACTGGAACGGCGGACGCCCCGCCAACCCGCGCGTCCGGCGCTCGTCCGCCCGGGCGATCGCGACGCACCGCCCCGCCGCGGACCGCGTGCGCTCGCTGCTGGCGGCCTGCGACGAGGAGACCCACCGCGCGGTGGTCGAGGCGCTGGCCGGGTGCCGGAGCGACCTGTCCCACCTGGTGGTGGCGGCGTACCTGGTGCCGTCCGAGTCCGGCTGGGCCGAGCAGTGCGTGACCTCGGCCGCGCGGCTGGGCTCGGCCGAGTGGTCGCTGCTGCTGTGCTCGCTCTCCTCGGCCGCGCCGCTGGAGAAGCTCCCCCAACTGCCGGACCTGGGCTGGAACGGCTGGTCCGCCGCGACCGTCGCGACCATGGCGGAGGGCCTCCGGGGCGGCGCCGCACCGCTGCTGCTGCGGGCCCTGGCCCACAACTACCTCTACAGCGACCAGCAGAAGCAGCTGCTGGAGGCGATAGCCGAGCTGCCCTCCGACGAGGGCTTCCGGGGGCTGCTGGCCCACCAGGGGAACGGCAAGGCGGCCCGGGGAGCCCTGATGGCGGCCATGCGCCGCTTCCCCCGGCGTGCGCTGCGCCTCCTCGCGGAGGCCGCGGCGGCGCCCGCCGATCCGGCCGCGCGGCGGCTCGCCCGCCAGTTCCTCGCCCCGCACGCCGCCGCCCACCGCGCGGCCGCGCTGGAGCTGCTGGCGGAGCTGACGCCGGAGCAGGCGGCCGTGGTCGAGCCGCTCACCGATCCGGGCGACCGGGTGCCGGACGTCCCGGCCGAGTCGCTGCCCGAGCTGTTCACCAGCCCGCCGTGGACCCGGCCGCGCTCCACCGCCAGGCCCCGCGTGCTGACCGGCCTCACCGTGCCGCCGCGGCCGGAGCGGACGGAGCTGCGCTGGCTGCCGGGTGAGCGGGAGGCCTGGGCGGCCTCCGAGTCCTGGTACGCGCGCTGGTCGGACGGCGACTGGGAGCGCACCGCCCGCAGGCTGCAGGCCCCGACCGGGCGCCTCCGCTCCAACGCGCACGAGGAACTGGCGCTGTTCGCCTACGGCGACGAGGAGTTGGGCCGGCCGCTGATCTCGCGGTGGTGCGGCGACGACTACCTCTGGGACGCCACCGGCGCGCTGCGCCGGGTCGCCGCCCGCTTCGGACCGGACGCGCTGGAGCCGATGCGGGCCGCCGCGCTGCAGAACCCGGCCGCGTACGGCGCCCTGCTCCTGCCGTACCTGGACGCCGGGGTGGCCGCGACCATGGCGGACTGGCTGCTGCGCCTCAAGTCGGCCGGGGACACCGCCCGTTCGTGGTTCGCCCGGCACGGGTTGGACGCGGCCCGGCTGCTGGTGCCCGCCGCTGTGGGCAAGGCCGGGACGGCCCGGCGCGCCGCCGAGCAGGCCCTGCGGCTGATCGGCGCGGAGCAGGGCGCCGCGGCGGTGGGCGCGGTGGCCGGCGAGTACGGGCCGCAGGCGCAGGAGGCGGTGGGCGCGCTGCTGTCGGCCGATCCGCTGGTCAACGTGCTGCCGGCGAAGCTGCCCCGCCCCGGCGACTGGGCGGAGCCAATGATGCTGCCGCAGCTGCTGGTGCGCGGCGGCGGGGGCGCGCTGCCCGCCGAGGCGGTGCGGCACGTGCTCACCATGCTCGCGCTGTCGAAGGCGGGTTCGTTCTACCCGGGCCTGGACCAGGTGGCCGAGGTGTGCGAGCCGCGGTCGTTGACGGAGTTCGGCTGGGCGGTGTTCGAGCAGTGGCGGCTGGCCGGCATGCCGTCCCAGGACGGGTGGGCGCTGCACGCGCTCGGCCGGCTGGGCGACGACGAGACGGTCCGCCGGCTGACGCCGGTGCTCCGGGCCTGGCCGGGCGAGGGGGCGCACCACCGCGCGGTGGACGGCCTGGAGGTGCTGGCCGGGATCGGCAGCGACGTCGCCCTGCTGCACCTGCACGGCATCGCGCAGCGGGTGAAGTTCAAGGCGCTCAAGGCGCGGGCGCAGGAGAAGATCGCCGAGGTGGCGGCCGGGCTGGGCCTGTCCGGGGAGCAGCTGTCCGACCGCCTGGTGCCGGACTTCGGGCTGGACGCCGAGGGGACCACCGTCGTCGACTACGGGACCCGGACGTTCACGGTGGGCTTCGACGAGCAGCTCAAGCCGTACGTGCTGGACGGCGACGGCGCCCGCCGCAAGGACCTGCCGGCGCCGGGGGCGCGGGACGACGCCGAGCTGGCGCCGGCCGAGCGCAAGCGCTTCGCCGCGCTGAAGAAGGACGTCCGCACGGTGGCGGGGGACCAGATCCGCCGCCTGGAGGACGCGATGGTCTCCGGGCGGTCGTGGACGGCCGAGGAGTTCGCGCAGCTCTTCGTCGGGCATCCGCTGCTGTGGCACCTGGTGCGCCGCCTGGTGTGGCTGGCCGAGGCGGACGGCACGGCGACGGCGTTCCGGGTCGCCGAGGACCGCACCCTGGCGGACGTCCGGGACGAGGTGTTCGCGCTGCCCGCCGGGGCCACCGTCCGGCTGGCCCACCCGCTGCTGCTCGGCGGGGACCTCGCCGCCTGGTCGGAGCTGTTCGCCGACTACGAGATCCTGCAGCCGTTCCGTCAGCTCGGCCGCCCGGTGTTCGCGCTGACCGAGGAGGAGCTGGCGGGCCACCGGCTGGCCCGCTTCGAGAACGGCCCGGTGCTGCCCACCGGCCGGCTGGTCGGCCTGGAGCGGCGCGGCTGGCAGCGCGGCGAGCCGCAGGACGCGGGCGTGGAGCGCTGGCTGTCCCGCCGGGTCGGGCCCGACCGCTACGTGGTGCTCGCCCCGGAGCACGGCATCGCGGTCGGCGTGCACGACGTCTATCCCGAGCAGCGCGTGGAGACGGTGTGGATCGACAGCCACCCGGGCGACTACTGGGTCCACGGCCGGACGTTCCCGACCTTCGCCGAGCTCGACCCGGTGATCGCCTCCGAGGTGATCGCCGACCTCACCGAGCTGACCACGCTGTGACCCCTCGCCACCTCACCGCCGACCACCCGGGGAAGGACGCCATGACCACCACCGCCGAGGAGCAGCTCCAGCGGCCGCCCGCCGAGGTCCGGTACGCCGAGGAGCTGGCGGCGCTGCGCGCCGAGGACCGCGACCACCGGCCGCCGGGCTGGGAGTTGAGCCTGCGCGCGGCCCGCCGGTTCATCGTCGGCGACGAGGCGGCCGGCGTCGCCCGCAAGTTCGTCGGCGATCCGGCGCTGGTCGAGCGCGCCCTGGTGACGCTGGCCACCAACCGCGGCCTGCTGCTGGTCGGTGAGCCCGGCACCGCCAAGTCGCTGCTGTCGGAGCTGATCGCGGCGGCGGTCAGCGGCACCTCCCGGCTGACCGTGCAGGGCGGCGCGGCGACCACCGAGGACCAGATCAAGTACTCGTGGAACTACGCCCTGCTGGTCTCCGAGGGCCCCTCCCCCCGCTCGCTGGTGCCCGCGCCGATGCTGCGCGGCATGGCCGAGGGCCGGCTGGTCCGGTTCGAGGAGATCACCCGCTGCCCGCTGGAGGTGCAGGACTCGCTGCTGTCCCTGCTCTCCGAGCGGGTGGTCGCCATCCCCGAGCTGGAGGGGCCGGAGGGCATGGTCTTCGCCAAGCAGGGCTTCAACGTGATCGCCACCGCCAACACCCGCGACCGCGGGGTGAACGAGATGAGCGCGGCGCTCAAGCGCCGGTTCAACTTCGAGACGGTCTTCCCGATCCCCGACCTGGGCACCGAACTCGCCCTGGTCGAGGCCGAGTCCGGGCACCTGCTGCGCCGCTCGGGGGTGACCGCGGCGCCCGACCGGGACCTGCTGGAGGTGCTGGTCACCACCTTCCGCGAGCTGCGGGCCGGCGAGGGCGGCGACCGCCCGTCCGCGGTGCTGAGCACCGCCGAGGCGGTCTCGGTCGCCCACGCGGTCGGGCTGCGCGGCTGGTACCTGCGCGGCGAGGCCGGCAACGCGGCCGACCTGGTCGCCAGCCTGGCCGGCACCGCCGCCAAGGACAGCCCGGAGGACCTGGCCCGGCTGCGCCGCTACCTGGAGCAGCGGGTCGCGCGGCGGCGCGGCCCGCACTGGCGGGCCGTGCACGACGCCCGCCACCTGCTGGCCGGCTGATGCCCGCGGTCTTCCTCGGGGTCCGCCACCACTCCCCCGCCTGCGCCCGCCTGGTGGCGGAGACCGTCCGCCGGTTGCGGCCCGGGTACGTGCTGGTCGAGGGCCCGGCCGACCTCAACGGGCGGCTGGACGAGCTGGCCCTCGGCCACGAGCTGCCGATCGCCGTGTTCAGCCACTACCGCGACGCCGAGCGCACCGCGACGACCTGGGCGCCGCTGTGCGACTACTCGCCGGAGTGGGTGGCGCTGCGGGAGGGGCGGTCGGTCGGCGCCGAGGTGCTCTTCGTCGACCTGCCGTCCTGGCACCCCGCGTTCGAGCTGCGCGCCAACCGGTACGCCGACGCGGAGGCCCGGTACGCCGAGGCGACCGCCCGGCTGTGCGAGCGGTTCGGCACCGGCTCGGTGGACGCGCTGTGGGACGGCCTGTTCGAGGTCGCCCCGGCGGACGGGCTCGCCGAGCGCCTGGACGCCTACTTCGACCTGGTCCGCGGCGAGTCCGAGGCGGACGAGGGCGACCGGGCCCGCGAGGCGTACATGGCGGACTGGGTCCGCGCCGTCCTCGCGGAGGCCGAGGCGGAGGCGGAGGCCGGGGCCGGGGCCGGGGCCGGGGCCGGGGCCGCGACCGTGCTGGTGGTCACCGGCGGCTTCCACACCCCCGCCCTGCGGGCCCTCGCCGCACGCCCGGCCCCGACCCCCGGCCGGCCCGCGCTGCCCGTGCCGCCGCCCGGCGCCGTCTCCGGCAGCTACCTGGTGCCGTACTCGTTCCGGCAGCTCGACGCCTTCGCCGGCTACCAGTCGGGCATGCCCTCGCCCGCCTACTACCAGCGGCTCTGGGAGGACGGCCCCGAGGCCGCCGCCGACCACCTGCGGCAGTCCGTGGTCACCCGGCTGCGCGCCCGCCGCCACCCGGTCTCCACCGCCGACCTGGTCGCCGCCGCCGCGCTCACCGGCGGCCTCGCCGCGCTGCGCGGCCACCCCGTGCCGGCCCGTACCGACGTGCTCGACGGCCTGGCCGGCGCGCTGGTCAAGGACGACCTGACCCAGCCGCTGCCCTGGTCCGAGCGCGCCCCGCTGGCGCCCGGCAGCCACCCGGTGGTGGTCGAGATGGTCGCCGCGTGCGGCGGCGCCCGCACCGGGCGGCTGCACCCCGACACCCCGGCCCCGCCGCTGGTGCACGACGCCGCCGCCCGGCTCGCCGCCATCGGCGCCGCCAGCAGCCGCCCGCTGACCTGCGACCTCACCACCGAGGAGGGTCTGACGGCGAGCCGGACCCTGCACCGGCTGCGCCTGCTCGGCGTGCCCGGCCGCCACCGCACCGCCGGGCCCGCGCACGGCGCCGACCCGGTGACCACCGAACGCTGGGAAGCCGGACCGGAGGCCGGCCGGGACGCGGCCCTGATCGAGGCGGGCGCGTACGGCGCCACCCTCGACGAGGCCGCCGCCACCGTCCTCGCCGAGCGCGCCCGCACCACCGGGCCGACCGACACCGAACTGGCCGCCCTGCTCTTCGACACCGTCCTGTGCGGCGCCACCGACCTCACCGACCGGCTGCTCGGCACGCTCGCCGCGACCCTCGCCCGCCACCCCGACCCGGGCGCCCTCGGCGCCGTCCTCGCCACCGCGCTCGGCCTCTGGCGGCACGACCGGGTGTACGGCGCCGCCCGCAGCCCGCTGCTGGCCGCCGTCCTGGACGGCGCGGTCGCCCGCGTCCTGTGGCTGGTCGAGGGCGCGCACGGCCGCTCCGGCGCCGACCCGGCCCGCCTGGCGGCCCTCGCCGCCGTCCGCGACACCCTGCGCCACGCGCCCGACCTGCTCACCGTCACCGCCGCGGACACCGCCGCGCTCGCCCTGCGGATCGCCCGCGATCCGCACGCCCCCGCCGACCTGCGCGGCGCCGCCCACGGCCTGCGCCTCACCCTCGCCGCCGGCGGGGACCCCGACCCCGGCCCCGAACCCGGCCTCGCCTCCGCCGCCCGGCGCGCCGCGGGCGACCCGGGCACGCTCGGCGACTGGCTGGGCGGCCTGTTCGCCCTGGCCCGCGAGGAGGTCACCGCCGACACCGGCGACGGCTCGCTGCTCGCCGCCGTCGACGCCGTCCTCGCCGAGCTCACCGGCGCCGAGTTCCTGATCGCCCTGCCGGCCCTGCGCCAGGCCTTCGCCTGGTTCCCGCCGCGCGAGCGGGAGCGGATCGCGCGCCGGCTGATCGAGCGCCGAGGGCTGCGCGGCTCGGCCCGCGGACTGCTCCGCACCACCGCCGACCCCGTGCACCTGGCCGCCGCCCGCGCCCTGGAGGAGAACGTGACCGCCCTGCTCGACCGCCACGGCCTGCGGACCGCCCGGTGACCCCGCCCGACCCGGCCGCCGGGACGGCCCCCGGGAACGCCCCCGACCCGGCCCTGGAGCGCTGGCGCCTGGTGCTCGGCTCCCCCGCCGAGCCGTGGACCGGCAGGCCGGGCGCCGAGGGCGCCGCCCGCGACGCCGCCCTGGAGTGGCTGTACGGCCGCGACGAGGACCTGGACCGCCGGGGCGTCCGCAGCGCCGGACTCGGCCCCTCCCAGGTCACCGCCGTCGACTGGCTGGACGACGTCCACCGCCTCTTCCCCCGCGAGACGATCGAGCGGCTGGAGCGCGACGCCGTCGAGCACTACGGCATCGAGGAGATCGTCACCGACCCGACCGTGCTGGAACGGGTCGAGCCGAGCGCGGCACTGCTGCGCGCCGTCCTGCGCACCAAGCACCTGATGAACGAGCAGGTGCTCGGCCAGGCCCGCCGGATCGTCGCGGCGGTGGTCCGGCAGCTGCTGGAGCGGCTCACCCCGGAGCTGCGCCAGGCGTTCACCGGTGCCCGCTCCGCCCGGCCGAGCCGCCGCCCGCTGGCCCGGGACTTCGACTTCCGCCGCACCGTCCGGGCCAACCTCGGCCGCTACCGGCCCGCCGAGCGGCGGATCCTGATCGAGCGCCCGCACTTCCACTCCCGCACCCGCCGGCACCTGGAGCAGTGGCAGCTGATCCTGGTCGTCGACCAGTCCGGCTCGATGGCCGGCTCGGTGATCCACTCCGCGGTGACCGCGGCCTGCCTGTGGAACCTGCCGGGGCTGAAGACCCATCTGCTCGCCTTCGACACCCAGGTGGTGGACCTCACCTCCGAGGTGACGGACCCGGTGGAGCTGCTGATGCGGGTCCAGCTCGGCGGCGGCACCGACATCGCCCGCGCGGTCGACTACGCGGCCGGCCTGGTGGAGAACCCGCGGCGCACGATCCTCGCGGTGGTCAGCGACTTCTACGAGGGCGGCGACCGGTACCGGCTGCTGCGCACCGTCCGTTCGCTGGCCGGGCAGGGCGCGACCGTGCTGGGCCTGGCGGCGCTGGACGAGGAGGCGGCCCCGGCGTACGACCGGGAGCTCGCCGGGCAGCTCGCCGACGCCGGCGCGCACGTGGGGGCCATGACTCCGGGGATGCTGGCCGAGTTCGTCGCCGAGAGGCTCGGCCGGTGACCGCCGCGACCCGCCCCGACCTGCTGGCCCTGGACGCCGGGACGCTCGCCGCGCTGGCCAACCGCGGCCTGGTCAAGCGCGCCGCCCGGGAGGTCGCCGCCGGGGACGGGCCGGTGCCCGTGCTCGATCCGGACGGCACGCTGCGCGGCACCTGCCCGGACGGCAACGTCGTCGCGCTGCCGCCCGGCACCGGGCTGGACGGCGGCAGCTGCACCTGCGGCGCCCCGGGCGTGTGCCGCCACCGGATCGCGCTGGTCCTCGCCCACCAGGGCGCCGCCGCCGACGCCACCTCCGAGGCCGCCTCCGACGCCGCCGCCGCGTCCGAGGGCCCCGCCCCCACCGACCGCCCGGCCCCCGCACCCGTCTGGTCCCCCGGCGAGCTGGACGACGAGGCGCTGACCGCCGCCGTCGGCGCCCGCGCCGTGGCCGCCGCCCGCCGGACGCTGGAGCGCGGCTACCGGGCACGGCTGCACCACGCGTGCCCGGACGACCCGCAGCCGGTCGCCGAACTCGCCGCCTGCACCGTCCGGTTCCCCGTCCCCGGCGAGCTGGGCTTCGCGGTCACCGACGCCGCGCAGGAGCGGCGCGGCGAGGTGATCGCCCTCGCGGTCTGGGCCTTCCGGGCCGCCGAGGGCCGCCCGGACGTCACCCTCGGCGGCGCGTCCGGGCCCGACGCGGGCATCCCGCCCGCCCTGGACACCGCCCTCGACCTCGCCCGCGAGCTGCTGCTCGACGGCGCCGTGCACGCCGGGCCGGTGCTCACCGCCGGTCTGCACCGGGTGCGCGGCGAGCTCGCCGACCGTTCCCTGCACTGGCCGGCCGGCGTACTCGCCGACCTGATCGGCCAGCTCGACGCGTACGCCGCCCGGGCCGCCGACCACCGCCCCGAGGAACTCGCCCTGCTCCTGGCCGAGTTGCACGCCCGGCAGCGGGCCGCCGCCCACCCGGGCAGCGCGCGGTCGGAGGTGCTCGGCATCCGGGAGGCCGCCGAGACGCCGCTGCGCCGGGTCCGCCTCACCGCGCTCGGCTGCCGGATCCGCGGCACCGCGACGACCCGCTCCGCCGAGCTCTTCCTCGCCCACCCCTCGGCCGGCGCCGTCCTGGTGCTGCGCCGAAGCTGGGACGTCCCCGCGGACGGCCGCCCGCCCACCGGCCACGCGCTGGCCGCCCGCCGCATCGCCGGCCACCGCCTCGACGCCCTCGCCACCGGCAACGTGGTCAGCGAGAGCGCCGTCCGCAGCGCCGCCCGCGAACTCGGCCTCGGGCGGGGCCGGATCGCCGCCACCACCGTCACCCCGGTCGGCAGCTCGTGGACCGACCTGCCCGCCCCGCTGCTGCTCACCGACCTCGACGCCCACCTGCGCACCCTCGACGGCCGGCCGCCGCGGCTGATCCGGCCCCGGATCGCCGCCGAGTCCCTGCACGTGGTGCGGCTCTCCGCCGTCGAGGAGGTCCGGTACGACGCGGGCGAGCAGCGCCTGGAGGCCGCGGTCCGCGACGCCGTCGGCAACCCGGCCACCGTCGCCGCCACCCACGACCCGGCCTGCCCCGGCGCCCTCGACGCGCTCGCCGCGGTGCTCGGGACGGGCACCGTCACGCATGTCAGCGCCACCGTCCGGCGCACCGCGGGCCGCACCGTCCTGGAGCCCGCCGCGCTGCTCGCGGGCGGCACCGTCGTGGTCCCCGACCTCGCCCCCGGCGCCGGCTCCGCCGTCCTCGCCCCCGCCGCGCCGCCGGTGGCCGACCCGATCGCCGCCGACCTCGCCGAGGCGCTCGTCGCCCTCGCCGAGCTCGCCCACCGGGGCCTGCGCCACCCGGACACCGCGACCCTCGCCCGTCTGGACCGCACCGCCGACCGGCTGGACCGGGGCGGCCTGGCCGCCACCGCCGAGCTGCTGCGCGCCCTCGCCCGGGCCGTCCGCGCCGGTGATCCGGAGGCCGCCGCCCGGGCGTGGGCGGACTCGGCCGTGCGGGTCGCCGTCGCCGTCGAGGCGCACCGGGAGACGGTTGGCCGGATGTGAGCGGAGCACCGCCCCGGGGGACGGCTCGTCACCGCCCGCCGGGGGCGTTCCTCATGAACCGCATTCGGAGTCGATGAACCCGCACAAGTCTCCGTTGCGCAGGACCACCAGCGAACCGCACGAGCACCGGCAGTACTCGGCCTCGCCCTCGGCGGTCGTGCGCGAGTACGCCAGGCGCCAGGTGGGGTCGGTGAGCCGGGCGCGGCAGCCGAGGTGCCGCAGCGGGCACGCGTCCGGCAGCGGGCTCGCCTCCGGCGCCGGGGCGGGCTGCGTGGAAGTGTCGGACAGGGCCATCACGTCTCCACCTTCTCTGGGGCCCGCGCCGGCTCAGGCGCGGGGCGCTCGGGTGCGACCGGCTCCGGGAGGTCGCGGAACAGCAGCCAGGCCAGGGCGGGCAGCACGATCAGCGGGGTCAGCGCGGTCTGCAGCGAGGTCACGTCGGCGAGGCGTCCGATCACCGGGCTCGCCAGGCCGCCGATGCTGACGGTCAGGCCCAGGGTGATGCCGCTGGCCGTGCCGACCCGGGTCGGCAGGTAGTCCTGCGCCAGGGTGACCTGCAGCGAGAACGGGACGTAGAGGCCGGCCGAGGCCAGCGCCACGAACAGGTAGACGGCCGGGCCGGGCACGAACACCACGCCCGCCACCGCGCCGACCGTGCAGAGGTAGGACCAGCGCACCACGGTGACCCGGTTCCAGCGCTCGGCCAGGCGGCCGCCGACGACCGTGCCCACCGCACCGCCCAGGTAGAGCACGAAGAGCGCGGCCGTCCCGGCGGCCGTGCTGCCCCCCATCCGCTCCTTCACGTGGAACGAGACGAAGGTGCTCAGCCCGATGAAGACGATGGAGCGGCACACCACGGCCAGGGCGAGCCGGACGAACGACGACCGGTCCTCGACGCCGCCGCGCTGCCCGGCGCCGGAGGCGCCGCCCGCCGCCCGGGTGCGCTCCAGGCCGCGCAGCACCGGCAGGCACAGCACGCTGCCGGCGAGGGCGGGCACCACGAGCAGCGGCGACAGGTGCAGCCCGCCGGTGCCGACCACGACGGCCACCAGCACCGGGGCGAGGGCGAAACCTATGTTGCCGCCGAGCGAGAACCAGCCCATCGCCGCGTGGCTGCCCTCGCTCGCCAGTCGGGCGACCCGGGCCGACTCGGGGTGGTAGGCCGCGACGCCCACCCCCGAGATCGCCACGAACACCAGGGTCAGCGCGTAGGACCCGCTGAGGCCGCTCAGAGCGATGCCCAGGCCGCCGACGACCGTGCTGGAGGGCAGCAGCCAGGGCATCGCGTGCCGGTCGGTGAGGGCTCCGAACAGCGGCTGCGCCACCGAGGACAGCAGGGAGGCCGCCAGCACGATGCCCGAGGCGGCGGCGTAGGTGTAGGAGCGCTCGGAGACGAAGAACGGGACGAGCGACGCCACGGCCCCCTGGTAGACATCGACGCAGGCATGGCCGACGGACAACAGCGTGATCACGTATTTCCTGGACACCCGGCCATCGTCGCGGCTGGCCGGTTGTCACGCTTCCGATATCCTGCCAGCTGATGAAGGAAATCCGCCACGAGCCGGTCGCGCCGACCCGCACCCAGCGCCTGCCGCCCGGCCGGGACATCGGCGCCCACCGCCACGACGACCACCAGATCGTCTACGCCGCCCGCGGAGTGCTGGCCGTCACCACCGACCACGGCACCTGGATCGCCCCGGCGACCCGCGCCATCTGGGTGCCGGCCGGGACGGTGCACGCCCACCACGCCCACGGCGCGCTCGACCTGCGCCTGGTGGGCCTGCCGACGACGGACAACCCGCTCGGCCTGGACGCGCCGACGGTGCTCATCGTCGGCCCGCTGCTGCGCGAGCTGATACTCGCCTACACCCGCTCCCCGGACGACCCGAGCCCCGAACGGCTGCGCCTGCGGGCCGTCCTGCTCGACCAGTTGGCGGCCTCGCAGCACCAGCCCGTCCACCTCCCGGCGCCCTCGGACCCGCGGCTCAAGCAGGTCTGCGACCTGCTGCGCGCCGATCCCACCGACCGGCGCACCCTGGCGGACCTGGGCAAGGAGGTCGGGGCGAGCGACCGGACCCTGTCCCGGCTCTTCAAGGCCGACCTCGGCATGACGTTCCCGCAGTGGCGCACCCAACTGCGCCTGTACCGCGCCCTGGTGCTGCTGGCGGAGGACGTTCCGGTGACCGCCGTGGCGCACCAGTGCGGCTGGGCCTCCCCCAGCGCCTTCATCGACGTGTTCCACCGGGCCTTCGGCCACACCCCCGGCGCACACCGGCCGAGTTGACGGCGGGCCACCCCCGGCGGGCCGCCCGTCCGGCGGTCAGGACGGCGGTCAGGACGGCGGTCAGGAGGGCGACACCTGGTCGGCGCTCAGGCCCGCGTTGCGGGGGGCGCCGAGGTCGCGGGACAGGCTCCGGGCGACCTCGCGGGTCGCGATCGCGCACTCCCGCCGCACGGACTCGTCGAAAAGCCGCTCGACCGCCCCGACCAGCGCGATCGCGCCGGCGACGTTGCCGGTGTCGTCGAACACCGGGGCCGCGATGGAGGCGTCCCCCAGAGTGGACTCCTGCTCGTCCAGCGCGTACCCGATGTCGCGCACGCCCTTCAGCTGGCGTTCGAGCTCGGCCGGGTCGTCGATGCTGGCGCCGGTGAGTCTGGGCAGCTCCCCGGCCAGCAGCAGGGCCCGTTCCTCGGCGGGCAGGAAGGCCGCGACGGCCTTGCCCAGGGCGCACGCGTTCCAGGGCAGGCCGGCCCCGGTCTCCAGCGTCTGGACGGTGACGCCCGGCCGGAGGGCGTGGTGGATCACCAGCATCTGACGGTCGACCATCACGCCGACCCAGACCGCGAACCCGGTGCGGGTGGCTAGAATGTCGGCCCAGGTCACCGCCCGGGTCCGCAGCTTGTGCGAGTCCAGGTAGGCGTTGCTCAGACTGACCAGGCCGGGCCCCAACTGGTACTTGCTCGTCTCCCGGTCCTGGCTGACCATTCCTTCGGCCTGCAGGGTCCGCAGCAGCGCGTGGGCGGTGGGCTTGGCGACGCCCAGGCGGTCGGCCAGTTCGCTGACGCCAAGTCGCTGGGTCCCCGTGGCCAGTTCCTTGAGTACCTGGATCGCTCGCTGCACCGCCTGGATCATGAGGCCCTCTCCTGTACGCCATTGCTGAACGCCTTGTGGAGTCCATGAATTGTGTTCGGGGAACGCTGGTTCGGCATCATACGGCCTTCCCGATACTCGGACAATTCCGGCCGGTCCGCGGTACGGCCCGGCCGTGCCCGGGCGACCGGCCGGTCGAGGCCTGGCCGGAAACCGTCGAAACGCCCCCGAAACGCCGTCGAGGCACCCCTGTTCGGGGTGCCTCGACGGACGCGCTCGCGATCCCAAGCCCTAGTGAACAGCTCCGGTCACCGACCGCCCGGCGGGCAGGGCCGCGCGGAACTGCTCCAGCACGGCGTCGAGCCCGGCCCGGCTCTCCGGCCGGATCCACGGCCGACCGTCCTTCAGCTCCACGTGCTGGTCGAGCACGAAGTGGCCCTGCACCACGTGCCTGGCGCCCAGCGAGTGCAGCACCGGACGCAACGCGTAGTCCAGGACCAGCACATGGGCCAGGCTCCCGCCGGTGGCCAGCGGCAGCACCGCCTTGCCGTCCAGCCCGAACTGCGGAAGCAGGTCGAGGAAGGACTTGAGCAGGCCGGAGAAGCTGGCCTTGTAGGTCGGCGTGGCCAGGACCACCCCGTCCGCCCGGGCCACCTGTCCGGCGGCCAGGGCGATCGCCGGATGGGACACGTCCGCGCTCAGCAGGGGGCCGGCGGGCAGCGAGCGGACTCTCAGGTGCTCGGTGCGGCACCCCTCGTCGGTCAGCCACCGCGCCGCGATGTCGCCGATCCGCTCCGTCCTGGAGGCGGGTGACGGACTGCCGGAGATCACCAGAATGCTGGGCATGTCCTTCTCCTGAGGTGTCATCGGGTGAGCGCTCGTGTCATCGGGGCCGGAGTCGTCATCGGGCCGCAGCCGTCATCGGGCCACAGTCGTCATCGGGCGAGCGCCGGTCTCATCGGCTCCGGCCGCGCCTCGCCGTCCGCCGCGCCGAGCCAACGGCAGAGGTCCGCCACGGCGTCGCCGCAGCCGCCGCAGCCCGTGGTGGCCCGGGTGGCGCGGACGAGCGCGGACCGCTCCCGGGCCCCGGCCCGCCAGGCGGCGACGAGGTCGTTCTTGGTGACGTTGTTGCAGCGGCAGACCACGGCCTGCCCGGGCAGGGCCGCCGGGTCGGCCGTCCCGTCGACGGCCCCGGCCCCGACCAGCAGCGCGATCCGGTCGGCCGGGACGGGAGCGGCGGCGTCGAACAGCTGGCTGACGGCGGCCACGCACCCGGGGAACCCCAACAGGACGGCGCCCACGACCCGGTCGCCCCGCACGGACATCCGGGCGTACCGGCCCCGGGCCGCGTCGGCCACCGTGACGACCTCGCTCCCGGGCACCTCGCGGTCGCCCTCGCCGAGGACGACGAGGTCGACGTCGCGCGCCTTGAGCCGGGTGAGCGCCGGCGTGCCGGCGTAGCCGCGGCCACCCCCGCCGGCCGGGACCTCGCCGGCCAGGTCCCCGCCCGCCGGCGCCTCGGCCAGCACCCCGGCCAGCACCTCGGCCTGCTCCCAGGCGGGTGCGACGAGGCCGCTGACGCGGCCCTCGACCTCCGCGCAGTCGCCCAGCGCCCGGATCCGCGGGTCCTCGGTGCACAGGTACGCGTCCACCACGATCCCCCGGCCGACCCGCAGGCCGGCGCGCCGGGCCAGTTCGACCTCGGGCACCGCGCCCGCCGAGACGACCAGCAGGTCGGCCGGCAGCTCGGTGCCGTCGTCGAGCTCCAGCCGGTCACCCGTCCAGGCCGTGGCGGTGCGCCCGGCGAGGACCCGGATGCCGAACCGTTCCAGGACCGAGGAGAGCACCCGGCCGGCGTCCGGCCCGAGTTGGCCGTCCATCACGTGCGGTCCGCGGTGGACGACGTCGACCTTGCAGTCCCGTTCGGTCAGCGCCCGGGCGATCTCCACGCCCAGCACGCCGCCGCCCAGGACGACGGCCCGCCCGCCCTCGCGCAGCAGCCGCTCCAGCCGCCGGCCGTCGGCGAGGGTGCGGACGGCGACCGCGCGCGGGGCGAGCGCGCCGTCCGCGCCGACCAGGCCGGACACCGGCGGCAGGAAGCTCCGGGCGCCGGTGGCCAGCACCAGGTGGTCGTACGGGTGCAGCGAACCGTCCGCGGCGCGCACGACCCGCCGGTGCCGGTCGATGCCGACCGCCGCC
Source organism: Streptomyces sp. Y1 (assembly GCF_041053115.1). NCBI lineage: Bacteria > Bacillati > Actinomycetota > Actinomycetes > Kitasatosporales > Streptomycetaceae > Streptomyces > Streptomyces sp. Y1. The sequence goes on along the minus strand of NZ_CP163445.1, from coordinate 7,037,615 downwards.
ACCCCGGTGCGCACCCGCACGCCCGCCCGGTCGAGGGGGGTGAGGTGGGTGCGCTCCGCCGCGAGCCGGCCGGCCACCACGTCGGTGAGCAGCACCCGGTTGTAGGCGGGTTCGCGCTCCTCGCCCAGGACGGTGATGTCGCTCTCCGGGGCGCGGGCGCCGAGGAGTTGGGCCAGTCGGTAGCCCGCCGGGCCGTTGCCGACGATCACGATCCGGCTCATGACGGACCGCCGCCGGTCTCGGCGGGCGGCTCCTCCAGCGGTTCGAGCCGGACGGCGCACACCTTGAACTCCGGCATCCGCGACACCGGGTCGAGCACCGGATTGGTGATCAGGTTGGCCCGGCCCGCGTCGGGAAAGTGGAACGGCAGGAACACCGTGTCGGTGCGCAGCGACGCCACCGTCCGCACCCGCGCGACGGTGCCTCCCCGGCGGCTGACGACCCGGGCGAGGCCGCCGTCCGCCACCCCGAAGCGCCCGGCGGTGTCCGGGTGGACCTCGACGAAGGCCTCCCCCGCGCCCGCCGTCAGTTCGGGCACCCGGCGGGTCTGGGCGCCGCTCTGGTACTGCGCCAGGACGCGGCCGGTGGTGGCGTACAACGGGTAGTCGGCGTCGGGGAGTTCGGCCGCGTCGCGGTGGGTCACCGGCCGGAACCGGGCGCGGCCGTCGTCGTGCGCGAAGCGGTCCAGGAACAGCCGCGGGGTGGACTCGCCCTCGGCCCGGCTCGGCCAGTGCGCCGGGGTGTCGAGCGCGTCGAAGTCGATGCCGGAGTAGTCCGCGGGGCCGCCGGCCGAGGCGCGCCGGAGCTCCGCGAAGACCGTCCGGGGGTCGTCGGGGAAGCGCTCGGGGGGCTGGCCCAGGCGGACGGCCAGCTCCCGCAGGACCCACAGGTCGCTGCGCACGCCCGGTGGCGGGTCGAGGGCGCGCCGGCGGCGCAGGACGCGTCCCTCAAGGTTCGTCATGGTGCCGTCCTCCTCCGCCCACTGGGTCACCGGGAGGACGACGTCGGCCAGTTCCACCGTCTCGGAGGGCACGAAGTCCGCCACCACCAGCAGGTCCAGGGAGGCCAGCCGGTCGGCGATCCGCCGGGCCGCGGGCGCCGACACGACCGGGTTGGACCCGAACACCAGCAGCGCGCGGGGGCCGCCCGGGCGGCCGAGCGAGTCCAGCAGCTCGTAGCCGCTGGGGCCCGGCCCGGGCAGTGCGTCCGGGTCCACCCCCCACACCCGGGCCACGTGCGCGCGGGCCGCCGGGTCGGTGATCTTCCGGTAGCCGGGCAGTTGGTCGGCCTTCTGTCCGTGTTCCCGGCCGCCCTGCCCGTTGCCCTGTCCGGTCAGGCAGCCGTAGCCCGAGCCCGCCCGGCCCGGCAGGCCGAGCGCGAGCGCCAGGTTGATGTACGCCGAGACGGTGTCCGTGCCCTTGGAGTGCTGTTCCGCGCCCCGGCCGGTGAGCAGGTAGCGGCGCCGGGCCGAGGCCAGCAGCCGGACGGCGGCGCGCTGGTCGGCGACCGGTACGCCGGTGACGCGTTCGACCCGCTCGGGCCACCATTCGGCCGCGTGGCGCCAGGTCTCGTCGAAGCCGTGCGTGCGCCGGTCCAGGTACTCCCGGTCGAGGTGGCCGTCCGCGACGGCGGTGTGCAGCAGGCCCAGCGCGAGCGCCAGGTCGGTGCCCGGGGCGGGGCTCAGGTGCAGCGCGGCGCGTTCCGCGGTGGCCGAGCGGCGGGGGTCCACCACGATCAGGTCGGCGCCCTCCAGGTGCCGCATCAGCGGCGGCATCGTCTCGGCGACGTTCGCTCCGGCGAGCAGGACCACCTCGGCCTGCGCGAGGTCCGTGACCGGGAACGGCAGTCCGCGGTCCACGCCGAAGGCGGCCGAGCCGGCCGCCGCGGCGGAGGACATGCAGAACCTGCCGTTGTAGTCGACCTGCGAGGTGCCCAGCGCGACCCGGGCGAACTTCCCGAGGGTGTAGGCCTTCTCGTTGGTGAGCCCGCCGCCGCCGAAGACGGCGACCGCGTCCGGCCCGGAGGCCGCGGTGATCCTCCGCAGCTCCCGGCCGACGTGGTCCAGCGCGGCCGCCCAGGAGGCGGGCTGCCGGGCCGCCCCCGGCCGGGGCCGGATCAGCGGCGCGGTCAGCCGGTCGGCTGCGGTCAGAACGCCGGGTGCCGTCCACCCCTTGACGCAGAGCCGGCCGGCGTTGACCGGGAACTCCTCGTCGGGGAGGACCGTCACGCCGCCGGACGGGGAGGCCTCCAGCCGGGTGCCGCACTGCAGGGCGCAGTACGGGCAGTGCGTTCTGACCATCACAGCTCCTCGTTCGGGGATCCGGGCCGGCGGGCAGGCCTCACCCGGGCCTGCCCGCCGTCAGGACCTAGGCCGGCCAGCCGAAGGCGCTGACGGTGTCGCGGTCGCGGCCCGGCTCCGGGTCGTTGAACACGAAGCACCGGGTGTTGTTGACGCTCCCGCCGGCGGCCTGGGCCGTCGAGAAGATCAGCACCGGGCGCGGCGCGCCGTCCTTGGTGACGAAGTTGGCGCGGAAGTTGATGATCGGGGAGTCCTCGTCCCACCGCGCCAGGAAGTCGTCGAGCAGGCCCTGGTCCTCGTAGATCCGGCGGATGTGCTGGCCCACGTACTCGCCCGGCGTCTCGGTGTACTCGACCAGGGCGATGTCGGCCGGGTTGGCGTGCATGACGCCGCCGTTGACGCCGATCAGGTGGATCGCGACGGGCGCCACCTGGTAGAACTCGCGCATCACGTCGACCTTGTCCTCGCTGGGTGCGAGGGAGGGGTGGGCGGCCTCGTCGACCGAGCGGATCCAGGCCGCGGCGTCGGAGGCGTTCTGGTCCTCGGCGGAGGTGCTCGACACCGGGAGGCGCTTGCCGAGCTCGGGCCGGCTGACCCAGTGGATCCGGGCGCCGTCGCCCTCGCCGACCCGTACGGCGTTGACGTAGGCGGTGCGCGCGTGGCCCCCGGTGTTGCGCAGGGTCACCTTGACGTGCTCGATCCGGTCCTGCTCGGCGAGGAGGCCCAGCAGGTGGGCGAGGCCGTCCTCGGCACCGTCGACGGCGATCCGGCCGCCGAGGTGGCTCGCCTCCCCGCCCATCAGGACGGAGAGCGCCTTGTTGTGGAGGACGACGGCGCCGGCGCCGTCGGTGACCGCGATGCCGACCGAGCTGTCGCCGATGACGTCGATCAGCTGCGCGTTGGTGGGGAATCCGTTGGTGGTGCCGGTCATTTCTCACTCCCAGTTCGCGTCGAATTCCTACTGGTTTCCGTGATTCGTTCGATCACGGAGGCTACGGGGTCCGGCCGGGCGAGGTAGTAGTCGTGCCCGCCGTCGAAGGTGAAGAGTCCGAGGAACCGGCCGGTGACGAATTCCCGCCAGGCCGGCATTTCCTCGGGACGGACGAATGTGTCGTCCCGTCCGCACAGCAGCGCGAGCGGGACCGCGAGCGGTTCCCGGTGCGGCCGGTACTCGCGCCGGATGCGCAGGTCCGTCGCGAGCCGGTCGCCGTCCGCGTCGCCGTCCGCGTCGGTGCCGCGCCGTTGCCGGCTCAGCGCCGCGAAGGCGGCGCCGATCGCGGCCCGCGGGGTGTGGCCCGGTTCGCGGGCGGCCGAGACCGTCAGGCTGGCGATCCGGCACACCGGGTCGGCCGTGAACCGGGCGGCCGTCTCGTACGCGAACAGCGAGCCCAGGCTGTGCCCGAACAGGTGCAGCCGGCGGCCGGGGAGGGCCCGGGCCAGCTCCCCGCTCCAGCGGTCGGCGGCCTCCCGGACGGAGCCCACCGGGCGCTCGTCCACGAGCCTTCCGCGGCCGGGCAGTTCGCAGTGCACCGCCGGGAGCCCGGGCGGCAGCAGGCCGCCGAGCGGGAAGTACGGCGAGGTGACGCTGCCGGCCGGCGGCAGGAACACCACCGCCTCCTCGGCCCGCTCGATGTCGCCCTGCAGCACGATGGATCGTCCAGAGGTCATGCGGAACTCCCCTGCCGGCCGGTGTCACTGACGAAGAAAGGTCCGTTCGATGCTGCCGAGGGTGCGGAAGGCGTCGAGGTCCACCTCGCTCGACTCGAGCATCCGGCCCCGCAGCTCCTCGACGTGGAGGACGAGCTCCACGAACTGCAGGGAGGTGATGACGCGGGTGTCGATGATGTCGGTCTCCGCGTCGAGTTCGGTCACGTCGGGGTTCCGCGCGAGGATCCAGTCGCGGACGTCCGTCCAGGTCGCTGCCATCGCGGCCGCCTCCTCCGGGTCAGCGGCTCGCACGGCCGGTCAGGTTGGCCGCGAACGCGTTGAACGCCGCGACCCGGTCGGCCACTTCACCGAGCAGCGCGAGGTCCCCCGGGCTGAACGGGCCCCGGCGGTGGGACGCGCCGCGCACCGCGACGAGGTGCCCGCCCGGCACTCCCCGGAACTCCAGCCGCAGGACCGCCGCGGAGTCGACCTGCAGCTCCGCCAGCCGCGCCAGCAGCTGCGGATCGGACTGGCCGACAAGGCTCTCGTGGCTGCTGGCCACGAGCCGCGGTCCGCCGTCCCGCGCCGCCGCGCCGAGCAGTTCCCGCAGCGCGGGCGCGAACTGCTCGGGGCCGTGCTCGACGGGCTCGCCGTGCACGGCCGGCGCCTCCAGGAGGACGGCCGAGGCGAAGAAGGGGACGCAGGCCCTGGCCGCGGCCGGCACGACGTCCGCGAGCTCCGGGGTGTCCCGGACGGTGGCGCTGACGTGGGCGAGGAACCCCAGGGACTCCTCCGCGGTCTTGCGCCCCGCGATGTACCGCAGGGCGGTGGTCCAGTCCCCGGTGGGGTTTTCGGTGTTTCCGGACACGGTGCGACCTCGCATGCGTTGAGATGTGACTGGGTCGGCAGAATTCGAGCGAAAAATGCTCCGAATGAAAGGGCTTCGAGCCGAGAAGATTCGAGCGAAAGGGCTCCGGGCGAAACAGAACGTTCGCGATGCCGGGCATCCGCCGGGACGATTCCCGCGGGCAATTCCATTCAACGATACCCGTCGTTCCCGGCCGCAGCAAGTAGGAATTCGCGGTCAGCGGAACGTCACGTCGGGGTCCAGCAGGCAGAGTTGACCGTCGGCCAGGTGCAGGCGGTCGTTGCCGTAGTTCAGGGCGGCCGAGCGCAGGTCCCGCAGGGCCTTCTCCAGCCCGGTCGGCGAGTCCTTCAGGTAGCCGTGGCGCAGCCCGACCGCGTCGACCAGGTCGTCGACGGCGGCGTGGCACTCCTCGGCGGCCGTGATCTTCAGCGCGTTCAGCAGCAGTTGACTGCTCGGCGCGGACAGGTCGGCCTGCCGCTCGACCAGGTCCTGGGTGCGTCGGAGCAGGGCGTGGACGGTGTCGAGCCGCTGTCGGGCCCGGGACAGCCGGGTCAGCAGCAGTTCCGACCCGAGGTCGAAGCGCCCTCGGCCGGCCGGGTCGCGCAGCAGTCGCACGACCCGGGACATGGCCCCGCTCGCCGTGCCCAGCCACGCGGCGGACCACCCCAGGTGAGCCAGTGGCCCGAAGACGGACTGGGCGATCCGGTGGAACGCGCCGTGTTCGCCGATCACCTGGTCCCCGGGGACGTCGCCGGTCAGCTTCATCGGGAGGCTCTGGCTGGCGCGCATGCCCATCGGGTCCCAGCGGCCGGAGGCCGTCACCGTGAGCTGGGCGCGGTCCGCGTAGACCAACGAGACCTGGTGGTCGGCGGTGGCGTGCGGGCTGCGCATGGTGATCAGGAAGCCGTCCGCATGGGTCCCCCCGGTCACGATCGGCGCGGTGCGGTCGATCTCCAGCCGCTCGCCGCTCTCGCGCAGCGGGGCGTAGGACTTGAAGAGGTGGCCGCCCTTGCCGGTCTCGGTGGTGACCGAGGCCAGGTAGAGCTCGCCGGCGGCCAGGCGGGCCATCAGTTTCTCCCGCAGCGGCGGGCGCGCGTACCGCACGAGGGCCTCCGACTGCTGGCAGTGCATCGCGAAGATCATCGCCAGCGACATGTCGGTGCGGCCCAGGGCGAGGGTGACGTCGACCAGGTCGGCGAGGGTGCCGCCGAGGCCGCCGTCCGCCGTGGGCACGAGCAGGCCGAGCAGGCCGGTGCGGCGCAGCTCCGCCAGGGCGTGCTCCGGGAAGAGCGCTTCCCGCTCGGTGCGTGCCAGGTGCTCCTCGGCGACCCGGGTGACGGCCCGGACGCGGTCCGCCAGATCCGTCGAGTCCCCGCCGGGGCCGTTCGTCTCGTCCGTGCTCACTGCGACTCCTTTCGAGGGGTGGCGTCGGCCGCCCGGAGCGCCTGGTGGTCGATCTTTCCGTTGCGGGTCAGCGGCAGGGCGTCCCACGCGCGCCAGCGCCTCGGCACCATCGCCGCCGGCAGGGCCGCGCTCAGGGCCTGGTGGAGTTCGTCCGACGGCACCGGGGCGCGCAGGCTGTAGTGGGCGACGAGTTCGCCGCGGTCGCCCTCCCCGGCGACCACGACGGCGCACCGCTCGACGCCCGGGTGGCGGCTCAGGACGGCTTCGATCTCGTCGAGTTCCATCCGCACTCCGGCGACCTTCACCTGGCGGTCGCTGCGGCCGAAGTAGTGCACCACCCCGGCGTCGAAGGCCGCGAGGTCGCCGGTGCGGTAGAGCCGTCCGGTCGGGGAGTCCGGGTCGAAGGGGTCGCGGAAGAAGGCCCGGTCGGTGGTCTCGGGCGCGTTGAGGTAGCCGAGGCCGACGCAGGTGCCGCCGACGAACAGCTCGCCGGTCTCGCCGGGTTCGCCGGCCCGCCAGGTGCCGTCCTCGCCCCGCACCAGCAGGTAGAGGGTGGTCCCGAGGACGGGGGTGCCGACCGGGATCCGGTCCCGCGCCAGGTCGGCGGCGGTCACCGTGTGGTGGGTGATGTCGTCGGAGCACTCGGTGGGGCCGTAGGCGTTGACGACGGACACCCCGGGGAGGGCGTCGAGCACCCGGGCGGCGAGCGAGGGGTGCAGCTCCTCGCCGGTGGACAGCAGGTGGCGCAGCGTCCCGAGGCATCCGTTGTCGAGCCGCCTGGCCTCGTCGACCAGCCAGCCGACCATGGTGGGCACCAGCTCGACCACGGTCACGCCCGCGGCGTCGAGCGTGCCGATGAGCGAGCGCGGGAAGCGCAGGGCGGCGTCCGGGACGACCACGACGCGCCCGCCGACGAGGAACGGGCAGAGCATCTGCCAGATCGAGATGTCGAACACCAGCGGGGCGGTGAAGGCGACCGCGTCCCGGGGGCCCAGCGCGAGGTCGTGGACCTTGGCCCGGAGGTGGTTGAGCATCCCCCGGTGCTCGACGGTGGCCCCCTTGGGGCGGCCGGTGGTGCCGGAGGTGAAGATGGTGTACCGGGTCTCCGCCGACCGGTCGCCGCCGTCCCGTTCCGGGAGCGTGTCGGCCCGGAGCTCGACTGGCAGGTCGACGACGGGGATCCGCTCCGCCACCGCGGACGAGCGGGCCGCGTGGGCGGTGTCGCGGGCGCCGGTGTAGTCGAGGAGCAGGGCCGCGCGGCTCTGGCCGAGGACGTCGCGGACCCGGACGGCCGGCCAGCCCGGGTCGACGGGCAGGTAGGAGGCGCCGAGCGCCTCCAGCGCCAGGAGGACGACCGGCGTCCGGGCACTGCGGGGCCCGACCGCGGCGACGACGGCGCCCGGCCGCACGCCGTGCGCGCGCAGCACCTCGCGGGTGGCGGCGACCTGTTCGAGGAGCTCGCGGTAGCCGATCGTGCGGTCGCCCTCGACGACGGCGGGGCGCCGCGGGTCCGCCTCGGCGTACCGGACGACGTGGTCGAGGACGGCCGTCCGGGTGTCCTCCTGCCGGCTGTTGCGCAGGGCCAGGCCGGCGGCCCGGGCCACCGCGCCGGGGGCCAGGGGGAGTTCGGCCCACACCCGGGCGGGGACGGCCGTTCGCTGGTCGGTCGTCATCGGGGGCCGGCCTCCGTCGTCGGGGCGGTGTGGCGGTCCAGGTCGTGGAAGAAGCCGTCCACGACGACGAGTTCGCCGGCGTCGCGGGCCCGGGTGAACACCCGCTCGCCGACCGCGAGGTCGAGGACGCCCAGCCCGAAGGGCGAGAAGACGACGGTGCGGTCGCCGGGCACCGCGACCCGGCCGGTGAGCACGTCGGCCAGCGTGCCGGCGAGGAAGTCCCGGTTGCCGGTGCGCTGTTCCACCAGGTGCACCGAGGTGTTCGCCTTGAGGACGTGCTCGACGTCGTCGACGACGTTGACGCTGTCCAGGACGACGTCGGCGCCGAGGTCCCGCAGGGACACGTGCAGGACCAGCGGGTGGTGGGCGAACCAGGACGGGTCGTCCAGGTGCGGGGTCGCCGCGGTGGTGGCGAGGACGACCACGTCGCTGGCGCGGATCAGCTCCTCGGCGGTCCCGTGGACACGGACCGAGCCCGCGCCGCCGACCGTCCGCAGGTGCTGCGCGAACGCGCCGGCGTAGTCCGCCGACAGGTCGTGGACGCCGAGCTCCTCGGGCTTCCAGTCGAGCGCGGCGAGGTACTGGTGGATGTACCGGGCGATCAGCCCGGTGCCGATGAAGCCGACGCTGCGCGGCCGGGGGCGGTCGGCGGTGAGCGCGCGGGCGGCCACCGCCGCGGACGCGGCCGTGCGGACCGCGCTGATGATGGAGCTCTCCAGGCAGGCGTACGGGTAGCCGGTCACCGGGTCGTTGAGGATCAGGGCGGCGGAGGCGCGGGGCAGGCCGCGCTCCAGGTTCTCGGGGAAGCTGGAGATCCACTTGATGCCGTCGACGGGCCGCTCGCCGCCGACCGAGGCCGGCAGGGCGATGATGCGGGCGGTGGGCCGGTCCGCGAAGCGCAGGAAGTACGAGGGCGGGTTGACGGTCCGCTCCTCGCCGTGCAGCAGGTACGTCCGCTCGACGAGGTCGATCAGTTCGTGCTGCCGGCCGTCCAGCATCCGGTGCACCGTGCGGCCGGGGATCACGGCGAAGCTCGGCTTCTCGGGCTGAAGGTGCGCAGGCGGGTTCGCAGGCGGGTTCACAGGCTCTCCAGGAGTTGGTCGAAGTCGGCCCGTCCGTAGTGGTCGGTGACCCAGGTGTCGTCGTAGATGGTGGTGAGGTAGCGCTCCCCCAGGTCGGGGGCGATCGCGACGGCGGTGTCCACCGAGGCGCCGTGCTGGGCGAGCCACTGCGCGGCGGCACAGGTCACGGTCCCCGAGGAGCCGCCCAGGAGGATGCCGCGGCCGGCGAGTTGGCGGCAGGTGCGGATGGTGTCGATCTCGTGGACGCGGATCACCTCGTCCACGAGGCCCGCGGTGAGCTCGGGGGCGATCAGCGGCATCGGGGCGCCGGCGCCGAGCCCGGGGATGTGCCGCTTCCCCGGCTCCCCGGCGAAGTTGACCGAGCCGACGCTGTCGACGGCGACGATGCGCACGCCGGGCCGGTGCTCCCGGAAGTAGCGGGCGCAGCCCATCAGGGTGCCCCCGGTGCCGACGCCGACGAACAGCGTGTCGAGCTCCGGGAAGTCCTTGGCGATCACGGCGGCGGTGCTCTCGTAGTGGGAGACCCAGTTGGCCGGGTTCTCGTACTGGTTGAGCCAGACGTAGGACGGGTCCTCGGCGCACCGCTCGCGCACGTGGGCGCGGCGCGCGCCGAGGAAGCCGTCGACCGGGTCGGGTTCGTCGAGGACGACGACCTCGGCGCCCAGGGCGCGCATCAGGGTGACCGTCGCCGGGTTGCAGTTGACGTCGGTGACGCAGACGAACCGCAGCCCGCGCGAGGCGGCGATCACCGACAGCGCGACCCCGAGGTTGCCGGAGGAGGACTCGATGAGGACGGAGTCCGGCCCCAGGACTCCGTCCTGCTGGGCCGCGGAGACCATCCGGGCGGCGGGCTGCATCTTGATCGAGCCCGCGAGGTTGAACCCCTCGCACTTGAGGACCAGGGGGATGCCGAGACTGCTGCGCAGGTCGATGTAGACATCGCTCTCGACGGGTTCATGGGCGGCGGTGATCACGGCCATGCTTGATCCTTCCCTTCGTCCGTGGCGGCATGGTCGGCTCACGGACGGATCGTCATGCGGGACCGCTCCCTCGGAGCCGGCTGTGACGGTTCCCGCGCCGCGCGGTCGCGGCGCAGGTAGACGGTGCGGACCACGGCCACGCACAGGGCGTAGTAGCCGAGGAACGCGACGAAGGCGAGCACGCCGCTGCCCGAGGGGCTGTCGTAGGCGGCGCGGAAGACCAGGTTGACGGCCACTCCACCGAGGGCGCCGATCGCTCCCGCGATGCCGAGCACCGCACCGCTGAGGCGCCGCGACCGCTCGAACTCGGCCCGGGCGTCCTCGCCCGCGGCCACCGCGGCCTCGGCCTGCGCGGCGAAGACCGCGGGGATCATCTTGTACGTGGAGCCGTTGCCGAGGCCGCTCAGCACGAAGAGCGCGGTGAAGCCGGCGACGAACAGCGGGAACGACTTGGTGTGGGAGGCGAGGATCAGCTCGCCGGCGCCCGCCGCCATCCCGAGGAAGGTCAGCAGGGTGACCCGCGCACCGCCCCACCGGTCGGCCAGCCGGCCGCCGACCGGCCGGGACAGCGAGCCCAACAGCGGCCCCAGGAAGGTGAATTCGGCCGCCTGCAGCGAGGTCGAGCCGAACTGGGTCTTCAACACCAGGCCGAACGCGAAGCCGTAGCCGATGAAGGAGCCGAACGTGCCGATGTACAGCAGGGAGATCCACCAGGTGTGCGGCTGCCGGACGGCCTCGCGCTGCGCCCCGGGCGCGGCGCGCACGACGTCGACGTTGTCCATCCGCAGGGCGGCGAGCACCGCGACCAGCGCGATCAGCGGGAGGTAGGCGGCGGCGACGTAGGCGGGGTGGGTGTCGCCGACGGTGGCGATCACGAGGAGGCCGAGGAGCTGGACGACCGCGACGCCGAGGTTGCCGCCGCCGGCGTTCAGGCCCAGCGCCCAGCCCTGGTGGCGCTGCGGGAAGAAGGCGGTGATGTTCGTCATCGAGGAGGCGAAGTTCCCGCCCCCGACCCCCGCCGTCGCGGCGATCAGCAGGAACACCCACAGCGGCGTCCCGGGCCGCTGGACGAAGACGACGGCGAGCACGGTCGGCACGAGGAGCGCGACGGAGGCGAACACCGTCCAGTTGCGCCCGCCGAAGCGGGTCACCGCGTAGCTGTACGGCAGCCGTAGCAGGGCTCCGACCAGCGTGGGCGTGATCACGAGGAGGAACTTCTCCCCCGCGGTGAAGCCCAGTCCGATGGCGGGGGACATGAACAGCACCAGCACCGACCACATGCTCCAGACGGAGAAGCCGATGTGTTCGGACAGCACCGACAGCCAGAGGTTGCGGTGGGCGATGCGCCGGCCGGAGCTCTCCCAGCGGTCCTCGTCCTCCGGGTCCCAGCCCTCGATCCACCGTCCTCGGTCGGGATGTTTGCTCGGCATGGCGGTCCGTTCTCCTGTCTCGGCGGAAGTGGTCCGGTGCGAGGTGACGGCTGCTCACGTGCTTCAGGCGGTAGGACGCCTGCAGCATAGATAGACCGAACAGCGTTCCACAATGGGGAACATGAGGAATACATCAGGTCCCCCGGAGCACACCTGGAACCACCCTCCGCCCCAGCCGCCCCTTGGACCTGTCGTGACCTTGACGTAACCAGGGCCATGAGTTTGGATGATGATCGACCATCACTTCAGACCTCTCATCACGCCCCCCGACACGTGAGATCTTCACTCTTCAGGACATCCTGTTCGGATTCGGTTCGCTCGTCGCATCAGGAGAGAGTCGGTGAATGTCGCACTCGTTCGCTGCTGGATTACCGGCATCAGCGTGACCCTCGAAGAACACCGTGACCGTCTGACGGAACTCGATTCAGTCATCGGAGACGGGGACCACGGAGTCAACCTGGTCCGCGGCTTCGCCCGGGCCGCCCTCGAACTCGGAGCGGCACCCCGCTCGGACGAAACCGTCGGCGGCCTGCTGGACTTCACCGGCGGGGTGCTGATCTCCACCGTCGGAGGCGCCGCCGGCCCCCTCTACGGCAGCGCGTTCCGGGCCATGGGCACGGCGCTCGGCGACACCGCCGAGACCGACGAGGCCCGCTTCGCCGAGGCGCTCCAGGCCGGGCTCGACGTGCTCCAGGAACTGGGGGCCGCGGATCCCGGGGACAAGACCATGGTCGACGCCTACGCCCCGGCCGTCGCCGCGTTCCGGGACACCGTCCTCGCCCACGGGGGCTTCCTCGCGGCCGCCAGGGCCGCCGCCGAGGCCGCGGAGACCGCCCTGGACACCACCATCACGCTGCGGGCCCGGAAGGGCCGGGCCTCCTACCTGGGGTTGCGCACCATCGGGCACCAGGACCCGGGCGCCGCCTCGACCACGCTCGTCTTCCGCGCCCTCGCCGACACCATCGGCTCCGGGCGCCCCGGTCACCTGCCGGGCGAGTGACGCGACCGGCCCGCCCCGGGCCCGTGCCGCGACACACCGAAGCGGTGCCACCCACGCCCCGGAGACCCGGGGACGGGTGACACCGCTTCAGCGCGCGTCACGCGCGCACGTCAGTCGCGCACGTCAGTCGCTCACGTCAGTCGGACAGGCCGACGAGCTCCTTCGCCCGGGCCCGGGCCCAGCGGTCCGCCTCGGCGATCGCCTCCAGCGTCATCGCCTCGTTCGGCACCCGGTCGTGCTCCCCGACGATCTTGCCGAGCGTGTCCACGATGCCGAGGAAGGGCAGCCGGCCCGCGACGAAGGCCGCCACCAGCTCCTCGTTGGCGGCGTTGAACACGGCGGGCACGGTGCCGCCGGCCTCGCCGACCTCGTAGGCGAGCTGGACGCCCGGGAACGCGTCGCCGTCCACCGGGAAGAACTCCCAGGTCGACGCCTTGGTCCAGTCGCAGGAGGGCGCCGCGTCCGGCACCCGGTCCGGCCAGCCGAGCCCGAGGGACAGCGGCAGCCGGATGTCCGGCGGACTCACCTGCGCCAGGGTGGACCCGTCCGTGAACTCGACCATCGAGTGGACCATCACCTGCGGGTGGACCACGACCTCGATGCGGCTGAACGGGATGTCGAAGAGCAGGTGCGCCTCGATCACCTCCAGGCCCTTGTTCACCAGGTTCGCGCAGTTGATGGTGATGACCGGCCCCATGTTCCACACCGGGTGGGCCAGGGCCTGCTCCGGCGTGACGGCGGCCATCTCGGCCCGGCCGCGGCCGTGGAACGGGCCGCCGCTCGCGGTGACCACCAGCTTGCGGACGTCCTGCTCCTTGCCGCCCTGGAGGCACTGGAACAGCGCGGAGTGCTCGGAGTCGACCGGGAGGATCTGACCGGGTGCAGCCACCTTCTTGACCAGCGGCCCGCCGACGATCAGCGACTCCTTGTTCGCCAGGATGAGCCTGCTGCCCGACTTCAGCGCCGCGAGGGTCGGCTCCAGGCCGACCGAGCCGGTGATGCCGTTCAGCACCGAGTCGCACGGCAGGGCCGCGAGCTCGGTCGAGGCCTCCGGGCCGTGGAGCAGGTCCGGCAGCTTGAAGTCGCCCGACTTCAGGCCGCGCTTGGCGGCCTCGTCGCGCAGGGCGGCCCGGAAGTCCTCGACGGCGCCGCTGTCCGCCAGACCCACCTGCTCGACCTCGAGGTCGAGCGCCTGGGCGGCCAGCAGGGACAGGTTGCCGCCGCCGGCCGAGAGCGCCCGCACCCGGAACCGCGCGCGGTTGCGCTGGATGACGTCGATGGCCTGCGTTCCGATGGACCCCGTCGAGCCCAGGATGACGACGCTGCGAGGGTCGTTCGAGAGAGAAGTCACGATCGTCAGCGTATCGCGAATCCCGTGACGGCCCGTCACCCGGCCGACTCTCCCGGGTGATCGGCACCTTCCGCACACGACCGCGAGCAGCACCGCGAGGCCGGCCCGGGGCGCCCCGGGCCGGCCTCGCGCGGACTTCCGTCAGTGCGTCGGCTTCGCCGCCGCCTTCATGCCCCAGCGGTGGGTGGACAGCGAGGTGGGGAACTGCCGGCCGTTCTCCACGTTGATCCACAGCCGCAGGAGGTGGCGGGAGCTGTCGGTGCTGCCGTCCTCCTCGTCGCTGTACGCGCCGCGCCGGTGCACGGTGACGTTGTCGTCCACGAGCTGCATGTCGCCGGGCTCCAGGCGCATCGAGACGTGGTTCTCCGGCCGGGAGGCGATCTCCTCGAAGGTGTCGAGGGCGAGCTTCTCCACCTCCGGCTGCTCGAAGCCGAGCTTCGCCGTGCCGGAGTCGGCGAAGTTGCGCAGGAAGTAGCGGCAGCTCAACTGGCCGTTGTGGTAGCCGAAGATGGCGTTGCGGTAGGCCGGCGGCTCACCGGGCGGCTCCTCGCCGCGGTAGTCGAAGAACACCCCGGCGTAGTACAGCCCGAGCAGTTCGGGGGCCTCCTGCAGCAGGGTGTTGTAGATGTGCATGGCGCTCGCCACGTGGAACTCGCCGCCGTGCTTGGCCTGCGTCAGGCACAGCAGCGCGGCGATGTCCGGGGCGTCGCTGTGCCAGGGCAGCGACTCGTTGGTCTGGTAGCCGCGGATGGTCTTGGAGTTCAGCCGGCCCTTGCCGTAGTCGCGGATCGACACGACCCGGTCGCCGTGCCCGTTCTGGGCCACCGCGGTGCCCAGGTGCAGGCCGACGACGCCCATCACCACCTGCGACTCGGCCACGGTCAGGCCCTCGGTGGGCACGCCCCTGAGCATGGCCAGGCCGAAGCCGTGCTCCAACTGCTCGACGCACTGCGCCACGAGCTTCCCGGCCCGCTCCAGCGGGACGGCCTTGCGGTCGAGGTCCCAGACCGTCAGGCCCTGCTCGTTGATCCGCTCGGCGGCCTCCAGGATCTCGGCCCGCATCCCCTCGTCGAGGACGTAGGTCCACTGCGAGGCGTCCTCGACCTGCGCACGCTGCCAGACGCTGCGGCCGGTGACGGGCTTCTTCAGAATCTCAACCACGAACTGTCCTTCCTGAGTGCGATTCGTTCATTCCCTGCTGCTGCGCCCCGCCGGGCTGCTCCTGTACCCCGCCGGGCTGCTGCCGCGCCGCGCCGAGCCCCAGCACCGCCAGGAGGCCGATGGCCGTACCGGACGTCACGGTGCGTCCGGAGCGCAGGAGTTCGGCGGCCTCGTCGAGCGGCATCCACCGCGTCTCCTGCGCCTCGGTGCACTCGGTCGGCCCGCCGACCAGGTCCGCGCCGTCCGCCAGGTAGATGTGGTGCGGGCTGTCGACCATGCCCGCCATCGGCTGGTAGGTGAGGAGGTGGCGGACGTTCCTGGGGCGGTAGCCGGTCTCCTCCTCCGCCTCGCGGGCGGCCGTCACCGCCGGATCCTCCCGGTCGTCGACCAGGCCGCCGGGCAGCTCCCAGCCCCACAGGTCGGAGACGAAGCGGTGCCGGTACATCATCAGGATCCGCTGCCGCTCGTCCTGCACGACGATGATCGCCGCGCCCGGCGCCCGGACGAAGTGGTGCTCGACCGTCTCGCCGCCCGGCAGCTCGACGTCGGCCACCGACACGGTCAGGAAGCGGCTGTCGTGGACGACCCGCTCGCCCCGCCCCAGCCAGCGCACCTGCGCGCCGTCCTCAGCCGTCGGCACGGCCCGCCCCCTCGGTCGTCGCGGCGCCCCGCGGGCCGCCGACGATCTCGGCGACCGCGGCGACCACCGCCTCGTTCTCCGCGCGGCTGCGGCTGGAGACCCGCAGGTAGGCGTCCCCGTCCGGCATGGACTTCCCGGAGCACTCCTTGGTGAGGATCCGGAACCGGCGGAACAGCTCGTGGGCCAGCTCGGGCGCCCGGATCCCGCCGGTGAGCTCGACGAAGACGAAGTTCGCGTCCGGCGGCACCACCCGGATCCCGGGGAGCGCCGCCAGCCCCTCGGCCAGCGCGAGCGTGTTCTGCCGCATCTGCCGGCAGCTGTCCGCGAAGGCCCGGCGGAAGTGCGGCAGCACCCGCAGGAACTCCTCCGCGAACCCGTTGATGTCCCAGATCGGCAGCTCCGCCCGCAGGGTCCGGGCGAGCTCGGTGTCCGCGGTGGCCGCGTACCCCAGCCGGATCCCGCCGACGCCGTAGACCTTGCTGATGCTCTTGAGCAGCAGCACGTTGCGGTGCCGGTCCAGGAACGGGCCGATCGAGGCGATCGGCGCGGGCGCGAAGTCGACGAAGGACTCGTCGATCACCAGCAGCACGTCGGGGCCCACCAGGTCGGCGAGCCGGCGCAGATCGGCCAGCGGGACGCCGACCGAGGTCGGGTTGTTGGGGCTCACCACGACCGCCGTGTCGACCCCGCTGCGCCGGACGAAGGCGGCGTAGTCCTCCACCGGGAGCCGGAAGTCGGGCGCGTCGAGCTGGTACCGGTGCACCCGTTCGGCGCCGACGACGTTCTCGTACTCGTTGAAGCCGGGGACCGGGACGGTCCAGTTCCCGCGCAGGCGGGCCAGGATCTTGATGATCTCCGAGCTCCCGTTGGCCAGCACGACCTCCTCCGGCCGCCGGGCGGCGATGGTCGCGGCCAGCTCGGTGAGCGGCGCGTGGGCCGAGGGGTAGTTGCGCAGCACCGCGTCGAAGTCCGAGCGCAGGATCTCCATCATCTCGGCGGGCGGGAAGTGCACGTTGTAGAGCAGGGCGTGGTCCGTCACCCCGTAGCGCCAGTAGCCGCCGTGCAGCGACTCCAGGATCCGCTGCTGCTCGCGCGGCGGGCTGAACCGGAAGTCGGCCTGGCGCTGGTCGCCCGGGTCGTCCACCTCGTACCAGGCGAGGTCGCTGATGTCGGCGACCCGCCAGGCGTGGCCCCCGGCGGCCAGGCCGTCGCTGACGGCGTAGTCGTAGTAGCCCTGGCCGGCCAACCGCCGGTCGAGCTCCTCCAGGGCGGGCAGGAACCGCTCCCGCAGGAAGGCCTCGCGCAGCAGGTAGAGGTTGGCCGTCTTGAGCGCGCCGGGGTGGTCGAACGCCCCGGCCTGCCGGCGGTCGTCGACGTAGTCGGTGAGCACGCCGTCCGCGTCGGCCCGGACCACGGTGCCGGCGAGCGGCCGCAGCGGTCGGCTCGCCGCCACCGCGCTGGCCTCCGGGGCGGCCGCCAGCCGCTCCAGCACGGCCGGCTCGAACACCACGTCGCCCTCCAGCAGGAAGACGTCCTGGTCGAGGAACTCGCGGGCCAGCCGGACCGATCGGAGGTTGTTGGTCGTCGAGGGGTCCGGGTTGACCACGTAGTGGATCTTCATTCCGGCGTACTCGCCGCCCGCGAGCTCCCGTACGGCCTCCCGCAGGTGGCCCACGACGAGGACCACCTCCTGGACGCCGACGCCGGCCAGGTGGCCGAGGGTGTGGGCCAGGATCGGCCGGCCGGCCACCGGGGTGAGCGGCTTGGGCCGCCGGGAGGAGGGCTCCCCCAGCCGCGACCCGAGTCCCGCCGCCAGCACGACGGCCCTGACCGGCACCGCGTCCGGCGTGGCGAAGGTCCGGTTCTCGTTCAACGCCCCTCCTCCGTACGATCGTTGGCGAGCAGGGCGCGGAGGATCACGGCGCCGATGTCGTGCTGGTACACCCAGACGCCGTCGAGGCGCCCCCGGTACCCCGGCTCGCCGCCGGTCTCCTCCGACGGGACGAGCCCGGCGCCCAGTCCGTACATCACCAGCCGTTCGGCGCTGCCGCCCGCGGCCAGGCCGGGCAGGCCGTCCCGGCCGGTGTCCACCGCGCCGCGGGGGCGGGCCAGTTCGAGCTCCCGGCCGTCCGCGCCGAGCAGCCGGGGCAGCCGCGCGTCGTAGCCGAGCGCGGTGATGACCAGGTCCGCGTCGCCGACGGCCGCCTCCAGCGCCTCCGCCGTCCAGGGGCCGTCCAGGACGACCTGGCCGAAGCCGTCCGGCGCCTTCTCCGCGGCCAGGCCCATGACCTGCCGCGCCAGTTCCCGGGCCGGCCCGCGGAGTCCGCCGAACCGGTGCACCCGGCCGCTGGGCCCGCAGACGTCGGCCTCGTCCCAGCGGTAGCCCTCGGCCCGGGCCTCGGCCGCCGAGAAGTAGAAGATCGGCGGCAGCCGGCGCTCGACCACCGTGACCTCCACCGGCCCGGCGAACCAGCCCGCGCGGGCCAGCCGGGCCAGGTGGGCGGCGACCGCCCAGGCGCTGTGGGCGCCGCCGAGGACGGCGATGCTGCCGAGCGCGCGGTGCGGGGATGCGGCGTCGGGGTGCCAGGACGGGTCGGTGATGACCTCGCCGGAGGACAGCACCCGCAGCCCGGGCCGGCGCGCCACGAGGGCCGCCAGCGCGTCCGGGGCCAGCTCGGTCCGCTCGCGCCCGCCCATGGTCAGCAGGACCCGGTCGCCGGTGTGCGAGAGCTCGCCGTCCGGCCCGGAGAGCAGCACCGTCGCGCGCTCCGGCCCGGTCCTGACCTCGACCACCCGGTGCCCCAGAAGGGCGTCGCAGCGCGGGTGTCGGCGCAGGGCGTCGACGACCCGCTCGCCGACCAGGGTCAGGAAGGCGCCGACCACCGGCAGCGGCGGGTACTCGTCGGCCCAGCCCCTGAGCTCCCGGGCCTCGGCGCTGTCCGCCAGCCCGGCCAGCAGGCCGCTCCCGGCGGGGCCGTCCAGGCACTCCAGGAAGGCCGAGCCCAGCGAGTTGGCGCGGATCCCGTAGTGCGGGATGGAGCCCGATCCCGCTCGCCCGGTGGCCTCGACCAGCAGGACGCCCCGGTCGAGGAACTCCTCCAGCCGCCCCTGGACCGCGGCGGCCACCACCGCGGAGACGCCCGCGGGGCCACCGCCGCAGATGACGGTCGCGTAGTGGGTCATGCGCCCACCGCCCCGGCGAGGTCCCGGTGCGCCGTCATCCACTCGCAGGCCAGGTCGACGAAGGCGCGCTGGCCGTAGAGCACGGCAGCGGCCTCGCCGACCGTCCCCCGGGAGTGTCCCGGAGTACGGGTGAGGCAGCTCTCCCCCATGGTTTGGAAGTCCTCCTCGAAGTAGACGATGTCCTCCTGCTCGACCCAGCGCACCCGGTCGCCCTCCGGCACCGGGACCCGCCTGCGGTGGCTCCGCCGGCCGGGGTACGCGGTGCGGTACTCGGCGAGGTGGAAGGAGGTGTTGCTCTCGAAGCCGCAGCCCAGGAGCAGCACCTGGCCGTCGAGCCGGTAGACCTGCTCCAGCGGCGATCCCCTCCCCAGGCGCTCCGTCAGGCCGTGCTCGGCGACGACCTGTTCGGCGTGCGCGCCCCAGGCGGCGAAGGAGTTCTGCGGGTGGCCGCTGCGCACCGCGCCGGCCGCGCGGCGGAAGCACTCGGCGACCGCCCCCATGCCCCGGGTGGGCGTCAGGTCGGGGTCGAAGGGGGGCATCTGCTCCCGGATGACCGGCCACCAGTCCTCCGGCACCGGGGGGCGGCGCCAGGTGGACGGGTCCGACAGGTCGCCGGAGAACGTCGGCATGACCAGCGTGCCCTCCTTGCCGACGGCGTCCTGCAGGGCGAGCACGACGGCCTGGGCCCCTCCGCACACCCACCCGAGCGCGGACAGCGACGCGTGGACCAGCAGTACGCCGCCGGGGCGCACCCCCAGTGCGGCCAGGTCCGACGCCAGCCGGTCCCTGGTGACGAGCTCCCGGTCCTGACGGTCCGGCTCCAAGTCTTCCCTCCTCGCGTCGATGTGACGGATCATCCGATGTCCCGCAGGCGCTCGATGACGGCTTCGGCGTAGGCCGTGGTGGTCACGGCCCGCGCCGCCCGGTCGGGCGGCAGCAGGTCGAAGGTGACGGACCGGCCCTCCTCGAGCACGCTCCGCACGGCGGCCCGGATCCGGGCCGCCGTCGGTGCCTCGCCGAGGTGGTCCAGCAGCATGCAGCCGGACAGGATCAGGGCCGTGGGATTGAGCCGATTGCTTCCGGCGAATTCCGGGGCGGAACCGTGGGTCGCTTCGAACACGGCCGTCCGGTCACCGATATTGGCGCCCGGTGCCATCCCCAGTCCGCCGACCAGTGCGGCGGTGACGTCGGAGATCACGTCGCCGTACAGATTGGGCAGGACGAGGACGTCGCGGTCCGCCGGATCGCGGACCAGGGAATCGCAGAGAACGGTGACCGGAACGGTCGCCGTGACGATGTCCGGATACTCCGGGCCGAGTTCCCGGGCCGCCTCGAAGAAAAGCCCCTCGGTTCTCGGGTAACGATAGACGTCGGCCCCCACCTCGACCTTTCTCCGGCCGTTCTTCCGGGCGTGGTCGAGCGCGAAGGCGACGATCCGGCGGCTTCCGCCCGGAGTGATCGGCTTCAGCGAGAAGGCGATTCCCGGGTCGGCGTGACCGAATTCCGACAGGGTGGCCGAAACCGCCGCCGCCCCGTCCGAATCCGCCGGGTACTCCAGCCCGGAATAGACGTCCTCGGTGTTCTCCCGGACGACCACGACGTCGATGCCGGAATCGACCGCCCCGGCGCCCGGCCAGACCCGCACCGGCCGGACGCACGCGTACAGGTCGAGCTCCCGGCGGATCGTGATGTTCACCGACCGGTGGCCCACCCCGATCGGCGTCGTGGTCGGCCCCTTCAGGGCCACCCCGTTGCGCCGGATCGAGTCGAGCGTGCTCGCGGGCAGCAGCTCCCCCACCGACCGGAGCGCGCCCTGGCCGGCCGGCCGGACGTCCCAGTCGAGGTGGAAGCCCGCGGAGCCCGCCGCGGTGTCCAGTACCGTCCGGGCGGCGGCGACCAGCTCCGGGCCGCTGCCGTCTCCCGCGATCAGAGTGACTGTGTGTTTACGCATGGCTTCTCGTGTCTGCGGCGCCACACCGCTCGACGCCGTGGGTGGACGGCGCCGCACCTCTCGACGCCGTGGGTGGGCGGCGGCGGCTCAGCGCTGGAGCTCGAAGACCTCGGAGAGCTTCGCGACCTTCGGCTCGATCCGCAGGCTGGAGCGGTCGTGCGTGATCTGACGCAGGCTCTCGCGCATCGAGGTGATGGAGGCCCGCAGCGCCTGGTTGGCGTAGATCGCGAGCGAGAAGCCGGCCTCGTGGAGGTCGTCCGCGGTCACCGCGGGGTACGTGGTCGGGACGGCGACCAGCGGCACGTCCTTGCGCTGCCAGCTGCGGCCGAAGTCCAGGATCTCCAGGCCGTCCCGCGACTTGGAGTGGATCAGGATGGCGTCCGCGCCGGCCGCGACGTAGGCGTCGGCCCGCGCGATCGCGTCCTCCTTGACGCCGCCGGCGATGAAGGTCTCGATCCGCGCCACGACCACGAAGTCGTCGGTCTGCTGGGCCTTCTTGGCCGCCGCGAGCTTGGCGGCGAAGCCCTCGATCGTCTCCTGGTCCTGGGCCCCGTCACCGAGCGAGTTGCGCTTCGGGAAGACCTTGTCCTCGATGCAGACGCCGGCGATGCCGGCCCGCTCGTACCGCTCGACCATCCGGGCCACGTTGCGTTCGTCGCCGAACCCGGTGTCGCAGTCGGCCAGCACCGGGAGGTCGGTGCTGTCGTTCATGACCCTGGCCGCTTCCAGGAATTCCGTCATCGTCAGGATGCTGTCGTCCGGGACGGCGTGTGCGGCGGAAATTCCCAGACCGCTCGCCCACAGAACATCGAATCCCGCGTCCTGGGCTATTCGCGCGCTCAGACCGTCGTGCACACCGGCGGCGATCGACATTCCGCCGCGTGCGATGGCCCTGCGTAACATGGTTCGCTTGGTCAAGGAATCTCCCAGTCCGAAGATGGATGATGCGCTAACCGTTCACCTGGTGTCGGGGGACAGTCAACCCCATGTACGCCACCGACCACACGAGCTATGCTAGCTAACCACCCGTCACAGGGGTTGGCAAGGAGATTCGAAGGCGGCCGGAGTCCGGCCCTGTATCATCCGCGGCCCGTTATGTCCGATTCCGCTGATCTTGCCTTGCTATCGGCACCGGTATCCAAGTTGTCCCTCAAGGAGGATTCCGCAAGATGCGCAACGACTTAGTGCTCGAGGACACCACTCTGCGCGACGGGGAACAGACCCCGGGCGTGGCGTTCTCGAAGGAAACGAAGACGGCGATCCTCAACGCGCTCATCGAGGCCGGGGTGACGTCGATCGAGATCGGCATCCCCGCCATGGGCGGCGAGGAACTGGACTTCATCAAGTCCGTCGTCGACCGGCAGGACGAAGCCCGCCTGGTGGTGTGGCACCGTGGTGTCCGCGAGGACGTCGAACGCTCCCTCGACCTGGGCTTCACGTCCGTCCACGTCGGCCTGCCGACCTCGGCCGGCCACCTCAAGGCCAGCGTGCGCAAGGACCGCACCTGGCTCCTCGCGACGGCCCGCGACATGGTCAAGATGGCCAAGGACCGGGGCGCGTTCGTCTCGATCAGCGCCGAGGACATCGCCCGGACCGAGATCTCCTTCCTGCAGGAGTACGCCGGGGTGGTCGCCGAGGCCGGCGCGGACCGCCTCCGGCTCTCCGACACCGTGGGCCTGCTCGGCCCGGAGGCCTACGGCGAGCGGGTCGCCGCGGTGCTGAGCGCGGCCGACATCGACGTGCAGTGCCACGCGCACAACGACTTCGGCCTGGCCACCGCCAACACGCTGGCCGGCCTCAAGGCCGGGGCGCGGTACTTCCACGTCACCGTGAACGCCATCGGCGAGCGGGCCGGCATGGCCGACCTCGCGCAGGTCGTGGTCGCCCTGAAGAAGCTGTACGACCGCGACCTGGGCATCGACCTGACCAAGCTGAAGAAGGTCAGCCGGCTGGTGGCGGAGGCGGCCGGCCACCAGGTCCTCCCCTGGCAGCCGATCACCGGCGACAACGTGTTCGCGCACGAGTCGGGGATCCACGCCAACGGCATGTTCCGCGACACCTCCTCCTTCGAGCCCTTCCCGCCGGAGCACGTCGGCGGCGAGCGCCGGTACGTGCTCGGCAAGCACTCCGGCCGGGCGCTGGTCGCCTGGGCGCTGGAGCAGGAGGGCATCACCCCGCGCGAGGAGCTGCTGCCGCACTGCCTGGAGGAGGTCCGGGCCCTGTCGATCAGGATCGGCGGCGCCGTCTCGCACGAGCAGCTCGTCGAGATCTACAACAAGGCCGCCGCCTGACCTTGTTGACGACCGGTCAGGACCGGGCGGGGCCCTCGGCCCGGAGCGACTTCCGGGCCGTGGTCACCGCCTGGTCCCAACCGATCGGGCCGCCGTCCCGGCGCACGAGTTCGGCCGCCGCTCGGCGCAGGGCGCGGCCGGCCGGCGGCAGGCGCAGGTGCTCGGCGAGCGCCGCGCCTGCCGCCAGCGTCGAGGCGAGCCGGCGGACCCGCCACCGTTCGGGGTCCGCGTCCGGGGCACTGGTGTCCAGGGCGGGGTCGTGGCCGAACAGCGGCCGGCCGGCCGGGTCGTAGGTGGTGCAGACGCCGAGCTGGTCGGTGGTCATCTGGCCGGCCAGCGCGGCGGCGAGCAGATCGGCGAACGAGCTGTGCGTGAGGATCGCCCGGTAGTCGACCGGGTTCCGGACCAACTCGGCGGCCATGTGATCGATGATCAGGCTCCGCCAGGCGATCCCGGCCGCACCGGCGAGGCTCTCCAGGGTCTCGGCCGCGGTCAGTGCGAAAAGCCCGTCGGTGTGTTTGATCGAATTCCCCTTGTGCGCCACCACGAGGTCGTCGACATCCAGTCGGCGGCACATTCCGACCGCCGTCCGGACGAACTCGGAAACCCGGTCCGGAGCGATCGCCTGAATTCCCAGGGCGGCCTGCTCCGGTATCTCCCGGGGCCCGAGTTCGGCAGCCGTCTTGACCAGCGCGAGCTGTTCTCCGGAATTGCTCTCGAATTCCATCCCGGTATCGCTCATGTCGAGCTCGTAGCGGAACAGGAGGACGTTCACGGTGCCATCGGAACGCACCAGGGGGCCGCGGCGCTCGATCACGCTGAACGTCCCGCCCCAGGCGCGCCGGGCGGCGCGGGCCAGACCGTACGCCGACGCCCCCGGCTCGGCGAAGGGCGGCAGCAGGCCTGCCTCCGGCTTCCGCCCTCCGTCCCCGTCCGGCGCCTGACCGGCGACGATCCGCCAGTTCGCGGTCAGGCCGGCCGACTCCAGCAGCTCCAGGGCGGCCGGCAGCACGCTGGCCTCCGGGCGCGGCGAGTCGCTCCGGACGGCGACGTCCGGGTACTGGGAAACAGTCATCTCACCCTCGATTTCGTTGAAGATCCGAAGAGAAAAAGAGACTCAGACATGCGCGACCTGTTACGGGACCTGCGGCTGCCCGACCGGAACGCCCGCTACGTCAGTCTGGCGGCCGCGGAAGAAATGGGGCTGGTCGGCATATCCAGCGCACCGCGCAGCCTCCGGGTGCTGGTGGAGAATACCCTACGGGCGGCGGCCGCAGCAAAGGCCGGGAGTGCCGGGGATTCGCTTCGTCAGGCCGTTCTGTCGGCGAACTCCCTGATAGCGGCGGCCACCGCGAACGGCCCGGTCAGCGAGGTCGAATTCCGGCCCACCCGACTCGTCCTGCAGGACCATTCGGGAATTCCGGTGCTGGCGGATCTGGCCTCGCTGCGGTCCATCATGGCGGACCGCGGTCTCGATCCGCGGCTGGCCCGGCCCGCGCTCCCGGTCGACCTGGTGGTGGACCACTCGGTGGAGGTGGCCAGCTGGGCGCGGCCCGACGCGCTCTCGCTGAACATGCGCCGTGAGTACGAACTCAACGGCGAGCGCTACCGGTTCCTGCGCTGGGCCCAGCAGGAGATCAGCGGCCTGCGGGTGGTGCCGCCCGGGCGGGGCATCGTGCACCAGATGCACCTGGAGCACCTGGCCCGGGTCGTGCTGCCGGACGGCGACGGGCTGATCGCCCCGGACACCGTCCTCGGCACCGACTCCCACACGCCGATGGTCGGCGCGCTCGGCGTGCTCGGCTGGGGCGTCGGCGGCATCGAGGCCGAGACCGTGCTGCTGGGCCACTCGGTCTCGCTGCTCAGCCCGCAGGTGATCGGGGTCCGGCTGACCGGCGAGCTCCCGGTCGGCAGCACCGCGACCGACCTCGCGCTCACCATGACCGAGTTCCTGCGCAACGTCGGCGTGGTCGGCCGGTTCGTCGAGTTCTTCGGGCCGGGCGTCTGCGCGCTCTCCGTCCCCGACCGGGCCACCCTGTCCAACATGGCGCCCGAGTACGGCTGCACGGTGGCCTTCTTCCCGGTCGACGACACCACCCTGCGCTACCTCGAACTGACCGGGCGCGGCGCCGAGGAGATCCGGCTGGTCGAGGCGTACTGCAAGGAGCAGGGCCTGTTCGCGGGCGCCGACGCGTCGGCCGACCCGGAGTTCGCCCGGGTGCTCGACTTCGACCTGTCCGCCGTGGAGCCGAGCGCGGCCGGGCCGCGGCGGCCGCAGGACCGGCTGCCGCTCGGCACCGTCCCGGCCAGCTTCCCCGAGCCGTCCGGGGCCGCGCTCGCCGGGGCCGCCGAGGGCCGGCGCGAGCTCGCGGACGGCGCCGTCGCCATCGCGGCGATCACCAGCTGCACCAACACCGCCAACCCGCACTCGATGGTGACCGCCGGTCTGGTGGCCAGGAAGGCCGTGCAGCGCGGCCTGGCCGTCCCGTCCTGGGTGAAGACCAGTCTGGCGCCGGGCTCGCGTGCCGTCGTCCACTACCTGGAGGCGGCCGGCCTGCTCCCCGACCTGGAGAAGCTGGGCTTCTCGGTGGCGGGTTTCGGGTGCACCACCTGCATCGGGAACTCGGGCGGCCTCGCCCCGGAGGCCGAGGATCGGGCCCGCACCGAAGGCGTCCGGCTGGCGGCGGTGCTCTCCGGCAACCGCAACTTCGAGGGCCGGATCCACCCGGACGTCGCGGCGGCCTACCTGGCCTCGCCGGCCCTGGTGGTCGCGTACGCCCTCGCCGGGACGGTGCTCACCGACCTGACCGCCCGGCCCGTCGGCACCGACCCGGACGGCGCCGAGGTCTTCCTCGCGGACCTGTGGCCCACGCCCGAGGAGATCGACGCGGCGGTCGGGCTCGTCGCCCGGGAGCACTTCGCGTCGGAGAAGGAGTCGCTGTTCACCGGCGGCCCCGAATGGACGTCCCTGGAGCACCCCTCCGGCCCGGTGTACGACTGGCCGGCCGAGTCCGACTACCTGCTGCGCTCCCCGTTCTTCGACGGGCTGACGCACGCGCCGCTGTCCGACCTGTCCGGGGCCCGCGTCCTGGTGCTCACCGGCGACTCCACCACGACGGACCACATCTCCCCGGCCGGCGCCATCGGGGCCGACTCGCCCGCCGGGCGCTACCTGCGGGCGCTCGGCGTGGAGCCGGCGCTGTTCAACTCCTACGGCTGCCGGCGCGGCAACCACGAGGTGCTGGTCCGGGGGACCTTCGCCAACCCGAAGTTCCGCAACCTGCTCACCCCCGACGTCCAGGGCAGCAGCACCCTGCACGTCCCCACCGGCGAGCGGATGAGCGTCCACGAGGCCGCGCTCGCCTACGCCGCCGAGCAGGTCCCGGTCGTGGTCGTCGGCGGCAGGGACTACGGCTTCGGCAGCTCCCGGGACTGGGCCGCCAAGGGCCCGGCGCTGCTGGGCGTCCGGGCGGTGCTCGCGAAGAGCTTCGAGCGGATCCACCGCAGCAACCTGATCGGGATGGGCATCGTCCCGCTGGAGTTCCTGCCCGACCAGGACGCCGGGACGCTCGGCCTCACCGGGCACGAGGCCCTGGACGTGATCGGGCTGGACGGGCTGGTGCCGCGCGGCACCGTGACCGTCCGGGCCCGCTCCGCCGAGGGCGAGCCGGTGGCCGAATGGCGGATGCTGGCCCGGGTGGACACCGCGGGCGAGCTGGAGTACGTCCGCCGCGGCGGGTTCCTGCGCTCGGTGGCGTCGGACCTGCTCGACGCCGAGGCCTGACCGTCCGCCCCTGGACGCGGCCGGAGCGCCGGGCCTCCGGTGCTCCGGCCGCGTCCGGGCCGACGAACCACCCGACACCACCCACCGGGCGGCGCCCCGCGCGCACCGGTGGTCAGCACTTCGTGGAGTAGACAGATGACGACTATCTGGGACGTCGTACGCCGGCAGGCCGAGCGGGACCCGGCCGCGGTCGCGGTCCAGCGCGGCGACGAGCTCACGTCCTACCGGGAACTGACCGGCCTCGCCGTGGAGTTGAGCGACGCGATCGCGACCAGGACCGGCCCGGGCGCCCTGCTGGCCCTGGACGCGGTCGACGGTTTCGCCGGGGCGGTGGCCTTCCTGGCCGCGGCCCGGGCCGGCTGCGCCGTCCTGCCGCTCAACCAGGAGAGCCCGGCCGCCCACCGCGCGGCCGTGCTCCGCGACGCGCGACCGGCGCTGACGGTCCGTCACCTCGACGGCCACGGCTTCACGCTGGCCGCACCCGAGCCCGACCCCGGCACCCCGCCCAGGTCGGTGGACGGGGTCGCCTACGTGATGTACACCTCGGGATCGACCGGCACCCCGAAGGGCGTCGCCGTCTCCCACACCGCGCTGCTGGACCGGCTCGCCGGCCTGGCGCAGCTGCCGGGGCTGGCGGCCGGCGAGTCCGTCGTCTCGATGACGGCCCTGTCGTTCGACATCTCGCTCGCCGAGATCCTGCTGCCGCTGACGGTGGGGGCCCGCCTGCTCGTCGCTCCCCCGATGGCCCGGGTGGACCCGGAGGCCTTCATCGCCTTCCTCGCCGGCCACCGGCCGGACGTCGTCCAGGCCACGCCCTCGTTCTGGCGGCTCGCGCTGGCCGGGGGCTGGCCCGGCTCCCCGGCCAGCCGGCTGTGGTCCGGCGGCGAGGCCCTCTCCCCCGCGCTCGCCGCGGACCTGCTCCCGGCCGGCCGCGAGCTGTGGAACCTCTACGGCCCGACCGAGGCCACGATCTGGGCGACCGCGGCCCTGGTGAAGGAGCCGGAGGCGGTCTCCCTGGGCGATCCGCTGCCCGGCACGTCCCTGCTGCTCGCGGCGGAGGACGGGCCGGACGGCGAGCCCGGCGCCGAGCTCCGCGAGCCGGGGCAGGAGGGCGAAGTCCTGCTGCTGGGCGCGGGGTTGGCGGACGGCTACCTCGACCGGGACGACCTCACCCGGCGGGCCTTCCAGTGGCGCGACACACCGGCCGGCGAGCAGCGTGCCTACCGCACCGGGGACCGGGCCCGGTACCGGGCGGACGGCTCCCTGGAGTACCTCGGCCGCACCGACGGCCAGGTCAAGCTGCGCGGTCACCGGATCGAACTCGGCGAGATCGAGGCGGCGTTGGAGCGGCACCCGGCGGTGAGCCAGGCCGCCGTGGTGCTGCGCGACGGCGGACTCCCGTCGGTGCACGTCGCGGCGTTCCTGGTCACGACGGCCGAGGTGGACGGGCGCGAGCTCCGGCGCTGGCTCCGCGACCAGCTGCCGCCGAGCCACCACCCCCGGTCGATGACGGTCCGGGACTCCCTGCCGCGCACGGTGGCGGGCAAGGTCGACCGGGTGCGGCTGGCCACCGAATGACCGCCGAACGACCACGGACGACAGGGCGAGAGCAGAGGGGAACACGATGAACGACCCAGTGGGACGGGCGACCCGCGCCGGGGGCGGGGGCGAGCGGCTGCTCGTCGTCGGCTGGCGCACGCTCACCACCGCGCACCTGGAGGATCTCGGGTGCGAGGTGACGTGGGTGATGCAGCCGTCCGAGGTGGCGGCGGCCCGGCAGAGCGGCTTCACCGGCCGGATCGTCACGGTGACGGACCACACCAGCGTCGAGCAGCTGCTCGCCGCGCTGGCCCGGCACGGGCTCACGCCCGAGGCGTTCACCGCCGTCGGCACCGACCACGAGTTCGCCCTCGTGGCCACGGCGGCCGTGACCGCGCTGAGCGGGGTCCGGGGGGTCGACCCGCGCACCGCCGTGCTGCTGCGCGACAAGTACGCGCAGAAGCAGGCCCTGCGGGCCGCCGGTGTCCACGCCGCGGACGCCGCGGTCGTCGACGACCTGGCCGAGCTGCTCGAACCGCCGCTGCCGTTCCCGGTGGTGGTCAAGCCCCTGCTCGGCGCCTCCACCCAGGACACCTGGGCGCTGCGGGAGCGGGCCGACGTGGAGGCGCTGCTCAAGGAGCGCGGAGAGCGGCGCTGGGGCCCGTGGTGCGTCGAGGAGTTCATGCCGGGCCGGGAACTGGAGATGGACGGTGTCGTCCGCGACGGCGAGGTCGTGTCGCTCACCGTGTCCCGCTACCTGGCCAACCTCATCGCGCTCAAGGACGGGGCGCTGGTCGGGGCGCTCCACCTGGACCGGGCCGAGCACCCGCGCGTGTACGCGCAGGCCGAGGCGCTGGTGAGCCGCGCCCTCGACGTGCTGGGGCACCGGGACGGCGTGTTCCACCTGGAGGCCTTCGACCAGGGCGACCGGCTGGCGTTCAGCGAGTGCGGGGGCCGCACCGGCGGCGGCCTGGTCCGCGAGGCGCTGGAGGCCAAGAACGGCCTGGCGCTGATGCGGGAGTGGGCCAGGGCCCTGGCCGGCCTCCCGTTCGCCGGGCCGGCCGGGCCGCACAGCGAGCTCTGCTACGGCTGGGTGCAGCTGCCCGCGCCGCTCGGCCGGGTGGAGAGCGCGCCGACCGCCGCCGAGCTGCTGGAGCTGGAGGGCGTCGTCCGGGCCACCGTCGACATCGCACCGGGCCGGGAGATGGCCGACCTCACCACGGGGAGCCACATCCGGGGCGGGCGGGTCCTGGTGGGGGCGCCGACCGAGCAGGACACGGAGCGCTGCCTGTACCAGGCCGCGGCCTGGTTCGCCGACCGGGTCGTGGTCGCCCCCCGGGGCTGACCGGAGCGGTGGCGGGCGGGCCGGGGTCCGCCCGCCACCGGCCCGCCCGCCACCGGCCGGGCCGGGCTCAGAAATCCTGCGACAGGTGCCGCGTGATGCTTTCCTGGAAAGGCTCGTGCATCAGGATGGGAAGGGTGCTGCGCACATCGAAGGTCTCGGCCTGCGCATTCGGCAGGAGCGCCTTCCAGTGCGGCTCGAAATGCGGCTCCCCGGTCTTGGTCTGGAACACCACCGCGCGCCCGTCGAACGGCCGCGGCTCATTCCTGGCCTGGGCGAAGGCAATGGCCGCCCACACCGCCTGGAACCACAGCAGATCGGCCGGGTCCTCGTGGTCGTCGTAGTACGCGACGTCCGGCTCCTGGAGTTTCCGCAGCACTTCCGGTGCGGATTCGACGAGGTTCGCCACGCCGAACCGCTCCTTGAGGTAGGCGATGCGCAACCGGTAGAGGTCCTCCAGTCCGTCGCCGGGCGAAAGGTCCGAGGGAACCGTCGACGGAATGGTGTTGACGAAGGCCGTGAAGGCGACCTGCCGGCCCGTCGCGGCCAGCCGGCGGGCCATCTCCAGGGCGATCATCCCGCCGTTGCACAGGCCGCCGAGCAGGTACGGGCCGGTCGGCTGGATCTCCAGGAGCTCCGCGAGGTAGCCCTCGGCGAGCTCGCCGATCGAGGTCTGCACCCGCTCGCGGCGCACCAGCGCCGGGTGCTGGAAGCCGTAGAGCGGCCGGCCCGCGCGGATCCGGTCGGCCAACGGCCGGAGGTAGCCGATGTTTCCGGTGCCCCAGTGGACCCAGAAGAACGGCTCCCGCTCGCCGGCCGCGAGCTGGACGGCGGCGGCGGGGCGCTGCCCGCTCCACGGGCTGACCGCCCCGGCCCACAGGGACGCGAAGGAGGGCTCACCGGCCGGCCCGCTCGGCCGGCCGCCGGCCAGGAAGTCGACGAGCTCCGCGAACGTCCGGTTCTCGAAGACGTCCGTGACCGTGAGGTGGAGGCCGTGCTCGCGCAGCCCGTTGACCATCTGGAGCGCCAGGAAGGAGTAGCCGCCCAGGTCGAAGAAGTCGTCCCCGGAATCGAAGTCGACGTCGAGCAGGTCCTCCCAGGTCCGCCGGAGAACCTCCTCCACGCTTTCCCGTGATCCGTCCGCCACCCGCACAGAATCGACCGACATCGCCCCTCCTCGTCGAAGAATCCGGCCTACTCGCCCAACATAACACCCCGCCCGCCGGGCCGGACCGATGAATTTCGGGCGGGCGGCGGCGCCGTTTTTACCGGACTTACAGTTCGCATACGATTTTCCATGCCATTCCCGCACCTTGACCCGGTTTGCGCGGAATTCCCGGGACAGGCCCGTCGAAACGCTTGTATGCTCCGGATGGCCGACCGCGGAATTCGCGCGGTGCGGCCGAACGCGACGGCGCGAGGAAAGGATGTGGCCGTGTCGAGGCAAGACGTGGCGGTCGACCAGGAGGTCCTCTCCCTGGTGCTGGAGGCCTTCTCGGACGTCCTGGAGGAGGACGACCTGCCCGAGGACGTCCCCTTCACCGTCCTGGGCGGCTCCTCCCTGGACGGCACGCTGGTGTGCGCACGGGTCGGCAACGAGCTGGGCTTCCCCGTCCCGCTCTCCCTGCTGGCCTCGCACCCCACGGCGCAGGGCTTCGCGACGGCGCTGACCCTGGACCTGGCCCTGGACCGGGCACGGGCCGCCGAGGAGCAGCCGGCCGTGCCGGAGCCCGCGGCGGAGCCCGGGCCGGCGACGGTCCGGCTCACCCCGATGCAGACCAGCTTCCTGACCCAGCACCTGATGGACCCGGCCGACCACTCGCCCCACCTGCTGTTCACCTGGACCCTCACCGGCCCGCTCGACCGGCCGGCCCTGCGGGCCGCCCTGCAGGACGTCCACCACCGCCACGACCCGCTGAACAGCCGCTACCTGGCGCGCCGACAGGCGGTGGCGGAGCCCGGTGCGGCGGCCGAGGTGGAGCTCCTGGAGCTGCCGGAGGCCACGACCGGGGCCGCGGCCCTGGACAGCACGCGGACGGCGCTCAGCGGGGGGCTCGACCTCGCCGCCGGCCGGGTCTGGCGGGTCGCGCTGGCCCGCGCGGCCGACACCGGCGACCACGTCCTGCGGGTCCTGGCCCACCACATCGCCTTCGACGGCTGGTCCGAGTCCGTCCTGGCCGCCGACCTCGGCGCCAGCTACGACGCCCGGCTGCGGGGGCGGCGAGCCGAGCTGCCGCCGGTCGCCGGCGCGGCCGCGCGGGCCGGGCTCCGCGAACGCCAGGAACGGTTACGGCAGGCCGAGTTGGAGCGGCAGCTGGCCTTCTGGAAGCAGACCCTGGCCGGGACGCCCGAGCTGGTGTTCCCCGCCGCGGACGGCTCCGGGCAGGCCCGCTTCACCACCACCCTCGACGACGGCGAACTCGCCGCCGTCGACGCCCTCGCGGCCCGCCACGGCGTCACCCGGTTCGCGGTGCTGCTCACCGTCTACGACCGGGCGCTCGCCGGAACCACCGGGCAGCGGGACTACGGGGTCGGGTTCCCGGTCGCCCGCCGGTGGGACCCGGCCCTCGCCAACGTGATCGACTGCTGCGTCGACTCGCTCTGCCTGCGGATGGAGCCGGCGACGCGCTACGGCACGGTGGACCTCGGCGAGGCGCTGCGCGCCACGGCCGCCCGGCTGTCGGCCGCCTACGCCGCGACCGACGTCTCCTTCCCCGAGGTCGTCCGGTGGCTGAACCCGCCCCGGACGGGGCGCGCCCCGCTCTTCCAGAACATGTTCGCGCTCCAGGACAACGCGGTCGGCGAGCTGCGGATGCGCGACCTGGTGGCCCGCCGCGTGGTCGAGCCGTACCTCGGCCTCCCCACCGAGCTGCACACCGAGGTGACGCCCCTCGGCGAGGGCCGGCTGACGGTCTCGGTCAGCTGCGACCGGGGCCGGGTGCCCCAGGACACCGCGCGCGGCCTCTTCGACGCCTTCCTCCGCCTGACCCGGGCGCTGCCCGCATGAGTGGCGACGGCGCCGGCGAGAAGCCGTCCCCGGCCGCCCGGGTGCTGCGCGCCGTGACGGGCGGTGTGCCCGCGCCCGGCCCGGCCCGGCGGCTGGCGCTCGGCCAGCTCGTGGACTCGGTGGGCTTCGGGATCAACCTGCTGACCCTGCCGTTCTTCCTGGCCCGGGTGGTCGAACTGCCGGCCGCCCAGGTCGGCCTGGTGCTCAGCGTCGGTGGCGCGGTGGGGGTCTGGGCCGGGGTCCCGGTCGGCCACGTCGCCGACCGCCTGGGGCTGCGCCGGGTGCTGGTCTGCGCCTACCTGCTCCACGTCGTGGTCGCCGCGGTGACGCCGTTCGCCCGGTCCTTCGGCACGGCGGCCGCGGTCGTCGGCCTGACCAGCTTCTGCTTCGAAGGCTCCCGGGCGGTGCGCCACGCGGTGATCGCCCGCACCGCGGGGCCGCAACGCGCCACCTTCCGGGCCCAGTTGAGGTCGATCACCAACATCGGGGTGGCGCTGGGGTCGGTGCTCGCCGGGGTCGCGACCCAGGTCGACAGCACGCTCGCCTTCAGCCTCGCGCTCTGGGGCAAGGCGCTCTGCCTGCTGCTGGTGGCCGTCATCCAGTCCACCCTCCCGGCGTACGAGGCCCTGCCCCCGGCGGCCCCGGCCGAGGGGACCGGGGAGACACCGCGCCGGTCGGTCGCCCTGAAGGACGCCCCCTACCTGACGGTCACCGCCCTGAACGCGGTGCTGTTCATGTCGGGGCAGGTGCTCACCCTCGGCATCCCGCTCTGGATCGCGTCGCGGCACGCCGCGCCGGGCTGGATGTCCGCGGCCCTGCTGCTCGCCAACACGGTGATCGTGGTGGTGTTCCAGGTGCGGATGACCCGGGGGATCGACTCGCCGGCCGCCGCCGGCCGGGCCTGGGTGCGCTCGGGGCTGGCCCTGCTCCTCACCTGCGCCGCGCTGGCGGCCACCGACTCCGTCCCGGTCGCGGTGTCCGTCCCGCTGTTCTTCCTCGCGCTCCTGGTGTTCACGGCCGCCGAGATGTGGCACTCGGCCGGCAGCTTCGAGCTCGCCCTGGGCCTCGCCCCGCCGCACGCCGCGGCGCAGTACCAGGGCGTGTTCAACCTCGGCGAGGGCATCGCCACCGCGCTCGGCCCGGCCGCGATCGCCGGGTGCGTGACGGTGGGCGGGCCGGGCTGGATCGGCCTGGGGCTGGTCTTCGCCGCCTGCGGGCTGCTCGCCCCCGCGGCGACCGACTGGGCGCGCCGGACCAGGCACCCGGACCCGGCGCTGCCGGAGCCCGGCGCGAGCCCGGACCAGGTGAGCGCGTAGTACCCCCCGATCGACCCGACTCCCAGGCAGGAGCGCAACCCCATGGCGAACCACACCGTCGCGTCCGGCTTCTCCGTTCTGGTCAACGACCGGGGGCGGCACTGCCTCTGGCCGTCCGGCACGACCGTTCCGGACGGCTGGCACCGGGCGGCTCCCGAGGCGACCAAGGAGGAGTGCCTGGAGTACGTCCGGCGGAACTGGGCGGACATCCGCCCGGCGGGCACGGCCACGGCGGAGGACGGACACGAACCGCTGGTCCGCGTCTTCGAGCGGACCGCCGCCCGGGTTCCGGAGGCCGTCGCGGTGTTCGACGGCAAGGTGGAGCTCAGCTACCGCGAGCTGAACGCCCGGGCCAACCGGCTGGCCCGGCGGCTGATCGCCCGGGGCGCGCAGCCGGAGGAGGTCGTGGTGATCCTCCTGCCGCGCGGCCACGAGGCGATCGTGGCCCTGCTCGCCGTCCTCAAGTCCGGTGCGGCGTACGTCCCGGTCGACCCGGACTACCCCGCCGCCCGGGTGGCGTTCATGGTCCAGGACGCCGGGCCGGTCTGCGTGATCGGCCCGCGCGACACCGGTGACGGGGCCGGCGGCGCCGCGATCGCCGCCGGCCTGCTGCTGAGCGAGGACGACGGCTCCGTGCCGCTGACGGCCCGGGACCACGAGGACGTCTCCCCGGCGGAACGCGGGCGCGAACCGGCTCCCGGCGACAGCGCCTACGTCATCTACACCTCGGGCTCCACCGGCCGCCCCAAGGGCGTGGTGATCGAGCACCGCTCACTGCGGCACTACCTGGGCTGGGCGGCTCAGGCGTACCCGGCCGCCCGGGTCTCGTCCCTCCTGCACTCCTCGCTGAGCTTCGACCTCAGCGTCACCGCGCTGTTCCTCCCGCTGCTGCACGGCGGCTGCGTCCACGTGGCCGCGCTGGCCGACGACCTCACCACCCGCGAGAACCTGGCCCGCGTACCGATCGGCTTCCTCAAGGTGACCCCCAGCCACCTGGCCGTGCTGCCCCTGCTCCCGCCCGGGTTCTCCCCGTCCGGCCAGCTGGTGGTCGGCGGCGAGCAGTTGCTCGGCAGCATGCTGGCCGAGTGGCGGCAGCGGCACCCGCAGGTGACCGTCGTGAACGAGTACGGCCCCACCGAGGCGACGGTGGGCTGCACGGAGCACGCGCTCCGCCCCGGCGACCGGGTCGCCGAGGGGCCGGTGCCGATCGGCCGGGCGGCCCCGGGGGTGCGGATCCACGTGCTGGACGAGCGGCTGCGCCCGGTGGCGCCCGGCCAGGAGGGCGAGCTGTGCATCGCGGGCAGCGGTGTCGCCCGCGGGTACGCCCGGCGGCCCGACACCACCGCCGAGCGCTTCGTCGCCGACCCGTTCGGCGCGCCGGGCAGCTGGATGTACCGGTCCGGGGACCTCGCCCGGCAGCTCCCGGACGGCGGGTTCGAGTACCTCGGCCGGATGGACGACCAGGTCAAGGTGAACGGCTTCCGGATCGAGCTCGGGGAGATCGAGGCCGTCCTCGCCCGCCATCCGGGCGCGGCCCAGGTCGCGGTGGCGGTGTCCGCGGGGCGCCGCAAGGCCGGCCGGCTCGTCGCCTACGTGGTCCCCGACCCCGAGGGCCCGCGGCCGTCCCCGGCCGACCTGCGGGCACTGGCGGCCGCCGCGCTCCCCGAGCACATGGTGCCGGCCGGCTACCTGCTCCTGGAACGGCTCCCGCTCACCCCGAACGGGAAGCTGGACCGGTCGGCCCTCCCCGCCCCGGACTTCCGCCGCAGCCCCGGGATCACCGGCCTGCTCACGGACTAGGTCAGGCTGTCGCCCGGGAGAGCCGCCGGCCGGCGGCTCTCCCCGGACGGCGCTCAGATGCGGTGCCGCATCGGCACCCAGTCGGCCAGCATGATCGCCCGCTCGCCCGGGCGCGGGGCGCCGGCGTTGCGGATCGGCGCCACGTAGTGGCTGACCAGCTCGTCGGCGATGGCGTACGACTCCAGCGGCTTCTCCAGCTCGAACTCGGCGAGCAGGTCGTGCGCCGGGACGTCCTGCGGCTGCTTGCCGCGGTGGGCCGGCGTCGCGACGACGTTGTGGCCGCCCTCGGCGTTGTCCCGGTAGATCAGGTGGCAGAAGACGTACGGCTCGCCGTCCTGGTGGAGCTCGTTCGGGGAGGAGACGGCCTCCCCCTCCCCGTCCTCGACGTGCAGCTTGATCAGGTGGACGCCCACGTACAGCGGCCAGACGGCGTCGTCCTGGCTCCAGCGGGTCTGCTCGAAGTCGAACCGGATCAGGTCCAGGAGCAGCGGGTTGGCGCAGATCTCCTGGCTGATGGCGGGCAGTTCGCGCACCACGCCCACGTACTCGGGGTTGTTGTCGCCCTGGTAGTAGCCGTTCATGCCCTCGCGGGCCTGGCTCTCGGTGGCCGGCATCCAGAAGAACTCCTTCGACCACGGGAGGAAGACGCCCCGGGCGTACCGGCGGTGGCGGCCGGAGCCGGGGGCGTAGGGGTCGGCGGGGAGGTCGTCGTAGGCGGCCCGGAGCGTCCGGTAGTTCTCGTCCGCCTCGGTCAGGCCGAAGTGCTCGGCCAGGTCCCAGCGGTCGTAGCCGTTCTTCGAGAGCTCGGAGGGGGTGGTGGTCATGGTGGTGTCCTCCAGGGGACGTGACGGGTCCGCGGTGGACCCTCGTCGGGTGAATGGAATGCGGGCCGGTGCTCAGCCGGTGGAGACCGGGAGCGCCCGCTCGGTCCGGAGCGGGCCCCGGAGCAGCAGCAGCGCGCACAGCGCGTTGCCCAGGTAGAGCACCCACAGGGCGTCGCGGTCGCCGAGGGCCCCGCCCAGCGCACCGCCGAGCAGGCTGCCGATCGGCAGCGTGCCGTACATCAGGAAGCGGATGCCGGCGCTGACCCGGCCCAGCATCCCGGGCGGGCAGTACGACTGCCGGAAGCTGACGATGACGACGTTCCCGGCGACGATGCAGGCGGTGAGGCAGAACTGGCCCACCAGGAAGACGAGCAGGCCCGGCCCGTCGCTGGTCAGCGGGATGAGCAGGCCGAAGGGGCCGCCGCAGAACGCGCACAGCAGGACCGCCCTGGCCGTGCCCACGGTGCGGGCCAGCCACGGGGAGAGCAGGGCGCCCGCGACGCCGCCGAGGCCCACGGCCGCCATCAGCGCGCCGATGAGGCCGCCGCTCAGCCCGACCGTGCGGCTGAGGAACACGATCTCCACGGCCTGCGTCCCGGCCAGGAACAGGTTCATGCCCGCGTCGCAGGCCAGGATCGTCCGCAGGTACGGGTCCCCCGCGAGGAACCCGATGCCCTCGCGGATCTCCCGGCCCAGGGACCGCTCGCCCCGGGGGCGCCGGGCGACCGGGCTCTCCCGCGAGCGGATCCTGGTCAGCATCAGCACCGACAGCAGGAAGGTCAGGCCGTCCACCAGGCAGCCGAGGACGGCGCCGCCCGCCTGGGCGAGGGCGCCGCCCGCGCTCGGGGCGACGACCTCCGCCGCCGCCTCGCTCATCTGGAGCTTGGCGTTGCCGTCGGTCAGGTCGGCCGGCGGCAGCAGGGAGGGGATGTAGGCGCTGTAGGCGGCGACGAAGAACACGTTGGCGGCGCCGGAGAGCAGGGCCACGGCGAGGAGTTGACCGATCGTCAGCATGCCCCACCAGGCCGCCGCCATGGTCCAGAAGAGCAGCACCGCCGAGGCCGTGTTGCAGCCGATCATCACCGGGCGGCGGCGCACCCGGTCGATCCAGGCGCCGGCCGGCAGGCCGATCACCAGCCAGGGCACCCAGGCCGCCGCGCCCAGCAGGCCCATCGTGAACGAGTCCGCGTTCAGGGTCGTCACCGCGACCAGCGGGAGCATGACCTTGGTCGCCGCGCTGCCGGTCTGGCTGACGGACTCGCCCAGCCACAGCAGTCTGAAGTCCCGGTGGCGCAGCGCACCGGTGCTCCGCCCGAGCATGTCCACCTCCGCCTAGCCGGCGACGACGTAGCCGTCGCGCGGCCGCAGCCCGCGCGAGCGCCGCAGGTCGGCCTGGGCGAAGGTGCGCTGGAGCCAGCGGTCCCGGCCGTCGTAGCGGGGCCGGAACG
Source organism: Streptomyces sp. Y1 (assembly GCF_041053115.1). Classification (NCBI taxonomy): domain Bacteria; kingdom Bacillati; phylum Actinomycetota; class Actinomycetes; order Kitasatosporales; family Streptomycetaceae; genus Streptomyces; species Streptomyces sp. Y1. Next base: position 6,999,595 of record NZ_CP163445.1, on the reverse strand, counting down.
CCGTCCGGCCGTGCAGCGTCACCCGGTTGTCGACGATCGCGAGGTCGCCGGCGCGCAGTCGCTCGGTGCGCGCCACCTGGTGCAGGGCGGCCTCCAGGTCGAGGAGCGCGGCCTTCGCCTCCGGCGTCAGGCCGTGGGTGGCGGCGAAGTCCACCCGGACGTCCGGGTCGGCCGGGTCGCCGGTCAGCACCGCGTGCCGGGGCACCGGGCCGCCGCCGGGGCCGAAGGAGGGCGGCGGGTGGGTGGTGAAGTCCCGCGTCGCCAGCGCGTCGCGGACCGGCCCGGGCAGCAGCGGCAGCGCCTCCCGGATGGACGCGGTCACCGACCCGGCCACGCCTTCGTGGTCCGGCCGCAGGCACAGCAGCTGCACGAAGTCCGGGCGGTGCTCGTGGAAGGCGTTCTCGGTGTGCAGCATCAGGGTCACCGAGCCGGCGTTGCCCTGGAACTCCTCCTGCCCCGGCACCGGTACGACGTCCTGGACCAGGGCGCCGGACTTCTCCGCCAGGAAGGCCGTCGGGTCGCCGAGACCGCAGGCCGTCATCAGCAGCAGCGCGGCGGGGACGCTGGCCGTGCGCTGCACCGAGCCGCCCGCGGACGGGGTCCCCGGCAGGGCCGCCTCGTCCACCGGCAGGCCGCGGACCACCAGGGCGCCGCCGGGGCCGGAGTCGCGGCGGAAGGCGCGGACGCGGCGGCGCAGGGCCGCCGGCAGCTCCTCCCAGGCGGCGCGGGCGGCGAGCACCCAGGCCTCGCTGTCCACGTCCTGCGGCGCGGCCGCCAGTCGGCGGGCGACGCGCCCGATGTCCGCCGCCTCGTCCTCGGGGATCGAGAAGACGGCGTCTCCTGGTGTCGGCTGCGCGGTGCGCACGGAATGGGGCATGGTTCCTCCGGGCTCGATAAGGAGTCGTTCGTCAGGGGTGCGAAGGGAGTTCGAGGGGGCCCGCGGCCGAGTGGGCGTCAGACGGTCCCGGTCGTGCCGGCGCTCGGCGGTCCGGCGAGGGCCGCGCCGAGGATCGGGCCGATCGCGGCGAGGGCGTCGGCGCTCATCATGTCGCCGTGCGCGCAGGCGATGTCGTGGTTGTCGATCCGGCCCGTCACGTAGGGGGCCCAGGCCTTCCGGCCGGATTCGCCGTCCGCCGTGTCGAGGGTGGCGGTGAGGAACAGCGCGTCGCCCCGGTACCGCGGCGGCCGGTGGCGGTGCGCCAGGGTGACGTTGCCGACGAAGGTCGCGCCCATCGCCTCGACGGTGTCCGCGCCGAGGCCCGCCAGCGGTCCGTCCCCGTCGCTCAGCCGCGCGACGAAGTCGGCCATCCGCAGCCGGTCGCCGGGCTCGCCGGGCGGCTCGTAGCCGAGCGATTCCAGCAGCTCGGCCAGCATCTCCGCGTCGTCGTCCGCGCCCTGGCCGGGGCGGTCCTCGAAGCCGTCCGGCTCGACGGGGTAGCCGTCCAGCAGGGCGAGCAGGGCGACCTCCTCGCCGAGCGCCTGGAGGCGCGCCGCCATGGCGTGGGCGACGACCGCGCCGAACGACCAGCCGAGCAGGTGGTACGGCCCGGACGGCTGGACCTCGCGGATCCGGTCGACGTAGTCGCGGGCCATCTCCTCGACGCTCCCCGGCCGCTCCGCCCCGGCGTTGAGCCCCCTGGACTGCAGGGCGTAGAGGGGGAGTTCCGGGTCGAGCCGGTCCCGCAGCCCCGAGTACACCCAGCCGATCCCGGCTCCGGGGTGCACGCAGAACAGCGGGGCCAGCGAGCCGCCGGTGCGCAGCGGGAGCAGGCACGGGAAGGCGTCCTGGCCCTCGGTGCCGGACTCCAGGCGGGCGGCCAGTTCGGCGACGGTGGGGGCCTGGAACAGGTCCTGGATGCCGAGCGTCGCGCCGAGCGCCGTCCGCGCCCGGGAGACCAGGCGCACGGCCAGCAGCGAGTGCCCGCCCAGGTCGAAGAAGCCGTCGTCGACGCCGACCCGCTCCAGGCCGAGGATCTCGGCGAACAGGGCGCACAGCTCGCCCTCGCGCGCCGTCCGGGGGGCGCGGCCGGCCGCGGCGGACAGTGGCTCGGGGGCGGGCAGCGCCGCGCGGTCGACCTTGCCGTTCTTGGTCAGCGGCAGCCGGTCGAGCACGGTGATCCGGGACGGCACCAGGTACTCCGGCACCGTCCGGGCGAGCCTGCCGCGCAGGTCGGCGCCGTCGAGCCGGCGGCCCGCCGCCGGTACCGCGTAGGCGACCAGCCGGCCGTCGTCGAGCACCACCGCGGCCGCGCCCGCGACGCCCGGCTGCCCGGCGACCAGCGACTCGACCTCGCCGAGTTCCACCCGGAAGCCGCGGACCTTGACCTGGTCGTCGACCCGGGCGACGAAGTCCACCTGCCCGTCCGGGCGCCGGCGCACCAGGTCGCCGGTGCGGTACATCCGCGCGCCGGGGGTGCCGAAGGGGTTGGCGACGAACCGCGTCGCGGTCAGTCCCGGTCGGCCGAGGTAGCCGCGCGCCTGGAGCCCGCCGCCGATGTAGAGCTCGCCGGTGACGCCGGGCGGCACCGGCCGCAGCGCGGTGTCCAGCACGTACCACCGGGTGTTCCAGACCGGCCGCCCGATGGTGATGCCGCCGGCCGGCAGCCGGTCGCCGGGCTCGATGCGGAACTCGCCGCAGCCGACCGTGGTCTCGGTCGGGCCGTACTCGTTGACCACGGTGACGCCGGGGTGCCGGGCCCGCCACTCGTCCAGTGCGGCGCCGAGCAACAGCTCTCCGCCCAGGACGAGTTGGCCGGTGGGCGCGTACTCGGGCGGCAGCACGCCGAACAGGCCGAGGTGCGAGGGGGTGGCCTTGACGAAGGTCGGCTGCCGGACGGCGGGTGCGGCGCCGTCCGCCGCCGGGTCGTCGGTCAGGGACACCAGGTGCACCTCGCCGCCCGAGGTCAGCGGGGCCCAGATGCCGGTGACGGTCAGGTCGAAGGCCACCGGGGAGTGGACCAGCGCCCGCCCGCCGACCGCCGGGTACGCGTGCCGGGCCCAGGCCAGGTAGAGGCTGAGCGAGCGGTGTTCGATGACCACGCCCTTGGGCTCGCCGGTCGATCCGGAGGTGTAGATGACGTAGGCGGGGGTGCCCGGGTGCGGCGGGGCGATCCGGTCGGCCGGGGGCTCGTCCGCCGAGGTGCCGTCGAGGAGCACGGTGGTCGTCCCGGGCACGTCCCGGGGCAGGTGGTCGGCGAGGGCGTCCACGGTCAGCAGCAGGGGCGGGGCGGCAGCGCGCAGGATCCCGGCCAGCCGGTCGGACGGCTGCGCCGGGTCCAGCGGCAGGTAGCAGGCCCCGGCCTTGAGGACGGCGAGCAGCGCGACCACGAGGGCGGGCGAGCGGGGCAGGGCGAGCGCGACCAGCCGCTCGGGGCCGGCGCCCAGCTGCCGCAGCCGGTGTGCCAGGCGGTCCGACTGCTCGTCCAACTCCTTGTAGGTCAGCGCGAGTTCGCCGCAGACCACGGCGACGGCGGCCGGCCTGCGGGCCGCGTGCAGCGCGAAGAGCTCGGGCACCGTCCGCTCGGACACCTCGGTGTCGGTGGCGTTCCACTCGACCAGGATCCGGTGGGTCTCCTCGGCGGAGAGCAGGTCGACGGCGCGGACGGGCCGGGTCGGCTCGGCCGCCACCTGCTCCAGCACCCGGTACAGGTAGGCGGCGAGCCGGGCGACGGTGGCGCGGTCGAACAGGTCGGTGGCGTACTCCAGCACACCGTCCAGCCCGGCCGGGGCCCGGCCCTCGCCCCGCCGGTCCGTCAGCTCCAGCCGGAGGTCGAACTTGGCCACGTCGAAGGCGACGGGCTCGTCGCGGACCTCCAGGCCGGCCAGCCGCAGGTCGTCGTCCACGTCCTCGTCGAGTTGGATCATGACCTGGAAGAGGGGGTGGCGGGCGAGCGAGCGGTCCGGATTGAGCTCCTCCACCACGCGCTCGAAGGGGACTTCCTGGTGCTCGTAGGCGGCGAGGTCGGCCTCCCGGACGCGGTCCAGCAGGTCCAGGAAGCTCGGGTCGCCGGAGACGTCGGTGCGCAGCACCAGGGTGTTCACGAAGAAACCGACCAGCCCGTCCAGCGCCTCCTCCGACCGGCCCGCCACCGGGGTGCCCAGCGGGATGTCCTCCCCGGCACCGAGCCGGTGCAGCAGCACCGCCAGGCCCGCCTGCAGCACCATGAACAGCGTGCAGCCGCGCTCCGCCGCCAACCCCGCGAGCCGGGCGTGCAGTTCGGCGTCCAGCGCGAGGGGCACCGCACCACCCGCGTAGCTCGCCACCGCCGGCCGGGGCCGGTCGAACGGCAGCGCCAGCTCCCCCGGGACCCCCGCCAACTCCTCCCGCCAGAAGCCCAGTTCCTCGGCGATCACGCTGCCCGGATCGTCCGCCGAGCCCAGCAGCTCGCGCTGCCACAGCGCGTAGTCCGCGTACTGCACCGGCAGGTCCGGCCACTGCGGCGCCCCGCCCGCGCGGCGCGCCGCGTACGCCCGCGCCAGGTCGCCCAGCAGCGGCGCCCACGAGCCGCCGTCGCAGGCGATGTGGTGCAGCACCAGCCCCAGCACGTGCTCGTCCTCGCCCAGCGGAAACACCGCGACGCGCAGCGGCGGTTCGGTGGCGAGGTCGAACTCCTCGCGGCCCAGGGCCGCCAGGGCCTCGGCCGGTCCGGCCGGTCCGCAGGCGCCGACCCGGATCCCGACCGCGGCGGCCTCCGGCGGCAGGACCAGCTGGTACGGCTCGCCGTCCCGCTCGGGGAACACCGTCCGCAGCACCTCGTGCCGGGCGGCGAGGTCGGTCAGCGCCGCCGCCAGCGCGTCGAGGTCGAGCGGGCCGGACAGCCGTACGGCGACCGGGCAGTTGTAGTCCGCACCCTGCCCCAGCTCGCTCAGGAACCACAGCCGCCGCTGCGCGAAGGACAGCGGCACCAGCTCCGGGCGGGCGGCCGCCCGCAGGGCCGGGCGCAGCGCGCGGGCGGCGGGCCCGAGCCCGGCGGCGAGGCCGGCGACGGTGGGGGTCCGGAACAGCTCACGGATCCCCAGCTGCACGCCCAGCACGGAGCGGACGCGGGAGATCAGCCGGGTCGCGAGCAGCGAGTGCCCGCCCAGGTGGAAGAAGTCGTCGTCGACGCCGACCCGCGGCAGGGCCAGCACCTCGGCGAACAGCCCGCACAGGATCTCCTCCTGCGGGCCGCGGGGCCCGCGCCCGGCCGGGGCCGCCGCCGACGCGTAGTCGGGCCGGGGCAGGGCGGCCCGGTCCAGCTTCCCGTGCCGGGTCACCGGGAACGACTCCACGGCCACGAAGGCCGAGGGGACCATGTGGTCCGGCAGCACCGCGGCGAGCCGCCGGCGCAGCGCGCCCGCGTCGACGCCGCCCTCGCCGGCCGCCACCACGTAGCCGACCAGCCGGCGGCCGCCCGGGCCGTCCTCCCGCGCCGCCACCACGGCCTGCGCCACGCCCGGGCAGCGGGCCAGCGCGGCCTCCACCTCGCCCAGCTCCACCCGGAAGCCGCGGATCTTCACCTGGTCGTCGGCCCGGCCCAGGTACTCCAGCCGCCCCTCGCGGTCCCACCGGACCACGTCCCCCGTCGCGTACATCCGGGCGCCGGGGACGAAGGGGCAGGCGACGAAGCGCTGCGCCGTCAGGCCCGGGCGGTCCAGGTAGCCGCGGGCCAGCCCGGCGCCGGCCACGTACAGCTCGCCCCGGACGCCGGGGGCCACCGGCCGCAGCCGGCCGTCCAGCACGAACGCCCGCGCGTTGGCGATCGGCAGGCCGACCAGCGGGGCCTCGCTGTCCGCCGCGTCCCACCACAGCGCGTCCAGGGTGCATTCGGTCGGGCCGTACAGGTTGTGGCAGATCAGACCCTCCGTCGCCCGGAGCCGGCTCCACAGGGCGGCGCCGGCCGCCTCGCCGCCCAGCAGCAGGACGCTCGGGCGGCGGTCCGGGTCGTCGAGCATGCCCTCCTCGACCAGCTGCTCGGCGTACGTCGGCGTCACGTCGAGCACGTCGATGCCGGCCTCGACGACGTGCCGGGCCATCGCTCCCGCGTCCCGGCGCACCTCGTCGCCGATGACGTGCAGTTCGTGGCCGGCCACCATCCAGAGCAGCGCCTCCCAGGAGGTGTCGAAGGACAGCGCCGCCGTCAGGGCGACCCGGAACCGGCGGCCGCCGGCGGCCGCCTCGGCCTGGGCGATGACGCCGTCGCGGTGGAAGGCGTAGAGGTTGCGCATCGCCGCGTGCTCGGTCACCACGCCCTTCGGCTCCCCGGTCGAGCCCGAGGTGTGGATGACGTACATCGTGCTCGCGGGGTGCGGCCGCAGGCCGAGGTCGTCCGCGGACTCCCCGTGCGCGTCCTCGTCCACCAGGACCCGGGGGAGGTCGCCCAGCGGCAGCAGGGCCGCGGTGGGGCGGTCGGTGAGCACCAGGACGGGGTCGGCCGACCGCAGCAGCCGGGTGACGCGTTCGGCCGGATAGGTGACGTCGACGGGGACGAACGCCGCCCCGGCCTTGAGGACGGCCAGCATCGCCACCACCGAGTCCGCCGACCTCGGCAGCGCCAGGGCCACCAGCCGCTCCGGCGCGGCGCCCCGGGCCCGCAGCCGGCGGGCCAGCCGGTTGGCCCGGGCGTTCAGCTCGGCGTAGGTCAGCGCGGCGCCCTCGAAGACCACCGCCGTCTCCCGCGGGGTCCGCGCGGCCCGGTCCTCGAACAGCTCGGGGAAGGTTCCGCGCGGAGCGGGCCGGTCGGTGTCGTTCCACTCGACCAGCACCCGGTGGCGCTCCTCGGCGGACAGCGGGTCCACGGCGCCCACCGGGGCCGAGGGGTCGGCCGCGAGCTGCGCCAGCACGCGCGTCAGGGCGGCGGCGACGGCCTCGGCCGTCTCCCGGTCGAACAGGTCCGTGGCGTACTCCAGCGTGCCGCCGATCCCCGCGGGCCGGCCGGCGGCGTCCCGCCGTTCCTGGAAGTCCGCGGTCAGGTCGAACTTCGCGATGTCCCAGTCGACCGGGTGTTCGGCGCAGGCGAGGCCCGGCAGGTCCAGGGCCGGTGCCCGGCCGCTCTCCAGCGTCAGCATGACCTGGAAGAGGGGGTGGCGGGCGAGCGAGCGCTCGGGGTTGAGCTCCTCCACCACGCGCTCGAACGGGACTTCCTGGTGCTCGTAGGCGGCGAGGTCGGCCTCCCGGACGCGGTCGAGCAGGTCCAGGAAGCTCGGGTCGCCGGAGACGTCGGTGCGCAGCACCAGGGTGTTCACGAAGAACCCGACCAGCCCGTCCAGCGCCTCCTCCGACCGGCCCGCCACCGGAGTGCCCAGCGGGATGTCCTCCCCGGCACCGAGCCGGTGCAGCAACACCGCCAGGCCCGCCTGCAGCACCATGAACAGCGTGCAGCCGCGCTCCGCCGCCAACCCCGCCAGCCGGGCGTGCAGTTCGGCGTCCAGCGCGAGGGGCACCGCACCACCCGCGTAGCTCGCCACCGCCGGCCGGGGGCGGTCGAAGGGCAACGCCAGCTCCCCCGGGATCCCCGCCAACTCCTCCCGCCAGAAACCCAGTTCCTCGGCAATCACACTGTCCGGATCGTCCGCCGAACCCAGCAGCTCACGCTGCCACAGCGCGTAGTCCGCGTAGCGCAGCGGAAGCGGCTCCCACGACGGGGCCGTGCCCGCGCGGCGCGCCCCGTAGGCCTGCGCCAGGTCGCCGAGCAGCGGCGCCCAGGACCCGCCGTCGGAGGCGATGTGGTGCACCACGAGGCTCAGCACGTGCTCGTCCTCGCCGAGCGCGTACAGCACGGCGCGCAGCGGCGCCTCGGCCGTCAGGTCGAAGACGTGTCCGGCCTGCGCGGCCAGGGCGGCGGCGAGTTCGCCCTCGCCGATCCCGGTGACCGCCAGCTCCGGCGTCCCGGGCCCGGGGTCCAGCGGCCGCTGCACGGGCTCGCCCCCGACCTCGGGGAACACCGTCCGCAGCTGCTCGTGCCGGTCGACCACGTCGGCCAGCGCCGCCGCGAGGGCGGTGCGGTCGAGCGGGCCGCGCAGCCTTACGGCCAGCGGGCAGTTGTAGGCCGGGCCGGTCTCGATCACGCGGTTGAGGAACCACAGCCTGCGCTGGGCGTATGACACGGGGAACACGGGATCTCCTAGAGGTGCGCGCACTCGGCGGTGCGCGCACTCGGCGTCGGGGTCGGACCGTCCGGTCAGACCGACGAGCGGCGCAGCGCGGGGCGCGCCTTCGGGGCGGTGGTCAGGCGGGCGGCGAGGCCGGCCGGGGTGGCGCTCTCGAACACCTGGCGGATGCGCAGCTCCAGGCCGAGCTCCGCCCGGACCCGGCTGACGAGCCTGGTGACCTGCAGGGAGTGCCCGCCGAGGACGAAGAAGTTGTCGTCGGGGGCGACGGATTCGACGTCGAGGACCTCGGCGAAGAGCGCGCACAGGGCCTGCACGGTCGCGGCCCCGCCGGCCCCGTCCGGTCGTGGCCCGGGCGCTGCTGCCGGGGCGGCCCGGTCGGCGGCCCGGTCGGCGGCCCGGACGGCCGGGCGCGGGGACGGCAGTCCGTCGACGGTGCTGAGCGGCCGGGTGGGTTCGGCGGCGACGCGGCCGAGCAGCGTTTCGAGGCCGGCGGCCAGGTGCCGCGCGGTCTCCGGCGTGAACAGCTCGGTGGCGTAGGTGAGTTCGCCGTGCAGGCCGGCCGGGGTTCCGTCGCTGCCGTGGCGTTCGGCCAGGTCGAGGGTGAGGTCGAACTTGGCGGCGTCGAAGGCGACCGGCTGGGCGCTGGCGGCCAGCCCGGGCAGGGCGAGGGTGGCGTCGGCGCCGTTCTGGAGTTGGAGCATGACCTGGAAGAGGGGGTGGCGGGCGAGCGAGCGCTCGGGGTTGAGCGCCTCCACGACGCGCTCGAAGGGCACGTCCTGGTGCTCGTACGCGGCCAGGTCCGCCTCCCGCACCCGGGCCAGCACCTCGGTGAACCCCGGGTCCCCCGACAGATCGGTACGCAGCACCAGGGTGTTGACGAAGAACCCGACCAGCTCGTCCAACGCCTCGTCCGCACGCCCCGCCACCGGCGTACCGATCGGAATGTCCGTACCGGCGCCGAGCCGCGACAGCAGCACGGCCAGACCAGCCCGCAGCACCATGAACAGCGTGCAACCGCACTCCCGTGCCAACCCCGCCAACCGGCCGTGCAGTTCGGCATCCAGCACCACCGGCACCGACGCCCCCGCATAACTCGCCACCGCCGGCCGCGCACGATCGAACGGCAACGCCAGCTCCACCGGCACACCCGCCAACGCCCCCCGCCAGAAAGCCAGTTGGCGACTCAGCAGACTCTCCGGATCCCCCTCCCCGCCCAACAGCTCCCGCTGCCACAGCGCGTAGTCGACGTACCGCACCGGCAGCGGCGCCCAGCTGGGGGCGTTCCCCCGCACCCGGTCCGCGTAGGCCCGCGTCAGGTCCTTCAGGAGGGGTTCCATCGACCAGCCGTCGGAGGCGATGTGGTGCAGCACCAGGAGGAGCACGTGCTCCTCCTCCCCCAGCCGGAACAGCCGTGCCCGCAGGGGGATTTCGGTGGCCAGGTCGAAGCGGTGGCCGGCCTCCGCCGCCAGCGCCGCGCCCAGCCGCGCCTCGTCGGCGCCCTCGACCTCCTCGATCTCCTCGATCTCCTCGACGAGGAGGCGGGGGCGGGCCTGCTCCGGGGGCAGGACGCGCAGCACCGGCCGGCCGTCCACCTCGGGGAACAGGGTGCGCAGCACCTCGTGCCGGGCGACGACGTCGGCCAGGGCGGCGGCGAGGGCGGTGCGGTCCGGGGCGCCGCGCAGCCGCACGGCGAAGGGCATGTTGTGGTGGGCGGCCCGCTCCTCGGCCTGGTGGACGAACCACTGGCGGTGCTGGGCGAAGGACAGCGGCGGGTGGTCGGGGAGTTCGCGCCGCAGCAGCGCCGGGCGGGCGCGGTCGGCGGCCCGGGTGAGCTCGGCGAGCGCGGCGGGGGTCTGCGCCTGGAACAGGTCGCGCAGGCTCACCTCGACGCCGAGGGCCGTCCGGGCCCGGGAGATCAGGCGGGTGGCGAGCAGGGAGTGTCCGCCGAGGTCGAAGAAGCCGTCGTCGACGCCCACCTCGGGCAGGCCCAGCACGGTGGCGAAGAGCCCGGCGAGGATCTCCTCCCGTGCGGTGCGCGGTGCGCGCGCCGCGGCTGCCGCCGGGTGATCGGGGCGCGGGAGCGCGGCCCGGTCCAGCTTGCCGTTCGGGGTGAGCGGGAAGCCGTCCAGGACGACCACCGCGGACGGCACCAGGTGGGCCGGCAGCGCGGCCGCCAGCCCCCGGCGCAGGGCCGCCGCGTCCGGCTCGCGGCCCGCCACCGGCACGGCGTACGCCACCAGCCGCGGCCCGCCCGGGCCGTCCTCCCGGACGGCCACGGCGGCCTGCGCCACGTCCGGCAGCCGCGCCAGGGCGGCCTCGACCTCGCCGGGTTCGATCCGGAAGCCGCGGATCTTGACCTGGTCGTCGGCGCGGCCGAGGAATTCCAGGGCGCCGCCGGGTCCGCGTCGGACGAGGTCGCCCGTGCGGTACATGCGCTCCCCGGGCACGAAGGGGCAGGCCACGAAGCGCTCCGCCGTGAGCGCCGGGCGGCCCAGGTAGCCGCGGGCCAACTGGGCTCCGCCGACGTACAGTTCGCCTTCGACGCCGTCCGGCACCGGCCGCAGCGCCGCGTCCAGGACGTAGCCGCGGGTGTTGGCGAGCGGCACGCCGACCAGGGGCCGTCCGCTGTCCGCGGTGTCCCACCACAGGGCGTCGATGGTGCACTCGGTCGGGCCGTAGATGTTGTAGCAGATCAGGTCGTCCGCTTCCCTGACCCGCGCCCACAGGGCCGGGCCGGCCGCTTCGCCGCCGATCTGGAGGACCCGGGGCCGGTGGCGCGGGTCGGTCAGCAGGCCCTCCTCGATGAGCTGTTCGGCGTAGGTGGGGGTGACGTCGAGGACGTCGATGCCGGTCTCGGCGATGTGCCGGGCCATGGCGCCCGCGTCGCGGCGGACGTCATCGGCGATGAGGTGCAGTTCGTGGCCGGCGACCATCCACAGCAGCCCCTCCCAGGAGGTGTCGAAGGAGAGCGAGGCCGTCAGGGCCACCCGCATCCGGCGCTCGCCGCCGCGGGACCGCTCGGCCCGGGTCATCAGGCCGGCCCGGTGGTGGGTGTAGAGGTTGCGCAGGCCCGCGTGGTCGATGACCACGCCCTTGGGCCGGCCGGTGGAGCCGGAGGTGTGGATGACGTACGCCGCGTCGCCGGGCCGGACGGTGCGGCCGAGCCGGGCGGCCGGCCGGGCCGCGACCGCCGGGTCGTCGGCGAGGACCTGTCGGGCGCCGGGGACGTGCGGCAGCGCGGCGGCCGTGGCGGAGTCGGTGACGACCACGGTCGGCGCCGCGTCCGCCAGGAGCAGCGCGATGCGCTCCGCCGGGTACTCCAGGTCGACGGGGACGGACGCCGCGCCGGCCTTGAGGACGGCGAGGAGGGCCACGATCGACTCGGCGGACCTCGGCAGCGCCAGCGCGACGAGGCTGTCCGGCCCGGCGCCGTGCTCGGCCAGGGCGCCGGCCAGGCGGTCGGCCCGCGCGTCGAGTTCGGCGAAGGTCAGGGCGGTGCCCCGGTGGACGAGCGCCGTGGCCCCGGGGGTGCGCGCCGCCTGGGCCTCGAACAGCTGCGGGAGGGTCGCGTCGGGGACGGGCAGCGCGGCGCCGTTCCAGCGGACCAGGATCCGCTCGCGGTCCTCGGCGGACAGCGGGTCCGTCTCGCCGACCGGGCGGCGCGGGGCGGCGGCCAGCTGGTCCAGCACCCGGACGAGGCTCGCCGCCATCGCCTCGGCGGTCTCCCGGTCGAAGAGGTCCGTCGGGTACTCCAGTGCGCCGCCGATCCCGGCGGGCGCGCCTTCGGCGCTGCGGTGCTCCCGGAAGTCGACGGTCAGGTCGAACTTCGTGGTGTCCCAGCCGACCGGCAGCGGCTCGGCCGCGAGGCCGGGCAGCTCCAGGGCCGGGGCGGGGCCGCTCTCCAGGGTCATCATCACCTGGAAGAGGGGGTGGCGGGCGAGCGAGCGCTCGGGGTTGAGCGCCTCCACCACGCGCTCGAAGGGCACGTCCTGGTGCTCGTACGCGGCCAGGTCCGCCTCCCGCACCCGGGCCAGCACCTCGGCGAACCCCGGGTCCCCCGACAGATCGGTACGCAGCACCAGGGTGTTGACGAAGAACCCGACCAGCTCGTCCAACGCCTCGTCCGCACGCCCCGCCACCGGCGTACCGATCGGAATGTCCGTACCGGCGCCGAGCCGCGACAGCAGCACGGCCAGACCAGCCCGCAGCACCATGAACAGCGTGCAACCGCACTCCCGCGCCAACCCCGCCAACCGGCCGTGCAGTTCGGCATCCAGCACCACCGGCACCGACGCCCCCGCATAACTCGCCACCGCCGGCCGCGCACGATCGAACGGCAACGCCAGCTCCACCGGCACACCCGCCAACGCCCCCCGCCAGAAAGCCAGTTGGCGACTCAGCAGACTCTCCGGATCCCCCTCCCCGCCCAACAGCTCCCGCTGCCACAGCGCGTAGTCCACGTACCGCACCGGCAGCGGCGCCCACTGCGGGGGCCGGCCGGCCTGCCGGGCCTCGTAGGCGGCGGCGAGGTCGCGCAGCAGCGGCTCCCACGACCAGCCGTCGGTGGCGATGTGGTGGACGGCGAGCACCAGGTGGTGCTCCTCCGGGCCCGCACGGAGCAGGGTGGCCCGGAAGGGGGCCTCGGCGGCGAGGTCGAAGGCGCGCAGGGCGGCGTCGGCGGCCGCGGCGGCCAGGTCCGGCTCCGGGCGGTCGACGACGGTCAGGCCGGGCCAGGCGTCGGCGGGCAGCACCGTCTGGCGGGGCCCGTCCGGGGACTCGGGGTAGACCGTGCGCAGCGTCTCGTGGCGGGTGACGAGGTCGCCGAGCGCGGCGCGCAGGGCGTCCAGGTCGATCCGTCCGCGCAGCGCGGTCCGCAGCGTGCAGTGGTAGTCCGAGGTGTGGCCTTCGAGGCGGTTGAGGAACCACAGCCGGTGCTGGGCGAAGGACAGCGGCAGCTCCTCGGGCAGCGGCATGGGGCGCAGCGGGGGCCGCGCCCGCCGCCCGCCGTCAACCCGGGCGGCCAGCCCGGCGACGGTGGGGTCGGCGAACACCTCGCGGATGCCGAGCTCGGCGCCCAGGGCCCGGCGGGCCTGCGTGACGAGTCGCATGGCGAGCAGCGAGTTGCCGCCCAGGGCGAAGAAGTCGTCCTCGGCGCCCACCTCCGGCAGGCCCAGCACCTCGGCGAACAGGCCCGCGAGGATCTCCTCGCGGCCGGGCCGGGGCCGGCGGCCGGCGCGGGCGGCGCCGTGGTCCGGGACGGGCAGGGCGGCGCGGTCCAGCTTGCCGTTGGCGGTCACCGGGAGGGCGTCCAGGACGACCACGGCGGACGGCACCATGTGCTCGGGCAGCGCCTCGGCCAGTTCCTTCCGCAGCCGGTCGGGCCGCGGGTCGGCGCCGGGGGCGGGCACCACGTAGGCGACCAGGCGCCGGTCGCCGGGCCGGTCCTCGCGGACGACGGCGGCGGCCCGGGCGACGCCGGCGCAGCGGGCGGCGGCGGTGCCCACCTCGCCGAGTTCGATCCGGAAGCCGCGGATCTTCACCTGGTCGTCGGCGCGGCCGAGGAACTCCAGGACGCCGTCGCCGGTCCAGCGCACCAGGTCGCCGGTCCGGTACATCCGGGCGCCGGGCTCGAACGGGCAGGCGAGGAAGCGCTCGGCGGTCAGGCCCGGCCGGCCGACGTAGCCGCGGGCCAGCTGGACGCCGGCGACGTAGAGCTCGCCGGTGGTGCCGGGGGCCACCGGTCGCAGCCGGCCGTCGAGGACGTAGGCCCGGGTGTTGGCGGCGGGGCGGCCGATCGGGACGGTGCTCGCCGCCGGGTCGGGGCGGCAGGGCCACAGCGTCACGTCGACGGCGGTCTCGGTGGGCCCGTACAGGTTGTGCAGGTCCACGCCGCCGAGGGTGTCGAAGAACGCCGCCTGGGTCTCCGGGGGCAGGGCCTCGCCGCTGCACACGACCCGGCGCAGCGTGCCCGCGGTGGCGCGGGCGGCCGGCTCCTGGAGGAAGGCGCCGAGCATCGAGGGGACGAAGTGGGCGGTGGTGACGGCCTCCCGGGTGATCAGGGCGGCGAGGTAGGCCGGGTCCTTGTGGCCGTCCGGCTCGGCGACGACGAGCGCGGCGCCGGTGATCAGCGGCCAGAAGAACTCCCACACCGACACGTCGAAGCCGCTCGGGGTCTTCTGCAGGACGCGGTCGTCGGCGGTCAGGGCGTACTCCTCCTGCATCCACAGCAGCCGGTTGACGACGGCCGCGTGCGGGACCAGGACGCCCTTGGGGCGGCCGGTCGAGCCGGAGGTGAAGATCAGGTAGGCCGGGTGGTCCGGGGTGAGCGGGGTGCGGCGCGGCGGGCCGTCCCGCCCCTCCGACCCGTCCGGCTCGTCCGGCTCGTCGATGAGGAGCCTCGGGACCGGGCCCGGCGGCAGGGCGCGCCCCGCCTCGCCGGTGGCGATCAGCAGGGCGGGCGCCGCGTCGGCCAGCATGCCCGCGATCCGCTGCGCGGGCTGCCCCTGGTCGATCGGCAGATAGGCGGCGCCCGCCTTGAGCACCCCGTACAGGGCCACGACGAGGTCGGCCGAGCGCGGCACGGCCACGGCCACGACGTCCTCGGGGCCGATGCCGCGGGCCGTCAGCCGGCCGGCCAGGGCGCTCGCCCGGGCGTCCAGCTCGGCGTAGCTGAGGCGTTCGTCGGCGAAGACCACGGCGGTGGCGTCCGGGGTGCGGGCGGCCTGGGCCTCGAACAGCTCCGGCAGGGTGGTGTGCGGCAGCGGCCGCGCGGTGTCGTTCCACGCCCGCAGGACGCGCTCGCGCTCGTCCCCGTCGAGCGGGTCGAGCTCGCCGAGGGTGCGGCCGGGGTCGGCGGCCCACTGCTCCAGCAGCCGGGCCAGCCGGGCGGCGAGCCGCTGCGCCTGGGCCCGGTCGACGAGCTCGCCGCGGTGGTTCAGCCGCACTTCCAGTCGGGCGCCCGGTTCGACGACCAGGGTGAGCGGGAAGTGCGTCGGGGTGTCCCGGAACCGGATGGACACGTCGAGGTCCCGGCCGGGCAGCGCCGGGGAGGTGTTCACCGGGAAGTTGTCGATGACCACGTTGGTGTCGAACAGTGGCCCCGGGAGGCCGGCGGTGCGCTGGACGTCGGTCAGGGCGAGGTGGTCGTGCTCCAGGAGCCCCATCCGCTGGTCCTGGAGCTGCTCGCCCAGGGCGCGCAGGGTCAGGCCCGGGGCGAGCCGGGCGCGGACCGGGACGGTGTTGATGAGCAGGCCCACCATCCGGTCGGCGCCGGGGAGTTCGGGGCTGCGCCCGCTGACGGTGCAGCCGAAGACCACGTCGTCGCGGCCGGTGGCCTCGCCGAGCACGACCGCCCAGGAGGCCTGGAAGACGCTGCTGAGCAGCACCCCGGACCGGCGGGCGCGCTCCACCAGGGCCGCGCCGGTGGCCTCGGCGAGCGGGACCACGACGGTCCCGTCCGCCGCCGGCGCCGGGGGCGTCGCGGCGCTGCCGGGCGGGGCGAGCAGGGTCGGGTCCTGGAGTCCGGCCAGGGTGGTGCGCCAGGCGCGGTCGGCGGCCGGCCGGTCCCGTCCGGCCAGCCAGCGCAGGTGGTCGCGGTACGGGCGGGCCGGGGGCAGCAGGGCGGCCTCCACGGCCGGCCCGTCCGACTCCTGCGCGTACAGGGCGAACAGCTCGTCGAAGAGGATGGTGAACGACCAGCCGTCGACCACGATGTGATGGGCCGTCACGATCAGCCGGTGGTGCCGGGGGGCCAGGGTGGCCAGGGTGTGGCGCAGCAGCGGCGGCCGGCCGAGGTCCACGCCGAGCGCCCGGTCCTGGTCCGCCAGTTCGTCGGCCCGCGCCTCGGCCGCTCCGGCGCCGGGCCCGCGCAGGTCGACCTCGCGCCAGGCCACGGGGGCGTCCCGGTGGACGGCCTGGACCGGCTCGCCGCTGCGGCGGTGGGTGAACCCGGTCCGCAGCGCGGGGTGGCGGGCCGTCAGGGCGGCGGCGGCCGCCTTCAGCCGCGCCGCGTCGAGCTCGCCGCGCAGCTCGATGACGTACTGGTCGATGTACAGGCCGCCCTGCTCGTGGTCGAGCCGCGTGTGGAACAGCAGCCCTTCCTGGAGCGGGGTCAGCGGCAGGATGCCCTCGATGTCCGGCTGCTGCTTCATGCCCACGTCCCCCCGTCGATGCCGCGCACGATCTCGTCGAACTCGTCCTGGTCGATCACCGGCAGGTCCTCCTCCGCCGGTGCGGGCTCCGGCGCGTCGTCGCCGCCGGCCGTGCCCGCGATCTGCGCGAGCGCCTCGGCGGTGCGGTGCCGGAAGATCTCACGAGGGGTGATCACCAGCCCCGACTCCCGGGCCCTGGAGGCAAGTTGGATGGAGATGATGCTGTCGCCGCCGAGCTCGACGAAGGAGTCGTCGACGCCGACCGAGGCGAGGCCGAGCACCTCGGCGAAGAGGGCGCACAGCAGCTGCTCGCGCGGGGTGCTCGGCGCGCGGCCCGGGGTGCCGGCGCGCAGGTCCGGCGCGGGCAGGGCCTTGCGGTCGAGCTTGCCGTTCGGGGTGAGCGGCAGGGCCTCCAGCGGCACGAAGGCGGCGGGGACGAGGTGCTCCGGCAGCCGGTCGCGCAGGTGCTCGCGGAGCGCGGAGACCAGCGAGCCCACCTGCCGGGAGCCGGCCGGGTCGTTGGCGTACGCGGTGAGCGGGGCGCCGTCCGGCCCGGTGCGGCGGTAGGCGGGCACCGGGTCGGCCACCGCGTCGGTGCGGCCCGAGCCGGCGGCGTCGACGAACAGCGCCTCCATGGCGCCGGTGTCGGCGGCGGCCCCGCAGGTGACGGCCGTCCGGTAGCCGAGCCGCTCGCCCACCCGGTACAACTCCTCGGCGTCCACGCCGTCCAGCGGCACCTCGCCGCGCAGCGCGGCCAGGACGGCGCCGGCGTCCTGGCCGGCGTCCAGCAGCCGCAGCGCGGCCAGTTCGCCGGCGAGCCCGAGGTGCGGCACCCCGGTGACGCGCAGCGCGGCCGGGCGGTGGGTGCCGAGGTGGTCGGCCACCTGCTCGGCGGAGGCGAGGTCGGCGCCCCAGCGCAGCACGGTCTCCTCGACCGGGGCGAGCGGCGCCCGGGGGTGCTTGTGCAGGATCGCGTCGTAGCGGTGGCGGGAGAGCTCGTTGTGGTAGCGGCCCCGCTTGAGCTGGATGTCGACGGCCGCCACCTGCGCCGAGCGCTCGCCGAAGGCCACGAACAGGTCGGGGTCGACCAGGAGTTCCTTCTCCATGACCAGGGCCTGCTCGACCGCGCGGCGCACCGCGTCCAGGCCCTCCGCGCCGCCGCGCCGGTGCAGCTCGACGGCGGTCATCAGGCAGCGGTGCAGCCGCAGGTTGCGGACGTCGCCGACGAAGAGCCGGCCGCCGGGGGCGAGCAGTCCGATCGCCCGCTCGACGACCTCCACCAGGTAGTCGGCGTTCGGGAAGTGCTGGAGGACGGAGTTGAGGATGATGGTGTCGAAGTAGTCCTGCGGCAGGCCGTCGACCACGTCGGCGGCCTGGGCCCGCAGTTCGACCTTCCCGGCCAGGTGCGGCTGCCCGGCGAGGCCCGCGCGGAGCCCGTCGATGACCTCCGCGGAGAAGTCGGTGCCCCAGTACGCCTCGCAGTGCGGCGCGAGGTGGGCCAGGATGAGGCCGTTGCCGACGCCGAGCTCCAGGACCCGTCGCGGTTCGAGCGCGCGGACGCGGTCCAGGATGTGGCCCCGCCAGGTGTTCATCTGCTCCAGCGGGATGGGGGTGCCGTCGTAGACGCTGGTCCAGACGGCGAAGTTCTCGCCGAACTCGCCCGCGGTCGCCTCGTCCCGGTAGACGTCCTCGTAGACCGTCAACCACTCCTGGACCTGCCGGAGTTCGCTCGCCTCGTCGCGCTCGGCCCGGCCGGTGGGCACCACGTAGGCGACCAGCCGCGGCTCGCCGGGGGTGTCCTCGCGGGCCACCACGACGGCCTGGGCGACCCGGTCGTGCTCGGCGAGGGCGGCCTCGATCTCGCCGGGCTCGATCCGGTGGCCGCGCACCTTCACCTGCTGGTCGCTGCGGCCCAGGTACTCCAGGTCGCCGTCCGCCGTCCGGCGCGCGAGGTCGCCGGTGCGGTACATCCGGCTGCCGGGCGCGCCGAACGGGTCGGCGACGAAGCGCTCGGCCGTCAGGCCCGGCCGGCCCAGGTAGCCGCGGGCAAGGCCGGCCCCGGCGACGTAGAGCTCGCCGGTGGCCCCGGGGGCGGCGGGGCGCAGGGCCTCGTCCAGGACGTGGACCAGGGTGCCGCGCAGCGGGCGGCCGATCGGCGGGGCGGCGGGGCGCTCGCCCGCCCGCTCGGCTGCCGGCTCGCCGAGCCGCGCCGCGGTGGACCAGATCGTCGTCTCGGTCGGCCCGTACAGGTTGGTCACCTCGCTGCCGGTCGCGGTCATCCTCGCGGCCAGGTCGGCCGGCAGCGCCTCGCCGCCGACCAGCATCCGGAGCCCGCGCAGCGCCTCCGGGGCGTGCGTCAGCAGCAGCCGCCACAGCGACGGGGTGGCTTGCACGACGGTGCCGCCGGCCGAGGCCACCAGGGCGGCGAGCGCCGCCGGGTCGCGCACCACGTCCCGGTCGGCCAGCACCACGGCGGCGCCGGAGACCAGCGGCAGGAAGACCTCCAGGGCGGCGATGTCGAAGGACAGCGTCGTCACCGCGACCAGCCGGTCCTCGGCCGTCAGCGGGAACCGGGCGGTCATGTCGGTGAGGAAGGCGTCCAGCGCGCCGGCGGGGACGACGACGCCCTTGGGCCGGCCGGTGGAGCCGGAGGTGTGGATGACGTACGCGGGGTGCCGGGGGTCGCACGGCAGCCGGAGGTCCTCCGCCCCCGGGCCTTCCGCCCCCGGGTGGTCCGCCGACAGCTGCCGGCACTCCGGGCCGTCCAGGACGATCCGGCGGGGGCCGTCCTCGGCGGCGGGCAGGGCGCCGGCGGCCGCCCGGGTGGTCAGCACCAGCCGCGGGGCGGCGTCGGCCAGCGTGAGGGCGATCCGGGCGGCCGGGTGCTCCGGGTCGACCGGCAGGTAGGCCGCGCCGGCCTTCCGGACGGCCAGCAGGGCCACCACGGTGTCCGCCGAGCGCGGGACGGCCACGGCCACGAACCGCTCCGGCGCGGCGCCGTGCTCGACGAGCAGCCGGGCCAGCCGGTTGGCCCGGGTGTTGAGCTCCCGGTAGGTCAGCCGGGTGTCCCCGGCCACGACGGCGGTGGCGTGCGGGGTGCGGGCGGCCTGGCGCTCGAACGCCTCGACGAGGCGCAGGCCGGTCGGGGCCTCCTCCCGGTCGCCGCCGGCCCCGGGCCGTACGGGGCGGTCGGTGGGGGCGTCGTCGTGCTGGTCGATGGGCATGTCACATCACTTTCGGAAGCGGGCCGGTCGGCCGGCGGATCGAGGAGCGCGGGCGGCGGGGAGCGGGGAGCGGCGGGGCGCGGCGCCCGGGTCGGTCGGGCGCCGCCGGTCAGCCGCTCAGGCCGGCCGTGGACGGGGCCGGGGCCGGGGCCGGGGCCCCGAGCGCCGCGATGCGCTCCGGGAGGGCCCGCCAGACCTCGGGGGTGTAGAAGTGGCCGCCGGGCAGCACGTCGTGCCGGTGGGCGGCGGTCGTGAGGGTGCCCCAGCGGGCCCCGGCGTCGTCGCCGACGACCGGGTCGTCCGCGCCGGAGAAGACCTGCAGGGGGACGGTGGTCCGCGCCCCGGAGTAGCCGAAGGTGTCGCGGACCTTGAGGTCGGCGCGCATCAGCTCGACGGCCATCTCGGTCAGGTCCTCGTCGCCGAGGACGTGCGCGGGCAGCAGCCCGTGGGTGCTCATCCAGCCGAGCAGGCCGTCGTCCGGGTCGGCCTGGGCCGGGAAGCGGTCGCGCTCGGTCAGGCCGCGGTCCGGGGCGTTGCACGAGGACACCACCAGGGCCTCCGGCAGCCGGTCGCCCGCCGCCGCGAGCCGGGTGGCCACGTCGAAGGCCATCCAGCCGCCCATGCTGTGCCCGAACAGGACGTACGGGGCGTCGGTCGCCGCGACGGCGCGGACGGCGCGGGCGCTGTCCTCGGCGAGGGCGTCCCAGCTGTCGGCGAAGTCCTCGGCGAACCGCCCCTCGCGGCCGGGGTAGCAGACGGCGAGGAGGTCGGTGGCGGGCGGCAGCCCGGCGGCCCACGCGTGGTAGGCGGCCGTGCCGCCGCCGCAGAAGCCGAGGCACACCAGGGCCCGCCGGGCCCCCTCGGCCCGGTGCAGGGCGACCAGCGCGGTGTCGGGCGCGCCGCCCGGCGCGCTCCGCCCGCTCATGCCGTCCTCCCGTCGCGCAGCGCGGCGGCGTGCTCGGCGAGGTCGCGCAGGCGCGGGTGCCGGTAGATGTCCTTCGTCGGCAGCACGATGCCGAGCCGCTTGCGGAGCCGGGCGACGACGCGCAGCGCGACCAGGGAGTGGCCGCCGAGGGCGAAGAAGTCGTCGTCGGGGCGGATCCCGTCGCGGCCGAGGACCTCCGACCAGACCCCGGCGATCAGTTCCTCGATCTCGCCGCCGGGAGCGTCGGGGCCCGGGCCGGAACGGTCCGTCGCGGCTTCGGGCTCCGGCAGGGCCCGCAGGTCGACCTTGCCGTTGACGGTCGTCGGCAGCGCGTCCAGCGCGACGAACGCGGAGGGCACCAGGTGGCCGGGCAGCGCGGCCGCGGTGTGCTCGCGCAGGCCGTCCGCCGTCAGCGCCGCACCCGTGGCGGGCACGTAGTGCGCGACGAGGGCGGGCTCCCCCGCCACCTGGCGCACCGTCACCACCGCGGCGGCCACCCCGGCGCAGGAGCGCAGGGCCGCCTCGATCTCGCCGAGCTCGACCCGGAACCCGCGGACCTTGACCTGCCGGTCGGTCCGGCCGAGGAACTCCAGGGCGCCGCCGGCGCCGCGGCGGACCAGGTCGCCGGTGCGGTACATCCGCGAGCCGTCCGCGGCGAACGGGTCGGCGACGAAGCGCTCGGCGGTGAGCGCCGGCCGGCCCGCGTAGCCGAGGGCCAGGCCCGGCCCGGCGAGGTGCAGCTCACCGGCGGTGCCGTCCGGGGCCGGGCGCAGCGCGCCGTCCAGCACGTACGCCCGGACCTGCGGCAGCGGTTCGCCGAGGTGCGGTCCGTCGCCCTCGACGCGGGCGGCCGTGGCGTCGACGGTGGCCTCGGTGGGCCCGTACAGGTTGAACGCCTCGATCCGGCCCTCGGCGCCGGCCTCGGCGAGCGTGCGCCACATCCGCGGCGGGATCGGCTCGCCACCGATGAGCAGGCGCAGCCCGCGGCGCGGCGCGGTCCCCGGCAGCAGCCCGGCGGCCAGGGCGTCCCAGTGGGAGGGGGTGAGGTCGAGGTCGGTGACCTCGTGCTCGGCCAGCAGCGCGGCCAGCCGGTGGGGGTCGGTGCGGTCCTCGTCGTCGAGGACGACCAGGGTGTCGCCGCGGCACACCCGGACCCACTGCTGGACGGAGGCGTCGAAGGACATGCTCGCGTTCCAGGCGACGACCCGGGGGCCGGCCGGGTACACGCCGCGCCGCTCCAGGCCGTCGACGAGCGCGGCGACGGCGCCCCGGCCGACCTCGACGCCCTTGGGGCGGCCGGTCGAGCCGGAGGTGAAGATGACGTACGCCGGGTCGAGGGCGGTCGGTTCGACCGGGGCCAGGGGCGACGCGCCCGTGCCGCCGGTGCCGCCCGTGCCGCCGGGGGCTCCGGGGGCGAGGACCGGCACGCCGCTGAGCCAGCCGGGCGCCGCGTCGTCGCTCACCAGCGCGCGCAGGTCCGCGTCGGCGGCGAGCTCGCCGAGCCGCTGGTGCGGGTAGGCGGGGTCGAGGGGGACGTAGGCCGCTCCCGCGCGCCAGACCGCGAGCGGGGCCGTCACCCAGTCGACGCCGCGGCGCAGGCTCACGCCGACCCGGTCGCCGCGCCCGATGCCCAGGGCGCGCAGCCGGGCGGCGAGGTCGGCGGTGCGGGCGTCCAGTTCGGCGAAGTCGAGGGTGCCGTCCGGCCCGATGACGGCCGGACGCTCCGGGGTGGCCCGGGCGGTCAGCCGGAACCGGGCCACCGGGTCGGCGGGCGGCGGCAGTTGACGCGGGTCAGCCATGCGAGCGCACCGCCCCGGCGGCGGGTTCGACGGTGGGGCCGCAGTGCGCGATGTCCACGGGGGCGCCCATCGCGACCACGATGCGCCGGTCGCCGCGGAAGGGGTCGCGGCCGTGGGCGGCCAGGACGTTGTCGACGAGCAGCAGGCCGCCCGCCTCCCAGGCCCGGCGCACGGTGGCCGCCTCGTACGCGGCGCGGACGGCGTCCAGGTCGTCCCGGGTGAGCGGCGGGCCGTCGCCGAAGGCCGTGTCGAAGGGCAGGCCGTCGTGGCCGAACTCCTCGACGAGGGTGTCCCGGATCTCCTCGTCCAGCGACCAACGGCTCCAGAACGCCAGGTGGTTGAACCACACCTCCTCGCCGGTCGCGGGGTGGCGGACGATGCCGGGGCGCAGCTGGGCGGTGCGCAGGTTGCCGTCCTCGTCCCAGGCGCAGGAGATGAGGTTCTCGGCGCAGTAGCGTTCCACCTCGGCCGGGCTGTCGGTGGCGAACGCCGAGCGCCAGTCGGTGGAGATGTGCTCGGAGTAGGCGCGCCTGAGCAGCCAGCCCTGGGTCCGCATCCGCTCCACCAGGTGCGCGGGCAGGGCCCGCAGGACGCGGCGGCAGTCGGCGACGGGGGTGGCGCCGCCCTCCTCGGGGGCGGTCAGGCAGCCGAAGAGCAGCAGCCCGGGGAACGTGAGGGTGTAGCTGTTCTCGTTGTGCGGGGCGATCGCCTGGGCGGCCGGCAGGTCGGTGGAGGAGTAGACGCCGGCGCCGAAGTCGCTGCGGGGCGTGGCCTTCTCCCGGTAGGGGGTGGGCTGCGGCAGCAGCAGGTCGCGGACGCGGGCGAAGTCGTCCACGCCGTGCACGGGCAGGCCGCGCAGGTACACGGCGCCGTGCTCCCGCAGCCCGGCGCGCAGCTCCGCGTGCGCGGTGTCGAGCCAGGCGAGGGCGTCCGCGAGGTCCGTGACGGGCGGCGCCGTGAGCGTGGCGGGGCGGCCGGGCTCCAACGTCCAGCACCCGGTCATCGCGGGCCGCCGGCGGAGGCGTGGCGGATCTCCAGGGTGCAGCACTTGACGCTGCCGCCGCCCTTGAGGAGCTCGGACAGGTCGATGCCGATCGGCTCGTAGCCGCGCGCGGCCAGCTTGGCGGCCAGGGTGGTCGCGGCCTGCGGGAGGATGACGTGCCGGCCGTCGCAGACGGCGTTGAGGCCGAAGACCAGCGCCTCCGCCTCGTCGGCGACGATCGCGTCGGGGTAGAGCTCCCGCAGCACCCGGCGGCTCGCGGGCGAGAAGGCCCCGGGGAAGTACATGATCTCGTCGCCGAGCACGGCGAGCGCGGTGTCGAGGTGGTAGAAGCGCGGGTCGACGAGCGTCAGGCCGGTGACGGGGACGCCGAAGAGCTCCTGGGCCTCGGCGTGCGCGGCGGGCTCGGTGCGGAAGCCCGTGCCGGCCAGCACCCGGTCGCCGACGACCAGGTAGTCGCCCTCGCCCTCGTTGACGTACTCGGCGGTCTTCACCACGGCGTGGCCGGCGTCGCGGAACCACTGCTCGTACGCGGGGCCCTCCGCGGCCCGCTCCGGGTGCCGGAAGCGGGCGCCGAGGACCCGGCCGTCGTGGACGGTCGCGCCGTTGGCGGCGTAGACCATGTCGGGCAGGCCGGGGATCGGCTCGATCAGCTCGACGGTGTGGCCGAGGCTCCGGTGGAGCTCGCGCAGCCGCTCCCACTGGAGCACGGCCAGCGCGGTGTCGACGGGCTTGGCGGGGTCCATCCAGGGGTTGATCCGGTAGTCGACGGTGAAGTACGTCGGACGGCACATCAGGTAGTGCCGGGCGGTGGCCGTTCGGGCGGGGTGCTGTGCGGACATGGTGGGCCTTCTGGACGGGAGCCGGTCAGGACTGCGGGGTGAGGGCGGCCAGCGAGGCCGGGCGCATGTCGGTCCAGGTGCGCTCGATGTGGTCGAGGCAGGCGGCCCGGGTGTCCTTGCCGAAGCTGACGGTCCAGCCGGCGGGCACCTCGATGCTCACGGGCCAGAGCGAGTGCTGGTTCTCCTCGTTCGTCAGCACCAGGTAGTCGCTGTCGTCGTCCTCGAAGGGGTTGGCCATGGGAAGTCCTCTTCCGGTGCTCGGAGTTCGGTGGCGGTGCGCCGGCGGCGCGGCGGGCCGTGGCGGGGGCCGTCCGGCGCGGTCTCCACGATGCCGGGCGGGCGGGCGCCCGGCATCGTGGAAGACCACGAACTCCGCGGACGCACCGCCGCGCCCTCCTACGGCACCGCGGTGGTGTCCACCCAGCCCAGGTGGGTGGCGAGTTGGGTGCGGCGGGTCACGCCGAGCTTGCGGTAGGCGTTGGTGAGGTGGGTCTCCACGGTGCGCCGGGCCAGGCAGAGTTCGGCGCCGATCTCGGCGTTCGTCCGCCCCCGGACCGCCAGTTCGGTGATGCGCTGCTCGGACCGGGTCAGCTTGGCGCTGCCGGCCCGGTCCCGCTCGGTCCGGCGGCCGCTCCCGGCCCGCAGCGCCTCCTCGGCGGCCCGGACCAGGCGCCCGGTGGCCCGGGCCGGGCCGGCGGTGGCCGCGGGCTCCGGCCGGGCGGCGGGGCCCGGGGCCGCCAGCCGCCGCGCCAGGGCCAGGGCCTCGCGCAGGTCGTCGCGGCCCTGGCGCTCGCTGCCGGCGGCGATCCGGGCGCGGCCGAGGTCGATCAGGGCCTCGACGAGTTCCACGGGTGCCGGCGCGGTCCGCAGCACGTCCACGGCCTCCTCCAGGGCCTCCAGCGCCCGGCGGCCGCCCGCGGCCGCGGCGCGGGCCCGCAGTGCCCGGCCGACGGCGCGGGCCGTTCCCCAGGTCCGGGCGTGGCCCAGCTCCTCCTCGGCGAGGCCCGCGGCCTGCGCGGGTCGGCCGAGCCTGACCAGGGCCAGGGCCGCGCCGGAGCGCCAGGGGGTGGCCGCGGGGCTGACGAAGGCGCGGGCGTCCTGGCCGGCGCCGCAGGCGAGGTGGTCGTCGAGCGCGGCCTGCCAGTGGCCCTCGGCGGCGTGCACCAGCGCACGGGCGTAAAGGAGTTCGTGTCGCGCCCCGGCGTCGTCGGCACTGTCCTGGGCCCGGTCCTCGCCCGCTTCGGCGGTGGCCAGCAGCTGCCGGGCGGTGTCCCGGTGGCCGAGCTCGTGGTGCGCGAGCGCCACCGCCGCCACCAGCCGGGGCAGCCGGACGCCCCGCCCGGCGCACGCGGCGAGCAGCGGGCCGTTCTCGGCGAGGACCTGGTGGAACTCCCCGCCCCGCAGGGCCGCTTCGGCCCGTACGCCGAGCAGGCGGCGCACTCCGGCGTCGGCCAGGTCCGGGAGGACGGGCGGCGCGGGCAGGAAGCCCTCGGCCAGGGCCCGGGCGGCGTCCAGGCGGTCGGCCCACTGCAGCAGGGTGGCCGCGGATCCCAGCCAGCCGGTGCGCAGCCGGGGGTCCACGGGGGCCGTCAGCCGGGGCAGTACCCGCGCGAGGGCGTCGGCCGCCGACAACGTGCCGTTCCCGGCCTCGTGTTCGGTGACCAGCCCGCAGGCGAACGGCTCGATGGCGGCGGGGGCGGTGGCCGCCAGCTCGCGCATGCGGGCGGGCGAACCGCGCCATCCGGCCGAGTCGCGGCAGGCCAGGAAGGCGGCGGTGGCCTCCACCACGCGCTCGTGGACGGCGGCCGATCGGGGACTGGAGGGCATCACGGTGTCTCACCTCTGATTCGGGGAGGGTGGTTCAGGACGGGCGGGTGGCGCCGCACGCGGCGCGGCGGCGCGGCGCATCGCCCGTCCGGGCGGCGGCGGGAAGGCGGACCGGCCGGGAGCTCGACTCGGCGGTCCGGCAGCCGGGTTGACGGCCCGGCCGGGCGGCGGGGGCCGGGCGAGGGCCCGGCCGGCCCGCGCCGGCGCTCACGGCGGCGGCCGCCGGCGCGCCCCACGGGTGCCGCGTCCGCGCGAGGTCGCTCATGACGGCCCGCCCCCTCGGTGCTTCCCGCCGACGCGTCGTCGGCGTACACGGAGGACTCTGCCCGGGGGCCGTGGGCATTCGGTTGACGAAGTCGTTGACAGTTCGTCTACGCGCTTCGGTTAGGAACCGCCGCCGGGCCGATCGGCCCGACGCGGGTGCGGTGTCGGCCGGCCCTCAGAGACGCGCCCGGCCGCTACGGCGCGCGAACCTCTGTTCCACGGGATCTCCCTTCCCCATCTGCTTCGTGACGTGCCGTCAGGTGGGCGGTCGCCGGTGGGGCGGCTGCCGGTGGAAGAAGGCTCGCACGGCGGGCGGGCCGACCGGGAGGAACCGCAGGTCTCATCTGCGCGCCATGCACGTTCAGGAGACATGTCGTGGCCGATCGACCGGCGGACCGCTCCGCCATCGCCGCGACGAAACACCGCCCCCGGAACGGAAGGCGAGCGTCCTGTTCCGCCGCCCCCGGGGCCGCGGATCGGGACGATCGGCCCGAACCCGGGGCGATCCGCCCGCACCGCCGAAACACAACGCAACGAAACCCGACACCCCGCCGCCGGCGGACGCCCGCTCGCGCCATCGACGGGCGGTAAACGCACCTTTGACATTCCGCTTGAAGTCATACAGTCTTCTCGCCATGTCCGACCGTCACCCGATCGAGTGCGCCGCCATCGAGCTGGCGCTGATCGGCGTGGCCACGCACTGCGTCTCCGACAACCTCTGTCGCTGAATCCGCCTGCCCCGACGCGTTTGCGGTGATCGCCGCCTCGGGGCATCGCCCCTTCCCCGCGGGCGCGGTGCCGCTCCTCCCTTCCCCAGGCCCAGGCCGCACTGCCGCCCGCCTTCCTCCGTACACCATCGGTAGCGAAAGGCCCCTTTTCCGATGTCTCGACCCACCTCCACCCCTCGCCGACTCGCCGCGGCGAGCGCCACCGTCGCCCTGGTCGTCGGAGCCGCGGCGTGCGGACCGAAGGCGGACGGCGGTGGCGGCACCGGCAAGGACGCCGCACCGCAGCGGGGCGGCACCCTCACCGTCCTCAACCAGAACCCGCAGGACCAGTTCGACCCCGCCCGGCTGTACACCTCCGGCGGCGGCAACGTGCCCTCCCTGGTCTTCCGCACCCTCACCACCCGCAACCGGGCCGACGGCGCGGCCGGCACCAAGGTCGTCCCCGACCTCGCCACCGACACCGGCACCCCGTCCGAGGGCGCGACGGTGTGGACGTACCACCTCAAGGACGGCCTCACCTTCGAGGACGGCTCGCCGATCACCACCGCCGACATCAAGTACGGCATCGAGCGCTCCTTCGCCCCGGAACTCTCCGGCGGCGCGCCGTACTTGAGGGACTGGCTGGTCGGCGCCGCCGACTACCAGGGGCCGTACAAGGACGGCCGCACGCTGGACTCCATCGAGACGCCGGACGCGAAGACCATCGTCTTCCACCTCGCCAAGCCCGAGGGCGATTTCCCGTACCTGGCCACCCAGACCCAGTTCGCCCCCGTCCCGAAGGCCAAGGACACCGGCACGAAGTACCAGGATCACCCGGTCTCCTCCGGCCCCTACCAGGTCGAGAAGAACGAGAACGACGGCGCGCACCTCGTCCTCAAGCGCAACCCCAACTGGTCGGCGGCGACGGACGACCAGCGCAAGGCCTACCCGGACACCATCGACGTCCAGTCCGGGCTCGACCCGGCGGTGATCAACCAGCGGCTCTCCGCCGGCACCGGCGCCGACGCGGCCGCCGTCACCACCGACACCAACCTCGGCCCCTCCGAACTCGCCCAGGTGAAGGACGACAAGGCCCTCGCCGCACGCGTCGGCACCGGCCACTTCGGCTACGTCAACTACCTGGCCTTCAACCCCAAGGTGAAGCCCTTCGACAACCCCAAGGTCCGGCAGGCGATCGCCTACGCGCTCAACCGCACCTCGGTCGTCAACGCCGCCGGCGGCTCCTCGCTCGCCGAGGCCGCCACCACCTATCTGCCCGCCCAGGAGACCTTCGGGTACACGCCGTACGACCCGTTCCCGGCCGGCGCCACCGGCAACCCGGAGAAGGCCAAGGAGGCGCTGAAGGAGGCCGGTTACCCGGACGGCCTGACCGTCACGCTCACCCACTCCACCGACACCGGCAAGGGCTACGGCCCCAACCTGGCCACCGCCGTCCAGGACGGCCTGAAGGCCGCCGGCATCACCGTCCGGCTCGAAGCCCTGGACTCCACCCGGTACTCCAAGACGATCCACACCGTCGGCACCGAGCCCGGCTTCTTCCTCTCCGGCTGGGGCGCCGACTGGCCGTCCGGCGGCCCGTTCCTCGCGCCGATCTTCGACGGCCGGCAGATCGTCACCGACGGCTACAACTTCAACTCCGCGCAGCTGGACGACGCTTCGGTGAACGACGAGATCGACCGGATCAACAAGATCACCGACCACGCCGAGGCCGCCAAGCGCTGGGGCGCCCTGGACCAGCGGATCGGCGAACAGGCCCTCACCGTCCCGCTGTTCCACCCCGTCTACAAGCGGCTGTACGGCAAGAACGTGCGCAACATCGTCATCAGCGACTGGACCGGCGTGCTCGACATCTCCCAGGTCGCGGTCAAGTAGCGGGCGGGATCGGACGGATCGGTCGAACAACCATGGCACCACGGGAAACCCGAGCCGGGGAGGCCCGCGCGGCCGCCCCGGCCGCCGGGGGGCGGCAGGTGTGGCGGCGGCTGCTCGCGCGGCGCACCGTCCGCGCCGCCGGCCTCGTCGTCGTCCTGCTCGTCCTGACCGCGGCGGCGGCACCGCTGCTCACCGCGGTCGAGGGGCAGGACCCCACCAGCTACCACAACGACCTGCTGGACTCGGCGGCCGGCGGCGTGCCCACCGGCTCCTTCGGCGGCGTCAGCGCCGAGCACTGGCTCGGCGTCGAACCGGGCACCGGGCGGGACGTGTTCGCCCGGCTCGTCCACGGCGCCCGGATCTCGCTGCTCGTCGCGGTCGGCGCCACCCTCGTCCAGGTCGCCATCGGCGTCCTGCTCGGCCTCGCGGCGGGCCTCGGCAGCCGGCTGCTCGACCAGCTGATCGGCAACACCACCGAGGTGATGCTCGCGCTGCCCTCGCTGGTCTTCGCCATCTCGCTGATGGCTGTCGTGCCCACCGACTTCTCCCGCCCGCTGCTGCTCACCCTGGTCATCGGGCTGCTGGGCTGGGCCGGCACCTCCCGGCTGGTCCGGGCCCAGACGCTGAGCCTCAAGCAGCTCGACCACGTCGCCGCGGCCCGGCTCGCCGGCGCCACCCGGTGGCGGATCGCCCGCCGGGAGCTGCTGCCGGCGCTGGCCGCGCCCGTCCTCACCTACGCGGCGGTGCTGCTGCCGACCAACGTGGTCTCCGAGGCCGGGCTGTCCTTCCTCGGCGTGGGCGTCAAACCGCCGACCTCGTCCTGGGGCCAGATGCTCTCCGGCGCGACCACCTGGTTCCGCGCGGACCCGATGTACGTCCTGCTGCCGTCCGCGCTGCTGTTCGCCACCGTGCTCGCCTTCACCGTGCTCGGCGACGCCGTCCGCACCGAGCTCGATCCCCGCGCCACCTCGCGGCTGCGGGTCGGCACCACGGGCGGGCCCGGCGGGCCGGGCACCACCGGGGAGGCCGCCGCGTGATCCGCTTCCTGCTCCGCAAGGCCCTCGGCCTGGTCGGCGTCCTGCTGGCCATCTCCCTGGTCGTCTACGCGGTCTTCTACCTCGCCCCCGGCGACCCCGCCCAACTGGCCTGCGGCGAGAAGTGCAGCCCCGCCCAGGTCCTCCAGGTGCGCGAACGGCTCGGCCTCGACGCGCCGGTGCACCTGCAGTACGCCCACT
Organism: Streptomyces sp. Y1; assembly: GCF_041053115.1. NCBI lineage: Bacteria > Bacillati > Actinomycetota > Actinomycetes > Kitasatosporales > Streptomycetaceae > Streptomyces > Streptomyces sp. Y1. Next base: position 6,969,638 of record NZ_CP163445.1, on the reverse strand, counting down.
TCCTCCAGGGCATCGTGGCCGGCCGCGACTTCAGCGCCGGAACGGGCCTGCTGCACTGCCCGGCGCCCTGCCTGGGCGTCTCCTACCGCAGCGGCGAGCAGGTCACCGACATGATCGCCGCCCGGCTCCCGGTGACGGCCTCGCTGGCCCTCGGCGCGATGGTGATCTGGCTGGTCCTCGGGGTCGGCACCGGGCTGCTCTCGGCGCTGCGCCGGGGCCGGCTCGGCGAGCGGCTGCTGACCGCGCTCACCCTGGCCGGCACCGCCGTCCCGGTGTTCGTCATCGGCCTGGTGCTGCTCATCGTCCTGTGCGCCCAGCTCCGGTGGCTGCCGTTCCCGAGCTACACGCCGCTGACCGAGGACCCCCAGCAGTGGTTCTGGGGCCTGCTGCTGCCCTGGTTCTCCCTCGCGCTCATCGAGTCCGCCAAGTACGCCCGGCTGACCCGCTCGGCCGTGCTGGAGACCCTCGCCGAGGACCACATCCGGACCTTCCGGGCGTACGGCGTGGGCGAGCGGCGCCTGGTGACGCGGCACGCGCTGCGCGGCGCGCTCACCCCGGTGATCGCGCTCACCGCCCTGGACCTCGGGACGATGTTCGGCTCCGCCGTGCTGACCGAGTCGCTGTTCGGCCTCCCGGGGCTCGGCAAGCTGCTGGTCACCTCGGTCGGCCTGATCGACCTGCCGACCGTCGTCGGCCTCACCCTGGTCACGGGGTTCTGCGTGGTCCTCGCCAACGTCGTCGCGGACGTGCTGTACGCGGTGACCGACCGAAGGGTGGTCCTGACGTGAGCCCCGAACCCCTGGTCCAGGTACGGGACCTGGTCGTCGACTTCCCGGTCGGCGACGGCCACCTGCGCGCCGTCGACGGCGTCGGCTTCACCCTGGAGGCCGGGCAGGCGCTCGGCATCGTCGGCGAGTCCGGCTCCGGCAAGAGCACCGTCGCCTCCGCCCTGCTCGGCCTGCACCGCGGCACCGGTGCCCGGACCGGCGGCTCGGTCCTGGTCGCCGGCGTCGACGCCGTCACCGCCGAGGGCGAGGAACTCCGGCGCCTGCGCGGCGGATCGGCGGCCATGGTGTTCCAGGACCCGCTCTCCGCGCTGGACCCGTACCACGCGGTCGGGGACCAGATCGCCGAGGTCGTCCGGGTCCACCGGCCGGTCTCCCGCCGCGCCGCCCGGGCCCGGGCCGTCGAGGTGCTCGACCGGGTCGGCATCGCCGACCCGGCCCGGCGCTCCCGCTCGCGCCCGCACGAGTTCAGCGGCGGCATGCGCCAGCGGGTGCTGATCGCGATGGCCCTGGCCTGCGAGCCGCGGCTGCTGGTCGCCGACGAGCCGACGACCGCGCTGGACGTCACCGTCCAGGCCCAGATCCTCGACCTGCTGCACGAGTTGCGCACCGAGACCGGGGCCGGGCTGGTCCTGGTCACCCACGACCTGGGCGTGGTCGCCGGCAGCGTCGACCGGGTGCTGGTGATGAAGGACGGCCGCGCGGTGGAGCACGGCCCGGTCGCCGACGTCCTGGGCGCGCCCCGCGAGCCGTACACCCGGGCGCTGCTGTCCGCGGTGCCCCGGATCGACGCCCCGGCGGCCCCGGGCCAGGGGACCGGGCCCGGCGAGGTCCTGCTCGAAGCCACCGACCTGCGGCGGGAGTTCGCCACCCGCGGCGGCCTCACCCGGCGCACCGCCCCGGTCACCGCCGTGGACGGCGTCTCGCTCACCGTGCGGGCCGGCGAGACGCTCGGCATCGTCGGCGAGTCCGGCTCCGGCAAGACCACCCTCGGGCGGATGCTCGTCCGGCTGCTGGAGCCGACCGGCGGCCGGCTGCACTACCGCGGCCGGGACATCGGAGCGCTCGGCGAGCGGGAGCTGCGCCCGCTGCGCCGGGAACTGCAGATGGTCTTCCAGGACCCGGTGGCCTCGCTCAACCCGCGCCGCACGATCGGGGAGTCCGTCGCCGACCCGCTGCGCGTCGCGGGCGAGCGCGACGAGCGCCGCATCCGCGCCCGGGTCGGCGAACTCCTCGAACGGGTGGGCCTGGACGCCGACTGGTACCACCGCTACCCGCACGAGTTCTCCGGCGGCCAGCGGCAGCGGGTCGGCATCGCCCGGGCGCTGGCGCCCGGGCCACGGCTGATCGTCTGCGACGAGCCGGTCTCCGCCCTGGACGTCACCACCCAGGCCCACGTGGTCGCGCTGCTGGGCGAGTTGCAGCGCGACCTCGGCCTCGCCCTGGTCTTCGTCGCGCACGACCTCGCCGTGGTCCGGCAGGTGAGCGACCGGGTCGCGGTGATGCGGGCCGGCCGGATCGTGGAACAGGGCGACGCCGACACGGTGTACGACTCCCCCCAACACCCGTACACCAAGGGCCTGCTGGCGGCCGTCCCGGTCCTGGACCCGGTCGAGGCGACCGCCCGCCGCCACGCCCGGCTCGCCGCCGCCGGCGCCTGACCGGGCCCGCCGGGCGCCGGCTCAGACCCCCAGCAGGCGCCGCCAGCGCGGCAGTTCGGTGCCGCAGCAGGCGAGGGCGAGGAGTCCGACCGGCACCGCCGCCCAGGCCGGGAACAGCAGCCAGGCGGCGCAGACGGCGCCGGCCAGTTGGGCGAGCACCATCAGGACGGTGACCCAGCCGGGTACGGCGATGATCGTGCCCGGCTTATCGCCGGGGGTCTGTAGGAGCGCGGGGACGCCGATCAGCAGCACGTCCACGCCGATCGCCAGCGGGACCGAGTGCGGCCAGAGCGCGATCGGCAGGCCGATCCAGCCGACCAGTTCCAGCCCGGCCCTCAGCCCGGTCGCGTACCGGGGCTCGGGCTGCTCCCCCGCCATGGCGCCTCCCCGTCGTCGCGTGCCGCGGCAGCGTAGCGCGGCGGCCCGCGACGCGCCAGGGGCCGGTCAGCCGGCCGGGGAGCGGCGGACGATGAGCATGTCCTGGGTGTGGCCGATCAGGTAACTCCCGTCCGGCTGGGTGAAGTTCCGCCGCACGTACGCGGTCAGCGCGGCCCGGGAGGGGCGGGGGTCGAGGGTGGCCAGGTCGGCGACGTTGACCATGAACTCGGCGACGTCCACCGCCTCGTCCAGGTGCGGCGTGCGGTAGTGCAGGTCGAGGCTCTCCAGCGCCAGCTCGTCGGCCGGGTGCTGCTCGCGCAGGCGGTCGGCGAGCGGGCGCAGGTCGTAGCGGGCGCCGGTGAAGTGGGCGGCCATCCGCATGCAGGGGCTCTCCGGGCTCTGCAGGACGACCAGCAGGGTCCCGCCCGGGGCCGTCCACCCGCGGGCCCGGGTGACGGTGGGCAGCCACCGCGGTTCGGGGACGTAGTAGAGCACGTGGGAGATGTGGACGAGGTCGGCCGGCTCCGGCGGCCGGGCCGAGTCGACGGGCTCCGGGAGGACGAGCGCGCCCGGGCAGGCGGTGCGCAGCTTCTCGCGCATGGCCGCGCTGGGCTCGATGGCGATGGTGCGCTCGAAGGACCGGGCGAGGTGGGCGGTGGTGCGGCCCTCGCCGGCGCCGACGTCCAGCAGGACCCGGCGGTGCGGCAGGGCGGCCACGAGCTCGCTCAGCCGGGCGTGGGTGCGCGGCTTCTCGTCCGTGCCCGCGAGGAAGAGCTCGAAGGCGCGGCGGTAGTCGGCGCCCGAGACGTCGAGCACCCGGACCGGGTCGTCGTCCGTGGTCGTCGCGTTCATCCGTGGTCTCCCCTGGCGGTGGGCGGTGTCGGCCCATTCCAGCGGGGCCGGGCGCCGCCGGGCCGCAGGCACGTTCCTGCCCGCGTGTCGCGCCCCGCGCGGCCGGGCCCGGGGGCGCGGCCCGGTCACACCGTGGCCGACAGCGCGGCCATCAGGGTCCGCAGCACCCGCTCCGCGTCCACGGTGCCGTCGAGCGAGCCGATCGCGGCGAGTCCGTCCACCGCGGCCGCGAAGGCCTCGCCGAGCGGGACGGGGTCGACGTCGGCGCCGCGCTCCTCCACCAGCGCCCGGAACAGGCGCACGAAGCAGGACCGCCACCGCCCGTACTCCGCCTCCAGGCTCTCCCGGACCCGTTCGTCGTTGAGCGCGAGCCAGTGCAGCGCCGCGTGCAGCCGGGCCAGGTCGGGGCTCTCCGGCCGGGTCAGCAGCGCGAGCACCCGCTCCGCCTGCTCGGCGTGGCCGCCGGGCCCGCCGACCGCCTCCTCGAGGGGCGCGATCCACTCGGGCCGGATGTCCTCGACCACCGCGACGATCAGCTCGGTGCGGTCCGCGAAGTGGTAGTGGCACATGCCGTGCGAGACCCCGCACAGCGCGGCCACGTTGCGCGTGGTGAACCGCCCGGCGCCGTCGCCGGCCAGCAGGGTGCGGGCCGCCGCGATCAGCCGGGCCCGGGTCTGCTCGCCCTTGGCGGACGATCGCGGCCGGGTGCCGCCACCCGGCCCGGCGGACGGTCCCGGGGCCGCGCCTGTCAGCTCAGTTGCCATGGCCGCCACTGTAACGACCGCGCGGGCCTGAGGAGTTGCGATCGGCCGGCCTGCCGGGCCGGGGCCTGCGCGAACTCTTGACCGAGCGCTTGGCCAGTTCTACCGTTCCTGCCAACTCCGGTTCAGCTCTTGGACATTGACAGGGAGGCAGGCATGAACGACCACCTCGGATCCCGGCGGCCGGCCGGCGAAGGCCTGGACAGACGGGGGTTCCTGACCGCCGCCGGGCTGGGCGCGGCCGCCGCCGCGCTCACCGCGGCCGGCGGCGGACGAGCGGCCGCCGCCGGGCGCCACGGCACGACGGCGGCGGCACGGGCGGCCGCGGCAGGCCTCCGGGTGCCGCTGGACACCGCCCCGCACACCCGGACGTGGATGGCCTGGCCGGACAACAGCACCATCTGGAAGGGCAAGCTCGGCGGCGCCCAGGCCAACATCGCCCTCATCGCCCGGACCATCGCCACGTACGAGCCGGTCACGATGTGCGCCAACCCCGCCAGCGTCGGCCGGGCGCAGTCGATGTGCGGCCCGGGCGTCACCGTCATCGGGGACATCCCGGTCGACGACTGCTGGATGCGCGACACCGGCCCCGTCTTCCGCACCGACGGCGCCGGCGGCCTCGACGCGGTCGGCCTCAACTTCAACGGCTGGGGCAACAAGCAGAACCCGCACGGCAACGACGCCCTGGTCGCCCGGCGCGTCGCCGCCCGGCTCGGCATCCCGTTCACCGCCGCCGGGTTGGTCACCGAAGGCGGTGCCGTCGAGACCGACGGCGCGGGCACCCTGATGGCGACCCTCAGCAGCATCGTCAACCCGAACCGCAACCCGGGCCTGTCCCAGGCCCAGGTCGAGGCCGCGCTGTGCGCCGCCTACGGCGCCACCGAGGTGATCTGGTTCCCCGGCATCACGGGCCAGGACATCACCGACGACCACGTCGACGCCACGTCCCGGTTCCTCGGCGCCGGCACGGCCGTCGTCCAACTGCCGCTGGCCACCGACACCGACGCCTGGTCCAACGACGAGCGCCAGCAGTACCGGATCCTGTCCGCCGCCGTGAGCGCCCAGGGGACCCCGGTCCGGGTCAGCCGGCTCCAGGGCCCCGACTACAACCTGATCCGCTCGACCAACCCCAACTTCGTCGGCTCCTACGCCAACTACTACCTCTGCAACAACGCGGTGATCTCCGCCCAGTTCGGCGACACCGCCGCCGACGCCGCCGCCCGGACGGCGCTCGCGCAGCTCTTCCCCGGCCGGACCGTCGAACAGCTCAACATCGACTACCTCGGCGCCGGCGGCGGCGGCATCCACTGCGTCACCCAGCAGCAGCCCGCGCCCTGAAGCCGGCGCCCCGGGCCGCCGGCCCGCGCGGGAAGGGGCCCTACTCGGCGAGCGGGAGCGTGAGGACGTGGACGAGCCCGCCCGCCGGGTTGTCGGCGAGGGTGATCCGCCCGCCGCCGGCCGGCACCCCGGCGAGCGCCCAGACCTTGGCCTCCCCGGCCAGGTCCGGGCCCCGGTCCGCGACCCGGATCCGCAGCACCCGCACGCCGCCCGCCGGACCGGTCTCCACCCCGGCGCGCACGAGCACCCGGGCCCCGGGCGGGGTGCGCAGCCACGCGGCGCGCACCACCGCGGCCAGCGCCTGCTCCAACGCCCCCTGCCCGACGCGCACCGGCGGCAGCCCCGGCGGCACCCGGACGGTGACGGCGGCCTGCGGCGCGGCGGCGAGCGCCGAGCGGACGGCCGGGGCGACGGCCGCCCAGCCCGGCGGGGGCGGCTGACCGGCACCGGCCGGGCGGGCTCCTCCTCGGGCGGTGGACAGCCGGACGAGGCCGACGCCGGGGAGCGCACCCCACCCGCGCCGCCGCGCCCGTACCCGGCACCGGTCACAGCCGTTTTCGATCGGACATCTCGACATCGGCCGATCGTGCCCGGGCGAAGCTGAGGTTTCGATGAGGCGCCCGGACGGGCGGGCCGCGGGGCGGGCAGCGGGGCGGGTAGCGGGCTCCTCACTGAAACTTCAGGTAGCCCGGGCCAGGCTGGCGGCGCCGCCGACCCCAGGAGCCTTCCCATGCCGTTCACCCCCGCCCGCAAGCGCACCGCCGTCGTGCTGGCCCTCGCCGTCCTCGGCGGCGCCGCCCTCGTGCAGTGCGGCCCTGACGATCCGACGGGATCCCTCGCGGGCACCAAGCGCACCGCCGTGCCCCGCGCGCTCGCCACCTTCTACGCGCAGAAGCCGGCCTGGAGCCCCTGCGGCGACCTGGAGTGCGCCACCGTCACCGTGCCGATGGACTACGCCCACCCCGAGGACGGCCGGACCTTCACCCTCCCCCTCAACCGGGCCCGCGCCGGGGACCCGGGCGCCCGCATCGGCTCCCTCCTGGTCAACCCGGGCGGCCCGGGCGGGTCCGGGGTGGCCATGCTGGAGGGCGGTGGCGCCGACCTGTTCGGCCGGCGCGTCCGGGACCGGTTCGACCTCGTCGGGTTCGACCCGCGCGGCGTCGGCGGCAGCACCCCGGCCGTCGACTGCCGCGAGGGCGACCCGGCTCCCGACGCCCGCGACCGGGCGGGCACCGGCGACCGCGCGTACAGCAGCGGCCTCCACCCCCGCACCGACGAGGAGCGCGGGGCCGCGCTCGCCGACGCCGACCGCCTCGCCCAGGCCTGCCGGGCCCGCAGCGGCGCCCTCCTGCCCCACGTCGGAACGCCGGACGCCGCCCGGGACATGGACGTCCTGCGGGCGGTGCTCGGCGACGAGAAGCTGACCTTCGTCGGCTTCTCGTACGGGACCAGCCTCGGCACCTCCTACGCCGAGCTCTTCCCGCACCGCGTCCGCGCCCTCGTCCTCGACGGCGCCGTCGACCCGGCCAAGGACTGGTACCAGCGCGCGGTGGACCAGGCCGCGGCCTTCCGCGCCGCGGTGGACGACTACGCCCGGCAGTGCGCCGGCATCGCCGGGGACGCCTGCCCGGCGGCCGGCCCCGACGAGATCCGCCGGCTCATCGGCGACCTCTACGAGCGGACGGCGCGCGACCCGCTGCCCGTCGCCGGCACGGACGACCGCATCGGCCTGCGCGACCTGCACAACGCGATCACCCTGTCGATGTACACGCCCGAGGACCAGTGGGCGGAGCTGTCCGAGGCGTTGAAGGCCGCCCGGGACGGCGACGGCAGCAAGCTCGCGGCCCTCGGCGGCGGCCAGGACGAGCAGCGGCGCCACCGGCCCGGCCGCCACCGCGAGGCCGGCCCGGCGTACGACAACTCCGAGGACGCCTTCACCGCGGTCAACTGCCTGGAGGTCTCCCGCCCGAGCGACCCGCAGGCCTACTGGGAGGCCCTGGACCGGGCCGACCGGGCGGCCGGGCTCTACGGGCCTCCCGGCGTGGTCGACGAACTGGTCTGCCGCACCTGGCCCGTGACCGCCCGCGCCCCGCACACCGTCGACGCCAAGGACGCTCCTCCCGTCCTCGTCGTCGGCACCACCGGCGATCCGGCCACCCCGTACGCCGACGCCCAGGGCCTCGCCCGCCAGTTCCCGGCCGGCATGCTGCTCACCTACCGGGGCCCGGGCCACACCGCGTACGGCCGCAGCAACGCCTGCGTCGGCGACGCCGTCGACGGCTACCTCACCGACCTGCGCCCCGTCCCCGCCGGCACGGCCTGCTGACCGGCCGGGCCGGCGGGGCGTCCCGGCCTCAGGCCGGCAGCCGGGCCTCCGGCGCGGCCGCGGGGTGCGGCACCGCGGCCGCGGCCCTGCGGGCGTGCAGGACGGCGCCGCCGAGCGGGAGCGGGCTCTGGTCGAGGAGTTGGAGCCCTGCGTCGGCGAGCAGCCGGGCGTAGTGGTCGGCGCGGCGCTCGCGGCCGCCGGTGTTGCACATCATGTGCAGGTCCCAGGCGGTGGCCAGCGAGGTGGAGCCGTCCGCGGGCAGGACGCGTTCGAGGATGAGCAGGTCGGCGTGGGCGGGCATGGCCCGGGCGCAGTGGCGCAGGATCTCGGCGCAGCGGGCGTCGTCCCAGTCGTGCAGGACGCGGGAGAGGACGTAGACGTCGGCGCCCGCCGGGACGTCGGCGAAGTCCCCGGTGACGTAGTCGGCGCGGTCGCCGCAGCCGAGGGCGTCGAGCCGGCGCCGGGCGGCCTCGACGGCGTGGGGGCGTTCCAGCAGCACGCCGTGCAGGCCCGGGTGGGCGGTGAGCAGGCGGCCGAGGAGTTCGCCGTTGCCGCCGGCGATGTCGACGACGGTGCCCGGGCGCGGTGCCCCGGCGGCGGCGAGGACGACCGGGTGGGCGGGGACGGGTTCGAACATCCGGGCGCCGGCGGCCATGGACTGGTCGAAGGTGGCGGCGAGTTCGGGCTCGCGGGCGAAGTGGTCGAAGTGGTTCTCGCCGAAGAGGTGGTCGAAGGCGGCCTCGCCGGTGCGGACGGTGTGGTCCAGGGCGGCGAAGGACTGGTAGAACGGGCCGCCGTACATCAGCGCGAGCGCCCGCATCGAGCCGGGGGTGTCGGCGCGCAGCAGGGCGCCGAGCTCGGTGAGGCGGTAGCCGTCCGGGTGCTCGGTGACGGCGCCGAGCATCGTGAGGTAGCGCAGCAGGGTGGTGAGGCTCTCCTGGTGGGCGCCGAGTGCCCGGGCGAGGGTGCGCGGGTCGGTGGCGGTGGCGGTGTCGAGGGCGTCGGGCAGCCCCAGCCGGGCGCTGACCGCGAGGGCCTGGGTGGTCCAGGCGCCGGTGAGCAGGTGCAGGAGCGTTTCGGCCGAGCGGTGGGCGCCACCGTCCGCGAGGTGGTCGGCGAGGACGCCGGGGTAGTTGCCGTGGGCGTGGAGCTCGACCCGCCGGTATCCGGCCTGCGCGGCGGGGAGGGTGAAGTAGAGCACCGTGCCGTTCTCGTGCGGGTTGTAGCCGCCGCCGTCCGGGGCCGCGCCGTGCCGGGTGAGCAGGGCGCGCAGGCCGTGCAGGAGCAGCGCGTTGGGCTGCTCGACCTCCAGGGCGACGTGGGCCTCGTGCCGGTGGGCGCGCTCGTGCGCGGCGAGCCCGGCGAGCTCCGAGCCGGGCGGGACGGTGAGCGCGCACACCTCGACGGTGCGCGGTTCGCCGTCCGGTCCGGTCACCCGCGGGTGGAGGATCCGGACGTCGAGGTCGGCCTCGGCGCGCCCGTGCCGGGCGGCCAGCCGGTGCCGGACGACGACGCTCGGGAAGGACGGCGTGTCGGCGGGCAGGTCGCAGGCGGCGAGGGCGGCGCGCAGGGCGGCGTCGTCGGGCGGGAAGACGAGCAGGGCGGCGTGGGCGAGGCCGCAGTGCGCGGCGAGGGCCTGCCGCTCGGCCTCGTCGAGGTCGGGGAGGAGGAGCGGGAGCAGGGCGGCGGTGTCCTGGGTGCGGACGAACTCCGCTGTCGCGCGCAGTTCGGTGATGTCGTCCGGCGGTGTCGCCATCATGGCGGGCGTCCTTGTTCGGGGAAGGGGAAGGGGCAGGGAAGGGAGGGGTGCGGACGGGTCAGATGCCGACGTAGTTCTCGGCGAACCAGTCCTGGTGGCTGCGCGAGGTGCGCAGCGACTCGATCCGCGCGCGGCGCAGCGAGTCGTGGAAGTGGGATGCGCCGTCCGGTCCGGCGGGGGCGTGCATCAGCTGGACCATCCAGCGGGAGAACTCCTGGGCGCGCCAGACGTGGACGAGGCAGCGGTCGGAGTACTGGTCGAGCCCGCTGGGGTCGCCGTGCGCGAGGTCGTCGACGAGGGCCAGGGCGAGGAGTTCGGCCTCCAGGACGGCGACGTTGGCGCCCTTGGCGGCGGCCGGCGGGAGCAGGCTCGCGGCGTCTCCGGCGAGCAGCAGCGAGCCGTGGCGCAGGGTCTCGACGACGTCGGACTCCAGGTCGATGGTGCCGCGCTGGAAGATGGGGCCGCGGCGCAGCGGGCCGTGCTCGGCGGCGCCCAGCCGCAGGTCGAGCTCGTCCCATATGCGGTCCTCGGACCAGGCGTCGGCGGGGGTGCCGCGCTCGTACTGGAGGTAGTAGCGGGTGACCTGCGGGGTGCGGGTCATGTGTCCGGCGAAGCCGTTGCGGTGCAGGGCGTAGCCGATCGCGTCGAGGCTGGGTGGGGCTTCGGCGAGCAGGCTGAGCCAGGTGACGCCGTGGTCGCGCTGGTGGCGGCGGGTGCCGGGCGGCAGGGAGCGCCGGGCGGCGCCGTGCCGGCCGTCGCAGCCGGCGACGTAGCGGGCCCGCCAGCGGCGGGGGCGGCCGTCTGCGTCCCGGGCGTCGACGGTGGGCCGGGGGCCGTCGATGTCGTGGACGGCGTCGGCCGCGGTCTCGAAGTGGACCCGGCCGCCGGCGGCCAGGTAGTGCGCGAGCAGGTCGGTGACGAGGTTCTGCTGCGGGTAGGCGGTGTGCGGTTCGCACGGGCCGAGGGTGCTGTAGTCGAGCCGGAAGCTGCCGGTCTCGGTACGGAACTCGCAGCTGCCGTGCGGGCGGCCGTCGCGGTGCAGGCCCTCGGCCAGGCCGTGGCGGTCCAGCACGCGCGCGGTGTTGGGGACGAGGAAGCCCGCCCGGGCCCGGGTCTCGACGTGGGCGCGGGTGGCGCGTTCGAGGACGACGCAGTCGATCCCGGCGGCCTGGAGGATGTTCGCGAGGGTCAGTCCGGCGACGCCGGCTCCGAGGACCACGACGTCCGCGGATTCCTCGGCGACTCCTGCGGTCTGATTTTTCGTCATGTTCATGGAGCATAATCACCGCTGGATACACCCGCGGACGAAAATCACGCGTACTGGTGAATATCGCGATCATCACTCCATCCGGAGCCGGAGCCGGGCCCCGTTCGGGGTCGCCGGGCCGGGAAACTCCGCCGGGAGCGTGAATCCGCGCCGCCCGTCCTCGTGCCGCCGGGGACCGGGCCGGACGGTCGGATGAACTGCCCGGTATGCGCATTCCTATCCGGACCGGGCGGATCGCCTCGGTCCTGGCCCTGGTGGCGGGCTCGCTGCTCAGCAGCAGCGTGCTCGCGCCACCGGCCCAGGCCGCGATCTCCTTCACCAAGAGCGTGGACAAGGCGACCGTCTCCCCCGGGGAGACCGTGACGTACACCCTGCGCTACACCTGCTCGATCACCGAGTGCACCAACGGCCAGATCCTCGACACCCTGCCGCCGAACATGCAGTTCGTCGGCTGGACGCCGGACCCGTCCTCGGTCGACGAGGCCGCCTCCACCGTGCCCGCCGCCGGGGCGACGGGCGGCAGCATGGACATCAGGCTGAAGAACCTCAGCCCCGGCACCACCGCCACCATCACGGTGACGATGAAGTACCCCAACTTCACCACCCCCAACGGCACGTCCTCCACCAACAGCGCGACCATGAGCGCCACCGGGGAGACCCCGCAGACCTCCACCGCGAACACCAAGGCGCAGGTCCAGCCGCAGTACACGGTGACCAAGGGGATCCAGACCTCCAGCAGCGACGGACGCACCGTCACCTACCAGTTCAGCGCCTGCGCCACCGACAACGTGCCCAACGTCGACCTGGACACCAGCCGCCTGCTGGACACCCTGCCGCCCGGCGCGGTGGTCGACACCGGCCGCTCGCCGGGCTGGGCGCAGGTCGCCCCCGGGCCCAACACCTGGGGCTACGACATCGGCGCGTTCACCTCCGGCAACGGGCGCGGCGGCTGCCGCCTGCCGGGCGTGCTGGTCGTCAACTACCCCGAGGCGTCGTTCCCGGACGGCACCACCTCCGACAACACCGTGGACCTGCTCGGCGCCCCGCTGACCGAGGCCGAGCGGAAGCTGGACGACGCCTCCACCACCACCGGCCAGTTCAAGCCGCCCGCGACCGGGGTGATGGTGACCGCCAGCAAGACCTGGCGCGACACCACCACCAACGGCGACCTCAACTCGCTCAGCCTCTCCGCCACCAACACCTCCGGGCCTGCCACCAGCCTGACGATCACCGACCCGGGCGCGGGCAGCACGGACAGCGTCTACAACTGGCTCTACCCGCAGTCGATCCAGCTGGAGCCGTGGAACCCGACCAGCATCCGGCTGACCCTGCAGTACCGGCTGAACGGCGACCCGACCTGGCAGACCTTCACCCCCGGGAGCGCGTTCAACGGCTCCGCCAACCGGCGGATCACCTTCGTCCCCGGCGCCGGGAACCCGGCCAACGACGAACTGGGCATCCCGGCCGGCCGCTGGCTGGACGGGCTGAGGTTCACCTGGAACGGCCCCATCCCCACCGGCTGGAGCCCCGGCAACGCCGTCCAGGTGGTCACCCAGGTCGCCACCCCCGGCCATGACGGCCGCACCGCCCCCACCCCGCTGACCAACTGCGTGGACACCACGGCGACGGACGGCACCAACAACGCCTCCGCCAACGCCTGCGCCTCCACCACCATCACCCAGGCCACCAACCTCGGCGCCGCCAAGACCACCGTCGCCGGCGAGCTCTCCGCCCCGGGCGGCCGGGCCACCTTCCAGGTCATCCCGTACAACCGCAGCGCCCGCGACCTCGACCGCCCGCTCGTCCTCTACGACGTGCTCCCGGCCGGCGTCCTCTACGTCGACGGCTCGGCCCGGCCCGACCCCAACTACCCGGATGCCAAGGCCCCGAGCTCCGTCACCGTCACCCCCGGCCCGGACGGCCGCCAGGTCCTCCGGATGGAGTGGCCGGCCGGCGCACCGGACATGACGTACCTGCACGACGCGCTGGCCTACCGGATGCTCTTCGACGTCCAGGTCGCCGGCAGCGTCCGCGCGGGCGAGCTGACCAACGACGTCTACGTGACCGTCGACCGGCCCGACGCCCCCGTCTCGTGCATGTTCTCCGGCTCCGACAGCGGCAGCACCCCCGACGTGCTCGACCTCAACGGCAACGGCGACACCACCGAGCTGCTGTGCCACGCCTCGTCCAGGATCCAGGTGGACGCGCCGGCGGCGCTGCGCTCGTACAAGGAGGTCAAGGGCGACCTGGACGGCGACTACGTCAGCATCGGCACCGCCACCCCGGGCGGCCGGATCTCCTACCGGATGACCGTGCGCAACGACTCGCCCGACCCGGTCACCGAGTTCATCGCCTACGACCGGCTGCCGACCCCCGGCGACAACTACGTGCTCACCCAGGACGCGGCGCGCGGCAGCGCCTGGACCCCCTCGCTCAGCGAGCCGATCACCAGCAGCGACCCGACCGTGGTGATCGAGTACACCACCGACCCCAACCCCTGCGTGGAGACCGCCCTGGTCACCCGGACCGGCTGCAACGCCGCGGCGGGCTGGAGCACCGCCTTCCCGGGGCCGGGGACGGCGACCTGGTTCCGCGTCCACCGGCCCGGCTCCCTGGCCTCCGGCGCGGCCTTCACCCTCACCTGGCCGATGGTCGCCTCCTACGACGCGCCCGAGGGCGACTACGCCTGGAACAGCTTCGCCTTCACCGCCACCGACAACGAAGGCCGCCAACTGCTGCCCGCCGAGCCCGCCAAGGTCGGTGTCGCCGTCAAGCGGACCAACCCGACGAACAACGCGCTGGGCGACTACGTCTGGCAGGACCTGGACGGCTCCGGCATCCAGCAGCCCGGCGAGCCCGGGATCGCCGGGGTCACGGTGAACCTGCTGGACGGCAACGGCCAGCCCGTCCGAGACAGGAACGGCAATCCCGTCACCACGGTGACCGACGCCACCGGGCACTACCTGTTCGACAACCTGCCGGACGGCAGCTACCAGGTCCGGTTCGACCTGAGCACGCTGCCCGCGGGCGCCACCGTCACCAAGCGCGGCGCCGGCACCGACCCGGCCAAGGACTCGGACGCCGACCCGGCCACCGGGCTCACCCAGGTGGTCTCGCTCAAGGGCGGCCAGCGGGACCTGGACCTCGACATGGGCGTGATCCTGGCGCACCCGTCACCGTCGCCCTCGCCGAGCCCGTCCCCGTCGCCGAGCCCGTCGCCGTCGCCGTCGCCGAGCCCGACGCACTCGCCCAGCCCGACGCCGACCCCGACGTCCCCTTCCCCGACCACCTCGACCTCCGGCACCGGGACCCCGCCGGTCAGCCCGACCCACAGCCACAGCCACAGCCCGACCTCCTCGGCGAGCGGCGGCACCCTGCCGCACACCGGCAGCTCCTCGCCGAACGCGCTCATCGCGGCCCTCGCGGCCACCGCCGTCCTCGGTGGCGGCGCGCTGCTCCTGGTCGCCTACCGCCGGCCGGGCCGGCACAGCTGACCCGGAGCCGACCCGCAGGACCGACCGACCAGCACGACAACCCCGGTGGCGCCGCCTCACAGCGGCGCCACCGGCGCGTTGCCGGCCCCCGGGAGCGCTCCTCGCCGCCGGCCTGCCGTACGGCGCCGCGCTGACCGATCCTTCAGGCAGTCCGCCCGGGACCGGCGGGGGCACCCCCGGTAGGGTGGGGATCGTGGCCAGTCGAAAAACGTCGATCATGGAAGCAGCCGCGCGGGTGATCGCACGGCGGGGGGTGCGCGGACTCCGGGTGGAGGAGCTCGCGGCCGAGGCCGGCGTGTCCACCGCGCTGATCTACTACCACTTCAAGGACCGCACCGGGATCCTCCGGCAGACGCTGGAGTTCATCAACGACCGGGCGGAGCGCTACACGACCGAGCGCGCGGCCGACGCGCCGCCGCTGACGGCGCGTGAGGAGCTGGAGCAGACGCTGCTGCTGGAGCTCCAGGACACCGTCGAGGTGCGGGAGAACAGCACCGCCTGGGGCGAGCTGCGGGCCAGCGCGGTGTTCGACGAGACGCTGCGCGAGGACCTGGCCCGGGCCACCCGGGTCTGGGTGCAGGAGATCGCCGAGCTGCTGGGCGTGGTGCGGCCGATGTCCTCGGCCGTGGCGCTGGCCGGGGCGGCGGAGCGGCTGACCGCGCTGCTGGAGGGGCTGAGCACGCGCTGGCTCAGCGGCAGCCTGCCGCTGGCGCACGCCCGGACGCTGATGGCCGACGCGATCGACGCCGAGGTGGTCCGGCTCGGCTCCTGATCCGGGCACGGCGCCGGGTCACGCTCAGTAGGGACTCCGACCCGGATCCGTCGCGACACGCCCGCCTGTTTGACTGATTTTTCAGTCAGTGCCACCCTGAAGCCGAAGACCGAACCCGCGTCTGGAGACCCTCATGACCCGCTACCACGACGACCACCGGCCGTACCCCTGGGTGCCGGCGGACGACGTCCCGCACGCGCGGACCTGGATGTCCTGGCCCTCCCGCCGGGGCGTGTGGGGGCTGCGCCTGGGCGGCGTCCAGGAGGACATCGCCCTGATCGCCCGGACGATCGCCGAGTTCGAGCCGGTCGTCCTGTGCGTCCCCGACGACTGGAGCGCGGACAAGGCCCGGCCCAAGTGCGGCCCCGGCGTCGAGGTGACCACCGAGATCCCCACCGACGACCTGTGGATGCGCGACATCGCGCCGGTCTTCCGCCGGGACGGCTACGGGGGCCTGGACGCCGTCGTCCTCAACTTCAACGGCTGGGGCAACAAGCAGGTCCACCACGACGACGCCCGGGTCGCCGAGCTCGTCGCCACCCGCCGGGGGCTGCGGTACGGCTACGCGGACTTCGTCGGCGAGGGCGGCGCGATCGAGACCGACGGCGACGGCACGGTGATGGCCACCGAGAGCAGCCTGGTCAACAAGAACCGCAACCGCGGCATGAGCCGCGACGAGATCGAGGACGCCGTCCTGGAGGCCTACGGCGCGGACACCATGATCTGGCTGCCGGGCATCAAGGGCCAGGACATCACCGACGACCACGTGGACGTCACCTCCCGGTTCGTCCGCCCCGGCGTGGTGATGGTGCAGCTGCCGCCCGCGGACCGGAACGACGCCTGGGCGCGCGACGCCCGCGAGCAGTTCGCGATCCTCTCCGCCGCCACCGACGCCCGCGGCCGCCGGCTCCAGGTGATCCCCGTGCACGGCCCGGACACCGTCCGCTCCCGCAGCTCGAAGTTCGTCGACTCCTACCTCAACTTCCACCTCGTCAACGGCGGTGTCATCACCGCCCGGTTCGGCGACGCGTACAAGGACGCCGCCGCCCGGGAGGCGCTGGCCGCGGCCTTCCCCGGGCGCGAGGTCGTGCAGCTCGACGTCGACCGCCTGATGGCCGGGGGCGGCGGCATCCACTGCTCGACCATGCACGAGCCGCTGCCGTAACCCCTCACCCCCCTCACGACGTTCGGAGTTCCCGCATGACCAACGCCCTGTCCCGCCGCTCCCTGATCCGCTCCCTCGCCGGGGTGGGCGCCGCCGCCGGTGTCGGCGCGCTCGCCCTCGGCCTCACCGGCTGCGACCCCAACAACATCGAGGACGTCGACGGCGCCGTGCCGCCGCAGCCGAGCGGCACCGCCGGCCCGCGCCGCTTCGGCGCCGAGTGGGAGAAGCACCTGCGCACGGTGATGTCCTGGCCCGCCTCCGAGAACGTCTGGGGCGACCAGCTCCCGGACGTCCGCCGGGACGTCGCCGGCCTGGCCCAGGCCATCTCGGCCCGCGAGCCGGTCGTGCTGATGGCCCGCCCGGAGCAGGTGGAGGCCGCGCGGAAGGCCTGCGGCTCCGCCGTCGAGGTCGTACCGATCGCCGTCGACGACCTGTGGGCCCGGGACACCCTGCCGGTGTTCGTCGAGGAGGGCGGCAAGGTCAAGGGCGTCGACTTCAACTTCAACGGCTGGGGCGGCAAGCAGCAGCGCGGCAACGACGCCAAGGTCGCCCGCACGGTGCTGGCGAAGTACGGCGTCGAGCGGATCGAGACCCGGCTGGTCGCCGAGGGCGGCTCCTTCGAGACCGACGGCCAGGGCACCCTGATGGTGACCGAGAGCTCCGTCGTCAACGACAACCGCAACCCGGGCATGAGCCGGGACCAGGTCGAGGCGGAGCTGAAGAAGGTCCTCGGCGTGACCAAGGTGATCTGGCTGGCCGGGGTCAAGGGCAAGGACATCACCGACGCCCACGTCGACTGCCTGACCCGCTTCGCCGCCCCCGGCGTCGTCCTGCTCGACCAGGCCTTCCCCGGCAGCCCGGCCGACGTCTGGTCCCGCTCGGCCGACCAGGCCCGGTCCGTCCTGAAGGACGCCACCGACGCCACCGGCCGGAAGCTGCAGGTGGTGGAGCTCCAGCAGCCCGACCCGGACCGGATCACCGGGCGCGGCGACGCCTTCGTCTCCTCGTACATGAACTTCTACATCGGCTCGAAGGGCGTCTACCTGCCGAAGTTCGGCGACGCCCGGGCCGACGACCGGGCCCAGCAGGTCCTCAAGCAGTACCTCCCGGGCCGGGAGATCGTCCCGGTGAAGATCGACGCGATCGCCGCGGGCGGCGGCGGCATCCACTGCGCCACGCACGACATCCCCGCCCTCGGCTGACCCCGACCGGCCGGGCCACGACCGGGCCGGATCCGTTCGGCGGAACGGATCCGGCCCATCCGCCCCGCGTCAGGACGCGGCACCGGCCGGGGCGGCGGCCGCCCGCTTGCGGTGCTCCACCCGGCTGCCGGAGACGACCGTGGCGACCAGGCTCGCCGCGATGATGCCCTCGGCCCAGAAGAACGCCACGTAGTCGATCAGCGAGCCGATCGGCGGCGACCCCGGCGCGGCGTTGCGCATGCCGACGAGGGCGAACAGGGTCGCGGCCATCCAGCCGAGCGCCGGCCACACCATGCCGTGCCGGCCGCGCACGAGCACCTCGGCGCCGGCCAGCACCGCCAGCGCCAGCGCCCACATCGCCGCGATCATGAACCAGGCCAGGATGAAGGTGCTCCGCGTCCGGCTGACCCGGCCCTCGAAGACGGCCGCCGGCCCGGCCGCGGAGACCGCCGGACGGACGAAGAAGAACGGGTCGACGTCCCCGAACACCACGCCGACCGGGACGGCGCCCGCGGCGTCCGTGGCCGAGAACGAGACCGCGAAGTGGTACCGGTCGAAGGGGTAGTCGCTCTCCGTGCCGTCGTAGAGGTTGGCCGGCACGGGCTGCGGGGAGGCCACCTCGCCCGGCGCGGCGCGCAGGTCGGTGCGCGCCGTCGACCGGACGGCGACGTCGACCTGGCGGGTGAAGACGGCGGAGTCCGGGCCCTCGGCCAGGGTGCCGTGCGGAACGGGGACGACGTAGAGCGTCAGTTCACCGGTGCCCGGGTCGATGTCCTGGGCGGTGACGTCGAGTTCGACCCAGTCACCGGCGGTGGGCAGCGTCAGCTCGTGGGTCTGCTGGCGGGTGTTGCGCTCGTTGAGGTACAGGGCGATGCCCGCCGAGCAGAGCACCGCCAGGATCACCAGGGCGAGGACGAAGCGGTTGGACCGCCAGCGGGGGCCGCTCACGACGGGCCGGCACCGGGCGCGACGGGCTGCTGCTGGGTGGCGCAGTGGATGCCGCCGCCGCCCGCGGCGATGTGGTTGATGGTGACCTGGGTGACCTTGCGGCCGGGGTGGAGGTCGCCGATGACGCCGGCCGCGTGGTCGTCGGCGGCCCGGTCACCGAAGCGCGGGACGATGACGCCGCCGTTGCAGACGTAGTAGTTGAGGTAGGTGGCGAGGAAGTTCTTGCCCGAGCCCTCGATCAGCTGGAAGTCCGGCTCGGGCAGGTCCACCACCTTCAGGCTGCGGCCCCTGGCGTCGGTCGCGGACTGCAGCGCCTGCACGGCCTGGGCGGAGGCGGTGGTCCAGACGTCCGGCGGGGTGTCGGCGGCCGGGCGGTGCAGCAGGACGGTGCCGGGCTCGGCGAAGCGGGCGAGGGCGTCGACGTGGCAGTCGGTGATGTCCTGCCCGGCGACGCCCTTGAGCCAGATCACCTTCGTCACGCCGAGCAGGTCCTTGAAGGCCGCCTCGATCCGGTCGCGGGACTTGCCGGGATTGCGGTTGTCGTTGACCCAGGAGCTCTCGCAGGCCATCAGGGTGCCCTCGCCGTCCACCTCGACGCCGCCGCCCTCACCGGTGACCGGCGCCTGGACGCGGGGGATGCCGTCGTGCGACAGGAGCTCGCGGGCGACCTGTCCGTCGTTGGCGTGGGTCTGCTTGTCGCCCCAGCCGTTGAAGTTGAAGTCGACCCCGGCGAGGCCCTGCGGGCCGGTGACGAAGGTCGGGCCGGTGTCCCGGGCCCACAGGTCGTCGACGGCCAGTTCCAGCACCGCCACCGAGGAGCCGCAGGCCTGCCGGGCCTGCTCGGCCTGGTCGGGGCGGGCCAGCAGGACGACCGGTTCGAAGCCGGCGACGGCCTGGGCCAGCGCCGCGATGTCCTGGCGGACGCCGGGCAGTTGGTCGCCCCACACCTCCTCAAGCGCCGGCCAGGCCATGAACGTGCGGGTGTGCGGGCCGGACTCGGCCGGCATCGCCCGGGCGGCGGCCGGGCTGCCGGACGGGGCCGCGCCCGAGGCCGTCCCGCCCGGGCCGGACTGCTGCTGCGCCCCGCTGTCGGAGGAGCCGGAGGAGGAGCAGCCGGCCATGGCCAGGGCGGCGAGCGCGGCCCCGGACTGCAGGAGCGCGCGGCGGGACGGCCGGGGGTGAGCCATGGGAGCCTCGTTCCGGTAGGTGGCGGGGTTCGGCTCCGCACGCTACTGACCGACGGGTCAGGAGCCGGCGCGGCACGCATCGGCCGTTCGGGGGAATCCGGTCACGGGGCGGGCCGACCGGCGGGCCGTTCCTCCAGCGCGCGGCGCGCGGCGGCGATCCGGTCGGGATCCCAGCCGGGCCGGGGGACGGACTCCAGCAGCAGCCGGGTGTAGGCGTGCTGCGGGTCGTCGAGGACCTGGGCGGTGGGGCCGGATTCGACGATCCGTCCGTGGCGCATCACGACGACCTCGTCGGTGACGCAGCGGACGACGCCCAGGTCGTGGGTGATGAACAGGTAGCCGACGCCGGTCCGTTCGCGGATGTCGGCGAGCAGGTTGAGGACCTGCGCCTGGACGGAGACGTCCAGGGCGGCGACCGCCTCGTCCAGGACCAGCACGGCCGGCTGGACGGCCAGCGCCCGGGCGATGGCGACGCGTTGGCGCTGGCCGCCGGAGAGCTGCCGGGGCAGCGCTTCCGCCGCCCGGCCGCCGAGGCCGACCTGGTCGAGCAGTTCGCGGATCCGCCGCGCGTGGTCGGTGCCGGGGACGTGCAGCCGCAGGGTCTCCCGCAGGACGGCCTCGACGCTGGTGCGCGGGTCCAGCGAGAGGTACGGGTCCTGGAAGACCATCTGCACCTCGCGGGCGCGGGCCAGCCGTTCGCTCCTCCCCCGGGCCCGGCCGGTGCGGGCCCGGCCACCGACCAGCACCTCGCCCGCGTCGGCCCGGTCGAGGCCGACGACGATGCGGGCGGTGGTGGTCTTGCCGGAGCCGGACTCGCCGACGATGCCGAGCGAGCCGCCGGCCGGGAGGGTGAACGACACGTCGTCCACGGCCCGTACGGTGCCGAAGGAGCGGCACAGGTTCCTGACGTCGAGGACGGGCTCAGGCATCGGCGCGGCTCCCTTCGAGCGGGTGGTGGCAGGCGACGGGGTGCGTCGCGGGGGCCTGCTCGCGGCACAGTTCGGTCGCGTACCGGCAGCGGGCGGCGAACGCGCAGCCGGTCAACTCCTGCCGCAGGTCCGGTGGTTGGCCGTCGATGGCGGCGAGCCGGCCGGGCGGCGCGTCGAGCCGGGGGGTGGCGGCGAGCAGGGCGGCGGTGTACGGGTGGCGGGGCCGCCGGAACAGCTCCTCGGCGGGGCCGCTCTCGACGATCCGCCCGGCGTACATCACGTGGACGCGGTCGCTGATGGCGGCGGCGAGCCCGAGGTCATGGGTGACGAACAGCAGCCCGGTGCCGAAGCGTGCGCGCAGCCGGTCGAGCAGGGCGATGACCTCGGCCTGGCTGGTGACGTCGAGCGCGGTGGTGGGCTCGTCGGCGAGCAGCAGGGCCGGGTCGCCCATCAACGCGGCGGCGATCATGACGCGTTGGAGCATGCCGCCGGAGAGCTGCCCGGGGTAGCGGCGCAGCAGTTCGGGGCCGAGGCCCACGGCGTCGAGGAGTTCGACCGCGCGCCGGTCGGCCTCGGCGGCGCCGGTGCGGCCGCCGAGGCGCACGCCCTCGGTGAGGAAGTCGCCGATGCGGCGCAGCGGGTTGACGGCGGCGCGCGGGTCCTGGAAGACCATCGCGGCCCGGCCGGTGCGCAGGGCGCGCAGCCGGTCGGGGCCCATGGTCAGGACGTCCTCGCCGTCGACCAGGACGCGGCCCTCGGCGGTGGCGCCGGGCGGCAGCAGGCCGAGGGCGGTGCGGGAGGTGAGGGTCTTGCCGGAGCCGGACTCGCCGACCAGGGCGACGGTCTCGCGGGGGGCGACGGTGAGGTCGACGCCGTCGAGGACGGGCCGGGCGGTGCCGGGCAGCCGGAGCCGCAGGCCCCGGACGTCGAGGGCGTTCGCCGGCTCTTCGGTGCGGTCCGCGGTCTTCATGCGGCCCTCCGGGCGACGCGGTCGGCCCAGCGTTCGCCGACGACGTTGAAGGCGACGACGGTGAGCACGATGAGGAGGCAGGGCAGGATCGCGGAGAGCGGGTAGCCGTGCTGGATCGCGGTCTGGCCGTCGAAGACCATCCGCCCCCAGTCCGGGGTGAGTGCGGGGACGCCGAGTCCGAGGAAGGAGAGGCCGGCCAGGTCCATGAGGGCGTATCCGAAGTTGATGGTGGACTGGGCGAGGACGATCGGGGCGATGTTGGGCAGCACGTGCCGCAGGCAGATCTGGGCGGCGGAGTGGCCCTGGACCAGGTACGCGCTGACGTAGGGGCGGGTGCGTTCGGCGAGCACCAGGGAGCGGGTCAGCCGCGAGACGTACGGCAGGTAGGCGATCGCGAGGGCGAGGACGGGGGCGAGCAGGCCCTCGCCCTGGACGGAGACGATCAGGATGGCGAGCAGCATGCCGGGGAAGGCGAAGACCAGTTCGGTGCTGCGGGAGAGGACGGAGTCGAGCCAGCCGCCGCGCCAGCCGGCGACCAGGCCGACCAGCACGCCCGCGACGGTGGAGAAGACGACCACACCGAGCGGGCCGAGCAGCGAGGTGCGGGCGCCGAGCAGGAGCCGGGAGAGGGTGTCGCGGCCGGCCGCGTCGACGCCGAGCGGGTGGTCCGCCGAGGGGCCGGCGAGGGCGTTGCCGAGGTCGACGGCGTTCGGGTCGTCCGGCGCGGCCCAGGGGGCGAGCAGGGCGGCGAGGACGACCAGGGCGACGAAGCCGAGGCAGGCGAGGTGGAGCGGGGTGCCGGCGGCCCTGAGCCGGCCGAGGCCGGGCCGGCGGGTGAGGCCCGACCGCGGGGTGGGACCGGTACTCATGCGCCGGACCTCCTGGTGCCGAGGGCGACCCGGGGGTCGACCAGTGGGTGGAGCAGGTCGACGACCAGGTTCACGGTCATGAACAGGGCGACGATGAGCAGGGAGATGGCCTGGACGGTCGGGAAGTCCTTGGTGGTGGTGGACAGTTCGAGCAGCTGGCCGATGCCGCCGATGCTGAAGGCGGACTCGACCAGGATCGTGCAGACCAGCAGGGTGGAGACGATCAGGCCGCCGGTGGTCAGCACGGTGCCCAGCGAGTTGCGGAACACGTGGCGGCGGATCACCTCGCGCTCGGGCACGCCGCGGCTGCGGGCGACGGCGACGTGCTCGCCGTCCAGGGCCTCCAGCATCGCCGAGCGGGTGACCCGGGCGAGCATCCCGATCAGGTACAGCGCGAGGGCGATCGCAGGCAGGGTGAGGTGCCACAGCAGGTCGAGGAGGCCGTCGCCGGTGCCGCTGGTCGGGAACCAGCCCAGGCCGACCGCGAACAGGCCCTGCAGCAGGACGGCCGCGACGAAGGAGGGAGTGCCGACCGCGAGCGTGGTGGAGAGCAGGATCGCGGTGTCGGTCGCGCCGCCGCGCACGGCGCCGATCCAGCCGAGGGCCAGGCCGAGGACGACGACCACGAGCAGGGCCATGGCCACCAGCGTCAGGGTGGCGGGCAGCCGGTCGGCGAGCAGCGTGGACACGTCGGTGCGGTAGGTGATGGAGCGTCCGAAGTCGCCCTGGAGCACCTGGCCGAGCCAGCGGAGGTACCGGACCAGGAAGGGGTCGTCGAGGTGGTACTGGTCGTTGATCGCCTGCAGGGCGGTCGGCGAGGCCGACCGGCCGGACAGCAGGAAGCTCGCCGGGCTCCCCGGCGCGAGGTACATCGCGCCGAAGACCACGAAGGACGCGCCGAGCAGGGTGGCGGCCATCTCGGCCAGCCGCCGGACGGCGAATCTCAGGAAGTTCACCGGGCGGCCCCCACGGCGGCGGCCCACGGCTGGTACAGGTACGAGATGGTGGTGGGGGCGCCGGTGACGCGCTTGTTGAGGAAGACGGCGGTGGGCCACTCGGCGACCGGGAGCCACAGCAGCTGCTCGGAGGCGGTCCGCTGGAGCTCGGCCTCGATCGAGGCGCGCTTGGCCGGGTCGTACTCGGCGGTGGCCCGGTCGACGAGCTCGTCGTAGGCCTTGTCGCTGTAGCCGGCGAAGTTCTGGTAGGCGCCGGTGCGGAAGTTGACGAGCAGGTCGAGCGGGTCGGTGACCGAGTCGTAGTAGGTCTCGGGGAACATGTCGAGGCCTTCGCGCGCCTTGGGGTCGGTGAACAGGGCGGTGAAGGCGTTCGGGGCGATGGTCCGCAGCCGGACGTCCAGGCCGATCTTCGCGCCGGCGGCCTGGACGGCGGTGGCGAGCAGCGAGACGTCCTGGCCGATGGTGCTGGTGGCGACGGTGATCGTCTTCCCCTCGGCGCCGGCCTCCTTGACCAGGGCCTTGGCCCGGTCGAGGTCGGGGGCGGTCGGGGTGAGGTGGGCGAAGGCGGCCTTGCGGGCGTCCTCGGGGGCGCCGGCCCAGGCGGCCCGGGTGGTGAGCGAGCCGGTGACGCTGCCGGCTCCGGCGAGGCCGGTCTTCACGAAGCCGGAGCGGTCCAGGGCCAGGGACAGGGCCTGCCGGACCCTCAGGTCGCCGAGCGGGCCCCGCATGCTGGTGACGTTGAGGTTGACAGTGCTCAGGCCCTCGCCGAAGTAGAGCGTGCCGGCGCCGCTGCCGCGCAGCCGGTCGTAGCTCTCGGTGGGGATCAGGTAGCCGCCGTCGACCTCGCCGGTGAGCATCGCGTTGGTGCGGGCGGAGGGGTCGGTGAGGAAGCGGAAGACGGCCTTCTTCGACTTGGCCTTCGCCCCCCAGTAGTCGTCGAAGCGGTCGAGCTCGATCGACTGGCCCTTGGCCCAACTGCCCAGCTTGAAGGGGCCGGTGCAGTCCAGGCTGCCGGTGGTGCCGTAGTCCTTGCCGGCCGCCTCGACGCCGGCCCTGGCGGCGACCACGCCGGCGGCGGTCGCCATGTACTGGGGGAACTGGGAGTCGGGCTGCTTGAGCTTGACGGTGACCTGGAGCGGGCCGGTGCTGGTGATCGTGTCGACGTTCTGGAACACCTGGGCCCAGGCGGCGGCGTTGGCCGGGTCCGTCTGGCGGCCGAGGCTGAAGACGACGTCGTCGGCGGTCATCGTGCTGCCGTCGTGGAAGTGCACGCCGGAGCGCAGGTCGTAGACCCAGGTGGTCGGGTCCGGGTTGGTGGCCTTCTCGGCCAGGCCGGGGGCCAGGGTGAGCTGCGGGGTCCAGCGCATCAGGCTCTCGCACACGTTGGCGAGGACGGTGTTCTGCGGGTAGTCGAAGGCCTGGGTGTAGTCGAGGGTGGGCGGCTCGGCGTAGGTGGCCCAGGTGAAGGAGTCGAGCTCGCCCTTGGCCGGCGGGGTGTCGGCGGAGAGCTGGACGGTCGACGCGTCGGAGCCGGTGCGCGGCGGGCCGGAGCAGGCGGCGACCAGGGCCGCGGCCGAGAGCACGGCGGTGCCGAGGACCAGCCGGCCGCGGCCGGCGGTGCGTCTGGTGGGTGCGGTGGGAGGCATGAGGGGGTGTTCTCCGTTCGCTGGCGGGGCGGTGGGGGCTGGAGCCGGGGTTCAGGCGCGGGCGGCCGGGATCTGCTGGGTGATGCAGTGGATGCCACCGCCGCCGTAGGCGATGACCCGGGCGCGCACGCCGACGACCTTGCGGCCGGGGCAGGCCGCGGCCAGGACGGCCAGCGCCCCCGCGTCCTCGGGGTGGTCGGCGACCGGCACGACGACCCCACCGTTGGCCAGGTAGAAGTTCAGGTAGCCGACCTCGACCTCGCGGCCGTCGACCTCGACGAAGGCGGACTGCGGCAGGTCGACGATCTCGAACGGCCGCCCGTGGGCGTCGGTGGAGTGCTCCAGGACGGCGCGGTTGGCCCGCATCCGCGCGTGGTCCGGGTGCGCGGGGTCGGCGGGGAGCTGCACCACCACCTTGCCGGGGGCGACGAAGGCGCAGACGCCGTCGACGTGGCCGTCGGTCTCGGTGTCCAGCGCGCCGCCGTACGGCAGCCAGATCACCTTGGTGACGCCGAGGCGTGCCTTCAGCTCGGCCTCGATGTCCTCCCGGGTCAGGTCCGGGTTGCGGTTGGGGTGCAGCAGGCACTGCTCGGTGGTGATCAGCGTGCCCTCGCCGTCGACGGTGATCGCGCCGCCTTCGAGGATCATCTCGGAGCGGATCGCGGGGGTGCCGAGGTGCTCCAGCAGGAGGGCGCCGATCCGGTCGTCGGCGTCCCAGGGGTGGTGCTTGCGGCCCCAGGCGTTGAAACGGAAGTCCACGCCGGCCCGGCGGCCGTCCGGGTCGAGTACGAAGATCGGCGCGGAGTCGCGGAACCAGGAGTCGTCGGTGGGCAGTTCCACGACGGTGACGCCCTCGCCGCACCGGGCGCGCGCGGCCCCGCCGTGGCCGGGCGGCGCCACCATGGTGACCGGCTCGAACCCGGCGATGGCGCGGGCGACCGCCGCGTACTCGTGCTGCACCTCGTCGAGGGTGTCGCCCCACAGGTCCGGGCGGACGGGCCAGGCCATCAGGCAGCCCTCGTGCTCGGTCCACTCCGCGGGCATGCGGTACGTCACGGGAAACCTCTTCTTGTTTCGGGCCCGGCCGGCCCGGCGCTCGGGGGTGCGCCGGGCCGGCCGGAGCGGGAGGGGGTGGGGGCCTGCGGGGGGGGCTCAGAGCGCCGGCGGGACGGCCGGCTGGGACTGGGTGGCGCAGTGGATGCCGCCGCCCCCGGAGGCGATGGTGTCGATGTTCAGCTGGACGACGTCGCGGCCGGGGAACTCGGCCTGCAGGATCGTGTACGCCATCGCGTCGGCGTACGAGTCGCCGAACTGCGGGACGAACACGGCGCCGTTGGCGACGTAGAAGTTGGTGTAGCTGGACAGGAAGTCCTTGCCGCGGCCGCGGATCCGGGCCCGGTCGGGGCCGGGGAGCTCCACCACGGTCAGCGGGCGGCCCTGGGCGTCGGTGGCGGTCCGCAGGACCTGCTTGGCCTGCTCGTAGACGTCGATCCAGATCCGGTCGGTGCCGGGGCCGGGCCGGTCGAGGACGACCCGGCCGGGCGCGGTGAAGCGGGCCAGGCAGTCGACGTGGTCGTCGGTGATGTCCTGGCCCGCCAGCCCGGCCAGCCAGATCACCTTGTCCATCCCGAGCGTCGCCCTGAGGGCCTGCTCGACCTCGGCCTGGGACATCCCGGGGTTGCGGTTGGGGTTGACCAGCGAGCTGACGGTGGCCAGCAGCGTGCCCTGGCCGTCCGTCTCCAGGGCGCCGCCCTCGCCGACGAAGGGGGCCCGGACGCGGTCGACGCCGTAGCCGGCGAGCAGGGCGGCGGCGACGGCGGCGTCCTCGGTGGAGCGCTGGTAGTACGGGGTGCCGCTCTTGCCCCAGCCGTTGAAGTTGGTGTCGACGCCGGCGATGGCGCCGGGGGCGACCACGAAGGTCGGGCCGAAGTCGCGGATCCACAGGTCGTCGTTGGGGATCTCGACGACGGTGATGCCGTAGGAGGCGCCGCGGCCGCAGTAATAGCGGGCGTCGGCGGCCTGGCCGGGGCGGGCGACCACGACGACCGGCTCGTAGCGGGAGATCGCGTACGCGACCCGGGCGATGTCGTCCCGGACGGCCGCCAGCTGGCTGCCCCAGATCGAGGACAGGGCCGGCCAGGCCATGAAGGTGCGGTCGTGCCGGTCGGTCTCGGCGGGCATCCGCAGCGCCGCGGTGGCGCCCGTCACGGCCGGGCCGGAGTCGGCCGCGGCGGCTCGCGCCGGCAGGGCGGCGCCGAGCGCGACCAGCGGGACGGCGGCGGCGCCGAGGCGGAGCAGGCCGCGGCGGGAGGGGGTGGGGGTGTTCATGGCGCTCCCTGGCTGAGGTGGGAGGTGTGGGGTTGCCCCGCATCCTCCACCGTACTGAAAATTCAGTCAAGGCTTCGGGCGGAGCCGGGGGCAACTCCCTGAAAAGATCATCAGGAAACCTCCTGACCCGCCGGGGAGCCCGGTAGAGTGGGCGACCATGTCGGACCGCCGGACGGAAATACTCAAGGCCGCGACCCGGGTGATCGCCCGCCGCGGCGTACGCGGGCTGCGCGTGGGCGAACTGGCCGCCGAGGCCGGGGTGTCCACCTCGCTGATCTACTACCACTTCACCGACCGGGCCGGGATCCTGCGCGAGACGCTGGGGTTCATCAGCGACCGCGCCGACCACTACACCGCCGACGACGACGAGCCCGCGCCCCGGACCGCGGACCCCCGGGCCGACCTGGAACGCGTGCTGCTCCGGGAACTCCAGGACAGCGCCGAGGTGCGGGAGAACAGCACCGCCTGGGGCGAACTGCGGGCCAGCGCGGTCTTCGAGCCGAGCCTGCGGGAGGACCTGGCGCGGACCACCCACACCTGGGTGCACGACGTCGCCGAACTCCTCGCCCGGGCCGACCCGGCCGGCACCGCACCCGCGCACGCGGCCTCCGCCGAGCGGCTCACCACCCTCGTCGAAGGCCTCAGCGTGCGCTGGCTGAGCGGGTCGCTGCCGCTCGACCACGCCCGCCGGCTGCTGCGCAGCGCCGTCGACACCGAGCTGCGGCCCTGCCCCCCGCCGGTCGCCGGCGCCCGGTAGGCAGGCCCCGGGGCCGGTCACGACCACCCTGACGCTGGCTCTAAACTTCGCGATGCCGTCTGCGCCGCACCGCGCCGTGGCCGCCCGCGGACGCCGTACCGTCCCCGCCCCCTCCCCGTCCGCCGAGAGAGGCCACCGCATGTCCGCCGACCGATCGCCGTTCGCCCACCAGCCGGTCTTCCAGGACCTGACCGCGGACGACCCGCGCGAGGTCGGCGGCCACCTGCTGTACGCCCGGCTCGGCGCCGGCGGGATGGGCCGGGTCTACCTCTCGTACACGCCCGGCGGGCGGCCGGTGGCGCTGAAGGTGGTACGGCCCGAGCTGGCCGAGGACCCGGAGTTCCGGGCCCGCTTCGCCCAGGAGGTGGCCAGCGCCCGGCGCATCCACGGGCTGTTCACCGCGCAGGTGGTCGACGCGGGCGTCGACGCCGCCACCCCGTGGCTGGCCACCACCTACGTGCCGGGCCCCTCGCTGCACCAGGTGGTCCAGCGCTTCGGCCCGCTCCCGGAGCGCACCGTCCTGCTGCTGGTGGCCGGCATCGCCGAGGCCCTGCAGGCGATCCACGCCAGCGGCGTGGTCCACCGCGACCTCAAGCCCGGCAACGTCCTGATCGCCCCGGACGGCCCCCGGGTGATCGACTTCGGCATCGCCCGCGCGGCCGACGCCAGCGCGCTGACCGGCACCGGGCTGCGGATCGGCTCGCCCGCCTACATGGCCCCCGAACAGGCCATGGGCCTGCCCGCCACCCCCGCCACCGACGTGTACGCGCTCGGCGCGCTCGCCGTCCACGTCGCGGGCGGCGCCCCGCCCTTCGGCGACGGCCCGGACCCGGCCGCGCTCTACCGCACCGTCCACGAGGAGCCCGACCTCGGCCGCGTCCCGGCGAGCCTGCACGGGCTGCTGCTGCACTGCCTCGCCAAGCGGCCCGAGGACCGTCCGAGCACCGCCGAGGTGATCGCCGCCGCCCGCAGCCACCCGGCGGTGGGCGGGCACCTGCGGTTCGGCGACGACTGGCTGCCGCACCCGCTGACCAGCCAGATCACCCGGCACGCCGAGCTGCCGCAGGTGCCGGCGGAGGCCGCCGGGGCCGCCGGGGCCGCCGGGGCCGGGTGGGACTCGGCCCGGACGGTGCTCGCGCCGGCGGCCGCGCCGACGCTGCTGTCCGCCACCGCGCCGCGGCCCGTTCCCGCGCCCGCCGCCGCGGGCGCCACCCCGGTCGCCGCGTCCGCGGACCGTCCGGCCCGGGGCGGGGGCGGCCGCCGGCGCGCCCTCGGGCGCACCGCGCTGACCGCCGCCGTCGCCCTCACGGTCGGCGCGGCGGCAGCCGTCCTGCTGCTCGACGACCCCGACCCGGTGGAGGCCGCCACCGCCGACGCCCCGGCCGTCGACTCCGCCGCGCCCGGCCCGTCCGCGGCCGCAGCGGCGCCGGGCGGTTCGCCGTCGCCCGCCCGGACCGGGCCGGCCGCGCCGACCGCCGTGCCCACGGCCGTGGCGCCGACCGCGCTCGCCGCCGACTACGCCCCGGCCTACCGCTCGGTCGAGCTGACCTCGCCGGACTCCGGCTACGAGTTCGACCTGGCCACCGGCACCGTCGTCCCGGCCGACAGCGCGAGCTGGTACGTCGCCCGCGGCGACGGCGAGTTCGTGGTGCCGGAGAGCGCCGACTCCTACCTCGGCCGGGACGCGGGCCTGGGCGTGGCCGAGTGCCTCAAGGGCCTCACCAGCCGCCCGGCCGGGCGGATCCCGTTCGCGGCGGTCGGGCCGCACGGCGCCTTCTGCGTGCGGTCCGCGGACGGGCGGGAACTCGCGATCGTCCGGGTGCTGTCGACGGCGGCGGGCACCGACGGCCCGGTCAGGGTGTCGCTGGACCGCTACCGCCGCAACGGCTGAGAGCCGTCGTTCCCCCGCCGGGCGGTGGAGGAACGACGGCTCCAGGCGTCGGCCGCGGCCGCTCGGGTCAGAGCGGCCGCTTCGCCGGCTCGGTGGCGCCGCCTCCCGGCTCGGCCTTCGGCGCGCCGGGCGCGCCGTCCTCCCGCAGGGCCGCCGTCTCGGACTTGAGGATCCGCATCGACTTCCCCAGTCCGCGCGCCATCTCGGGCAGCTTCTTGGAGCCGAACAGCAGCACCAGGACGGCCACCATCACCAGCAGGTGCCAGGGCTCCAGACCATTGCGCAGCATCGCCGCCTCACCCGGCCTTTCATCGTTGGGAGTGTCCACCGTAAAGCTTGACTGATTTTTCAGTCAATGCGACAGTGCAGGTCCGGCCGCTGCCGGACCGGATCCACCCTCAGCCCCACCGGAGTTCAGCGTGTCCCACCCGTACCCCCTCGCCCGCCGCACGGTGCTGCGCTCCCTCGCCGGAGCCGGTGCGATCGCCCTCGGCGCGAGCGCCTGCGCCGCGTCCGGCGAGGACCCGGCCGACCCCGCGGCCCCGGCCGCCGCCCCGACCACGGCCCCCGGCCCCGGCGCCCCCGAGCAGCCCGCCGGCGGGCGCAGGCTCGGCGCCGAGTGGGAGAAGCACGAGCGGACCTTCATGGCCTGGCCGGCCTCCGAGAACGTCTGGGGCGAGCAGCTCGGGGCCGTCCGCAAGGACATCGCCTCGATCGCCCGGGCCATCGGCGGGCGCGAGCCCGTCGTCCTGCTGGTCCGGCCCGGCCAGGAGGACTCGGCCCGCGACGCCTGCGGGTCCGACGTCGAGCTGCTGTCCGTCCCGGTGGACGACCTGTGGGCCCGCGACACCGTGCCGGTGTTCGTCGAGGAGCGCGGCAAGGTCAAGGGCGTCGACTTCAACTTCAGCGGCTGGGGCGGGAAGCAGGAGCACGGCAACGACGCCCGGATCGCCCGCGCCGTCCTGGAGAAGTACGGGATCGAGCGGATCGAGACCCCGATCACCGCCGAGGGCGGCTCCTTCGAGACCGACGGCCAGGGCACCCTGCTGGTGACCGAGAGCTCCGTCGTCAACGACAACCGCAACCTCGGGCGCAGCCGCGACGAGGTGGAGGCGGAGCTCAGGAAGGCCCTGGGCGTCACCAAGGTGATCTGGCTGGCCGGCGTGAAGGGCAAGGACATCACCGACGCCCACGTCGACTGCCTCGCCCGCTTCGCCGCCCCCGGCGTCGTCCTCCTGGACCGGGCCTTCCCCGGCACCCCGCCGGACGTCTGGTCCCGCTCCGCCGACCAGGCCCGCGCCGTCCTCGCCGAGGCCACCGACGCGGCCGGCCGCAAGCTCAAGGTGGTCGAGATCAGCCAGCCCGACCCGGACCGGATCACCGGCCGCGGCGACGCCTTCGTCTCCTCGTACATGAACTTCTACCTCGGCAACAAGGGCGTCTACCTGCCGCTGTTCGGCGACGCCAAGGCCGACGGCCACGCCCGGGAGCTCTTCCGGGACCAGTTCCCGGACCGCGAGATCGTCCCCGTCCGGATCGACACCATCGCCTCCGGCGGCGGGGGCATCCACTGCTCCACCCACGACCAGCCGGCCGGCTGAGCCCGCCGACGCCCGCCTTCGCCCGCCATAGCACCGCACCGAGGGAGAAAGGGAACCCCGTGCAGCTGACCCCCACCGAACGCGACCGGCTGCTGATCTTCACGGCCGCCGAACTCGCCCGCGCCCGCCGCGCCCGCGGCCTGCGGCTCAACGTCCCCGAGGCGACCGCGCTGATCGCGGACACCGTCTGCGAGGCCGCCCGTGACGGCCGGCGCCTCGCCGAGGCCGTCGAGGCCGGCCGCTCCGTGCTCACCGCCGACGACGTGCTGCCCGGCGTGCCGGACCTGGTCACCGAGATCCAGGTCGAGGCCGTGTTCCAGGACGGCACCCGGCTCGCCGTCGTCGCCGACCCCTTCGGCGGCGGCGACCTCGGCGAGGCCGCGCCCGGTGCCGTGCTCCTCGGCAAGGGTGCCGAACCCGTGCCCGCGCCGGCCCGCACGCTGACCGTCCGCAACACCGCGGACGTGCCGGTCTCGGTCACCTCGCACTTCCACTTCTTCGAGGCCAACCCGCGCCTGGCCTTCGACCGGGCCGCCGCCTACGGCATGCACCTGGCCGTGCCGGCCGGCTCCTCGGTGCGCTTCGACCCGGGCGCCGCCGTCGAGGTCGGCCTGGTACCGATCGGCGGCGAGCGGGTCGCGATCGGCTTCGCCGGGCTGGTGGACGGGCCGCTGGACTCTCCCCTGGTCCGGCGGGAGGCGCTGCGCCGGGCGGCCGAACAGGGCTATCTCGGGGCGAGCAGGGACGACGAGGCAGAGGAGGGCCGGCGGTGAGCAGCAGCAGCGGGTCGGTCGAGGTGATCGAGGCGTCCGAGTACACGGCCGTGCACGGCCCGCGCGCCGGCGACCGGGTCCGGCTCGGCGACAGCGGCCTGGTCGTGCGCGTCGAGTCCGACTCCCAGGCCCCCGGTGACGAGTTCCTGGTCGGCTTCGGCAAGACCGCCCGGGACGGCCTGCACCTCAAGGCCGCCGCCGTCCGGGACACCTGCGACCTCGTCATCAGCAACGTGCTGGTGATCGACGCGATCCAGGGCATCAGGAAGACCTCGATCGGGATCCGGGAGGGCCGGATCGCCGCCATCGGCCGGGCGGGGAATCCGGACACCCTGGACGGCGTGGACGTGGTCGTCGGCACCGGGACGGCGATCGTCTCCGGCGAGGGCCTGATCGCCACGGCCGGCGCCATCGACACCCACGTCCACCTGATGTCGCCCCGCATCATGGAGGCCTCGCTGGCCTCCGGCGTCACCACCATCATCGGCCAGGAGTTCGGCCCGGTCTGGGGCGTCGGCGTCAACTCCCCCTGGGCACTGCGGCACGCCTTCAACGCCTTCGACGCCTGGCCCGTCAACATCGGCTTCCTCGGCCGCGGTTCGTCCTCCCACCCGGCGCCGCTGGTGGAGGCCCTCGTCGAGGGCGGCGCCTGCGGGTTCAAGGTGCACGAGGACATGGGCGCGCACACCCGGGCGCTGGACACCGCGCTGTCCGTGGCCGAGGCCCATGACGTCCAAGTCGCCCTGCACACGGACGGGTTGAACGAGTGCCTGTCCGTCGAGGACACGTTGAGGGTGCTGGAGGGCCGGACCATCCACGCCTTCCACATCGAGGGCTGCGGCGGCGGCCACGTCCCCAACGTCCTCAAGATGGCGGGCGTGCCGAACGTCATCGGCTCCTCCACCAACCCCACCCTGCCGTTCGGCCGGGACGCCGTCGCCGAGCACCACGGCATGATCGTCTCCGTCCACGCCCTGAAGACCGACCTGCCCGGCGACGCCGCCATGGCCCGCGACCGCATCCGGGCCGGCACCATGGGCGCCGAGGACGTCCTGCACGACCTCGGCGTCATCGGCATCACCTCCTCCGACGCCCAGGGCATGGGCCGCGCCGGCGAGACCGTCCGCCGCACCTTCGCCATGGCCGGCAAGATGAAGGCCGAGCGGGGGCCGATGGAGGGCGACGGACCGGACGACGACAACGAGCGGGTGCTGCGCTACATCGCCAAGCTCACCGTCAACCCGGCCCTCGCGCACGGGCTCGGCCACGAGGTCGGCTCGATCGAGGTCGGCAAGCTCGCCGACATCGCGCTGTGGCGGCCGGCGTCCTTCGGCGCCAAGCCGCAGCTCGTCCTCAAGGCCGGCTTCCCCGCCTACGGGGTCACCGGCGACCCGAACGCCGCCACCGAGACCTGCCAACCCCTCGTCCTCGGGCCGCTGTTCGGCGCCCACGGGGCCACCCCCGCCGACCTCTCGGTGGCCTTCACCAGCCGCGCCGCCGCCGAGTCCGGCACCCGCGACCGCCCGCACGACGGCATGACGACCCGGCGCCGCCGCGTCGGCGTCCACGGCACCCGCGGCATCGGGCCGCGCGACCTGGTCCGCAACTCCCGGATCGGCGAGGTGCTCGTGGACCCGCGCCGGGGGCTGGTCACCCTCGACGGCACGGCCGTGCGCTCCGACCCGGCCGAGGAGGTCGCGCTCAACCGGCTCTACTTCCTCTGAGCCCGGCCGCTCGGAGCCCGGCCCGGGAGAGGCCCGTTCGGACCTCTCCCGGGCGCCGGCGTCAGCCGACGGTCAGCCGGAACGGTCCGGCCAGGACGGTGTAGCCGTCGTTGGCGAGGTAGTACGCGTCGTACCGGCCCGCGCCGTTCAGCTTGCCGGTGGAGAAGGTGACCGCGCCGCTCTGGTTCGGCGTGTAGGACCAGGTCAGCGCGGACTGGGCGCCCGGGGTGACGCCCGCCGGGTAGAGCCCGACCCAGTTCTTGGCGCCGGCCTGCGCGGCGTTCGGCACGGCGTACCGGAGGGTGACGTTGCCGCCGTTCGTGACCGCGTTCAGGTCGCCGGTCAGCGTCGGCCCGGCCGCCGTGGCCGGCGCGAAGGCGGCGTTCAGCGGGGTGGCGTAGGTGTCGTTGGCGGTCAGCCCCGGCAGGCCGAGGGCCGCCTCGATGGTGCGGCCGATGCCGTAGTGGTCGTAGTGCTGCGGGCTGCTCGTCCCGGCCGGGACGGTGCCCTGCGAGCCGACGACGACGGTCGCGACGTGGTCGTAGCCCTCGTTCTGGCTCTCGTCCCAGGTCAGGACCAGCAGCGAGCGCTGCTGCGTCCAGGCCGGGGAGGACAGCACCGGGGCCAGGGTCTGCTTCAGCCAGCCGTCCTGCACCTTGAGGCTGGCGGCGCTGCCGTTGCCGGAGGCCTCGCCGTCGTAGTAGTCGTCGGCGGCGATCCAGGAGAAGTTCGGCGTGGTGGCGGCCGACTGCAGGTCGGTGGTCAGCTGCGAGGCGTCGAACAGGTGCGCCGCGCAGCGGGCCGGATTGCCGCTGACGTCGGTGTAGTTGATGAACGGCGCGTCGTCGGGCATGTAGTAGCTGTCGTAGGTCTTGGTGGTGTTGCAGGGGGTGCCCATGCCCTGCTCGTAGGCCTTCCAGCTCTTGCCGGCCGCCTCGATCGTGTCCCCGAGGTGGCGCTGGGGGGAGTTGATGTTGGGCCAGTAGGTGGCGCCCTTGGTGTAGGTGTCGCCGCCGGCGACGGCGAGGTAGTTCTCGTCGCTGGGGTGGTAGACGGCGTGGGCGTCGGTGAGGGTGGCGCCCTGCGACATCAGGCTGTGGATGTACGGCGTGTCCGCCGGGTCGTTCATGATCTGGGCGTAGTCGGTGTTCTCCATCATGACCGTGAACACGTGGTCGTAGCCCGGCACGCGGGAGACGGGCGGGGCGAGCGGCGCGGGGGCGGCGACCGGGGTGTCGAGGGTCAGCGACAGGTTGTCGAGGTAGCCGGTCTCGTTGGAGGTGGACAGGAACTGCACCTCGACCTGGATCGACCGCGTCCCGGCCGGGACGGCCCCGGTGGCGCTGCGGGAGAGGAACGCGGTGCTCAGGCCCCGGTCGGTCGCGGAGACGGTCGGCAGCTTCGCGGTCGCGCCGAGCGGGCCGCCGTTCGCGTCCTGGAAGTGCAGGCCGACCGCGACGTAGCCGCCGTAGGTGGTCCAACCGCCCAGCCAGCCCGCCAGGTTGTAGTGCACCCCGCCGCCGTCGATCGCCGCGGCCGCCGAGGAGACGTCGACGGTCTGCGCCATCGCGCCGTCGCCGAAGTTGCCCGGCCCGAAGAAGGCCTTGCCGGGCGTCCGCCCGTCGCTCGGCAGGCCGAAGGAGCCGACCGAGTGGCACATGGCGTTGACGCCGCCGGCCTGGACCGTCCAGCCGGGGACGGTGGTGGCGGCGCTCCAGTCGCCGGTGCAGTAGCCGCCGGCCTCCGCGTCGCCGTTGACGATCAGGTTGCCGCTGCTCCCCGCCGCCCGGGCGGGGGCGGGCACGGCGACGACCAGCGCGCCGACGAGCGGAAGGGTGGCGAGCAGCCCGCGCAGGGGGCTCCAGCGCAGTCGCATGGGAATACCTCGTCCCGTTGGTGAGGGTGGGTGCCGTGGCCGAGCACCGTGAGCGGGGACATAGGTATCGGGTCCGCGCGGTCCCGCGGAAGACCGCCCGGGCGAACGCCGGTCGAACTTGACCAGACAACTTCGCGTGCGTCGGGCACGAAGCGCCGACCCCGGACGGCCCGCCCGCCCCGCTCCGCCCAGGTCACCCCACTCCCCCGCCTCCGGAGCCGGAGCCCGGCCGGCAGGACGTTCGAAGGGGAACGACCGGGCCCGCGCAAGGAGTTCGACCGCCCGGAGCCGCCTTACCGGGACATGTCCGGAATGGTTCCCACCCGATCGGTCAAGACTTCGCAAACAAGCGCGGTGCGTGGCGGAACTGCCTGTCGCGGCGCTTCGACCCCACCTATCTTCTGGCTCAACATCAGCGCTGCTGCGCCACTTTGATGTTTGGTCACTTTCACTTTTTCACGGGGAGGAACGGCCGTGGGAGTTTGGCATGTCCGAAATCGGACCTCAGGTGCGGGAGGGGGCTCCGGCGGTCCACGCCCACGGCCGGTGCTGTTCGGCACCATCCTGGCGCTGACGGTGTCCGGGCTGGCGGCGCCGCCGGCGGCGGCGTGGACGTACCCCGAGCCGGAGGAGAAGGTCTGGAGTCCGCCGAACACGCCGCTGGGGGCGGCGACCACGCCCGTGCAGGGGCACGATGCGAAGCCGCCAGGGGCCAAGTCGGCGCCGGCGAAGGCGGTGTGGACGCCGGAGGCGGTAGCGCCGGTGGTCACCGGTACGGCGACGGTGACGCTGGGTGCGGACGGCGCGGAGGCGGAGGCGGCGCGCAAGGCGACGGGCGGGGCCTCGCCCGCGTCGGGCGGGCAGAACGGGACGAAGGCCGGGGACCTGGCCGTCCGGGTCGCGCCCGGCAACGCGCAGACGGAGGCGGCGCACGCCGTCACCGTGCAGGTCACCGACCGGGACAAGGGCCGGGCGGCGGGTGTCGCCGGGCCGCTGGTCGCGCTGACCGACGCCGAGGCGCAGGCCGCGGGCGGTCCCGGGCGCGGGGCGCGGGTGACGCTGGACCTCAAGGCGCTGCAGGCGGGCGGCTGGTCGGAGCGGGCGGCGCTGGTGGCGCTGCCGGGTTGTGCGCTGACCACGCCGGACCGGCCGGAGTGCCGCACCCAGACGCCGGTGGCGGCGACGAGCGACGGCGCGGGCACGATCACCGCGCAGGTGACGCTGCCGGCGAAGCCCACGGCCGCTCCGCAGGGCGGGAGCGGCGCGGTGAAGGCGTCGTTCACGGGCGCGGCGAGCCCGGCGTCGGTCACCGACACCTCGGGCGGCGGCTCGACGGTGCTGGCCGCGGCACCTTCACCGTCCGGCCCGCTGGGGAACTACACGGCGACTTCGCTGTCCCCGTCCGCCGCCTGGTCGGGTGGCTCCAACGCCGGGAGTTTCTCGTACAGTTACCCGATCTCGGTGCCTCCGGCCCTGGGTGGCGCGGCGCCGTCCGTCGAGCTGAGCTACAACTCGGCGGACGTGGACGGCAAGACCTCCGCGTCCAACGCGCAGCCCTCGTGGGTGGGTGACGGCTGGAACTACGAGCCCGGGTTCATCGAGCGTTCCTACAAGTCCTGTGACAAGGACGGGATCACGGGCTCCGGCGACGAGTGCTGGGGCGGCCAGAACGCCTCGCTCGCGCTCGCCGGTCACTCGGGCCCGATCGTGCGCGACGACGCCAGCGGTGTGTGGCACCTGGTGAACGACGACGGCACGAAGGTCGAGCAGTTGACCGGGGCGCCGAAGGGCGCGGGCGACGTCGACTACAACGGCCGCGAGTACTGGCGGATCACCACGCCGGAGGGCGTCCAGTACTACTTCGGCCTCAACCACCTGCCGGGCGGCGACGGTTCGGACCCGGCCGCGAACTCCGTGCTCACCGTGCCGGTGTACTCGCCCAACAGCGGCGACCCGTGCTACGACGCGGCCAAGGGCAAGGGCTCGTGGTGCCAGATGGCGTGGCGCTGGCAGCTCGACTACGTGGTCGACCCGCACGGCAACCTGACCACCTACACGTACGCGACCGAGGGCAACAAGTACCAGCGCGGCCGCCTCCCCGGCGGGCCCGCCGGCACGCTCACCGACTACCAGCGGGCCGGGTACGTCCAGGAGATCGACTACGGCCACCGCCTGGACGAGCAGCTGGCCGCCAAGGGCGCCGCGACTCCGGCGGCCCAGGTGCTCTTCACCACCGCCGAACGCTGCCTGCCCAGCGGGGCGATCACCTGCTCGGAGGACCAGCGCACCACCGCCAACGCCACCTCCTGGCCGGACACCCCGATCGACCAGATCTGCACCGACAGCAGCTGCACCAACGGCTCGCCGACCTTCTTCACCACCAAGCGCCTGACCTCGATCAGCACCCGGATCCAGGTCGACAACGGGCCGCGCACGGTCGACACGTACAACCTGACGCAGGAGCTGGCCGATCCCGGTGACGGGACCAAGCACCTGCTGCAGCTCGACTCCGTCCAGCGCGTGCCGAGCAACGGCCAGCCGGACCTCACCACGCTCCCCGCGGTGCAGTTCCAGTACAAGATGCGGGCCAACCGGATCGACGGACTCGTCCCGGCCTCACCCCAGTTCATGCGCCCGCGCATCCAGGGCATCACCACCGAGGCCGGCGAGCGCATCGACGTCGTCTACACCGACCCCGAGTGCTCCCGGGTCAACAACCGCATGCCGGCCTCCGAGGACACCAACGCGATGGCCTGCATCCCCGTCCACTGGTACCTGCCCGGCCAGTCCGGCAAGGACCCGGTGAACGACTGGTTCGACAAGCCGCTGGTCAAGACCGTGGTCGAGCAGGACCTGGTCAGCACCCCGGCCGTCGCCCGCACCACCGAGTACACGTACGGCGGCGGCGCCGCCTGGCACCGCAACGACGCCGAGTTCACCGACCCCAAGGTCCGCACCTGGGACCAGTTCCGCGGCTACCAGACGGTCACCACGACCACCGGCAACGCCAACCCCGGCGAGGCGCCGAAGACCCAGCAGCGCGTGACGTACCTGCGCGGCATGGTCGGCGACTACCTCGCGGACGGGACGACGCTCAGGACCGTGCCCGACGTGGTGAGCCCGCTGGGCGGCAAGGTCACGGACAGCGCGCAGCTGGCGGGCCGGGTCGTCGCCACCGAGACCTTCGACCAGGCCGGCGGCAGCGTCATCGGCATCTCCGGCGCCACCTACAACGGCCAGCAGACCTCCGCCACCCACGCGCAGAGCGCCGGCGCGCCGAAGGTCTACGCCTGGCGGCCGGACTCGCAGGTCACCTCGATCGCCAAGTCCAAGCTGGCCGACCAGAGTTGGCGCACCAAGACGACGGTGACGACGAGCGAGCCGGCCAACGGCAACCGCGTCGTGTCGGTCGACGACCCGGGTGACGGCACCGCCGCCACCCCCGAGACCTGCACCACCATCGCCTACGCGGCCGGCGACAACCCGATGAGCCTGGAGCTGGCGGCCGAGAAGACCGTCTTCCAGGGCTCCTGCTCCGGCACGGCCACCGCCGCCAACACCCTCACGGCCACCCGCACGCTCTACGACGGCAAGCCCTTCAAGCAGGCCGGCGCCGCAGGCGACCCGACCGGCGCCCAGGCCCTCGACCGCTTCGACGCCTCCGGCAACCCCGTCTACGCGCACACCGGCAGCACGACCTTCGACGCCTACGGCCGTCCGCAGACCAGCGCGACCACCGACGGCTCGACCTACGACCGCGGCGGCACCCAGCTCAGCGCCCCCTCGGTCACCCCGGCCGCCAGCACCACCACGCTGACCCCGGCCACCGGCCAGCTGCCGACGTCGTTCGTCACCACCAACCCCCTGGGCTGGACCACGACCGTCACCCAGGACCCGGCCCGCGGCTCCCCGCTGACCACCACCGACCCCAACGGCCGCGTCACCACCGCCCAGTACGACCCGCTCGGCCGCCTCACCGCCGTCTGGGCGCCCGACCGGCCCACCACCGACCTGCCGAGCAAGCGCTTCACCTACGGCCTGTACGGCGCCACGGCACCGTCCACCATCAAGACGGAGACGCTCAACGACGGCGCCACCACCTTCTCCGCGAGCATCCAGATCTTCGACGGCCTCGGCCGCCCCCGCCAGACCCAGAGCACCAGCGCCGCCAAACCCGACGGCCGCCTGATCACCGACACCGTCTACGACACCCACGGCTGGGTGATCAAGAGCTCCTCCCCCTACTACGAGCAGACCTCCTTCCCCACCGAGGCGATCTTCGTCCCCGTGGCGGACGGCCAGGTCCCCGGCCAGACCTGGAACACCTACGACGGCAACGGGCGCCTGCTGCGCGCCGAGTTCCGCTCCAACGGCAACCTCCAGTGGGCCACCAGCACCGCCTACCCCGGCGCCGACCGCGTCGACACCACCCCGCCCAACGGCGGCACGGCGATCTCGACGGTCACCGACGCCCGCGGCCGTACCACCGCCACCTGGCGGTACAAGACGCCCACGCCGACCGGCAACCCGGCCGACGCCGACGTCACCGGCTACGCCTACACGCCCGGTGGCCTGACCGCCTCCCGCACCGACAGCAGCGGCAACACCTGGTCCTACGGCTACGACCTGCGCGGCCGCCAGACCTCCACCTCCGACCCGGACACCGGCACCACCAAGCTGTTCTACGACACCCAGGGGCACCTCGACCACACCACCGACGCCAAGAACCAGACGCTCTCCTACACGTACGACGTGCTGAACCGGAAGACCGGCGCGTACAGCGGCAGCGCCGCACCCGCCAACCAGCTGGTCTCCTGGACCTACGACACGCTCGCCAAGGGCCTGCTCACGTCCAGCACCCGCTACGTGGGCGGGGCGGTGAAGGGCTCGGCGTACACCAAGGCCATCACCGGCTACGACACCGCCTACCGGCCGCTCGGCAGCTCGCTGACCATCCCGTCAGGCGAGGGCGCGCTGGCCGGCACCTACACCACCAACCTCACGTACAGCGGGGTCCTCGGCGTCCCCACGGGCATGGACATCCCGGCCGCCGGCGGCCTGCCCGCCGAATCGGTCAGCTACGGCCGCACCGTCACCGGCCTGCTCACCTCGGAGAGCAGCCTGAAGAAGGCCGTCGTCGCGCAGGTCGCCTACGACGCCCTCGCCCGCCCGATCCGCACGACCGTCGGCCCGTACGGCACCCAGGTCGTGGCCACCCAGCAGTACGACTGGGCCACCGGACGCGTGATCAACAACTTCGTCGACCGGCAGAACGGCACCGTCTCCGCCGACCAGACCAGCTACACCTACACCCAGGCCGGCCAACTCACCTCCGCCACCGACATCCAGGACGCGGCGGCGACCGACACCCAGTGCTTCACCTACGACTACCTGAACCGTCTCACCGGCGCCTGGACGGACACCGGCGGCACCAGCACCACCGCCGACTGGACGGACTCCTCCGGCGTCAAGCACGGCACCGGCAGCTCCACCACCGTCCCCGGCACCGGCGGCTGCACCAACGCCACCGGCCCCGCGACGGTCGCCCCCGGCGGGCGCACGGTCGGCGGCCCGGCGCCGTACTGGAACACCTACAGCTACGACGCCACGGGCAACCGCACCGGCCTCGTCCAGCACGACATCACCGGCAACAGCCTGGGCGACACCACAGTCACCCAGACCTTCGGAGCCGCCAAGTCCACCAACACCGGCACGGGCAACGGCGGCGCTCACGCACTGCTGACCTCCACCACCGCCGGCCCGGCCGGCACCAAGGCCGTCAGCTACCAGTACGACGCCAAGGGCAACACCACCGCGATCACCGACCCCGGTGGCACCACCAAGCTGACCTGGAACGGCGAGGACAAGCTCGACACCCTCACCAAGCCCGGCCAGAACGGCGCCACCAGCTACCTCTACGACGCGGACGGCAACCAGCTGATCCGCCGCAACCCCGGAAAGACCACGCTCACCCTGGCCACCGACGAGATCACCGTCGACAGCACGGGCACCGTCAGCAACGTCCGCTCCCTCGGCGCCCCCGGCGGGCTGACCTTCACCCGCAGCACCACCGCCGACGGCGGCAGCACCGTCCAGATCCAGGCGGCCGACCCGCACGGCACCAACGGCCTGCAGATCGGCACCGACGCGGCGATGACCGTCACCCGCCGGGCCACCGACCCCTTCGGCAACCCGCGCGGCACCCAGCCCGCGGCCGGCCAGTGGGCCGGGACGAAGGGCTTCGTCGGCGGCAGCAAGGACGACGCCACCGGGCTCACCAGCCTCGGCGCCCGCCAGTACGACCCGGCCACCGGACGGTTCATCAGCCCCGACCCGCTCATGGACGAGGCCGACCCGCAGCAGTGGAACGGCTACGCCTACAGCGACAACGACCCCGTCAACCTCTCCGACCCCAGTGGCCTGCGCCCTGACGGCGTCTGCGGCGGCTTCGGCGCCTGCCGGACCCCGGAGGGCCAGACCGTCCAGGAGACCTGGACCTCGGACCACGGCGTCTGGACCGACACCATCCGCAAGTCCCGCCCGCACAACTACTACCGGCCGCCGGCCACGAACTCCAGCACCGACCTCCCCTCCTTCAAGTCGCGGCCCGCGCCCGCGCAGACGGGCGGCGATCCGTGCCCGGCGGGGAAGAAGATCTGCGACCTCTCCAACGAGCTCGGCGAAGCCGTCCAGTTCTGCGCGGAGGTCAGCTGCGGGGTCTACAGCGTGACGACCTACCCGCACAACGACGACCGGGCGCACGACATCCTCCGGGCCTGGCTCACCGACACCTTCGACCACAAGGACGTGGTGAACTTCGGTGCGGGCGACCCGCTCCTGATGGACCTCACCAAGCAGCAGGAGGTCAAGGACACGATCACCAAGGTCCTCGACAACTACCAGGCGAAGGGGCCGCAGGCGATCGGCGAGGAGGTCCGCAACAGTTACGAGGACACCGGAAAGCTCCCGGACTCCTCGTTCCCGCTGAACAAGGTCGGGGTCCTGCTCGGGATCGCCGACGACGTCACCGGGGTGCTGACCAACGGCAACGTCGGCACCAACTACGAATCCAAGTCGATCCTCGGCTCGTTCAACGTCTACGCCAAGGTCACCAACGTCCAGCAGGCGAAGAACGGGTACCGCATCGTGGACATCCACTTCCGGGTGGACGACCAGTGGGACTGGAACTCGGCGACCAAGCTGGTGCCCCGCGGCTGGAACCCGCAGGCCATCCCCGAGGGTGACCACGACCGGATCCCGGGGCGGGCCATCAAGGCCCACTTCGAGTGGGGCTACCGCACCATCCTCTTCCCGTCCGACAAGGTCTGCGGCTAAGGACCGCACGAGGGGCCCGGAAGGCGTTCGCGCCTTCCGGGCCCCTCCGCGTTCGGCGGTGCCGGTCAGCTCGCGAAGCGCAGCGGCAGCGCGGTGAGCCCGCGCAGCACGTCCGAGGGGTGCCAGGTCAACTTCGCGGCCGGGACGGCGAGTTCGAGGACGGGGTAGCGGGCCAGGAGTTCGGTCAGGGCGATCCTGATCTCCTGCCGGGCCAGCTGGTGGCCGAGGCAGAAGTGCGGGCCGTGGCCGAAGGCGAGGTGGGCGGCGGTCGCGCGCGGCGGGTCGAAGGCGTGCGGGTCGGCACGGACGGCCGGGTCCCGGTTGGCGGCGGAGGGCAGGAAGCGGACCAGCTCGCCCCTGCGGACCAGGACGCCCTCGATCTCGAGGTCGTCGACGGCCACCCGGTTGGTGGTGGACAGGACGGAGCCGTGGTAGCGCAGCGCCTCCTCGGTGGCGCCCGCGACCAGTGCCGGGTCCGCCCGGACGGCCGCCAACTCCTCGGGGTGGTTGAGGAGTTCGAGCAGTGCGCTGGCGATGACGTGGCCGGTGGTGACGTGCCCGGCGAACAGCAGGACGGAGCAGAACCCGACGAGTTCCTCCAGGCTGAGGGCGTGTCCGTCGTCCAGCCGCGCGGCGACGAGTTCG
This sequence comes from Streptomyces sp. Y1, assembly GCF_041053115.1. Classification (NCBI taxonomy): domain Bacteria; kingdom Bacillati; phylum Actinomycetota; class Actinomycetes; order Kitasatosporales; family Streptomycetaceae; genus Streptomyces; species Streptomyces sp. Y1. The sequence continues at coordinate 6,925,443 of NZ_CP163445.1, read as the reverse complement.
CTCAGCAGGTCCTCGGTCGGCTGCCGGCGCTTGGCCTCGACCAGCTTGGTGCAGTAGGCGGCGAACGCGTCCATCGCGGCCTGGCGGACCGGCAGCGAGGGCGAGTCCATGTTCTGCACCCGGGCGTGGAACACCTCGCGGTCCCCGGGCGGCACGCCGAGCAGTTCGCAGATCACCTCCAGCGGGAAGGGGTAGGCGAAGGCGGCCACGAAGTCGGCCTCCCCCGCCGGCGGCAGGGCGTCCAGCAGGCCGCGGGCGAGCTCGGCGAGTCGGGGTTCCAGCGAGCGCACCGTGCGGGAGGCGAAGGCGGCGCTGACCAGCCGCCGGTAGCGGGCGTGGTCCGGGTTGTCCTGCTCGAAGAGCACGACCGGCCCGTCCGGGGTCTGCGCGGCCTGCGGCGCGTACCGGTGGAGGTCGTTGGAGAGCCGCGGGTCGCCGAGCAGCCGCCGGGCGGCCTCGGCGCCGAGGACGGTCCACGCCTCGGTGCCGTCCGCCTGCCGGGTGCGGACGACCGGGTAACGGCGGGCCAGCTCGCCGAGTTCGCGCTCGGCGTCCGGCAGGGCGGAGATCTGGACGAGGTCCAGGACGGGGATCACGCCGACCCCTCCTGCCCGTCCGGGGCGGCGGCGCCGACCGGGGGGAGGTCGCGCAGCCACACGTGCCGGCTCGCGATCCGCCAGCGGTCGCCGTCCTTCTCCAGCCGGTCGACGTACGAGCCGCTGCGGCCGAGCTCGAAGCCGCCGTCGTCGAGGGCGAAGGTGAGGGAGAGCAGCGAGCGGGCCTCGGCGGTGGTGGCGTCCAGGCGGGTGACCACGGTGTTGGCGGTGAGGTGGCGCTGGTGGGCGCCGCGGGTCTCGGTGTGGTGCCGGTACAGCGCGGCCATCGCGAAGACGATCCGCTCGCGGGTGGCGACGGAGGGCGGGAAGCCCTCGGGGGCCGGGGTGAAGGTGAAGGTGGCGTCCTCGGTGAAGAGCTCGCCGAGCGCGTCGAAGTCGCCGGAGTCGTAGTACAGGCTGTAGGCGGCGACGACGTCCTGGATGGCGGCCCGGTCGGCGAGGAAGGCCGCGTCGAGGTGGCCGGTCGAGCCGGGCACGGGCAGCGCCGGCGCGGTCGTGGTGCTGGGCTGGGTCATGGGGATCCCTTCGTACGGTCAGGGGGCCGGTGCGGGTCGGGGCGGGGTCGTGGTCAGGGGGCGGACGGGGACAGCCCGGCGATCCAGTCGCGCACCGCGGCGCCGGTCCGCTCCGCGTGCTCGCCGATCATGGTGCAGTGGTCGCCCTCGACCTCCGCGGCGGTGTGCGCGTGGGGCCAGGCGGAGCGCCAGTCCTCGCCGGTCATCGGGTCCTCGGGCGAGCCCGGGACGCAGCGCGACGGCCGGACGAACAGCGTCGGCACGGCGGTCGGCTCGGGCTCCCAGCCCCGGAACATCCGCCGGTAGCTGCCGATCGCGGTGAGGCCGACGTAGCCGAGCGCGGTGAACGCGTGGCGGCGCACGATCACCTCGTAGTTCATCGCCCTGCGCATCCGGCGCGACATGCTGGCCGGCAGGTAGGTGTCCAGCAGCACCTGGCCGGTCGGCGCGGTGCCGGCGGCGGCGCTGCCGGACGCCTGGAGGCGGCTGGTGACGCCGTGCGCGAGCCAGCCGCTGGAGGAGTAGCCGAGCACCACGAACGGCTCGCCCCCGGCGCACCGCAGGGTGGCGTCGGCGAGCAGGTCGAGCAGGACGTCGCGGGAGGCCGCGAGCGGCTCGCCGGAGCGGAAGCCGGGGACGGTCAGGACGGCGGTCGCGCAGAACCCGTCGAAGGCGGTGGCCAGCCGGCCGAACTGGATGGCGCCGTCGACCGGGGCGAACGGCGGGAAGCAGATCAGCCGGGGGTGCCCGCCGCCCTCGGACATCCGGACGGAGCCGGCCAGGGCGGCCAGCCGCCGCCGGTCCGCGCTGGTCTCGCGCAGCCCGGAGGCGCCGACCAGCAGCGCCTCCGCGTCGTCCATCTGTCCGCGCAGGGCGAGTTGGCGGTAGAGGGAGCCGAGCAGTTCGTTGGACTCCTCGGTGCCGGGCTCCGGCCTGGGCAGGTGCCGCGCGGCGCTGCCCCCGGCCGGGGCGTCGGCGAGCGCGTCGGCCAGGTGCGCGGCGAGCGCGGTCGCGCCGGCGTGGTCGTAGACCAGGGTGCTGGGCAGGTCCAGGCCGGTGGCCTCGCCGAGCCGCCGGGCGAGCCCGATGGTGGCCAGCGAGTCGAAGCCCATCTCGCGGAAAGGCTGGTGCGGGTCGACGGCGCCGGCGTCGGGGTGGCCGAGCTGGGCGGCGACCTCGGTGCGGACCAGGTCGAGCAGTTCGGCGGCCAGTTGGGCGGGGGACAGTTCGGCCGCGCGGTCCCGGAGCCGGTGCGGCGCGTCGGCGGGGGCCGGGCTCGCCGGCGGTGCGTCGGGCGTCGCGCGCTCGGGCCCGACCAGGTCGGCGATCAGCGGCCGGGGGCGGGCGGCGGCGTAGCTGCGGGCGAGGCGGGACCAGTCCACGTCGGCGACCGTCACGCAGGTCAGGTCCTCGTCCAGGGCCTGGCCGAGGGCGGTCAGGGCGGTGGCCGGGTCCATCGGCCGCACGCCGAGCCGGGCGAGGTGGCGGCCGGCCTCGCCGTCCGCCATGCCGCCGGCGGCCCACGGGCCCCAGGCGACGGCGGTGGCGGCGAGACCGCGCCGGCGGCGGAGCACGGCCAGCGCGTCCAGGTGGGCGTTGGCGGCCGCGTAGGCGCCCTGGGCGGCGCCGCCCCAGACCCCGGCGCCGGAGGAGTAGAGCACGAAGGCGTCGAGCTCGGCCGTGCCGAACAGCTCGTCCAGGGCCAGCGCCCCGGCGGCCTTGGCGGTGATCGTGGCGGCAATCCCGGCCGGGTCGGTGTCGAGCAGCCGGGCCGGTCCGGCGACCCCGGCGGCGTGCAGCACCGTGCGGATGTACGGCAGTTCGTCGCGCAGCGCCTCGCCGAGCCGGTCGACGGCGTCCGGCGCGGCGAGGTCGCAGGCGATCGGCACCAGGTCGACGCCGTCCGCCGCCAGGTCGGCGCGCAGCCCGTCCAGGCCGGGGGCGGCCGCGCCGCGGCGGCCCAGCACCAGCACCCGCTCGGCCCCGCGGGAGGCCAGCCAGCGGGCCGCGTGCCCGCCCAGGGCGCCGGTGCCGCCGGTGATCAGCGCGGTGCCACCGGTCCGCCAGCGCCGGGCCGGACGGGCGGGGCGCTCCGCGTCGGCGGGGCGGGCCAGGCGGCGGACGAAGGTGCCGAGCGGGCGGATCGCGAACTGGTCCTCTCCCCCGGCCTCGGCCAGGACGGCCGGCAGGGTGGCCAGGGAGCGGTCGTCGGGGGCGGCGGGCAGATCGACCAACCCGCCCCAGCTGTCCGGGTGTTCGAGGCCGATGACGCCGCCCAGGCCCCAGATCCCCGCGCCCGTCGCGCCGGCCAGGTCCTCGCCGAGCACCGAGCAGGCGCCGGCCGTCAGGCACCAGAGCGGGGCGGCGGTGCCCGCGTCCGCCAGGGCCTGGACCAGGGTGGCGGCGGCCGTCACGGCCCGCACCAGGGCCGGGCCGTCACCGGCCTCCTTCGCGGGCTCCGCGCCGAGCAGGGAGACGACTCCGGCGGGCGCCGACTCGGCCAGCCAGGCGGCGAGGTCGGCCCGGTCGGCGGTCCCGGCGGTCCCGGCGGTCTCGGCGGCGAGTTCGCGGCGCAGCACCCGGGCGCCGGCGGCGGTGAGCACCGGCTCCACCGCGTCGGCGAGGCCGGCGCCGGCGGCGGTGTGGACGAGGAGCCAGCACCCGGTGAGGGCGGCGGGCGTCGCGGCGGGGGTCCAGGGCTCCCAGCGCAGTTCGTGGCGCCAGGAGCGGGCCGTACGATCGGCGCGGTCCTCGGTGCGCCAGGCGGCGAGCGCGGGCAGCAGCTCGCGCAGCGGCGCGTCGGCGGGGACGTCCAGCAGCGCGGTGAGCCGGTCGAGGTCGGTGTGCTCGACGGCCTCCCAGAACCCGCTGTCCGGGAGTGCGGCGGCGGGCTCCGGCCGTGGTTCGGTGGCGGGGCCCGGTTCCGGTGCGGGCCCCTCGTGGGCGAGCCAGTAGGGGCGGCCCTGGAAGGCGTAGGTCGGCAGGTCCACCCGCTGGGCGCCGGTCACGGTGGCGGCCCAGTCGACCGGTGTGCCGTGGACGAAGGCGGCGGCGAGTCCGGCCGCCAGGGCCTCCCGGGGGTCGCGGTTCCGGCGCTGGAGGGGCAGGGCGGTGGCGTCGGTGCCGGCCGTGCACTCGGTGACCATCGGGGTCAGCGCCGCCTCCGGCCCCAACTCCACGAACACCGACACGCCTTCGGCCCGGGCCGCGCCCACCGCGTCGGCGAAACGCACCGGCTCGCAGACCTGACGCACCCAGTACTCCGGATCGCACACCTCCGCCGGAGTCGCGAGGCGGCCCGTCACGTCCGACGCCAACGGGATCGACGGCTCCGCGAGCTCGATGCCCGCCACCACCTCCCGCAGCCCCGCCAGCACCGGCTCCATCAGCACCGAATGGAACGCGTGCGACACCGCGAGGCGCTTCGCCCGCCAGCCACGTTCCCTGCACAACTCCCGTACGAGGTCCACCGCTTCGGCCTCACCCGACACCACCACCGACGCCGGGCCGTTCACCGCCGCGACCCCCACCACCCCCGGACGGCGCGCCGCCAGCAGCGCCACCACCTGCGCCTCACTCGCCCCCACCGCCAGCATCCCCCCACCGGACGGCAGTTCGCCCATCAACCGGGCCCGCGCCGCCACCAGAGCGACCGCACCCTCCAACGAGAACACCCCGGCCACGTACGCCGCCGTGATCCCGCCCAGCGAATGCCCCAGCACCACCTCGGGTTGCGGCGTCCAGGAGCGCCACAACCGGTACAACGCCACCTCGAACGCGAACAACACCGGCTGCACCACACCGGTTTCCTCGTCGCCCTCGGCCTCCCCCAGCAGCACCTCCCGCACCGAGAACGGCACCACCCCCTCGAACGCCCCGCACACCTCGTCCACCGCCGCCGCGAACACCGGGAACGCGTCGTACAGTTCACGCCCCGCCCCCGCGACCCGCACCCCCTGCCCCGTGAACACCAGGGCGTGCTTGCCGACCGCCCCCGCCCGGCGCGGCACCACCCCGGTCACCGCGATCGGGAGCCCGGTGGCCTCGGCCGGCCGGGGTGCGCCGTCGGCGAGGGCGGTGAGCCCGGCGGTCAGCTCGGCGAGGTCGCGGCCGAGCACCACGGCGCGGTGTTCCAGCAGGGCCCGGCCGGTGACGGCGGACCAGGCGACGTCGGCGGGCCGGGCCCGCGGGTGTTCGCGCGTCCAGTCGCGCAGCCGGGCCGCCTGGGCCCGCAGCGCCGCGGGGGTCCGGGCCGACAGCACCCAGGGGACCAGCCCGCCCACCCCGGCCGCCGGGGGTTGCGGCGCCGACTCCGGCGTCTCCAGGGCCTGTTCGAGGATCACGTGCGCGTTGGTGCCGCTGATCCCGAACGAGGACACCCCGGCCCGGCGCGGCCGACCCGTCCGCGGCCACGGAACCGCCTCCGCCAGCAGCTCCACCGCGCCCGCCGACCAGTCCACGTGCGGCGACGGCGCGTCCACGTGCAGCGACTTCGGCAGCACCCCGTGCCGCAACGCCATCACCATCTTGATCACACCCGCCACACCCGCCGCCGCCTGGGTGTGCCCGAGGTTGGACTTCACCGACCCCAGCCACAGCGGCGCGCCGGCGCGCCGGCGCCCGTACGTCGCCAGCAGGGCCCGCGCCTCGATCGGGTCGCCGAGCGTGGTGCCCGTCCCGTGCGCCTCGACCACGTCCACCTCGTCCGTGGAGAGCCCCGCGTTCACCAGCGCCGCCCGGATCACCCGCTCCTGCGACGGCCCGTTCGGCGCGGACAGCCCGTTGGAGGCGCCGTCCTGGTTGACCGCCGAGCCGCGCACCACCGCGAGCACCGGGTGCCCGTTGCGCACCGCGTCCGACAGCCGCTCCACCAGCACCAGGCCGACCCCCTCGCCCCAGCCCGTCCCGTCCGCGCCCGCCGCGAACGGCTTACAGCGCCCGTCCGCCGCCAGGCCGTTCTGCCGGGCGAACTCGACGAAGGCGGTCGGCCGGGCCATCACGGTCACGCCGCCGGCCAGCGCCAGGTCGCAGTCCCCCGCGCGCAGCGCCTGGGCCGCCGTGTGCAGGGCGACCAGGGAGGAGGAGCAGGCCGTGTCGAGGGTGACCGCCGGGCCCTCCAGGCCGAGCGCGTACGCGACCCGGCCCGAGACCACGGACATCGAGCCGCCGGTCACCCGGTGGCCCGCCACCGCCGGGGCGGCGTCGTCCCGGTGGCCGCCGCCGTAGCCGAGCGCGGAGGCGCCGACGAAGACGCCCGTGCGGCTGCGCCGCAGCGAGGTGGGGTCGATGCCGGCGCGTTCCACGGTCTCCCAGGCGGTCTCCAGCAGCAGGCGCTGCTGCGGGTCCATCGCCAGTGCCTCGAAGGGCGAGATGCCGAAGAACTCGGCGTCGAACTCGGCCGCGTCGTGGACGAATCCGCCCTGCCGGGCGGCGGAGCCGGCGGTGAACCGCTCGGGCCCGGTCTCCCAGCCCCGGTCGGTCGGGAAGGCGGAGACCGCGTCGGTGCCGGCCGCCACCAGGCGCCACAGGTCCTCGGCGGACCGGACGCCGCCGGGCAGTCGGCAGCCGGTCGCGACGATCGCGATCGGCTCCCGCCCCGCCTGCTCGGCCTCGCGCAGCCGCTGTTTGGTGGCGCGCAGGTCGGCGGCGGTCAGCCGCAGGAAGTGGCGCAGCTTCTCCTCGGTCGACCCGTCGGACGGGTTCGGCGCGCCGGACGGGCCGGGCGCGGTGGCCTGGGTGGACATGTGTGTGTACCCCTGTCGGTCTTCGAGATATCCGGTGCGGACTGCTGGTCAGGAGATCCCGAACTCCTCCCCGAGGATGTCGAACATCTCGTCGTCGCTGGCGGCGTGCAGGTCGCGTCGGGCCTCGGCCGACTGCTGCGGCGCGCCGGCCCGCAGCCGCTGGGCGAGCTCGGTCAGGCGGGCGGCGACGCGGTCGCGGTCCGCGGCGCCGGACAGCGCCGCCAGGCCGGCCTCCAGCCGGTCCAGCTCGTCGAGCGCCGACACGTCCGGTGCGGTGTCGGCGAAGAGCTCGGAGCCGAGGTGGGCGGCCAGCGCCTGCGCGGTCGGGTGGTCGAAGGCCAGCGTGGTCGGCAGGGACAGCCCGGTGGCCGTGGCGAGCCGGTTGCGCAGGCCGACGGCGGCCAGCGAGTCGAACCCGAGCTCGCGGAACGGCCGTTCGGGCTCGACCGCGGCCGGGTCGGCGTGGCCGAGCTGGGCGGCGACCTCGGCGCACACCAGGGTGACGAGCTCGCCGTGGCGGTCGGCGGCGGTGAGCGGGGCGAGGCGTTCGCGCAGCTGCTCGGGCGCCCGGGTGCCGGTGCCCGGCTCCGCCGCGGCCGGGGCCGGGGTCTCGGCGGCGACGAGTGCGGCGATCAGCGGGCGCGGGCGGGCGGCGGTGTAGCCGACCGCGAAGCGCGGCCAGTCGAGGTCGGCGACGGTCACCCGTTCCAGGTCCTCGTCCAGGGCCTGGCGCAGCGCTTCGAGGGCGAGTTCGGGGTCCATCGCGCCCACGCCGATCCGGTCGAGCGCCGCCGCGACGGTCGGGCTGTCGGACATCCCGCCGCCCGCCCAGCGGCCCCAGGCGACGGCAGTGGCGGCCCGGCCGGCGGCGCGGCGCCGGGCGGCGAGCGCGTCGAGGTAGGCGTTGGCGGCCGCGTACGCGCCCTGGCCGGCGCCGCCCCACACGCCCGCGCCGGAGCTGAACAGCACGAAGGTGTCGGGTTCGTCGGCGCGCAGCAGCTCGTCGAGGGCGAGCGCGCCGCCGACCTTGGCGGCGACGGCCTCGGCGATCGACTCGCCGGTGATCCGGTCGAACGGCCCGCCGACCTCGGCCCCGGCCGCGTGGACCACGGTGTCCACCCGCAGCCCGCGCTCGCGCAGCCCGGCGAGCAGGGCGGCGACGGCCGCGCGGTCGCTGACGTCGCAGGCGGCGAGCTCCACCTCGGCGCCGGCGGCCGTCAGTTCCTCACGCAGCTCCTGGGCACCGGGTGCGGCCGCGCCGCGCCGACCGGCCAGCACCAGGTGCTCGGCGCCGGCCCGGACCAGCCAGCGGGCGAGGTGGCCGCCGAGCGCGCCGGTGCCGCCGGTGACCAGCGCGGTGCGGCCGGGCCGCCAGGGGGCGTCACCGTCGGGGACGTCCTGGCGCGGGGCGTCCTCGGCGTGCGGGAAGCGGACGAGGCGCCGGACGAAGGTGCCGAGCGGGCGGATCGCGATCTCGTCCTCGGCCGAGCCGGCGCCGAGGACGGCCGCCAGGATCGCGGCGGCGCGCCCGTCGACGGTCTCGGGCAGGTCGACCAGGCCGCCCCAGCGCTCCGGGTGTTCGAGGCCGGCGACGCGGCCGAGCCCCCAGAGGGCGGCGGCCACGGCGCTGGCCGGGGGTTCGCCGAGCGGGGAGGCCGCGCCCCGGGTGGCGCACCACAGCGGTGCGTCGAGTCCGGCGTCGCCGAGGGCCTGGACGAGCGTGGCGAGCGCGGTCAGCGCGGGGGTCGGGTCGGCCAGGTCGGGCTCCGGGTCGGGCAGCAGCAGGACGGCGGCGGGCGCGGTCGCCCGGAGCCAGGCGGCGAGCTCTTCACGCCCGTCCGGTACCCGGCCGGATTCGGGGGCGACGACCTCGGCGCCGGCCTCGGTGAGCGCGTCCACGACCGGGGATCCCCCGCCCGCCGGGGCGAGGACCAGCCAGCGCCCGGTGAGCCGGCCGGGCGCGGCGGGGGCGTCCGTCCAGGGCTCCCACCGCTCAGCGTAGCGCCAGGAGCGGACGGCGGTGTCGGCCCGCCGGCGGGTGCGCCAGGCGGCGAGCGCGGGCAGCACCTCGTGCAGCGGCGCGTCCTCGGGGACGTCGAGCAGCGCGGCGAGGCCGGGCGCGTCGGCGGCGGTGACGGCGTCCCACAGGCCGGCGTCGACCGGGTCGCCGCTCGGGGCGGCGGAGCGCTTGGCGCGGCCCGGCAGCGCGGTGCCGCTGTCGGGGTCGAGCCAGTAGCGGCGGCCCTGGAAGGCGTAGGTGGGCAGGTCGACCCGGCGGGTGCCGGGCCGGTGCAGCAGGCCGGCCCAGTCGACGGGCACGCCGCGGGCGAAGGCGGCGGCCAGGGCGGAGACCAGCTGGTCCGGGCCGCCCTCGTCGCGCCGCAGGGTGTGCAGCACGGTGGCGGGGGCGGCGGCCTCGGCGATCAGGTCCTCCAGCGGGACGACCAGGCCGGGGTGCGGGCTGCACTCCAGGAACACGGTGTGTCCGTCCACCAGGGCCGCCCGAACCGCCGTGTCCAGGCGGACGGTGCCGCGCAGGTTGTCGAACCAGTACGAACCCGCCAATTGCTCGGGGTCGGCGACGACTTCGCCGGTCACGGTCGAGTACATCGCGGTGCGGCCCGCCAACGGCCGTACGCTCGCCGACAGTTCGGCGACCTCGTCACGCACCGCGTCCACGTGGGCCGAGTGCGAGGCGTAGTCGACCGGGATCATGCGTGCCCGCACGCCCTCGCGCTCACACCGCTCGACCACGACCGCCAGGGCCTCGGTGTCACCCGACAGCACCACGCTGGACGGGCCGTTGACCGCCGCCAACGACAACCGGCCATCGGCCTCGATGAGTTCAGCGGCACGCTCGGCGCCGACGCCGACCGACAGCATCCCGCCGCCCGACACCTGCCGCAGCGCCCGGCTGCGCAACACCACGACCCGGGCCGCGTCTTCGAGCGAGAGCAGACCGGCCACATGCGCGGCGGCGATCTCCCCCTGCGAGTGACCGATCACGCCGGACGGCCGCACCCCGCACGACTCCCACCACCGCGCCAGCCCCACCATCACCGCGAACAGCGCGGGCTGCACCACATCCACCCGCTCCAGCAGCGCGCCCGAACCGTCCCGCAGCACCTCCAGCAGCGACCAGTCCGTCAGCGGGTCCATCACCGCCGCGCACTCCTCGACGGCGGCGGCGAACACCGGCGAAACGTCGAGGAGTTCGGCCGCCATGCCCGCCCACTGCGACCCCTGCCCGGGGAACACGAACACCGGCCCGGTGACGGTGGCGCCGGGCCCGCCCGCGTCGCCCGCGACGGCGTTCGGGGCGGTGGAGGCCATGCCGTCCGCCACCGCCCGCAACCCGGCGGCCAGTTCGGCGCCGTCGCGGCCCCAGACCACCGCCCGGCGCTCCAGGGCGGCCCGTCCGGCGGCCAACGACCAGGCGGCGTCGGCGATTTCGCCGTCCGCGAGTCCGCCCCCCGCGAGTTCGGCAGCCGGGCGCCCGGTCAGCCACTGCCCGAGCCGCGCGGCCTGGTCGCACAGCGCGCCCTCGGTGCGGGCCGAGAGCACCCAGGGCACCACCCCGGCGACGCCCGCCGGCCCCTCGGCGACCGGCCCGGCGGCCACGGCGTCGGGCGCCTGCTCCAGGATGACGTGCGCGTTGGTGCCGCTGATCCCGAACGAGGAGACGGCGGCCCGGCGCGGCCGCTCCAGCGCGGGCCAGGGCCGGCCCTCGGCCAGCAGCTCGACCCGGCCGGCCGTCCAGTCGACGTGCGGGGTCGGCGCGTCCACGTGCAGGGTCTTGGGCAGCACGCCGTGGCGCATCGCCATCACCATCTTGATCACCCCGGCGACGCCCGCCGCCGCCTGGGTGTGGCCGACGTTGGACTTCACCGAGCCGAGCCACAGCGGCCGCTCCGCGGGCCGGTCCTGGCCGTAGGTGGCGAGCAGCGCCTGCGCCTCGATCGGGTCGCCGAGCACCGTGCCGGTGCCGTGCGCCTCCACCGCGTCGACGTCGGCCGGGGTGAGCCGCGCGTTGGCCAGCGCCTGGCGGATCACCCGTTGCTGGGACGGCCCGTTGGGCGCGGTGAGGCCGTTGCTCGCGCCGTCCTGGTTGACCGCCGAGCCGCGGACGACCGCGAGCACGGGGTGTCCGAGGCGGCGGGCGTCGGAGAGGCGTTCCAGCAGCAGCATGCCGATGCCCTCGCCCCAGGCGGTGCCGTCCGCGCCGGCCGCGAAGGACTTGCAGCGCCCGTCCGGGGCCAGGCCGCGCTGGCGGGCGAACTCGACGAACACGCTCGGGGTCGACATGATCGTGACCCCGCCCGCCAGCGCGAGGTCGCACTCGCCGGTGCGCAGCGCGTGGCTCGCCCAGTGCAGGGCCACCAGCGAGGAGGAGCAGGCCGAGTCGACGGTGACGGCGGCGCCCTCCAGGCCGAGGGTGTAGGCGACGCGCCCGGAGGCGACGCCGAAGGAGTTGCCGTTGCCGATGTACGCCTCCAGCTCGTCGTCGACGTCCTGGACGCGGCCGGCGGCGTAGTCGGAGTACATCAGCCCGGCGAAGACGGAGGTGTTGCTGCCGCGCAGCGAGAGCGGGTCGATGCCGGCCCGTTCGAAGGCCTCCCAGGAGGTCTCCAGCAGCAGGCGCTGCTGCGGGTCCATGGCCAGCGCCTCGCGCGGGGAGATCCCGAACAGCTCGGAGTCGAAGCGGTCGATGCCGCGCATGAACGCGCCCTGGCGGGTGTAGCAGCGCCCGGAGCGGTCCGGGTCGGGGTCGTACAGTTCGGCGAGGTCCCAGCCGCGGTCGGTGGGCAGGGCCGAGACGGTGTCGACGCCGTCGGCGACGCAGCGCCACAGGTCCTCGGGGCTCGCGATGCCGCCGGGGAAGCGGCAGCTCATGGCGACGACGGCGATCGGCTCGTCCGTCACCCGGGCGGGGGCGGCGGCGGGGGCCCGGCCGTACTCGGGCAGGGCGAGCAGTTCGGTGCGCAGGTAGCGGGCCAGGGCGGTGGCGCTGGGGTGGTCGAACAGGACGGTGGCCGGGAGCCGCAGGCCGGTCGCGGTGTTGAGCCGGTTGCGCATCTCCAGCGCGGTCAGCGAGTCGAAGCCCAGCTCGGTGAAGGCCCGGTCGGCGCCGACCGTCTCGGGGCCGGAGTGTCCGAGGACGACGGCGGCCTGCCGGCGGGTCAGGTCGGTGAGCAGCTGGACCTGTTCCGCCTCGGGGCGGCCGGCCAGCCGCTGGGCGAGCCGGCGGGCCTCCTCGCCGCCGGCCCGGCGCCGGGCGGGGACCAACGCGCTGAGGATGACCGGCAGTTCGTCGAAGCGGCGCAGTGCGGTCAGGTCGAGCCGGACGGGCGCGAGCAGCGCCTCGGGCCGGCCGAGGGCGGCGTCGAACAGGGCGAGGCCCTGCGCGGCGGAGAGCGGGAGCACGCCGCTGCGGTCGATCCGGTGGCGGTCGGTGGCGGAGAAGTCCTCCCGCATCAGGCCGCTCTCCTCCTCCCACAGGCCCCAGGCGAGCGAGACGCCGGGCAGGCCGGCTGCCCGCCGGTGCTGGGCGAGGGCGTCCAGGAAGGCGTTGCCGGCCGCGTAGTTGGCCTGGCCGCGGCTGCCGATGACGCCGGCGACGGAGGAGTAGAGCACGAAGGCGGTCAGGTCGAGGTCGTGCGTGAGCTCGTGCAGGTGGACGGCGGCGTCGACCTTGGGGCGCAGGACGGGGCCGCAGCGCTCGGGCGTCAGGGCGGCGATCACCCCGTCGTCGACGGCGCCGGCGGTGTGCACGACGGCGCGCAGCGGGTGCGCGGCGGGGACGGCGGCGAGCAGGGCGGCGAGGGCGGCCCGGTCGGCGACGTCGCAGGCGGCGAGTTCGACGGTGGCGCCCAGGGCGGTGAGCTCGGCGGCGAGTTCGGCGGCGCCGGGGGCGGCGGGGCCGCGCCGGCTGGTCAGCAGCAGGCGGCGGACGCCGTGGGCGGTGACCAGGTGCCGGGCGGCGAGGGCGCCGAGCGCGCCGGTGCCGCCGGTGACCAGGACGGTGCCGTCCGGGTCGAAGGCGGGCCGGGCAGCGTCTCCGGGGGTGCTGCGGGCGATCCGCGGCGCGTACAACGTGCCAGCTCGGACGGCGAGTTGGGGTTCGCCGGTGTCGGCGGCGGTCGCGGTGGCGGCGGCGAGGGCGGGCACCGAGGCCGGGTCGTCGTCGAGGTCGACGAGGACGATCCGGTCCGGGTTCTCGGACATGGCGGAGCGCACCAGGCCGCCGACCGCGGCGGCGGCGAGGTCGCGCACCGGGTCGTCGTCGCCGACCGAGACGGCGCCCCGGGTCACCACGGCCAGCCGGGTGGCGGCCAGGCGCGGGTCGGCGAGCCAGGTCTGCACGGTGTCCAGGGCGCGGGCGACGGCGGCGTGCACGGCCTCGGGGGCCGGCAGGCCCGGGGTCTCGGCGGTCGGCCAGGGCAGCACGACCACGGCGGGCGCGGGCAGCCCGTCGTCCAGGGCCCGGGCGAGGGCCGCGAGGTCGGAGTGCCGGGTGGCGTCCGGCACGGGGGCGAGCCCGCCGTCGCCGAGCACCGCCCAGGCGCCGGGGGCGGCGGGCTGCGCGGGGTGCGGCAGGGCCGTCCACCGCACGGCGTACAGGGGGTCCTGCGGGGCCGTGGCGGCGGCGCGCAGCTTGTCCGGGGAGACCGGCCGCACGGACAGCGAGCCGACCTCGGCGACCGGCCGGCCGTGGGCGTCGGCGAGGGTGAGGGCGACGGACTCCGGGCCGGTGCGGCGCAGCCGGGCCCGCGCCGCCGCGGCGCCGGGGGCGAACAGGCGCACGTCCCGCCAGGAGAACGGCAGCGAGACCGGTCCGTCCCCGGGGTCGGTGCGGTCGGCGAAGGCGGCGATGCCGAGCAGGTGCTGGGTGGCGTCCATCAGCGCCGGGTGGACGGCGAAGCGGTCGGCGTCGTGGGCGACGGCCTCGGGCAGCGCGATCTCGCCGTAGACCTCGGCGCCGTGCCGGGCGGCGGCGCGCACGCCGAGGAAGGCCGGGCCGTAGGCGACGCCGGTGTCGGCGAGCCAGTCGTAGAAGCCGTCGAGCGGGACGGCGGTCGCGTCGGCCGGCGGCCGGGCGGGCAGGTCGTCAGCGGGCGCGGAGGCGGGCGCGGAGGCGGCCTCGGCGCGGGCCAGGGTGCCGACCGCGTGGCGGGTCCACGGTTCGGCCGGGTCGCCGGTGTCGGGCCGCGAGTGGATCGCGACGGCCCGCCGGCCGTCCCCGTCCGGGGCCTCCAGCCACAGCTGGAGCTGGCGGGCGCCGCGCTCGGGCAGGACCAGCGGGGCCTCCAGGGACAGCTCCTCGACGAGTTCGCAGCCGGCCCGCCGGCCCGCGTGCAGGGCGAGTTCCAGGAAGGCGGTGCCGGGGAGCAGTACGGTGCCGAGCACCACGTGGTCGCCGAGCCAGGGGTGGCTGTCGAGCGACAGCAGGCCGGTGAACAGCGAGCCGTGCCCGTCCGCGAGTTCGACCACGGCGCCGAGCAGCGGGTGCTCGGCCGGGCGCTGCCCGAGGCCGGTCGCGTCGGTGGCGCCGACGCCCGCGTCCAGCCAGAACCGGCGGCGTTCGAAGGCCTGGGTGGGCAGGTCGACGCGGTGGCGGGCGAGCGCGGCGGGGTCGGTGGCCGCACCCGGAACGGCCGCACCGGTCGTGAGGGCGCCGGCGGTCAGGCCCGCCCAGTCCACGGCCGTGCCGCGGACGAAGGCGCGGCCGAGCGCGGTCAGGAAGCCCCGGGCGGTGGGGCCCTCGCGGTCGGCGGTGGGGATGACGGCCACCGTCCGCTCGGCCTCCTCGGCGGCGAGGCATTCGGTGGCCATCGGGGTGAGCACGGCGCCGGGCCCGAGTTCGACGAACTCGGTCACCCCGGCCGCCCGCAGCGCGCCGACCGCGTCGGCGAAGCGGACGGTGTCGCGCAGGTTGGCGATCCAGTGCGCCGGGTCGCCCAGCCGCTCGGGGGCCAGGACGGTGCCGGTGACGGTGGAGGCGAGCGGGATCCGCGGGCGGCGCGGGCGCAGCCCGTTGACCACGGTGGCGAACTTCTCCAGCACCGGGTCCATCAGCTCGGAGTGGAAGGCGTGCGAGACCGGCAGCCGACGGTGCCGCCAGCCGCGCTGCGCGCAGACGGCGCGGACCTGCTCGACGGCCTCGGCGGTGCCGGAGACCACCACACTGGCGGGCCCGTTGACGGCGGCGAGCCCGACGCCGGTGAGCGGGGCCAGGACGGCGGCGGCCTCGGCCTCGCCCGCCCCGACCGCGAGCATCGCGCCGCCGGGCGGCAGCGCGCTCATCAGCCGGGCCCGGGCGGCGACCAGGGCGACGGCGTCGTCCAGGGTGAGCGCCCCGGCCACGTGGGCGGCGACGATCTCGCCCAGCGAGTGGCCGGCCACGTGGTCGGGCGCGGGCGCCCAGGCCGTCCAGAGCCGGTAGAGGGCCACCTCGTAGGCGAACAGGGCCGGTTGGGCCAGCCCGGTGTCCTCCGCCCCCGCATGTTCGACCTGCGGCCCGCCGGGCTCGCCGAGCAGCACCTCGCGCACGTCGAACGGCGTCACGCCCTCGAAGGCGGCGCAGACCTCGTCCAGCGCGGCGGCGAACACCGGGAAGGCCCGGTAGGCGGCGCGGGCGATGCCCCTGGTCCGGGTGCCCTGGCCGGTGAACAGGACGGCGGTGCGCCCGGTGCGGCGCGGCGCCCCGGCCTCCGCCGAGCCCTCCGCGAGCGCACCCAACTCGGCGGTGAAGTCAGCGAGTTCACTGCCGACCAGGACGGCGCGGTGGTCCAGCACGGCCCGCCCGGTGGCCAGCGACCAGGCCACCTCGGCCGGCCGGGCCCCGGGGTGCGCGAGCGCCCAGGCGCGCAGCCGGGCGGCCTGGGCGCGCAGCCCGGAGGCGGTGCGCGCGCAGACCACCCAGGGCACGGGGGTCACCGACGGCAGGGCGGCGGGCGGCTCGTCCTCGGCCGGCGCCTCCTCCAGGATCACGTGCACGTTGGTGCCGCTGACCCCGAAGGAGGAGACCCCGGCCCGGCGCACCCGCTCCCCCGCCGGCCACGCGACCGGCTCGGTGAGCAGCGCGACGTGGCCGGACGCCCAGTCGACGTGCGGGGTGGGCTCCTCGGCGTGCAGGGTGCGCGGCAGCAGGCCGTGCCGCAGCGCCAGCACCGTCTTGATCACGCCGGCCACCCCGGCGGCGGCCTGGGCGTGGCCCAGGTTGGACTTCACCGAGCCGAGCCGCAGCGGCCGCTCCGGCGAGCGGCCCTGCCCGTAGGTGGCGAGCAGCGCCTGGGCCTCGATCGGGTCGCCGAGCACCGTGCCGGTGCCGTGCGCCTCCACCGCGTCGACGTCGGCCGGGGTCAGCCGGGCGTTGGCCAGCGCCTGGCGGATCACCCGTTCCTGCGCCAGGTCGTTGGGCGCGGTGAGGCCGTTGGAGGCACCGTCCTGGTTGACCGCCGAGCCGCGCACCACCGCGAGCACGGGGTGCCCGTGGCGCCGCGCGTCGGACAGCCGCTCGACCAGCAGCACGCCGACGCCCTCGCTCCAGCCGGTGCCGTCGGCCGCCGCCGCGAAGGACTTGCAGCGCCCGTCCGCCGCCAGGCCGCGCTGGCGGGCGAACTCGTCGAAGGCGCCCGGGGTGGCCAGCACGGTGGCGCCGCCGGCCAGCGCGAGGTCGCACTCGCCGGCCCGCAGCGCCTGGCAGGCCAGGTGCAGGGCGACCAGCGAGGAGGAGCACGCGGTGTCGACGGTCACCGCCGCGCCCTCCAGGCCCAGGGTGTAGGCGATCCGGCCGGAGGCGACGCTGACCAGGCTGCCGGTCAGCAGGTGCCCCTCGACCTCCTTGGGGACGCTCGGCAGCCGGGACAGGTAGTCGCTGGCGATCACCCCGACGAAGACGCCGGTGCGGCTGCCGCGCAGCGAGGCCGGGTCGATGCCGGCCCGCTCCACGGCCTCCCAGGAGGCCTCCAGCAGCAGCCGCTGCTGCGGGTCCATGGCCAGCGCCTCGCGCGGCGAGATCCCGAAGAAGCCGGGGTCGAACTCGGCCGCGTCGTCCAGGAACCCGCCCCGGTAGGAGGCGCCGGCCGTGTGCTCGGCGTGCTCCCAGCCGCGCCCGGCGGGGATGGGCCCGATGGCGTCGCCGCCGGTGCGCAGCAGCTCCCACAGCTCCTCGGGCGAGGTGACGCCGCCGGGGTAGCGGCACTGCATGCCGACGACGGCGACGGGCTCGTGCCACCGGTCCTCGGCGTCGCGCAGCAGCGTCCGGGTCTCGTGCAGCTCGTTGGCCGCACGGCGCAGGTAGTCGCGCAGTTGCTCTTCGTTCGCCATCGTTCGTCTGCTCCGTGAGGGTCCGCGGGGGACGGGGATGCCCCAGCCCCGTGATGGGTGATCAGCGATCGGTACCGCGGTCGATGAAGTCGAACAGCTCCGCGTCGGTGGCCGACTCGAACTTCTCTTCCGGGGCGGGGGCTTCGGGGCCGGCCGGGGCGTCCGGGGCGTCCGGGCCGGCCCCGGCCAGCTCCCGCAGGCGCTGGGCCGCCCTGGCACGGTCCTCCTCGCCCAGCAGGGCGAGCATCGCCTCGACCCGGTCGATCTCGCCGAGCACCGCGTCCCAGGAGACGCCGTGCTCGCGGCGCAGCACCGTGCGCAGGTGGCGGCCGAGGGCGGCCGGGTTGGGGTGGCTGAAGACCAGCGTGGCCGGCAGGGCCAGGCCGGTGGCGGCCCGCAGCCGGTTGCGCACCGCGAGGGCGGTGAGCGAGTCGAAGCCGAGGTCCTTGAAGGCCGTCCCGGGGTCGATCTCCGCGGGGTCGGCGTGGCCGAGGACAGCGGCGGCGCTGCCGCGGACCAGGTCGACGAAGGCCTGCTCCTGCTCGTCCTCGGGCAGCTCCAGCAGCCGGGCGGCGGTGGCCGGTCCGGTGTCGGCGGGGCCCGCGGCCGGGCCGCGCCGGCGGTCCGTCACCAGGCCGGCGAGCAGCGGCGCCACGCCCGGGTCGCCGCGGCGCACGGCCGCGGTGTCGACGGCGAGCGGGGTGAGCGCGGGCTCCGGGCGGCCGAGGGCCTGGTCGAGCAGGGCCATCGCCTCGGCCTCGGCGAGGGCCAGCAGCCCGGCCACGGTGTCCGGGGCGCCCGGGGCGCCCGGGGTCTCCGGCACGCCGGGGGCGGCCCAGGGCCCCCAGGCGAGGGCGAGGCCGGGCAGCCCCTGGGCGCGCCGGTGCTGGGCGAGGGCGTCGAGGAAGGCGGCGCCGGCGGCCTGCCCGGCCCGGTCGGGGGCGCCGGCCTGGCCGGTCCAGGAGCCGTGCAGGACGAAGGCGGACAGCTCGGCGTCCCGGGTCAGCTCGTGCAGATGCCAGGCGCCGTCGACGACGTCGGGGGCTTCGGCCGCGTGGACCACGGCGCGCAGCGGGTGCTCGGCCGGTACGGCGGCCAGCAGCGCGGCCAGGGCGCCCCGGTCGGCGGGGTCGCAGTCCGCGATCCGCACCTCGGCGCCGAGGGCGGTCAACTCCTCGGCCAGCACGGCGGTTTCCGGCGCGGTG
Source organism: Streptomyces sp. Y1 (assembly GCF_041053115.1). Lineage (NCBI taxonomy): Bacteria > Bacillati > Actinomycetota > Actinomycetes > Kitasatosporales > Streptomycetaceae > Streptomyces > Streptomyces sp. Y1. The sequence continues at coordinate 6,907,033 of NZ_CP163445.1, read as the reverse complement.
GCGCCGGGGTCGGCGAGCAGCAGGCGGCGCACGCCGTGGGCGGCCACCAGGTGCCGGGCGGTGGCGGCGCCGGGGCGTCCGGCCGCGCCGGTGACCAGGACGGTGCCGTCCGCCCGGAACCGCGGCGCGTCGGCGGCGACGGCGGGCGCCCGGCCGAGCACCGGCACCAGGACCTGTCCGGCCCGGACGGCGACCTCGGTCAGGCCCGCGTCCACGGCCGCGGCCAGGGCCTGCGGGGAGGCCTCGTGCCCGTCCAGGTCGGCGAGCACGACCCGGTCCCGGCCGGTCGAGCGCAACAGCCCCCACAGGGCGGCGGCGGCCGGGTCGGGGACCAGGTCGGCGGGGTCGGCGAGCACCGCGCCGCGGGTGACCAGGACCAGGCGGGAGCCCTCGAAGCGCCGGTCGGCCGCGTGCGCGCGCAGCACCTCGACGGCGGTGCGGAGCAGTTCCCGGACGGCCCGCGGCACCTCGTCCGCCGGGGTGTCCGCCAGCAGGGCGATCCGCGCGGGCACCGGCGCCCCGGCCGTCACCGCGGCGGCCAGGGCCGGCCAGTCGGGGTGGGCGGCGGCGCCGAGTTCGCGGGCGAGCGGCCCGGCGGCGCCGAGCACGGCCCAGGCCTCACCCGACGGCGGCGCGACCGGCCGCTCGGGCGCCGTCCACTCCAGCCGGGCCAGCGCCGGGCGCTCCCGGCCGGCCGCGCGCAGTTCGGCGGCCGACCAGCTGCCCAGCCGGACGGACTCGATCGCGGCGACGGACCGCCCCTGCTCGTCGGCGAGGTGCACGGCCAGGGTGTCCGGCGCGGTGGCGCGCAGGGTCAGCCGGACGGCCTGGCGGGCGCCGGGCACGGCGGTGACGCCGCGCCAGGCGGCCGGCAGGCGGACCAGGCCGTCGCCCGCCGGCTCGCCGGGGGCGAGGCCGAGCAGGGCGGCCTCCAGCAGCGCGGGGTGCAGGTCGTGCCGGGCGGCCTCGGCCTCGCCGCCGGTGTGGGCGGTCTCGGCGAACAGGTCGTCACCGCGCCGCCAGGCGGCGCGCAGCCCGGCGAAGGCCGGGCCGAGCCGCAGGCCGGTGCGGGCGATCCGCTCGTACGCCTCGGTGACGGGCAGCGGGGCCGCGCCGAGCGGCGGCCACTGGGCGGGGCCGGCGGCCGGGCGGTGGCCGCCGGGTGCCAGGGTGCCGGTGGCGTGGCAGGTCCAGGGGGCGTCGGCGGGCGCGTCCTCGGGCCGGGAGTGCACGCTGACGGTGCGGGCGCCGGCGCCGTCCGGCGCCTCCAGGGCGACCTGGAGGTGGACCCCGGCCGCCGCGGGCAGCACCAGCGGGGTGCGGACGGTCAGTTCGGCCAGCACCGGGCAGCCGCTCTCGCCGCCGGCCCGCAGCGCGAGGTCGGCGAGCAGGGTGCCGGGCACGGCGGCGGCGCCGAGCGCGTGGTGGTCGGCCAGCCAGGGGTGGGCGGCGGTGGACAGCCGCCCGGTGAAGACCGTCCCGGAGCCGTCGGCGAGGTCGACGCCGGCGCCGAGCACCGGGTGCTCGACCGCGCACTGGCCCCAACCGGCGCTTCCGGTACCGGTGGTGGTGCCGGGCTCGATCCAGTGCCGGCGGCGCTGGAAGGCGTAGCCGGGCAGGTCGACCCGGGTCGCGGCGTCCTCGGCGGGCAGGCCGGGCCAGTCGACGGGCAGGCCGCGCACGTGGGCGTCGGCGAGCGCGGTGACCAGCCGGTCCGCGCCGCCGTCGCCCCGGCGCAGGGTGCCCAGGACGGCGGCGGTGGCGCCGAGGTCGTCGAGGGTGTCCCCGATCGGCACCAGCAGGCCGGGGTGCGGGCTGCACTCGACGAAGGCGTCGTGGCCGTCGGCCGCGGCGGCGGCGATCGCGCTCTCGAACAGCACGGTGCGGCGCATGTTCTCGAACCAGTAGGCGGCGTCCAGCGGGGTCGCCTCGTCCAGCAGGGCGCCGGTGACGGTGGAGTACATCGGGACGCGGCCCGGCAGCGGGCGCAGGTCGGCGAGCAGTCGGGTGATCTCCGCGCGGGCCGGGTCCATCTGCGCGGAGTGCGAGGCGTAGGCGGCCGGCACGAGGCGGGCGCGGGTGCCGGCGGCCTCGCAGCGGGCCGCGATCGCGGCGAGGGCGTCGGTGTCGCCGGAGAGCACCACGCCGGTCGGGCTGTTGACGGCGCCGAGCGAGACCAGGTCGGCGGCGCCGGCCGCCTCGATCTCGGCGCGGGCCAGCTCGGGGGTGAGGGCGACCGAGAGCAGTCCGCCGTGGCAGGCGTCGACGGCCTGCACGGCCCGCACCCGCATCACGGCGACCCGGGCGGCGTCCGCCAGCGAGAGCCGGCCGGCCACGTACGCGGCGGCGGCCTCGCCCTGGGAGTGGCCGACCACGGCGGCCGGGCGCACCCCGCAGGACTCCCACCAGCGGGCCAGGCCGACCATCACGGCGAACAGCACGGGGTGCAGCACCTCGACCCGGTCGAGCAGGGCGCCCGAGCCGTCCCGCAGGACGTCGAGCAGCCGCCAGCCGGTGACCAGCGGGTCGATCACCTCCGCGCACTCGGCCACGGCCTGCGCGAACACCGGGCTGGTGTCGAGCAGTTCGGCGGCCATGCCGGGCCACTGGGAGCCCTGGCCGGGAAAGACCAGGACCGGTCCGGGGCCGGCCACCAGCGGGCCCGGGGCCTCCACCGAGCCGTCCGCGATCTCCCCGAGCGAGGCGAGCAGGTCGGCGGTGTCCCGGCCGCGGGCCACCGCCCGGTGGTCGAAGGCGGCCCGGCCGGTGGCCAACGCCCGGGCCACGTCGGCGGGTTCGGCCTCCGGGTGGCGCAGCGCCCAGTCCCGCAGCCGGGCCGCCTGGGCGCGCAGCGCCGCGCCGGTGCGGCCGGACACCGGCCAGGCCAGCACCCCGGCCAGACCCGCCGGCCCGCGGGTGACCGGTACGACCGGCTCGTCCGGGGCCTGTTCGAGGATGACGTGCGCGTTGGTGCCGCTGACGCCGAAGGAGGAGACGGCGGCGCGGCGCGGGCGGCCGGTCCCGGGCCAGGGCCGGTGCTCGGTGGCCAGCGCGACGTGGCCGGACGCCCAGTCGACGTGCGGGGTCGGCTCCTCGGCGTGCAGGGTGCGCGGCAGTTCGCCGTGCCGCAGGGCGAGCACCATCTTGAGCACGCCCGCGATGCCGGCCGCGGACTGGGTGTGGCCGATGTTGGACTTGATCGAGCCGAGCCACAGCGGGTGTTCGGCGGTGTGCTCGCGCCCGTAGACGGCGAGCAGGGCCTGCGCCTCGATCGGGTCGCCGAGCCGGGTGCCGGTGCCGTGCGCCTCGACGGCGTCGACGTCGGCCGGGGTGAGCCCGGCCTGGGCGAGCGCGGCGCGGATGACCCGCTGCTGGGACGGCCCGTTGGGCGCGGTGAGCCCGTTGCTGGCGCCGTCCTGGTTGGTCGCGGAGCCGCGCAGCACGGCGAGGACGCGGTGCCCGCGCCGCCGGGCGTCGGACAGCCGCTCGACCAGCACGAGGCCGGCGCCCTCGCCCCAGCCGGTGCCGTCGGCGCCCGCCGCGAAGGGCTTGCAGCGGCCGTCCGGGGCGAGCCCGCGCTGGCGGCTGAACTCGACGAAGGCGTGCGGCGAGGTGAGCACCGCGACGCCGCCGGCCAGCGCCAGGTCGCACTCGCCGGAGCGCAGCGCGGCGGCCGCGAGGTGCAGGGCGACCAGGGAGGAGGAGCAGGCGGTGTCGACGGTGACGGCCGGGCCTTCGAGGCCGAGCACGTACGAGACCCGCCCGCTGATCACGCTGGTGGCGGTGCCGGTGAGCAGGAAGCCCTCCTGGCCCTCGGCGACCGCGCCCGAGGCGGTGTGGTAGTCCTGCGCCATCGCGCCGACGAACACGCCGGTCGCGGAGCCGCGCAGCGTGGTGGGGTCGATGCCGGCGTGTTCGAAGGTCTCCCACGCCGTCTCCAGCAGGACGCGCTGCTGGGGGTCCATCGCGGCGGCCTCGCGCGGCGAGATGCCGAAGAACTCGGCGTCGAAGCCGACCGCGTCGTCGATGAAGCCGCCCTCGCGCACGTAGGACTTGCCGGGGCGGTCGGGGTCGGGGTCGAAGAGGGTGTCGAGGGGCCAGCCGCGGTCGCGCGGGAACGGCGTGATGGCGTCGGTGCCCTCGGCGAGCAGCCGCCACAGGCCGTGCTCGTCGGCGACGCCGCCGGGGTAGCGGCAGCCGAGGCCGACGACGACCACCGGGTCCTCGGCGGTCTCGGGGGTGCGCACCGCGGCGGGCTCGACCTGCTCGGCGGATCCCAGGAGTTCGGCGCCGATGTGCTCGGCCAGCGCCTCCGGGGTCGGGTGGTCGAAGACCAGGGTGACGGGCAGCCGCAGCCCGGTCGCGGCGGTGAGCCGGTTGCGCAGTTCGACGGCGGTGAGGGAGTCGAAGCCGAGCGCCTTGAACGGGCGGCCGCGTTCGATCGTGTCGGCGCCGGCGTGGCCGAGGACGGCGGCGGTCTCCTGCCGGACGAGGGTGGTGAGGGTCTGCCGGCGCCGGTCCTCGGGGAGCCGGGCGAGGCGCTGGGCGAAGGCGGCGGTGTCCGGGTCGGGGCCGGCGGCGGCCCGCCGGGGCCGGGAGCCCGGCAGGGCGCCCAGCAGGTCGCGCAGCAGGGCGGGGGCGCGGTCGGTGCGGCGCAGCGCGGCGAGGTCGAGGCGGGCGAGCACGGCGGTGGGGTGGTCGGCGGCGCGCGCGGCGTCGTAGAGCGCGAGCGCGTCGCCGGTCTCCAGGGCGGCGGCGCCGGTGCGGGCGATCCGGTCGAGGTCGGCCCGGTCGAGGTGGCCGGTCATGCCGCTGGCCTGCGCCCACAGGCCCCAGGCCAGGGCGGTGGCGGCCTGGCCGCGGGCGCGCCGGTGCTGGGCGAGGGCGTCCAGGTAGGCGTTGGCGGCGGCGTAGTTGGCCTGGCCGGCGCCGCCGAAGGTGCCGGCCATCGAGGAGAAGAGCACGAACTCGGCGAGGTCCTGGTCGAGGGTCAGGTCGTGCAGGTGGCGGGCGGCGTCGGTCTTGGGGCGCAGCACGCGGTCGAGCTGCTCGGGGGTGAGCGCGTGCAGGGCGGCGTCGTCGAGGGCTCCGGCGGCGTGCACGACGGCGGTGAGCGGGTGCCGGGGGTCGACGGTGGCGAGCAGGGCGGCGAGCGCGGCGCGGTCGGCGGCGTCGCAGGCCTCGATGCGGACCTCGGCGCCGAGGGCGGTGAGGTCGGCGGCGAGTTCGGCCGCGCCCTCGGCGGCCGGGCCGCGGCGGCTGGTCAGCAGCAGGTGCCGGGCGCCGTGCTCGGTGACGAGGTGGCGGGCGAGCAGGGCGCCGAGGGTGCCGGTGCCGCCGGTGACCAGCACGGTGCCGTGCGGGTCGGCGGCGCCGGTGACGGCTCCGGTGGCGGTGGCGGTGAGGGTGGGCGGCAGGGTGAGCACGACCTTGCCGGTGTGCCGGGCCTGGCCGAGGTGGCGGAAGGCGGCGACGGCGTCGCGCACGTCCCAGGTGGTGACGGGCAGCGGGGCGAGCGTGCCGGCGGCGAACAGCGGGCCGAGTTCGGTGAGGATCTGCTGGATGCGGTCGGCGCCGGCGTCCATCAGGTCGAAGGCCCGGTAGTCGGTGCCGGGGTGGGCGGCGCGCACGGCGTCGCGGTCGCGGATGTCGGTCTTGCCCATCTCCAGGAACCGCCCGCCGGGGGCGAGCAGCCGGAGCGAGGCGTCGACGTGCTCCTGGGCCAGCGAGTTGAGCACCAGGTCGAAGCCCCGTCCGGCGCGGGCGGCGGCGAACCGCTGCTCGTAGTCGAGGTCGCGGGAGTTGGCGATGCGGTCCTCGGCCAGGCCGAGGGCGCGCAGCACCGGCCACTTGGCGGGCGAGGCGGTGCCGTGCACGTCCAGGCCCCAGTGCCGGGCGAGTTCCAGGGCGGCCGTACCGACGCCGCCGGTCGCGGCGTGCAGCAGCAGCGACTCGCCGGGCCGGGCCCGGCCGAGGTCGGCCAGGCCGTAGTAGGCCGTCAGGTACGCCACCGGGACGCTCGCCGCCTGCGGGTACGTCCAGCCGGCCGGGACGGGGGCGAGCAGGCGGCGGTCGGTGACCGCGAGCGGGCCGGTGCCGCCGGAGAACAGGCCCATGACGCGGTCGCCGGGGGCGAGGTCGTGGACGTCGGCGCCGACCTCGACCACCAGGCCGGCGCCCTCGCCGCCGGGCGGGCGGGTGTCGGCGACCATGCCGAGGGCGACCACGACGTCGCGGAAGTTGAGGCCGGCGGCGCGCAGCGCGACCCGGACCTCGCCGGGGCCGAGCGGGCGGGCGCCGTCCTCGTGCGGGAGCAGGGCGAGGCCGTCGATGGTGCCGGTGCCGGTCAGGTCGAGGCGCCAGGCGGCGGTGCCGGCGGGCACGGCGAGGCGTTCGGCCGCGTCGGCCCGGGTGAGCCGGGGAGCGGCCGCGGTGCCCGCGCGCAGGGCGAGTTGGGGTTCGCCGCAGGCCAGGGCGGTGCCGAGGGCGGCGTAGGAGTCGGGGTGCCGGTCGAGGTCGACGAGCACGATCCGGCCGGGGTGCTCGGTCTGCGCGGAGCGGACCAGGCCCCAGACGGCGGCCGCGCCGAGGTCGTCGACGTCCTGCCCGTACGGGCCGGGGACGGCGCCGCGGGTGAGCACCACCAGCGGGGTGGCGGCGGGGCGCTCGGCGGCGAGCCAGGTCTGCAGGAACGCCAGGACCCGCCGGGTGGCGGCGCGGACGGCCTGCGGGGAGCCGTCGGTGGCGCAGCTCAGTGCGACGGCGTCCGGCGGCGGGGCGTCGGGGTCGGGTGCGGCCGGGTCCGGCGCCGTGGTGACGGTGGCGCCGGCCGCGCGCAGGGCCGCGCCGGCGCCGAGTTCGTCGGGCCCGGCCAGCTGCCAGTGGCCGAGCGGGGCCGGCCGCGGCAGCGTCAGCGGCGGCCAGGCGACGTGGTGGAGGCCGTCGGCGGCGCCGGGGCCGGCGGGGGTGAGGCCGCCCGGGGCGAGCGGTCGGGAGAGCAGCGAGTCGACGGTGGCGACGGGGGCGCCGGCCGGGTCGGTCAGGGCGAGGGTGACGGTGTCCGGGCCGGTGCGGCCGAGCCGGACGCGCAGGGTGCGGGCGCCGACCGCGTACAGCCGCACGCCCGTCCAGGCGAAGGGGAGGCCGACGCCGGTCGGGTCCGTCCGGTCCGGGGCGGCGGCGTGCAGGGTGGCGTCGAGCAGCGCGGGGTGGAGGGCGAACCGCCCGGCGTCGTGGTCGTCCCCGGGCAGGGCGACCTCGGCGAGCAGGTCGTCGCCGTGCCGCCAGGCGGCGCGGACGGCCCGGAACAGCGGGCCGTAGCCGTAGCCGGCGGCGGCCAGCCGCTCGTAGAGGCCTTCGGTGTCCAGCGGTTCGGCGCCGGCCGGCGGCCACGCGCCGCCCTCGGCGGCGGGCTCCTCGCCGGGCCGGGCGGGGGCGAGGACGCCGGCGGCGTGCCGGGTCCACGGGCCCGGCTCGGCGGTGTCGGGGCGGGCGTGCACGGTGAGCGCGCGGCGCCCGTCCCGGTCGGGGGCGTCGAGCTGCACCTGGAGCTGGACGGCGCCGCGCTCCGCCAGGGGCAGCGGGGCCTCCAGGGTGAGCTCCTCGATCACCGTGCAGTGCGCCGACTGCCCGGCCTGGAGGGCGAGTTCGACGAAGGCCGTGCCGGGGAGCAGCACGGTGCCGAGGACGGCGTGGTCGGCGAGCCAGGGGTGGGTGGGCAGCGAGATCCGGCCGGTGAGCAGGTGCCGGTCGTCCCCGGCCTGGGCGAGGGCGGCGCCGAGCAGCGGGTGGTCGGCGGAGCGCAGGCCGAGGCCTTCGACGTCGGCGGCGGCCGGGGCCGGGTCCAGCCAGTAGCGCTCGCGCTGGAAGGCGTAGGTGGGCAGGTCGGTGCGCGGCGGGGTGCGGTGCGCGTGCGGGGCCGCCCAGTCGACGGGCACGCCGCGCACGGACAGGCCGGCGGCGGCGGTCAGCAGGCGCCGCAGGGTGTCGGCGTCGCGCTGGAGCGAGCCGACGACCAGGGCGTCCGTGCCGGTCTCCTGGGCGGTCTGCTCGACGGCGGGGGCGAGCACCGGGTGCGGGCTGGTCTCGACCAGCGTGGTGTAGCCGTCGCGCAGCAGGGCCCGGGTGGCCCGCTCGAAGGCGACGGTCTCGCGCAGGTTGCGGTACCAGTAGGCGGCGTCCAGGGCGGTGCCGTCGAGCGGTTCGCCGGTGACGGTGGAGTAGAACGCCACCGCCGGGGTCGCGCTCGGCGTGATCTCGCCGATGCCGGCGAGGAGTTCGGCGCGGACGCGCTCGACGGCCGCGGAGTGCGCGGCGTAGTCGACGGGCAGTCGGCGGGTCCGCACGCCCTGGGCCGCGCAGCGTTCGCGCAGTTCGTCCAGGGCCGTGGCCTCGCCGGAGACGACCACCGCGCCGGGGCCGTTGACGGCCGCGATGCCGAGGGCGAGTCCGGGGCTCAGCTCCTCGACCCGGGCGGCCGGGGCGGCCACCGACATCATGCCGCCGCCGCCCGCGACGGACCGCAGGGCGCGGCTGCGCAGGGCGACGATCCGGGCGGCCTCCGCGAGGGTGAGCGCGCCGGCCACCTGGGCGGCGGCGATCTCGCCCTGGGAGTGGCCGACCACGGCGGCCGGTTCGACGCCGAGCGAGCGCCACACGGCGGCGACGGACACCATGACGGCGAACAGCGCGGGCTGGACGACGTCGACGCGCTCCAGCGAGGGCGCGCCGGGGCGCCGGCGCAGCACGTCGAGCAGCGACCAGTCGGTGTGCGGGGCGAGGGCGGCGGCGCAGGCGCCGATCCGTTCGGCGAACACCGGGGACTCGTCCAGCAGTCGGGCGCCCATGCCGGCCCACTGGGAGCCCTGGCCGCCGAACACGAAGGCCGTCCGGCCGGGCTGCCCGGCGGTGCCGGTGACCAGCGCGGGGTGGGGCGCGCCGGTGCTCAACGCGTCGAGGGCGGCGAGGAGTTCGGCGGGGTCGGCGGCGACGAGCACGGCGCGGTGGTCGAGCGCGGCGCGGGTGGTGGCGAGCGCGTGGGCGGTGTCGGCGGGCCGGACGGCGGGGCGCGCCGCCAGGTGGGCGCGCAGCCGGGCGGCCTGCTCGCGCAGGGCGGCCGGGGTCGCGCCGGACAGCGGCCAGGCCAGCGCGGCCGGGTCCCCGTCCGGGTCGGGCAGCGGGCTCGCCGGCTCCTCGGCCGGGTCGCCCTGCTCCAGGATCACGTGGGCGTTGGTGCCGCTGACGCCGAAGGAGGACACCCCGGCCCGGCGGGGCCGGCCGGTGTCCGGCCAGTCGGCCGGCTCGGTGAGCAGGGCGACGGCGCCGGACGCCCAGTCGACGTGCGGGGAGGGCGCGTCCACGTGCACGGTGGCGGGCAGTTCGCCGTGCCGCATCGCCATCACCGTCTTGATGACGCCGGCGACGCCGGCGGCGGCCTGGGTGTGGCCGAGGTTGGACTTCACCGAGCCGAGGTACAGCGGCCGTTCGGCCGGCCGGTCCTGGCCGTAGGTGGCGAGCAGCGCGTGCGCCTCGATCGGGTCGCCGAGGGCGGTGCCGGTGCCGTGCGCCTCGACGGCGTCGACCTCGGCCGACGTGAGCCCGGCCTGGGCGAGCGCGGCGCGGATCACCCGCTCCTGGGCGCGGCCGTTGGGCGCGGCGAGGCCGTTGCTCGCGCCGTCCTGGTTGACCGCGCTGCCCCGGACCACGGCGAGCACGGGGTGGCCGTGGCGCCGCGCGTCGGAGAGCCGTTCCACCAGCAGCAGGCCGATGCCCTCGGACCAGGCGGTGCCGTCCGCGCCGGCCGCGAAGGACTTGCAGCGCCCGTCCGGGGCCAGGCCCCGCTGCCGGGAGAACTCCACGAAGGTCGCCGGGCTCGACATCACCGTCACCCCGCCCGCCAGGGCGAGGTCGCACTCCCCCTGGCGCAGCGCCTGGCAGGCCAGGTGCAGGGCGACCAGCGAGGAGGAGCAGGCGGTGTCCACCGTCACCGCCGGGCCCTCCAGACCCAGGGTGTAGGCGACCCGGCCGGAGGCGATGCTGCCGGCGCTGCCGTTGCCGAGGTAGCCGTCGACGCCCTCGGGGGCGGCGGCCAGCCGGGAGGCGTAGTCGGCGTACATCAGGCCGGCGAACACGCCGGTGCGGCTGCCGCGCAGCGAGCGCGGGTCGACGGCCGCCCGCTCGATGGTCTCCCAGGAGACCTCCAGCAGCAGCCGCTGCTGCGGGTCCATGGCCAGCGCCTCGCGCGGCGAGATGCCGAAGAAGCCGGGGTCGAAGCGGTCCGCGTCGAACAGGAAGCCTCCCTCGCGGACGTACGAGGTGCCGGGGTGGTCCGGGTCGGGGTGGTACAGGTTGGCCAGGTCCCAGCCGCGGTTGTCGGGGAAGCCCGCGATGGCGTCGGCGCGCTCCCGCACCAGCCGCCACAGGTCCTCCGGGCTCGCCACCCCGCCGGGGTAGCGGCAACCGGCGGCGACGATCGCGATCGGCTCGTCGCTCGGCACCGGACCCGGACCGGCCGGGGCGGCGGCGCGCGGGCGGCGCGGCCCGTCGAGCAGTTCGGCGCGCAGGTGGGCGGCGAGGGCGCTCGCCGACGGGTGGTCGAACAGCACGGTGGCGGGCAGCCGCAGACCGGTGAACGCGTTGACCCGGTTGCGCAGTTCGAGCGCGGCGAGCGAGTCCAGGCCCAGCTCGCTGAACGCGCGGTCCGGGTCGATCGCCCCGCCGTCCGGGTGCCCGAGGACGGCGGCGGCGTGGGTGCGCACCAGGTCGACCAGGTGCCGCTGCTGTTCCGCCGCCGGGGCGGCGGCCAGCCGGCGGGCGAGGGCGCGGCCGGTGTCGGGGGCCGTCCGCTCCGTTCCGGGGCGGCGGGTGGCCAGTCCGGCCAGGAGCGGCGGCAGTTCGGCCGCGTGGCGACCGGCCAGGTCGAGCCGGACCGGCGCCAGGACGGCCTCCGGGCGGGCCAGTGCCGCGTCGAACAGGGCGAGGCCGAGCCCGGCGTCCAGCGGCCGGATCCCGGAACGGGCCATCCGCTGCCGGTCGGCGGCGCCGAGGGCGGCGGTGAGCGCGCTGTCCTGCTCCCACAGGCCCCACTGGAGCGAGAGGGCGGGCAGACCGAGCGCGCGCCGCCGCTGCGCGAGCGCGTCGAGCACCAGGTTGGCGGCGGCGTAGGCGCCCTGGCCCGGGCTGCCGGTGAGACCGGCCCCCGAGGAGAACAGCACGAAGGCCCGCAGGTCGAGGTCCTGGGTCAGCTCGTGCAGGTGCAGGGCGGCGACGGCCTTGGGCCGCAGGACGCGCTCCACCCGCTCGGGGGTCAGCGCCGGGAGCAGGCCGTCGTCGACCACGGCCGCCAGGTGGATCAGCGCGGTCAGCGGGTGCTCGGCGGGGACGGCGGCGATCACCCGCGCCAGCGCGGCGCGGTCGGCGACGTCGCAGGCGGCGAAGGTCGCCCGCGCTCCGGCCGCGGCGAGGTCCTCCCGCAACTCCCGCGCGCCGGGGGCGTCCTCGCCCCGCCGGGAGACCAGCAGCAGGTGCCGCACGCCGTACGCCGCGACCAGGTGCCGGGCGACCAGGGCCCCCAGGGCGCCGGTACCGCCGGTGAGCAGGACGGTGCCGTCGGCGTCGAGCTCCGGCGGGGGCGGGGCGGTCGGCAGGCTCGGTGCCCGGCGCAGCCTGGGCACCAGCAGGGCCGTCCCGCGCAGGGCCGCCTCGGGAAGTGCGCCGGCGGCGGCGATCGCGTCGGGGTCGGCGGGCTCGGGGCCCGGCTCCAGGTCGAGCAGCGCGAAGCGGTCGGGGTGCTCCGAGCGGGCGGCGCGGAGCAGGCCCCACGCCGCGGCGGCGGCCGGGTCGGGCAGGTCGTCGGCGCTGACGGCGAGCGCGCCGCGCAGCGTGACCACCAGGCGGGCGGCGGCGAACCGTTCGTCGGCGAGCCAGGCCTGGGCGGTGGCGAGCGCGTCGTGCACGGCGGCCCGGACGGCCTCGTGGTCGGCGGCCTGGTCCCGGACGGGCGGCGCGGCGAGCAGGACGGCCTCGGGCGGCGGGGTTCCGGCGTCCACGGCCGCCGCGAGCGCGGCCAGGTCCGGGTACCGGCGGGCGTCGAAACGGGCCGCGAAGGCGGCCTGGTCCGGATCGGCAGTCGGACCGCCCACGACCGCCCAGCGCGCGGGCGGCTCGACGGCCGGGGCGGGGGCCCACTCCAGGTCGAAGAGGTACTCGGCGGCGGGTGCCGCGACGCCCGGCAGCTGGTCGCGGGAGAGCGCCCGCACCGTCATGGTCTCCGCCGAGAGCACGGCCCGGCCGTCCGCGTCCGCCACCGAGACGGCGACCGTGTCGGCGCCCAGCGGCCGCAGGCGCACCCGCAGCGCCCGGGGGCCGGCCGCGTGCAGCCGCACGCCGCGCCAGGAGAACGGCAGCCGGACCCGGGTGCCGGGATCCTCGACCGGTGCGGTCAGCCCGAGCGGGTGCAGGGCGGCGTCGAGCAGGGCCGGGTGCAGGGCGAACCCGGCGCCGGCCGCCTCCTCGGGGAGGGCGAGCTCGGCGAACAGTTCGGTGCCGAGCTGCCAGGCCGCCCGCAGGCCCTGGAAGGACGGGCCGTAGCGCACCCCGGCGTCGGCCGCGTCGGCGTACAGCTCGTCCACCTCGACGGACTCCGCGCCGGCGGGCGGCCAGGGCGCCCGGTCGTCCGGGCCCTGCTGGTCCCGGACGGGCGTCAGCGCGCCGGTGGCGTGGCAGGTCCAGGGGGCGTCCGGGCCCTCGTCGGTGGGCTCGGGGCGGGCGTGGACGGTGATCGGCCGCAGGCCGGAGGCGTCGGGCGCGCCGACCGCCACCTGCAGCTGCACTCCCCCGGCCGGCGGCACGGCGAGCGGCGCCACCAGCGTCAGTTCGTCGACGCCCCGGCAGTCGAGCCGGGCACCCGCGTGCAGCGCGAGTTCGAGGAAGGCCGTCCCGGGGACGAGGACCGTGTCGAGCACGGCGTGGTCGGCGAGCCACGGGTGGGTGTCGAGCGAGAGGCGCCCGGTGAACAGCGCGCCGTTGCCGTCCGCGAGGCCGACCACCGCGCCGAGCAGCGGGTGGTCCACCGCGCCCTGGCCCAGCCCGGCGGCGTCGCCGGTGCCGGTGCCCGCGTCGAGCCAGTAGCGCTGCCGCTCGAAGGCGTACGTCGGCAGCGCGCCGACGCGGGCACGGGCTGCGGCCAGGTCGACACCGGTCGGCGCCGTCCAGTCGACCGCACCGCCCCGGACGAACACCCGGGCCAACGCCGTGCGGAGGGTCTCGGCTCGGCCCCGCTCGCGGTGCTGGACGGGGATGGCGATGGCGTCCGTGCCGGCCGTGCACTCGGCGACCATCGGCGTCAGCGCCGCCTCCGGCCCCAACTCCACGAACACCGACACGCCTTCGGCCCGGGCCGCGCCCACCGCGTCGGCGAAACGCACCGGCTCGCAGACCTGACGCACCCAGTACTCCGGATCGCACACCTCCGCCGGAGTCGCGAGGCGGCCCGTCACGTCCGACGCCAACGGGATCGACGGCTCCGCGAGCTCGATGCCCGCCACCACCTCCCGCAGCCCGGCCAGCACCGGCTCCATCAGCACCGAATGGAACGCGTGCGACACCGCGAGGCGCTTCGCCCGCCAGCCACGTTCCCTGCACAACTCCCGTACCGCATCGATGGCTTCGGCCGCACCCGACACCACCACCGACGCCGGGCCGTTCACCGCCGCGACCCCCACCACCCCCGGGCGGCACTCCGCCAGCAGCGCCACCACCTGCGCCTCACTCGCCCCCACCGCCAGCATCCCCCCACCGGACGGCAGTTCGCCCATCAACCGGGCCCGCGCCGCCACCAGAGCGACCGCACCCTCCAACGAGAACACCCCGGCCACGTACGCCGCCGTGATCCCGCCCAGCGAATGCCCCAGCACCACCTCCGGCACCGGGGCCCACGAACGCCACAACCGGTACAAGGCCACCTCGAACGCGAACAACACCGGCTGCACCACACCGGTTTCCTCGTCGCCCTCGGCCTCCCCCAGCAGCACCTCCCGCACCGAGAACGGCACCACCCCCTCGAACGCCCCGCACACCTCGTCCACCGCCGCCGCGAACACCGGGAACGCGTCGTACAGTTCACGCCCCGCACCCGCGACCCGCACCCCCTGCCCCGTGAACACCAGGGCGGTCCGCCCGGCACCGCGCGGCACGACGCCGGTCACCACGCCGGCGGGCTCGGGCTCGCCCGCCGCCAACGCGGCCAGGCCGGCGGCCAGTTCCGCCGGGTCCCCACCGAGCACGACCGCGCGGTGCGCCATCGCCGTACGCCCCGAGGCCAACACGGCCGCCACGTCGGCGAGTCGGGCCTCCCGGTGCTGGATCGCCCAGTCGCGCAGCCGGGCCGCCTGGGCCCGCAGGGCGGGTTCGGTGCGGGCGGAGACCACCCACGGGGCGGGAACGGCGGGCTCCGGCGGCAACTCCGGTGACTCCGGGGTCTGTTCGAGGATCACGTGCGCGTTGGTGCCGCTGATCCCGAACGAGGACACCCCGGCCCGCCGCGGCCGACCCGTCCGCGGCCACGGAACCGCCTCCGCCAGCAGCTCCACCGCGCCCGCCGACCAGTCCACGTGCGGCGACGGCGCGTCCACGTGCAGCGACTTCGGCAGCACCCCGTGCCGCAGCGCCATCACCATCTTGATCACACCCGCCACACCCGCCGCCGCCTGGGTGTGCCCGAGGTTGGACTTCACCGAGCCGAGCAGCAGCGGCAGTTCGGCCGCGCGGCCCTGCCCGTACGTCGCCAGCAGGGCCTGCGCCTCGATCGGGTCGCCGAGCGTCGTGCCCGTCCCGTGCGCCTCCACCGCGTCGACGTCCGCCGTGGTCAGGCCCCCACTCGCGAGCGCCGCCCGGATCACCCGCTCCTGCGAGGGGCCGTTCGGCGCCGTCAGCCCGTTGGACGCGCCGTCCTGGTTCACCGCGCTGCCGCGCACCACCGCGAGCACCGGGTGCCCGTTGCGCACCGCGTCCGACAACCGCTCCACCAGCACCAGGCCGACCCCCTCGCCCCAACCGGTCCCGTCCGCGCCCGCCGCGAACGGCTTGCACCGCCCGTCCGCCGCCAGGCCGCGCTGGCGGGCGAAGTCGACGAAGACGGCGGGGGTCGACATCACGGTCACACCGCCGGCCAGCGCCAGGTCGCACTCGCCGGCGCGCAGCGCCTGGCAGGCCAGGTGCAGGGTGACCAGCGAGGACGAGCAGGCCGTGTCGACGGTCACCGCCGGGCCTTCGAGGCCGAGCGCGTAGGCCACCCGGCCCGAGGCGACGCTGCCGACGTTGCCGTTGCCGAGGTAGCCCTCCAGCTCGTCCGGCACCCGGTTCAGCCGGGTCGCGTAGTCGTAGTAGATCGCGCCCGCGAACACGCCGGTGCGGCTGCCGCGCAGCGACTCCGGGTCGATGCCGGCGTGCTCGACGGTCGCCCAGGCGGTCTCCAGCAGCAGGCGCTGCTGCGGGTCCATGGCCAGCGCCTCGCGCGGCGAGATGCCGAAGAACTCGGCGTCGAACTCGGCCGCGCCGTCGACGAATCCGCCGGTCCGCACATAGGTGCTGCCGGGGCGCGAGGGGTCGAGGTCGAAGATCCGGTCGGTGTCCCAGCCACGGTCGGTCGGGAAGTCGGTGAGCGCGTCGACGCCGGCCGCGACCAGCTCCCACAGCTCCTGGGGGGAGGTCACGCCGCCCGGGAGCCGGCAGCCCATGCCGACGATGGCGATCGGCTCGTCCGAACCCGCCGAAGCCGCCGTGGCCGCGGGGGCCGCGGGGGTCGGGCCGTCGGCGAGGAGGTCGGCCAGACGGGCGGCCAGCAGCCTCGGGTTCGGGTAGTCGAAGACCAGCGTCGCGGGCAGGCGCAGGCCGACTGCGCGGCTCAGCCGGTTGCGCAGTTCGAGCCCGGTGAGCGAGTCGAAGCCCAGCTCGCGGAACGCCCGGGCCTCCTCGATGCCGTCCTCGTCGGCGTGTCCGAGCACGGCGGCCGCGTGGGTGCACACGGTCCGCACCAGCAGGTGGCTGCGCTCGGCCGCCGACAGGCCGGCCAGCCGGGCCGCCAGGGCGCTGCTCCCGGCGGCCGCCGCGCCACGGCGGCGGGCACCCCGGGCGAGCTCGCGCAGAAGTGCGGGCACCGCGTCGGCGCCGGCCCGGCGCAGGACGGCGAGGTCCATCCGCACCGGCATGAGGACCGGCTCGGCGCGGTTGGTCGCCGAGTCGAGCAGCGCACAGCCCTGCTCGGCGGAGAGCGGCAGGACGCCGAGGACCGTCATCCGCCGCCGGTCGGCCGCGCCGAGCCCGGCGGTCATCTCGCTGCCGTCCGCCCACCAGCCCCAGGCGAGCGAGGTCGCGGGCAGGCCGTGGGCGCGGCGGTGGCGGGCGAGGGCGTCCAGGTAGGCGTTGGCGGCGGCGTAGTTGCTCTGCCCGGGGTTGCCGATCAGGCCGGCGGCCGAGGAGAACAGGACGAAGGCGTCCAGGTCCAGGCCCCGGGTGGCCTGGTGCAGGTTCCAGGCGGCGTCGGCCTTGGGGCGCAGCACGGCGGCCAGCCGTTCGGGGGTCATCGCCTGGACCACGCCGTCGTCGAGGACGCCGGCGGCGTGGACGACGGCGGTGAGCGGGTGCTCGGCGGGGACGGTGGCGAGCAGCCGGGCGAGGGCCTCGCGGTCGGCGGCGTCGCAGGCCTCGACGCGCACGTCGGCGCCGAGGTCGGCGAGTTCGGCGGCCAGCGCGGCCGCGCCGGGGGCCTGCGGGCCGCGCCGGCTGAGCAGCAGGAGGTGCCGCACGCCGCGCTCGGTGACCAGGTGGCGGGCCACCAGGGCGCCGAGGGTGCCGGTGCCGCCGGTGATCAGGACGGTGCCTTCGGGAGCGGGCGCGAAGCCGGTGTCCTCGGGGCGGGTGGCGGCCGCCCGGACCAGGCCGGGGACGAGCGCGGTGCCTCGGCGCAGCGCGAGCTGGTCCTCGCCGGAGGCGGCGTGGGCGAGCGCGGCCTCGTCGGGGGTGTCGGCGTCGACGTCGATCAGGGCGAAGCGGCCCGGGTGCTCGGCCTGCGCGGAGCGGACCAGGCCCCAGACGGCGGCCGAGGCGAGGTCGGCGACCTGCTCGTCCGCGTCGACCGCGACCGCGCCGGTGGTCAGCAGGACCAGGCGGGTGTCGGCGGTCCGGGGGTCGGCGAGCCAGCGGCGCAGGAGGTCGAGGACGCGCGCGGTGAGCGCGTGCGCCCGCGCGGGCTCCGGGTCCTCGGACGCGGGGAGGCGGACGAGCACGGCCTCGGGGAGGGGCGCCTCGGGCTCGTCGAGGAGGGCGGCGGCGTCGTCCAGGGCGACGGTCCGGCCCGGGGCCTCGTCTGCGGGGAACTCCCGTTCCGTCCAGCTGAGTTCGAAGAGCGAGTCGCGGTCGGAGGCCCCGGCGGTCGGCAACTGCTCGGCGGAGACGGGTCGGACGACCACCGAGCCGATGGACACGACCGGTCGGCCGTCCTCGTCGTACGCGCTCAGCGCGACCTCGCCGGCGGCGCCCGCCGTCAGCCGCACCCGCAGCGCGCGGGCGTGGCGGATGTCCAGCCGGACGGCCGTCCAGGAGAACGGCAGGCCGGGCTGCAGCTCGGCGCCGGTGTCGGCGTCCGTGTCGGCGTCGGTGTCGTCCCGGGCCAGCATCGGGTGCACGGCCGCGTCGAGCAGCGCCGGGTGGACGAGGAAGCGGTCGGCGTCCGCGCCGCCCTCGTCGGGGATCTCGACCTCGGCGAACAGCTCGGCGCCGCGCCGCCAGACCCGCCGCAGGCCCTGGAACAGCGGGCCGTAGTCGAACCCGGCCGCCGCCGCGCGGTCGTAGAGGCCGTCCGCGTCAACCGGTCGGGCGCCGGTCGGGGGCCACGGCTCGGGGGCCGCCCCGGCGGCCGGGTCCTCGGGCGCGGCGGCGAGCAGGCCGGTCGCGTGCCGGGTCCAGGCGGCGTCGGCGGGTGCGCCCTCCGGCCGGGAGTGCACGCTGACGGTACGGGCCCCGGTGTCGTCGGGGTCCTCGACGGTGACCTGGATCCGCACGGCCTCGGTGTCGGGCAGCACCAGCGGGGTGTGCAGGGTGAGTTCGTCGACCACCGGGCAGTCGGTCTCGGCAGCGGCCCGGAGGGCGAGTTCGAGGAAGGCCGTGCCGGGGACGATGACCGTGCCGAGCACGGCGTGGTCGGCGAGCCAGGGGTGGGTGGCGACGGACATGCGGCCGGTCAGCACCGTCCCGGAGCCATCCGCCAGCTCGACGGCGGCGCCCAGCACGGGGTGGTCGACGGCCGACTGGCCCCAGCCGACGCCGCCGAGGTCCGAGGCGTCGGGCTCGACCCAGTAGCGGCGGCGTTGGAAGGCGTACGTCGGCAGGTCGGCCCGGGGTCCGGCGGGCAGCTGGGTGGCCCAGTCGACGGGCAGGCCGGCGCCGAAGGCGGCGGACAGGGCCGTCACCAGGCGTTCCGGGCCGCCCTCGTCGCGGCGCAGGGTCTCCAGGACGGCGGCGCCGGGGGTGTCCTCCAGCTGGTCGGCGAGGGGGATGGTGAGGCCGGGGTGGGGGCTGCACTCCAGGAACAGGGTGTGGCCGTCCGCGACCGCCGATGCGACCGCCGTGTCCAGGCGGACGGTGCCGCGCAGGTTGTCGAACCAGTACGAACCCGACAACAGCTCCGGATCGGTGACGACTTCGCCGGTCACGGTCGAGTACATCGCGACACGGCCAGCCAACGGCCGTACGCTCGCCGACAGTTCGGCGACCTCATCGCGCACCGCGTCCATGTGCGCCGAGTGCGAGGCGTAGTCGACCGGGATCATGCGCGCCCGGACACCCTCGCGCTCACAGCGCTCTACCACGGCCGCCAGGGCCTCGGTGTCACCCGACAGCACCACGCTGGACGGGCCGTTGACCGCCGCCAACGACAACCGGCCGTCCGCTTCGATGAGTTCAGCGGCACGCTCGGCGCCGACGCCGACCGACAGCATCCCGCCGCCCGACACCTGCCGCAGCGCCCGGCTGCGCAACACCACCACCCGGGCCGCGTCTTCGAGCGAGAGCAGACCGGCCACATGCGCGGCGGCGATCTCGCCCTGCGAGTGCCCGATCACGGCGGACGGCCGCACCCCGCAGGACTCCCACCAGCGAGCCAGCCCGACCATCACGGCGAACAGCGCGGGCTGCACGACGTCGACCCGCTCCAGCAGTGCACCCGAACCGTCCCGCAGCACGTCCAGCAGCGACCAGTCCGTCAACGGATCCATCACCGCCGCACACTCCTCGACGGCGGCGGCGAACACCGGGCTGGCGGCGAGGAGTTCGACGGCCATGCCCGCCCACTGCGACCCCTGCCCCGGGAACACGAACACCGCACCCGAACCGGAAGCCGGAACCGACTCCGCCTCGGCCAACCCGCCGAGCTGCGCCACGAGTTCGGGCAGATCCCGCCCCGCCACCACCGCCCGGTGCTCCAGGACCGCCCGGCCCGACGCGAGCGTCCGCGCCACCGCCACCGGGTCGGCGCCGGGATGCGCCGCCGCCCACTCCCGCAGCCGCTCCGCCTGCGCCCGCAGCGCCGCACCCGACCGTGCCGAGAGCACCCACGGCACCACCCCGCGGACGGTCTCGCCCGCCGACGGGTCCGCCGCGTCCGGCGCCTCCTCCAGCACCACGTGCGCATTGGTGCCGCTCGCGCCGAAGGACGAGACGGCGGCCCGGCGCGGGCGCTCCGAGCGCGGCCAGGCCACCGGCTCGGTCAGCAGCCGGACGTTGCCCGTCGCCCAGTCGATGTGCGGTGAGGGGGCGTCGATGTGCAGGGTCGGCGGCAGTTCCTCGTGCCGCAGCGCCAGCACCGTCTTGATCACCCCGGCCACGCCCGCCGCCGCCTGGGTGTGCCCGATGTTGGACTTCACCGAGCCGAGCCAGAGCGGCCGGTCCTCGGGGCGGCTCCGCCCGTACGTGGCCAGCAGCGCCTGCGCCTCGATCGGGTCGCCGAGTGCCGTGCCCGTCCCGTGCGCCTCCACGGCGTCGACGTCGCGAGCGGCCAGGCCGGCGGCCTCCAGGGCGGCCCGGATCACCCGTTCCTGCGAGGGGCCGTTCGGCGCCGTCAGTCCGTTGGACGCGCCGTCCTGGTTCACCGCGCTGCCGCGCACCACCGCGAGGACGGGGTGTCCGTGGCGCCGCGCGTCCGACAGCCGCTCGACCACGAGCAGCCCGGCCCCGTCCGCCGGGCTGAAGCCGTCCGCGGCGGCCGAGAACGGCTTGCAGCGGCCGTCCGGGGCGAGGCCGCGCTGGCGGGCGAAGGTGACGAAGGTCTCCGGGGTGCACATCACGGTGGCGCCGCCCGCGAGTGCGAGGTCGCACTCCCCCGAGCGCAGCGCGCCGACCGCCAGGTGCAGCGCGACCAGCGCCGAGGAGCACGCGGTGTCCACGGTCACGGCCGGCCCCTCCAGGCCGAGGACGTAGGACACCCGGCCGGCCAGCAGGCTGGCGGCGTTGGCCATGCCGAGCGTGCCGTCGCGGCCCTTGGCCGTGCGGGCGAGGACGGTGGTGTAGTCGAGCCAGTTGATCCCGGTGTAGACCCCGGTGCGGCTGCCGCGCAGGCTCGTCGGGTCGATGCCGCCGCGCTCGAACGCCTCCCAGGAGATCTCCAGCAGCAGGCGCTGCTGCGGGTCCATGGCCAGCGCCTCGCGCGGCGAGATCCCGAAGAAGCCGGCGTCGAACTCGGCGGCGTCGTAGAGGAATCCGCCTTCGCGGACGTACGCCGTGCCGGGGGTGTCGGGGTCGGGGTCGTACAGGGCCTCCAGGTCCCAGCCCCGGTCGGTCGGGAAGGGGCCGATCGCGTCGCCGCCGCCCGCCACGAACTCCCACAGCCGCTCCGGTGTCGACAGCCCGCCCGGGAAGCGGCAGGCCATGCCCACGATGGCGATCGGCTCGCGGCCCTGCTCCTCCAGCTCCCGCACCCGCCGGTGCGCGTCCCGCGCGTCGGCGACGGCCCGCTTGAGGTACGACCGCAGCTTCTCTTCCGACTCGGCCACGTCTACTCCGACTCCTCGATCGAACGGTCGTTGTCGCTGGTCTGGTGCTGGTGGTGCCGGTCCTGCCGGTCCTGCCGGTGCCCGGGGATCACTCGAAGCCCTGGTCGACGAGGGAGAACAGCTCGTCGTCGGTGGCGGACCGCAGGTCGTCCGCGTCGGCCCCCTCCGCCCCGCCGTCCGCGTCCGCGCCGGTGTCCGCGCACAACGCCAGGAGCTCGCGCAGGCGTTCGGCGACCCGGTCGCGGGCGCCAGCCTCGGCCAGGACCGCCGGCAGGGCCTCGTGCAGCCGGTCCAGGTCGGCGAGCACGGGGGTGGCCTCCGAGGCGTCCTCGGCGAGACGCGTCACGACGTGGCGGGCCAGGCTGACCGGGTTCGGGTAGTCGAACACCAGGGTCGAGCGCAGGTGCACCCCGGTGGCGCGGATCAGGCGGTTCCGCAGGTCGACCGCCATCAGGGAGTCGAAGCCGACCTCCTTGAACGCCCGCTCGGGCCCGACCTGGTCCTCTCCCTGGTGGCCCAGCACGGCGGCGGCCAAAGTCCGGACGAGCGTGACCAGTTCGCGCTCGCGCTCCTCCCCGGACAGCGCCGCCAGCCGCCGTTGCAGGGCCTCGCCGCCCGGGGTCTCGGCCGCCCCGGCGGCCCCCGCCTGGCGTCGCGCCGCCAGGCCGCGCAGCAGGTGCCGCAGCGGACCGGGGACGGCCTCCGGGCGGGTGCGCAGCGCCGCGCGGTCGGGCCGGGCGAGGACCAGTCCGGGACCACCGGCCATGCGCAGCGCCTCGTCGAAGAGGGCGACCGCCTCGGCCTCGGTCAACTCCAGGAGCCCTGCCGGGGGTTCGGCGTCGTGTCCGCCGAGCGCGACGGGCCCCCAGGCAAGGACCGCGGCGGGCAGTCCCTCGGCGTGCCGGGCGGCTGCCAGCGCCTCGGCGAAGGCGGCGGCCGCAGCAGCCTCGGGCTGCTCGGGCACGCCGA
Organism: Streptomyces sp. Y1; assembly: GCF_041053115.1. Taxonomy (NCBI): domain Bacteria; kingdom Bacillati; phylum Actinomycetota; class Actinomycetes; order Kitasatosporales; family Streptomycetaceae; genus Streptomyces; species Streptomyces sp. Y1. The sequence goes on along the minus strand of NZ_CP163445.1, from coordinate 6,885,023 downwards.
GCAGCCCGTTCGCCGGGGAGAGCGCCAGGAGGAGCGCGCCCGAGTGCTCGGCGGTGGCGGCCTTCAGCGCGGCGCTCAGCCCCTCGCGGTCGCCGGAGGCCCAGGTGACGACCTCGGCCTCGGCGCCCGCCTCGGCCAGCCGGCCCGCGAGCCGGCGCACGGCGTCGGTGCCGGTGCCGGTGCCGGTGCCGGTGCCGGTGTTGTCGCTCGGCAGGAGGACGAGGCGGCGGACGCCGTGGGCGGCGACGAGGTGTCCGGCCAGCACGGCGGCGAGCGGGGTGTCCGCGCCGCCGATCAGCACCGTGCCGCCACCGGCCAACTGCGGCCCGTCCGTGGCCGGCTGGTCCGCCGAGGCCTTGACCAGGGACGGGGCGAACGGCCGTCCGCCGCGCAGGGCGAGCCTCGGTTCGCCGCTGGACGCCAGTACGGGCAGCGCGGCGGCCGAGGCCGGGTCGTCGTCCAGGTCGACGAGCAGGATCCGGTCCGGGTGCGCGGCCTGCAGCGCGCACGCCGCCCCCCACCCGGCCGCCCTCGCCGGGTCGGGCACCCGGTCCTCGGCGGCCGCGCGGACGGCCTGCCGGGTCACCAGCAGGAGCCTGCTCTCCGCCAGCCCCGGTGCGGCCGCCCAGGCCGCGACCTGGGCCACGGTACAGCCCGGGTCGGTCGCGGCGAGCACCACGACGTCCGGTGCGGGCTCACCGGCCGCGACGGCGGCGGCGAGCGCCGCCACGTCCGCACACCGGAGCACCGCATCGACGCCGTCGAGGCCTTCGAGGTCGTCCGCCGCGCCGAGCAGGGCGAGGTGTCCGGGCGCGTCGCAGTGCGGCTCGGCCGCCTCGCACGCGTCCCAGCTCAGTCGGAGGAGCGCGTCCCGGTGCACCCCGCCGGCCGCGCGCAGCTGCTCGGCGGAGACCGGGCGGACGGACAGCGACTCGACGACGGCGACCGGGCGGCCCGCCGCGTCCGCGACCCGCATCGAGACCGCGCCCTCCCCGGCCGGGGACAGCCGGACCCGCAGGCCGACCGGCCCCGCGCCGGAGAAGCGGACGCCGCGCCAGGAGAACGCCACCCGCACCTCCTCGTCCGCACCGGCGCCCGCCCGCAGCGCCTGCACCCCGGCGTCGAGCAGGGCCGGGTGCACGGCGAAACCGGCCGCCTCGCGCTCCTGCTCGGCGGGGAGTTCGACGGCGGCGAACAGGTCGTCGCCGTGCCGCCAGGCCTGGCGCAGGCCCCGGAAGGCGGGGCCGTAGTCGACCCCGGCGGCCGCCAGGCGCTCGTAGAAGTCGCCGACGTCCAGCGGCTCGGCGCCGGTCGGCGGCCAGCTCGCCCACGCGGGATCGGCGGCGTCGGCCAGCGTGCCGTCGACCGGCGCGCCGTCCGCCAGCGTGCCGTCCGCCAGCGTGCCGTCCGCGTGCCGCGTCCAGGGCTCCTCGGCCGGCGCGTGCTCCGGCCGCGAGTGCACGCTGACCGTACGGACGCCGGCCGGGTCCGGCGCGCCCACGACGACCTGGATCCACAGCGCCTCGGCGTCCGTGTCGGGCAGGACGAGCGGGGTGTGCAGGGTCAGTTCCTCGACGGTCGGACTGCCGACCTCGCCGCCCGCCCAGGCCGCCAGCTCGACGAACAGCGTCCCCGGCACGATCGCCGCGCCCAGGACGACGTGGTCGGCGAGCCAAGGGTGAGCGGCCGTGGAGAGGCGGCCCGTGAACAGCACGGTGCCGTCGTGCGCCGAGCTGACCGCCGCACCCAGCAGCGGGTGCCCGGCCGACGCCAGCCCGAGCCCGGCCGGGTCGCCCGTCCGGACACCCTGGTCGAGCCAGTAGCGGCGACGCTGGAAGGCGTACGTCGGCAGGTCGGCCCGGGGTCCGGCGGGCAGCTGGGTGGCCCAGTCGACAGGCAGGCCCGCGACGAAGGCCGCGGAAAGGGCCGTCACCAGGCGCTCGGGGCCGCCCTCGCCGCGGCGCAGGGTCTCCAGGACGGCGCCGCCGGGGGTGTCCTCCAGCTGGTCGGCGATCGGGACGACCAGGCCGGGGTGGGGGCTGCACTCCAGGAACAGGGTGTGGCCGTCCGCGACCGCCGATGCGACCGCCGTGTCCAGGCGGACGGTGCCGCGCAGGTTGTCGAACCAGTACGAACCCGCCAACCGCTCGGGGTCGGCGACCACTTCACCGGTGACCGTGGAGTACATCGCGATCCGGCCAGCCAACGGCCGTACGCTCGCCGACAGTTCGGCGACCTCGTCACGCACCGCGTCCATGTGCGCCGAATGCGAGGCGTAGTCGACCGGGATCATGCGCGCCCGCACGCCCTCGCGCTCACAGCGCTCGACCACGGCGGCCAGGGCCTCGGTGTCACCCGACAGCACCACGCTGGACGGACCGTTGACCGCCGCCAATGACAACCGGCCATCGGCCTCCACGAGTTCAGCCGCCCGCTCGACACCGACACCGACCGACAGCATCCCGCCGCCCGACACCTGCCGCAGCGCCCGACTGCGCAACACCACCACCCGCGCCGCGTCTTCGAGCGAGAGCAACCCGGCCACGTGCGCGGCGGCGATCTCCCCCTGCGAGTGCCCGATCACGGCCGCCGGACGCACCCCGCACGACTCCCACCAGCGCGCCAGCCCGACCATCACCGCGAACAGCGCGGGCTGCACGACGTCGACCCGCTCCAGCAGTGCACCCGAACCGTCCCGCAACACGTCCAGCAGCGACCAGTCCGTCAACGGATCCATCACCGCCGCACACTCCTCGACGGCGGCGGCGAACACCGGGCTGGCGACGAGGAGTTCGACGGCCATCCCCGCCCACTGCGACCCCTGCCCCGGGAACACGAACACCGCACCCGAACCGGAAACAGGAACCGACTCCCCCTCGGCCACCTCACCCAGCCGCGCCACGAGCTCGGCCAGATCCCGCCCCGCCACCACCGCCCGGTGCTCGAACACCGCCCGCCCCGTCACCAGCGCCCGGCCGACGTCCGCCGGCTCGGCGTCGGGATGCGCCACCGCCCACTCCCGCAGCCGCTCCGCCTGCGCCCGCAGCGCCGCACCCGACCGCGCCGACACCACCCACGGCACCACCCCGCCCGGGCTCACCGCCTCCGGCACGACCGTCTCCGGCGCCTCCTCCAGCACCACGTGCACATTCGTGCCGCTGATCCCGAACGAGGACACCCCGGCCCGCCGGACCCGCGAACCGCTCGCAGGCCACGGCACCTCGTCCGTCAACAGCTCCACCGCGCCCGCCGACCAGTCCACGTGCGGTGAAGGGCTGTCCACGTGCAGCGTCCTCGGCAGCACCCCGTGCCGCAGCGCCATCACCATCTTGATCACCCCGGCCACACCCGCCGCCGCCTGGGCGTGCCCGATGTTGGACTTCACCGAGCCCAGCCGCAGCGGTAGTTCGCCCGACCGGCCCTGCCCGTACGTCGCCAGAAGCGCCTGCGCCTCGATCGGATCCCCCAGCGCCGTCCCCGTCCCGTGCGCCTCCACCACGTCGACGTCCGCCGCGGTCAGGCCCGCGTTGGCGAGCGCCTGCCGGATGACCCGCTGCTGGGACGGCCCGTTGGGGGCGGACAGCCCGTTGGACGCGCCGTCCTGGTTCATCGCCGACCCGCGCACCACCGCCAGCACCAGGTGCCCGTGCCGCACCGCGTCCGACAGCCGTTCCAGCAGGAGCAGGCCGACGCCCTCGCCCGCGCCCATGCCGTCGGCCGCCGCCGAGAACGCCTTGCAGCGGCCGTCCACGGACAGTCCGCGCTGGCGGGAGAACTCGACGAAGAACTCGGGCGTCGACATGACCGAGACGCCGCCCGCGAGCGCCAGGTCGCACTCGCCACCGCGCAGCGCGTTGGCCGCCAGGTGCAGGGCGACCAGCGAGGACGAGCAGGCCGTATCGATGCTCACCGCCGGGCCCTCCAGCCCGAGCGCGTACGCGACCCGGCCGGAGGCGATGCTGCTGGCGCTGCCGTAGCCGACGTAGCCCTCGACCTCCTCCGGGACGCGGTCGAGCCGCGAGCCGTAGTCGTTGTCGATGACGCCCGCGAAGATCCCGGTCCGGCTGCCGCGCAGCGAGGTCGGGTCGATGCCGGCCCGTTCGACCGCTTCCCAGGAGGCCTCCAGCAGCAGGCGCTGCTGCGGGTCCATGGCCAGCGCCTCGCGCGGGGAGATCCCGAAGAACTCGGCGTCGAACTCGGCGACGCCGGACAGGAATCCGCCGCGCCGGACGTAGCTCTTCCCGCTGGCCTCCGGGTCGGGGTCGAACAGCGCGCCCACGTCCCAGCCCCGGTCGGTCGGGAAGTCGGTGATCGCGTCGCGGCCGGCGGCGACCAGGTCCCAGAGGTCCTGCGGCGAGCCGACCTCGCCGGGGAAGCGGCAGCCCATGCCGACGATCACCACCGGGTCGCCGTCCAGGGGTGCGGCGGCGACCGCCGGGGGCGCGGCGTCCGGTGCGGCGCCGAGCAGCCGTTCCAGGAGGTGGGCGGCGAGCCGGGCGGGCGTCGGGTAGTCGAAGACGAGCGTCGACGGCAGCCGCAGGCCGGTGGCGCCGGCCAGCCGGTTGCGCAGCTCGACACCGGTCAGCGAGTCGAAGCCGAGGTCCTTGAAGGCGCGGGCCGCGTGCACCGCGTCCGCGGACCGGTGGCCCAGCGCGCCCGCGGCCTCGGTGCGGACGAGCTCCAGCAGAGCCGGTTCGCGTTCGTCCGCCGCGAGCGCCGCGATCCGGGCGGCCGTCGGTCCGCCGGTCGGTTCCGGGGCGCGGCGGAGGCCCGCCGTTCCCAGCAGGTCGCGGAACAGCGCGGGCACGGAGGCCGCCCGGGCGCGGATGGCCGGGAGGTCCAGGTGCGCGGGCACGAGGGTGTCGGCCGAATCGGCGAGCGCGAGGTCGAACAGGCCCAGTGCCTCCTCGGCGGGCATCGCCACCGCGCCGGTCCGCGCCCAGCGGGCCAGGTCGGCCTCGCTCAGCCGCCCGCCCATGCCCAGCTCGCCGCCCCACAGGCCCCAGGCGAGGGAGATCGCCGGCAGGCCGAGGGCCCGGCGGTGCTGCGCCAGGCCGTCCAGGAAGGCGTTGGCGGCGGCGTAGTTGCCCTGGCCGGGGCCGCCGAAGGTGGTCGCTCCGGAGGAGAACAGCACGAAGGCCGCGAGTTCGGCGTCCCGGGTGAGCTCGTGCAGGTGGTGCGCGCCGTCGGCCTTGGGCCGGAGGGACCGGTCCAGGTGGTCGGCCGTCAGGGTCTCGACCAGTCCGTCGTCGACGATGCCCGCGGTGTGGACCACGGCGGTCAGCGGGTGCTCGGCGGGCACCCGGGCGAGGGCCCCGGCCAGAGCCGCCCGGTCGGCGAGGTCGCAGGCCAGCAGGGTGGCCTCGGCGCCCAGCTCGGCGAGCTCGGAGAGGAGTGCGGCGGCGTCCGGGGCGGCGGTGCCGCGCCGGGACAGCAGCAGGAGCCGGCGCACGCCGTGCTTCGCCACCAGGTGGCGGGCGACGCGCGCGCCCAGGCCGCCGGTGGCTCCGGTGACCAGCACGGTGCCCGCCGGGTCGAGCCGGCGCTCGGCGGTCGGCGAGGGGGTCGCGCGGACCAGCCGGGGCACGAGCAACGTCCCGTCCCGGAGCGCCAGTTGCGGCTCCTCGGCGGCCAGCGCGAGCGGCCACCGGGTGAGCGAGGCGTCGCCGCCGTCGAGGTCGAGGAGCCCGAACCGGCCGGGGTGCTCCGACTGCGCCGAGCGCACCAAGCCCTGGACCGCGGCCGCCGCGACGTCGGCGACGGGCTCGCCGGGGCGGGCGGCGAGCGCGCCGGTGGTGGCGACGACCAGGCGGGAACCGTCGAACCGGTCCTCCGCCAACCAGGCCTGCAACAGGCCGAGCACCGAACCCAGCAGCCTGCGGGTCCGGGCGGGGACGTCCTCCCCGGCCTCGGGCGCCGCCGGGACGGGCACCACGACCGTCGCGGGGACCGGCTCGTCGGCCCCGGCAGCAGCCGCCAGGTCCTCGAACCGGGCGATCGGCCGGTGCTCCTCGGGCAGCCGCGCGGCCAGGCCCGACGCGTCCGGGCCGAGCAGCGCCCACGGCGGCACCGACACCGAGCCGGGCGCGGGCTGCTCCCGCCACTCCACCCGGAACAGCGCGTCGCGGTGCGACGGGCCCGCCGGGCGCAGCTGGTCCGCCGTGACCGGGCGGACGGTGAGCGCCGCCACCGACGCGACACCCGCCCCGGTGTCGTCCGCCAGGTGCAGCGACACCGCGTCCGTCCCGGCGGGCGCCAGCCGGACCCGCAGGCGGGAGGCGCGCGCCGCCCACCGGACGCCGCGCCAGGCGAAGGCCACCCGCGCCCCGGCGCCCTGTGCCTCGGGCATCCGGGCGATCGCCAGCGCGTGGACGGCGGCGTCCAGCAGGGCGGGGTGCAGGGTGAACCGGTCGGGACCCCCGGGGAGTTCGACCTCGGCGAACAGCTCGTCGCCGCGCCGCCAGGCCAGGCGCAGGCCCTGGAAGGCCGGCCCGTAGTCGAAGCCGGCCACGCCCAGCCGCTCGTAGACGCCGTCGGTCGCGACGGGCGAGGCGCCCGGCGGCGGCCAGGCGGTGAGGTCCGGCGCGTCGGCGTCGGCCCCCTCGGCCGGCCCGACCAGGGTGCCGGTGGCGTGCCGGGTCCAGGGTTCCTCGGCGGGTGCGCCCTCCGGCCGGGAGTGGATGCCGATCTCGCGGGCGCCGTCCGCGCCCGGCGCGCCGACGACGACCTGGAGCCGGGTGCCGGCCGTCTCGGGCAGCACGAGCGGTGAAAGCAGCGTCAGTTCGGCGATCTCGCCGAGGCCGACCTGGTGTCCGGCCTGCAGGGCGAGCTCGACGAACAGCGTGCCGGGGGCGATGACCGTGCCGAGTACGGCGTGATCGGCGAGCCAGGGGTGGGTGGAGAGGGAAAGGCGACCGGTCAGCACCGTCCCGGAGCCGTCCGCCAGCTCGACGGCGGCACCCAGGACCGGGTGGTCGACGGCGAGTTGGCCGCACCCGGCGCCGGAGGACGCGGCGTCGGCGGCCGTCACCCAGTAGCGCTCGCGCTGGAAGGGGTAGGTCGGCAGGTCGGCCCGGGGTCCGGCGGGCAGCTGGGTGGCCCAGTCGACGGGCAGGCCGGCGACGAAGGCGGCGGACAGGGCCGTCACCAGGCGTTCGCGGCTTCCCTCGTCGCGGCGCAGGGTCTCCAGGACGGCGGCGCCGGGGGTGTCCTCCAGCTGGTCGGCGAGGGGAATGGTGAGGCCGGGGTGGGAGCTGCACTCCAGGAACAGGGTGTGGCCGTCCGCGACCGCCGATGCGACCGCCGTGTCCAGGCGGACGGTGCCGCGCAGGTTGTCGAACCAGTACGAACCCGACAACAGCTCCGGATCGGTGACGACTTCGCCGGTCACAGTCGAGTACATCGCGACGCGGCCAGCCAACGGCCTTACGCTCGCCGACAGTTCGGCGACCTCGTCGCGCACCGCGTCCATGTGGGCCGAGTGCGAGGCGTAGTCGACCGGGATCATGCGCGCCCGGACACCCTCGCGCTCGCAGCGCTCTACCACAGCGGCCAGGGCCTCGGTGTCGCCGGACAGCACCACGCTGGACGGGCCGTTGACCGCCGCCAACGACAACCGGCCGTCCGCTTCGATGAGTTCAGCGGCACGCTCGGCGCCGACGCCGACCGACAGCATCCCGCCGCCTGACACCTTCCGCAGCGCCCGGCTGCGCAACACCACGACCCGGGCCGCATCTTCGAGCGACAACAGACCGGCCACATGCGCGGCCGCGATCTCCCCCTGCGAGTGCCCGATCACGGCCGCCGGACGCACCCCGCACGACTCCCACCACCGGGCCAGCCCCACCATCACCGCGAACAGTGCAGGCTGCACCACATCCACCCGCTCCAGCAGCGCACCCGAACCGTCCCGCAGCACCTCCAGCAGCGACCAGTCCGTCAACGGACCCATCACCGCCGCGCACTCCTCGACGGCGGCGGCGAACACCGGGCTGGCGGCGAGGAGTTCGACAGCCATTCCCGCCCACTGCGACCCCTGCCCCGGGAACACGAACACCGCACCCGAACCGGAAGCCGGAACCGAATCCGCCTCGGCCAATTCACCCAGCCGCGCCACGAGTTCGGGCAGATCCCGCCCCGACACCACCGCCCGGTGCTCCAGCACCGCCCGGCCCGACGCGAGCGTCCGCGCCACCGCCACCGGGTCGGCGCCGGGATGCGCCGCCGCCCACTCCCGCAGCCGCGCCACCTGCGCCCGCAACGCCGCACCCGACCCCGCCGACAGCGCCCACGGCACCGCCACCCCGCCCGGGACATCACCCGACGCGACGACCGCCGCCGGCCCCTCCTCCAGGATCACGTGCGCGTTGGTCCCGCTGATCCCGAACGAGGACACCCCGGCCCGCCGGACCCGCGAACCGCCCGCAGGCCACGGCACCTCGTCCGTCAACAGTTCCACCGCGCCCGCCGACCAGTCCACGTGCGACGTGGGTTCGTCCACGTGCAGCGTCCTCGGCAGCACCCCGTGCCGCAGCGCCATCACCATCTTGATCACCCCGGCCACGCCCGCCGCCGCCTGGGTGTGCCCGATGTTGGACTTCACCGACCCCAGCCACAAAGGCCGTTCGGTCCGCTCACGCCCGTACGTCGCCAGCAGCGCCTGTGCCTCGATCGGATCCCCCAGCGCCGTCCCCGTCCCGTGCGCCTCCACCACGTCCACGTCCGACGCCGACAGCCCCCCGCTCGCCAACGCCGCCCGGATCACCCGCTCCTGCGACGGCCCGTTCGGCGCCGTCAGCCCGTTGCTCGCACCGTCCTGATTGACCGCCGACCCCCGCACCACCGCCAACACCCGATGCCCGGCCCGCACGGCGTCCGACAGCCGCTCCACCAGGAGCAGGCCCACGCCCTCGCCCGCGCCCATGCCGTCGGCCGCCGCCGCGAAGGCCTTGCTCCGCCCGTCCACGGACAGTCCGCGCTGCCGCGAGAACTCGACGAAGAAGTCCGGGGTGGACATCGCCGTGACGCCGCCCGCGAGCGCGAGGTCGCACTCGCCGCCGCGCAGCGCGTTGGCCGCCAGGTGCAGGGCGACCAGCGAGGACGAGCACGCCGTGTCCACGGTCAGCGCCGGGCCCTCCAGCCCGAAGGTGTAGGCGACGCGGCCCGAGGCGACGCTCGTGGCGTTGCCGGTGAGCACGTGCCCCTCGACGCCGGCCGGCATGCCGCCGGTCGCGTAGTCGTGCCCGGCCATTCCGGCGAAGACGCCGGTCCGGCTGCCGCGCAGCGACCTCGGGTCGATGCCGGCCCGTTCGAAGGTCTCCCAGGCGGTTTCGAGCAGCAGGCGCTGCTGCGGGTCCATGGCCAGCGCCTCGCGCGGCGAGATCCCGAAGAACTCGGCGTCGAACTCGGCCACGCCGGACAGGAATCCGCCGCGCCGGACGTAGCTCTTCCCGGTGGCCGCCGGGTCGGGGTCGTAGAGCGCGTCGACGTCCCAGCCCCGGTCGGTCGGGAAGTCCCCGATCGCGTCCGTGCCTCCCGCGACCAGCTCCCACAGGTCCTCGGGCGAGGCGACGCCGCCCGGGAAGCGGCAGCCCATCGCGACGATCGCCACGGGTTCGTCGGTACGCGTCGCCGGGCTCACCGCGGCGGAGGCGGCCACGCCCTGGACGGCGGCGGCAAGGAAGTCCGCGAGCCGCAGCGGCGTCGGGTGGTCGAAGACGAGCGTCGACGGCAGCCGCAGGCCGGTGGCACCGGTCAGCCGGTTGCGCAGCTCGACGCCGGTCAGCGAGTCGAAGCCGAGGTCGCGGAAGGTCGTCCCGGCGCGCACGCGCTCCGCCGAGTCGTGGCCGAGCACCACGGCCGCCTCGGTCCGCACCAGGCGCAGCGCGAGGTCCGCGCGTTCCTCGGCGGAGGCGGCGGCCAGCCGCCGGGCCCACGGCAGGTCGCCGTCCGCGCCGTCCGCGCCGCGGCGCGGTGCCGCCGGGCCGGTGAGTGCGCGCAGCAGCGGCGGCACCGGGCCGGTGGCGGTGCGCAGCGCGGCGAGGTCGAGCCGGGCGGGGACGAGGGCCGCCTCGGGGCGCCGCCAGGCGGCGTCGAACAGGGCGAGCCCTTGGGGCGTGGCGAAGGGCAGCAGCCCGGCGCGGGCGAGCCGTTGGAGGTCGGCGGGCGCGAGGTGTGCGGTCAGTCCGGTGCGTTCGGCCCACAGGCCCCAGGCCAGGGAGGTGGCGGGCAGGCCGCGGGCGCGCCGGTGGTGGGCGAGGGCGTCCAGGTAGGCGTTGGCGGCGGCGTAGCCGGCCTGGCCGGCGGTGCCGAGGACGCCGGCGGCGGAGGAGTACAGCACGAAGGCGGCCAGCTCGCGGTCCTGCGTGAGGTCGTGCAGGTGGGCGGCGGCAGCGGCCTTGGCGCGCAGGACGCGGTCGACCTGGTCGGGCGTCAGTGCCTCGACCGGTCCGTCGTCGAGGACGCCGGCGGCGTGGACGACGGCGGTGAGCGGGTGCTCGGCGGGGATGGTGGCGAGCGCCCGGGCGAGGGCGTCGCGGTCGGCCGCGTCGCAGGCCTCGATGCGCACGGCGGCGCCGAGGTCGGCGAGTTCGGCGGCGAGGTCGGCCGCGCCGGGGGCCTGCGGGCCGGATCGGCCGAGCAGCAGGAGGTGCCGGACGCCGTGCCGGGTGACCAGGTGGCGGGCCAGCAGGGCGCCGAGGGTGCCGGTGCCGCCGGTGATCAGCACCGTGCCGTCCGTGGCGAGCGGCTGGGGCAGGGTCAGCACGACCTTGCCGGTGTGCCGGGCGCGGCTGACGAAGCGCACCGCCTCGCGGGCGTGGCGCAGGTCGAAGGTGCGGACGGGCAGCGGCCGCAGGGCGCCCGTCTCGAAGAGCTCGACGAGTTCGGCGAACAGTTCGGCGATCCGGTCCGGGCCGGCGTCGATGAGGTCGAAGGCGCGGTAGTGGACGTCCGGGCGGTCGGCCGCGACGGCCTCGGGGCCGCGCACGTCGGTCTTGCCCATCTCGACGAACCGGCCGCCGTCCGCGAGCAGGCGCAGCGAGGCGTCCACGAACTCCCCGGCGAGCGAGTTCAGGACGACGTCGACGCCCCGGCCGCCGGCGGGCCCGGCGAACTGCCGCTCGAAGCCGGTGTCGCGGGAGGAGGCGATCCGCTCCTCGGGGATGCCGAGGCCCCGCACGGCCGGCCACTTCGCGGGGCTCGCGGTGGCGAGGACGGTGGCGCCCCAGTGCCGGGCGAGCTGGACGGCGGCCATGCCGACGCCGCCGGCCGCCGCGTGGACCAGGACGGTCTCGCCGCTCCGCAGCCCGCCGAGGTCGCGCAGCCCGTACAGCGCCGTCAGGAAGACCACCGGCACGGAGGCCGCCCGGGCGTACGACCAGCCGGCGGGCACGCGGGCGAGCAGGCGGTGGTCGGTGACGGCGAGCGGGCCGAAGGCGCCGTCGAACAGGCCCATCACCCGGTCGCCCGGCGCGAGGGTCGTGACGCCCGGCCCGACCTCGGCCACGACGCCGGCGGCCTCGGCGCCGACGACGGCCCGGCCGGGGTACATGCCGAGCGTGATCAGCGCGTCGCGGAAGTTCACCCCGGCCGCGCGCACCGCGACCCTGACCTGCCCGGCGGCGAGCGGTTCGGCCGCCGCCGGGTGGTCGACCACGGCGAGGGCGTCGACGGTGTGCCGCGGGCCGGACTCGACGCGCCAGGGCGCGGGCCCGTCCGGCAGCACCAGCGGCCCCTCGGCGCCCGCGCGGACCAGGCGCGGGGTCAGCACGGCGCCGTCCCGGACGATCGCCTGGGCCTCGCCGGCCGCCAGGACGCCGCGCAGCAGGTCCAGCGGGAGAGCGGGTCCGGCGGGGTCGGCGGGGTCGGCGGATTGGGCGGGGTCGGCGGGGTCGAGGTCGACGAGGACGAAGCGGTCCGGGTGCTCGGTCTGGGCGCTGCGGAGGAGGCCCCAGACCGCCGCGTGGGCCGGGCTCGGCACGTCCTCGGACGGGTCGGACGCGATCGCGCCCCGGGTGACGACCAGCAGGCGGGCCGCGGCCAGGCGTTCCTCGGCGAGCCAGTCGCGGAGGGCGCCTAGGGCGGTGTGGACGGCAGCCGGGACGGCGGCGGGCCCGGTGCCGTCCGCGGGCGGGCAGAGCAGGACGGCGACGTCCGTCCCGGCCTCGGCGGCCGCGACCGGGTCGGGGTGGGCGGGCAGCTCGTGGTCCGGGTGCGCGCCGAGCAGTGCCCAGCGACGGTGCGGGCCGGGTTCCGCGTCCGGCAGGGCGGTCGGTGTCCAGTCCACCCGGTGCAACCAGGCCGGGTCGGCGGCTGCCGGGTCCGCGAACCGGCCGGGGGCCGGCGGGCGCAGCACCAGCGACTCGGCGCGCGTCACCGGGGCGCCGCCGTGGTCGGTGGCCAGCAGTGACAGCGCCTCGGCGCCGGTGCGCCGCAGCCGTACGCGCAGAGCGGTCACGGGCTCGGCCGTCGGTTCCCGGGTGACGCCCGTCCAGGCGAAGGGCAGCAGGGTGCGGCCCGTGGTCTCCGCCGCGTCCAGCGCGGCGAGGTGCAGGGCGGCGTCCAGGAGGGCGGGGTGCAGGGCGAACCGGTCGGACTCCCCGGGGAGTTCCACCTCGGCGAACAGGTCGTCGCCGCGCCGCCAGGCCTCCCGCACGCCCTGGAAGGCCGGGCCGTAGTGGTAGCCGAACTCGGCCAGGCGGTCGTAGAGCGCGGTCGTGTCGACGGGCTCGGCCTGCGGGGGCGGCCAGGGCAGCAGGTCATCGGCAGCGGGCGGCGACCCGGCCTCGGACAGGGCAGCGGTGGCGTGCCGCGTCCACGGCTCGTCCTCGGGGGCGTCCTCGGGTCGGGAGTGAACGGCCAGCGCACGCCCGCCGTTCGCATCGGGCGCGGCCAGGGCCACGTGCAGCCGTACGCCGGCCCGGTCGGGCAGCACCAGCGGCTCGTGCAGGGTGAGTTCGTCGACCACCGGGCAGCCGGCCTCGGCGCCGGCCCAGGCCGCGAGGTCCAGGAAGGCGGTACCCGGCACCAGGACGGTGCCGTGCACGGCGTGGTCGGCGAGCCAGGGGTGGGCAGACCGGGAGAGGCGGCCGGTGTACGACGTCCCGCCGTCCTCGGGCGAGCGCACGGCGGCGCCCAGCAGCGGGTGGCCGACCTCGGTGAGGCCGAGGTCCCGCGCGGCGCCCGCCACGGGCGGGGCGTCGAGCCAGTAGCGGCGGCGTTGGAAGGGGTAGGTCGGCAGGTCGGCCCGGGGGCCGGCGGGCAGCTGGGTGGCCCAGTCGACGGGCAGGCCGGCGCCGAAGGCGGCGGACAGGGCCGTCACCAGGCGTTCCGGGCCGCCCTCGTCGCGGCGCAGGGTCTCCAGGACGGCGGCGCCGGGGGTGTCCTCCAGCTGGTCGGCGAGGGGGATGGTGAGGCCGGGGTGGGAGCTGCACTCCAGGAACAGGGTGTGGCCGTCCGCGACCGCCGATGCGACCGCCGTGTCCAGGCGGACGGTGCCGCGCAGGTTGTCGAACCAGTACGAACCCGCCAACCGCTCGGGGTCGGCGACCACTTCACCGGTGACCGTGGAGTACATCGCGATGCGGCCAGCCAACGGCCTTACGCTCGCGGACAGTTCGGCGACCTCGTCGCGCACCGCGTCCATGTGCGCCGAATGCGAGGCGTAGTCGACCGGGATCATGCGCGCCCGCACGCCCTCGCGCTCGCAGCGCTCCACCACAGCGGCCAGGGCCTCGGTGTCACCCGACAGCACTACGCTGGACGGGCCGTTGACCGCCGCCAACGACAACCGGCCATCACCACTGATGAGTTCGGCAGCCTTCGCAGCACTGACGCCGACCGACAGCATCCCGCCGCCCGACACCTGCCGCAGCGCCCGACTGCGCAACACCACCACCCGGGCCGCATCTTCGAGCGAGAGCAACCCGGCCACATGCGCGGCCGCGATCTCCCCCTGCGAGTGCCCGATCACGGCGGACGGCCGCACCCCGCAGGACTCCCACCAACGCGCCAGCCCGACCATCACGGCGAACAGCCCGGGCTGCACGACGTCGACCCGCTCCAGCAGCGCGCCCGAACCGTCCCGCAGCACGTCCACCAGCGACCAGTCCGTCAACGGATCCATCACCGCCGCGCACTCCTCGACGGCGGCGGCGAACACCGGGCTGGCGGCGAGGAGTTCGACGGCCATGCCCGCCCACTGCGACCCCTGCCCCGGGAACACGAACACCGCACCCGAACCGGAAGCCGGAACCGACTCCCCCTCGGCCACCTCACCCAGCCGCTCGGCGAGTTCCGCCACCGTCCGACCGGCGACCACCGCCCGGTGCTCCAGTGCCGCGCGCCCCGACGCGAGCGTCCGCGCCACCGCCGCCGGATCGACGTCCGGCCGGTCGGCCAGCCAGGCCCGCAGCCGCTCCGCCTGCGCCCGCAACGCCGCACCCGACCCCGCCGACAGCGCCCACGGCACCACCACCCCGCCCGGGCTCACCGCTTCCGAGACGACCGCCGCCGGCCCCTCCTCCAGGATCACGTGCGCGTTGGTCCCGCTGATCCCGAACGAGGACACCCCGGCCCGGCGCGGTCGGCCCGCGTCCGGCCAGTCCACCGACTCCGCCAGCAGCTCGACCCCGCCGACCGACCAGTCCACGTGCGGTGAAGGGCTGTCCAGGTGCAGCGACTTCGGCATCCGGCCGTGCCGCAGCGCCATCACCATCTTGATCACCCCGGCCACACCCGCCGCCGCCTGGGTGTGCCCGATGTTCGACTTCACCGACCCCAGCCACAACGGCGCACCCGCACCCGCCCGCTCACGCCCGTACGTCGCCAGCAGCGCCTGCGCCTCGATCGGGTCCCCCAGCGCCGTCCCCGTCCCGTGCGCCTCCACCACGTCCACGTCCGACGCCGACAGCCCCCCGCTCGCCAGCGCCGCCCGGATCACCCGCTCCTGCGACGGACCGTTCGGCGCCGTCAACCCATTGCTTGCACCGTCCTGATTGACCGCCGACCCCCGCACCACCGCCAACACCCGATGCCCGTGCCGCACCGCGTCCGACAGCCGCTCCACCACCAGCAGGCCCACGCCCTCGCCCCAGCCCGTGCCGTCCGCGCCCGCCGCGAAGGGCTTGCACCGGCCGTCCGCCGCCAGGCCGCGCTGCCGGGCGAACTCCACGAACACGTGCGGCGTCGCCATGACGGTCACGCCGCCCGCGAGCGCCAGGTCGCATTCGCCGCCGCGCAGCGCGTTGGCCGCCAGGTGCAGGGCGACCAGCGAGGACGAGCACGCCGTGTCGATGCTCACCGCCGGGCCCTCCAGCCCGAGCGCGTACGCGACCCGGCCGGAGACGACGCTGCCGACGTTGCCCGCGAGCAGCATGCCCTCGTAGCCGTCCGGCGCGCGGTGCAGGCGGGAGGCGTAGTCGTGGTGCATGACGCCCGTGAAGACGCCGGTGCGGGAGCCGCGCAGCGACCTCGGGTCGATGCCGGCGTGTTCCAGTGCCTCCCAGGAGGTCTCCAGCAGCAGGCGCTGCTGCGGGTCGGTCGCGCGGGCCTCGCGCGGGGAGATGCCGAAGAACTCGGCGTCGAAGTCGCCCGCGTCGTACAGGAAGGCGCCGTGCCGGGTGTAGACCGTGCCGGTGCGGGACGGGTCCGGGTCGTAGAGGGCGTCGACGTCCCAGCCGCGGTCGGTCGGGAAGTCGCCGACCGCGTCGGTCTCCTGCTCGACGAGGCGCCATAGGTCCTCGGGCCCGGTGACACCGCCGGGGTAGCGGCAGCCCATGCCGACGATCACGATCGGGTCGTCGTCGTGCACGGCAGCGGAGGGCGCCTCGGGCACGGCCGGGGCGCCGACCGCCTCCCGGACCAGGAGCGCCGCGAGCGCGGTCGCGCTGGGGTGGTCGAAGACGACGGTGGCGGGCAGCCGCAGGCCGGTGAGGGTGGTGAGCCGGTTGCGCAGGTCCAGCGCGGTGAGCGAGTCGAAGCCCAGCTCGCGGAAGGCTCGTTGGACGTCGAGGGTGTCCGGCTCGGCGTGGCCGAGCACGGCGGCGGTCTGGGACCGGACGAGGTCCAGGGCCGCGCGGGCGCGGCGGTCCTCGGGGAGTGCGGCCATCCGGCGCGCCCAGGTGGGCGCGTCCCCGGTCCACGGGACCGCCGCCGGGCCGAGCGCCGCCCGGTGCAGCGGGGCGCGGACCAGGCCGGAGAGCACGGGCGGCACGCTGCCCGCGGCCGCGAGGTCGCGCAGGGCCGCGCGGTCGAGGCGGGCGGTGACGGCGTACGGCAGGTCGTACCGCAGGGCGGCGTCGAAGAGCGCGAGTCCGTCCTCGGTGGACAGCAGGCCGATGCCGCCGCGCGCGAGCCGGGCCCGGTCGGCGGCGGCGAGGTGGCGGGTCATGCCGCTGCTCTCGGCCCACAGGCCCCAGGCGAGCGCGCTGCCGGGCAGTCCGGCGGCGCGGCGGTGCTCGGCCAGGGCGTCGAGGAAGGCGTTCGCGGCCGTGTAGGCGCCCTGGCCGGCGTTGCCGGTGACGGCGGTGACGGAGGAGAACAGCACGAGCCCGTCCAGGTCCTGCCCACGGGTCAGCTCGTGCAGGTGCCAGGCCGCGTCCGCCTTGGGGCGCAGCACGGCGGCCAGCCGCTCGGGGTCCAGGTTCTCCACCGTGCCGTCGTCGAGGACGCCGGCGGCGTGGACGACGAGGCCGAGCGGGTGCGCGGCGGGGACGGCGGCGAGCAGGGCCGCCAGGTCCTCGCGGTCGGCGACGTCGCAGGCGGCGATCGTCACCTCGGCGCCGAGCGCGGCCAGTTCGGCGCGCAGCGGTTCGGCGTCGGCGGCACTCTGCCCGGCCCGGCTGACCAGCAGCAGGTGGCGCAGGCCGTGGTCGGTGACCAGTCGGCGGGCGATCAGCGCGCCGAGAGTGCCGGTGCCGCCGGTGATCAGGGCCGTACGCTCCGGGTCGAGCGGGCGTCCGGCGGGCGGGGCCCCGGCCGGGACGAGCCGGGGGCGGTACAGGATGCCGTCGCGGAGGGCGAGTTGGGGTTCACCGGTGGTGAGGGCGGACCGCAGGGCGCGGCCGGAGCGGGCGGGGTCGTCGAGGTCGATCACGGCGAAGCGGCCGGGGTGCTCGGACTGGGCGGTGCGCAGCAGGCCCCAGACCGGGGACTGGCCGAGGCCCGGCAGGGTGTCCCCGGCCCGGGCCGCGACCGCACCCCGGGTGACGAGGACCAGGCGGGTGTCGGCCGGGCGGTCGGCGGCCAGCCAGGCCCGGACGGTGTCGAGGGCCCAGCGGGCGGCGGCGTGCGCGGCCTCGGCGGTGTCGCCGCCGGGCGTGGCGGGGACGGGGGCGACCACCAGAGCAGGCGCGGGGTGCCCGGCGGCGGTGCGGGCGTCGAGCGCGGCGAGGTCCGGGTGGAGAACCCGCGCCCCGAGGCCCAGGTCGTCCGCGCCGAGAACCGCACAGTCCGGGCCGTCCAACGCGGCGGTGGGCGCGGACAGTTCCGTCCAGCGCAGGGCGAAGAGCGCGTCGCGCGGGGCGGGTTCGGCCGGGGCCAGCCGCCCTGCGGGCAGTTCGCGCAGGCCGAGGCCGCCGACCGTGAGGACGGGTGCGCCGGTGGTGTCCTCGGCGGTGAGCGCGGTGGTGCCGTCCGGGGCGGGCGTCAGCCGGACGCGCAGCGCGGTGGCGCCGGTGGCGTGCAGCCGGACGTCGGTGAAGGAGAACGGGATGCGCGGGGCCCCGGCGGCCGGGCCCTCGGCGGCCAGCAGCAGCGGGTGGAGCGCGGCGTCGAGCAGGGCGGGGTGGACGCCGTGCCCGGCGTCGTCCCCGCCGGGTTCGGCGGGCAGCCGGACCTCGGCGTACAGGTGGCCGCCGGTGCGCCAGGCGGCGGTGAGGCCCTGGAACCAGGGGCCGTAGCCGTAGCCGAGCCGGTCGAGGCGCTGGTAGGCGTCGGCGAGGTCGAGCGGTTCGCTGCCGGGCGGCGGCCAACTGCCCTGCCCGGCCGGGACGGTGGCCACCTCGGCGGCCGTCAGCGTGCCGGAGGCGTGCCGCGTCCAGGGCCGCTCGCCGGGCTCGTCCGCACACTCGTACGGCCGGGAGTCCACGGTGACGGCGCGCCGGCCCTCCGGGTCGGCGGGGGCGACGGCCACCCGCAGCTGCGCCCGCCCGGTGCCGGGCAGCACCAGCGGGGCCTCCAGGGTCAGTTCCTCGACGTGCGGGCAGCCGGTGAGCGCGCCGGCCCGGAGCGCCAGGTCGAGGAAGGCCGTGCCGGGCAGCACGACGGTGCCGGTGACGGCGTGGTCGGGCAGCCAGGGCCGGGTGTCGGCGGCGAGGCGGCCGGTGAGCAGGGTGGTGCCGTCCGGGGTGGTGGTGACGGCGCCGAGCAGCGGGTGGTCGACGGCGTCGAGGCCGAGGTCGGCGGGGCGGGTCTGCGCGGGCCCGGCGGTCAGCCAGTAGCGGCGGCGCTGGAAGGCGTAGGTGGGCAGGTCGACCTGCCGGGGGCCGCCGGGGAGCAGCGCGTCGGGGTCGGGCTCCGCGCCGTGGACGATCGCCTCGGCGACGGCGGCGAGGAACTGGCCCTGACCGCCGTGGTCGCGCCGCAGGGTGCCGATGGCCGTGCCACCGGCGCCGCCGGCTCCGTCCTGGTCGCCGCAGGCGTCCAGGGTCTCCTGGGTGCCCATCCTGAGGACGGGGTGCGGGCTCGCCTCGACGAACAGCCGGTGGCCGTCCGCGTGCAGCGCTCGCACGGCGGGCTCGAAGCGGACCTCCTGGCGCAGGTTGCGGTACCAGTAGTCGGCGTCGAGCGCGGTGGTGTCGGCCAGCAGCCCGCCGGTGACGGTCGAGTAGAAGGCGGTGTGCGCGGCCCGGGGCGCGAGGTCGGCGAGCGCGGCGAGCAGCGGTTCGCGCAGCGACTCGACGTGCGCCGAGTGCGAGGCGTAGTCCACCGGGATCCGGCGGGCGCGCACGCCGGTCCGTGCGCACTCGGCGAGGAGCGCGTCGAGGGCGTCGTCGTCGCCGGAGACGACGGTGGTGGCGGGGCCGTTGCGGGCGGCGATGCCGAGCCGGCCGGGCCAGGGCGCGAGGAGGGCGCCGACCGCCTCGGCGGGCAGCGGCACGGAGACCATGCCGCCGGTGCCGGCCAGGTCGAGCAGGGCGCGGCTGCGCAGGGCGACGACCTTGGCGGCGTCGTCCAGGGTGAGCACGCCCGCGACGTGGGCGGCGGCGATCTCGCCCTGCGAGTGGCCGACGACGGCGCTCGGCTCGACGCCGACGGACCGCCACAGCCCGGCGAGCGCGACCATGACGGCGAACAGCACGGGCTGGACGACGTCGACCCGGGTGAGGTCGGGCGCGCCCGGCCGGCCGTGCAGGACGTCGTGCAACGACCAGCCCGTCCAGCGGGCGAGGGCGGCCGCGCAGGCGTCCAGCTCGGCCGCGAACACCGGTGCGGTGTCGAGGAGTTCGACGGCCATGCCGGGCCACTGCGAGCCCTGGCCGGGGAACACCAGGGCGGTCGCGCCGCGGGCGGCGGACTGGGCCAGGACGAGGTTGTCGGCCGGCTCGCCGTGGGCGAGCGCGGTCAGCCCGCGCAGCGCCTCGGCGCCGGTGCGGGCGAGGACGACGGCGGTGTGGTCGAACCTGGTGCGGCCGCGCAGCAGGGCGTGGCCGAGCGCGGTCGGGTCGACGCCCGCCCCCTCGGACCGGGCCGCGAGGTGCCGGGCCAGCCGGTCGGCCTGGGCGCGCAGGGCGGCCCCGGTGCGGCCGGAGACGGTGAGCGGCACAGGGACGTCCGACCGCACGGGCACGTCCGGCCGCCCGGGCGCATCGCCGTCCACCGCCTCGCCCGGCGCCTGCTCGACGATGACGTGCGCGTTGGTGCCGCTGATGCCGAACGAGGAGACGCCGGCCCGCCGGGGCCGCGCGGGGCCGCCGGGCGAGGGCCACGGGGTGGCGGCGGCCGGCACGGTGAGCGCGCCGTCCGCCCAGCGGACCTTCGGCGAGGGCTCGCGCAGGTGCAGGGTGGCGGGCACCAGCGCGTGCCGGATCGCGAGGACGGTCTTGATCAGCCCGGCGATCCCGGCCGCGGCCTGGGTGTGGCCGATGTTGGACTTCACCGAGCCGAGCAGCAGCGGGTGTTCGGGGGCGCGGTCGCGGCCGTAGACGGCGAGCAGGGCGTGCGCCTCGACCGGGTCGCCGAGGGCGGTTCCGGTGCCGTGGGCCTCGACCACGTCGACGTCCCCGGGCGCCAGCCCGGCGGCGCCGAGCGCCTGCCGGATCACCCGCTGCTGCGCCGCCCCGTTGGGGGCGCTGAGGCCGTTGCTGGCGCCGTCCTGGTTGACGGCGGATCCGGCGAGCAGGGCCAGCACCGGGTGGCCGAGGCGCCTGGCGTCCGAGAGCCGTTCCAGCAGGACCACGCCGACGCCCTCGGCCCACGCCGTGCCGTCCGCGTCGGCGGAGAACGGCTTGCAGCGCCCGTCCGGGGCGAGGCCGCGCTGCCGGGCGAACTCGACGAACATGCCGGGCTCGGCGAGCACGGTGGCGCCGCCCGCGAGGGCCAGCGCGCACTCGCCGGCGCGCAGCGCCCGGGCGGCCAGGTGCACCGCGACGAGGGAGGAGGAGCAGGCGGTGTCGACGGTGACGGCGGGGCCTTCGAGGCCGAGCGCGTAGGCGATCCGGCCGGAGGCGACGCTCGGGGTGGTGCCGGTGAGCAGGTAGCCGTCCAGGCCGTCGACGGGCTGGTGCATGCGCGGGCCGTAGTCCTGGGCGGTGGCGCCGACGAACACGCCGACCCGGTCGCCGCGCAGCCCGGCGGGGTCGAGCCCGGCGCGTTCCAGGGCCTCCCAGGAGGTCTCCAGCAGCAGGCGCTGCTGCGGGTCCATGGCCAGCGCCTCGCGCGGGCTGATGCCGAAGAACTCGGCGTCGAACTCGCCCGCGCCGTCGAGGAATCCGCCCTCGCGCACGTAGGTGGTGCCGGGCCGGTCCGGGTCCGGGTGGTGCAGCCGGTCGAGGTCCCAGCCGCGGTCCCGGGGGAACGGTCCGATGGCGTCCACGCCTTCGGCGGCCAGGCGCCACAGCTGCTCGGGGGTGTCGGCGCCGCCGGGGAAGCGGCAGGCCATCGCCACCACGGCGATCGGGTCGTCGTCCGGGCGGGCGGCCGCCGGGGACGGCTCGGCGGGCTGTTCCGGTACGGGTCGGGCCAGGGCGAGGGCGGCCAGGTGGCGGGCGAGGTCGGCGGGCGTCGGGTGGTCGTAGGCGGCGCTCGCGGGCAGGTCGAGGCCGGTCGCGCCGGAGAGCCGCTGGAGGAGTTCGACGGTGGCGGCCGAGTCGAGGCCCGACTCCCGGTAGGCGAGGCCGGGGCGGACGGCGTCCCGGGTGGCGTGGCCGAGAACGGCGGCCGCGTGCGAGCGGACCAGGTCCAGGACGACGCGCTGCCGGTCGGCCTCCGGGAGCCCGGCGATCCGGCGGGCCAGCGGCGAGTCCTGCTCGACGCCCCCGACGACCGGGGCGTCCTCGGGGGCGGCGGCGCGCAGCCAGTGCCGGGTGCGCCGGAACGCGTAGGTGGGCAGGTCGACCCGGCGCCGCGCGCCGGCCGGGAACAGGGCCGTCCAGTCGAGCGCGGCGCCCAGGGTGTGCAGCCGGGCGGCCGTCTCGGCGAGGGCGTCGGCCTCCGGCCGGCCGGCCCGCAGGGTGGCGACGGCGGCGAAGGCCTCGCCGCCCTCGGGCACCGGGCACTCGCGGGCCAGGGCGGAGAGGCTGCCGTCCGGCCCGAGGTCGACCAGGACGGTCGCGCCGGCCTCGTGCAGCCGCCGGACGCCGTCCGCGTAGCGCACGGCCTCGCGCGCCTGCCGCACCCAGTAGTCGGGCGAGCACAGCTCCTCGGCGGTGGCCGTGCGGCCGGTCAGGTTGGACACCACGGGCGTGGCCGGCGGGTGGAAGGCGAGCCCGCGCGCGACCTGCGCGAAGGCGTCGAGCATCGGCTCCGTGCGCGGGGAGTGGAAGGCGTGGCCGACGTTCAGCCGCCGGACCTTGCGGCCCTGCGCCCGCCACTGCTCGGCGAGGGCGAGCACGGCCTCCTCGTCGCCGGAGACGACGGTGGCGGCGGGCCCGTTGACGGCCGCGATCGAGACCCGCGCGCCGAGGCCGGTCAGCGCCTCGGCGACCTGCGCCTCGCCGAGGCGGACCGCCAGCATCGCGCCGCCGGTGGGCAGTTGCTGCATCAGTCGGCCCCGGGCGGCGACCAGCGCGCAGGCGTCTGGCAGGTCGAGGACGCCGGCCGCGTGGGCGGCCGTGAGCTCGCCGACCGAGTGGCCGAGCAGCAGGTCGGGGACGACTCCCCAGTGCGCCAGCAGCCGGTGCAGCGCCGTCCCGAGGGCGAACAGGGCGGGCTGGGTGAACTCGGTGCGGTGGACGAGCTCCGCCGTCGCGCTGCCCTCGGGCGCGAACAGCACCTCGCGCAGCGGGCGCGGCAGCCGCGGGTCGAGGTGGTGGCAGGCCTCGTCGAAGGCTTCGGCGAACACGGGGAAGCGGGCGTGCAGTTCGCGGCCGAGGCCGGGGCGCTGGCTGCCCTGGCCGGTGAACAGGAAGGCGGTGCGGCCGGCCCTGACCCGGCCGGTGACCACGCCGGGGGCGGCGCCGTGGGTGCGTAACGCGTCCAGGCCGGCCAGCAGTTCGGCGCGGTCGGCGGCGAGGACGACGGCGCGGGCGGGCAGGTGGCTGCGGGTGGTGGCGGCCGACCAGCCGAGCCGCGCCGGCTCGGCGTCGGGGTGGCGCAGCAGGTGGGCGTGCAGGCGGTCGGCCTGGGCGGCCACCGCCTCGGGCGTGGTACCGGAGAGCGGGACGGGGAGGAGGGCCCCGGGCTCGGCGGCGGGTGGCTCGGCCGGGCCCTGTGCGGGCGGCCGTTCCGCCAGCACCACATGGCAGTTGGTGCCGCCCATGCCGAAGGAGCTCACGCCGGCGACCAGTCGCCGTTCGGGCCGTGGCCAGGGGCCGGTCGTGTCCTGGACGCGCAGGCCCAGCTCCGCCAGCGGGATGCGGGGGTTCGGGGTCGCGAAGTGGAGGCTGCGCGGCAGCTCCCGGTGGCGGATCGCGAGGACGGTCTTGACCAGGCCGACGATGCCGGCCGCGCCCTCCAGGTGCCCGAGGTTGGTCTTCACCGAGCCGACCCGCAGCGGCGCGCCGGCCGGGCGGCGGGTGGCCGGCGAGGTGCCCGGAGCCGTACGGAGGGCGGCGCCGAGGGCGGCGGCCTCCACCGGGTCGCCCACCGGGGTGCCGGTGCCGTGCAGTTCGACGTACTGCACGTCGGCCGGGCGGAACCCGGCCCGGCGGTGGGCCGCGCGGATCACCTGCTCCTGGGCCGCGGCCTCGGGCGTGGTGAGCGCCGCGCCGCCGCCGTCGTGGTTCATCGCGCTGCCCGCCACCACGCAGTGCACGGTGTCGCCGTCGGCGAGCGCGCGGGCCAGCGGCTTGAGCACGACGACCGCGCCGCCCTCGCCGCGCACGTAGCCGTTGGCGCGGGCGTCGAAGGTGAAGCAGCGCCCGTCCGGGGAGAGGCCGCCGAGCTTGCCCGCGTCGCCCGGGGCGTCGGCCAGCAGGTCGAGGTTGACGCCGCCGGCCAGGGCGAGTGCGGACTCGCCGCGCCGCAGGCTCTCGCAGGCGACGTGCACGGCGACCAGCGAGGACGCCTGGGCCGCGTCGACCGTCATGCTGGGGCCGCGCAGGCCGAGCGCGTAGGAGACCCGGTTGGCGATCATGCTGCGGTGCAGGCCGGTCACCTGGCGCGACCCGGCCGCGACGCCCGCCCGGCGCAGCAGCGCGGCGTAGTCGTCCCAGATCGCTCCGGCGAACACGCCGACCGGGCCGCCGCTCAGGCCGTGCGCCGGGATGCCGGCGTGTTCCAGGGCCTCCCAACTCAGTTCGAGCATGAGCCGCTGCTGGGGGTCCATCAGCGCGGCCTCGCCGGGGGCGATGCCGAAGAACTCCGGGTCGAAGCGGTCGACCTGGTCCAGGTACCCGCCGCGCCGGGGCGGGTGCGGCGCGGCGGCGGCCGGGCGCTCCGGGTGCTCCGGCGCGGTCGCCGTGCGGCGGTCGGCGGGGAATTCCCGGACGGCGTCGACGCCGGTGCGCAGGAGTTCCCAGAATGCGTCCGGAGTGTCGGCTCCGGCGACCCGGCAGGAGAATCCGACGATCGCGACAGCTTCCGAATCGGTCATACCGTTCCATCACGTCCAGTCGTCGATCAGCACGGGCGAGCGCAGGCAGCAGAACTGTGAATCGGGGGGCCGATCATTCGCAACCCCACCTTTTGCCCGGCGCGACGGCGCGGCGGGGATCCGAATTCCGCCGGGGCTGCCGGCGCCCGCCGACGCGAGGGCCCGGAACTGCGGAGATGCGATCAACCGACAAGCTCACCAACCCGGTTCCCACCGTCGCGGCCCTCGCATCCACGCGTCCGATTCCCCTTCGAAAAGACGTTCACCACTGAAAGGACGTTCGATTCCGAGGCGCGGGAATCACTTTCGTCACTTCCTGCCACAATTCCAGGCCGCCCGTAATGCCGAATTCACCGACACTCGAACGCCTGCCGGAATACCGGAGGTGAAGGCATTCCGAAGCGCCCGCGAATTCCGGCCAATCGGGAACCTACACCGACCCGGCGCCGGGCGGGCACCAAGATCACCTGGACGGATGCGTCGTCCACGGAATCGACAAGGAAAAGGACCCGGCGCCGGGTGGCGCCGGGTCCGTCGAACACGCGACCAAGCAGAGGGGGGACGGGCGGGCCCGGGTCAGCCCCGGGCACGGATGGCGCGGCCGCCCTCCACCGGGTAGTGCAGGGCCTGCAGCTCGCAGAACGCGTCGATGCCCTCGGCGCCGCACTCGCGGCCGATGCCGGAGTGGCCGAAGCCGCCGAAGGGGGCGGCCGGGTTCATCGGGCCGCCGTTGACCTCCAGCTGGCCCGACCGCACCCGGCGCGCCACCGCGCCGGCCCGCTCGTCGTCGGCCGACCAGACGGAGCCGTGCAGCCCGTAGCGGGTGGAGTTGGCCAGCCGGACGGCGTCCTCGTCCCCGTCGTGGGCCATGATCGACACGACCGGGCCGAAGATCTCCTCCTGCGCCAGGTCCATGTCCTCCGTGACGTCGCCGAACACCACCGGCGCCACGAACTGGCCGCCCAGCTCGCGGTACGGGACCACCGCGCGGGCGCCCTGGGCCAGCCCGCGCTCGCAGGCCGCCACCACCCGGGCCTTGGCCTCCGCGGTGATCAGCGGGCCCAGGTCGGTGCCCGGCGCGGCCGGATCGCCCACCACGTACCCGGCGGTGAGGGTCCGCACCAGCTCCTCCGCCTCGGCGACCCGGTCGCGCGGCACGACCAGCCGGCTCCACTGCAGGCACGCCTGGCCGCTGTTGAACATCGCCTGGTCGACGGAGGCCGTCACCGCCCGGGTCAGGTCGGCGTCGTCGAGCACCAGGGAGGCGCTCTTGCCGCCGAGCTCCAGGTGCACCCGGGTCAGGTTGGCCGCGGCCGCCGCCGCCACCGAACGGCCCGCCCGCACCGAACCGGTGAACGACACCAGGTCGGTCAGCGGCGAGGAGGCCAGCGCCGCGCCGACGCCGAGCCCGTCGCCGAAGACGATGTTGAGCACGCCCGCCGGCAGCTCGCTGCGCTCGGCCAGCCGCGCCAGGTACGCGGCGTGCAGGGGCGTCAGCTCGCTGGGCTTGACCACGACCGCGCAGCCGGCCAGCAGCGCCGGCACGACCTTCTGCAGGGTGAGGATCAACGGCACGTTCCAGGGGATGATCGCCGCCACCACCCCGGCCGGGACCCGGCGGATCACGGAGTTGCCGCGCCGCTGGTCGTCCAGGACGGACACCGCGTCCAGAGCCGCCCGGGCGACGTCGAGCGCCAGCCCCACCTGCACCATGCGGCTGAGGCCGACCGGCGTGCCCACCTCCCGGGAGACCAGCTCGGCGAGGAACGCCGCGTCGGCCTCGACCAGGCCCAGCCAGCTCCGGACGGCCGCCGACCGCTCCCCGAGCGGCGTCGCCATCCAGCCGGGCAGGGCCGCCGCCGCCGCGGCGAGCGCGGCCTGCGCGTCCGCCGCGCCGCCCCGGGGGACGCTGCCCAGGACGCCGCCGTCCGCCGGGTTGAACACCCGGTCGGCCGCCGGAGCGATCGAGGTGGCCCAGGCGCCACCGATCCAGTGCTCCTTGAGGTCGTAGGAGAAGTCGCTGATGGACGGTTCGAGCGGCATGGGCCGCCCCTCTCTCTCGAATCCAGAACGTGCTGGTAGTGGATACTCAGCGTCATGCCTCGGTCAACGTTACGACCTCGACAGCAAGTTGACGCCGGGCACTTCGTCTTCGCAGCAAGTTGACGCCCGGCGTCGACCGATCCGCCCGGCGCGCGCCCGCGGACGACGCGGATCCGGCCCCGAAATCCCGTCCGACGCACCGTCAAGATCGCTTTCACCAGGGCATTTGCACGAACGGCCAGCGACACCGGGCGACCTCCCGCCCCCCGCCTCCCGATCGTGCTTCGCCCCGGTTCGCCCGGCATGACCGATGGTTGCCCGGCACAGATCGCGTAGGTAGTGTCCTGGACTGCGTCAGGGAGACCGTCACGGGGTGTGGATCACGGTCCTCCAGGCAATTCCCATCGACTGACACGACGTCAGTCATCGGTTCTGGTCGGGCAGTACGGGGCACATCGGGTCGATGCCGCCCCGTTCCGTTCCGGCGCAGGCCGGCGCGAGTGCCGATCCCCGCGGACAAGGAACGCTCTCCGAGCGCTCTGTCCCGCCCTGACGTGTTCCGCACAACGAGGAAGGAGATTGTCATGGAGAACACCTCCGTGGAGACTCTGGAGCTCCAGGCCTACGAGACCCCCGAGGTCTTCGAGGCCGGTTCCTTCGCCGAGGACACCGGCGCGCTCGGCCTTCACGGCGCCGAGCCGTTCTTCCCGACCCTGCACACCAGCTGGTGGTAGGTCCGCGCCGTGGGTGAGGGTGGCACGCTGATCCGTTGAGGGGGAGATGGTCCGGTGGATTTCGGTGAGCAGTACTTCGTGGTCCTTCCGGACCAACAGAGCGCGGCCACCGCTGCCGACCGGCTCCCCCCGGATGCCACCCCACTCATGTCGCACCGATCCGGCCGGCCGTTCCTGGCCGGCCGGATCGTCCCCGGACAGTTCCTGACGGCCGAGGCCGGGGACACCCTGCTCGCCGTCGCGGGCATCTGCTCCGCCACCCAGGCCGACCTGGACGCCCAGGCCCGCCGCATCACCGACCCGGCCCAGCTGGACGAGCTGTCGCTGCGCTGGTCGGGCAGCTACCACCTGATCGCCTCGGTGGGCGGACGGCTGCGGATCCAGGGCACCGCCTCCGGGCTGCGCCGGATCTGCCACACCCGCCTCGACGGGCTCACCCTCGCCGCCGACCGGGCCGACCTGCTGGCCCGACTCACCGGCTCCGAGGCCGACTTGGGCGTCCTCGCCCTGCGCCTGCTCGCACCGCTGCCGCACCCGCTGTCCGAGCGCTCGGTCTGGCGGGGCGTCGACACCGTACCGCCCGGCAGCTGGCTGTCGGTGCCCGCCGACGGCCGGGGCGCCTCGGTGCACACCTGGTGGCGGCCGCCGCGGCCCGAGCTGCCCCTCGACGACGCGGCGACGGCGCTGCGCGCCGAGCTGACCGGTGCCGTCGACGCGCGGCTCGCCGTGACCACCCGGCTGACCGGCGACTTCTCCGGCGGCCTCGACTCCACCTCCCTGCTCGCGCTGGCCGCGCAGGAGACCCCGGTCGTCGGGTTCACCATGGCCAACGACGACCAGGCCGACGACGACCTGTACTGGGCCGAGACCGCCGCCGCCGAACTCCCCCACCTCCGGCACGTCGTCTTCGGCAGCCACCAGATACCCGGCAACTTCGAAGGCCTGGCCGGCATCAGGGCGGTCACCGACGAGCCCAACCTCGCCCTGCTGAGCGCGCCCCGGCTGCACGCCACCCGCGAGCTCGCCACCGGCCACGGCTCCACCCTGCACCTGGACGGCCTGGGCGGCGACCAGATGCTGACCGGCACCTTCGCCTACTACCACGGCCTGCTGCGCCGACAGCCGCTGGAGGCCCTGCGGCGGCTGCGGACCATCCGGCTACTGAGCCGGATGGACGTCGGGGCCTCGCTGCGCACCCTCCTGGACGGCAGCTCCTACCGCTCCTGGCTCACGGCCGAGGTGGACGCGCTCGCCTCGGGCCGGGCCCGGCGCCGCAACAACGTCTTCGACTGGGACGCCCCGATGGGCCTCCCCGACTGGCTGACCCCCGAGGCCAGGGAGTCCGCCCTCGCCGAACTGCGCGCCGCCGCCGAGCAGGCCCGGCCGCTCGACCCCGGCCGCGGTCGGCACCGCGACCTGGTCACGATCCAGGACACCGGGCTGCTGATCCGGTCGATGCACCAGCTGTCCGCCCAGCCGGGCTACCAGGGCTCCTCGCCGTTCCTGGACGACCGGGTGGTCGCGGCCTGCCTCGCGGCCCGGCCGGAGGACCGCGCCACTCCCTGGGAGTTGAAGCCGCTGATCAAGCGGGCCATGGTCGGCGTGCTGCCGCCGCGGATGCTGGAGCGGCGCACCAAGGCGGACGGCTCGATGATCGCCGCCGAGGGCTTCGCCAAGCACCGGCTCGAACTCGACTCGCTCTGGCAGACCTCCCGGCTGGCGGAGCTGGGGCTGGTCGACCCGGCCCCGCTGCGCGAGCTGAGCCGCCGCCCGTACACGGCCACCACGCACGGGGTGCGGATGCTCGCCGCCCTGAGCGTCGAGCTGTGGGCCAGGGACCGGCTCGCCTGAGCACCTCCCCCGCCGGCTGCCGCCGGCCCGCCGCACCGCGCCCGACCACGACGAGAGAGACCGGCATGGCCCTCACCCTTCACCCCGACGTGTCCACCGCCGACACCGAGTACGGCATCGTGCTGCTGGACGGCCGCGACGGCCGGTACTACCAGCTCAACGGGACCGCCGCCACGGCGTTCCGGGCGCTGGCGGACGGCAGCACCGTCGAGCAGGCCGCCGAGCGGCTGACGGCCGCCTTCGCCGTCGGACTGGACCAGGCCCGGCAGGACGTCGAACGGCTGGTCGCCAAGCTCGCGGCGCTCAAGGTGGTGACCGCGTGAGCAACTCGGTGGTCCCCGCCCGGGCCGCGACGCGGCTCACCCTCGGCCGCAAGCTCGCCGCCCGCACGGCCGTGGGCGTGGCCCGGCTGCTCGCGCGCAAGCCGCCCGCCCGGATCCGCGTCCTCCTGACCAGGCTGAGCAAGGGCGCCCGCCCGGCGACCTACGCCGAGGCCGAGGCGGCCCGCAACGCCGTCGTCACGGTCAGCCTGCGCTGCGCGGCCTTCGAGGGCTGCCTGCCGCGCTCGCTGGCGACGATCCTGCTCTGCCGGGCCCGCGGCACCTGGCCGACCTGGGTGGTGGGCGTCCGGGCCCGGCCGCCGTTCGGCGCGCACGCCTGGGTGGAGGCCGAGGGGCGGATGGTGGACGAGGGCGTGGACCCCGCGTACTTCCGCAGCCTGTTCACCGTCGGCCCGGCGGGCGACCGGGCCTGAAAAGCGTGCTGCGGGGGATCGCCGGGGTGCCCGGCGGTCCCCCGCAGTGCTATCCGCCCGGGTACTCGATGTTGATGATCTGCTCGGCCCGGAACTGCGTGCGGCGCGGGTCGGCGTCGGGCGGTGCGAGCATCAGCCGGGCGGACAGCGGCTTCTCCCAGCGGGCCGACAGGGCCGCCATGTCCCCGATGACGGCGGCGAGTTCGTCGTCACCGGTGGTCGCCGGCAGCGGGACGGTGTCCAGCCCGGCGCCGCAGACCGAGGAGTACGCGAGCACCGAGTCGGTGTCGATGCGCCCCTCCTGCCAGGCCAGCGCGAGCACCCGGTCCTCCAGGACGGGGAGCATCAACCCCGCGTAGCCGACCGTGGGTTGGCCGACCGAGCGGATGCCCGCCGTGACCGCGGCGCAGGCCGCCACCGTCCCGGGGGCGCCGAAGCGGATGCCGCCGACCGCCTCCAGGAACTCCGCGATGCTGGCGTCCGGGGCGCAGGCCGGGGACGGGTCGAAGCCGTGGAACAGCAGACCCCGGCGCTCGCAGGCGGGCCGCAACAGGGCAGCCAGCGGGGCGAGTTGCCCGTCCAGGCAGCTCCTGGTGAGCTCCGTCGCGGCCACCGGGTCGGGCCCGCCGGCCGCCCGCGCCCGGGCCAGCAGCGGGCCCGCCGACTGGAGCCCCACGCTCACCCCGGCGGCGCCGCCGTCGCCGTACGAGCCGGGGAACAGCGGGGCGTTGGGGCCGAGGTGGGCGACGGCGGCGAACCGGAAGTTGGCCTCCCCGTCGCGGTTCGCCAGCTCGCGCACCACGGCCGCGCCGAAGGCGACGGCGGCGTGGTCCACCCGGCCGTCCTCGGCGACCAGGACGGCGAGGAACAGCAGCGGGTGCGCGACCAGCACCTCCGCGACCTCCGCGGGCGTCACCCCGGCCAGCGCGGACGGCCGCAGGGCCCCGAGCGAGGCGCTGCCGACGCCGGAGCGCCGGCAGGCCTCGGTGAGCGCGGCGGCCCGGGCGCGGAGCCGGTCGGGGCCGAGCGGCCCGTCGAGCGCCGGGGCGGACAGGCGCACGGTCTGCACCTCGTACCCGGCGGCGGCGAGTTCCCCGGCGATCGCCAGCGCCTGCTCGCCGTACCGGCCGATGGCCGCGGTGTCGACGGTGTCGGCCCGGCCGCCCGGGAACGCCTCGTCGGGGAGGCAGAGGGTCACGGCGCGCACCGGAGAGAGGTCGGATGTCATGCGTGCAGCACCACCGGCAGTTCGTTGAGGCCCCAGGTGAAGTTCGACCCGTTGTAGCGCGGTTCGCCCTCCAGGGTCATCGCGCGCACCAGGCGGCGCAGGGTCCGCAGGTACGCGGCGACCTCCAGCCGCGCGAGCCGGCTGCCCAGGCACATGTGGCGGCCCGCGCCGAAGCTCAGGTGGCGGTTCTCGGTGCGGCCGACGTCGAAGGTGTCCGGCTCGGCGAACACCTCCTCGTCGCGGTTGGCCGAGCCGATCCAGGTGACCACGCGCTGGCCGGGTTCGACCTCGACGCCGCCGACGCGCAGCGCCTCGGTGGCGGTGCGCATGACGTGCATGCCGGGCACGGACCAGCGCAGCGCCTCCTCGGTGGCGACGGCCGGATCGGCCTCCCCGCTCAGGACGCGCGCCAACTGGTCCGGTTGCTCGACGAGTTGGAGGGTGAGTGCGGCCAGGGTGAACCGGGTCGTCTCGTTGCCGCCGGCGAGGATGCCGCTGAAGTTGAAGACCAGTTCCTCGTCGGTCAGCCGCGCGCCGCCGGTGTCCTGCGCGGTGAGGCCGCTGACGAACGCGTTGGCGCCCGTGCGGCGGTTCTCGCGCACCAGGTCGCTGAAGTACTTGAAGATCTCGCCGTTCGCCGTGATCCGCTGCACCTCGGAGGGGGATTCGAAGGCGTCGGTGGTCTTGCGGCCGATCCACTCCCAGTCGGCGCGGGGCAGGCCCATGATGGCGCAGATGACGTCGGTCGGGATCCGTTCGAGCTGCGCGATCAGGTCCGGGCCGGGCCGGCGGACGGCCGTCTCGACGACGTCGGCGACGACCTGCTCGACGTACTGCTCGGCGCGGGACAGCACGTCGTTCGAGAACGGCTGGATGAGCACGCGCTTCATCCGGGTGTGGTCGGGCGGGTCGGCGACGATCAGCATCTTGTTCGCGACGGCGCTGACGGCGCGCTCGGTGGAGCCGAGCCGCATGCCCCCGGTGGAGCTCATCCGGGTGGTGTCGCGGTGCACCGCGACGACGTCGTGGTAGCGGGTGACGCTCCAGAACCCCTCCGGCTCCCCGGCGGGGTGCTGCCAGGAGACGGGGTCGTTCGCCCGGTACCAGGCGAAGCGCTCGTAGAAGCCGGTGCCCGCGAAGAGCCCCGGCTCGAACAGGTCGGGCGCCGTCCCGCCCGGTGCCGTACGCTGCTCGGTCATCCGCGCACCGCCTGCCGGGTCAGGTCGTCGTCCGGGAGGGCCCGGAGCAGGGTGTCGGGCGCCATGAACGCGTGGTGGTCCGCGTCGATCACGTGGTGTCCTCGGTAGTCGGCGGCCCGCTCGCGCCACCGGGCCATCTGCTCGGCGGTGACGACCGTGTCGCGCAGTCCGGAGACGGAGCGCAGCGGGGTGCCGGTCAGCGGTTCGGCCGGGTCCCGGTAGCCGGCCATCAGCCGCAGGTCCGCGCGCAGCGCGTCGACGGCGTACCGGGCGAGTTCGGTGTCGCGGACGGCCGGGTGGAGCAGGGCGGCCAGTTCGTCCTCGGGCGGGTTCGCGGCGGGGAAGGTGCGCCAGTGCTCGGGCGACCGGGCCGCGACGACGACCAGGGCGCGGGCCGCGGTGCCGGCGGCTTCGAGCCGGCGCGCCACCTCGTAGGCGATGAGCGCGCCGAGGCTGACGCCGAGCAGGACCAGCGGGCCGCGCCGCGCGCCGTCGCGCAGTTCGGCGGCGACGCGGTCGACCACCTCGGCCAGGCCGGCGGCCGGCCGGTCCTCCAACCGGTCCTCACGACCGGGGAGTTGGACGCCGATCAGGTGGGTACCGGGGGGCATCTCCCGGGCGGTCGCGCGCAGCCGCAGGCAGCCGGCGCCGGCCTGCGGGAAGACCGCGACGGTCGTGGCGGCGGCCTCGCCCGCGGGGGCGAAGGAGCGCAGGTAGCTCACGCCGCCCTCGTTTCGTCGATCCGCCGGGCGAGTGCGCCGGGGGTCCGGGCGGTGAGGACGTCGTTGATGGTGACGGTCACCCCGAGGTCGGTCTCGATGCGGGAGGCCAGTTGGGCGGCGAGCAGGGAGTGCCCGCCGATGTCGAAGAAGTCGGCGTCCTGGTCGACGGCGTGCCCGAAGGCGCCGCCCCAGGCCGCGAGGACGCTGCCGAGGACGTGGTCGTCCCGGCCGGGACCGTCCGACCCGCCCGCGGCGGCCCGCACCGCCCGCTCGTCCTGTTCGGCCTGCGCGGCCTCGCCGAGCGCGGCCACCGCGTGCCGGGCGACCTTGCCGGTCGGCTCCAGCGGGATGTCGGCGATCCGGTGCAGCAGGGCGGGGCAGAGCTGGCGCGGCAGCCGGGCGGCGAACCGGGCGGCGAGCCGGGCGCGCAGTTCCTCGTCGAGCGGCCGGCCGGCGGCGGTCTGCAGGCCGATGGCCAGGGTGGCCGGCTCGCCGCGGGTGTAGGCGACCGCGCCCTCGATGCCGGGCTCCTCGCCGGCGATGTTCTCCAGCTCCTCGAGCTCGATCCGGAAGCCGCCGATCTTGACCTGGTTGTCGGCCCGGCCGAGGATGCTCAGCTGTCCGTCCGGGCGCAGCGTCCCGTGGTCGCCGGTGCGGAAGTACCGGGCGCCGCCGCGCTCGACGAAGCGCTCGGCGCCGGGCGCGCGCGGGTCGACGTACCCGAGGGCGACGCCGGCGCCGCCGATCAGCAGCTCGCCGGCCTCGCCGGCCGGGAGCTCGTTCAGGTCGGCGTCGACGACGGTGACGGTGTAGCCGGCGAGCGGGCGGCCGATGGTGCGGGGGTCGTCCCCGCGGGCGGTGTCGGCCACGGTGGCGGCGATGGTGCCCTCGGTCGGGCCGTACACGTTGAGCACCCGGTCGGCCGCCCCCCGCAGGCGGTCGACCAGGGCGTCCGGGCAGCGCTCGCCGGCGACCACGGCGACCTCGGCCCTGGGCAGTTCGGTGAGCGCGGCGTACAGCGAGGGGGTCAGGCAGAGGTTGTCGATCTCCCGTGCGGCCAGGGCCTGTTCGAGGTTGCCGAGCGCGGGGTCGACGGCGACGCAGGTGACGCCGTTGACGAAGGGGGTGAGCACCGACCACAGCCAGCCGTCGAAGCCCGGGGAGACGGCCACGACGGCGCGGCTGCCGGGCCGGAAGCCGAGCGTCGCGGCCTCGGCGAGGAGGTTGCCCAGGGCGGCGGAGCCGACCCGGACGCCCTTGGGGCGGCCGGTGGTGCCCGAGGTGTAGACGACGTACGCCTCGGCCTGGCGCTCGGTGTCCGCCCAGTCGTCCCACCCGAGGTCGGTGGCCGGCGCGGCGCCGGCGCCCTCCGTGCCGTCCGTCCCGATCAGCGCGAGGCCGAGGTCGGCGTCGTCGGGCTCGGAGGTCACGAGCACCTTGCACCCGGCGTCCGCGACGATCCAGCGCAGCCGCTCGGCCGGGTGCCGTTCGTCGAGCAGCACCGCCGAGGAGCCGTTGGCCCAGATCGCCAGCAGGCTGCTGAGCCCGTAGCGCGAGCGGCCCGCCATGACGGCGACCCGGTCGCCCGCGCCGACCCCGGCCCGCTCCAGGCGGTCGGCCAGGGTCCGCGTGGAGGCGGCGATCTGCGCCCAGGTCAGCCCCGTGCCGTCGGTCCCGACGAAGCCGGGGCGGTCGGGGTGCTCGGACGCCCAGGACTCGAGTGCCCTCCTGGCGTGCGCTATGTGCGGCACGCTCGCGTGGCTGTCCGTCACGGGCCTACTCACCAGTTCTCCCCCTAAGTTCACCACGACACCCGCCCGCCCCTTCGCCGTCAATTCGCCTTGGTGGCCCACAGGATGACGTTCGTTCCGAAGAACTTCTTGCGCCATCCGATGTCCCGGAACCCGAGCCCGCGCAGCACGACGGCGATGCTCTGCGGCGTCTCGAAGGCGCGGGTGCTGGACTCCAGGTAGGTGTACGACTTCCGGTCGCGCGCCACGACCTGCCCGAGCAGCGGGACGATGACGCGCATGCCCCACTTCACGACGGGCTCCACCAGGCCGCTCGGCGGGCAGGTTTCGAGGATCACGACGCGGCCGCCGGGCTTGAGAACGCGGTGCTGCTCGCGGAGCACGGCGGGCAGGTCGGCGACGTTGCGCAGCAGGTAGCCCTCGGTGATGCCGTCGAAGGACTCGTCCTCGAACGGCAGGTCGGTGGCGTCCGCGTGCTGCCAACGCACCGCGTCGGCACCGGGTTTGGCCTTCGCGCGGCGCAGCATCTCCGCGGAGAAGTCGGCGCCGGTCACCGTGACGGTGGGGTACCGGCGGGCGGCCTCCAGGGCGATCACGCCGGTGCCGGTGGCCAGGTCCAGCAGCTGTCCGCCGCGGGCGGGCGCGACGCGCGCGGCCACCTCCCGGCACCACTTCTCATGACGGCCGAGCGTCATGACGAAATTCATCCGGTCGTAGTAGCCGGCGATCTTCTGGAAGATCCCGTGCACGTCGGAACCCTTGCCGTCCTGCGTGCGGTCAGTCGTCACCTGTTACGCCCTCCTCCACTGGGAACACCCGCCTCCGGCTCGGCCCGGGTGATGTGGTGGCTCACCCGGGAGTCCGAACCGGACAGGTCCGCCCAGGCCATGACCGCGACGGCGAACGCTCCGATGAGCGCCGTCCCGACCGATGGCCGCACGCCGAAGAGCAGCAGGCCGAGAAAGACCACGGACACGTACATGTCCCGCTGGCCGACCAGGTTGTACTCGATCGGTGTCCGGGCGCGGACCATGGAGACCATGTTAGCCACGGCCGGAACGACCATGACGCCGACGTAGGCGAGCCGGTTCGGCAGGTCGCTGACCAGCACGAGCAGCGGGAACGCGGCGTACACCAGCGTGGTGGCGACGGCCGCGACCCAGGCGCCGGCCTGCTGCGAGGGCAGCAGCGCGGGGATGGTGCGCAGCCCGGCGGCCTTGTCCCCGGCGTAGTCGGGGACGTTCTTCATGATGCCCTTGGCGAAGTACCAGCAGAACAGGAACGCGGCCAGCAGGACGGGCTGTTGGAGGGAGTCGTAGTGCGGGAGCTCCCACCAGGAGTCGCCGAGCAGCGCGCCGGCGATGAACGGCTCGGTGACGGCCATCGAGAAGACCGCCATGCCGACGACCGGACGGCCCTTCAGGCGGAACCGCTTGGAGGAGTAGCCGAGCACCAGGAAGACGGCGTACACCCAGAGCAGGGACTGGGCGAAGGAGATCAGCAGCGCGAGCAGCAGCATGACGGCGAGGCCGCCGTACAGGACCCGCTGGAGCAGCCCGACGCCGGCCGCCTCGACCAGCTTGAGCCGGCCGGGGACGTTCTCGCCGTCCTCCACCAGGTCGGTCACGGCGTTGTGGGCGTTGGCGGCGAGCGGGGCGAGCACGTGGAAGAGGACGCCGAGCAGCACCGTGAGGTCGAGGCTGTGGCCGGCGACCGCCGCGCCCACGCAGTAGGAGAGCGGGCTGACCAGGAGTGTGCGGGGGCGGACGTTCTTGACCACCGCGTGGAAACGCGTCGTGCCGCGCATGGGGACGAACCTCTCTGACGGGAATCGTGCCGACTCCGGCGGGCGTGCGGGGGCGGCGTGCACGGGACGGCGTGCACGGGGCGGCCGCCGCCCCGGCGGCGGGCGGCCGGGGTGCCGTCACATCCGGGTGAGAGTCAGCCCGAAGCCTTCGCGGGGGCGCAGGGTGAGCATGGCCTTGGGGGCGGGGCCGGTGGCGTCCCGCTGGGAGATCTCGAAGGTGTCGAGGATGCTCGCGAGCAGCATGCTCATCTCCATCATGGCGAAGCCCTTGCCGATGCACATGTGGGCGCCGGCCCCGAAGGGCAGGAAGGTCCCCTTGCCGGGGGTGCCGCCCCGGAAGCGCTCCGGCAGGAACTCGTCGGGGCGCTCCCACACGTCCGGATCCCGGTGGATGGCGGCCACGTTGAGCATCACCATCGATCCCGCGGGGACCGTGGACGAGCCGATCCGCACGTCCTTCTGGACCTGGCGGGGGATGGTGGGGGACGGCGGGAAGAGCCGCATCCCCTCGTTGATGACGCCCTCCATCAGCGTGCTCCCCGGCCGTTCCCGGGAGTCGGCCGGGGTGCCCGCGCGGACCTCCTCGCGCAGGCTCTGCTGGACGTCCGGGTAGCAGGCGAGCAGGTACAGAATCCAGGTGAGCGCGCTGGCCGTGGTCTCGTACGCGGCGACGAAGGTGGTGAGCACCTCGTCCCTGACCTCGACGTCGGTCAGCGGCTCGGCGGCGTCGCCGACCCTGGCCTCCAGCAGCATGTCCAGCAGGTCGCCCTGCCGCTCGCCGGTGCGGCGGCGCTCCCGGATGATCCGGTGGACGAGGTCGTCCAGGCCCTGCATGGTGGCGGTGAAGGTCCGGTTGCGGCGGGTCGGCACGCCGACCGGCAGGGAGAGCGGCATCTGCAGGCGGCGCTCGACGAAGCCGAGCAGGAACGAGATCGTGCCCGGGGTCAGGACGGCGGCCACCGAGTCACCGGAGCGGCTGAACATGCACCGGGACACGATGTCGAGGGCGAAGGACAGCATGTCCTCGTGGACGCGCAGCTCCGTGCGCTCGCGGCCCTGCCAGCGCCCGGTGTGCTCGGCGATCACGTCGGCCATCGTCTGCCGCATGCCGGCCAGGCTGGGGCGGCCGTACATGGGGTGCAGGGCGCGCCTGCGCTGCAGCCACTGGTCGTGGTACGGGTTGCTGATCAGCCCGTCCCCGAGCACCAGCCGCAGCGGGTTCTCGCCGTCCGGCTTGCCGAAGGTGTGGATGTCGGACAGGACGGTGTCGGCCGCGGCGCTGCGGTTGACGAAGACCATGCGCTTGGGGCCGACCGAGAAGTACGAGAGCTCGCTGCCGTCCCGGGCGGCGTACTGGATGGCGTTCAGCAGGTTCGAGCGCAGCCGCGGCAGGTCGCCGAGCACGGGCAGGCGCCTCGGCGGCACGGTGGGCGCGGCGAGCACGCCGCTGTCGTGCCGCACCTGCCTCACGGGTAGCGCGCTCGCGACCGTCCCTGCCATCTCGGGCCCCCCTGGTGAATCGATGCGTCAATGCCGGTGGCCGGGGGGCGCGTGCGGTCGGCGTGGGTGACGGCGACCGGGCACCTCCCGGCGGAGCGCCGGACACGGAGTCCGTACGGAGTTCGCCGGTCGGCCGGGACGCCGCCCGCGGGAGCGGCCGCACCTTGATCCAGTCGGCGTGTACAAGTCGTACTCTCGCGCGGCCCGGCGGAGCAAGCGGATGGCAGGAAGGTGACGGGTGGGGCGGGCGTTTCCGTCCACCTCATGCCTGAGATTTCCTCACCGCGCGCTTGACCAGGCCGACTTGGGGCGCGAGGGGCGGTGCGTCCTCGGCGCCCGGACGGATCCGGCCGTGGGCCGGGGCCGGCTCAGCCGGTGTGCGCCCACCACCTGCGCAGGACCTCCTCGGCGGGCTTGCCGTGCGGGGTGTAGGCGAGGTGCTTCGCCGTCTCGCCGCTGTCGGGCCAGTCGTCCCACATCCACCAGCAGACGCCGGCCCACCACGCCTTGCCGTCGAAGGAGGCGAGCAAGGCCTCGTAGGCGGCGGCCTGTTCGGCGCTGCCGTCGCTCTTGGAGACGGTCCAGGAGTACGGCGCGGTGGTGGTGCCGCGCTGGCTGACGTAGCCGGCCTCGGTGAACAGGACCTTCCGCTGCTGGCGTTCGGAGAAGGCGGCGAGCTCGTCGGCGATGGGTTTCCAGGCCTCGCGCAGCTGTGCGCCGTCGGTGGTGGCCCGGTCGGCGAGCGGCCAGTAGGCGTCGATGCCGATGACGTCGAGGTCCTTCCAGAACGGGACGTTCCGGTACTCGTCGTAGTTGGCGGCGTACGTCAGCCGGCCCCGGTAGCGGCCCCGGACGGCGGCGATGACGCCGCTCCAGCGCGCGCCGTCCTGGGAGGTGCCGGCGAGTTCGGTGCCGACCGAGAGCTGCTCGACGCCGGTGTCGGCGGCGAGGTCGGCGTAGTGGGTGATGAAGCGCCGGTAGGCCGCGAACCAGGCGTCCGGGTCCGCGGGCCTGATCCCGGCCCGGTCGCCGCCCTTCACCAGGTCCACGTGCGGCTTCACCATGATCGCGAGGCCCGCGTCGTGGGCGCGCCGGATGATGCTGCGCAGGCTCTCGTCGGAGGCGGTCTCCTCGGTGGTGCGCAGCTCGGAGTCGGTGACCCGGTCCTGGTACCAGGTCGGGGTGAGGGTCACCCACCGGGCGCCGGTGGCGGCGATCTGCTGCAGGTACGTCGCGGCCTGCGGGCTGTCGTAGTCGTGGGTGGCCCAGGAGGGGAGCGTCATGCCCCGGAACGCGCCGGTGTCCCCGTCCGCGGGCCGGGTGCTGGGGCCGCTGGCCGAGGGGGCGGGCTGCGGGGTGTCCTCTTCGTCGCCGCCGGACGAGGAGCATCCGGCGCCGACGAAGAGGACGACCAGCGCCGACCAGGCGGCGGCCATCCTCTTCATCGGGTTCACGTGTGACGACTCCTCATCCGGGGAGTTCAGTTGGCGAGGTCCATCGGGCCGACGAAGGTGTAGCCGAGGGCCCTGATGCCGTCGATGGTCTGCTGGAGCGGGGCCACGTCGTAGTACGGGTGGTAGAAGAAGCTCGCCACGCCGTCCCGGACCGCCAGGTTGGCCTTCGCCGAGGCGATCAGGTCGGCCGGGAGGCGCGCCGGGTGGTTGTTGATGGGCACCGGCTCGTAGTTGCCGATGTTCTCCGGGAGCACGGTCGTACCGTAGACGTCCTTCACGGAGTACGGGAAGAACTGGCCGATGTAGCGGGCGGCGTTCACCGGTCCGCCGCCGAGCGTTCCGGCGAAGTACAGCGGGCGCTCCAGGCGCGCCGTGAAGTTCTGCCCGAAGACCCGGTAGTCGGCGGCGGAGGCCGCGTAGTGCGGGGTCGTCCAGAGCGCGGGCCTGGGCAGGCCGGCCAACGCGAACTGGGCGAGGCCGGCGCTCACCCGGGCCTGCGCCCAGGCCGCGGAGTCCTCGGCCGGCGGGGCGTCGTACACCACGTTGTTGGCGGCGTCGATGTGGGCGCGGAAGAACTCGAAGTCGTCGCCGGTGACGCCGGTGTAGGGGTTGGCGACGTTGCCGTACTGGTGGGTGTAGCCGTGGTTCATCAGGACGGCGCCGTGCTGGAGCATGTACTGGAGCGCGGCGACGACGTCCGGGGCCTGGGCCAGGGTGACGGTCTGCGGGATCCCGTTGTCGTAGACGCCCTTGGGGTCGGTGTAGACGGGGATGACGTTGATCCCGTACGGGATGTGCTGCGAGGCCAGGTAGTCGGCCATGGCCCGCAGCTGCGCCGGGTCCGCGTCGGGGCTGATGTCCTCCAGCCGCACGAACGCCCGGTGGCGCGCGGGGGTCGCCGGGGCGAGGGCGTCGAACAGCAGGTCCTCGAACACGATCACCCGGTCCTGCTCGGACACGTAGGCGAAGGGGATCTCGCCCACGTAGGTGAGGTTCGCCGAGCGGAACGCCCACGGGCTGGTGGCCCCGGTGGTGCCGTCGACGGCCTGCGCGAGCTGGGTGACCTGCGGGTAGCCGGCGCCGGACAGGGCGGGGTGCAGCACGCCGCCGTCCTGGCCCGCCGGGAACTTCCGGGTCAGCGTCTGGCCCTGGTAGACGACCTGGTTGATGTTGCCGACGCCGCCGTTGGTGGAGAAGTAGGAGTTGGTCGGGTCCCAGCCGTACTTCGTCTTGAAGTTCTCGATGCCGACGGCGTTCGCCATGTTCCAGATGTTGTCGCCGATCCAGTCGACCGGCTTCGCCGTGGCCATCACGTCCTGGTAGAAGGACGCGGGCACGGCGTCGGGTATGGCGCCGCCGTAGTAGGTCGAGCCGACGTAGACGGTGGCGGAGTACTGCTCCACCAGGCCCGGGGTGTACGCGGACACCGGCTTGGCGGTGACGGTGCCGAAGTGGCCGGCCAGGTTGGCGACGGCCATCGCGTAGAGCTCGCCGAGGTAGCCGTAGGGGCCGGTGGTGTCGTAGAGGACGAGGGCCGAGGTGCCGGCGGTGCCGGCGGTGGCGTTCGGGACGGCCGTGGCGGCCGTGGCGTTCGGGGCGGCCGCGGCCTTCGGCGCGGCGGCCGGGGTGACGGCGAGCCGGTGCCCCCGGCGCTCGCGGTCGTTCTGCCGCTGCTCGGCGCTCCACGCCGTCAGGTCCTCGGACGCTCCGTCGAATCCGCTCTGGAATCCGCTGGTCCCGGGCGAGGACACCGCCGGTCCCGGGCTGGCCTCCGCCCCCGTGGAAAGGCCGACGCCGCCCAGGAGGGCCGCGATCACGGTCAAGCTGAGCGAGACATGAGAAACCGGAGCTCTCCCTCGCACATTCTTCATTACTGCCCCCCTGATTTGGCGTTTTTACCGGCCCTTCACCGAAGGCGCCCCGCTAATCGGGGAGAACGCCGCGACGAAGCCTGATAATTCGGTGATTCTTGCTCCGGGCCCGGGGAGTGTCAACAGGGCTCCGGACGCCGAAGCCGCATTTGACAAGGACCCGACGATCTCGGAATTCATCCTTCCGATTCTTCATCTCCGACAATAAACCGTAAAGGCCCCTTCCCGTCTGATAACCTCCCTGCGCATGCCCCGGGACGACGGGCGTGCCGAAATCCGGGGGGATCTCTCTCATGTACGGAAAACCAGCTCTGGGGATAGGTCTGCCCTTGGCCGGCCTCACCGCGGCCCCAGAAGTCCTGCCCGGCATACCTTTTGCCAAGGGCCTGCAGGAAGTGGCCGGTGCCGGATTCCTGCTCTACTGCACGACAGCCGCCGTTCTCCTTCTGGCCAAATTCTGGTTCGTTCTCCGAAACCATGGTGAACAAAAGTGATCACGGAGGTTCTGCTCTGGTCCAGCATCGCCATCATCGTGATGGCGGGCTGCTACAACTCCGCCCTCTTCCTGCTCTCCCGACGCCCGGTCCGCCACGACCACGGCCACGACACCGAACGCCTCTACGTCTTCCTCCTCGCCTGCCTGAACGAGGAGAAGGTCCTCGCCGAGAGCCTGGCCCGGATCACCTCGCTGCCGACCGGCAACTTCCTGGCCCTGGTCATCGACGACGCCTCCGAGGACCGCACCGCCGACATCGCCCGCGCCGCCGACCCCGCCCGGGTCAAGCTCCTCCAGCGGCACCTGCCCGACGCCCGCAAGGGCAAGGGCGCCGCCCTCAACGCCGGCATCCGCCACCTGCGGGAGTCCGG
This sequence comes from Streptomyces sp. Y1, assembly GCF_041053115.1. Taxonomy (NCBI): domain Bacteria; kingdom Bacillati; phylum Actinomycetota; class Actinomycetes; order Kitasatosporales; family Streptomycetaceae; genus Streptomyces; species Streptomyces sp. Y1. The sequence goes on along the minus strand of NZ_CP163445.1, from coordinate 6,843,049 downwards.
CATCCTCGAAGGACGCGACCCCGGCGACGTCGTCGTCTGCGTGGTCGACGCCGACGGCCGCCTCGACCCGCACGTCGTCCAGGCCGTCGACCCGTACTTCGACGACCCGCGCACCGGCGCCACCCAGGTCGGCGTGCGGATGTACAACCGCCACCAGGGCCTGCTCGCCCGGCTCCAGGACATGGAGTTCGTCATCTACGGCGACATCTTCCAGTCCGCCCGGCGCCACTTCGGCAGCGTCGGCATGGGCGGCAACGGCCAGTTCATGCGGCTCTCCGCCCTGGACGGCCTCATGGACGACCACGGCAACGGGCCGTGGAGCGACTCCCTGACCGAGGACCTCGACCTCGGGGTGCGCCTCATCGCCCGCGGCTGGACCAACCACCACTGCACCACCGCCGCCGTCTCCCAGCAGGCCGTCCTGGACGTGCGCCGGCTGGTGCGCCAGCGGTCCCGCTGGTTCCAGGGCCACCTGCAGTCGGCCAAGCTGGTCCCGCTCATCCTGCGCGAAGTCCCCGTCAAACCCGCCGTCGACCTGCTCTACCACCTGTCGAGTCCCGTCCTGATCCTGCTCACCTCGCTGCTGCCGCTCTCCTTCCTGGTCGCCGCGGGCGCCGTCGTGCTCGGCTCCGTCCGGGCCGGCCACCCGCTGATGACACCGATGTGGTTCATCGGCCCGTACGTCCTGTCCTTCAGCGCGGCGTACGCCTACGGCTGGGTGTACTCCCGCCGCGAGCGCGGACTCGGTCTCGTCCGCGCGATCCTGCTGTCCCACGTCTTCGTGCTCTACGGCTACATCTGGTTCGCCGCCGGATGGTGGGGCCTGTGGCGCATGCTCACCGGCAAGCAGACCTGGCTCAAGACCGCGCGCACCTGACGCGCACCCGACCCTCCCCCCTGCCACCACGGGCAGGCACCCTCCCTGGGAGACCCATGTCCCCGAACGCCAGCACCACACCCGTCCGCGCCATGCTCGTCCTGGGCACCCGGCCGGAAGCGATCAAGCTCGCGCCGGTCGCCCGCGCCATGGCCGCCTCCCCGCACTTCACCCCCCTCGTCGTCAGCACCGGCCAGCACCGCGAGATGCTCCAGCAGATGCTCGAACTCCTCCACGTGGAGGCCAAGTTCGAGCTCGACGTGATGCGCGAACGGCAGGACCTCGCCAAGCTGACGGCCCGGCTCGTCGACGGACTCGGCGAGGTCGTGCACGCCGAACGCCCCGACCTCGTCGTCGTCCAGGGCGACACCACCTCCGCCCTGACCGGCGCCCTCGCCGCCTTCTACGAGCACATCCCCGTCGCCCACGTCGAGGCCGGGCTGCGCACCGGCGTGGCCGACAACCCCTTCCCCGAGGAGCTCAACCGCCGCCTCATCGGCCGCATCGCCCGCTGGCACTTCGCCCCCACCCCCCGCGCCGCCGGCCACCTCACCGCCGAGGGCGTGCCCGAGGCCGAGGTGTTCGTCACCGGCAACACCGTCATCGACAACCTGCTGTGGGTGCTCCGCGAGGGCACCGGCCGCAACCACTTCCGCACCGGCCTGCGGCGCGTCCTGGTCACCCTGCACCGCCGGGAGAACCAGGGCGACACCATGCGCGCCATGGGCAAGGCGCTGCGCCGGCTCGCCGACCGCGGCGACGTCGAGATCGTCCTGCCGCTGCACAAGAGCCCCGCCGTCCGCGAGGCCCTGTTCCCCGAACTCTCCGACCACCCCGACATCCGGATCGTCGAACCGCTCGACTACCTCGACTTCTCCGCCACCCTGGCCGGCTGCGACCTCGTCCTCACCGACTCCGGCGGCGTCCAGGAGGAGGCCCCCACCCTCGGCAAGCCCGCCCTCGTCCTGCGCACCACCACCGAACGGCCCGAGGCCGTCGAGGCCGGCGCGGCCGGACTGGTCGGCACCGACCCGCAGGTCATCCTGGACGCCGCCGAGCGGCTGCTCGACGACCAGGACGCCTACCTGCGGATGGCCAAGGCCGGCAACCCCTTCGGCGACGGACACGCCACCGAACGGATCCTGGCCCAACTCGCCGAGGACTTCGGGGTGGACGCGGCTGCGGCGCCCACGCCGAACCCCCTGGTCGCCCCCTGACCCGGTCTCCGACCCGCTCCCGCGGCGGCATACTCGACGGCATGACGCGAGTTCACCGGCTCCTCCCCCTCGCACTGCTCACCGCCGTCGCGGTGACGGGGCTCGCCCTCACGGTGGGCCCCGTCTGGGGCGGCGGAGGCGGCGAACCCGCCCGGCCGTGGACCGACGGCTCGGTCCACGGCCCCTGGCGGTCCGTCTTCGACGGCCACGGCACCAACACCGGCCTCGACAACGGCCTCTCCCTCTCCCCCGCACCCGCCCGCACCCCGGCAGAGACCCACGCCGGACTGATCGTCTCCACCCGCCAGTACCAGGACCTCACCCTCCGGGCCACCCTGCGCACCGTCGCCCAGCTGCGCACCCCCACCCCCAACCCCTGGGAAGTCGCCTGGCTCGTCTGGGCCTACACCGACCCGGACCACTTCTACTACGTCATCCTCAAGCCCAACGGCTGGGAACTGGGCAAACGCGACCCCGCCTACCCCGGCGGCCAACGCTTCCTCGCCACCGGCGACCAGCCCTTCCCCGTCGACCACCCCGCCGACGTCCGGGTCACCCAACACGGCCCCCACCTCGAAGCCACCGTCGACGGCCACCCCCTGGTCGCCTTCGACGACCACGAACGCCCCTACCCCACCGGCAGCATCGGCGCCTACACCGAGGACGCCCACGTGGAGTTCACCGACGTCTCGGCGGAACCGGCCGGGTAGGGGGCGGCGTCCACCCGTGCTGAGCAGGCGCTACGCTCTGGGCCGCGCCGTTCCGGTCGGGGCGGCGGAGACGAGTCATCACGGGGGAAGTACTGTGCGCTACCTGGTCCGCGACCGGATGTTCGCCTTCCACGAGGAGGCCTGGATCGAGACCGAGCACCGGGAGAAGCTGTACCGCGTGAACCGGAAGTTCTTCCGGCTGCGGCGCACCTTCGCCCTGGTGGACACGAGCGGCGAGCGCGTCGCGACCATCGTCCGCAAGGCGTTCACGATCCACCACACGCTGCTGATCAAGCAGGACGGGCAGCCGACCGCCAAGATCAGCAAGAAGATGTTCAAGCTCTTCGGGGACCGCTTCAAGGTGCGGCTCGGGGACGGCCGCCGGCTGCAGGTGAACGGGAACCTCTGGGACCGGGAGTTCGACATCCGGCACGAGGGGACGACGCTGGCGCACGTGTCCCGGCGCTGGTTCACCATCCGCGACGCGTACGCCGTGGACGTGCTCAGCGAGCAGGACGCGCTGATCCTGATCGTCCTCGCGGTCTGCGTCGACCACACCATCCAGGACGCCAAGGGCGACCAGCTCACCAATCTGTGAGACGGGGTCGAGCCGGGGGCGAGCGGGGTGCGGACCGGGTGAGACCCGGGTGAGGACCGGTCCAGGGTTTGGCATAGCCACGGCAAAGACTTCCCGCCGCGGCCTCCGCGCATCTGGACGGATCCGCCGCCGAGCTGATGTGGTGTCGGGGCTCAGCAACCGCACGTACGCCCCTCCCACACCCTCACACTCGGGAGCAGACGCATGCGCAAGCCGTTCAAGGCCGCCGCCCACACGCTGGCCGCGCTGGCCCTGGCCGCCCTCGGCTCCACCTCGCTGGCCTCCGGTGCCGCGGCGCAACCCGCCGCGGCGCCGGGCCACTTCGGGGTGAAGCCGCTCCACTCCGGCGCCGCGCCGCAGGTCGCCGCCGGCTCCACCACCAACACGCTCAAGGTCGGCTCCAGCGCCACCCAGGGCGTGGTGTCCCCCACCCCGAAGGTGTACCTGGTCTTCTGGGGCTCGCAGTGGTCCTCCGACCCGGCCGGCGTGGCACCGGACCTGCAGAACATGTTCAAGGGCCTGTACGGCAGCCAGGACACCTGGGGCACCATCATGTCCCAGTACTGCGAGGGCGTCGCCAAGGGCACCAGCACCTGCGGCACCCAGGGCACCCACGTCCAGCACCCGGCGTCCTCCCCGCTGGCCGGCGTGTGGTTCGACAACGCCGCCGCCGCGCCGAGCAGCGCGACCGCCGCCCAGATCGGCGCCGAGGCCGGCAAGGCCGCCGCCCACTTCGGCAACACCACCCAGGCGCCCAACCTCAACGCCCAGTACGTCGTGGTCTCCGCCACCCACACGCACCCGGACGGCTTCCCCAACACCGGCTTCTGTGCCTGGCACGACAAGACCAGCAGCTCCTACGGCACCCTGGCCTACACCAACCTGCCGTACATCCCGGACAACGGCGCCGGCTCGTGCACCACGTTCACGGACGGCCGGCTGCTCTCCGGCATCGAGTCCACCGAGACGCACGAGTACGCCGAGACCGTCACCGACTTCTGGCCCAGCATCGGCTGGAACGGCGGCGGCGGCGAGATCGGCGACGAGTGCGAGAACCTCGACGCCTACGTCACGCTGAGCACCGGCACCTTCGACCTCCAGGGCCTGTGGTCGAACAGCGCCAACAAGTGCGTGACGCACGGCTAGGACTCGGTCCCGGCCAGCCGGGATCGTCGTCTCGCGGCGGGACGGTGGGCAGAGTGCGCTGCTCAGCCGCCCGCCGCGAGGCGGTCGGGCCGGCGCGGGCCGGGCGGGGCGGGCGGACGGACGGCGTCGCAGTGCGCCCGCAGCAGCAGCGACAGCTCCCGGCCGGGCTCGACGCCGAGCTCCCGGTGGGTCAGGCCGCGGTAGGCGTCGTAGCTGCGCAGCGCCTCGACCAGATTGCCCTCGGCCAAGTGCGCCTCTATCAGGGCGCGTTGAGCGCTCTCCCGGAGCGGTTCGACGCCGACCGCGACCATCGCCGACTCCACCGCCTCGGCACAGCGGCCCGCCCGGACGAGGTGGCGGCTGAGCGCCTCCAGGCCGTGCAGCAGCCGCTGGCGGATCCGCTCGCGCTCGATCAGCACCCAGTCGTCGTACCAGCCGGGCAGCAGGTCCAGCACGTCGGCGCGCCAGCGGAAGGTGCCGAGGTCGGCGGCGGTGGCGGTGCCGGCTATCAGGCGTCCGGCCCACTCGCACAGCACGTACAGGTCGACGACGGTGTGCTCGCGCACGGAGAGCGAGCACTTGTCCGAGTCGAGCACGTCGATGCCGGCCGCCTTGAGCCGCCACAGCGCCGAGCGGAGGTTCCCGGCCGCCCGGAGGTCGTCGCCCAGCGGCCAGAGGGTGCCGGCGGCGTGGCGGCGTTCCACCCACCCGCCGTTGAGGACGACGAAGGCCAGCAGCCGCTTGCTGCCTTCGGGCACCTCCAGCCGGCGGCCCGCGTGCACCACCCGGGGAGTGCCGAAGAGGTGCAGGGTCGGCGCGTCGGCCTGACCGGGGATCGGGATCGGCGTTTCCAGGAACGGTGCGTGCATGGCGGTCCTCCAGTCGAAGCCCGGCCCTGCGAGGCTATGCGCACCTCGTCACAGGACCGTCACCGTCAGCGACCGGATGGTGCCTACCCGTCCCTTCTCCCGGTAACCCTGGTCAGATCTGACCGCTCCGACCGCTCGTGACGCGGCAGCCCCGCAGGAAGTCCGCGACCAGGGCCAGCACCGTGCCAGCGTCGGCGGCCCGGGTGCGCGACTCGGCGGACGGGCGGCGCAGGTCGGTGCTCGACGTGACGGTGATCAGGAACCGGCCCGGCGCCTGCGGCTCGACCCGCACCACGCACAGGGCGGCGTACGGGAGTTCGTCCTCGTCGACGGGTCTCACCGGCCGTCACCCGGCTCGGCGGTGGGCGGCGCAGTGGCTTCCGGCTCGGCGGCGGTCGGCGCAGCGGCTTCCGGCGGCGCGGCGACGCCGGGCGACCAGCAGGACACCTGACGGCTGCGGACGAACGCGACCCACCCGCCCGTCCACCCGCCGTCCACCGCGGAGGCCGTCACCGGCCCCACCGGCACCAGGACCTCCACCTCGGCGGCGGAGTCGAGGACGATCCGGTCCCGGTGCTGCGCCTGCTGGACGGCCTCCGCGATGTCGGCCCGGGAGGCCTCGCAGAAGCGCAGGTCCAGCCGGTCGCCGAGGACCCGCCGCACCTCCTGCTCCAGTCGCTGCCGGTCGCTCTGGACCGGCAGGTAGCCGGCCGGCGGCAGGTCGCCGAAGCCGCGTTCGGTGAGCGGCGGCACCGCCGGGAGCGCGGCGTCCCGCCGTGCGCCGTCCTCCCTGGCGGCGCGCTCCAGGGCCTCCTTCATCGACAGCGCCAGCCGCGACCGGGCGCCCTGGGCCATCCCGACGATCCGCCGGATCTCCTCCGCCAGCGCCGTGTCCGCGGCCCGCTCGGCGGCCGCCGCGCCGCCGGCCCGAGGGTCCCGCCACTGCGCCAACTGGTCCTGGAACTGCAGGATCTGCGCCGCGTACGCGTTCCACGGCCGCATCCCGAGCCGGCCCTGCCACCAGCGCTCGGGCGGCGGCGCGCCGACCTCGCGGCGGGCCGTCCAGGTGTCGACGATCCACTGGGAGACGTCCGGCCCGACCGGGATCAGCAGGGCGAGGCGCACCGGCGGCCTCGGGTACTCGACCGGCGGCTCCCAGTCGGCCGGAAGGACGGCCGGGGTGGCCAGCCAGGGCGTGTCGTCGGCCTGCTCGGCGGCGAACAGCCGGGAGGCCAGCCAGTTGCGGCGGTTCACGCCGAACTGCTCCTCCAGCCCGGTCGCCCGGTCCGCCGTCAGCGAGATCCGCACGCCCTCGGCGGTGAACTGCTTGCTGGTGGTGGCGCCCGCGCACGGGTCCTCGCAGAGCAGCCCCTGGACGGCGGTGTCGCCGTAGTCCCAGTCCAGGCGCGACACCTCCACCCACCAGAAGGCGTCGGCGCCGGCCCGCAGGTCCTTCAGCGGCAGCGTCACCTCGTGCCGGGAGCGCAGCGGTCGGCCGGCCGCGTCGATCGCCAGGCCGCCGGTGACCTTCAACGCGCCCTGCTCGACGGCGACCCGGTAGCCCTCGACCACGCCGGGGCCGCCGCAGCGGCCGATCGCCGAGGCGAACTCCCGGGCGTAGTCCTGGATCCGGTTCAGGTGCTCGGCGCGCAGGAACAGCCCGTCGAAGGCGTGCAGGCGGTCGATGTCGCCGCCGGCGGTGTCCGGCGTGCCGGCGGAGTTCTCGTCGGGCGTCCCGGACGATGCGGCGGCGGTGGCGGCGGTGGTCATGACGCGGCCCTCCCGGTGTCGGCGGTGTCGGCGGTGTCCTGGTTGCCGTGCTGGTTGTCGTGCTGGTTCTCGTGCTCGTGCTCGTCCGGGCAGTCGTGCTGGTGCAGGTGCATGGTGAGCACGGCGTCGTGGCCGTCGTGCCGCCCGGCCGCCGGGCCGTCCGTGAGGCCGGCGAACGGCACCCACGGGTCGGTCCCGTAGCAGGGCTCGGGGCCGGTGCCCCGGATCAGCACGCGGACCAGCCGGTGCGCGGGCGGGAGTTCGAGGTCGACGACGGCCCGGGTGCCGCCGTCCGTCAGCCGCACCCCGGCCACCGTGCTCCGCGCCCAGCCCGCGCCGTGCTCGGGCCGTTCGCAGAGCGAGGTGATCGTCAGGGCCTGCTCCAGCGAGCGGCGGTCCACCGGCCGGTCGAAGCAGAGGCTCAGGCAGGTGTCGCCGCGGCTCCAGCGCAGCGAGCCCGGCGCCAGCCGGGGCCCGCCGGCGTCCTCGCTCAGCGTCTCGCCGAGCAGCGCGGGGGCGAGGCCGCACAGCAGCTCCTGGAGGGCGCCGGTGGGCAGCAGGGCGGTGCGGGCCCGCTGGTCGACGTCGACGTTCGCGACCCGTACGCAGCCGGGCGCGGTGACGACGTCGAAGGCCAGCTTCGCGAGCACCACCGGCGCGTGGTCCTCCGTCACCGGGAACAGCTGCGGGCAGGCGTCGCCCTCCTCCCGCTCGGGCGCGTCCTGGACGGCGTCGCCCGCGGCCAGCCGGCGGAACTCCGCCAGCAGCTGCTCCGCCCGGCGCCCGGGGGCGGCGGCCCGCACCCGGGCGGCGGCCTCCGCCGCCTCCCGCCCGGCCGCGTCGTCCGGGCCGGTGACGCCCTCCAGTCCGAACAGCACCCGCAGCCGGTGGTACGGGCGGCGGCGCGGCGGCTCGTCCCCGAGGACCACCACCCGGACGGTCTCGGCGACCCGCGAGTAGTCGTCGTGGCGGCGGGTGATGTCGCACGGGTCGGCCAGCGCCGGGACGGGCCTGGCCGGGCAGGACGCGAACTCGGCCGCCAGCCAGGCCGTCACCCGCCGGGTCGTGCCGCCGGGGCAGGGGTCGGGGGCGGGCTGGCCGGTGCACGGGTCCGGGGCGGACGGCCCGGGCGGGCCCGGTGGGCCGCTCGGCGCCGGGTGGTCCTGGGCCCAGCGGGTGGCCCACGCGGTCAGCGAGGCGCACGCCTCCGCCTCCAGGGCGAGTTCGCGACCCCAGCCGTCCACCGCGAGGCCGGGCGCGGCGCGCAGCCGGTCGCCGTCCGCGTCCAGGTGCACGCCGTACCCCCAGAGCACGCCCGGGCCGTGCAGCCAGGCCGCGTGCAGCATCTGCTTGCCGCGCGGGTTGCCCATCAGCACCCGGAAGTCGTCCTCGCCGAGCAGCATGCCGAAGGCCACCCGCAGGGCGTCGAAGGGGGTGACCGGCAGGTCGTCCTGGCCGCAGGGGCCGCCCCCCGTCCTGGTCGCAGCGCCACCGGTGGTGCCGCCGCAGCCGCACGGTGCACTGCTGTCGAGCGCCGTCATGATGACTCCTCCCTGTTGGGCCCGGCGCCGGCCGCGCCGAGCGCGCGCAGTGCCCGCTCGTCGGCGGCCCCGGCGGGCGGGGCGGCCGGATCGGCCGGGAACGGGCGGTCCGCCTTGGCGTACTCCCGGCGCATCGCCTCGACCAGCTCCGGCCGGCCGACCCGCCCGCCGCTCTCCGCCGCGCGGAAGGCGGCGGCGATCGCGGCGTTGCGGATCCAGCCGCCGGGGACGGGGTAGCGGTGGGCGAGCGCGGCGAGGTCGACGCCGGGCGCCCGGACGGGCTCGGGCAGGTGCAGCTGCCAGAGCCGGAGGCGGTCCGCCTCGCCGGGCAGGTCGAAGCCGACCACGAAGTCCATCCGGCGCAGGAACGCGGCGTCGATGTTCTGCCGCAGGTTGGTGGCCAGCACCGCCAGGCCGTCGAAGCGGTCCAGCCGCTGGAGGAGGTACGCCGTCTCCAGGTTGGCGAAGCGGTCGTTGGCCTCGGAGATCTCCGTCCTCGTCCCGAACAGCGCGTCCGCCTCGTCGAGGAACAGCACCGCCTGCATCCGCTCGGCCGCGTCGAAGGCGGCGGACAGGTTCTTCTCCGTCTCCCCGATCCACTTCGACACCACCTGCGAGAGGTCGACGACCAGCAGGTCCGTCCCGGCGGCCGTCGCCAGCACCTCGGCCGCCAGCGACTTGCCGGTGCCGGGCGCGCCGCTGAGCAGCAGCCGGACCCCGCGGTCGGCGCGGGCCGCCTCGCGCAGCCGCCAGTCGTCCAGCACCACCGCCTGGTACGCCAACCGGGATACGGCGTCCCGGAGTTGACGCTCCGGCTCGGCGGCCAGCACCAGCCGGTCCCAGGCCGCGCGCGGGCCGACCAGGTCCACGCCGGGCGGCAGGACGGCGCCGGCCCTGGTCCGGATCGCGGCCGACACGTCCGTGCCCGCCCCGCCCGGCGCCAGCGCGTCGCAGCTGTGCACGTCCATCGCGACCTGCGCCGTCAGCGCCGGGTCCAGCGGGTGGCGGGCCGACAACTGCGCCGCCTGCTCGGCGACTTGGGGAAGCGCCGCGCGCCAGGCCGCCCGCCGGTCGGCCGTGCCGATCGGCCCGACCGGCACGGCCAGCACCGGCCGCTCCGGGCCGGGCCGGACCACACCCGGCCCGGCGCAGACCAGGATCGGGCCGGCCACCCGGCGCAGGTCCAGCCGGGCCGGGCCCGCGCCCTCCTCCGGCCGGGGCACCACCAGGACGGGCACCCCGCCGCGGGCGGCGGCGTGCAGGTTGAGCAGGCCGAGGGCGGCGGGATAGTCGGGGCGGGTCCGCCCGGCGACCGGCCGCAGCCCGGCGGCGCGGGCCAGGGCGGCGCAGCGACTCAGCCCGATGGTGGCGTCCTGCGCGGTCACGACCACGGTGCGCGGCGCCGTCGAGCGCAGCGCGGCCACGGCCAGCCGGGCGGCCGGGCGGCCGAGCCAGCCGTCCAGCCCGGCGACCGGCGGCCCGACCTCGATCTCGGCCAGCGCCTCCGGCCAGGCCGCCCAGCCGTGCAGGGCCTCCCACAGGCGGTCGGCCAGGCACAAGCTGCGGTCGTGGAACGTCCCCTCGCCGGCGACCGCGAGGGCGCCGCTGCGGGCGGCCGCGCCCTCGTGGAGCAGGCGGCGCAGCGCGGCGCGGTCGGCGCCCGGCCGGTGCGGCTGGTCCTGGTGCTGGTGCGGGTGCTGGTGTTGGTCGAACAGGAGGGCGGCGAGGCCGACGCTCGGGTGCGAGTCGCCGCGCGGGTGCATGGTCCGGAAGGTCCTGGCCAGGCCCTCGTGCTCCTCCGGCAGGCCGGCGAGCAGCAGCAGGTCGACCTCCACCTCGGTGAGGGCGAGCCGGTCCGCCAGGCGCCGCAGCGGTTCGGCCTCGGCGGGCAGCGGCGGTCGGTGGCCGCGCGCGGAGTCGGCCCAGGCGCGGAGGAAGCCGACCGAGTCGGCGGCGGACTCGGTGTCGCAGGTGGCTTCGAGCAGCCCGGCCAGGCGGAGGGCGATCCCGGCCGCCCGGGCGGTGAGCGCCCGGCTGACCGCCTCGGGCGCGTACGGTGTTCCGAACGTCTCAGACATAGACGTACCTCACGACCGCGCCGAGCCAGGGCACCCAGCCCGGATCCAGATCCAGACCGGCCCGGCGGACCGTCAGATCGGTGTCGGCGACGGACAGCCGCACCTCGATCCACCCGGGCTCCGCGCACACCTCGCCGCTGCGGCGGGCGACCGCCCGGACGGCGGTGGCGTCTTCCAGCTCGCGGTCGCCGAGCCGGGCGCAGGTGGCCGAGGCCCAGGCGGTGGCGAGGGCGCGTACGGCGGTCCGTTCCGGTTCGGTGGGCGGCGGGGCGGCGAGCAGGACGGCGGCGCGGGCGGGGCCGAGGCCCGCCAGGGCGAGCAGCGCCGCGTCGTCCGGCGCCGCCTCCGGCAGCAGCTCACGCCCGAGGCGGTGCAGCACCCAGCGCAGCGGGCGGGCCGTCAGGGCGGGGTGGTCCAGGGCGCGCTGCGGGAGGCCGGCGTCGGGCGCGGCCGCGAGAAGGAAGAGCAGCCCGGCCCAGGCGGTGCACGCGCCGCCGGGGGTGTCCGGGGCGGCGACGGACGGCTGCGGGGGGCGGTGCGGGGTGGCAGGGACGGGGGCGGGGGCGGGGTCGGACGGGCTGGGCGTGGCGGGCGGCTCCTCGTCCGGTGCGGGCGGGTGCGCCCTGGCTGCCTCCACGGTGGGCGAGGAATCCGGCATCGGCTCCGGCACGGCTGCGACGGGTGCGGGGACGGCGGGTGCCGTGGGCGCCGGTGGCGCTGCGGGCCGATCCCGTCCCGGCGACGTCGCCTGCCCGAGCACCACCCCCAGCTCCTGGGCGAGCGCCCTCGGCAGATCGGGGTGCGGGCGACGGTGCAGCGATCCGGGATCGGCCTCGGCGGCCGCCAGCACCGCCCAGGCGGCCAGGGTCGCGGGCCCGGGGCGCAACCGGGCCGACCGTGCGAGCCCCGCCAGCACCGAGCCCGCCAGCAGGGTCCGGGCGAGCGCCCGGGCGGGGGCGGGAACCGGGCCGTCGTGGTCCGGACCGGCGGGCGCGGGCCCGCACCAGGACGCCACCGCCGCCAACCCGGCCACCGCCTGCCACCCCTGTTCGCCGAACAGCCGGTCCAGGGCGGTCAGTCCGCAGACGGGCGCGGCCCGCAGCAGCGCCGCCGCCGCGTGCTGCGGGGCCCGGCCGAGCGCGGCGAGCACGGCCGCCCGGGGCTCGACACCGGGAGCCGGGTCGCCGGGCCGCAGCGCCCCCGCCTGCTGCCACGCCCAGTGCCGGACGGTCCGGCCCGCGGCCGCCCCGGCCACCAGGTCGGCGAGCAGGTCGACGTCGTGCCGGTAGTGGACGACGTCGCCGCCGCCCTCCCGGACCGCCCGCTCGATCGCGGCGGCCACCGCCACCGACCACACCCGCCCGCCGTCCGGCCCGGGCCGGTCGAGGTCGAGCGGCAGGCTCAGCCGCAGCCTCCGGACGCACCAACGGCCCTCCGGCAGCCGCACCTCGCGCAACGCGAGAGCCAACCCGCCGTCCACAACGCACCGGAGAGGCGCCGTCAGCCCGTCCCCGCCCGGCCGGGCCGAGCCGTCGTCGTGCAGCGTGGCGGAGAACCGCCCGATCGTCACCGCAGGAACGCTCATCCCGCCTTCACCGCCCTCACCGCCGAGAACCGCCGGACCACCCACCCGGCCCCCGTACACCCGGACCGGCCGACCGCCACGGCTCGGCGCGGGCTCACGCCGCAGAAGGATTCAGCCGGCGCGGAATCCACCAAGGACCGGGCGGGGAAGGGACGTTCGGCATCCGCTCGCACCACACCGCGCGGGCTCACGCCGCAGAAGGTGTCAGCCGACGATGTATCCGCCAAGACCTTGGCGGTAAAAGGAAGTTCGCCACCGACCACCACCACCGGAGCGCCCAGCCGCACACCCTCCATCACCATGGCTCGGGCCCGGCTCACGCCGCAGAAGGATCCAGCCAGCGAGGCATCCGCCAACACACGGGCGGCCGAGAGCAGTTCGCCACCGCCCACCGTCAGAGCGCCCAACCGGACACGCCCCACCACCACGGCTAGGGCCCGGCTCACGCCGCAGAAGGATTCAACCAGCGAGATATCCGCCAACGCATGGGCGGCATAGGGAAATTCGCCACTGGCCACCACCACCGGAGCACCCAGCCAGACACGCCCCACCACCATGGCTCGGACCGGGCTCACGCCGCAGAAGGGTTCAGCCGGATCAGCATCCGCCAACACATCGGCGGCAAAGGGGTGTTCGCCACCGGCCACCACCACCGGAGCACCTAGCCAGACACGCCCCACCGCCATGGCTCGGGCCGGGCTCACGCCGCAGGAGGGTTCAGCCGGATCAGCATCCGCCACAACGTGGCCGAGCAGTCCGGCATCCGCCAAAGCATCGACAACACGAGGCAGTTCGCCGTTCACCCGACCCTCACCGCCCCCACCGCCGCCGTCTCCCCCACCTTCGCCGCGGCCGAGGGCACGCCGACCACGCCGTCCTCCCCCACCCGGACGTGGCCGACCACCGCCGGGCCCCAGGCCGCGCCCGGGCCGACCACCGATGTGAGGTCCAGGTGCAGGGCGCGGCCGATCCGCATGCCGGCGCCGAGGGGGCAGATCTCCGCCAGCGTGTGCGCGGGCTTGTGGGTCTCGACGATGCTGCGCACCACGTCGAGCGGCTCTCCGGTCAGGGGTGCGGCGATCAGGACGGTGAACCGGTGGGCCGTCGCCGTGTAGCCGTCCTCGCCGGGCCGCAGGCCGCCGACGGCGAACCGGCCGAGGGTGGCGGTCGCGCGGGCGGCGCCGCCGACTGCGGGTGCGGGGGGCCCGCCCGGCTCCGTGCCGAGGACGGCGCCGCCGAGGCCGCGCAGGCGCCAGTTCTCGACGACGGCGACGGGGACGGGCAGGTACAGCCGGAGGATCCGTTCCAGGCAGGTGAGGGTGCCCCGGATGCGGAACAGGTCGTACGCCTGGGCGACGAGCGCGCGGCGGGCGGCGATCGGCCAGCGGCGGTCCAGGGCGAGGCCGAGCAGGCCGGCGAGCCAGCCGAGGGCTTCCTGCGGGGTGGCGGTGGGGTCGAGCAGGACGGTGCGCAGGGCGGCGCGCCCGTCGAGTTCGTGCAGCAGTCCTTCGGCCGGGGCGAGGTAGCGGTGCAGGAAGTCGGCGTCGTCCTCGTCGCGGCTGAAGGAGCGCGGGAGCTCACCGAGCAGCCGGTGGCCGGGGCGTTCGACCCGCAGGGTGCGGATCCGCGGGGTGAGCCGGGCGGTGCCGGCCAGGTCGAGGACGATCCACAGGTAGCGGCCGGGCGGGGCGCTGACCGGGGCCTCGTACGTCTCGAAGGCGTCGTCGGGGGCGATCTGCGCCCAGGGCCATTCGCGGCCGGTGGGGCGCCGGTAGAGCCCGCCGGGCGGGGCGAGGCGGCCGAGTTGGAGTTCGGACGGCAGCGGCGGGGTCCGGTCGCCGTGCCGGACGGCGCGCATCCCCCGGGCCGGGGGCGTCCAGGGCAGCGGGTCGGGGACGGTGTCCTCGTCGCTGGTGAGGAACCCGACCCGCAGGTCCGTGCCCGGGGGGAGGCAGGCGTCGAGGAAGAGCCGGCCCCAGCGGGTGCGGTAGGCGCCGGCGTCGAGCCGGTAGGTGACGAGCCGTCCGCTCGGCACGTACCGGGCCGCTGGGCCGGCGGTCCAGGCGAGGCCCTGGTCGGTGGTGTAGGCGGTGCGCCCGTCCGGCGCGGTCTCGACGGCGCCGCCGTCGTAGCGGGGTGCCCGGACGGGTTCGATCTCGACCCAGCGCTCGCCGTCCGGCCGGAAGCGGCGGAACGGCTGCCCGGGGCGGCCGGCGACGGTGAGCAGGCCGTCCGGGCCGAGGGCGAGGTCGCTCGCCTCGCCGACCTCGACCGGGTGGCTGCCGTCCGGCCGGGCGATCACGGCCCGCCCGCCGCAGGGCGCCGTCCACAGCAGGTGGACCTGCCCGGCGCACACCGCGACCCGGGCGGGGGTCAGGCCGGCGGCGAGCAGCGGTCCGCCGAGTTCGGGTCCGGGTGCGGGCCCGCGCCGCCCGCGCAGCAGGGCCAGGCCGGGCGGGTCGGCGAGCAGGACGACGGCGCCGTCGCAGCGCGCGGCCACGTCCAGCGGCCGGCGGGCGCGGTGGGCGGCGGTGCGCACGGGCACCCGGCGCAACAGGCGTTCGGCCCACAGGTCGACGACCTGGACTGCGCCGCCGCAGCTTTCGGCGGTGTAGAGGCGCTGGGCGCTGTCCACGGCGAGGCCGCGCGGGGTGCGCAGGGTGCCGGGGTGCGGGTCGGTGGGGGCGGAGGGCGCCCCGGGGTCGAGCACGTCGACCCGCCCGAGGTCGGGGTACGAGCGGTAGGCGCGCCCCCAGCGGTCGAAGGCCAGCCCGGCGGGCTCTCCCCACGGCCCGCCGGTGGACGGCGGCGCCTCCCACGCGAGGCCGACCCCGCCGCCGTCGAGCAGCGCGGTGCCGTCGTGGGCGCAGCGGACCCACTGGTCGTGGTCGGTGAGGAGGCTGGTCTCGCGGTCGCCGTCCATCAGCAGACCTCCGGGGGCAGCGGGACGAGGACGGGGTCGCCGCCGGGCAGGGGGGTGGGGCCGTAGCCGGTGCCGGGCGGCAGGGGCGGTCCGGTGACGACGGTGATCTCGGCGAGCCGGGGCACCTGCCAGGCCTTCAGCTCGACGAGCGGGGCGGGTGTCCAGGCGGCGGTGGGGTCGGGGCGGGCGGCGAGGCCGAG
Organism: Streptomyces sp. Y1; assembly: GCF_041053115.1. Lineage (NCBI taxonomy): Bacteria > Bacillati > Actinomycetota > Actinomycetes > Kitasatosporales > Streptomycetaceae > Streptomyces > Streptomyces sp. Y1. The sequence goes on along the minus strand of NZ_CP163445.1, from coordinate 6,827,535 downwards.
TTCGCCGTCGAGGTATTCGACGCCGTCGACCTGGACGGCGACGGCTTCGAGTTCGGCGCGCCGGACGGCCCGTCCGAGCGGCCAGCCGGCGCCGTCCGGCCCGTAGGGGGGCACGGGGGCGAGGTACTGGCGGACGATCAGTTCGGCCCAGCGGCGGACGGCGTCGACCTGGTAGCCGTCCCGGACGTGGAGGCCGATCGAGACGGCGATGTCCAGGTAGGTCGGGGGGATGACGTAGAGCTCGGTGGTGAGCAGCCGGCGCGGGTCGAGGTAGGCGGCGACGCGGCGCAGCAGGGCGAGGTCGGGCAGCGGGGCGCTGAGGTCGCGCTGGTCCTCGGTGGGGAAGACCAGGACGCTGACGACGCCGGCGGCGGTGCGGCTGAGGGTGTCGGGGTGGAACAGCGGCAGGGTCTCGGCCCGCCGGACGCCGGGGACTTCGAGGGCGAGGGCGCGGAAGTCGTCGGCGGTGACGGCCCGGTCGCGGCGGTGGAGTTCGCCGGGGAGGGCGTCCAGGGCGTCGGCGAGGGTGGCGGGGTCGGCGCCGCCGGCGGCGGGCAGGACGTTGCGGGCCTTGACGCCGGCGACGCCGGTGAGGCTGCCGATCGCGCCGGCGGGGACGTTCCCGGCGGCGCCGCCGCCGTAGCGGTAGCCGAGGGCCCGGATCCGTTCGCCGATCTGCGGGACCTTGCCGCGGGTGCCGAAGCGGACGAGCCCGGCGGCGGGGTCGAGGGTGTAGTGCCGGTCGAGCGGGCCGCTGGCGGCGAAGCTCTCGACCTCCGTCCAGGGCTGCCAGCCGTCCGCCTCCTCGACCTCCAGCCGCACGGTGCCGGGGACGACGGGGTGCTGGGTCAGGCGGTAGGTCTGGCCGGCGTCGGCGGTGCCGGTGCCGAGCAGTTCGGGGGCGGCGGTGCGGGCCTGGACGACGCCGACCGCGTTGGCGCCGACCCAGCGGATGCGGTGGATGGCGTCGTTCTCGGTGGCGGGGCGGCGCACCCGCAGCCAGCCGATGACCCGGGCGGCGGTCTTCTCGTCGTCCAGCGGGGGCGGGCTGTGCAGGTCGCCGGTGGTGGCGGGGGCCGGGGCGTGGGTGGGGAAAGCGGCGGGCAACTGCAGGGTGACGACGCCGGTGGCGGTGAGGCCGCGGGTGGTGTCGGCGAGGACGGCGAGGTTGGTGAACGCGGCGTCGGCGCTGCCGGCCCGGTCGGGGCCGTTCCAGAGTTCCCAGAGGAAGGCGGGCGGGTCGGCGGTGAGGTCGGCGGCGCGCAGCCGGGAGCGGTCCGGGTCGCGGGCCTCCAGGTCGAAGGGCCTGGGGAGTTCGGTGTCGGGGACGACGCCGAGGAAGATCGCGTGGTCGCGCAGCCGGGCCGGGTCGGTGCCGTTCCTGCCGAGCAGGGCGATCCACAGGCACTGGTCGAGGGTGGTGGCGACGTCGAGCGGCGACTGGTCGACGGCCAGCGGGTCGGCGGGGACGGCGGTGGTGGTGTAGAAGCCGTGGGCGGCCCCGGCGCGCACGTGGTCCTGCTGGCGGAGCGGCAGCGCGGCGACGGCGTCCTGCCGCCGCCGGGCCTCGGTGCTGCCGGCCTCGGCGTCCGGCGCGGCGGTCTTGCCGACCGCGTACGTCTCCAGCGGCCAGGCCACCACCTCGCCCTCGGTCTCGAAGGGGACGGCGCCGGCGCGGGCCTCGGTGCCGGCCAGGACCTGCACGCCCTCGGCCCGGTCGGTGTCCAGCACCAGGAGCGTGCGGGCGAGTTGGGCGGGCCTCGGCTGGACGTCGAGCAGGCGTAGGAAGGCGGCCCGGGTCGCGTCGGGGATCTGGTTGAAGCGGAAGAGCAGCGATTCGCCGAGGTAGGCGAACAGTTCCAGCAGCGCCACGCCGGGGTCGGTGGCGTTGTGGTCGGTCCACTCGGGGTTGTAGACCGGGATGCGCTTGATCAGCTCGTCGCGGAGCTGAGCAAAGGATCGGTCGTCGAGGATCGGGCCGATCAGGGCCACGGCCGGGTCACCCCCTGTGGTCGTCGTCAGTGCCGGAGGGCGCGTCAGCGCAGGTAGAACGGGTAGACCAGGTTGTCGGCGCGCAGGTCCGCGAGCCGGACGTAGGCGATGTCGATCCACACCATGGTCGGCTCCTCCCCCGGGGTCACGGACACCCCGGTCACCTGGATCCGCGGCTCCCAGCGGCCGAGCGCCTGCTCGATCTCCGCCCGCAGCGCGGCCCGGGTGGCGGCGGTGTTCGGCGCCATCAGGAACTGCCGCAGCCCGCAGCCGAAGTCGGGCCGCATGACGCGCTCGCCGGGCTCGGTGTCCAGGATCGTCTCGATCGACTGCCGGACGAGGTCCGTCCCGCTCGCCCAGGCCAGTCCCCCGCCCGGCCCGCCGGCGGCCGTCCGCGGCCGGAAGGGCAGCCGGATCCCGGTGCCGAGCCAAGCGTCGGCGGGTGCGCCCGCGTCGGTTGCTGCCATGCCGTCGATGGTGCTCGGGGCGCGTCACGGGCGCGTTATCGCCGCGGGCTGCCGGTCCGCCCCGAGCCGCGGCAACGCTTTTGCGCGAGAAGTCGGCCTGGCCGACTTCTCGCGCTACCTCTCTCGCTCCGTTCACTCGAAGTGGCGGGGCGTGGCCTGGCGGAGGACGGAGCGGAGAAGGGCTTCGGCGCTTCCCGGGGTGGCCAGCCAGCGCTGCATCTCGGTGTGGGCGGCCCGGCGGCGGGGGCTGATCGCGCGGACCGGGCGGGAGAACTGGGCGCTGAGGCACCACCACATCTCGACCCGGGCCCAGGTGAGGCGGCCGATCACGGCGCGGGGTGCAGGTAGATCGGGTGGGCGTCGAGGCCGAGGTAGGCGATCGCCCCCACCGTGCCGGTGTGGATGAGCTGGTGGGCGATCCGCTCGGCGGAGGCCGGGGAGAAGTAGTCGGCGAGGTAGCCGGCCTGGTCCTCGTCCAGCGGGAGCCGGGCGAGGGTCGTGCGGATGGCGTCGAGGGCGTGGGAGAGCTCGGCAAAGGTGGCGGCCGAGGTGACGCCCTTGATCTCGACGCTGACGGGGAAGGGGAGTTCGACGCTCACCGCGCGCCCTCGCCGTCGATCAGCGCCCACATGATCTTGCCGGGGCCGAGGGTTCGCGGGCAGCAGCCCCAGTCGGTCGAGAGCTGCGAGACGAGCCAGAGCCCGCGCCCGGCCTCGTCGTGCGGGGAGGCCGGGAACGGGAGGGCCGGCCGGCCGGCGTCCGCGTCGTGCACCTCGATGCGGAGGGCGGAGGGACGGAGCTCGAACCGGATGAAGATGAGCCGCCCCGGCGGGGTCTTGGCGTGCAGCACGGCGTTGGTGACGAGCTCGCCGAGCACCAACTCGGCGGATTCGAGGAACCGTTCACCGTTGGGCTGCTGGGCGAGGAAGGTGCGGAGCAGCCGCCTGGCGAAACCGGCGGACTTGCGGTGCCTGGGCAGCCACCAGGAGAACGGGTCGGCGGGGATGGGCGGCTTCTCCAACGATCCGGGCATGGCAGGGCCTCCTCCGGGAGTAATGGGAAAGTTCGCGATCCGGAGAGCGGCGAGAGGCATGGGAATGCCCGAGCGATGAGCCGCGAGGATCACGCTGCGTGGTGACGTACGCCACACTCCGTAAGTGTGCACTGATGCAGATGCGCCTCGCAACATGAAGTCTGCAATTTGCAGTTCAGTGCGCTTCTCCCCGACGATCCGTCACAATGCATGCTGGAGAGGCCAAGAGAGGATCGAGCATGAACGACGGACCAAGGCCGACAGTGCGCGGCCGTCGCCTGGGCTCGGAGCTTCGACGACTCCGAGAGATCGCGAACAAATCCACGGAAGATGCGGCCGCGTCCCTCAAGTGCTCCCGCGCGAAGATCAGCCGGATAGAGACCGGCTCAGTGGGGATCCGGCGATTGGATCTCGGGATCCTGCTGGACCTCTACGGTGTCACCGGACCGAGCGACAGGGACGCCCTCGAAACACTGGCCCGGGAAAGCAAGAAGCGCGGCTGGTGGCATGACTATGGCGACACGATCCCACCCGAGTACGCAGACTTCCTCTACCTGGAAGGCGATGCCAGGTACATCCAGACATGGCAACCCCTGGTTCTGCCCGGCCTGTTGCAGACCGAGGACTACGCCCGGGCCTTGCTCGCGGCCAACCCTGCCGCCGTTCGCCCTGAGCGCATCGACCAACTCGTCAAGGTGCGGATGGAGCGCAAGGATGTTCTGGCCAAGTCAGATCCCGCACGCTTCTGGGCAATCATCTGGGAGCCTGCCCTCCGGTGCCCGGTAGGCGGCCTCGACGTACAACGCGCACAGCTGAACTACCTGGTCGAGGCCGCTCAGCGCCCGAATGTCACATTGCAGGTCGTCCCGCTCAGCGTCGGTGCCCTCGCCGGAGCGTGCGGCGCGTTCGTGATGTTCGGATTCACAGACTCGCCGACTCCGGGGACAGTGTTTCTTGAGACTCTGACCAGCAGCCACTACCTGGAGCAGGAAGCAGAACTCGACGGCTACGGACTCGTCTTCGACTACCTGCGCTCATCGGCACTGAACCCGGCCCAGTCGATCGATATGATCACCGCCATCGCGATGGAATCGTGAGTACGAGATCAGAACAAGAGGGTGAGCAGATGACCATGCCGGCGATCTCCGCTCGTGGCTGGTACAAGAGCAGCTACAGCGCACAGGCCAACGACTGCGTAGAGGCTGGGCTCGTCCTCAACAGTGGGGGCATGGCGGTCCGCGACTCCAAGGACCCTGGCGGACCGACGCTCGTCTTCCCCGCCGACGCGTGGACGACCTTCATCACCGCCGTCAAGACCGGCGAACTCCTCCCCAACACCTGAACACCCTCGCGCGAGAAGTCGACCCAGCCGACTTCTCGCGCAAATCGCAAAGGAACTTGAGTGATGATCATCGACCAGAGCAGTCCGGAGCTGAGCCGCGCCACCTGGCGAAAGAGCAGGTTCAGCGCCAACCAGGGCAACTGCATCGAGGTCGCTGACGGCTTCGCCGGCATCGTTCCCGTTCGTGACTCCAAGGACCCCGGCGGCCCGGCGCTCGTCTTCCCCGCCGACGCGTGGACAACCTTCATCACCTCCATCAAGACCGGCGAACTCCTCCCCAACACCTGAACACCCTCGCGCGAGAAGTCGACCCAGCCGACTTCTCGCGCTCAGTGAGCAGGCGTCGAGGCTGCTGATCTCCGAAGTGGCAGGAAGCTATGGACACGGTTGATCTGACAGAAGCGGTGTGGTTCAAGTCCAGCCGCAGCAACGGACAGTCCGCCTGTGTTGAGGTCGCGTTCCTCAACAGCGGCATCGTTCCCGTTCGTGACTCCAAGGACCCCGGCGGGCCGGCGCTCGTCTTCCCCGCCGACGCGTGGACAACCTTCATCACCTCCATCAAGACCGGCGAACTCCTCCCCAACACCTGAACACCCTCGCGCGAGAAGTCGACCCAGCCGACTTCTCGCGCTCACTTGTCAGCGCCCAGCTGCTTCCACTCCTTGGGTAGCTTGCTCTTCATCTCGGCGATCGCCCTGGTGTACTTGCCGGGCGCGATCGCCTGAGCGTCCTGCACATCCTTGGCGATCGCCTCCTTGAACTTGCCCTGCACCAGCAGCCTCGTCTGGTCCGCTCGCCAGCCCTTGTCAGCCGTACCCCAACTTCCGGTCTTCTTGTGGTCGGCGATGTCCATCTCCACAGCAGGGGCGGTGTAGCGCGAGACCACATTCAACGCCTGAGTGATCTCGGCGGTCCTACCACCCACCGCCTGAGCGTCCTTGGTGGCCTTCCACGCGGGCATGTGGTTGCGTTCCGTACCCTTGGTCGCCCGATTCTTGCCGCCCCTGGGGTTCTTCACGCCGAGAGTGTTGTACGGTCCGCCGTGATACGTGCGGGTGCCGAGCCTGACCCTGGGCTTCTTCTTGGTCTGCGGACTCATCCGGGCGTCGATCAGCGACTCGTCGCCCTGGCGCTGTTCTTCGAGCAGGGTGAAGCCGTACGTCTTCTTGATCCCGGCGAGAGCCGTGCGCAGCTCGTCCTCCTCGAACGGGTCGGTCAACGACTCCTGGGCGAGGGCGCCGATCGCCTGGAGGCCGCCCTGCCAGCGTTTCAGCTTCTCGGGGCTCATCTCCTGCTCCGGCTTGGCGGGCTTGCTCGGCTTCGGGGCTGCGTGCGGTGCGGCACCGCCCTTCGCGGGCGCCGCCGCGCCCGGGCCCTCGTGCCAGGTGCCGGCCTTCCGGTCGTCCCGTCCGGACTTCTTCGGCACGTGGTCGTTCATCAAATCGGTCATGAACTTGTCCGCGCTGAAGGCGACTTCGCCGAACTTGACCTCCGGCACCTTCCCCGAGCCGAGGACGTGCTCGACGTCGGCGCCGATCCCGAACTCGCCCGGCAGCGGGTACTCCAGCTGGAACAGCGGCCAGGTCCAGCGGTGGCTGGGCGCCGGGGACCACCAGGGGCTGACCAGGGCGACGAAGAGGTCGCCGCCGAGGCCGAGGAAGGGCTGGGCGGCGATCTCCAGGTGGCCGCCGATGAAGAACTCGCCGTGCTTGCCGGCCTTGGGGTCGGCGACTTCGCGGTAGCCGATCCGCGGGGTGGCCTCCACGTAGCCGCGGATCCCGGCGAGGGCGTTCAGCGCCACGCCCGCCTTGATGTCGTGGCCGAGGAGTTCGACGCCCGCGCCGCCCTGGGCGACCAGCCGGAGCCCCGCGAACGCGGAGACGTTGAGGGTGCCGGTGATGCCGAAGTCCTTCAGGACCTCGGGCTTGGTGGACCAGGTGCCGGTGAGTGCCATCCGGTCGAGCGTGGCCGGGCCGAGTTTGGCGAGCAGTTCCAGGCCGACGTTGGCGAAGACGAAGACGTTGCCGACCAGCGGCACGCCGTACAGGGCGCGCACCTCCAGTTTGGGCAGCGGTTTGACCCAGTCCTTCTGCTCGAACAGCGGCTTGGTCATCCTCGGCGTGATCTTTCCGACCAGGGTGACGTCCCCGTGGTGGTCGACCACCACCAGGGCCTCGCCGCTCAGCCATTCGGCGAGCTGAACGCTGACCGTTCCCCAGCCGACAACCACGCGCGGCCCGGGGCGCGGGCCAGTGGGGCCCGAGGCCTGTTCGTCCTCGGGGACGGACGGCTTCGGCGCCGCCGCCTTGGCCTGAGCGGCGGCGACCTGTTCGCCCGTCAGCCGGCCGGCGCTCTGCTCGTCGGTGGCGACCAGGGTCACCTCGCCGTCGAACTTGTCGTTGGCGTAGTGGACGCTGCCGCGCACGTCGACGACGCCGCCCGCGAGGGCCGCCGTCACCGATCCCTTGAAGCCCTTCAGGTCCACCTCGACCGTGGCCTCGCCGGACAGCCGCCCCTCAGCGTCCCGCTTGACCGGCAGGGTGACGACGGCGAGCCCGGGCACCGTGCCGGTGGCGGTCGCGTCGAAGGTGACCAACTCGTCGGCGAGGCCGAGCGCGCCGGTGGCGTCGAGGAAGCCGCCGAGCCGGAAGTGCAGCCCGGCCGCCCGGATCAGCAGCTTCGGCCCGTCGAGCCGGTTCTCCACCGCGGGCAGCTTCAGCGCGCTCACCCCGGCGAGCCCCAACTGATCGGCGTGCTCGGCGACTTGGCCGAGCAGTTCGGCCGGGCCGGTGAGCAGCCGGCCCTTCACGACGGCGGAGGCGTGGCCCTCCAGCAGACCGCCGCGCACCCGGACGGCGAGCACCGGCTCGACGCCGTACCGGGTGAGCGGCAGGAAGAACGGGTGGGCCAGCGGCAGGGTTTCGTAGTCCGGGCCGGTGGTCAGGCCCTCGTCGGTCTTCCGGAGGTTGAGCGTCCCGGTGGCGAGGGTGCCCAGCGCGGCCCGGACGGGGCCACCGACGGGGCCCTTCCGCTCCAGGTACGCGGTGACGGCCGGGGTGGGCGCCAGGGCGGCGCCGCCCTCCAGCGCGAGGACGTCCCGGGGCACGTCGGGCGCGACGGCCGGGCGCGCGGGCACGGCGCCCGCCAGCTGCCCGGCGAGGGCGCCGGCGGGCCCTTCCGTCGCAGGCCCGGGCGCCGCCCTGGGCGCGGCGGGCGCGGGCGGTTTGACCTCACGAGCGGGGCCGGCCATCAGCGGCCTCCGCACAGCGGGTCGGGCGGGGAGCTCTCGACGGGCGGCGGCGAGCCGGTGGCGCCGGTGGTCGGGTCGAGCGCGGCCACCAGGTCGGCGGCCGCCGCCTGGGCCTCCGGATCGGCGCCCGGCGCGCTCGGCTTGAAGGGCGCCCGCGCCGCCATCGTGGCCGTGGCGCCCGGTGCGCCGAGCAGGTCGTCGAGCCGGCCCGGCCCGGGGTTGCCCGGCCCGGGCCCGGTGAGCAGCGTGGCGAGGTCGTGCCCGGGGGCGCTGAGGTACGCCTGGAGGGCGCCGAGGGCGACGAGGTCCGGTGGCAGGCAGAAGCGCAGCGCGAGCAGCCACCAGAGCTGGAAGGCGAGCACCACGATCGGCAGGAAGAGGCTGAACAGGAAGAACGCCACGATCATGAAGAGTTCGAGCGCGAAGGTGCAGATCCGGAAGTCGGTGCCGCCGGGTGTGCCGCTGCCGGGCTTCGGGATGTCGCCGCCGGTGACGGGCAGTTGGGAGCCGGGCGGGGTGGTGACCGCCACGCCGCCGGGGCCGGCCGGGCGTCCGGCGCGGGCGGCGAGGGCCCGCAGGTCCGGCATGGTGATCGAGACCTTGTGGTTCTTGGTGCCCTCCGGGTCGTAGAACGCGGCGAGGCTGAACGGCTCGGTGCCGGCGCTCCAGGACTCCTGCGGCGGGCAGTGCTCGTGGCCCGGGGCCGGCGGCCGGCGGGCGACGCAGCGCAGCTCGTACACGTGCTGGTCGTCGAGTTTGGGGGCGCCCTGGTCGTCGTGCTCGCCGGAGAGGGTCGGCACCAGGCCGAACCAGAGCGAGCGGGTGGCGGCCCGCTCGCACTCCCAGGCGGGGGTGGGGATCCGCCACATCGGCAGTTCCTGCTCCGGTTCGGGCCTGCCGTCCGCGCCCACGGTGCCGGTGGGCACCCAGTGCGGGCCCTTGGGGCCGGTGGTCCAGCTCTGCTCGACGGGCGGCCCGAGGGCGGCGAGCAGGTCGCCGTGCTCGGCCTCGAAGCGGGCGCGGTAGGCGAGGTCGGCCCAGAGCACATTGGGCAGGTCCCGGTCGGTGAGCCGGCCGGCTGCGGCGCCGCGGGCGGCCAGCAGGTCGGTGGTCAGCGCCCTCGCGAGCCGGCGCACGGCCGCCCGTTCGGAGGTCGGGACGGTCCGCTGCTGCCGCCGCAGCACCATCCGCAGCTGCACGCCCTCGGCCGCGGCGCCGGGCCGGGGCAGCCCGGGCCGGGGCAGCCCGGGCCGGTCGCAGAACAGCTCGACGACGACGGCGTAGAAGCGGTGGTGGCCGGGCTGGTAGAGCTTGCGCAGCGGCGTGGCGACCATGGTGTGGGTGGCGAAGCGCAGCCGTCCGCGCCGGGCCTGGCCGGCCGGCACCGGGACGGGGTAGGCGTACACGTCCTCGACCGGGTCGAAGGCGAGCGAGGCGCGCGGGTCCGCCGTCAGCCGGGCGACGAAGTCGGGGGCGTCGTACTTCTGCAGGGCCGGGGCGGCCGCCCGGGGGTCGAAGCGGTCGAAGCCGCCGCGCTCGCAGACGTACCAGGGCGCGCGCAGCTGGAACCCGTGGGCCGCGGCGGTCACCAGATGTTCCCGGCGCCCGGCGTGTAGGCCGGTGACATGACCATCTGCTCGGCGGTCAGGGTGCCGACCTGGACGATGCCGCTGAAGGTGGCCAGCGGCGCGTCGACCTTCACCATCGGCGCGGTGACGTCGACCGAGACGTTGGCCCTGATCTCGACCGTGGTGGCGGTCAGCCGGACCTCGCAGCCGGTGGCGTGCCGCACCGTCACGGTCTGGGCGGCGTCGTCGAGGCTCACCTGGTGGCCGGAGGCCATGGTGATCCGCACCTTGGCGGCGCCGGCCGTGTCGTCGAACTCCAGCCGGCTGTCCGCCCGGGAGCGCAGCAGCCGGATGTCGTTCGCCCGCTCGGGCTGGTGCGGCAGGGCCTCCCGGCCGTTCCAGGCCGCGCCGAGGATGTACGGGCGGCGCAGGTTGCCCGCCTCGAAGACCACGACCACCTGGCTGCCGACCTCCGGGAGGACGAGCAGCCCCTGGTCGTGGTCGGCGTACGGCGAGCAGAGCGTGGCCCAGGCCCGGACGTCGCGGTCGCCGTCGGTGCCGAGCCAGGGGAAGCGCACCTCGACCCGGCCGAGCTTCTGCTCGTCCACGATGTCGGTGACCAGGGCGGGGTAGGCGCCGTGGTAGCCGGGCGCGGCGCCGTCGGACGGGCTGGGCAGGGGCATCGGTTCACCTCGGTTCACGTCTCGGTTCACGTCTCGGTTCACGTCTCAGTTCACGTCGTTGAGCGTGGCCCGCTCGGCCTCGAAGCGGGTGCGGAAGCCGTGCTCCAGGTCGAAGCCGTGGCACAGCCGGGTGACGTAGTAGCCGGGGCCGTCGAAGGGGGCGCCGACGTCCCGCAGGGTGAGCCGGCTGCCGACGACCAGGTCGGGCGTGCCGTTGGTGAGGCCGGTCGCGACGACGAAGCGCCGGCCGCGCCGGAGCATCTCGGCCCGCGCCCAGGCGGACGCCTCGGCCGCGTTCAGGGCGACCTCGCGCACCCGCAGGGTGCTGCTGGGGCCGAGTGCCCGGGCCAGCAGGCGCACGCCGGTGCGGCCGCCGCCGGCCTCGGCCTCGACCAGCTCGGGGCCGGCCCGCTCGTCGACGCCCTCCCGGCGTTCGGCGTCGTAGCCGGTGACCACCACCTCGCTGCGCTGGTGCGCGAGGTCGGCCGTCAGCCGGGCGGACAGCAGGTCGCGGCCGAGCACCAGGGTGAGCGCGGTGCCCGGCCGGGTGTCCCGGGTGCGCAGGTGCAACGTGCCGCCGGTGCACCAGAGTTCGGCCTGGAGCAGGCGGGCGCGCTCGCGCAGGAAGGCGAGGTCGCTCTGGTTCAGCTGCTGGACGACGTCGTAGCGCGGGCCGGGCGCGGCGGTGTCCGCCCGCAGGCCGTGCTCGCGGGCGACGGCCTCGGCGAGGTCGGCGTCGGTCACCTGCGTGTAGGTGCGCGTCCGGCGGGTCATCCGCAGCCGCATCAGGGCGTCCTCGGCGTGCACCACGACCAGGGGCGGGTCGCCGTCGCCGAGGACGAGCTCCAGGCCGGAGACGGTGCCGTCGAAGACGTTGCGCTGGTCGGCGTCGGGGCCGAGGGCGACCTTGAGCGCGCTGCCGAGGTCGACCGTCCGCCCGTCCAGGTGCAGCAGGCTCTGCTGCGGGCCCCGGGCGCCGACGCCGCTGGCCAGGAAGGTCGCCCGCAGGGTGCGCAGGCCCTCGGTGCCCTCGCCGACCTCCAGGCGGACGCAGTCCCGGCCCAGGTCACGCACGAGGTCGCTGCCGACGGTGAAGACCGGGGCGACGGCGGTGACGCCCGGCTCAGTCATCGAAGCCCACCGCGGCGACCCGCCCGGCCAGCCAGCGCGCCCGGTCGAGCGCCGCGCACAGCTCCTCGGCCCGCTCCGCCTCCCCGGCGCCGCCGCGCCCGGCGGCGGGCGCCGGGCCGGGCGCGGCCGCGGGGACGACGTCGGTGTGGACTTCGCCGATGTGCACGGTCATGGCGCCTCCCGGGTCCTCTACGGCCGCCACCTCAGGGTGCTCGGCGGTGCGTCACGGCGGCGTTGCGCGCAGTCCGCCGCCGCCCGGGCGGGCGTCACCGGCGGCAGGTGCTCCCACGGCGGCGTCACGCCGTCCGGCGGCGGCAGTTCGCGGGCGCGGGCCCGGCCGGCCAGGCTGCGGGCGCCGCCGGTCTCCGCCTCGGCGCGGGTGTCCGCGTCGGCGCGGCTGCGCAGCGGCACGCCCTGGCCGTACGTCAGGGCGCGCGGGTCGGGCGGCGGGGCGGCGCCGGTCGGGGGTACCGGGCCGGGGACGGCGAAGGCGCAGCGGGCCAGGTCGACGGCCCGGGCGGCCCGGGCGCCGGTCACCGTGCTCAGCGAGGCGGCGATCCCGCCGCCGGCCGAGAGCGCGAAGCCCGCGGCCGTCAGGTCGTCCGTGCCGCTCCCGCTGCTGGGAGCGGCACCTTCGGGATCCGGCCCGAGGCCCAGCGCCCCGGCGAGCCCGGCGACGGAGGTGGCCGCGGCCTCGCCGGCGAACCCGGCCGACAGGCCGAGGCCGCCGCCCGCCTCGACCTCGACGCCGAGGTGCACGTTGAACCCGGCGGTGAGCCCGAGCGGGCTGTCCAGCCCCCGCATCGCCGCCCGCCAGGCCGCCGGGTCGAGCCCGAGGCGGGCCAGCAGCTGCTGGGCGCTCTCCCCGCCCCGGGCCTGGACGACCTGCTGCGGCCGGTTCGTGCCGGCCGTGCCGGGGGTGGAGCCGGCCGGCGGCGTGCCCGGGTCGGTGGCGGCGCGGGCGTCGCGCGCGCCGGCGCCCTTCTCGTGCGCTTCGAGGCCGAAGTCCTGCTCGGTGACGCTGACGCCGACCTTGGCCCGCAGCGGGGTGCCGTCCGGGGCGAACAGGTCCAGTTCCTCGGTGACCTGGGTGACGATCCCGTCGAACCGGAACGTCCCCCACTGGAACCGGACGATCGGCGGCGGGTCGCCCTTCTTGCGCGGCGGCGGCTCGACGAACTGCCGGACCACCGCCGTCCACTCCCGGACGTCCGTGTACGCGCCGGGGCCGCCCTGCTCCGCCGTGTCGAAGGCCAGGTCGAAGGCGAGCACGGCGGGCTCCGCCGAGGGGTTCTGGCGCTTCTCGGTGCGGGTGCCGACGCCGCCGCGGTCGACGTTGTTGTTCCGGCTGAGCCGCAGCGAGACGGGGTTGAACTGGACCTCGACCGCCGGACCGTCCCCCTTGACCAGCGGCGGCCGGTCCTTGCCGCCGGCCCGGTCCACCCGGAGCCGCTGCAGGGTCGCGTGGGCCAGCTCCGCCATCAGGTGCCCTCCAGTCGCAGGCCCTCGTGGGCGATGTGCAGTTCCTCCATGGCGATCTCGCCGGTGCGCGCGTTGAGCGCCGGCCCGGTGAGCTTGACGGGCAGTCCGCGGGTGAACCGCCAGTGGGCGACGGTCCTGGCCCCGGTCGGGTCCAGCACCTCGATGTCGCCGTCGTAGCGGGCCGCCCGCCGTTCGCCGCTGACGATGCCGTACAGCCAGTCCCAGAGCGCGGTGTCGGCCCGGCCGCCGGGGGTGGGCACGAGCATGCCGCGCTTGAGCACGATCGGCTGGAGCCTGATCCGGCCCGTCCCCCGGGCCAGTCCGTCGTTGCGGCCGCCCTCGGGGTGGTCGCCGACCTCCATCTCCAGCTCCAGGCCGGCGCACTCCTGGAAGCCGCCGTCGCCGAGCCGGTCCGCCGGGCCGTCCGCCCCGGCGGCCGCCCCCGGGCCGGCGGCCGTCCCGCCGTCCAGGCTGGGCGGCGGCGTCGCGGTCGGGCCCGGGGAGGTGCTGCGCCGCAGCGAGATCCGGAAGTTGAAGCCCTGCACCAGCTCGGCCATCGCTCAGCCCGCCACTCTGACGTCGCCGTCCGCGTCCTGGGCGATCCGCAGGACGAGGTATTCGAGCGGCTGGGCGGGCGCCACCCCGATCTCGGCGACCAGCCGGCCCAGCCCCTGCGACCGCGCGGGGTTCAGCTCCTCGTCGCAGCGGACGAAGAAGGCCTGCGCCTCGGTGGCCCCGCCGAACGCCCCGGCACGGAACAGGTCGCGCAGCAGCCTGGTCACCGCGCCGCGCAACTCGTCCCGCAGCTGCGGCGAGTTGGGCTCGAAGGCGAGGCTCTGCGCCTGGCGTTCGAGGACGAGGCGCAGCATCGTCATCAGGCGGCGCACGCTCAGCTGGCGGTAGTCCGGGTCGCGGGAGAGCGTACGGGCGGAGGCCAGCCGGAAGCCGTCCCGCTCGGCGGCGAACACGTCGATCCCGAGCAGGTGGAGCTCGTCGAGCTCGGCCGGGGCGGGCTGGTCGGCCGCCGTCACGGCCCCGGCCGCGAGGGCGTTGGCCGGGCCCCAGGGGATGCCGAGCCGGTGCTCGCGGTCGGCGATGATCCCGGCGGCGAACGCGGACGGTGGCACTTGGACGGCGCTCAGCCGCGGGTCGTCCGGGTCGACGACGCCGAGCCACGGGTGGTGCGCGGCCGCGTAGGAGCTGTCGAAGCCGGCGCGCCAGCGGGTGGTCAGGCGCAGCGGCAGCCCGGGCGGCACGTCCAGCAGGGCGACGAAGCGGCGCTGGCGCTCCGCCAGGTCGACGAGCCGGCGCTGGCGACGCAGGATCTCGGCGAGCGCGCCCGGGTCGCGGCCGTCGAGCAGCACCGCCCGCTCCGGCGGCGGCGGGTAGACCACGGGGACGGCCGGGGGCGGGCAGCGCCCGTCCGCCCGCTCGGGCGGCGGCTCCGGCGGGTCGGTGGTGCCGGTGGGCACCGGGTAGTCCCAGAGCAGGTCGGGCACCGAGAGCAGGGCGACCTCGGGTTCCAGGGCGAGCCGGTCGAGGCCGACGAAGGCGGTGCCGTCGTCGGGCAGTCGGTCGCCGCCGACCGGGAACAGCTCGGGCGGGGTGTCGCCGAAGAGGCTGTCCGCCGTGACGGCCGCCCAGCGGTCCGCGCCGGGCCGGACCAGGACGGCGTCGACGACCGGCAGGGTCGGGTCCGGGGGCAGCAGCCGCTCGGGCCAGTCGCCGTCCGGGGCGATCAGCAGGGACTCCTCGGCGAGCACCTGCCGGGCGGGGCGGGGGTGCGCGGCGGACAGGCCGAGGTCGGTGAGGCGTTCGGCGCGGGTGAGGCCGGGGTCGGCGTCGGTGACGGTGACGGTTGCGGTGACGATGTCCGCTTCGAGCTCGACAGCGTCAAGTGCCGCGTCCAGGACGGCCGTTCGGCCGCGCAGCGACTCCTCCACCAGGCGGACGAAGCGGAACACCCCGGCGGGCGGCAGCCCCGGCCCGCGGACCCGGAGCAGGGAGCCGGCCGGCACGGCGACCGCGTCGGGCAGCGGCAGCCGCAGGCCGTCCGCCCGGCCGGTGAAGTGCCGGTCGGCGGCGAACTCCCAGCGCACGGCGAGGCGTCCGCCCCAGCTGCCCTCGTCGGCGGCGACCAGCCCGAGGTCGACGGGCGCGCCGGCGGCGGGGTCGGCCAGCCGGACGGTGTACCGGGCGACGGCGGCCAGCGCGGCCGGGTCGGGCGCGCGCGGCACCGGCGAGACCCGCAGCACGTACGCCCGGCTGCCGCCCTGGGCGAAGAACGCCCGGACGGCGTACGGCAGCAGGCCCGGGCCCTCCAGACCGCCGAAGCGCCGCTGGTACTCCGTCCAGCGCTCGACGGCGACCGGCCGGTCCACCGGCCCGCGCGGCGCCACCCCGACGAACCCGGCCACGTCCAGCCGCACCGGCCGGAAGGCGGGCGCCGGCCGCCGGGCGTCCCGGTACACCCCGGGCGCCCCGAGCCGCAGCCCGGGGGCGTTGGTTGGGCTGGTCATTTTGCACTCCCAAGATGCGTAGACCTTCAGGCCGAAGAGATGGGGGTCCCGCTGCCCGGTCGGCGGGAGAAGATGCTGAATCGGAGCTCTGTGGGAGCTCAGTGGTCAGCGACGGGCTGCGCCAAGGACCCTTGTCAGTGGCCTCCGGTACGTTGATTTCGTGCACCTTCGATACTCCTATCGCATCTATCCAACGACGAGTCAGCGTGCGGTGCTGGCACGAACGTTCGGGTGCGCGCGAGTGGTGTACAACGACGCTCTCGCGATACGGAAATCGGCCCGAAAAACGGGGCAGCCGTATCCCAGGAGCACGGATCTCCAAAAGCTGGTGATCACGGCCGCGAAGAAGACGGGAGAGCGCGCGTGGCTTGCCTCGGTAGGGGTCGATCCGCTGATCCAGTCCTTGCGAGACCTTGACGCGGCGTACCGGAATTTCTTCGACTCCGTCTCGGGGAAACGCGCCGGGCGGCCGGTAGGCCTGCCACGGTTCAAGTCCCGGAAGGACAGCCGGCAGTCGCTGCGGTTCACCCGCAACGGGTTCCGCATCCGGTCCAATGGGAAGCTGAATCTGGCGAAGATCGGCGACGTGCGGGTGAAGTGGTCCCGGCGCCTTCCGGCCGACCCGTCGTCGGTGACCATCGTGCTCGATCCGGCCGGCCGCTACCACGCCTCGTTCGTGGTGGAGATAGAACCGGAGCCACTGCCCGAGGTCGATGCCGAGGTCGGCATCGACCTCGGCCTGACCACATACGCCGTCCTCTCGGACGGCAGCGTTATCAACAACCCCCGTTTCCTGCGCAAGGCGGAGAAGAAGCTCAAGGCCGCGCAGCGGGAGCTGTCCCGCAAGGCCAAGGGCAGCAAGAACCGGGCCAAGGCCCGCAGGAAGGTCGCCAAGGCGCACGCCAAGGTGGCCGACACCCGCATGGACTGGCTGCACAAGCAGACCACCCGGATCATCCGCGAGAACCAAGCGGTGTACCTGGAGGACCTGAACGTGCGCGGCCTCGCCCGGGGCCCACTCGCCAAGTCCGTCCACGACGCCGGATGGTCCATCTTCCGTCGTCTCCTCGAAGAGAAGGCGGCCCGGTACGGACGCCACGTCGGCACCATCGGCCGCGCGTTCCCGTCGTCCCAGCTCTGCTCGGCGTGCGGGCACCGTGACGGACCCAAGCCCCTCGCCGTACGCGAGTGGGCCTGTGACACTTGCGGTGTACAGCATGATCGCGACCTCAACGCTGCTCGCAACATCCTGGCCGCCGGGCAGGCGGACAGGCTAAACGCCCCTGGAGGGCCGGTCAGACCCGGCGTGGCAATCTCACGCCAGGCACGGCCCGGTGAACGGGGAACCCACCTTGGCGACCGGCGGACCACGAGCGTCCGTGCCGCAGGCGCGGGAGGAATCCCCCGGCCGTAGCCGGGGGATGATGTCAAAGCGACGCGAAGTCGATCCGCTCGGCGACGAGGTGGAGTTCCTCCATCGCGACCTCGCCGCCGCCCTTGCCGGCAAGGGTGGGGCCGACCCACTTCTTGGGCTGGGCGTTGTGCAGCGTCCAGGAGCAGACCGGGGTGCGGGCCTCGTCGTGGAGGGTGACGACGACCGTCCGGGGGTCGAAGTCGCCCTCCCGGGTGGCCTTGATCCAGTTGAACAGCCGCAGGTCGCCGATGATGCCGCGCTTGAGGGTGACGTCGTCGGTGGTGTTGGTGTTGGCGATCTTGCGGACGTGGTTCTCCTTGTCGTTGCCGTTGCGGTACTCGGAGAACTTCACCTCGTTGCCCGCGCCGGTGAAGTCGGAGAAGCCGCCGGCGATCTGGTCCTCGCCGCCGGCGTCGCCGAGTTTGACGAGGAAGTTGAAGGCTCCGTACGGGTTGTTGCGGGTGGCCATGTGCCCTCTCCTTCGCTGAGAATGACGCCGCGTCAGACGGCCGGCGCGTCGGCGGTGAACTGGCCGATCCGGAAGATCACGAACTCGGCCGGGTAGGTGGGGGCGACCCCGATCAGGCAGATCATCCGGCCGTTGTCGATGTCGTTCTGGGTCATCGTGGTGCGGTCGCAGCGGACGAAGAAGGCCTCCTCCGGCTTGCCGCCCATCAGCGCGCCGCTCTTCCAGGTGACCAGCAGGAAGTCCTCGACGGACTGCCGCACCGAGGCCCAGAGCCGCTCGTTGTTCGGCTCGAACACCGCCCACTGGGTCGACTTGTCGATCGAGTGCTCCAGGTAGATGAACAGCCGGCGGACGTTGACGTACTTCCACTCCGGGTCCGAGCTCATCGTCCGCGCGCCCCAGACCCGGTTCGACCGGCCCTCGAAGAAGCGCAGCGCGTTGATCCCCTCGGGGTTGAGGACGGCCTGCCGGTCGTAGGTCACGTTGGTGACGAACTCGCTCATGCCGTAAACGACTTCGTTCGCCGGGGCCTTGAACACCCCGCGGTCGTTGTCGCTGCGGGCGTAGATCCCGGCGACGAAGCCGGAGGGCGGCAGGTCCAGCGTCGGCGTGGGCGCGCCCGGGTCGGGCCGCCGGGTGGGGTCGGTGATCCGCAGCCACGGGTAGTAGAGGGCCCCGTAGGTGCTGTCGAACTGCGAGCGGAAGCGGCGCACTTCGGAGATCGAGCTGTCCTTCGGCGGGTCGACGATCGCCATCCGGTAGCGCAGCTGCTCGCAGTGGTCGATCAGCCCGGAGGCCGCCTCCGTCTGGTCCTGGCCGGTGAGGTTCACCGTGTCGGGCATCGCGACGACGGCGATGTCGTCGATCTCGCCGAGCGCGGCCAGCCCGGTGGCCGGCCGGTTGTGGTCGTCCGGGTCGGCGCGCTCGCCCAGCAGCTCCACCGAGGTCGGGTCCTGGCCGTCGCCGCCGCCCGTGAGGAAGCCCGGGTGGGCGGCGTCGAGCGCCAGCAGGGCGGTCAACGTGTCGCCCGGCGTGGGCGGTTGGGCCCCGGGGGCGGTGGGCGCCGGGTAGTCGAGCCAGACCAGGGAGAACTCGTCGGCCGGGTCCTTGGCGGCGAGCACCCTCGCCACCGAGCGCGGGTGGGCGTCGTCGAGTTCGAGCTCGTTGTAGACGTCCAGCCGGTCCGCGCCGGAGCGGACGGTGACGGCCAGGGTGAGGTGGAAGGCGGCCTTGCCGGCGGCCGGGGCGTCCACGCCGCCCTGGGCGTTGCGGTAGCCGAGGCTGCCGTCCGCGGCCCGCGCCACGATCCGGACGTCGGCGGCGTTCGGCTTCGTCCGGTCGCTCGGCGCCGGCGGCTTCCCGCCCACCAGATCGGCCAGTTCGACGGCCGCGCCCGGCTGCACGCCGGTCAGCCGGACGGTGCCGGTGCCGTCCGCGGCGGTGGCCGCGATCAGCACGTTCTTGCTGCGCCGGAACGCCACCGAGACGCCGATCCGCGCCCCGGCCTGCCCCGGCCAGCGGGCCCACCAGCGCAGCACCGGCGTGCCGGTCGCGGGCACCGCGAGCGAGGCGAAGTTGGCCGGCCCGTCGATCGTGTCCGCCGGGCCGGCCGTCTTGACGAAGGAGAACACCCGGGAGACGTACAGACGGCGGCCGCCGTTGGCGAAGAAGGCGCGGGCGGCCAGCGCCAGGTAGCAGGGGCTGCCGTCCCCCAGGGTCAGCCCGCCGTACGCGCGCTCGTACTCGGTGAAGCTGGTGACCAGGGACGGGCCGGGCGTCAGGATCCGCCCGTTGGCGAGGTACGGCACCGGGCCGTACGCCGTCCGGCCGGCCATGCCGAAGGTGCTGGTGGGCACCCCCTCGATGGACCGCGAGCGGAAGCTGGTCTCCTCGACGTAGACGCCTGGGGTCAGGTACTCGGGCATGCGCGGGCCTCCTCGGGCGGCGGGCTGGCGGGTGGCGGGGTGCGGGTCAGGTGCGCGGGTCGGATGCGCGGGTCAGGTGTGCGGCAACTCGGTCTCGGGGAGCACCCGGCCGACGGTCAGGCGCCGGACGACGTCCCCGGCGCCGGTCCGGTAGCCCGGGGGCAGGGCGGTGCCCCGCAGCAGCGGGTTGTCCAGGTCCGCGGGGACGGGCGGGGCCTGGCTGCGCGGGACGTCCTCGACCACCAGGTCGGCCAGCGGGTCGAGCGGGTCGACCGGCGGCACCTGCCCCTGGTCGGGGGCGGCGGTGCGCAGGGCGACGTCGAAGGCGGAGGGCGCCGGGTGCGGCAGCCCCCCGATGCCGTCCACCAGCAGCAGCACCTGGCCGTGCTCGTCGCCGTGCGCCCAGCCGACCGGGACGCCGCCGGAGCCGAAGGCCGTCACCCGGGGCCAGCGCACCGGCCGGCCCCGGTGGGTGACGCGCAGCCGCAGGCCGGTCAGACCGTTCGTCACCGGGTAGGCCACGCCGGGCAGCAGCCAGGGGCGCAGCAGCCGGGAGGCGGCCGGTACGTAGCCGGCGGTGGGCGGGCGGTCGTCGGCGCCGGTGAGCTCGGCGGGCGTCCACAGCGGGACGCGGAAGCGGCGCGGGACGAGGCGGCGGGCCGGGTCGTCGAGCCGCAGCACGACGGTGCGGGCCCGGACGCCGCCGGGGCCGTACCGCAGCACCGCGCCGGTGGCGCCGTGGCTCTCCAGCGGCCGGACCGGGCCGCCGGGCGGCGGGGCCTCGCGGCCGACCCGGACGCCGGGGGCGGGCGCGGCGGTGCGCGCGTCGAGCGGGCGGACGGCGAGCGCGAGGCGGTGGGTGACGTCGACCGGGCCGGCGTCGACGGTGATCGGGGGGCCGGCGCCGAGGTCGCCCGAGCCGGCGGGGGCCGTCATCGCGGGATCCCGGAGAGCCGGGTGGCCACCGTGGTGACCTCCTCGGGGACGGGCCCGCGGGGGCCGTCGATCCGTACCACCCGGGCCAGGTAGGGCAGGCAGAGCCGGTAGTCGGTGCTCATCGCCTGGAAGGCCTCGCTCAGCGAGTCCATCGCCAGCTCGTCCGAGACGACCTGGACCATGTCGCCCGGTTCCCAGTCGCCGCTCGGGTCGAGCAGCGGGCCGGTGAGGATGCCCTCGCTCTCCAGCGTGCGGGCGGTCAGGCCGAGCCACTCCAGCTCGGCCTCGACGAACTGGTCCCAGGCGGCCATCATCATGTGCATCCGCAGCGGCAGCCGGGGCAGGCCGTCCCGCGCGGAGACGGCGCCCCAGCCGGCCCGGGTCTCCCGGTCGATGCTGAGCCGGTAGCAGTACACGGAGACGGCCGGATAGCGGATCACCGCGCCGGCGGTGTCCACCTTCTCGAAGTCCAGCGGGCCGGCGAGCACCGCCAGCGGCCGCCGGCCGGCGCCCTCGGGGATCTCCTCCTCGAAGCGCCGGTTCAGCAGCGCGACCACACTGCGTCCGACTGCGGCGAGTGCCCGGTATCCAGCCATGGTCCGATGCTCGGCCGCCGACGTCACCGCGGCGTTGCCGCGGCCGGGCGACGGCGTGGTGACGGTGTCCGTCGCACTCTCGACGCGCGTCCGCTCCCGTACCCAGCCGGGAGCTTCCCGATCACTCCGGAGAAGGCCCCATGAGCTACGAGTCCCCGTACTCTGCCGGACACCCCGGCTGCTGCGACACCGACGCCATCGACGAACTCGCCTGCAAGGCCAAGGGCATCCAGAAGCGCGCCGACGTCATCCAGGAGAGCCTGAAGACCCTGGAGCCGTTCAAGGCCGCCTTCTCCACCGCGAAGAAGGACTACGGCGCCGCGCGCGCCGCCGCCGGGGTCGACGTCCGGGCCGCGGACGCCCAACTCAAGTCGATCCGCGAGCAGTTGCGCTGCCGGGTCGACGAGGAGCAGCGCGACTGCGCGGAGCGCGCCGAGCACCGGGTGCACGCCCGGATCGAGGAGTGCGACGGGGAGCCCGGCTGCCGCGAGTTCCCGTGCGACTTCGGTACGGACGGGCACGAGGACGACCCGGACGCCCAGCTCGCGGGCCTGATCGCGCACTACCGCAGTGAGGTCGACGTGGCCTCGAAGTTCTTCCAGGCGCTGATCGCCGAGCAGGCGGCGCTGCCGCCGCGCGCCGCCAAGCTCCGGGCGGACGCGGCGCAGCTGGCCGCGGACGTCGCCGACCCGAACCGGAGCCCGCTGGAGCTGTACGTGCGGCTGCTGGTGCTGGACCGGCAGGTGAAGGGGGTGTGGAACGGGTTCCCGGGCGTCCAGGAGTACGTGGACTGCCTGTGCCGGACGCTGCTGTACGTGCTCAAGGGGTGGGAGGCGGTGGCCTGCCTGGAGGGGTGGCGGGCGGTGCGGCAGTGCAAGGACCAGGGGCGGCAGGACCGGTGCAAGCAGCTGCGGGACCACACGGTGGACGAGGTGATGGCGGAGGCCGCCAAGTGCCTGGGCGGCGACTGCGGGCCGTGCGGGGGGTCGTCCGGCTCGTCGGGCTCGTCGGCGTCCGCCGGGCCGTACGCGCTGAAGCCGCGCTGAAGGCCGCCGGCGGCCCCGGCCGCGCCGGGGCCGCTCCCGGGTGGAGTCGGGGGCGGCGTCCGGCAGTTGGCGGGGTGGCTCGTCCTGCGGTTCCTCAGCCGGTGGTGGCGAGGGTGCCGTCGAAGGTGACGGCGGCGAGGCCGAAGGAGAGGGTCATCCCGATGCCCGAGGTGACCGAGATCGCGCGCACCCCCGGTGCCAGGTCGCGCACCAGCAGCGGGCCGCGGGGGCTGCTCGCGTAGACGCCCTGCCAACGTTCCAGGACCCGCAGGCGCGGCACGCCCAGGACCTTCGCGACGGCGTCGAGCAGCAGCTCGTAGGTGCGCTCGTCGACGAACGGCGGGGTGGTGGCGTCGTAGTGGTGCGAGTCGCCGACCAGGACGGTGCCGTCCGGGAGCCGGGTGAACATCACGTTCGCGCCGATCTCCAGCAGTTCGGCGCTGTGGCCCAGCACCTCCTCGCGCAGTCGGGCGGCCGCGGGCCGGCTGGTGAAGGCGTCGTAGCGGAGCATCGAGGTGGCGGTCAGCACGGCCGAGTCGGTGCGGAAGCCGGCCGGGGCCTCGACCCGGGCCATGCTGAGGCGGCAGCGCTCGACCCCGTGGTCCTCGGCGATGTCGGGGAGCAGGTAGTCCACGTCGTGGCCGACGCAGACCAGGATCCGCTCGCCGTGGACGGCGCCGCGGGTGGTGTGCACGGTGCCGGACTCGACGCCGGTGACGGCGGTGCCCCACAGCACCCGGCCGCGCGGGTGCTCGGCGACCCAGCGGGCCAGGGCGGGCGCCGCCTCGCGCGGGTTGACCCGCAGGTCGGCGGGCAGCAGCGCGCCGGCCGTGATGTCGTCCCGGTCGTCTTCCGCACGGCCGAGGGCCGCGGCCGTCTGCTCGGCCGTGTACGGCCGGACGGCGTCGCCGCCGCGCTCGGCGCGCAGCTCGTCCAGGACGGCCGCCTCGGTGGCGGAGCGGGCGACGACCAGGGTGCCGGCCTCGGCGGCCCAGAAGCCGGCGGCTTCGGCGGCGCGCAGCCAGCCGGGGCGGGAGCGCTGGGCGAGGGCGAGCAGCTCGCCGTCCTGGGCGCTGATGCAGCAGTGGCCGAAGTTGCGGACCGAGGCGCCGACCGGTCGGCGGTCGCGGTCGAGGACGGTGACGGACAGGCCGTTGGACAGCGCCTCGAAGGCGTGGGCCAGGCCGATGATGCCCGCGCCGACGATCACCACGTCGCTGCGGCCGGGCGTGCCGGCCCCGCTCGGACGGGTGGGGGCGGTGGTGGGTGTGGTGCTGCTGCTCATGGCTCCAGATTCCGGGCTCGGCGGCGTCGACGTCAAGAGATGTCTGTACAAGTTACCGTCTGTTCATCCGCCCGACGACCGTCGCGAGCGGTCGCGGCCATGAGCTGACCTGCACACCGGGCTCCGCTTGAGAAGTTCCGGCCCCTGGTGTCATAGTCGACTTGTGAAGACAAGTGAGGCGACACGTGATGCGACCCGCGAGGCGCTCCCGCTCCACCAACGGCTCGCCGCCGAGTTCCAGCGGCGCATCGAGTCCGGCGAGTGGCCCGAGGGCGAGCCGGTGCCCAGCGAGTCGCAGCTCTGCGCCGAGTTCGGCAGCTCCCGCGGCCCGGTCCGCCAGGCCCTGGCCGTCCTGCGCGGCGAGGGCAGCCTGGTCGGCGGGCGCGGCAAACCGCCCGTCGCCCGCCGCACGGCGCCCTCGCAGCCCTTCGCCACCTTCCTGTCCTTCACCCAGTGGGCCCGCGGCATCGGCCGCGAACCGGGCCAGCGCACGATCGAGGTGGCCCGCCGCCGCGCCACCCCGGAGGCCGCCGCCCGGCTCGGCCTGTCCGAAGGGGAGCCCGTCGTCGAACTCGTCCGGCTGCGCCTGCTGGACGGCGTCCCGGCCATGCTGGAACGCTCCACCTTCGTCCACGAGGTCGGCCGGATCCTCTTCGACTTCGACCCGGACACCGGGTCCGTCTACGAGGAACTGCTGCGCCGCGACGTCGACCTGCACCACGCCCGGCACACCATCGACGCCGTCGCCGCCGAACCGCGCGACGCCGAACTCCTGCGGATCACCGCGGGCGCCCCGCTGCTGCGCGTCCGCCGGCTCACCACCTCCGGCCGCGGCGTGCCGCTGGAGGACGCCGACGACCGCTACCTGCCCAGCATGGCCACCTTCACCATCGAGAACACCGTCGAAGGCCGCACCGTCATCGGCCGCTACCGCACCGAAGAGGACTGACCCCGTGATCCAGCTCGCCGCCCTCGACATGGCCGGTACCACCATCAACGAGTCCGGCGCCGTCTACCGGGCGCTGCGCACCGCCGTCGAGCGCAACGGCGTCGCCGTCGCCGAGGCCGACCTCCAGACCTGGATGGGCACCGACAAGCGCGAGGCCATCGACGCCCTGGTCCGCCTCGGCGGCGGCACCCCCACCCCCGAGCTCGTCGAGGAGAGCTACCAGGCCTTCCGGGCGTACCTGCGCGAGGCCTACCGGACCACTCCCCCGCAGGCCATCCCCGGCGTCGAGGACGCCCTGGCCGAGCTGCGCCGGCGCGGCATCAAGGTCGCGCTGACCACCGGGTTCAGCGACGACGTCGCGCTGCCGCTGCTCGCCTCGCTCGGCTGGTCGACCGGCGAGGGCGGCAACCTGGACGCCGTCGTCACCTCGGACGAGGTCCCGCGCGGGCGCCCCGCGCCGTACATGATCCACCGGGCGATGGAGAAGACCGGCGTCATCGACACCCGCCGGGTGCTGACCGCCGGCGACACCGTCGTCGACGTCCAGGCCGGCGCCAACGCCGGGGCCGGTGTCGTGGTCGGCGTGCTCACCGGGGAGCTCGACCGCGCCGACTTCGACGGGCAGCCGCACACGTACGTGCTGGCCGGTGTCGCCGACCTGGTCGGGCTCGCGGAGACGCAGCCGTCCTGACGCTTCGCCGGTCCGGCCCGGGCCGCCGGGGGTGCTTGCCGCCCCCGGCGGCCCGTTTCGTCCTTCACCGGCCGGACCGGCCTTCCTCGCCACCGGACCCGCCGGTAGGCCATGTCCGCGCCACCGCTCGGACCGGAGCCGTTCACTGCCCGGGAGTGGCCCCGTCCGAGCCCGCTCCACACACTTGTCCAGACAAGTCAGAGGGAGTACTTGTCCAGACAAGAGGAGCCCCTACGTGACCCCCGTGTCCCGTCGCTCGTTCATGGGATTCGCCGCCGCGGCCGCCGGTGCCACCGCCGCGTTCTCCGTCCTCCCCGAGTCCCTGCAGAAGGCCGTCGCCGCCCCCGCGGCCACCGGCACCATCAACGACGTCCAGCACGTCGTGATCTTCATGCAGGAGAACCGCGCCTTCGACCACTACTACGGCACCATGAACGGCGTCCGTGGCTTCGGCGACCGCAACGCCGTCAACCTGCCGAGCGGCAAGTCGGTGTTCCACCAGCCGTACTCGAACGCGGACGGGTACATCCTCCCGTTCCGCATGGACACCGGCACCACCAGCGCCACCTGCGCCAACGCCCCCGCCATGAGCTACCCCGTCGACACCGCCATCTGGCACGGCGGCAAGTACGACGCCTGGAACACCGCCCGCACCCCCGGCCTCGGCA
The DNA here is from genome assembly GCF_041053115.1 of Streptomyces sp. Y1. Lineage (NCBI taxonomy): Bacteria > Bacillati > Actinomycetota > Actinomycetes > Kitasatosporales > Streptomycetaceae > Streptomyces > Streptomyces sp. Y1. The sequence continues at coordinate 6,802,089 of NZ_CP163445.1, read as the reverse complement.
TGGGCTACTTCAACCGCGCCGACCTGCCCTTCTACTACGCGCTCGCCGACGCCTTCACCATCTGCGACCACTACTTCTGCTCCACCCTGACTCAAACCAACCCCAACCGGCTGCACCTGTTCACCGGCTCCAACGGCCTCTCGGTCGGCCAGAGCGCCGTCCTCGACAACACCGAGCCGGCGGCCGGCTTCAGCTGGACCACGTACGCGGAGCGGCTGGAGGCCGCCGGGATCAGCTGGAAGGTCTACCAGCAGAGCGACAACTTCGACGACAACGCCCTCGCCTGGTTCGCCAACTTCAAGAACGCCAAGGCCGGTTCACCCCTGCACGACAAGGGCATGGCCACCGTCCCCGACCTCGTCGCCGCCTTCCAGAAGGACGTCGACGCCGGCACCCTGCCGCAGGTCTCCTGGATCGTCGCGCCCACCGCGCTCTCCGAGCACGCCAACTACAAGCCCGCGTACGGCGAGGACCTGAGCGCGCGGCTCCTGAAGGTGCTGGCCGCCAACCAGGCCGTCTGGTCGCAGACCGCCTTCATCCTCAACTACGACGAGAACGGCGGCTTCTTCGACCACGTCCCGCCGCCCGTCCCGCCCGCGACGGCCACCCAGGGCATCAGCTCGGTGTCCACGGCCGGGGAGGTCTCCGGCGGCCAGGCCATCGGCATGGGGCCGCGCGTCCCGCTGATCGTCGTCTCGCCCTGGACCCGGGGCGGCTACGTCAACTCCCAGGTGTTCGACCACACGTCGGTGATCAGGTTCCTGGAGAAGCGCTTCGGCGTCCAGGAGCCCAACATCAGCGCCTGGCGCCGGGCGGTCAGCGGCGACCTCACGTCGGTGTTCGGCTTCTCCGGCCAGGACGCCACCTGGCCCACGCTGCCCGACACCAGCACCTACGTCTCCGGCGCCGACACCCAGTGCGGCACCCTGCCGGCGCCCGTCGTCCCCGCGACCCAGGCGATGCCCGCCCAGGAGCCCGGCACCCGCCCGGCCCGCGCCCTGCCCTGGCAGCCCAACGCCAACGGGCGGACGGACTGCGCGGGCGGCAAGTTCTGGATCGACATGACCAACACCGGGACGGCGGGCGTCGTGTACTACGTGTACCCGAACGCGTACCGGACGGACGGGCCCTGGCTCTACACCGTCGGCGCCGGGGCCACGGTGTCGGACAACTGGGTCGCGGGGACACCGACCGGCGCGTACGACCTGTCGCTGTACGGCCCCAACGGCTTCCACCGCCGCTTCGCGGGCAACCGCACGACGGCGTGCGCGAGCGGGGCGGCGCTGGTGGAGGTCGCCTCCGGCTACGACACCGTGGGCAGCAAGCTGCAGCTCGCGTTCACCAACACCGGCGGCGCCGCTGCCGTGCTGACGGTCACCGACCACACCTACGGCACCGGCGGGCCCTGGACGTACACCGTCCCGGCCGGGACCAGGACGCCCGTCTCCGCTTCGTTCGCCACCAAGAGCGGCTGGTACGACCTCACCGTCACCGCCGACACCGGCGACGGCTTCCTGCGCCGCCTGGCCGGCCACATCGAGACCGGCACCGACGGCATCACCGACCCCGGCCCCGGCGGCGCCCCTGCTGCCACCCTCGTCAACGGCACCTTCGAGGCCGGCAGCCTCACCGGCTGGACCGTCGCCGGCAGCGCGAGCGCCACCACCACGGCCACCCACAGCGGCACCTACGCGGCCATGGTCGGCGCGACGACGCCGACCAACGGCGACTCGTCCGTCTCCCAGACCTTCACCGCGCCGAGCGGCACCACCCGGCTGTCGTTCTGGTACCGGATGACGACCAACGACACCGTCGCCTACGACTGGGCCACCGCGAGCCTGACCGACAACACCACCGGCACGAGCACGACCGTACTCCCCAAGACCTGTACCGACATGACCAGTTGGGCCCAGGTCACGGCCGCCGTCACCGCCGGCCACAGCTACACCCTCACCCTGACCAACCACGACGACGACTACTCCGGCGACGCCACGTACACCCTCTACGACGACGTCACCCTGTCCTGACGTTCTCCGGGCCGGGCCGCCCCCACGCGGCCCGGCCCCACCGCCGGTTCGAGCAGCGACAGCGTCCGCCGCTCCGCGTCGAGGCCGGCCCGGACACCGACCGGCATCGGCAGATTCGGGCCGGCGTGCCCGAAGTCGACGTTGCCCAGCACCGGGATGTCGCGGTCGCCCAGCACGTCGAGGACGATCTCGCGCAGGGTGGGGGACGCGCCGGGTTCCAGCCCGCCGATTTCGCGCGGAACGCCCACGACCATGCCGGCGATCCGGTCGAGGATGCCGCCGTGGCGCAGCACCTGCAGGTAGCTCCACACGTGCGCGGCCAGGCCGCCCATCTCCTCCCAGAACAGCACCGCGCCGTCGAACCGTTCGAGCGGCAGCGCGAACCGGGTCGCCTGCACCAGCGCGATGCGATTGATCACCCCGCCGATCAGCGGACCTTCGGCGTGGCCCGGGCGCCAGCACTCCCACGAGGGGCTGGCGGGCAGCGCGCCGATCGGCTCTTCGCTTGTCATCAACTTGCGGTAGATCTCCCGGAGTTCCGCCTGGCGCGCTGCGGGCGCGGACTGCCAGGACCCGCCGAAGCCGGGCACGGCCATGTCGGCGTGGAACCCGACCAGGCCCGTGCGCGCGTGGAGCACCAGGTGCAGCAGCGAGATGTCGCTGTACCCGAGGACCGGCTTGGGGTCGGCCCGGATCGCCTCGACGTCGATGAGGTCGAGGTAGCCGAGCGCCGTCTGCCCGCCGTCACTGGCGACGATCGCCCGCACCTCGGGGTCGCCCAGCAGAGTGTTGAACTCCGCGGCGATCTCCTCCGGCGTGGCCGCGCTCCACCAGTGACGACGTCCGGCCCGGAGCAGCGGCGCCCGCCGCACCCGGAACCCCATCCGCTCCAGCACCGCCACCGTCTGCTCGACGTTGGGCTCGTACGCGTCCGGCAGCGGCCCGGACAGGGAGGCGATGACGACGAGGTCTCCGGCCTTCAGGGCACGCGGGCGCAGCAGTTGACGGGTCATGGCGCCAGTGTCGCCGGTTGTGCCGGACAGTTTCACTCGAATTTCCACTCTCTTGCCACAACCGGTTTGTGATGCAAAGCTGACTGCATGACAGACGCATCACTGCCCTCGCCGGGCTCACCTCGTGAAGTCCTCGCCGGATTAGGCGACTTGACCCGGGCGGTCCGCGCCGCCCAGCGCGCGACCTGGTTCCCGCTCCTGCTGCTGGGCAGCCTCACCCTGGGCGGAATCCTGGTCGGCCGGCTCACCTTCAAGGTCGAGACCGCGCCCTGCCCGGCGGGCGACGGGTGCACGCTCGTCACCCAGGGCTCGCCGGTCTACTGGCCGATCGGGCTCGCCCTGGCCTACGTCGCCACGGCGTTCTTCTACATCCGCCGCTCCCGCAACCGCGGGGTCGGCACGCCGGTCCGGCCGTACATCGTCACCGGGGTCCTCCTGGTCGGCCTGGTGAGCGCCACCACGCTCTGGACGCTCCGCGACGGGATGCCGCAGCCCGGCGCCCCGGTCGACTTCTGGGGCCTCCACCTCGACCCCGCCGCCGGGACGACCAGGTTCCTCGAACGCCTCACCGGGAACGCCGTGGCGGTCGGGCTGCCGCTGCTCGTGCTCTCCTGGGTCGAGCGCAGCCCGGCCCTGGCGCTGCTCACCGCCACCTACCTGGCCATCGAGCTGGTCCCCCTCACCACCGGCTGGGCCGGGATCGCCCCCACCTCGCCGTGGTCCGCCCTCCCCCGCTTCGCCGTCCCGGGCGTGCTCCTGCTCCTCGGCGCCCTCGGCTTCGCCCTGGCCCAACGCCCCCGGCGGCTCACCACCTCATGACCGACCAGCCCGACCCGCACCCCGCCATCGGCCTCGACGACGTCGTCCACCAGCGCGTCCGCCTCGGCATCCTCACCGTCGCCCACCAGGCCCGCCGAGCCGAATTCGGCTTCCTACGAACGACCCTGGGCCTCACCGCCGGAAACCTCAGCCAACACCTCACCGTCCTGGAGAAGGCCGGCCTGGTCGAGATCGAGAAGGGCTACGAGGGCAAACGCGCCCGCACCTGGCTCTCCCTCACCCCCGCCGGCCACCAGGCCCTGGCCGACGAGGTCGCCCAGCTCAAACAACTCATCCACCAGATCGAACAAGGCAGTTCAGACCCGTCACCGTGACACCGGAAGCGCCCCCCACCAGGCGGGGGCGCTTCACCATGCGGCAGGACGGGTCGGCGGGCGCGGGTTCACTCACCCTCGGCACCCTCGGCCTCCCAGCGAAGCAGGTCGCCCGGCTGGCACTCGAGCACCTCGCACAGGGCGGCGAGCGTCGTGAAGCGCACCGCCTTGGCCCGACCGTTCTTGAGCACCGCCAGGTTGGCGGGCGTGATCCCCACGCGCTCCGCGAGCTCGCCCACGGACATCTTCCGCCTGGCCAGCATCACGTCGATGTCGACGGCGATCGGCATCAGATCACCTGGTCCAACTCGGCCTGCATCCGGGCCGCTTCGCCGTCCCGGGCGACGGCCTGCACGAGCAGCGTGCGCAGCACGAGCACGATGAGCGCGACCCCCAGGACGGCCAGGCCGATCCCGGCCATGATTCCGGTGACGCCCGGATCGTCCCGCTGCCCGGGCGCGTTCACGGCGGTAACCGCGAACCACACGAGCGCGGCCGCGACGATGGCCCCGATGATGCCGTCCACGTAGCGGAAGGCGGCATGGGAGAACACGGTTCCGCGCCGCACCATCGCCACCAGCCGCCAGACGCAGCCCATGACGACCTGGGCCGTACCGATGCCCAGGATCGTGATCACCCGCATCGCGGTCAGCGGAAGCGACCCGCCCTCCTGGCCCTTCCCACCGACCAGCGCCCACACCATCAACCCCTGCACGAGCACACTGCCGGTGAACACCACCACGAGCACGGCGCGCAGCACGCGCACGGTCAGCTTTCCCACGACCATCCTCCCATCGAACAACGATGGAAACCTATCGAATGTCGATAGGTGACACAAGGGGCACCCGTGACCCCGAGCGGATGGCCGCCCCGCGTCGGCGCCCTTCACATCCACCCTCCACGCAACCACTAAGGTCACCCACATGACTACTCTCAGCAACGAAACCGGTTCTGCCGAGCAACTGCGTGACTCCCTCGCCGACCGTCTGCTCGACCAGGGAGCCATCCGCACCGACGCGGTGGAGGCCGCGTTCCGCGCCGTGGCCCGCGAGCACTTCCTGCCGGGCGTCCCGCTGGAGGCCGCGTACGCGGACAACCCCACCTACACCAAGGCGGACGGGTCCGGCACGCAGATCAGTGCCGCCTCGCAGCCCGCGATCGTCGCCCTGATGCTCGAACAGCTCGCGGCGCAGCCCGGCGAGAGGATCTTCGAGGCCGGGGCGGGCACCGGCGTGAACGCCGCGTACCTGGGACACATCGTCGGCGCGGGCGGGCACGTAGTGACCGTGGACGTGGACGAGGACCTGGTCGACAGCGCCCGCAAGCACCTCGCCGACGCCGGGGTCGGCAACGTCGAGGCCGTCCTCGGTGACGGTGCCGTGGGCCACGCCGCCGGTGCGCCGTACTCCCGGGTGATCGCCACGGTCGGCACCAGCGAGATGCCCACCGCCTGGCTCCGGCAGGTCGAGCCGAGCGGGCGGATCGTGCTGCCGCTGCGCCTTCGTGGCGCTGCCTCGCGCACGATCGCCTTCGAGCGCGGTGCGGGCGGCTGGGTGTCGGTGGACGACCAGTTGGCCGTCTTCATGCCGCTGCGCGGGAGCATGGACGACGCCCGCCGCACCGTCGCGCTCACCCGGGAGGGCGACGTCACGCTCCAGGTCCACAAGGACCAGCACGGGGCGGTGGACGGTGAGGCACTGCTCGGCGTCCTCGACGGCGGACGGCACGAGGCCTGGACCGGGGTGACCATCCCGGCCGGCACCACCTACGAGTACCAGGACCTGTGGCTGGCCCTCACCCTCCCGAACTCCCTGATGCGGATGAGCGTCACCGGCACCGCCCGCGAGCGCGGGGTGCACCCGATGTTCGGCTGGGGCGCGATGGCCACCGTCGACGCCGGCTCCCTCGCCTACCTCACCCTGCGCCCCGGCGAGCCGGACGACCAGGGGCGCAGGACGTACGAGACCGGCGTGATCGGCCACGGCCCGGCGGGCGCCGCCCTCGCCGATCTCGTCGCCGAGGAGATCCGCGCGTGGGACGCCGGCTTCCGTGGCCGGACCCTGCGCTTCGAACTGCCTGATGCTCCCGCCGATCCGGCTCCGGAGTCCGGCCGCTTCGTCCTGGCGCGGCCGCACCACCCGATCACCGTCGTCTGGGAGTGACCCGCGTGCACCCCACCGGGAACGAGACGCCCGGTCAGTCGTAGAGGGCCGCCAGGGCGTGGCCGCGTTCGCTCAGTTGGTAGGAGATAGGAGACCCGGTGTTGCTCCCGGGACTTCAGGACGAAGCCGGCCCGGTGGAGGGCGGAGAGGTGGTGGGAGACGGCGCTGGGGGTGAGCCAGTGGCGGCGGGCCAGTTCGCCCGCTCGGATGAGCCGGGAGGAGGCGGCGTTCGAGGCCAATTGGGTCGGATTGGCCTGGGACTCGGGCGCCGCCGCCCGCTAGCCTCGGGTCACCATCGATCAACGGAGAACCGCCATGCACCCCGAACTCGCCGCCGACCTCGACCAGTTGCCCGCCCTGCTGGAGCAGACCCGGGAGCGGGCCGTGGGCTTCCTCGCCGGGCTGTCGGAGGGGCCGGTGGTGCCGCCGCTGGGGGAGCCGCCGGTGCCGGTGGGGCTGGGGGCGGCGGGCGGGGGGCTGCGGGCGGCGCTGGCGGAGTTCGGGGAGCGGTGGCAGCCCCGGCTGTCGGCGAGTGCCGGGCCGCGGTACTTCGGGTTCGTCACCGGGGGTGCCACGCCGGCCGCGCTGGCCGGGGACTGGCTGACGGCCACCGCCGACCAGAACTCCAACTCCTCGCTGGATCCGGCCGGTCAGGATCTGGAGCGGGAGACGGTCGGCTGGCTGCGCGAGCTGTTCGGGCTCTCCGACGCGCACTCCGGCACCTTCGTGAGCGGCGCGACCATGTCCAACACGGTCGGCCTGGCGGTCGGCCGCGAGTGGCTGGGCGAGCGGCTCGGGGTGGATGTCGCCGAGGCGGGGGTCGGCGCGCTGGGCCGGGTGCGGGTGCTGTCCGGCAGCGCACACTCCAGTGTGGCCAAGGGGCTGTCCGTCCTGGGCCTGGGCCGCTCCGCGCTGACCGCCGTGGGGACCCTGCCCGACCGGGAGGCGGTGGACCCGGCCGCGCTGGAGCGGGCCCTGGCCGAGGCCGGGGGCCCGTGCATCGTGGTGGCGAACGCGGGCACGGTGAACACCGTCGACTTCGACGACCTGCGGGCGATCGCGGACCTGCGGGACCGGTACGGGTTCTGGCTGCACGTCGACGCCGCCTTCGGCGCGTTCGCCGCGCTGTCGCCGGAGCACGCCGAGCTGGTGGCCGGCCTGGACCGCGCCGACTCGGTCTGCGTGGACCTGCACAAGTGGCTCAACGTGCCCTACGACAGCGCCGTCCAGTTCACCCGCCGCCGCGACCTGCAGACGAAGGTCTTCCAGAACTCCGCCGCCTACCTCGGCCCCCTCGGCGAGCACCCCGACCTGGTGCACCTCACCCCGGAGAACTCGCACCGGCTGCGCGCCCTGGCCGCCTGGTTCACCCTGCGCGCCTACGGCCGGGACGGCCACCGGGAGATCGTCGAGCGCTGCGTCACCGGCGCCCGGGCCCTCGGCGAGGCCGTCGCGGCGACCGACGGGCTGCGCCTGCTCGCCCCGGTCCGGCTGAACGTGGTCTGCTTCACCCTCGCCGCCGACCCGACGCCGGAACGCCTCGCCGCCCTCGCCACCGAGCTCTCCGGGGACGCCTTCCTCACCCCCACCCGCTACGCCGGACTGCCCGCCCTGCGCGCGGCGTTCAGCAACTGGCGCACCACCGAGGCGGACGTGCGCCGCACCGCGGACGCGCTCGCCGCGGCCGTCCGGAAGCTCTGACGGAAAGCCCCGGACGGGCCCCGGCTCATCCGCCGTACCCCGGTGCGAGGGCCGGCCCGAGGGCTTCGGCGGCGGCCCGGCGGCCGGCGACGCCGAAGATCAGCTCGTTGGAGTCCACCTCGTGCCACTGGGCGTCGTGGAGCCGGACCCGGAAGGGCCGCACGGGCAGCCGTCCGTCGCCCGCCGCGTACAGCTCCTCGCGCAGGCCGCGTTCGAAGGCCTCGGCGTAGGGCCGCGGGAGGCGCTCGTCCGGGACGTCGAGGACGAACTCGAAGAGCTCGTCCGCGTCGGCCGGCAGCGGGGTGAACTCCGCGGTGGCGACGGCGTAGTGGCCGCACATACAGGGCTTGACCAGCCGGACGTGCACGTCCCGGCCGGGGCCGGCCGGCTCCGCGCGCCGCCCGGTGAGCGGCAGGGTGACCAGGCGGCGCGGGCCGGTGCCCTCGGCGACGGACTCGTCGAACTCGTACACCGCCTGCTCCCCGGCCGCCGCGAAGCCCGCCGCCGTCGACTCCCCCGCCCGCCAGTGGGCGTGCCGCAGCCGCACCCGCAGCGCCCAGGGCAGCGCGCCGCCCCGGGACCAGCCGCGGAGCCGGGCGAGCACGCCCTCGCCGAAGGCGGCGCCGAACTCCGGGGGCAGGTCGGCGGCGGGCACCTCGTTGACGAACGCGAACGGCAGCTCCCGGTCCCCACCGGGCGGGAGGGGCTCGAAGTCGGCCGAGGCGACGGCGAAGGGGCGCAGGCCGCCCCGGCCGGACAGGTACGCCTGGACGTCCCTGATCGGGCGGTCGAGTTCCCTGGGGTACGTGCGTGTTCCGGCCATGGCACCCGATCGTACGGGCGGCGGCCCGGGCCCCGGACGGCGGGCGGACGGCGGGCGGGCGCCGACGGCCGGTCAGGCCAGCGTCTCGCAGAGGTTCTCCACCCGGTTCTGGGCCAGCACCTCGACCTGCTGGTCCGGGTGCACCAGCATCACCGCGCCGCCGCTGAACACGTAGGCGCCGGCCGGGTGGTACGGGTCGCCGGGGTGGATCCTGGCGGAGATGTGCGAGTTCCGCGGGACGACCCACAGGGTGCTGCCGTCCGACCGGCGGTACTCGGTGGCCCGGCCGCTCTGGTCGCGGTCGGCCTGGGCGCCGGTGTCCACGTTCGTGTAGCGCTTGATCAGCGGGCCGCGCCAGAGGATCTTCTCGGGCGTGCCGTCCGGGTGGCGGGAGACGGTCTTGGTCTCCTCCTCGTCCACCAGGGCGGTGATGTGCAGGTGGAACGGGCAGACCGTCCCGGCGGGCGCGTCGTACTCCCGGGCGCCGGGTTGCGGCTGCCAGCCGTGGTCGTCGTCGGCCTGCGCGGCCGGGGCGGCCAGCAGCAGGACGGCCGACGCCAGGGCGGCGGCGAGGGCGGCCGATCGGGTGCGGAACGTGGGCGTGCGCATCGCGGTCCTCCTGGGGGTCGGGTGGGCGGCCGGACGGGAGCGTGCAAGCCCCTGCCCTGTCGGCCGCGCACTGGGTATCGTCGGACGCCGGCGGCACCGGCGCGATGCTTTCGGCCGGGGCCGAAAGCCCGGGCGCACGGGGAGGGGTGGGGCGCGGTGCTGCGGATCCGCTTCACGGCCGAGGACCTGCTGGACACCCGCTTCGCGGACGGGCCGGCGCCGCTGATGGAGCTCGAACTGGCCGTCGCCATGCTGCAACGGCGGGACGCGGAGGCGGTGTCCGCCCGCCGGCACCGCGCGCTCGGCGGGCCGGCCGGCCGGGCCGTGGCGCGGTCCGTCGCCCCGCTGAGCGAGCTCGTCCCGCCGACCGGCGCGGGCCCGTTCTTCCTCGACCCGCTCAGCCCCGACCTGGAGGGCGGCCTGGAGCTGGTGCGCTCCGCCGCCAACACGCTGGTCCGCAGCGAGCTCGCCCGCATCTGCCGCAACGGACTGCCCGTCACCCCGCTGATGCACGGGCTGGCGAACGAGGACCGGCAGGCCTGGCAGCACCTGGAGGGCAGCCTGCGCGCCTGCCACACCGCGCTGGTCGACACCGTCTGGCCGCGGCTGCGCGCCGGCTTCGACACCGACCTCGCCTGGCGCGGGCAGGTGCAGCGCGAGCAGGGGCTGCGCGGCATGCTGGCGGGCCTCCACCCGGGCAGCCGGTGGCGCGGGGCCACGCTGGAGATCCCGGTCGCCCGGGAGGCGGACATCCGGCTGGAGGGCGGCGGGGTGCTCCTGCTGCCGTCCGCGCAGTGGACCGGGGAGCCGCTGTCCGGGATGCTGCCGGACGGGTCGCTGCTGCTGCTCTACCCGGCGCTGACCCCGCTGCCCCAGCTCGCCGAGGAGGCGCCGGCCCCGGGGGCGGACCCGGACGACCCGGCGGCGGCCCTGCTCGGGCGCACCCGCGCGGCCGTCCTGCGGGCGACGCTGCGCGAGCCGACCACCAGCCGGCTCGCCCACGAGCTGGGCATCTCGGTGGCCAGCGCCTCCGAGCACGCCCGCGCCCTGCGCCGGGCCGGGCTGGTCAGCACGGCGCGCGCCGGACGGGCGGTGCGGCACAGCTGCACGTCGCTGGGCCACCGGCTGCTGGTCGCGGCGCAGGCTCCGATGCCGCAGGCCCCGGCGCCGCACGCGGCGGCCGCCGCCCGCACCGGCGGGCGGGCCTGAGCCGGACGGACCTCGGGCGGTGCCGACCGCCTCAGCGGGTACCGGAGTTGTCGATCCAGAACATCAGGACCCGCTGCAGCGCGCCCGGGGCGCCGGCGCCGAAGGTCAGCACCATGGCCTGGCCGACCGCCACGTCGGTCGGGTCGACACCGGGCGACCAGGTCACCCGGGCGTCGATGCCCGGGATGCCGCGGCCGGGCCCGTACGAGCGCAGGGTGCCGCGCGCGTGGCCGATGACCCGTTCGTCGCACCGCAGTTCGGCCCGGCACAGCGCGGTCGGCCGCAGCTCGTAGCGGCGTCCGCCGACCAGGGCGGTGCGGGTGTTCGCCTTGCGCCGCGGGTCCCAGTCGGTGTTGCCCTCGTGGGTGGGGACGGACTGTCCGCCGACGTTCAGCGCGCCGTGCTGCCGGTCGAGCGCCATCGTGACGGTGGGGATCCCGGCCCCGGTCATCCGCGCGACGGCCGCGGGCCAGCGGTCGTAGTCGATCCGGATCGGCCCGAACGGGCTGTCCAGCACGCGGTGCTGGGACAGTCGGACGCTGCGGCGCTTCGTGAACACGGACATGCCCGACCGGCCTCGGCTCTCTCGGTGACGTCGGCGACAGACGACAGGGGGACACAACGGAGCCGGGGCCGGCGCACGATGCGCCGACCCCGGCTCTCAGCAGTAGCGGGGACAGGATTTGAACCTGCGACCTCTGGGTTATGAGCCCAGCGAGCTACCGAGCTGCTCCACCCCGCGTCGGTGAACACCACAGTACGGGGAAGTCGCCGGGATGGGAAATCGGTTCCACCGGTGCGTGACCGGCGGACCGCCGCGCCCCCGGCCGCCGCATACGAACCGAAGCGCCACGAGGCGCCCCGGAGCGCACCCGCCAGCGCGTGCGCCACCGCGCGCACCCGCCGACACGCCGGGGCACACCACGACGTACTCGATCTTCGGGCCGCGACCCGAGCACACTCATTCACCGAAACCTCGGAGTTGAAACCCTGAATCACGGAAAAATCCCGTATCAAATCCCGCCGCCCGGATCGGGACTCGACCGAAAAACGCCCCCCGCTGCCGCCCGCCCCGACCCGCGTCCGAGCCGGGAATTGGCCGGATTCCCGCTCCCCGAACCGGCGTTGGCCCGGCGGACGCGGACACCGGAACCGGAGGTCGTGCAGCGTTCAAACATTTGACGGCCCCCGAGGGGTGAGATCGCGTCACACCAGCCTCGGAACACGGCCGTTGAACCACCCCGCCGCACCTGCACGTTCGTCTGCCATACCAACGCAAGCCCCCGGTATCCAGACCTTCTCTCGCAACGTTTTGCAAGTACGCTGTCACCTACCGTGCGAGAACCTGTTCGACTCCCCGGGGCGTTGTCGGCACCGGGAGCGTTTCCGGTGCACGGTCGACCACGTTTCTTCGGTACTTGGGGGTGACTTGTGGCGGAGGTTCACGCAAACCAATTCGACGTGCTCGGTCCGCTGGGAGTTCGGGCCGACGGAATCCCCGTGAATCCGGGCTCGGCCCGGCAGCGCGCGGTTTTGACGGCCCTTCTGCTGACGCCCGGCCAGCCGGTCACGCCGGAACAGCTCAGCGAGGCCGTCTGGCCCCGGAATCCGCCCAACGACGTGATGGCGAACCTGCACAGCTACGTCTCCAACCTCCGGCGGATCCTGGAGCCGAACCGGCGGCCGCGTAGCCGGGACACCGTGCTGCGCCGCGAACCGGCCGGCTACGTGCTCGCGGTGGAGGCGAACAGCATCGACGCGGTCCGCTTCGAGCGGCAGCTGTACGAGGGGCGCCGGCAGCTGCAGTCCGGGGCGCACCGGCAGGCGAGCCTGACGCTGGCCGGCGCGCTGGCCCTGTGGCGCGGCCCGGCGTTCCCCGAGGTGAGCGACTACGCGCTCGGCGCGCAGGCGGCGTCGCGGTTCGAGGAGTTGCGGCTGCTGGCGCTGGAGAGCCTGTGGGAGGCCGAACTGGCCGAGGAGCGCGACTTCTCGGTGATCGCGGCCGAACTGCCGGCGCTGACCATGCGGTTCCCGACCCGGGAGCGGTTCAGCTGGCTCCTGATGAAGGCCCTCTACCGGTCCGGGCGGCGGGCCGAGGCGATCGAGGCCTACCACCGCACCCGCCGGACGCTGGCGGAGGAGTACGGCGTCGATCCCGGCGCGGAGTTGCAGCAGTTGTTCGGCACGATCCTGCGAGGAGAACCGGTCGCCGGCCGGTGCTGACTCACAGGCCCACCCGGTACGGGGGCCGGGGCGTGGCCGACCGTCGACCGTAGGGAGCGCCTCGCGCTCCCCGGCAGTCGCACGGTCGTCGACCGGGGCATGCGGTTCGACCACGGATTCACAGGGGTTCCACACGGCCCCGCACGGCCTCGGCATTGACATGAATATGCCAGTCAATCCCCCTGTCACTCTTTGGGGGCATCCACATCCCTGCTGGTCAGCGCGGGGTTCCGGGAATCCTCCAAGTCGCGTCCAAGTGGCCTCCAAGTCGCATCCAAGTCGGCGCCAAGAAGGCCCTGGCAGGGTGCTGCACGTCAAGCGGGGAGATCAACACGAGGCCGACACCGCCACCTGCGGCGGCGCGCCGTCACCGGCGGCCCGGACGCAGGGCTCCACCGAATCCGGACGATGAGGAAGGCCGAGTACGCCGTGCCCCAGACGAGTTGCGAGGACGTGTCGGTCGCCGTCGTCGGTGTGGCCCAGGGCCCCGGCAACGGAGTTGACGCCGCCTTCTTCGGCCCGACCGGCCCCACCGGCCTCAATGGCCCCACCGCGCCGGCCGAACCCACCGGGGCCACCGGGACCGCCGACGCCGCCGCCCCGCTCGTCCTCGAACTCGCCTGGACGGCCCTGGAGGACGCCGGGATCGTCCCCGCCGCCCTGCGCGACGCCCGGGTCGGCGTCTTCCTCGCCGCGCCGGACGGCACCGCCGAACACCTCGCGGCCGTCCTGGGCCCGGCCGGCCCCCGCACCCTCGTCGAGCCCGCCCCGGACGGCGCCCGCACCGCCGCCGCCGCGGCGGCCGGGAGCCTGCGCCGCGGCGACTGCGAGCTCGCCCTCGCGGGCGCCCTCGGCCCCGACCCGGAGCACGCCGTCCTCGCCGTGCTCCGCCCGCTGCCGGACGCCCTGCGGGCCGGCGACCGGATCCACGGCGTGCTCGCCGACCGGGCGCCGGACGGGCCTAGCGGGCCCGACGCCCTCGCCCGCCTCGGCGCCCGGCCGTACGAGGCCAAAGCGGCCGAGACCGCTCCGGCGGCCGGACGCCCGCTGCTCGACACACCGTTCACCCCCCTGCCGTTCTCCGCCCGCGACGAGGCGGCGCTGCGCGCCCGGGCCCGCGACCTGGCCGCGCAGGTCGAGGCCGACCCGGCCGCGCGGCTCGCCGACCTCGGCCGCTCGCTGGCGACCACCCGCACCGCCTTCGAGCGGCGCGCCGTGCTGCTCGCCGACCGCCGCGAGGACGCGCTGGGCGCCCTGCGGGCCGTCGCCGAGGGCGGCTTCGGCCCGCTGCTGGTCCACGGCACCGTCCTGACGGACGCCGGCGCGGGCCGCCCGGTGTTCGTCTTCCCCGGCCAGGGCGCCCAGTGGCCGGGCATGGCGCTGGAGCTGATGGAGTCCTCGGCCGTGTTCCGGGAGCGGATGGAGGCCTGCGCCGCCGCCCTCGAACCGCACCTGCCCTGGCGACTGGACGACGTGCTGCGCGGAGCGCCGGGCGCGCCCGAACTGGTCGCGGTCGACGTCGTCCAGCCCGCCCTGTTCGCCGTGCTGGTGTCGCTGGCCGAGCTCTGGCGCGCCTGCGGCGTCGAGCCGGCCGCCGTGGTCGGCGCGAGCCTGGGGGAGTTCGCGGCCGCCCACGTGGCCGGGGCGCTCAGCCTGGAGGACGCCGCCCTGCTGGCGGTGCGGTGGAGCGAGGCGCAGGCCCGGGCGGCCGCGGTCGCCCCGGGCGACCTGGCGTCGGCGCTGCTCCCCCGGGAGGAGCTGGAGCCCCGCCTGGCCCGCTGGGCGGGGCGGCTGACCGTGGCGGGCACCAACGGCTCGCGGTCCGTCCTGTTCTCCGGCGAGCGGGCGGCGGTGGACGAGCTGCTGGCCGAGCTGGCGGCGGACGGCGTCCGGGCCCGCAAGCTGTCCAACGGCCTCGCCGTGCACTCCCCCTGGCTGCCGCTCGACCGGGCCCGGATGCTGGCCGACATGGCCGGGGTGACGGCGGGCCCGTCCGCGGTGCCGTTCTACTCCTCGCTGACCGGCGGCCGGGTGGACACCGCCGGGCTGGACGGCGACTACTGGTACCGCAACCTCAGCTCCGAGATCCGCTTCGAGCAGGCCACCCGGGCGCTGCTGGCGGACGGGTACCGGACGTTCCTGGAGGTCGGCCCGCACCCCGGGCTGGTCGGCGGGCTGCAGGAGACCCTGGAGGACGCCGGGCCCATCGGCCCCACCGCCGTCGTGGGCACGCTGCGGCGCGACCAGAGCGGGCCGCAGCGGCTGCTGACCTCGCTCGCGGAGCTGCACGTCCACGGGGTGACGGTGGACTGGCCGGCCGTGTTCGCCGGCACCGGGGCGCGGCGGGTGCCGCTACCGACGTACCCGTTCGGGGCCGCGAGCGCTCCGGCGCCGGCCCGCACCGAGAGCGAACTGCGCGACTGGATCCGGGAGTTGGTGCACGACCAGCTGGCCGCGCTGCGCGGCCCCGCGGTCGCCCGCGAGGCCGGCCCGGACCGGGCGTTCCGGGAGCTCGGGGTCGACTCCGCCGTCGCGGTGGAGCTGCGCAACCGGCTGGCGGCGGCGACCGGGCTGCGGCTGCCGCTGTCCCTGCTGTTCGACCACCCGACGCCCGGCTCGCTCGGGCGCCACCTGCTGGCCCGGCTCACCGGCGCGGCGGACGAGGCGGACGTGGCCGACGAGGCGTACCCGGCCGGCCCGGCGGGCGACGACGAGCCGATCGCCATCGTCGCGATGGCCTGCCGCTTCCCCGGCGGGGTCCACGACCCGGAAGCCCTCTGGCGGCTGGTCGCCGAGGGCGCCGACGCGATCGGCGCGTTCCCCGACAACCGCGGCTGGGACGTCGAGGGCCTGTACGACCCCGAGCCGGGCCTGCCCGGCCGCACCTACACCCGGCAGGGCGGCTTCCTGCACGACGCGGACCGCTTCGACGCCGCGTTCTTCGGGATCAGCCCGCGCGAGGCGCTGGCCATGGACCCGCAGCAGCGGCTGCTGCTGGAGACGGCCTGGGAGACCTTCGAGCGGGCCGGCCTCGACCCCGCGGCGCTGCGCGGCACCCGCACCGGCGTGTTCGTCGGGGCGATGCAGCAGGACTACGGCGCCCGGATGCACCAGCCGAGCGGCGGCGTCGAGGGCCACGTGCTGACCGGCACCACGGTGAGCGTGCTGTCCGGCCGCCTGTCGTACGTCTTCGGGCTGGAGGGCCCGGCGATCACCGTCGACACGGCCTGCTCCTCCTCGCTGGTGGCGCTGCACCTGGCCGTCCAGTCGCTGCGCCGGGGCGAGTGCGCGATGGCGCTCGCGGGCGGCGCGGCGGTGCTGGCCTCGCCCGGCCTGTTCGTGGAGTTCAGCCGCCAGCGCGGCCTCGCCGCGGACGGCCGCTGCAAGGCCTTCGCCGGGGCGGCGGACGGCACCGCCTGGGGCGAGGGCGTCGGCGTGCTGCTGGTCGAGCGGCTCTCCGACGCGCGGCGCAACGGGCACCGGGTGCTGGCGGTGGTGCGCGGCTCGGCCGTCAACCAGGACGGCGCGAGCAACGGGCTGTCCGCGCCCAACGGGCCCTCCCAGCAGCGGGTGATCCGGGCGGCGCTCGCCGACGCCCGGCTGACGGCCGACCAGGTCGACGCCGTCGAGGCGCACGGGACGGGCACCCGGCTCGGCGACCCGATCGAGGCGCAGGCCCTGCTGGCCACCTACGGCCGCCATCGGGACGCCGCACAGCCGCTCCGGCTCGGCTCGTTGAAGTCCAACATCGGCCACACCCAGGCCGCCGCCGGCGTCGCCGGGGTGATCAAGACGGTGCTGGCGCTGCGGCACGAGCTGCTGCCGCGCACCCTGCACGTGGACGAGCCGACGCCGCACGTCGACTGGTCGGCGGGCGCGGTCGAGCTGCTCACCGAGGAGCAGCCCTGGCCGGCGGGCGAGCGGGTGCGGCGGGCCGCCGTGTCCTCGTTCGGCATCAGCGGCACCAACGCGCACGTCATCCTGGAGGAGGCGCCGCCCGTCGACGAGCCCGCCGAGGAGGCCGACGCCCCCGAGGCCGGCGACCGGCCGGTGGTGCCGTGGGTGCTGTCCGCCCGGGACGAGCAGGCGCTGCGCGCGCAGGCCGGGCAGCTGGCGGGCTACCTGCGGGAGCGCCCCGACGCCGATCTGCCGGGCGCCGCCCGGACGCTGGCCACCGGCCGGGCCGCGCTGGAGCAGCGCGCGGTCGTCCTCGGGCAGGACCGCGCGGAGCTGCTGTCGGGGCTCACCGCGCTCGCGGAGGGCACCGCCGCGCCGGGGGTCGCCACGGGCTCCGGCGGCTTCGACCGGCCGGTGTTCGTGTTCCCCGGCCAGGGCTCGCAGTGGCTCGGCATGGGCGCCGAACTCCTGGACACCTCCAAGGAGTTCGCCGCCTCCATCGCCGCCTGCGAGGCCGCGCTGAAGCCGCACGTCGACTGGTCGCTCACCGACGTCCTGCGCGGCGGCGGCGACCTGACCCGGGTCGACGTCGTCCAGCCCGCCCTCTTCGCCATGATGGTCTCGCTGGCCGCCCTGTGGCGCTCGCTCGGCGTCGAACCCGCCGCCGTCATCGGCCACTCCCAGGGCGAGATCGCCGCCGCCACCGTCGCCGGGGCCCTGACCCTGGAGGACGGCGCCCGCGTCGCCGCCCTGCGCAGCCAGGCGATCGTGCAGATCAGCGGACAGGGCGGCATGGCCTCGCTCCCGCTGCCGCGCGACCGGGCCGAGGAGCTGCTGGCCCGCTGGGACGGCCGGATCTCGGTCGCCGCGCTCAACGGGCCGACCGCGACCGTGGTCGCCGGGGACGGCGACGCCCTCGACGAACTCCTCGCCCACTGCGAGCAGTCGGAGATCCGCGCCCGCCGGATCGACGTCGACTACGCCTCGCACTCCCCGCACGTCGAGGCCATCGAGGCCCGCCTCGCCGAAGCCCTCGCCGGGATCACCCCGAAGACCGCCGACGTCCCGTTCTACTCGACCGTCACCGGCGAGTTGATCGACACCACCGAACTGGGCGCCGCCTACTGGTACACCAACCTGCGCCGGACCGTCCGCTTCACGGACGCCGTCCGCACCGCGCTCGCCGCCGGGCACCGGGCCTTCGTCGAGGCCAGCCCGCACCCGGTGCTCACCGCCGCCGTCCAGGACGCCGCCGAGGACGCCGGGCACGAGGACATCGCCGTGATCGGCACGCTGCGCCGCGGCGAGGGCGGCCCGCGCCGCCTGCTCACCTCGCTCGCCGAGGCCCACGTGCGCGGCGCCGCCGTCCGCTGGCCGGGCCTGCGCCCGGGGGGCGGGCCCGTCGACCTGCCCACCTACCCGTTCCAGCGCGAGCGGTTCTGGCTCACGCCCGCCGCCACCGGGGACCCGCGCACGGCCGGGCTGGACGCCGCCGACCACCCGCTGCTGGCCGCCGCGCTCGCCCTGCCGGGCGACGAGCTCGTCCTCACCGGCCGTCTCTCCACCGCCGCCCACCCGTGGCTGGCCGACCACGCCGTCTGGGGCACCGTCCTGCTGCCCGGCACCGCGCTGGTCGAACTCGCCCTGCACGCCGGGCGCCGGCTGGACTGCCACCAGCTCGACGAACTCACCCTCCAGGCGCCGCTGTTGCTGCCCGAGGACGGGGCCGTCCGGGTCCAGGTCCGGGTCGGCGCCGCCGACGACACCGGCCGCCGGCCCGTCACGGTCCACTCCGGCCCCGACAGCCCGAACAGCCCGGACACCGGGCAGGACTGGACGCAGCACGCGAGCGGCGTCCTCGCCGAGGAGGGCGCGGCGGCGCCGGAGGAGGCGCGGCGGCCCTGGGCCGGCGAGCTCGCCCCGGCCGGGGAGCTGTACCCGCGCCTCGCCGGGGTCGGCTTCGACTACGGGCCGGCCTTCCAGGGCCTGACCGCGCTGGGCCGGACCTCACTGGGCCGGACCGCACCGGGCCGGCACGGCGAGGAGATCCTGGCCGAGGTGACGCTGCCGCAGGACCGGCACGGGGACGGCTTCTCCGTCCATCCGGCGCTGCTGGACGCCGCCCTGCACGCCTGCCTGCTGGAGGGCGCCGAGCAGGTGCGGCTGCCGTTCGCCTGGTCGGACGTCACCCTGCACCCGGCCGCCGCCACCGCCACCGCGCTGCGGGTGCGGCTGACGCCGACCGGGCCGGACACCGTGGCGCTGACCGCCACCGACGAGACCGGCGAGCCGGTCGTCTCGGTCGGCTCGCTGACCCTGCGGGCCGTCACCCCCGGGCAGCTCAGCGCGGCCACCGGCCGCTCCGGCGACGGCCTCTACCAGGTGGACTGGGTGCCGCTGGCGCCCGCCGCGCAGGCCGGGGCCGAACCCGGCGCCGAGCAGCCGGTGCGGCTGGGCCCCGACGCCGACCTGACCGCCCTGCTCGGCTCCGACGCCCCGGCGCCCGCGACGGTGCTGGCCCCCTTCCTCCCGGCCGCAGCGGGCCCGGACGCCCCGGCGGCCGCCGTGCATGCCGCCGTGCACGCGGCCACCGCCCGCGCGCTGGCCCTGGTGCAGGCCTGGCTGGCCGAGGAGCGGTTCGCCTCCTCCCGCCTGGTGCTGCTCACCCGGGGCGCCGTCGCGCTCGACCCGGCGGACGACGTCACCGACCTCGTGCACGCCCCGCTCTGGGGCCTGCTGCGCTCGGCGCAGTCGGAGAACCCCGGCCGACTGGTGCTGGCCGACGTCGACGAGCACCCCGACTCGGCCCCCGCGCTGGTCGCCGCCCTGGCCTCCGGCGAGCCCCAACTCGCCGTCCGCGCCGGCCGGGTGAGCGCCGCCCGGCTCGCCGCCGCCGCGCGGCCCGCCGACGCGGGCGCGAACGCCTTCGCCGCCGCCGGTGACGGCACCGTCCTGCTGACCGGCGGCACCGGCGGCCTCGGCGCCCTGCTGGCCCGCCACCTGGTCACCGAACACGGCGTGCGGCACCTGCTGCTGGTCAGCCGGCGCGGGCCCGCCGCCGAGGGCGCGGCGGAGCTGCGCGCGGACCTGGCCGCGCTCGGCGCCCGGGTCACCGTCCGGGCCTGCGACGTGACGGACCGCACCGCGCTGGCCGCCGTGCTGGCCGAGGTGCCCGCCGAGCACCCGCTGACCGCCGTGGTGCACACGGCCGGCGTGCTGGACGACGGCGTGCTGACCGCGCTCACCCCCGAGCGGGTGGCCGCCGTGCTGCGCCCGAAGGTCGACGCGGCCTGGCACCTGCACGAGCTGACCCGCGAGCTCCCGCTGCGGGCGTTCGTCCTGTTCTCCTCGGCCGCGGGCGTGCTCGGCCAGTCCGGCCAGTCCAGCTACGCGGCGGCCAACGCCTTCCTGGACGCGCTGGCCCAGCGCCGCCGCGCCGAGGGCCTGGCCGCCACCTCGCTGGCCTGGGGCCTGTGGGCCGAGTCCAGCGGGATGACCAGCCACCTGGACGAGACCGACCTGCGCCGGCTGGGCCGCACCGGCCTCGCGCCGATGCCCTCCGAGCAGGGCCTGCTGCTGTTCGACGCCGCGCTGGCCGAGGCCGGGCCGGGCGCCGGGCGCGCCGTCCTGGTGCCCGCCCGGCTGGACACCGCGACCGTGCGCGGGCTGGCCGAGATCCCGGCGCTGCTGCGCGGCCTGGTCCGCGCCCCGCGCCGGGCCGCGAGCGGCGCCGCCGGCACGGCGACCCTGCGGCAGCGGTTCGCGGACCTGGCGCCGGAGAAGCGCCACCGGGCGGTGCTGGACGTGGTCCGGGCGCACGTCGCGGCGGTGCTGGGCTACCCGACGCCGAACCGGGTCGACCCCGACCGCGGCTTCCTGGACCTCGGCGTCGACTCGCTCACCGCGCTGGAGCTGCGCAACCGGCTCGGCGCCGAGACCGGCGGCCGGCTGCCCGCCACGCTGATCTTCGACCACCCCAGCCCGGCCGCCGTCGCCCGCCACCTGGAGGCCGAGGCCTTCCCGGCCGAGGACCGGGGCGCCGTCCCGGACGGGCCGGACGGCCTCGACGGGGTCGACGAGGCGGGCTTCCGCCGGGCGCTCGCCGCGATCCCGCTGGACCGCTTCCAGGAGGCGGGGCTGGTCGGCACCCTGCTCCGGCTCGCCGACACGGCGGCCGAGTCCGCGCTCCCCGAGGAGAGCGGCGAGGAGTCCGGCAGCGCACTCGACGACATGGACCTGGCCGACCTGGTCCGGGTCGCCCTCGGCGACAGCTGATGACGACCACCGCCCACCCGATCACCCGTCCCCACGGCTCGGAGTTCCGGAGTTCTCGATGACCACCAGTGAAGAAGTCGTCAAGGCGCTGCGAGCCTCCCTCAAGGAGGCCGAGCAGCTGCGGCAGCAGAACCGCCGGCTGACCGCCGCGGCCTCCGAGCCGATCGCGATCGTCGGCATGGCCTGCCGCTACCCGGGCGGCGTCGCCTCCCCCGAGGACCTGTGGCAGCTGGTGGCGACCGGCACCGACGCGATCAGCGCCTTCCCCGAGGACCGCGGCTGGGACGTCGAGGGCCTGTACGACCCGGACCCGGACGCCACCGGCCGGACGTACACCCGGTCGGGCGGCTTCCTGCACGACGCGCCGCTGTTCGACCCGGACTTCTTCGGCATCAGCCCGCGCGAGGCGGTCGCGATGCACCCCCAGCAGCGGCTGCTGCTGGAGGCGTCCTGGGAGGCCTTCGAGCGGGCCGGCATCGACCCGTCCTCGATGCGCGGCACCCGCACCGGCGTGTTCGCCGGCGTGATGCACCAGGACTACGCCGCCCGGCTGCGCGAGGCCCCCGAGGACCTCGAGGGCTACCTGATGACGGGCAGCCTCGGCAGCGTGGTGTCCGGCCGGGTGGCCTACACGCTGGGCCTGGAGGGCCCGGCCGTCACGGTGGACACCGCCTGCTCCTCCTCGCTGGTGGCGCTGCACCAGGCCGCGCAGTCGCTGCGCAGCGGCGAGTGCACGCTGGCCCTGGTCGGCGGCGTGACGGTGATGACCGGGCCGGGCGGCTTCGTCGAGTTCAGCCGCCAGCGCGCGCTGTCCCCGGACGGGCGCTGCCGGGCCTTCGCCGCGGCGGCGGACGGCACCGGCTGGGCGGAGGGCGTCGGCGTCCTGCTGGTCGAGAAGCTGTCGGACGCGCGGCGCAACGGGCACCGGGTGCTGGCGGTGGTGCGCGGCTCGGCCGTCAACCAGGACGGCAGCAGCAGCGGCTTCTCCGCGCCCAACGGGCCGGCCCAGCAGCGGGCGATCCGCGAGGCGCTGAAGAACGCCCGGCTGACGGCCGAGCAGGTCGACGCCGTGGAGGCGCACGGGACGGGCACCAAGCTCGGCGACCCGATCGAGGCGCAGGCCCTGCTGGCCACCTACGGCAAGCAGCGGGACGCCGAACGGCCGCTGTGGCTGGGCTCGTTGAAGTCCAACATCGGGCACGCGCAGGCGGCGGCCGGGGTCGGCGGCGTCATCAAGATGGTGATGGCGCTGCGGCACGGGGTGCTGCCGCGCACCCTGCACGTGGACGAGCCGACCCCGCACGTGGACTGGTCGGGCGGCGGGGTGCGGCTGCTGACCGAGGAACGGGCCTGGCCGGCGGGCGAGCACGTCCGGCGGGCCGCCGTGTCCTCGTTCGGGATCAGCGGCACCAACGCGCACGTCATCCTGGAGGAGGCGCCGCCCGTCGAGGAGCCGGCCGAGGAGGCCGCCGAGGTCGTCGCCCCGCCCTCCCCGGTGGTGCCGTGGGTGCTGTCCGCCCGGGACGACGAGGCGCTGCGCACGCAGGCCGGGCAGCTGGCCGCGTTCCTGCGCGCCGACCCGGACGCCGACCTGCGGGCGATCGGCCACACCCTGCTCACCGGCCGGGCCTCGCTGGAGCGGCGCGCCGTCGTGCTCGGGCAGACCCGCGGCGAGCTGCTGACCGGCCTCACCGCGCTCACCGAAGGGGTCGCCGCGCCCGAGCTCGTCACCGGCGGCGGCACGTTCGAGCGCCCGGTGTTCGTCTTCCCGGGCCAGGGCTCGCAGTGGCTCGGCATGGGCGCCGAACTCCTGGACACCTCCGAGGTGTTCGCCGCCTCGATCGCCGCCTGCGAGGCGGCGCTGGCCCCGCACGTCGACTGGTCGCTCACCGACGTCCTGCGCGGGAACGGCGACCTGGCCCGGGTGGACGTCGTGCAGCCCGCGCTGTTCGCGATGATGGTCTCGCTGGCCGCGGTCTGGAAGTCGCTGGGCGTCGAGCCCGCCGCCGTCATCGGCCACTCCCAGGGCGAGATCGCCGCCGCCACCGTCGCCGGGGCCCTCAGCCTCGCGGACGGCGCCCGGATCGCCGCCCTGCGCAGCCAGGCCATCACCGCCATCGCCGGGCACGGCGGCATGGTGTCGGTGCCGCTGCCGCGCGAGCGCGCCGAGGAGCTGCTGGGCGGCTGGGACGGCCGGGTCTTCGTGGCCGCCGTCAACGGCCCGTCCGCCACCGTCGTCGCCGGGGACCGCGACGCGCTCGACGAACTCCTCGCCCACTGCGAGCAGTCGGAGATCCGGGCCCGCCGGATCGACGTGGACTACGCCTCGCACACGCCGCACGTCGAGGCCATCGAGGAGCGGCTGGCGACGGCCCTGGCCGGGATCACCCCGCAGCGCGCCGACGTCCCGTTCTACTCGACCGTCACCGGCGGCCTGCTCGACACCACCGCCCTGGACAGCGGCTACTGGTACACCAACCTGCGCCAGACCGTCCGCTTCACCGACGCCGTCCGGGCCGCGCAGGCGGACGGCCACGAGGTGTTCGTCGAGTCCAGCCCGCACCCCGTCCTCACCACCGCCGTCGAGGAGACCCTCGACGCCGCCGAGGCCCCGGTGGTCACCGGCACCCTGCGCCGCACCGAGGGCCACTGGACCAGGCTGCTCACCTCCGCGGCCCACCTGCACGCCCACGGCGTGCCCGTCGACTGGACGGCGTTCCTGCCCGCCGGCGACCACGCCGACCTGCCGACCTACCCGTTCCGCCACCAGCACCTGTGGATCCGGGAGGCCGCCCCGGACGCGCCGGGCACGGCCGCGACCGACGCGCCGGAGGCCGGGTTCTGGCAGGCCGTCGAGGAGCAGGACGTCGCCGCCGTGGCCGCCGCCCTGCGGGTCGAGGACGAGGAGCGGCGGCGGTCGCTGGACGCGCTGCTGCCCGTGCTGTCCTCCTGGCGCCGGGAGAGCCGCGAGCGCTCGACCGTGGACGACTGGCGGTACCGGATCGCCTGGAAGCCGCTCGCGGACCGCCCGGCGGCGGCCCTGACCGGCACCTGGCTGGTCGTCGTCCCGGCCGGCCGCACCGAGGACCGCTGGGTCGCCGAGGCCGTCCGGGCCCTCGACGGGCACGGCGCCCGCACCGTCCTGCTGGAGACGACCGGCGCCGACGCGGACCGCGCCGTCCTCGCCGAGCGGCTGCGCCCGCTGGTCGACGGCACCGACCTCGCCGGCGTGCTGTCCTTCCTGGCGCTGGACGACAAGCGCCTGGACGGGCACCGCAGCCTCACCGCCTGCGTGGGGCTGACCCTCGTCCTCGTCCAGGCCATGGGCGACCTCGGCCTGCGCACCCCGCTGTGGTGCGCCACCCATCGCGCCGTCGCCACCGGCCCGTCCGACGCCCCCGCCGACCAGGTGCAGGCCCAGCTGTGGGGCCTCGGCCGGGTCGTCGCCCTGGAGCAGCCGCACCTGTGGGGCGGCCTGGTCGACCTGCCCGCGGAGCCGGACGCGCGGGCGCTCGGCCGGCTCGCCGGGGTGCTGGCCGGCGCCGGCGACGAGGACCAGGTGGCGGTGCGCCCGGCCGGCCTGTTCGCCCGCCGGATGGTGCACGCCCCGCTCGGCGGGGCGCGGCCGGTCCGCGACTGGCGGCCCGGCGGCACGGTGATCGTCACCGGCGGCACCGGGAGCCTCGGCCCCCGGCTGGCCCGCTGGCTGGCCGAGCGCGGCGCCGAGCACCTGGTGCTGGCCAGCCGTTCGGGCCCGGACGCCCCCGGGGCGGCGGACCTGGCGGCCGAGCTGACCGCGACCGGCGTGGAGGTCACCCTGGCGGCGTGCGACGTCGCCGACCGGGACGCGGTGGCCGCCCTGCTGGACGGGCTGCGGGCCGAGGGCCGCACCGTGCGGGCCGTCGTGCACACCGCCGCGTTCATCGAACTGCTGCCGGTGGACGGCACCCCGCTGGAGAGCCTGGACCAGGTGCTGGCCGCGAAGGTGGACGGCACCCGGCACCTCGCCGAACTGCTGGACCCGGAGGCGCTGGACGCCTTCGTCCTGTTCTCCTCCATCGCCGGGTTCTGGGGCAGCGGGGACCACGCCGCCTACGCGGCGGCCAACGCCGCCCTCGACGCCCTGGCCGAGGCCGGCCGGGCCCGCGGCCTGCCGATGACCTCCGTCGCCTGGGGCGTCTGGGAGGACGCCGTCAACACCTGGAAGAACCTCGGCGACCAGGACGTCGAGCGCACCCGCCGCAAGGTGCAGGCGCAGGGCCTGCCGCTGATGCGCGCCGAGCTGGCGGTCGCCGCCCTGCAGCAGTCGCTGGACCACGACGACACCTTCGTCGCGATCGCCGACATCGACTGGGCGCGCTTCGTGCCGCTGTTCACCGCGCTGCGCCCGAGCCCGCTGCTCACCGACCTGCCCGAGGCCCGCGCGGTGCTGGCCGCCCCGGAGGCCGGCGCGGGCGCGCCGGGCGCCGGGAACGACTCCGAACTGCGGCGCGCGCTCGTCGAGTTGTCGGAGGCCGACCAGCTCCGCACGCTGACCGAGCTGGTGTCCGCGCACGCCGCGGCCGTCCTCGGGCGCACCGGCGCGGAGGCCATCAAGCCCGAACGGGCCTTCAAGGAGCTCGGGTTCGAGTCCCTGACGGCCGTCGAGCTGCGCAACCGGCTGAACGCCGCCACCGGGCTGCGGCTCCCGGCGACGCTGGTCTTCGACTACCCGACGCCCGCCGCGCTCGCCGCCGAACTGCGCCGCGAGGTCCTGGAGTTGGCGGCCGCGGCCGCGCCCGTGGAGCAGGCCCCGGGCGGGGCCGGCGCGGACGAGCCGATCGCGATCGTCGGGATGGCCTGCCGCCTGCCCGGCGGGGTCACCACCCCCGAGGAGCTGTGGCGGCTGCTCGCCGCGGACGGCGACGCCGTCTCCGGCTTCCCGCCGGAGCGCGGCTGGGACCTGAGCGGGATCCACGGCCCCGGCGGCCGGGTCCGCGAGGGCGGCTTCGTGGCCGACGTGGACCGCTTCGACGCCGCGTTCTTCGGGATCAGCCCGCGCGAGGCGCTGGCCATGGACCCGCAGCAGCGGCAGCTGCTGGAGACCTCCTGGGAGGCCTTCGAGCGGGCCGGCATCGACCTGACCACGCTGCGCGGCAGCCGGACGGGCACCTTCGTCGGCGCCATGGACCAGGGCTACGGGGTGACCTCGGCCGACGCGCCGTCCGCGATCGGGGACTACGTCATCACCGGCCGGGTCACCAGCGTCCTGTCCGGCCGGGTCGCCTACGCGTTCGGCCTGGAGGGCCCGGCGATCACCGTCGACACGGCGTGCTCCTCCTCGCTGGTCGCGCTCCACCTGGCCGTCCGCTCGCTGCGCGGCGGCGAGTGCACGATGGCGCTGGCCGGCGGCTCGGTGGTGATGCCCGTCCCGGACTCGTTCATCGGCTTCGACCGGATGGGCGCGCTGTCCGAGAGCGGCCGCTGCAAGGCCTTCTCCGACGACGCGGACGGCTTCGGGCTGTCCGAGGGCACCGGCGTCGTCCTGCTCGAACGGCTCTCCGACGCGCAGCGCCACGGGCACCCGGTGCTGGCCGTGATCCGCGGCTCCGCCCTCAACCAGGACGGCGCCTCCAACGGCCTGGCCGCCCCCAACGGGCCCTCGCAGCAGCGGGTGATCCGGGCGGCGCTGGCCGACGCCCGGCTGACGGCCGACCAGATCGACGCCGTCGAGGCGCACGGCACCGGCACCCGGCTCGGCGACCCGATCGAGGCGCAGGCCCTGCTGGCCACCTACGGCAAGCAGCGGGACACCGAACGGCCGCTTTGGCTGGGCGCGTTGAAGTCCAACATCGGCCACACCCAGGCGACCTCGGGTGTCGCGGGCGTCATCAAGATGGTGCTGGCGCTGCGCAACGAGGCGCTGCCGCGCACCCTGCACGTGACCGAGCCGACCACCCACGTGGACTGGTCGGGCGGCGGGGTGGCGCTGCTCACCGAGCCGCGGGAGTGGCCGCGCGAGGCCGGGCGTCCGCGCCGGGCCGGGGTGTCCGCGTTCGGCATCAGCGGCACCAACGCCCACCTGATCCTGGAGGAGGCGCCGGACGCCGCGGCGGCCGCCGAGGAGGCCGTGGCCGTCGACTCGCCGTCGCCGGTGGTCCCGTGGGTGCTCTCCGCCCGGGACGAGCGGGCGCTGCGGGCGCAGAGCGGGCAGCTGGCCGCGTTCCTGCGCGAGCACCCGGAGGCCGACCTGCGCGCCGTCGGGCACACCCTGCTCGCCGGGCGCGCGGCGCTGGAGCACCGGGCGGTCGTGCTCGGGCAGGGCCGCGAGGAGCTGCTGAACGGCCTCGCCGGGCTCGCCGAGGGAGCCGCCAAGCCGGCGGTCACCACCGGCGAGGGCGGCTACGGGCGGCCGGTGTTCGTGTTCCCCGGCCAGGGCTCGCAGTGGCTCGGCATGGGCGCCGAACTCCTGGACACCTCCGAGGTGTTCGCCCGCTCGATCGCCGACTGCGAGGCGGCGCTGGCCCCGTACGTCGACTGGTCGCTCACCGAGGTGCTGCGCGGCGGCGGAGACCTCCACCGGGTCGACGTCGTGCAGCCCGCGCTGTTCGCGATGATGGTCTCGCTGGCCGCGGTCTGGAAGTCGCTGGGCGTCGAGCCCGCCGCCGTCATCGGCCACTCCCAGGGCGAGATCGCCGCCGCCACCGTCGCCGGGGCCCTCAGCCTCGCGGACGGCGCCCGGATCGCCGCGCTGCGCAGCCAGGCCATCACCGCCATCGCCGGGCAGGGCGGCATGGTCTCGCTCCCGCTGGCCCACGAGGAGGCCGCCGAGTTGCTGACCCGCTGGGAAGGCCGGATCTCGGTCGCCGCCCTGAACGGGCCGACCGCGACCGTGGTCGCCGGGGACGTCGACGCGCTTGAGGAACTGCTCGCCCTCTACCACGACCAGGAGGTCCGGGCCCGCCGGATCGACGTCGACTACGCCTCGCACTCCCCGCACGTCGAGGCCATCGAGGCCCGCCTCGCGGAAGCCCTCGCGGGCATCACCCCGCGCTCCGCGGACGTCCCGTTCTACTCGACCGTCACCGGCGCGCTGCTGGACACCGTCGCCCTGGACGCCGGGTACTGGTACACCAACCTGCGGCAGACCGTCCGCTTCACCGACGCCGTCCGGGCCGCCCGGGCCGACGGCCTGGACGTCTTCGTCGAGTCCAGCCCGCACCCGGTGCTGACCCCGGCCATCGAGCAGGCCTTCGACGACGCGCCGGCCCTGGTGACGGGCACGCTGCGCCGCACCGAGGGCGGCTGGACCAGGCTGCTCACCTCCGCGGCCCACCTGCACACCCACGGCCTGCCCGTCGACTGGGCGCCGCTGCTGCCCGCCGGCGCCCACCCCGAGCTGCCCACCTACCCGTTCCAGCGCGAGCGGTTCTGGCTGGCGCCCGCCGCCACCGGGGACCCGCGCACGGCCGGGCTGGACGCCGCCGACCACCCGCTGCTGTCCGCCGCGCTGCCGCTGCCCGAGGACGACGGCGTGCTGCTCACCGGCCGCCTCGCCACCGCCACCCACCCGTGGCTGGCCGACCACGCCGTCTGGGGCACCGTGCTGGTCCCCGGCACCGGGCTGGTCGAACTCGCCCTGCAGGCCGGGCGGCAGCTGGACTGCCACCACCTCGACGAACTCACCCTCCAGGCGCCGCTGCTGCTGCCCGAGGACGGGGCCGTCCGGGTCCAGGTCCGGGTCGGCGCCGCCGACAGGACCGGCCGCCGCCCGGTCACCGTCCACTCCAGCCCCGACACCGAGCAGAACTGGACGAAGCACGCGAGCGGCGTGCTGGCCCCCGAGGGCCCGGCCGCCCGGTGGGCGCCCGAGCCGGTGTGGCCGCCGGCCGGCGCCGTGCCGGTCGCGCTGGACGGCCTGTACGGGCGGCTCGCCGAGGACGGGCTGGTCTACGGCCCGGCCTTCCAGGGCCTGCGCGCGGCCTGGCGGCGCGGCGAGGAGGTCTTCGCCGAGGTCCGGCTGGCCGAGGAGCAGCTCGCGGACGCCGAGCGCTGCGGCGTCCACCCGGCGCTGCTCGACGCGGCCCTGCACACCACCCTGCTGGACGGCGCGACGACGGTCCGGCTGCCGTTCGCCTGGTCCGACGTCACCCTGCACGCCACGGCGGCCACCGCCCTGCGGGTGCGGCTGACGCCGACCGGGCCGGACGAGCTGTCGCTGGACGTCGCCGACCAGACCGGCCAGCCGGTCGCCTCGGTCGACTCGCTCGCCGTCCGCCCGGTCTCCCGCACCCAGCTCGGCTCCGCCCGCTCCACCGCGGACGCGCTGTTCTGGGTGTCCTGGACCGAGGCCGCGGCCGCGGCCGCCGGCCCGGCCGGGCTCGCCGTGCTGGGCGAGGACCGGCTCGGCCTCGCCGCCGCGCTGGCCGGGGCCGGGGCCGCCGCGGGCGCCCACCCGGACCTGGCCGCGCTCGGCGCCGCCGTCGCCGCCGGGGCGCCCGCGCCCGAGGCCGTCCTGCTGCCCTGGGTGCCCGAGCCGGGCGCCGACACGCTCTCCGCGGACGCCGCCCGCGACGCCGTCGAGCGGGCCCTGGCCCTGCTCCAGGCCTGGGCCGCCGACGAGCGGTTCGCGGCCTCCCGGCTGGTGCTGGTCACCCGGGGCGCGGTGGACACCCCCGACCCGGCCGCGACCTCGGCCGAGCCGGCCGACCTCGCCGCGGCCGCCGTCTGGGGCGCGGTGCGCTCGGCGCAGGCCGAGCACCCGGGCCGCTTCGTCCTGGTCGACCTCGACGGGGCCGGCAGCGACGGCGCCGACGCCGCCTCGCTGCGCGCCCTGCCCGGCCTGCTCGGCGGCGCCGAGCCGCAGTACGCCGTCCGGGCCGGCCGGGTCCTGGTGCCCCGGCTCGCCCGACCGAACCCGGCGGACGCGGCCGACGGCGGGCCCCTGCTCGACCCCGAGGGCACCGTGCTGATCACCGGCGGCACCGGCACCCTCGGCGCGCTGGTCGCCCGGCACCTGGTCGAGGCGCACGGCGCCCGGCACCTGCTGCTGGTCAGCCGTCAGGGCCGGCAGGCCGAGGGCGCCGAGGACCTGGTCGCCGCGCTCGCCGAGGCCGGCGCCGCCGTCACCGTGGAGGCCTGCGACGCCGCCGACCGGGGCGCGCTGGCCGCGCTGCTGGCCGCCGTCCCGGCCGAGCACCCGCTGACCGGCGTGGTGCACGCCGCCGGGGTGCTCGACGACGGCACGCTCGCCTCGCTCACCCCGGAGCGCACCCGCGCCGTCCTGCGGCCGAAGGTCGACGCCGCCTGGAACCTGCACGAGCTGACCCTGGACGCCAAGCCCGCGATGTTCGTCCTGTTCTCCGCCGCCGGCGGGGTGCTGGGCAACGCCGGGCAGGCCAACTACGCCGCCGCCAACGCCTACCTGGACGCGCTGGCCGCCCACCGCCGCACCCTCGGCCTGCCCGGGGTGTCGATGGCCTGGGGCCTGTGGTCCACCGTCAGCGCGATGACCGGGCGGCTCGGCGAGGCCGACCGCTCCCGGATGCGGCGCTCCGGCGTGCTGCCGGTCTCCGCCGCGGACGGCCTGGCGCTGTTCGACGCCGCACTCGCCCAGGACCGCCCGCTGGTGCTGCCCGTCCGCCTCGACCTGCCCGCGCTGCGCGCCGGGGAGCCCGCCGAGCGGCCGCCGCTGCTGCGCGCCCTGCTCGGCACCGCGCCCCGCCGGGCGGCCCGCGCCGACGCGGCCGGCACCGCCGCCCCGGGCCTCGACCTGGCCGCCCTGCCGGCCGCCGAACAGGCCCACGCCCTGCTGGAGCTGGTCCGGGCCCAGGTCGCCACGGTGCTCGGCTACGGCGACCCGGAGGCGGTCGGCACCGCGCGAGGCTTCCTGGAGTCCGGCTTCGACTCGCTGCGCGCCGTCGAGCTGCGCAACAAGCTGAACGCGGCCACCGGGCTGCGGCTGCCCGCCACGCTGGCCTTCGACCACCCGACCCCGGCCGCCGTCGCCGCCCACCTGGGCGAGCTGCTGCGGAAGCAGGCCGGGCCGGAGCCGGCGGCCGCGACCGCGACCGCCGCGCCGGCGCCCGAGCGGGCCGAACCGGCCGTCGAGGACGACGAGTTGGCCGACGCCACGCTCGACGAGCTGCTCGACATCGTCGACGACGAACTGCGCAACTCGTGACCGGCCAGCACCAGGACCACGCTCACCCGAACCCGGACCACGGGTCGGACAGGAAGGCACCCAGCGCAATGACCAGCGACGCGAAGGTCCTCGACACCCTCAAGCGGCTGACCCTCGACCTGCGCAGGACCCGCCGCCGCCTCCAGGAGGTCGAGGACGGCGCCCGCGAGCCGATCGCCGTCATCGGCATGGCCTGCCGCTACCCCGGCGGGGTCACCTCCCCCGAGGACCTGTGGCAGCTCGTCACCGAGGGGCGGGACGCCATCTCGCCGCTGCCGACCGACCGCGGCTGGGACGAGGACCTGTACCACCCGGACCCGGCCCGGCACGGCACCGTGTACGTGCGCGACGGCGGATTCCTGGACGCCCCCGCCGACTTCGACCCGGCCTTCTTCGGGATGAGCACCCGCGAGGCGCTGGCCACCGACCCGCAGCAGCGGCTGCTGCTGGAGACCTCCTGGGAGGCCTTCGAGCGGGCCGGCATCGACCCGGCCGCCCTGCGCGGCTCCCGCACCGGCGTGTTCGCCGGGGTGATCTACCAGGACTACGCGTCCCGACTGCGCCGGGTGCCGGGCGAGTTCGAGGGCTACGTCGGCAACGGCAGCACCGGCAGCGTCGCCTCCGGCCGGATCGCCTACACCTTCGGCCTGGAGGGGCCGGCCGTCACCCTGGACACCGCCTGCTCCTCCTCGCTGGTCGCCCTGCACCAGGCCGCGCAGTCGCTGCGCGCCGGGGACTGCTCGCTGGCGCTGGCCGGCGGCGTCACGGTGATGGCCTCGCCGCTGGCCCTGGTCGAGTTCAGCCGCCAGCGCGGCCTGGCCACCGACGCCCGCTGCAAGGCCTTCTCGGCCGGCGCCGACGGCACCGGGCTGGGCGAGGGCGTCGGCATGCTGCTGCTGGAGCGGCTGTCCGACGCCCGGCGCAACGGGCGCCACGTCCTCGCCGTGATCCGCGGCAGCGCCGTCAACCAGGACGGCGCCAGCAGCGGGCTGACCGCGCCCAGCGGGCCGGCCCAGCAGCGGGTGATCCGGCAGGCGCTGGCCGCGGCCGGGCTGTCCGCCCACGAGGTCGACGCGGTCGAGGCGCACGGCACCGGCACCACGCTGGGCGACCCGATCGAGGCGCAGGCCCTGCTGGCCACCTACGGCCAGGACCGGCCCGCCGACCAGCCGCTCTGGCTCGGCTCGGTCAAGTCGAACATCGGGCACGCGCAGGCCGCCGCCGGCGTCGCCGGGGTGATCAAGACGGTGATGGCGATCCGGCACGGCGTGCTGCCGCGCACCCTGCACCTGGACGGCGCCAACCCGCTGGTGGACTGGGACTCGGGCGCCGTCGAACTGCTCGCCGAGCAGCGGGACTGGCCCGCGACCGGGCACCCGCGCCGGGCCGGGGTGTCCTCCTTCGGGGTGAGCGGCACCAACGCGCACCTGATCCTGGAGGAGGCGGCCGCCGAGGAGGCCCCCGAGGGGACCGGAGCCGAAGAGGCCGCCGCTGTCGCCCCGGCGACCGTGCCGTGGGTGCTCTCCGGGCGGACCGAGGCCGCGCTGCACGCCCAGGCCGCCCGGCTGCTCGACCGGCTCGACGAGCAACCCGGGCTCACCGCCGTCGAGGTGGGCGCGGCGCTGGCCCGCACCCGCTCGGTGTTCGAGCACCGGGCCGTCCTGCTGGGCGCCGACCTGGCCGCGCTGCGCTTCCAACTGGCGGCGCTGGCGGACGGATCGGCCACCCGGCGCGGGATCGCGACGCAGGAGCGCCGGGTCGCGTTCGTCCTGACCGGGGCCGACGGCGGCGACCTCGATCGGGCCGCCCGCCTGCTGGAGACCGCGCCGGCCTTCGCCGCCCGGCTGGCCGAGTGCGACGCGGCGCTGGCCGAGGCGGTCGGCTGGACGGCGACGGACGTGCTGCGCGGCGCCGCCGGCGCGCCCGCCGCGACGGCCGAGCAGGTCGCCCGGCCGCTGCACTGGGCCGTCCTGGTGGCCCTGGCCGGGCTCTGGCAGAAGCACGGGGTGCACCCGGCCGCCGTGGTCGCCACGGGCTCGGCCGCGCTCGCCGGGGCCACCGTGGCCGGGGCGCTGTCCCTGGCCGAGGGCGCCCGCGCGGCCGCCGCGGGCACCCCGGCCGACCTGGCGACCGGCCACATCCCGCTGTTCGGCGCACTGGCGGAGGCCGTCGAGCGCCGCCACACCCTCTTCCTCACCCTCGGCACCGGCCCCGCGTCCACCGAGGCCGGGCCCGGCCCGCGGGTGGTCGACGGCGGCCGCGACACCGACGGCTTCCTCGCCGCGCTGGCCGAACTCCACGTGCTCGGCGTCCCGGTGGACTGGTCGGCGGCCTTCCCGGCCACCGGCCTGCGCCGGGTCGAGCTGCCCACCTACGCCTTCCAGCGCCGCCGCTACTGGCTGGAGGACGAGCCGCAGAGCCTGGACGTCGCGGCGGCCGGGCTGGCCCCCGCGGACCACCCGCTGCTGCACGCCGAGGTCGAACTGCCGGACGGCGGCGGCCTGCTGTTCACCGGCCGGCTCTCCCCCCGCGAGCAGTCCTGGCTGGCCGACCACGCCGTCCACGGGCGGGTGCTGCTCCCCGGCACGGCCGTGGTGGAGCTGGCCCGCTGGGCCGGCGAGCAGGCCGGCTGCGCGGGCCTGGGCGACCTGACGCTGCTCGCCCCGCTGTTCCTGCCCGACGCGGGCACCCGCATCCGGCTCGCGGTCGGCGCGCCGGACACCGCCGGCCGCCGCCCGGTCGAGCTGGCCTCCTGGGCCGCCACCGAGGACGGCGAGGGCGGCTGGACCAGGCACGCCACCGGGACGCTCACCGCCGAGGCGCCCGTCGACTCCTCCGACCTGGTCAGCTGGCCACCGCCCGGCGCCGTGCCGTTCCCGGTCGACGGCTTCTACCCCCGCACCGAGGCGCTGGGCATCGCCTACGGCCCCGCCTTCCAGGGCCTGCGCGCGGCCTGGCGGCGCGGCGAGGAGGTGTTCGCCGAGGTGGCGCTGCCCGCCGACCTGCGCCCCGAGGCCGCCCGGTACGGCGTCCACCCGGCGCTGTTCGACGCGGCCCTGCAGGCCTTCGCCGCCGCCGGGCCCTCGGCCGGCGAGGCCGGGCCGGCCCTGGTGCCGTTCGCCTGGCAGGGCGTGTCGGTCCGGGCCGCCGGGCCCTCGGCGCTGCGGGTGCGGCTCGCCCCGGCCGGGCCGGACGCGATGACGCTGGAGGCCGCCGACCAGGCGGGCGTGCCGGTGCTGTCCGTCGCGAGCCTGCGCGCCCGGCCGATGGCGGCGGACGCCGACCCCGGCCGGCCGCTGTGGCGCACGCACTGGGTGCCGGTGGCCGCGGCCCCGGCCCCGACCGCCCGCCGTACGGCCGTCGTCGGCGCCGAGGCGGCCGGGTGGCCGGCCGACGCCCGGTACCCGGACCTCGCCGCGCTGGCGGCCTCCGGCGACCCCGTGCCGGAGACCGTCCTGCTGCCGCTCGCCCCGGCCGCTGACACGCCGGCCGCCGTCCACGCGGCCACGGCGGAGGTGCTGCGGCTGGTGCAGGCCTGGCTGGCCGAGCCGCGGTTCGCCGCCGCCCGCCTGGTGGTGGCGACCCGCACGGCCCAGGCCGTCGAGCCCCGAGCCGAGGGGCCCGCCGCGCCGGGTCAGGAGGGCCCGGAGGCGAGCGGGCGAGCAACGGCCCCCGACCTCGCGGGTGCAGCCGTCTGGGGGCTGCTGCGCACCGCCCAGTCCGAACACCCGGGCCGGTTCGGCCTGCTGGACACCGACGCCACACCGTCCGCCGAGACGCTGGCCGCCGCCCTGGCCGTCGCCAACGAGCCGCAGCTGGCGATCCGCCACCAGCGGCTGCTGGCACCCCGGTTGACCGCCGGCACCGCCCCCGCGACCGGCGGGGCCGGGTTCGACCCGGACGGCACCGTCCTGATCACCGGCGGCACCGGCACCCTCGGCGGCCTGCTCGCCCGCCACCTGGTCGCCGAGCACGGCGTCCGCCACCTGGTGCTCACCGGCCGGCGC
Organism: Streptomyces sp. Y1; assembly: GCF_041053115.1. Classification (NCBI taxonomy): domain Bacteria; kingdom Bacillati; phylum Actinomycetota; class Actinomycetes; order Kitasatosporales; family Streptomycetaceae; genus Streptomyces; species Streptomyces sp. Y1. The sequence goes on along the minus strand of NZ_CP163445.1, from coordinate 6,766,827 downwards.
GGCGACCGCACGCCCGGCGCGGCCGAGCTGGCGGCCGAACTGACCGCGCTCGGCGCCGAGGTGACGCTGGCCGCCTGCGACGTCGCCGACCGCGACCAACTGGCCGCGTTGATCTCCGGCTTGAACCACCCGCTGACGGCGGTGGTGCACGCGGCCGGGGTGACCGACGACGGCCTGCTGGCCGCGCTGACGCCCGAGCGGCTGGCCGCCGTGCTGCGGCCGAAGGTGGATGCCGCCTGGCACCTGCACGAGCTCACCCGGGACCTCGACCTGGCCGCGTTCGTGCTGTTCTCCTCCGCCTCGGGCGCCTTCGGCACCGCCGGCCAGGCCAACTACGCGGCCGCCAACGCCTTCCTGGACGCGCTCGCGCTGCGGCGCCGCGCCGAGGGCCTGCCCGCCCTCGCGCTGGCCTGGGGCCTGTGGGCCGAACGCAGCGAGCTGACGGGCCGTCTGGACGGCGTCACGGCGGCCAGGTTGGCCCGGGACGGCGTCGGCGCACTCGGCACCGCCGAGGCCCTTGATCTTTTCGACCGGGCCCGTAAGATCGACTCGCCGGTGCTGGTCCCCGTCCGGTTCGACCTCGCGCAGCTGCGGGAGCGGGCCGACCGGGAGCGGATCCCGGCGCTGCTGCGGGAGTTGGCGGCTCCGGCGGCACCGTCCGAGGCTCCGAAGGCGGCCACGGCACCGAAGCCGTCCGAGGTGTCCGCGGTGTCAGAGGCGCCGGAGGCCACGGCCACCGACCCGGCGACGGGCTTCGCGCAGCGCCTGCGGGCGATGCCGGAGGCCGACCGCCGGCGGGCCCTGCTCGACCTGGTCCGCACCCACGCGGCCGTGGTCCTGGTCGAGGCGACGCCCGAGGACATCGACCCCGGTCAGGGCTTCGTCGACCTGGGATTCGACTCCCTCGCCAACCTCGAACTGCAGGACCGGCTGAGCGACGCCACCGGGCTCAGCCTGCCGAGCACCCTGATCTTCGACTACCCGACCGCCCAGGCCCTGGCGGACCACCTCTGCGCCGAGTTCGGCACCGAGGAGGCCGTCGAGGTCGGCCCCGTCCTGGCCGAACTGGACCGGCTGGAGGCCTTCCTGGCCTCCTTCGACGCCAACCTCCAGGCCCGGCAGGCGATCACCCACCGGCTGAGGGACCTCCTCTCCCGCCGGGACGGCGACGCCCGCGACGGTGCCGACGCCGACACCCGCACCGAACGACCCGATCTCGACACCGCGACCGACGACGAGCTCTTCGACGTGCTCGACCAGTTGCGCGCCGGCTGACGGCGCGCACTCCCCAGGTCATCCCCGCACCGGCTATAGGAGCAGGCTCACAGTGGCAAATGAAGACAAGCTTCGCGAGCACCTCCGGTGGGCTGCCGCCGAACTGGGCGAGGCACGCCGCCGGGTGGCCGAGCTGGAGGCGGCCGAGCGCGACCCGATCGCCATCGTCGGGATGAGCTGCCGCTTCCCGGGCGGCGTCCGCACGCCGGAGGAGCTGTGGGAGCTGGCCGTCGAGGGCCGGCACCCGATCGGCACCCCGCCGGCCGAACGCGGTTGGCGCGTCGAGGAGTTCTACGACCCGGACGGCGCGCGCCCGGGCACCTCGTACGTGTGCGAGGGCTCGTTCCTGGAGGGCGCGGACGCCTTCGACCCGGCCTTCTTCGACATCAGCCCGCGCGAGGCCCTGGCCATGGACCCGCAGCAGCGGCTGCTGCTGGAGACCTCCTGGGAGGCCTTCGAGCGGGCCGGCATCGACCCGTCCTCGATGCGCGGCGCCAAGGTCGGCGTGTACGCGGGCCTGATGTACCACGACTACGGCAGCCGGCTGGCCTCGGTGGACGAGTCCGTCGCGGGCTTCCTCGGCGCCGGCACCTCCGGCAGCGTCGCCTCCGGCCGGATCGCCTACGTGCTCGGCCTGGAGGGCCCGGCGGTCACCGTGGACACCGCCTGCTCCTCCTCCCTGGTGGCGCTGCACCTGGCCGCCCAGGCCGTCCGGCGCGGCGACTGCACCATGGCGCTGGCCGGCGGCGTCACGGTGATGGCCACGCCCGACACCTTCGTCGAGTTCAGCCGCCAGGGCGGCCTGGCCCGGGACGGGCGCTGCAAGTCCTTCGCGGCCGCCGCGGACGGCACCGCCTGGGGCGAGGGGGTGGGCATGCTGCTGGTGGAGCGGCTGTCCGACGCCCGCCGCCTCGGGCACCGCGTCCTCGCCGTGCTGCGCGGCTCCGCCGTCAACCAGGACGGCGCGAGCAGCAGCCTCTCCGCGCCCAACGGGCCGTCCCAGCAGCGGGTGATCCGGGCCGCGCTGGACGACGCCGGCCTCTCCCCCGACCTGGTCGACGCCGTCGAGGCGCACGGGACGGGCACCAAGCTCGGCGACCCGATCGAGGCGCAGGCCCTGCTGGCCACCTACGGGCAGCAGCGGCCGGCCGAACGGCCGCTGTGGCTGGGCTCGTTGAAGTCCAACCTGGGGCACACCCAGGCCGCGGCCGGGGTCGGCGGCGTGATCAAGATGGTGCTCGCGATGCGGCACGGCCTGCTGCCGCGCACCCTGCACGTGGACGAGCCGACGCCGCACGTCGACTGGTCGGCGGGCGCGGTCGAGCTGCTCACCGAGGAGCAGCCCTGGCCGGAGACCGGCCGCCCGCGCCGGTCCGCCGTGTCCTCCTTCGGGGTCAGCGGCACCAACGCGCACGTGATCCTGGAGGAGGCGCCAGCCGAGGAGGAGGCGCCGGAGCCGCAGGAGTCGGCCGACGTGCTGCCCTGGGTGGTCTCCGGCCGTACCGCCGACGCGCTGCGCGCCCAGGCCGGGCTGCTGCACGCCGCCGTCGACGCCCACCCCGAGTGGCGGCCGGCCGAGGTGGCCGCCGCGCTGGTCGGGCAGCGGACCGGTTTCGAGCAGCGCGCGGTGGTGGTCGGCGGCAGCCGCGAGGAGCTGCTGGGCGGCCTGGCCGCGCTCGCCGAGGGCGACGCCGCGCCGGGCCTGGTCACCGGCGCCGGCGGCTTCGACCGGCCGGTGTTCGTGTTCCCCGGCCAGGGCTCGCAGTGGCTCGGCATGGGCGCCGAACTCCTGGACACCTCCGAGGAGTTCGCCGCCTCCATCGCCGCCTGCGAGGCCGCGCTGAAGCCGCACGTCGACTGGTCGCTCACCGACGTCCTGCGCGGCGGCGGCGACCTGACCCGGGTCGACGTCGTCCAGCCCGCCCTGTTCGCCATGATGGTCTCCCTCGCCGAACTGTGGCGCTCGCTCGGCGTCGAACCGGCCGCCGTCATCGGCCACTCCCAGGGCGAGATCGCCGCCGCCACCGTCGCCGGAGCCCTGTCCCTGGAGGACGGCGCCCGCGTCGCCGCCCTGCGCAGCCAGGCGATCCTGGCCATCGCCGGACAGGGCGGCATGGCCTCGCTCCCGCTGCCCCGCGACCGCGCCGAGGAGCTGCTGGCCCGCTGGAACGGCCGGCTCTCCGTCGCCGCCGTCAACGGCCCCGCCAGCACGGTGGTCGCCGGGGACGGCGACGCCCTCGACGAACTCCTCGCCCACTGCGAGCAGTCGGAGATCCGCGCCCGCCGCATCGACGTCGACTACGCCTCGCACTCCCCGCACGTCGAAGCCATCGAGACCCGCCTCGCCGAAGCCCTCGCCGGGATCACCCCGAAGGCCGCCGACGTCCCCTTCTTCTCCACCGTCACCGGCGAGTTGATCGACACCACCGAACTGGGCGCCGCCTACTGGTACACCAACCTGCGGCAGACCGTCCGCTTCACCGACGCCACCCTGGCCGCGCTCGCCGCCGGCCACCAGGCCTTCGTCGAGGCCAGCCCGCACCCGGTGCTCACCGCCGCCGTCCAGGACACCGCCGACAGCGCCGACCGCACCGCCGCCGTCGTCGGCACCCTGCGCCGCGGCGAGGGCGGCCCGCGCCGCCTGCTCACCTCGCTCGCCGAGGCCCACGTGCAGGGCGCCGCCGTCCGCTGGCCGGGCCTCGGCCCCGCCGGCCGCACCGTCGACCTGCCGACCTACGCCTTCCAGCGCGAGCGGTACTGGCTCGACGCGCCCGCCACCGGCGCCGACCCCCGGGCCGCCGGCCTCACCGCCACCGGGCACCCGCTGCTCACCGCGCTGCTGCCGCTGCCGGACGGCGACGAGCTCGTCCTCACCGGCCTGCTGTCGGTGGCCACCCACCCGTGGCTGGCCGACCACGCCGTCTGGGGCACCGTCCTGCTGCCCGGCACCGCGCTGGTCGAACTCGCCGTCCACGCCGGCGACCAGGCCGGCTGCGACGTCCTCGACGAACTCACCCTCCAGGCGCCGCTGCTGCTGCCCGAGGACGGCTCCGTCCAGCTGCAGCTGCGCGTCGGCGCCCCGGACGACACCGGGCGGCGCCCGCTCACCGTCCACTCCCGGCCCGACGCCGAGCGGCCCTGGACCAGGCACGCGACCGGCCTGCTGGCCGCCGGCGCCGAGCGGCCCGACTGGGACCTCGCCGCCTGGCCGCCGGCCGGCGCGCAGCCGGTGGACGTCGAGGGCCTGTACCCCCGCCTCGCCGAGGACGGCCTCGGCTACGGCCCCGCGTTCCAGGGCCTGACCGCGCTCTGGAAGCGCGGCGAGGAGCTGTTCGCCGAGGTCCGGCTGCCGCGCGAACTCCACGAGGACGCCGCCCGGTTCGGCCTGCACCCGGCCCTGCTGGACGCCGCCCTGCACGCGGCCGCGGCCGCCGGGCCCGGCCAGGTCCGGCTGCCGTTCTCCTGGGACCGGGTGACCCTGCACGCCACCGGCGCGACCGCGCTGCGGGTGCGCCTGGCCCCGGAGGGCGCGGAGGGCGTCTCGCTGCGGGTCGCCGACGGCGCCGGCGCCCCGGTGGCCCGGGTGGCGTCGCTGCTCAGCCGCCCGGTCGCCGAGGAGCAGCTGCGGGCCGCCCGCGCCGAGGACGCGGACCCGCTGCTGGCGGTGGAGTGGGCCGAGCTGCCGGCCCCCGCGGCGGCCCCGGCCGCCACCCTGGTGCTGCTCGGCGAGGACGCGTCCCTCGCGCTCCCCGCCCACCCGGACCTGGCCGCGCTGGCCGAGGCCGTCGACCGCGGCGCGACCGTCCCGGACGCCGTCCTGGTGCCGGCCGCCGTCACCGACCCGGAGCAGCCCGCCCCGGCGGCCGTCCGGGCCGCGACCGAGCGCCTCCTGACGCTCCTGCAGCAGTGGCTGGCCGACGAGCGGTTCGCCGCCGCCCGCCTGGTGCTGCTCACCCGGGGCGCGGTCGGCGCCGCCGAGGGCGAGGCCGTGCGCGACCTCGTCCAGGCCCCGCTGTGGGGGCTGCTGCGCTCCGCCCAGACCGAGCACCCGGGCCGGTTCGTCCTGCTCGACCTGGACGGCCACCCCGCCTCGCGGGCCGCGGTGGCCGCCGCGCTCGCCACCGAGGAGGACCAACTGGCCCTGCGCGGCGGCCGGTTGCTCGCCCCCCGGCTGGTCCGGGCGGGCACCGAGCGGCTGCTGCAGCCGCCGGCCGACGCCGAGCACTGGCGGCTGGACACCACCGGCAAGGGCACCCTGGAGAACATCGCCCTGCTGCCCCACCCCGACGCCGGCGCGCCGCTCGCCCCCGGCCAGGTGCGCATCGCCGTCCGCGCCGCGGGCATGAACTTCCGCGACGTGCTGCTCGGCCTCGGCATGGTCAACCAGGACGTGATGGGCGGCGAGGCCGCCGGCCTGGTGCTGGACGTCGCCCCGGACGTCACCGGCTTCGCCCCCGGCGACCGGGTGATGGGCATGGTGCCCGGCTCGTTCGGCCCGGTCGCCGTGGTCGACCACCGGCTGCTCGTCCCGCTGCCCGCCGGCTGGAGCTTCACCGACGGCGCCACCGTGCCGATCGCCTTCCTCACCGCCTACTACGGCCTGGTCGACCTCGCCCACCTGTCCCCCGGCGAGTCGGTGCTGATCCACTCGGCCACCGGCGGCGTCGGCATGGCCGCCACCCAGCTCGCCCGCCACCTGGGCGCCGAGGTGTACACCACGGCCAGCCCCGCCAAGTGGGAGACCCTGCGCGCCCTCGGTGTCCCCGAGGACCGGATCGCCTCCTCCCGCAGCCTCGACTTCGAGCAGCGGGTCCGCGAGGCCACCGGCGGCCGGGGCGTGGACGTGGTGCTGAACTCGCTCGCCAACGAGTTCGTCGACGCCTCGCTGCGGCTGCTGCCCGAGGGCGGCCGGTTCGTCGAGATGGGCAAGACCGACATCCGCGACGCGGAGCAGGTCGCCGCCGACCACCCCGGCACCAGCTACCTGTGGTTCGACCTGATCGAGGCCGGCTACGAGCGGATCGGCCGGATGACCCGCGAACTGATGCCGCTGTTCGAGAGCGGCGTGCTGCGGCCGCTGCCCGCCGCCACCTGGGACGTGCGGCGCGCGCTGGACGCGTTCCGGTTCATGAGCCAGGCCAGGCACACCGGCAAGGTGGTGCTCACCATGCCGACCGCGCTGGACCCGGACGGCACCGTGCTGATCACCGGCGGCACCGGCGTGCTGGGCGGCCTGGTCGCCCGCCACCTCGTCGCCGAGCACGGCGTGCGCCACCTGCTGCTGCTCGGCCGGCGCGGCCCGGCCGCCGCCGGCGCCGAGGAGCTGCGCGCCGAACTCGCCGCGCTCGGCGCCGAGGTGACCATCGCCGCCTGCGACACCGCCGACCGCGCCGCGCTCGCCGAGGTGCTGGCCGCCGTCCCCGCCGCGCACCCGCTGACCGGCGTGGTGCACGCGGCCGGCGTGCTGGACGACGCGGTGATCGCCTCGCTCACCCCCGCCCAGCTGGAGAACGTGCTGCGCCCGAAGGTGGACGCCGCCTGGCACCTGCACGAGCTGACCCGGGACGCCGACCTCGCCGCCTTCGTCCTGTTCTCCTCCTCCGCCGCCGTGCTCGGCGGCCCCGGCCAGGGCAACTACGCGGCCGCCAACGCCTTCCTCGACGCGCTCGCCCAGCGCCGCCGGGCCGAGGGCGCGAGCGGCCTCGCCGTCGCCTGGGGCCTGTGGGAGCAGGCCAGCGCGATGACCGGCCACCTGGACGCGGCCGACCTGACCCGGATGCGCCGCTCCGGGATCAGCCCGCTCGGCGACACCGAGGGCCTGGCCCTGTTCAGCGCCGCGCTGCGCGCCGACCAGGCGCAGCTGGTGGCGATGAAGCTCGACGTCCCGGCGGCCCGCGCCGCGTTCGCCGCCGGCCCGGTGCCGCCGCTGCTGAAGCAGCTGGTCGGCGGCACCGCCCGGCGGACGGCGGCGGCGGCCGGCGGCGACGGCGGGCGCTCGGCGCTGGCCGGCCGGCTGGCCGGGCTGCCCGAGGCCGGCCGGGCGCGGGTGCTGCTGGACCTGGTGCGCGGCCACGCCGCCGTCGTGCTCGGCCACGCCACGGACGACGCGATCCAGCCCGCCCAGGCGTTCAAGCAGCTCGGCTTCGACTCGCTGACGGCCGTCGAGCTGCGCAACCGGCTGGGCGCGGCCACCGGGCTGCGGCTGCCCGCCACGCTGGTCTTCGACCACCCGACGCCGGAGGCGCTGGGCCGGTTCCTGCTCGACGAACTCGCGCCCGCCGGGGCCGAGTCGGCGGACGGCGACCCGGCGGCGGACGCCGAGGTGGCCCGGCTGCTGGCCACCATCCCGCCGGCCCGGCTGCGCGCGGCCGGACTGCTGGACGCGCTGCTGGCGCTGGCCGGCGGCCCGGGACCGGACGGCCCGGCGGCACCGGGTACCGAGGCCCGGGCCGAGGCGGACGAGCTGGCCGAGATCGACGACATGGACGCCGACGACCTGATCGGCCTGGCGCTCGGCACCGGCGACCACGACGACGACCTCAGCACCACCGACTTCTGAGAGCGCGGAGACCAACGATGGCTGCATCACAGGACAAGGTGCTGGAGGCGCTGCGGGCCTCGGTCAAGGAGACCAAGCGGCTGGAGCAGCAGAACCGCCGGCTGACCGAGGCCCGGCACGAGCCGATCGCGATCGTCGGCATGGCCTGCCGCTTCCCCGGGGACGTCCGCTCCCCGGAGGACTTCTGGCGGCTGCTGGCCGAGGGCCGTGACGCGGTCGGCGGCTTCCCCGCCGAACGCGGCTGGGACACCGAGGAGTTGTACGACCCGGACCCGGACGCCGCGGGCAGGAGCTACGTGAAGCACGGCTGCTTCGTGCGGGGCGCGGAGCGCTTCGACGCCGCGTTCTTCGGGATCAGCCCGCGCGAGGCGGTGGCGATGGACCCGCAGCAGCGGCTGCTGCTGGAGACGTCCTGGGAGGCGTTCGAGCGGGCCGGCATCGACCCGTCCTCGGTGCGCGGCAGCCGGACGGGCGTGTTCGTCGGGGCGTCGCCGCTCGGCTACGCCGCCGGGCCGCACACCGCCGAGGGCGCCGAGGGCTACCTGCTGACCGGGACGACCGTCAGCGTCGCCTCCGGGCGGCTCTCGTACGCCTTCGGTCTGGAGGGCCCGGCGGTCACCGTGGACACCGCCTGCTCCTCCTCGCTGGTGGCCCTGCACCTGGCGGGCCGGGCGCTGCGCGACGGCGAGTGCACGATGGCGCTGGTCGGCGGCGCGGCCGTGATGGCGGCGCCGCACATGTTCATCGAGTTCAGCCGCCAGCGCGGCCTCGCCCCGGACGGCCGGATCAAGGCCTTCGCGGGGGCGGCGGACGGCACCGCGTGGGGCGAGGGCGTCGGTGTGCTGCTGGTCGAGAAGCTGTCGGACGCGCGGGCCAACGGGCACCCGGTGCTCGCGGTGGTGCGCGGCTCGGCGGTCAACCAGGACGGCGCGAGCAACGGCCTCACCGCGCCCAGCGGTCCGGCCCAGCAGCGGGTGATCCGGCAGGCGCTGGCCGACGCCCGGCTGACGGCCGACCAGGTCGACGCCGTCGAGGCGCACGGCACCGGCACCCGGCTCGGCGACCCGATCGAGGCGCAGGCGCTGCTGGCCACGTACGGGAAGGAGCGGCCGGCCGAACGGCCGCTGCAGCTGGGCTCGGTGAAGTCCAACATCGGCCACACCCAGCTCGCCGCCGGCGTCGCCGGGGTGATCAAGATGGTGCTGGCGATGCGGCACGGCGAGCTGCCCGCGACGCTGCACGTGGACGAGCCGACCCCGCAGGTCGACTGGTCGCGCGGCGCCGTCGAGCTGACCACCGAGCGGCGGGCCTGGCCGGCCGTCGACCGGCCCCGGCGGGCCGCGGTGTCCTCGTTCGGGATCAGCGGCACCAACGCCCACGTGATCCTGGAGCAGGCCCCCGCCGCCGAGGAGCCGCCGGAGCCGCTGGAGGCGCTGGAGGCGCTGGAGGCGCCCGCCGTCACCCCGTGGCTGCTGTCCGCCCGCACCCCGCAGGCGCTGACCGCCCAGGCCGACCGGCTCGCCGCCGCCGTCGCCGCCCACCCCGACTGGCAGCCGGCGGACGTCGCCCGCACGCTCGTCACCGCCCGGGCGGACCTCGACCACCGGGCCGTGCTGCTCGGCGCCGACCGCGCCGCCCTGCTGGCCGGCCTGGACGCGCTGCGCACCGGCGCGGCCACCCCGCAGCTGGTCCGCGCCGACGCCACCCGCCCCGGCAAGCTCGCCCTCCTGTTCACCGGCCAGGGCTCCCAGCGGGCCGGCGCCGGCCGTGAACTGCACGCCCGCTTCCCGGTGTTCGCGGCCGAACTGGACAAGGTCTGCGCCCTGCTCGCGGAGCGCACCGGCCTGCCGGTGCGCGAGGCGCTGCTCGCCGAGGACGACGCGCTGCAGGGAAAGCTGGACGAGACGGCGTTCACCCAGGCCGCGCTGTTCGCGCTGGAGGTGGCGCTGTACCGGCTGGTCGAGTCCTGGGGCCTGACGCCCGACTTCCTGCTCGGCCACTCCATCGGCGAGCTGGCCGCCGCGCACGTCGCCGGGGTGTTCTCGCTGGAGGACGCCGTCACGGCGGTCGCCGCGCGCGGCCGGCTGATGCAGGAACTGCCCGCCGGCGGCGCCATGGTGGCGATCGAGGCGGAGGAGGCGGAGGTCGCCGCGCTGCTCGTCGGCAAGGAGGCGCTGGCGAGCATCGCCGCCGTCAACGGCCCGCGGGCCGTGGTGGTCTCCGGCGAGGAGGCGGCGGTCACCGAGCTGGCCGAGCGGCTGCGCGCCGAGGGCCGGCGCACCAAGCGGCTGACCGTCAGCCACGCCTTCCACTCCCCGCGGATGGCGGGCATGCTCGACCGGTTCCGCGAGGTGCTGGCCGGCCTGACCCTGCGCGAGCCGCTGATCCCGCTGGTCTCCGACCTGACCGGCCGGCCGGTGGACGGCGCCGAGATCCGCACGCCCGAGTACTGGGTGCGCCACGTCCGGGAGGCGGTGCGCTTCCACGACGGGGTGCGCCACCTGCTCGGCCAGGGCGTCACCACCTTCCTGGAGCTGGGCCCGGACGGCGTGCTGTCCGCGCTGACGCAGAACGGCGCCGGCGAGCGGGCCGCGGCGATCGCCGCCCTGCCGCTGCTGCGCAGGGGCCGCCCGGAGCCGGAGACCGCGCTGGCCGCCCTCGCCGGGGCGCACGCGCGCGGCGTCCCGGTGGACTGGTCGGCCGTCCTCGGCGGCCCGGCCGGGCGCCGGGTCGACCTGCCGACGTACCCGTTCCAGGGCGAGCGCTACTGGCTGGACGCCGCCCACGCCGCCGCGGCCGAGCCCGCCGGCCTGGGCGTCGCGGCGGCCGGGCACCCGCTGCTCGGCGCGGCCGTCACCCCGGCCGAGGGCGGGGGGCTGATCCTCACCGGGCGGCTGTCCGTCCGCTCGCACCGCTGGCTGGCCGACCACGTCGTGCTGGACACCGTCGTGGTGCCCGGCACCGCCTACCTGGACCTGGCGCTGCACGCCGCCCGGCTGACCGGCTGCGCGGCCGTCGAGGAGCTGGACCAGGAGGCGCCGCTGGTCCTCACCGGCGACGACGCCCGCCAGGTGCAGCTGGTGGTCGGCCCCGACGACGGCACCGGCCGCCGGCCGATCGCCGTCTACTCCCGGCCGGACGCCCCCGACACCCTGGACGACGCCGAACCGCAGCCGTGGACCCGGCACGCCGGCGGCGTCCTCGGCACCGGCGAGGCCGCCGGGCCCGAGTGGCGGGCGGACGGCGTCTGGCCGCCCGAGGGCGCCGAGCAGGTGTCCGTCGACGACTTCTACGAGGCCGTCGCCCGCGCCGGCTTCGCCTACGGCCCGTCGTTCCAGGGCCTGCGGGCGATGTGGCGGCGCGGCGAGGAGCTGTTCGGCGAGGTCACGGCACCCGAACAGGCCCGGGACGCCGGCTACGGCGTGCACCCGGCGGTGCTGGACGCGGCGCTGCACACCGGCCTGGTCGGCACCACCGGCGAGCGGGTGCTGCTGCCGTTCGCCTGGAACGGCGTGCGCCTGCACCGGGCCGGCGCGACCGCGCTGCGGGTGCGCCTGGCCCCCGCCGGTCCGGACGCGATGTCGCTGCAGGTGGCCGACGAGACCGGGGCGCCGGTCGTCGCGGTGGCCTCGCTGCGGGCCCGGCCGGTCTCGGTCGAGCAGCTGCGGGCGGCCTCCCGGGCCGGCGTCGGCGACGCGCTGTTCCGGGTCGACTGGACGCCGGCCGAGCCGGCCACCGGCGGCGTCGGCCGCTGGGCCGTCCTCGGTGACGGCGCGTTGGGCGCGGACATCGCCCCCGCGCGCTACCCGGACCTGGCCGCGCTCACCGCCGCCGAGGCGCCCGACACCGTCTTCCTGCTGCCCGAGGAGCCTTCTCGGCTCTCGGACGGCGACCTGCCCGGCGCCGTGCGCGCCGCGCTGCACCGCACCGCCGCCGCCCTGGCGGCCTGGGCCGAGGACGAGCGGTTCGCCGCCTCCCGCCTGGTCGTGCTGACCCGGGGCGCGGTCGCCGCCGGCGCCGACCAGGACGTGCCGAACCTCGCCCAGGCGCCGCTGTGGGGCCTGGTGCGGGCCGCCCAGGCCGAGCACCCGGGCCGGTTCGTGCTGCTCGACCTCGACCCGGCCGGCGCCGACCCGGCGGCCGCCCTGCAGACGGCGGCCGTCACCGAGGAGCCGCAGCTCGCCCAGCGGGCCGGGGCCGTGCTGACGCCCCGGCTGGTCCGGGCCCGTCCCGCCGTGCCCGCCGCGCCCCTCGCCCTCGACCCCGAGGGGACCGTCCTGGTCACCGGCGGCACCGGCGCGCTCGGCGTGCTGCTCGCCCGCCACCTGGTCACCGAGCACGGCGCGCGCCACCTGCTGCTGCTCGGCCGTCAGGGCCCGGCCGCCCCCGGCGCCGAGGAACTGCGCGCCGAACTCGCCGCGCTCGGCACCGAGGTGACCGTCACGGCCTGCGACGCGGGCGACCGCGCCGCCCTGGCCGAGGTGCTGGCCGCCGTCCCCGCCGCGCACCCGCTGACCGCCGTCGTGCACGCCGCCGGCGTGACGGCGGACGGCGCCCTCGCCGCCCTCGACGCCGCGCACTTCGACGCCGCGCTGCGCCCGAAGGCCGACGCCGCCTGGCACCTGCACGAACTGACCGGGGGCAGCGACGCCGCCTTCGTGCTGTTCTCCTCGGCGACGGCCACCCTCGGCGGCGCCGGCCAGGGCGCCTACTCGGCGGCCAACGCCTTCCTGGACGCCCTGGCCCGGCACCGCGCCGCCCAGGGCCGGCCCGCGCTCTCGCTGGCCTGGGGCCCGTGGGAGCAGCGCGACGGCATGGCCGGGGCGCTCGACGAGGCGACGCTGGGCCGGATGCGGCGCGCCGGCGTCCGCCCGCTCACCGAGGCGGACGGCCTGGCGCTGTTCGACGCGGCGCTGACCGGCGCCGAGCCCGTCCTGCTGCCGGTGCGGCTCGACGCGGCGGCCCTGCGCGCCGCCGGCCCCGACCTGCCGCCGCTGCTGCACGGCCTGGCCGGCCCCGCCCGCACCCGGGAGACCGGCGCGGCCGACGACCTGTGGCGCCGGCTCGCCGGGCTGGACGGGCCGGAGCGCGAACGCGCCCTGCTCGACCTGGTCCGGGCCCAGATCGCGGTGGTGCTCGGCCACGCCGACACGGCCGCGGTCGGCGCCGACCGCACCTTCACCGACCTCGGCTTCGACTCTCTGACCGCCGTCGAGCTGCGCAACCGGCTGACCGCCGCCAGCGGCCTGCGGCTGCCCGCCACGCTGGTCTTCGACTACCCGACGGCGGCCGAGCTGGCCCGTTACCTGGACGGCGCGCTCCCCCGCGAGGGCGCACCCGCCGCCGCCCCGGTGCTGGACGACCTCGACCGCCTGGACGCGGCCCTCGCCGCGCTCGCCGCCGACCACCCCGACCGGGCCCGGATCGGCGCCCGGCTGCGCGCCCTGGCCGCCCGCTGGAGCGACCAGCGCCCCGCCGGGGAGGGCCAACGACCGGAGCCCGAACTGGAGTTGGAGTCGGCCGACGACGACGAGATGTTCGACTTCATCTCCAAGGAGCTCGGCATCTCCTGACCAGCCGTCCGCCTGTCCCACCGTCCAGTCCTCCTGAAGGGGTTGCGCCACCGTGGCGAACGAGACCGAGGAAAAGCTCCGCTACTTCCTCAAGCGGGTGACCGCCGATCTGCAGGAGACGCGCCGGCGTCTCCAGGAGCGGGAGTCCGTCGAGGGCGAGCCGATCGCGATCGTCGGCATGGCCTGCCGGTACCCCGGCGGCGTCGACTCCCCCGAGGCCCTGTGGCGGCTGGTCGCGGACGGCACCGACGCGGTCACCGGCTTCCCCGCCGACCGCGGCTGGGACGTCGAGGGCCTGTACGACCCGGACCCGGACCGGATCGGGCACACCTACGCCCGCGAGGGCGGCTTCCTGGACGCCGCCGACCGCTTCGACGCCGGCTTCTTCGGCATCGGCCCGCGCGAGGCCCTGGCCATGGACCCGCAGCAGCGCCTGCTGCTGGAGGCCACCTGGGAGTCCTTCGAGCGGGCCGGCATCGACCCGGCCACCCTGCGCGGCTCGCGCACCGGCGTGTTCATGGGCACCGGCCAGCAGGACTACGCGGCGCTCGCCCAGCGCGCCACCGAGAGCCTGGAGGGGTACCTGCTGGCGGGCGGCGCGGCCAGCGTCATCTCCGGCCGGCTGTCCTACACCTTCGGCCTGGAGGGCCCGGCGCTGACCGTCGACACGGCCTGCTCCTCCTCACTGGTCTCGCTGCACCTGGCCGTCCAGTCGCTGCGCCGGGGCGAGTGCGCCGCGGCGGTGGCGGGCGGCGCGGCGGTGATGGCCTCCCCCGGCATGTTCGTCGAGTTCAGCCGCCAGCGCGGCCTGTCCCCGGACGGCCGCTGCAAGGCCTTCGCCGCCGCCGCGGACGGCACCGGCTGGGGCGAGGGCGTCGGCGTGCTGCTGCTGGAACGGCTCTCGGACGCGGAACGCCTGGGCCACCCGGTGCTGGCGGTGGTGCGCGGCTCGGCCGTCAACCAGGACGGCGCCAGCAACGGGCTGACCGCGCCCAACGGCCCCGCCCAGCAGCGGGTCATCTGGCAGGCGCTGGACAACGCCCGGCTGGCGGCGGGCGACGTCGACGCCGTCGAGGCGCACGGCACGGGCACCACGCTGGGCGACCCGATCGAGGCGCAGGCCCTGCTGGCCACCTACGGCCAGGACCGGCCGGCCGAACGGCCGCTGTACCTCGGCTCGGTGAAGTCCAACATCGGCCACACCCAGGCCGCCGCCGGCGTCGCCGGGGTGATCAAGACGGTGATGGCGCTGCGGCACGGGGTGCTGCCGCGCACCCTGCACGTGGACGAGCCGACGCCGCACGTCGACTGGTCGGCGGGCGCGGTCGAGCTGCTCACCGAGCAGCGGGCGTGGCCCGAGGTGGACGGGCGGCCGCGCCGGGCGGCGGTGTCGGCCTTCGGCGCGAGCGGCACCAACGCGCACGTCGTGCTGGAGCAGGCCCCGGCTCCCGAACCGGCCGTGGAGGACGTCGACTCGCCGTCCGCCGTGGTGCCGTGGGTGCTCTCCGCGCACAGCGAGCGCGCCCTGCGGGCGCGGGCCGGGCAGCTGTCGGCCTACCTGCGGGCGCACCCCGACGCCGACCTGCGCGCGGTCGGCCGCACCCTGCTCACCGGCCGGGCCGCACTGGAGCAGCGCGCCGTCGTGCTGGGGCAGACCCGCGAGGAGCTGCTGACCGGCCTCGCCGCGCTCGCCGAGGGCGCCGGCGCGCCCGAACTCGTCACCGGCGCCGGGGTGTTCGAGCGCCCGGTGTTCGTCTTCCCGGGCCAGGGCTCGCAGTGGCTCGGCATGGGCGCCGAACTCCTGGACACCTCCGAGGTGTTCGCCGCCTCGATCGCCGCCTGCGAGGCCGCGCTGGCCCCGCACGTGGACTGGAACCTCACCGACGTCCTGCGCGGCGGCGGCGACCTGACCCGGGTCGACGTCGTCCAGCCCGCCCTGTTCGCCATGATGGTCTCGCTGGCCGCCCTGTGGCGCTCGCTCGGCATCGAACCGGCCGCCGTCATCGGCCACTCGCAGGGCGAGATCGCCGCCGCCACCGTCGCCGGGGCCCTGTCCCTGGAGGACGGCGCCCGCGTCGCCGCGCTGCGCAGCCAGGCCATCACCGCGATCAGTGGCCGCGGCGGCATGGCCTCGGTCTCGCTGCCGCGCGCCGAGGCCGAGGAGCTGCTGGCCCGCTGGGCGGGCCGGATCTCGGTCGCCGCGCTCAACGGCCCGGCCAGCACGGTGGTCGCCGGGGACGGCGACGCGCTCGACGAACTCCTCGCCCACTGCGAGCAGTCGGAGATCCGCGCCCGCCGGATCGACGTGGACTACGCCTCGCACTCCCCGCACGTCGAGGCCATCGAGGCCCGCCTCGCCGAGGCCCTGGCCGGGATCGCGCCGAAGCCCGCGGCCGTCCCCTTCTACTCGACCGTCACCGGCGGCTGGCTGGACACCACGGCCCTCGACGCCGCCTACTGGTACACCAACCTGCGCCGGCCCGTCCTGCTCGAACCGGCCGTGCGCGACCTCGCCGCCCAGGGCCACGCCGCCTTCGTCGAGGTCAGCCCGCACCCGGTGCTGACCCCGGCCATCGAGGAGACCCTGGACAGCGCCGACGCGCTGGTCACCGGCACGCTGCGGCGCACCGAGGGCCACTGGACCCGCGTGCTGGCCTCCGCGGCCCACCTGCACGCCCACGGCCTGCCCGTCGACTGGGCGCCGTTCCTGCCCGCCGGCGACCACCCCGACCTGCCCACCTACCCGTTCCAGCGGCGCCGCTACTGGGTGGAGACTCTCCCGGCCGCGGCCGGCCGCGCGGGCGGCGCCCCGGCCGCCGAGGCGGACGAGCGCGAGAGCGGCACCCCCGGCTCCGAACTGCGCGCCCGGCTGGCCGTCCTGGCGCAGCCCGACCGCGAACGGCTGCTGCTCGACCTGGTGGCCGCGCACGTCACCGCCGTGCTCGGCCTGGACGACCCGGTCGCCCCCGGCCGCCCCTTCCGCGACCTGGGCTTCGTCTCGCTGACCGCCGTCGAGCTGCGCAACCGGCTGATGGCCGCCACCGGCCTGCGGCTGCCGGCCGCCGTCGCCTTCGACCGCCCGACGCCCGAGGCGCTGGCCGCCTACCTGCTCGCCGAACTCACCGGCACCCCGGGCGCGGACGGCGACACCGGGCCCGCGCAGGCGGCCGCCGACAGCGACGAGCCGATCGCCATCGTCGCGATGGCCTGCCGCTACCCCGGCGAGGTCGCCGGCCCGGACGACCTGTGGCGGCTGGTCGCGGACGGCCGCGACGCCGTCACCCCCTTCCCGGAGAACCGCGGCTGGGACCTCGACGGCATCTACGACCCCGACCCGGACCGCCCCGGCACCTCGTACGTCCGCGAGGGCGGGTTCCTGCACGACGCCGACCGCTTCGACGCCGCCTTCTTCGGCATCGGCCCGCGCGAGGCCCTGGCCATGGACCCGCAGCAGCGCCTGCTGCTGGAGACCGCCTGGGAGGCCGTCGAGAACGCCGGCATCGACCCGAGCGCGCTGCGCGGCTCCCGCACCGGCGTGTTCGCCGGCTCCAGCGGCCAGGACTACCCGCTGCTCGCGCAGGGCGCGGGCGGCGGCGTCGAGGGCTACCTGCTGACCGGCAACGCGGCCAGCGTCATCTCCGGCCGGCTCGCCTACACCTTCGGCCTGGAGGGCCCGGCCGTCACCGTCGACACCGCGTGCTCCTCCTCCCTGGTCGCGATGCACCTGGCCTGCCAGTCGCTGCGCTCCGGGGAGAGCACGCTGGCGATCGCCGGCGCCGTCACCGTGCTGACCACGCCGCAGGCCTTCATCGGCTTCAGCCGCCAGCGCGGCCTCGCCCCGGACGGGCGCTGCAAGCCCTTCGCGGCGGCCGCGGACGGCACCGCCTGGGGCGAGGGCGCCGGCGTGCTGCTGCTGGAACGGCTCTCCGACGCCCGCCGCAACGGGCACCCGGTGCTCGCCGTGGTGCGCGGCTCGGCCACCAACCAGGACGGCGCCAGCAACGGCCTGTCCGCCCCCAACGGCCCCGCCCAGCAGCGGGTGATCCGGCAGGCGCTCGCCAACGCCCGGCTCGCCCCGGGCGAGGTCGACGCGGTGGAGGCGCACGGCACCGGCACCCCGCTCGGCGACCCGATCGAGGCCGAGGCGCTGCTCGCGACCTACGGCCAGGACCGGCCGGACGGGCGGCCGCTGTGGCTCGGCTCGATCAAGTCCAACATCGGCCACACGGCGGCCGCCGCGGGCATGGCCGGGGTGATCAAGATGGTGCAGGCGATGCGGCACGGCGTCCTGCCGCCCACCCTGCACACCGACGAGCCCACCCCGCACGTGGACTGGTCCGGCGGCGGCCTCGCGCTGCTCACCGAGCCGGTGGAGTGGCCGGAGGTCGACGGCCGGCCGCGCCGCGCGGGCGTGTCCGCCTTCGGCATCAGCGGCACCAACGCGCACGTCGTGCTGGAGCAGGCGCCCGCCGAGCCGCACCGGCCCGCCCCGGCCCCGGCCGAGCGGGCCCCGCTGCCGCTCGTCCCGTGGCCGGTGTCGGCCCGGGGCGAGGCCGCGCTGCGCGCCCAGGCCGAACGGCTGGCGGCGCACCTCACCGGCTCGGACCAGCCGGACCCGGCCGTCATCGGCCGCTCCCTGGCCCTCACCCGCGCCGCCCTCCCCCACCGCGCCGTCCTGCTCGGCCGCGACCTGGACGAGCTGCGCGCCGGCCTGGCCGCGCTCGCGGCGGGCGGGCCCGCGCCGGGCCTGGTGCGCGGCACCGCGGCCGCCGGCGGCCGGGTCGGCTTCCTGTTCCCCGGCCAGGGCAGCCAGCGCCCGGGCATGGGCCGCGGCCTGTACGACGCGTACCCGGTGTTCGCCCGCGCGCTGGACGAGGTGTGCGACCGGCTGGACGACCACTTGGCGGCGCCGGGCCGGCCCGCGCTGCGCGAGGTGCTGTTCGCCGAGGAGGGCACCCCGGCGGCCGAGTCGCTGGACCAGACGGTGTTCACCCAGGCCGGGCTGTTCGCGGTCGGCCTGGCGTCCTTCCGCCTGCTGGAGTCCTGGGGCGTCACGCCGGACTGGGTCGGCGGCCACTCGATCGGCGAGCTGACGGCGGCCTGCGCGGCCGGCGTGCTGTCGCTGGACGACGCCTGCCGGCTGGTCGCGGCGCGCGGCCGCCTCATGCAGGCCTCGCCCGAGGGCGGCGCGATGACGGCGGTGGAGGCGGCCGAGGCGGAGGTGCTGGCGCTGCTGGCGGGCCGGGAGGACGTGGTCGGCGTCGCCGCCGTCAACGGGCCCCGGGCGACGGTCGTCTCCGGCCTGGCCGAGGCCGTCGAGGAGGTGGCGGCGCAGCTCGCCGCGCGCGGCTGCCGCACCAAGCGGCTGCGCGTCACCCGGGCCTTCCACTCGCCGCTGATGGACGGCGTGCTGGACGAGTTCCGGCAGGTGGCCCGGGAGTTGGAGTACCGTCCGCCGCGGATCCGGCTGCTGTCCAACCTGACCGGCGAGCCGGCCGTGACGGAGCAGGTGTGCACCCCCGAGTACTGGGTGCGGCACATCCGGGAGGCGGTGCGCTTCCACGACGGCGTGCGCGCGATGGCCGCGGACGGGGTGACGGCCTTCCTCGAACTCGGCCCCGGCGGTGTCCTGTCGGCGCTGGTCCGGGACGCGCTGGCCGCCGAACCCGGGGCCGTCGCCCCGGCGGCGGTGCCGCTGCTGCGGTCCGGCCGGCCGGAGGCGGAGAGCGCGCTCACCGCGCTGGCCCGCGCCCACGTGCACGGCGTGCCGGTCGACTGGGCGGCGGTGTTCGCGGGCGTCGCGGCCGAGCCGCTCGCCCTGCCCACCTACGCCTTTCAGCGCCGCCGGTTCTGGCCGGAGGGCGTCACGGCGGCGGCAGCTGCCGGTGCCACCGCGGCCCCGATCGTCGAGGAGGTCGCCCCGGCGGCGCCGCCCCGGCTGCGCGAGCGGCTGGCCGGCCTCGATGCCGCCGAACAGCACGCGCTGCTACGGGAGTTGGTGGCCGCCCAGGTGGCCGCCGCGCTCGGCCACGAGTCGACCGAGGAGGTCGAGTCCGGCCTCGGCCTGCCCGAGCTGGGCCTCGACTCGCTCGCCGCCACCGAGCTGAGCGCCGCCCTGCAGGCCGCCACCGGCCTGCCCCTGCCGGCCACGGCCGTCTTCGACCACCCCACCCTGGACGCGCTCGCCGCCCACCTGCGCGCCGGGCTGGCGGCCGCCCCCGCGGCCGCGGACCCCGCTGCGGCCGGTGGCGGCCTGCTGACCGCGCTCGCCCCGCGCGCCGCCGCCGAGGGCCGGTTCGCCGAGTTCGGTGAACTCCTTGCGGCCGCCGCCCGCTTCCGGGACACTTTCGACGCCCCGCCCGGTTCCGGGGAGCGCCCGGCACCCGTCCGGCTCGCCCAGGGGCCGGCCGCCCCGCGCATCTTCTGCTTCCCGTCCTTCGCCACCCGCTCGGGCGCCCAGCAGTACGCCCGGCTGGCCGCCGAGGTGCGGGGCCGGCACGAGCTGTGGGCGCTGCCCGCGCCCGGCTTCACCGCCGGCGAGCGGCTGCCCGCCGACCTCGACGCGCTGGTGCGCCTGCACGCCGAGGACGTCGAACTCCTCGCCGGGGGCGCGCCGTTCGTCCTGCTCGGCCACTCGGCGGGCGGCTGGATCGCGCACGCCGTCGCCGAGCGGCTGGAGAAGCAGGGCACCGCCCCGGCCGCGCTGGTCCTGCTGGACAGCTACCGGCCCGGCAGCGAGGTCCTGCCGCGCATCCAGGAGCAGATCGCCGGCTACCTGACGGACGACCAGATCGGCTGGGACGACGCCTGCCTGACCGCGATGGGCGGCTACGGCCGGCTGTTCGCCGACTGGCAGCCGCGGCCGCTGACGGCCCCCACCCTGCAGTTCCGGGCCGACCGGCCGCTCCCCGGCTTCCCGGCCACCGGGTGGCAGGCGGCCTGGCCCGTCCCGCACACCGAGGCCGAGGTGGCCGGCGACCACTTCACCCTGACCGGCGAGCACGCCCCCGCGACCATGCGGGCCGTCCTCGACCGGCTCACCGAACCGACCGCGTGACCCACGGCCCGTCCCGAACCGGCAGCCCCGAACCGAACCGGAAGAGAGCACAATGAGCAGCACCGACCACGACTACCGCCCCGGCGTCTCCCTGGAGCAGGCGGTCGACGACGGGCAGTCCCCCTACCACGGCCGCAACCTGGCCTTCTACGACTTCATGGTCTTCCGCGGCAGCGCCCCGCTGTTCTGGCGCGCCTCGCCCCGCGACTTCCTGACGATGTACAACACCTGCCTCGGCGCCAAGCACCTGGAGATCGGCGTCGGCACCGGCTACCTGCTGGACCGGGCCCGCTTCCCCGTGTCGAACCCCGAGATCACGCTGGCCGACCTCAACCCCGCCACGCTCGACTTCGCCGCCCAGCGGCTCGCGCACTACAAGACCGCCAAGGTGGTCGCCAACTGCCTGGAGCCGCTGCCCGTCCCCGAGGGCAGCCACGACTCGGCCTCGCTGAGCTTCCTGCTGCACTGCGTCCCCGGCAGCCTGCGCGAGAAGGGCGTGGCGATCAAGCACGCCGCCACCGCCGTCCGCTCCGGCGGCACCGTCTTCGGCCACACCATCCTCTCCTCCGGGGTGCCGGTCTCCGGCGCGGGCCGGTGGCTGATGAAGAACCTCAACCAGAAGGGCGTCTTCCACAACGACGAGGACGACCTGGCCGACCTGCGCGACCAGCTCAAGCAGAACTTCGACGAGTTCGACCTGGTGACGCGCGGCAGCGTCGCGCTCTTCCGCGGCCGCAAGCCGTAACTCCTCCCCTCTCCACAGAACAGACCGCCCCACCCGGGAAAGGACCCGTCCCCATGGCTAGCCGCTGGTATCCGATCGAGGAGGCCGACGACTCGCTGTTCGCCTCCGCCCCGCTGTACCACGCCCGTTCCGTCGAGGTGCCGTTCTCCGCCGAGGAGACCTGGGCCGCCCTCGTCGGGGACGGCGTGTCGAGCTGGACCAAGGGCATGCGGCAGCTGACCTGGACCTCCCCGCGCCCGTTCGGGGTCGGCACCACCCGGGAGATCGCGATGAACAGCGGCCTCGTCCTGCGCGAGCGCTTCTACCGCTGGGAGGAGGGCACCCGCAAGACGTTCACCGCGACCGAGGGGACCAGCCCGATCTTCCGCCACCTGGTCGAGGACTACGTCGTCGAACCCACCGAGGCCGGCTCCCGGTTCAGCTGGCGCTGGGCGGCGACGCTGAACCCCCCGTACTCCTACCTGGGCGGCGTGCTGGACCGCTTCTTCTTCGCCCCCACCGGACGCTCGCACATCGACGGCCTGGCCACCTACATGGCCTCGCAGCGGCGCGACCCGCTGCGCTGACCCCGCCCTCCCGGGGCCGGCCCAGGCCCCCTGCTCCCCTCTCCCGACCGACCGAAGGAACACGCGAATGTGCGGGATCGCCGGCTGGATCGACTTCCAGCTCGACCTCGAACGTGAACTGCCAGCACTGCACGCCATGACCGAGACCATGATCTGCCGCGGCCCGGACGCCGGCGGCACCTGGGTGTCGCGCTGCGCCGCCCTCGGGCACCGCCGCCTCGCGGTGATCGACCTGGAGGGCGGCGTGCAGCCCATGGTGGTCGAGACGCCGGACGGCACGGTCGCCATGACGTACAGCGGCGAGGCCTACAACTTCGCCGAGCTGCGCGACGAACTGCGCCGCCGCGGCCACGAGTTCCGCACCACCAGCGACACCGAGGTGGTCCTGCGCGGCTACCTGGAGTGGGGCCTGGAGCTCGCCGACCACCTCAACGGCATGTACGCCTTCGGCATCTGGGACGGCCGGGTGGACCGGCTGGTGCTGGTGCGCGACCGGCTCGGCATCAAGCCGCTCTACTACCACCCCACCGAGCACGGCGTGCTGTTCGGCTCCGAGGCCAAGGTGCTGCTCGCCCACCCGTCGGTGGCGCCGGTGGTCGACACCGACGGCTTCCGCGAGCTGTTCGGCTTCGTCAAGGAGCCCGGCCGCTCGGTCTGGGCCGGCATGCACGAGGTCAAGCCCGGCACCATGGTGACCGTCGACCGCTCCGGACTGCGCGAGCACGTGTACTGGCGGCTGGAGGTCGCCGAGCACCGCGACGACACCGAGACCACCGTGCGCCGCGTCCGGGAGCTGCTGGAGGACAGCGTCGCCAAGCAGCTGGTCGCCGACGTCCCGCAGTGCGTGCTGCTCTCCGGCGGGCTCGACTCCAGCGCCCTCACCGCGCTGGCCGGCCGGAAGATGGCCACCTGGGGCGAGCGGGCCCGCACCTTCACCGTCGACTTCGAGCAGCCCGAGGCGTTCCGCCCGGACGACTGGCGCGGCTCGCAGGACGCGCCGTTCGCCCGCGCCGTCGTCGAGCACGTCGGCACCGAGCACCACAACATCGTGCTCGACCACCAGGAGCTGGCCAACCCCGAGGTGCGCCGGGCCACCGTCACCGCGCGCGACCTGCCGTTCGGCTTCGGCGAGGCCGACAACTCGCTGTACCTGCTGTTCAAGGCGATCCGCCAGCACTCGACGGTCGCGCTGTCCGGCGAGTCCGCCGACGAGATCTTCGGCGGCTACCCGTGGTTCCACCTCCCGGCCGTCCAGGAGGTGGAGATGTTCCCCTGGGTGACCGCCTCCGGCCTGGTCCCCAAGTCCCACCCCACCAAGCTGATCGACCCGGACCTGCTGCTGCGCACCCTCGACGTGCCCGGCTACTGGGCGCAGCGCTACGCCGACACCGTCGCCCAACTCCCCGTCATCCCGGGCGAGTCCGCGCACGAGCAGCGGATGCGCCGGTTCTGCTACGTGCACCTGACCAGCCTGCTGGGCCAACTCCTGGACCGCAAGGACCGGATGAGCATGGCGGTCGGCCTGGAGGTCCGGGTGCCGATCTGCGACCACCGGCTGGTGGAGTACGTGTTCAACACGCCGTGGGCGATGAAGACCTTCGACGGCCGCGAGAAGAGCCTGCTGCGCGCCGCCGTCGCCGACGTGCTGCCGCAGTCGGTGCTGGAGCGTCGGAAGGCGCTCTACCCGAACACGCAGGAGCTGCGCTACGTTGCCGAGTTGCAGCGCCAGGTCGGCGAGCTGCTGTCCGGCGACCACCAGGCGGTCGCGTTCTTCGACCGCACGGCACTCACCGGTGCCGCGCACAACGCGGCCGAGGCCGTCAGCCGGGACGAGCGGGAGGCCTTCGAGCGCGTCCTCGACCTGGCCGTCTGGCTCGACCTCTACCGCCCGACCATCAAGCTCTCCTGAGGAGTTCGCGATCATGGCTGTCGACAACGACGTCTACAACAACCTCTCCTGGTGGAACGACGACCAGCCGTTCGCGACGCTGGAGGCGTTCACCCCGGCCCGGTTCAAGTACTTCCACAAGGTGCTGACCACCCGGCTCGGGATCGACATCAAGGGCCTGAAGGTGCTGGACATCGGCTGCGGCGGCGGCCTGCTGGCCGAGCTGTGGGCCGGCGCCGGCGCCGACGTCATCGGGATGGACCCGTCCGGCCCCTCGCTGGAGGCCGCGGCCGCGCACGCGAAGCAGTCCGGGCTGGAGATCGAGTACCGGCAGGGCGTCGCCGAGGAACTGCCCTTCGCGGACGGCACCTTCGACCTGGTGTACTGCTGCGACACGCTGGAGCACGTCACGTCGGTGGACAAGGCCGTCTCCGAGGCGGTCCGGGTGCTGAAGCCCGGCTCCTACTACCTCTACGACACGATCAACCGGACCTTCCAGTCCAAGCTCGCCATGATCAAGATGGCGCAGGACTGGAAGTCCACCAGCTTCGCGCCCAAGGACCTGCACGACTGGGCGGCCTTCATCAAGCCCGAGGAGCTGCACGCGGTCTTCCGCCGGCACGGGCTGGACAACCAGGACCTGGTCGGCTTCGCCTCCAACCGGTCGCAGTTCCAGGTCCTTCGCGACATTCGGCTGCGGGC
Source organism: Streptomyces sp. Y1 (assembly GCF_041053115.1). NCBI lineage: Bacteria > Bacillati > Actinomycetota > Actinomycetes > Kitasatosporales > Streptomycetaceae > Streptomyces > Streptomyces sp. Y1. Next base: position 6,742,462 of record NZ_CP163445.1, on the reverse strand, counting down.
CAAGGGCAAGATCACCTACGGTGAGCTGGGCCGCCGGTTCCAGCTCACCGAGCACAAGGACACCTCCGTGGTCTACGGCGGGTACGCAAGGAAGGCAACCTCGTGAACAACCGCACCACCCCCGACGTTCGCGTCCCGGTCCTGATCGTCGGAGCCGGCCCCGCCGGCCTGATCGCCTCGCTGGCGCTGTCCCGCTACGGCGTGCGCCACCTCGCGGTCGGCAAGTACCCGGGCACCGCGCACACCCCGCGCGCCCACCTGCTCAACCAGCGCACCGGCGAGATCTTCCGCGACCTCGGCGCCGAGCGGGCCGTGCTCGCCCAGGCCGCGCCGCGCGAACTGCTCGCCGACTTCGTCTTCATGACGACGTTCTCCGGCCCCGAGGTCAGCCGCCTCGGCGCCTACGGCAACGGCCCGGACCGGGTCGGCGACTACCAGGCCGCCAGCCCCAGCCAGATGTGCAACCTGCCGCAGCACCTGCTGGAGCCGGTGCTCGTCGACCAGGTCCGCGAGGCCGGCGTCGGCGAACTGCGCTTCGGCCACGAGTTCCTGAGCCTGGAACAGGACGAGGACGGCGTCACCGCGGTGATAGCCGACCGGCAGTCCGGCCTGACGTACACCGTGCGCGCCGACTACGTGATCGGCGCGGACGGCGCCCGCAGCCAGGTGATGGAGCAGGCCGGGCTCACCGTCGAGGGCGCCAAGGGCCTGTCCAAGGTCGCCTCCATCTGGTTCGAGGCCGACCTCTCCCGCTACAGCGCCCACCGCCCGGGCATCCTGTACATCGGCGCCGTCCCCGGCAACCCGCCCGAGGACGGCCGGGTGTTCGTCAACGTCCGCCCGTGGAACGAGTGGATGTACCTGCGGTTCTTCAAGGACGGCGACTCCTTCGACCCGGAGGACCACGCCGAGATCATCGCCCACCTGCGGGAGAGCATCGGCGACCCGGTCGTGCCCATCACGATCAAGCGGGTCTCCCCCTGGGAGGTCAACGCCACCGTCGCCCCGCGCTACGGCACCGGCCGGGTCTTCTGCGTCGGCGACGCCGTCCACCAGATGCCGCCCACCAACGGCCTCGGCCTCAACACCGCCGTCGCCGACTCCTTCAACCTCTGCTGGAAGCTCAAGCTGGTCCTGGACGGCACCGCCGCCCCGAGCCTGCTCGACACCTACCAGGAGGAGCGGCAGCCGGTCGGCGGCCAGGTCGTCGACCGCGCGGTGCGCAGCATGATGGACTTCCTCGGCATCCCCGCCGCGCTCGGCTACACCGCCGAGCAGAGCGCCGCCGAGCAGTGGGAGCTGCTGCGCTCCCTCGGCGACGACGGCGAGGAGGCCGAGGCCCGGCGCGCCGCGCTGGCCGCCGCCACCGACCGGATCAACTACCAGGCCAACGCGCACGGTGTGGAGATCGGCTACCGCTACCGCGGCGGCGCCCGGGTCGACGACGGCACCCCCGAGCCGGCTCCCGAGCGCGACCCGGAGCTGTACTACCAGGCCACCACCTGGCCCGGCGCGCGCGTGCCGCACGCCTGGCTGGAGGACGGCGGCCACCGCCGCTCCACCCTGGACGTCACCGGCCGCGGCCGCTTCGTCCTGCTCACCGGCCGCGGCGGCGCCCCCTGGCACGACGCGGCCCGCGAGGCCGCCCGCCTCACCGGCGTCGAGGTCACCGTGCGGGTGATCGGCGCCGCCGAGGGCCTGCGGGACCCGTACGGGCAGTGGGAGCGGCTGCGCGAGGTCGCGGCCGACGGCTGCGTGCTGGTCCGCCCGGACGGGCACGTCGCCTGGCGGGCGCAGACGGCGGAGACGGCGGCGGAGCTGCCGAAGGTGCTGGCGAGCGTGGTGCACTCCGCGCGGGCCTAGTGTCCGGTTGAACGACCGAGTGCCCGTCCCCCTGCGTGGTGGGGGACGGGCACTCGGTCCTTTCTACCTCATCGGCCGGCTCCGCCGCGCGGGCCGATGTTGCCGCGTCAGCCGGTGAAGGCCGCCAGGCCGTTCGGGGTGCCGTTGCCGGTCGGGCCGTCGTAGCCGGCGCCCGCCGTGCACAGGTAGGACGGCGAGCAGGTGCCGTTCGAGCCGGTGGTGACGTCGTTCAGGGCCGAGGTGTGGCTGTAGCCGTCAGCGGCCGGGATGCTCGCGCTCGGGGTGCCGGCCAGGGCGTACACGCCCGCGATGATCGGCGAGGAGGCGCTGGTGCCGCCGTACACCGCCCAGCCCGAGCCGCCGTACGTCTGGTAGACCGCCACGCCGGTGGCCGGGTCGGCGACGGCCGACACGTCCGAGACGGTGCGGTGGGAGCAGCCGGTGTCCTTCTGCCAGGTCGGCTTCGGCTCGTACGCCGAGCAGCCGGAGCCGGTGCCCTCGGTGGAGCTGGTCGACCACACCGACTCGCTCCAGCCGCGGGCCGAGGAGTCGCGGTGCAGCGCGGTGCCGCCGACCGCCGTGACGTTCGGCGAGGAGGCGGGGTACTGCGCGCCGTACGCGCTGTCGCCGGCCGAGACGGTGATCGCGACGCCCGGGTGGTTGAAGTAGGTGTTGTCGTAGGTCAGGTCGCTGGAGGACTCGGCGCCGCCGTAGCTGTTGGACACGAACTTCGCGCCCAGCTTGACGGCCGTGTTCACGCTGGCACCGAGGTCGGTCATGTTCGCGGTGCTCGCCTCGACCAGGATGACGTGCGCGTTCGGCGCGATGGCCGACACCATGTCCAGGTCGAGCGAGATCTCGCCGGCCCAACCGCTGTTGGCGCGCGGGTACTTGGTGCCGCCGGTCTCGTTGACCTTCTTGAAGCACCCGTTCGCGGTGGTGCAGGACGGCAGGCCGAACTGCGCGCGGTAGGCGTTCATGTCCGACTCGGCGTTCGGGTCGTCGTAGGCGTCGACGATCGCGATCGTCATGCCGGCGCCGCCGTTGGCCGGCAGCTTGTAGGCGCTCAGCAGGTCACTCGGGCCGAGGCCGGACGGCGTGGCGTTCGGGCTCAGCTGCTGGGGGGTGTTGACGACCTTCAGCGCGTGGCAGGACACCGTGTCGCCCTTGGCGAGCGTGTCGCAGGCACGGACCCAGGACGTGCCGCCCTTGGAGTACACGGTCGGCGCGGCGCCGGCGGGAGCGGCGGCGGCGAAGCTGGATATCGCGAGAGCGGCGGCACCGGCAACGGCGAGAACGGACTTGCGAGCGACGGCGGACGTGGGGGTACGCAAGGTATTGCCTCCTGTTGAGGGGGAACGGGGGGCACAACGGGGGCACAACGGGGCATAGCGGGAGCACAGCGGCTGAAACCAGGTCGGACCGGCGGGATGCTTGGGGCCGCCGGTGCTCGACTGGAGGAAGCTGCGCCGAAGTTAGCGGGGCCGCGACAACCCGAACAACAGGTGAACGGAAGATAAGACCAGCCTTTTACGCAAGGGCAGTCGGATGTGGGGGCTGCTTCATACACAGAACATCAGGACGGAAAAACGGACCTACCCACGGGCGTTTGGGTCAGCCCTTCCGCCGGAACCAGCCCTTCGACGGGGGCGGGGCAGTGGCGTCATCCCTCTCGCGGTCCTTCTCACGCGGAGCCACCTCGGGTCGGAAGGGGCCGAGGTGCTCCCGGAAGCGCTCGACCGCCTCGTGCGGACGACGCTCGCAGAAGCCCGTGATCAGCCGACCGTAGACCTCGCGCCCGACGCCGGTCGCGGCCAGCCGCTTGACCAGGGCCGCCGCGCCCTTGGCGCCGGTCGCCGCGACCGTGAGTTCATCGAGCAGCCGCTCGACGGCACGCCCGTACCCAGCGTCCAGCAGGGCGCGGACGAGCTCCGCCGTGGTCCCCTTGCGCATGGACCTGTCGGCAACCACCCAGGCCGGCCCTGCCACGTACTCCCGCCCGTGCACGAACGGCGTGGCCTCCAGCAGTTCGCCGATCCGGGCCGGCGACTCGGCGGCGAGCATGATGTCCACGATCCGGGCGGCGTCGTCGCGCTGACCGCTCTTCATCAGCGCCCGGAGCACCTCGACGAGTTCGGGCACCGGCCGGACGACGGCCAGGATCTGCCGCAGCTCCGGCGACGGTGCCCCGGCCAGCAACTCGGAGACGTCCTCCGGCCGCCGGAACAGGACCGCCGTCGCCAACTGGGCTCTGTTCCGTCCCGGCGATGCGACGATCTCGGCAATCGGACGGTCCGTGCCCAGCGCTCGCACGATCCCCTGCCGATCGAGAGAACTGCTCGAACTGCTCGACCACGGCAGGGCGGCCAGCACCGCCGCGTCCCGGACGAAGTCCGCCTCGCTTCCGCTGCCCGAGCTCCGCAACCCCGGCAGCAGGATCCCCAGTTCCAGCGGCCCGACCGAGCCGCCGTCCCCGTACGCGGCCAGCAGGCACTCGACGGCCTCCGCCGGCCCTGCCTGCCAGGCCTCCCGGAACAGCAGGGAAGCATGCGCCCGCACCCACGCGGAGACACCCAGGGCCACCCGGCTCCCCGGCCTCGCGTCCCGCAGGAGCACGATCCGGGGAACGGCCTCCGCCCGCGGACCCGCCGTCAGGTACTCGACGAGCAGCTGGTCGACCGGCGCCGGGCCGTCCTCCTCCGGCTCGGCGTCGAGGGCGAGCAGGAGTTCCGCCGCCGACTCCGCCGACCGCACCTGCACGGCGTGGGTGAGCAGGAACGCGGCCCCTCCCACGGTCGCCCCGCTCTCCGCCCGTGCACCCACCTCGGCCAGGCGCCGGGCCTGCCGGACCAGATCGCGGGTGGGCCACGTCCTGGCCCCTACGGCCGCCACGTGCATGCCGAGCTCCGGCTGCCCGCCGGCCAGCAGCTTCTCGGCCACCATGCTCTGGTGGGCCGTACCCCGCTCCTCACAGATGCGGTCGAGCAGCGACCGGGCCTGCTCCCCGCGTCCCGTGTCCTGAAGCCACTCGGCTACTCCGGCCTGCTCCCGCGGGTTTCCACCGACGACGATCTGGCCGAGCAGCAGGCGGGCCCCCGCCGTCCAGTCCCGGTCGAGGAGTTCGGCGAGCACGCCCGTCAGCGCCGAGTCGTCGCGGGCGAGCAGGCAGGCCGCCACCTGGGCGCCCGTCCGCCTGCGCAGCCGATGACGGCCCGGCATCTCGACGAGCTCGGCGAGCTCGCCCGGCGGCCGGTCGCTCGACGCCAGCCGCTCCAGCATCGCGGACCGCTCCTCGTCGCCCGCGCGCTCCAGCATGGCCAGCACGTCGGCCATCGGGCGCAGGTCGAGCGCCTTCCGCCGGAGGCCGGCGACCAGGTCGGGGTGGACGTCCAGCTCCGCGGCCAGCAGGTCGAATCCCTCGGACGGAAAGCGTTCCGCGAGCGCCGACAGCGCCTCGTCGACCAGGTCGTCATCCCCGTCCTCCAGCGCCACCAGGAGGAATCCCGCCGCCTGGTCGACGTCCGCCCGGCAGAGCGCCGTGAGCACCAGCGGGAACAGCTCGGCCGGCCCCCGCTCCCGGAGCAGGGCTGCCAGCCTGACCGCCGTCACCGGGCGGGCCATGTCGACCGCGCACCTCGTGACCGCCTCGCCGTCCTCATCGGCTCCCGCCGCGTGCAGGCGCTCCAACAGCGCGTGCAGCACCGGGGGTTCGAGGCGACGGGCCTCCTCCTGGACCGTCCGCAGGTGCCCGTCCTGACCGATGCGGCGCAGCTCGGTCAGGAGGAGATGCCGGTCGTCGCGCCGGGCCACGGCGGCGTTGAGCACGAACGCGGCGTCCTCGTCGAAGCCCGCTCGGTTCCCCCCGATCTCCAGCCACTCGACCAGCCGAGACATCGACCCGTCCGCGATCCCCGACAGCACGGCGGCCCGGTTCCGGTCCCGCCCGGCATCGGCCAGCAGGGCGAGCAGGTGCTCCATCGTGGGCGGATCCCCGGCGGCGGCGACCATCGGGACCAGTCCGTCCGCCTGAGCCCGCAGGCCCGCCGCCTCCAGCGCGTCCAGCAGCCCGGGCAGGTCCTCCAGTGGGCGAGCGGCGACCGCCATGCCGACCAGCCAGACCGCGCGTTCGATCTTGTCCGCGCCGTAGAGGGCGACCGTCAACTCGACCAACTGCTCGACGGGCCGTCCCGCCGCCGCCGTCCACATCACGTCGACCGCCGCAGGCACCACCACTGCGCTCAGCTTCAGCACGTCGGCGGCGGGCCCGATGACGGCGAACTCCTCCAGGAACTCCGTCCGTCCGGTGGTGACGACCTGGTGCAGGGCGTCCGCCATCAACTTGGCCGGGTCCTTGACCACCGGCGGGCCCGGCACCGGTTCGCTCTCGACCGCAGCAACGACCGGCACCGCGGGCACCTTCAGCGCCCCCACCACCACGAACTCCGCGTGCACCGCCTCCGTCAGGACGCGGACCTCCTGCGGCCTGCCCGGCTTCCGGTGTTCCCGGTGCAGCGCGCTGACCCGCTCCTGCACCCCCGCCCGCAACTCACCCAGGTCCAAAGGCCCTTCGTGCGAGACCAGTACCTCCCGCACCGCCCGCGAGAACAAGCTGAACGAACCGTCACCCGCCTGTGCCGTCGACTCCTCGGCCGGCACGAACCGCGCCAACTCCCCCGGCGCACACGCATACAGCCGGGCCACCTTCCGGCCGGCCACCGCCCGCATCTTGCTCGGCGACCACCCCGGCGGCGGCCCCATCGCGTCCCGGATCCCCTGCCGGCAGGCGTCCACCAGGAACAACACCTGCGCAGCGGCCGTCTCCTGAAGCTCCTGCTTCCAGTCGATCGCGATGCACCCCGACCGGTACGGCCGCAACTCGGGGTGAATGTCCTCCGGAACCAGGTAGTCCTGCCCGTCGACGTGCGTGCCGTGTCCACTCAGGCCGATCAGCAGCCGCTCCCCCGGCTCTGCACGCGCCAGAAACCCGACCACCTCACCATTGACGAAGTTCGCGGTGACCGGCCGACCCGCCCGAGGCCGAGGCACCTCGACCCGCACCCCACGCCCCCGCAGCGCCTCACCCAACTGCTCGACATCACGCGGGACAAAGCGCAGCGGCGCATCGTCGTACGCACTGGCACCGATCAGCAGCGCCGAGAATCTCCCCACCCCGACCCGTCCACCATTCCCCGACGTCAACCCTCAACCGCCGCCACAGAATAGCCCCCTACATGCCCTGGCCGAGCCTGCACGAGCACACAAGCACCTACCCCGGTCCGGCTTCTCCACCGAAGCGGCATCTCATACCCGAAGTCGCACTAAACCGGATCTTTGGCGCCATTCCACCCCACTCAACCATTAGTCCTAAAACTGCAGGTCAAAGGTTCCATATTGACGCAATGGAAAAATCCGACCACCATCAAGCGTCGAACGCCCTCGTCCGGGGCGGGAACTCCCAGCGAAAGGTCACACCGTGGCGAAGGGGCACAAGTGTCCGAACTGCGGCAAGAACACGCTGCAGCCGTACACCACCAACCAGTTGAGGTGCTCCCACTGCGCCACGATCGTGAAAAAGAATCAATTCTCCTGAACCACGAGCACCTGCCCCACTACCTGAACGGCATTCACATCCGGCTGGCCGTCTCAGATCGAGGCCAGGGCGGGGATCAGGCCGCCTGAGCACCGGCAGCAACATGCCCCAACGCGCGGAGTATGGGCACCAACTCTGGTCTGTCACTAAGCGCACCCGGCTCGACACGGGAGGGTCGGATGGCACTACGGTCCGTTGCGAAGGACGAGAAGTCTGGGAACCGCGGCTCGCCCATCGTGCGGGTGGACCCGAAGACCAGGGACCTCGTCATCCAGGGATGGAAGATCGACAAGGCACCGACGGCGGGCTGCCTGGCTGACGGTCCGATCCCAGATCACGGGACTGCGGTCCGCATCCCTGCCCGCACGGCGAAGACGATCAAGGAGGCGCTGGATGTCGCAGAGTTTGAACAGCTTCGCCGACCTTCTGAGGTCGGCGCGGAAGTCCGCAGTCCACCTGGAGCTGCGCGATGTCTACTCGGTCGACAACGAAAACCAAGGCTTCCGGGCTTGGAAGTCCGGTCACCGACTCAACCCTGCTGACCGCGCGTCTTGGTGGAGGCCGTGGCTCGACCTCGTCCAAGAGGTAACTGCCAACGGTGTCTCCGTGAAGCGAGCCAGGATCATCTCCGAGCCTGCCAGCGAGTACATCCGGTACGAGCACTCGTTCACGTTCACCAATGTGGCCGGCGGTGAGGAGGTGCGGTGGCTGCCCCGCCGAAGTGCCTCCGATCTTCTGCTGCCCGGAAATGACTTCTGGCTGTTCGACGGCAGGGTCGTCCAGTTCAACATCTTTGACGGCGATGGCCGGTGGGTGCACACGGATCAAAGTGACGATCCTGCTGTGGCACGGCTCTGCGCGGCCGCCTTCGACGCCGTGTGGGAGCGCGCTGTCCCTCACGAGGCCTACGCCATCGGCGAGTAGTCACCACAGCCGCCCGGTTCATGTCCTCCTCTCCTCTCTCCGGTGCCCAAGCCGCGCGGAAGACTCTCGCCGATCAGCTCGACCGGATCCGCCGGGGTGCCGCCCTCAGACTGCGGCGCACACCAATCGGGCAAACCCGCTTGATGCGGAACGGAGTTGGCAAACCCGGCCGCGCCGCCGAGCCGGCGGCGCGGCCGGGGGTTCAGCGGGAGCGCCCGGTCAGGCCTGCGCGGATCAGGTCAGCGGAAGCCGCCGGGTCGGTTCGGTCGAGGTGCGAGGCGAGTGTCCGGAGGACGGTGCGCAGGGTTTCGGGGAGGGTGTCTTCGCGCAGGTCGTCGGGCGCGATGCCGGCCCTGAACTCCTGCCTGGGCAGGGCGGTGGCCAGCAGGGCTTCGGCCAGGTCCAGGACCGTGCGCTCTCGCAGGGCGAAGGTCAGGTGGAAGCTGGTCGTCTCTCCGTCCGTGTTGTGGGGGCTGTGGACCCATCCCCTGGGGAGGACGAGAGTGTCACCGGGGCCGAGGTGGTACTCCGCGTACGGTTCGGTGGTGTCCCAGCGGTCCTGCATCTCCCGGGTCCACATGGCCGGGGAGTCCAGGTAGTCGTCCATCGGCAGCTCGACCTCGGGGCGCCAGACCGGCCATACCTTGTAGCCGTGCAGCTGGGTGACGACGGCCGTGAACTGGTCCCAGTGGTGCCGCAGCCCCCGGCCGCCCGGGGGTGTGATGATCCCGGAGACGTAGAGCGTGTAGCCGGTCTCCTCCCGGATCGCGCGGCACAGCTCGGCGAGGTGCGGCACGGTGCGTTGCAGCTCGCGGAGGTTGAGCGTGTGCCCCTCGTCGAGCAGCGCCCGCAGCTTGCCGGGCCTCATCCGTCCGTCCTTGGAGAAGCGGCCCGGGTGGACGGCCTGCCCGTCGCGGACGGCGGCGGTGAAGGCCGGGTTCAGCAGGTCGTGGTCGATGTGGGTGTCCATGAGGTGGAGCGTGATCTCCCGGTCGAGTGCGGAGTCGTCTCGCCGGTGGAGCGCGGGCTCGGTGGGGCAGGCCCGGAGCAGGGACTGCGCTGCGGGGCCGAGCAGTTGGGACAGTGGCATGGGGTTCCTCATCCGAGGGGGCAGGGGATGTCGGGGTGCAACGGCAGGTTCGGGCAGCAGACCACCGCGTAGTTGATCAGCTGCGTGCCGGGGAGGTAGTAGCACCAGACGACGTCGCAGCCGTGGTCGAGCGCGGTGCGGGCGTAGTCGGTCCTCGCCGGCAGGCCGCAGTCGGCGGCCCGGCCGTCCGCGTGGGGCGCCGGCGGGTGCCTGCGGTAGAGCGTGCTGAGCCAGGACACCGCCGAGTCCACGTCCTTCCAGGTGCGCGCATCGAGGTCGGCGGGGCGGCGCAGGAGGTAGTGGCCGGTGAACATGGGCGGAATCGTGCGCTGTTCGAACGAGACGTAGGACGCCTGATCGGGCGAGCCGCCCTTGGGGGACCGGAGGTCGTTGACGTTGAACGGCGTCGGCCGCCGCAGGTATTCGGTGTGGTACTGGTCCGAGGTCCCGATCCAGGGACCGTAGCCGTGCCAGTGGCCGGAGAACTCCATGGGTATCCTCCAGGAAGCGCAGGCGCCTGCTCCAACCAGACCTTGGAGCAGGCGCCTTCGTCAGTCAGACAGGTCAGACGGTCAGGCCCCGGGTGGACGCCCAGCCGAGGGCGAACGCGTCCAACTCGGCCGCGTCGAACCGCAGCTCGCGGCCGCCGCCCTCCGGCTTGGTGTCCCGCAGGACGAAGCCGTCGACCACCCCGGGGATGCGGGCCAGGTCGACGCAGGACTCGTTCTCGCTCCCGAGGTTGCCGCCGCACTGGCGCTCGAACCGCGCACCCTCGATGGGCAGCGCGTACAGGTTGGTGGTCATGGTTCCTCCATGCCGTTGACGTCCTCTCGGAGGCCGGACGGCCCCCGAGCGCCGGGCAGTTGGGACTGCCCGGACGTTGTGGCCCGGTGGCCGCCGCCCGGCGTCGTGCGCCGGGCGGCGGCCACCAGAGAATCAGGTGGTGGCGAGGGTTGGGCGGGCCAGTATTCGCCCCGCAGCCGTGTTCCTTCCGCCTTACAAGGGAAGGGAGTTGGCGTTCCGGGCGCGTCGCCGCGCCGGCGACGCGCCCGCAGGTTTCAGTGGGAGCGGTTGATCAGCAGCAGGGCGACGGCGACCACGTGCAATGCGGCCACCACCGACACCCCACAGGCGGTCCAGACCCGAACCTCGGAGTCCTCCGGCATGCCGGGCTTCACCGCTCGCCGGTCGGGAGATCGGCGTGCACGACCTTCCCGAGCGGCAGCGGCGTGACGCCCCACTTCCCGCGCGTGAGCCGGTGCACCATCGCCAGCCCCCGGCCCGACGTGGAACCGCAGTTCGCCCGGATCATCACCGGCATCACCCGGGACCCGTCACCGACGAGGATGCGGACGACCCGGGAGGACGGCCGCCGCACGGCGACGACCATGTGCGCCTGGCAGCCGGTCTTGACAGCGTTGGTGGCCAACTCGCTGACGATCAAGGCGGCATCGTCCACCAGTTCGTCCAGCCCCCACTCCCGGAGCTTGGCACAGACGAACCGCCGCGCGGCCCCCACCGACTCGGCCCGGTAGGGCAGGCAGACCGTCGCCGGACCCGAGTGCTGCCGGACTCCGAAGCCCACGCCCGGGTGCGGTTCGGCAGCGCCTCTCACGGTGTTCGAGAGGAGGTTCATCAGCGCTTCTCCTTAGCGACTGGGGCGGGCTGCTGACGAACAGGCAACTGCACGTCAGTGCCGTGCCGCGGAGCTGCAGGCATGCTGAGCATGACTTATGCAGATCACGCATCACGGATAGTTCCGGCCCGGATACGCTCGGCATATCGGGTGTGATCAGTGCAAGCAGGAGAAACCATGTCGCAGACGGCCCGGGGAAAATTCACTGCACTCTCGCCCGGCGAGGTGATTCGCCGGGCGAGAGTGCTCAGCGGTCGCACTCAGGCCGATGTGGCCGCGGAGCTCGGCTACCACCAGTCGAAGATCAGCCGCCTGGAGAACGGCTCGGGGACGCAGGACATCGGCGTTCTGCGGGCTGTCGCAGGGGTGCTCGGCATTCCGTTGACGAGCTTCGGCCTTGCGTCCCCGGCCCCCACGGACAGCAGGACGGACGATATGCACCGCCGAAACTTCCTGGCCGCGAGCGCAATGGCGCTCGCGGCCCCGGCAGGCCATCCGCGTGTAGCGAGGGAGCTCATCCGCGAGCTTCTTCCCGGACCGGCGTGGTTTGATCAGCCACCGCCGTCAGCAGCTGAGCTCTCGGTCCGGCTGTCCCAGGCCCGCAGGCACTTCTACGCCTGCCGCTACGCTGAACTTGAGGTGGCCCTGCCGCAGTTGATCGCAGACCTGCGGGGGGCGAAGCACGCGGCCCCAGGCGATGACCAGGCGCTCTCCAGGATGCTCGCGACGGCCTACCAGACTGCGGTGAGTCTGTTGCTCAAGCTCGGTGACCAGGGCAACGCCTGGCTCGCGGTCGGCCGGGCCATGACCGAGGCGGAGCGGAGCTGCGATCCCGTGGTGATGGCGTCCAGCGTCCGCGTCCAGGCCCACGTCCTGGCCCGGGACCGGCACACCGCACCCGCCATCGACCTGATTCGTCACACCGTTGATCAACTCGAGGGTGGCTATGACCGGAGGCCGCCCGGTTATCTCGCAGCCCTCGGGCTCCTGCTCCTTCGCGGCGTGACCGCCGCGAGCGCTGGCGGAGACCGCGCGAAGGCAGCGGAGTTCCTGGCCGAGGCCGGGGACGTCGCGCGGTACGTCGATCTCGATGGTCCGGATTCCTGGGCGAACTTCAGCCCCACCAACGTTGCGCTCCACGCGGTCAGCTCCGCCGTGGCTCTCGGCGATGCCGGTGCGGCGCTGGCAGATGCCCAGCCGCTGATGCGTCGCCGCATCCCCGTTCCCGAGCGGCGGGCCGCGCTCTGGGTGGACGCTGCTCGCGCCTACAGCCAACAGGGCAGACTGGTCGAGGGATTCCAAGCGCTCAGGATCGCGGAGAGCTGCGCGTCGGAGGACATTCGTCGGCGCCCCAGCGTGTTGGAACTGGCCGGAGACATGGCCGCGCGTGATCGGCGCGGTACCGTTCCTGAACTGCTTCGTTTCTGCCAGGAGTTGGGGGTTCCGATTTGACCGAGCACCGCGACCCGTTCCTCTACGTCGTCGTCTGCGCTGCAGGCATCGCCGATGGTGTCGGCGAGCTGATCTCGGCTGCCCACGCGGAGGGCTGGAACGTCGGCGTGGTCGCTACCCCCAGTGCCCTTGGGTTCATGGACCAGAAGGCCATCGAGTCCCAGACGGGCTACCCGATCCGCTCGGCCTGGCACACGCCGAGCGCGTCACGGCCGATGCCCCGGGCCGACGCCATCGCGGTGGCCCCCGCCACCTTCAACACCATCAACAAGTGGGCCGCCGGCATCTCCGACACGCTCGCGCTCGGAATTCTCTGCGAGGCCTACGGACTCGGCATTCCCACGGCCGTGCAGCCCTACCTCAACTCCGCCCAGGCCGCCCACCCCGCATACGCGGAGAGCCTGGCCCGGCTCCGATCGATGGGCGTCCTCATCGGCGACTACGCACCCCACCGACCCAAGTCCGGCGGAGGTCGCGACAAGTACAACTGGACTCACGTACTGGACCTTCTCCGCCCCGCGGTGCATCCGGCCTGACGCCCGCGGCCGCCTCTTCACCACCTGCCCAGCAGCACGACCCTCCGCGCAGGAAGTCGGCCCGGCCGACTTCCTGCGCGGCCGTCCGTCTGCCGTCACCGCTCGCGGGTGGGGGCCCCGGCGGCCCAGGCGATGAGCATCCTTAGGGCGTCATGCGAAGGGGTGTCGGGCTCGGCGGCGTAGGTGACCAGGGCCTGGTCGGGGTCGTCCGCTGCGCGGAGGGTGTCGTAGGCGAGTTCCAGGTCGCCGACCACCGGGTGGTGGAAGCGCTTGGTTCCCGAGGTCTTGTCCTGCACCGGGTGTTCGGCCCACCAGCGGCGGAAGTCCTCGCTCTTCATCGACAGTTCGCCGATCAGACTGGCGAGTTGGGGGTCGTCGGGGTATCGGCCGGCCTCCAGGTGGAGGTAGGCGACGTTCTCGCGGGCGCAGGACGTCCAGTCCGCGTACAGTTCCCGGGTGGTCTCGTCGAGGAAGGTGATGCGGGCGATGTTCCGCTCGGCGGGGTCGAGGGCCGCGTAGTCGCCGAAGAGGGCGCAGGCCGCGGGGTTCCAGGCCAGGATGTCCATGTGTCGGCCCATCACGACGGCCGGGACGTCCGTCAGTTCGTCGAGGAGGCGCCGGACCATGGGGCGCACGCCCTGCGGCCGGGCTTCGCGCCGCAGGGGCGGCTGGGGGCGGGCGAGGCGGTGCAGGTGCCGGATCTCGTCCTCGTCCAGTTGGAGCGCGCGGGCGAGGGCGTCGAGCACCGCATCCGAGGGGTTGGGCACGCGGCCCTGTTCCATCCGGGTGTAGTAGTCGACGCTCACCCCGGCCAGTTGGGCGATCTCCTCGCGGCGCAGGCCGGCGACCCGGCGTCGGCCACCGTAGTCGGGCAGGTCGACGTCCGCCGGGTGCAGGAGGGAGCGGCGGGTCCGCAGGAACTCGCTCATGCTGATCGCTGTGCTCATACGACGATTGTGGCCGGTCGGGGTGGCGGTTGCCTGGCCCTGGCAGGACCAGGCAACCGCCACCGCCCGTCACGAGGCCGGGATCGCGGTGACCAGCCCACCGTCGACGGCGATGTCCTGGCCCGTGATGTACGACGACCGCGGGGAGAGCAGGAAGGCCACGGTCTCGGCGATGTCCTCCGCCCGTCCGAGCCGCTTCAGCGGCACCTGCGAGCGGATGGCCTCGTGCGAGGCCGGGTCGGGGACGGCTGCCTCGAACATCTCGGTGACGATGTAGCCCGGGCTGATCGAGTTGACCCGGATGCCGCGCTCGGCGAAGTCGCTGCCCAGCGTACGGGCGAGGTTGTGGACGGCGGCCTTGGTGGCCGCGTACACGGGCGCGACGGCCATGCCCCGGTGCAGCGTCCAGGAAGCGTTGATCACCACGGATCCGCCACCCGCCGCCTCCAGCAGCGGCAGAGCCTTCTGGATCGTGAAGAACACCCCCTTGAAGTTGACGTCGACGAGGTGGTCGAAGTCCTGCTCGGTGGCTTCGGAGCCGCGCTGGAACACCCCGACCCCGGCGTTGGCGAACACCCCGTCCAGCCGCCCGTGGTGATCCCGGATCAGGGCGACCAGCCGGTCGAGGTCGGCGAGACTGGCGGAGTCCGCCCGAACGGTGAGCAGCCGGGCGCCCCCTTCGGACACCTCGCCCAGTTCTTCAGCCGCACGGGCGAGGCGTTCCTCGGTGCGGCCGGTGATGACGACGTGCGCGCCGCCCTCCAGAAGCAGACGCGCGGTGGCCAGGCCCATCCCGCTCGTCCCACCGGTGATCAGGACCACGCGGCCGTCGAAGTCGGTCATATCGGTGCTGTTGTCGGTCATGGCACCAGCCTCGCGACCGCGCCCCGCACCAACCAGGCCCGGCCCAACCTGGGTCTCCGAGGACCACCCTGCGGTACACAACTCTGCCGAAATTGACCGACCTTGGACCAATAGCGACCGATGGCGTCAACGCGCCTTGTCCGCCTGGTCGTTGTGTTAAGTTCCGTGGACAAACACAAAAAGGCGACCCCGGCAGCGCGCCAACGCTCCGGGGTCCGGCACCAGGAGACAGACACTCCCGATGCGTATCCATCGTAGCGCCCACGCGCGCAATTTCACCGTGCTGCCCAATGCCGTGCTGCAGTACCGGCAGCTGTCCTACACCGCCCGCGGTCTCCTCGCGGACCTCCTCTCCCGCCCGGACGGCTGGCGCGAGGACGGCCGGCACATGGCCGACACCAGCCCGCAGGGGCGCGGCGCCATCCGCAAGGCCCTCAAGGAGCTGACCGACGCGGGCTTCTACCGCGTCGAGAAGATCCGGATGCCGGACGGCACGATCCGCACCGAGACCCACGTGTACGACACACCGTGGTTCGCGCCGCCGCCGAGTACCACCTCTCCGGCGCCCGGTGAAGCGGCCACCGGCCGCGCTGTCGCCCTCGTAAAGGACCCGGAGAAAGAACCCACCCTCCCCGACGACGACGCCCAGCAACGCGAGGCGGTCGCCACCCTGTTCCGGGTGATCCGCCCCGAACCCCGCCTGCGCCTGGGCGAGGCCGAGGCACGCGAACTCGCTCCCCTGGTCGCCCAGTGGCTGGAACGCGGCAGCACCCCCACCGACCTCGCCCACGCCCTGCTGCCGGGCCTCCCGACGCCCCTGCACTCGGCGGCGGCGGTGCTCCGCTACCGCCTGGCGCACAAGCTCCCACCGGCCCGGCCCCCGGCACCGGCCCGGTACGCCGAGTGCGCCAGGTGCCACGACCCGGTCCCCCGCCCCGGCATCTGCCGAGCCTGCGCGGGCCTCGGCACCCCGGCGGCTTCAGCCCGCAGCGCAGCGGCAACAGCCACCACCGGAGCCGCCCGCGCCCGAGCACTCCTGCACGCCGCCAAGGCGGGCTTCGGCGCCTGTCGACCCGAGGATGCCGCCGCGTAGCCGCACGTCAGCGCTTCCAGCGGGACCACCAGGACGACGACCGGGGGTCGGCGTCGCGCTCCCGGGTCGCAGCCGCGAACCGCTGCAGCACCTTCCCGTCCTTCCAACTCAGCTGCATCAGAACCGATCTGACCACCTCCAGATCAGCCTTGCGCGTCCCGGCGACCACCGCGATCGCCTTCTCCAGGTCTGCGTCGAGTTGCCTGTAGCCGAGATCGTGCAGGAAGTGGGCGATCGCCTCAGCCGGCTGACGCTCGCAGAAGCCCTCGATCAGCCGGTCGCGGAACTCCGACCCCAAGCCCTTCTCGGCCAGCTTCTTGATCGTGTACGCCACCAATGTGGGCCTGGACGCCACGATCGTGAGTTCATCGACCACCCGCTCGGCCGCACGCCGGTATCCGGCTTTCAGAAGCGCCTGGATGAGCTCTGCCACGTCCCACGCGTCGATCGTCGCCTGGACGAACACCCCGGCCGCTCCCGGCACGTGCTCCGGCCCGTACGTCCACGGGGTGGCCTCCAGGACCTCGGCGGCCCGAGCGGCCGACTCGTCCTGGAGGAGTTCGCCGGCGATCCCCAGGGCATCGCCGGCCTGCTCGCGCTTCATCAACGCCTGGAACAGCAGAACGAGTTCGGGCACCGGACGGGCGAAGGCCAGGAGGCGCCACAACAACGGCAGGGCACCCTGGTCGCCCGGCGCGGCCAGCCTGACCAGCCCGGCCAGCAGGTCAGCGACGTCCCACGGTGGCCGGAACAGGACCACCGCCGCCAGGAGGGCCTTGGTCCGACCCGACGACGCGATGATCTCGGGAATCGGACGATCGGCGCCCAGCGCCTCCACCATCGCGGACGAATCGACCGTCACCGGGGCAGCGAGCAGGCCCCGGTACCAGATTGCGACATCCGTGTCCGGCAGGGCGAGATCGAGCAGGTCCGCCGCGTCCTCGAACCGGCCCGTGGTCTGCAGGCGCGTCCAGACCTCGGATGCCTTGCTCGACAGCGCGAGCATCCGAAGGAGGGCGGCGCGCATCCCGGGCGACGCCCCGCCCTCAACGACGCGTACGACCAGATCGACCGATTTCAACGTGTCCAGACCGGCGGCCAGACCGATCAGCGCGCCCCCGTTCGGTCCCACCCGGTCCGCGTCCAGGAACAGGGCCGCGAGCGCCACCGGCGAATCGGACCACGGCGCCGCGCTCAGCACCTCCCTGACCAGCCTGTCCTTCCCCCTGGCGAACAGCTCGCACAGCAGCGCCCGGCACCGCTCCTGATCAGCTGCCTGCGTGTACCACCGGGCGAAGCCCTCGACCGCGCCCTCGGTCCCGGCTAGCCGGGCCAGCACCGCCGCGACCTCCTCGACCGGCCGTCCGGCCACCGCGCCGCAGGCCGCCACGTAGTCGGACGAGGGGCCGTCCTGGAACACCACCAGGTACGCGGCCACCGCGTCCGGAGGTTGTGAACGCACCGCCACATCCCGGACGAGGTCCGCCTCGGTCCGGCAGCCGGACATCCGTAGCTCCGCCAGCAGGTCCTGAAGCGCCGGTGGCCGGCCCGGAAGACCGTCCCCGCACGCGGCCAGCAGACACTCCGTGGCCTCCGCGGACCTCGCCTGCCGAGCCGCCTGGAACAGCGCTGAGGCATTCGTCCACACCAGGTCGGAGACGCCCTGAGCCAGCCGGCTCCCGGGCTTCGCGCCCCGCAGATACCTGATCCGGGAGACGGTCTCCGCGCATGAATCCGCCGTCAGGAACTCGCCGAGCAGGTCGTCGAGCGGCAAGAGGCCGCCCTGCGGCTCGGCGTCCAGAGCGAGCAGCAGTTCCGCCGCCCACGTCGGCGTGCGCACCCGCACAGCCCGGGTGAGCAGGTACGTGGCCCCTTGAGCAGTCGCCTGGCTTCCCTTTCGAACACCGGTCTCGGCGAGCCCGCGAGCCATCCGGACCAGATCGCGGGTCCGCCACCTCCGGGCCGCGTCGGCCAGCACGTACCTGCCGAGTTGCGGCTCCGAGCCGGCCAGCAAGAACTCCGCGAGGACTCCCAGATGCGATGTGCGCCGAGTCTCACACGCCTGGTCGAGCAGCCATCGGGCCCGCTCCCCGTAGCCCTCCCTCAACAGCCAGATGGCGAGCCCGGCCTGCTGTCTCGCCTGTCCGGCTTCGCCGACCTGCCCGATCACCAGGCGTGTCCCCGACTCCCATCCCCGTGCCAGGAGTTCGACGAGCACACCCTTCACCACCTCGTCGCCCCGAGCGACGAGGCTAGCCGCCACTCGGGGGCCGATCTGCTCGCGCAGCGCCTCGCGGCCGGGCAGCTCGACGAGTTCGGCGAGATCGCCGGCCGGCCGGTCACTCGACGCCATCCCCTCCAGCATCGCGAGCCGCCCCTCCTCCCCCGTGCCCTCCAGCATGTCCAACAGGTCGGCCATCGGCCGGTGGTCGAGCACGTTCCGCCAGAGGTCGGGCGCCATGCCGTAGACGCCGGGGTCGTCCAGTTGGACGGCCAATCGGTTGAACTCCGTTGCGGGATAGCGCTCCGCGAGCGCCGCCACGGACTCGCCGACCAGACCGTCGCCGCCGATCTCTCGCGCCGCCCGGAGGAAGTCCGCCACCTGGTGGGCACTCGCCCCGCAAAGCGCGTCGAACACCACCGGCAGCAGAGCAGCCGGTCCCTGCTGCCGGAGCAGGAATGCCAATCCGGCCGCCCTGATCGGGAGGAAGGGCTCGACCGCGCACCGGATGACGGCCTCGGCGTCCTCTCCGGCTCCCGCCTCGTTCAAATCCTCCAACAGCTTTTGCAGCAAGGTCGGTTCGAGGTCGGACGCTATCTCGTGGAGCGCCCGGAGGTGCCCTTGCTCGCCTCCGGCGCGCAGCGCGGCCATGAGGAGGTGGCAGTCCTCGCGCCGGGCCACGGCGAGGCGCAGCACCAGCGCGGCGTCCTCGGCGAAGCCGGAGCGCACCTCCCCGATCGCCAGCCACTCGACCAGCCGGTCCAGCGACCCGGTGACGATCGCCGTCAGCACGGCGGTGCAGTCCCGGCCCCGGCCGCCCGCAGCCAGCCGGGCGAGCAGGTTGTCCACCGATCGCGCGCCGTCTGCGGCGTGATCCCGTACCAGCCGGTCTGTCTCCGCGTGCAGACCGGCGGCGTCCAGAGCATCCAGCAGCGCGGGCAGGTCCTCCAACGGCCGCGGCACGCTCAGCAGCTGCGCCACCAGGTCGCGACAGTCCGCGCCGTACAGCCGGACCGCCAGGTCGACCGTCTCCGAGGTCTGCCGGCGGCCCACCACGCGCACCACGGTCGCCTGCACCAGGCCCGACAGTTCGGACGACGGGTCGCCTGCGGTGAGCAGCGCCACCAGGTCCTCCGCCGGGCGGACGATGACCGCCAAGTCCACCAGGTGGCGAGCGATATCAGCCTGATCGGCGTCGAACAGGGCAATGGCCAGCTCGACCAGCGGCTCGACGGGCCGTCGCCGCGCCGCCGCCGTCCACATCGCGTCGACCGCCCTGCCGAGCGCAGTCAAGCCGCTCAGTTTCACCAGGTCGGCGGCGGGCCCGATAACGGCGAACTGCTCCAGAAGCTCCGTCCGTCCGGTGGTGACGACCTGGTGCAGGGCGTCCGCCATCAGCTTGGCGGGGTCCAGGGCCGCCGGGAGGACCGGCAACGGCTCCGTCTCCGTCTCCGTGACGGCAACGACGGGCACGACGGGCACCATCAGCGCCCCCACGACCACGAACTCCGCGTGCACCGCCTCCGTGAGCACCCGGACCTCCTGTGGCCTGCCCGGCTTCCGGTGTTCCCGGTGCAGCGCACTGACCCGCTCCTGCACCCCCGCCCGCAGCTCGTCCAGGTTCAACGGCCCTTCGTGCGAGACCAGTACCTCCCGCACCGCCCGCGAGAACAGGCTGAACGAACCACCGTCGCCCGCCTGTGCCGTGGAATCCTCGGCGGGTACGAAGCGCGCCAACTCGCCCGGGGCGCAGGCGTACAGGCGAGCCACCTTCCGGCCGGCCACCGCCCGCATCTTGCTCGGCGACCACCCCGGCGGCGGCCCCATCGCATCCCGGATCCCCTGCCGACACGCGTCGACCATGAACAACACCTGCGCCGCCGGGGTCTCCTGCAGCTCCTGCTTCCAGTCGATCGCGATGCACCCCGACCGGTACGGCCGCAACTCGGGGTGAATGTCCTCCGGAACCAGGTAGTCCTGCCCGTCGACGTGCGTGCCGTGCCCACTCAGGCCGATCAGCAGCCGCTCCCCCGGCTCGGCACGCGCCAGGAACCCGACCACCTCACCATTGACGAAGTTCGCCGTGACCGGCCGGCCCGCCCGAGGCCGCGGCACCTCGACCCGCACCCCACGCCCCCGCAGCGCCTCACCCAACTGCTCGACGTCCCGCAGCACGAACCCGAGCGGCGCCTCGTCGTACGCACTGGCCCCGATCAGCAGCGCCGAGAATCTCCCCACCCGGGCCGTCCCCCACCCACCCCAACGATCATGGCAGCGGGCCGACTTCGACGAATCGACCGCCGCCACAGGATAGCCCCGGCGGGGCTTCCCCCGCAGAGCCCTCGTCAGGCGGCCATCTCCGCGAGGACCGAACCGATCGGCGTCGGGGCGAGGTTCAGGACCGTCGCGGTGACCGACGCGTCGAGGATGCTCGGACGGTCGTACAGGTAGAGCATTTCCGGGAACTCCGCCATCACCGAGTCGGCCCGACCGGTCCGCTCCAGCTCGGCCCTCGCCATGTGCGTCAGCTCCGGTTCCGGTACGGCTGCCGCCACCGCCAGGCGGGCGGCCAGTTCGCGGACCGGGGCGTGGGAGGTGGACGGCACGTGCCAGGCCCGGCCCCAGGAGTTCTCGCTGCGGGCGGCGGCGACGAGCGTCCGGGCCGCATCGCCGGTGTAGGTCCAGCTGTGCGGGGCGTCGAGGTCGCCCGGGTAGGAGACGGGCGCGCCGGCCAGCACCTGCGCCCCCACCATGAGGGTGAACGGCGAGTAGGCTCCCGCGCCGAGGTAGTCGGCGGCCCGGACCTCGGTGACCCGCACCCGGCCCGCCTCGTGGGCGGCCAGGGCGTCGTGCCACATCCGGGCCCGGACACGGCCCTTGACGCTCGTCGGCGCCATCGGGAGGTCCTCGGTGACGGGTCCGTCGACGGGCCCGTAGCCGTACGTGTTCCCGAGCATGACGTAGTCCGCGCCGCCGCGTTCGGCCGCGGCCAGCAGCGAGGCGGCCAGCGGCGGGAACTCGGACGGCCAGCGGTCGTAGGCCGGCATGGCGCAGTTGAACAGCACCGCCGCCCCACGGGTCAGCTCGATGAGCCGCGCGGTGTCGGTGGCGTCGGCGGCCACCCGCTCGATCCGGGGGTGCGCCGGCCCGCTGCCCCGGCGGGTGACGAGCCGGACCTGCTCACCGGCGTCCGCCAGCAGCCGTGCGGCGGCCGATCCGGTGGCTCCGGCTCCGATGATGACGTGCGTGGACACGCTTGCACTCCCTGCTCTGGTCGAGGAGTTGGGGCGAGCCCGCCCCGACGCCTCCACCCTCCCGCCACGGGCGATCCGTAAGGTAGTGGCCCGAATGCCAAACATCCGGAGGTTCGGGCCATGCGGGCCGTACATCGAGTCGCCGTCATCGCTGTACCCCCGGCGACCACCTTCGACCTGTCCATCCCCGAGCTCGTCCTCGGGGAGACGACCGTCGACGGCCGCCCCGGCTACCAGGTGCGCGTCTGCACGGCCCGGCCCGGCCGCATCGCCACCAGCGGCAGCCTGGAGGTCACCGTCCCGCACGGGCTGGAGGCCGTCGACGACGCCGACACGGTCATCGTGACCGGAACCGGCGCCCGCGACGACATCCCACCGGCCGTCCTGAAGGCACTGCGCCGCGCGTCGGCGGCGGGCCGGCGGGTCGCCTCGATCTGCACCGGCGCGTTCGTCCTCGCCCGGGCGGGACTTCTCGACGGCCGCAGCGCCACCACCTACTGGGCCAAGTCCGAGGAGTTCTCAGCCCGTTACCCCACGGTCCGGCTGCGGCCCGACGTGCTGTACGTCGAGGACGGCAACGTCCTGACCTCCGCCGGGCTGTCCGCCGGCATCGACCTGTGCTTGCACCTCGTCCGTACCGACTACGGCGCCGCGACGGCCAACGCCGTCGCCCGGCTGATGGTCGCGGCACCGGTACGTCCCGGCGGGCAGGCGCAGTTCATCGCGACACCGCTGCCACCCGAGACCGGCACCTCGCTCGCCGCGACCCGGGCCTGGGCACTCGACCACCTGCACGAACCGCTCACCCGCGCCGAGCTCGCCGCCCACGCGAGGACCAGCGTCCGCACGCTCGCCCGCCGGTTCCACGACGAGACGGGCCTGAGCCCGCTGCAGTGGCTCCTGCACCAGCGCGTGCTCCGGGCCCAGGAGCTGCTGGAGACGACCGACCTGCCGATGGACCGGGTCGCGCGCCTCAGCGGCCTCGCCACCACCGACTCCCTGCGTCACCACCTGGCGAGGAGGACGGGCCTCACCCCCAGCGCGTACCGCGTCGCCTTCAGCCGGCGCCCGGGGGCACGAGGCTGATCACTGCGGGTTCCGCCTCCGGCGGGCCCTCACCGGTCGGCGGACGTGATCCGGGTGCCCTGGGCGGAGACGAGACGCCATCCGGTGGCGGAGTCCTTCGCGAACACGTGGGTGTAACGGCTTCCGGCGACGAAGCCGGTGCCATCGGAGTTGACGAAGTTCATGCCGGTGCGCCCGACGACGATGCCGACGTCGCCGATGCGGCGGACCACGGCTTCCTCCGGGAAGGACTCGACGGCGGGGAAGGTGACGGCCCCGGCGGTGACCGCGTCGAGCAGTGCGGACCGGGGGACGACCGAACCGTCCTCGACGCCGACCAGGAGGAAGTCGTCCGCCAGCAGCTCGCCCAGACGGGCCGCGTCGCCGGCGACCAGGGCGTCGAAGAAGCGCCGATCGTGCTCGATCAGGGCCGCGCGGTCGCGAGAGTCAGTCACGGTGGGTGGCTCAGGCTCGAGCTCAGGATGCCGTCGCGGGAACGAGGTGGTCGAGCCCCTGCGCACTGCCCGTCGCGGCCTCGATCGAGCGCGGCAGCATGACGCCCTCGTAGGCGCGGACGGCGTCGTCGATGCCGGGTTCGGTGACGAGGGCGTGGGCGAGGTCGGCGCCTTCCAGCATGGCGAGGTTGGCGCCCAGGCCGACCGGGGGCATCAGGTGCGCGGCATCGCCGAGCAACGTGACGCCGGGGACGTGCTCCCAGGTGTGCGGAGCGGGCAGGACGTACAGGGGGCGGTTGACGAACGCGCTGTCGCCGTTGCGCAGGATGTAGCGCAGGCGCTCGTCCCAGCCGTCGAACATCCTCAACAGGTGCGCCCGCACCGCCTGTTGGTCACCGAGGTCGACACCGGCGGCAGCGTGCCAGTCCCGGGGCTCGCGGAGCGCGATGTAGGCGCGGATGTGGCCGTTGCTGTTGCGCTGGGCGACCAGGGTCCTGCCGATGCCCTTCGCCAGCATCGATCCGTTGCCGACCAGCCGCGCGAGGTCGGGGTGGCGGGTGTCGCAGTGGTCGAATCCGGTCTCGACGAAGGTGACGCCGGTGTAGCGGGGTACGGCGGGCGACAGCGCCGGACGGATCCGCGACCAGGCGCCGTCCGCGCCGACCACCAGGTCGAAGTCCTCGGTGGCGCCGTCCCCGAACCGCAGCCGGCAGGTGCCGTCCGGCAGCGGCGTGGCCCCGGTGACGGCGCGGCCCCACCGCACCGTGCCCTCGGTGAGCGAGTCCAGCAGCAGTCCGCGCAGTTGGCCGCGGTCGATTTCCGGGCGTCCGCCGCCGTCGGCGCCGGCGGCGGGCGGCCCCTGATGCGCCAGCAGGGCGGCGTCGGCGAAGTCGAGCACGCGCCACTCCTCCCCTTCGGGGCGGGCGAGGGCCTGGAACCGGTCGAGGAGCCCCGCCGCCCGCAGCGCGGCCTGACCGGTGTCGGCGTGCAGGTCGAGGGTGCCGCCCTGCGGGCGGGCGTCGGCGGAGGCCTCGCGTTCGAGGACGGTGACGGAGCGGCCGTGCCGCTGCAGCACCCGGGCGCAGGTCAGGCCGCCGAGGCCGGCGCCGACGATCGCGATGCGGGGACCACGGGCAGGGGTCTGGTTCATGGGAGTGCCCCCAGGGAGGTGAGTGAGCCGCCGGAAGGTCCGGCCCGGCTCCACCAAGAAAGCACACTCACCCAAAAAGTGCAACGACTCAACTTTTGCAGTCGATGCACCCTGGGATATGGTGGACGAGTGACCGAACCGACCGGGCGCCGCGAGCGCAAGAAGGCCCAGACCCGCCAGTCCCTGGCCGACGCCGCACTCGAACTCTTCCTCGACCGCGGCTACGACCAGGTCGGCGTCAAGGACGTCGCCGACGCCGCCGACGTCTCGGTGACCACCCTGTTCAAGCACTTCCCCAGCAAGGAAGCCCTGGTCTTCGACCAGGACGACGACCTGGAAGCCGCACTCGTCGCAGCGGTGCGCGACCGCGCCCCCGGCCGGTCGATCCCGCAGGCGCTGCGCGAGCACATCCTGCTGGCCCGGACCCAGCTCGCGGTCCACGCCACGGACCCGCGGTTCGCCGACTTCACGCGCATGGTGCGGGAGACCCCCGCGCTGCGCGACTACGCCCACCGCATGTGGACGCGCCACGAAGCCGCCCTCGCACTGGCCATCGCCGAGGCCGTCGGCGCCCCCGAGGACGACCTCGGCTGCGCAGCCCTGGCCCATTTCGCCCTCGAAGCCCGCGGCCTCATCCTCCGACACCCCGAACCACACCGCGCCGCCGACGAGGCCTTCGCCCTCCTCGAACACGGCTGGACGGCCTCCCACCCGGGCAGCTGACACCGCCCTCGCCGGGACGCGGGCCTGTCGGCCGGAGCCCGAGCGGCTGCAGGTCAGCGCTTCGGGCGGAACCAGCGCGGGTCGGCGGGGCGTCGGGCGGGAGCTCCCCGGTCGCGACCGCGATGCGCCGCAGTACCTTCTCGTTGCCCTCGGCCGTCAGCACCGACCTGATCGTGTCCAGGTCCGCCCGGCGCGTCTCCGCGGCCACCGCGACGGCCCTGGCCAGATCCTCGCCGAGCTGGCGGGTGCGGCGGCCCAGCAGGTGCAGGAAGTGGGCCACGTCCTCGCTCGGACGACGCTCGCAGAAGCCCTCGGTCAGCCGGTCACGCACTTCGGGCCCCACACGCTCCGCGGCCAGTCGGACGAGCAGCCGCACCGCGTCCGAGGCGCTGGCTTCCGTGGTCGCGAACTCGTCGAGCAGCAGCTCGGCGGCACGCCCGTGCCCGGCGTCCAGCAGATTGCCGATGAGGACGGCCGTGCTCCCCGAGCCCATGGTCGCGCGGGCGATCAGCCCTGCCGCTTCCGGCCAGAACACCGGCCCGTACGGCCACGGGGAGGCCTCCAGGAGTTCGCCGACCCGTGCGGCCGGCTCGAACGTGAGGAGCGCGTCGACGATCCCCTCTGCGTCCTCGGCCTGCCCTCGGTTCATCAGTATCTGCAGCACCGCGTCGAGTTCGGACGCCGGCCTGACGGCGGCCAGGAGCCGCCACAGCTCCGCCAGAGCGGGCTGACCGGCCGGCCCGGCGAGCCCGGCCAGCAGCTCGGCCACGTCCTGCGACGGCCGGAACAGGACCGCCGTCGCCAGGAGCGCCCTGGTCAGCCTCGGCAGGGCGAGGAGCTCGGCAACCGGGCGATCGGCCCCCGACGCCACCAGGGCCGCCGACCGGTCGATCTCCACCGGAGAGGCGGAAAGGCCCCGGTACCAGGATCTCCGCAACTCCGCCAGCCGGCCACCGCGTCCGGCGGCTGGGTCAGCACCGCCGCGCCGCCTGCACCGCGCCCAGGCCACCCGCCAGGCCACTCAGCCGCCTTCCGGTACTCGCGGTGCAGCGCGCTGACCCGCTGCTGCACACCGGCCCGCAGCTCGTCCAGGTTCAACGGCCCCTCGTGCGAGACCAGCACCTCCCGCACCGCCCGCGAGAACAGGCTGAACGACCCGTCACCCGCCTGTGCCGTCGACTCGCCGGACGCCACGAAACGCGCCAACTCCCCGGGCGCACAAGCGTACAGCCGCGCGACCTTCCGACTCGCCACCGCCCGCATCTTGCTCGGCGACCACCCCACCGGCGGCCCCATCGCATCCCGGATCCCCTGCCGACACGCATCGACCAGGAACAACACCTGCGCCGCCCGGGTCTCCTGCAGCTCCTGCTTCCAGTCGATCGCGATGCACCCCTTCCACAACGGCCGCTGCTCGGGGTGGATGTCCTCCGGAACCAGGTAGTCCTGCCCGTCCACATGCGTACCGTGCCCGCTCAGGCCGATCAGCAGCCGCTCCCCCGGCTCGGCGCGCGCCAGGAAGCCGACCACCTCACCGTTGACGAAGTTGGCCGTGACCGGCCAGCCCGCCGGAGGCCGGGGCAGCTCGACCCGCACCCCACGCCGCTGCAACGCCTCACGCAGCTTCTTGAGGTCTCGCAGCACGAACCCGAGCGGCGCCTCGTCGTACGCGCTGGCACCGATCAGCAGCGCCGAAAATCTCCCCACCAGGGCCGTCCCCCACCCACCCCAACGATCATGCGAGCGCACCGACTTCGACCATCGACCGCCGCCACAGAATAGCCCCCGCCCCGGTCGGGTGACCGGCCGCGGTGACGGGTGGTCCACGGCGAATTCGCCTCCATCCGGAGTCCGTGCAACAGCGGGACGACCGGACTGCGACGAATCCGAGACACCCCGGGGCCTTGTCGGCCGGCCCACCGCAGCGGACGCTGGAGGCACTGGTCGCTGACGGGGGTGAGCGATGAATCGCGTTCTGGGTGCGGTGTGTTCAGCGGCGGTCCTGGTCGTCGCGGTGACGGCGTGCCGTCCCTTCGGCACCGCGCTCCCCGAGCCGGCCCCGCCGTCCGCCCAGTGGATCCTGGACGCCGTGAGCCCTGAGGACGTACGGCCACCGCGCTGCCCGAAGCCGACGCTGGCGACCCTGGCGGTGCTGGACGACGACGACCGTTCCTGGGCGGAGGCCTTCTGGCTCGTCGACGACGTCAACGTCTGCTCCGTGGCCATCGACAACCTCGACACCCACTGGATGACCGTCGGCTTCACGTCCATCGAGGGCCTGACCATCAGCAAACCGACCGCCGAGAACGCGATGCCGAGCGTGGACTCGTACGTCTTCACCGCCTTCCACGGAGCCGTGAACGACGTCCGGGTGAGCCCCGACTCCGCGTACGTCGTCGGCCCCGTCCACACGCGGACGGTCGTCCTCGGCTACGACGAGATCGTGACCTTCGCCGGCTACCACGTCCGCCTGCCCCAACCCGGCCAGTCCGTCCCCCTGGACCTGTGCACCGCACCCGACCAGTGCCGCGACGCAACCCTCGACGGGCCGCCCACCGACTTCGCCCCGACCACCCCACCCGGCCCGGTCGGCGCCCTTCCCCCGCACCGGTCCGGCTCTCGGGATCCCTCGGACAGCACGGCAAGGGCCGCACGCCACCGACTCTGACGGTGGCGTGCGGCCTGGAGCGAGGGTTCGCGGGTCAGGCAGATGGGGTGCCGTTGGGCCAGACGCAGGGGGAGATGACCTCCAGGCTGAAGGTGCGGCTCGTGTCACCCGCACCGTCCAGGATGGCGACGAAGCCGTCCTTGGGGTTCTTCAGCTTGACCCAGCCGATATCGCCGCCGGAGTCCGATGCCAGTTGGAAGCCTCGTCCGGTGAGGTAGGTGCGAAAGGCGGCTGCTGCTTGCGCTCTGCCGGGCAGGGGAAGGTCCTCGAAGGTGGCGGAACGCCAGGTCTGCTCCCGGCCGTGCGGACCGTTGTCGTTGGCGCCGCATTCCAGGTCGCTGAATGAGCCCGAGTTCGACCTGGGCTTGATCGGCAGGTTCGCCAGGATGTCCGCCTGGTAGCTGTCGATCTGCTTCCTGGCCTGGGCGAGCGTCATGGTGGGATCCTGCAGCGGGTTCGCCCCGCAGGCGTTCAGTGCCATCGCGGCGATCGCCACGAAGAGCGCGACCGCTGCCCGAATGGACTGTGATCGCCTCACGACGGCACCCTCCAGACCGGCTCCCCGGCGATGATCCTGCCGAAGTAGGGGAGGGCCTTGGAATCGGAATCCCAGCAGACGCGGGACGGATCGATGTGCAGATCCTTGGCGTCGCACGGATCGGTGAGCTTCGAAGCCTGCCCCTGGATCAGGCCACCGATGTGCTGCGCGCTCTGTCCGCAGCCGTTCAACTCGGGCGCCATGCGTTCCCCCCCTGGTCGGGCCCCGAGACACCCCCCAGGGCCGCATGCACGATGCGATCGTGTTGTCGGATAGTAATCGACCGCTCTCTCGTCGCGATCGACTGGGGTTCGAAGTGCGCGGGCCGCAGGCCCAGTTCATGGCCGCCGCAGCGCCGAGGTCAGGTGAGGGTGATGCCGAACAGGTCCTGGAAGGCGTCGGCGCCGGGGCGGGTGATCCGGAGGGCGCGGCCGGTGCCGATGGGTTCGAGCCAGCCGGTGCCGAGCGCGTGCGCGCGCAGTGCGGCGCCGAGGACGCCGGCGAGGTGGGGGCGGCGTTCGGTCCAGTCGAGGCAGCTGCGGACCAGCGGGCGGGAGCCGCGGCGCGTCCCGTCCAGGTCGATGCCGATGCCGGCCAGCCAGGTGCGGCCCGGTGCGGTCACGGCCAGGCCGCTGTCGTCCGTGACGACGCCGCGGGCCAGCAGGGCGTCCGCGAGGGCGACGCCGAGGGCGCCGGCCAGGTGGTCGTAGCAGGTCCGGGCGCGCGCCTCGGCGCTGCGGCGGACGCTCTCCCGCAGGTTGCGCGGCCGGGGTGCGGGGGCGGACAGCTCCGGGGCGGACGACGCCGAGGCGAACGCGGCCAGCTCCTCCACCAGCGCGGCGGTGCCGGGCCCGGCGAGCCGCAGGTAGCGGTGACGGCCCTGGCGCTCCTCGACCAGCAGCCCACCGGCGACCAGCCGGGACAGCTGCTCGCTCGCGGTCGACGCCACCACGCCCACGTGGTGGGCCAGTTCGCCCGCCGTCCAGGCGCGGCCGTCCAACAGGGCGAGGCAGATCGCGGCACGGGTGGGGTCGGCCAGCAGCCCGGCGAGCCGGGCCAGGGGCTGCGCGGACATGGATTGCGCGGAGCTGGACTGCGCGGACGTGGGTTGCGCGGGCATGGGTCCATCATGCCCCGGCCACGGTTCGGCGTCCGCCGAAGTCTCCCGCACCTAGCGTGGGCCGCATGACGACCTCCGAACCGGCCGCCCTCCCCTCCCGCGTCACCGGGTACGCCGACGCCCGCGCGGTGCTCGACCAACCGCTGCTGGTCCCCGAACCGGCCGCCGACCCGGCGGACACGCCCGCAGGCTCCCTGGCCTGGCTGCGCGCCACGGTCGCCCGCTTCACCGGCGACGGGCAGACGCACGCCCGCCGCCGCGCCCACGCCGTCGAGGACCTGGCCGCCCTGGACCCGCGCGACCTACGGCAAGCGGCCGCCGGCTCGGCGGTCGGCGCGGACGACCGGCACACGGTCGTCCGCGTGCTGGCCGAGCAGCTGGGCCTGCCGGAGCCGGACGCCGTGGCCGCCGCCGTCCTGACCGTCTCCGCCGGATACTTCGGCAGCGCCCTCACGCCCGCCCAGGGCCGGGCCGCCGACGAAGCCGTCTCGCGCCTGCTCACCCTCACCGCCCGGGAGGACGACCCGCGGCCCCCGGAGGCCGCCGCCCAGCGGATCGGCCTGCTCGTCCAGGCCTGCGACGCGACCGCCCGCCTGGTCGAGCACGCCCGCCGCGCCGCGCCGGACGGCCTCCCGCCGGGCGGCGCGGACGCCCTCCTCGCCGAGGTGCTGCGCCAGGACCCGCCGGTGACCACGCTGCGCCGACGCGCGCTGGCCGACGTCCGCGTCGGCGCGCTGGGCCTCCGCGCGGGGGACGTGGTGCTGATCGACGTCACCGCCGCCGAGCCGGACGCCCCCGCCGAGTGCACCCCGCTGGCCTTCGGCGCGGGCCCGCACCACTGCCCCGGCCGGGCCCAGGCGATGGCGCTGGCCGCCGGCCTGCTGGAGCGGGACGACCCGGCCCGGCAGATCACCGAGGCCGTCGCCCGGGTGCTGGACCTCGCCGCCACCTGGACCGCCTGGGACGGACGACCGCTCGCCGTGGACGGCCGCGTCTACACCCCGCACAAGGCGATCCGCCGGGTCGCCGACCATCTCGTCGACCACCTCGCCGAGTTGGAGGCCCGCTTGGCCGGCCAGGAGCCCCAGCCGGACCACTGGCACGCCTCGGCGACCACCACCCCGGCCGACCTCGCGCCGTTCACCGCGGAGGACCTCGACGAGGCGCGCAGCCGCCTGGTCCGGCTCGACGGCATCTGGGCCGACCGCCTCCGGGCGCTGAGCGACGCGCAGTTGGACCGCTCGCCCGGCCGGGGCTGGTCCTTCCGGCTGCTCGCCGCGCACGTCGCCGGCTCGCTGGACTACTACGCCGGGGCGGTCGGCCGTCTCGGCGCCACCACCGACCTTTTCCGCAAGGAGCAGTCATGAACACCGTCGATCCCGCCGCCGCCTTCCACGCGCTGCACCACCGTCCCGGCGCCCCGCTCCTGCTGCCGAACGCCTGGGACCACGCCTCGGCGGCCGCCCTGGCCGCGGCCGGCTTCGCCGCGATCGGCACCACCAGCCTGGGCGTCGCCGCCGCGGCCGGGCTGCCGGACGGCGCCGGCCGGACCCGCGCCGAGACGCTGCGGCTCGCGCGCCGGATCGGCGGCGGGCCCGCCCTGCTCTCCGTCGACATCGAGGGCGGCTTCAGCGACGACCCGGCCGAGGTCGCCGACCTCGCGGCGGAACTCGCCGAGGCCGGCGCGGTCGGCATCAACCTGGAGGACGGCCGCCCGGACGGCACCCTCACCCCGCCGCACCTGCACGCGGCGAAGATCACCGCCGTCAAGTCGGCCGTGCCCCGGCTCTTCGTCAACGCCCGCACCGACACCCACTGGCTCGGCGGGGCCCGCGCCCCGGAGACGGCGCCCCGCCTGGCGGCCTACCAGGACGCCGGCGCGGACGGCGTCTTCGTCCCCGGCCTGACCGATCCGGCCGCCATCGCGGGCGCGGTGGCCGCGACCGCCCTCCCCCTCAACGTCCTCGCCACTCCGGACGGCCCCTCCCTCACCCAGCTCGCCGACCTCGGCGTCCGCCGGGCCAGCCTCGGCTCCCTCCTCTTCCGCCTCGCCCTCGGCGCAGCCGTCGACACCGCCACCCACCTGCGCACCCACGGCTCGCTCCCCCGGACCACCACGGCCCCGGCCTACGCCACCGTCCAAGCCCTGTCCCCCCAGGGCTGACCACCGCCCATCCACACGCTCGCCCGTTCATCCGAACGGTGGACGGGCGGGGTCGGGCAGACCTCCCCGCCCCGGGTGAGGTCCGCCGGCTCCTCCGGTGACCGAAGTGCCCCGGCGCACCGACCCCGCCGGCAGATCACTAGAGTGACGCGACGGTCACAACCGGGGGGAGCAGCGCGGTGGAGACGGAAGACGTCGCGGAGTTGGCCCGGCGCGCGTTCGGGGAGTGGGCGCTGCGAAAGGTCGCCCCCGAGTGGGCGGCCGCGCGGATCGGCCACGAGCCCACCCGCCGGCTGGTGACCGAGCTCGGGCTGCCGCCTCAAGGGCCGGGCTTCTTCTCCCTGGACCTGCACGAGGACCAGCGCCGGCCCACCGTCCGGGAGCGCTTCGAGGACCTCGCGCCCGGATCGCTCGGCACCCGGCTCTGCACCGAGTTCGGCCACTACCTCTACCTCGGCGACTTCAACGGCGAGGACATCCTCCTCGACCCGGAGTCCGGCCGGCTCTACTGGTTCCGGGGGCCGCACGAGAACGTGGAGCGGATCCTGGTCAACAGCGGCGTGGCCGAGTTCCTGACCTTCCTGGCCCGGATCGAGCTCCACCGCATCGTCGACGGCCGCCCCTTCGAGGAGTTCCGCGAGGGCACCGACGAGGAGTACGCGACCGCCCTGCGGTCGGTGCTCAAGGGCGTCATCTTCGGTGTGCGCGAGGTGGACCGGGCCGTCTTCCCGCCCAAGGGGGACGACGACGGATTCGAGTCCTTCTGGTACCCCTGGCTCATCGACCACGCCGACGAGGACCAGGCCTTCGACTCCTGGGCCTGGAACCGCCACTCCGCCGAGTACTTCGCCGCCCGCGGCATCCACGACCTCGCCACCCGCGAACCCCGACACCCGGTGGACCTCGCGCTCACCTGATCCGCCACCTGATCCGCCCCGCCCCGGGGTGGGGCGCGTCAGCGCCTCCGGCGAAACCAGCCGGTCGGCGGGGGCGGGGGCTCGACGACGATCTCCGCCGAGAATCTCCCCACCCGCCCGTCACTTACCGATCACTTGCCGATCACTTGCCGAAGACGAAGGTGATCCCCCTGGTCCCCTGGATCTCGGACGTGCCGACCAGCTGCACGCCGCCCTTGGCCGACACCTCGAAGCTCAGCTGCACTTCCTTGAGCGGCAGCGAGCCGCCCCGGTCGGCGATCCGCTCGAACATCGCCTGCAGGGAGTCGACGGTCTGCTCCAGGTTCGTCCGCAGCGTCCCGATCGGGATCCTGCGCAGCACGGCCTCCCGGTCACGGCGGAACAGCCCCATGCTGTCGCCGTCGCCCTCGGCCTCCTCCTCGGCCTCGGTCACCCAGAACACCAGCGACTCGGACCCCGCACCGATCTCCGGCTCGTCCACCATTCCCCCAGTCACCCCAACGATCATGTCCGCGCGTCGACTTCGACGATCGACTGCGGCTCAGAATAGCCGCTGCACGCCCTCCGGTCAGGCGAGTCGTGCCGAAGCCGGCTCGGCCTGCCCGGGTGGTGTCCACGCCCGACACGACGAGGTCAGCGCGCCCGGTCCTCGTCCGCCGTCCCGAAGAAGGCGCGGAGCTCGGCGTCGGCCCCGGCCCCGGGCCGTACCACGTGGTCCAGCAAAGGGGCGACGAGCCGGCGCGGCGGCAGGCGCAGGAAGGCGGGGGCGGTGCCGGTGCCCCGGATCGCGGTGAGCATGGCGGAGCCGAGCCGGCCGTGCGCGAGTTCGTCCTCGTAGCGGGGCAGCCAGGAGGTCGGCGTCGAGCCGTCCGGTGCCGGGCACCGTCAGGGCGGCGCGGAGGCAGACGAGCGCGCCCGAGCTCAGGCGAAGACGCGTTCGGCGCCGCTGTGCCCGACCAGGGCGGCGATGTCCTCGCACTCGGCGGCGAGCCCGTATCCGGCGCCGGCCGGCCCGCTGAGCCCGCGGCCGCGCCGGTCGGACACGTACACGGTGAACGTGCCGGCCGGGGCCTCCGCCAGCCGCATCAGGTTTGCGCGGCCTGGCCGCCGCCGTGCACGAGGAGCACGGCAGGGCCGCTGCCGAGCTCGCGGTACCCGATCACCGTGCCGTCCCGGGAGACGACCGATCCGGTCCGGAAGGCTGTCATCGCACCGGCTCCGCCCGCGCGTCCGGGGGTTCCGCTGCCGGGTTCGAGGCCTCGGTCGGCCGCACCGGGTTCATGCGCACCAGTCTGGACCGGCCCGTCAGCCGCGTGTCAATGCGATCCGGGCGAAAGCGTAGGAGAGTTGACGCCCCGCCGGACCGCCCGACCCGGCGTCACCCCGAGGTGCAGGGCGCCGAGCAGCAGGCACAGCGCGGCCATCGCGGACCAGAGCGCGGTCGTCCCGGCGTGGCCGAGGAGCTGGGTGCCGAGGACGGGCGCGAGCGTCGCGGCGAATCCCCAGCTGAGGCCGAAGACCGCCAGGTAGCGGCCGGTCCCGCCGGGCGGCGCGAGGTCGGTGACGAGTGCGTAGACGCGGCCCATGACGAGCAGGTCGCCGAGGCTCCACACGGCGGCCGAGGCGAGCAGCGCCGGCAGGGTACGGGCGAGGGCATAGCCGGTCAGACCCACGGCCAGCAGGAGGTGGGCGAGGGCGAGGGCCACGGGTGTCGCGAGCCGGGTCGTCCAGGGCAGCCGGACCAGCGGCTGGGCGAGGACGTTGGTGGCCGCGGCGGCGGTGAACAGCAGCCCGGCGTCCGCGGCGGGCCGGCCCTGGTGGACGAGGGCGAGCGGCAGGGTCAGGACGGTCTGCTGGTTGATCAGGGCGTAGGCGGTTCCGGTGGCCAGGGCGACCAGGAGGGCCCGGTCGTGCAGCGGCCTTACGGCGGCGTCGCCCCGCTCCGACGAGGCGGCTGCGGGCGGCGCCGGACGGTCGCGGGGCAGGGCCAGCCGGATCAGCAGCGCGCAGGCCAGGCAGGTCACGGCGTCGGCGACGAAGAGCCAGCGCAGGCTCCGGCCCGCGAGCAGGGCGGCGAGCAGTCCGGCGCCGATGCCGCCCGCGGCGAGCACGGCGCTGAACAGGCTGAACGCGCGCACCCGGTGCCGTGCCGGGACGGATTCGCCGATGATCGCCTGGCTCGGCGGTTCGTAGAGCTCGAAGGCCAGCCCGAGGAGGACGGCTGCGGCGATCGTCCAGGCGAGCGAGGTGGAGGCGGCGATCGCCAACTGGGCGGCGGCGCAACCGCAGAGGCCGAGCAGGATGGTGGTCCGGCGTCCGACCCGGTCGGCCAGGCGGCCGCCGGCGAGGCGCGAGGGGATGGTCGCGAGCCCGAAGGCGGCGCTGACCAGCCCGGCGACGGTCAGGCTCGCGCCGCGGCCGGTGGAGATCAGCGCGGTGAGGAAGGGGAGCGAGAAGGCCCCGAGCCGGTTGACGAACCGGGCGAGTAACAGCAGCCGGACGGAGCGGGGCAGTGGCTCGGAGCGGGGCGACGGTTCGGGGCGCGGCAGCGGGTCGGGGCCGGGCAGTGCTGCGGGGCGCGGCAACGTCTCACGGCGGGGCGGCGGTTCGGGGCGCGACATGGCGCCTCCCGTCACTGGTGAATGAGCTAATGTCGGTGACGGACACCGTAGGCAGCGAAAGGTAACCGGTCAAGTGCTCTTCGACAGTCACATGCGCACCCTGCTCGACGCCTCGGTCGCACTCGTCAACGCGCTGACCGACGGCGAAGCCCGCGGCCGCAGCTACCTGGCCCCCGAAGGCGCCGAACGGGTGGGCGCCGTCCGCGCGGCCCTCGCCGCCGGGGCGGACCTCGGCCCCGACCAGGCCGACCGGCTGGCCGCCACCGCCCGTACCCTGCGCGCCGTCTTCGAAGGCGCCGCCGCCGACCGCCTCGACGACGCGGCCCTCGCCCTCAACACCCTGATCCGCGAGACCGGCGCCCACCCCCAGCTCCGCCGCGCCCCCGGCGAACCGTGGCAGGTCCACTTCCACGGCTCCGACGACTCCTACGCCACCGGCTGGAGCGCCGGCTGCGCCACCGGCCTCACCATGGCCCTCGGCGGCGACTACGGCGGCCGCCTCGGCGTCTGCGCGGCCCCGCGCTGCGACCGCGTCTACGTCGACACCTCGCGCAACGCCGGACGCCAGTTCTGCTCGACGGCCTGCCAGAACCGGGTCAAGGCGGCGGCGTTCCGCTCCCGCCGCGCGAGCGGCGAGGCGTGACCTTCCGCGTCGCCGACCAGGTGTGAGGTCCGCAGGCCGCCCAACCTCAGGACCGCCACCAGAACCGCGGCGTCTTCGGCACCTCCCCGCCCGCCTTCCCGATCTCGGCGCTGAGCCGCTTCCACACCTCCCGGCTCCCCGGCCGGTCGACGGCCGCCCTGACCACCGGCAGCCGACGTCCGGACATGTCGGCGGCCAGGCTGGCCGCCGTCACCGCGATCGCCGCCCGCACGTCCGCGTCCAGTCCGGCGGTGCAGTGCAGGTGGCGCAGGAATTCACCGGTCGCCCAGCCCGAACGGCCCCGGCAGAAGACGTCGACCAGCCGACCACGGACGGCGGGCCCCACACCGCCGGCCGCCAGCTCCGCGACCAGGCGCGCCGCCGACTCGCTGTCGCGCACCACGGCCGCCAGCTCGGCGACCAGCCGCTCGGCGGCCCGCTGGTGCCCGGCCGCGTCCAACCTGACGGCGAGCCAGGCCGAGGCCGCCCCCTCCCGGACCGTCATGTCGACCAGTCTCGACGCGACTCCCGGCGCCTGCCCATTCGTCCACGGCGCGGCCTCCAGGACTCCGGCAAGGCGGGCCAGCGGCTCGCCGTAGAGGAGCAGGGCGGTGATCCGGACCCAGTCGGTCCGCCCCCGGTTCATCAACGACTCGACGATCCGGACCAGTTCATCCGCCGGCCGCGCCGCGGCGAGGACCTTGCACAGCTCGGCCACACACCGCTCGGCCTCGTCACTGCCCAGCGCCGCCAGCGTGTCCAGCAGCGCGACGGCATCCTCGGGTGACCGGTAGAGGACGGCCGTCGCCAGGGCCACCCTGGCCCGCCCCGACGTCGCAGCCACCGCCGGAACCGAGGCGACGAGCTCGGGGACCGGACGATCGGCCCCCGCCGCCCGCAAAACCGCCGGCCGGTCGATCTCCGGGAAGCTCTCGGACAGCGCCCGGTACCACGCCCCCAACTCGGTGTCCGGGGGCACCCTTTCGAGCAGGAGGGCCGCTAGTCCGAACCGGCCGAGTCGGTGCAGACCGGTCCAGATCGCGACGGCGTGCTGCGCCGTCGCGAGAGTGCAGAAGAGGAAGTAGAGCAGATCGTGCGACGCCCCGCCCCGAACAACTCCTTCCAGGAGCGCGATCCCCTCCGCCGGGGCCAGATTGCCGGACCGGTCGAGCAGGACCGCCGGTGCCGCCCGCCCCTGCCCGTCCACGGCGAGGAGCAGGTCGCCGATCGCCGCTCCCGAGCCGGACCACGGCGCGGCCGTCAGCACGTCCCCGGCCAGCGCGTCCTGCCCCCGGCCGAACAGCTCGACCAGCAGGGCCCGGCACCGGTCCTGGTCGACCCGGTAGCCCAGCCAGTCGGTGAGCCCCGACGCCCCGCCCACCATGCCGGAGAGCCGGACCAGCGCGTCCGCGACCTCCCCCGGCGGCCGTTCGCCCGCTGTCTGGCAGGCCGCCACGTAGTCCGCCGCGCTGCCGTTGCGGAAGAACGCCACAGCCGCGCCCGCCTCCTGCGGCGTCATCGCGCGCAGCACCGCGTCGCGCACCCGCTCCGCCTCGGGCTCGCTGCCGGAACTCCGCAGCTTCGGCAGCAGGTTCCAGAGCCGCACCGCGTCACCGACCCGACCGTTCGCGAACACGGCCAGCAGGCAGTCGGTGGCCTGGCCCGACCCGTCCGCCCGGGCCGCTCCGAACAGCCAGGGAGCGTTCACCCACACCACCTCGGCGACGCAGCGGGCCACCGCGCGCTCGGGGTTCGCGGCCCGCAGGCTCGCGATCCGGGTCAGCGTCTCCGCGAGCGATCGCGTCTCCAGGTACGTCCTCACCACGCCGTCCACGACCGACGCCAGGGCCTCCTGCGGCCGGGCGTCCAACCCGAGCAACAGCTCCGCCGCCCACGCGGGCGGGCGTCGGGCCACGGCCTCGGTCAGCAGGTGGGCGGCGCCCTGGTCGACCATCGACCCACCGGCCCGGGCCAGGCACTCGGCCAGCGCGGCCACCTCGGCGGCCGACCACTTCACGGCCGCCTCCTCCAGCACGTACCTGCCCAGACCGGGGCTCGGGCCCGTCAGCAGCAGCACGGCGAGCTCGGCGACGGACGCCGCGTCCCGCGCGGTGCAGACCCGGTCGAGCAGGGACCGGGCCTGCCACCCGTGCCCCTCGCCCGCCAGCCAGACCGCGAACCCGGCCTGCCGTTCCACGTCCCCGCCCTCGGCGATCTGCCCGAGCAGCAGCCGGGCCCCGGCGTTCCAGTCCCGTGCGGCGAGCTCGGCGAGCATGCCCCGCACCTCGTCGTCGCCGTGGGCGAGCAGGCCGGACGCCAGCTGCGCGCCGATCCGCCCGCGCAGGGCCGGGCGGCCCGGCATCTCCACGAGTTCGGCGTACGCCTCCGGCAGCCGGATCACCGACGCCACCCGCTCGACCAGGACGGGCCGGTCCTCGTCCCGGGCGCGCTCCACCATGGTCAGCAGGTCGGCCACCGGGCGGGTGACCTGGACGGCTCGGCGGAGGTCGACGAGTGCGGCGCCGAAGCCGTACCGGTCCAGGGCCTCCGCCAGGGCGTCGAGCTCCGTCAGCGAACAGGACTCCGCCAGCACCGCCACGGCCTCGTCGACCAGGCGGTCATCGCTCTCCCCCGCCACCCGGAGGAAGAGCGCCGCCTCGTCCACGGGCGCCCGGCGCAGCGCCGCCCAGAGGGTGTCGAGCAGCCCGGCCGGTCCGTCCGTCCGGAGCAGGCCCGCCAGCGCCGCCGCCTCGAACGGGCGGAAGGGCTCGACCGCCCGCCCCAGGACGGCCCGGACGTCCTGCTCCGCGCCCACCGCGTGCAGGCGCCGCAGCAGCGCGTGCAGCCGCGCGGGGGCGAGTCGCACCGCCTCCGCGTACACCCACCGCAGGTGGTCCGCCAGGCCCGACGCCCGCAGCGCGTCCGGCAGCAGGTGCCCGTCACCGCGCAGCGCGACGGCGGTCTCCAGGACCCGTACGGTGTCCTCCTCGCCGCCACCCGCCCGTGCCGCGGCGACCGCCAGCCACGCGACCAGCCGATCCAGTGCCCCACCCGCGATCGCCGCCAGCACGGCGTCCCGGTCCCGGTCCCGCCCGGACGCGGCCAGGACGGCCAACAGCTGTTCCAGCGCCGGCAGTTCACCGCCCTCGGCGGCCTCCAGCACCAGCCGGGCGGCCTGGTTGCGCAGGCCCGCCGCCTCCAGCGCGGCCAGCAGGTCCGGCAGGTCCTCCAGCGGCCGCGCCGCCGTCAGCAGCAGCTCCGCCGTGGCGGCGCGGTCGGCGTCGTACAGGCTGCCGACGAACCCGGCGATGTCCGGCGCGGGCAGGCCGCCCACCGCCCGGACCACCGCCGCCCGCAACGGCTCCACCAGTTCGGAGGGCAGGCCGTCGTCCGCGAGCAGCAGCGCCAGCAGGTCGCCGGCGGCGCGGGCCGCGACCGCCGACTCCACCATCCGCCGGGCCAGTTCGGCCTGGCCCACCCCGTGGACGGCGGCCGCCAGCTCGACCAGCGCCTCGACGGGCCGCAGCCGCGCCGCCGCCGCCCACATCGCCTCCACCGCCCACCCGGGCAGCCGGTGGCTCAGTTCGAGCAGCGCGGGCGCCGGGCCGCCGGTCGCGAACTCCTCCAGGTACTCGGTCCGCCCGGAGGAGAACACCTGGTAGACGACGTCCGCCGCCAGCTTCGCGTAGTCCGTGACACCCGGCTGCGGCTCCGGGATCGGTTCGACCGACAGTTCCACCGGGACGGCCTCCGGCACCTCCGGCACCTCGGCCGTCCGCCGCGCCTCCACCACCACGAACTCCGACTGGACGACGTCGGTCAGCAGCCGGACCGCCTGGGCCGCGCCGCTCCGCCCGGTCTCGCGGTGCAGCAACTCGACCTTCACCTGCACCTGTTCGCACAGCTGCTGCAGGTCCAGCGGCCCGTCGTGCGCGACCAGGACGTCGCGCACCGCCCGCGAGAACAGGCTGAACGAACCGTCGTCCTGCGTCCACGACGGCTCCGCCGCCGGCGCGAAGCGCGCCAACTCCCCCGGCGAACACGCGTACAGCCGCGCCACCTTGCGCCCGGCGACCGCCCGCACCTCACCCGACGCCCAGCCCACCGGGCCCGCCATGTAGTCCCGGACACCCTGCCGACACGCGTCGATCATGATCAGCACCTGCGCGGCCCGGGTGCCCTGCAGCTGCTCCTTCCAATCGATCGCCACACAGCCCGACTTGTACTGCACCTCCGGGTGGATGTCCTCCGGCACCAGGAAGTCCTGCCCGTCGATGTGCGTCCCGTGCCCGCTGAGGCAGATCAGCAGCCGGTCACCCGGCCGCGCCCGCTTCAGGAACCCGTTCACCTCGCCGTTCACGAAGTTCGCCGTCACCTGGCGCCCCGCCACCGGCCGGGGCCGGAGGACCTCCACCCCGCGCTCCCGCAGCGCCTCGCCCAGCTTCTCCAGGTCCCGGTGCACGAAGTGCAGCGACTCGCCCTCGCCGTAATCGGCGGCCCCGATCAGCAGCGCCGAGAATCTCCCCACCCAGCCCGTCCCCCACCCACCCCAACGACCGGATCAGCGCCCCGACTTCAGCGATCCACCATCGCCACAGGATAGCCCCGGTCATTCCGGTCCGAGGGCTTCGAGGGCTTCGAGGGGTTCGAGGGCTTCGAGGACGAGGACCGGGATCACGCGGTGGGTCCGCTCCTGGTACTCGGCGTACGGCGGGTACGCGGCGACCGCGCGCCGCCACCACCGGGCCCGCTCGTCGCCGGTGACCTCACGGGCCGTCATTTCCCGCTGCTCGGGGCCGTCCTGGAGGTCGACCTGCGGGTTGGCCTTGAGGTTGAAGTACCAGTCCGGGTGGCGCGGGAAGCCTTCCTTCGAGGCCACCACCGCGTACCGCCCCTCGTGCTCCACCCGCATCAGCGGGAGCTTGCGGATCCGGCCGCTCTTCGCGCCGCGCATCGTGACGATGACGACCGGCAGCCCCGTGTCCCACAGCGTCGTGCCCTGCGTGCCGCCCGAGCGCTCGTACAGCTCGACCTGCTCGCGGATCCACTGCTTCTGCGCCGGATTCGGCTCGTACTCGCCCTCAAGAGGCATCGCCTTCACCCCACTCTCCGCCGACACCTCCCAGTGTGACGGCAAGCCCCCGGCCCCGCACGGGGCCCGCCCGCCGGGGCCGGCGTCAGGGCGCGCCCGAGGTTGCCGACTCGGCGTCGAGTTCGGCGATCGTCTCCCGCAGCCAGGCGCGGTCGGCGCGGCTGGTGCCCGCGGCGAGGGTGAGCATGCCGCGGCGGAAGCGGTCGTCCATCTCGGTGGCGCGCACCGGCTTGCCGTCCGCGTAGAAGTAGCTGGCCGGGCGGTCCATGAACTCCAGCCGGCGGCGCAGCACGCGGGCCTGGTCGGCCGGGTCGGGCAGCCG
The DNA here is from genome assembly GCF_041053115.1 of Streptomyces sp. Y1. NCBI lineage: Bacteria > Bacillati > Actinomycetota > Actinomycetes > Kitasatosporales > Streptomycetaceae > Streptomyces > Streptomyces sp. Y1. Next base: position 6,701,514 of record NZ_CP163445.1, on the reverse strand, counting down.
GCCGAGGAAGGCGAGCAGGACGAGGAACGAGTTGCGGTCGGTGATCTCGACCTCGGCGGGTTCGCGGAGGCGGCGCAGCAGTTCTGCCTGGCCCTCGGCGGTGAGGGAGAGCACCTGGCGCGGGGTGGCGCCGCGGCCGGGCTCCTCCTGGCGGTCCAGGTGTCCGGCCTTGCGGAGCCGGTTCAGCGCGGGGTAGAGCGCGCCGTCGCTGACGGGGCGGACGTGGCCGGACAGGCCGGAGATGCGGGCCCGCAGCTCGTAGGCGTGCAGCGGCTCTTCGGCCAGGAATCCAAGGATGCTCAAGCTCAGCACGCCGCCATCGTAGCGGCCGACCCACGATCAGTGTCCACTCGATCAGAGCCCACTCGACCAGAGCCCACTCGATCAGTGTTGACTCGATTCGAGTGCCACGATTAGAGTCACCGACTGTCTGACCATCCGCCAGATCACGCCGGAGGAAAGCACCATGACCGAGATCGTCGTCGGCAACGCCCGCGTCCAGTACCGCGCCGAAGGCAGCGGGCCCGGCCTGGTGCTCGTCCACGGCACCGGCCCCGGGTCGGTCACCTGGGACGCCCTCAGCGGCGGGTTCACCGACCGGCACACCGTGCTGCTGCCCGACCTCTCCGGCAGCGCCCGCGTCGAGGACGACGGCGCCGACCTCACCGTCGAGGTCCTCGCCGAACAGGTGGCCGCGGTGATCGAGCACGCGCGCCAGGAGCAGCACCTCGGCCCCGGCCCGGTGGACGTCGTCGGCCACTCGCTGGGCGCCGTCACCTCCGCCGCGCTGGCCGCCACCCGCCCCGACCTGGTCCGCCGGCTCGTGCTGGTCGCGGGCCTCGGCCACGCGGAGGACCCGTACTTCCGCACCGCCACGGGCGTCTGGCTGGACCTCGCCCACGACCCCGAGGCCTTCGGCCGGTACAGCGCCCTGGTCGCCCTCAGCCGCCGCCACCTGCGCACGGTCGGCCACGAGGTGGTCGAGCACGTCGCCGGTGTCATGCGGCCCACCAGCGGCATCCTGCGGCAGCTCGACCTCGTCCGCCGCCTCGACATCCGCCCCCTGCTGCCGCTGATCCAGGCCGAGACGCTGGTGGTCGGCTGCGCCGAGGACGCCCTGGTGCCCGTCGAGAACGCCCGGGAGCTGCGGGCCGCGATCCCCGGCAGCAGCTACGCCGAACTGGACTGCGGCCACGTCTTCCGCGCCGAGCGGCCCGCCGAGTTCACCCGGCTGACCAGGGACTTCCTGCAGGCGACCAGCCTGCGGACCGCCGCCTGACCCGCGGGCGTCAGACCGGCAGGGCCCCCGCCGGGTGGCCGTGCCGCCGCCCGCAGGCGGTGAGGGCGAGCACGCCGTGGCCGGTGACGGCGACCCGCGGGCCCAGGCCGCCGGGGTCGACGGAGAGCCGGGCGGCGATGGTGGAGGCGTCGCAGGTGTCGGGGATCCCCAGCTCCTCCTTCAGCCGGCGGCGCCGGGCGAGGAACGCCTCGGAGTCGTACGGGTCGACCCCGTCGAAGGCACCGGCGGGGAAGCCGTCCTGGTGCGGCAGGAGGTAGCCGGCCTCGGCCGGGTGCCCGGGGCCGTCGTCGCCCTCCTCCGCCGCCAGGTGCCCGTCGTAGTGGCGCACCACCTCGCCGCCCTCGGCGACGCACCAGGCCGTCCAGTCGTCGGCGCAGCTCGTCCCGTACCACTGGGCCGAGCCGAACCGGCGGCTGAGCTCCGCGCAGCGCTGCCGCACCACCGGCGGGAGGGCCGCCTCCGGGTCGTCCGCGTCGTCGACGCGGTGGGAGTCCTCGGCGGTGTCACCGAAGACCAGCGTCCAGCCGTCCAGGCCGGGGCTGACGAAGACCCGGGCGCAGCGCTCGTGCGGGCGGCGGCCCACCCACCCCTGGTCGGCGATCCAGGCCGCCTCACCGGTCCGGAGGGTGACGGGCTCGGCGTCGGAGAGGTCGAAGGCCGCCAGCACGGCCTCCTGGTCGGTGGTCGGCACGGCGTACCAGCACCCGCTCGCGTGCATGGCCTCCGGCAGCTCGGCCGCCAGCTCGATCGCGGTCAGCCGCCGCCAGGCGGCCCGGTCCCGGTCGTCGAGCGCGGGCGGCCCGCCGATCGCCGCGAGCGCCTCCAGCGCGCCGGCCCGCACCCGGGGCCCCGGCGCGGGGCGGCGGCGCACCCGCCGCAGTGCGGGGACGGCCGCGCTGCCGATGGCCCGGAGGGCCAGGACGGCCCGGTCCCGGACGGTGCCCTCCCGGTCCCCCAGCAGCGGGACCAGCCGGTCGACGAACCCGGCCGCGGCCTCGCCGCGGTCCTGGAAGGCGGACAGCGCGCAGGCCCGGACCCCGCTGCGCGGGTGGTCCAGCAGCGGCAGGTAGGCCGCGAGGTCGGCCACCTTCACCCCCGCCAGCGTGAACGCCACCCGCCGGGCCACCTCCCGCGTTCCGGCGTCCTCGGCCGCCCGCACCAGCGGCGCGAGGGCCGGCTCGCCGACCCTGCGCAGCACGTCGGACGGCACGATCCAGTCGACGGGCGACGCGACGTCGCAGAGCAGGCCCAGCACGGCCGGGACCACCGCCGCGCCCCGCGCCACGAGGGCGTCGCGGGCCGCCCGGGTCTCGTGGAAGGTCCCGGAGAGGTCGTCGGTCAGCGTGCGCGCGTCCATGGCGCGCACCCTAGCCGGGCACACCGACAGCCGGCCCGCGATCGCCGCAGCCGATGCCGTAACCCGCTTCGGCGAACGGGAGTTGGGCAGGGCATGACGAATCCCTTCCCCGAGCCGCCCGCCTCGCCGAGCCCCGCCCGCCGGGCCCGGGCCGCCGCCGAGCGCGCGGACCGGGTGCGGCGCGAGCTCCGCGAGCTGGCCGGGAGCGAGCAGCCGGACGCCCAGCGGCGGCTCGCGCTCCTGGTCGCGGTGGAGGCGGCGACGGCGGCGGCCGGACGGGCGGCCGCGTGGGTCTTCGAACTCGCCGCCCGCACGGCCGACTTCGACCTGGCCGAGTTCGGCGCCGCCGTCCTCACCTGCGGCCAGGAGCTGGACCCGGCGGACCACGACACCGGGGGCGTCTCCGCGGACGTCGCGCTGGTGCTGAACGGCTTCGTGCTGCCCGGCACCGGCCTCACCGCCGGGGAGCGGCGCGCGCTCACCGAGCTCGGTGCGGCGGCGCTCGCCCTGAGCGGCGCCGTCGCCGGCGGCCGCGCCGCCGCGGACCTGCCCCCGCTCACGGCCCGGCTCGACGGGATCACCGGCACCGGCCGCGCCGCCGCCTGAAGGAAGCGCGGTGAGGCCGAACGAACCGCGTCAGTCCGAGTTCTCCCAGACCAGCACCCCCGGCCCGTCCGGGGTCAGGACCGGGAGCCAGGCCTCGGCGGCCTCGGCGAGGCGGGACTCGTCGAGCACCAGCGACGGCGGGACGGGTTCGTCGGTGCCCCCGGAGCCGTAGATGCCGAAGTCCCGGACGGCGGCGCGCACCCGCTCCAGCACCTCGGGCGACCACGCCCGGCCGCGGTGGCCCCAGCCCTTCAGCTCGCCGACGAAGATCTTCCGCAACTCCTCGTCCGGGTCGGCCCCGTACAGCGGCACGAGGTACCCCTCCTGCTCGTACTGGTCGCAGCTGTAGCCGCCGCACTGGTTCTGGTAGACGACGCCGGTGGGCGCGGCCACGATGACGAACACCCAGCCTCCGCCGCACCCGTCCGGGTCGAGGAAGACGTAGCGCTTCGGGGCGTCAGCAGTCGGCAGCGGCTGGGGCTGCAGCTGGGCAGGAGTCATGCGGGCATGGAACTCCAGCCGCGCGCCGCCGGGCCACCGAATATCCGCCCCCGCCCGTGCGGGGCGCCTGCGATGATGGCCCGATGTCCACCACCCCCCTCGCCGAGGCCCTGCTGCGCGGCGTGGCCGCCAACCCGGCCGCGCCGTCCGAGGTCCTGCTGCGCCTGCTGGCCCGGGCCGGACGCCCCGCCTGGCCCGTCCTGTGCGAGCAGCGCGCCCTGCCGCCGGACGTCGTCGAGGCGGTGCTGGCGCACCCGGAGTCGGCGGTGCGGCGGGCCTTCGCCCGCAGCCGGTGCGCCGCGCCCGAGCAGCGCGGCCGGCTGGCCGACGACCCGGAGGCCTTCGTGCGCATCAGCCTGGCCGCCGGTCCGCGGCCCCGGCTGGGCCCGCCCGAGCCGCTGCCGGACGCCGTCCTGGTGGCGCTGCTGACGGCCCGGGACGGGGACCACCCGGGCGAGCAGAGGTTCACGGCGGGCGAGATCGCCGAGGAGCTGGAGTTCTCCGGCCAGATCCCGCAGGCGTTCCGCCGCGCGCTGCTCACCCACCCGCACCCGGCCCTGCGGGCCAAGGCCACCGGCCTGTGGCTCTGGCTGGCCCCCGAGCAGCGCGCCGCCCTGCTGGCCGACCCGGACGAGGCCGTCGCAGCGGCGGCCCGCCGCCGCGACCGCGAGCTGGACCCGGCCGCGATGGAGGCCGACCTCCCGGACCGCGACGGGCACACCCGGAACATGCTGCTCGTCAACTACGCCGTCTCCCACGCCGTCGCCGAGCGCTGCCTCGCCGAGCGGCGCAACCTGTGGTCCCTCGCCGCCAACCCGCACACGCCGGCCGCCGCCGTCGCCCGGCTCGCCCGCGACCCCGACCCGAAGGTGCGCGAGCGCGTCGCCGCGCGGGCCGACCTCGACCCGCCGCTGCTGGCCGAACTGGCCGAGGACCCGGACGAGGCCGTACGGCTGCGCGCCCTGGTCCAGCCGCTGCCCCGCACCTGGCCGCAGCGCAGCGCCATCGACCGGGTGCGCGGCTGCGGCACCGCCTGCGGGGCCCGGTCCACGGCGGAGTGCGTCGGCCCGGTCCCCGAGATGGTCCGCGAACCGGAGACCGCCTGGTACGCGGCCTGCGCCGACTCACCGCACCCGCTGCTGCGCCGGGTCGCCGCGACCTGCCGGCTGCTGCCCGAGGAGGTGGTGCACCGGCTGGCCGCCGACCCCGAGCCGGACGTCCGCCACCTGCTGGCGCTCAACCACCCGCTGGCGCCGCCCGCCGCCGTCCTCGACGCCTTCCTCGCCCTACCGCGCCGGCGCCCGTACCTGCTCACCCTGCCGCGCCTGCCCCGCACCGGGCTGGCGCACCTGCTCGGCCACCAGGACGCGGAGGTCCGCGCCCTGGCCGCCGCCGACCCCGCCCTCCCCGCGCCGCCCACCGCGCTGCTCACCGACCCGGACGGGCCCGTCCGACGCGCCGCCGCGGCCAACCCGCTGCTCGCGCCCGCCGTGCTCGACGCGCTCCTGGACGGCCCGGACCCGGACGCCGCCGAGGGCGCGGCCGCCAACCCCGGGCTGCCCGCCGCCCGCCTGCACGCCCTCCTCGACCGCTGCGGCTGACGCCCGCCGGAAGGGCCGTCAGTCCGGCAGCACCCACCCGGGCCGCCACGTCCCCGCGGCGTCGTGCCCGCCGCCGACCGCCGCCAGGTGGGCGCGGAGGGTGGCCAGCGCCGGGTGGGGGTTGTCGCGGTGCCACAGCAGCGAGTGCGGGTAGACGGGCACGGGGCCGGTCACCGGGATGCGCCGCAGGTCGTGGCCGGCGGGCCAGACCAGCCTGGTCCGCTCGCTCATGAAGGTGGCCAGGGCCGGGGTGTCGGCGATGGTGTCGAGCAGCACGTCGGAGCCGAAGTTGGGGCCGGTCGCCTCGATGGTGAGGCCGAACTCGGCGACCAGGTCGTCGTAGTAGGCGGCCCACTCGGTGCCGGGGACGATGCCGGGCATCCAGATCCGGTGCCCGACCAGCTGGTCGAGGGTGACCGACCGCGCGCCCGCCAGCGCGTGCCCGGGGCCGGTGAGCAGCTCCAGCGGCTCGTCGAGCACCCGGGCGGAGGCGATGTCCTCGGGCAGCGGCCGGCCGGGTGCGCGGACCGCGCGGAAGGAGGCGTCCACCGCGCCGGACCGGATCCCGGTGACGGCCGCCTCGACGTCGAACAGCATCACCACGTCGAGGTCGATCTCGGGGTACGCGCCGTGGAAGCCGCGCATCAGGCTCGCCCCCGCGCCGCGCGAGGCGATCACGTCGACGCGCAGCGGCCGCCGCCCGGCCCGCACGGAGCCGACCGCCCGCTCGGCGACGCGCAGCAGTTCGCGCGCGTGCGGCAGGAACGCCTGCCCGTCGATGGTGAGTTCGGCCCCGCGCGGGGTGCGGGTGAACAGCCGGACGCCGAGGTCGCGTTCCAGCGTCGCGATGCGCTTGGAGACGGCCTGCTGGGTGAGGCGGAGGTCGGCGGCGGCCTTCTGGAACTGGCCCGCTGCGGCGACGGCGGCGAAGGTGCGTACGGCTTCGAGGTCCACGCCCACCGACCCTAGTGCACAACGATCGGTTGTGGGACGCGGCTGCGGCGGTTGTTTGACCTGCGCTTGTGCCGGGCGGTTGGCTCTCCCCGGTCAACGTCGGTTTGTCCGGGCGGGTTCGGGACGGGAGTGCGGAAGATGGTGCGCAGGAGGCCGCTGGGCCGGCAGTTCGGCTGGCTGTGGGCGGCGTACGCGGTGAGCGCGTACGGGTCCGGGCTGGGGTTCGGGGCGTTACCGCTGATCGCCGTGCTGGCGCTGGACGCCGGCCCGGCGCAGGTGTCGGCGCTGTCCGCGGTGGGGCCGGCGGTCGGCGCGCTGATCGCGGTGCCGCTGGCGCCGTGGGTGGAGTTCCGGCGCAAGCGCCCGGTGATGATCGCGATGGACCTGGTCCGGTTCGCCGCCATGGCGTCGATCCCCCTCGCGTACGCCCTCGGCCTGCTCGGCTTCGCCCAGCTGCTGGCGGTCTCGGCGGTGGTCGCCGCCGCCAGGATCGCGTTCGGCGCGGCCTCCGGCGCGCACCTCAAGGCCCTCGTCCCCCCGGCGGACCTGCTGGTCGCCAACTCCCGCTTCGAGTCCACCAACTGGAGCTCGATCGCGATCGGCCCGCCGCTCGGCGGCGCGGCGATCGGCCTGCTCGGGCCGGTCACCACCGTGATCGCCGACGCGCTCAGCTACCTGCTGTCCGCACTCGGCATCACCGCGATCCGTGGCCGGGAGGAGCCCCCGCCGCGCCCGTCCACCAGGCCGGGCGTCCGGGCCGCCAGCCTGCTGGACGGCTGGCGGCACATCCTCGGCGATCCCGGCCTGCGGCCGCTCTACCTCAACCAGCTGCTGGTCTCCGGCCTGATCATGGCCACCGAACCGCCGCTCGCCGTCCTCCTGCTGCGCGACCTCCACTTCCCGCCCTGGCAGTACGGCCTGGCCTTCGCCCTCCCCTGCCTCGGCGGACTGGTCGGCTCCCGGCTCGCCCCGCGCGCCGTGGCCCGCTACGGCCGCCGGTGGGTGTTCCGGACGGTCGGCACGCTGCGCGCCGTCTGGCTGATCGGCCTGGCCTTCGTCCGGCCGGGCGTGGTCGGCCTGGCCACCGTGATGGCCGTAGAGCTCGCGATCATCGTGCACATGAGCCTGCACACCCCGGTGGTCGCCACCTACCGGCTCGAACGCACCCCCGCCCACCTCCTCGCCCGCACCCTCACGGCCTGGTCGATCGGCTCGCAGGCGTCCATCGCCGTCTGCACCGCCCTGGGCGGGCTGCTCGCCGCCGCCACCGGCCCGCGCACCGCGCTGCTGGCCGCCGGGCTGCTCATCCTGGCCAGTCCGCTGCTGCTCCCGCGCGGCGACGACCTGGCGTCAACACCGGAGCGCGAACCGGCCGGCCACCGCGCCTGACCACCCGCACAGCCACCCGCACACCCGCCCGCACACCCACGCCACACGAAGGAGACACCCCGCATGAGCACCGCCCTCCTCGTCCTGGACTGCCAGCCCGCCGTGCTGGCCGCCCTCCCCGCCGACGCCGACCGGGAGGCCCTGCTCGACCGGCTCGCCCGGGCCGCCGCCGAGGTCCGCGCGGCCGGCGGCACCGTCGTCCACGTGCGCGTCGGCTTCACCGAGGCCGACTGGGACGCCGTCCCGGCCGCCAACCGGGCCTTCGCCCCGATCGCCGAGTACCGGGCCCTGCACCACGAGGACCCGGCCACCGCCGTCCACGAGCGGCTGGCGCCCCGGGAAGGCGACCTGGTCGTGCGCAAGACCCGCTTCGGAGCGCTGTCCACCACCGGCCTGGACCGGAGGCTGCGCGAGCGCGGCGTCAGCGCCCTGGTCGTCGCCGGGCTCACCACCAGCGGCGCCGTGCTGTCCACCGTCCTCGACGCGGCGGACCGCGACTACCGGCTGGCCGTGCTGTCGGACGGCGTCGCCGACCCGGACGCGCAGGCCCACGAGGTGCTGCTCCGCCGGGTGCTCCCCACCCGGGCGCAGGTCGTCGGGACCGCCGGCCTGGCCGCCCTGCTCGGCGGCGGCTGAGCGGGTCAGCCGGCCGCGTCGAACTCCGCCGGGATGCGGTCGGCGGCGATCGCGACCGCCTCCGCCGCCGTGGCCACACGGGTCTCCGCCGAGCCCTCCGCGCCCCACTCCGACACGCGGAACGTGCCGCCTCCCTGCGGCGCCGACAGGGTGGCGAAGCTCGGGACGAACGGGCGCGGCAGCCGGGAGAAGCGCAGCGCCCAGTGGCTGGTGAAGGGGTAGAACCGCCGCAACCGCGGTTCCGCGTAGGCGGCTTCGACGAGTGCCAGGTGCTCGGGCCAGTCGGTGTCCCGCGCCTCCTTCAGCCGGTACTGCCACTCCGCGGCGATCACGTCGACGGCGTTGCCGTCCGGCACCTCGAAGCGGCCGGTCAGCACGTCGAAGCCGGCGATCCGCCCGATCTCGTCGACCGACGCCCCACGGGCCCACGCCGCCATCACCGCGGGGACCTGGCCGAGCTCGTCGGTGACCCCCGAGAGCACCATCCCGTTGGTCGCCGACGCGCTGACCCACCAGCGCCGTTCGTGCACCCAGCCGGAGACGGCCACCGCTTCCCGGTGCGGCAGCACGGAGGCGGCCGCGGCGCGCCGTAGCGGATCGCCGTCGTGGGCCTCGGCGTCGAGCACCAGGCCCTGCTCCGCCGCCAGGGCCCGCAGCGCGGCGGCGAGGCTGCCGTGCCGCGCGATCTCCGGGTACAGGACGGCCGGATCGGGGGCTTCGTTCATCGCGGGGTCAGTTCCTCAACGTCGGACGGGGAAAGGGAAAGGGTGGCGGCCGGGTACGGAACCCGCTTGGTCCCGGTCAGCAGCCGGCGGTGGAACTCGTCCAGGACGAGGGCGGACCGGGCGTGCCGGTCGAGGATCGCGGCGAGGTCGGACGGGACGCCGGCGGGCCCGCGGCCGGCCGCCCAGGCGCGCAGCAGCCCGTCCGGGTCGGTGCCGGGCGGCAGCCGGTCGAGCAGGTGGTGGCGGATCAGGTGGCTCGCGGTGTGGTGGTGGTCGTAGCCGAGGTGGTCGGCGAGGAACCGCCGTTCGTCCCGCGCGAGTTCGAAGTCCGCGCTGAGGGCGAGGCCGAAGTCCGCGAAGTGGATCCGCCGGCCGTCGGTGAGCAGGTTGCGCAGGTGGGCGTCGAAGTGGACGAGGCCGTGGGCCCTCATGAAGGCGGCGCCGCGCGCCAGTTCGTCCGCCGCCCAGGTGGACACGGTGCCCCGGCCGTCCGGCGCCGCGGCCTCGCGGTGCTCGTACAGCCAGGCGCCGAGGGTGTGCGGCACGTGCTCCAGGAAGAGCACCAGGCTGTGGGTGGACCGCCCGATCGCCTCCAGCCGGGCGCGCACGGCGGGCGAGCCGTCCCAGTGCGCGACCGCGCCGTCCACGCCGCCGAACTCGTCCGCGAAGTCCTCCGGCGGGGTGTCGGGCAGGACGCGCCAGTGGTGCGTCAGCGGGAAGCCCTCGTAGGCGCGCGCCAGCACCCAGTGGGTGGTCATGGCGTGCACGGCCAGCTCCCGCCAGGCGCCGAACCCGGCCGAGCCCAGGCCGTACTGGTAGAACATCGGCAGGCCGAACAGGTTGGCCGTCGACCGGACGTGCTCGGGGCGCAGTTCGAGGTCCGTCAGCGGCACCCGCTTGACGAAGACCGGCGTGCCGTCGACCTCCAGCTCCGCGCACCGGCCGCCGACCCCCGAGCCGGCCGGGGCGGCGGCGGCCACCAGCTCGGCGAGCCGGCGGTCGCTGAGCAGGGCGAGCCGGGTGGCCACCCCGGCGTGGGCGGCGACCCGCTCGGCATGGTCGAGGAGGAGCTGGCGCATCGGTGCCTCTCGGCTGGTGTTCGGACGAACGCGGACCGCCCGAAACCCTATCCACCCAGGTGACGGGCCCGCCCACGGCGTCTGCTGGGATTCCCGGGTGACCGACGAGACCACCACCACGACCGCCTCGCCGCCCTGCCCCTGCGTGCTCTGCGACCCCGCCGCCTCCGCGACCGTGCTCGCACGGGCGCGCCTGCGGCGGCGCTGGGCCACGCGGACGGCGCACGTGCGTGAGTACGGCTGGCACGTGGTCGGCGTGGGCGGCGGCGGGGAGGTGCCGGACTGGGCCTTCACGGTGGGCCTGTGGCACTCCTTCCGGCTCCCGGAGGTGGTCATGGCCGGCCTGGAGCTGCAGGGGATGATGCACTGGCTCAACGACGCCGCCGCGCTGCTGCGGGACGGCGCGCCGACCGCACCGGGCACGCTGCTGCCCGACGTCATCGAGGGCTACCGGCTGCGGATCGAGCCGGTGGACCCGAGCTGGCACGGGCCGCTGTTCGGCACGGCGGTCGGCTTCTACCGGCACGCGCCGGTCCCGTTCGTCCAGCTGGTCTGGCCGGACCGCGAGCACCGCTGGCCCGCCGACGAGCGGGCCACCCCGGGCTGCCGCGCGCAGCCGAGCCTGCACCTGCCGGTCACCGACCACCCCGAGGGCGCCTGGACCGAGGAGGCCGCCCGGGTATAGGCCCCCTCACAGCCCGGCGAGCAACGCGTTCAGCGGCGTCGGCCTGCCGGCCGCGCTCGAAGCGGCCGCGCTCGCCCTCGTCGCACTGCCCGGTCGGCCGCAGACCTCCCCGGTCACCCGGCCGCGGCGTCGGCGCGGGCCCGTCGCCAGGCGGATTCGCGCAGCAGGCGCAGCCCGTTGAGGCCGACGAGGACGGTGGAGCCCTCGTGGCCGAGGACGCCGAGCGGCAGCGGCAGGGTGGCGACCAGGTCCCAGACGATCAGGGTGGTGATGAACACCGAGGCGATGGCCAGGTTCTGCACGACGAAGGAGCGGGCCCGCCGGGAGAGCGCCACGACGGCCGGGACGGTGGCGAGTTCGTCGCGCACGATGACGGCGTCGGCGGTCTCCAGGGCGAGGTCGGAGCCGGCCCGGCCCATCGCGATGCCGGTGTGGGCGGCGGCGAGGGCGGGCGCGTCGTTGACGCCGTCGCCGACGACCAGCACCCTGCGGCCGGCGGCCTCCTGCTCGCGGACGGCGTCGACCTTGTCCTTCGGCAGCAGCCCGGCGCGCACGTCGGTGATGCCGACCTCGGCCGCGAGGTGGGCGGCGGCGCGCGGGTTGTCGCCGGTGAGCAGCGCGGGGGTGCGGCCGGTGAGGCGGGCCAGGGCGGCGACGGTCGCGGCGGCGTCGGGCCGCAGCCGGTCGGCGATGCCGAGCACGCCGACCGGGACGCCGTCCGCCTCGACCAGGACGGCGGTGCGGCCGGCCTCCTCCAGTTCGGCGGCGATGACGGCGGCGCGGGCGGCGGCGGAGTCGGCGCGGCCGTTGATCAGCCGGGCCGGGGTGCCGACCGCGACGATCCGGCCGTCGACGGCGGCGGTGACGCCGACGCCGGGGGTGGAGGCGAAGTCCTCGGCCGCGGCCAGGGCGAGGCCGCGGGTGCGGGCGGCGTCCACGACGGCGCGGGCGAGCGGGTGCTCGCTGGGGTGCTCGGCGGCCGCGGCCAGGGCGAGCAGGTCGTCCTCGGAGAAGCCGGAGCCCGCGAGGGGGCGCAGGTCGGTGACGCGCGGGGTGCCCTCGGTGAGGGTGCCGGTCTTGTCGAGCGCGACGGCGTCGGTCCGGCCGAGGCGTTCCATCACCACGGCGGACTTGACCAGTACGCCGTGCCGCCCGGCGTTGGCGATGGCGGAGAGCAGCGGCGGCATGGTGGCGAGCACGACGGCGCACGGCGAGGCGACGATCATGAAGGTCATGGCGCGCAGCAGCGAGCCGGTGAACGCGGCGCCGAAGGCCAGCGGCACGGCGAACACGGCGAGGGTCGCGGCGACCATGCCGAGCGAGTAGCGCTGCTCGACCTTCTCGATGAACAGCTGGGTGGGCGCCTTGGTCTCGGACGCCTCCTCGACCATCGCCACGATCCGGGCGATCACCGAGTCCGAGGCGTCCCGTTCGACCTTGACCCGCAGGGCGCCGGTGCCGTTGAGGGTGCCGGCGAAGACCTCGTCGCCGGCCCGCTTGGCGACGGGCAGCGGTTCGCCGGTGATGGTGGCCTGGTCGACCTCGCCGGCGCCGTCCAGCACCCGGCCGTCCGCGCCGATCCGTTCGCCGGGCCGGACCAGGAGCGTGTCGCCGACGGCCAGCCGCCCGGTCGGCACGCTCTCCTCGGTGCCGTCGTCCAGCAGCCGGGTGGCGGTGGCCGGGGCGAGGTCGAGCAGGCCGCGCACCGAGTCGGCGGTACGGGCGGTGGCCAGCGCCTCCAGCGCGCCGGAGGTGGCGAAGATGACGATCAGCAGCGCGCCGTCCATGAGCTGGCCGACCGCGGCGGCGCCGAGCGCGGCGACGATCATCAGCAGGTCGACGTCGAGGGTCCTCTCGCGCAGCGCCCGCAGGCCGGCCCAGGCGGGCTCCCAGCCGCCGGCGGCGTACGCGAGGGCGTAGAGCGGGCCCCAGGCCCAGCCGGGGGCGCCGGTGAGCTGGAGCGGCAGGGCGAGCAGGAACAGCGCGGTCGCGGCGGCGGCCCAGCGGGCTTCGGGCAGGGCGAACACCCGGGTGCGGCGGCGGGGTGCGGCGTCCGGGCGGGGCGGGGCCGGGGGTGCGGGGAGCACGGCCAGCGTGGAGGAGGACATGAGCGGGGAACCCTTCGGGGCACGGCGGGGCCGACGACCCACCCACCATACATGAACATATGAACGCTCCTTCATGCATGAGTTGTAGTATTGGCGACATGGGTCATGGAGCCGCCCCCTCGATCGCCGTCCCGCACACCCGCCTGGACGCCGTCAGCGCCGCCCGGGTGGCCACCACCCTGCAGGCCCTGGCCACCCCCTCGCGCCTGCTGATCCTCTCCCGACTGCGCGAAGGGCCCTGCGCCGCCACCGAACTGGCAGCCGAGGTCGGCCTGGAGCAGTCCGCCTGCTCGCACCAGCTGCGGCTGCTGCGCAACCTCGGCCTGGTCGTCGGGCAGCGCAACGGCCGCTCGGTCGTCTACGCGCTGTACGACAACCACGTGGCGGCGCTGCTCGACCAGGCCGTCTACCACATCGAGCACCTGCGGCTGGGGCTCAGCGACGCCCCCGACGAGGCGGACGCGGACGCCGCCGCCGACTGAGCCCGGACCGACGGAGGGTCAGCCCGCCACCCACGGCGCCTCCGGGAGCTTCGCGGCGGCGTCGCGCCCGCCGAAGTCGATCGAGGTCGGGGTGCCCAGGCCCGCCATCCGCATGGTGACCCGGCGCAGGCCGCCGTCGCCGTCCAGCCAGTAGGTGAGCGGGGAGCGGCCGCCGTCCGGGGCCGAGCCCTGGGCGCGCGGGCCCGCGAAGCGGTCGTAGTCGCGCCCGTCGATCCGGTCCCGGCCGAGCCAGCGGGCGCCGGACTGGGCCAGCAGCAGCGGGTTGTCGGGCCGGTCCGCGCCGAGCTGGACGAGCAGTTGGAGGCCGGCGTCGAGCGGGTCCGTGGTGTAGGAGCGCGGGGACCAGCCGGGCCGGGGCACGTGCTCGGCCTGCTCCCAGGGCTGCCCCGGCACCCCGGCCGGCGCGGGGGCCAGGCCGAGGCCGCCGGTGTCCCAGACGATCAGACCCTCGTCGGTGCGCGGGCCGGGCGTGGTTCCGGCCGTGGTTCCGGCCGTGCTCCCGGTCGATGGCTCGACGGCCGGCCCGGCCTGCCGGGCGGGCGGGGTCGCGCCACCGGGGCCGGTGATCCGGTAGCTGCCGACGCCGTGGTGGGTGCGGTAGTCCAGGACGCCCGTCACCTGGATCCGCACCCCGCTGCCCTCGTCGGCGGTGAGGGTGACGGCCACCGGGCTGGCCTGGTAGAGGTTCAGCCGGGACAGCGCGAGCCGGGAGGCCTCGTCGACCGTCACCGGGCGCTCACCCGCCTCGTCGGAGACCGTCCGGTAGACGGCCAGCCCGCCCGCCGCGCCGCCGCACACCGCGACCGCGACCAGCGCCCCGAGCCAGCGGCGGCGCCGGCGCGGCCGGGCCCGGTCGGCGGCCGACTTCTTCGTCGGCGCCGACGCCGCGCCCGGCTTCGGCGCAGCGCCCGGCTTCGGCGTCGCGCTGGACTTCGGCTTCGGCTTCGGCGCAGCACTCGGCGTCGCGCGGGGCTTCGGATCCTGCTTCGCGCTCGGCTTCGGGGGCTTGGCCATGGACGTGCCTTTCCTCAGGGGTCGTACGGGTCTCGACGTTCGGGCGGGGCACGGGCGCGCACAGCACTCGGGCGGGTTCCCGGACCGGTGGTCCGGGAACCCGCCCGAGCGGGGTCGGTCGGCCTCGGTCAGACCCGATCAGCTTGCACCGGGTCCGGCCGTCCGCCCGTTCAGCGGCGCTGGGAGCGGCGCCTGCGGGACACGGCCAGCAGGACCGTGCCGAGGCCGGTGAAGGCCACGGCACCCGCCAGCGCCATCGGAACCCCCTCGCCCGCCCCGGTGTTAGGCAGGCGACCGCCGGGCGCGGGCGCCTGCGGAGCCGGTTCGACCGGGGGTGCCGGGGTGGTCGGGGTGGTCGGTTCCGGCGTCGGGGTCGGCGTCGGCGTCGGGGTGGGCGTGGGAGTGGGAGTGGGCGTCGGGATCAGCCGGTTGACGGCCGTCACCTCGGCCCCCGCCTCCAGGTTGTCCGGCGTCAGCACCAGCGGCCCGAAGACCGTGGAGTCCGGCGCCGCGTAACCCGCGGGCGGGCTCAGCTCCTGCCAGTAGTACGTCCCCGGCAGTCCGCTGCCCCGGCAGAGGCCGTCCGCCCCGGTGGTGCAGGGGTCGCCGACCTTGGTGTCGGGTTTGTCGCCGGTCGGCTGGAGGCCGTCCGTCCCGTTGGAGTCCTTCCACAGCTGGAACTTCGCGCCGGCCAGCGGCTTGCCGTCCTGGTCGTGCTTCAGCAGCCGGAGGACGCCCTCCTGCTGGCGGAAGCCGAAGTCGTAGGTGTGGTTGTTCTCGCCCGGCCCGCCGGTGGTCAGCGCCTTCTCCGGGTACTTCCCGCCGGCCGGTACGACGCCCTTGGAGTCGACGAAGTGGTTCTCGCCGACGTTCGCCTCCGTGGGCACCCACTGGTAGAGCGGCCCGCCCTTGGCGTAGTCCGCCGGATTGTCCAGCTTGACGGTGTACTTGGCCCTCGGCTTGAGTCCGCCGTCGACGTTCGAGTCGTCGAAGTAGTACTCGCCGCGGGCCGTCGTCTTCGTCGTGCCGACCAGCTTGCCCGACTCGTCGTAGAGGTGGACGGTCGCACCCTCCACCGGACGCTGGCTCGGGCTCTGCAGGCCCTTGCGCTCCGGGTCGTACCAGACCCGGTTGCCGATCTGCAGCGGCGCCTGGTCGCACAGCGCTTCGAGGTCGCCCATCGAGGCGCCCTTGCCGAACGGCGGGTACGTCCCCGTCTGGTACGGCGGGTTCAGCTGCAGCCCGTACTTCGGGTCGCGCTTGCCGTCCCGCTGGACGAACATCGTGCCGTAGCCGAACGCCGCGTTGTTCGGGTCGAACCCGGAGAGCGCGATGGTGTTCTCGACCCTCGAGAGCGCCATCCCGGCCATACCGGCGTTGCGGTGCCCGACCAGGCTGCTGGTGTCGAAGAACCGGCCGGGCCCACCGGGCAGCGCGCAGCCGCCGTTGGTGTCCAGCACGTACGAACCGCCCGACAGGCAGGCCTTGTCGAGGTCGCCGCCGGGCAGCACCCGGGCCATCGAGGCACCGGTCGGGTCGGCCGCCGACATGTCGCCGAAGCGGTCGCGGAAGGCGACCAGCATCGAGCCGTCGGTCTCGAAGCCGATCTCGCCGATCTGCGGTTCCGGGTTGGCGATGTAGCCGGTGGCGCAGCTGGTGCCGTTCTGGGTGGCCGGGAAGGTGTCCTGCCAGGGGAACCAGCCGGCGCCGTCGCAGGGGTTGCCGGCGCCGGTCGTGGAGCCGCGCTTGTAGTCCAGGCGCTGGTCCAGCACCGGCTTCTGGAACGCGCCGGTGCCCAGGTCGAAGGGCAGCACGACCGCCCGCAGGTCGGCCGCCTTGCCCGTCGACTCGCCCGAGCACACGCCGCCCAAGTAGCCGACGCCGTCCTGCAGTCCGAGGCCGAACGGCCGCCAGTCCCCGGCCGCCGGGCAGCCCGGGTCGGGGATCGGGTACGCGGCCTTCGGCGCGGCCGCGGTCGCCGCGCTCGCGTCGTACCGGTACAGCTTCCGGTCGTTGAGGTTGACGACGAACAGGTCCTTGCCGTCGTCGGTGACCTTGATCCCGCCCAGGCTCTCCTTGCCGGGCGCCGCCAGGAAGCCCTCGTCGGTGCCCGAACCGTGCTTCGTGTCACCGGCGTTGGGGACGGTCGTCCACAGCGCGGTGGTCTTCGTCGCCGGGTCGGTGACGTAGATCCCACCGGGCCCGCCCGGGCCGTAGTCGGTGGTGCGCTTGGCCTCGGCGGCGGAGAACACCCGCTTGTCGGCCCGGTTCCAGGCGATGCCGTAGAGGTTGCCGGTCTCCGCGTCCGTCGCGATGTTCGTGACGTGGGCGTCGACACCGTCCTGGCCGCGCGTGTCGTACGGGAACGAGACCAGCGAGCGCGCCGACTTGCCCTCGCGGGGAGGGTGCTGGCAGGTCGTCACCAGGGTCGCGTTCTTCTGGCAGTAGTCCCCCGGGTTCCACAGGCCGGTGGTGTACTTCTCGTCCTTGCCGCCGGAGAGGTCGACGAACTCCTCGTTGCTGGACAGCTGGTAGGGCTTTCCGGCCAGCCCCTGGCGGGAGGCGAAGGCCGGGAACAGCACCCCCGGCTTCGGGTTCATGACCTGCACCCGGTACTTGCCGCCGGTGAGCTTCGATCCGGCCGGCGACAGCGTCACCGTGCCATCGGCCGCCGTCACCCCCTCGATCCCCGCCCCGGCGTCGTCCGTGAGGGCCACCTCCACGCCCCCCATGCCCGGCTCCAGTCCGGGCGTCCACACCCCGCTCGCGTCCACGGCCCGCACCACCTTGACCGTGACCGACCCGTCGCCGCTCTGCGGGAAGGCCGCCGGGGCCGCCGCGAGCGAGCAGCCGGCTATGCCGACCGCGAGCGCCGCCACCCGGGCCGCGGCGCGACGGCCGGGTAAGCCCGCCCGCCGCTCCGGCCGGCGCGCGGCGCCGTTCTCCTGTTCGTCCGTAGTCGTCATCCCTGCTCTCATGACCGCGTTGGGCCTACCGCCCGGATCCCGCAAAGGAGTTCGCGAAGTGGCGGAAAGCCGCCGTTGATTAACGGAATCTTAAAGGCACGTCACACAACTTCGCGCCCGAATCGGGAACTTTGACGGATTGTCGGACGTAGCACGGAAGGGCGCGTTCCGATCACGCGCGCCGAGAACGCGCGCCGGTCCGTGCGCCCCCTTCCGCACCAGCAGCGGCCGCACGGACCGCCGATGGCGCACCCGCTCGTCACCCGCTTCGCCCCGGGGACCGGCTGACACCGGGGCCGCACCTGGACGACCGACCGGGCCGTCCGGGTGCCTCCGCACCGATCGCTCCTCGGCGCCGTAGGCTCCCGGGAAGCGGCCGCGCCGACGCCCGGCCGCCGGCCCCGGTCCCCGATCCCCGGTCCCCGATCCTCGTGGAGCACTCCGTGTCCGACGCCGCCCCGGAAGCCCGAGCCCTCGCCGAACTGCGGGCGGCCCTGACCGAGTCCGGCGCCGGGCACGACGCCACGGCCCGCGCCATGGACGTCACCTCCCACACCATCACCGGCTGGAAGCTCTCCCGGCCCGTTGCGGACCGCTACGACCTCGCGATCGACTTCGCCTGGCAGGGCATCAGCCCCACGGACCGGCCGATGACCGCCCGTACCCACCACGCGTGGTCGCTGACCGAGGACGGCACGAGGTTCCCCCGCCTCCGCTCCTTCGTCTCGACCGTCCTCCGGCCCTTCGCCCCGGCGACGGCCGCCGAGGCCCTGGCCGACCTGCGCTCCTGCCAGGCCGCGTCCGACCCCGCGTAGGGCCTGCCGATGAGCGCGCTCCACCTCGGCGTCGACGCGGGCGGCAGCCTCACCCGCGCCGCCGTCGTCGACGCCGCGGGCACCGTCCTCGGGCGCGGCGAGGCCCCCGGCGCCAACCCCGCCGGGGAGGGCGCCGAGCACGCGCAGGCCCGGCTGGCCGAGGCCGTCGCGGCCGCGCTCGGACCGTACGGGCCCGGCGCGGTCGCCTCCTGCCTGGTCGGGCTCGCCGGGCTCCCCGCCCTCGCCGATCCGGACGCCTTCGCCGCGCGCTTCCGGACGGCCTGCCGGCTCCGCTGCCCGGTGCGCCTGGTGCCCGACGCCGTGCCCGCCCTCGCCTCCGGCGGCGTCGACGACGGCTGCGGCACGGTGCTGATCGCCGGCACGGGCACGATCTGCGTCCGCCTCGACGGCTGGCGCACGACGGCGCGCAGCGGCGGACTCGGCTGGCTGCTCGGCGACGAGGGCGGCGGCTTCTGGCTCGGCCGCGAGGCCCTCCGGCACGCCCACGCCGACCCGGGCGGCGCACTCGGCGCCGCCGTCCGCGCGCACTGCGCCGCCGACTCGCCCGAGGACCTGCTCCGCTGGGCCTACGCCGGGCCCCCACGCCGACTCGCCGCGCTCGCCCCGCTGGTCTCCCGGCTCGCGGCCGGCGGCGACCCCGCCGCGCTCGCCGTGGCGCACGCCGCCGCCGACCACCTGGCGGCCCTGGTCCGCGCCACCGCCGTACCCGGCCGGCCGCTGGTCCTCACCGGCTCGGTGGCCGACAGCCCGGGCCCGATCCGCGACCGGCTGCGGCACCTGCTCGCCGACCTGGCCCCGCGGGCGCCCCGCACCGACGCCGCCGCGGCCGCGGCACGGCTCGGCCGCCGCCTGCCGTGAGACGGCCCCCGGACGCCCCGGACGACCGGGGCCGCGCGCGCCGATGAGAGGGTGTCAGCTGCACCGCCTGATCAGCTGCACCGCCCGATCAGCTGCACCGCCCGACCCGCAGCTCCAGCTCAACGGAGGAGAACCCCCGGCATGGCCGTCATCCACCAGACCGAACTCAGGCCCACCAAGCTCGAGTTGCTCACCGCCTGGCTGCCCACCCGCCGCTGGTACGTCGGCGGCGGCGCGGGCGGGCCGGAGCTCGCCAAGGCCGGCGGCTTCCGGCTGGACGACCCGCAGGGCGAGGTCGGGATCGAGTTCCTGGCGGTCACCGACGGCTCCGGCGCCGAGCCGGTCACCTACCTGGTGCCGTTCAGCTACCGCGGCGCCCCGCTGGACGGCGCGGAGCACGCCCTCGTCGGCACCATGGAGCACGGGGTGCTCGGGCGGCGCTGGGCCTACGACGGCTGCCAGGACCCGGTGCTGGTCGCCGAGTTGCTCGCCCTGATCGAGGGCCGGGCGCCGGCCCAGGACCAGAACGCCTCCGACACCCCGTGCCGCGAGGTCACCCGCTCCTACCGCGGCCGCGGCCTCACCGGCACCCCGACCGCCGGGGCCGCCGGGGCCATCGGGGCCACGCGGGCCACCGACGACCGGGACGGCACCGCGCTGACCGCCCCGGACGGCGGCACCCTGCGCCTGCGCCGTGTCCTGCGCCCCGCCGAGGACGGCGACGCGCTCCCGCCGTCGCACGCCACCGGCCACCTCGCCGGCGCCTGGCAGCTCCCGGACGGCACCCGCGCCCGGGGCCTGTTCGCGGTCCTCACCCCGGCCACCGCGTAGGACCGGCCCCTGCCGTGGGAGCGGCCCCGGCGCCGGGGCCGCTCCCACGGGCGGAGGCCACGTCCTCTACGCTCCCGCTGTGCAGAATCCCCCCACCGCGCCCGAGGCCTTCGCCGAGCTGGTGGCGGCGTTCCCGGCCCACCTCGCGGAGGACGTGCGGGCGGTCGCCGCCAGGATCCCGAGCCCCACGTACGCGTCCATGGAGCCGTTCTCGGTCGAGGTGTGCGGCGAGCGCGTCGCCATCCCGTACCGGATCCACCTCCCCGAGCCGCCCGGCGCCCCGGAGCGGTCCCTCACCGGGACACAGCGGGCGATCCTGCACTGCCTGTACACCCGGAACAGTGACGGGCGGGTCCGCCAGCGCCACCTGGAGCAGGTGCTCGGCTCCACCGAGCCCTGGGTCGTCCCGTTCGTGCTCCAGCTGGTCGGCGAGTACGTCCTGGAGATCCTGGAAGCCGTCCGGGGTGGCCTGCCCGGCCTCGCCGACCCGGCCTCCGCCCACCGGCGGCTCTACGGGGACTTCATCGCCCGCAACCCGCGCTTCTTCGGCCGGACCGAGCGCCGCGTGGTGAGCTACTGGGCCTGCTACTACCGGCGCCGGTACCCGGAGTTCGCGGCCTACCCGGGCAGTCTGCTCGTCAAGTCCCTGCGTCGGGCCGCCGCCGACCAGCCACACTGAAGCCGGTCGGCGCGGCCGCGCGCACCCCTCGTGGCGCGCGGCCGCACCGGCAGGCCCCCGCCGTCACGGCAGGAAGCGCACCTCCGGGAAGGCCCGGGACGGGCCGTCCAGCAGGTGGCCTCGGCGGTGCCGGAGGTGGAGGTCGAAGAAGGCGAGCGGGTAGGCCTGCTGGATGCGGACGGCGCGGGCCGGGTCCAGGGTGCCGGTCCAGTCGCGCAGGTCCTCGTCGCTCATCCCGACCACCTTGGCCAGCTGCGGGACCAGCACCTGGGTGTCGCCGTAGGACGGGTGGGCCGCGCCCTCGGCCTGGACGGCGAGCCGCCAGCCGCGCAGGTGGGACCAGAAGCCGGCCACGCTGGGCGAGGCGG
Source organism: Streptomyces sp. Y1 (assembly GCF_041053115.1). Lineage (NCBI taxonomy): Bacteria > Bacillati > Actinomycetota > Actinomycetes > Kitasatosporales > Streptomycetaceae > Streptomyces > Streptomyces sp. Y1. Next base: position 6,680,518 of record NZ_CP163445.1, on the reverse strand, counting down.
CGGGGGTGTTCACGGCCGTCATCAGCATGAACGGCCGGTCGAGGTCGTCGGTGATGTCGGGCAGCATCGGGCCGTCGAGGCTCAGCCCGGCCAGCACCCGCCGGTCGGCGAGCATCAGGCGGGCGGTGGCCGTCCCGCCCTTGGACCAGCCGAACATGCCGATCCGGCGCGGGTCGATCGCCTCGCTCAGGCCCTCGGGCAGCGGTCGGCCGTCCGCGTCGGGGTTGTGTCCGGCGGCCAACTCCTCGATCCGGTCGAGGAGGTAGCGGATGTCGTCGGCGAAGTCGGCCGGGCCCATCTGGTGGTTCCGGTCGTGCAGCGGGGTGAGCACCCGGCCGTCCGGGAACTCGGTGACGGCGTCGTAGGTGTGGTCCAGCGTCACCACCACGTAGCCGTGGCTGGCGAGTTCCTGCACCATGACGGTGTGGTCGGCGCGGTAGCTGTGCGCGCCGTGCGAGTACAGGACGACCGGCCGCGGCCGGCCCGACCGGCGGACCGGGGCGCCCTGGCGGCCCGCCGTGAGCGGCGCCTCGACGAGGCCCGCCGGAACACCCAGCGAGGCCATCAGCGCGGCCATCGTGCCGGCGGGCACCCAGGGCGCCACCGGGTAGCGCTCGGCGGCGTCGCGCTCGACCTCCCGGGCGGGGTACCAGACGCTCGCCATCAGCTCGCGGTGCTTGCCGGGGCCCGCGACCGGGTCCGGCCGGGTGGTGTCGACCAGGTGCAGCTCGACCGTGCCCACCGGGTACGGCCCGGTCGGCGCGGGCAGCGTGGGCCGCACCGGGCCGGTCGAGCCCGCCGAGCCCGCCGAGCCCGCCGTGCCCGCGGCTCCGGTGCCGGCCGAGTCCGCCCGGGCCGGCGCCGCGAGGCCGAGCGGCAGGGCCGCCCCGGCCGCGCCGGCCGCCAACGCGGCTCCGGCTCCGACTCTGACGCCGGCTCCCAGCATCCGACGTCGCGTCATGGTGCTCCGCCGGTCGGTGAACGGTGTGCTCGTCACGGCCCCTCCCTGGGTCTGCTGAACGGAACCGGGCCGCACCGACCGACCCCCGGCCGGGGTCGGGCTCGTGCGGCGGCCCACCCGGAACGCTGTCACGCGCCGGGGCTCCGGATCATCCACCCACCGGATGCACTCCGCCGGGGTGGTGGGCCCAGGGATGTACATCGCCGGGCCCACCCGCTCCCCCGCCGGGGTCACTCCAGCAGGCGGCCCATGTGGCCGTCGTCGGCGAGCATCGGCCAGAAGTGGGCGTCGGTGTCCCAGGCCTCCGGGTCGAGCTCGCGCAGCGTCTCCTCGGCCACGCCGTCGAGGAGTTCGGTCGGGTCGAAGAGCGTCCAGCCCGCCGTGTCCTCCTCCTCGTCCCACCGCCTGCGCTCGGCGCGCAGCCGCTCGTACGTCCACAGCGTGTAGAGCAGCGCGGAGAGGTCGCGGTGCAGGTAGGCGGTGGGCTCCTCCTCGTCGGCCCAGTCGGGCAGTTCGACCCGCCCGGTGGCGCCGTCGAGGGCCACCACGAGGTCGTACGTCCAGCCGGCGAGGTTCAGGAAGCCCGCCTGGTGGGGGCGCACGCTGGCCTCCTCCCCGTCGCCGTCCGCCGGGTAGCCCTCCGGGTAGTCCTCCGCCATGGTGGTGAGCGGGCCCTCCGGGTCGACGTCGAGCATGCAGCGCGGGGCGACGGGCAGCCCGCAGGTGAGCAGCAGCCGACGCGTCGCCGGGTGGCTGAGCCGGGCGGGCAGCTCGTCCTCCGTGAAGCGGCGCACCTCGCCGCCGGTCAGCTCGGCCAGGTCCTCGACCAGCAGCGGGTCGATGACGTACGCGAGGCCGTCCGGGCCGCCCGGCCTGGCGCCGAAGGCGAGCGTGCGCACCAGCAGCGCCGTCTCCCAGTGCGCGGGCCGGTCGTCCGTGCGCCGGAACAGGTCCGGGTCGGTCTCGCGCATCTGCTCGCCGACGAGCCGGGCGATGACCGGGTGGGTGAGCGGCCCGCGCCGGATGTGGTTCTCGGCCTCCGGGTCCCGGGTCTGCTCGGCCAGGCCGGAGACGCCCTCGACGAAGCCGCACAGCTCGAACAGCATCGGCAGGCTGCTGGCGAGCGGCTCCCGGTCGAGCCCGCCGGAGCCGTCCGGGCAGCCGAGGTACACCTGCCCGTCCGCGCCGTCCAGCACCACCGCGGCGGGGGCCCAGCAGTCCGCGGCGTCGTAGCACGTCTCGCCGAGCACGAACAGGCGGTCGGCGCCCTCGACCGTGACGTCCTCGTACCAGGACGCGACGGTGCGCAGCTCCTCGGCCCGCAGCGCCTCGAAGTCCAGGTACGCGAGGACGCTGCCCTCCAGCGTGTAGCGCTCGGCCAGGAACTCCCGGCTGGGCTCGTGGGTGAGCCCGGCGGGCAGCGGCCGCCCGCCGGTGCCCGCCGCACCCGTCGTCGTCTTCGTGTCGGTCCCCATGGCCGCGCCCTCCTCCCCCCGCCGTCCGGCAGGTGATCCTCCATCGACGCGGCCGACCATAGCCGACCCCACTGACACCGCCCGCCCCACCGGCCACCACGGTCCGTCAGTCCGGGTCCCCCGGGGCGGCAATGGCATGCACGCCACTAGCCAACCGGCCAGTAGCGCCCCTACCGTCGGGTCCCCCGTGGCTTCGACGGAGGAGCACGCCATGCGCCTACGCCCCCACCCCCTCCGGTTCCCGGCCGCCGCCCTCGCGGCGGCCCTGTTCGCGACCGCGGCCCCCACCGCCGCCGCCGCGCCGAGCGCGACCACCACGACCGCCGCCCCCGACTACTGCGCCGCCCGCTGCGCCGACATCCTGCCGCCCGGCGAGAACGGCAACGCCACCCTCGCCGAGATCCTGCTGAACCGGATGTTCGGCTCCCGCCCCGCCCACACCGACGACCAGCTCGGCCCGTACGCCGCCCTCGCCTCCGGCTACCCGGGGCTGACCGAGGCCGGGCTGCGCGGCTTCTTCAACGACGCGTCCTTCGGCGTCCCCGCCGACCAGGTGGCCGGCACCACCAGCCCGCGCCCGGACGTCACCATCGTGCGCGACAAGGCCGCCGGCATCCCGCACATCACCGGCACCACCCGCTACGGCACCGAGTTCGGCGCGGGCTACGCCGCCGCGCAGGACCGGCTGTGGGTGATGGACCTGTTCCGGCACGTCGGCCGCGGCCAGCTGTCCGGCTTCGCGGGCGGCGCGGGCGCCAACCGGCAGCTGGAGCAGAGCTTCTGGCAGACCGCGCCGTACACCGAGGCCGAGCTGCAGCAGCAGATCGACGTCCTGGCGGCGCGCGGCGGCCGGGCCACCCAGGCGCTCGCGGACGCGAACGCCTACCTCGACGGCGTCAACCAGTACGCCCAACAGGCCTACAACGCCCGGACGTTCCCCGGCGAGTACGACCTCACCGGGCACATCGACGCGATCACCAACGCCGGGTCGATCGAGCCGTTCAAGCTGACCGACCTGGTCGCCCTCGCCTCGGTGGTCGGCGCGCTGTTCGGCGCCGGCGGCGGCGGTGAACTCGCCTCCGCCCAGGTCAAGTCGGCGGCCGAGGCCGCCTACGGCAAGGACGCCGGGGACGCGCTGTGGAAGTCGCTGCGCGAGGCCGACGACCCGGAGGCCGTGCGGACCCTGCACGACGGCCAGCAGTTCCCGTACGGGACCGTGCCGGACCACCCGCAGGGCGAGGCGGTGCCCGACCCGGGCTCGGTCGTCCCCGAGCGCCTGGTGTACGACGCCACCGGCTCGGCCGGCACGGCGGCCACCGCCGCGCCCGGCGTGCTGCCCGGGAACCTGCTCACCGCGAAGCACGGCATGTCCAACGCCCTGCTGGTGTCGGGCGCGCACACCGACGACGGCCACCCGGTGGCCGTGTTCGGCCCGCAGACCGGCTACTTCGCCCCGCAGCTGCTGATGCTGGAGGAGATCCAGGGGCCCGGGATCAGCGCCCGCGGCGCCGCCTTCGCCGGGCTCAGCTTCTACGTGCAGCTCGGCCGCGGCCAGGACTACGCGTGGAGCGCCACCTCGGCCGGGCAGGACATCACCGACACCTACGCCGTCCCGCTGTGCACCACGGACGGCTCGCCGGTCACCACCGCCGCCGACTTCTACCTCTGGCACGGCAGTTGCCTGCCCTTCGACCGGCTGGAACGCAAGGACGCGTGGGCGCCGACCACCGCCGACAACACCCCGGCCGGCTCCTACACCCTGGTGATGCGCCGCTCCAACTACGGCCTGGTGACGGCCCGCGGCACGGTCGGCGGCGCGCCCGTCGCGTTCACCTCGCTGCGCTCGACCTACCGGCACGAGGCCGACTCCATCATCGGCTTCCAGGAGTTGAACGACCCGGGCGCGGTGCACGATCCGGCGAGCTTCCAGCAGGCGGCGCAGGACATCAACTACACCTTCAACTGGTTCTACGCCGACTCCGCCCACATCGCCTACTACAACTCCGGCACCAACCCGGTGCGCGCCGCCGGGGTCGACGGCGGGCTGCCGGTCCTGGCCCGGCCCGCCTACGAGTGGGCCGACTTCGACCCGGCGACGAACACCGCCCGGTACACCCCGGCCGCCGAGCACCCGCAGTCCGTCGACCAGGACTACTACGTCTCGTGGAACAACAAGCAGGCCGCCGGGTTCACCTCGGCCGGCTTCGGCAACGGCTCGGTGCACCGCGCGAACCTGCTGGACGACCGGGTCAAGGCGCTGCTCAGGAACGGCGGGAAGGCGAGCCGGGTCTCGCTGACCCAGGCCATGGAGGGCGCGGCGCTGGCCGACCTGCGGGCCGAGGACGTGCTGCCCGACCTGATCCGGGTGCTGCGCAGCGCCCCGGTCACCGACCCGGGCGCGCTCGCCGCCCTGCAGCGGCTGGAGGGCTGGCTGGCGGACGGCGCCCAGCGGAAGGAGACCTCGCCCGGCAGCCACGCCTACGCGGACGCGGACGCGATCCGGGTGATGGACGCCTGGTGGCCGCTGGTGGCCGAGGGCGTGATGCGGCCGGGGCTCGGTGATCCGCTGTTCACCGCGCTGACCGGCGCGCTGCAGATCAACGAGTCCCCCTCGGGCGGGCAGAGCGGCCCGGTCTCCGGCGGCCCGGTGAGCGTCAACGAGTCGTCGCCGCACCGGGGTTCGGCCTTCCAGTACGGCTGGTGGAGCTACCTCGACAAGGACCTGCGCGGCGTGCTCGGCGATCCGGTGGCGGGGCCGCCGGCCCGCCCGTTCTGCGGCGGCGGCGACCTGGCGGCCTGCCGGGGCGTCCTGCTGGACACCCTCACGAAGGCGGCCGCCCAGACCTCCGCCCAGGTCTACCCGGGCGACGCGGGGTGCGGGGCGGGCGACCAGTGGTGCGCCGACTCGATCGTCCAGCGCCCGCTGGGCGGCGTCACGGACGCGGCGAGCACCTGGCAGAACCGCCCGACCTACCAGCAGGTGGTGCAGTTCCCGTCCCACCGGTGACGCGGCAGCCGTGACCCGACAGCGCTGACGCGACGGCGCCGGTGCCCCGTCCGACCCGGGCGGGGCACCGGCGATCATTCGCGGAAAGCCCTTCAGGTAGCACCCTCCCTAGCACTACGATCCTTACATGCTGCTCACGCCGGACTCCCTCGCCACCGCCCAGCGTTCGCTCGGCGACCCCGCCCTCGACTACCCGCTGCTGCCCCCGCTGACCACCGGCTGCCCGCGCACCGGCACCGAGGACGTCGCCTACCCGCTCGAACTCGACTACGCCTACGACAAGGTGGACACCGCCGCCCTGTTCGCCCCGGCCGCCGCCCGCACCGGCCTGGAGCGCTGGGCCCCGCTGCTGCCGCCGCTGCTCGCCCCCGGCCTCGGCGAGGGCGCCACCCCGCTGGTCGAGATCGCGCCGGGCGTCCACGTCAAGGACGAGTCCCGCAACCCGACCTGGAGCCACAAGGACCGGCTCAACCGCTGCACCACCAGCGCCGCCCTGGCGGTCGGCGCCCGCGGCATCGCGGTGGCCTCCTCCGGCAACCACGGCGCCTCGGCGGCCGCCTACGCGGCCCGCGCCGGGCTGCGCTGCGTGGTCTTCGCCGGGCCCGACCTGCCGCCCGCCGTCGACTCCTTCCTCACCGCCTACGGCGCGGTGGTGCTCCCGGTGCCGTGGGAGGCGCGCTGGCCGCTGATGCGCCAGGCCGTCGAGCGGTACGGGCTGCACCCGGTCAGCAACCTGACCGCCACCCACACCGGGCACCCGTACGGGCCCGAGGGCTACAAGACGGTGGCGTACGAGATCTTCCAGGACGTGGGCACGCCGGCCGCGGTGTTCGTGCCGACCGGCTACGGCGAGCTGCTGTACGGCGTGTGGAAGGGCTTCACCGAGCTGCACCGCCTGGGCCTGGCGGACCGGGTGCCGCGGATCCACTCCTGCGAGTCGGCGGCGGGCGCGCCGCTGGCCACCGCGATCGGCCGCGGGGTACCGGCCGCCCGGGTGGAGGTCGGGGCGACCTCGGCGTACTCGATCGCCTCGCCGGTGGGCGGCTACCGGGGCGTGGTCGCGCTGCGCGAGAGCGGCGGCCGGGCGCTCACCCTGTCCGACCGGCAGCTCGCCGAGGCCCGTGCGGAGCTGGCCCGCAACGGCCTGTGGGCGGAGCTGTCCGCCGCTGCCGGACTGGCCGGTCTGCGCAGCCTCGACGCGGCGGAACTCCCGGACGACGGACCGCTGGTGTGCATCTCGACGTCCAGCGGCTTCAAGGACAGGGAGGTCGGCCGGCGGGCCACCGCACCGGTCGCCCCGGAGTGGCCGGAGGTGGAGCGCCGGCTGCGGGCCGCCGGGCTCGCCGACTGAGCCGACCGGCCGTCGGGAAATCGGAGCTCAGCGGGCGGCGGCCAGCCGCTCGCGCAGGCCGCGCAGCTCGTACCCGACCAGCGCGGGCAGGCCGGTCACCGGCCCGGCCTCCAGGGCGGGGCGGAGCAGGTCGAGGGCCGCCTGCGGATCGTGCGCGCAGGCGTGGCAGTCGGCCACCCGGACGGTGAACAGCAGGCGGCTGGCCGGGAGTTGGGCCGGGCCGAGCAGCTCCAGCGCGGTCTCGGCGGCGGCCAGGGCGCGCCGGGCCAGCCGTGGGTCGTCCACCGCGGCGGCGAGGTCGCGCAGGGCGGCGGCGGCCGCGGCCTCGACCCGCATCCGCATCGAGGCGATGGTCAGCCAGGGCGCGTCCGCCTCGTCCCGGGTGCCGATGTGCTCCACGTGCTGCCGGGCCCGGTCGATGTGCCGCAGGGTGCCCCGGACGTCCCCGGTCAGCGCGTGCGCGCGGGCCCGGCCGATCCGCCCCATCGCGCCGGCCCAGTGCCGGCCCGGCGCCGCCCGGGCGATCTCGCGGGCGTAGCCGAGGGCGGTGGCCGGGTCGCCGTCGAGCCGGGCCAGGGTGCTGAGGTCGCTGAGCGTGCCGACCGAGGTGGCCTGGTCCCCGGCGAGTTCGGCCCAGCTGAGGGCGCGGTCGAAGCAGGCCATCGCGGTGGCGTTGCGGCCGTCCTGCATCCGCAGCGCGCCGGCCGCGTGGGCGTGTTCGGCGGCCAGCCGGGCCAGCGGGCGGCGCTGCGCGGCGGGGGCGACGGCGAGCCGGGCGAGCACCGCGCGCAGGGTGCGTTCGACGGCGACCACCAGCCCGGGCCGGCCGCCGGTCTCGCCGGCCCGCAGCTGGGCGGCGAGCCGGGCGGCCAGGGCGTGCGCCGTGTCGGCGTCCAGCGGCGCCGCGGCGTCCGGGTCGGCCTCGCAGAACTCGGCGTGCAGGGCGGCGACTTCGGCCGGACCGGGGACGTCGCAGCCCTCGGCGTCGTGCAGCGGGCAGAGCAGTCCGTAGTCCGGCAGTCGGCCCGGCGGGTGGAGCGGCGCGGCCCGGCCGGTGTCCTGGGCGGCGCCGGAGCCGGCGGGCGGCAGCGGCCCGTCCGGCAGCGGGGCCCGCAGCAGTCCGGGGGCGAGCGGGTCCAGCGCGGGCAGCCCGGCCCGTTCCGCCCGCAGGCAGGCGGCCCGCAACTCACCGCCCGCGCGCAGCAGTTCCTCGGCCCGGTCGGCGGTCCTCGGGGTGACCCGGCGGGCGCCGTGCTCGATCTTGCTGACCGCGGTGTGGTCGTAGCCGAGGCCGGCGCCCAGCTGGGCCTGGGTCAGTCCGGCCCGGCGCCGCCAGTGCCGCAGCAGGGCGCCGAACTCCCGCCAGGCGTCCGCCTCCCGGCCGCCCGGCCGGGGCGCCCGCGACCCGGGGCCCGTTCGGTTCCGCTCCACGATCAGGACGGTACTGGATGGCGCGCGATCCGTACATGACATGGTCTCGACCAATTCTTGATCAGGTCTCAACCACTCGGACAAAAGCGCAGCTTGACGGAATTTGCCAACCCTATGCATCGCCCGCACCAGCCATTGACCCGGGCATGACGCCATGTGAGGGTTCGGGCACCCGAGCGCGGACGGCCCGCACGGCCGTCCCCCTGAGCGGCCCGCGGTGGCTCCGGCATGCCGTCCGCGGTCGAGGACCCCCACGTTCGAGGAGCCTCGATGCAACGCAGAGTTTCCGCGGGACGGTTGCTCACCACGGCGACCACCCTGACGCTTCTGGTCGGCACCATAGCCGCCACCGCCGGGCCGGCCACCGCCGCGCCCCCACCCGCACCGGCCCCGCCCAGCGCCCTCGCCGCCGCCGTGAACGCCGCCGACGCGGCCACCGCGGCCGGCCTGGACTCGCTGGCCAAGGGCCCCGACGAGACCTACGAGCGCCGATCCGTCACCCCGTGGCTCGGCGGCCTCTACTCCGTCTCCTACGAGCGCAGTTACCACGGCCTCCCGGTGGTCGGCGGCGACGCGGTGGTGCTCGCGGACGGCCAGGGCAAGGTCCACGCCTCCCAGTCGGCCGCCCCCGGGCCGGTCGGCGGGTCGACCACCCCGAAGGTCAGCGCCGCCGACGCGGAGAAGACCGCCCGCACCAAGCTGCCCGTGGTCGACTCGGTGGCCCAGCGCCGCCTGGTCGTCCGGGTCAAGGACGGCACCGGCCGGCTCTCCTGGGAGACGGTGCTCAACGGCCGCACCGCGAAAGCGCCGAGCACCCTGCACGTCTTCGTGGACGCCGCCACCGGCGAGGTCGTCGACAGCTACGACGACGTCGAGGCCGGCACCGTCAACAGCAAGTGGAACGGCCCGGCGCCGCTCACCATCAGCACCACCAACTCCGGCGGCTCGTACTCGCTTTCCGACCCGAACCGGCCCGGCCTGAGCTGTTCCGACTACAGCTCCGGCCAGGTGTTCCGCAAGTCCTCCGACTCCTGGGGCAACGGCGACCCCTCCACCAAGGAGACCGGCTGCGCCGACGCCATGTGGGCGGCCCAGAAGGAATGGGACATGCTCCGCGACTGGCTCGGTCGCAACGGGCACGACGGCAACGGCCGCAGCTGGCCCATCAAGGTCGGCCTGAACGACGTCAACGCGTACTGGGACGGCAGCTCCGTCTCGATCGGCCACAGCCAGGCCGGCGAGTGGATCGGCTCCCAGGACGTCGTCGGCCACGAGTTCGGCCACGGCATCGACCAGTACACCCCCGGCGGCGCCAACAACGAGAACGGCCTCGGCGAGGGCACCGGCGACATCTTCGGCGCGCTCACCAAGGAGTACAACAACGAGCCCGCCGGGTACGACTACCCGGACTACCAGGTCGGCCGGGTGATCAACCTGGTCGGCCAGGGCCCGATCCGCAACCTGTACCAGCCCTCGCTGGTCAACAACGACCCGGACTGCTACTCCTCCGCCATCCCCAGCACCGAGGTGCACGCCGCGGCCGGCCCGCTGAACCACTGGTTCTACCTGCTGGCCAACGGCTCCACCGGCGCCGGCGGCAAGCCGACCAGCCCGACCTGCAACGGCTCCTCGGTCACCGGCATCGGCATGAAGCAGGCCGGCCAGGTCTGGTACGGCGGCATGCTGCTCAAGACCAGCGGCATGACCTACAAGCGGTACCGCACCACCACCCTGACCGCCGCCAAGAACCTCGACCCGAGCTGCACCTTCTACAACCGCACCAAGGCGGCCTGGGACGCCGTCAGCGTCCCCGCGCAGAGCGGCGACCCGACCTGCACGCCGTCCGGCACCAACGACTTCTCGCTCAACCTGGGCCCGGCCGCCGGCTCCGTCCAGCCCGGCGCCTCGACCACCACGACGGTCTCCACCGCGGTGACCTCGGGCACCGCACAGACCGTCAACCTGACCGCCTCGGGCGCCCCGACCGGGGTCACCGCGACGATCACCCCCTCCTCGGTGCAGACCGGCTCCTCGGCCACGCTGACCCTCGCGGCCTCCGGCTCGGCCACCGCGGGCACCTACGTGATCACCGTCACCGGCACCGCCGGCGCGGCCACCCACACCGCCCAGTACACCCTGACGGTCGGCGGCGGCGCGCCCAACCCCGGGACCCCGCCCGTCGTCGACGTCGCGAAGGTCCAGGCCGACCTGGCCCAGCTGAACACCATCGCCGACCAGAACGGCGGCAACCGCCGGGCCGGTAGCGCCGGGCACACCCAGTCGGTCGCGTACCTCAAGGCCAAGCTGCAGGCGGCCGGCTACACCGTCGCCGAGCAGACCTGCACCTCCTGCACCTACCGCTCCAACAACCTGATCGCCGACTGGCCGGGCGGCCCGTCCGACCAGGTCACCATGTTCGGCGCGCACCTGGACAGCGTCGGGGCCGGCCCCGGCATCAACGACAACGGCTCCGGCTCGGCCACCCTGCTGGAGAACGCCCTCGCGCTCGCCCAGCAGAACCCGACCATGAGCCGGCACGTCCGGTTCGCCTGGTGGACCGGCGAGGAGCAGGGCCTGCAGGGCTCGAACTTCTACGTCGGCCAGCTCGGCTCCGCCCAGCGCTCCGCGATCAAGGCCTACTACAACTTCGACATGGTCGGCTCGCCCAACGCCGGCTACTTCATCAACAACATCTCCTCCGGCGCCGCCGCGCCGATGAAGGCGTACTGGGACTCGCTGAACCTCCAGCCGGAGGAGAACACCGAGGGCCAGGGCCGCTCGGACGACTACTCCTTCCAGCAGGCCGGCATCCCGACCTCCGGTTACGCGGCCGGCGCGGACGCCGTCAAGACCTCGGCCCAGGCGGCCAAGTGGGGCGGCCAGGCCGGCCAGTCCTACGACTCCTGCTACCACCAGTCCTGCGACACCAGCGGCAACATCGACGCCACCGCGCTCAAGCGCAGCGCCAACGGCGTGGCCGCCACCATCTGGAAGACCTCGGTCGGCGGCACCGCGCCCGCCAACGACTTCTCCCTCGCGGTGAACCCGGCCACCGCCACCGTCAAGCCCGGTGACTCCACCAGCGCCACCGTCTCCACCGCCACCACCTCCGGCTCCGCCCAGACCGTCACCCTGACGGCCACCGGCGCCCCCGCCGGCGTCACGGTCTCGCTGAGCCCGTCCTCGGTGCAGTCCGGCGGCTCGTCCACGCTGGCCATCAGCACCTCCGCCACCACCGCCGCCGGCACCTACAGCATCACCGTCACCGGCGCCGGCTCCGCCACCCACAGCACCAGCTTCTCCCTGGTCGTGGGCAACGGGACGCCCAACCCGGGCGGCACCTGGACGCCCGGCACCACCTACCAGGCGGGCGACGTGGTGACCTACAACGGGGTCAGCTACCGCTGCGTCCAGGGCCACACCGCCCAGGTCGGCTGGGAGCCGCCGATCGTCCCCGCCCTGTGGCAGCCGATCTGACCGGCCCCACCGGCTGACGCCCGACGCCCGACACCTGACACCTGACACCTGACACCACCCGAGCCGCTGCGCCGCGATCCGTTTGAGGGGACGGATCGCGGCGCAGCCGTCTACCCTGCTCCGTGACGTGACCGACGGTCGACTCGACCGAGCCGAGGAGCCCCAGGTGATCCAGCAGACCCGCGCCGTACCCGAGTTGGCCCCCGAGGCGGTCGAGCGGTGGCGCGCCGCCGGCACCGACCTGCTCGACCTGCTGACCCTCGCCCGGCGCACCCACGGCGGCCTGGCCGGCTTCCGGATCGGCCCGCACCCGACGGTCCTGGTCACCGACCCGGCCGCCGTCCAGCACGTGCTCGGCCGCCACCCGGACCGGTACGTCAAGCGCCCGCACCGCGCCCGGATGCTGGTCGGCGACGGCGTCCTGTCCGCCACCGGGGACGCCTGGAAGCGCCAACGGCGGCTCCTGCAGTCCCAGTTCACCGGCACCGGGATGCGCCGCTACGAGCAGCGGATCGCCTCCGCCGCCCGCCGCACCGCCGAGCGCTGGGCGGGCTACCGGCGCACCGGCGAGACCTTCGACGTCGCCGAGGAGATGCGCGGCTTCGCCCTGGACACCGTGTGGCGCGCCCTCACCGGGCTGCCGCTGGACGACCGCACCGACGCCGAACTGCGGGCGGTGGAACGGGTGGTGGCCGCGATGCCGACCCTGCCCGGCGACGCGGCGGACGCCCGCCGGGCGGTCGCGGCCGACCTCGCGCTGATCGACCGCGTCGCGCAGGCCGCGATCGAGACCGCCCGCACCGCCGACGCCCCCGAACCCGGCGTGCTGCGCACCCTGCTCGACGCGGGCGACCAGTACCCGGAGTACACCGACACGCTGATCCGGGACGAGCTGGTCACCCTGCTGGTCGCCGGGCACGAGACCACCGCCAGCACCCTCACCTGGCTGTTCCTGCTGCTCGACCGCTTCCCCGAGGCCCGCACGGCCGACCCCAGGGCGCTGGTCGAGGAGACCCTGCGGCTCTACCCGTCCGCCTGGATCCTGCCCCGGTACGCCGTCGAGGACGACGTGGTCGAGGGCCACCGGATCGCCGCCGACACCGACGTACTGGTCTGCCCGTACCTGATGCAGCGCGACCCGGAGCTGTGGCCCGACCCGCTGCGCTTCGACCCGGCCCGATTCGCCCCCGGCGCCGCCCGCCCCGCCCACGTCGGCGCGTACGTCCCGTTCGGCCTCGGCGCCCGCGCCTGCCTGGGCACCCAGTTCGCGCTGCGCGAGACCACCGCACTGCTCGAACTCCTGCTGCCGCTCGGCCGCTTGGAGTTCCGGTCGGTGCCGCGGGGCAACGCCTACAGCATCACCGTCCGCCCGGACGGCCCGACCCCGGCCGTCCTGCGCTGACCGGCCTCATCCTCGGCGGGCCTGCTTGATCCGGACGTAGCCGGAGCGCGGGTGCCCGATCAGGGTGACGAGCGGGGAGCCCGGCTCGGCCTCCGTCCGGGCCTTGCTGACGATCTGCCCGGTGTTGGTGCTCGACCGGTCGATCCGGACGCCCCAGCCCTGGGGGACGACCAGCTTGACCTGGCCCGCGCCGCAGGTGACCTCGACGGTGACCTCGCGGTGCGGGCAGACGGCCGAGGTGAAGTCGAGCACGATCAGGCCCATCCCGGTCTCGGCGACGATCCGGCGCGGCACCTCCCACACGCCCTTCTGCAGGATGTGCCGCATCCTGGTCCGCAGCACCAGGGGCTCGTCGTCCGCACCCACCGGCGCCGAGCGCGGCCCCAGGTCGGCCACCAGCACGTCGAGTTGGCGGTACGTCCGGGCCGCGAAGGCGAGCTCCAGCCGCTCCTCCAGCTCGGCGAGGTCGATCCGGCCCTCCCCGGCCGCGATCCGCAGCCGGTCGGCCACCGCCTCGCGGTCCAGGTCCCCGGCCCGGGCCTCGGGCGCGGCCTGCGGCGCCGTCCGGACGATCGGCAACTGCTCATCGCTCATGCGCCGACTGTACGGCACGGCACCGACGCGATCACCGGCCTGATCTACGCTGTGCGGCGCCGCCCCTTGAGCCCCCTGACCGCCGTTCGAGACCCTGGAGCCCGCCGCGATGACCCTCACCCCCGCCGGCCCGCTGTTCGCCGCCGTCGACATCGGCGGCACCAAGATCGCCGGCGCGCTGGTCGACGGCGCCGGACGGCTCCGGCACCGCCGCCAACTGCCCACCCCCGCCCGGGCCGCGGGCACGGACGTGCTCGCCGTCGTGCACCAGGTCCTGGACCACCTCGCGGCCACGGCCGACTGGCCCGCCGTGAAGGCCCTCGGGATCGGCAGCGCCGGCCCGGTCGACCTCGTCGGCGGCACCGTCAGCCCGGTCAACATCCCCGGCTGGCGCGACTTCCCGCTGGTCGCCGAGGCCGCCGCGCACCCGGCGGTGGCCGCCCGCGCGCTGCCCGTCCGGCTGGCCGGGGACGGCGTGGCGATGGCCGCCGCCGAGCACTGGCGGGGCGCGGCCCGGGGCGCCGCGGACGCGCTCTGCCTGGTGGTGTCGACGGGCGTCGGCGCCGGGCTGGTGCTGGACGGCGCGGTGCGGCCCGGGCGCAGCGGCAACGCGGGCCATCTCGGCCACATCACCGTCGAGTTGGACGGCGAGCCGTGCCCGTGCGGTTCGCGCGGCTGCCTGGAGGGCATCGCCAGCGGCACCGCGATCGCCCGCCGGGCCCTCGCCGCGGGCTGGCGGCCGGACGGCGCGGACCGCTCGGCCCGGGCGGTGGCGGCCGCGGCGGCGGGTGGCGACCCGGTCGCGCTGGCCGCCTTCGACCGCGCCGCGCAGGCGCTGGCCGCCGGGATCGCCGCCACGGCCGCGCTGGTCGACCTCGGCCGGGTGGTCGTCGGCGGCGGGGTCGCCGAGGCCGGGGACGTGCTGTTCGCGCCGCTCGCCCGCCACCTGGACCGCTACGCGGCCCTGCCGTACGTGCGCGGCCTGGACGTGCGCCGCGCCGAGCTGGGCACCGACGCGGGGCTGATCGGCGCGGCGGCGCTCTGCCGCTGAGGAGGGGATCCCGGGCAGGCCCCCGCGCGGGTCCCTCAGGCCGGCAGCGGGTGCCCGAACAGCAGGTCGTAGCCGTCCGGCAGCTGCTCGACCACCCGGTCGACCAGCTGCCCGGGCACCAGGTCCGCGAGGGTGCTGAGCACCGCCCCGATGTCCCACTGCGCGGTGGCCGCCGTCGCGCCGTCGATCCAGCCGACCACGGCCTGGACGAAGCGTTCGGCGGTCAGCGGTTCGCAGGCGGGCCCGGCGTCGCGCAGCGGTCCGGCGTAGGCCTCCGGCAGGGCGTCGGCGAGCTCGGCGCGCTCGGCGCCCACCAGGTGCTCGCCGAGCAGCCCGAGCACCACCCGGGCCGCGTGGTCCGCCTCGGCCTCGCCCCGGTACTCGCCGCGTTCGACGACGCGGGCGAGGAAGTCCTCCCGGCTGATGGTCATCGCGTCCTCCTCCTTCCGGTCGAGGGCGACCGGCGGGACCCCCGCGTGCCCGACCCCCGTGGGACGCTCCGGGGCCCGTCCTGCTCAGCGTACTGCGGCCCGCCGCCGCCGGGCCCTGGTGAGCGGCCCGGGAAGCGGGACCGGGGAGGGAAACGGAAGGGGAGCCGGGAGGGAGGGCCGGGAGGAGGACCGGACGGGCGGATCGACGCCGTTGTCGATCACGCCGCCGGTCCGTGCCGTGGCCGGCACGGGACGCCGCCGGGCCCGGGGCCCGAGGGGCCCTGGGGGCGGCTCAGCCGGCCGAGGTGCGGCAGCGCCGGCGCGGGCGCAGCGGCGATGACACTCTGCCACCGCTGCGGGCCGGGCCCCGCTGGGCCGGCATGCCGGCCGGGGCGGTCGCCGCGGCCTCGGCGGCCCGCGCGTCCTCCGGCATAAAGCCCGCGAGAAAGCGCCGCTCGCCCGGGCTGAGTTTGCGCGACCGGCCGGATTCGCGGTCCCGGGCGACCACGACGGTGCGCGCCCGCATAAAGGTGCGCGGTTCGCGGAGGACATTCACCTCGACGTGCGCGGAACTCCGGCCGAGCCGTTCGACCGTCAACCGCACGGACAACGGCTCGGGCTGGTGGTGCAACTGCTCTAGATAATCGATCTCGTGCCGCGCGATAATGAATCCGGACGGGAACAGGGATTCCCGGACGGCGGTCGCGTGGTGGCGGAACAGGTCGTAAATCCCCTCCTGGATGTAGCCGACCAGCCGGGCGTTGTTGATGTGCCCGTTCTCGTCGACGTCGCTCCAGCGGGTGGAGCAGGACAGCACGTGCCCGACCGGGCTCGACGCGCTCACTGCTCCGTCAGCCCGGCGCCGGCCCCGGCCGGGAGCAGGGCGCGCCGCAACCGGGCGTAGTAGCCGGAGTGTTCGGCCGCCATCCGGGCGGCGGTCCAGCCCTCCTCGGCGGCCTCGGCGGCGGCCTGCACGACCAGGCTGTCGAGCACGGCGTCCACCGAGCGGCACAGGTCGGCGACGGCCGCGAGCCGTTCGGTGACGTCCGCGCCGCCGGCGGCGGTGCGCGCCGGGAACGCGGCGAGCGAGTCCACCGCGAGCTGCAGGTCGTCGATGACCTCCGACCGGCTTTCCGCCACGGAATTCCCGGTGCGCCGTTCTGCTTGTGCGTTCTGCCTGTCCCGCATCTTCGACATGCTTTTCTCCATGACGGTATTCCGGCCGTGACTGCCATGACGGCCTGCTGGCTGGTGTACGAATGCACCGGACTCGGTGTCGACCCCCCGACGCCTTCGACGCTATCCCAGTCGACGCGGGTCGGCAGATGGTTTCCGGAGGTGGACCGGAAACTGACTTCCATTGGAGTAGTTTGCCGGGGTACACAATATGCCCCATCAGCCGAATGCCTTCGCCGAATCGGGTGGTATCGCCGACCCGGGCCGGAAAAACGACTACCGAGCGTCACCGGTATGCTAAAGAGCACTCCACCACCTCGCCTTGTACAGCCGCGCGCCGCGCAGCACCCGTACGCCCTCGGGCCGGTGCAGGGTGATCACCGAGGTGCACCAGTCGCACGACCCCTGGTGATCGGGCGCGACGGTCAGCAGCCGGCCGGTGAAGGGCTCGTCGCCGATGCTCTTGACGTCCCGCTCGGCGGCCGGATCGGCCAGCCGGACGGGGGCGAAGGTGTCGGCGGCCGGGTCGTACCGGTACAGGTGCCGCAGGGTGCTCACCCAGAACCGGCCGGGTTCGGCGAGCACCGGCGCCAGGTCGTGCCCGCCCCGGTCCGGCAGCGGCACCCGGCGGACCGGGGTCAGGGCGGGCTCGGCCGGGGTGCCGCCGACCCGCAGTGCGACCAGCGCGTCCTCGCCGAGCGCCCAGAGCAGCCCGGTCCGCTCGTCCCACTGCACGCCGTGCGCGCCCGGCAGCGGGTGGTCGGCGTACCGGGCGGCGCGCGGGCCCTGCGAGGCCGCGTACAGCCGGACCCAGCCGCCGGTGCTCGCCGCGACCGCGACGTTGCCGTCCGGCAGCAGCTCGATGCTGTGCGGGTTGGCGGCGGCGCCGAGGTCCGCCGCCCAGCGGACCCGGCGGGTGGCGGTGTCGACGACGACGGCGAGGCCGCCGGAGGCGGTGGCGATCAGGTGCCGGCGGCCCTGCCGGACCCGGCTCTTGGCCTCGTCCGGGTCGGTCCAGCTCCGGGCCGGCCGCAGGTCGGCCAGCTCGGGCTCCCGGTCGGCGCTCCAGCTCCACCACACGGGCAGCCGGTCCGGCCCCTGGTAGGGCATCAGCTCCTCGGCGCTCTGCAGCACCAGCACCCGCCGGGAGCCCTGGTCGACGGCCGCGATGGCCCATCCGGGCGACTTCCCGGTGGCCTGCCCGCCGGGCGCGCACAGCAGCAACGCGGCCCCCACGGCCGCCAGGGCTCTTCCGTACACGCGCACCACGCTGCCGCCTCGGCACCTTCCGCGCACCACGGAGCGCCGCCGAACGGCCGGACGCCCGCCCGCCCCCGCGGCGCTGCGGGGGCGGGCGGGCGCCGGGCTCGTCGGCCCCGGGTCAGCCGAGGGTGTCGGCGGTGACCGGGGCGGAGAGCTCGACGGTCTTCCCGTTCACGCCGGTCCTGACGAACTGCCAGGTGAGCCCGCTGATGACGCCCTTGTCGAGCGGGGCGAGCCGGGCGAAGGCGGGCTTGCTGAGGTCGATGTGCGTGGCGTCGCAGGAGGGGCACTGGTCCTTGACCGGAACGGTGACGGTCTTGCCCTGGTACGTCACCTTGACCGAAATGCCCTGGCAGAGCGGGTCGTTGTTGGGGTTGGCGGAGGTCCACCAGCTGCGCGGAACGGCGACCAGCAGCTGACTGGAGGCGTTGATCTGGGTGCCGCAGGCGCCGTAGCCCGCGTCGGTGTAGTACGTCGCCTTGCCGGTCATCGGCTTGTTGATCGGGATGGCCGCGCTCGCGCTGCCCGCGGTCAGGGCGAGCAGGGCGGCGGCGGCGAGCGGTGCGCCCACGAGGATCCTGAGGTTCTTGCTGACGGCACGCATGGTTCCCCTCCGGTCGATCAGTCGAATGACGTGCTCATGACAGAGAGAGACGCCGATAGCGCACGGGGGTGCCACCGACCCCGGGCCGGCTCGATGCGCTATCGGACCAACCGAACGTAGGCAATCGATGCGGGCACGGTCCAGGCCTCTGCCGTGTTGGCATGAACACAAGGGAGAGATCTTTACCAATGCCGCCGAAGAGGCGAAGATGCGTGACCGAATGGCCGCCAAGGGAGTTGAGGGCACGTCACCACCGGCACGACCGGCACCACCGCCCGCCCCGGAGGCCCCGCCAGATGCGCACCGCACTCGCCGCCCTGCTCCTCGGCACCGTCCTGCTCCCGGCCGCCGCCGCTTCCGCCGCACCCGCCGCGGCCGCCGACGCCCGGCCCCGCGAGGTCAACCAGGGCTACAGCATCCCGGTCGGCGGCGTCACCGACCTCGGCGCGCTCCCCGTCCTGGGCAGCCTCGGCCTGGACTTCGCCCGGCTTCTCGGGCAGTAGCGGCAGCGGCGGTCCGTCTGGGGTTAGGCTCGTCCCGCGCGGCGACCCACCCGCGCGCGAGCCCGAGGGGGGAACGCATGATCGGGGACCTGCTGCCGGACGTCGTCGCGACCGAGGTGGCCTACGACGACCCGCCGGAGGCCCGGCTGGAACCCGCCGAGGAGGCCGTGGTCGCCCGGGCCGTGGACAAGCGCCGCCGCGAGTTCACCACCGTCCGGCACTGCGCCCGCGCCGCCCTCACCCGGATCGGCGTCCCGTACCAGCCGCTCGTCCCCGGTCTGCGCGGCACCCCGAGCTGGCCGGACGGCGTGGTCGGCAGCCTCACCCACTGCGACGGCTTCCGCGCCGCCGCCGTCGCCCGGGCCGGCGAGCTGGCCTCGATCGGCATCGACGCCGAGCCGGCGCTGCCGCTGCCCGAGGGCGTCCAGGAGGTGATCGCGCTGCCGGCCGAACAGCGCCGGCTCGCCGAACTGAGCGCCGCGCGGCCGGACGTCCCGTGGGACCGCATCCTGTTCAGCGCCAAGGAGGCCGTCTACAAGGCCTGGTTCCCGCTGACCCTGAAGTTCCTGGAGTTCAGCGAGGCCGAGCTGACCCTCGCCCCGGACGGCACCTTCACGGCCCGCCTGCTGGTCCCCGGCCCGGAGGTCGGCGGGCGGCGGCTGGACGGCTTCGACGGCCGCTGGGCGGTGCGCGACGGCCTGCTCGCCACCGCCATCGCCGTCACCCCGTAACGCCGCCCGTCACCCTCCGCCGTTCAAGCGTTCGACGGACGGGCGGGCGGCATATGCTCGGTCCCGTGACGGTGACTTATGTGATCGACGGCAGCGGGATCGGCAGCCTGGAGGAGTTCTGGGACGCGGTCGGGCGGACGATCGGCGTGGACGGCTACTTCGGCCGCAACCTCGACTCCTTCGCCGACTGCCTGCGCGGCGGCTACGGCACGCCCGACGACGGCGACTGGGTCATCGAGTGGCGCGACCACGAGACCTCCCGGCGCAGGCTCGGCTACCCGGAGACCGTCCGCCAGCTGGAGCTGCGGCAGACCCGCTGCCACCCGGCCAACCGCGAGCAGGTCGCCGCCGACCTGGCCGCCGCCCGGGCCGGGAAGGGGCCGACCGTCTTCGACTGGCTGGTCCGGATCATCGAGGAGGAGCACCCGGGCGGCCTGCGCCTCGCGTAGGCCCGGTCCGGCCGACCCCGCCGCTCGCGGCGGGTGCTCAGAGCACGTCCGACAGCCGGACGAACCGCCGCCCCGCCGCCAGCATCCCCGGCACCGCCGCCGCCACCCCGGGGGCGGTGCCGCCGCCCGGGTGGTTCAGGTGCCCGATCACGATCGCGCCGGCCGGGGCCGCCGCCACCTCCCGCCGCACCTCGGCGGCGCTCAGCGTGGCGCCGCCGTCCCCGTTGACGGAGAAGCCGACCACCCGCTCGCCCAGGTCGGCGACCACCTTGGTGGCCACGTCGTCGTAGTGCGCGGTGCCGGAGCGGAAGAGCCGGGGCGGGCGTCCGAGCAGCCCGGCGAGCTTCTGCGCGTTGCCCGCGACCTCGTCGTACGCCTCGCCCACGTCGCGGGTGCCGGCGATGCCGTACGCGGAGCGGCCGGTGACCGAGAGCGGGCGGTGGACGGTGCCGTGGTTGCCGATCTCGAACAGCGGGTCGGCGGCGAGCTGGTCGAAGGCGTCCGGGTTGGCGTCGATCCAGCGGGCGTTCAGGAACAGGGTGGCCGGGACGGCGTGCGCGCGCAGGAAGTCGATCAGGGCGGCGTCGTAGCCGTTGCCGCCCGGGCCGCCGCAGGCGTCGAAGGTGAGCGCCGTCGCCCGCTGCCCGTCCGGCAGTTCGGTGATCACCCCGGGGACCTCCAGCCCCCAGTCGGCCGGGGCGGCGCCGCCGTAGCGCCGGACCACCTCCGCCCGGCTCGGCTCCTTCGGAGCGGAGGACGCGGACGGCGCGGACGGCGTTGCGGTGGGCGTCGCATCCGGCGTCGGTGTCGGCGTCAGCGCCGGCGTCGGCGCAGCGGGAGCGGTCGCGGACGGGCTCCCCGGAGCCGCCGCCGGCCCCGCCCCGCCCGAGGCCCGGCACCCGGCCAGCGCACCCCCGGCCACCGCCGCCAGCAGTGCCCGCCGACTCAGCCCCACACCCGCCTCCGCTCCACGCCCGGCTTCCCGTACCCACGAACCATGTACCGATGAATCGTCACACCCCGCAACTCCACTCCCCCGGCCCACCCCCGGCCCACCCCCGTCCGGCCCCCCTTCACCGGCTCGCCCCGCCCCGGTGGGCCGCGCCTCACCGCCGGTTCACCCCCCGGGGTAGGTCCGCGAGCGACCCGCCCGCCGCCACCCCGGAGGCCCCGATGCCCACCGATCCCGCACCCGCACCCGCGCCCGCGCCACGCCCCGACCGCCGGACCGTCCTGCGCGGCACCCTCGCCACCGGTGCCGCCACCGCTCTCTCGCTCGCCGCCACCACCGCGGCGGCCGCCGACGCCCCCGCCGACCGGACCTTCACCCTCACCGGCCATCTCCCCACCGGCGCCCCCGACTTCGTCCACCTCCCGGTAGAAGTCCCGGACGGCGTCCGGGAGATCGCCGTCTCCTACGGCTACGACAAGCCGCCCGTCCCGGCCGGCACCCCCGGCAACTCCTGCGACATCGGCATCTTCGACGAGCGCGGCACCGACCTCGGCGGCGACGGCTTCCGCGGCTGGTCCGGCGGCTTCCGCACCGAGTTCAGCGTGGCCCGCGACGCCGCGACCCCCGGCTACCTGCCCGGCCCGATCAACCCGGGGACCTGGCACATCGTGCTCGGCCCCTACCAGGTGGCCCCGCAGGGCCTGGACTACCGCGTCCAGGTCACCCTCCGGTTCGGCGAGCCCGGCCCGGAGTTCACCCCGCACTACCCGCCGGAGCGCGCCCGCGGCCGCGGCCGGGCCTGGTACCGCGGCGACTGCCACCTGCACACCGTGCACTCGGACGGCCGGCGGCTCCCGGCGGAGGTGGCCGCCGGGGCCCGCGAGGCCGGCCTGGACTTCATCGTCTCGACCGACCACAACACCAGTTCCTCGCACGCCGTCTGGGGCCCGCTGGCCGGCCCGGACCTGCTGATCCTGACCGGCGAGGAGGTCACCACCCGCAACGGCCACTGGCTCGCCCTCGGCCTGCCGGCGGGCGAGTTCGTCGACTGGCGCTACCGCTCCCGCGACGAGGAGTACCCGCGCTTCGTCCGCCAGGTCCACCGCTCCGGCGGCCTGGTGGTGCCCGCGCACCCGTACTGCCCGTACGTCGCCTGCCAGTGGAAGTTCGGCTACGAGCAGGCCGACGCCGTCGAGGTGTGGAACGGGCCCTGGACGTACGACGACGAGTCGGCCGTCGACACCTGGGACGCGCAGCTCGCCGTCGCCCTGCGGCACGGCCGGTCCTGGACGCCCGCGATGGGCAACAGCGACGCGCACAGCGCCCCGCAGGTGATCGGCTCCCCGCACAACGTGGTCCTCGCCGAGGACCTGACCCGGGACGCGCTGCTCGACGGGCTGCGCGCCGGGCGCAGCTGGCTCGCCGAGTCCGCGGCCGTCCGGCTGGACCTCACCGTCACCGGCCACGGCCGCCGGGCCGGCATCGGCGAGGAGCTGACCGTCCCCGCCGACGCCCCGCTGGACGTCCGGCTGACCGTCTCCGGGGTGCCGGGCGGCACCGTCCGCCTGCTCACCGACGAGGGGCAGATGCACCAGGAGCCGCTGGCCGCGGACGGCTCCGGCACGGTGGTGTGGCGCACCACCGCCTCGCTGGCCGCGTACGTCCGTGCCGAGGTGCGCCACCCGAGGGCGGACGGCACGCCGGGCCGGGGCAACGCGATGGGGCCGGACCTGCCGTGGGGCCCGATGGCGGCGCTCACCAACCCGGTGGTGCTGCGCGCCGAGGACCGCTGACCGGCGTCCCGGGGACGACTCGGGGCACCCGGTTGGACTAGGTTGATCCCCGAACGCCTCAGTCGTAGGGACGAGGCG
Organism: Streptomyces sp. Y1; assembly: GCF_041053115.1. NCBI lineage: Bacteria > Bacillati > Actinomycetota > Actinomycetes > Kitasatosporales > Streptomycetaceae > Streptomyces > Streptomyces sp. Y1. Next base: position 6,657,789 of record NZ_CP163445.1, on the reverse strand, counting down.
GTCGGTTGTCCGTATCCGGGCGGACCGGCCGTCCCCCCGTGCTCCGACCGCCTCGCCCCGGCTCCCCGTCCCCCGTCCCCGGCCCGCGAAGGGATCAGCAGCTGTGAACCGTACGACCGTAGATGGGCCGGAACTCGGGGGCGGTCGGGGAGCCGGGGGCGTCCTCGTCCTCGTCGACCCGTCCGGGGACGGGCACAGCCCGGTCGCGGAGCTGCTGGCGGCGCGGCTGGACCCGAGCGTCCACCTGCGGACGGACGACTTCCTGAAGGTCATCCGGACCGGCCAGGTCCCGCCCCACCCGCCCGAGGCCCGCCGCCGCAGCGCCACTGCCCTCGCGGCCGCCGCCCAGGCCGCCTTCGCCTACGCGACCGGCGGCTACCAGGTCGTCGTCGAGGCCCCGGACGTCCCGCCCACCCTCGACACCTTCCGCCGCGAGAGCCGCACCACCGGCGCCGCCCTGCACTACGTCGTCCTGCGGCCCGCCGCCGCCGGCTCCCCGCTCGCCCGGCACAGCCTCGACGCCGCCGCCCTCACCCCGGACGCCACCGCCGACGCCGTCCTCACCGCGCTCGCCGACCGCACCCACCTGCTCGGCTGGTGACCGGCGCCGTCCGCGCGGGGGCCTACGCGCCCACCGTGCCGTCGATGCCCTCCCGCAGGAGGTCGGCGTGCCCGTTGTGGCGGGCGTAGTCGTGGATGAGGTGGAGCATGACCAGGCGCAGGGAGACGTCGGCGTTCCAGCGGGGCTGGTGGCCGATGACGTCGAGGGACGGCGCCTCGCGCTCGATCCGGCGCGCGTGCTCGACCTCGGCCTGCCAGGCGGCGAAGGCCGCGGACGAGCTGGCGTCGGTGAGGTCGAAGGCGGCCTGGTAGTCGCCGTCCTCGGACCAGACCAGCGGCAGGTCCTCGCCGTTGATGACCCTGCGGAACCAGGTGCGCTCCACTTCGGCCAGGTGCCGGACGAGACCGAGCAGGGTGAGCGTGGACGGCGGGCTGGAGCGCCGGCGCAGCTGCTCGTCGGTCAGGCCCGCGCACTTCATGGCGAGCGTCGCGCGGTGGAAGTCCAGGAAGCCGCGCAGCATCTCGCGCTCGCCGCCGATCAGCGGCGGGACGGGGCGGTCGTCGGGAGTGTTCACGGAACCGGACGGTAGCGGACCGGGCCGCCCCGGCACGAAACCTTTTCCGCGCTCCACCAGATCGTCACGTTCCGTGTTCGAGCGGGTACAGGTTTGGGTACGTACCCCGGCGCGCCCGAGGGCCGGGCGCCGACCGACCACGGAGACCCGACGCCCCATGGACCACCACCACATCCCGCCGACCGTACGCCGCACCTACGGCACGGACGACCTGTCGGCAGCACCGTCGTTCGCCGGCGGCTTCATCAACTTCGGCGACTGGCAGGGGATCGACCTCACCGCACCCACCCAGGAGGACCGGGTGCACAGCCAGGAACAGCTGTACCGGCGGACGCTACGGGCCTTCCCCGAACCGCGCGAACAGCTCCGGCTGGCCGAGGTCGGCTGCGGGCGGGGCCTGGGCGCCGCCCTCGCGCTGCGCGAGTTCCGCTTCGCCTCCGTCACCGGGATCGACATCCACCCCGACCAGATCGAGCGCGCCCGCGCCGTCAACGCCCGCGCCCTCGCCACCTACCCGGACCGGCTCGCCTACACCCTCGGCTCGGCCGACGAACTCCCCTTCCCCGACGCCTCCCTGGACGGCGTCTACTCCGTCGAGGCCGCCCAGCACTTCCGCGAACTGTCCGGCTTCGCCCGGGAGGCCGCCCGGGTGCTGCGCCCCGGCGGCCGCCTGGTCGTCACCACCTTCTTCGCCGCCGCCGGCCCCGAGGTCGCCGAACGCCTCAAGATCCTCCTCGCCAGCTTCGCCGACGGCCTCGACGTCCCGCACTCCCTCGACGCCTTCACCGCCGATCTCGCCGCCGCCGGCTTCACCACCGTCGACACCACCGCCATCGGCTCCGACGTCTGGCCCGGCTTCGACCGCTACCTCACCGACACCGTCCCGACCGCCCACTGGTCCCGCAACTTCCTCCCCGCCTGGCGCGACGGCCTCCTCGACTACCACCTCCTCACCGCCACCCGCGCCTGACCCCGCAACCCCCGCCCCCGCCGCACGGGAAGTCGGCCGGGTCGACTTCCCGTGCAACCTCAACCGTGGCCCACCGCATCAAACACTGTGTGTGGCACGGACGTTCGGTCATCGCGTCCCACTCGGGCCCATCTCGACACAAACCGGTCGAAAATGGTCTGATGATCACACCGTAGGGATCATCAAGGACCGGAGGGAACGTGCGGACTGCGCGAGGTGTGGCCGTTCTGTTGACCATAGGTGTCGTCGCGACCTGCACCGTGGCCACGGGGGACTCCGCCTCGCAGGAGAGACCGGCGGCCGCCGACCCCGCGCCCTCCGACGCCGCCACCGGGGCGGGTGCCACCCCGCCGCCTACCGCGGCGGCCCCGCTCCCCACGCCCACCCCCACGCCGACCTGGGACGGCCAGGTCAAGGTGCTCGGCGACGGCTCCACCTCCTTCACCGGCCCGCAGCCCAAGCAGGCCAAGCCCGAGAAGCTGAAACCCGGCGAGAAGCCGCCGCAGTTCGTGGTGTTCTCCTGGGACGGGGCCCTGGAGGGCGACGACCACCTGTTCTCGCGCTTCCGCAAGCTCGGCGTGGAGAACAACGCCCAGATGACGTTCTTCCTGAGCGGCCTCTACACCCTGCCCAAGTCCAAGGCCTCGCTCTACCACCCGCCGCAACACAAGGTCGGCGACGCCGCCATCGACTACGCCACCGACGCCCACATCAAGGACACCCTGGAGCAGCTGCGCCTCGCCTGGCAGGACGGGAACGAGATCGGCACCCACTTCAACGGGCACTTCTGCAACGCCAAGGGCGGCGGCAACTGGAGCACCGAGGAGTGGAAGAGCGAGCTCGACCAGGCGGTCTCCTTCGTCACCAACTGGAAGACCAACACCGGCTTCAAGGACCTCCCGCCGCTGCCCTTCGACTACACCAAGGAGCTGGTCGGCGGCCGCGCGCCCTGCCTGGAGGGCCAGAAGGCGCTGCTCCCGGCCGAGAAGGCGACCGGCTTCCGGTACGACGCCAGCTCACCGGGCGAGTTCCAGGTGTGGCCGGCCAGGAAGGAGGGCATGTGGAACTTCCCGCTGCAGCTGCTGCCCTTCCCCGGGCGGGAGACCCAGGGCCTGTCGATGGACTTCAACTTCCTGGCCGGCCAGTCCGGGAGCAGCGTCAAGGGTGATCCGAAGAAGTACGCCGCCTGGGAGAAGGAGGCCCGGGACAGCTACCTGGCCGGCTTCGAGCGGGTCTACAACGGCAGCCGGGCCCCGCTGTTCATCGGGAACCACTTCGAGGACTGGAACGGCGGCATCTACATGCAGGCCGTCGAGGACGTGATGAAGAGCGTCTGCCGCCGCGACGGCGTCCGCTGCGTCTCCTTCCGGCAGGTCGCCGACTGGCTGGACGTCCAGGACCCGAAGGTCCTCGACAAGCTGCGCGCGCTGGACCCGGGGCAGCCGGCCGACTGGTCGCGCCTGGTCGACTGACGGGCGGTCGGCCGTGGGGCCCGGGCCCCACGGCCGACCCGCGCGCCCTACCGCCGCCCGCCGGCCGCCGTCTTCATGTACGACGTCCAGATCCGGCCGGGCAGCGCGGAGTCCGAGGTCTCCGGGGCCGCGCCGCCCACCCCCTCCAGCGGGAGCAGCTTCATGTCCTTCAGGTCCGCCCGGAAGACCGTGACCGCCGTGGACTGCTGCCCGTCGTAGCCGACCATCCAGCCCGCCCGGCGGTCCGGCGTGATGCCGGGCTTCGCGGCCAGGTCCGGGCCGGCCTCGGCCACCGAGCCGGCGCTCCCGGCGCGCACCGCGCCCTTGAGCGCCGCGTCCACGTCCGCGGCGACCGCGGGGGTCAGCGCCTGGACGGCGGTCGGCAGCCGCAGGTCGACCGGCGCGCCGTTGCGGGTGATCCTGAGCACCGAGTACGGGTCCGTGCGGCGGCCGCCCGCGGCGAAGGCGGTGTAGGCGTCGGCGGCCCGGATCGCGCTCGGCGTGGAGTTGCCGGTGCCGAAGGCCGGCACCAGTTCGCCCATGCTGGCGGGGGCCAGGCCGAGGTCCGCGGCGGTCCTGCGCACCTGGTCCAGGCCGACGTCCATGGCGAGCTGCATCATCGGCCCGTTGACGGACTGCTCGATTGCGCCGCGCAGGGAGATCCGGCCCCAGTCCCGCTTGCCCTCGTTGGCGGTCTTCACGATCTTCCCGTCCCGCCCCCAGTACGGCCCCTCCGGGGTCATCACGTTGACGCCGTTGTCGCCGTCGTAGGTGGTGGTGGGCTGGACCGGCGTCCGGTCGCCGCCGCGCCGGCGCTGGACGCCCTGGCCGAGCCCGGCGGCGTACACCAGCGGGGTGAAGGCCGAACCGAGCGGCACGGTCGAGGTGTTGGCGTTGTCGAAGCCCTGCTTGAGGTAGTCGGGGCCGCCGTAGAGCGCGACGATCCTGCCGTCGAGGGCGACGGAGGCGGCGCCGACCCGCAGCAGCTTGTCGGCCTCCCGGTGGTCGGGGTCGACCCCCTTGGTGGCGTCCTGCACCGCGGCGGCCAGGGCGGTGACCTTCGGCTTCTCGAAGGTGGTGAAGACCTGGTAGCCGCCGAGGTCGAACTGGGCCGCGGTGATGTCGCTGTGGCTCTCCACGTAGTTCCTGGCCATGTCCACCAGGTACCCGACCTGGCCGCTCAGCCCCGCCGACTTCGGCTGCGGCCCGGGCTCGGGGAACACCGTGTACGTGGCGCGCTCGGCGGCGGAGAGCCTGCCGGTCTTCACCATCCGGTCGAGGATCCAGGACCACCGGTCCTCGGCCCGCTCGCGGTTCTCCGGGCTCAGCGCCGGGTCGAACTGCCCGGCACCCTTCAACAGGGCGGCCAGGAAGGCGCCTTCGCTCGGGTTGAGCTCCGAGACGTCCTTGCCGTAGTACGCCGCCGCGGCCCGCTCGATGCCGTAGCTGCCGCGGCCGAACCAGCTGGTGTTCAGGTAGCCGGCCAGGATGTCCTGCTTGCTCATCCGCTCGTCGAGCTTCATCGCGATGACCATCTCGCTGAGCTTGCGCGACATGGTCTGCCGCTGGTTCAGGTAGATGTTCTTGACGTACTGCTGGGTGATGGTCGAGCCGCCCTGGGTGTCGCCGCCCACGGCCATCTGGTAGACGGCGCGGCCCATGCCGGAGAACGATATGCCCGGGTCCGAGTAGAAGGTCTCGTTCTCGGCGGCGAGCACCGCCCACTGCACCGGCTCCGGCACCTGGCCGAGCGGCACCTCCTGCCGGTTGACCTGGCCGACCCGCGCCATCTCGGTGCCGTCCGCCCAGAAGTACACGTTGTTCTGCTGGGTGGCGAAGGCGTTCAGGTCGTCCGGGACCTCGGTGGTCGCGTAGAACCAGGCCAGCCACCCCGTCAGCGCCGTCACCCCGAGCCCGACCGCCAGGAGCAGCTGGCGCCAGGACGGGAGCCAGCGGCGGACCCCGCGCCGGCCTCTGCGCGGGTAGTCGATCCACCGCAGCGGGCGCCGCCGCCGGCGCTCCTTCTCGTCCTCGGCCCCGCCGCCTTGGTCGGCACGCACAGTCCGGTCTCCGTTCCGCTCGTGGGCAGACAATCCCCCTCGAACGGATAGATGCGATGGCGCGGCGACCGGACAGCCCCGGGTTGGCGTGATCATTCTCACGGCGGGCCGGGGAACCCGGGCGACGCCGGATCGCAGGGGTGACGGGCCATCGGACGGGTGACCCGTCCGGCGCAGCACGGCGCGCGGGCCCGGCCCGGTGCTGCGATCTTCGGAGGGCACCCGGCCGCGCCCGACCACCGGCCGCCGGGCGTCGTCGTCCAGTCGTCGCGCCGTCGAGTCGTCGCGTCGTCCCCAGACCGTGGAGGCCCGGATGTGGCAGGCTCCCCCCGCCCCCGTCAGCCGTGAGTGGCTCCCGGTGCTGGACATGCCGGAGCCCGGCCCGCAGAACCGCTGGACGGTGCTGCTGCGCATGCTGCTGGTGATCCCCCAGGCCGTGGTGGTGTGGGTGCTGTCGGTGGTGGCGTTCTTCGTCACCGTCGTCGGCTGGTTCGGCGCCCTGCTGCTCGGCCGGCTGCCCGGCCTGGTGGCGGACTACCTGGGCGGGTACGTGCCGTACGAGACCAGGGTGACGGCGTACCTGATGCTCACCGTGGACCGCTACCCGCCGTTCCGCTTCGACGCCCCCGAGTACCCGGTGCGGGTCGAGCTGCGGCCCGGGGAGCTGAACCGGCTGGCCGTCCTGTTCCGCATCGTCCTGGTGATCCCGGCCGCGATCGTGCAGGGCCTGCTGAACGCGGGGTGGTGGATGGTGGCGTTCGTCAGCTGGCTGGTGGTGCTGGTGCTCGGCCGGATGCCGCAGCCGCTGTTCGAGGCGACGGCGGCGATCCTGCGCTACCGGCTGCGCTTCACCGCCTACCTGGTGATGCTGTCCTCGGCCTACCCGAAGCGCCTGTTCGGCGAGGAGCCGGGCAGCGAGCCGCAGGGCCCGGCGTCGGCGACCCGTCCGCTGGTCCTGAGCGGCGCCGGGCGCGGCCTGCTGGTCCTCTTCCTGCTGCTCGGCCTGGTCTCCTGGACGACGGGCTCGGTCACCGCGTCGGTGAACTCGGACGACGACAACGAGGACGACAACGGCTTCAACCCGGGCCAACACGTCATGGCGCCGCTGGTGCCGGGCCCGGCCGACCGCGCCTGAGCCCGCGCACCGGCGGCGCACCCCCTACCCCGCTCCCCCTACCCGGCGACCGGCACGCCGGCCGGCTGGGCGGCGGCCCGTCCGGCCGCCGCGTCCAGGGCGGCGAGCCGGCGGAGGCTGGCCCGGCGCTGGAGCAGCCCGAGGCCGCTCGCCGCGCCGCCGAGGGCCAGCCAGCCGACCGGGCCGGCGGCCATCACCACGCCCGTCAGCAGCAGCGGCCCGGCCGCCTTCTGCACCGACTGGGACATCCCGGCCACGCCCAGGTAGGAGGCGCCGGCCCCCGCCGGGGCGAGGCTGACGGCCAGCTCCCAGGAGGTCACCGAGCGCATCAGCTCGGCCAGGGTGACCAGCGTCCCCGCGGCCAGCAGCGTGAGCGAGGCCGTCCAGGGCCCGGCGCCGGTGGCGAGCGCGATCAGCAGGCAGCTCGCGAGGACGGTGAAGCCGTACCAGCGGACCGCCCGGACGGCCCCGCGCGGGCCGTCCGCCCAGGCGGAGACGCGCAGTTGGAGCGCGACGACGAGCACCGTGTTGAGCACCAGGAAGACCGGGACGACGGCGTGCGGCGCCTGGGTGTGGTGGACCAGCCAGACCGGCAGGCCGACGTTGAGGACCGAGTCGTCCAGGCTCAGCGGCATGTCCATCAGCACGAACAGCAGGTAGCCGCGGTCGCGCCAGGGGCTGCGGCCCGCCCTGGCCGGCTCCTCCTCGGCACCGGCCGGGGCCGCCACGACCAGGCCGCGCCCGGCCGGCTCCCGGGTGCGCCGCACGAGTTCGGCGGCGAGCACGTACGAGAGCGCGTTGCCGAGGATCAGCACCTGGTAGGCGGTGGTGGTGCCGAACGCGAGGCCGAGCGCCGCGATCCCGGCGCCGAGCCCGTAGCCGGCGTTGGCGATGCTGCGGAACAGCGCCTGGTAGGTGCCGCGCTGCTCGCCCGCGACGCGGGTGGCGAACAGCATCTCCAGGGTCTTGGCGGAGCGCTCGGCGAGGCAGGTGACGGCGACCACGAGCAGCAGGGCGACGAAGTCGTGGACGACCAGCATCAGGCCCATCGTGCCCAGGCGCAGCAGGTGGCTGGCGATGAGCAGGCCGCGCACCGGGAAGCGCTCGGCGGCCCGCCCGGCCAGCGGCGATCCGGCGATCCCGGCCACCGCCGCCACGCCGAGCAGCAGGCCGAGCTGCTTCTCGTCGAGCCCGCAGACGAAGGTGAAGTAGAGCACCGAGGCCGCCGCCCAGACGCCGGTGCCGGTCCGGTCGACACCCTGCGCGAACAGCATCATGCGCGCGTCCCGCCCGCCCGGCGGCCTCCTCAGCTGTGCGATCAGCCCGTTGTCCCGCATGGCCGTTCCCCCTGCTTGCTCTTCCGGCTTGTTCCTCGAACGTCAATCTCGACGTCAAGATACTTCATGTCGAGAGACTTACGGAACCCCCGATTTCGCCCCCGGTTTCGCCCCTCGACTCCCGCGCCGCCGGTGCGCCACACTCTCCGCAGCACCACACGCCGCGACTCCCGCAGCACCCGCGCTCCCCACGCACCGGCACGACGCATCAACACCCCACCGCCACCGCCGCATTGGAGAGCCACCGGTGACGCACCGCCAACTGCTGGAGATCCCCTTCTCGTCCGGCCGGGCCGGATCCGGCCCGGCCACCTGGGGCCAACGGGCCTTCTGGGACACCGTCCGCCGCCTCGACCCGGCCGACGCGCCGCGCTACAACCTCGCCACCGCCGCGCCGCTCGACCCCGGGCTGCCGCTGCCCGTCCTGCTCGACGCCCTCGGCCGGCTCCTCCACCTGCACGACTCGCTGCACACCCGGCTGCTGCCCACCCGACTTCCGCCCACCGCCGAAGCGGACCTTCCGCTGCGCCAAGTCGTCGACCCGACAGGGGCGTTGACCCTGGAGGTGGAGCACTGCCCGGCGGGCGCCGACCCGGCCGGGGCCGGCGAGCGGCTGCACCGGGAGCTCGCGGCCCGCACCTTCGACACCGCCACCGAGTGGCCGATCCGGGTCGGCGTGGTGGAGAGCGGCGGGCTGGCCCGGCACATCACCCTGGTGCTCTCCCACACGGCGGTCGACGGCGCAGGGCTGAACCGCCTGGTCGCCGACCTCACCGCGCTCTGCCTGGGCACCCCGGCCGCCGAGCTCACCGCGGGCCGCAGCCCGGCCCGGCAGCCGCTGGAGGAGGCCGGGTTCCAGGCCTCGGAGCGGGGCCGGAAGCGGGACGCCGCCGCCCGTGCGCAGTTCCTGCGCAAGCTCCGCTCCGGCCCCGCCCGGCTCTTCCCCGGGGCCGAGCACGCGACGGGCGCCGCCGAGCCGTTCCCGAACGCCGTGCTGCGCTCCCCCGCCCTGCCCGGCGCCGTCGAACGGGTCGCCGCCGCGCACCGGGCCAGCTCCTCCTCGGTGCTGCTGGCGGCGACGGCCGCGCTGACGGCCCGCGCGGCCGGCACGCCCGACGCGGTGCTGAGCGTCGTGGTCAACAACCGCTTCCTGCCCGACCTGGCCGACGCGGTGAGCGCCGTCGCGGGCCAGGCGCTGCTCCACCTCCCGGACGCCACCGCCGAGTTCGGCGATCTGGTGCGCCGCACCCACGCCGCCGCGCTCGGCGCCTACCGGCACGCCTACTACGACGGGCTCGCGCTCGCCGCCGAGATCGAACGGCTGACGGCCGAAGGCGTCCCGCTCGCCGACCGGTCCTGCGTCTTCAACGACGTCCGCACCGTGCTCCCCGCCGGCGGGCCGGACCCGGCGGGCGAGCCGGCGGGCGAGCCGACCACCCTCACCTGGCCGGTCGAGTTCGAGCCGCGCCCCGGCCTCAGCTACGCCCTGGACGTGCGGCACTCCGCCGCGGCGCTGAGCCTCGCGATGACGGCCGACCCGGCCGTGCTCCCGCGCCCGGAGATGGCCCGGTTCCTGTACGGCGTCGAGGAGTTGATCCTCGCCGAGGACCGCCGCCGGAACGCCTGAACGACGGACGGCCCGGCCGCCCGCGCGCTCGGGAGCACGCGCGGGCGGCCGGGCCGTCGACCCCTCGGGTCAGTGCGCCTCCGAGGTCAGTGCGACTCGGAGGTCAGTGCGACTCGGGGGTCAGTGCGCCTCGTGCACCGAGTTGCTCTCCTGGATCTTCTTCCACGACTTCGGCTCCACGAGCGCCTTCGCCCCGGGCGCCAGCGAGGCCGCCGGCGCACCCGCGGCCACCGGCCCGACGGCCGGCTTGGACGCGGTGAACAGCCAGGTGGTGAACAGGTCGCCGAGCTTCTGCCCGGACACCTTCTCCGCGTACGCCTGGAACTCCGGGATGGTCGCGTTGCCGTACTTGCGCTCGGTCGGCCAGCCCTTGAGGATCTGGAAGAACTTGTCGTCCCCGACCTTGTTGCGCAGCGCCTGGATGGCCACCGCGCCGCGGTCGTACACGGCGCCGTCGAACTGCTTGTCCGCGCCCGGGTCGCCCGGCTTGACGGTCCAGAACGGGTCGTCGGCCGGGTGCGAGGCGTAGACGTAGTCGGCGAGCTGCTGCGCCGTGCCCTCGTCCTCGTGCTCGGACCAGAGGAACTGCGCGTACCGGGCGAAGCCCTCGTTCAGCCAGATGTCGCTCCAGCGGGAGAGCGAGACGCTGTCGCCGTACCACTGGTGGGCGAGCTCGTGCACGACCACCGAGGTGTTGGCGCCCCTGGCGAACTGCCGGGGGCTGTAGAAGACCCGGGTCTGGGCCTCCAGGGCGAAGCCGGTGGGGACGTTGGGGACGTAGCCGCCGACCGAGCTGAACGGGTAGGCGCCGAAGATGCCGCTCAGCCAGTCGACCAGCTCGCCGGTGCGCTCGACGCTGGCCTTGGCCGCGTCGGCGTTGTCGCCGAGGTCCTTGCTGTACGCGTTGTAGACCGGCAGCCCGCTCGGCGTGGTGTCGGTGGTGATGTCGAACTTGCCGACCGCGAGCGTGGCCAGGTAGGTGGCCTGCGGCTTGTTCTCGCGCCAGGTGTAGCGGGTCCAGCCGGCCTGGGAGCTGGTGCCGGTCAGCACGCCGTTGCTGATCACCTGGTTGCCGTCCGGCACCAGCACCGAGACGTCGAAGGTGGCCTTGTCGCTCGGGTGGTCGTTGCTCGGGAACCACCACCAGGCCGACTCGGGCTCGCCGGCCGCCACCGCGCCGTCCGGGGTGCGCAGCCAGGCGGTGAAGCCGTACTTCTTCACGGTGGACGGCACGCCCTTGTAGCGGACCACGACGGTGGCCTGGGCGCCCTTGGGCAGCGGCCGGGCGGGGGTGATCTCCAGCTCCTGCTCGCCGCTGGTGGCGAAGGTGGCGGGCCGTCCGTTGACCCGGACCTCGGAGACGTTGAGCCCGAAGTCGAGGTTGAAGCGGGAGAGGTCCTGGGTCGCCGTGGCGAGGATGGTGGTGGTGCCCTCCAACTCGTCGGTCGCGGGCTGGTACTTCAGCCGGATGTCGTAGTGGGAGACGCGGTAGCCGCCGTTGCCGTAGGTCGGGTAGTACGGGTCGCCGGCCCCGGCGGCGCCGGGTTGGAAGTCGGCGGCCGAGGCGGGGACGGCCAGCAGCAGGCTCAGGGCGCCGGCGGCGGCGGAGACGATCAGTCTCTTGCGCAACGTGGTCCTCCAGGATCACCGGAACGAGGGGATGGAGCGATGTTGGATCGATCCATGTCCCGGTGAACCCCGAACCACTCCCTTATTGTGAGATGTTCATGATAAGAAACAGGCCGAAATCGCGGCGCCGCACGACCGTCACCGGCCCCACCCACCGGTTCACGTCACTCCGACCGCTCGGACCGCCGGCTCGGGCCCGCCCCCGGCTCAGGCCCCCAGCGCGACCGGCGCCCGCACCAGCGAGCCGTACTCCGTCCACGAGCCGTCGTAGTTCTTGACGTGCGGGTAGCCGAGCAGCTCGGTCAGCGCGAACCAGGTGTGCGCCGAGCGCTCGCCGATCCGGCAGTACGCGATCACCTCGCGCTCCGGCTCGACGCCCTTGCCCCCGTACAGCGCCCGCAGTTCCTCGGCCGGGCGGAACGAGCCGTCGTCCCGGGCCGCCTGCGACCAGGGGACGTTGATCGCGCCGGGGATGTGCCCGGGCACCTGGGCCTGCTCCTGCGGCAGGTGCGGCGGGGCGATCAGCTCGCCCCGGAACTCGGCCGGCGAGCGGACGTCCACCAGCACCGAGTCGGCGCCGGGCTTGGCGAACACCTCCGCCTTGGCCAGCACCTCGTCGCGCATCGCCCGCAGCTCCGGGCGCTCCGGCCCGGTCAGCCGGTAGGAGGTGTGCTGGTAGTCCATCACCTCCTGGGTGAGCTCCCGCCCCTCCAGCTCCCACTTCTTGCGCCCGCCGTCCAGCAGCCGCACCGGCCGGAAGCCGCGCAGCCGCAGCAGCCAGTAGCCGTACGCGGCGAACCAGTTGTTGTTCCCCCCGTACAGCACGACGGTGGTGTCCTCCTCCACCCCGGCCGCCCGCAGCAGGTGCTGGACGCCGTCGCGGTCCGCGTAGTCGCGGCCGACCCGGCTGTGCAGGTCGGTGTTCCAGGCCCAGCCGACCGCGCCGGGGATGTGGTCCCGGTCGTAGGCCGTGGTGTCCTCGTCCACCTCGACGACCCGGATCGTCCCGTCGTCCAGGTGGCGGGCCAGCCACTCGGTGCTCACCAGCGCCTCGGGGTGCGCGTAGCCGTTGCCGGTCATCCCAGGCCCTCCTTCGGCTCTGCCCGGGCGGCGGCGCCCGATGACGGGCACGGCGGGGCGCCGGCGACCGGGCCGGACAGTTCGAACGTACGCCGCCCGCCCGGCCCGGGCCACCCCGAGCTCAGCCCCCGGAAGCCTCAGCGCCCGGCGGCGCCGTCCGGCCGCGCCACGTAGTACAGGTTCAGCACGTCCCCCTCGACCTGCTCCACGTCGACCGAGCCGAACCCCGCCTCGGCCAGCATCCGGCGGGCCGTCTGCTCGCCCCAGACCGTCCCCAGCCCCTCCCCGCCCTCGCCGAGCGAGACCGTCATGCAGTAGAAGGTCGAGAAGGTGTAGAGCGCGGGCGCCAGCGGGTGATCGACGTTCTCCTCCAGCCTGCTGCTGGCGGCGACGTCGCCCATCAGGAAGACGCCGTCCGGCCGCAGCGCGCCGGCGATCGCGGCCAGCGTGCGGGTCGGGCGGGCCAGGTCGTGGATCACGTCGAAGGCGGTGACCAGGTCGTACGCCCCGGTCAGCTCGGCGGAGTCGGCGACCTCGAACCGGGCGTTGCGCAGGCCGAGTCCGGCCGCGGACTCGCGGGCGGCGGCGATGCCCTCGGTGGAGATGTCGATGCCGGTGAACCGGCTCTCCGGGAACGCCTTCGCGAGGACGGTGACGGCGTGCCCCTGCCCGGTGCCGACGTCCAGCGCGTCGGCCCCGGCCCGCAACCGCTCGGTCAGGCCGGGCACCAGCGGCACGATCGCGTCCACCAGCGCCAGGTCGTACACCCGGGCGGTCTCCTCGGCCTGCAGCCGCTGGAAGCGCGGGTAGGCCGAGTACGGCATCCCGCCGCCGGTGCGGAAGTGGCCGAGCAGCTCCTGCTCGACCTCGCCCATCATGGCGAGGAACGGCATCATCGCCGCCATGTTCTCCGGCCCGGCCGCCCGGGTCAGTGACGCCGCGTGCTCGGGCGGCAGCGTGTAGGTGCCCCGCTCCGGGTCGTACTCGACGAACCCGGCGACCACCATGCAGCCCAGCCACTCGCGCACGTAGCGCTCGTTCAACCCGGCGGCGCGGGCGATCTCCCCGGCGGTCGAGGGGGCGAGCCCGGCCATCCGGTCGAAGAGCCCGGTCTGGTGGCCGATGCTGGCCATCAGCCCCACGCACGCGTCGTTGAGCACCTCCACCACGTGGCCGGCGAAGGCCTCCTGCTTCTCCGTGTCCAGCTCCCGTACGGACATCACTCCTCCTCCGCTCGGGACGGCACCCCCCTCGCTGTCACGCTACGCCACGGCCCCGCACCGCCCCAGCCGACGGCGGTGCGGGGCCCGGGCGGGGGCTCAGGAGAAGATCACCGAGCGCAGCTTCAGCCGGTCGCCGAGCCGCTTGCCGGGGTTCATCACGTAGAAGACGTCGCCGCCGCAGTCGAAGTCGAGGAAGACCGTGGCCGTGGAGTTGGTGAAGTTCTCCGGCGCGAAGGCCGGGTCATCCTCGGTGGCCCCGAAGAGGTTGATGCAGTGGCGGCTCTCCGGGTCGGCGATCCCGGCCGGGACGCCCGGGCCGACCTTGTAGAGGAAGTCCCCGGTGGCCGCGTTGGCCTGGACGGGGACGGCGAGGACGAGGGCGACGGCGCTGGTGGCAGCGAGAACGGCGTTGCGGAGACGCATGGGTGAGGGCCTTTCAGGTGGTACCCGGTGGTACCTGGGGAATTGGTGCGAGATCACCCTAGAGGCCCAAAATCCGCAGAAACGGTTCTCCCAATCCACTCTTTCGGGTGGTTTGAACTTCAAAGCCGCTACCCGCCACCCCGCCGCCCCTCCCGGTTCGGTGCCCTCAGTTCGGCGGCGCCGTGAAGTAGTACCCCGAGTCGACCAGCACCGGCAGGTACGCCTTCAGCGCCGCCACCGTCTGCGAGCGGTCCCCGCCGCCGTCGTGGTTGAGCACGATCGCGCCGGGGCGGACGTCCTTGAGGATCCGGTCGGTGATCACCGAGGTGCCCGGCCGGGCCCAGTCGCGCGGGTCCACCGACCAGCCCATGTTCCGCAGCCCGAGGTCGGCGGCCACCTTGAGCGACACCGGGGACCAGTCGCCGCCGGGCGCCCGGAACCAGGTGGGCAGCCGCCCGGTGGTGCGGTGCAGCAGGTCGGAGGTGCGCTCCAGCTCGTCCCGCACCTTGCCCTCGGACAGCTGCCGCAGGTCCGGGTGGGTCCAGGTGTGGTTGGCGATGTGGTGGCCGTGGTCGGCGATCTCCCGCACCAGGGCCGGGTGTTCGACGGCGTTCTCGCCGATCAGGAAGAAGGTCGCCCGGATGCCGTACTGCTGCAGCAGCGCCAGCACGGTCGGGGTGTGCCGGGGGTCCGGGCCGTCGTCCAGGGTCAGCGCCACCACCCGGCGCTCCGCGTCCAGCTCGTACACCGGCTTGCTCTCCGCCGCGCTGAGCGCCTTGTGGACGGGCTCCACGGAGGGCGCGGCCGAGGGGGACGGCGCCGCGGACGCGGACGGCGGCGCCGGGGAGGGGGTCGCCCCCGGCGAGCCCGGGGGCGAGCCGGACGGCCCGGCCCACTGCGAGGGCGAGCCGACCGGCGCGGCCCCGACCGCGCCCGCCGCCGCGGCCTCCGGACTGGGCGAGGCGGCGGCGCCGTCGCCACCGCCGAAGGGGTTCCGGCAGCCGGTGGCCGCGCCGAGCAGCGACATCCCGGCCGCGACCAGCAGCAATCTTCGCGAAGTAATCTGACGATCAGACAGCATTCTTGATGCTTCCCCCGGTCGTCACCGCCCCTGACCGGCGGTGACCCCGACAGACCCGATCACCACTCCGACGGACCAACCACCGGATCCCCGCCGAGGCTTCGCCGACCGGAAACCACCGCCCCCGCACGGCCCCGCTACGCTGTGCTCCCCAGCGTGATGATGAGCCATCAGAGGACGCGGCCATGACGACAGGTCAGGAACTCCCCCACCGGGCCCCGCAGGACGAGGACGCCGTCGAACCGAGCGAGTGGGAGCGCTACGGCGTCGACACCAGCACCCCGCACTCGGCCCGCGTCTACGACCACTGGCTCGGCGGCAAGACCAACTTCCCGCCGGACCGCGCGATGGCCGAGGCCATCGAGGAGGCCGTGCCGAGCGTCCGGGAGATGGCCAAGGCCAACCGCGCCTTCCAGGGCCGGGCCGTGCGCCACCTCGCCCGCGAGCACGGCATCCGCCAGTTCCTCGACCTCGGCACCGGCATCCCCACCTCGCCGAACACCCACGAGATCGCCGAGTCGGTCAGCCCCGGCACCCGGGTGGTCTACGTCGACAACGACCCGATCGTGCTCGCCCACGCCCGCGCCCTGATGGTCTCCACCCCGGGCAGCCGCACCACCTACATCCACGCCGACCTGCGCGAACCCGAGAAGCTGTTCGCCGACCCGGCGCTCACCTCCACCCTGGACCTCACCCGGCCGGTCGGCCTGCTGATGATCGCCGTGCTGATGCTGATCGCCGACGAGGACGACCCGTGGGGGCGGGTCGCCGCGCTGCGCGACGCCCTGCCGGCCGGCAGCTGCCTGGCGCTCACCACGCCCACCCAGGACTTCGACCCGGAGGCGGTCGGCAGGGTCGCCGCGGCCGCCCGGGCCGGCGGGATGACGCTGGTGCCGCGCGGCCACGACGAGGTGCTGCGCTTCTTCGACGGCTGGGAGCTGGTCGAGCCGGGCCTGACCCCGGTGCTGGCATGGCGCCCGGACGGCGAGCCGCCGGCCGACCCGAGGGCCGCCTACTACTGGGGCGGCGTCGCGATCAAACGGTGAAACCGCTCCCCGGCGGCGCGGCCCGGGCCGCCGGGGATCACTTCAGCAGCCGCGACATCCGCCGGTCCGCGAGCGGCTTGCCGCCGGTCTGGCAGGTCGGGCAGTACTGCAGCGAGGAGTCCGCGAAGGACACCTCCCCCACGGTGTCCCCGCAGACCGGGCAGGGCTGCCCGGTGCGGCCGTGCACCCGCAGGCCGATCTTCTTCTCCGCCTTCAGCTCCCCCGCCGCCAGCCCGCGCGAGCGCTCCACCGCCTCGCGCAGCGTGCTGCCGAGCGCCGCGTACAGCCGTGCCGTCTCCTCCGCCGTCAGGCTCCCGGCCGTCTTGTACGGCGACATCCGGGCCGCGTGCAGCACCTCGTCGGAGTAGGCGTTGCCCACCCCCGCCAGCACGCTCTGATCCCGCAGCACGCCCTTGATCCGGCGCCGCTCGCCCGCGAGCAGGGCGGTGAAGGCCTCCAGGGTGAGGGCCGGGTCCAGCGGGTCCGGGCCCAGCCGGGCCACCCCGGGCACCTCGGCCGGGTCGTGCACCACGTAGACCGCGAGGCCCTTCTTCGTCCCCGCCTCGGTGAGGTCGAAGCCGGCGCCCTCCTCCCCCGCCAGGCGCAGCCGCAGCGCCAGCGGGTTGCGCGGGCTCGGGCGCGGCGGCTCGGCGGGCAGGGCGTCCTTCCAGCGCAGCCAGCCGGCCCGGGCCAGGTGCACCACCAGGTGGAGCCCGCCGGCCTCGATGTCCAGGAACTTGCCGCGCCTGGTCACCGGGCCGACGGTGCGCCCCTCCAGGGCGGTCACCGGCGGGTCGTACGTCTTCAGCGCGCTGATCGCCACCGGCTGCACCCGGGCGATCACGCGCCCGGTCAGCCGTTCGGACAGGAAGGCGCTCAGCGCCTCGACCTCGGGCAGCTCCGGCATGCGCCCAGTCTGCCGCAGCGCCGCCGCGGCCGCACCCGTAAGCAGCGGATAAGCCCAGCTCAGCGCCGGTGGTGAGGCTCTTCACAGCGGGCCGCTCGGCCGACAGTTTCGGTTTCAACCTGTGGCAGACTCGACTGCCATGGACATCGGCCCGGTCACCAGGACGCTGCGCGCGGCGGTCTTCGCCGCGCTGCTCGTGCTGCTCGCCGGGCTCGGCCAGGTGCTGGTCACCGGGCGGACGCTGCCGCTCGGCACGATGGGCCCGGCCGCGCTCGCCGTCTTCGCGGCGGCGTTCGCCCTGGCCGGCCGGGAGCGCGGCTACCCGGCCGTCGCGGCGGTGTTCCTGCCGCTGGAGCTGGGCGCGGGCGCGCTGTTCGACTACGCCCAGGCCAGCTGCCCCTCGCTGCCGCCGGGGGCCGGCCACGGCCTCCAGCCGCTGCTGTGCGGCGGCGGCTCGCTCGGCGGGTACCTGCTGGACCACCTCCCGGCGGGCCACGGCCTCCCCGCGCAGGCCGGCGTCCTGCTGCTCCTGCTGCTGCACACCGGGCTCGCCCTGACCGGCGCCTACGCGCTGCGCCGCGCGGACGCGGCGCTGGCCGGGCTCGCCCGGGCCGTCCGGACGCTGGGCGCGTTCCTGCACCGGCACCTGCCGGCCGCCGCCCGCTGGCTGCGGCTGCTCGCCGCGCCCGTCCCGGACCGTCCGGTGGCCCGGGTGCCGTTCCCGCGCGCCAGCCGGGTGCTGGTCCCCGCCGAGGACGTCGTCGTCCGTCCGGCCGTGCGGCGCGGTCCGCCGGTGTTCGTCCCGGCCGCCTGACGGCACGCCGTCGGCGGTCGTTCCTCTCATCCGCGCGCCCCGCCGCGCGACCGCACCTTTCGAGAGCACAGGACGACATCCCATGAGCAACACCCGCAAGACCGCCAAGCAGACCTCCGCCACCGAGCGCATGCGCGTCGCCCGGGAGCAGGCCGACCGATCCGAGCGCGTCCGCCGCCGGGTGGTGGTCGGCGTCGCCTCGGCCGCCGTGCTGGCCCTCGCGGCCGGGGTGGCCGTCGCGGTCGGCGGCTCCGCCGGCTCCGGGTCCGGCGCCGCCGCCACGGGCCCGCTGGTGGTCCCCGCCAACGCCACCGGCACCGACGGCACCGTGATCACCTACGGAAAGGCCGACGCCCCGCACACCCTCACGGTGTACGAGGACTTCCGCTGCCCGTTCTGCGAGAAGCTGGAGACCACCACCGGCAAGGCGATCCAGCAGCTCGCCGACGACGGCACGTACAAGATCGAGTACCACCTGGCGACGTTCCTGGACGACAACCTCGGCGGCAAGGGCTCGCGCACCGCGCTGGCGGCGGCCGGGGCCGCGCTGAACGAGGGCGTGGACAAGTTCAAGGCCTTCCACGACGTGCTCTACGCCAACCAGCCGGACGAACGCAGCGACGCCTTCGGCGACGTCAACCACCTCCTGGACCTGGCGGGCAAGGTGCCCGGCCTGAAGACGGACGCCTTCGTGAAGGCCGTCCAGGAGGGCACCTACAAGCCGTGGGCGGCCACGGTGAACGAGGAGTTCAACAAGAGCGACGTCACCGGCACCCCGACCGTCGAGCTGGACGGGAAGAAGCTGGACGTCCTCACCGGCGGCAACGCCGTGTCGCCCGAGCAGTTCACCGCGATGGTCAAGCAGCAGGTCGGCGGATGACGGCCGCCCCCGCGCCCGCCGCCCGGACGTACGGCGCGAGCCGCCCGTTCGCCTGGCTGCTGCTGATCGGCGGCGCGCTCGGCCTGTTCGCCTCGGCCGTCCTCACCCTGGACAAGCTGCGGCTGCTCAAGGACCCGTCGTACGTCCCCAGTTGCAACATCAACCCGATCATCAGCTGCGGCTCGGTCATGCGCAGCGACCAGGCCGAGGCCTTCGGCTTCCCCAACTCGCTGCTGGGCCTGGTCGGTTTCGGCGTGGTGATCGCGGTCGGCGCCGGGCTGCTGGCCGGCGCGGCGTACCGGCGCTGGTTCTGGCTGGGCCTGCAGGCCGGGACGGTGTTCGGGATCGGCTTCGTGAGCTGGCTGATGTACCAGGCGCTCTACCGGATCGGCGCGCTCTGCCCGTACTGCCTGGTGGTGTGGGCGGCGATGATCCCGCTGTTCTGGTACACCACGCTGCACAACCTGCGCTCCGGCGTGATCCCGGTCGGCCGCCGGCTGCGGCCGGTGGTCCGGGAGGCGGCCCGCTACCACGGGGCCGTCCCGGCGCTCTGGTACGCGGTGATCGCGCTGCTGGTGCTCAACCGGTTCTGGTACTACTGGAGCACCCTGATCTGATCCCCGTCCGCCGCCCGCTCCCGCCCCGAGGGCGGGCGGCGGACCCTCCTCCCCGTGAGGTCGTCATGCGACGCAGGATCGTCCTCTTCTCCAACGTCTCCCTGGACGGCTACTTCGAGGGCCCGGACCACGACCTCGGCTGGCAGCACGTCGACGACGAGTTGCACCTGCACTTCAACCGGGAACTCGCCCGAATGGGTGGTTTCGTCTCCGGCCGACGGACCCACGAGCTGATGGCCGCCTACTGGCCCACGGCCGACCGCGACCCGGCCGCCACCGCCCCGATGCTGGAGTTCGCGGACATCTGGCGTGCGATGCCGAAGACCGTCTTCTCCCGCACGCTCCACCACGCCGACTGGAACACCACCGTCGTCCGCGAGGTCACCCCCCGGACGGTCGCCGCCCTCACCCGCGGCCCGGGCGGGGACCTCGCCCTCAGTGGCGGCGAGCTGGCCGCGTCCTTCCTCGCCCAGGACCTGATCGACGAGATCCGGCTCTACGTCGCACCGGTGATCCTCGGCCGCGGCACCCTGCTGTTCCGCCCCACCGAGCAGCCCGTCCCGCTCACCCTGACCGGCACCCACCGCTTCACCAACGGCGTCACCCTGCTGCACTACGCGCGCAGCGGGCCGTCACCGCTGGACGGGTGACGGCCCGCCGGATCCCGTCAGTCCTCGCTCGGCTCGAACCTGAACTCCGCGACCTCGGCGAGGAGTTCGGCCCGGCGCCGGTCGTCGAGGAAGGAGGCGCGGAAGGAGTTCGCGGCCAGTCGGCGCAGCGTCTCCTGGTCGAGGGCCAGGGCCGCCCGGACGGCGCGGAAGTTGTCCTCGACGTAGCCGCCGAAGTACGACGGGTCGTCGGAGTTGACGGTCACCAGCAGCCCGGCGTCCAGCATCTCGCGCAGCGGGTGGTCGGCGAGGGTGTCGACGCAGCGCAGGCGCACGTTGGACAGCGGGCACAGGGTCAGCGGGATCTGCTCGCGGACGAGGCGGGCGACGAGCTCGCCGTCCTCCAGGCAGCGCAGGCCGTGGTCGATCCGCTCGACGCCGAGCACGTCCAGCGCCTCGGTGATGTACGAGGCCGGGCCCTCCTCGCCCGCGTGGGCGACCCGGCGCAGGCCGGCCTCGGCGGCGCGGCGGTAGACCTCGCGGAACTTCGCGGGCGGGTTGCCGACCTCGGCCGAGTCCAGGCCGATGCCGGTGATCCGGTCGAAGTACGGGCGGGCGGCCTCGAAGGTCTCCAGCGCGGACTCGGCGGACTCGTCCCGCAGGAAGCACATGATCAGCCGGGTGCTGATGCCGTAGCGCTCCTCGCTGCGCGCCAGCGCGGCGCCCAGCCCGTCCACGACGGTGCCGAGCGGCACGCCGCGGGCGGTGTGCGCCTGCGGGTCGAAGAAGATCTCCGCGTGCCGCACGCCCTGCTCGGCGGCCCGGGCGAGGTAGGCGTCGGCGAGGTCGGCGAAGTCCTGCTCGGTGCGCAGCACGGCCATCAGCGCGTAGTACAGGTCCAGGAAGGACTGCAGGTCGCTGAAGGAGTACGCGGCGCGCAGCGCCTCGGTGTCGGCGTGGGGCAGCTCGACGCCGTTGCGGGCGGCGAGGGCGAAGGCGAGTTCGGGCTCCAGAGTGCCTTCGATGTGCAGGTGGAGTTCGGCCTTGGGAAGCGGCATCTGCGATCTGTCCGAGCTGTCGGGGGCGGAATCTGATGGTGCGGGGGGATTCATCCTAGGGTCCGGGGCGTCCCGGCGGGTCGCCCGGGCAGCTCGCGCAGGGTGCGCAGCGGGGAGAGCAGCGGCAGCGCCCCGCAGAGCGTGAGCAGGCCGGTCATCACCCACATCGTGGCGCGCGGGCCGAGGGTGTCGCCCAGCGCGCCGCCGGTCAGGGCGCCGAGCGGGATCGTGGTGTAGCTCGCGAACATCGCGCTGGCCGTGACCCGGCCGAGCAGCGCGGGCGGGGTGTAGGTCTGCCGGAAGCTGCCGAGCACGATGTTGACCAGCACCACGGCGGCGATCACCACGAACAGGCCGAGCACGTAGAGCGCGGCCCGCGGGCCGGGACCGGCCAGCGGCATCAGCAGGCCGAACGGCGAGGCGGCGAGCAGCACGGTCCGCACCCCGCGCGCGGTGCCCAGGCGCCGGCAGAGCGGCCGGGCCGCGAGCGCGCCGAGGACGCCGCCGACCGAGCCGGCCGCGGCGAGGCCGCCGACCCAGCCGGGGGCGATCCCGGCGTCCCGGACCAGGAAGGGCACCACGATCGACTGGTAGCCGGTGAGGGCGAAGTTCGCGGCCGCGCCGTAGAGCGTGAAGGAGCGCAGGTAGGGGTCGCGCAGCAGGAAGGCCAGGCCCTCGCGGACCTCGCGGCGCAGGCTGCCCGGCCCGGGCGCGGCGGGCGGCGCGGCCGGCTGCGTCCTGATCCGCAGCAGGGTGCCGGCCGCGATCAGGAAGCTGACCGCGTCGAGGAGCAACCCGGCCGTCGCGCCGAGCAGTTGGACGGTCAGGCCGGCCAGGCCGCGCCCGGCGACCTGGGCCGCCGAGGCGCTGCCCTCCAGCTTGGCGTTGCCCTCGACCAGGTCCTCGGCCGGGACGAGTTCGGGCAGGTAGGCGTGGAAGGCGGCGTCGAAGAAGACCGCCGCCGTGCCGGTCAGGAAGGCGACGGCCAGCAGCTGGGCCAGGGTGAGCACCCCGCACAGGGCGGCCAGCGGGACGCTCGCGAACAGCGCCGCCGAGACCAGGTTGCAGGCGATCAGCACGGCCCGCCTGGGCACCCGGCCGATCCACACCCCGGCGGGCAGGCCGAAGAACAGCCAGGGCAGCCAGACCGCGCCGGTCAGCACGCCGACCGCGAGCGGCCCGGCGTCCAGGCTCAGCACCGCGACCAGCGGCAGCGCGATCGAGGTGATGCTGCTGCCGAGCTTGCTGACGGTCTCGCCCGCCCACAGCAGCCGGAAGTCGCGCGCGGCGAACAGGCCCCAGCGCGAACCGGCCGGAGCCGCCCGGAGGGTGGCGCTCACGGCCGCGCCGGGACGCTGTGGGCGAAGGCCAGGACGGTCTCGCGCTCGCGGCCGTCCTCGGGCACCGGGCGGTCGGCCCAGCGCTGGATCACCCCGTGCAGGTCGGCGGCGAACTGCCGGGCCTCCTCCGGGGTGAGCCGCAGCCAGCTCTGCGAGGCCATGGCGCAGCCGTCCTGCCAGTCGGCCGGGTAGCCGCTGCGCCGCGCGGCCCACTCGCGGACCAGCTCGACCTGGCGCTCCAGCATGATCGAGCCGGCCGCGTCGGCGACCGCCTCGGCGACCGGGTCGCCGTCGAAGTCGGCCCGGGTCCAGGAGAGTTGCCGGTCGGCCAGCCGCCACCAGCGCTCCCGGCGGTCGCGGGCGAGCTCGGGCGCCTCGACGATCAGCCCGCTCTCGGCGAGCACCTTCAGGTGGTGGCTGACGTTGCCGACCGCCTGCTCGGTGCGCTCGGCGAGCTGCCCGACGGTGGCCGGGCCGTCCACCTTGAGGAGGTCGATCAGGCGGCGGCGCAGCGGGTGGGTGAGGGCGGCGAGGACCCGGGAGTCGGAGATCTCCCGGGTGCCGTGGTCCTGGTGCGGGGTTCCGGTCATGCCGCGAGAATATACACAAGAGCTCTTGTACGAAATCCCTTGTACAACTTTTCTTGTCCGAGCGCCCGGGCCCGTCCGGGTGTACCAAGGTGGAGGGGGCCCGAGCCGAGGAGGTACCCGAGATGCGGCACGTCGACGACCCGCACATCCGGCCCGAGGGCGTCTCCCCGCACGCGCTGGGCAACGACGTCCTCCTGCACGAGCTGGAGCAGCTGCACCGCACGCGGCACGAGACCTTCCTGTACGGCTCCGAGGAGGCGCTGAAGCGGCACACCCTGCGCACCGGGCAGCTGGAGGCCGAGTACCTGCACCGGTTCCCGGGCCGGCTGGTCACGGCCGGGCGGACCAGGGCCGGGGCGCGGGCGCGCGAGGCGGCGGCGCGGGCCGAGTCGCTGCCCGAGTAGCGGGCGGGCGCGGGCGGCCGGCCGGGACACGCCGGGCCGCATGGGCGTGCCCGGACGCGGGGCGTCGGGGAGGGTGTGAGGGCAGCACCGCCGCCCCTCAGCCCTCAGCCCACGGGAGCCCCGCATGCCCATCGCCAGCGTCAACCCCGCGACCGGCGAGATCCTGCAGACCTTCGAACCGCTCGACGCCACCGGCACCGAGCAGCGCCTGGCCCGTGCCGAGGCCGCCTTCCACGGCTGGCGCACCACCCCGTTCGCCGCCCGCGCCGAACTGCTGCACCGCGCCGCCGACCTGCTCGACCAGGACCGCGAGGCGCTCGCCCGCACCATGACCGAGGAGATGGGCAAGCCGCTCGCCGCCGCCCGCGCCGAGGCCGCCAAGTGCGCCAAGGCGATGCGCTGGTACGCCGACCACGCCGAGGACCTGCTCGCCGACGAGCACCCGGCCGCCGCCGACGTCGCCGACTCCGGAGCCTCGCGGGCCTACGTCCGCTACCGTCCGATCGGGCCGGTGCTGGCCGTGATGCCGTGGAACTTCCCGTTCTGGCAGGTGATCCGGTTCGCCGCGCCGGCCCTGATGGCGGGCAACGTCGGCCTGCTCAAGCACGCCTCCAACGTGCCGCGCACCGCGCTGGCGATCGAGGACCTGTTCCGCCGGGCCGGTTTCCCGGACGGCTGCTTCCAGACCCTGCTGATCGGCTCCGGCGCCGTCGAGGGCGTGATCCGGGACCGCCGGGTCGCCGCCGTCACCCTCACCGGCAGCGAGCCGGCCGGCCGGGCGGTCGCCGCCACCGCGGCCGACGAGGTCAAGAAGGCGGTGCTGGAACTGGGCGGCAGCGACCCGTTCGTGGTGCTGCCGAGCGCCGACGTGGCCGCGGCGGTGCGCACGGCCGTCACGGCCCGGACGCAGAACAACGGCCAGTCCTGCATCGCCGCCAAGCGGTTCATCGTGCATACCGACGTCTACGACGCGTTCGTCGGCGCGTTCACCGAGGCGATGCGGGCGCTGCGGATCGGCGACCCGATGGACGAGGCGACCGACATCGGCCCGCTGGCCAGCCGGCAGGGCCGGGACGACCTGGAGGAACTGGTCGAGGACGCCCGCACGCACGGCGCCCGGGTGGAGTGCGGCGGCGGCCGGCCGACCGGCTGGGACGACGGCTGGTTCTTCGAGCCGACCGTGCTCACCGGCATCACCCCGGCGATGCGGATCCACCAGGAGGAGACCTTCGGGCCGGTCGCCACCGTCTACCGGGTCGCCGACCTGGACGAGGCCGTGGCACTCGCCAACGACACGCCGTTCGGGCTCAGTTCCAACGTCTGGACCACGGACGGGGCCGAGCAGGAGCGCTTCGTGCGCGACGTCCAGGCCGGCGGGGTGTTCTTCAACGGGATGACCGCCTCGCACCCGGCGCTGCCGTTCGGCGGGGTCAAGCGCTCCGGGTTCGGCCGGGAGCTGTCCGGGCACGGCATCCGGGAGTTCTGCAACGTCACCACGGTGTGGATCGGCTGAGCCCTCCCGGACGCCCGTGCGCGGCCGGCCGGGCCGGGGTCAGGACGCCGCCATCCGGTGCCTGCCCCGGCCGGGCGTCGTCGCCCAGCGGGCGACCACGCCGACCAGGGCGAGGAACGTCAGGAACCAGAAGAAGGCCATCAGGCCGATCATCGGATCCCAGTCCACCTGGACGGCGACCATGGCCAGGCCGATCGAGAGCGCGAGCATGAGGGTCACGACGGTGGGACTGAGGCTGAGCAGCCAGTGCCAGGCGCGCTGCGCGGGGCTCCGGTGCGCGGGCGCCTCGGGGCCGGTGTCGAGTTCCTTGTAGGTCAGCAGGTCCATCGGGATCGCCTCCGGGGGTCGGGGGAACGGCGTTTCCGCGCGGGTCAGGAGGCCTTGCGCGGGGCCGTGGACTTCCTGGTCGTGGCCTTCTTCGCGGTCGTCGTCCGCTTCGCGGCCGCGGTCTTCTTCGCGCTCGCGGTCTTCTTCGCGGCCGTGGCCTTCTTCGCGGGGGCGGGCTCGGGCTCCGGCTCGGCGGCCGCGCCGGTCCGCCCGCCCTTGGCCTGCCGGAGGCTGCTGCGCAGCGCCTCCATCAGGTCGATCACGTTGTCGGGCGCCTCGCCGGCCTCCTCCTCGTGCGGCAGCTCGACGCCCTCCAGCCGGGCGCTGACGACCTGCTGCAGCGCCTCCTGGTAGTCGTCGTGCAGCTGGGAGAGGTCGAAGTCCTCGGACAGCGTGTCCATCAGCGAGCGCGCCATCTTCAGCTCCTGCGGCCGGACCTCGACGTCCTCCTCCGGGGCGATGCCGGCCGCCGGGCGCACCTCGTCCGGCCAGATGCAGGTCTGCAGCACCAGCGTGCCCTCGTGCACCCGCAGCACGGCCGGGGACTCCCGGGTGCGCAGCGCGATCTTGGTGACGGCGATCCGCCCGGACTCGACCAGGGCGTCGCGCAGCAGGGCGTACGGCTTGGCGGCGGCCTTGTCGGCCACGCCCACGTAGTAGGCCTTGGAGAACATCAGCGGGTCGATCTCGCGCTCCTCCACGAAGGCCAGCACGTCGATGACCTTCTTGCTGGGCAGCGGCAGGTCGGCCAGGTCCTCGTCGGTGAGGGTGACGGTGCGGCCGTCCGGCGACTCGTAGCCCTTGGCGATCTCCGCGTAGGGGATCTCCGTCTCCTCCCGCTCGCAGTACCGCTTCATCCGCACGCGCCCGCCGTCCTTGGCGTGCACCTGGTGCAGCGGGACGTCGTGCTCCTGGGTCGCGGAGTAGAGGTGGACGGGGATGCTGACCAGCCCGAAGCTGATCGTCCCCTTCCAGGTGGTCTGCATGGGGCCGCTCCTGGGAAAGCGCCGGTCACCGACAACGCCCCGAGAGTCCCACTGTGCCCGGGTTCGCCCGGATCGGCCACCGGGTCGCCGGCCGGATCGGCCGGCGGGCGGGCGGCCGTCCGACAATGGACCGTGGAGGTCGATGTCCGTGACGGAGCAGGAGCCACCGCCGGAGTGGACCGGCTACCTGGTGGTGTACGCGGTACGGGGCGAGGCCGGGGTGCGGCTGGCCCGGGTCGCGGTGCTGCCCGGGTACTCGGGGGAGGCCGACCTGCCGCGGATCCTGGCGGCGCGGCTGACCGGGCGGCCCGCGGACGCCGCCCGGATCACCGTGCTCGACCTGCGCGAGGAGTAGGGCCCGCGCCGCCTCACGCCCCCGGGCGCAGCGCGGACTGCGGGTGGTCGGCCACCGAACGGCCGTGCAGGTGGCGCAGGTAGTCGTGGGCGTCCGGCAGGGTCTCGACCAGGTTCTGCTGCTGGCGCTTGATCCGCTCGAAGAGCGGTTCGGCGCCGCGCACCGACTCCGGCCGGTGGGCCAGCACCGGCAGCGGCGCGTCCGGCTCCAGGCCGAGCCCGGCGAGCACGGCGCAGTAGCTGGCGGCCGACCAGAGCCGGCCCGGCTCGGGGGCGCCGCCGTGGTGCGGCCGCCCCTCGGCCTGCGGGGCGCCGAACGGCAGGCCGGCCCGGTAGGCGACGGTCTTGGCCCGCAGGCTGTCCGGGAGGACGACGTCGCGGTGGGCGCGCCAGAACGGGGTGTCGGTGCGCCGGGAGCAGGCGAAGTGGGCCTGGACGAAGTCCCGGGACTCGTCGAACTCGGTGGCCACCTCCCGGTTGAAGCCGTCCAGCACGGCCGGGTGGAAGGCGTCCGCCGGGAAGTGGCGCACCAGTTGGCGCAGCGCGCCGGCGATGAAGTGCAGCGCGGTCGGCTCCAGCGGCTCCAGCAGGCCGGCGCTGGCGCCGATGCCCACGCAGTTGCGCACCCAGGCGCGGCGGGTGCGGCCGGCCCGGAAGGCCGTCTCGCCGACCTCGGCCTGGGCCGGGTCGACCCCCCAGAGGCGGCAGAGCTGCTCGGTGGCCGACCCGGCGTCCACGAAGGCGCTGGCGTAGACGTAGCTGGACTCGAACCGGCCGAGCAGCGGGACCTTCCCGGCCCAGCCGGCCGGCATCGCGACCGCCGTGCTGTACGGCTCGATGCCGTGGGCGTAGTCGTCGTGCGGCAGGCGCACCGTCACCGCGCGGTCGCAGAGCAGCTGGTCGCCGAGGTCGAGGTACGGCTCGGCCATCACCTGGCGCAGCAGCCGGGAGCGGGGGCCGGAACAGTCGACGAAGAGGTCCCCGCTCAGGGCCTCGCCGGCCGTGGTGTACAGCGTCTCCAGGAAGCCGTTGGCGTCCAGCTCGACCCGGGCCAGGGTGCCCGGCACCCGCTGCGCGCCCAGCCGCAGGGTGGCGTGGCGGCGCAGGAAGTCGGTGAAGCTCGCCCGGTCGAGGTGCCAGCCGTAGCGGGTCGCGGGCCGCCCGTCCATCCAGCGGGGGGAGCGCCGGGCGTCCAGCAGCGGAGGTTCGCGGAAGCAGGCGTAGTCGAAGGGCTCGGTGGCCCCGCCGTGGTGGCGGCGGTGGTACCAGTAGTGCGACAGCGGGATCTCGTCGTGCTCGGGCAGCAGGCCGTACGAGTGGTAGAAGGCGTCGGTGCCGCCCTCCGGCAGGGCGCGCGGGGCCGGGTCGCCCGGGCCGGGGGTGCGCCAGTTGACGAACCGCACGGCCGTGCCGAAGGTCGCCTCGGACTCCCGCATCCACTCGTCCTCGGCGATGCCGAGGGTGTGGAAGAACGAGCGCTGGAGGGTCGGCAGGGCGGCCTCGATGCCGGCGTCGCCGGCCGTCTCCGGTTCCTCCAGGACGGTCACCGACACGGTGCCCTGCAGGGCCTTGCGGAGGTAGGCCGCGGTCATCCAGCCGGCCGGGCCGCCGCCGAGGACGACCACGCTCGAAATACGGGCATGCATCTGTGCTCCCCTTGTCCGCCGACGCCGATGCCCCACTCATCGTGCGGGACGGACCTATAGCGGGGCTATAGCCGTGCCTATATCGGTGGCGCCGCCCTGACGTCGAAATATATGAATTTCATAGCGCTCGGACGGACGCTCGCGAGGCGGACGGGGAACACCGTTGCGCAATCCGAGCCGGGAGGTCGAGATGAACCAGAACACCGCCCCGAGCTGCCTGCGGCCGACGGAGCAGGACGGCACCGTGGAAGCCATGGACAGCCTGGAGCTGGAGTTCCGAGAGTGGCTGGAGCAGAACGATCCGGGTGAGCTCAGCGCGCTGCGCAGCCTGGACGGCGGCCACGCCGGCGGCTGCGGCTGATCGGAGGGCCCCCTCGGCGGCCGGGTCACGGACCGGGCCCCGAGGGGGTGCGCACCACCACGGCGCCCGGCCGCGGCCGGGCGCTCCTCAGAGCGCGTAGGCCCTGACCCGCGCCTCCGCCGCGGTGGCGACCGCGCCCACCGCGCCCGCGGCCCGGACGGCCGCCGGCCCATCGGCTCCCTCCGCCCCATCGGTCCCATCGGCTCCCGCGGTTCCACCGGCCTCGGCGGCCTCCACGGCTTCGGTGGCCTCCCGGGCGAACAGCCGGACCAGCGGGGCGAACCGGAACCGCGGCCTCGGCTCCTCCGCCACGGTCAGCAGGCGCGCCTCGGCCAGCGCCTCCAACACCTCCTCGGCCGCCTCCTCCCCGGCCTCCAGCAGCAGCGCCGCCTCCCGCGCGGTGAACGACGCGGCCTCCGCCAGCGCGAGCCGGCGCAGCGCGGACCGGGCGGCCGGGGCCAGCCCGCGGTGGCTCGGGACCAGGCTCTGCCGCACGTCCAGCGCGCCGAGCCGCAGTTCGTCCAGCCGCCGCTCGACCGGGGTCAGCCGGTCCGCGAGCGTGGCGGGCGTCCAGTGCGGGTGGGCGGCCAGCCGGGCCGCGCAGATCCGCAGCGCCAGCGGCAGCCGGTCGCACAGCTCGACGATCCGGGCCGCCGACGCCGGGTCGGCGGACACCCGGTCCGGGCCGGTGACGGCCGACAGCAGCTGGTAGGCGTCGGGGAAGTCCAGCGGACCGAGCGTCAGTGCCCGGCTGCCCTCCAGACCGGCCAGCGGATCGCGCGAGGTGACCACCGTGCGACATCGCTCCGCGCCCGGCAGCAGCGGGCGGACCTGCCCGTCGTCGGCCGCGTCGTCCAGGACCAGCAGCATCCGGCGGCCGGCCAGCCGGCTGCGGAACAGCTGCGCCCGCTCGTCCAGGCCGTCCGGGATCTCCCGACCGTCCGCGCCGAGCGCCCGCAGCAGCCAACCCAGCACGTCCGCCGGGCTCTTGGGCCGTTCGTCGCGGCCGCGCAGGTCGGCGTACAGCTGGCCGTCCGGGAACTCCGCCCGGGCCAGCCGGGCCGCCCGGACGACGAGCGCCGACTTGCCCGTCCCGGCCGGGCCGGTCACCACGGTGACCGGGGCCGCCGGGCGCGGCAGGCCCTCGACCCGCTCGGCGGGCACTCTCAACCGGGCCGCCAGCACGGCGAGTTCGTCGGCCCGGCCGGTGAAGTCCGGGGTGTCGGCGGGCAGCATCGCGGGGCGCAGCGCCGTCCAGACGGAGGCCGGCGCGGCCGGGTCCGGCGGGGCCGGGGTGACGACCGCCGGCGGCTGGGCGGCCGCCGGGCCGGGCAGTTCGTCGCGCAGGATCGCCCGGTGGATCGCCTGCAGGCCGGCGCCCGGGTCCACGCCCAGGTCCTCGGCCAGCAGCAGCCGCCCGTGGTCGTACACGCCGAGGGCGTCGGCCTGCCGCCCGCAGCGGTGCAGGGCCGTCATCAGCTGGCCCCGCAGCCGCTCGCGCACCGGGAACTCGGCCACCAGCCGCAGGAGTTCGGGCACCAGCTCGTCGTGCCGGCCGAGTTCGAGGTCGGCCTCGACCCGGTGTTCCAGGGCGGCCAGCCGCAGCTCCTCCAGCCGGGGCGCCTCGCGGTCGGCCAGGTGCTCGGTGGTGCCGGCGAGCGGGGTGCCGCGCCAGTGCGAGAGCGCGGTGCGCAGCAGCACGGCGGCGCGGTCGTGGCGACCGGCGGCCAGTTCCGCGTGGCCCTCCTCGGCGGTGCGCTCGAACGCGTGCAGGTCGAGGGTGGCCGGGCCGAGGTCCAGCCGGTAGCCCGGGGCCTTGCGGACCAGGGCGACCTGCGGGCCGAGCCGGCCGCGCAGCCGGGACACGTAGGTGTACAGCTGGGCGTTGCGGGTCGCGGGCGGCTCCCAGCCCCACAGCAGCGCGCTGAGCCGGTCGTCCGGCATCAGCCGGCCGCCGGCGAGCAGCAGGGCCGCGAGCACGGTCCGCTGCTTCGCGCCGTCGAGCGGTATCGCCCGGCCGTCGTCCACGACGTCCACCGGACCGAGGATCCGGAACTCCATGTGACACCCCCACCCCGGGTGTGGCGGCCTCGACGAGCGGGGCCGCACCCGGACCTTGTCCCCCAGATGACGCCGACGTTACCGATCAGGGTTTTCCCTGCGATGTCGGCCTGATTTCGCTGCGCTGGATCCAACTCGCCCTCGGCGAAACTGAAATGAAAGAGGCCCAGATCGGCCCGCACGGTTCCCTCGCCGTCACCGCGGCCCCGGCGGGTCGCGGTGACGGGTCGGCGGACGGCCGGCCTCATAGTTCGAGCAACCGCCACAGCGCTTCGGCGCTCACCGTCTCGGCGCCGCGCAGGAGTTCGTCCAGCCGTCTCGCCTTGGCGCTCCAGAAGGACGCGCCGACCTCCTCGAACAGCCGTTCCGCCTCGGTCAGGCAGCCGGCGGCGGCCAACCGGTCGCCGCTCAGCGCCGTCACACAGGCCATCGCCAGCCCGGCCCGGGCGACCAGGAACCGGCCCGGCACCGAGCGGGTGGCCGCCAGGCGGTCGCCCGCCGGGCCGGCGCCGTCCAGGGCCAGCCGGCGGCCGCCGCGGGCGCTCGGCACGTCGTACGACCGCGGGTGCATCGCCTGGTTGTGCCGCACCAGGGCCCGGCCGCAGTGCTCGAACAGCCGCAGGGCGACGTCCAGGCGCTCGGTCTCCTCCTCGTGGTAGCGCCACTGGACGATCTCCAGCGTGCCGAGCGCGTGCGGCGCCGCGGTCTCCGCGAGCTCGTCGCCGGTGCGCAACGCGGCGGCCGGGAGGCGTTCGCCGTACAGGCGGCGCTCCAGCGGGTGTTCGCGCTCGCGGTCGAGGGCGGCGCCGGTCATCGCCAGGTCCCAGGCGAGGGCGGCCTCGCCGGAGCGGGCGGCCTGCTCGACGGCGCCGACGATCGCGGCGCGCTCGGCCTCGAACCAGCCCACCGGGTCGGCCAGCAGGTCGGCGACCAGCTGCTCGGGCAGGTGGTGCCGGTGGTCGGGGCCTTCGACCACGGCCTGGTCGCCGCCGTGGAGGCGCCGGTGCGCCTCCCCGGCCAGGGACAGCCAGCCGCCGAAGGCGCGGCGCAGGCTCGCGCGGCGCTCGGCCTCGCCCACCCGCTCCTCGGCGCACTCGTGGGCGAACAGCCGCAGCAGGCCCTTGAAGCGGTAGCGGACCCGGCCGGCGACGGAGCCCGGAAGCACGTCGAGGAGCTGGGCGTCGACCAGCTCCTCGATCAGGTCCTCGGCCTCTAACACCCCGGTGTCGAGCAGCGCGGCGCCGGCCCAGGCGGCGAAGTCGGGCACGTTCAGCAGGCCGAGCAGCCGGTACATCCGGGCGGCCCGCTCGGGCAGGTCGCGGTAGCTGAGCCGGAGGGCGGCCCGCACCCCGCACTCGTCCGGGCCGAGTTCGTCGAGCCGGCGCTGCCGGTCCTCCAGCCGGGCCACCAGGGTGCGCACCGGCCAGTGCGGCCTGGCGGCGAGCCGGGCGGCCGCGATCCGCAGGGCGAGCGGCAGCCGGTCGCACAGCTCGGCGAGCCGGGCGGCCTCACCCGGCTCGGCCGCGATCCGGCCGTCGCCGACCACCCGGTCGAGCAGGGTGACGGCCTCGTCGGGCCGCAGCGTGTCGAGCGGGAGGTGGACGAAGTCGTAGTCGCCGGCCAGGCCGCCCATCGGCGCGCGGCTGGTGATCAGGACGCCGCAGCGGCCGCTGCCCGGCAGCAGCTGGCGGACCTGGGCGAAGGAGCGGGCGTTGTCGAGCACCACCAGCACCCGGCGCCCGCCCAGCACGCTGCGGAACAGCGCACCGCGGTCGGCCAGGTCGGCGGGGATCCGCTCGGCGGGCACCCCGAGGGCGAGCAGGAAGCGCTCCAGCACCACGCCCGGCGCGGCGGGCTGGTCGCTCTGGTGGTAGCCGCGCAGGTCGGCGAAGAGCTGGCCGTCCGGGAAGCGGGCGGCGACCCGGTGGGCGCAGTGCACGGCCAGCGCCGTCTTGCCGACCCCGCCGAGGCCGGTGAGCAGACCGACCGGGACGGCGTCGTGGCCGTCGCGCCCGTCCAGCAGCCGGTCCAGGAAGGAGAGTTCGTCCTCGTGGCCGGTGAACGCGGCGACGTCGGAGGGCAGCTGGGCGGGAACGCGCGGCGGGGGCGGGGGCGGGGCCGCCGCCGGCTCGCCGGGCGGGCCGAGGCGGGGCGAGTCGGCCAGCACCGCCTCGTGCAGCTCCCGCAGCGCCGGGCCGGGTTCGATGCCGAGCTCCTCGATCAGCAGTCGGCGGCCCTCCCGGAAGGTCTCCAGCGCCTCGGCCCGTCGGCCGCAGCGGTACTGGGCGAGCATCAGGTGGGCGCGGGCCTGCTCGCGCAGCCCGTTCTCCCGGATGAAGGCCGACAGCTCGCCGACCAGTTCCCGGTGCTGGCCCAGCTCCAGGCGCAGCGCGGTCAGCTCCTCGTAGGCGTCCAGGCGCAGTTCGGCGAGCCGGGCGGCCCCGGCCTCGACCCGTTCGCCGGCGACGCCCTCCAGGGCGGGGCCGCGCCACATCCCGAGGGCCGTCTCGAGGAGGGCGACCGCCCCGGCGGCGTCGCCGACCCGGGCGGCCTCCCGGGCCCGGGCCGTGCACTCCTCGAACTCGACGGCGTCGATGCGGTGTTCGCCGACGAACAGCATGTAGCCGGGGTGCATGGTGACGATCAGGTCGTCCCGGCCGACCGCCGCCTTGAAGGTCTTGCGCAGGCCGGAGACGCAGATCGCGATCTGGTTGACGAAGGTGTTCGGCGGGTTGCCGTGCCACACCGCGTCGGCCAGCGCGTCGACCGAGACCACCCGGTTCGCGAAGAGCAGCAGCATCGAGAGGATGGTGCGCTGACGAGCCCCCGCCACGGGCACGGGGGTTCCGTTCGCCCGGACGTCCAGAGCGCCCAGGATCCGGAACACCACCTGCAGCACCAGCAGCCTCCCTCCGGGCGCAGCTTTATCACAATCGAGCGGCGATCTCGCCATCGCCGTCGTTCGTAACAGATTCCTGACGGGCGTCACAAGTCACGTTTCAGGAAGCTGCCATGACAAGCGGCCGCTGTCCTCTTGCCCGGTGAGCCCGGGTCGGCTATCAGCTCGGCGCCATCCACGAACCCGGTCTGATCTCCTCGGCGCGCACCCGCTGCCACGCCGCCGTGCGGCCGGCGTCCGGCACGGCGGCCCGGCCGCCCCCGCGGGCGGCGAGGGCGGCCAGCACGCCGGTCAGCGCGGCGAGTTCCTCCGGCGAGGGGGCGCCCCGCAGGACCTTCAGCGGGGGCGGCACCGCGCGGCCCCGGCCGCCGGTCACAGCGGCGGGTTGCCGTGCTTGCGGGCCGGCAGCAGCGCGTGCTTGGCGCTCAGCATGGCGACCGCGTCGATCAGCACCCGGCGGGTGTCGGCCGGGTCGATGACGTCGTCCACGAGGCCGCGCTCGGCCGCGTAGTACGGGTGCATCAGCTCGGCCGTGTACTCCTTGACCAGCTGCGCACGGGTCGTCTCGGGGGTGTCCGAGGCGGCGATCTCGCGGCGGAACACCACGTTGGCGGCGCCCTCGGCGCCCATCACGGCGATCTCGTTGGTCGGCCAGGCGAAGGACAGGTCGGCGCCGATGGAGCGGGAGTCCATCACGATGTAGGCGCCGCCGTAGGCCTTGCGCAGGATCAGCGAGATGCGCGGCACGGTGGCGTTGCAGTACGCGTACAGCAGCTTGGCGCCGTGCCGGATGATGCCGTTGTGCTCCTGGTCGACGCCGGGCAGGAAGCCCGGCACGTCGACCAGCGTCACCAGCGGGACGTTGAAGGCGTCGCACATCTGGACGAAGCGCGCGGCCTTCTCCGAGGAGTGGATGTCCAGCACGCCGGCCAGCGACTGCGGCTGGTTGGCGATGATGCCCACCAGCCGCCCGTCCAGCCGGGCCAGCGCGCAGATCACGCTGGTCGCCCAGCGCTCGTGGACCTCCAGGTACTCGCCGAGGTCGACGACCTCCTCGATCACCTTGCGCATGTCGTACGGGCGGTTGCCGTCGACCGGCACCAGGTCCAGCAGCGCCTCGCAGCGCCGGTCGGCCGGGTCCCCGGTCGGGACGACGGGCGGCGCCTCGCGGTTGTTCTGCGGCAGCAGCGAGAGGAGGTAGCGGACCTCCTCGATGCAGGACTGCTCGTCGTCGTAGACGAAGTGCGAGACGCCGGAGACGCCGGCGTGCACGTCCGCGCCGCCGAGGCCGTTCTGGCTGATCTTCTCGCCGGTCACGGCCTGGACGACGTCCGGGCCGGTGATGAACATCTGCGAGGTCTCGCGGACCATGAACACGAAGTCGGTCAGCGCCGGCGAGTACGCGGCGCCACCGGCGCACGGGCCGAGCATCACCGAGATCTGCGGGATGACGCCGGAGGCCCTGGTGTTGCGCTGGAAGATGCCGCCGTAGCCGGCCAGCGCCGAGACGCCCTCCTGGATCCGGGCGCCCGCACCGTCGTTGAGCGACACCAGGGGCGCGCCGGCCGCGATCGCCAGGTCCATCAGCTTGTGGATCTTCTGCGCGTGGGCCTCGCCCAGCGCGCCGCCGAAGATCCGGAAGTCGTGCGCGTACGCGAAGACCCGCCGGCCGTGCACGGTGCCCCAGCCGGTCACCACGCCGTCGGTGTGCGGCTTCTTGGCCTCCAGGCCGAAGCCGGTGGCCCGGTGCCGGCGCAGCTGCTCGACCTCGCGGAACGAGCCCTCGTCGAACAGCAGGTCGAGCCGTTCACGGACGGTCAGCTTGCCCTTGCCGTGCTGCGCTTCGGTCGCGCGCTCCTGGCCGCTGAGGACGCCGTCCTTGAGGTTGCGCAGCTCGGCGACCCGGTCCTGCATGGTGGACGCTGAATTCGACACGGACATCCACTCCCTCCGGTTGAGCGCCCCCCGGCGGGGGCTCACCGGCCGACTCTAGGAACGCGTCGGCGGTCACCGCGAGGAATCGGACCCGGATATGTCCCGATCGTGCCATTGTCGCAATTCCGTCAGGGGCCGCCGCAGGCCCCGATCGCCCCCGTGTCAGCTACCGGACAGCGTCGAATCCGATTCCCGGCGGCCTCCCGACACCCCTCGCGAGGTGCGAAACTGGCGAACCGGACCGGATTCCACGGCCGATCGCCGCCCCCGCCCCGGGATTGCGTGGGGCCGGTGGGAAAGGCGCGACGGAACACCGCCCCTGAGCGACCGTCCGGGCGGCGGCCGCGACCGGCTGGGCCCGCTCGGAGCACAAGCCGACAATCGGGACACCCGGCCCGCCCGGCCCGGGATTCGGTGATGATGGCCCCGGGGGGAGGTGCGTCGCGGGGTGTCCGCTCCCCCGTGCACCGCCCAGGCGGCCGGCCGCTCCCGCGCCGCCGGCCACGGCCCGACCGTTCGAGAGAAAGGAGGTACGGCCCGCCCCGCCACCCGGGGGCAGGCCGTACGTCGCCCATGCAGCTCGCTCTGCTCCTGGTCCTGTCCATCGTCGTCCCGCTGGTCTGCATCGCGGCGCTCGCCACCGGGGTCCGGCGCCTGCTGGGGCTGCGGATCGGCCGTACCCGCGCGATCCTGACCGCCCTGGTCGGCCTCGCGGCGGCGGCGGTGATCGGCGCGGCGATGGGCGACTCCCGGCGCGGCCCGATGGTGACCGTCCAGATCAGCCTCGCCGTCCTGGCCGCGATGATGTTCCTCGCGCTCTCCGAGGTGGTCCTGCCCAGCGGCTCGATCTCCGGCGTGGTCCGCTGGCCGCAGGCCTTCCGCCGCCGGCTGTCCCGCACCCGGCGCTACACCGAGCTGAGCCGGATCGCGATGCGGCACGGGCTCGGCCGCTGGCTGCGCGCGCGCAGCCGCACCGGGCCGCAGGCCGCGGTGGAGCGGGCCGCGCTGGCGGTGTCGCTGCGGATGGCGCTGGAGGAGGCCGGGGCGACCTTCATCAAGATGGGCCAGCTGCTGTCCACCCGGTACGACCTGCTGCCGCCGGAGTTCGTCGAGGAGCTGACCCGGCTCCAGCACCAGGTCCCGCCCGAGCCGTGGCTGGAGATCGAGCAGGTGCTGACCGAGGAGCTGGGCCGGGCGCCCGGCGAGGTGTTCGCCGAGTTCGACCCGGAGCCACTGGCCGCCGCCTCGATCGCGCAGGTGCACCGGGCCCGGCTGCACTCCGGCGAGCAGGTGGTCGTGAAGGTGCAGCGGCCCGGCGCCCGGGCCACCGTGCAGCGGGACCTGGACATCCTGTTCCGGATCAGCCGCAAGCTCGCGGAGCACACCGAGTGGGGCCGCACGGTCGGCGCCATGGAGCTCGCCGAGGGCTTCGCCCGGTCGCTGCACGAGGAGTTGGACTTCCGGGTGGAAGCCCGTAACACCACCGCCGTCCGGGCCGGGGTCGCGGGCTCGGCCACCGCCTCCGCCGTGGTGCTGCCGGACGTGCACGAGGAGTTCTCCACCCAGCGGGTCCTGATACTCAGCTGGATGGACGGCCTGACCCTGGGCGGCGCCGGGGCCCCGCAGCCGGGCGAGGAGGCCGCGCGCGAGGAACTGGCCCAGCAACTGCTGGAGTGCATGTTCGAACAGATCATGTTCGGCGGGGTGTTCCACTCCGACCCGCACCCCGGCAACATCATGCTGCTCACCGACGGCCGGCTCGCCCTGCTCGACTTCGGCTCGGTCGGGCGGGTCGACCGGGTGCTGCGGACCTCGCTGCGCAACCTGCTGCTGGCCATCCACCGCACCGACCCGGTGGCGCTGTGCGACGCGCTGCTCGAACTCGTCGAGCACGCCGAGGAGATCGACGAGACGAAGCTGGAGCGGGCGCTCGGCCGGTTCATGGCCCGGCACCTGACGCCCGGTGTGCGGCCGGACCGAGAGATGTTCGCCGACCTCTTCCTGCTGGTCGCCAAGCACGGCCTCACCTGCCCGCCGGAGATCGCCGCCGCCTTCCGCTCGCTGGCCACCCTCGAGGGCTCGATGGAGCTGCTGGTGCCCGGGTTCGACATCGTCTCCCGGGCCAAGGGCTTCGCGAAGACCCAGGTGCAGCGCAAGCTCACCCCCGCCTCGATGGCCGAGTCCGTGGTCGAGGAGGCGCTGGCGATGGCCCCGATGCTGCGCCGGCTGCCGCGCCGGGTGGAGCGGATCACCAGCTCGCTGGAGCACGGCCGGCTCGGCGTGCAGGTCCGCTTCCTCGCCGACGAGCGGGACCGCCGCTTCGTCCGCACGCTGGTGCACGAGGTGCTGCTCACCTTCATCGGCGCCGTGCTCGGCCTGATCGGGGTGCTGCTGCTCGGCACCAAGGGCGGCCCGGTGCTCGGGCACTCGCTGCAGCTGTTCCAACTCCTCGGCTACAACCTGCTGGTGGTCGCCAGCGTGCTGGCCCTGCGGGTGGTGTTCTCGATCTTCCGCGCCGACCGCTGACGGCCCGCGGGAGACCGGCCCGGCGGCAGCGGGCGGCCGCCCGCCCCGGGGGGACGGGCGGCCGCGCCGCGGTGCGGTGCTCCTGCCGCTACTGCGGCCTGCGCTCCCGGGCGTAGGCCTCCACGATCTC
This sequence comes from Streptomyces sp. Y1, assembly GCF_041053115.1. Classification (NCBI taxonomy): domain Bacteria; kingdom Bacillati; phylum Actinomycetota; class Actinomycetes; order Kitasatosporales; family Streptomycetaceae; genus Streptomyces; species Streptomyces sp. Y1. The sequence goes on along the minus strand of NZ_CP163445.1, from coordinate 6,619,614 downwards.
GGCGACGTAGTCGGCCAGACCCGTGCGGAAGGCCTCGAAGCGGGCGTACGGCTCCGGGAAGGCGACGTAGAACCGGCCCAGCTCGATGTACATGTCGAAGTCGATCGGCCAGTACTCCATGATCCAGCCGTGGTGCTCGGCGAGGGTGTCCAGCGCGCGCGGGTCGTCCGTCGCCGTCTTCTCGTCGAAGAGCTCGACCAGCTTGGTGATGGTGCGGTCCCAGCACCCCCGGATGTACTCCTCCTCCTCCGGGGTGAACTGCCTCTCCTCGGTGCTCATGCGGTGTTCCTCTCCTCGGTGCGGTGCTCGTTGACGGCGGACGACGGACGGCTGACGGCTGACGGCTGACGGCTGACGGCTGACGGCTGACGGCTGACGGGCTCAGCGCTCCGGGCGGAAGGTCACCGGCAGGGTGCTGTAGCCGAACAGGAAGTTGGAGTAGACCCGGCCGGCCGGCCCGGCCTGCTCGACCTCGGCGACCTGCGCGCGCAGCCCGTCCAGCAGGGCCTTCAGCTCCTCGCGGCCGAGGAAGGCGCCCAGGCAGAAGTGCGGGCCGTAGCCGAAGGTGACGTGCTTGTTGGGGGTGCGGGCGAGGTCGAAGGCCCGCGGGTCGGTGAAGACCTGCTCGTCGAAGTTGGCCGAGGTGTTCCAGAGCGTGACGATGTCCCCGGCGGCGATCCGGTGGCCGCCGATCTCCAGGTCGACCAGGGCGCGGCGGCCGAAGTGCATCGCGGGGGTCGTCCAGCGCAGGATCTCCTCCGCGGTGCTCTCCACACCGACCGCGCCGCTCTTGAACGCCCGCCACTGGTCCGGGTGTTGGATGAAGGCGAGGACGGCGCCGATCGAGGCCATCCGGCTCGACTCGTCGCCGCCCAGGATGAGGCTGTAGCAGTTGAAGACGATCTCGTCCTCGGTGAGCGGCACGCCGCCCACCGACCCGGTGGCGAGCGCGCTGATCACGTCGTCGCCGGGGTTGCGGCGGCGGGCCTTGGCGAGGTCGGAGAAGTACAGCAGGATCTCGTTGCGGGCCAGCCAGGCCTCGTCGTCGGTGCCGTCAGCGCTGTCCGCGCTGAGCACCTGCTTGTTCCAGTCCAGCAGCATCTGACGGTCCTGCGGCGGCACCGCCATCAGGTCGCAGATGGTCCCCATCGGGATGTGCTCGGCGACCTCGGCGGCGTAGTCGAAGGTCCCCTTGGCGAGCGCCCGGGCCAGCAGGTCGGTGGTCCGGATCCGCACCTGCTCCACCACGTGCGAGAGCGCCCGCGGCGAGAACGAGCGCAGCATCAGGTTGCGGATCTCCCGGTGGCGCGGGCCGTCGGTGACGGCGAGCATCTTGCCGCCGGCCGAGTCGCCGCCCTGGAGCAGGGTGGAGAGCACGTTGCCGCGCTCGGAGGTGAAGCGCTGGTTGTCCTTGTAGACGGACATCACGTCGTGGTAGCGGGTCAGCGCCCAGAAGGCGGGCAGCTGCGCGGTCGCCCGGTGCAGGTGGACCGGGCGCTCGGTGCGGAAGCGCTGCCAGAGGGCGAACAGGTCGGTGTCGACGAAGGTCCGTGGATCGGTGAGGTCGACGGCGTCCAGGTCGAACCCGGACTCGGTGCTGAGTGCGGTCATCAGAGGTGTCTTTCCGGAGAGTCGGGCGCCGGGCTACCCGGCGGCGGCCAGACGGCGGCGGGCCGCGCGCAGCCACTCCTTGCGGATGATCCCGCTGGGCAGCCGGATCACCGTCCAGTAGCGGCGGAAGCGGCGGCGGGTGACCGGGTCGGTGCTCACCACCCGGGTCTCGGTGAGCAGTTCGCCGTCCACGCAGCGGAAGTTGAAGGCCACCTTGTAGTGGCCCGGCCGGTCGAAGTCGCGGAAGCCGCGGTGGGGGTCCTCGCCCAGATCGGCGATCCCGTTGCCGGGGCCGGTGACCTTCGCGGCCGCACCGACGACCAGCTCGTCGGGCGAGCGGTGCAGCACGCTGAAGCCGCCGGTGATCATGGCGTCCAGGAACGGGCGCGCGGTCTCGCCGCGCTTGGCGTTGATCGAGCCGAAGTTCATGAGCAGGCGGAACACCGGGACGTCCCGCCACTGGACCGCCTCGACGGCCGCGATGGCCGCAGTGGCGTCCGGCGCCGGGGCCGTCCGGACGGCCAGCCGGTGGCGCTCGCGGTGATCCCACTGGGGTAGCAGACGGTCCAACTCCATGTTCCCACTCCTGTTCTGTGACGGGCGCCGCGGGATCGCCGCGGCGCCCGGTGGTCGCCGGCCCCTGCCTAGGACGCCGCGGCGCCGTAGCCGAGCGGGCAACCGGTCGCGTCCGGCTCGGACCCGGCGTCCGCGAGGACGTCCGGCACGGCGCCGGCCCTGGCGTCGTGCAGCTCCGGGAAGAACCACTGCCCCAGAGTCTGCCGCAGGAACTCCGCGCCGGCACTGCCGCCGGTGCCGGGCTTGGCGCCCAACACCCGTACCACCAGCAGCCAGTGACGGTAACGCCACTGGTGGAAGGCCGCGTCGAAGTCCAGCAGGTCCTCCGCCAGCTCGCGCAGCTCGTCCGGGGCCAGGCCGGGGACGAACAGCTCGTCGGCGCCCAGCCCCTGACGCTCCAGCAGTGCGGCGAAGGCCTCCCGCAGCGACGGTTCGGTGAAGCGCCGGTTCATCCGCTCGCGTTCGGCCTCCGTGGAGCCCGGCAGCCGCAGGTGGCGGCGGTCGCGCAGCCCGGAGATCATCTCCAGCTCGCGGAACTGCACCGACTGGAAGCCACTGGACTCCCCCAGCGCGCCCCGGAACTCGTTGAACCCCTCGGGGGTCATCGTGCCGAGCACGTCCATCTGGACGATCCAGAGCCGGACCATCTCCCGCACCCGGCGCAGGCCCCACCGGGCCGGGCCGGTGCGGCCCTCGTCCATGGCGGCCCGCACCTGTTCCAACTCGTGCAGCGCGCAGGCGAACCAGACCTCGAAGGCCTGGTGGGTGACGATGAACAGGAGCTCGTCGTGGGCCTCGGTGCGCGGGCGCTGCAGCTCCAGCAGTCCCGCCACCTCCAGGTAGCTCCCGTAGCTGAGCGGGGCCTCCGGGGCGACGGCGGCGCCGCCCGCCGGGCCGGGTTTCGGTTCGGTCATCATCTCGGACATCGGGTCTCCCCCATCGAGCCTCAAGATTTCGTCAACGCGCCACGGCTGTCCGGTACTTGCGGACGGCCAGTGGCGCCACCAGGGCGAACAGCAGGACCATCCAGACCAGGCTCAGCAGGACCGGGTGCTGGGCGGGGAAGGCATCGGCGTTGGGCGCGGCCTGCGGGTTGCCCCACAGGTCACGGCACCCCCCGATGACCGCGCTCAGCGGGTTCCACTCGGCGATCACGGCCAGCCAGTGCGGCAGGCCGGTGAGCGGGATGTAGGCGTTCGACAGGAACATCATCGGCATCAGCAGCACGTTCGGCACCGAGGAGGCGGTCTCCGCGCTTCCCGTCGCCAGCCCGACCCACGCGCCGAGCCAGGCCATCACGAAGCCGAAGAGCAGCAGCAGTCCGAAGCCGGCCAGCACCGACAGCACGCCGGTGTGGGTCCGCCAGCCGATCGCCAGGCCGACCGCCGCCATCGCCAGGCAGCTGACCGCGCGCATCACGGTGTCCCCGACCGTCCTGCCGAGCAGCACCGCCGCGCTGGACATCGGCAGCGAGCGGAACCGGTCGGTGATGCCGTTGCGCATGTCCTCGACGGCGCCGACCGCGGTGCCTTGGACGGCCGTCATGACGCCCATGGCGAAGATGCCCGCCATGATGTACTCGTGGTAGCCGCCGTTCGGGACGTCGATCACGCTGCCGAACAGCAGCCCGAACAGCAGCACGAAGATCATCGGCACCACGGTCGCCTCGACCAGCTTGTCGGGCTTGCGCATCAGGTGCTTCAGGTGCCGCTCGACGCAGATCGCGCCGTGGGCGAGTACGTCGGTCATGCCAGGCTCCGTTCCTTGTGGTCCGCGCCCTCGTCCGCCGGCCGGCCGACCTGGCCGGTGAGCGTGAGGAACACCTCGTCCAGCGAGGGCCGGCGCAGGGCGAAGTCCGCCAGCGCCACCCCCTGGCGGGCCAACTCGGCCGCGACGACGGCCAGGTCGTCCGTTCCGCCGGTGATCCGGACGGACGCGGCGCGGCCGTCCTCGGAGGACGTCGGCGCCTCGCCGGACAGCCCGGCCAGCGCCGCCAGGACGGCCGGCAGGTGGTCCGGGTCGACCGGCCGCACGTCCAGCCGCTCGCCGCCGACCTTCTGCTTCAACTCGTCGGAGGTGCCCTCGGCGATCACCTGCCCGGTGTCCACCACCACGATCCGGTCGGCCAGTTGGTCGGCCTCCTCCAGGTACTGGGTGGTGAGCAGGATGGTGACTCCGGCCGCCACCTGCTCCCGGATCATCGCCCAGAGCACGAGCCGGCTGGCCGGGTCGAGGCCGGTGGTCGGCTCGTCGAGGAAGAGCACCTTCGGGTCGGCGACCAGGCTGGCGGCCAGGTCGAGCCGGCGGCGCATGCCGCCGGAGTAGGTGCCGGTCCGGCGGCCGGCGGCCTCGGTCAGTTCGAAGCGCTCCAGCAGGTCGTCCGCGCGCCGGCCCGCGGCGGCCCGGCCGAGCCCCTGCAGCCGGCCGACCATCTGCAGGTTCTCCCGCCCGGTCAGCAGCTCGTCGACGGCCGCGTACTGGCCGGTCAGGCCGATGCTGCGCTGGACGTCCCGGCGCTGGGTGCGCACGTCGTAGCCGGCCACCTCGGCGGTGCCCTCGTCCGCGTCCAGCAGGGTCGCCAGGATCCGGACGGTGGTGGTCTTGCCCGCCCCGTTCGGCCCGAGGACGCCGAGCACGGTCCCGGCCGGGACGGTCAGGTCGACGCCGCGCAGCGCCTCGTGGTCGCCGTAGCGCTTCCGCAGGCCGACCGCCCTGATCGCTGTCTCCATGCTCTCCTCCAGTGGATCGTCGGGACGTTCAGTTGCCGCGGTGCAGGCGCTCGACGAGCAGGCGGCCGATCTCGGCGAGCACGGCCGTCGCCGCGATCCCGCCGTGCGTGCAGGCCAGGTCGTGTTGCTCGAAGCCGCCGGTCAGGTACGGCTTCCAGTCCTCGATCCGGGGCGACTCGGCGGTCCGGCCCTCGGTGGCGTGGAAGAACAGCACCTCACCCCGGAAGACCCCGGGGCGCGCCGCCTCCGCGATCCGGCCGTTGTTCAGCACGACCCGCTCGATCGCCCCGACGTGCCGGGCCTGGATGCCGGGCAGGATCGCCTCGGTCAGCAGGGCCGCCGCGTCGGCGTGACTCAGCTTCCCGGCCCGCAGGTCGGCGGCGGCCGGGCCGACCAGCTCGAACAGTTCGCGCTGGAACGCCGCCTCGTCCGTCGAGACGCGGACCGCGTGCGGGAAGGCGTCCAGCAGGGTGAGCAGCGCGACCTGCTGCCCGGCCGCCTCCAGCTCGGTGGCGATCGCCTGGGCGACCAGGCCGCCGAGGGACCAGCCGAGCAGGTGGTACGGGCCCTCGGGCTGCACCTCACGGATCCGGGCCAGGTAGTCGGCGGCCATCTCCTCGACGCTGCCGGGCAGTTCGCCCTCGCCGCGCAGGCCGCGGGCCTGCAGCGCGTAGAGCGGGCGGTCGGCCTCAAGGGTCTGCAGCAGACCGGAGTAGATCCAGCCCAGGCCCAGGCCGGGGTGGACGCAGAACAGCGGGGCCAGGGTGCCCTCGGCGCGCAGCGGCAGCAGCACGTCCAGGGAGTCGTCGAAGGCGTCCGCGCTCCGGCCCGGGGTGAGCGCCCCGAGCGGGCTCGGGGCGGCCCGGCGGGCGGCGGGCTGGGCACCGCCGATGGCGCTGATCGGCCGGTCGGGCGCCTCGCCGGCGGCGGTCAGCAGCGCGATCAGGCGCTCGACCAGCCGCTCGGCGGTGGCCCGGTCGTAGCGCCCGGTGTCGTACCGCAGCTCGCCGTCGATGCCGGCCGGCGCGCCGGCGGCGTCGAAGCGCTCGCCCAGGCGGGCGGCCAGGTCGGCCTCGGCGGCGGGCTCGGCGACGGCGTACGGCTCGGTGCGCAGGCCGGGCAGGTCCAGGCCCGGCTCGGCGCCGTCGCGCACGGTCAGCAGCACCTGGACGAGCGGGCGCCCGGGCCGCAGGGTGTCGGCCAGCCGGTCGAACGGCAGGTCCTGCTGCGCGCGGGCCGCCAGGTCGGTCTCCCGGACGCGGGCGATCAGCTCGCGGAAGGTCGGGTCGCCGGAGGTGTCGGTGCGCAGCACCAGGGTGTTGGCGAACCGGCCGACCAGGTCGCTCAGCGCGTCCTCGGTGCGGCCGGGGACGGGGCTGCCGATCGGCACGTCCGGGCCGGCGCCGAGGGCGCTCAGCAGGGCGGCGAGGCCGGCCCGGAGCACCATCGGCATGCTCGCCTGGCCGTCCCGGGCGAGCCCGGCGAGGCGGGCGTGCAGCCTGGCGTCGAGGCTCACGGCCACGGCCTCGGCACGGTGGGCGGGCTCCGGGCGGTCGGCGGGCAGCGAGAGCTGGTCGGGCAGGCCGGCCAGGGCCTCGCGCCAGTAGCCGAGCTGGCGGCCGGCGCGGCTCTTCGGGTCGTCCTCGGCGCCGAGGGAGCGGCGCTGCCAGAGCGCGTAGTCGGCGTACTGCACCGGCAGCGGGCGGAAGGCGGGCGCCTCGCCGCGGGCGCGGGCCGCGTAGGCGGTGGCCAGGTCGCGGGCGAGCGGCGCGACCGATCCGGCGTCGGCGGCGACGGGGTGCAGGGTGAGCAGCAGCACGTGCTCCTCGGCGCCGAGCGCGAACAACTCGGCACGCAGCGGCTGGTCGGCGGTCAGGTCGAAGCCGCGGGCGGCGGCCTGCTCGACGAGGCCGGCGAGGGCGTCCTCGGTGGTGTCGGTGACGGCCAGGGCGGGCCGGGCGGCGGCCGGGTCGAGGACCAGCTGGCGCGGCTCGCCGCCGTGCTCGGGGAAGACCGTCCGCAGGATCTCGTGCCGTTCGACGAGGTCGGCCAGGGCGGCGCGCAGCGCGTCCCGGTCGAGGGCGCCGTGCAGCCGGACGGCCAGCGGGATCCGCTGCGCGGCGCGCCCCGGCTCCCGGCTGTCCGCCCAGATCCGGCGCTGGGCGACGGACGGCGGCACGACCTCGGGCCGCTCCTCGGCCTTCAGGACGACCTTGATGCCGCCGGCCTCGACGAGCCGCTCGGCGAGCTGGGCCACCGAGGGCGCCTCGAACAGGGCGCGGATCGGGAGCGCCACACCGAGCTCCGAGCGGATCCGGCTGATCAGCCGGGCGGCGAGCAGCGAGTGCCCGCCCATCTCGAAGAAGCTCTCCTCGACGTTTACCGCGTCGCGCTCCAGGATCGAGGCGAAGACGGCGGCGAGCGCCTCCTCCTCGGGGCCCTCGGGGGCCCGGCCGAGGCTGCCGGCGTCGGCGCCGGGCACGGGCAGGGCCTTGCGGTCCACCTTGCCGTTGGGCAGCAGCGGGAAGGCGTCGAGCACCACGAACGCGGACGGGACCATGAACTCGGGCAGCTTGGCGGCCAGGTACGCGCGCAGCTCGTCCACCGCGACGGTCCGGTCGGCGGCGGCGACCAGGTAGGCGACCACGCGCTTGTCGCCGGGCTCGTCCTCGCGGACGATCACGCTGGCGTGGCCGACCGCGGGGTGCAGGCCGACGACGGACTCGATCTCGCCGAGCTCGATCCGGAAGCCGCGCACCTTCACCTGGTCGTCGGCGCGCCCGGCGAACTCCAGCGTGCCGTCGGCGCGCCAGCGGCCGAGGTCGCCGGAGCGGTAGAGCCGGGAGCCGGCCGGGCCGTAGGGGTTGGCGACGAAGCGCTCGGCGGTCAGGCCGGGCCGCTGGTGGTAGCCGCGGGCCAGGCCCTCGCCGGAGATGTACATCTCGCCGGCGACGCCGGGCGGCACCGGGCGCAGCGCCTTGTCCAGCACGTACACCCGGGAGTTGGCGAACGGCCGGCCGATCGGCGGGGTGCCGCCGGGGGTGAGGGCCCCGCTCATGGTGGCGCCGACGGTGGTCTCGGTGGGGCCGTAGCCGTTGAGCAGGCGGCGGCCGGGCGACCAGCGGGCGACCAGTTCGGGGGTGCAGGCGTCGCCGGTGGAGACCAGGGTGGCGCCGGCCAGCACCTCGTCGCCGGTGGGCAGCGCGGCCAGGGCGACCGGCGGCAGGGTGGCGTGGGTGACGCCGTGCCGGCGGACGACCTCGGCGAGCGGCTCGCCGGGCAGCAGGTCGTCGGCGGTGCCGAGGACCAGGGCGGCGCCGGAGAGCAGGCCCATCGCGATGTCCCAGAAGCCGGCGTCGAAGCTGACCGAGGCGAACTGCAGCACCCGGCTGCCGGGCCCGGCCTGGACGGTCTCGGCCTGGGTGGCGACCAGGCTGGCGAGGCCGCGGTGCGGGACCACGACGCCCTTGGGGCGGCCGGTGGAGCCGGAGGTGTAGATGACGTACACCGGGTTGGCCGGCCGCAGCGGGGCGGTGCGCTGCGCGTCGGTGGGGTCGGTGTCGGGGCGCTCGGCCAGGGCGGCGAGCACGGCCGGGTCGTCCAGCACCACGCGCGGCATCTCCGCGCCGGCCGCGTCGAGCAGTTCGGCGGTGGCGGCGGTGGCCAGGCCGACCACCGGACGGGCGTCGGCGATCATGAAGTCGAGCCGGTCGGCCGGGTACTCCGGGTCGAGCGGCAGGTACGCGGCGCCGGCCTTGCTGACGGCCCAGAGCGCGACGATCAGCTCGACCGAGCGGGGCACCGAGACGGCGACGAACTGCTCGGGGCCGACGCCCGCCGCGATCAGGTGGTGGGCCAGCCGGTTGGCGCGGGCGTTCAGCTCTCCGTAGGAGACCACGGTGTCCCGGAAGAGCAGGGCGGGCGCGTCCGGGTCGGCGGCGACGCGGGCCTGGAACAGCTCGGGCAGGGTGGCCGGGGCGACCTCGCGGGCGCTGTCGTTCCAGTCCGTGAGGAGCTTGCGGCGCTCGTCGGCGGAGAGCACGTCCAGCCGGCCGATCAGCTGGTCCGGGTCGGCGGCGACGGCGGTGAGCAGCCGGACCAGCCGGTCCAGCACGGCCGTGGCGGCGTCCTCCTCGTACAGGTCGGGGGCGTAGCACAGCCGCAGGTGCAGGTCCTCGCCCATCAGGCCGGCGGCGAGGTTCAGCGGGTAGTGGGCGCCGTCGCGGCCGTCCACGCCGGAGAACCGGACGCCGCCGACCTCCATCCGCTCGGTGGCCGGGTCCACCGGGTAGTTCTGGTAGACCAGCGTGGTGTCGAACAGCTCGCCGTGGCCGGAGAGCTGCTGCGCGTCGGTGAGGCTGACGTGCTGGTAGGCGAGCAGTTCGGTCTGCTCCTGCTGCAGGCGGCCGAGCGCGCTCGCGAGCGAGTCGCCGGCGCGCAGCCGGACCCGGACCGGCAGGGTGTTGATGAACAGGCCGACCATGGTGTCGACGTCCGGGATCTCCGGCGGGCGGCCGGAGACGATCGCGCCGAACACCACGTCCTCGCGCCCGGTCAGGGCGCTCAGCAGCAGGCCCCAGGCGCCCTGGATGACGGTGTTGACGGTGAGTCCGCGGCTGCGGGCCAGCGCCTGGAGGGCGGCGGTGACCTCGGCGGGCACCTCCCGGTGCAGCCAGCCGGGCCGCACCAGCGCCCGGCCGCGGCTGGACGGGACGACCAGCGTCGGGTCGTCGATCCCGGCCAGCGCCTGCCGCCAGGCCTGCTCGGCGGCGTCGGCGTCCTGCTCGGCGAGCCAGGCGAGGTAGTCGCGGTACGGGGTGACCGGGCGCAGCACGGAGGCGTCGCCCTTGCTCGCGTACAGCTCGAACAGCTCGCGGACCAGGATGGGGATCGACCAGCCGTCCATCAGGATGTGGTGCTTGGTCATCATCAGCCGGAACCGCTCGGGCGCCAGCCGCAGGACGGTGAAGCGGATCAGCGGCGGGCGGGTGAGGTCGAACGGGCGGGCCTGGTCCTCGTCGGCGAGCCGGGTGAGCTCGGCCTGCTGCCGTTCGGCGTCCAGGCCACTGAGGTCGATCTGCTCCCACGGCACGGCGACCTTGCGGTGCACCAGCTGGACGGGCTTGCTCGCCTTGTCGTGGCGGAAGCCGACCCGCAGGTTGGCGTGCCGCTCCAGCAGGGCGCGGGCGGCGACCCGCAGGGCGCGGGTGTCCAGCGGGCCCTCCAGGTCGAGCAGCATCTGGTGGACGTAGAGGTCGGGGCCGTCCTCGTCGTAGAGGGCCTGGAAGAGCATGCCCTCCTGGAGCGGCGAGAGCGGGAGGATGTCCTCGACGGCGGACTTCTTCGCGCCCTGGGCCCTGGTGCCCGGCGCTTCGGTGCTCCGGGCCGTGGCGGTCTGCGGGCCGGCGGTGGTGCCGGGCTTCTGCGCGCCGGAATCGGTCACTTTGCGGTCTCCCATTCGTCCTCGAAGTCGTCCTCGTCCAGCTCGTCGGCGAGGTCGTCGCCGATCTCCGCCGCGAAGCCGTCCAGTTCGTCCTGGCTCAGCGAGACCAGGGACAGGTCGGACGGGGTGAAGCCGCCGCTGTCGGGGCGGTCGGCATGTGCCGCCAACGCCCGGACGGCACGGCTGAAGCAGTCGGCCAGGTCCTCGATCTCCCGCTCGCGCAGCAGCGTCTGCGGCCAGGACCAGACGAGCAGCAGGCGCGGCCCGTCCGGGTGGTCCTCGGTCAGCGCGGTGACGCCCAGCGCGTGGCTCATCGGCGTCTCCGGCTCGGGCCGGCCGCCTTCCAGTGCCGCGCCGGAGAGCACGCCCTCGTCGACGACCGGGGTCCACGGCTCGGCGGTCGCGCCGCCGGCGGCCGAGCTGCGGCCGAGGTAGTTGAAGCTGACCTGCGGGCCCAGGAGGTCGGCCAGCACCGCCCGGGTGTCGTGGTTGAGGTGGCGCAGCAGGCCGTAGCCGAGGCCGTGGTCGGGCACGGCGCGCAGCTGCTCCTTGACCAGCTTGAGCGCCTGGCCGACGCCCACGCCGCCGTCCGCGACCTGGGTCCGGTCCACCCCGGCGACGTCGAGCCGGACGGGGTGCACGCTGGTGAACCAGCCGACCGTGCGGGACAGGTCCACGCCCTCGACGACGTCCTCGCGGCCGTGGCCCTCCAGTTCGACCAGGACGGCCGTCTCCTCCTCCTCGCCCCGGCCGGCCCGCCACTCGGCGACGGCGAGGGCGAGGGCGGTGAGCAGCACGTCGTTGACGCCGGCGTGGTAGGCGGCGGGGAGCGTGGTCAGCAGCGGGGCGACGTGCTCGGCCGGCTCGGTGCGGGTCAGGTAGCGCATGGTGCCCAGCACGTCCGTGTTCGGGTCGAACGGCCGCTCGCCCAGCAGGGCGTCGGGCACGTCCAGCATCTCCTCCCAGAGGGCGAGTTCGGCGACCCGCTCGGGCTTGTGGGCGAGCGCGACCAGCTGCTCGGCCCAGCGGCGCACGGACGTCCCGGTGGGCTGCAGCTCCGGCTCGCGGCCGGCGGCCAGCGCCTCGCAGGCGGCGGCCAGGTCGGGGACCAGGACCTGCCAGGAGACGGTGTCCACCGCGAGGTGGTGCACGACCAGCAGCACGCGGCCGGGGGTGTCCGGTCCGGCGTCGAACCAGACCACCTGCAGCAGGACGCCGGCGTCCGGGTCCATCCGGGCCCAGGCCGCCACGTCCTGCGCGGAGCTGACGGCGCGCAGCGCGGCCGGGTCGAGGCCCGCCGTGTCGACCCGCAGGACGCAGTCGGCCGCGTCGACGGCGCCGCGCTCGGGCACGGTCGTCCGCCAGCCGCCGGCTTCGCGGGTCAGCCGCATCCGCAGCGCGTCGTGGTGGTCGAGCAGGGCCTGGACGGCGGCGGTCAGGTGCTCCTCGGTCAGGCCGGCCGGGGCATTCAGCAGGGTGGACTGGTTGAACTGGCGGATCGGGCCGCCGCGTTCGCGCAGCGCGTGGACGGCCGGGGTGAGCGGCACCTCGCCGATGCCCTCGTCCGGCCCCTCGCTCACCACCTGGTCGAGGCTGCCCGCGACGGCGGCGAGGGCGGCGACGGTCTTGTGCTCGAAGACCTGGCGCGGGGTGATCACCAGACCGGCCTTGCGGGCGCGGCTGACCAGCTGGATGGAGACGATGCTGTCGCCGCCGAGGTCGAAGAAGCTGTCGTGGACACCCACCGCCGCCAGGCCGAGGAGCTCGGCGAACAGGCCGCAGAGCACCTCCTCGCGCCCGTCGCGGGCGTCGCCGCCGGTGCCGGCGGGGTGGAAGTCCGGGGCGGGCAGCGCCTTGCGGTCCAGCTTGCCGTTCGGGGTCATCGGCAGGGTGTCGATCACCACGACGGCGGCCGGGACCATGTAGTCGGGCAGCGCCTCGCCGACGCCGGCGCGCAGTCCGGCCGGGTCGAGCTCGGCGCCGTCCCGGGGGACGACGTAGGCGACGAGCTGGCGGGCGCCGGGCTGGTCCTCGCGGACCAGGACGGCGGCCTGGCCGACGCCGGGCTGCCCGGCCAGGGCCGCCTCGACCTCGCCCAGCTCGATCCGGAAGCCGCGCAGCTGGACCTGGTGGTCCGCCCGGCCGGCGTACCGGAGCTGGCCGTCCGCACCCCAGCGGGCCAGGTCGCCGCTGCGGTACATCCGCGAACCGGCCGGGCCGTACGGGTCGGCGACGAAGCGCTCACCGGTGAGGTCGGGGCGGCCCAGGTAGCCGCGGGCCAGGCCGGCGCCGGCGATGTACAGCTCGCCGACCACCCCCGGGGCGACCGGCCGCAGGCCGGAGTCCAGCACGTACAGCCGGGCGTTGAGCACCGGGTAGCCGATCGGCGGGGCCGCCGAGCCGCTCAGCGGGGCGCTGAACGAGGAGACGACCGTCGCCTCGGTCGGGCCGTAGGCGTCCACCATCCGGCGGCCCGGCGACCAGCGGGCCACCGCCTCGCCCGGGACGGCCTCGCTGCCGCTGACGATGGTGCCGCCCGGCAGGATCCGCTCGTTCGGCTCCATCGCGGTCAGCAGGACGGGCGGCAGCATGGCGTGGGTGATGCCGAACCCGACGAGCGTGCGCTCCAGTTCCTCGCCGATCTGCAGCCGCTCGGCGGGCACGACCACCAGGGCCGCGCCGGAGAACAGGCCCATGCTCAGTTCCCAGAAGGTGGCGTCGAAGCTGGGCGAGGTGAACTGCAGGACGCGCGAGCCGGGGCCCGCCGCCAGCCGCTCGACCTGGGTGGCGACCACGCTCGCCACACCCGCGTGCGAGACCACGACGCCCTTGGGGCGGCCGGTCGAGCCGGAGGTGTAGATCACGTAGGCCGGGTTCGACGGCCGGGCCGGACTGACGAGTTCGGCCGGGGACTGCGCCTCGACGGCCGCGATGACGGCCGGGTCGTCCAGGACCACGACCGGGCGGCCCGCCGGGACGCGGTCCGCGACGTCGGAGCGGGTGAGCACCAGCGGCGGCTCGGCGTCCTCCAGCATGTACGAGATCCGCTCGGCCGGGTAGGCCGGGTCGACGGGCAGGTACGCCCCGCCCGCCTTCCACACGGCGAGCACGGCGACCACGAATTCCACCGAGCGGGGCAGGGCGAGCGCCACGAAGGTCTCCGGGCCGACGCCGAGTTCGACCAGGTGGCGGGCCAACTTGGCGGCGCGGGCGTCCAGTTCGGCCGCCGAGTAGGACCCGCCCTCGAACAGCAGGGCCGGCGCGTCCGGCGCCGCCGCGACCCGGGCGGCGAACAGCTCCGCCGTGGTCAGCTCCTCCAGGGCGCGCGGGGCGCTGCTCCACTCCTCCAGCACCTGCCGGCGCTCGGCCGCGTCCAGCACCTCGATCTGGCCGATCCGCAGGTCCGGATCGGCGGCCACGGCGGCCAGCACCCGGAGGTACCGCTCGACGATCCGCTCGACCGTGCCGCGGTCGAAGAGGTCGCAGGAGTACATGACCAGGCCGTCGATGCCGCCGCCGGGCCGCTCGGCCAGGTCGAAGTCGAGGTCGAACTTGGCGCCGGCGACGCCAACCCGCAGCTCGCGGCCGGTCAGGCCGGGCAGGCCGAGCTCGGCGGTCGCGTTGTTCTGCAGGACGAACATCACCTGGAACAGCGGGTGCCGGGCCAGCGAGCGGTCCGGGCTGACGGCGTCGACCAGGCGCTCGAACGGGACGTCCTGGTGCGCGAACGCCGCCAGGTCCGACTCCCGCACCCGGCCGAGCAGTTCGCGGAAGGTCGGATCGCCCGAGGTGTCCGTGCGCAGCACCACGGTGTTGACGAAGAAGCCGACCAGCTCGTCCAGCGCCTCGTCGGTACGCCCGGCCGTGGCGCCGCCGATCGGCAGGTCCTCCCCCGCGCCGAGCCGGGTCAGCAGCGCGGCCAGACCGGCCTGCAGGACCATGTACAGGGTGGAGCGGGACTCCCGGGCGAGCGCGAGCAGGCCGTCGTGCAGGGCGCCGTCGAGCTCGAAGGTCACCATCTCGCCGCGGCGGCTCGCCACGGCCGGCCGGGAGCGGTCGGTCGGCAGCTCCAACTGCTCGGGGAGGCCGGCGAGTTCGCTCTTCCAGAAGTCGAGCTGGCGGCCGATGAGGCTGTCCGGGTCGCTCTCCTCGCCGAGCGCGTCGCGCTGCCACAGCGTGAAGTCGGCGTACTGCACGGGCAGCGGCCTCCACTGCGGCGCCTCGCCGCGCAGCCGCGCCGCGTAGGCGGCCGCCAGGTCGGCGCCGAGCGGAGCCATCGACCAGCCGTCACCCGCGATGTGATGGAGCGTCAGCAGCAGGGCGTGGTCCTCCTCGCCCAGCACGAACAGCTCGGCCCGCAGCGGGATCTCGCGCTCCAGCGCGAAGCCGGTCGCGGCGGCGTCCGCCAGCGCGTCCGCCAGCGCGGCCTCGGTCGTCTCCCGGACCAGCAGCTCGGGCGCCGCGTCCGCCAGCACCTCCTGGTACGGCACGCCGCCGTCCTCGGGGAAGACCGTGCGCAGGCTCTCGTGCCGGCCGGCCACGTCGGCCAGCGCGGCCGCCAGCGCCTCCCGGTCGAGCGCGCCGGAAAGCCGCAGCGCCATCGGGATGTTGTAGGTGCCGCTCGGGCCCTCCAGGCGGTGCAGGAACCACAGCCGCCGCTGCGCGAAGGACAGCGGCACCCTGTCCGGGCGCACCGCCGGCAGCAGCGCCGGACGGGCCCGGCCGGTCTCCTCGGCGAGCCGCTCGGCGAGACCGGCGACCGTGGGGGCCTCGAACAGGGCGCGGATCGACACCTCGACGCCGAGCGCCGAGCGGACCCGCCCGACCAGCCGGGTGGCCAGCAGCGAGTGCCCGCCCAGGGCGAAGAAGTCGTCGTCGACGCCGACCGCGGGCACGCCCAGCACCTCGGCGAAGATCCCGGCCAGGATCTCCTCCTGCGGCGTGCGCGGGCCGCGGCCGACGCCGCCGGCGGCGAACTCGGGCGCGGGCAGCGCCTTGCGGTCGAGCTTGCCGTTGGGGGTGAGCGGGAGGGCGTCCACGGCGACGAGGGCCGCGGGCACCATGTGGTCGGGCAGCGCCCGGGCGGCGTGCGCGCGCAGCGCGCCGAGGTCGAGGTCCGCCCCGGCCGCGGGCACCAGGTAGGCGGCCAGCCGCAGGTCGCCCGGCTGGTCCTCGCGGACCGTCACGGCGGTCTGCGCGACCGCCGGGTGGGCGGCGAGCACGGACTCGATCTCGCCCAGCTCGATCCGGAAGCCGCGGATCTTCACCTGGTCGTCGGCCCGGCCGGCGAACTCCAGTGCGCCGGTCTCCGTCCAGCGGGCCACGTCGCCGGTGCGGTACATCCGCGCCCCGGGCGGGCCGAACGGGTCGGCGACGAACCGCCCGGCGGTCAGGTCGGGCCGGCCCAGGTAGCCGCGGGCCAGGCCGGCCCCGCCGACGTAGATCTCGCCCGCGACGCCGGGCGCGACCGGCCGCAGGCCGCCGTCCAGGATCTGGATCCGCAGGTCGGGGATGGCGCCGCCGATCATGCTGCCCGGCCCGGCGGCCGCGCTCGGGGCATCCAGCGCGAGGTGGCTGACGTGCACCGTGGTCTCGGTGATGCCGTACATGTTGACCAGGACGGGCGCGTGGTCGTCGTGCCGCTCGTACCAGTCGGCGAGCCGCCACAGGTCCAGCGCCTCGCCGCCGAACACCACGTGCCGCAGGGCGAGCCGGCGCCCGGTCTCCGGGTCCTCGCGGTCCGCGCGCATCAGCTGGTAGAACGCCGACGGCGTCTGGTTGAGCACCGTGACCCGCTCGTCGGCGAGCAGCCGCAGGAACTCCTCCGGGGAGCGGCTGACCGAGTACGGGACGACCACCAGGCGGCCGCCGTGCAGCAGCGGGCCCCACAGCTCCCAGACCGAGAAGTCGAAGGCGTAGGAGTGGAACAGCGTCCACACGTCGTCCGGGCCGAAGTGGAAGAACCGCTCGGTGGCGCCGAACAGGCGGACCACGTTCCGGTGCGGGACGACCACGCCCTTGGGGCGGCCGGTGGAGCCCGAGGTGTAGATGACGTACGCGGGGTGCTCCGGGTGCAGTGCCACCGCCGGGGCGCTCTCCGGCCGGGCGGCCAGGTCGGCGCGGACCTGCGGGTCGTCCAGGACGATCCGGGCGGGCGCGCCGTCGAGCGCCAGGACGTCGGCGCCGGCGGTCAGCAGCAGGGCCGGCCCGGCGTCCTGGAGGGTGTAGGCGAGCCGGTCGGCCGGGTACGCCGGGTCGAGCGGCACGTAGGCGGCGCCGGCCTTGAGCACGCCGAGCACGGCGACCACCAGGTCGGCCGAGCGGGGCAGCGCGAGCGCCACGAAGTCCTCGGGGCCGACGCCGCGCTCGACCAGCAGGTGGGCCAGCCGGTTGGCGGCGGCGTCCAGCTGCCGGTACGTCAGCTCGGTGCCCTCGCAGCTCACCGCGACGGCCTCCGGGGTGCGCGCGGCCTGGGCGGCGAACAGCTCGGGGACGGTCGCCGGGGCGACCTCGGCGCCGTCGCCGTTCCACTCGACCAGGACGCGGCGCAGCTCCTCCGGGCCGAGCAGGTCGATCCGGCCGACCGGCCGGGTGAGGTCGGCGGCGATCGCCTCGAAGAGCCGGACCAGCCGCTCGCCGATCAGCCGGACGGCCTCGTCGTCGAACAGCTCCCTCCGGTGGTCCAGGCGCAGGTGCAGCCGGCCGTCCGCCACCTGGGCGATCAGGCCGAGCGGGTAGTGGGTGCCGTCGGTCCCCCGCAGGTCGGTCAGCTTCAGCGGGCCGTCGGCCGGGCCGAGCGACTGCGGGTCCATCGGGTAGTTCTCGAACACCGCGATGGTGTCGAAGAGCTTGCCGTGGCCGGCCAGCCGCTGCACCTCGGTCAGGCCCAGGTGCTGGTGCGCCATCAGGCCCGCCTGCTCCCCCTGCAGCCGGGTCAGGACGTCCACCAGCCGCTCGGCGGGCCGCAGTCGGGTCCGCACCGGCAGGGTGTTGATGAACAGGCCGACCATCGTCTCGACGCCCGGGATCTCCGGCGGGCGGCCCGAGACGGTCGCGCCGAACACCACGTCCTCGCGCCCGGTCAGCTTGGCGAGCAGCAGCGCCCAGGCGCCCTGCACCACGGTGTTGAAGGTCAGCCCGTGCTTGCGGGCCTGCCCGCGCAGCCGGGTGGTCAGCTCGGCGGACAGCTCGACGACCCGGTGCGCCGGCGGGAGGACGGCCTCCTCGGCGTCGGCGCCGGCCAGCAGGGTCGGCTCCTCCAGCCCGGCCAGCGCCTCGCGCCAGGCCGCCCGGGCCGCCTCCGCGTCCTGCCCGGCCAGCCAGGCCAGGTACTGCCGGAACGGCGTGACGGCGGGCAGCGCCGTCTCGTCGCCCCCGGCCGCGTACAGCTCGAACAGCTCGCGCACCATGACGGGCATCGACCAGCCGTCGACCAGGATGTGGTGCTTGGTCACCACCAGGAGGTGCCGCTGCTCGGCGAGCCGGTGCAGCGCGAAGCGCAGCAGCGGCGGGCGGGACAGGTCGAAGCGGCGGGCCCGGTCGGCGGCCAGCAGGCCGTCCAGCTCGGCCTCCTGGCCGGCCGGGTCGGTGTGCCCGGACAGGTCCGTCTCGCTCCAGGGCAGTTCGACCTCGTGCGGGATCAGCTGGACCGGCCGGGCCAGGCCCTCGTGCCGGAACGCGGCCCGCAGGTTGGGGTGCCGGCGCAGCAGGCCCTCGGCGGCGGTGCGCATCCGGGCCGGGTCGAGCGGGCCCTCGACGTCGAGGACCACCTGCACGGTGTAGACGTCGGCGGCCTGCTCGTCGTAGAGCGAGTGGAACAGCAGGCCTTCCTGCAGCGGGGAGAGCGGGAGTACGTCCGCGAGGCCGGGCTTCGTCACTTTCAGAGCCTCCAGTCAGCTTCGAGCAGGTCGATCTCGGCCTGGGACAAGGACACGAGAGAGAGGTCAGAGGGGGTGTGGCCGCCGCTGCCGGCGGTGCGCGCGTGCTCGGCCGTCACACGCAGGGCGCGGAACCACAGGTCGGCCAGTTCGGCCACGGTCGCCTCGGGGACGGCCAGGCCCGCCCAGGACCAGGTGGCCACCAGCCGGGGGCCGGTGGGGTGGTCCTCGGTCAGGACCTCCAGCTCCACCAGGTGGGTCATCGGCATCGCCGGGTCGGTCCCGCCGCCGAGCGCCTCGGCCTCGGCGGCGGTCGACCACGGCTCGCCGCCGGCGGCCGGGAAGCGGCCCAGGTAGTTGAAGCCGAACTGCGGCTCGCCGAAGGCCTCCAGCTGCGGCCCGGTGTCCGGGTTGAGGTGGCGCAGCAGGCCGTAGCCGAGGCCGCGGTCGGGCAGGGCGCGCAGCTGCTCCTTGACCAGCTTGAGCGCCTGGCCGACCGGTGCGCCGCCGGCCCAGAGGCCGGCCCAGTCGCGGACGGCCGGGGCGAGCCGGACGGGGTGCACGCTGGTGAACCAGCCGACCGTGCGGGAGACGTCGGCGCCGCCGACGACGTCCTCGCGGCCGTGGCCCTCCAGGTCGACCAGGACGGAGCCGTCGCCGGCCCGGTCGTGCCGGCGGCGGTGATCCGCCACGGCCAGCGCGAAGGCGGTGAGCAGCACGTCGTTGACGCCCGCGTGGTACGCGGCCGGGACGCTGGTCAGCAGTTCCGCGGTGAGGTCGCTCGGCAGGGTGCGGACCAGGGTCCGCGCGGTGCCCGTCAGGTCCTCGGCGGGGTCGAACGGGCGGTCCCCGACCGGCGGGTCGATGACGTCCAACTGACGTTCCCACAGTGACAGTTCGCCGCGACGGGCAGGGGCCTCGGCGGCCTCGGCCAGGCCCCGGGACCAGCTCCGGAAAGAGGTGGCCACCGGGTCGAGGACGGGCTCCCGGCCGGCCGCGACCGCCTCCCAGGCGGCGGCCAGGTCGGGGACCAGGATGCGCCAGGAGACGCCGTCGACCGCCAGGTGCTGGACGACCAGCAGCAGCCGGCCCGGTGCGTCCGGCCCGGCGTCGAACCAGACCGCCTGGACCATGACGCCGCGCTCCGGGTCCAGCCGGCCGGCCGCGGCCTCGCCCTCGCGCGCCACCAGCTCGCGCAGGCCGAGGGCGCCGGCGGCGGTCAGGTCGATCCGGCTGACCAGCTCGGCGGCCCGGACGCTGCCGGGCGGCGGGACGTCCAGTTCCGGTCCGTCCGCGGCGCCCGGCGCCCCCGCCGCCTCCTGCGCCCCCGCCGGGACGAGCCGGGCGCGCAGGACGTCGTGGTGGTCGAGGACGGCCTGGAGGGCGGCGGCCAGGTGCTCCTCGGTCAGGGCCGCGGGGGCGTTGAGCAGCATCGACTGGTTGAACCGGCCGAGCGGGCCGCCGCGCCCGAACAGCCAGCGCATCACCGGCGTGGCCGGGATGCGGCCGAGGCCGCTGTCCGCGACCGCGGCGGCCGCGCCGGACGCCAGGTCCTCGGCGACGGCGGCGAGGGCGGCGACGGTCTTGTGCTCGAAGACCTGGCGCGGGGTGATCACCAGACCGGCCTTGCGGGCGCGGCTGACCAGCTGGATGGAGACGATGCTGTCGCCGCCGAGGTCGAAGAAGCTGTCGTGGACGCCGACCGCCGCCAGGCCGAGGAGCTCGGCGAACAGGCCGCAGAGCACCTCCTCGCGCCCGTCGCGGGCGGCCGTCCCGGTGGTCCCCGCGGACAGGTCCGGGGCGGGCAGGGCCTTGCGGTCCAGCTTGCCGTTCGGCGTCACCGGGAACGCGTCGAGGACCACGACGGCGACCGGGACCATGTAGTCGGGCAGCGCCTCGCCGACGCCGGCGCGCAGTCCGGCCGGGTCGAGCCCGGCGCCGTCCGCGGCCACCGCGTAGCCGACGAGCTGCCGGACGCCGGGCTGGTCCTCCCGGATCAGGACGGCGGCCTGCCCGACGCCGGGCTGCCCGGCGAGGGCCGCCTCGACCTCGCCCAGCTCGATCCGGAAGCCGCGCAGCTGGACCTGGTGGTCGGCGCGGCCGGCGTACCGGAGCTGGCCGTCCGCGCCCCAGCGGGCCAGGTCACCGGTGCGGTACATCCGCGAGCCGGCCGGGCCGTGCGGGTCGGCGACGAAGCGCTCACCGGTCAGGTCGGGGCGGCCCAGGTAGCCCCGGGCCAGCGCGGGCCCGGCGATGTACAGCTCGCCGACCACGCCCGGCGCCACCGGCTGGAGCCCGGAATCCAGCACGTACAGCCGGGCGTTCGCCAGCGGCGTGCCGATCGGCGGGGTCGCGGTGCCGCTGAGCGCCGCGCTGAGCGTGACGGCGACGGTCGCCTCGGTCGGGCCGTACGCGTTGACCAGGTGGCGGCCCGTCGCCCAGCGGCCGGCGGCCTCGCCCGACAGCGCCTCGCCGCCGGAGACCAGCCAGCCGCCCGGCAGCAGGTCCTCGGCCGGCTCCATCGCCGCCAGGACCACCGGCGGCAGCAGCACGTGGGTCACCCCGAATCCGGTCAGCGCCTGTGCCAGCTCCTCGCCCGGGAGCAGCTTGTCGGCGGGCGCCACGACCAGGGCCGCGCCGGAGAACAGGCCCAGGCTCAGCTCCCAGAAGGCGGCGTCGAAGCTCGGCGAGGCGAACTGCAGGACCCGCTTGCCGGGGCCCGCCTCCAGCCGGTCCACCTGGCCGGCGAGCATGCTCGCCACCCCGGTGTGCGAGACCACGACACCCTTGGGGCGGCCGGTCGAACCGGAGGTGTAGATCAGGTACGCCGGGTTCGACAACCGCGCCGGACTGACGAGTTCGGCCGCGGACTGCGCCTCCACGGCCGCGATCACGGCCGGGTCGTCCAGGACCACGACCGGGCGGCCGGCCGGCACCCGGTCGGCCACGTCCGAGCGGGTCAGGACGAGCCGCGGCCGGGCGTCCTCCAGCATGTAGGAGATCCGCTCGGCCGGGTACGCCGGGTCGACGGGCAGGTAGGCGCCGCCCGCCTTCCACACGGCGAGGACGGCGACGACCACGTCCACCGAGCGCGGCAGGGCCAGCGCCACGAAGGTCTCCGGGCCGACGCCCAGGTCGACCAGGCGCCGGGCCAACTTCGTCGCCCGCACGTCGAGTTCGGCCGCCGACAGCTCACCGCCCTCGAACAGCACGGCCGGCGCGTCCGGCGCCGCCGCCACCCGGGCCGCGAACAGCTCCGCCGCGGTCAGCTCCTCGACGGCGCGCGGCGCGCTGCTCCACTCCTCCAGCACCCGCCGGCGCTCGGCCGCGCCCAGCACATCGATCCGCCCGATCCGCTGGTCCGGTTCGGCGGCCACGGCGGCCAGCACCCGCACGAAGCGCTCGCAGATCCGCTCGGCCGTCTCCGGGTCGAAGAGGTCGCTGGAGTACTCCAGCAGGCCCGCCAGACCGCCCTCCGCCTGCTCGGTCAGCTCGAAGGAGAGGTCGAACTTGGCCACGCCCGCGTCCACCCAGCGCCAGTCGGCGCTCAGGTCCGCGAAGGCGAACCGGGCCTGCTCGGTGTTCTGCAGGACGAGCATCACCTGGAAGAGCGGGTGCCGCGCCAGCGAGCGGTTCGCGCCGACCGCGTCGACCAGCCGCTCGAAGGGCACGTCCTGGTGTGCGAACGCCGCGAGGTCCGACTCCCGCACCCGGCCCAGCAGTTCGCGGAAGGTCGGGTCACCGGAGGTGTCGGTGCGCAGCACCACGGTGTTGATGAAGAAGCCGACCAGCTCGTCCAGTGCCTCGTCGGTGCGGCAGGCGACGACGCCGCCGATCGGCAGGTCCTCCCCCGCGCCAAGCCGGGTCAGCAGCGCGGCCAGGCCGGCCTGGGCCACCATGTACAGGGTGGAGCGGGACTCGTGGGCGAGCGCGAGCAGGCCGGAGTGCACCTCGGGCGGGACGGTGAAGGTGAGACTCGCGCCCCGGTAGCTCGACGCCGCCGGCCGCTGCCGGTCGGTCGGAATGTTCAACTCTTCCGGGGCGTCCGCGAGTTCGGCCTTCCAGAACGCGAGCTGGCGGGAGATGACGCTGTCCGGGTCGTCCTCATCGCCGAGCAGTCCCTGCTGCCACAGCGTGTAGTCGGCGTACTGCACGGGCAGCGGCTTCCACTGCGGTGCCTCGCCGCGCACCCGCGCCGCGTAGGCCGTCGCCAGGTCCTCACTCAGCGGCGCCAACGACCAGCCGTCACCGGCAATGTGGTGGATCGTCAGCAGCAGGGCGTGGTCGTCCTCGCCCAGCACGAACAGCTCGGCCCGCAGCGGGATCTCGGACTCCAGCGCGAAACCCACCGCCGCGGCCGCCGACAGCGCGCCCTCCACCTCGCCCGCCGTCACCTCGCGCACGGCCAGCTCCGGCGCCACACCTTCGAGCACCCGCTGGTACGGCACCCCCTCGTCCTCGGGGAACACCGTGCGCAGGCTCTCGTGCCGCCCGACCACGTCGGCCAGCGCGGCCGCCAGCGCCTCCCGGTCCAGCGCGCCGGAAAGCCGCAGCGCCATCGGGATGTTGTAGGTGCCGCTCGGTCCCTCCAGGCGGTGCAGGAACCACAGCCGCCGCTGTGCGAACGACAGCGGCACCCGCTCGGGTCGCACCGCCGGCAGCAGCGCCGGACGGGCCTGCCCGGTCTCCTGGGCGAGCCGGGCGGCGAGGCCGGCGACCGTGGGGGCCTCGAACACGGCGCGCACGGCCAGTTCGACGCCGAGCGCCGACCGGATCCGGCCGACCAGCCGGGTGGCCAACAGCGAGTGCCCACCGAGGTGGAAGAAGTCGTCGTCGATGCCGACGTCCGGCACCCCCAGCAGCTCCGCGAACACCGCGCAGAGCAGCTCCTCCTGCGCCGTCCGGGGCCTGCGGCCGCTGCGCGCCGCACTGAAGTCCGGAGCGGGCAGGGCCTTGCGGTCCAGCTTCCCGTTCGGCGTCACCGGGAACGCATCCAGCGCGACGAACGCGGCCGGGACCATGTAGTCCGGCAGCGTCCCGCCGACGTACGCGCGCAGCTCGGCCGTGTCCGGCAGTTCGCCGCCCGGCGCGGCGACCAGGTACGCGACCACCTGCCGGCCGCCCTGCTGGTCCTCGCGCGCCAGCACCGCGACCTGCCCCACCGCCGGGTGAGCGGCGAGCACGGACTCGATCTCGCCCAGCTCGATCCGGAAACCGCGGATCTTCACCTGGTGGTCGACCCGGCCGAGGTAGTCGAGCTCACCACCGGCCGACTGCCGCACCAGGTCACCCGTGCGGTACATCCGCGAGCCGACCGGGCCGTACGCGTCGGCGACGAACCGCTCGGCCGTCATCCCGGGGCGCTTGAGGTAGCCGCGCGCCAGACCGTCGCCGGCGATGTACAGCTCGCCGACCACACCCGGCACCACCGGCCGCAGACCCGGATCCAGCACGTACAGCCGAGTGCCGAGCACCGCCCGGCCGAGCGACGGCGTCGCCGAACCGCTCAGCCCGCTGCCACTGACCGTGGCGGCGACCGTCGACTCCGTCGGGCCGTACACGTTCAGCAGGGTGCGCCCCGGCGACCAGCGCCCGACGACCTCGCCCGGCAGCGCCTCACCGGCCGCCATCAGGAACCCGTCCGACAGCAGCTCGTCGCTCGGCTCCATCGCCGCCAGGACCACCGGCGGCAGCAGCACGTGGGTCACCCCGAACTCGACGAGGGTCCGCCGCAGCTCCTCCCCCGCCTGCAGCCGCTCGGCCGGAGCCACCACCAGGGTGCCGACCGAGAACAGGCCCATGGCGAGATCCCAGAAGGCGACGTCGAAGCTCGGCGAGGCGAACTGCAGGACGCGCGAGTCGGCGTCCACCGGCGCCCGCTCGACCTGGGTGGCGAGCATGCCCGCCACACCCGCGTGCGAGACCACGACACCCTTGGGGCGGCCGGTCGAACCGGAGGTGTAGATCAGGTACGCCGGGTTCGACAACCGCGCCGGACTGACGAGTTCCGCCGCGGACTGCGCCTCCACGGCCGCGATCACGGCCGGGTCGTCCAACACCACGACCGGGCGCCCCGCCGGGACGCGGTCCGCGACGTCGGAACGGGTGAGCACCAGCGGCGGCTCGGCGTCCTCCAGCATGTACGAGATCCGGTCCGCCGGGTACGCCGGGTCGACGGGCAGGTACGCCCCGCCCGCCTTCCACACCGCGAGCACGGCGACGACCAGCTCCACCGAGCGGGGCAGGGCGAGCGCGACGAAGGTCTCCGGGCCGACGCCGAGTTCGACCAGGTGGCGGGCCAACTTGGTGACACGGGCGTCCAGTTCGGCCGCCGAGTAGGATCCGCCCTCGAACAGCAGGGCCGGCGCGTCCGGCGCCGCCGCCACCCGGGCCGCGAACAGCTCCGCCGCGGTCAACGCCTCGACGGCGCAGGGAGCGCTGCTCCAGCCCTCCAGCACCCGCCGGCGCTCATCGGCGTCCAGCACCTCGATCCGCCCGATCCGCAGGTCAGGCTCCGCGGCGGCCGCCGTCAGCACCCGGACGAAGCGCTCGCAGATCCGCTCGGCCGTCTCCGGGTCGAAGAGGTCGCAGGAGTACTCCAGCAGGCCCGCCAGACCGCCCTCCGCCTGCTCGATCAGCTCGAAGGCGAGGTCGAACTTGGCCACGCCCGGGTCGACCCGCAGTTCACGGCCGGTGAGGCCGGGCAGGCCGAGCTCGGCGGTCGCGTTGTTCTGCAGGACGAGCATCACCTGGAACAGCGGGTGCCGGGCCAGGGAGCGGTTCGAGCTGACGGCGTCGACCAGGCGCTCGAACGGCACGTCCTGGTGCGCGAACGCCGCGAGGTCCGACTCCCGGACGCGGCCGAGCAGTTCGCGGAAGGTCGGGTCACCGGAGGTGTCGGTGCGCAGCACCACCGTGTTGACGAAGAAGCCGACCAGCTCGTCCAGCGCCTCGTCGGTGCGGCCGGCCACGACACCGCCGATCGGCACGTCCTCCCCCGCGCCGAGCCGGGTCAGCAGCGCGGCCAGGCCGGCCTGGGCCACCATGTACAGGGTCGCCCTGGACTCCCGGGCGAGCGCGAGCAGGCCGGCGTGCACCTCCGGCGGGACGGTGAACCGGAGGCTCGCGCCCCGGTAGCTCGCGGCCGCCGGTCGCTGCCGGTCGGTCGGAATGTTCAACTCTTCCGGGGCGTCCGCGAGTTCGGACTTCCAGAACGCGAGCTGCCGGGAGATGACGCTGTCCGGGTCGCCCTCCTCGCCGAGCAGCCCCTGCTGCCACAGCGCGTAGTCGGCATACTGCACCGCCAGCGGCTTCCAGGCCGGCGCCTCGCCACGCACCCGCGCCGCGTAGGCCGTCGCCAGGTCGGCGCCGAGCGGAGCCATCGACCAGCCGTCACCGGCGATGTGGTGAAGCGTCAGCAGCAGGGCGTGGTCCTCCTCGCCCAGCACGAACAGCTCGGCCCGCAGCGGGAGTTCGCGCTCCAGCTCGAAGCCGGTCGCGGCGGCGGCCACCAGCGCGTCCGCCAGGGCGGATTCGGTCGTCCGCCGGACCAGCAGCTCGGGCACCGCGTCCGCCAGCACCTCCTGGTACGGCACGCCGTCGTCCTCGGGGAAGACCGTGCGCAGGCTCTCGTGCCGCCCGACCACGTCGGCCAGCGCGGCCGCCAGCGCTTCCCGGTCCAGCGCGCCGGAAAGCCGCAGCGCCATCGGAAGGTTGTAGGTCGCGCTCGGGCCCTCCAGGCGGTGCAGGAACCACAGCCGCCGCTGCGCGAAGGACAACGGCACCCTGTCCGGGCGCACCGCCGGCAGCAGCGCCGGACGGGCCTGCCCGGCGTCCGCCAACTGGGCGGCCAGCGCCGCGACGGTCGGCGCCTCGAACACGGCGCGCACGGCCAGTTCGACGCCGAGCGCCGAACGGATCCGGCCGACCAGCCGGGTGGCCAACAGCGAGTGCCCACCGAGGTGGAAGAAGTCGTCGTCGATGCCGACGTCCGGCACCCCCAGCAGCTCCGCGAACACCGCGCAGAGCAGCTCCTCCTGCGCCGTCCGGGGCCTGCGGCCGCTGCGCGCCGCACTGAAGTCCGGAGCGGGCAGGGCCTTGCGGTCCAGCTTCCCGTTCGGCGTCACCGGGAACGCGTCCAGCACCACGAACGCGGCCGGGACCATGTAGTCCGGCAGCATCCCACCCACGTACGCGCGCAGCTCGGCCGTGTCCGGCAGCTCGGCACCCGGCGCGGCGACCAGGTACGCGACCACCTGCCGGCCGCCCTGCTGGTCCTCGCGCGCCAGCACCGCGACCTGCCCCACCGCCGGATGAGCGGCGAGCACGGACTCGATCTCGCCCAGCTCGATCCGGAAACCACGGATCTTCACCTGGTGGTCGACCCGGCCGAGGTAGTCGAGCTCACCACCGGCCGACTGCCGCACCAGGTCACCGGAGCGGTACATCCGCGAACCCGCCGGGCCGAACGGGTCCGCGGTGAACCGCTCACCGGTCAGGTCGGAGCGGCCCAGGTAACCACGGGCCAGACCGTCGCCGGCGATGTACAGCTCGCCGACCACACCCGGCACCACCGGCCGCAGGCCGGAGTCCAGCACGTACAGCCGGGAACCCACCACGGCCTTGCCGAGCGACGGCGTCGCCGAACCGCTCAGCCCGCTGCCACTCACCGTCGCGGCGACCGTCGACTCCGTCGGGCCGTACACGTTCAGCAGGGTGCGCCCCGGCGACCACCGGCCGACGACCTCACCCGGCAGCGCCTCACCGGCCGCCATCAGGAAGCCGCCCGGCAGCAGCTCGTCACTCGGCTCCATCGCCGCCAGGACGACCGGCGGCAGCAGCGCATGGGTCACCCCGAATCCGGTCAGCACCTGCGCCAGCCCCTCGCCCGGGACCAGCTTCTCGGCGGGCGCCACCACCAGGGCCGCGCCGGTGAACAGTCCCATGGCGAGATCCCAGAAGGCGACGTCGAAGCTCGGCGAGGCGAACTGCAGCACCCGCGAACCGGGGCCCACCGGCGCCCGCTCGACCTGGGTGGCCAGCATGCCCGCCACACCCGCGTGCGAGACCACGACGCCCTTGGGGCGGCCGGTCGAACCGGAGGTGTAGATCACGTAGGCCGGGTTCGACAACCGCGCCGGACTGACGAGTTCCGCCGCGGACTGCGCCTCCACGGCCGCGATCACGGCCGGGTCGTCCAGGACCGTCGCCGGACGGCCGTCCGGCACCCGGTCGGCCACGTCCGAGCGGGTCAGCACGAGCTGCGGCCGGGCGTCATCGAGCATGTACGAGATCCGCTCGGCCGGGTAGGCCGGGTCGACCGGAAGGTACGCGCCGCCCGCCTTCCACACCGCGAGCACGGCGACCACGAGCTCCACCGAGCGCGGCAGGGCCAGCGCCACGAACGACTCCGGCCCGACGCCCCTCCCGACCAGGTAGCGGGCCAACTTCGTGACCCGCGCGTCGAGTTCGGCCGCCGACAGCTCACCGCCCTCGAACAGCAGCGCCGGCGCGTCCGGCGCCGCCGCCACCCGGGCCGCGAACAGCTCCGCCGCGGTCAACGCCTCGACGGCGCAGGGAGCGCTGCTCCACTCCTCCAGCACCCGCCGGCGCTCATCGGCGTCCAGCACCTCGATCCGCCCGATCCGCTCGTCCGGCTCCGCGGCGGCCGCCGTCAGCACCCGGACGAAACGCTCGCAGATCCGCTCGGCCGTCTCCGGGTCGAAGAGGTCGCAGGAGTACTCCAGCAGACCCGCCAGACCGCCCTCCGCCTGCTCGATCAGCTCGAAGAAGAGGTCGAACTTGGCCACGCCCGCGTCCACCCGGTGCAGGTCGGCGTTCAGGTCAGCGAACGTGAACCGGGCCCGCTCGTTGTTCTGCAGGACGAGCATCACCTGGAACAGCGGGTGCCGCGCCAGCGAACGGTTCACGCCGACCGCGTCCACCAGCCGCTCGAACGGCACGTCCTGGTGCGCGAACGCCGCCAGATCCGACTCCCGCACCCGGCCCAGCAGTTCGCGGAACGTCGGATCGCCCGAGGTGTCGCTGCGCAGCACCACCGTGTTGACGAAGAAGCCGACCAGCTCGTCCAGCGCCTCGTCCGTACGCCCGGCCACGACACCGCCGATCGGGACGTCCTCCCCCGCACCCAGCCGGGTCAGCAGAGCCGCCATCGCGGCCTGGGCCACCATGTACAGCGTCGCCCCGGACTCCCGGGCGAGCGCGAGCAGGCCGGAGTGCACCTCCGGCGGGACGGTGAAGGTGAGACTCGCGCCCCGGTGACTCGCCGCCGCCGGCCGCCGCCGGTCGGTCGGAATGTTCAACTCTTCCGGAACACCGGCGAGTTCGGCCTTCCAGAAGTCCAACTGCCGGGAGATGACGCTCTCCGGGTCGCCCTCCTCACCGAGCAGCCCCTGCTGCCACAGCGCGAAGTCGGCGTACTGCACCGCCAGCGGCTTCCACTGCGGCGCCTCGCCGCGCACCCGCGCCGCGTAGGCCGTCGCCAGGTCCGTACTCAACGGCACCAAGGACCAGCCGTCACCGGCGATGTGATGCAGCGTCAACAACAACACGCACTCGTCGGCGCCGAGGACGAACAGCTCGGCCCGCAGCGGGATCTCGGACTCCAGCGCGAAACCCACCGCCGCGGCCGCCGACAGCGCGCCTTCCACCTCGCCCGCCGTCACCTCGCGCACGGCCAGCTCCGGCGCCACACCTTCGAGCACCCGCTGGTACGGCACCCCCTCATCCTCGGGGAACACCGTGCGCAGGCTCTCGTGCCGGCCCACCACATCCGCCAGCGCCTCCGCCAGCGCCTCCCGGTCCAGCGCACCCGAAAGCCGCAGCGCCATCGGAAGGTTGTAGGTCGCGCTCGGCCCCTCCAACCGGTGCAGGAACCACAGCCGCCGCTGCGCGAACGACAGCGGCACCCGCTCGGGTCGCACCGCCGGCAGCAGCGCCGGACGGGCCTGCCCGGCGTCCGCCAGCCGGGCGGCCAGCGCCGCGACGGTCGGCGCCTCGAACACGGCGCGCACGGCCAGTTCGACACCGAGCGCCGACCGGATCCGGCCGACCAGCCGGGTGGCCAGCAGCGAGTGCCCCCCGAGGTGGAAGAAGTCGTCGTCGATGCCGACGTCCGGCACCCCCAGCAGCTCCGCGAACACCGCGCAGAGCAGCTCCTCCTGCGCCGTCCGAGGCCGCCGGCCACCACCCAGGGCGCTGAAGTCCGGGGCGGGCAACGCCTTGCGGTCCAGCTTCCCGTTCGGCGTCACCGGGAACGCGTCCAGCACCACGAACGCGGCCGGGACCATGTGGTCCGGCAGCGACTCGCCGACGCCGGCGCGCAGCGCGGCCGGGTCGAGCTGGGCACCGTCCCGGGGGACGACGTAGCCGACGAGCTGCCGGGCACCGGGCTGGTCCTCGCGGGCCAGCACGGCGGCCTGGCCGACGCCGGGCTGCCCGGCCAGCGTCGCTTCGACCTCGCCCAGCTCGATCCGGAAACCACGGATCTTCACCTGGTCGTCGACCCGGCCGTGGTAGTCGAGCTCACCACCGGCCGTCTGCCGCACCAGGTCACCGGTGCGGTACATCCGCGAGCCCGCCGGGCCGTACGGGTCGGCGAGGAACCGCTCGGCCGTCATCCCGGGACGCTTGAGGTAGCCGCGCGCCAGGCCGGGCCCGGCGACGTACAGCTCGCCGACCACGCCCGGCGCCACCGGCCGCAGGTCCGGATCCAGCACGTACAGCCGGGCGTTGAGCACCGGGAAGCCGATCGGCGGGGTCGCGGTGCCGCTGAGCGCCCCGCTGAGCGTGACGGCGACGGTCGCCTCGGTCGGGCCGTACGCGTTCACCAGGTGGCGGCCCGTCGACCACCGGCCGGCGACCTCGCCCGACAGCGCCTCGCCGCCCGAAACCAGCCAGCCGCCCGGCAGCAGGTCCTCGCCCGGCTCCATCGCCGCCAGCACCACCGGCGGCAGCAGCACGTGGGTCACCCCGAAGCCGGTCAGCACCTGCGCCAGTCCCTCGCCCGGGAGCAGCTTCTCGGCGGGCGCCACGACCAGCGCCGCGCCGGAGAACAGGCCCAGGCACAGTTCCCAGAAGGCCGCGTCGAAGCTCGGCGAGGCGAACTGCAGGACCCGCTTGCCGGGGCCCGCCTCCAGCCGGTCCCGCTGGGTGGCCAGCAGGCCCGCCACACCGGCGTGCGAGACCACGACGCCCTTGGGACGGCCGGTCGAGCCGGAGGTGTAGATCAGGTACGCCGGGTTCGACGGGCGCACGGTGACCGGGCGCCCGGCCGGGGACTGCGCCTCGACGGCCGCGAGCACGGCCGGGTCGTCCAACACCACGACCGGGCGCCCCGCCGGGACGCGGTCCGCGACGTCGGAGCGGGTGAGCACCAGCGGCGGCTCGGCGTCCTCCAGCATGTACGAGATCCGGTCCGCCGGGTACACCGGGTCGACCGGAAGGTACGCCCCGCCCGCCTTCCACACCGCGAGCACGGCGACCACGAGCTCCACCGAGCGCGGCAGGGCGAGCGCCACGAACGACTCCGGCCCGACCCCCATCCCGACCAGGTGGCGGGCCAACTTGCCTGCCCGCGCGTCGAGTTCGGCCGCCGACAGCTCGCCGCCCTCGAACACCAGGGCCGGCGCGTCCGGCGCCGCCGCCACCCGGGCCGCGAACAGCTCCGCCGCGGTCAGCTCCTCGACGGCCGACGCAGCCGGTTCGGTGCCGGCTGCGGCGCCGGCGGCCGCCACGGGCAGACCGGTGTTTCCGGTTTCGGACATGGTTGATCCACCCTCACACGAATCGGTGTTGCGTCAGAAGGAGGGACGAGCACGGCCCGTCAGGAGGGGCGGCGCACCTCGGCCGCGGCGTCGATCGCGCGCAGCTCGTCCTCGAGGATCCGCCCCATCTCGGCGAGCGCGCCGGGCTTCATCAGGTCGTTGTGGTTGCGGTCCAGGTAGTACGGGGTGATCCGGCCGGCCACGTACGGGCTCCAGGTGGCCGGGGTCGGCGAGATGTCGACCTTGTCGAGCGAGGCCACGATGACCACGGCGTCCCCGCCGTACCGGGTCGGCTCGTACTCGTTGACCAGGCTGCGGCAGTTGGCGTAGACCCGGCCGATCGCCGCGATGTGGTGCCGCTCCAGGCTGGCCATCGAACTGCCCAGCTTGCGCAGGAGGTTGACCACCTGGTCGAACTCCAGCGGCTTGCGGCCCAGTCGGCGCCGGTCGAAGCCGACCCAGCGCAGCAGGTCGGCGAGGATGTCCTGCTCGCCCAGTTCGGCGATCTTCTGGCCGGGGTAGGTGTCGAGGATCGCGAGCAGACCGACCTGCTCGCCCTCACGCTCCAGCCGGGAGGCGATCACGTGCGCCACGACGCCGCCGGCGGAGTAGCCGAGCAGGTGGTACGGCCCGGTCGGCTGGACCTTGCGGATCTGCTCGACGTAGTCCTCGGCCATCTCCTCGAAGCTGCCGGGCAGTTCGCCCTCGCCGTCGAGGCCGCGCGCCTGCAGCCCGTAGACCGGGCGGTCGGCGTCGAGGTTCTTGATCAGGCCGGCGTAGACCCAGGAGAGTCCGCCCGCCGGGTGCACGCAGAACACCGCGGGGCGGTCGCCGTACGGGCGCAGCGGCAGCACGACGTCCAGCGGGTCGTCGCTGCCGCCGTCGTCCAGCCGGGCCGCGTACAGCGCGGGGGTGGGGGCCTCGAAGAGGCTGCGGATGGTGTGTTCGACGCCGAAGGTCTCCCGGACGCGGTTGACCAGGCGGGTGGCCAGCAGCGAGTGGCCGCCGAGCTCGAAGAAGTTGTCGTCGACGCCGATCCGGGGCAGGCCGAGCACCTCGGCGAACAGCTCGATGACGATCTCCTCGCGCGGGCCGTTCGGGGCCCGGCCGCCGGAGACGGCGGCGGCGAAGTCCGGGGCGGGCAGCGCCTTGCGGTCGAGCTTGCCGTTGGGGGTGACCGGCAGCCGGTCGAGGGTGACGAAGGCGGCGGGCACCTGGTGTTCGGGCATCCGCGCGGCCAGGTGGGCGCGCAGCTGCGCGGGGTCGGGCTGCGCGCCGGCGGCGGGCACCACGTAGCCGACCAGCCGGCGGTCGCCGGGGCGGTCCTCGCGGGCGAGCACGGCGACGGCGGCCAGTTCGGGGTGCTGGGCGAGCGCGGCCTCGATCTCGCCGAGCTCGATCCGGAAGCCGCGGATCTTCACCTGGTCGTCGGTGCGGCCGAGGTAGCGCAGCGCGCCGTCCGGGCCCCAGGCGGCGAGGTCGCCGGTGCGGTACATCCGCGAGCCGGGCGGGCCGTACGGGTCGGCGACGAAGCGCTCCGCCGTCAGGCCCTGCCGGTTGAGGTAGCCGCGCGCCAACTGGACGCCGGCCAGGTACAGTTCGCCCGGCGCGCCGGGGGCGACCGGGCGCAGTCCGGCGTCCAGCACGTAGGCGCGGGTGTTCCAGACCGGACGGCCGATCGGCACCGCGCCGGGTTCGTCGCGGCAGGCCCAGGAGGTGACGTCGACGGAGGCCTCGGTGGGGCCGTACAGGTTGTGCAGCCCGGTGCCGGGGAGGGTGCGCAGCAGCCGGCCCTGGGTCTCCTCGGGCAGTGCCTCGCCGCTGGTGATCACCCGGCGCAGGCCGGTGCACTGCTCGGCGGCGGGTTCCTGGAGGAAGACCTGGAGCATGGACGGCACGAAGTGCGCGGTGGTGACGCCCCGGTCGCGGATCAGGGCGGCGAGGTAGGCCGGGTCCTTGTGCCCCTCGGGCCGGGCGAGCACCAGGGTGGCGCCCTGGATCAGCGGCCAGAAGAACTCCCAGACCGAGACGTCGAAGCCGGACGGGGTCTTCTGCAGCACCCGGTCGTCGTCGCCGAGGCGGTAGGCGTCCTGCATCCAGAGCAGCCGGTTGACGATGCCGCGGTGCGGCACCAGGACGCCCTTGGGGCGGCCGGTGGAGCCGGAGGTGTAGATGACGTACGCGGGGTGGTCCGGGCGCTGCCGCACGGCGGGCGGGCCGGCCGGGCGGTCGGCGAGCAGGCCGGCCAGCTCCGGGCCGTCCAACTGGAGCTGTGGGACGGGCAGTTCGGCGGGCAGCCGGTCGCGGGCGGGCTCGGTGGTGAGCAGCAGGGCCGGGTTCGCGTCCGCCAGCAGGAAGGAGATCCGCTCGGCCGGGTAGTCCGGGTCGATCGGCAGGTAGGCGGCCCCGGACTTGAGCACGGCGAGCAGGCCGACCACCAGCTCGACCGAGCGGGGCACGGCGAGCGCGACGATCCGCTCGGGGCCGGCGCCGCGCTCGACCAGCAGGTGGGCGAGCCGGTCGGCGCGCTCGTGCAGTTCGCGGTAACTGAGGCTCCGGCCCTCGAAGTCGAGCGCTTGCGCGTCCGGCGCGGCGGCGGCCCGGCCGGCCAGCAGCTGGGTGAGGGTGGTGGGCGGCAGCGGGTGCCCGGTGTCGTTGAGGGTGTGCAGGACGAGCTCGCGCTCGGCCTCGCCGAGCAGGTCGACCCGGCCGACCGGCTGGTCGGGGCCGGTGGCGGCGAGGTTGGCCAGGAAGCCGAGGAACCGGTCCTGGTGGGCGGCGAGTTCGGCCTCGGAGTACAGCTCGGGGTTGGCGTCGAAGTCGACCTGCAGGCCGCGGCCGTCCGAGCGGTCGTAGAAGATCACCGAGAGGTCGTCGGACGGCCCGATCGACAGGTTGTGCACGACGGCGCGGTGCGGCCCGAAGCTCAGGCCGTAGTCGAACATCATGATGTTGATCTCGGGCCCGGTGAGCCGCTGGTCCCCGGCGAGCAGGCCGCGGTCGCGGCGCAGGTCCTCGTAGCGGTAGCGCTGGTGCTTGAGGGCGCCGCGCAGTTCGACGGTAACCAGGCGCAGGGCCTCGGCGAGGGTGGCGGACGGGTCGATCGCGACCCGGACCGGGACGACGTTGGAGACCATGCCGGGCAGGCTGCGGGCGGCCTTGCCGAGCCGGGTGGCGACCGGCAGGCCGAGCACGACCTCGGCGGCGCCGGTGGCGCGCTGCAGGTAGAGGGCGGAGGCGGTGGCGACGACGGCCGGCCAGGTCGCGCCGGCCTCGCGGGCGGTGTCGCGCAGCGCGTCCAGGTGCTCGACGGGCAGGAAGGCGGTGCGGCGGACCAGCCCGTGCGCCAGGACCGGCTTGCGGGCGGCGAGGCCGACCGGTTCGGGGCAGTCGGCGAGTCTGCCGGCCCAGTAGTCGCGGTCCTCGGTGAACCGTTCGGAGGCCCGGTACTCCTGGTCGGCGGCGACCAGGGCGGCCAGCGGGCCGAACGGGTTGGCCGGGGCCGGCTCGCCGGCGGCGAGCGCGGTATAGACCTCCGCCGTGCGCTGGGCGAGCAGGGCGACGGTGAAGCCGTCCACCACCACGTGGTGGTAGCAGTAGAACCACAGGTGGCGCCCGGGGGCGACTTTCAGCAGTTCGAAGCGGTAGAGCCGGTCGCGACCGGGGTCGAGGGCGACGGCCATGGTCCGCCGCATCCGGGCGACGGCGACGGCCTCCGGGTCGGCCTCGGCGGTGAGGTCGACGACCTCCAACAGCCGGTCGGGGACGGGCTGGACGTGCTGCCACAGCTCGTCGCCGTCCTGCGCGATGCGCACCCGGAGGGTCTCGGCCTCGGTGACGACCTGCCGCAGCGCGGCCTCCAGTAGTGCAGGGTCCAACTCGCCCTGGATTTCCAGGTATTCCGCGGCATTGAAGATCGGATTGGCTGGTTCCAGCTGCTGGGCGAACCAAATACCCGATTGAGCGGCCGTCAGGGCAGCCCTGTCTCCCCCGTGCATGCTTGTCTTCCACCCCTAGCGTTCGATGGGAACGGCACCGGCGCGCGACTCGGCGGCGGGATTCCTGGAAAGCGAAATTCTCAGGAGGTGAATTGCTGGGGGCCTCAGGACGGGATCCGGCGACACCGATCGCAGGTTCGCAGGAATCTGTCAGGTGTCCGAGGCCGACGCCGCAAATCTTGCACCGGATGCGGTCTGGGTCACAATGCTCGGTGCATCAAGCTGCCACCGGGGGTGAGCGGAAGAAGGGGCTCC
The DNA here is from genome assembly GCF_041053115.1 of Streptomyces sp. Y1. Lineage (NCBI taxonomy): Bacteria > Bacillati > Actinomycetota > Actinomycetes > Kitasatosporales > Streptomycetaceae > Streptomyces > Streptomyces sp. Y1. The sequence continues at coordinate 6,584,340 of NZ_CP163445.1, read as the reverse complement.
GCCGAAACTCGGCATCCCCATGCACACCGAAGCCCGGCCCGTGCCAGTGGCACGGACCGGGCTGGGTGCGCGGAAAAGGGGAGGTCAGGCGCCCATGGCGGTGACCAGACTGCGCGGGCGCATGTCGACCCAGTTCTCGTTGATGTAATCCAGGCACTCCTGGCGGGCCGCCTGGCCGTGGGCGACCGTCCAGCCGGCCGGCACCTCGGCGAACACGGGCCAGAGCGAGTGCTGGTTCTCCTCGTTGACCAGGACGTAGTACGAGGCGCTGTCGTCCTCGAACGGGTTGGTGGCCATTGCTGTGCTCCTCTTCCTGATGGGCTGACGGGGTTACCCGGCGACGCCGGCGGTCCTGGCCGCGGCACGCCCCCGGATGGAGGCGACGAAACCGGGCAGCCGGTCGACGCCCCAGAACTTTTCGAAGCCGTCGATGAAGTACGGCACGCCGAACACGCCGTCCCGGTGCAGCGCGGCCAGCGCGGCGAGTCCGCGCTCGCGCACCGCCGGGTCCGCGGCGGCGCCGCCCAGCAGCTCGGGGTCGAGCCCCAGCTCCGGGCCGAAGCCGGCGATCACCTCGGGGTCGGAGATGTCCAGGCCGTCCTGCCACCGGGCGCGGTAGACCCGGTCGATGAACTCCCGGCCCCGGCCGTGCTCCTCGGCCACCAGGTACGCGAGGTGGGAGACCTCCCAGCGCGGCTCCCGGTCCAGCGGCCAGACCATCTCCAGGCCGCGCTCGCGGGCGAGCCGGCGCACGTCCTGGAGGATGTACAGGTGCTTCTCGCGGGACATCGCCACGTACGGCAGCTGGACGCCGTTCTGCGCGAGGTGCTCGTTGTGGTGGTCGTCCGGCTCCCAGAACGGCAGCCACTCGATCGACTCGGCCACGTCCGGGTAGCGCCCGATCAGGTCGCGGTAGGCCATCCAGGAGTACGGGCTGCGGAACGAGAAGTACCAGCGGGGCGGTTTCCGCGCCATGGTGCCGCCTTTCTCAGATGGTGATGCCGCCGTCGATCTGCAGGACGGCACCGGTGATGTACTGCGCCTTGTCCGAGACCAGGTACCCGACGAGATCGGCGACCTCGTCGGCCCGGCCCATCCGCTTCATCGGGATGGACTTCAGGGCCTCCTTGAGGGCCTTGCCCTCGATGGCCGCGGTCATGTCGGTCTCGATGAACCCGGGGGCGACGGTGTTGACCCGGATGCCGTACCGGCCGGTCTCCTTCGCCAACGAGCGGGAGAAGCCGATGATGCCGGCCTTGGACGCCGAGTAGTTGGACTGCGTGGCGTGGCCGTAGACCCCGGCCACCGACGAGATGTTGACGATGGCGCCGGCCTTGCGCTTCATCATGCTGAAGACGACGGCGCGACAGACATGGTAGACGCCGCCCAGGTTGGTGTCGATGACGTCCTGCCACTGGTCGTCGGTCATCAGCACCAGCGGGTTGTCGCGGGTGATGCCGGCGGCGGTGACCAGGGCGTCGATCTCGCCGAGCTTCTCCTCGACCTCGGCCACCAGCTCGCGCACCGAGTCGGCGGCGGTGACGTCGGTCTTGCGGGCGAGCACCTTGACGCCGAGCGCCTCGACCTCCTTGACCAGGTTCTGCGCGGCCTCCTCGTCGGAGCGGTAGCAGAACGCCACGTCGAAGCCGTCGCGGGCGAGCGTCAGTACGGTGGCGCGGCCGATCCCGCGCGAGCCCCCGGTGACCAGCGCCACCCGGGAGGTCTTCTCCTCCATCGGTCCTCCATCAGTGTCGTCGGTTCGGCCCGGACCCGGGCCTGGGGGGGTCACGCGGACGCGGACTCGCCGGGGCGCAGCACCTCGGCGGGGCGCATGGCCACCACCACGGACGCCACGGTCAGCACCGGCTGACCGTCGACCAGGCTCTCGCCCTCGAAGATCACGGTGTCGCCGACGGCGCGGGAGACCCGCACCCGGTGCTCCAGCACGTCGCCGGGCAGCACCTGACCGTGGAACTGCACGCCGGACATGCTGCCGAACAGCATCACCTTGCCCGACAGCACGTCGGGGTTCGGGTCGTCCCAGGTGCCGAGCAGTCCGGCGCTCTGGCACCAGGACTCGACCAGCAGCGACTGCGGGTAGCCGAAGCCCTCCGGCGGGGTGTCCGGGCCGAGTTCGGCGTACCACGGCTCGTTGCAGGTCACCGCCTTGATCGCGGTGATCCGCTGCCCCGGCTCCACGTCGAGCACCCGGTCCACCAGCAGCATCGGGAAGCGGTGCGGCAGTCGGCCGCGGATCTCCACCTGCCCGGTCATGCGGTCACCTCGCCCTGGTAGCGCAGCCGCAGCTTGGCCGCGTCGCCGCGGGCCGAGCGGACGGTCGCCTTGCAGATCCAACTGCCCTTCTTCTGGCTCCAGTCGAGGTCCACGTCGAGGACGTCGCCGGGGTAGACCGGGCTGGTGAAGCGGGTCGACTCGACCTCCGCGAGCGCCACCTCGCCGGCCTCGGCCGGGGCGGTGGCGAGCGCGCCGGCGTGCGTCAGGTCCACCAGGCAGACACCGGGGAAGATCGGGAAGCCCGGGTAGTGGCCGGGCAGCACCGTCTCCTCGGGCGCGACCGTGAAGCGGACCGAGCCGCGCGGCCCGTCCACCGCGGTGACCTCGACGGGCCCGGCCAGCGGGGTGGCCCGCCGGCCGGCCCGGGTCGGGGTGTCGACCGTCATCAGCGCGCCTGCACCTTCGCCTGCAGCAGCTCGTACGCCCGCGACAGGCAGGTGAACTCCTTCAGCTCGGACTCGGGGATCTTCACGCCGTACTTCTTCTCCAGCACGACGACGACCTCGAGCGCCATCAGCGAGTCGACCTCGAGGTCGTCCACGAAGTCGGCGTCGTCGGTGAGCTCCTCCGCCTCGATGTCGAGGACCTTCGCGACCACCTCGCGCAGCTCCTCCAGGTTCAGCTCGGCGAGCTGTCCGCTCATCAGTCCGTCCTCATTTCGCGTTCGACAACGTGTGATTGGTGATGCATCGGTTCGGCGCGGAGCAGCTCCGCACCGGGTCGGTCAGCGCAGGCCCAGCACGGCGCAGCCGACCGAGCCGGCCCGGTCGACCGAGGTGATCACGCCGATCTGCCCGGCGGCGCCGCCCGGCTGGTCGGCGGCGTGGACGAGCAGCGCGGCGGCCTGGAAGGCGGCCGCGGCCGCGCCGGTGTCGCCGATCAGCTCGGCCGGGGCCAGGTCCACCGCACCGGCGGCGCCCAGCACCTCCTGGACGGCGGCGATCTCGGCCTCGCCCTCGGCACCGGGGGCGCCGGAGCGGGCGACCGCGGAGACCTGCGCGACCTCGACACCGGCGTTCTTCAGGGCCCGGCGCACCGTGCGGGCCAGGACGCCCTGGACGTCGCCGTCCAGCGCCACGCCCAGCTCGACGGCCAGGATCTCGGCCAGCACCGGCTGCTCCTCGCCGTCCGCCGCCGGCGGCTCGACCAGCAGCACCGCGCAGCCCTCGCCGAGCGGGGACGCCGCGGCACCGCCGGTGGCGTGGTGCTCCAGCCAGGCGCGGGCGGAGGAGAACTCCTCGGCCGCGCCGGTCAGCACGGTGCGGGCGCGCCCGGCGGCGAGCAGCCGGCGGGAGTAGCTGAGCGCGTGCAGGCCGGCCACCCGGCCGCCGGCGATGGTCGCGTTCGGGCCCTTGAGCTGGTACCAGATGGCGCACTGGCCGGCGGCGCAGTTCATCACGGTGTTGGGGAACTTCGCCGGGTCGACGAAGAACGGCTCCTGGCCGGTGAGCGAGTCCCGGGTGAAGTCCATCATGCTCTGGGCGCTGCCGGTGGTGGTGCCGAGCGCGAGCGCGGCACGGTCGCCGGTGCCCACCGTGCGGTTGCGGTCGCCGTCGTCCAGCAGGGCGCCGACCGCGGTGACGGCCAGGGCGGTCACCCGGTCCATCGAGCGGGTGCCCTTCTTGCCGAGCGCGGAGCGCGCGTCGAAGTCGGGGACGATGCTGGCGGTGCCGTCCGAGGTCTGCGCCAGCTCCGGCGCCAGGGCGGTGTGGGTGGTCCGCCGCTCGCGCAGGCCCTGGGCGAAGGCGTCCCGGCCGACTCCGAACGGCGAGACCGCCGACCAGGCGGTGATGACCGGGCGTCGTGTGCCGGTCAGGGTGGTAGTCATACCTGCTCCGACTCCTTTCGATCTCCTCGCCGGTGGCCCCCGGCGCAGTGGTGGGAACGGTTCAGTGGGTGGCGGCTCTGCGGGTGGCGGCCCGGTGGCCGGCGGCCCGGCTCACAGGAAGTAGACCGCGCGGTACTCGGGCCAGCGCAGCGCGAGTTCGCCGTCCGCCGCGACCCGGATGCCGTCCATCAGGACGTCGTCCAGCGGCGCCGCGAAGCCGAAGGCGGCCAGCGCCGACTCCTCGACCCAGACCCGCACGCCGGCCTCGATCAGGTTCCGCAGGTTGACCCGGGAGTCGGTGACGGTGTCCAGCTCGGTGTCGCCCAGGCGCAGCGACGGCGTCGGCCGGGCCCGCACCGCGTGGGTGGCGGCCTGGCCGCGCAGCAGCAGGTCCAGCCCGCCGGGGTGCCGGTGCAGTTCGGCGGCCAGGTAGAAGGCGTCGAAGAACTGCTTCTCGACGGCGCCCCGGTAGCCGCGTTCCATGATGCCCAGGGCGGGCTTCTCGACCCGGTCCTGATCACTCATCAGATGACTCCGACCATGAGGTTCCGGGTGGCCGCGGCCACGTTCGCGGCGTAGCCCGCCGGCGGCCGCATGACGACCTCCGGCAGGTGGTCGACGGCGCCGCGGTCGTCGCTGCAGAACCGGCAGCCGTACCAGTACAGCTGGTCCGGGAACGCCTTGAGCATCCGCTGGGCCAGCGCCGCCGTGGTCGGGTACGCGCTGTTCCACGACGCGAGGTTGCGCGGCTTGTCGTCGGTCAGGCCGCGCTGGGTGAGCAGGGTCGCGTTGCCGCAGGTCCAGATCTGGACGCTGGCGCCGCGTTCCAGCAGGGCCTGCGCCAGGCGCAGCGCGGTGGTCGTGCGGTCGTCCTCGTTCGGCGAGCCCATCAGGGTGATGAGCACGTCGGTCGGCGGTATCCGGCGGGCCATCAGTGCCACACCACGTTCGCGTCGGGGTCCAGCACCCAGCTCGCCACTTCGTCCATCCCGGTGACCTTCACGCCGTCGCGCAGCGTGTTCTGCTCAAGCCCCCGCTGGGTCAGCGAGAACCCGTCCGCCGCCAGGAGGCCGCCGGCCTCCTGGAAGACGTCCAGTTCGGCGTCGCTGCCCGGGAAGGCGAGCGCGACCGCGTCCTGGACGAGGAACATCACGACCGGGCGCCCGGCCCGGGCCTGCGCGACCGCGTCGCGGCGGAATCCCGCCTCCTGCGGCGCGCAGTGTCCCTGGCTCTCGATCAGGAGGAACCACGGCTCACCCGCGGGCCGGGCGGCCCAGTCGTCGTTCGTCACGCGGACTGCACCCCGTTGATCGCGTCCAGGACGCGCTGGTCGAAGTTGACCAGGCTCCAGTCACGGCGGTTGCCGATCACCGCGTAGCCGTGCACGATGCTGCCGGTGGCGGCCTTGACCAGCTTGCCGTCGCGCAGGACGTAGAAGTCCATCCGCGAGGTGTAGGTGAACTCCTTGAAGACCTCCTCGACGGTGTACACCGTGTAGAGGTCCTCCTCCATCAGCGCCTCGTCGAGGATGCGGATGTTGGAGCGCGGCACGACCGGGATCCACTTGCGGTCGTCCAGCAGGGTCTTGATCGAGATGCCGCGGTCCATGACGAACCGGTCCTTGCCCTCCTCCATCAGGCGCAGGTAGCCGGACATCTGGATGCGCTCGGTGAAGTGGCAGTACGGGTACGGGATGTTCCACTTCCAGGCGTACGCGTTCTTGCCGGCGGTGAGCGACGCGAGGATCTCCTCCTCGGTCGGGGCGGTGGTGCCCTCGGCGCGCTCCAGGTCGTCGCCGAGCTTGGCGACGGCGAAGCGGGCGAGCTGCTCCGGAACGGCGCCGGCCGCCTCCAGGTAGGTGTCGATCCGCAGCGAGACGCGGACCTTGGAGGTGACGGCCTTCAGGACCTCGCCGTCGCGCTCGACGTTGATGACGACCTTGAAGCCGATCGTCCCGTCCTCGTCCTTGGTCCACGGGGAGACGATGGCCTCGGCCTGGTCGTCCATGTGGAAGGCGTGCAGGATGCGGGTGTCGATGTCGACGAGGTCCAGGCCCAGGCCGTGGGTCTCGTACAGGCCGCGGGCGGGCAGGCCGACCTGGCGGAAGTGGTCCAGGACGGCTTCCTCGACCATGTAGTTGACGTGCTTGAAGCCGATCCAGGTGCAGATGTTGGAGCCCTCGTAGCGGGGGCGCACGATGGTGGTGGTCGGGCTCTCCAGGAGCGCCTTGACGTTGGTATCGGTCACAGTGGTCACGAGTGGTGCTCCAAGACTGTCCGGGGGCCGGACCCGGGCTGCGGGTCGTCGGCCAGGGTGGAGTTGACGAACTCACGGATGTCGGCGGCGAACTGCTCCGGCCGCTCGATCATCGGGAAGTGTCCGGTCGGGTAGACCAGGTGGCGGGCGTCCGGCAGGTCCGCGGCCAGGGCCCGGCCCTCGCGCGGCGGCGCGCCGATGTCGTGCTCGCCGCTGACCAGCAGCGTCGGCACGGTGATCCTGCCGGTCTGCAGGAGCGGGGTGGCGAGGTAGAGCCCGAAGAAGCGCATCCAGCCGTAGGGGCCGATCCGGTCGCGCACCCGGTACGCCATCGCGCGCTGGATGTCCGGGTCGAGCCGGCCCTCCGAGGCGAGGTGGAGGCCTTCCTCCAGGATCAGGTGGAAGTCGGTCACGTAGTAGGTGAGCGCGTCCCAGTCGAAGTCCTCGGTGGAGGACCGGTAGAACGGCGAGACCAGCACCAGGGCGCGGATCCCGAACTCCTCGAACGGGTCGACCCCGCGCTGGAGTTCCTGGTCGATCAGTTCCATCAGGACGTTGACCGCCATCGAGTGGACGACCAGCACCTCGGCCCCGCCGGGGACGAGCCGCAGCGCCTCGGCGATCCAGCCGCCGAGCGCGGGCCCGTGCGTCCAGTCGCCCAGCTCGCCGTCGCGCCAGGGCAGTTGGGCCGCCCACAGCTCGTGGCCGTCGGCCATCAGGCCGGTGCACTTGTCCCAGACGCCCGCGTTGGCACCGAGCCCGTGGATCAGCAGGGTGCGCCGCCCGGATCCTCCGACCCGGTGCACCTGCACCGGGGCGGAGTCCTCGGGCTTCGACGAGCGAGCCGCCATCACGCGGCTCCGGGCGCCAGCAGCACCAGGCCGGCACTGGCGTCGGCGCTCTCGCCGCCGGCCAGCGCGTACACCGCGCCCGCGCCGCCGTCCTCGAACCAGCCGACCGCGGCCGCGCACTGCAGCACCCCGAGCGCACCCGAGGGCTCGCCGGCGGACTCCGGCAGGCCGACCCGGGGCACGCCGGGCAGCAGCTCCGCGTCGAGCGCGGCGGCGGCACCGCCGGGGACCTCCCAGCGGGCGGGCTGCCCGGACGCCGCGAGGCGGTCCAGCACGTCGCGGACGGCCGCGGTGCGGACGTAGCCGCCGAGCACCGCCTTGACGGTGCCGGAGCGCTCCTGGACGGCCTCGGCGCGCTCGACCACGATCGCCGCGCCGCCGTCGACCGAGGGGCGGCCGCCGGTCAGCTTGCGGACGACCTCGTTGTCGGGCTCGACGCCGAGCACCAGCACGCGGTCCACCCGGCCGGCCTGGATCATGGTGATCGCCCAGTGGACGGCGTCCAGGCCGGAGGTCGGGCCGTTGCAGACCATCAGGTTCGGGCCGCGCAGGCCGAACCGGATCGCCACCGAGGAGGCGATGACGTTGCTGGAGGCGTTCGGCAGGTCCATCGGGCTGGTCCCGTTGACCGTCTCCTCGCGGATCGTGTCCAGGGCCCGGGTGACGGTGTCCAGGTTGCCGTAGTTGGAGCTGGCGACCACGCCGATGCTGCTCGCCGGCACGGTCGTCCCCTCCTCCCCGACGAGCCCGGCGTCGGCCAGCGCGCGGGCGGCCAGCGCGTAACCCAGCTGGGTGGCGCGGTCCTTGTAGCGCAGGCCCTTCTTGCCGACGATGGCGGCCGGGTCGACGGCGGCCGCGCCGCTCTCGGGGCCGGCGGCCAGCGCCCGCGCGGAGTCCGCGCCGGGCACCAGGACGGCGGCGCCGCTCACCACGATGGTCGCGCTCACTTGTCCGCCTCCACGATCGCGACGGCGTTGATGCCGCCGAAGCCGAAGGCGTTGAGCTGCGCGACCCGCATCGACTGGTCGGTCGCCGCCTCGCCGGTCACCCAGCGGAACTTCGCGGCCTCGTCCACCGGGTCCTCCAGTCCCACGGTCGGCGGAACCCGACCCTCGTTCATGGCCCGCAGGCCGACGATCAGATTCAGCAGACCGGAGGCACCCGAGGTGTGGCCGGTCATCGACTTGACCGCGGTCAGCAGCGGACGGCCGGCGTCCGCGCCGAACACCTCGGCCAGGGCGGTCGCCTCGGCCTCGTCGTTCAGCAGGGTGCCGGTGCCGTGCGTCATCACCAGGTCCACGTCGGCGGGCTTGATGCCGGCCAGGCCGTACGCGGTGCGCATCGCCTCGGCGATGCCCTCCGGGTGCGGGGCGGTGACGTGGTAGGCGTCGCAGTTGACCGCCACGCCGCGCAGCCGGCCGTGCGCCTTGCGCCCGCCGTCCTCGCGGCGCAGCACCACGGCGCCGGCGCCGTCGCCCATCAGCACGCCGGTGCGGTTGCGGTCGAACGGCCGCACCCGGTCCGGCGCGACCGGGTGGACGCGCTCCAGCAGGCCGAACATGCTCTCGGTGAGCACGTCCACGCCGGCCACGATGACGGTGTCCGTCTCGCCCTGCTCCAGCAGGTCGGAGCCGAGCGCCAGCGCGTACAGCGAGGCCGAGCAGGCGTTGGAGAAGGTGTGGGTCACGTCGGCGCCGAACCGCTCGCGCAGCGCGGTGCCGAAGTGCAGCCCGGCGTCGGTGAACGGGGTGCCCTCGCGCCACCACAGCTCGGCCGAGCGCAGCTCGCGCAGGCCGGTGCCGATGAGCACGGGGATGCCGCTCAGGTCCTCGCCGATGCCGGCGTCGGCGACCGCCTGGGCGATCGCCTCGGTCAGCAGGCGGGTCGCCCGGGCCGGCACGTCCTGGCCGGGCGCGGGGCGGTCGTCCACCTCGTAGGCGTACTTGGCGCGGAACCGGGTGCTGTCGAAGCCCCGCAGCTCGTGGTGGCCGGTGCGGCCGGCGCAGAGGCTGTCGAAGACCTCGTCGACGCCCGTGCCGATGCTGGCCACCGCGCCCATCCCGACGATCGGGCGGCTGATCATGCGGTCTCCTCCTGTCCGTCGTACTTCCCGAGGAGCACCACCGCGTTGTTGCCGCCGAACGCCAGGCCGTTGTTCTGGACGATCCGCAGATCGGCCTCGACCGCGTCGTTTGGCACGCAGTCCACGTCGCACTCCGGGTCGGTGGTGACGTGGTTGATGGTCGGCGGGATGAAGCGGTTGGCGATCGCCAGCGCGCAGCCGATCGCGGCCAGCGCACTGGCCGCGCCCATCGAGTGGCCGAGCATCGACTTCATCGAGACGGTGCGCGGCGGCTCGCCGAACACCTCCCGGATGGCGGCGACCTCGGTCGAGTCGTTCGCCTTGGTGCCGGTGCCGTGCGCCGAGATCAGGTCGACCTGGTCGCGCGAGACCCCGGCGTTCTCCAGGGCGAGCTCCATGCAGCGGGCGAGGCTGGCCTGGTTCGGCGCGACCGGGTGGTACGCGTCGCAGTTGAGGCCGTAGCCCAGCACCTCGGCGTAGATGCGCGCCCCGCGGGCGAGCGCGGACTCCAGGCGCTCCAGGACGAGCACGCCCGCGCCCTCACCGGTGAGGATGCCCTTGCGGTCGATGTCGAAGGGCTGACAGCGGTCCGGCGCGATGGTGCCCAGCCGGTAGAAACCGGTGAAGGTCTTGCGGCACATCGCGTCGGCGCCGCCGCAGAACGCGAACTCCGCCTCGCCCGAGCGGACGGCGTCGAAGCCGGTGCCGATCGCGTAGTTGCCTGCCCCGCAGGCGGTGGGGACGGTCACCGCCTCCACGTTCTCCAGGCCCAGTTCCTGGGCGATGGCGGCCGAGAGGCGGCCGGCCGGCACCCGCCGGGTGGCGACCGGGTCGAGCTTCTCCGGTCCCGTCTCCAGCTCCGCCTGGACGAGGTGGTCCAGGTCGTACGACTCGCCGTCGGTGGTGCCGATGGAGATCAGCCCGCGCTGGTCGCGCAGCTCGCCGACGTCCAGGCCGGCGTCCTTCAGCGCCATCCGGGCCGCCGCCACCGAGAACTGCGTGGCCCGGCCGAGCTGTTGCGCGTCGAGGCGGCTGATCCAGTCGTTCGGATCGAAGCCCACCACCTCGCAACCGTTGGCGTGGGCGTAGCCCTCGGTCTCGAACACCGAGATGGGCCTGGCCCCGCTCCGTCCCTCACGGAGCCCCTGCAGGAACTCCTCCGCCCCCAGCCCGATGCTGGAGACCACACCGAGCCCGGTGAGGACCACCCGGTGCTGCCCTGCCCCTGCCGGGTCAGTGCCGTGTTGTGCCGACATTCCGACCTCCCGATCCGCCTGCCTGCTGGCCTGTCACCCGTGGTGTGGCCACGGGGCTGCGACTACCAGCCGGCCGGCTCCGCCACGACGGCGTAGACGCCCTCGAGGTTGACCATGCGGGGCAGCTCGGTCTGGTTGATGACCACGCCGAACTCCTTCTCCAGCGCGGCGAGGATCTCGATGGCGCGCAGCGAGTCGGCGCCGTGGTCCTCCTTGAAGAGGCTGGTCTCGGTGACCTCGTCCTCCTCGATCTCCAGAATGTCGCAGACGATTTCCTTGATGGTCTCGATACGCTCGGCGCGAGCAGTCATGATGGATCTACCTCTCGAAAGAAATCGGATGAACCAGTGAATTGGAATTCACCGGTTGCGCCGGACGGCGCCGGCGAATTGACACCCGGGCATATTCCCCGTGGCGCTTCATGACAGTTTCTAACAATTCCGTTCGGGTGCCCGCAAGAACCGCTGCAGCAAGCTGCCAGAGCAGCCGGTAACCCTTCGGATGCGTCCGGTTGTTACCTGATCAGACCTTCGGAGAGCTGAACCGCCGCATCGACCAGCTCGTTGGCGAAGCGGCGGGCCGGCGTCCTGGTCAGGGTCGCCACCGGTCCGTCCAGGGTGACGGCGGCGACGACCCGGTTCCCGTACCCGCGCACCGGCACGGCCAGCGAGGCCACCCCCGCCTCGCCCGCGCCCAGGCTCTGCGCCCAGCCCTGCCGGCGCACCCCGGCCAGGGTCGCGGCGCCGAACCCGGCCCCGCGCAGCCCCTGGTGCAGGACGTCCGGATCCTCCCAGGCCAGCAGCACCTGCGCGGCGGCGCCGACCTTCATCGGCAGCGCCGCGCCGACCACCGACCGGGCCGGCCCGCGGCGCTCGGCGGCCTCCGCCGAGAACACGCAGACCCGCAGGTCGCCCTGCCGGCGGTAGAGCCGGGCGCTGGCGCCGGTGCGGTCGCGCAGCGCCTCCAGGACGGGACCGGCCCCGATCACCAGCCGGTCCCGGCCGGCCTCCACCGCCAACTCGCCCAGCCGGGGCCCGAGGACGAACCGGCCCTGCCGGTCCCGGGTGAGCAGCCGCAGGTTCTCCAGCGCCACCGCGAGCCGGTGCACGGTCGGCCGGGCGAGCCCGGTGACCTCGGTCAGGGTGCGCAGCGAGGCCGGCCCGCGGGCCAGCACGCCGAGCAGTTGGTCGGCCTTGTCGAGCACGCCGACCCCGCTGCTGTCCGCAGCCGCGCGGCCGACCGTCCTCGTTCCCCCCGTGGACCGCATCGGTCAGGCCAGTCTGGCAGCCAGGTCGCGCACCAGCGCGTCCCGCTGCCCGTTCAGGTAGAAGTGGTCGCCGGGGAGCACCGACAGCTCGAACCCCTCGGTGGTGACGTCCGCCCAGGCCCGCATGTCCTCCGGTCGGATGCCGGGGTCGCGGTCCCCCGTGTAGGCCGCCACCGGGCAGTGCACCGGGTGGGCGGGCCGCGGGTGGTAGGTGCCGACGATCCGGAAGTCGGCCCGGATCGCGGGCATCACCAGGTCGTACAGGTCCGGGTCGGCCAGCAGGTCGGCGTCGGTGCCGCCGAGCCGGCGGACCTCCTCGACGATCGCCGGGTCGCCGCCCAGGTACGCCTCCTTGGGCTGGACCCGGTGCGGCGCCATCCGGGACGAGACGTACAGGCCGGAAAGCCGGACGCCGTGCAGGTTCTCCAGCCGCAGCGCGACCTCGTAGGCCAGCGAGGCGCCCATGCTGTGCCCGAACAGCGCGACCGGCACGTCGACCAGCGGCAGCAGCGCGGCGGTCACCGCGTCGGCCAGCGCCGGCATGCTCTCGATGCACGGCTCGGCGATCCGCTCCTGGCGGCCGGGGTAGCGCGCCGCCAACAGCTCGACGCCCGGGCCGAGTTGCTGCGCCCAGGGGTGGAAGACGGAGGCCGTCCCGCCCGCGTGCGGCAGGCACACCAGCCGCCCGGTCGGCCGCCCGGCGGGGGCGGGGTAGCGCCGGAACCAGGCGCTGTCGACGGTGGTGACGGTCATGCGGGCTGCTCCTGCGCGGCCTCGACCAGCTTCCGGAGGGCGTCCGGGCCGTCGACGGCCGCCAGTGCCGTGCCGGGCGAGATCCGGCGGATCAGCCCGTTCAGCGTCTTGCCCGGGCCGAGCTCGATCAGCCGGGTGCAGCCGAGTTCCTCGGTGAGGGTGTGGACGCTCTCCTCCCAGCGCACCGGGGAGGTCAGCTGGCTGACCGCCAGGGCGGGCCAGTCGCAGTCCCCGCGGTAGGCGCGGGCGTCGGTGTTGGCGACCACCGGCGGGTGCTCCGGCGCGAACCGGGCCTCGGCCAGCGCGGCGGCCAGCTGCTCGGCGGCGGGCGCCATGTACGGGCTGTGGAAGGCGCCGCCGACCGCCAGGTTGATCAGCTTGGCGCCGATCTCCGGGGCCCGCTTCCCGGCCTGCTCGATGCCGTCGCGCGAGCCGGAGAGCACCACCTGGCCGGGGGCGTTCATGTTCGCCACCCAGACCTCGACGCCGTCCGCGCGCATCGACTCGACCAGCTCCGAGACCTTCTCCAGCGGGGCCGCCACCAGGACGCCCATGGTGCCGTCCACCGCCTCGGCGGCGGCGCGCATCGCCCGCCCGCGGGCGGCCACCAGCCGGGCGCCGTCCGCGAGACCGAGCGCGCCGGCGGCCACCAGGGCGGTGTACTCGCCGAGGCTGTGCCCGGCGTAGCCGGCCACCTCCGCCACCAGGCCGGCCCGGCGGGCCTCGTCGTGGGCCATCACCGAGACGGCGAACACCGCCAGCTGGGCGAGGTCGGTGCGCCGCAGCAGGTCGGCGTCGGTGCGCAGCAGCAGCTCCTCGACGTCCTCGCCGGCGTGCCGCGAGATCTCCTCCACCAGGCCCCAGGCCTCGGTGTCGCGCCACGGAGCGCCCATCTCCTGCTTCTGCGTCCCCTGCCCGGGAAACACCAGACCGATCGTCACGGACCCACCCTCCACCCATCATGTGTCGATGCCGGACGGCGCCGGCGAGAACTCCGGGCGGAGGACCGGACCCCGTTCGGGGGAAGACGGGGATCCGGGCCTCCGTCATCGGTCGTCGGAGCGCCTGCCTCCCTGCGCCGGGGCCGGGGGAAGGGCCCGCGCGGGTGCCGGCGGTCCGGCCGGGACCGAGAGGTGAGGCTCCCGGACGCCGAACGACTCCGACGGGGAATTCAGCGCCCGTACCCCCGGAATTCACCGGGGGCGCCTCGCCGGGCGCAATTCCCGGAACATGTCTAACCGCCGCCGGGGGCGGCCCGCAACAACTGCTACAGGAACCTGCCAGCCGCAAGGGACGAAAGTCCCGGCCGGTCGGAGGCGGTTCCGAGACCGGCCGACCGGTATGCCTTCCGCTCGGAATGTCCGCCCTGACGCCCTGGCCGGATTCATTCACTTCGGTGGCGAACAGACGACGATCCCCGGTGGCGGGCCGTCACAGCCCGCCACCGGGGATCGCGATGGGGTGTGGCCCAAATCACGGGCCGATCGTGCGGAGAATACGGAGAGTCAGCCGCGGCGCGGCGCCGGGGAGCGGCCGCCCGGGACGGCGCCGGAGTCCTCGGCCGTCCGCTGCGGGTACACCCAGCCGGTGTCCGCGCCCCGCCCGGCCGACCCGGCGGCGACCGGGTTCGGCTGCGCCGCGGCCGGGCTCGGCAGGGCGGCGGCCGGGCTCGGCGAGGCGGTCGGGAGCAGGCCCAGCTCGAAGGCCCGCGCCCCGGCCTGGAAGCGGGAGTTGGCGCGCAGCAGCTCCATGATCTCGGCCACGTACCGGCGGTACGTGCGCACCGACACCGACAGCTCGCGGGCCGCGACCTCGTCGGTGACCCCCGCGTTCAGCCAGCCCAGGATCCGCACCGCGAACTCGGTCCGGGCCCGGTCGCCGAAGTCGACGTGCTCGCTGGCCGGCACCGCGTGCCGCCACACCCCGCCGAACAGCGTGTACAGCGTCCGCAGCACCGAGGGGACGCGGACCAGTGAGGCCTCGCGCACCGCCGCCGACGACTCCACGCACACCAGCGCGGAGGTCTCGTCGACCAGCACCGCCTCCAGCATCGGCATCCGGGCCAGCCGGACCTCCACCTGCCGACCGCGCGCCGCCTGCACCCGCAGGAACTCCCGGTCGAACATCGAGGGCGGACAGAGCAGCCGGACCCGCACGTCACCGCCCCTGGCCGCCAGCAGCCCGTGCAGCGCCAGGTGGATCGCCTTGGCGTGCAGCGCGTCCGACGCGAACACCACGTCGACCGAGGACCTGGCCCCCGCGATCATCTCCTCTATCGTCCCCAGCACGGTGCCGTCGTCCGCCGGCACCATGGCGACGGGCGCCTGCCGCGACCTGCGGTCACGGTGCTTCGCCACACTCGCCTCGATCAGGGTGCGGACCTCCAGGAGAGCCTGGACCACCTCGTCCCCACCCGCTGGCGCTCCGGCCGTCGCCTGGAGCCCGTCCCCTGCCAGTATCGAATCCGTCAACGGTCCAGCCTCCACGCCCGTTCGAGGCCGCCCGATCGGCCCCCGCATGGCATTCCGGACACAACAACAATCACTGTTCTCATGACTCCCCCGTCATGGTCACGTCCGGGCATATTTCAGACGTGCCCGGCCCGGCGAACGTACCACCAGGACCGAGCCGGTCACGCCGGAAAACCCGGCCCCGATCCGGTCGAGTGGGTCCAACTGATCAAATGGACCACGGGCTCCCCGCCGGGCTCTTTTCGCGGTCGGCGAGCCCGCGACCTGGGGCCGTAGCCGCACGAAAGGGCCCGAGGCGCGATGATCCAGAACCGAGCCGAACGCTAACCCGGTCGCCGATGCTCCGTCAACGCAGATCAGATAGGTGATCGATCAACCAAACTGGCTGTAACAAAGGGAATGTGACGCTGCGTCATAGTCGCCGTTTTCGATCAAGCCGGGCGACTCCGCCGGGGAATGCGTTTCAGCCACCGTGGCCGATTGCCGACGCCACCGACGACCGGCCGGGCGCACGCAGCGGCAGCCCCATCTGCGTCAGCACCGCCGCCCCCAGCCGCGATTCGGGCCGGCCCAGGTCGTAGGGCAGGTCGAAGTGGTGGCGCTCCGGCTCCACCAGGCTGACCACCGGCGCGCCCATCCGGCGCGCCACCTCCGCGAAGTCCTCGTGCTGGCGACCGTACTCCCCGGTCTCGTTCCCGCCGCGCGCGATGACCAGCGGCGGCAGGTCGGGCCGCAGGTGGTGCAGCGGGCTGTTGCGGTACGCGCCGGCCGCGTCCAGGCCGAGGGCGTCGTTGACGTACGTCAGCCGGATCGGCTCCAGGTCGTACACGCCGCTGAGCAGGGCCGCGCCGGCGATCCGCCCCGCCGCGGCGCCCTCCGGGTCCAGCAGCGCCATGACGGCCAGGTGCGCCCCGGCCGAGCTGCCGCTGAGGTGGATGCGGTCCGGATCCACCCCGAGGGAGGCGGCGTTGGCGGCCAGCCAGCGCACCGCCCGGCGCACCATGGCGACGATGTCGTCCAGCGTGTGGGCCGGGGCGAGCCCGTAGCCCACGGCGGCGAAGGCCGCGCCGCGGTCGACGAAGTCCGGGGCGGCGAACGCCGAGTCCGACTTGCCGAGCTCCTGCCAGTACCCGCCGTGGACGAAGACCTGCAGCGGCGCGTCCGGCCCGGGCGCCGGGAAGAAGTCCAGCAGTTCGGGCTCCTCGGGCCCGTACCGGAGGTCCCGGTGGACGGTCAGCCGGGCCCGGGACGCGGCGCTGTGCCGGGCGTAGCCGGCGAGTTCGCCGGACAGGTCCTCGATGCAGGAGCTCGGCGAGTACGCCACGGCCAGCTCGGCGTGGTCGAACTCGCGGTAGACGCGGGCGGGGTGGGTGGTGGCCATCGACTGGATCCTCGGAGTCCTCGGCTGGTCGCGGAGAGTGCCCGCCACCGCGCAGGAGTGCGCGCGGCAGCGGTGGGAGGGGTGCGCCGCGGGGCGGTCGACGCCACCGCGCCCGGCGGTGACGGACCGTCCGGCATGGGGCCGGCAGTTCGAACGGGCCCCAGTACAGCAGCGCCGCGGCCTCCGCGTCGTCGCGCGGCGGGGAACGGGACATGAAGCTGACACGAAACCTGGGCCCGCATCCCGTACGGACCGTTTCGATACGGACTGTCGGAATGCGACAGCTGGCTGCCACAGGGTCGGCGCCGCCGTCACCTTCCTGTCAATCGAACAGACTTGCCCGCCCGTTGCCGCGGCCCTCCGTAGGGTCGAAGGCCGGGGGTGCAGAGCCCCCGCGCACAGAACCACGAGCAACGCGGGCCCCAGCACGCGGACCGCCGGGAGGGCCCGATGACCAGCCTCACCACAGGCGACGCGAAGTCCCTTCCCCCGCACGGCCGTTCGGCGCAGCAGCCGGACCGCCTGGTGGACGCGATCACGATCGCCGACCCGGAGCTGGAGGCCCGGCTGCGCCGCCGCCTCGCCGAGGTCGAGCAGCGCCTGCTGGAGTGCACCCACGGCGACGGCACCGCCCCGGCCGCGGACGCGACCAGCCACCTGGTCGCCGCCGGCGGCAAGCGGATGCGCCCGCTGCTCGCCCTGCTGGGCGCCGAGTTCGGCGATCCGGGCGCGGCCGGCATCGTCGACGCCGCCGTCATCACCGAACTGGTCCACGTCGCCTCGCTGCACCACGACGACGTGATGGACGCGGCCCCGACCCGGCACGGCGCCCCGAGCGTGAACGCCCGCTGGGGCAACACCATCGCCGTCCTCACCGGGGACCGCCTGCTCGCCCGGATCGCCAAGCTCGCCGCCGGTCTCGGCGACGGCGCCCTGCGGCTCTACGCGGACACCGCCAACCGGCTGGTCCGCGGCCAGCTCCGCGAGCTGTCCGGCCCGGCCGGCCCCGACGACCAGCCGGCCCACTACTTCGCGGTGATCGCCGACAAGTCCGGCTCACTGATCTCCGCCTCGGTGCGCCTCGGCGCCCGCCAGGCCGGCGCGCCGCACTCGGCCGAACTGGCCCTCGCCGAGTTCGGCGAGTACCTGGGCACCGCCTTCCAGATCTCCGACGACCTGATCGACATCACCTCGGAGCGCAGCCAGTCCGGCAAGCAGCCCGGCACCGACCTGGCGCTCGGCATCCCGACGCTGCCCGTCATCTTCGCCCTCAACGACACCAGCGCCGAGGGCCGCGAACTGCGCGAGCTGCTGGAGGACGGCGCCCTGGGCGACGAGGCGCTGCGCGGCCGGGCCCTCGACCTGCTCCGCTCCTCCCCCGCACTGGACCAGGCCCGGGCCGTGCTCAACGACCACCTCGACCGGGCCCGCGCCGCGCTGGCCGAGCTGCCGCCCGGGCCGGCCGTCCCGGCCCTCGCCGCCCTGTGCGACCTGATCACCGACCGCACGGGGTGAGCACCGCCCAGCAGTGACGGCCCGGTCACGCTGCGCCGAAGTCCGGCCGGCCCGCGTGTGAGGCCGCGCACAGGGCCCCGGGCGTCTACTGCTCCCGATAGTGGACGGGCCGCGGCCGGGCGCCGCGCGGCCGCCCCGACCGGGCTCCGGCGCGCCGCCGGGCGGCCGCGCCGGGCCTGAAGAAGCCAGGCCACCGCCCGTACCGGCCTCCGATCCGCCCGGTGCGCCGCGCTCCCGGACCGCACATGCACAAGTCGGACATTTCACCACAAAGCACCTCACAGGCCGCCGCGCGGGAGCCCGCCGGCCACGATCCCCCGTAGTAGCGAGCGTCTTTGCGACGCGTTCCGGGGCCTGCCAAGAATGGTCCGTCGCCAGGCAGCGCGGCCGGTCCGACCGCCGCGCAGCCCGCCCGCCCCGCCGCCATCCGCCGGGGCGCCACGGCCGTCCCGGACGGCCGCGCGGGCCCCGCTCACCCGGAGCCCGTGCGATGCCCCGCGCCCGGTGCCACCGGCACGGCGCCGACGGCCCGCCGGCCCGCCCGGCCCCACGACGGAAAAGGATCGACCGCTCCATGCAGCTCAGCCATGCCCGCCGCAACTCCCTGATCACCGGCGTCGCCACCCTCGTGGTCGCCAGCGCCGCCACGGCCGCCCTCGCCATCCCGCAGGTCGGGAACACCACCGTCGACGCCGCCCCCGTGGCCGCCGTCTCGGTGGACGGCAAGCCGGCCGCCGACCAGGCCCCGGCCGACACCGCTGCCGCTGCCGCCGCCCAGCAGGCCGCCCAGGACGCGCAGGCCGCCGAGGCCAAGGCCCAGGCCGACGCCGCCGCGCAGGCCGCGCAGGCCGAGGCCGAGGCGAAGGCCCAGGCCGACGCCAAGGCCAAGGCGGACGCCGACGCCGCCGCCTCCCGCTCCCAGGAGCGCCGGAACCTGAACACTGGCTTCTCCGGCACCCCGCAGCAGATCGCCGCCCAGATCGTCCCGGCCGGCCAGCTGCAGTGCTTCAGCAACATCGTCTTCCACGAGAGCAGCTGGAACCCGCTCGCCGTCAACGCCTCCTCCGGCGCCTACGGCCTGGTCCAGGCCCTGCCCGGCTCCAAGATGGCCTCCGCCGGCGCCGACTGGCGCACCAACCCGGCCACCCAGATCAAGTGGGGCCTCGACTACATGAACTCCCGCTACGGCAGCCCCTGCGCCGCGTGGTCGTTCTGGCAGTCCCACCACTGGTACTAGGCCGACCCCGGCCGCTCCCCCGCGGGCCCGCGACGCACCTGCGCGTCGCGGGCCCGCGACACGGGCGCACAACGGGTCGTGGGCACACGGCATGGATACGGTCCGGCAAAGGCGACGTGAAGATATGGCGCACGGTCGTACGATTTGCCACGACTTGCCAGTAATTACCCCGCGTCAAGGCTTTGCCACGGTTCGCGCTCCCTCTTACGCTCCGGCGTCATGCCCTCACCCTTGATCAGCGTCGTCGTCCCCGCCTACGACCCGCACGAACAGCTCGCCGCCTGCCTGGACTCGCTGCTCGCGCAGTCCCTGGCCGAGGTCGAGGTGATCGTGGTCGCCGACCGCTCGCCCGAGGCCGCCGGCGACCTCGCCGACACGTACGCGGCGCGCCACCCCCGGGTGTCGGTGCTGCGGCTGAACGCGGCGGTCGGGGTCGGGGTGAGCCGCAACGCCGGGGCCGCCCGGGCGCGCGGCGACTACCTGCTGTTCCTGGACGCCGACCACCTGGTCCCCCGGGACGCGCTGCAGGCCCTCGCCGACCGGCTCCGGGCGACCGGCCCGGTGGACGTCCTGCTGTTCGGCCACTCCCGGCAGCACAACGACCGGATCTGGCCGGGCGGCGCCGAAGCGCTGCTCGCCGAGGTCGGCCCCGACCCGTTCGAGCCCTTCGACCGGCCCGAGCTGTTCGGCGCGCCGCCGCTGATCTGGGACCGCCTGATCCGGCGCGGCCACTGGGACGAGCTGGCGCTGGCCTTCCCGGACGGCCGCTACGAGGAGGTCCCGGTCGTGCACGCCGCGCTGGCCGGCGCGCGCAAGGCCGCCGTCCTGCCGCGCGAGTGCGTCCAGCTGCGCCGCCGGGAGACCGTCCACCCCGCGAGCGGCCCGGGCAGCAGCGTCTTCGACCTGTTCGACCAGTACGAGCGCAGCTTCGCCCTGCTGGCCGACCAGCCGCACCTGTACGCGGTGCGGGACGCCCTGTTCGTCCGGATGATCCGGCACTACCTGTTCGTCTTCGACCTGGCCGGCTGCGTCACCCGGGCCGAGCGGCCGCAGTTCTTCCACCGCGCCGCCGAGCACCACCGCCGCTTCCTGCCGCCCGGCCACCGCAAGCCGGGCGGACGCGAGGGCATCAAGTTCGCCCTGCTGGCCGGCGGCGCCTACCCCGCGTTCGAGATGGCGAAGCTCTCCCACATCGCCCGCGGCACGCTCACCGGGCGGAAGTAGGGCCTCACCGGTGCGCGGTGCCGGCCGTGGAGTCGATGATCACATCGGCTGAGGGTGCCACAGGACACCCCCTCGGCGGTACCCCCGTCGTGCCCGGTGCCGCGCGGGCGCCCCGGCTGCCATGCTCGGGAGGCTGTCGCCGACCCGCTGGAGGTCCCTGGTGAGCCGTCCGAACGCCGTCCCCGGGGCCGAGTTGGCCCGCGAGCTGGCCGCCGTGCTGCGCGGCGAGGTGCGCTTCGGCGCCGCCGAGCGGGCCGTCTACGGCCACGACGCCTCGAACTACCGGCACCCGCCGCTCGGCGTGGTCAAGCCCGCCGACCTGGACGACGTGCGCACCGCGGTGGCGCTGTGCCGCCGGTACGGGGTGCCGGTGGTGCTGCGCGGCTCCGGCACCAGCATCGGCGGGCAGGCGATCGGCCCGGGCGCGGTGGTGCTGGACTTCCGCCGCCACCTGGGCGCCGTGCTGGCCGTCGACCCGGACGCCCGCACCGCGCGCGTCCAGCCCGGCACCGTCCTGGACGACCTGCAGCGCGCCGCCCGCCCGTACGGGCTGCGCTTCGGGCCGGACCCGTCCACCCACAGCCGCTGCACTCTCGGCGGCATGATCGGCAACGACGCCTGCGGCTCGCGCTCGCTCGTCTGGGGGCGCACCTCCGACAACGTCGAACGGCTGGAGTTGCTGCTCGCCGACGGCACCGAGCTGACCGTGGGCGGCCCGCTCACCGCCGCCGAACGCGCCGCGCTCCGCGAGCTGCCCGGCCGGGTCGGTCAACTCCACACCCGGCTGCAGGAGTTCACCGAGCGCAACCTCGCCACCATCCGCCAGGGCATGCCCCGGCTGCCCCGCCGCACCTCCGGCTACCCGCTGGACGCGCTGCTGCCCGAGCGCGGCCACGACCTGGCCCGGGCGCTCACCGGCACCGAGGGCACCTGCGCGGTGCTGCTCGGCGCCACCGTCCGGCTGGTCGAGGAGCCGCCCGCCCGCGCCCTGGTGGTGGCCGGCTACCCCGACGAGGGCGCCGCCGCCGACGCCGTCCCCGCCCTGCTGCCGCACCGGCCGCTGACCGCCGAGGGCCTGGCCGCCGACCTGATCGCCGCGCTGCTCGCGGCCGGCCCCCGCCCGCGCGCCCTGGACCGGCTACCCGCCGGCGCGTGCTGGCTCTTCCTGGAGACCGCCGGCGACACCCCGCTGGCCGCCTACCAGGCCGCCCGCGCGCTCGCCGACGCGGTGCGCCGCGAACGCTCCGCCACCGTCGCCCTGATCACCGACCCGGAGGAGCAGCGCCAGCTGTGGGCCGTCCGGGAGGCCGGCGCGGGCATCGTCACCCGGCTGCCCGGGGGCGGCGAGGCCTGGCCCGGCTGGGAGGACTCCGCCGTCCCGCCCGAGCGGCTCGGCGACTACCTGCGGGACCTGCGCGGCCTGCTGCGCCGGCACAGCCTGCGCGGCGTCCCGTACGGGCACTTCGGCGACGGCTGCGTGCACCTGCGGATCGACTTCCCGCTCGACCGGCCGACCGGGGTGCTGGTCCTCCGGGACTTCCTGGAGCAGGCCGCCGACCTGGTCGCCTCGTACGGCGGTTCGCTCTCCGGCGAGC
Source organism: Streptomyces sp. Y1 (assembly GCF_041053115.1). Classification (NCBI taxonomy): domain Bacteria; kingdom Bacillati; phylum Actinomycetota; class Actinomycetes; order Kitasatosporales; family Streptomycetaceae; genus Streptomyces; species Streptomyces sp. Y1. Next base: position 6,562,328 of record NZ_CP163445.1, on the reverse strand, counting down.
ACGGCGACGGGCAGGCCCGCGCCGAGCTGCTGCCGCGGATGTACGGCCCGGAGATCATCGCCCTGTTCGGCGAGTTCAAGCGGATCTGGGACGAGGGGAACCTGCTCAACCCGGGCGCGCTGGTCGACCCGCGCCCGCTCGACGCCGACCTGCGCTTCGTCACCGCCCCGCGCCGCCCGCTGCCGCTCGCCCTGCCGTACGAGCGGGACGGGGGCAGCCTGGCCAGGGCGGTGCACCGCTGCGTGGGCGTGGCCAAGTGCGTGGCCCCGGACAGCGGGGTGATGTGCCCCAGCTACCTGGCCACCGGCGAGGAACGGCACTCCACCCGCGGCCGGGCCCGGCTGCTCGCCGAGCTGCTGCGCGGCGAGGTGATCACGGACGGCTGGCGCTCGCCGGAGGTGCGGGAGGCGCTGGACCTCTGCCTGAGCTGCAAGGGCTGCGCGAGCGACTGCCCGGTGCACGTCGACATGGCGACCTACAAGGCCGAGTTCCTCTACCAGCACCACCGGCACCGGCCGCGTCCGCTCGCCCACTACTCGATGGGCTGGCTGCCGCTGTGGCTGCGGGCCGTCGCGCTCGCGCCCGGCGCCGCCAACGCGGTGGCCCGCTCCCGGGCCGGCGCGCTGGTCAAGCTGCTCGGCGGGATCGACCGGCGCCGGGTGCTGCCGCTGTTCCCGACCGAGACCTTCACCCGCTGGTACCGGCGCCGCCGCGCCGCGCACCCGGCGCCGGCGGGCGCCCGGCCGGTCCTGCTGTGGCCGGACACCTTCTCCGACCTGCTCCAGCCCGGGGTGGCCCGCTCGGCCGTCGAGGTGCTGGAGCACCTGGGCTTCGACGTCCGGCTGCCGGCCGGCCCGGTCTGCTGCGGCCTCACCTGGTACTCCACCGGCCAACTCGGCACCGCCCGCCGGGTGTTGCGGCGCAGCCTGGCCGCGCTGGCGGCCGCCGGGCTGCCCGCCGACACCCCCGTGGTCGGCCTGGACCCGAGCTGCACAGCCACCCTGCGCGAGGACCTGCCCCGGCTGCTCGGCGCGGACGGCCGCCCGCTCGCCGAACGCACCCGCACCTTCGCCGAGTTCCTCGACGAGTACGCCCCGGACGCCCCGCTCCCCCGCGTCCCGCTGGACGCCGTCACCCAGACCCACTGCCACCAGCACGCCGTACTCGGCAGCGCCGCCGACCGCCGGGTCGAGGCCCGCCTCGGCCTGCACAACCGGGTGCTGCCCGCCGGGTGTTGCGGCCTGGCCGGGAACTTCGGCTTCGAGCGGGGGCACTTCGAGGTGTCCCGGACGATCGCCGAACGCGTCCTGCTCCCCGCGGTCCGCGCCGCCGAGCCAGGCACCGTCGTCCTGGCGGACGGCTTCAGCTGCCGCACCCAGATCGCCCAACTCGCGGACGGCCGGGAGGCCCTGCACCTGGCCGAGCTGATCGCCCGGGCGTTGCGCACGACGTGACCCCCGGACCGGGCCCGTGTGATCGAGCGCACGCCCCCCACCAGGCTTGCGAATGACGCGCGGGCCCCCGGACTCCCCCCACAGGAGGAGGCCTCCGACCCCCAGGGAGGACTTGTCGCGGCCGTCCGGCGGTGATCATGGAAGCATGACCAGTGTCCCGAACGCTCCTGCCCCGGCCCCTCGTTGGGCGGTCCGCTGCGCGCACGCCGCGGCCCTCACCACCATTCCCTCGGGGCTGTGGCGGATCGCGATGGCCTTCGGCCTCCCGGTGGGCTACAGCGACGAGGTGCTCCGCCAGGACTTCCACATCCCCGGCGTGGGCGTCGTCTACGTGGCCGGGCTCAGCGTGGTCTGCGAGGCCCTGGCCCTGCTGACGATCGGTCTGGTCCGGCCCTGGGGCGAGGTGGTGCCGCGCTGGATCCCCTTCATCGGCGGCCGCCGGGTCCACCCGCTCGCCGCCGTCATCCCGGCCGGCCTCGGCGCGATCGCCCTCACCGTCCTCTGGAGCGGCTTCCTGACCTGGTGGAGCGTCGAGCACCGCCCGGCCTTCGAGGGGCCGTGGGGCGACATCGTCGGCGTCTGCTACCAGCCCCTGGTCCTCTGGGGCCCCCTGCTCGGCGCCGTGACCGTCAACTACTACCTCCGCCACCGGCGGCCGGTGAACACTTCGCCCCTCGGCCGGAGTTGGGCCTTCTGACATCACCGGCGGAAGCGGTCCGAACCGAATGACGGGTGCGAGTCGCGCGACTCGGGCGCGAACGGGGTGCCGGAGGCGAGTGCCCGGGCGCCGACCACCAGGGCCTCCCCCAGGAAGCCCACGCCGATGGACAGTTGGACCGGCCGGGCGTCCGGGGCCAGGCCGTGGTGCTCGGCCAGGACGGCGAAGCCGGCCATCGCGGCGAGCGAGACCGCCGCCACCAGCAGGGTCCAGCCGGTGTAGCGCTGCCACAGCACGCCGTCCCGCTCGTGGACGCGGATGGTGGCGCCGCGGCACGCGCCGAAGGCCGTGCCGAGGACGGCGCCCGCGCCGATCCAGGCGTAGTCGCCGACCCCGAGGCCGTGGTGCTGCGCCAGCGCCCACACGCCGAGCCCGGTGAGCACCACCGGCGGCGCGAAGAGGTCCCGGGCGTTCAGCGGTTCGCCGCGCAGCCGCCGGATCACCACCACGACCACCACGGCGGCGATCAGTCCCGCGTGCACCCAGCCGTTCATGTCCCACTCCCCGAGTTTTTATAGCTTGACCGTGCTAAATCAGCAATTTAGCTCGCCCGTGCTATAACAGCAACATGCCGAAGATCGTCGACCCCGTCGAACGCCGCCAGGCCGTCGCCGACGCCGTCCTGCGCGTCGCCGCCCGGGAGGGCCTGGAGCACGCCTCCCTGCGCAATGTCGCCGAGGAGGCCGGGCTGGCCATCGGCTCGGTGCGGCACTACTTCGCCGGCAGCTCCGAGCTGATGCTCTTCGCCATGGGCGAGCTGGCCCGGCGGATCGACGACCGCATCCGCACCCACGCCCGCGCGCTGCTCGACCCGGCCGCCGGAACCGACCGGCACGCCCGGACCCGCGAACTCCTCGCCGAGGTCCTGCCCCTGGACGCCGAGCGCCGCGAGGAGTCCGCGCTCTGGCTCTCCTTCGTCACCGCCGCCCGCACCCGGCCCGAACTGCGGGCCCGCTCCGCCGAGATGCAGGCCGGGCTGGACGAACTCGTCCGGCACGTCCTCACCGAGGCCCGGCGCGCCGGCGGCATCGCCCCCGGCCTCGACCTCGCCGTCGAGACCCGCCGGCTCTCCGCCCTCCTGGACGGCCTCACCCTGCAGGCCGTCCAGCACCCCGACCTGGTCGGCCCCGACGACCTGCGCGCCGCCCTCGCCGCGCACCTGGACGGCCTCGCCCCGCCGGCCCGCTGAACGGACCGGCGGGGAGGCCTCCCGTACGCCCCGCTCAGGCCTGCAGGGCCTCCTTCTTCGGCGGCTGCTCCGCCGTCACCGCCGCCACGAACTCCGCGAGCCGCGACTGCGGCAGCCCGCGCGCGATGTCCGCCTCGCTGATCATGCCGACCAGCTTGTGCTCCGGGTGGTTGATCACCGGCAGCCGGCGGACCTGGTACTGCTCCATCACGCGCAGCACCTGCTCGCAGTCCTCGTCCGCCTCCACCGTCATCGGCCGCCCCAGCGCCAGTTCGCCCGCCGTCACCTGCGCCGGGTCGCGCCCCTCGGCGACGCAGCGCAGCACGATGTCGCGGTCGGTCACGATGCCCAGCAGCTTGTCGTTCTCCCCGCAGATGGGCAGGGCGCCCACGTGCCGTTCCCGCATGATCCGGGCGGCGGCGGCGAGCGTCTCGTGCTCGCGGATGCACTCCGCGCCCGGGTGCATGATGTCGCTGGCTCTGGTCATGGTCCGCCTCCTGACCTGGCTTCGCCCCCTCGTCCATCCTGGTCCGGGCCGACGGCCGACGCCACCGGGCACCGGGCGCCGGGCTCCGGGCGCCGGGCACCGGGCGCCGGTCACCGGGCTCCGGCCGGGACGTCAGGACGCGGCCTCCGGCTCGGCGCGGCCCTCAGTACGGCCCTCCGCCCCGCCCTCCGTACGGTCCTCCGGGCGCTCGTCCGCGCTCCGGTCCGGGCCGGCTCGGCCGTCCGGCTGCGCCGGCCCGCCCTCCAGGTCCGCGCCCGCCAGCGGCGAGTGGGACAACAGATCGTCCAGCGGCGGGAGTTCGCGCTGCGCCGGCTCGTGGTCGACCCGGGCCGCGGCGGGCATCCCGCCGTCGCCCACCGCCTGCTCCGCGGACTTCGCGGCGGCGGCGACCGCGGCGGCCGCCAGCAGGTCGCGCTGCTGGGACTCGGTCGCGCTGTCCAGGAACCGCAGCAGCTCCACAGGGAACGGCAGCACCAGCGTCGAGTTCTTCTCCGCCGCCACCTCCACCACGGTCTGCAGCAGCCGCAGTTGCAGCGCCGCCGGGGTCTCGCTCATCACCGCGGCCGCCTCCGACAGCCGGGCCGAGGCCTGGTACTCGCCGTCCGCCGTGATGATCCGCGCCCGCCGCTCCCGCTCGGCCTCCGCCTGCCGGGCGATCGAGCGCTTCATCGACTCCGGCAGGGCGACGTCCTTGATCTCCACCCGGTCGATCTGGATGCCCCAGCCCAGCGCCGGGCTGTCGATCATCAACTCCAGCCCCTGGTTGATCGGTTCGCGGTTGGCCAGCAGGTCGTCCAGCTCGCTCTTGCCGATGATCGACCGCAGCGAGGTCTGCGCGACCTGGGAGATCGCGAAGTTGTAGTCCTGCACGTTGACCGTCGCCTTCACCGGGTCCTGCACCTGGAAGTAGACCACCGCGTCCACCCGCACGGTCACGTTGTCCCGGGTGATGCCCTCCTGCGCCGGGATCGGCATCGTCACGATCTGCACGTTCACCCTGCGCAGCCGGTCCGCGATCGGCATCAGCGCGACCAGCCCCGGCTCGCGGATCTCCTCGCGCACCCTGCCGAAGCGGAACACCACGCCCTTCTGGAACTGCTGGACGACCCGGATGCTCAGCCCCGCCCAGATCGCCCCCAGCCCGACCAGCCCTCCGAGAGCCCCCAGCACCGCATCGACGATCATCGCGGCCTCCTCGCGGCTCCGCGCACACCCGCCCGCCCGGCCACCGCCGACCCACCGGGCCGGCGCCGCCGGAACGACTGATTCCACGCTACGCCTGCCCGGAAGGAGCCGGAACGAACGCCCGGAGCCCCTACCATCGTCGCCATGCCGCCGCAGTCCCCCGCCGACGATCCGGCCGACGACCCCGGCCACCCGCGCCACCCGGCCGAGGCCGCCGCCCGCGCCGCCGGCCTGGCCGAGCTCGACCGCGTCGTCACCCACTGCCGGGCCTGCCCCCGGCTCGTCGAGTGGCGCGAGCAGACCGCCCGCACCAAACGCCGCGCCTACCAGGACTGGGACTACTGGGCCCGCCCCATCCCCGGCTTCGGCCCGCCCGACGCCCCGCTCGTCCTGGTCGGCCTCGCGCCCGCCGCGCACGGCGCCAACCGCACCGGCCGGATCTTCACCGGTGACCCCTCCGGCGACCTGCTCTACGCCGCCCTGTACGAGCTCGGACTCGCCAACCGCCCCGAATCCGTCCGCCACGGCGACGGCCTGGAGCTGTCCGGCGTCCGCATCACCGACCCGGTCCGCTGCGCCCCGCCCGACAACAAGCCCAGCACCGCCGAACGCGACACCTGCCGCCCGTGGATCAGCCGCGAACTGCAACTGCTGCGCCCCACCGTCCGGACGGTCGTCGCCCTCGGCGGCTTCGCCTGGCAGGCCGTGCTCCCGGTGATCACCGACGCCGGCTGGCAGGTCCCCCGCCCCCGCCCCGCCTTCGGCCACGCCGCCCGCGCCACCTTCCCCGCCCGCGACGGCGGCCCCGCCCTGCACCTGTACGGCTGCTACCACGTGAGCCCGCGCAACACGAACACCGGACGCCTCACCACCGCGATGCTCCACGACCTGCTCAGGGACGCGGCCCGCTCCGCGGGGCTCACCCCGAAGCCGGGGCGGCCCGGCCCCGTGCTTTGATCGGCTCCGCCCGATCGCCCTCCGGAAGGCCGAAGCCTTGACCCCGTCCCCGACGCCGCCGACGTCCCAGCCGTCCCAGCCGTCCCCGGCCCGGCACTGCTGCGAGCAGATGACCGCCGTGCTCGACCGGCCCTGCGGCCGGCACGACGACCCCCTCGACTGCCCCGACGCGCTGATCCACTTCTCCCCGAAGTTCCAGGAGTACGGGATCGTCATCCACGACGGCGGCGCCTCGGTGTCCGTCATCGACTACTGCCCCTGGTGCGGCCACCGGCTGCCCGAGTCCCAGCGGGACCGCTGGTTCGAGGAGCTCGAACGCCGCGGCATCGACCCCTGGGAGGACGACGTCCCGCCCGAGTTCGAGGACGACCGCTGGCTGGCCGAACCGGGCGCCCGCGGCTGACCGGACCGGGCGCCCGCGGCTACCCGAACCGCGCCAGCTTCCGCTTCCGCGCCCGCTTCCACACCTGCGGCAGCCGGTCGCGCGCCGCCCGCGCCGCGGCGAGCTCGCGGGCGTACAGCGCGCCGTAGCCGAAGGGTTCGCCGCCGGCCGCGCCCTGCCCGACCAGGGCCGCCGCCGCGACCACCGCGTCCTGGTGCTCGCCCAGCACCTCCTGCACCGCCTTCATCCGCTCCGCGTACCGCTCGGCCCGCCCGCCGACCACCGGGGCCGCGGCCTCCCCCGCGTACCGCGCGCGCTTGGCCGCCTTGCGGGCCTCGTGCAGCGCGGCGTCCCGCTCCCCGGCGGGCGCCGCCAGCGCCGCCCGCACCCGCTCGCGCACCCGCCGCTGCTCGCGGGCGGCGACCCGGGCCAGTTCGGGGGCCGCCGCCCGGCCGGCCCGGCGGCGCAGCGGCGGATCGGCGAGCAGCGCGCCGAGGTCGGCGCCGAGCGCCCGGCGGCGCGGACTGTCCAGGGCGGCCACCACCTCGGGCCACAGCGCGCGGTACTCCGCCCGCCCCCACCGCTCCAGCGCGGCCGCGACCCGCTCCGGCTCGCACGCGGCGGGCAGCTCCCGCGCCCGGCCGACCAGCCGCCCGGCCAGCACCTCGCGGTCCCGCGCCCCGCCGAGGGCGGCGGCCAGCCAGCGCAGCTCGCCGACCAGGTGGTCGGCGGCCCCGGGGGCGAGGTAGCGGCGGAAGGTGCGCAGCGCGCTGCGCAGCCGCCGACAGGCGACCCGCATCCGGTGCACCGCGTCCGGCTCGTCCGCCCGCACGGCCTCGTCCAGCCCGGCCAGCACCACCGCCTGCGCCTCTACCCGGGCCAGCACCACCTGCCCCACCGTGACCCTGCGCTTCGCCATGCACGCTCACCCGCTCGTCGGGGCCGCCGGGAACGAGTTCCAGGCTAGCCCGCGCCCGGCCACCGGGCCTTTCCCGAACGCAATCCCGTACGCGGCCTCGTGCGCGCCGTGAGGCCCATGGCATACTCCGGAGCGTGACGACCTCCAGCCATGCGATCAGGGCCCTGCGGGCCGCGGTGTTCACCGCGCTCGCCGTGCCGCTGTCCGCACTGGGCCAGGTCGTCATCACGGGTCGTCCGCTGCCGCTGTCCCTGGTGGCGGCCGCGACCGCCGTCGTCTTCCTGGTCTCGGCCGCGCTGGCCGGCGGGGAGCGGCGGCTGCTGCACATCACCGGCGTGATGGTGCCGGTCGAGCTGCTGCTGAACACCACGTTCAACCTGGGCCAGACCGGCTGTGGGCCGGCGCTGTCCGAACAGGTCCCGACCCGCGGGGTGAACCTGCTGGTCTGTGGCGGCGGTTCGATGGACGGTTCGCTACTGGGCGGCCAGCTGGGCCACGCCGGGCAGTTGGCGCCGGCCGTGACCCAACTCCTGCTCCTGCTGGCGCACCTGGTGATCGCCCTGGCGGCCGCGGCCTGGCTGCGGCTGGGCGACGCCGCGCTGACCGGCCTGGCCCGGGCGCTGCGTGCGCTGGGCGAGTCGCTGGCGGGCCCGCTGCGCGCCCTGGTCCTGCTGCTGCTCCCGGCTCCGGTGCGCCCGGTGCTGCGGGTGCCGCTGCCGGTGTCGGACCACGAGCGGCCGCGCGTCGCGGACGTGGTGCTGAGCCCGGCGCCCCGGCGTGGTCCGCCGGCCTTCGCGCCTGCCTGCTGAGTTCCTCCGTACGGCCTTCCACGGCCGGCCCCCGCAGGCAGTGCGCCCGACTCCCGCGTCCACCGAACCCGGCCGCACCCGGTGCGGTCTCCCGCGCGCATCCACGCGCGCCGCGTACAGGAGTTGACTCCCATGGCTCAGACCGGCAACAAGCAGCAGGACAAGCGCGTCAGCGCCCGCGAACGGATCCAGGCCGCGCAGCTGCGCGAGCAGCAGGCCGCCAAGCGTCGTCAGCGGATCGTCATGGCCGTGTCGGCCGTGGCCGTGCTGGCCCTGGCGGGTGGGGTGACGCTGGCGATCACCTCGGCCTCGGACAAGGACGACAAGGCCAAGGCGTCGAGCGGGGTGGTCGTCCCGGCCAACGCCACCGGCAAGGACGGCCTGGTGATCACCTACGGCAAGGCGGACGCCCCGCACACCATGGAGGTGTACGAGGACTTCCGCTGCCCGGTGTGCAAGCACTTCGAGGCGGCGAACGGCCCGGCCGTCGCGAAGCTCACGGAGGACGGCCAGGTCAAGGTGGAGTACCACCTGGCGGCGTTCCTGGACAAGAACCTGACCGGCAAGGGCTCGCGCACCGCGCTGGCCGCGGCCGGCGCCGCGCTGAACGAGGGCACGGACAAGTTCAAGCAGTTCCACGACGTGCTGTACGCCAACCAGCCGGACGAGCGCGAGGACGGCTTCGGCGACGTCAACCACCTCCTGGACCTGGCCGGCCAGGTGCCCGGCCTGAAGACGGACGCCTTCGTGAAGGCCGTCCAGGAGGGCACCTACGCGCCCTGGGCCGCCAAGGTCTCGGCGGCGTTCAACGACAGCGGGGTGACGGGCACCCCGACCGTCAAGGTGGACGGCAAAACGGTCGACCTGTTCGGCGACAAGACCATGGTCACCCCGGAGGAGTTCACCACCCGGGTGAAGCAGGCCGCCGGCCTGCAGTAGGCACGGCACCGCCCCGGGGCCCGTCCGCCCGACGAGGCGCGGGCCCCGGGGGCTCCGAGGCTTGTCCGACCAGCACGGCACCACCGGTCCGGCCGACTTCCCGGCCGGGCCGGCTCCTCCCAGTTTCCGGAGTGCAGCCATGTCCGCCGCCACCACCGTGCCCCTGTCCCGTCCCGCTCCCGACTCCGCCGGCGGCCCGATCGGCGCCGGCCGGGCCCTGGCCCTGCTGCTGTTCCTCGGCGGGCTGGTCGGCCTGGCCGCCTCGGCCGTCCTGACCTTCGACAAGCTCCGCATCCTGGAGAACCCGTCCTACGTCCCGAGCTGCAACATCAACCCGGTGATCAGCTGCGGCTCGGTGATGCGCACCGAGCAGGCGTCGGTGTTCGGCTTCCCGAACCCGCTGCTCGGGCTGGCCGCGTTCGGCGTGGTGACGGCGGTCGGCGCGGGGCTGCTCGCCGGGGCGGCGTACCGGCGCTGGTTCTGGCTGGGCCTGCACGGCGGCATCCTGCTGGGGCTGGGCTTCACCCACTGGCTGATCGTCCAGGCGCTGTACGAGATCGGCGCGCTCTGCCCGTACTGCATGGTGGTGTGGCTGACGGTGGTGCTGCTGTTCTGGTACACGACGCTGCACAACCTGACCAGCGGGGTGATCCCGGTGGGCGGGCGGATGCGGACGGTCGTCCGGGAGGCGGCGCGCTACCACTGGGCGTTGCCGGTGCTGTGGGCCGCGGTGATCGCGCTGATGATCCTCAACCGGTTCTGGTCCTACTGGAGCACCCTGCTCTGAGCCGGCCCGAGCGTCCGGCTCGGCCCGGCTATCCGGCTCAGCCCAGGTATCCGGTGGAGTGCAGGAGTACGGGCACGCCGGTGCGCCGCGCCTCCAGGGCGGCGGTGAGCCGGCGCGCCGCGCAGGGGTGCAGCAGGGCGGCGGCCCGGGCGGGGGTGTACCAGCCGTGGTCGGCGATCTCCTCGGCCTGCAGCCGGAGTTCGGCGCCGGCCGGGGCCGTGCCGCCGTCGAACATGAAGTGCACGGCGGGGTGGGCGTGTTCGCCCTGGTCGGGGATCGGGTCGCGCCATTCGACGACGAGCAGCCGCAGCTCGCCGGCGGCCAGCCCGGTCTCCTCCGCCAACTCCCGCGCGGCGCACTGGGCCGGGCCCTCCCCCGGGTCCATCCCGCCACCGGGGAACTCCCACTGCGGGCGGTAACTCGCCTTCAGCAGCAGCACCTCGCCGGCCTCGCCGGTGAGCAGCACGCTGCTGCCGACGTAGGCCCGGACCATCCCCGCCAGCCATTCCCCCTCCGGGAGTGCCCAGGTCTCCACCGCCGCCGCCTCCACTGCCTCACCCACCGTGGCCACTGTGCCGCGATCCGGCTCCGGCCAAAGGTGGTTCGTGCCGAATCCACCCGATCGGGTGGCCTTCGGCGCTCAGCCGAAGACGGCCCGCCGGAAGGCGTTGCGCAGGTCGGTGAGCGGCTGGACGCCCCGGTCGTAGTGCACCTTGTTGGTGAGCAGCAGCGCCCAGCGGCCGAGCCGGCGGGAGATCCAGATGCCGGTGCCGGTGAAGCCGTAGTGGACGAAGGTCCCCTCGGCGGTCGTGGTGCCCGGGGCGAACAGCCAGGACAGGCCGCGGGCGGGGGCGAGCCCACCGGTCTGCTCGCGCAGCGATGCGGCGATCCACGGTTCGCCCCACGGGAGTTCGGGCGGCGGGTCGAGCAGGGCGGTGAGGAAGCGGGCCAGGTCGCGGGCGGTGGAGAAGGCCCCGGCGTTGCCGGAGACGCCGCCGAGCAGCCGGGCGGAGGGGTCGTGCACGACGCCGCGCAGGAAGGCGCCGGTGTCGCCGTCCCACTCGGTGGGCGCGGTGCGCGCCGACTCGCCCTCGGGCAGCGGCCCGTAGCGGGTGTCGGCCATGCCGAGCGGCGCCCAGGCCCAGCGCGCGGCTAGCTCGTCCAACCCGGCCCCGCCGAGGTCCTCGACGACGTGGCCGAGCAGTACGGCGGCCCGGTCGGTGTACTCGACGGCCGTCCCGGGCGGGCGGTGCAGCGGCGCGCCGACCACCCCGGCCAGGACGGCCGCGCGCTCCCGCCCGTAGAGCTGCGCGAAGCGGGTGTACGGGAGCATCCCGGCGGTGTGCGCGAGGAGTTGCCGGGCGGTCACGCCACCCACCGGCCGCCCGGCGGCGGGCCGCCACCAGGAGCCGAGGGGTTCGTCCAGCGGCAGCCGCCCGGCCCGCCACAGCGCCCCGGCGCAGGGCCAGAGCGCGACGATCTTGGTGAGGCTCGCCAGGTCGTAGCGGGTGTCCGGCCCGGGCGCGAGTTCCGCGTACGGGCCCTGCCCGAGCACGCCGTGACTGCCCCCGCCGAGCGTGCCGCCGGCGTCGCCGACCGCCCAGACGGCGCCCGCCCCGACCGTCCGCAGGCCGTCGCGGACCAGCCGCTCCCACTCCCCGCCGGGCGCGGCCAGGGCGCGGAGCCGCTCGGCTCCGGGCGCTCGCGGATCCATCCCGTCACCCCCTCAGGCTGACCGGACCCTACCCGGCGGGGCGGCCGCTCAGACCGCCGCCACCAGCTCCTTGCCGAGGCAGATGCACAGCTCGCTGCCGCGGTAGATCCCGAACTGCTCGATCGTGGCGTAGCCCTCGGACTCGTACAGCGCCACGGCCTCGGGCTGCTCGGTGCCGGTCTCCAGGACGAAGCGGGTGCGGCCGGCCTCGACGGCGGTCTCCTCCAGGCGGCGCAGCACCGCCCGGGCGAGGCCGCGGCCGCGGGCGGCCGGGACGACGAACATCCGCTTGAGCTCGGCGTCGCCGTCGCGCAGCCCGTACGGGCCGGCGCTCTTGGCCCGCCAGCCGCCGCACGCGACCGGCCGGCCGTCGAGGTAGGCGACCAGGAACAGCCCGGCCGCGCCCTCGAAGTCCTCGGGGTGCAGGACGGTCTCGTCCGGGTCGCCGTAGCGGCGGACGTACTCCTGCTGCACCTCCTCGGTCAGCGCCTGGGCGTCGGGGTGGGCGTAGCCGGTGATGCGGAACTCGACGGTGCCGGTGGCCTCGGGGGCGGTGGTCTCCATGACGAAAGAGCCTACGGCCCCTGCTCAGCGCGCCTCGAAGCGGGCGACCAGGGCGTCCTTGCCGAACATCCGGGCCGTGTCCAGCGCGCTCGGGGTGCCGGCCGCCGGGTCGGCGCCGCCGGCCAGCAGCGCCTCGACGACCTCCTCGGCGCCCTTGAAGACGGCGCCGGCGAGCGGGGTCTGGCCGCGGTCGTTGGCGCGGTCCGGGTCGGCGCCGCCCGCGAGCAGGGCTTCGACGGCGGGGGCGTGGCCGTGGTAGGCGGCGAGCATGAGCAGGGTGTCGCCGCGGTCGTTGGTGAGGTCGGCCGGGGCCCCGGCGGCGAGGGCGGCGGCCAGAGTGGCGGTGTCCCCGGTGCGGGCGGCGTCGAAGAGCCTCCCGGCGAGCGCGATCACCTCGGCGTCGGGGGCGTCGGCGGGCTGCGGGCTGGCGGCGTCGGTCATCGGGGCGGCCTCTCGCGGTGCTGGTCGGACGGTTACGACATGCGGCCGCACCGGTTGCGCGGCCATTGGAGCGAACTTCCCCGACCCCCCGGAAACTTCCCGCCCACCGACCGGGAATGCCTCGGCGCGCCGGAACCGCACCGAAACCGTGCGGGACCAGGCGTCCGCCCCGGGCCGGTTCGCATACCCCTGACCGACTCCCGGGGCGGAACCGCACGGCAGAACCACCCGTTCGCGCCGTTCCATCATCTATGACTATTTGTCACGATTAGTGCACTTTGCGTGACACTGCCCCGTCCCCCCTCCCTCCCCGAGGAGCAGAACGTGATCCTCTCGATTTCCGGCATCGTCCTGTTCGGCACCATCGCCTTCCTGTTCTTCCGCAGGGACGGACTGAAGGTCTCCCACGCCATCGTCTGCGCCCTGTTCGGCTTCTACATCGCCGGATCCTCGATCGCCCCGAGCATCACCGCGGGCGGCGCCAGCCTGGCGAGCCTGCTCGGCGGCATCCGCTTCTAGCCGCCACTCCTCCCGTACGGGCCCGGGCGCGGATTCCCACCGCCCCGGGCTCCGTCGTACGTCAGAAGAGCCCCCACCCCCACCCGTCCCACCCGCCCGGGGAGTCAAGGAATGCCGCTGCACCGCCATCTCAGCAAGGGCCGCGAGATCGCCCGAACCGCCGGGGACCACGCCTCCGACATGTTCGCCCCGCTCACCGTGATCGGCCGCGGGCTGCGCCACCACGCCGACTGGGCCAAGGGCCGCTGGCAGGCCACCCCGAAGGACCGCCGCGGCCCGACGCTGTTCCTCACCGCCGCGATGCTGGTCGGCATCTACCTGCTGCCGCACGGCCTGCTGTTCGCGCTGATCGCCCTGATGGCCACCGCCGCCTGGTCCGGCCGGGCCCCCAAGGCGACGTCGGCCCCGCCCGGGCCCGACGTCGCGGACATCAAGCTGGGCGCCCTCTACTCGGCGCTCACCCCGTACCTGTGCGGCCCCGAGGACGCCAACCCGCTCTACCACTTCGAGGGTGACTACAAGAACGCCTTCGGCTCCTGGGAGTTCGACGGCGAGGGCCGGCTCAGCCGCCTGGAGCTGAACTACCCGGCCTACTTCACCGACACCGAGCCCGCCGCCCGGGCCCGGATCGAGCAGGTCGTGCAGGGCAAGGCCGGCCGGGCCCGGGAGTACCGCTTCGACTGGGACGAGGAGTCCAACCGGCTGCGGATCGCCGCACTGACCCCGCTGCCCACCGACATCGCCGCCCAGCGCTTCGTCGCCGCCCCCGGCGAGATCGTGCTCGGCTTCACCGACGAGGACGGCAGCGCCCGGACCATCCCGGTCGGCCGGGGCGGCGCGACCGTCCAGCAGCCGCCGGTCGTCTGGCGCACCGGCCCGCGCTCCTCCGAGCCGCACCTGCTGGCCCTCGGCGCGACCGGCTACGGCACCTCCAGCCTGCTCCGCTCGATCGCCCTGCAGGCCCTGCCGTACGCCGACCTGGTGGTGGTCGACGGCGCCGGCACCGGTGAACACGCCTGCCTGGTGAACCGCCCGGGCGTGCACACCGTGGAGACCAGCCTGCACGGCGCGCTGGCCGCGCTGCAGTGGGCCGCCCAGGAGACCGAGCGGCGGCTCACCGCGCTGAACGCCGCCCGGCACGCCGGCGCCGCTCCGCCGGAGGACGCCACCCGGCCGCTGTGGCTGCTGCTGGACCACCCGACCGAGCTGAGCGAACTGGCCCAGGCCGAGGGCCGGCCGGACCCGCAGGACCTGCTGGAGCTGCCACTGCGGCACGGCCGGGCCGCCCGGGTCACGGTGGTGGTCGCCGACGCCGTCGAGGCGCTGGAGCGGCTCACCCCGACCGTCCGGGCGACCACCCGGGCCCGGGTGCTGCTCGGCCCCACCGGCCCCGAGGACGCCTACGCCGCGCTCGGCGCGCCGCTGGACATCGTGCCGGCCGCACACGCGCCGCTCGGCCGCGGCTACGCCCGGATCGGCAACGCCGCGCCCGTCCGGCTGCAGGTTCCGGCCACCGTCGACCCGCTCGACGAGGAGGCGCCGGCCCAGCTGCGGGACGCGGTGATCGCCCTGCTGCCGCACCGGGACACCCGCACCGAGGCCGCCGCCGCGGTGCCGCCCCGCCCGGACCGCCCGCCGGTCGTCCCGGCCACCGATCCGGCCGCCGCGGCCCGGCCCGTCGACCTCGGCAAGAGCGAGCCGATGATCCGTTCCCGACCGATCTCCTGATCCCCGCATTTCGAAGGCGATCCGGGGCAGGTTCCTTGATGATTCGGGGGCGGCGAGGCGCGTCGGATCCCGTCCCGGTACGCTCGTCACAGAAAGTACGCACGATCGCCAGATGTGAAATAGGTGACACCTGGGGTGATATCACCGGCCAGATGTGACAAATCGGGCGCCGGTGGGTACAAACAGGGGCGGCACGACAGACGACGCATGTCCCGGGACGGGAATCTTCGTCGGAAGCCGAGCGTTGACCGAACGACGAAGAACAGCGACCACTAGTCCTGTGGGCCATGAGCCCGGGAGGCACGATTCATGAGCGAGCGAGCTCTCCGCGGCACGCGACTCGGGGCCACTAGCTACGAGACCGACCGTGGCATTGACCTGGCGCCCCGCCAGACCGTCGAGTACGCATGTCAGAACGGACACCGCTTCGAGGTTCCCTTCTCGGTCGAGGCGGAGATCCCGTCGACCTGGGAATGCCGCTTCTGCGGCCAGGAGGCGGCTCTCCTCGACGGCGACGAGCCCGAGGAGAAGAAGGCCAAGCCGACGCGCACCCATTGGGACATGCTGATGGAGCGCCGGACGCGCGAGGAGCTGGAGGAGGTGCTGGCCGAGCGGCTGGCCGTGCTCCGCTCCGGCGGGATGAACCTCGCGGTGCACCCGCGGGACACCCGCAAGAGCGCCTGACACCGCTCCCGCCCCGCGCGGGAGCAATCGAAAAGGGACCCTGGTCACCAGGGTCCCTTTCGCGTTGCCCGGAGACGGTTTCCGGAGTTCCGCGCGAGGAGTTCTCGGGCCGCGGCGGACGGCGGGCCGCCGCGGCCCCGTTCGTTCAGCCGGCGAGCGGCGGGCGGTAGCCGGTGTCCGGGTCCTGCGGGTCGCGCGGGCCGGCGGCCGGGTCGACCACCTCGCCCTGGATCACCTTGCCGTCCGGGCGGTGGATGCGCAGCTGCTCCTGCAGCCGCATCGCGTCCGCGAACGGGGCGGCGCCGACCGGGCCGGCGGCGCGCAGCGCCCGGTCCGCGGCCCGGCGCCCGGCCGCCCGCCAGAGCGCCCGGGTGGGCGGGAACAGCAGGGTCAGCGCGACCAGGTCGGACAGGAAACCGGGGAGGATGAGCAGCAGGCCGGCCAGCACGGTCAGGCTGGTGCCGGTCTGCGGCTGCTGCGACTGCGGGTTGCGGCTCTGTTCGAGCGCCGCCGACAGCGCCTTCAGCCCGGCCCGCTTGATCAGCGAGCCGCCGATCAGCGCGCCGGCGACGAGCAGCAGCAGGACGGTGAAGCCGCCCAGCCAGGAGCCCACCTGGACCAGCAGCCAGATCTCCAGCACCAGCCAGGCGGTCACCAGCAGCGGCAGTGCCCGGCGGAGCCTGCCGCGCGGAGCCGGACGGGTGGGGGTAGCTTGCTGCGTCACGGTACGGATCCACTCCAAAGCGGTGCTAGGGCGCGCCGCACGGGAGGTCCGGGCCGGCTACGGCACCACCTGGTCCAACGATTCCCCCTCGGCCGGTGTTCCAGCCGCCTTCCTCCGGGCCCGGCCGATCAGGACCGCCGCGCCGCAGGCCAGCAGGCCCGCGACGGCCAGCGTCCACTCCGGCGCGGCGCCCACCCGGTCGGCGACCGTGGTGCCGTCGCGCAGCGGGACGACCGCCGACAGCTCGGCGGCGGTCAGCTCCTCGGTGCGCTGCTGGACGGTGCCGTCCGGGCCGATCACCGCGCTGATGCCGCTGGTGGCGGCGATCAGCACCGACCGGCCGTGCTCGACGGCGCGCAGCCGGCTCATCGCGAGCTGCTGCTCGGGCTGCCCGGTCTTGGCGTAGGTCGCGTTGTTGGTCTGGACCACCAGGACGCGGGCGCCGCTGTCCACGGTGTCGCGGACGATCTCGTCGTAGGCGACCTCGAAGCAGATCACGTCGCCGATCCGCGCCGGGCCGAGCTGCATCACGCCGTTGTGGTCGCCGGGGTAGAAGTCCCGGGCGACCCGCTGGAGGCGGGTGATCACCTTCATCAGCTGGGCGCGGAACGGCACGTACTCGCCGAACGGGACGGGGTGCTGCTTGGTGTAGGAGGCGCCCGGGCCGGTGACCGGGTCCCAGACGATGCCCTCGTTCTGGACGTGCTGCGCGTCCGGGCCGTCCACCAGGGTGCCGACCAGGGTGGGCACGCCGATCGCCTTGACGGCCTCGTCGATGCGCTCGCGGGCCAGCGGGTCGCTGAACGGATCCAGGTCGGAGGAGTTCTCCGGCCAGATCACCACGTCCGGGCGCTGGACCTTGCCGTTCGCGATGTCGAGGGCGAGGCGCTCGGTGGCCGCGGCGTGGTTGTTGAGGACCATCATCGGGCGGCCGAGGAAGTCCATGCCCGGGTTCGGCACGTTGCCCTGGACGATGGCGACCTTCACGGTGTCGTCCGCCGCGGTCGGCACCGGCACGGCGTAGCCGGCCAGCAGCGCGGCCACCGCGCCGAGCGCCGCCAGCGCGGCTGCCATCGGCGCCCGCCGCGGCCCGCGCACCCGCAGCGCCGCCCAGGCCAGCAGGGCGCCGGAGAGGGCGACCGCGAAGGTCACCAGCGGCGCGCCGCCGAGCGCGGCCAGCGGGGTGTACGGGGTGGCGGTGTTGGCGAAGGCCAGCCGGCCCCAGGGGAAGCCGCCGAGCGGCAGCCGGTCGCGCGCCCACTCCTGGGTGATCCACAGGCAGGCCGCCCAGAGCGGCCAGCCGGGCAGCCGGGCAGTGAGCGCGAGGGCGCCGCCGAGCGCGGCCAGGAACAGCGCCTCGACGATCGACAGGCCGACGGTGGCGTCCCAGCCGACCACCCGCAGCCAGCTCAGCAGCATCAGGAAGAACGGCAGGCCGAACGCGAAGCCCGTCCAGGCGCCCTGCCGGACGGTACGGCCCCGGGTGAGCAGCGAGAGCGCGGCCACCCCGAGCAGCGACAGCGGCCACAGGTCGTACGGCGGGAAGGCGAGGGCGAGCAGCAGGCCGGCCAGGGCGGCGAGGCCGGTCCGGGGCAGCCCGGCCCGGACCTTGGCGAGCGCGCGGGCCACCCGGCCCGGCCGGTGCGCCGGCTCCTGCGGCTCGGCGGCCGGACCGGACCGCTCCTGGGTGACGGGCATGGTCACCGGCGCACCATCTTCCTGGGGGCTTGCTTGTTCGGACGCTGTCCGAAGAAGGTACCCCGGAACGTCAGGCCGCCGTGCGCTGAGGGTGGTAGGTGGCGAGCAGTTGGCGCGGGACGGTGAAGTCGGCGGGGACCAGCGCAGTCATGCCAGTTCAACCTACGGTCCGGTGCCCGCCGCCTCCATCCGGTTCAGCGCTGGTGCACCGTGCGGCCGCGGACCACGGTGCGCAGGCAGACCGGCAGGTCGCGGCCCGGGGTGAGGTCCGGCAGGCCGGGGGTGCCGGAGCGCGGGTCGGTGGACCAGCCGGCGACCCGGGAGTCGGGGGCCTGGACGACCAGGTCGTCGGCGGCCCAGATCGCGTAGCTGGCGACCGCGCCCGGCACCAGGACGCCGTCCTGGTCGCGGCCGATCGCGCGCCAGCCGCCGCGGGTGTGCGCGGTGAAGGCGGCGCGGACCGAGATCCGGTGGTCCAGGGTCCGGTGGAAGGCGGCGGCGCGGACGGTGCCCCACGGGTCGAGCGGGGTGACCGGGGCGTCCGAGCCGAAGGCCAGCGGGACGCCGGCCCGCAGCAGCGCCGCGTACGGGTTGAGGGCGGCGGCCCGCTCGGCGCCCAGGCGCCGCACGTACATGCCGTCCGGGCCGCCCCAGGCGGCGTCGAAGGCGGGCTGGACGGAGGCGGTCAGGCCCAGCTCGGCGAAGGCGGCGATGGACGCGTCGTCCAGTGCCTCGGCGTGCTCGACGCGGTGGCGCAGCGCCCGGACCCGGGCGGCGCCGACCCGCTCGCCGGCCGCCCGGACGCCCTCGATGACGGCCGCGACGGCCGCGTCGCCGATGGCGTGGAAGCCGGCCTGCAGCCCGGCCTCGGTGCAGGCGGCGACGTGGTCGGCGACCTGCTCGGCGGTCAGGTAGGCGGTGCCGGTGTGCGCGGCGTCGGCGTACGGGGTGTGCAGGCAGGCGGTGCGCGAGCCGAGCGCGCCGTCGACGAAGAGGTCCCCGCCGGCGCCCGTCGCGCCGAGCCGGCGGGCGGTCTCGACGCCGCCCAACTCGCCCCAGTAGCCGAAGACTTCAGGGACGTCGCCCTCGGCGGCGAGGGCCAGCAGGGCGGTCAGGTCCGCCTCCGAGGAGATCTCCGGGCCGGCGCACTCGTGAACGGCGCCGATGCCGAGTTCGGCGGCGCGGGCCAGCGCGGCGCGCTGGGCGCGGCGGCGCTGCTCGGGGGTGAGGCGGGCGAGCGCGGTCTGCCGGACGGCGTGGTGGGCGTCCTTGGTGAGCGGGCCCTCGGGGTCGAAGCCGGCGCGCTCGGGCAGGCCCTCGGTGAGGGAGCGCAGCGCGCTGGTGGCGACCGCGGAGTGCACATCGGTGCGGGAGAGGTAGAGGGCCGCGCCGCGGGCGGCGGCGTCGAGTTCGGCGAGCGTGGGCGGGCGGCCCTCGGGCCAGCCGGACTCGTCCCAGCCGTGGCCGATCAGCACGCCGCCGGGCTCGTCCTGGCCGTCGACGAAGGCGGTGACGGCGGCCAGCGCGGCGGCCAGCGAGGGGCTGCCGGTGAGGTCGAGGCCGGTGAGCGCCAGCCCGGTGGCGGTGGCGTGCACGTGGGCGTCGACGAAGGCGGGGGTGACCAGGGCGCCGTCCAGCTCGACGATCTCGTCCGCGGTCGCGGCGTACGCCTCGGCGGCGCCGTCGCTGCCGACCCAGGCGACGTGCTCGCCCTCGACGAGCATCGCGGTGGCGAAGGGGTCGGCGGGGCTGTAGACGGCGCCGCCGCGCAGCAGGACGGTCCGGGAGGTGCGTTCGGTCATGCGGCTAAGTCTGCACCCCTCGGATGCCAGGTCAGAGCCCTGGGGCCTGGATGCCAGGCCAGAGCCCTGGGCCCGGATGCCGGGTCAGAGCTTCGGGGGTCGCGCCTCGTACGGGGTGGAGAGGACGACGGTGGTGCGGGTGGAGACCCCGGCGGCGCTGCGGATGCGGGCGAGCAGGTCCTCCAGGTCGCCGGGGGCGCCGACGCGGACCTTGAGGATGTAGTTCTCGTCGCCGGCGACGCTGTGGCAGGCCTCGATCTCGGGCAGGCCGGCCAGCCGTTCCGGGGTGTCGTCCGGGGCGCTGGGGTCGAAGGGCTTGACCGAGATGAACGCGGTCAGCGCCAGGTCGACGGCGTCCGGGTCGATGATCGCGGTGTAGCCGCGGATCACCCCGCGCTGTTCGAGGCGGCGCACCCGCTGGTGCACCGCCGAGGTGGACAGGCCGGTGGCCTTGCCCAGGTCCGTGTAGCTCATCCGGCCGTCCTCAAGGAGCAGCTGGACGATGCGTTGGTCGAGATCCTCCACAGCGGCCAACCTACCGGCTCCGGCGCACGGGGGGGCGCACGCGGTGGCACCCGGTGCCGCCGCAGGTGCCGGGGCACATGCCGGGCGACCATGGCAGCCGGCGGGGCGGCCGGTGTGGCGAAGGACACACCTGGTGCATCACGGTGCGCCGGGCCGCAGGGTTATGAGTCCGAGTCGCAGGGAAGTGCTGGTTGTGGCCCTGGATGACAACGCCGGGCCCGATCCTAGGGGGATCCTCATGCCTGCTACTGACCAGCGCGCGCTGGGCGCCGACGAGACCGACGATATGACCGGCCGCGATGGCCTCGCGGCCGAGCACACGCCCGGCACCGACCCCGGCGAGGCCGAGACCTGGGACATCTTCCGGGTCAACTGCCCCGAGTGCCGGCGCCCGATCGCCCTGGTGGCGGACGAGGAGCGGCTGCCGCAGCACGCGCTGCTCCCGACCGCGTGGAACCCGTTCGCCCCGGCGATCTGCCCGGGCTCGGGCACGCCCACGGACGACCTGGCCGAGGTCGAGGCCCCGGCGGACGCCGAACAGAGCGGGCTGGCCGGGCTGTTCAAGCTCCCGAGCCAACTCGACTGGCGCACCCAGCCGTTCTCCCACGCGGTGCTGCACCGGCCGGTGCGCGCCGCCGCCCAGCCCGCTCCCGCGCGACCGCAGCTGGCGGCCATCCCGGAGCAGCGCCGCCGTCTCGTCCGGCGCTGACTCCCGCCCCGCGCGGGCGACTTGACGCACTGCCAGAGAAGCCTCCGGCCGCCACTCCGCACCCTGGAGTGGCGGCCGGAGGCCGTACGGGGAGCGGTCAGCCCTTGGCGCCCTTGGCGAGGTGGCGACCGATGACCAGGCGCTGGATCTGGTTGGTGCCCTCGACGATCTGCAGCACCTTCGCCTCGCGCATGTAGCGCTCGGCCGGGAAGTCCTGCGTGTAGCCGTAGCCGCCGAGCACCTGGACGGCGTCGGTGGTCACCCGCATCACCGTGTCGGTGCAGAACAGCTTGGCCATCGCCGCCTCCTTGGAGAACGGCCGGCCGGCGTCCCGCAGGCGGGCGGCGGACAGGTACAGCGCGCGCCCGGCCTCGATCTGCGTCGCCATGTCGGCGAGCATGAACGACAGGCCCTGGAAGTCGCCGATCGCCCGGCCGAACTGGCGCCGGGTGGCGGCGTAGTCGACGGCGAGGTCGAGCGCGGCCTGGGCGACGCCGATCGCGCACGCGGCGATGCCGAGGCGGCCCGAGTCCAGCGCGCCGAGCGCGATCTGGAAGCCCTGGCCCTCCTCGCCGATCAGCCGCTCGCGGGAGATCCGGGCGCCGTCGAAGTTCAGCTGCGCGGTCGGCGAGGAGCGCATGCCCATCTTGTGCTCCGGCTGCGCGGCCGACAGCCCCTCGGTGACCCCGGGCACGAGCAGGCAGCTGATGCCCTTCGGCCCGTCGACGCCGGTGCGCACCAGGGCGCTGTAGAAGTCGGCCTGCCCGCCGTGGGTGATCCACGCCTTGGTGCCGTTCACCACGTACGCGTCGCCGTCGAGCTCGGCGCGGGTGCGCAGCGCGGCCGCGTCCGAACCGGACTGCGGCTCGGAGAGGCAGTAGGCGCCGAGCTGCTCGCCGGAGAGCATCCCGGGCAGCCACTTCTCGCGCTGCTCCTCGGTGCCGAAGGTGGCCAGCGCGTGGCAGGAGAGGGTGTGCACGCTGACGCCGAGGCCGATCGCGAGCCAGCCGGCCGCGAGCTCCTCCAGGACCTGCAGGTACACCTCGTAGGGCTGCTCGCCGCCGCCGTACTTCTCGTCGTACGGCAGGGACAGCAGGCCGGCCTCACCGAGGGTGCGGAAGACCTCCCGGGGGAAGCGGCCGGCGGCCTCGTCCTCCGCCGCGCGGGGCTGCAGCTCGCGCTGGACCAGCTCCCGGGTGAGGCTCAGCAGCTCGCGGGCCTCCTCGGTCGGCAGCTGGCGCTCCACGGCTTTCACAGGGGAGGGGGTCATGGCGGCGGTCGCCTCCTCGATCGGGCGCCGCGCCTCGGTGTCGGCGTGGTCCGGCGCGGGTGTGGCAGGTCGGCCCGACCGTCACCGGGTTGCGGTGAACGGCCGTTCACAGGCGTGGCGAAGGCGAGTATGCCGGAAACCCGGGCTGCCGTCACGACCAGCACGGATCAACTGTCCGCAGTGGCGGGATACGGCACCGTAGGGTTGCCGATGTGGCTGCTTCCGGACCCTTTTCCACCCCTTCGACGCCCTCGACCGCGCCCGCCGACGAGCTGGGCGCGCTCGCGGCCGAGCTGCGCGCGCTGCCGCCCTCCTGCGGGCCGGTGCGGCTGGTGGCGGTGGACGGGCACGCCGGATCCGGCAAGACCACCTTCGCCGCCCGGCTGGCGGCGGCGCTCGGCGGCGCCCCGGTGGTCCACCTCGACGACCTGGCGACCCACAGCGAGCCCTTCGAGTGGACCGACCGGCTGCGCACCCAGGTGCTGGAGCCGCTGGCGGCCGGGCGGGACACGGCGTACCGGGTGTACGACTGGACGCTGCGCCGCTTCGCCGGCTCGGCCGCGGTGCCGGCCGCCCCGGTGGTGCTCGTGGAGGGGGTCGGCGCGGGGCGGCGGGCGGTGCGGCCGCGGCTGGCCCGGGTGATCTGGATGGAGCTGGACGCGGCGGCCGCCCGGCGGCGCGGGGAGCTGCGGGACGGGCCGGAACTGGCCGAGTTCTGGGCGGGCTGGGCACGGGCCGAATCGGCGCATTTCGCCGCGGACCCGAGCCGCCCGTACGCGGCGACCAGGGTCGACGGGGTGACCGGGCGGATCTTGCCGAGCACCCTGGGTGAAACTTCAACAAGCTCTTGACCTGCGGCGTTGCCAGGATCTAGGTTCTCCTCAGCCGCCGGAACGCGAGATTCCGGCCGCTGCGGACCCGGCGCCCCCGGCTTGTTCCCCCGTGAGTCGGGGGCGCCGTCCCCCGCCCTTCCGAAACTCGCCCCCCGCACCGCCCGGCCCGCCGCCCGCCCGCTCAACGGCCGCTGGCGCGATCGCATTTGACCCTGTTCGACACCCTTCCGGATCAGCCCCGCGCCGGTACGATTCCTGACAGGCGCGGATGCGCCCCGGGGGCACCACGACCACCGGCCCGGCGGCGCGCAGCCGACCCCCAGGGCCGGGGCCCCGGGCCACACGGCGGGGGGCGTGAGTGACGACGGTGGACAGTTCCGACAGCACGGCGGGCGGCCCGGACCGGCTCGCCGACCGCGCCTGGCAGCGTGCCATGGACGCCTACACGGCCGGCGCCTACACCCGCGCCGAGGAGGAGTTCCGCTCCGCCGTCAGACTCGACCCCGGGATGGCCGACGCCTGGCTCGGCCTGCACGCCCTGCGCAGCGACACCTCCGCCGCGCTGCTGGCCATGTACCGCAACCAGAAGCGGTTCGGCGAGCAGCGGCAGCTGCACCGACGCCCGCTCAGCTCCTGGTACTGGCTGGGCTGGTGGGTGCAGCCCGTGCTGGAGACCACCCGCGACCTCGCGCTCGCGCACGCCTCGCACTGGCTGGACGGCCGCCACCTGGCCGAGCTGGACCGCGCGTTGGAGCAGTGCCCGCCGCCCGGCGAGGACCCGTCCGTGCAGTTCCTGCACGCCTGCCGCTCCTACCTGCTCAAGGACTGGGAGCAGCTGATCCGGGACACCGACCGGCTGCTGGACGACCCGATGCTCGGCATCGAGGCCGGGCTGTTCGCCGGCATGGCCCGGGTCCGCCTCGACATGTGCGCCCAGGCGCAGGCCCCGCTGGCCGCCTCGCTGGCCCGCTGCCGCTCCGAGCAGCCGCAGCGCAAGGAGCTGCGGTACTGGCTGGCGCGCGCCTACGAGGGCGCCGGGCGCAGCGCGGCGGCGCTGCCGCTGTACCGGGCGGTGCACCGGGCCGACCCGGCGTTCATGGACACCGAGGCGCGGCTGGCGGCGATCGCCGCCGAGGACGGGCTGGCGGACGGGCTGACGGACCGGCTGCCGGCCGGCGGGCGCCCGGGCGGCGCCGAGGACTGCGGGCCGGAGCCGGCCGGCTACCAGGACCCGGCCTGCCCGGACGGGGCGTACCCGGACCTGGGCTTCCCGGACGAGGCCCTGCTGGGCTACGGGTTCCCGGAGCCGGCCCCGCAGCCCAACGGCACCCAGCCGAACGCGGCCCAATCGAACGCGGCCCAGCCGAACAACGTGCTGCCGAACGGCGCGCCGGAGCCCGCCGGGGCGGACGGGACGGCCGTCGACGCCGCCGGCGCCGCCGCGCCGCAGGCCGCCGGGGAGCGCTCCGGCTCGGGCCCCGCCGCGGGCCCGGCCGGCCCCGCCGGGCCGCTGCCCGTCCGCGGCGCCGCGCAGCTCCGCTCCGCCCCCGGGCCGTCCGCCCAACCGGCGGGTGACGACCGGGAGTTGGACGCCGCCCTGGCCGAACTCTCGCTGATGGTGGGCCTGGAGCCGGTCAAGCGCCAAGTGCGGGCACTGTCCGCCCAGTTGCGGATGTCCCGGCTGCGCGCCGAGCAGGGCCTGCCGGTCCAGCCGCCGAAGCGGCACTTCGTCTTCTCCGGGCCGTCCGGCACCGGCAAGACCACCGTGGCCCGCATCCTCGGCCGGGTCTTCCACGCCCTCGGCCTGCTCTCCGGCGACCACCTGGTGGAGGCCCAACGGGCCGACCTGGTCGGCGAGTTCCTCGGCCAGACGGCGGTGAAGGCGAACGAACTGATCGACTCGGCGATGGACGGCGTGCTGTTCATCGACGAGGCGTACAGCCTCTCCAACTCCGGCTACACCAAGGGCGACGCGTACGGCGACGAGGCGCTGCAGGTGCTGCTCAAGCGCGCCGAGGACAACCGGGACCGGCTGGTGGTGATCCTGGCCGGCTACCCCGAGGGCATGAACCGGCTGCTGGCCACCAACCCCGGCCTCAACTCCCGCTTCACCACCCGGGTGGACTTCCCGAGCTACCGCCCGAACGAGCTGACCGCCATCGGCGCGGCGCTGGCCGGCCGGGACGGCGACGGCTGGGACGAGGACGCGGCCGAGGAGCTGGCCAGCATCTGCACCCACGTGGTCCGCGAGGGCTGGATCGACGAGCTGGGCAACGGCCGGTTCATCCGCACCCTGTACGAGAAGTCCTGCGCCTACCGGGACCTGCGGCTCTCGCTGCTGCGCGAGCCGCCGGGCCGGGAGGACCTGGCGACGCTGCGGCTGCCGGACCTGGTGCAGGCGTACGGGGAGCTGATCGACGGCCGCACCTGACCAACTCCCCGGCCGTCGAGGCTACTTCAGCAGCTCCGCCTCCCGCTCCGGGTCGAGCCCGACAGGCGGCCGGTCGGCCCGCTGCGGGGCCTCGCCGCCGATCGAGCGCAGCCAGGCCCAGGTGTCCTCGACCGTCTCGGCGACCGGCCGGCAGCGCAGCCCGGCGGCGAGCGCGCGCTCGACCGAGCCGGTGTGCAGGAAGTCGTACAGCTCGCCGGGCGCCAGCCAGATCGGCAGCTCCGTCCACGGCGCGACGCCCGCCGCCAGGATCTTCTCCGGGTCGGTCCAGCGCAGCTCGGCGGCCGGGCCGGCGGCCCGTACGCAGGCGTCCAGCAGCTCGCCCATGGTGGCGTGGCCGGACGGGCTGACCACGTTGTACGGGCCGGCCAGGCGCGCGGCGACCGCGTCCAGCAGCCAGCCCGCGAGGTCGCGGACGTCGATGTACTGCAGCGGCAGGTCGCGCGGGCCGGGGGCGAGCACCGGGCCGCCGCGGGCGATCCGGTTCAGCCACCAGGGCAGCCGGCCGATGTCCTCGTACGGGCCGAGGATCAGCCCGGCGCGGGCCAGCAGCGCGCTGCCGCCGAACTCCGCCTCCAGCGCCAGTTCGGCGCCGCGCTTGGCCTCGGCGTACGGCACCTCGCGGGTCAGGTCGGGCGAGGAGTCGACGACGGCGGCCGCCTCGCCCGCCCCGGAGGTCAGCGGGTAGTCGTACACCGAGCGGCTGGAGACGTACGCGTAGTGGCCGATCCGGCCGTTGAGCAGCCGGGCGCTGTCGCGCACCGCCGCCGGGGCCCAGGACCAGGTGTCCGCCACCGCGTCCCACTCCCCCGTGGCCAGCGCCGCGAGGCCGCCCTCGGCGGTGCGGTCCCCGTGCAGCACGCGCACGCCCTCGGGGGCGGGCCGCGTGCCGCGGTTGAGGGCCGTCACCTCCCAGCCCCTGGCCAGCGCCGCCTCGGCGACGGCCCGGCCGACGAACTCGGTCCCACCCAGCAGCAGAAGTCTCATGCCGACCACCCTGCTCCGAGGATGGCCGGCACGGGAACCGTTGCCTGCTGTCGGCAGAATCGCCGTCGGCGAAACCGGGGGGCTACCCGGAGGTCGACCGGTGGTCCGGGTCGTGCATCTCGCCGACCAGCTCCTCCAACACGTCCTCCAGCATGACCACGCCGAGCGTGCGGCCGTCCTGGTCGAGCACGGCGGCCAGGTGGCAGGCGGCGCGGCGCATCGCGCCGAGCGCGTCGTCCAGCGGGAGGCTGCCGCGCAGCACGGTGATCGGCCGCCACAGCCGGGCCGGGACGGGCGCGGACGGGTCGTCCACGTCGAGGATGTCCTTGAGGTGCAGGTAGCCCAGGTAGCCCTGGCCGGCCGGGTCACCGTCGGTGACCGGGAAGCGCGAGAAGCCGGTGCGCAGCGCCAGTTCCTCGACCTGGGCAGCGGTCACCTTGGTGTCCACGGTGACCAGCTGCTCGGGCCTGAGCAGCACCTCGGTGACCGGGCGGTGGCCCAGCTCCAGGGCGTCCTCCAGGCGTTCCTGGCGGTCCTCGTCGAGCAGGCCGGCGTCCCGGGAGTCGGCCAGCAGGTACAGCAGCTGCTCGGTGGTGAACACCGACTCGACCTCGTCCCTGGCCTCCACCCGGAACAGCTTCAGCACGCCGTTGGCGCAGGCGTTCAGCAGCCGGATCACCGGGGCGAGCCAGCGCGCCAGCCGGTCCAGCGGCGGGCCGAGCCACAGCGCGGCCCGCTCCGGGCCGGCCATGGCCATGTTCTTCGGCACCATCTCGCCCATCACCATGTGCAGGAACACCACGAGGGCGAGCGAGATCCCGTACGAGAGCGGGTGCATCAGGCCGGCCGGGACGCCGATCGCGTGGAACGGCCCCTCCAGCAGCGCGGCGATGGTCGGCTCGGCGAGCGCGCCGAGGCCCAGCGAGCAGACGGTGATGCCGAGTTGGGCGGCGGCCAGCATCGCGGAGACGTTCGACAGCGCGTGCAGCACGGTGCGGGCGCGCTTGTTGCCCGCCTCGGCGAGCGGTTCGATCTGGCTGCGGCGGACCGAGACGACGGCGAACTCGGCGCCGACGAAGAAGGCGTTGCCGAGCAGGAGCAGCAGCGCGACGGCCAGTTGGAGCGCGGTCATCGGGCGTCCCTCCCGGCATCGCCGAACGGGGAGGGCACGGCGGTGCGCTCCACCCGGACCTGGCTGGTGCGGTGCCGGTCGACACCGGTCACGGTGAACCGCCAACCGGGCAGCCCGGCCTGCTCGCCCACCTCGGGGAGCTTGCCGAGCAGGTCGGCGACCAGGCCGGCCAGCGTCTCGTACGGGCCGTCCGGGGCGCTCAGGCCGATCCGCTCCAGCTGGTCGAGCCGGGTGCGGCCGTCCGCCTCCCAGGCGGGCAGGCCGTTCACCGGGGGCAGCGGGAGCAGGTCGGGGTGGTCGTCCGGGTCGTGCTCGTCCTGCACCTCGCCGACGATCTCCTCGACGATGTCCTCGACGGTGACGACGCCGGCGGTGCCGCCGTACTCGTCGACCACGATGGCCATCGGCTGGAGCTTGCGCAGCCGCTCCAGCAGCCGCTCGGCGGGCAGCGTCTCGGGCACCAGCAGCGGCGGCGCGGCCAGTTCGGCCACCCGGACCAGGCCGCGCCGGGCGGCCGGGACGGCGAGCGCGTCCTTGAGCGTGACGATGCCGGTGACCTCGTCCAGGCTGTCGGCGTAGACCGGGAAGCGGGACAGGCCGGTGGCCCGGGTCAGGTTGATCACGTCCGAGGCGGTGGCGTGGCGCTGCAGCGCGGCGACGTCGATCCGCGGGGTCATCACGGACTCGGCGGTCAGCTCGCCCAGGCCCAGGGTGCGGACGAACAGCGTCGCCGATTCCTCGTCTATCGCCCCGGCCTTCGCCGAGTGGCGGGCCAGCGAGACCAGTTCGGCCGGGGTGCGGGCGTGCCCCAGCTCCTCCTGCGGCTCGATGCCGAAGGCCCGGACCGTACGGTCGGCGGCGCCGTTCAGGGCGCTGATCAGCGGGCGGCAGACGAAGGAGAAGGCCATGTGCGGGGCGGCGACCGCGCGGGCCACCTGGAGCGGGCGGGAGATCGCCCAGTTCTTCGGCACCAGCTCGCCGATCACCATCTGGACGACGGTGGCCACCACCATGCCGACGACCACGGCGACGCCGCGGGCGGCCGAGTCGGGCACGCCGAGGCCCGACATGACGGGCGACAGCAACGTGGACAGCGCCGGCTCGGCGAGCATGCCGACCACCAGCGAGGTGACGGTGATGCCCAGTTGGGCGCCGGAGAGTTCGAAGGAGAGGTGCCGCACGGCCCGGGAGACCCGGCCGGCCTTGACGTCGCCCGCCTCGGCGGCGCGGTCCACGGCCCCGCGCTCGACGGTCACGAAGGCGAACTCGGCGGCGACGAACAGGCCGTTGGCGAGGATCAGCAGGAGGGCCGCCAGCAACAGCAGCCAGGCGGTGATCACAGTGCCGCCCGCCTTCCGGTGGTCGGAAGTGAGGCGGCGCAGGTACTACCGGACGGATCGTCCATCGAGGGGGTGTGTCACTCCTCAGGTCGAAGGTGGGCAGGGCGACGGAAGGCTTTGCCCTGTTTTTACCAGCGTAGACGATAACGGGGCCGGGACGGGAAACGTGTTCGGGGCCCCGACCGGCGGCCCACCGGGCCGGGAGGGTCAGCCGGCGGCGTGGTGTTCGACCAGGTCACGCAGCGCGCGGGCGTTCGCGATCGCCTGGTCCTTGCCGACGCCGGACTGGATGCCGACCGCGGCGAGCGAGGTGCCGTCCGCGAGGTCGAGGGTGGCCCACGGGTCGCCCTGGCGGAAGTTGACCCGGACGATCTCCGCCCAGGCCAGCCGGCGGCTGCGCACGAAGTTGACCACCGTCACGCCGTCCGCGTCGGCGCGCACCCGGGGGCGGGCCAGCATCAGGCCGACGCCGGCGAACAGCAGGCCGCTGGCCGTCATCATGATCCGGTCGTTGAGCTGCCAGTTCGCCGGGAGCAGCACGGCGAGCACCGCGAACAGCACCACCAGCAGCGCGCAGACCGGCAGCAGCACGGCGCGGGTACGGCGCGGCGCCCAGGTGACGGGGTACTCGACGGGCGGCGGGGTGGACACGTTCGGTCTCCGGTGGTTCTGGTCTCGGCAGCGCTGGGGCGGGGACGCCGGCCGGCGTCCCCGCCCCATTGAACCGTTCTTTACTCTCCGACCCGCGAGCAGGTCAGAGGCGGCAGGCGTGGATGTTGGTGACCAGGATGGCCCGGGCCCCGATGCTCCACAGGTCGTCCATGATCCGCTGGGCCTCCTTGCGGAGCACCATCGCGCGGACGGCCACCCAGCCCTCGGTGTGCAGCGGGGAGACGGTCGGCGACTCCAGGCCGGGGGTGAGCGCCACGGCGGCGCCGACCTTCTCGGCGCGGATGTCGTAGTCCATCAGCACGTAGCGGCGGGCCACCAGGACGCCCTGCAGGCGGCGCAGGAACTGGTCGACGCCCGCGTCCTCGCCGGCGCCCTTGGGGCGGATCACGACGGCGTCCGAGATCAGGATCGGGTCGCCGAACACCTCCAGACCGGCGTTGCGCAGGCTGGTGCCGGTCTCCACCACGTCGGCGATCACGTCGGCGACGCCCAGCTGCACCGCGGTCTCGACCGCGCCGTCCAGCTTGGTGACGGTCGCCTTCACGCCGTGGTCGGCGAGGTGCTGCTCGACCAGGCCGGTGTACGAGGTGGCGATCCGCAGGCCCTCCAGGCCCTTGACGTCCTGCACGTCCACGCCCTCGGGGCGGGCGAAGCGGAAGGTCGACCCGGCGAAGCCGAGGGCGAGCACCTCCTCCGCGTTGGAGTGCGAGTCGAGCAGCAGGTCGCGGCCGGTGATGCCGACATCCAGGCGGCCGGAGCCGACGTAGACGGCGATGTCGCGCGGGCGCAGGAAGAAGAACTCGACCTCGTTGTTCGGGTCGACCAGGACGAGTTCCTTCGGGTCCTTCCGCTGGCGGTAGCCGGCCTCATGGAGCATCTCCGCCGCGGGACCCGAGAGAGAACCCTTGTTGGGGACGGCGATGCGCAGCATGGGAGGTTGCTTCCTTACCTGTTGGACCTGTTGGGGAGGGGTGTGCTCGGACGTGGAGCGGGGGGTGGGCTCAGAGGTACTTGTAGACGTCGTCGAGCGTCAGCCCGCGGGCGATCATCATCACCTGAACGTGGTAGAGGAGCTGCGAGATCTCCTCCGCCGTCTGCTCGTCCGACTGGAACTCGGCGGCCATCCAGACCTCGGCGGCCTCCTCGACGACCTTCTTGCCGATCGCATGGACGCCCTGCTCGACGAGCTGGGCGGTACGGGAGGTCGCGGGGTCGCCGGAGGCGGCCTTCTGCTGGAGCTCGGCGAAGAGCTCCTCGAATGTCTTCGAAGCCATGATGGGACTCACCTTACGGCGTGCCGGCGGACGGGCGGTAAACGGTTCCGGACCGTGGACGGTCCGGTGGACGTCCACGGCCCGGAGGCGTGCGCGGGGTGGCCGCTGGTGGTCGCGGGTGGTCAGCGGACGTCGCGCAGGGTGACCGCGGTGGCGACGGCGGCGGTGACGGCCTCGTGGCCCTTGTCCTCGGCGGAGCCCGGCAGGCCCGCACGGTCCAGCGCCTGCTCCTCGTTGTCGCAGGTCAGCACGCCGAAGCCGACCGGGACGCCGGTGTCGACGCTGACCTGGGTGAGGCCGGCGGTGGCCGCCTGGCAGACGTAGTCGAAGTGCGGGGTGCCGCCGCGGATCACCACGCCGAGGGCGATCACGGCGTCGTAGCCGCGCTCGGCGAGGCGCTTGGCGGCGACCGGCAGCTCGAAGGTGCCGGGGACGCGCAGCACGGTCGGCTCGGCGACGCCGAGCTCCTTGAGTGCGCGGTGGGCGCCGTCCAGCAGGCCGTTCATCACGGTGTCGTGCCACTGGGCGGCGACGACGGCGACCTTGAGGTCGGCGGCGTGGTCGATGGTCAGCTCGGGGGCTCCGTGGCC
This sequence comes from Streptomyces sp. Y1, assembly GCF_041053115.1. NCBI lineage: Bacteria > Bacillati > Actinomycetota > Actinomycetes > Kitasatosporales > Streptomycetaceae > Streptomyces > Streptomyces sp. Y1. The sequence continues at coordinate 6,530,826 of NZ_CP163445.1, read as the reverse complement.
GCTCATGGTTCCTGCTTCCTGTGTCTGTCGGTCGAGGTGCTGGGGTGCTTCGGGCGCTTCGGGCGCTTCGGCTGCTTCAGGAGCCGAGGCCGGGCAGGTCGTGGCCCATCCGGTCGCGCTTGGTGCGCAGGTAGCGCAGGTTGTGCTCGCCGGGCGTGGTGGCCACGGCCTCGCGCCCCTCGACCTTGAGGCCGTGGTCGGTCAGCGCGGTGAGCTTCTGCGGGTTGTTGGTCAGCAGGGTGAGCGAGCGGACGCCGAGGTCCGCCAGCATCTGCCCGGCGATGCTGTAGTCGCGGGCGTCGGCGGGCAGTCCGAGGTCCAGGTTGGCGTCGACGGTGTCGCGCCCCTGCTCCTGCAGCTCGTAGGCGCGCAGCTTGTGGGTCAGGCCGATCCCCCGGCCCTCGTGGCCGCGCAGGTAGAGCACCACGCCGCGGCCGGCCTCGGCGACCCGCTTCAGCGAGGCCTCCAGCTGCGGGCCGCAGTCGCAGCGCAGCGAGCCGAAGACGTCGCCGGTCAGGCACTCGGAGTGGACCCGCACCAGGACGTCCTCGCCGTCCGGCAGCCGCCCGTCCGGGCCGAGGCCGCCGGCCACCAGGGCGAGGTGCTCGACGCCGTCGATGGTGCCCCTGTAGCCGACCGCGGTGAAGTCGCCGTGCGCGGTGGGCAGCGAGGTGGTCGCGGCCCGGTCCACGTGCAGCTCGGTGCGCCGGCGGTAGGCGATCAGGTCCTCGATGGAGATGACCGCCAGGCCGTGCTCGCGGGCGAAGGCGACCAGCTCGGGCAGCCGGGCCATGGTGCCGTCGTCGTTCACCACCTCGGCGATCGCGCCGGCCGGCGGGAGCCCGGCGAGCCGGGCCAGGTCGACGGCGGCCTCGGTGTGCCCGGGGCGGACCAGCACGCCGCCCTCGACGGCGCGCAGCGGGAAGACGTGCCCGGGGCGGGTGAGGTCGCCGGGCTCGGTGCCGGCCGAGGCCAGCAGCCGGACGGTGCGGGCGCGGTCGGCGGCCGAGATGCCGGTGTCCACGCCATCGCGGGCGTCCACCGAGACGGTGTAGGCGGTGCCCTTGCGGTCCTCGTTGACCTGGGTCATCGGCGGGAGCTTGAGCCGGTCCAGCTCCTCCCCGGTCATCGGGGCGCAGATCACGCCGGAGCTGTAGCGGATGGTGAAGGCCATCAGCTCGGGGGTGGCCGCGGCGGCGGCGAAGACGATGTCGCCCTCGTTCTCGCGGTCCTCGTCGTCGACCACGATCACGGCGCGGCCGAGGGCGATGTCGGCGATCGCCCGCTCGACCGGGTCGAGGACGAGGTCCTCCCCCTCCGTGCCGGGGGTGCTGTCGTACGTCTGGTTCTCGGTCATGCCGGGACTCCCTGCGGGACGTTGGCGGAGGTGACTCGCGGCTCACGGGTGCTCAGCCACCAGGAGCGCAGGCCGAGCAGCACCAGGACGAAGTAGACGGAGTAGGTCAGGCCGGAGAAGGTGTAGCCGCTGTCGAAGGCGAGCGGGACGCCGACCACGTCGACGGCGATCCAGGCGAACCAGAACTCCAGCCAGCCGCGCGCCTGGGCGACCATCGCGGCCAGGGTGCCGACGAAGATGTAGGCGTCCGACCAGGGGCTCCAGGACAGGCTGGGGTAGGCCTCGAACAGCAGCCCCAGGGCGACGGTGCCGGCCGCGGTGCCGCCGACCAGGGCCGCCCGCTCGGACCAGCCGGCGAACCGGACGGCGATCGTGCCGGTGTCCCGGCGGCCGCGCCGCCACTGCGACCAGCCCCAGGCGGCGGTGGCGATGACGATCAGCTGCTTGCCGATCAGGCCCGGGACGTGCCCGCCGAGGTAGGCGGCGATCAGCACCGCGCCGGACAGGAGCTGGACCGGCCAGCTCCACACCGAGCGGCGCCAGCCGAGGGCGAGGCCGGCGAAGCCGAGCAGGTTGCCGATCATGTCGGCCCACTTCACCGGCTGGCCGAAGGCGGTGAAGGCTTCCGCGCTGAGCCAGTTCACTTGGTCTCCCCCGGGGTGTTCGCGTCGGGCAGGGGCGGGAGGCCGGGCAGGGCGGGGAGGGTGCGCGACTCGAGCAGGCGCTCGACGTACTTCGCGAGCACGTCCACCTCCAGGTTGACGCTCTCGCCGACCGTCTTGGCGCCGAGCGTGGTCAGCGCGAGGGTGGCCGGGATCAGGCTCACGGTGAAGCTGTCCCGGGCGGCCTCCACCACGGTCAGGCTGACGCCGTCGACCGTGATCGAGCCCTTCTCCACCAGGTAGCGGGAGATGCTCTCCGGGAGGCTGAACCGCAGGACCTCCCAACGGAGTTCGCCGGCCGCGTCGCGCTCGCCGGGCTCGCGGGCGAGCAGCCGCCCGGTGGCGTCGACATGGCCCTGCACGAGGTGGCCGCCGAGCCGGGCGCCGAGCGCCATGGCGCGCTCCAGGTTCACCCGGGACCCTGGCTTCAGCTCGCCCAGGCTGGAGCGGTGCAGCGTCTCGGCCATCACGTCGGCGCTGAACTCGCCGGTGCCGGCGGCCAGTTCGTCGGGAGTGTCGACCACGGTCAGGCACACGCCGTTCACCGCGATGGAGTCGCCGTGCCGCGCGTCCGTACAGACCACCGGGCCGCGCAGGCGGATCCGCGAGGAGTCGCCGATCTCCTCGATCGACACGACCTCGCCGAGCTCTTCGATGATGCCGGTGAACACCCGGGTCTCCTCGCGCTTGGGGCGCGGACTCCGGGGCGGCAGAAGGGAGATGACACGGACGGGCACCGGTGCGCGAAGCCGCCGGTACGACCCGTCGCCGGGGTGCCGAGGCCGCCGGGGGATCGCTCTCCCGGCCCGGGAGACCCGCTCCCGCCGCTCACCTGACCGCGGCCGCCGCTCGTCGATCCCTCGTGCGCCGGTCTTCGAAGCTTCTCGCTTCGAGGCTCGCCGCCCGTTGTTCTCGGAGCTGGACCACGGGTACTGCTCATCGTCCGCCCGCGCACGCCTCCCATCCGGACTTTAACCGTCGGTCCAGGAATTTCACCTGGTCAACCGGCCGCTGGCTGCGGACGGGTCGCGGACTGTAACCGCCGGTTCGGATTTTCACCGACCCCGGAGTGCGCTGAACGTCACTGCTGTTGGCAACATTGTGCCACGCGCGGCGCGGGCGCAGGGAGGGGCCGCGGCTGTGGCCTGTTTCACGGCCGGGGCGGGAATGGCGGAGCCGGTCGCCGGGGGTGACGCTGGTAGCAGGGGCGTCGGCGGCGGCCCGCTCACGGGCTCCGACAGCGCCCCGGCAGGCACGCTTCGGCAGGCACGGAGGCGAGGACCATGAAGTTCATGGACGTCCACCACGGGATGGCCGGGATCACGGCGGAGCAGTTGCGGCAGGCCCACCAGGCCGACCTGGAGATCCAGGGCGACGAGGGCGTGCGGTTCGAACAGGCCTGGGCCGACCCGGACTCGGGCACGGTGTACTGCCTTTCCGAGGCGCCGTCCAAGGAGGCGGTGCAGCGGATCCACGACCGGACCGGGCACCCGGCGGACGAGATCCATCCGGTGCCGCTGTCGGTGTGAGGCGCGTGGTGGCGGGGCGCGGGGCGCGTGACCGTGGGTCGCGCGCCGGGCGCCGGACAGCCCGCGGCTCAGAGGGTGACGGGGGTGGCGACGGACGTGAAGTGGGTGACCTCCGGGGGGTGCGCGAGATAGCTCAGCTCGCCCTCCGACCAGACCGGCCGGATCCGCCACATCGGCCCGGCGTACCCGCGCAGGGCCTCCTCGTCGCGCCAGCGGCTCAGCACGAGCACCCGGTGCCCGTCCTCGGTCACCGAGCGCAGCAGCTCACCGCCGAGGCAGCCGTCCGTCCGCCCGAGCTGCGGAAGCACCTGGGCCGCCAGGTGCGCGCAGAACTCCTCCAGGCGGCCGGCGACAACCTGCCCGGCCCAGATCCTGATGATCACGACCACCACCTCCGTGCGGTCCCAGGTGAGTCCCTGGCCCCATTATCAGCGGAAAACCGCTGGTGGCGAGGGGTTCGGCCAGGGTTTCACGGAGGGCGACGGACGGGCCCGGCCGGCCGGGCGGGCGCCCGGGACGGCGGGGTGCGCGGCCGGGACGGCGGGGCGGGCCCTGGGGCACGCGGGGCGGCATCCCGTACATTCCCGCCATGACCATCGAACCGGAATCCTCTGTTCCGTCAGCCGCCGCCCAGAGCCGCCCGGCCGACCTGTTCGCCGCCCTCAGCGCGGGCGCCCTCACCGACCCCGCGCAGCTGCGCGAGATCTACGAGCAGCCCGGCGACCACGCGCGGCGCAAGCAGGTGGACCGGCTCCACGACGTGGCGAAGCGGCTGATCGCCTGCTCCTCGCTGGTGTTCGTGGCCAGCGCCGACGCGGACGGCAACTGCGACGTCTCGCCGCGCGGCGGCCCGGCCGGCCTGGTGTCCGTGCTCGACGACCACACCCTGGCGATACCGGACGCCACCGGCAACAAGCGCCTGGACACCCTGCGGAACATCCTGGAGAACGGCCGGGTCGGGCTGCTCTTCACCGTCCCCGGCCGGGACACCACGCTGCGGGTCAACGGCCGGGCCTGCGTGTCCGCCGACCCGGAGCTGCTGCGGCAGCTCACCGCCGTGGGCAAGCCGCCGCGCAGCGCGATCGTGGTGGCCGTCGAGGAGGTGTACGCGCACTGCCCGAAGGCCTTCCTGCGCGGCTCGGCGTGGCAGCCGGACCGCTGGCTCGCCAAGGACGCCCAGCCGAGCTCCGCCGAGGTCACCCTCTCGCACCTGCGGGACGACTCGCTGACCATCGAGATGATCGAGCAGACCGAGCGGGAGGCGCTGCTGTACCGGTACGAGTGACGCACCGGTACAGCGGATCTCACGCGGCCTTGGGCAGGTCCACCACCGAGGCGTCGACGGCCGCCCGCTGGACCGCGTCGACGCCCTTGTGCGCGGCCTCCTTGCTGGAGTAGCCCTGGCCGGTGGCGACGATCTCGCCGTTGCCCGCCTTCAGCCGGAACCGGAACTTGCCGCCGGCGTCCTCGTAGACCTCGAACTTGCCCGCCATCCGGGCCACCTCCTCGGTGGGGCCGCGCCGCCGCTCGACGGCGCGCTCGGGTACCTCCCCCGCCAGCACCGTGCGCCCGGCCCCGGGCGGACGCACCCGGCCGAGGGCCGTCCGGGTGACGTCCGGGTGACGTCGGGGCGCGGGAGGTTTGCGGAGGTGCCGGAGCGGGCGGCGGTGGCTTCAATGGACGGATGGACTGCGTGTTCTGTGCGGTGGTGGCCGGCCGGGAACCCGCCCACCGGGTGCTGGACGACGGGGCGGCGGTCGCCTTCCTGGACCGCCGACCGCTGTTCCGGGCCACGTCCTCGTCGTGCCGCGGGCCCACCACCGCACCCTGGCCGACCTGCCGGCCGCCGAGGTGGGCCCGTTCTTCCTGGCGGTGCAGCGCGTCGCGGCGGCGGTGGAGTCGGCGGACGGGCTGGGCGCGGCGGGCAGCTTCGTCGCAGCGAACAACCGGATCAGCCAGTCGGTGCCCCACCTGCACGTCCACGTGGTGCCGCGCAATCCCAAGGACGGGCTGCGCGGCTTCTTCTGGCCACGACGTCCGTACCCGGACGAGGCCGAGGCGGCGGCGGTCGCGGCCAGGCTGCGGGCCGCGCTCGGGGCCTGAGCCGTCCCGATGGGCCGAAATCGTGCACCCGGACGACGAGTTCGCTGGTGGGGTGCATAGGCTCGCCGGTATGAACGATCTCCTCCGCCTGGTGCAGAAGACCGCCGACCGGCTCGCGGACCGGCACGTCGGAGCGGTCGTCGCCGGGCTCGCCGGCGGGGAGGTCGAGATCCGCGGCGCCGGGCGCACCGGGCCGGACGGCGCGGCGCCCGGCCCGGACACGCTGTTCGAAATCGGCTCCGTCACCAAGGTGTTCACCTCCCTGGTCCTCGCGCGGCTCGCGCTGGACGGCACGGTCGGGCTGGACGACCCGCTCGCCGACGTGCTCGCCGGGGCGCTCGCCGACCTGCCGGCCGGCTCCGGGCGCGGGGCCACCCCGGTGCCGACCAGGAACGGACGGCCCGTCACCCTCCGGCAGCTCGCCACCCACACCTCCGGCCTCCCCGGCTGCCCCGGGGCCTCGCGGCCGGCGCCCTCATCGGCCCCAACCGGCCCGACCCGTACGCCCGTTGCACCACCGAGTACGTGCTGGCCGGGCTCGCCAGGACCCGACTGCGCGCCAAGCCCGGGCACGCCTTCCGCTACTCCAACCTCGGCGCCGGACTGCTCGGTCTCGCCCTCGCCCACCGGGCCGGCACCGGGTACGGAGACCTGGTCGCCCGCGAGGTCTGCGCACCGCTGGGGCTGGCCGACACCTGCGTGCGGGAGAACGAGGAGCAGGCCGGACGGCTCGCCCGCGGCCACACGCCGGGCGGGCGCCCGGTGCCCTACTGGGACCTCGCCGCCCTGCCCGGCATGGGCGGACTGCGCTCCACCGCCGCCGACCTCGTCGTGCTGCTCCGCGCCCAACTGGCCGCCGGCCACGCACCGGACGGCCCCCTGGCGGCGGCCGTCGCGCTCACCCGCGAGACCCGGCACCGCGTCAACCCCTTCGCGTGGGCCCACCTCGGCTGGCTCGGCCACCGCCTGCACAGCCAGCAGGGCGGACACCTGCAGATCTGGCACAACGGCGGGACGGGCGGGTTCGCCTCGTTCGTCGCCTTCGACCCGGACAAGCAGGTCGGGGTCGTGGTCCTCGCCAACACCCGCCGCCCGGTCGACGCGGCCGGAACCACCCTGCTGCGCCGCCTGCAGAACGGGCTCGGGGCGTAGGGGCAGGCGGCGGCCGGGGTCGCCGCACCCACTGCGCCGAGGCCGGTGGCCTACGCGACACCGACCCTTCGTATACGGATTGCAGGGCGGCGCCCTCTCCGAGCCCGACCACCCCCAAGAAGGTTGGATTATCGAACTCGCGAGTCCTATAGTGAGTTTGCTTTTCCAACCACCCTCTCAGGAAAGGCGGCCCGCCATGCGCGACGCCGTGATCGTCGAAGCCGTCCGCACACCGGTCGGCAAGGGCAAGCCGGGAGGCGCGCTCTCGTCCGTCCACCCGGTGGAACTGCTCGGCCGCGCACTGCGGGCCCTGGTCGACCGCAGCCGCATCGACCCCGCCCTGGTCGACGACGTGATCGGCGGCTGCGTCGACCAGGTCGCCGAGCAGGCGATGAACACCACCCGGTACGCGTGGCTGGCGGCCGGGCTGCCGGAGTCCGTCCCGGCGACCACCGTCGACCGGCAGTGCGGCTCCTCCCAGCAGGCCGTGCACTTCGCCGCCCAGGGGGTGATGGCCGGGGCGTACGACCTGGTGGTGGCCTGCGGGGTCGAGTCGATGAGCCGGGTGCCGATGTGGTCCAACGTGCCGCCGGGCGCCGACCCGTTCGGCGCACAGATCGCGGCCCGGTACCCGGGCGGGCTCGTCCCGCAGGGCGTCAGCGCCGAGCTGATCGCCGCCAAGTGGTCGATCTCGCGGGAGGCGATGGACGAGTTCGCGACCGGTTCGCACGCCAAGGCCGCGCGGGCCCACGCGCAGGGCCGGTTCGCGGACGAGCTGGTCCCCGTGGGCACCCCCGGCGGGCTGGTGACCATGGACGAGTCGGTGCGCCCCGGCACCACGCCCGAGGTGCTGGCCGGCCTGCGGCCGTCCTTCACCGACCCGGCCTACGCGGAGCGCTTCCCGCAGATCGACTGGTCGGTGACGGCCGGCAACAGCAGCCCGATCAACGACGGCGCCTCGGCCGTGCTGATCACGAGCAGCGAGACCGCCGCCCGGCTCGGGCTGCGCCCGCTGGCACGGCTGCACTCCTTCGCGGTCACCGGCTCGGACCCGCTGATGATGCTCACCGGCGTGCTGCCCGCGACCGAGAAGGTGCTGCGGCGGGCGGGCCTGTCGCTCTCGGACATCGACCTGTTCGAGGTGAACGAGGCCTTCGCCAGCGTCGTCCTGGCCTGGCTCCAGGAGACCGGCGCGGATCCGGCCCGGCTCAACGTCAACGGCGGCGCGATCGCGCTCGGCCACCCGCTGGGCGCCAGCGGCACCCGGCTGATGACCACCCTGGTCCACGAACTGCGCCGCCGCGGCGGGCGGTACGCGCTGCAGACCATGTGCGAGGCGGGCGGCCTGGCCAACGCCACGATCCTGGAGGCGCTGGCCTGAGCGCCGCCCCGCGCCGACCCGCACCGACCCGCACCGACCCCCGCCGTCCCCGGCCACCGGTGCCCCTAGGGGGCCGGTGGCCACCCCCCGGAGGGGATCACTACATCCCCGAGGTGACGTCAACTCCCGCGCGGCGCACCTACGGTGCTGACATGAGCCGACTTCGTCGCACCGCCGCCGCGGCAGCCCTGCTGCTCGCGCTGCCGCTGTCCGTCGCCACCGCCGTACCGGCCCTGGCCGCACCCTCGCCGGGCCGCCCCGCCCCCGTCACCGTCACCGTCGCCGACGCGGCGCCGGCGACCACCCCCGTCGAACTCCCCCGCCCGACCGGGCCGTTCGCCGTCGGGTTGGACGTCCTGCACCTCGTCGACGAGGACCGGCCGGACCCGTGGGTCCCCTCCGCCGGGCCGCGCCAGCTGATGGTCTCGATGTACTACCCCGCGCACCCCGGCACGGGCAGCCCCGCGCCGTACATGACGCCCGAGGCGGCGCGGCTGCTGCTGGACGCCAAGGTCCCCGGCAACCACCTCCCCACCGAGGCGCTGACCGGCACCCGGACCTGGGCGCGGGCCGACGCCCGACCGCAGGGCGGCCACTACCCGCTGATCGTCCTCTCCCCCGGCTTCACCGCACCGCGCACCGAACTGACCGGCCTCGCCGAGGACCTGACCAGCCGCGGGTACGTCGTCGCCCTGGTCGACCACACCTACGAGAACTCCGGCACCACCTTCCCGGACGGGACGACGCTGCCGTGCACCGTCTGCGGCACGCTGCACGACGACAAGGCGTGGGCGGGCCTGGACGCGAGCCGGGCGAAGGACGTCTCCTTCGTCCTCGACCGGCTCACCGACCGCCCCCACCCGGCCTGGCGCTACGCCCGCCTGATCGACCGCGACCGCATCGGCATGGCCGGGCACTCGGCCGGCGGCGCCGCGACCGTCCCCGCGCTGCTCACCGACGACCGCATCAAGGCCGGGGCCGACCTCGACGGCTCCCTGGACTACGCGGTGCCGGACTCCGGGATCGGCGGCAAGCCGTACCTGATGCTCGGGCGCGCGCTGGACGGTCCCGAGGACAAGTCCTGGACCGACGCCTGGGCCCGGCTCGACGGCTGGAAGCGGTGGATCACCTTCCACGGCGCCAACCACCTCAGCTTCACCGACCTGATGCTGTTCTCCGAGAAGTTCGGCCTGCCGACGCCGCCCGGCAGCACGATGTCCGCGCAGCGCGGCGTGGAGCTCACCCGCGCGTACGTCGCGGCCTTCTTCGACCTCCAGCTCAAGGGGATCGACCAGCCGCTGCTGGACGGGCCGACGCCGGCCAACCCGGAGGTGACGTTCCACTCCTGACCGGCCCGCCCGAGCGGAGCGGGCGCGGGAGCGGGAGGTCGACGATGCCGACTTCCCGCTCCCGCGTGCGAGGATCGCCCTCATGACGCACACGAAGCAGGCCTGGCTCGACGGCACGGACAGCGGTTGGTACGTGCTGTGCCCCGAAGCGACCGCCGCCGGGTGGACCGGCGAGGAGGCCGACGTGTTCGAGGGCGGCTACGCGGCCGTCCACCGGGTGGCCGGGCACGGCGACCTGCTCGTCCTGGGCGCGGAGCCGCTGCCCGTCCGCTGGCTGGCGCAGGAGCGGATCTTCGTCCGCCCCGTCGACCTCGACCTCGACGACGACCTCCGGCCGCCGGTGGCGGAGGCACTGCGCGCCGGCGTCTGGGAGGACGGCCCGGTGGCCGAGTTGACGGCCGGGCGGTACCTGCTCATCGACACCGTGGGCGGCGGCGCGGAGGCGATCGAGCTCGGCGAGTACCTGACCGTCGACCTCCCGCCCGGCCGCTACCGGGTGCAGTCGCTGCTCATCACGCCGGACCGGCCCGCGCCCTGCTACCTGGAGCGCCTCGTCCCGCTCGCTTGAGCTGCCGATCGGGCCGAACCGCAGATCAGGCCGGGCCGGCCGCCCAGGCCCGCGGGTCGGTCCAGGCGGCGAGGCTGCGGCGGGACTCGAAGCGGCGCTCCCGGCCCGTCAGCGGGTCGGTGAACTCGACGGCGGAGGCGAGGAGTTGCAGCGGCCGGCGGAAGTCGTCCGGGGCGGGTTCGGGCAGCACCTCGGGATACACCGGGTCGCCGAGGATCGGCAGGCCTAGGCCGCTCATGTGCAGCCGCAGCTGGTGGGTGCGGCCGCTGTGCGGCAGCAGGCGGTAGTGGGCGAGGCCGGCGCGCCGCTCCAGCAGTTCGATCCGGCTCTCGCTGTTCGGCGGCGCGTCGATCTCCCGGGCGGCGATGACCCCGCGCTCCTTGACGATGTGGCTGCGCACGGTGCGCGGCAGTTCCAGCGCCGGGTCGTACCCGGCGACGGCCCGGTACTCCTTGCGCACCCGCCGGTCGCGGAACAGCGTCTGGTACGCGCCGCGGTCCTCGGGGCGGACCACGAACATGGCGAGCCCGGCGGTGAGCCGGTCCAGGCGGTGCGCGGGGCTGAGCGCGGGCAGGTCGAGGCCGTGCCGCAGCCGGGAGAGCGCCGTCTCGGCGACGTGCCGCCCGCGCGGGGTGGTGGCCAGGAAGTGCGGTTTGTCGACGACGACCAGGTGCTCGTCGCGGTGCAGCACGACCAGTTCGAACGGGACGTGCACCTCCTCGGGGAGGTCCCGGTAGAACCACAGGTGCGCGCCGGGCAGGAACGGTTCCTCGGGGGCGATCGGGCCGTGCTCGCCGACGATCTCCCGCCCGGCCAGCGCCTCGTCGATCCGCTCGGCGCCGACCGCGGGCAGCCGCTCCACCAGGTACGCCCGGACGGTGGGCCAGTCGCCCTCGATCGGCAGGCGCAGGTGCGCCGGGTCCACGCCGTGGCGCTGCGGGAGGGGGGAGGTCGGGCGGCGGCTCTTGCGTCTCATCTCCCGGCCCAGCCTAGTGCGCCGGGCTGGGCATCAATGTCAGTGCCGTGTGCAAGGCTTCCCCCACGGTCGGCGAGGGGCCCGGCCGTGCGCGGGAGACGGCCGTGCGCGGGTGACGGCGCGGGTGACGAGGGGACAGTGCCATGGGGTTCAGGACTGCGGGGTCGTTCGAGCTGACCGCGTTCGAGCCGGTGGAGACGGAGGAGCGGGAGGGCGCCTCGTTCGGGCGGATCAGGATCGCCAAGACGTTCACGGGCGGCCTGAGCGGCACGAGCGAGGTGCGGATGCTGTCGGTGGGCGGGCCGGACGGCGCCCCCGCCTCCTACGTCGCCGTGGAGCACGTGACGGGTGAACTGGACGGGCGCACGGGCGGGTTCGTGCTCCAGCACACGGCCTGGGACACCGCGGGGACGACGATCCGCGTGGTCCCGGGCACGGGCTCGGGCGAGCTGGCCGGGATCACCGGGGAGTTCCACCTGACCGTCGACGAGACCGGTGCCCACACCTACGTCCTGGAGTACGAGCTGGGCTGACGACGACACGACACCACGCGGGGCCCGCGGGCCCGGACGTCACCTCGACGGCCGTGGCGCCGCACCCGCCGAGCGCCCGAGCGCGCTGTCACGATGATGCGATCAGTGCACGATCGGCATCGGAGGGTGGCACATGCCCGGGACGACGGTGGAGCACGAACCGGTCACGGTCGACGAGGTGGTCGACCGGCTGCGCGGGATCGGGGCGGCGCTGCCGCCGACGGACGGGGTGGCGGTGTTCAACCGGCTCTACCTCACCGTGACGGAGGCCGTCCGCGACCGGCTCGGCGGCGGGTACTTCGCCGACCCGCCGGCGGTGGCGGAGCTGGACGTGGTCTTCGCCGGGCGGTACCTGCTGGCCGTGGCCGCCGACGCGGCCGGGCAGGAGCCGCCCGCCTGCTGGCGGCCGCTGTTCGCACTGCGCGCCCACCCGGGCGTGCACCCGCTGCAGTTCGGCCTGGCCGGGATGGGCGCCCACATCCAGCACGACCTGCCGCTCGCCGTCGTCGACACCTGCCGCCGCCGGGGCTGCGCGCCGGCCGACGTCCAGGAGGACTACCACCGGATCAACGGGGTGCTGGCCGAGGTGGAGGCCGCCGTCCGGGAGCAGCTGATGCCCGGGCCCGACCTGCTGGAGCGCGCCGAACCGCTCACCCACCTGCTGGGCACCTGGTCGGTGGAAGCGGCCCGGGAGGGTGCCTGGGCGGCCGTGGAGGCGCTGTGGGAGCTGCGCGACCTGCCGGGCGCGGCGCGGGTGTTCGCCGCCGCGCTGGACGGCTCGGTCGGGCTGCTCGGCCGCGCCCTGCTGCTCCCGCTCGGCCCGGCCGGAACGGCCGCCGGCCGGCTCCCCGAGGCGAGGAACCGGCCGGACGGCGGTGCGGTGGCGGAGCCGGGCGATCAGGCCCGGCTCGATCAGGCCCAGCTGGAGTGCAGCGGCTTGCCCTCGGCGTAGCCGGCCGCGCTCTGCACACCGACGATCGCCTTCTCGTGGAACTCCTCCAGGGTGCCCGCGCCCGCGTAGGTGCAGGAGCTGCGCACCCCGGCCACGATGGAGTCGATCAGGTCCTCGACGCCCGGGCGGGCCGGGTCCAGGAACATCCGGGAGTGCGAGATGCCCTCCTCGAACAGCGCCTTGCGGGCCCGGTCGTACGAGGAGTCCTGGGCGGTGCGGTTGCTGACCGCGCGCGCCGAGGCCATGCCGAAGCTCTCCTTGTACTGGCGGCCGTCCGCGGCGGTCTGCAGGTCGCCCGGGGACTCGTAGGTGCCGGCGAACCAGGAGCCGATCATCACGTTGGAGGCGCCGGCGGCCAGCGCCATCGCGACGTCGCGCGGGTGGCGCACGCCGCCGTCCGCCCAGACGTGCTTGCCGAGCCGGCGCGCCTCGGCGGCGCACTCCAGCACGGCGGAGAACTGCGGCCGGCCGACGCCGGTCATCATCCGGGTGGTGCACATGGCGCCCGGGCCGACGCCGACCTTGAGGATGTCGGCACCGGCCTCGACCAGGTCGCGGACGCCGGCGGCGGAGACCACGTTGCCCGCCACGATCGGGACCTTCGGGTCCAGGCCGCGCACGGCGCGCAGCGCGCTGATCATGTTCTCCTGGTGGCCGTGCGCGGTGTCGACGACCAGCACGTCGGCGCCGGCGTCGAGCAGGGCCTTGGCCTTGCCCGCGACGTCGCCGTTGATGCCCACGGTGGCGGCGATCCGCAGCTTGCCGGCGGCGTCCACGGCCGGGGTGTACAGGGTGGCGCGCAGCGCGCCCTTGCGGGTGAGGAGGCCGACCAGCCGGCCCTCGCCGTCGACGACCGGGGCGAGCTTGCGGTGCGCCTCGGTGAGCTTGTCGAAGGCGGCGCGCGGGTCGATGTCCTGGTCCAGCACCAGCAGGTCGCGGGACATGATGTCGGCGAGGCTGGTGAAGCGGTCCACGCCCTGGCAGTCGGAGTCGGTGACGACGCCGACCGGCTTGCCGTCCTCGACCACGACGAGGGCGCCGTGCGCGCGCTTGGGCAGCAGGGAGAGCGCCTCGGCGACGGTGGCGCCCGGGGCGAGGGTGATCGGGGTGTCGAACACCAGGTGGCGCTGCTTGACCCAGGAGATGACCTCGGCGATCACCTCGGTCGGGATGTCCTGCGGGATGGCGACCAGGCCGCCGCGGCGGGCGACGGTCTCGGCCATCCGGCGACCGGCGATGGCGGTCATGTTGGCGACGACCAGCGGGATGGTGGTGCCGGTGCCGTCCTGGGAGGACAGGTCGACGGCCTGCCGGGAGCCCACGGCGGAACGGCTGGGGACCATGAAGACGTCGTCGTACGTCAAGTCGTACGAGGGCTTGAGGTCGTTCAGGAAGCGCATGAAGGGGGCTCTCTGGCTGGGGGGAGGTACACCTCGGGTGCGGTGGCGGCGAGGCCGTCAGGGCGCACTCGGGCGCCCGGCACCCAGCATTCGATTCTCCGTGAGGGGCGGGGCAAATGCCAGTTCGAGAGCGATTGCTGGGGCTGTGCACAAACCGCGTTCGGTGCTCCGCGCGTAGACTTGGATGATCCTCCAAAAGGCCTGCTCCGGGCCATCGGGACCGCCCCGGAACTCGGTCTTTCGCCCCGCCCCGGGCCGCTCCCGTAGCATTCACGCGGTAACGGTGAGGCGAATGGGAAAGCAGCGGGCGTGGACATCCAGCACCAGGACATCGAGCAGGGCCCGACCGAGGAGGAGATCGACTACGGCCCCGGCCTCGACCCGGAGCGCCTGAAGCTCTGCCTCGAAGTGATCGCCGAGCTCGACGAGCTGCACGTCGACCACCCGGACGCGATCACCGTCCGGCAGGCGGTCGGCGGCATATTCCGCACCCTCAAGCAGCGCCGCCGCCAGGAGACCCGGGCCCGGAAGACCGCCAACGACCGCGCGGTCACCGCCCGTACCGCCACCGGCGCCCCCACCCGGATCGACGACGAGACGGCCGGCGCCTTCGGCCTCACCACCGTCACCACCACCGAGATCGCCGGCATCCTGGAGCGGCCCCGCTCCTGCTACACCTGCAAGCAGCGGTACGTCGAGGTCGACGCGTTCTACCACAACCTCTGCCAGCGCTGCGCCGCGATCAACCGGGCCCGCCGCGACGCCCGGGCCGACCTGACCGGCAAGCGCGCGCTGCTCACCGGCGGCCGGGCCAAGATCGGGATGTACATCGCGCTGATGCTGCTGCGCGACGGCGCCCACACCACCATCACCACCCGCTTCCCGAACGACGCGATCCGCCGCTTCACGGCGATGCCGGACAGCGCCGAGTGGATCCACCGCCTCAAGATCGTCGGCATCGACCTGCGCGACCCCGCCCAGGTGCTGGCGCTCGCCGACGAGGTCGCCGCGGACGGCCCGCTGGACATCCTGATCAACAACGCCGCGCAGACCGTGCGCCGCCCGCCGGAGTCCTACCGCGAGCTGGTCAACGCCGAGTCCGCCCCGCTGCCGGCCGGCGAGCTGCCGCAGTCCACCACCATCGGCCGCTTCGGCAGCGGCAGCGTCGACCTGCCCGCCCTCCCCCACCAGGCGGGCGGCGACGGGCAGCGCCTCGCCGCCGAGGACGTCACCTCGCTCGCCCTGGTCACCGGCTCCGCCACGCCCGCCCGGATCGCGGCCGGCACCGCGATCGACGCCGGCGGCCTGGTGCCCGACCTCGCCGACACCAACAGCTGGGTGCAGACCGTCCAGGAGGTCGGCCCGGTCGAGCTGCTGGAGGTCCAGCTCTGCAACTCCACCGCGCCGTTCA
The DNA here is from genome assembly GCF_041053115.1 of Streptomyces sp. Y1. Taxonomy (NCBI): domain Bacteria; kingdom Bacillati; phylum Actinomycetota; class Actinomycetes; order Kitasatosporales; family Streptomycetaceae; genus Streptomyces; species Streptomyces sp. Y1. The sequence continues at coordinate 6,515,453 of NZ_CP163445.1, read as the reverse complement.
TCCTGATCAGCCGGCTGCGCCCGGCGATGGCGGCCTCCGCCTCGCGCCGCAAGTACGTGGTGAACGTGTCCGCGATGGAGGGCGTGTTCTCGCGCGGCTACAAGGGCGCCGGCCACCCGCACACCAACATGGCCAAGGCCGCGCTCAACATGCTCACCCGCACCAGCGCGCAGGAGATGTTCCAGACCGACGGCATCCTGATGACCGCCGTCGACACCGGCTGGATCACCGACGAGCGCCCGCACCCGGACAAGATGCGCCTCGCCGACGAGGGCTTCCACGCCCCGCTCGACCTGGTCGACGGCGCCGCCCGGGTGTACGACCCGATCGTGCGCGGCGAGGCCGGCGAGGACCTGTACGGCTGCTTCCTCAAGGACTACGAGCGCGCCAACTGGTAACCAGCTGAAGGAGGACCCGAGTTGACCACCGCTCCGATGCTCGGCGCCGGGATCATCGTGCCCACCGGCGACGGCCGGGTGCTGATCGGCCGCCGCACCACCGCCGGCGAGCCGCCCACCTGGAGCCTGCCCGGCGGCAAGGTCGACCCGGGCGAGTCCTTCGAGCAGACGGCGGCGCGCGAACTCGCCGAGGAGACCGGCATCGTGCTGCCCGCCGAGCGGATGCGGGTGCTCGCCGTCCACCTCGACCACGAGCTCGGCCGGCCCCGGCTGACCGCCGCCGTGCTCGCGCCGCCGAGCCTGGCGGAGGCGGTGGTCACCGAGCCGCACGCCTGCGCCGGCTGGGAGCGCGTGCCGGTGGACGCGCTGCCGCGGCCGATGTTCTACCCGTCCGCGCTGGTGCTCGGCAGCTGGCTGTCCGAGCCGGTCGTCGAACGCCGGGCCGCCACGCACGGCTACCCCGTCGCCCGCTGATCGGCGGGCGACGGGGCAACAGGGCAACAGGGCAACAGGGCAACGGGGCAACTCCCCCGCGGGGCACCTCCCTTACGGTGCTCAGCCGTTGCGGGCCGCTTCCGGCCCGGTGATCCGGCGCAGCAGCGGCAGCGTCGAGGCGATGATCCCCAGCGAGGCGACGATCCCGAAGGACGTCAGCCCGTAGTACAGCGCGCCGGGCGACGCCAGGTCGTACCCCATCTGCGACCTGAGGAACAGCGCCGCCGACGCGAAGCCCGTCCCGATCGCGAGCGCCGCCACCACCAGCAGCGGCAGTGCGCTCTCCAGCCCGACCACCCGTTGCAGCAGCCGCAGCGGCGCCCCGGTCAGCCGCAGCATCGCGAACGGGCGGCGGCGGTCGGACAGTCCGGCGACCACGCTCACCGCGAGGCCGCAGCCGGCGATCGGCAGGGTGGTCAGCAGCACGACGTTCGCCAGCTGGCGCCAGCCCTGGAGCTTCTTCTGCGCCTCGGAGGCCCAGTCGTCGGCCACCCGGGCCACGTGCGTCGGGTAGTTGCGGCTGAAGATCGTCCGCAGCCGCTCCATGGCCGGCGTGGAGCCGTCCGTGGTCGCGTAGATCAGCCGGACCGGCAGCTTGTCGACCTCCTCGGGGGAGATCGGCACCGCCGGCCACTCGTGGCCCGAGTCCGACTGGAGGTCCACGAACTGGAAGCGGTCGACGGCCGCGACGGCGGCGCCGGGCGCGCAGTGGCCGACCATCGGGATCTGCGCCAGCTCCGAGCAGCGCACCAGGACCGGGACGAGCGGGCGGTCGCCGCGGCGCACCGCGCCCAGGCGCGCCGGGTTCTCGTGCGCCAGCGCCATCCCCTCGAAACCGGGCACGGCCCGGGCCTGCGCCGCGACGTCGGCGGAGACCGCGGGGATCGTGCCCGCGACGTCCCCGTTGATCACGCTGTCCCCGGCCAGCAGCGGGTCGTCCACGATCGCCTTGCGTACCAGCGCGTCACCGCCAAGGGCGGTTCCCCGCTCGGCGTTGATCGTGCCGATGATCCCGACCGTCGCCGTGGTCACGAACAGCGCCAGCACCAGGCCGGCCACCGCGCGGAACCCCGTCTTCGGGTCGTCCGCCAGCCGCCGCATCGCGATCAGCGAGGCCGGCCGGCCGGTCCGCCGGGCGACGGCCCGGGCGGCGGCCATCGTCAGCCACGGCCCGCCGATCACCAGGCCCAGCATCACCAGCACGAAGCCGCTCAGGTAGCCCGCCGACTGGCCGCTGGTCGTCGACGGGTGCCGGACGACCAGGTAGCCCAGCTCGGCCAGGCCCGCCACCAGCGGGATCAGCCGCCAGGCGCGCGGCGGCTTCGGCGTCACCCGGCGCGACACCCCGAGCGGGGAGACCACCACCCGGCGCAGCGCCAGCCGGGCGGCCGCCGCCGCCGCGAGCGGCACGCCCAGCGCCACCCCGGCCGCCTGGGCGGGGCTCAGGCCGAGGTCCGTCACGAAGAACCGGTCGCCGGTGAACGGCACGTCCGCGACCAGCGGCCGCAGCGCGAAGTACACGCCGAAGCCGGCCAGGGTGCCGGCCACCGCCGCGACCGCGGACTCCACCGCCGAGACCACCGAGATCTGCCCCGGCGTCGCCCCGACCAGCCGCATCGCGGCGAAGCGCTGCTCGCGGGAGGCGGCGGAGAGCCGGGTGGCGGTGCCGATGAAGACCAGCACCGGGAAGATCAGCGCACCCGCCACCACGGTGAGGATCAGCAGCATCGAGTCGCCGTGCACGCCCGCGCCGAAGCAGGCGTGGTCGCACTCGGCCGGGACCGTGGTCGCGATGGAGGTCACGGCCGTGGCCCCGGGCAGCGCCCGCACCTCGTCGACCGTGCCGCCCACGACGACCGTCAGGCTGTCCGGGGAGGGCAGCGCCGCGTCGCCGACGGTGCCGGCCAGGCGGCCCGGGAAGCGGTCCGCCAGTTCGGCGGCCGGGGTGTCGCGCATCAGCTTCTGCAGCGCGGGCGAGGCGGCGTACTCGCCCGGGGCCGGCAGCCCGGTCAGGCCCGGCGGCACCGGCGCGGTGGGCCCCTCGGCGGCGACCTCGACCCGGAAGACGGACCTGCCGTCGTGGTAGTCCTCCCGGGCTTCCCACCACAGGCGGTCCACCGGGGCCGTGGCCGTCGCGCCGGCGGCGCCCGTGTTCATCCAGCGCTGGCGGTCGTTGACCCGGTCCAGCGCGTTGACGGCGGCGAACGTGGAGAGCAGCAGCCCCACGCCGATCGCCACCGCCGCCGTGATCGTGACCAGCCGGGCCAGGGCCTCCCGGCCGCCGCTGACGGTCAGGCGCAGCGAGAAGGGGATCACGGGGCCACCGATCCGGCCCGCAGCGTACGGGCCCGGCCGTCGCGCACGATCGCCTCGCGGTCCGCGTAGGCGGCGACCCGGGCCTCGTGGGTGACCAGGACGACCGTGGTGCCCTGCTCGCGGGCCGCGCCGACCATCAGCTCCATCACCTGCTCGCCGGTCAGCGAGTCCAGCGCGCCGGTCGGCTCGTCGGCGAACAACACCTGCGGGCGGGCCACCAGGCCGCGGGCGAGCGCCACGCGTTGGGCCTGACCGCCGGACAGTTCACCGGAGCGGCGGCCCTGCATGCCGTCCAGGCCGAGCCGGGCGAACCAGGGCCGGGCCTCGGCGAGGGCGGCGGAGCGGCGCACTCCGTTCAGCAGCAGCGGCAGGGCGACGTTCTCCTCGGCCGTCAACTCCGGCACCAGCTGGCCGAACTGGAACACGAAGCCGAACTTGTCGCGGCGCAGGGCGCTGCGCCGGGCCTCCGGCAGGGTGTCGATGCGCTGCCCGTTGAACAGCACCTCGCCCGCGTCGGGCACCAGGATGCCGGCCAGGCAGTGCAGCAGCGTCGACTTGCCGGAGCCGCTGGGGCCCATCACGGCCAGCACCTCGCCGGCCTCGACGGACAGGCTCGCCCCGCGCAGGGCGGGCGTCTCGCCGAAGGCGAGGGCGAGGTCGCGGGCCTCGATGACGGTGGTCATGAGCGCACCTCCGCGGCGAGCACGTCGAGTCGGGCGACGGTCAGGTCGATCCAGCGCAGGTCCGCCTCCAGGTGGAACAGGCCGTGGTCGGCGAGCAGGGCGTCCACCAGCGGTCCGGAGCGGCGCAGTTCGGTGAGTTCGCGCATCCGGCGCAGGTGGGCGGCGCGCTGGGTGTCCAGGTACAGCTCGGCGTCGCGGCCGAGCATCAGGGCCAGCACGACCTTGGTGAACAGGACGGACTGCAGGGTGGGTTCGGGCGCGACCGGCTCCTGGAGCCAGGTCTCGAACTCGGTGGCCCCGGTCTCGGTGATCACGTAGCGCTTGCGGTCGGGCCCGTCGCCGGGCTCGGCCTCGCCGGCGACGATCTTGCCGTCCCGGGCCAGCCGGCCGAGCGTGGAGTACACCTGGCCGTACGGGAGGGGCTTTCCCCGGCTGAAGAAGGTGTCGTAGTCGCGCTTGAGGTCGTAGCCGTGACTCGGCTCCCGCTCCAGCAGCCCCAACAGGGTCAGAGGAACACTCATGAGGAGGACCATACACCCGGAGTAGATACTGAGTGTATATACGGGAAGAAGAAGGCTCTGACCTGGGAGGACAGTTGACGGATCGACACAGGCGGGCGGCGGCCCCCGCCGAGGGCCGAAGGGCCCGGGCGGGGAGGGTCGGTCGTACCCGGGGGTAACGGCGCGGCCACCGTGCTCTTGTGCGGGGACGGTCATCGGGTGGAAATTGGTGGAGCTTCCGCGCCGGACGGCGGCGGAACTCCCGCACGCACCCCGCATCCTGAGGAGCCCTCGACGTGTCCACCACCCCCGGCCCGGGCCGGCCCGCCTCGCCCCCGCGGCGAATCGGCCGCGCGCTGCGGCGGGCCTGCGGTGCCCGGCACGAACCGCTCGCCCGCGGCCTCGACCGCTCCCGGTCCCGGGCCTGGCTGCTCACCCTCCTCGGGGCGGTGCTCGCCGCCGCCCTCGCCACCGGCGGCGCGCTGCTCGCCTACCAAGCCTCCACCGCGCAGGCCGACGCGGACCGGGCCCGCCTGCACCGGGTCGACGCCCTCGTGCTCGGCGCGGCCGACCACCCGGCGGCCGGCGGCGGCCGGTTCACCGAGGGCTTCAGCGGCCGGGCGGGCGTCCGGGCCGCCTGGACGGACCCGCGGGGCACCCGGCACACCGGCGTCGTCGACGCCCCGCGCCCGGTCGCGGACGGCAGCACCCTCCCGGTCTGGGTCGACGGCTCCGGCAACGCCGTCGAGCCGCCGCTCGAACACACCGCCCTCGCCGTCTCGGCCGGCTGCACCGGCGTCGGCGGCCTGCTCGTCCTGCTCGCCCTGCTGGTGGTCGGGTTGCGGCTGCGCCTGCGCGCCCTCGACCGGCGCGCCGACCAGCTCTGGGCCGCCGGCTGGGCGCGCCTCGAACCGCTCTGGAGCGGGCGCGCCAGCCGTCACCGGGAGGACTGACCCGGGGGCGGAGGGCCTCAGACCGGGTCGGTCCAGGCCGGTGCCGGGAAGGGCCTGGACGCCCGGCGGGTGAGGGCGGCGACGCCGGTCAGCAGGGCCAGGGCGAGCGCCAGGGCGACCGGCACCGAGGTGTGCAGGACCAGGAGGGCGCCGAGCAGCGCGCCCGCGAACATCCAGACGGCGGAGGCGAGTCGGCGGACGCCGGTGCGGTCGGCGGCCAGGGCGGTGATGGTCATGGTGAGCACGGTGGTGGTCAGGTCGGGCACCTTCAGTGCGCGGACCACCGCGTTCTGCCCGCCCATCGCGAAGCCGAGCAGCCCGATCAGGGTGTAGCGCACCCCTTCGGCGCTGTGCCCGGCGACGGCCGCGAGCACCGTGCTCGCCGCGACGAGCACGGCCTGGGCGGTGACGGCGGCGGTCAGCAGGCGCCCCCGGTGGCCCGGCAGCCGGCGGGCCAGGTGCCCGCCGGCGAGGGCGCCGAGCAGGAAGGCCGCGAGCGCGGCGAGCGAGGCGGTCGCGGACAGGCCGGCCGCCCCGGCCAGGGCGAACCCGAGGAACACCACGTTGCCGGTCATGTTGGCGACGAAGACGTGCCCGAGTTCGAGGTAGCTGACCGCGTCCACCACCCCGGTCACCACGGTGAGCGCCAGCAGCATCGGCACGAGCGGCCCGTGCCTGGGGTCGGGCGTGAGCATCGGGCCTCCCGGGGGCCTGGTGACGGTTCGGCAGCCTCTCCGTTCTACCGCCTCAGGCCAGGGCCGGGCTGCCGGGATCGTCGGACGCGTCGTCCAGGTGCCAGTGCAGGTCGCGGACGCCGGGTTCCAGCGAGAGCCGGGTGACGACCAGTTCGAGGGCGGGGGCGACCTGCCCGGTGATGGCGACGGTGGCCCGCAGGTTGGTGGCGTCGCCGCTGTCGGTGCGGCGGGCCCGCAGGCCGGTGGGGGCCAGTCCGGAGGCGGTGAGGGCCTGCAGCAGCAGGGCCCGGATGTGGGTCTCGGACTTGCGGTCGCACTCGAGGTGGACGGTGGCGCGGCTGGTGGAGTCCGGGTCGCTGCCGGACTGCGGGGCCCGGTCGAGCAGCCGGCCGGCCGGGCGCAGCACCAGGTGGACGGCGAGCACGGCGAGCGTGCCGAGGACGGCGAGCTCCAGCTTGCCGGAGGCGGCCAGCACCCCGACCGCAGCCGAACACCACAGCGTGGCAGCGGTGTTGAGGCCACGGACGCCGGCGCCGTCGCGCAGGATCACGCCACCGCCGAGGAAGCCGATGCCGGAGACGACGTAGGAGGCGACCCGGGTGGGGCTGCCGGTGTCGCCGACGGCCTCGCTGTACAGCACGAACAGGGTGGCCCCGGCGGCGACCAGGGCGTTGGTGCGCAGACCGGCCATCCGGGCGCGCCACTGGCGCTCGATGCCGATCAGCGCGCCGCAGGCGACGCCGGTGGCGAGCCGGACCAGGAATTCGACGGTGGTCAGGGTGTGCACGACGGCACCTCCTTCACGGGAACGTCCGTCCGCGCGGGCGGAGGGACTGCGGGAAGCCGTACGGACGGGCGGTGAGACTCGGCCCACCGCCCGTCCGTACGGGCTGCGGTCGGTGGCTCAGTGGTGGAGGGCGGTCTGCACGATCTTGATGATGACCATGACCATCGCGATCAGCAGGTAGGCGCGCAGGGCGCCCATGCCGACCTTGCGGGCGGTCGACATGGCCGGCTTGGCCAGCGTCTCCAGCGGGGGCATCCGCCAGTCCTCGCGGCCGGTGCGGTCGATGGGGTCCTCCTTGGTGCCCTGGCGGCCGAAGAGGAAGAAGTAGCCGGCGACCAGGACGCCCGCGACACCGCAGCCGGCCATGATCCACAGGATGGCGTCCGAGGTGATGCCCGGCCACACGACGGCGGCGGTCAGGATCAGCGACAGCGTCACCAGGACGCCGACGACCGCCGAGGTGAAGGCGTTGGTCCGCGGGCCGTTGACCCACGGGCCGAGCACGGCCCTGTCGTTGCAGAGCAGCAGCAGGAAGACCGTGGCGGAGGGCAGCAGCACCCCGGCGAGCACCTGCACGAACTGCGTCATCAGGCCCTGGGTGTAGCCGTTGGACAGCAGGGTGATCGCGGCGGCGACCACGACCAGGCCGGCGTACACGGCGTAGAAGCCCTTGGCGCCCTTGACCCCGCGGTGCAGCGAGTGCTTGATGCCGAAGACGTCGCCGATCGCGTAGGCGGTGGACAGGGAGACGGCGAAGGCGCCGATGATCGAGGCGTCCAGCAGGGCGATCGCGAACAGCACGCCCACCAGGCGGCCGGCCTTGTCCTCCAGGCCCTGGGCGATCGCGGCGGCGTCGGAGAACTGGCCGAAGCCATCGGTGCCCGCGAAGGCCGCGGCGGTGAGGCCCATCATCGCGGCGGCGCCGACGACGACCACCGCGATGCCGATCCACAGGTCGACCTTCTCGTACTTCATGAAGCGCGGGGTGATCCGCTTGTCGATGACGTACGACTGCTGGAAGAACAGCTGCCACGGGGCGACGGTGGTGCCGACGATCGAGATGATGACCATCATGACGGCGGCCAGCTGGCCGGCGCCGCCGGGCATGCCGGGCACCACGAAGTCGTGCGCCATCTGCGAGGTCTTCGGGTGGACCAGGAAGTAGATCGGCACCAGCAGCAGCGAGCCGACGCACAGCGCGATGGCGACGCGCTCGAAGCGCTGGAAGGAGCCGGTGAAGGCCGAGGCGATGATGATCGCGGCCGCCAGCACCACCGCGGCGGCCTTGGGCAGGCCGAGGTAGCCCGCGGCGAGCGTGACGCCGATGAACTCGGTGACCAGGGTGAGCGCGTTGAGCAGGAACAGGTCGATGACGCTGAACGCGCCCCAGAACCTGCCGAACCGCTCCAGGATCAGGCGGGCGTGGCCGACGCCGGTCACGGCGCCCAGGCGCAGCACCATCTCCTGGTTCACGTACAGCACGGGGATCAGCATCAGCAGCGTCCAGAGCAGCTGGGTGCCGTAGTTCTGCCCGGCCTGGCCGTAGGTGGAGAACGCGCCGGCGTCGTTGTCGCCGACCATCACGATCAGGCCGGGGCCGATGATCGCGAGCAGCGTCCTGAGCCGGGCGGAGAGGCCGTGGCGGGGGGTGGTGTCGTCGAGGCGGATGGTGCCGAGCGCGCCCTTGATGTCGCCCACGTGGGCGTCGTCGAGGACGGCGCTGCGGGCGGCGGGAACGGTGGTGGCGTCGGCGGGGACCTTCGGGTCCAGCATCACGTTGGTCATGGCGGGGCCTCCCTTGCCCCGGGCGGGGCGACAGGGGGCACGCAGCAGCGCTCCCCCCTGCGGGCAGCACGGCATCGGCTCCGCACGACGGCGCTGAGCGGCGGCGGCCGTACGGGCATGACGATGCGTCAGGCGGCTTGCGTCCGGGCATGGTCGAGCGCGGGACGAAGCGCCTGGGCGAACGCGCAGGGAAGGTTGTTACCGCGTGCCGGAGGTGATCGAGAGCATGCGGGGGTAGGGGCTACTGTGGCCCGGACTATTGCAGTCCATGTCTCTCGCCTCCTCCCGGTCGGGGGCGCACACGCTGTGCGCCGCATCGCGACACGGCAAGGAGCACACCGGTCCGACGGGACCGGTCCACCCCAACTCGTCAGAGCTTTGGCACTCCACGGCGTGTCCAGCCTTGCCGGCCGGAAGCCACTTGGGGTCAACCCTTAACTCGGGAAGACCTGTCCTGAACCTGGGCGTCTCTCGACGTCGTCGGGTCAGTGGCCTGTGTCCGTGAAGACGCCTCACCGAACGAGGTGCCTTTTCAAACCTCGAACAGGATAGCCCCTCCGCGGCCGGGCCGAGCGGTGTTTCCGACTGATCCTCTACAGCTTTGTAGAACCTTGACCGAACCCGAGCCCCCTGGATGCCCTCCCGCTCTGCATATATAGTTCACCGACATATGCAGCTGAACAGCTCACGAGGGGGAAGTGTGTCCTTCACCGATCCGACCGGGCCCCGCCCCGTCCTGCACCTTTCCGGCGTCACCCGGGTGCACGGGCGCGGCGAGACCGAGGTCCACGCCCTGCGCGGCATCGAACTGGCCGTCCGTCCCGGCGAGTTCGTCGCCGTCATGGGGCCCTCCGGCTCCGGCAAGTCCACCCTGCTGACCCTGGCCGGCGGCCTGGACACCCCCACCGGGGGCGAGGTGCTGGTCGAGGGCGTCACGCTCGGCACGCTCAGCCGGCGCCGGCTCGCCGACCTGCGGCGGCGCTCCATCGGGTACGTCTTCCAGGACTACAACCTGATCCCGGCGCTCACCGCCGCCGAGAACATCGCCCTGCCGCGCGAACTCGACGGCGTCCCGGGCCGCCGGGCCCGCCGCGAGGCGCTGGCCGCGCTGGAGGAGCTCGGCATCGGCGAACTCGCCGACCGCTTCCCCGACGACATGTCCGGCGGCCAGCAGCAGCGCGTCGCCATCGCCCGCGCCCTGATCGGCGAGCGCCGGCTGGTGCTCGCCGACGAGCCGACCGGCGCGCTCGACTCGGCCACCGGCGAGGCCGTGCTCGCCGTGCTGCGCGCCCGCTGCGACGCCGGCGCGGCCGCCGTGATGGTCACCCACGAGGCCGCGCACGCCTCCTGGGCGGACCGGGTGGTCCACCTGCGGGACGGCGCGGTCGCCTCGGAGAGCCGCGGGCAGCGCGCCGCCGCCTGCCCGGCCGCCGTCCACCGGCCCGGACCGGCCGCCGCCGAGAGCGGCTTCTCGGCCGGGTCCGGCTTCCCGGTCGGGTCCGAGAGCGGCGAGGTGGCCTGGTGAAGCTCGGAGCCTGGCGGGTCGCCCTGCGCATCGCCCGCCGCGACGCCCTGCGCGCCAAGGGCCGCAGCGCCCTGATCGTCGCCATGATCGCCCTGCCCGTCCTCGGCGTCACCGGCGCCGACATCGTCCACCGCGGCGGCGAACTCACCCCCGCGGAACGCGTCGAGCGGGTGGTGGGCGGAGCGGACGCGCTGGTCACCGGGCTCGCCCCCGGACGGACCGTCGAACAGGCACCGCTCGCCGAGGACGGGGCCTTCGTCACTCCGTCGAAGCCCGACGAGCAGCCCACCCCCGAGCAGGTCAAGGCCGGCTCCACCGACCCGGCCGCCCTGATCAGCTCCCTGCTGCCGCCCGGCAGCGTGCTCACCCCGGCCCGGCCCGGGCCGGAGACCGGCGCGACCTCCCCCGAAGGGCTGGTCCGCACCCTCACCACCGAGGCCGACCTCGGCGACCCGATCTGGCGCGGGCGGCTGAACCTGGTCGAGGGCCGCGCGCCGCGCGCCGCGCACGAAGTGGCCGCCACCCGGGCCTTCCTGGACCACGCCGGCCTCGCGGTCGGCGGCACCACCACCGTCCAGGGGCTGGAGGGCACCACCTTCACCGTCACCGGCGTCGTCGAACACCCCGGCGAGCTCGGCCGGGCCGAACTCGTCGCCCGGCCGGGCGAGTTGCTCGACCCGCTGGCCGCCGCCGACAGGACCGGCGGCAAGCCGGGCAGCACGTCCGGCGGCGCGTCCGGCGGCAGCCGGCCGGGCGGCGGCACCGCCGAGGCCACCGGCATCGAGCACGGCGCCTGGCTGGTCAAGCTCCCGGCCGGGGCCGCGCTCGACTGGGCGAAGGTCCAGGAGGTCAACCGGTACGGCTACACGCTCACCGCGCGCTCCGTCGTGCTCGCCCCGCCGCCGGAGCGGGCCGTCCCCTACTACCGGGACTCCTTCACCTACTCCGACCCCGCCACCGGCAACAGCACCAAGGTGGTCGTCGCCACCGTCACCGGCATGGCCCTGCTGGAGGTCGCCCTGCTGGCCGGGCCCGCCTTCGCGGTCGGCGCCCGCCGCTCCCGCCGCCAGCTCGCCCTGCTCGGCGCGGCCGGCGGCCGGCGCGGCCACGTCGGCGCGGTGGTGCTCGGCGGCGGCGTCGTCCTCGGCATCGCCGGGGCGGTGCTCGGCGTGGCGCTCGGCACCGGGCTGGTCGCCGCCCTGCGGCCGTGGATCGAACAGGCCGGCGGCGAACGCTTCGGACACTTCGCGCTGCCCCCGCTGGACCTGCTCGCGATCGCCGGGATCGGCCTGCTCACCGCCCTGCTCGCGGCCGCCCTGCCCGCCCTCCAGGCCGCCCGGCGCAGCGTGACCGCCGGGCTCGCCGACCGCGACACCGTCCGCGCGCCCAGCCGCAAGGTCACCCTGCTCGGCCTGCTGCTGGTGCTGGCCGGCGGCGCCCTCGCGGTGTACGGGGCCGGCGCGCTGTCGCACGGTCAGCCGGTGGTCAGCAGCTACGACGCCCGCACGCTCGCCGTGCTCGGCGGCTCCGTGGTCGCCGAACTCGGCATGCTCGCCTGCACCCCGGTGCTGGTCGCCCTGCTCGGCCGCACGGCCCGGCTCCTGCCGCTCGGCCCCCGGCTCGCCCTGCGGGACTCCGCCCGGCACCGCTCGCGCACCGCGCCCGCCGTCGCCGCGGTGCTGGCCGCCGTCGCCGGCGCCGTCGCCATCGGGGTGTACAGCACCAGCACCGACGCCGAGAACCGGCGCGACTACCGGCCGCAGGCCCCGTACGGCGCCGTCCAGCTGTACAGCCGCCTGAACGGCGGCCAACTCGACCAGCTGCGCGGCGAATTGGAGAAGCAACTGACCGGGCTCGGGCCGCGCGCGGACCTCGCCGAGGTGACCTACAAGTTCTGCCCGAACTGCTCCAGCGTCGTCCAGCTCAAGGGGCAGGTGAACTGGCGCACGCTGTCCGCGATGCCGCACCTCGCCGCCGGTGACGCCACGCTGCTGCACAACCTGTTCGACCTGCGCGACCCGGCGGCCGAACAGGCGCTGGCAGCCGGCAAGTTGCTGGTCTTCGACCGGGCGCTGATCGGCGCAGACGGCAAGGCCGTGCTCCAGCTGCGCGGAGGCGGCGGCGCGCCGCTCAAGCCCGGCGAGGTCCCCAAGCCGGACCTGCAGGAAGTGCCGGTCGACGCGGTGCTGGTCGACAACCCGGCCGCCGCGCGGTTCGCCCAGGGCCTGATGGCGCCCACCGCGCTGCCCGCACTCGGCCTGACCACCGAGCCCACCGGCGCCGTCTGGCGGCCCGCCACCCCGCCCGACCGCAAGGCGCAGCAGCGCGCCGAGGCCGCCGCCGTCCGGCTCGACCACCACGGGCGGCTGGAGGTCGAGCGCGGCTACCAGTCCAAGGGCGACGCGCTCACCCTGGCGCTCAGCGGCTTCGCCGCCCTGGTCGTGCTCGGCGCGGCCGGCATCGCCACCGGCCTCGCCGCCGCCGACTCCCGGCAGGACCAGGCCACCCTGGCCGCGGTCGGCGCCCCGCCCGGCATCCGGCGCACCATGGCCGGCCTGCAGTGCGCGCTGATCGCCCTGCTCGGGGCGCTGCTCGGGGCGGTCAACGGCTTCGTGCCGGCGGTCGGGCTGCTGAAGTCCCGGGCCAGCGGGTTCGGCGCCAGGCCGGCGCTGATCACCGCGCCCTGGGGCGAGCTACTGCTGATCGTGCTGGTGCTGCCGGTGCTCGCCGGACTGCTCGCCGCGCTGTTCACCCGCTCCCGGGTGGCGCTGGCCCGGCGCCTGTCCTGAAACCCCCGCCTGTCCGGTAAACCCCCGCCGCCCCGGCCCGCGCCGGGTGCCCCCCTCGGAGACGGGGGCGGACACCCGGCGCGGGCCGTACCATGGGCGGGTTCCGCGGGCGGTCGGGTGCCCGCGGCCGGCGAGGGAGACAGGGTGGTACTGCGCGGGTTCGGCGAGCTGGAGGCCGAGATCATGGACCGGCTCTGGGGCTGGGGCCGCCCGGCCACCGTCCGCGAGGTCGTCGACGACCTCCAGCGGCACCGGCCCGTCGCGTACACCACCGTCACCACCGTCGCCGACATCCTGCACACCAAGGGCTGGCTGCGCCGCGACAAGGTCGGCCGCGCCTGGGTGTACGAGCCGACCTGCTCCCGCGAGGCGTACACCGCCCAGCTGATGCACCAGGCGCTGGAGACCACCCCCGACCGGGCCGGCGCGCTGCTGCACTTCGTCGACGGGATGAGCGGCGACGAGGCCTCCGCGCTGCGCGCCGCCCTCGACAGCGCACTCGCCCAGGTGAAGGCCCGGGACGAGGAGTGACGCTCGCGCTGCTGGGCCTCTACCTGGCGCTCACCGGCGTCCTGCTGCCCCGGCGCCTCGCACGCTCCCCCCGGATCCAGGCCCGGCTGCAGGCCCGGCCGGTGCTCGGCGCGGCGCTGTGGCTGTCGCTGATGGCCTCCTTCACCGTCGCCGTGCTACTCACCGTCCACCACGCCGTCGAGCCCTTCGCCCACGAGCCGGCCGGGCTGGTCGGCCTGGCCGGGCTCCTGCTCCCCCGCGCCGCGCCCACCGGGCCGGTCCTGCCGCACACCCACGACTGGTGGCAGCTGGCCGCCGCCGGCACGGCGCTCGCCGCCGCGATCGGCGCGGTCGGCCTCCGGACCGGCCGGGCCCGGCGGCGGCACCGGGCGCTGCTCGACCTGGTCGCCGTACGGGACCGGCGCTGGGGCGCGCTCGTGCTCGACCACGCCCGCCCGACCGTCTACTGCCTCCCCGGCCGCCGCTCCCGCGTCGTGCTGTCGCGCGGCGCGCTGCGGCTGCTGGACGAGCGGCAGCTCGCCGCCGCCGTCGCCCACGAACACGGGCACATCCGCGGCCGCCACCACCTGTTCCGGCTGCCCGCCGACACCTTCGCGCTGCTGCTCGGGCCGCTGCCGCTCGCCCGGGTCGGGCGCGCGGAGGTGGCGCTGCTGCTGGAGATGGCGGCGGACGACGCCGCGCTGGCGGAGGTCTCGCGGGGCGAACTCGCCTCCGCGCTCTGCGCGTTGGCCTCCGGCCCGGGCCCGGAAGGGTCGCTCGCGGCGGCCGCCACCGGGGTGCTGGCCCGGGTCCGCCGGCTGGCCCGGCCGGGCGGCGGGCGGCGGCGCCGACTCGCCTCCTGGGTCGCCGTGTCGGCACTGCCCGTGCTGCCGTACCTGCTGGCCTGCGCGCCGCAGCCGTACTGAGGCCTGTCTCCGGGGCTTCCTCGGGGGCCCGGCTCGCCAGGACCGTGCTGTGGACCGTGTGAGCCGTGATCGCCGTACCGGGCTCGGACGGCAGCTGAGAGGAGCAGGAAGTCGGCCGGTCCGACCTCCTGCTCCGCGCGGGCGCGACGGCGGGCCTGGCCGAGCCGGTCGGGCCCGGCCCGGTCTCAGCTCGGGCCGAAGGTCTTCCGGTAGGCCTGGGGGCTCACGCCGGTGGCATCGTGCAGGTGTTTGCGCAGCGAGGCGCCGGTGCCGAGCCCGGAGCGCTGGGCGACCAGCGGGACGGGCCAGTCCGTCGTCTCCAGGTAGTGCCGGGCGAGGTCGAGGCGCTGGCCGGTGAGCCACTGGGCGGGGGTGGTGCCGGTCTCCTCTCGGAAGCGGCGGGCGAAGCTGCGCACGCTGGTGTGGGCGTGGGCGGCGAGGTCGGCGACCGACAGCGGTTCGGCGAGCCGGTCCAGGGCCCAGGCCTGGGTGACGGCGGTGCCGGTGGCGGAGGGCTCGGGGACGGGGCGGCGGATGTACTGGGCCTGGCCGCCCTCCCGCCAGGGCGGGACGATGCAGGAGCGGGCCACCTCGTTGGCGACCCGGCTGCCGTGATCCCGCCGGACCAGGTGGAGGCACAGGTCGATCCCGGCGGCGACCCCGGCCGAGGTGAGGACGTCGCCGTCGTCGACGAACAGGACGTCCGGGTCGATCCGGGCGGTGGTGGACATCCGCTGCAGCCGGTCGGCCTCCCGCCAGTGGGTGGTGGCGCGGCGCCCGTCGAGCAGGCCGGCGGCGGCCAGCACGTAGCTGGCCGTGCAGATGCCCACGATGCGGGTGCCGGGCCGGATCCCGGCCAGCGCGGCGCGCAGGGCCTCGGGCAGGGTGCCGTGTTCGCGGATGTCGCCGAGGGAGTCCGAGGGTGGGATGACGACGGTGTCGACGGCGGCGAGCAGCCCGGCGTCCCGGGAGACCGCGAGGTCGAAGTCGGCGGCGCTGCGGACCGGTCCGCCGTCCAGGCCGCAGGTGGTGACGGTGTAGAGCGGGGCGCCGGCCTCGTCCCGGGCGGCGCCGAAGATCCGGGCCGGGATGCCGAGCTCGAACGGGAAGACGCCGTCCAGGGCGAGTACGCCGACGTGGTGCATGGCCGGATCCTTTCACCACCTGGCCGTCCCGCCACCACCAGGGGCCCGCGCGCACCGGCACTCTGACGACGTGCCCGATCGACCGACCGGGCCGACCATCGGAGGAGGACGACATGCCCGACACCATGCGCGCGATCTCGCAGGACACCGCCGGAGGCCCCGAGGTCCTCCGGCTCGTGGACGCGGCCCGCCCCGAGCCGGGCCGGGGCGAGGTCCTGGTCCGGGTGCACGCCGCCGGGGTCAACCCGGCGGACTGGAAGACCCGTTCGCGCGGCGTCTTCGCCAACGGCGCCACGCCCCCGTTCACCCTCGGCTGGGACGTCTCCGGCGTGGTCGAGGCGGTCGGCCCCGGCGTGGCGATCCACCGCCCCGGCGACGAGGTGTACGGGATGCCCCGCTTCCCGCACCCGGCGGGCGGCTACGCCGAGTACGTCACGGCCCCCGCCCGGCACTTCGCGCCCCGCCCGGAGGGCCTGAGCCACGTCGAGGCGGCCGGGCTGCCGCTCGCCGCGCTCACCGCCTGGCAGGCGCTGGTGGACACCGCCGACGTGCGCCCCGGGCAGCGCGTCCTCGTCCACGCCGCCGCGGGCGGGGTCGGCCACCTGGCCGTCCAGATCGCCAAGGCCCGCGGCGCGTACGTGATCGGCACGGCGAGCGGCGCCAAGCACGGGCTGCTGCGCGAGCTCGGGGCGGACGAGACCGTCGACTACCGGACGGTCGACGTCGCCGAGGCCGTGCAGGGCGTGGACGTCGTGCTGGACCCGATCGGCGGCCCCAGCTGGGCCCGTTCGCTGCGCTCCCTGCGCCCCGGCGGCACGCTCGTCTCCATCGAGCCGCCGACCGAGGCCTTTCCGCTCGCGGAGGCGGAGGCCGCGGGGGTCCGTGCCGTCTTCGTGCTGGTCGAACCGGACCAGCAGGGCCTGCGCGAGATCTCCCGCCTGGTCGGCTCGGGCCGGCTGCGGGTGCTGGTCGACACCGTCCTGCCGCTGGAGCGGGCCGCCGACGCCCACCGCCTGGGCGAGCTGGGCCGCACCACCGGGAAGATCGTCCTGTCCGTCACGGACTGACTCTCGGAGCCCAACTCGCCCGGGCCTTCCGGGAGTAGGGTGACCGCATGAATCTCAGCGGCTTTCCCTTCACCGCCACCGACTGGAGCCAGGTCGACGAGGAGCGCAAGCCCGGCGAGGCCGGCGAGGTGACCAGTCGGGTGCGGCAGTTCGGCGAGGTCCGGGTCCGCCGGGTGGACTACAGCCCGGGGTACGTCGCGGACCACTGGTGCCGCAAGGGGCACGTGCTGTACGTCCTGGCGGGCGAGCTCGTCACCACGCTCGACGACGGCCGCGTGGTGGTCACCGGCGCGGGCGGCAGCTACCAGGTGGCCGACGACGCCGAGGCCCACCGCTCCAGCGCGCCGGACGGCGCCAGCCTGCTGATCGTCGACTGACGCCCGGGCGGGCCGCGCTGGTTCAGGCCGGGCGGACGGCGCCGACGTAGGGCATGGCGTCGATGGGGAGGACCTCGACGTTCTTGCCGGTGCGGGGCGCGTGGATCATCTTGCCGTCGCCGATGTAGATGCCGACGTGATGGATGTCGCCGTAGAAGAAGACCAGGTCACCGGCCTGGAGGTCGGAGCGGGCGACGCGGGGGCCGTCGTTCCACTGGTCCTGGGACATCCGGGAGAGCTTGACGCCCGCGGCGCGGTAGGCGGCACCGGTGAGGCCGGAGCAGTCGAAGCTGTTGGGGCCGGTGGCGCTCCACTCGTAGGGCTTGCCGAGCTGCGCGTAGGCGAACTGGACGATGGTGGCGGCGCGGCCGCTCGCGGCGGGCGGCGGCGGGGCGTTGAGGTCGGTGCGCTGGGTGGAGCGGGAGGCGCGGTCGGCGTCGCCGGCCTGCTTGGCGGCGGCCCGGGCCTTGTCGGCGGACTCCTGGGCGTTGATCTTGGCGCGCTCCTCGGCGCTGAGCTTGTTGAGCAGCGCCTGGGCCTGCGCGAGCTTGCCCTGGACCTGCTGCTTCTCCCCCGCCAACTGCCCGCCGACCGTTTCGAGTTCGGCGAGCGTGCGGGTGGCCTCGGCGCGGTCCTGGTCGAGCTTGCGCTGTTCGCCCTGGGCCTCCTTGAGCAGGGCGGCCTGGCTGCCGGCCGCCTGGTTCTGCGCCGAGGCGCGCTCCAGGTAGGAGGCCGGGTCGGAGTCGAGCATCAGCTGGACGGACGGGTCGATGCCGTTGCTGCGGTACTGGTCGGCGGCCACCGCGCCGAGCCGGGTGCGCAGTTCGTTCATCGCGGCCTGGCCGCGGACGACCTTCTCCTGGATCTGGTTGGCCTCGCCCTGGAGCTTGCGTTGCTTCTCCTGGAAGCCGTTGAAGCGCTCGATCGCCTGCTCGGCCTCCTCGTTGAGCTTGTCCACCTGCTCCTTGACGGTGGCGAGGCTGGGCGCGGGCTCGGCGTGGGCGGTGCCGGCGGCGAGCACGGCGCCGCCGGCCACGGCCGTGGTGAGGACCGCCAGGCGGGCCCGGCTCGGGGTGCTGGGCTTGCGGCGCTTTCCCATGGCGGCGGGCTCCTTCGCGGAACGGGGCATGACGGGGCACGACGAAGGCGGGCGGAGACGCACGGGGGGAGGACGTCCCCGACCCACCTTCTTCGAAGTAACTTAATAGATGGGTGGCGGGGTTCCGCAATCCCCCTCGATCCGGGCCCGGTCCGGGATCGATCCGGGCTCGGTCCAGACCTGGTCCAGACCTGGTCCAGACCTGCCCCGCCCCGCGTCCGATCCTGCGTCGACGACCGATCCCGCGCGGTGGCACTGCCGTTGACCTCGGGTGTCACCCGTTCGCCCACGCCCGACCGCTGCCCGCGACGGGCGGCAGTTCCGCCGGATACACCTCGGGCCGGGAAAGTGGCGAGGGCAAGGTCACACGGGGTTCCCCTCCAAACCCGCCACACGCGTTCGCTACCCTGCGCACATGAAGGTCCCGCCCGAAGGGCTCCCCCTCGCCGCCGAATTCCCGGCCGCGCATCGTGAGCAGTGGCAGCAGCTCGTCCAGGGTGTGCTGCGCAAGTCCGGCGCCCAACCCGAGGACGGCGCCGCCGCCGAGCAGGCACTCAGCACGACCCTGCCGGACGGCCTGCGCGCCCGCCCGCTGTACACCGCCGAGGACACCGCGGCCGAACCGGGCCTGCCCGGCTTCCCGCCGTTCGTCCGTGGCGGCCGCCCCCAGGGGTCCGCCGCCACCGGGTGGGACGTCCGCCAGCGCCACAACGACCCGGACCGCGCCCGCACCAACGAAGCCGTCCTGGCCGACCTGGAGCACGGCGTCTCCTCGCTCTGGCTGGAGCTCGGCGGGGACGGCCTGCCCGTCGCCGCGCTGTCCGAGGCGCTCACCGGGGTGTACCTGGACCTCGCCGCCGTCACCCTCGACGCCGGACCCGAATTCGCCGACGCCGCCCAGCGGTTGTTCAAGCTCTACGAGGAGCGCGCGGTCTCCCCCGCCTCCGCCGCCGGCAACCTCGGCGCCGACCCGCTGGGCCTGCAGGCCCGCACCGGCGACACCGACCGCACCGACACGCTGCTCGCCGCGGCCGTCGAACTCGCCGCCCGCTGCACCGCCGAGTACCCGCAGCTGCGCGCCCTCACCGTCGACGCGCTGCCGTACCACGAGGCCGGCGCCTCCCCCGCCCAGGAGTTGGGCTGCTCGCTGGCCACCGGCGTCGCCTACCTGCGCGCGCTGACCGCCGCCGGGCTGTCGGTGGACGCCGCCCTCGGCCAGCTGGAGTTCCGCTACGCGGCGGACGCCGACCAGTTCCTGACGATCGCCAAGTTCCGTGCCGCGCGCCGCCTCTGGGCCCGCGTCGCCGAGGTGTCGGGCGCCTCCCCGGAGGCCTCGGCGCAGCGTCAGCACGCCGTCACCTCCCAGGTGATGATGACCGCCCGCGACCCGTGGGTGAACATGCTGCGCACCACGGTGGCCTGCCTCGCCGCCGGGGTCGGCGGCGCCGACGCCGTCACCGTGCTGCCGTTCGACTCCGCGCTCGGCCTCCCCGACGCCTTCGCCCGCCGGATCGCCCGCAACACCCAGTCGGTGCTGCTGGAGGAGTCGCACCTGGCCCGGGTCATCGACCCGGCCGGCGGCTCCTGGTACGTCGAGCAGTTGAGCGAGGAGCTGGCGCAGGCCGGCTGGGCCTGGTTCCAGGAGATCGAGCGAGCTGGCGGCCAACAGGCCGCGCTGGCCGCCGGGTTGGTCGGCGAGCGGATCGCCGCGACCTGGGCCGAGCGGTCCGTGAAGCTCGCCAAGCGGCGCGAACCCGTCACCGGCGTCAGCGAGTTCCCGCACCTGGACGAGCAGCCGCTGGTCCGCGAGCCGGCCCCGGCCGGGCTCGGCGGCGGGCTGCCGCGGGTGCGCCGGGCCGAGGCGTACGAGGCGCTGCGCGACCGCTCGGACGCCGTCCTCGCGGCGACGGGCGAACGGCCCAAGCTGTTCCTCGCCTCGATCGGCACCGCCGCCGCGCACACCGCGCGCACCACCTTCGCGGCCAACCTGTTCCAGGCCGGCGGCATCGCGACCGTCGCCGCCGAGGGCACCGACCCCGCCGCGTTCGCCGCGGCGTTCCGGGAGTCCGGCGCGACCGTCGCCTGCCTGTGCTCCAGCGACGCCCTGTACGGCGAGCACGCCGCGTCGATCGCCGGGGCGCTGAAGGCGGCCGGCGCGCGGCGCGTCCTGCTGGCCGGCCGGCTCGGCGAAGTCCCCGCAGGGGTGGACGAGTTCATCTTCGCGGGCGGCGACGCCGTCGCCGTCCTCGGCTCCCTGCTCGACCAGATCACCGGCGCGGACGGCGCCGACGAGAACGCCGACGACACCGAGGTGGCGCGATGATCCCCGACTTCACCGGAATCGGGCTGACCGGCGACGCCCCCTCGGACGTCACCGAGGCCCAGTGGCGGGCCGCCTGGCGCGAGTCCACCGGCAAGGACGCCGACGAGCAGGTCTGGGAGACCCCCGAGGGCATCGGCGTCAAGCCGCTGTACACGCCCGCCGACCTGGCCGGCCTGGACTTCCTGGAGACCTACCCCGGCGTCGCCCCGTACCTGCGCGGGCCGTACCCGACCATGTACGTCAACCAGCCGTGGACCGTCCGCCAGTACGCGGGCTTCTCCACCGCCGAGGAGTCCAACGCCTTCTACCGCCGCAACCTCGCGGCCGGCCAGAAGGGCCTGTCGGTCGCCTTCGACCTGCCGACCCACCGCGGCTACGACAGCGACCACCCGCGCGTCACCGGCGACGTCGGCATGGCGGGCGTCGCCATCGACTCGATCTACGACATGCGCCAGCTGTTCGACGGCATCCCGCTGGACCGGATGTCGGTGTCGATGACCATGAACGGCGCGGTGCTGCCCGTCCTGGCGCTGTACATCGTCGCGGCCGAGGAGCAGGGGGTGCCGCCGGAGAAGCTGGCGGGGACCATCCAGAACGACATCCTCAAGGAGTTCATGGTCCGCAACACCTACATCTACCCGCCGCAGCCGTCGATGCGGATCATCTCGGACATCTTCGCGTACACCTCGCAGAAGATGCCCCGGTACAACTCGATCTCCATCTCCGGCTACCACATCCAGGAGGCCGGCGCGACGGCCGACCTGGAGCTGGCCTACACCCTGGCGGACGGGGTGGAGTACCTGCGCGCGGGCCTGGACGTGGGCCTGGACGTGGACGCCTTCGCGCCGCGGCTGTCGTTCTTCTGGGCGATCGGCATGAACTTCTTCATGGAGGTCGCCAAGCTGCGCGCGGCCCGCCTGCTGTGGGCCAAGCTGGTCAAGCAGTTCGACCCGAAGAACCCCAAGTCCCTGTCGCTGCGCACCCATTCGCAGACCTCGGGCTGGTCGCTGACCGCGCAGGACGTGTTCAACAACGTCACCCGCACCTGCGTGGAGGCGATGGCCGCGACCCAGGGCCACACCCAGTCGCTGCACACCAACGCGCTCGACGAGGCGCTGGCGCTGCCCACCGACTTCTCCGCCCGCATCGCCCGCAACACCCAGCTGCTGCTGCAGCAGGAGTCGGGCACCTGCCGGGTCATCGACCCGTGGGGCGGCTCGGCGTACGTCGAGAAGCTGACCAACGACCTCGCGGCCCGCGCCTGGCAGCACATCCAGGAGGTCGAGGCGGCCGGCGGCATGGCCAAGGCCATCGACGCGGGCATCCCGAAGATGCGCGTCGAGGAGGCCGCCGCCCGCACCCAGGCGCGGATCGACTCCGGCCGCCAGCCGGTCATCGGCGTCAACAAGTACCGGGTGGAGAGCGACGAGCAGATCGACGTGCTCAAGGTCGACAACTCCTCGGTGCGCGCCCGGCAGATCGAGAAGCTGCGCCGGCTGCGCGCGGAGCGCGACGAGGCCGCGTGCCAGGACGCCCTGCACGCGCTGACCCGCGCCGCCGAGGCCGGCCCGCAGCGCGGCGGCTCGCTGGACGGCAACCTGCTGCACCTGGCCGTCAACGCGGCCCGGGCGAAGGCCACCGTCGGCGAGATCTCGGACGCCCTCGAAAAGGTGTACGGCCGCCACTCCGGCCAGATCCGTACCATTTCCGGTGTGTACCGAGACGAAGCGGGACCCTCCGTCCCCCTCCAGCGCACCCGCGACCTGGTCGAGCGGTTCGAGCAGGCCGAGGGCCGGCGCCCGCGCATCCTGGTCGCCAAGATGGGCCAGGACGGCCACGACCGCGGCCAGAAGGTGATCGCCACCGCCTTCGCCGACCTCGGCTTCACCGTCGACGTCGGCCCGCTGTTCCAGACCCCGGCCGAGGTCGCCCGGCAGGCCGTCGAGGCGGACGTGCACATCGTCGGCGTCTCCTCGCTGGCCGCCGGACACCTCACCCTGGTGCCCGCGCTGCGCGCCGAGCTCGCCGAGGCGGGCCGCGAGGACATCACCATCGTGGTCGGCGGCGTCATCCCGCCGCAGGACTTCGACGCCCTGTACGAGGCGGGCGCGGCCGCGGTCTTCCCGCCCGGCACGGTGATCCCGGAGGCGGCCTACGACCTGCTGAAGTCGCTGGCGGCCGGCCTCGGCCACGAGCTGTGAGCCGGAGTCTCTAGGGCATGCCACCGCGGACGATAGACCTCGACAGCTACGTGACGGGTGTCCTCGACGGCTCGCGCGCCTGGATCGCGCGGGCCGTCACCCTCGTCGAGTCCACCCGGCCCGACCACCGCGCGCTCGCGCAGCAGCTGCTCGTCCGGCTGCTGCCGCACGCGGGCGGGGCGGTCCGGGTGGGCATCACCGGGGTGCCCGGTGTCGGCAAGTCGACCTTCATCGACTCCTTCGGCACCATGCTGACGGGCCTCGGGCACCGGGTCGCGGTGCTCGCCGTCGACCCGACGTCCAGCCGGACGGGCGGGTCGATCCTCGGCGACAAGACCCGGATGGAGCGGCTGGCCGTCGACCCGGCCGCGTTCGTCCGGCCGTCCCCGACCTCGGGGACGCTGGGCGGGGTCGCCAAGGCCACCCGGGAGTCGATGGTGGTGATGGAGGCCGCCGGGTACGACGTGGTGCTCATCGAGACGGTCGGCGTCGGGCAGTCCGAGACGACCGTCGCCGGGATGGTCGACACCTTCCTGCTGCTCAGCCTGGCGCGCACCGGCGACCAGCTGCAGGGCATCAAGAAGGGCGTGCTGGAGCTCGCCGACGTCATCGCCGTCAACAAGGCGGACGGCCCGCACGAGCGCGACGCCAAGGCGGCCGCCCGTGAACTCGCGGGCGCGCTGCGGCTGTTGCAGGCGCCGGACGCGGCCTGGACGCCGCCGGTGCTGACCTGCAGCGGGCGCGACGGCGCCGGGCTGGACGTGCTGTGGGAGCGGCTGCAGCAGCACCGCAAGGTGCTGGACGCCACCGGCGCGCTGGCGGCGAAGCGGCGCGACCAGCAGGTGGAGTGGACCTGGTCGATGGTCCACGACCAGCTGTACGCGCGGCTGCACGAGCACCCCGAAGTGCGGCGGCTGGCACCCGAGTTGGAGGCCCAGGTGCGGGCCGGCACGCTGCCGGCCGGGCTGGCGGCGCAGCAGCTGCTGGACGGGTTCTTCGGGGCGGGCTGAGCGCGCGCCCCGGCGGGCGGTTCGGGTGCGGCTGCGCGCCCGGGCCGCCCTTTTCGGCTACCACCACGCGGAGGACACCATCGCCACCATCGTGCAGGACGTCGTGATCGAGGCCGACGCGGACGAGGTGTGGGCGGCCGTACGGGACGTCGGGGCGGTGCACGAGCGGCTGATCCCCGGATACGTGCTGGACACCCGGATGGACGGCGACGTCCGTTACCTGACCGTCCCCGGCGGGGCCGTCATCCGGGAGCTGATCGTCGGCGTCGACGGCGGGCTGCGGCGGCTCGCGTACTCGGCCGTCGAGGGGTTCAGGCTCCCGCTCACCCACCACCACGCCGCGTTCCAGGTCGTGCCCGAGGGCCCGGGCCGCTGCCGGCTGGTGTGGACCACCGACGTGCTGCCGCACGCGATGGCGGAGCAGGTGCGGTTGCGGGTCGAGCGGGGTGCGCAGGTGATGAAGGAGACGCTGGAGCGGGCGGCGCGCCGGGACTCTACGGCGTGAGGCCGTCGAGGATCGCGAGGGCGTCCTCGACCGAGCCCGCCGGGTCGGTGACCGGGTAGAGGACGCCCCGGACGGTGCGGCCGGCGTCGAGGACGAGGGTGAGCCGCTTGAGGCGCTCGGCGCCCGCCGCCCGGAAGGTGGGCAGCCGCAGGGCCGCCGCCAGCTGCAGTTCGGCGTCCGACAGCAGCGGGAACGGGATCCGCGCGTGCTCGCCGAACGCCGCGAGCTGGTCCGGGCGTTGGGTGCTGACGCCGTACACGGCCGCGTCCCGGGCGGTGAACTCCCCCATCCGGTCGCGGTAGGTGCAGGACTCCAGCGTGCAGCCGACCGCGCCGGGGATCTCGCCCCAGCCGGGCGGGTGGCCCATGGCGCCCGGGGCGTAGGCGCCGGGGTAGCAGTAGAGCACCGTCCAGGCGCGGCCCGCCGCGACCGGATCGGCCCGGCCGCCGGAGGCGGCGGCGAGGTCGAGCTCCGGCAGCCGGTGGCCGACCAGCGCCGACACCCGGCGGGTCTCGGCGGAGTCGGCGGTGCTGGTGGCCGAGAGCGTGCCGTCGCCGAGCACGTAGCGGCCGCCCCAGTCCTGCAGGGCGACCAGGACGGGCAGCAGCGCGCGCCCGCGCTCGGTGAGGTGGTACTCGTAGCGCGGCGGGTGCGGGTGGTAGAGCCGCTTCTCCAGCACCTCGTCGGCGACCAGGGCCTTCAGGCGTTCGGTGAGCACCTTGCGGCTGATGCCGAGCGCGTTCTGCAGCTCGTCGAAGCGGTGCATGCCGCCGGCGACGTCCCTGATCAGGAGCAGGGTCCAGGCGTCCCCGACGACGGCCAGGGCCTGGGAGATGGCGCAGTCCGGGTCCGCCGCTTGATTGTGCCGCATGGGTATCGATTATAGTGAGTTCCCTAAAGGAACTCACTCGGGAGTTCGCTGACATGGGGGTGGACGTGGCAGACGTGGCGACCAGACCAAGGGCGGAAGCGGTACGGCCGGACGGCGCCGGGCTGTTCTGGCGCTACTGGACGGCCTCGACGATCAGCCGGCTCGGCAGCCAGGTGACGACCGTCGCCCTGCCGCTGATCGCCGTGGTCGTCCTGCACGCCTCGGCGTTCGAGGTCGGCCTGCTCACCGGCGCCTCCTTCGTCGCCTGGCTGCTGATCGGCCTGCCGGCCGGCGTCCTGGTCCAGCGGCTGCCGCTGCGCGGCCTCCAGGTCGCGATGGACCTGCTCCGCGCCGCCGCCGTCGCCTCGGTGCCGCTCGCGGCCGCGTTCGGCGCGCTGCGCATGCCGCAGCTCGTGGCGGTGGCGCTGGTCGTCGGCCTCGCCAACGTCGTCTTCGACGTCGGCAACTCCGCCTTCCTGCCCGCCGTCGTCCCCAAGGAACAGCTCACCTCCCGCAACAGCCTGGACTCCGCCAGCCACGCGGCGACCGACCTCGCCGGGCCGTCCCTGGGCGGCGTGCTCGTCCAACTCCTCGGCGGCGCCGCCGCGATGCTGCTGGACGTGGTCAGCTACCTGGCCTCGGCCGCCCTGCTGCGCAGCCTGCCGCGCGGCGAACGCACCCCCGGCCCGCGCGCGGGCGGCGCCGGCATGCGCGAACAGATCCGCGAGGGCTGGCGGTTCGTCGCCCGACACCCGCTGATCCGGCCGTGCGTCGCCTCCGCCACCGCCGTCAACTTCGTCTGCGGCGCGCAGATGGCCCTCACCCCGGTGTTCCTGGTCCGCACCCTCGACGCGCCCGCCGCCGCGGTCGGCGCCCTGATGGCCACCAGCGGCCTCGGCAGCCTGCTCGGCGCCGCCCTCACCCCGCGCGTCGTCTCCCGGCTCGGCGGCGCCGGGGCGGTCCGCTGGGGCGCCGCGGCCGCCGCCGCCTTCGCCGTCCTGCTCCCGCTGGCCGGATCCGGCTGGGCGACGCTGGTCTTCGCGGTCGGCAACGCCGGGTTCTCCGGCGGCGTCGTGATCTTCAGCATCGTCACCCGCACCCACCGCCAGACCCACACCCCGCCGGAGCTGCTGCCCCGGGTGATGGCCACCGTCCGCTTCGTCTCCTGGGGCGCCATCCCGGTCGGCGCCCTCGCCGCCGGCGCCGCCGCCTCGGCCTGGGGCACGCGCACCGCCCTGCTGGCCTTCGCGCTCGCCTGCGTGGCAGCTCCCGCGATCCTGCTCGCGAGCCCGGTCCGCCGGGTGCGCGAGCTCGCCTGACGGCTGCCGGACCGGCCCGCACGGGGGGCAGGCCGGCCCGGCGGCCGGAGGCTCGCGCGGGGTGGTGGGCCGTCACCCACCACCCCGCGCGTGGGCTTGCGCCGTCGCCAATTCGCCGCCTTGACCGTCCAGTTGTTCGAGCCCGGTGAAGTGCCGCTGTTAGCCTGCGTGACATGATCAGGATGCGATCCAGCCAACGGGCGCGCGGTGGGCCGGACTTCGGGCCGCAACGGGCGCTGATCGCCGCCAGTTTCGTCAGCCGGGTCGGGAACGGGCTGTTCAACACCGCGGCCGCCCTCTACTTCACGCTCGTGGTGCACCTGCCCGCCACCCAGGTGGGGGTGGGGCTGACGATCGCCGGCCTGTGCGGGCTGGCGGCCGGCATCCCGGCGGGGAACCTGGCCGACCGGTACGGGCCGCGGCCGGTCTGGCTGACGGCGCTCGCCGTCCAGACCGTCGCCATGGCGACGTTCGTCCTCATCGACAGCTGGCTCGCGTTCACGCTCGTCGCCACCCTGGACCGGCTGGCCGGCACGGCCGCCGGCGCGGCGGGCGGGGCGATCGTCTCGCGGATCGGCGGTGAACGGCCGGCCGCGTTCCGGGCCAGGCTGCGGACCTACGTCAACCTCGGCGTCGTCCTGGGCACCCTGGGCGCGGCCTTCGCCGTCCAGATCGACACCCGGCCCGCCTACACTGCGCTGATCCTCGCCAACGCCGCCAGCTTCGCCGTCGCCGCACTGATCGGGCTCCTCCGCATCCCCGCCCACCGGCCGCTGCCCCGGCCCCCGGGCCACAGCCGGCTGGCCGTCCTGGCCGACCGGCCGTACGTCGCCTTCGTCGCGCTCTACAGCGCCATGGGCCTGCAGTACCAGACGGTTTCGCTGCTGCTGCCGATCTGGCTCAGCGCCCACACCGACGCGCCGCGCTGGACGGTGGCCGCCGTCTACGCGATCAACAGCGGCGTCTGCGCGCTGTTGCAGAGCCGGCTCGGTTCACGGGTGGAGACCCCGTGCCAGGGCGGCCGCGCGTTCCGGCTCGCCGGGCTGCTGTTCCTGTTGAGCTGCCCGCTGATGGCCCTGAGCGCCGACGTTCCGGCGTGGGTCGCTCCGGCGCTCGCCGCCGCCGCGGTGTGCGTCCACAGCGTCGGCGAGGTGTGGGAGTCCTCGGGCGGCTACGCGCTCGCGTTCGGCCTCGCGCCCGACCACGCCCAGGGGCAGTACCAGGGCCTCTTCGGCATCGGCTTCGACGCGGGCCAGGCGCTGGCGCCGGTCGTCCTGACGGGCCTGGTCCTCGGGCTCGGGCACGCGGGCTGGCTGCTCCTCGGCGTCTTCTTCGCGACCGTGGGCGCGGCGGGGCCGCCGGTCGCCGCCTGGGCCGCGCGGACCAGGCCGGCGCGAACTCCCGTGCAGGAGCGGCCGGATGAGTCCCCGCCGCTGGAGACGACTACGGACGGCGTACCGGAACACCGGTAGCGCCGTACGCCTCGGCCATCGCGCGGAAGGACCGCTTGGGGGCGAGCTCGCCGTCCGGCATCACCTTGCACACCCCGTAGGAGGCCAGGTCGAGGTCGAAGCGCGGGTCGGCGTGGTGCGGGTACTCGTAGCCGGCGAAGGTGAACCAGAAGGCGGTGTCCACGCCTTCCTCGTCGAAGACCGCGAGCATCTCGCGCAGATAGCGGGCCTGTTCCTCCTCGTCGCGGACGTAGTCGCCGTTGACGCGGGGCGGATCGGCGTCGTGATCGACGACGTCCACCCATCCCATGCCGCCGCGCTCGGCCGCGCCCCGGTAGGTGCAGCAGCCGAACTCGGTCGCCGCGAGCGGCTTGCCGTACCGGAAGTACTCGCGCAGGCCCTGCCGGAAGGCGTCGCTGGAATCGCCGTACGCGTCCGCACTCACGATGTCGAAGGGCGCCCAGTCGACCTGCTCCCACGTTCCGGAGGCGTAGGTGATCCGTCCGCGGAACCGTGCGCGCACCGTCGCCGCGATGTCGGCCAGCAGGGGGTTCAGCCGGGCAGGCACCTCGGCGAGCCCGGCCAGCGCCTCGGGGTCACCGCCGGCCAGGGCGTCGATCCTGGCGAGGCTGTCGGCTCCGGGGAGGATGCCGGCGGCGAACAGGCTCAGTTCGCAGCCGGTGACGAAGACCTCCGCGCCCACCTCCTGGGCGTGGTCGGCACAGGTGGCGAAGTAGGGCAGCAGCTCCTCGGCGGACAGCTCGCAGGGGAACGGGGAGAACCACACCTCCAGCCCGGCATCGGCGGCATGCCGGGCCGCGAGGGCCAGTCGCCCGGGGTCGCCGCCGGTGATCCGCACGGCGTCGCAGTGCAGCTCGTCCGCGATGACGCGGATCTCGCGTCGCACCGCGTCGGCGTCGAAGACGGGCCGCGAACTCCTCCCGCCCGGAGTGAAGCCCGTGTCGTAGGTGATGCCTCTGGCTCGCATGGGATGCTCCCGACAGTCGTGTTCGGCGATAGTCGTGTTCGGCGATAGTCGTGTTCGCCGATCGGAGCCGAACGTTAGGCACGAGTCGAAAGGCCGGTCAACGGCCAGCTCCTCGGAACCGGACTCTTTGCCCTGGTCAGCCACGCAACCGTCGAGTGCAATGACAGTGATGGTCAACGCACGCCGGAGGAACGGGTGTTGCAACGATCGGCGACCAGTGCGCACACTGGGTGCCGAGACGACCGAGTCAGAGGACCGACCCGATGCCAGGACGCAGGCTGACCAGAGCCGACCGGCAACAGATCGCCGCGGGGCTGGCGCAGCGCCTGAGCTACGCCGACATCGCCAGACGCCTGAAGCGCCCCGCCTCGACGGTGAGCCGCGAGGTCACGCGCAACGGCGGACCCGCCCGGTACCGCGCGGAACTGGCACAGCTCGCGACCACCCGCCGAGCCCGGCGCCGGCCACAGCCCCCCGCCCCGGTGCGGCGGACCGTCGAGCAACTCGGCCCCGACCCCGCCGCAACGGCCGCGTTCGTCACCGACCTCACCACAGCGCTCGTCGAAACCGGCCTCCCGCGCACCGCCGCCCGCGTGATGGCCTGCCTCTTCACCTCCGAGACCGGCAGTCGCACCGCCACCGAGATGGCGCAGCACCTGCGAGTCAGCGCGGCGACCGTCTCGCACGCGGTTCGCCTGCTGGAGGGGCAGGAACTGATCCGCCGCGGTCGCGACGACGGCGGCCGCCGCCACCGGTACGTCCTCGACGACAAGGCGGGCCTGCGGACGGTCGCGGCCAGCGTCGCCGCCAACCAGCGGTTCGCCGCCACCGCGCTGCGCGGCGCCGAACTCTTCGGAGCCGAGACCGCCGCCGGATCCCGGCTCGCCCTGGCAGGCCGATTCCTCGAACGCCTCGGCGACGACCTCATCCGGTCCGCCGAGAAGCACTGGCGTGACGTGGTCGGTGACACCTCCGCGCACCCACCGGGCGGCGGCCGTCCTCCGGCCAGCGCGGGCCTGGACCGCGATTCTGACACCCCGTAGGGTTCCGGTACCGACGACCCGGGGAGAGGCGCGCATGAGCACGTACAGGGAGAAGGTCGAAAGCCGACTCGCGGGAGAACTCCTGCCCGGCGAGGTCGTGCGCGAGGCCGTGCCCGCCTTCCGCATCGGCGGGGTGCGCAAGGTGATGACCGTCGGCGCGGCCGGGATCGGCGGGCTCGCCGCGGCGGCGGGGTTCGCGCTCGCCACACGGCAGGGCCGGCCCGAGGCGCCGTCCGTCCCGATCGGCACGCCGAGCCGCTTCTTCCTCGCGTCGAGCTCCCGGCGGGTCGCCGTGTTCACCCTCGGCGGGATCGTGAAGGCCGCACCGGGGAAGCTGGTGCACTCGTGGCCGCTGGACCGGATCGCCTGGATCAGCGAGCCCGAGCTCGTCCCCGGCATGGCGCAGGCGCTCCGGGTCCGGATCGGCATAGCCGACGAGGGCGTCCTCGGCGTCGAGTTCCCCAGGCTCAACGTCGAGGCCGGGCGCTACCTGGTCAAGCGGCTGCTGCGCGACCTGGAGGAACTCGACCAGGACGGCGGGGGCGCCACCTGACGTTCCCTCATGGCCGCCGGGCCGCCGCGACCGCATCGGTGTACAGCTCGGCGGTCAATTCCTCCTCACCGATGCCGAGTTCACGCAGAACGGCCCGGACCGAGGCGAGCGCCGGCGCGACCTCGACCTCGGTGTCGGCCACCGTCTCCACCTCGATGAACGTCGCGTCCCCCAGCTCCGGAACACGGACGAGCGTGGCCAGCATGCGCCGCCCGTCGCGCTCGAAGGAGTAGTTGCGGCACCGCTTCTCGAACGCGAGGCGCGGGACGAAACCCAGGCCCCGGACGATCTCGTGCATCGCCTCGGCGTCCTCCACCCGGGTCTCGGCCTCCGGCTTCGAGCCGGAGGCCGCATCCACCCGGGCGCCCTTGTAGGTGAGCATGGTGCGCGTGTCGTCGTCCGGCCCGTGCACGGTACGGATGCGGAGCTCGCGGTCGGCCTCCATCAGGCTGCCGTCCGGCGCGTCGTAGTACGTGTCCCGGTACACCTCGGCCCGACCGGCACCGTGCCGCTCCTCCAGCTGGGCCAGCACACCCTCCGGGTCGCGCACCGCTGCCTTGAGCTCCGCTTCGATCGCCATGTCGCTTCCCTCCGTCAGATCACAGGCTCGGCGCCGTCCGCCAGGAGGCGGACGGTCAGAACGAGCCGTCGCCCCGGATGCCGTGGACGAGCCGTTGGGCTGCCGCATAGTCGGGCGCGATCGTCTCGGGCACCCACTGCACGCCATCCCAGCGCAGAATCAGCCTCGGTTCCTTAGGTTCGGCGTGGGCAGCTGCCTCGCGCCCGCTCCTCACCTCGGAAAGACAGAGGGTGTCCCCCGCCGAAGGAGCCAATCGTTCGCCGGGTCATCGAGACGAGTTGCGGTTGTGCGCCGTGCCCCACCCGGTGAGGCACCTCGCCTCGGTGGTCTCCGGCCAGGAAGATTACAAGACCCACGTACCCTTGACCGGCGACAAGAACGTCCATGACGACTCCCATCCGGGTGAGGAGCAGCGCCGTGCCCCTGGTCTCTGTGGTGATGCCGGTCCACAACTCGGCTGCCACGCTCGGCGCGTCGGTGCGCTCCGTGCTCGCGCAGACCCACGCCGATGTGGAGCTGCTGGTCACCGACGACGCGTCCACCGACGGCTCCATGGACCTGCTGCAGGAGCTGGCCCGCGCGGACGAGCGTGTACTCCCGCAGGCGGCACCCGAGCAGGGCGGTGCGGCCAGGGCCCGCAACCTCGCCATGGCGCGGGCCCGGGGGGAGTACGTGGCGCTGCTGGACAGCGACGACATGTGGCTGCCGGAGAAGCTGGAGCGGCAGCTCGCGTTCGCCGCCGGCGGTGATGCGCCACTGACGTTCACCTCCTACTTCAAGGTCGACGGCGACCACGTCGGCGAGGCCGCCGACTTCGTGCCGAACGGGCGGGTGGTCGAGGCGCGGGAGCGGGTGACGTACCGCGACATGCTGGTGCAGGACCACATCGGGGCCCTGACGGCCATGTACGACCGGAAGGTGCTGGGGACGCGGCTGATGCCGGACATGCCGAAGCGGCAGGACTACGCGCTGTGGCTGTCGATCATGAGGGACGGGCACCCCGCCCGGGGGCTGCGGGAACCGCTGGCGGTCTACCGGTCCGGCCGGGCCGGGTCCCTGTCGTCGAACAAGCTGGCGCTGGTGGAACACAACTGGGCGCTGTACCGCCGGCACGAGCGGCTGTCGCTCGTCCGGTCGACGATGGCGCTGGCCGGGGCGACCCTGCACTCGGTCCGCAAGGCGCGCATCTAGCGCCCGGTCACGAGCCGGAGATCCTGGTGCGCGACCGGGCCGGTCCGCCCCGTGGCTGTGCCGGGTGCTCAGCGGCTGGACCCACGGGGCGGGGATTCGGCGAGCCGGGACGGCATCAGGCCACGTCCGAAAGGGAGTTGAGGGTGTGGGCCGTGCCCCAGCCGTGGGTGGGGCACGGCGATTCGGGGGTTTCCTGGTAGTCGAACCAGACCACCTTGCCCTCGCCGGTGGGGTGCCAGCCCCAGGCGTGCGCCAGGGCGTCGACGAGCAGGAGGCCGCGGCCGCCGGGCGATTCGTCATCGCGCTCGGGTCGCGGAAGCTCCGGGCACCGGTCGGCCACCTCCACCCGCACGCGGTCGGCACGGCGCCGGACGGTGACGGCGCAGCGGGCCCTGGTGTGCAGCAGCGCGTTGGCGATCACCTCGCTCGCGCAGAGCTCCAGTTCCTGGAGGGCATCTTCCGAGAACGGCACACCCCACTCCCGCACGATCGCCACCACGAGCCGCCGCGCCGCCGGCACGTCGTCGGCCCCCGGCGGCACACCCCACTCCAGCGGAACCGGGAAGCGCGCGGTGTCGAGCGGGCTGACGATCAAGGGGGCTTCCACTCCGGTCAAGCCACACGGCCGCTGTTGAGGTCGATTGTCGACGGCGGTCACCGCAGTCTCCGTTCCTGGTCGCGGCGCTCCACAGAGGGGCGCCGATCGGCTGGACGAGCCGCCCGGAGCACGAATCCGATGACGTCCAGGCAGTTGACTCTCAGTCAACCGCTGTGCACGCAGAGAGATAAGGTGCCAGAGTGTGGACCAGATGTCGGCCAGTTGTCGGCCACTGTGGGCCAGCTCTCGGCCCGAGGGAGGGCGCCGTGCCAGGGGGACCCGCGACGGTCGCACAGCTGATCAGGGCTGCGCGGGAAAGGAAGGGCTGGTCGCAGGCGCGACTCGGCCGCGAGCTGGGGGAGGCCGAGGGCAAGGGTGGCTCGGGACCTGATCGGGGCCAGGTCTCCCGCTGGGAGCGCGGCGGCCGCGTCCCGAAGTACTGGATGCCGTACCTGATCTCGGTTCTGGGCATTGACCTAGCAGAAACGGTTAGCAGCCCGCCAGCTCGTCAGGACGAGAGCGGAACTGGCGATACCGTGGATTCCGTCATCGAGCTGAGCCGGAGGGACGTGGTGGATCGCCGGGGATTCGTGGCCGCCTCTGGCGCGTACGCGCTCGCGGCGCTGGGGCTGCCTGACCCGGATGCCGTGTTGCGGCGGGTGCGGCTGAAGGCCGGGGGCAAGGTGCAGGTCGGGCGGGGGGAGGTTGCGGCCGTCCGGCAGATGACGAAGTCGCTCGGCGATGCGGCGGCGGAGCTTGGTGGCGGGCACGCTCGGCATCTCGCAGTCCGCTACCTCCATCACGACGTGGCGCCCTGGCTGGACGGGACGTGGAGTCAGGCGATCGGCCGGGAGTTGTTCGCCGCCACCGCTCAACTCGTGCACCTGGCAGGGTGGATGGCCCAGGACGAGGGCAACCAGGACGCCGCCCAGCAGTACTACGCCCACTCCTTCCGGCTCGCCTCCGAGGCCGGCGACGCCGAGCTGGCCGCCACCGCTCTCCGGGGCCTCGCCGTACAGGCCATCGACCTCGGGTTCCGACCCACCGCCGTCCGGATAGCGGAGGAGTGCGTCGACCAGGCCAAGTCCCTCGATGCCCCGCGCGCTCTGGCCTACTACCAGGCCACCCTCGCCAACGCCGCCGCGCTCGACGGCGACCGTCGCACCGCCACTGCCGCGCTCTCGGCCTCGCAGACGGCGATCGAACGCGCCACCGACGCGCCGGGCGGGTCCTGGGCCTCGCACTACAGCATCGGCCGATGGGCCCATGAGTCCGGCATGATCCTTGCCCGGCTCGGCGACTACGCCGGTGCGCAGGACCATCTCCGGCACGCGCTCGACATCCACGGCCTCGACCGGCGCCGCACCCGCGCGATCGTCCTCGCGGACCTGGGCACCGTCCGGCTCCGTCAGGACGACGTCGACGGCGCTCTCGCCGCGTGGCACGACTTCCTCGACTGCGCGGACGGCATCCGCTCGATCAAGGTCCAGGACGCTGTCGACGATCTGCGGGCACGCCTCTACCGCCTCCGTGACGTGCCGGGAGTCGACGAACTGGACGAGCGGGCGGCGAGCCTGCTGCCGTCGCCGGGGCAGGGCGACGCGGGGTAGTGACGGCGAAATCGGTTGCGGGCGCGGGTTCGTGGCTGGGAGCGTGCAGGGGATGACGATCTACTTCTACGGGGCCGACGAAGTGCCGTACGGGTGCTTCTCGAACTTCTCGGCGCATGAGGTGGTGCTCGACGGTCTTCTCTGGCCGACGTCGGAGCACTACTACCAGGCCCAGAAATTCCTCGGGACGCGGCAGGCCGAACTCATCCGCCGGGCCGGTACACCACTGCGGGCAGCGGAGTTGGGGCGGGATTCGTCGAAGCCACTCCGCAGGGACTGGGAGCGGGTCAAGGATGATGTGATGCGGCGCGCGGTCGGGGCCAAGTTCCGGGCCCATGACGACATCCGGGAGATCCTCCTCGCCACCGGGGACGAGGAGATCGTGGAGGACACCTCGACCGACCACTACTGGGGGCGCGGACGTACCGGCACCGGCAGGAACATGCTCGGCCGGATCCTGATGCGCACCCGCAGCCAACTGCGCGGCTGAACGGCCCCGGGCCTGCCCGACCAGGTCCGGGGCCGTTCGCGTCTCAGCTCGTGCTCAGACGGTCTTGGTGGCGGCCGCGAAGCGGGCCGAGACGTCCTGCCAGTTGACGACATCCCACAGGCGGGTGACGTAGTCCGGGCGGACGTTGCGGTACTGCAGGTAGTAGGCGTGCTCCCAGGCGTCGAAGGCCAGCAGCGGCGTGGTGTTCTGGCCGACGTTGCCGTGGTGGTCGTAGACCTGCTCGACGATCAGCCGGCCGCCCAGCGGCTCCCAGGAGAGGATGCCCCAGCCGGAGCCCTGGACGCCGGTCGTCGCGTTCGTCAGCTGCTTCTTGAAGGCGTCGAAGCTGCCGAAGTGCTCGGTGATCGCATCCGCCAGCTCGCCCTCGGGGCGGTCGCCGCCCTCGGGCGAGAGGTTCTGCCAGAACAGCGAGTGCAGGACGTGGCCGGACAGGTGGAAGGCGAAGGTCTTCTGCAGGCCCACCAGGCCGCCGAACTGCTCCTTGTCGCGGGCCTCGGCGAGCTGCTCCAGGGTGTCGTTGGCGCCCTTGACGTAGGCGGCGTGGTGCTTGGAGTGGTGCAGCTCCAGGATCTCGGCGGACATGGCGCGCTCGAGGGCGGAGTAGTCGTACGGCAGGTCGGGAAGCGTGTAGGTGCCCATCAGGACACGGCCCCTTTCGGCGGGTTGGTCAGTGCTGATCGTGCCGGGACAACACTATTGCGTATGAGTTGCAACAGCGATCACTGGGCTCCTGCTTATTCCTGACGCTCCGACCAATTCAGTCTCAAGGGCTTCCCGCCGCTACGTAAAGTGTGGCATTTTACATGTCACACATCAGGACCCGCGTGCCCCCAACCACGCGGCGACCCTCAACGGCCCCGGAGGCCCCCACAGATGCGTCCCTCCCGGATATCGATGGCCCGTGCGCGGAAACTGCCCGCGCTCGGTGCTGCCTGCTTCCTCGCGCTCGGCCTGTACGCACCCCAGGCCGCCCACGCGGCCCCCATCACCCCCGCGCCCACAGCCGCCAGAACCGCCCCGCACGCGATCCCCGTCCCCAAGTCCCCCGACACCCCGCGCGACCCCCGTCCGCTCGCCTCGGACCCGCAAGCGAAGGCCACCTCCCCGGCGGCGGGCAGCGCCACCGGTCAGGCCAAGGCGCCGCGCCAACTCGCCGCCACCGCCTGCGACGTGAGCGCCTTCACCAGCAACTCCGGTGCCGCGCTGGTGCAGCAGGTCAAGGCCGCGAGCCCGGACTGCGTCAACACCCTGTTCACCCTCACCGGCGACAACGCCAAGGCCGCGTTCAACGAGGCCCAGATGGCCACCGTCGCGAACGCCCTGCGTGACACCGCCGCCGCCTACCCGGGCGACGACTCCACCTCCGCCGGGCAGTTGGTGCTGTTCCTGCGCGCCGGCTACTACGTGCAGTGGAACCACTCGGACGTCGTCGGCCCGTACGGCACCACCCTGCAGACCGCGATCCGCGGCGCGCTGGACGGCTTCTTCGCCGCCCCGCACAGCAAGGACGTCACCGAGGCGAACGGCGCGACCCTCGCCGAGGCCGTCACGCTGATCGACAGCGCGCAGGAGAACGCCCGCTACACCGGTGTCGTGAAGCGCCTGTTGGGCGACTACACCTCCGCCTGGACCGGTTCGATGGCCGCCGCCGTCGCCAACACCAAGACCGTGATCGAGCGCGGCTTCGACCTGCCGGCCTTCGTCTCCGCGCTGCAGGCCGACCCGGCCTTCGCCACCACGCTCGTCTCCTTCGTCACCCGCAACGCCGGCCAGATGACCGGCGGCGACGCGGTCACCTCGATCGGCATCGAGCTCGGCAACTGGGTCGCCAACGACGCCCTCCGGGCCCAGGGGCGGCCGCTGGTCAAGGACCTGATCAACCGCTACCCGCTGGTCGGCGCCACCGGCCCGCTCACCATGAACCTGCTCTGGTTCGCGGAGAAGAAGGACGCGAACAACTGCTCGTACTACGGCACCTGTGACGTGCCCGCCAAGCTCGTCCCGCTGGTGCTCACCAGCAACCACACCTGCAGCGCCAACCTGAGCATCCGCTCGCAGAGCATGACGGCGCAGCAGTTCGCCGACACCTGCACCAGCCTGACCAACCAGGACGCGTTCTTCCACAAGCTGGTCAAGGACAACGGCCCGGTGGCGAACGACAACAACACCAGCCTGGAGGTCGTCGTCTTCGACGACTACTACAACTACAGCCTCTACGCCTGGGAGATGTACAACATCGCCGTCGACAACGGCGGCATGTACGAGGAGGGCAAGCCGAACGTCCCCGGCAACCAGGCCCGCTTCATCGCCCACCAGGCCGACTGGCTGCGCCCCTCCTTCCAGATCTGGAACCTCAACCACGAGTACACCCACTACCTCGACGGCCGCTACGACATGTACGGCGACTTCGACACCGGCATGACCACCCCGACCGTCTGGTGGGTCGAGGGCCTGGCCGAGTACGTCTCGTACAGCTACCGGGGCGTGCACTACGACGACGCCGTCAAGCAGGCCGGCCTGGGCACGTACGCGCTGAGCACGCTCTTCGACAGCACCTACGACAACGCCGACTCGACCCGGATCTACAACTGGGGCTACCTGGCGGTCCGTTACATGCTGCAGTCGCACCCGCAGGACGTCGACGCGCTGCTCGCCAAGTACCGCGCCGGTGACTGGGCGGGCGCCCGCACGCTGCTCAAGACCACCATCGGCACCCGCTACGACGCCGACTTCGCGACCTGGCTGAAGGCCTGCGGCGCCGACAACTGCGGCTCCCTGCCTACCAACCAGGCCCCGCTGTGCACCGCCGCCGACGTCCGGCAGTTCGACAAGAACTGCCGCCGCGACGGCCTCGCCGCCACCACCGGCAACTACCGCTACAACTTCGTCCTGCTGCCGGCCGGCGTGAAGCAGCTGACCATCACCAGCAGCGGCGGCACCGGCAACGCCGACCTGTACTACAACGGCGGGTCCTGGGCCACCACCGGCTCGTACCAGGCCAAGTCGACCAACGGCGGCAACGGCGAGACGCTGACGATCGCCAACCCGCCCGCCGGGTACGTCTACTTCAGCCTCTTCGCCCAGCAGGGCTTCGACGGGGCGAGCGTCACCGTCAGCTACAACTAGCAGGTCCCCGCAGCGAGGAGGGGCCCAGCGCGGCGGCGCGGGGCCCCTCCGGCGTCTCCTGCGCCGCTCGCCTCCCGCCGGCCGGTCGGGCAGGATGCGATCATGCGACCCGACGCCGGACCGAACCCCGCCACCGAACCACCCGCCCCCGAACCACCCACCACCGAACCACCCGCCCCCGAACGGCCGGACTTCCGCGCCGCCCTCGCACGCGGGCCGGAGGCGGCCGTGGAGGCCGCCTGGCAGCTGAAGATGCTGAACTGGGGCGAGCGGCACCGCGAGCGCGGGGGCGACCCCGCGTCCCCGCTCGCCGGACTGCTGCGCCTGCTGCGCGCGGCCCACGCCGAGCCGCGGCTGCGGCGGCTGATGCCGGGCACCAGCCACTTCTCGCTCTGGTTCAGCCTCTCGACCACCTATCCCTCGGTCGCCGCCGGGCCGACGATCACCGAGCCGCTGCGCGGCGGCGGTTACCTCGTCCGGTTCCGCACCGACGAGGATCCCGTCCCGGCCGCGACGGCCGAGGAGGCGGTGGCGCTGATCGTGGCGAGCCTGCCCGCGGACCTCGGCGAGGTCTTCAACCACCCTGTGGAACAGGGACGTTAGCCCAGCATCGGCGGCTGGAGGGCGAGCACCGAGGGCGTCGACCCGGGCGCGGCCAGGCGCAGCAGGCCGTGGCCGATGCCCGCGACGCCGACCAGCAGGGAGGGGCTGCGGACTCCGTGCGGCAGGCCGCAGGCCCAGCCGCGGGTGTCGAGGGCGGCGAGGGCGGCGTTCGCCTGCCGGTCGGCGGCGTCCCGCCAGGCGGGGCCGGCCAGGCGGAGGGTGTCGAGGTTGCCGAGATCGCCGTGGCAGAGCGAGGAGTTGTAGCCGAAGCCCTCCCGCAGGACGGTGGCCAGCGCGGTGTCGCGCTCCGCGAGCAGCGCGTCGGCGGCCTCCGGCAGGAGGGCGGCGAGTTCGGTGCGGGCGAGCGCGACACCGGCCGCGCCGTGGCACCAGAGCGCGGGGTGGGACGGGCCGTCCTCCCGGACGTCGCGCCAGTTGCCGGCCCCGGCGTCGTACAGGGTGCGCTCGTACGCGACGGCGGCGAGGGCGAGTTCGGCGGCGCGCGGGTCGCCGAGGCGGTGGCCGGCCCGGGCCAGGGCCCAGGCGATGCCGGAGCCGCCGTGGGCGAAGCCGGCGAGCGGGCGGGTGACGGTGCCGGCGAGCGCGGCGGGCAGCCAGCCGACGCCTCCCTCGGGGTGCGGGGCCGCGAGGTCGGCCAGCCGGTCGACGCAGCGGGCGAGTGCGTCGGTGACGGCGGGCCCGGGGCGGACGGCGTCCCAGGCGAGCAGGCCGCCGATGGTGCCGGCGTTCCCGGCGACGACGTCGTGCTGCTCGTCCTCGGCGGCGGTGGCGGCGATCCGGGCCAGCACCTGGGCGGCGAGCCCGTCGAGTTCGGGATCCGGGTGGTGGGCGGCGAGTTGGGCGAGTGCGTACAGCACGCCGCCGGTGCCGGAGAGGCCGCCGCCGAGCCGGTCGGCCCGCCGCCGGACCTGGTGGCGCAGGGTGGCCTCGGCCGCGCCGGCGGCCGCGCGGTGCTCGGGATCGCCGGTGGCGAGGGCGAGTTGGTGCAGGAAGAGGGTGACGCCGGCGGTGCCGCTGTACAGGTCGGGGCCGAGTTCGGCGGGGGCCCAGCGGCCGGGCGGGGTCCAGTTGGGGCCGGCCCAGGCGAGGTCGGCGCTGCCCCGGTAGGCCTCGCGGAGCAGTTGCTCGCCCGCCTCGACGGCCTTGGCGAGGGCGCGAGCGGTCAGTGAGCCGACCGGATCGGCGGCGACCGGGGCGACGGCGACCGGGGCGACGGCTTCGCCCCGGCGGGGTTCGCGGGCGCCGTCCGCCGTGGTCACCGAGAGTCGCAGCAGCTGGAGTTGGCGGGCGAGGTCGTCCTCGCCGAGGGCGTCGACCTTCTCCAGGGCGAGTTCGAGGGTGGGCCGGTCGGTGGCGCCGGGGATGACGGCGCCGGTGGCGGAGCGGCCGTCGACGCTGTCGGGGCGGACGGTGAAGACGGGGACGTCCCCGCGCCAGAGGTCGGCGCGCTCGTGGTCGAGGTAGACGAGGGCGTGTTCCTCCCAGGCGGCGAGGGCCCAGAGCCGGTCGAGGTGG
Source organism: Streptomyces sp. Y1 (assembly GCF_041053115.1). Lineage (NCBI taxonomy): Bacteria > Bacillati > Actinomycetota > Actinomycetes > Kitasatosporales > Streptomycetaceae > Streptomyces > Streptomyces sp. Y1. The sequence continues at coordinate 6,475,384 of NZ_CP163445.1, read as the reverse complement.
CGGTCCTGGTCGAGGGCGTCGCGGAGCAGGTCGGGGTGGCAGGCGGTGGCGAGCAGGCTGCGGTATTCGAGGGTGTCGCGGCGCAGCATCCGGGTCTCGTCGGCGCCGAACGCCCGGATCAGCTCCCGGACCTGGTCGCGCCGCGCGCCGAGGAGCTGGTAGGCCTCGGTGAATCCGGCCTCCAACTCGTCGACGTGGTCGGCGAGTCGCAGCGGCTGACCGGGCGGGACGGGTCGGCTGCCGGGGGCGGCGACGGGTATCCGCCGGTACTCCAGCCGGAGCCGGTCGGTGCCTTCGTCGACGAGGACGGGAGCGGGGCGCGGCGGCAGGTTCTCCGGGTCCCAGCCGAGGGCGGAGAGGTCGGCGCCGCCGTTGCCCTCGTCCCACATCCGTTCGGGCAGCAGGCCGGAGCGCAGGACGGAGTGCCGGGCCTGGTGGCGGGCGAGGCGCTCGGACTCGGAGAGGACCTTGGCGGGCTCGGGCAGGTCGGAGTGGAGGACGGCCTCCAGGTCGATCAGGACGGGCTGGTCGCGGACGGCGAGCAGGTTCTGGGTGTGGCAGTCGACGGCGTCGAGCACGTACAGCAGCGCGGCGAGCGAGCCCGCCCGGTGGTAGAAGGCGCTCAACTCGGCGGCGTCGCGCGCCGGTTCGGCGGTGACGAAGGCGACCCAGCCGTAGCCGTCGCGGGCCAGGTGGGTGAGCTCGCGCAGCGGCAGCCGCAGTTGCGGGTTGAGCCAGTGCAGCAGGTGCTGGAAGTGCGTCTCGGCGCCGAGCGGGCGCGGCTTGTAGACGATGCGGGTGCCGTCCTCGAAGCGCAGCAGGCTGACGGTGGCACCGCCGCGGTGCGGGTCGCCGAGCCCGGTGGCGAGTTCGGTGAGCCGGCCGAGCCGGCCGCGCGGACCGAGCGGACCGAGCGGGCGACCGGAGGCGAACACGTCCGCGAGCTCGGGCAGATCGGCTGCGAGCCGCCGGTAGAGCGTGAGGCACGTGTCGGCCCACTGCTCGGCTTCGGTGCTCAACCTCCGGGCCAGGACGGGGTATTCGGCGAGCAGCCGGACGGCCCGGGCGGGCTCGGTGAGCCGGTCGAGGAACTCGCGGTAGCGCTGCTCGGGGGTGTCGCCGGTCAACTCGCCGCTCAGCCGGGCGACGTGGAGTTCGGTGATGACGGTGCGGACGGCGCTCGCGTGCGCGGCCCCGGTGAGCGCGGGCAGCACGAGCGCGGTCAGGTCCTCCGCAGTGCCGAGCTCCGCGAGCGGCAGTTCGGCGAGGCCGGCGAGCAGGCGGTCGCGGGCGGCGGCGAGGGCCGGGGCGGCGAGCCGGGCGAAGGCGTGCCGTTCGGGGACGTCCAGGGTGAGCCCGGACTCGAAGGCGGCGGCGAGGCGTTCGGCCCAGTCGGGGGTGCCGAGGCGGTCGGCGAGGGCGTCCGGGTCCTCGGCGAGCAGGGCGTGCAGCGCGTCCGGGTCGAGGCCGTCCGCGGCGAGGCGGCGCTCGAACCAGCCGGGGCGGTCGAAGGGCGCCTGGGCGCGCCAGCGGTCGAGGATCCGTCCGGCGCGTGCCCTCGCCTCCGCGCCGGGGTCGTGGCGGGGGTCGGCCCGGCCGCGGTCGGCGAGCGGGACGGCCCGGGCGGCGGCCCGGCGGAGTTCGGACGCGTCTACCACGGGCGGTACGGCCTCTCGTGCTCGGTTCCCTCGGGGATGGTCCCGGCGGCGCGCGACGCGCACCGCCGGGGGTGGCGCGGGTTCGTCAGTAGCTGCACATTCGCCAGCAACTGGACATGTACTCACAGGTGTTGAGCTGCTTGCTCGCGCTCGTGTACACCTCGTCCGCCGGGTCCCCGGCCGGGTGGGGCTGGTGGTCCTGAACGAGGCCGAGCCGGAAGTCCTCGTCCTTGAGCGCGCGGAGCTGTTCGGTGGTGGACGGCATGCTGGTTCCTCCCCTGGTGTCCGGTGCTAGCTGGTTCCGGTGATCCCTGTGGTTCGGTCGGCACGGGTCGTGCCGTTGTCCGGATACTGTCAACAGCCCGCCCGGCACACCAGGGTTCCGACCGCCGCCGGGCGCAATTTCGGCCACGGTCGAACGAACGCGGGCCGGGCCCGTACGGCTGCGGGTCACGGGCGCTTCGTCCGCGCGGCCGCCGGCCGGGTTGGCCGGAATCGGGCCCCTGCGGCCGGCCCGGACTCCTGTGGCCGGGCCGACCGCCGGGGGCCAGGATGGAAGCCACCCGCCGGGCCCCGGCCCCGGACCCGATCGGAGCGCGATGAGCGAGCAGCACAACGTCGTCCTGCTGACCTTCCCGGACGCCACCGGCTGGCGCCCGGCCTTCGAGGAGGCGCAGCACCTGCCGGGCCTGCGCTACGCGGCGGCCATGGAGCGCACCGCCGAGGGCCTGCTGGAGATCAGGGACACCTTCACGAAGGGCGCGGGCGTGGCCACCGTCGGCTCCGGCGTGCTGGGCGGCCTGGTCGGGCTGCTCGGCGGCCCGATCGGTGTGCTGCTGGGCTTCGCGGCGGGCGCGGCGCTGGGCAACGCGGCCGAGGAACACCAAGCGGCGGAGGGCGGCGCCGCGCTGATCGTGCTGTCGCCCCGGGTCCCGGACGGCGGCGCGCTGCTCGCCCTGGAGGCCCGCGAGTCCTCCCCCGGCCCGGCGGACGAGCTGGCCGCCCGGCACGGGGCCGCGGTGGAGCGGATCGCCACGGAGGCCTTCACCGAACAGGTCCGGGCGGCCGAGCGGAAGGCCTCGGAGGGCCGCCCGTGACGCCTCAGGTCCGCGTGCCGCCTCAGGTCCGCCGGTACAGGACGGGCATCGCGCCGACCCGGTTGGCCAGCAGGTTCGCCTGCACGTAGCTGCGGAAGCTCGGCTTGCTCACCTGCCGCAGCAGCAGCCGAAGCGGCGTGCTGTCCCAGCGGGCGTGGTTGACGAAGACGTAGTCCGACTCCGCGCCGTCGAGCGGTTCGAGCAGGGTGGACTCGCGCAGGCCGGTCTCCCGCACGTACCAGCCGGCCAGGTGCTCCCACAGCTCCAGGGCGACGTCCTTGTCCTCGGCGACGAAGTGGTTGAACAGGAACAGCGCGGGCCGGCTCTTGTCGACGTCCGCGAGCGCGCGGGTGCAGCGGGCGCGCAGCACGTGGGTGTCGGAGGCGGCGGTGGTCAGCGCCGAGGCCAGGGCCTGGTACCGCTCGCCCTCGGTGACCGGGCCGAGGTCCTCGGGGGTGTCGGTCTCCACCAGGACGGCGACGTCGAAGCGGGCCCGGTGGAAGCGCCCCTGCCGGGCGTAGCCGCCGGGCGGCGGGGCGAGGAGCGCGCGGTAGACGGTGGCCCGCCGGACGGCCGGCTCCGACTGGAGCGCGACGGCCAGCGGCTTGAGCCGGTCGAGCAGGGCGCTGCGCACGGCGTCGGTGCGCACGAACGGCGGCCCGCCGGGCGGCGCCACGGCGGCGGCCAGGTGCAGGTAGCCGTACGGGGGCGGGTCGGCCAGGCGGGCCCGGGGGTACTTCGGGTTGGGGTGGAGGAGTTCGAACTTCATGATCGCTCCACGGCGGGGAGGCGGGGAGACGGAGAAGCGGAGAGACGGCGCAGGCCGGTGGGCGGACATGCGAGTAGGCGGGTAGGCGGCCCCCCCAGGTCCGCCTACCCGCCCCCGCCGCCGCCATGCACAGCAGCGGGCAGCCGCCGTCACTCCGCCCGCAGCGCCTCCACCGTCCGCGCCCGCGCCGCCCGTACGGCCGGGAGCAGCGCGCCGAGCAGGGCGATCAGCAGCCCGCCGAGGGCGAGCAGGAGCAGCAGCGGGGTGCCGAAGACGTCGAGGGCGGAGTCCGGGAAGTTCAGCCCGGCGCTGTGGCCCATCGCGGGCACCGTCCGGCCGTGCAGCAGCAGCCCCAGCGGCAGGCCGATCGCGCCGCCGACCGCCCCGACCAGCAGCACCGAGGCGAGCACCACGCCCACGGTCTGCGCCGGGGTCATGCCGAGGGCCTTGGTGACGCCCATGTCGCGGGTGCGCTCGCGGATCTCCAGCACCACGGTGTTGAACACGCCGAGCCCGGCGACCACGACCAGCAGCAGGGTCAGCGTGGCGGTGAGCGAGTTCAGCGCGGCGATGGAGCCGCTGGAGCTGTGCCGGGCGTCGGCCTCGGCGGTCATGTGCACCGGGGCGAGCGCGGCGCCGAGGGCGGTGGCGTAGGCGGCGTGGTCGGTGCCGGGATCGAGCTTGACGAACCAGAGGTCCGGCGAGGGGGCCGTCCCGGCGGGGAAGGTGGCGGCGTCGGTGAAGAGCTCGTTGGTCTGCATGTGCGGGTCGAAGACCTCGCCGACGATCCGGACGGTGACCGGCCGGCCGTGGTTGGTGAAGGTCACCCGGTCGCCGAGCCCGACCCGGGCCTCGGTGAGGAAGGTGGCGGGCGCGACGGCCTCGCCGGGGCCCTGGTACCAGCGCCCGGAAACCATCCGGTAGCCGGCCCAGCCGCTGTTCCCGACGAAGGCGGTCACCGCGGTCGTCCCGGCGACGCCGGGGACGGTGACGTCGACGGCGCCGAGGCCGTAGTAGGCGGCGGTGCCCGGCTGGGCGGCGAGGGCGGCGGTGACGGCGGCCGGGTCGGCGGCGACCGGCCGGGCCGGCGGGGCCGCCGCCCCGGCCGCCCCGGCCGACCCGGGCGCGCCGTGCGGCAGGTCCGGCCGCTGCGGGTGCACGAGGACGTCCGAGGCGTCGTGGTTCTTCGCCCCCTGCACCCAGCTCATCGTCCCGCCCATGCCGACCGCGAAGGTCGCCGCCGCCGTGCCGAACACGACCGCCGCGAGCATCCCGGCCGCGCGGGCCGGGCGGGCGAACGGCTGGGCGAGACCGAGGCCGATCGGCCGGGGCAGCGGCAGCCGGGCGGCCAGCGCGGCGATCCGGGCGGCGACGACCTGCCGGGTGCCGCCCGACGTGCGGCCCACGGCCAGGGCCTCGACGGTGCGCAGCCGTCCGGCGCGGACGGCGGCCGCCCAGGCGACCAGCGCGACGGTGAGCAGGGTGCCGCCCGCGACCGCGACGTCCACCCAGGGGGCGATGCCGGAGGCGGTGGTGCCGTAGGCGTGGCCGGTGGTGGCGAGCACCGGGACGGTGAGCAGGTTGCCGACGACGACCCCGAGCAGGGTGCCGGCGGCCGCCGGGATCAGCGCCTGGGCGACGTACGCGCGCACCACCTGGGCGGGGGTGCAGCCGAGCGCCTTGAGCACGCCGATCCGCCGCGTCGCGGTGCCGACCGCGCCGGCCACCACGTTGCCCGCCACCAGCACCGACATCGCCAGGCCGAGCAGGCCGAAGGCGACCATGAACGGCAGGAACATCGCGGTGTTGCGGTCCGAGCCCTCCTTGGCGGCGAGCCAGGACTGGGCGCCGGTGAGCGCCCCGGCGGGGGCGGCGGCCGCGACGGCGGCCCGGTCGGCGTCCATCGCGGCGGTGCTGCCGGCGTCGGCGAAGCGGTACAGCATCTCGTAGCCGGGGGTGCTGCCGGGCGCGGTGAGGGAGCCGATCGCGTCGGGCGTCACCCAGGCGTCGGCGGTGCGGCTGACGGACCGGGCGAAGCCGACGATCTTCAGCACGGGCGCCCCGGGCAGGCCCGGCAGGCGCAGGGTGTCGCCCGTCGCGGCCGAGGTCTCGTACCCGGAGGCGACCACCACCTCGCCCGGCCTCTTCGGCCAACTCCCCTCCGTCAGCTGGACGTTGTCGACACCTCCGGCAGGTTCGGCACGCCCGGTGACAGCCATCGGCGGCAGCTGCGCCCCGGCCGGGGTGTGCTCGCCGGGGGTCGGCTCGGGGTCGAGGGTGAGGGTGCGGAACGGGCCGGCGGCGGCCGTCACCCCGGCGGCGTGCGCGGTGGCGGCGAGCTGGTCGGCGCCGGTCCGGGCGCCGTCGAAGCGCGCGGTGAGGTGGGCGCCGTGCTGGCCGTCGAAGGCCTGATCGAAGGGGGCCCGGGAGGCGACCAGCAGCGAACCGCCCAGCACCGAGCAGGTGGCGGCGACCAGGGCGGCCAGGCCGACCGCGACCGACTGCGTCCGGCGCCTACGGACGCCCGCCCGCACGACTCGCCCCAGCGCGCTCATGCCGCCACCGCCGTGTCCGACTCGATCCGGCCGTCCCGCATCCGGACGGTGCGGGTGGCGCAGTCCCGGGCGAGGGTCAGGTCGTGGGTGACCAGCAGGACGGTCTGGCCGTCCTCGTGCAACTCGCGGAACAGCTCCTTGACGTCCTCGCCGGAGGCGGAGTCCAGCGCACCGGTCGGCTCGTCGGCCAGCAGCAGGGCCGGCCGGTTCATCAACGCCCGGGCCACCGCGACGCGTTGGCGCTCACCGCCGGAGAGCCTGCCCGGGTGGGCGCGGGCGTGCCGGTCGATGCCGAGCGACTCCAGCAGCTCGGCGGCCCGCCGCCGGGCCTCGCCGCGCGGGACGCCGGCCAGTTCGCCGGCCAGCACCACGTTGTCGGCGACGGTCAGGTCGTCCAGCAGGTTGAAGAACTGGAACACCATGCCGATCGTGCCGCGCCGGTAGCGCGCCGAGCCGGTCTCGTTCAGCCGGTCGACCCGTACCCCGGCCACCGTCACCGTGCCCGAACTCGGCCGGTCCAGCCCGGCGACCAGGTTGAGCAGGGTGGACTTCCCGCTGCCGGACGGGCCCAGCACGGCCACCGACTCCCCCGCCCGCACGCTCAGGTCCACGCCGTCCAGGGCCGCCCTCGCGCCCTCGTAGCGGCGGCCGACGCCGCTCAGTTCGATCACCGGATCGCTCATGTCCCGTACTCCTCGCAGTTCCTGACGTTCGACGAGGACGAAGGTACGGACGGGCGGCGCGGGCCCGCGTCCGCCGCCCGCGGCAAAGTCCGTACCGCGCCCGGCGTACGGCGCACGGCGTCATCCTTGCGAGGTAGTCGCCCGGTGTACGGGCCGCCGCCGCCCGCCGGGCTGTGCCGGACGGCCGGGGGCCGCCAGAATGTCCCGGTGATCAACCATCCGACAGTGCGACGGCTGCGCGCGGCGGCCCGGGCGGGCGGGGGCGGCGCGCCCGCCCCGCCCCGGCCGACCCGGCGCGGCCAGGCGTTCGACCTGGCCCTGGCCCTCTTCCTCGCCTCCGTCAGCGGCCGGTACGCGAGCATCGCGCCCGCCCTGCACGGGCACGCCTGGCACTGGCTGCTGGTCCTGGTGCCGTTCGTCCCGCTGCCGCTGGCGCTGCGCCGCCGCTTTCCGCTGGCGGTGCTGTGGGCGGTGCTGCCGGGCGCGCTCCTGGTACGGCACCAGTCGGAGGACATCGCGTACTCGGTCGGCATGGCAGTGATCGTCGCCGCGTACGGCGCGGCCGCGTACGGGCGCCGCCCGGTTCCGGTGCTGGCGAGTCTGCTGGCCGCGACGGCCGGGCTGGTGGTGCTGTTCGGGGACGCCAAGCTGCCGCACTTCCCGAACGGCGTGATTGCCGTCCTGGTACTGCTGCCGGTCCTCGCGGTCGCGTACGAGCTGCGGATGTGGCGCCGCCGGGTGGAGGAGGAGCGCGGCCGCCGCTCCGCCCTGGAGCGCGAACAGCTGGCCGCGCTGGAGCGCGCGGTGGAGCACGAACGGGCACGCATCGCCCGGGAGTTGCACGACGTGGTGACGCACAACGTGAGCATGATGACGATCCAGGCCGGCGCCGCCCGCAAGATCCTCGACTCCGCGCCGGACAGGGCCCGCGAGGCGATGGCCGCGGTGGAGGCCGGCGGTCGCGCGGCGATGACCGAACTGCGGCACGTGATGGGCCTGTTGACCATCGACTCGACCGCCGGCCACGGCGATCCCGCCGCGACCGCCGACCTCAGCCCGCAGCCCGGCCTCGACCGGCTGGACGCCCTGGTCGAGGGCGTCCGGCAGGCCGGACTGCCGGTGGAGCTGACCGTCGTCGGTGCCCGCCGGGCCGTCCCCCCCGGGGTCGAGCTCGCCGCCTACCGGGTCGTCCAGGAGGCGCTGACCAACACGGTCAAGCACGCGGGCGGCGCCGAGGCGGCGGTGACCGTCGAGTACGCCGCCGACCGGCTGCGGGTGGAGGTCACCGACACCGGCGGCCGCCCCACCGGCGCCGCCGCCACCGGCAACGGGCGCGGCCTGCTCGGCCTGCGCGAACGCCTCGCCGTCTACGGCGGCACCCTGCACACCGGCCCCCGGCTGCGCGGCGGCTACCGCGTCAAGGCCCTGATCCCTTGGGAGAGTTGATGGACGACGAGCTCGCGCTGCACGTGGTGGTGGCCGACGACCAGGCCCTGGTCCGCACCGGTTTCCGGCTGATCCTGGAGTCCGAGGGCATCGAGGTGGTCGCCGAGGCCGAGGACGGTGAGCAGGCCGTCGCCGCCGTGCGCCGCACCCGGCCGGACGTCGTGCTGATGGACATCCGGATGCCCGGCCTGGACGGGTTGGAGGCGACCCGGCGGATCCTCGACGGCAGCGCCCAGGAGCCGCCCCGGGTCGTCATGCTGACCACCTTCGACCTGGACCAGTACGTCTACGCCGCGCTGGCCGCCGGCGCGAGCGGCTTCCTGCTCAAGGACGTCACCCCCGAGCACCTGGCCGCCGCCGTCCGGCTGGTCCGCACCGGGGACGCGCTGCTCGCCCCCGCGATCACCCGGCGGCTGGTCGAGCGCTTCGCCCGTACCGGCGGCGACACCCCCGGCGCCGCGGCGCCGCACCGGGAGCTGGCGACGCTCACCCGGCGCGAACTGGAGGTGACGGCCCTGCTCGCGCGCGGCCTCAGCAACGCGGAGCTGGCCGCCCGGCTGGGGCTGTCCGAGGCGACGGTGAAGACCCATGTGGCCCGCATCCTCGGCAAGCTGGGGCTGCGGGACCGGGCCCAGGTGGTGGTCGCGGCGTACGAGACCGGCCTGGTCAGCGTCGGCTCGGCACACAGCTGAAACGGGAGCCCGGGGCCGCACGCCCCGGGCTCCCGCCGTCACGCCGTCACACCGGACGGGATCACACCGCCCGGCTCGCGTCCAGGTCGAAGCGGTCCGCGTTCATGACCTTGACCCAGGCCGCGACGAAGTCCGTCACGAACTTCTCCTTGGCGTCGTCCGCCGCGTACACCTCGGCGATCGCCCGCAGTTCGGCGTTGGAGCCGAACACCAGGTCGGCCCGGCTGCCCGTCCAGCGCACGGCGCCGGACTCGTCCCGGCCCTCGAAGGTGTCGGCGGCCTCCGAGGTGGCGCGCCAACTGGTGCCCAGGTCCAGCAGGTTGACGAAGAAGTCGTTCGTCAGCACCCCGGGGGTGTCGGTCAGCACGCCGAGCGAGGACTGCTGGTGGTTGGCGCCCAGCACCCGCAGACCGCCGACCAGCACGGTCATCTCGGGGGCGCTGAGGCCCAGCAGGTTCGCCTTGTCCAGCAGCAGGTACTCGGCCGCCAGCCGGTTGCCCTTGCCGACCCAGTTGCGGAAGCCGTCCGCCTTGGGCTCCAGCGCGGCGAAGGACTCGACGTCGGTCAGCTCCTGCGGCGCGTCCACGCGGCCGGGCGCGAACGGCACCTCGACGGCGAGGCCGGCCGCCCGGGCCGCCTGCTCGATGCCGACGCCGCCGGCCAGCACCACCAGGTCGGCGAGCGAGACCTGCTTGGCGCCGCCCTGCGCGTTGAAGTCCCGCTGGACGCCTTCGAGGGCGCGCAGCACTCCGGCCAGCCGGTCCGGCTCGTTGACCTCCCAGCCGGCCTGCGGCTGCAGGCGGATGCGGCCGCCGTTGGCGCCGCCGCGCTTGTCGCTGCTGCGGAAGGAGGAGGCCGCCGCCCACGCGGTGGAGACCAGCTCGGAGACGGACAGGCCGGTGGCGGCGATCCGCCGCTTGAGGTCGGCGACGTCCGCCTCCTCCGGGTTCCCGTACGAGACGGCCGGCAGCGGGTCCTGCCAGAGCAGGTGCTCGGCCGGGACCTCCGGGCCGAGGTAGCGCACGACGGGGCCCATGTCGCGGTGGGTGAGCTTGAACCAGGCGCGGGCGAAGGCGTCCGCGAACTGGTCCGGGTTCTCCAGGAAGCGCCGGGAGATCGGCCCGTAGACCGGGTCGAAGCGCAGCGACAGGTCGGTGGTGAGCATGATCGGCACGTGCCGCTTGTTCGGGTCGTGCGCGTCCGGCACGGTGCCCTCGCCGGCGCCGTCCTTGGGCTTGTACTGGAAGGCGCCGGCCGGGCTCTTGGTCAGCTCCCACTCGTAGCCGAACAGCGTCTCGAAGAAGCTGTTGTCCCAGGTGATCGGGGTGGCCGTCCAGGTGCCCTCCAGGCCGGAGGTGATCGCGTCGGCGCCCACGCCGGTGCGGAAGCGGCTCTTCCAGCCGAGGCCCTGCTGCTCCATCGGCGCGTCCTCCGGGTCCGGGCCGACGTTGTCCGCCGGGCCGGCGCCGTGGGTCTTGCCGAAGGTGTGGCCGCCGGCGATCAGCGCGACGGTCTCCTCGTCGTTCATCGCCATCCGGTAGAAGGTCTCGCGGATGTCGCGGGCGGCGGCGATCGGGTCCGGGTTGCCGTTGGGGCCCTCCGGGTTGACGTAGATCAGGCCCATCTGGACGGCGGCGAGCGGGTTCTCCAGCTCGCGGTCGCCGGTGTAACGCTGGTCGCCCAGCCAGGTGGTCTCGGGGCCCCAGTAGACGTCCTCGTCGGGCTCCCACTCGTCGACCCGGCCGCCGCCGAAGCCGAAGGTCCGGAAGCCCATGCCCTCGAGGGCGACGTTGCCGGTGAGGACGATCAGGTCCGCCCAGGAGAGGCTGCGGCCGTACTTCTTCTTCACCGGCCACAGCAGCCGGCGGGCCTTGTCGAGGCTGGCGTTGTCGGGCCAGCTGTTCAGCGGCGCGAAGCGCTGCTGGCCGCCGCCGGCGCCGCCGCGGCCGTCGCTGATCCGGTAGGTCCCGGCGCTGTGCCAGGCCATCCGGATCATGAACGGGCCGTAGTGGCCGAAGTCGGCCGGCCACCAGTCCTTGGAGGTGGTGAGGACTTCCTGGATGTCCCGCTTGACGGCCGGGAGGTCGAGGGCGGCGAAGGCCGCCGCGTAGTCGAAGTCCGCGCCGAGCGGGTTCGCCACGGCCGGGTTCTTCGCGAGGATCTTCAGGTTCAGTCGCTCCGGCCACCACTGGCGGTTCCCCCCGCCCTGCGCGGGGTACGGCGCCCGCCCGTGGTTCACCGGGCAGCCCGCCGCGGCCTCGCCGGTTGCTTCGTGGTTGTCAGACATGGGAATCCTTCCTCACAAGGCGGATCACGCGGTGTCTTCTCTACTACCTAGGCTATCGCCGGAGCCGATCCTACGATGGACACAGTCCACGTCAAGAAAGACACCAAACCCATATTCGATCGGGATTCGGAAGACCTCGGACACCGATTGGTACCATCCGTTCTTCCCCTTGACCTGAATAGGTGAACCGATATGAGTGACCTGCTGGAGCGACTGCGCGGGCGCGGCTGGCGCCTCACCTCCCAGCGGCGTGTCGTGGCGGAGGTCCTGGACGGGGACCACGTGCACCTCACGGCCGACGAGGTGCACGCCAGAGCCGCCGCGCGCCTGCCGGAGATCTCCCGGGCGACGGTCTACAACACCCTCGGCGAGCTGGTCACCCTCGGCGAGGTCATCGAGGTCTCCACGGACGGGCGCGCCAAGCGCTACGACCCCAACGCGCACCACGCGCACCAGCACCTGGTCTGCACCGGCTGCGGCACCATCCGCGACGTCCACCCCACCGGCGACCCGCTCGCCGACCTGCCGGCCGAGCAGCGCTTCGGCTTCGCCGTGGCGGGCGCCGAGGTCACCTACCGGGGGCTCTGCCCCACCTGCGCGGGCGCCGCGGTCTGACGGCCGCGGGTCGGACGGTCAGCGGCGGCGCCGGAGCCAGCGGCCGGCGGCGGCCAGGAGCACGACCGCGGCGGCTGCGGCCGCGCCGACCGTCGCCCGGCTGACACCGCCGTCGGCGGCCTCGTGGGACGCGTCCCCCACCGGGGTGGCAGCGACCGTGGGGCCGGCCACCGGAGCGGCCACCGGGGAACCGGCGGCGCCCGTCGCGGTCGCGAAGGCGGTCGGCGGGTCGTCGACCGCGGCGGGGGCGACGTCGAATTCGCGCTCGCCGTGGCCGAGGGAGGGGAAGGCGCACTCGACGGTGACCTTCCAGTGGCCGGCCGGCAGGATCTCGCGGGTGGTGTACGTCCCCGGGCTGCCCGGGACGGCGACCAGTCGCCAGGGGCCGGCGGTGCGGCCGTCCGCGGCGGTCGCGGACAGCGTGCCGGCGAAGTCCTCGGTGACCGGGTCGTGGTCGTTCTCCCAGGTGGCGACGGTGCTGACGTGACCGTTCCGCTGCCCGGAGACGTCCAGGTGGACGCTGTCGCCGTGGGCGGCGGCGGGTGCGGTGGCGGACAGCACGGCCGCGGCGGCGAGGGCGAGGGCGGCGAAGAGCGGTCGGGTGCGCATGGCGGGAAGTCCTCGGGGTGGCGGGGGTGGGGCTGCGGTGCCGGGATGCCAGGGCGCGGCCGCCGTCCGGTGACGGCGGCCGCGCCCGCTGGTGGAGCGTGGAGCTACGAGGTCCGCGCCTACGAGGTCTTCACCAGCGACCAGTTCTGGTACGGCTGGCCGCTCGGCTGCTGCAGTTCCAGCAGCCAGCCGCCGTAGTACCAGCGGTCACTGAGCCCGAGGACCAGCGAACCCCCGTCCGCCGTGACGGTGAACCCGCCGCCGGCGGCGTTGAGCTGCCACTTCTGCGCGGCGGTGTCGGCGCACGGCTGCTGCGCGACGTACTGGCCGGCGACGGCGGCGCCACCGAGCTGCAGGCACTTGCCGGAGCGCACGGACTTGATCCGGACGGCGCCGTTGCCGGCGTCCTCGAAGGACCACTTCTGGTTGGCGTAGCCGGTGCGCTGGTAGGCGATGGCCACGGTGCCGTCGTTCAGCGAGCTGCCCCACAGGTCGGCCGCCTGGCCGGTGAGGCCGTTGACCATGGTGTACCGGGTGCCGGGCTGCGGGTGGCCCGCGTCCGCGAGGGTGTGGAAGGTGACGGCGCGGCCGGGCCTGCCGACCGAACCGGCGGCGTCGCGGGCGGCGACGGCCACGGTGTAGGAGGTGCCGGGGGCGAGCCGGACCAGGCCGACCACGGTCGAACGCACGGTGCCGACGGTCTGGCCGTTCAGCTGGACGTCGTAGCCGGCCGCCGCCGGAGCGGCCTTCCAGCTCAGGACCGCGGAGTTCTGGGTGACCTGACTGACCGTCAGGTCCGGCCCGGTGTCGCCGCCCCGGGTCGGGGACGCGGTCGGCGACGGGGAGCCGGTCGGCGTGGCGGTCGGACTGCCGGTGGGCGTCGGGGTCGGCGAGGGCGTGCGGGTGGGCGAGCCAGTCGGCGTGGGCGTGGGCGTCGGCGTGGGGTTGGGGTTGGGGCCGGTGCCGCCGCCCGCGACGAGGAAGCGGTTGTTCGCGACGTTCCAGTGGGTGGCCAGGTAACTACCGGGCTTGGGGTCGGTGTTGTAGTAGTCGTCGTGGTTGCAGTCGAGCCGGTCGTCATGGGCGCGGTCCGGGCAGACGGTCCGCATCTGCGGGTAGTAGGGGGCGTCCGAGTAGCACATGATGTCCCACTCGTCGACGCAGTGCCCGGCCTTGCTGGAGTTGGGGGCGCTGTTGTTCACCGCGCCCAGGTTGTGGCCGAGTTCGTGCGCGGCGGTGGTGCCGCCCCAGCACCCGGCGTCGGTGCGGCCGTAGGAGGGGCCGAAGTTGCTGAGGTTGTCCTGGCCGGGGCGCTCGTCACCGGCGAAGGTGCCGATCCCGCAGTACACCTTGGCGTCGGTGAACATCATGTACTTGCGGTCCTTGCGGTCGAACCCCTGCGCGGCGAGGGCGCGGTTGCTCGCGTTGAAGTCCGCCGCCTCGGCGTCGGAGATCTGCACGTTCAGCACCGAGGCGCTGCAGTCGGGTTCGGTGACGAAGCGGACGTGCCGCTCGCCGCCGGTCTCCGCCGCGCTGGCGTTGTAGATGACGTCGACGTCGACGGCCCACTTCTTGAACGAGGCCAGGTACTGGGCGTAGCGGTCGTTGCCCGGGGTGTGCACGTACACCACCTGGACGCGGTTGCCGCTGCGGCCGTCGCCCTCGCAGATCAGGCCGGACCCGGCGGGGGCAGCGCCACCGCCGGAGCCGCCGGAGCCGTCGAGGAGCGCCTTCTGCTGGACGTCGAGGACGGGCTCGCCGCCCTTGAGGAGGTCCGCGGCGGCGGGTGCGCGGACGTCGGCCGGCGGGGTGAGCGCGGGCGGCTGGGCGGCCGGGGCGGCGACCGGCGGGACGTCCTTGCGGATGTCCACGTCCTTGGGGGGCACGTCCGGGCCGTGGCTGCACTGGGTGCTGCCGCTGACCTCCAGCATGCTGCCGCAGCGGTCACTGGCCGGCAGGTTCAACCCCGCGTAGACCAGGCCGCGTTCGGGCTGGTCCTTGGGTATCGACTTCGGCGGGGCGGCCTTCTCGTCCCGCTTCGGGGCGGGCGGCTTGCTGCCGCCCTCGGCGGTGCCGGTCTCCCCAGACCCGTCGCCGTCCGGCACGACGCCGGCCTGGTCACCGACGACGTCCGCGGCCGTGACCGTGCTGTGCGCGGACGTCGGCTCCAGCGCGGTGCGGATGCCGAGCGTCCCCACGACCAGTCCGGCCGCCACCACGGCGGCGACCAGTGCGCTCCGGCGGGTGAGCCTGCGGCGCCTGCGCCGCCGGAGCTCGCTGCTTCGGTGTCCCATCGCGTTCCTTTCCTCGTGCCATGGCCCGCGCACCCCGCTGAACCGGGGGCTCGGGCCCGCTGACACTCCGGAGAGCGACTGGGGCGGCCGGGAATAACGGAAACTTCTTGCGAAAATCTCCGAGGTGTTCGACGGGCGCTCGTTCGACGACGGAGGGCCCGGCGGGGAGGGGCCATGACGGCCGGCGGGCCGTCAGCCGGTCGTCCGCCAGCGGACCGGCAGGGACTTGAGGCCGTTCTGGAAGTTGGTGACCAGCCGCCGCGGCGGCCCCGCCGCCGGGTCCGGCTCCAGCCCGGGCAGCCGGTCCAGCAGTTCGCGCACCATCAACCGCAGCTGGACGCGGGCGAGTTGGGCGCCGACGCAGAAGTGCGGGCCGTAGCCGAAGCTCACGTGGTCGTTCGGGGTGCGGGTGAGGTCGAGGCGGTCCGGCTCCGGGAAGACGGTCTCGTCCCGGTTGGCGGAGGCGTGGTAGACCACCACCTTGTCCCCGCGCCGGATCGGCCGGCCGCCGAGCTCGGTGTCCGCGGCCGCGGTGCGCCGGATGTTCATCACCGGCGGCCAGAACCGCAGCAGCTCCTCGACGGCCGGGCCGGTCAGCTCGGGCCGCTCGCGCAGCTGCCGGTACTGCGCGGGGTGGCCGAAGAGGGTGAGCAGGGCGCCGGGCAGGCCGTTGCGGACGGTCTCGTTCCCGGCGACGGCGAAGAGGAAGAACATCGTCTCGAACTCGTCGGCGGTCAGGCCCGCCTGCAGGGCCCGGGCCAGGATGCCGCGCGACTCCCCGGGGGCCTGGGCCAGCCCGTGGGCGTAGGCGTACATGTCGGCCAGCGCGGGCCGGGAGCGCGGGTTGACCGGACGGCCGTCCGGCGCGGTGAGGGCGGTGGGGCGGTGAGCGAGCGCCGCCCGGCCGAGGTCGGTCAGGGTGGCCGGGTCGGCGGTGCTGGACTGCGCGTAGTCGGCGTCCTGGTAGCCGATCACCCGGTTCGCCCAGTCGACCAGCAGCTGCCGGTCCTGCTCGGGCACCCCCATCACCCGCGCCAGCGTCCACACCGGCAGGTCGGCCACCAGTCGCACCAGGTCCGCGGCGCCCTCCGGCCGCACCCCGGCCACCAGCTCGCGCACCCGGCCGGCCACCGCGTCCGTCAGCTCGACCAGGGCGCGCGGGGTGAACGCCCCCGCCACGATCCGGCGCAGCCGGGAGTGGTCGGGCGGGTCCTGGTTGAGCATCATCGCCCGGACGAAGTCCAGGTCGGCCGGGGTGTCCGGGTCGCGGACCTGGGTCGCGCCCAGGTGCGAGGAGAAGACGTCCGGGCTGCGCAGCACGTGCTTCACGTCCGCGTGGCGCAGCACCGCCCAGTAGCCGGTGCCGCCGGGCCAGCCCGCCACGGGCGGCTCCTCCACCCACCACACCGGGGCGGCCCGCCGCAGCTCGCGGAACAGGCCGTACGGCACGCCGTCCGCGTAGGTGGCCGGGAGGAAGATCCGGTTGACGTCCGCCTGCGAGAGGGTCACGGGGGGACGGTACGACAGGCCGGGCCGGGGCGCCAGGACGTCGCGGGCGATGACGAGTTGAGGCGGGGCCGCAGGCTCTAGAGTGCCCCGCATGGAGCTGACGATGGTTGACGTCGTCCCGGGGCAGGCCGCGATGGCGGCCGATGTCGGGCCGCTGATCAGACAGTTGAGGCCGGCGCTGACGGCCGGGGAGTTCGCGGACTTCGCCGCCGAGGCGCACCGGCAGGGGCTGGTCTTCACCGCCGCCTACGACGCGGGCGGGCGGTGCGTCGGGGTGGCGGCGCACCGGGTGCTGGCCACCAGCCGTGGGCGGCTGCTGTTCGTGGAGGACCTGGTGGCCGACCGGGCGGTGCGCTCGGCGGGGGTCGGGCGGCGGCTGATGGCGGAGCTGGAGGGGCGGGCCCGGCGGGCGGGGTGCGTGCGGATCGAGCTCGACTCCGGGGTGTCCAACCACGGGGCCCACCGCTTCTACCACGCCGGCCGGATGGCGATCGTGGCCCTGCACTTCGCCCGCGAGGTGCCCGCCGGTCCGTGACGGCAGCCGGGGGCGGCCGGGCCGCTGGAGCCCAGGTCAGGGCACGGTCCGGCCGCCCCGTTCGCCCCTTTTTCCAGCAGGGAGTTGACACGGAATCATGGAGTTGACGGACCCGCCGGCCCGGCCTTGACCCCCGCCGGGGCCCGGCTGGGACGATTCCCGGCATGGGCGAAACCAGCAACGACAAGCAGCAGCCGATCTTCTCCGCCGACGCCGACATCCGCGTCGCCGCGACCCCGCTGGACGTGTACGCGGTGCTCAGCGACCTGCCGCGCAGCGGCGAGTGGAGCCCGGAGTGCCAGGGCGGTGAGTGGGTGGTGGGCGCCCCGGCCGAGGTCGGTTCGGTGTTCCGCGGCGAGAACCTCCGCAGCGAGGACGTGGTCGCCTGGGCGCCGGTGGTGCGCGGCCGGTGGACGACGCACGCCCAGGTGGTGGCCGCCGAGCCCGGCCGCACCTTCCGGTGGGCGATGCACGACTCGGCGGGCGAGCCGCAGCAGAGCGTGTGGGGCTTCGACATCGAGCCGGCCGAGGGCGGCGGCAGCCTGCTGACCCACCACTTCCGGATGAACGCGGCCACCGAGGGCATCAAGGGCATCACCGCGGAGATGGACGCCGGCGCAAAGGAACGTTTCTTCGCCGAATGGGGCGACAAGATCTCCGCCGACCTGGCCGTCACGCTGCGGCGCATCAAGGCCGTCGTCGAGCAGGCGTGAGCGTCGCTCGGACGTGACACCGGGCCCGGTCGCCGACCGGCCCCCTTCGCCCCGCACGGCCCCCATCACATTCCACGTCGAGCGCCGTCGGCGGCATGCCGCGGTCCGGGAGGCGGACAGGTGCTTCTGCAACGTATCGGAAACCGGGGGATCCACCTCGGAATGCTGTTCGAACGCGCCGCGGCGAGACACGGCGCCAACGTCCTCATCCTCGACCACGACCTGGACGTCGCACCGGAGTTGGGCCGCCGGGCGACCGTCGCCGAGGTCGCGGACCTGGTGGACGACCTGGCCTCCCGGCTCTGGGCGGCGGGCGTCCGACCGGCCCGGCGGGTGGTGGTGTACAAGGCCGACGGCTTCGACATCACCCTGCTCGCCTGCGCGGCGGCGAGGATCGGGGCCGTACCCGTCCTGCTGTCCCCGCAGCTGGACGGCGCCACCGTCGCCGAGCTGGTCCGCCGGACCGACCGGCCGTACCTGGTGACCGACCAGGAGAAGCTGGAGAACGTCCTGCCCGGGACGGTCTTCGAGCTCGCCGGCCGGGTCGTGCTGACCTCCGGCTCCTACCGCGACGCGGTCGAACTGCGCTCGCTGGCCGGGGTGGAGCGGGTCGCCCCGGTCGTCATGCCGGCCGACCACCCGACGCTGATCACCCACACCTCGGGCACCACCGGCACGCCCAAGCTGGCCGTGCACACCGGGTTCAGCCTGCAGTCCCGCTACCGCCCGCAGGCCTCGGTGATCGCCCCGCTGATCCGGCGCCGGGAGACCATCGCGATCCACGTCTCCTTCGTCCACTCCCGGCTGATCACCGCCCTGGCGATCTCGCTGTACCGCGGCTTCCCGCTGGTGCTGCTGCGCGGCTCGGACCCGAAGGAGATCGGCGACCTGTTCGCCCGGCTGAAGCCCGGCATCCTGGAGGCCCACCCCAACTCCTTCATGGAGTGGGAGGAGTTGGCCGAGGACCCGCGCGGGCCGCTGTCCAACGTCAAGCTGTTCAGCAGCACCTTCGACGCGATCCACCCGCGCACCGTGCACCGGCTGCTGCGCGCCACCAAGCGGCGGGCGCCCGTGTTCGGCCAGCTGTACGGGCAGAGCGAGGTCGGCCCGGCGATCGTCCGGGGCTTCAGCCGCCGCCGCACGCTGGACGACGACGGCCGCTGCGTCGGCATGCCGTTCCCCGGGATGACCGACGTGCGGGTGGTCAGCCGCAACGGCCGGCCGCCGTCCCCGCAGAACCCCGGCTTCATCGAGGTGCGCAGCGACGGGCGCATCGTCACCTACCTCGGCGAGCAGGAGCGCTACGACGCCCAGGTGTCGGCGGACGGCTGGTGGCGGATGGGCGACGTCGGCTACCGCACCCGGTGGGGCTGCGTGCACCTGCTGGACCGCGAGGTCGACCTGATCGAGGGCTTCGGCAGCACCCTGGCCGTCGAGGACACCCTGTTCGGCCGGCTGCCCGGCCTCGCCGAGGTCATCATCATCCCCGGCACGGACGGCCGGGTGGTGCCGGTGGTGTGCACCAAGGACGACGCGCCGCTGGACCTCGCCGCCTGGCGGCGCGCCACCGCCTCGCTGCCGCCGATGGCCGAGCCGGTCCACCGGCGGCTGGCCGACCTGCCGAGGACCGCCACCACCAAGATCAAGCGCCTGGAGCTCGCCCGGCTGCTGCTCGCCGCGGAGCCGGTGGACGACACCCAGCAGGACACCCAGCACAACGCACGGCACGACACCCAGCACGACGCACGGCAGGACGCACAGCACGACGCACGGCAGGACGCACAGCACGACGCACAGGACGACGGATCGGACCACGCATCGGACGCGGAGGGCGGACAGCCATGACCGGAAGGAAGCAGGCGGGCCTGGAGGTCTGCATCGTCGGAGCGGGCCCGCGCGGCCTGTCCGTGCTGGAGCGGCTGTGCGCCAACGAGCGCGCCCGGCCCTCGCACGACGCCGTCACCGTGCACGTGATCGACCCGGCGGCGCCCGGCGCCGGCGCCGTCTGGCGCCAGGACCAGTCGCAGCACCTGCTGATGAACACCGTCGCCTCGCAGATCACCGTCTACACCGACGACAGCTCGCGGATCGACGGCCCGATCGAGCCCGGCCCGAGCCTGTACGGGTGGGCCGCCGAGATCGCCGCCGCCGGCGCCGCCTCCGGGCAGGACGAGGCCTGCCTCGCCGAGGCCCGCGCCCTGGGGCCCAACACCTACCCCAGCCGGGCCTTCTACGGGCGCTACCTGAACGCCTGCTTCCGCCAGGTGATCGACGGCGCCCCCGCGCACGTCACCGTCGTGGTGCACCGCTCGCGGGCGGTCGCCATGGCGGACACCCACGGCATCCCCGGCGGCCCGCAGGGCATCCGGCTGGAGGACGGCAGCCGGCTCAACGAGCTGGACGCCATCGTGCTCGCCCAGGGCCACGTCGCCGCCCGGCCGACCCCGCACGAGGAGCGGACGGCGAGCCTCGCCCGGATCCACCACCTCACCTACCTCACCCCGGCCAACCCCGCCGACCTCGACCTGAGCGGCATCGAGCCGGGCCAGAACGTGCTGCTGCGCGGCCTCGGGCTCAACTTCTTCGACCACATGGCGCTCTTCACCATCGGCCGCGGCGGCTCCTTCGAGCGCGTCGACGAGCGGCTGGTCTACCGGCCCTCCGGCCGGGAGCCGAAGTTGTTCGCCTGGTCGCGGCGCGGCATCCCGTACCACGCCCGCGGCGAGAACGAGAAGGGCGCGTACGGCCGTTACTACCCGCGGCTGCTCACCGCCGAGTACATCGCCGGGCTGCGCCGGCGCGCCGCGGCCGGCGAACCGGTGCACTTCCGCACCGACCTGTGGCCGCTGATCTCCCGCGAGGTGGAGAGCGTCTACTACGGCACGCTGCTGGACGCCCGGGGCCGCGGCGCCGAGCGGGAGGACTTCGTCCAGCGCTACCTGACGGTCGCGCGCGGCGACGGCTTCGCGTTCCTGTGCGAGGAGTACGGCATCACCGAGGCCGAGCGCTGGGACTGGGACCGACTCTTCCGCCCGTACGGGGACCGGGAGTTCACCGGCCCGGAGGACTTCCGCGACTGGCTCCTCGACTACCTCGCCCTGGACGTCGAGGCGGCCCGGGCCGGGAACCTCAGCGGCCCGCTCAAGGCCGCCCTGGACGTGCTGCGCGACCTGCGCAACGAGATCCGGCAGGCCGTCGACCACGGCGGGCTGGAGGGCACCTCGCACCGGGACGACCTGGAGGGCTGGTACACCCCGCTCAACGCCTTCCTGTCGATCGGCCCGCCGGTCTCCCGGATCGAGGAGCTGATCGCCCTGATCGAGGCCGGCGTCGTCGAACTCTCCGGCCCGGGCACCGAGATCCGGATCGACACCGGCACGCCCTGCTACGTGCTCAGCTCGACCAAGGTGCCGCGCACGCCCGTGCGGGCCACCGTCCTGATCGAGGCGCGGCTGCCCGAACCCGACCTGCGGCGCACCACCGACCCGCTGCTCCAGCACCTGCTGAGCACCGAGCAGGCCACCGCGTACCGGATCCCGGCCCAGGACGGGAGCAGCTACGAGACCGGCGGGCTGGCCGTCACCGAGCGGCCGTACCGGCTGCTGGACACCCGCGGCCGCGCGCACCCGCGGCGCTACGCCTACGGGGTGCCCACCGAGTCGGTGCACTGGGTGACGGCCGCCGGGATCCGGCCCGGCGTGGACTCGGTGACCCTCGGCGACTCGGACGCGATCGCCCGCGCGGTGCTCGCCCTGTCGCCCGCCGCCGAGGTGCCGGCCGCCGTCCGGCCGGGCGCGGACGTGACCGACCTGACCGGAGTACTGGTATGACCGACCCGCACGGCGCCGCCGACGCGCTGACCGACGGCGGCCTGCTCTCCCCGGTCCGGGCCGGGACCCCGGTCGAGGCCGCCGTCAGCGACCTGGCCTGGCTGCAGGCCATGCTGGACGCCGAGGCGGCCCTCGCCCGGGCCCAGGCCGCCCTGGGCACCGTGCCCCGGGCCGCCGCCGACACCATCACCCGGCTGGCCCGGGCGGACCGGCTGGACCTGCGCGCCCTCGCGCTCGAAGCCCGGGAGACCGCCAACCCGGTGGTCGGGCTGGTCAGGGCGTTCACCCGGGTGGTGGCGGCCGAGGACCGGGCCGCCGCCGAGTACGTCCACCGCGGCTCCACCAGCCAGGACGTGCTGGACACCGGCGCGATGCTGGTGGCCGCCCGCGCGCTGCGCACCGTCCGCGCCGACCTCGCCCGCACCGCCCGGGCGCTGGCCGTCCTCGCCGGGCGCCACCGGGACACCGCCCTCGCGGGCCGCACCCTCGCCCTGCAGGCCGTGCCGACCACCTTCGGCCTCAAGGCGGCCGGCTGGCGGCAGCTGGTGCTGGACGCCGAACGGAGGCTCGGCGCCGTCGCCGACCAGCTCCCGGTCTCGCTCGGCGGCGCCGCCGGCACCCTCGCCGGCTACCTGGAGTACGCCCGGATCGACGGCGGCGACGCCGGGGATCCGGACGGGTACCCGGACCGACTGGTCGCCGCCTTCGCCGCCGAGACCGGACTGGCCCGCCCGGTGCTGCCCTGGCACGCGCTGCGCACCCCGATCGCCGACCTCGCCGGCGCGCTCGCCTTCACGGCCGGCGCCCTCGGCAAGCTCGCGATCGACGTGCAGTCGCTGACCAGGACGGAGGTCGGCGAGGTCGCCGAGCCCACCGCGGCCGGGCGGGGCAGCTCCTCCGCGATGCCGCACAAGCGCAACCCGGTGCTCGCCACCCTGATCCGCAGCGCCGCGCTGCAGGTGCCGGTGATCGCCACCGGGCTCACCCAGTGCCTGCTGGCCGAGGACGAGCGTTCGGCCGGCGCCTGGCACGCCGAGTGGCAGCTGCTGCGCGAGGCGCTGCGGCTCACCGGCGGCGCCGCGCACACCGCGGTGGAGCTCGCCGAGGGCCTGGAGGTCCGGCCCGAACGGATGCGGGCCAACCTGGACCTGACGGGCAGTCAGGTCGTCTCGGAGCGGATCGCGGCCGTCCTGGCGCCGCGGCTCGGCAAGGCGGAGGCGAAGCAGCTGCTCACCGAGGCCTCCGCCGAGGCCGACCGCGGCCACCGGCCGCTGGCCCTGGTCCTCGCCGAACTCCCCGCGCTGAAGGGCGTGTTCAGCGAGGACGAGCTCACCCGGCTGTGCGACCCGACCGCCTACACCGGGGCGGCCGGCCCCCTCGTCGACCGGGCCCTGCGCGAGCACTAGGGCTCGTCTGACAATTCGCGTCGGATCAGCGCGCGGCGTTGGGCGCCCGGCTGGGCGTGCCGGCGGATCGTCCTCGTACTGGGTGTACTTGGGCGATTCGCCGGTGCGTCCAGGCGGGATGCCCGGCGTCGCGTGCCCGGCGGGAATTGTCAGACGAGCCCTGGGGCTGGTCCGGCACCAAGGCCCCGCCGGGTGCGCAGTGCGACCAATCGAAGGGAAAGAGGAGCATGTTCCTGCAACGCGTCGGCAACCGGGGCATCCGGCTGGGCACGGTCTTCGACCGCGCGGCCGCCCGCCACCCGGCGAACCCGGTCTACCTCGACCACGACCTCGACATCGCCCCCGAGTTGGGCCGGCGGATCACCCTGACCGAGGTCGCCGACCTGGTCGACGACTTCGCCGCCCGACTGTGGGCGGCCGACGTCCGGCCGGGCGCACGGGTGGTGATCCACAAGGCGGACGGCTTCGACATCTCGCTGCTCGCCTACAGCGTCGCCCGGGTCGGCGCGGTGCCGGTGCTGCTCTCCCCGAAGCTGGACGGCACCACCGTCGCCCGGCTGCTGGGGCGGCTGTCGCGGCCGACGCTGCTCACCGACGCGGCGAAGCTGGAGAAGGAGCTGCCGTCCGAGGTCTTCGAGCTGTCCGAGCGGGTGCTGGTCGCCACCGGGGAGTTCCCGGGCGCCACCTCGCTGCCCGCGCTGGCCGGGGCCGAGCGGATCAGGCCGGTGACCATGCCGCAGGACCAGCCCGCGCTGATCACCCACACCTCGGGCACCACCGGGCTGCCCAAGCTCACCGTCCAGACCGGCATCACCATCCAGGCCCGCTGCCGCCCGCAGTCGGTGCTGCTCGCCCCGGTCGGGCGGCACGAGCCGATCGCCGTGCACGTCTCCTTCGTCCACTCCCGGATGATCAGCGGCGCCGCGCTGTTCGCGCTGCGCGGCCACCCGATGATCATCATGCGCGACGACGAGCCGGAGCACGCCGCCGCGCTGTTCGCCCGGATCCCGCCCGGCGTGATCGAGTCCCACCCCAACACGCTGCTCGGCTGGGAGGTGCTGGCCGACCACCCGGCACAACCGCTGGCCAAGGTGCGCTGCTTCAGCAACACCTTCGACGCCATCCACCCCCGCACCGTCGACACCCTGCTGGGCGCCTCCCGGCGCAGCCTGCCGTTCTTCGCCCAGACGTACGGGCAGAGCGAGACCGGCGCCGTCGCCGCCCGCACCTACACCCGGTACCGCAACGCCAACGCCGAGGGCCGCTGCGTCGGCCGCAACTTCCCCGGGATGACCGAGGTCCGGGTGGTCAGCCGGGACGGCCGGCCGGTGACCAAGGACTCCCCCGGCCGGATCGAGGTGCGCACCGGCGGGCAGATCATCGGCTACCACGGCGAACAGGAGCGCTTCGACGGCCAGTTCTCGCCGGACGGCTGGTGGCGGATGGGCGACCTCGGCTACCGCACCCGGTGGGGCTGCCTGCACCTGCTGGACCGCGAGGTCGACGAGATCCCGGGCATCAACAGCACCCTCGACCTGGAGGACAAGCTGTTCACTCGGCTGCCCGAGCTGCTGGAGGTGATCATCGTCCCGGGCGGGGACCGGGCGCCGATACCGGTGGTCTGCACCCGGGACGACCGACCGCTCGACGTCGACCGGTGGAACCGCGCGGTGGCCGGCCTGCCCGCGCTGGCACCGCCGGTGCAGCGCCGGCTGGACGAGCTGCCGCACACCGCCACCACCAAGGTGAAGCGGCTGGAGCTGGCCCGGGAGCTGGCGGCCGAAGAGGCGTAAGCACCGCACCGCACAGCACGGAAGGCGTGGGCCCCGGGCGGGGTCCACGCCTTCCGCGTCGCCGGACGGGGAACTACCGGGCCAGGGGAAGGGCGGCGGCCCGCAGGACGCCGGCGATCAGGCCGCCGGTGATCCGGGGCCCGTCCTGGGTGAGCACCGACTCGGCGTGGAACTGCATGGACGCGAAGTGCGGGCCGCGCAGGGCGTGCACCTCGCCGGTCCGCCGGTCGCGGCTGGCCTCGACGGTGCCGACGCCGGGCACCTCGACGGTGTCCCGCGGGCTGGTCGCGGCGAAGGTGTTGTAGAAGCCGACCAGCTCCCGGGCGCCGAACAGGTCGATCTCGCGCTGCACGCCCTGGTTGGGGACGTCGCGGCGGCGCAGCGGCAGGCCGAGCCGGGCGGCCAGCACCTGGTGGCTGAGGCAGACCGCGACGAACGGCAGCCGCCGGTCGAGCAACTCGGCCACCGCGGCGCGCAGATGGGCGATCTTGGGGTGGTCGACCCGCTGCGGGTCGCCGGGCCCCGGGCCCATCACGACCAGGTCGTAACCCTCGAAGGCGTACGGCCGGTCGAACCGACTGATCGTCACCTCGAGTCCGAGGGACCGGAGTTGGTGGCCGATCATGGCGGTGAAGGTGTCCTCGGCGTCGACCACCAAGACCCGGCGCCCGGCGAGTTCGGCCAGTTCCCGGCCGCGGTCCGGGCCGTCGGCCAGCCAGAAGTCCGCGATGCCGGTGTTGCGGCCCGCCAGGGCGGCCCGGACCTGCGGGTGGTCGGCGAAGCCGGTCCGGCCGCCGCCCTCCAGCGCGGCGAGCAGGCCGGCCGCCTTGGCCCTGGTCTCGGCGACCTCGGAGGCCGGGTCGGAGTGGCGCACCAGGGTGGCGCCGACGCCGATCCGGATCCGGCCGGCGGCGTCGATGTCGGCGGTGCGGATCAGGATCGCGGAGTCCATCGTGCGCCCGCCGCGCCCGTCCCGCCCGATCAGCGCCGCCACGCCGCTGTAGTAGCCGCGCCCGGCGGGTTCGTAGCGGCGGATGACCCGGGCGGCGCTCTCCAGCGGGCTGCCGGTGACCGTGGGGGCGAACAGCGTCTCGCGCAGGATCTCGCGCGGGTCGCGGTCGGTGCGGCCCTCGATCAGGTACTCGGTGTGCGCGAGCCGGGCCATCTCCTTGAGGTAGGGGCCGACGACCCGGCCGCCGCCCGGGCAGATCCGGGCCATCATCTTGAGCTCCTCGTCGACCACCATGTAGAGCTCGTCGGTCTCCTTGCGGTCGGCGAGGAAGTCCATCACGCCGCTCAGGGTCGGGCCGGAGGCCGGGTAGCGGTAGGTGCCGCTGATCGGGTTCATCACGGCGACGCCGTCGACGAGGCTCAGGTGCCGCTCCGGGCTGGCGCCGACGAAGGTCCGCTCCCCGGTGTGCACCACGAAGGTCCAGTAGGCGCCCGCCTCGCGCTCGGCGAGCCGGCGGAAGAAGGCCAGCGCGGCGGGCACGGTGTAGTCGGTGATCTCGGCCAGGAAGGAGCGGCGGAGGACGAAGTTGGCGCCCTCGCCCCGGCCGATCTCCTCGGCGACGACCCGCTGGACGATGTCGGCGTACTCCTCGTCGGCCAGGTCGAAGCGGGCGCCGGTCAGCGCGGTGGGCCGGTCCGGGATCAGCGCCAGCGCCTCGGCCAGGGGGACGACGGCGTGCTCGGCGACCGTCATGGCGAGCAGCGGGGCGCCGTCGTCCGGGGCCTCGAAGCCGCGCTCGGCGAGCTGCCGGTACGGGACCAGCAGCAGCACGTCCGGGCCGGCGGCGCCGGCGGGCCCGGCCAGCGGGACCTCGGCCAGGGTGCGCGCGGCGGCGACCTCGCCGAACAGGACGTCCAGGCTGCCGGGGCCGGTGGTCTCGGGCCGGTGCAGCAGGGCGAAGGCGGGCGGCTGCTCGACGAGCACCCGGCGCAGCAGCGCCTCTGTCGTCCGCTCCGTCGTCCGGTCGGTCATGCGAAGGTCTCCTCGGCGGTGGTCAGCTTGGCGCAGCGCGCGGCGGCGTACTCCAGGGCGAGCCGGTGGTCGGCGGCGGAGAAGTCCGCGACGGCGTCGGCGACCAGGAACGGCTGGATGTCGTTGGTGAACGCGTCGACGGCCGTCATCAGCACGCCGACGTGCGCGTACACGCCGCACAGCACCAGCTGGTCGCGGCCGTGTTCGCGCATCCGCTGGAGCAGGTCGGAGCGGAAGAAGGCGCTGTAGCGCCACTTGGTGAGCAGCCAGTCGCCCGGCTGCGGGGTGAGCGGCTCGACCACCTCGCGGTCGGCCGGGTCGACCCGCATGCCCGGGCCCCAGAAGTCCCGCAGCAGGCCGCGCTGTTCGGGGGTCATGCCGCCGGGCTGGGCGGTGTACGCGACGGGCACGCCGAGTTCGGCGGCGCGGCGGCGCAGCAGCGCGGCGTTGCGCAGCAGTTCCCCGCCGGGGGAGGCGTCCGCCGGGAAGGGGCGCAGGAAGTAGCGCTGCATGTCGTGCACGAGCAGCACCGCGCGGTCCGGGTGGACGGTCCACGACACGGTGTTGTCGGGCAGTTCGCCGGCGGTCGGCATCGGGTACGGCGCGATGGGCGGAATGCCTGCCATGGGGATGGACTCTCCTGGGAAAGGGGCGAGTTGGGCCGCTGCGGCCGGTGGGGGTCGGCCACAGCGGCCCGGCCGTTGGGCGGACGGACGGAGGGGCTCAGGCGCCGAGGCTCGCGCCGCCGTCGACGGTGAGGTCGTGCAGGGTGATGTGGCCGGCCGCGTCGGAGAGCAGGAAGAGCACGGCGGCGGCGATGTCGGCGGGGCGGGCCAGCTTGTTGAGCGGGATGCCGACCCGGAACGCGTCCGGGCGGCCCCGCAGGGTGTTCCGGGGGCCGGTCTCGTCGTGCCACATCGAGCTGAGCATCGGGGTGTCGGTGGAGCCGGGGGCGACCAGGTTGCAGCGGATGCCGTACTTGGCGACCTCCAGGCCGAGGCTCTTGGTGAACATCGTCGCGGCGGCCTTGGAGGCGGCGTAGGCGGCCATCTCGGTGCGCGGGGTGCTGGCGGCGTTCGAGGCGACGGTGACGACGGCGCCGCGCCGGCGCGGGATCATCCGGTCGATCACCGCCCGGGAGACGTGGAAGACGCCGTTGACGTTGACGGCGAAGGTGGCCGTCCAGTCCTCGACGCTGAAGTCGCGGACCTCGCCGAGCCGAAGGATCCCGGCGGCGTTGACCAGCTGGTCCACCGGGCCGAGTTCGCGCTCCACGCGGTCGACGGTCTGCTCGACGGCCCGGTGGTCGCTGACGTCCACCGGGTACGGCTCGGCCCGCAGGCCGTCCGCGGCGAGGGCGTCCGCCATCGCGCGCAGGCCCTCCTCGTCGCGGTCCAGCGCGGCCACGGTGGTGCCCTGTTCGGCGAGGGCGCGGACCACGGCCGCGCCGATGCCGCCTGCTGCCCCGGTGACCAGGGCGATCGTGTTCGTCACTGCCGGACCTCCCTCGAGGCCGGCGCGAGGCCGGCCCGTTGCTCTGGGTGTGGTGGTGTGCCGCTGCGACGCCGTCTAGCCCTCCCAGGCGGAGACCACGGTGATGGCCTGGCCGGGGTTGAGCCGGGGGTCGCAGAAGCTGGTGTACTTGTCGCCCACCTGCGCCGCCCCCGAGGCGTCGTGGGCGCACTCGGTGACGTCGTCGGGCGTGGTCTCCAGGTGCAGGCCGCCGGCCACGCCGCCCTCGGAACGGACGGCGTACCGGAAGCGCTGGACCTCCCGGACGACGGTCTCGACGAACCGGGTCTTCAGCCCGCCGGGCGCGGTCACGGTGTTGCCGTGCATCGGGTCGGTGAGCCAGATGACGGGGTGGCCGGCCAGCCGGGCGGCCCGGACCAGCGGGGGCAGCCGGTCGGCGACCGCCTCGGCGCCCATCCGGGCGATCAGGGTGAGTCGGCCGGGCTCGCGGCGCGGGTCGAGCCGCTCGCACAGGGCCAGCAGTTCCTCGGGCGTCATGCCGGGGCCGACCTTGCACGCGACCGGGTTGGCGACCGAGGCGAGCATCGCGACGTGGGCGCCGGTCACGTCGCGGGTTCGCTCGCCGATCCACGGCCAGTGCGTGGAGGTCAGCATGCTCTCGGTGTAGCCGACCTGCCGGATCAGCGGCAGTTCGTAGTCGAGCAGCAGCGCCTCGTGGCTGGTCCAGACCGGCGCGCTGAGCGGCGAGCGGCGGTCCGGGTCCGGCCAGCCGAGGTGGGTCATCGCCTCGGCCGCCGCCCAGTAGCAGTGCAGCAGCCGCTGCGGGTCGGGGCGGCGCAGCTCCGGGTCGGGTTCGGGGCTGTTGACCAGGTGGCCGCGGAACACCGGGATGTCGACGCCGCCGACCCGCTCGGTGTCGCTGGAGCGGGGCTTGGCGAACTGGCCGGCCATCCGGCCGACCCGGACGACCGGGCGGTGGGTGGCCATCGTGACGATGCCGGCCAGCACGTCCAGCAGTCCGGCCTTGCGGGCGACGTCCTCCGCGGTGCACTCCGCCGGGTCCTCGGCGCAGTCGCCGATCTGCACCACCTGGGCCCGCCCGGCCGCGACCTCGGCCAGCACCGCGCGCAGCCGCCGCACGTCGGCCGGGCCGACCAGTGGCGGCAGGCCGGCCAACCGGTCCTTGATCTCGGGCAGTTGCTCGTGGTCGCCCCAGTCCGGCTGGTGGAGTGCCGGCCGGGACAGCAGCGTGGACAGGGCGGTGGCCATGGGTGTCTCCCGGGGCGAAGGTGCGTCGGCTCGGCGGCGCGCACGGGGGGCGTCGTGGAGAGGCTGCGGATGGCACTGGTCGGTCCCGATCCTGGGCCGCGCCCTCCCGCCCCGCCAACGCCGGCCGCCGCACTCCGTCAGGTGGGCGGATACTCCATCAGGTGACGGCAGACTCCGTCAGATGCCGCCGTTCCCCGGTGGTCCCGGCACACCCCGGGGGTGGGCGGACCACCGTCCGCGCCCGGGCCGGCCCCATCGGCGGGGGTGGCGGGAAGGTGGCCCGGCACCACATCGGAGGGCGCCCCGGGAGGTGGGCTCCACCGTCCGAACTGTGAAATCGCCTGCCATCCACACAAAGTGACGTGATAAACACATCATCATTCGACTGCGACATGCCAAACCGACATGCCGAACCGACGACCTCGGCGCACAGGCAGGGATGGGACATGACCGAACAGGAGGCCCGCAAGCGGCCCGACGCACTGTCCGTACTGAGCCTGCTCGTGGCCGAGGCCCCGGCGGCCCGCATCGAGTCGCTGCCCGCCGAGGCCGCCCGCGAGGGCGCCGGGCAGGCCGAGGCGGCGGCCCTGGAGCAGGCCGTCCGGCTCGGACTCGGCATCTGCGCCCAGCGCCGGGGCCGCCAGCAGCGCGAGGCCGGGCTGTCCGCGCTGCTCGACACCGCCCGGGACCTCCTCGTCCCGAACACCCTGGACGAGGTGCTCAAGGTCGTCACCCGCCGCGCCCGGCTGCTCCTCGGCGCCGACATGGCCTGCGTCAGCTTCCCCGGGGAGCAGGACGGCCAGTCCTACGTCCGGGCCTCGGACGGCCACACCTCCGCCCTCAACGTGGGCCTGCGGCTGACCGACGGCGCCGGCCTCGGCCACGCCGCCGTCGCCGGACTGACCCCGATGTGGACCCCGGACTACCTCGTCGACCAGCGGATCCGCCACACCCACGCGATCGACGACGTGGTCCGCGCCGAGGCGCTGCGCGCCCTGATGGCCGTCCCGCTGAGCCACGGCCCGGACTCCTACGGCGCGCTCTACGTCGCCGACCGCAACGTGCGGCACTTCACGCCGGAGGAGATCTCCACCATGAACCTGCTCGGCGAACTCGCCGGGCTGGCCGTCCTGCGCACCCAGCAGCTGGAGGAGACCGCGGCCGCCGCCCGCCAGCTGAGCGAGGAGCACGACCGCACCGTCACCGCCCTCCGCGACCTGCGCGAACAGCGCCTGCTGCAGCGCGAGTTGACCGAACGGGCGCTGACCGACAGCGACCTGTACGGGGTCGCCGAGGCCGCGAGCCGGCAACTGGGCGACGGGCTGCGGATCCACGCCGCCGACGGCACCGTCCTGACCAGCGTCGGCCGGCTGCCCGAAACGGCCCCCGCCGCCGCGGGCGCGCAGGCCGCCGGGCGCCCGGTGGACACCGCCGACGGCCTGCGGGCCGTCCCGGTCACCGCCGGCGGCGAGGTGCTCGGCACCCTGGTGTGCCGGCCCGGGCCCGACGCCGCCCCCGACACCGACGAACTGCTGCAACTCACCGCCCAGGCCGTGGCGGTGCAGCTGCTGCGCACCGGCGACGCCACCGTCACCCAGGGCCGCGCCCACGACGAGCTGCTGGAGGACCTGCTCTCCGGCACCAAGCGCCCGCCGCAGCAGCTGGAGGAACGCGCCCGCCGGTTGGGCCTCGACCTGAGCGCACCGCACGTCGTGGTGGTCGCCCGCCCCGACACCCGCGCGGTCGGCCGGGCCTGTGCCCTGCTCATGGCGCTGGCCCCGCGGCTGAAGGGCCTGCGGGTCGCCCACGACGGCAACGTCGTCCTGCTGCTGCCCGGCACCGACGCCGGCGCCGCCGCCCGGACCGTCCTGAACGAACTCGCCCCGCTGCTCAGCGAACCCGTCACGGTGGCCGGGGCCGGGCCGGTCACCGACGCCGCCTCGGTGTTCCACTGCCACCAGGAGGCCCTGCGCTGCCTCGACGCGATGATCGCCCTCGGCAGCACCGGCTGCTCGGCCTCCCCCGGGGAGCTGGGCTTCCTCGGCGTCCTGCTCGCCGGGAAGCGGGACGTCCGCCCCTTCGTCGACTCGGTGATCGGCCCGGTGCTCGACTACGACCGGCAGCGGTTCACCGACCTCGGCCGCACCCTGGACGCCTACTTCGAGACCGGCGGCAGCCCGACCCGGGCCGCCCAGAAGCTGCACGTCCACCCGAACACCGTCGCCCGCCGGCTGGAGCGGATCGGCGAACTGATCGGCCCCAACTGGCAGGACCCGGCCCAGGCGCTCGAAGTCCAGCTCGCCCTGCGGCTCTCCCGCGTCCGCGACCTGCTCACCCAGGACGGCCCGCCGCCGGAGTGAGCAGGTCGCGCGCCCGAGGCCTCAGCCGACCCGGCGCGGGGAGCGGCCGCCGCCGTGGGCGAGGGCCGCGACCGCGTGGGCGGCCGAGGCCAGCGTGACGTGGCGGTGCCAGCCGTTGAAGGAGCGGCCGGTGTAGTCGCGCACGCCGGTGCGGTCGGCGATCTCGTGGAAGTCCCGCTCGACCCGCCCGGTCAGCAGGCTCAGCCGGAACAGCTGGGCGGGCGAGGCGTGCGGCACGTCGGCCAGCCACAGCTCCTGCGGCCACCGCCGGCCGGGGGTGCCCGCGCCGAGCAGCAGCAGGTCGTCGCCCGCGCCGCCGCCCGGACGCCCGGACGAGCGCAGGGTGCGGGCCGCGCCGGCCGCCGTCCGGACCCGGACGGCGCCGACCAGGGCGGCGTGCGGCGCGCCCTCCGGCCCGTGGTCCGTCCAGGTCACCACCCGCCGGCGGTCCCGGCACGCCCCGATGATCCGGTGGGCCGGCAGCGCCTCCGCGCCGTGCCCGGTCGGCCCGCCCTCGGCCGGGCTCAGCGGCAGCGTGCTGTTGATCCGGACGACGAACGGCACCCCCGCCGCCCGCAGCCGCCGCACCGCCTTCATGCCGTCCAGCTCCCGCACGTCCATCACCACCGGCAGGGTGGGCAGGCCCCAGGAGCGGGTCAGCTCCAGCACCGCCTCGACCGCGCAGTCGCCCAGGGTCCGGGTGTTCACGCTCGCCGGGATGGACGCCTGGCTGCGCCGGGGGACGTCGTCGAGCCACGCCCGGGACAGGTGCAGCCGCCAGTTGACCGGCATGCTCGCCTCCTCGGACGCCGACCAGACGCCCACCGCCTGCTGGGCGTTGAGCACCTGGCCGAGCGAGGAGATGAACCGGCGGTCCACGCCCACCGAGTGCTCCCCCGCCTTCGGGATGACGGTCTGCTGCACCACCCACGCCTGCGGCGGCGCGACGGCCGTCACGTACTGGGCCAGCGCCGCGCGGACCGGGTCCCAGTCCCAGGTGGAGCTGCTGATGAAGTGGTGCAGGTTCTGCTCCGTGGCCTGGCCGCCGATCAGCCGCGCGATGTTGCGGACCGACTTGCGGCCCTGCGCGCCCAGCAGCCCGCGCAGGTACTCCACGCCCTTGCGGCGCTGGTCGGACCGGGGCAGCGAGGCGAACAGCACCGCACAGAGCTCGGAGAGGACGATGTCGTGGGAACTGCCGAGCACCGGCGCGCGCCCTGGCGTTCCCGTATCGATCATGTGCAGGTCAAAGTCGCGCACGTGGACCAACCTCCGCATGGCAGCCGTCTCCTCCGAATGGTTCGACGGTAAACGGAGGATCCGCACCCGGCCCAGGTGCACCGACCACACGACTGCGGTAGAGACCTATGGCGGGACCACCGGACAGGCCGCCTGAGCAGGCGAAACCGCCCTCCGGCCGACCCGCAAACGGAGCGGACGCGGCCGCCCGCGGCCCGCCGACCCGTCCCGCCGGCGGCCCTCACGTGAAGCGGTTCCGGCGAGTTGACGAACAATCACCGTGTCGGCGCCTCCGCGCGCGGCCCGGTGGAAGACTCTCCGATCATGCGAGCAGCCTTCATCGAGACCCTCGGCGGCCCCGAGAACATCCGGTACGGCGAACTGCCCACCCCCCGGCCGGGACCGACCGACGTCCTGGTCGACGTCACCGCCACCACCGTCAACCCGGTGGACACCTTCGTCCGTTCGGGGCTCTTCCGCACCCCCCTCCCGTTCCCGTTCGTGATCGGCCGCGACCTCGTCGGCACCGTCGCGGCGACCGGTCCCGGCACCGCCGGCTTCGCCGTGGGCGACCGGGTCTGGACCAACAGCCTGGGCCACGGCGGGCGCCAGGGCGCCGCCGCCGAACAGGCCGTCGTCCCCGCCGACCGCCTCTACCACCTCCCTCCTGGCGTGCGCCCCGAGGACGCCGTCGCCGTCGTCCACCCGGGCGCGACCGCCTACCTCGGGCTGTTCACGCACGGCCGCCTGCGGGCCGGCGAGACCGTCCTGGTGGCCGGCGCCGCCGGGAACGTCGGCTCCGCGCTGGTCACCCTCGCCGTCGAAGCCGGGGCCCGGGTGGTCGCCACCGCCTCCGCCCGCGACCTCGACCACTGCCGCGCGCTGGGCGCCGCCGAGGCCCTGGACTACCGCGACCCCGAGCTCGCCGAGCGCCTCACCCGCGCCTGCCCGGGCGGCGTCGACCTCCACCTCGACACCTCCGGCGAGAACGACCTGGCCGCCGCCGTCGACCTGCTCGCCCCGCGCGGACGCATCGTCCTGCTGGCCGGCGCCCGTTCGCGGCCGGTCCTCCCGGTCGGGCCGCTGTACATGAAGGACTGCTCGATCGCCGGCTTCGTCATCTCGCACGCGACCGGCACCGAACTGGCCGAGGCCGCCGCCACCCTCAACCGCCTGCTCGCGGCCGGACGGCTGCGGCCCCGGGCCGTCGAGACCCTCCCGCTGAGCGCCGCCGCCGAGGTCCACGGACGGATGGAACGCGGCGAACTGCACGGCACCCGGGTCGTCCTCCGGCCCTAGCGCTTGTTGTACCTGACGGCCCGACAGGTCCGCAATGGCCTGCCCTGACCGCAACTTGACATACTTTCGGCCGATCCCGCTCCCGACCTGCGCGGGCGGAACCTGGATGTGTATCGTCCTGGTTATGCGGATGGGCGAAGGGGTCGAATGGGGCCTCCACTGCTGCCTCACACTGGCCTGGCTCGACAGCGAGCAACCGGTGCCGACAGCCCGGCTGGCAGCCTGGTTCGACCTGCCGCCGGCCTACCTGACCAAGCGCCTCCAGGCCCTGGTCCGGGCCGGCATCCTGAGCTCCACCCCCGGCATCAAGGGCGGCTTCCGGCTGGCCCGGCCGCCGGAGCGGATCTCGCTGATGGACGTCGTCACCGCCATCGAGGGCCCCGAGGACGCCTTCCGCTGCACCGAGATCCGCCAGCGCGCCGAGGGCGGCGGAGCCCCCGAACGGGAGTTCCGCAGCCCCTGCGGGATCGCCACCGCGATGCGCCGGGCCGAACTGGCCTGGCGCCGCGAGCTCGCCGGGCAGACGGTGGCCGACCTGATGGCCTCCGCCCCCGGCGGCGCCGCCGCCCGTACCCGACGCCACTACGCCCGCATGACGGGCTGACCCCGACCACCCGACCACCCGACCGGGCCGCCGGAACGTGCCCGGACCGAACCCCGACCGAACTGCAAGGAGAATCCGGATGTCCAGTGTCTCGGTTCCGACCGACCGGAAGGCCGCGGCCGAGCCCGGCACACCACCCCAGGGCGGACTCTCGTCCACCCTCGTCCTCGCCCTGGGCACCTTCGCGGTCGGCACGGACGCCTTCGTGGTGGCCGGCTTCCTCCCCTCCATGGCCAAGGACCTCCACGTCTCCTCCGCCACCGCCGGCCAGTCGATCACCGTCTTCGCCGCCGCCTACGCGATCCTCTCCCCCGTCCTGGCCACCCTGCTCGCCCGGCTTCCCCGCCGCACCCTGCTGATCGGCGCCCTCTTCACCCTCGGCATCGCCAACCTCGGCTCCGCACTGGCCCCCAACATGGCCGTGCTGATCATCAGCCGGATCCTCGCCGCCGCCGGCGCCGCCTCGTACACCCCCAACGCCGGCGCCGTCAGCGCCTCCCTCGTCCGGCCCGAACTGCGGGCCCGCGCCCTCGCCGTGGTCATCGGCGGCCTCACCATCGCCACCGCCCTCGGCGTGCCGCTCGGCAACGCCGCCAGCCACTGGTTCGGCTGGCGCACCGCCCTGGGGATCGTCGCCGGGCTCTGCCTGTTCGTCGCGGTCATACTCCGGCTGATCATGCCGTGGCTCCCCGGCGCCGCCCGGGTGCCGCTGCGCACCCGCATGGCCGTGCTGCGCCGCCCGGCCGTGCTCGCCGTGCTGCCGCTCACCGTGCTCGGCATGTGCGCCACCTACGTGCCGTACGCCTACGCCGTGCCGATGCTGGACGCCGTCCAGATCCCCGAGAGCGGCGTGCTCTGGATGCTCTTCCTGTACGGCATCGGCGCGGTGATCGGCAACCTCGCCGCCGGCCACGCCACCGACCGCTGGGGCTCCACCAACGTCCTGATCGTCGGCTGCGCCGTGATGGCGGTCGCGCTCGGCGCGCTCGCCTGGCTGGCCTCCACCGACGCCGACGTCAAGCCGCTGGTCGGCCTGCTGTGCATGCTCTGGGGCGGCAGCAGCTGGTCCCAGACGCCCCCGCAGCAGCACCGGCTGATCGAGGTCGCCCCGCAGGAGGCGCCGCTGGTGATCTCGCTCAACTCCTCCGGCATCTACCTCGGCATCGGCCTCGGCAGCATCATCGGCGGTGCCGCCCTCGGCGCCGGCGCCACGACCGTGTACGGCCTGGCCTCGGGCATCGGCGCCCTGGCCCTGCTCTTCCTGCTGTTCACCCGGCGCGCGTCCGCGCGGAAGGGCTGACACGCGGGACGATTCCCCCGCGGGGCCGGACAACGCCCTTCCGGCCACCGCTTCCTGACGGTGCGGCGTCGCACCCAGCGCTGAGTCACCCCTCAGACCGCGACGACCGACGACCGGCGCGGAGAGAGACCCTGCTGCCCCGGTTTCCCGACACGACGTCCACGGCCGACCCGGCCGCCGCCCACCGCGGCGGCCCCGGCCGTGGACACCACCCGGTCCCACGGGACCAACTCGTCGACGAAACCGAGAGGTTGTCAGCATGTCCCAGCTCAGCACGTTCGCCGCGCCCGCCCCGGAGGACGCCGCCCTGGAGTCCCCCGCCCTGGAGGCCGTCAGTCCGGAGGCCGTCAGCCCGGAGGACGCCGCCCCGGCGGCCGGGGTGACCGGGGCCGAGGCGTTGATCCGCTCCCTCGAAGAGGTCGGGGTGGACACCGTCTTCGGCATCCCGGGCGGGGCCATCCTCCCTGCGTACGACCCGCTGATGGACTCCGCCGAGGTCCGCCACATCCTGGTCCGGCACGAGCAGGGCGCCGGCCACGCCGCCACCGGCTACGCCCAGGCCACCGGCCGGGTCGGGGTCTGCATGGCCACCTCCGGCCCCGGCGCGACCAACCTGGTCACCCCGATCGCCGACGCGTACATGGACTCCGTGCCGATCGTGGCCATCACCGGCCAGGTGCCGTCGTCCATGATCGGGACGGACGCCTTCCAGGAGGCGGACATCTGCGGCATCACGATGCCCATCACCAAGCACAACTACCTGGTCACGGACCCCGACGAGATCCCGCAGGTGATCGCCGAGGCCTTCCACATCGCCGCCACCGGCCGCCCCGGCCCCGTCCTGGTCGACATCACCAAGGACGCCCTGCAGGGCCGGACGACGTACCGGCACCCCGCCCCCGCCTCCGTCCGCGGCTACCGTCCGGTGACCAAGCCGCACGCCAAGCAGATCCGCGAGGCCGCGAAGATGCTGGTCTCCGCCAAGCGCCCGGTGCTCTACGTCGGCGGCGGAGTGATCAAGGCGCAGGCCACCGCCGAGCTGCGGATCCTGGCCGAGCTGACCGGCGCGCCGGTGGTCACCACGCTGATGGCGCTGGGCGCCTTCCCGGACAGCCACCCGCAGCACCTGGGCATGCCCGGCATGCACGGCTCGGTCCCGGCCGTCACCGCGCTGCAGAAGTCGGACCTGCTGTTCACCCTCGGCGCCCGCTTCGACGACCGCGTCACCGGCCGGCTCGACAGCTTCGCCCCGCACGCCAAGGTCGTCCACGCCGACATCGACCCCGCCGAGATCGGCAAGAACCGCCCCGCCGACGTCCCGATCGTCGGCGACGCCCGCGAGGTCCTCGCCGACCTGATCGTCGCCGTCCAGGCCGAGTTCGACGCCGGCCACAAGGGCGACTACGCCGACTGGTGGGACAAGCTCGACCAGTGGAAGCGCACCTACCCGCTGGGCCACGAACCCGCCCCCGCCGGCCGGCTCTCCCCCCAACAGGTCATCGAGCGCATCGGCCAGAAGGTCGGCCCCGACGCCATCTACGCCGCCGGCGTCGGCCAGCACCAGATGTGGAGCTCGCAGTTCATCCGCTTCGAGAAGCCCGGCACCTGGCTCAACTCCGGCGGCGCCGGCACCATGGGCTACGCCGTCCCCGCCGCCATGGGCGCCAAGGCCGGCCGCCCCGACACCCCGGTGTGGGCCATCGACGGCGACGGCTGCTTCCAGATGACCAACCAGGAACTCGTCACCTGCGCCCTCAACGGCATCCCGATCAAGGTCGCCGTCATCAACAACGGCTCCCTCGGCATGGTCCGCCAGTGGCAGACGCTGTTCTACAACCAGCGCTACTCCAACACCGCCCTGCACTCCGGCACGGGGGCGACCCGGATCCCCGACTTCGTCAAGCTGTCCGAGGCGATGGGCTGCGTCGGCCTGCGCTGCGAGCGCCCCGAGGACCTGGACGCCGTCATCGAGCAGGCGATGGCGATCGACGACCGCCCGGTCGTCATCGACTTCATCGTCCACCAGGACGCCATGGTCTGGCCGATGGTCGCGGCCGGCACCAGCAACGACGAGATCCAGTTCGCCATGGGCCTGCGGCCCGACTTCGGCGACGACCTCGACTGACCCCACTGTCCGGCCCGGGCGGGGAAGGACCCGCCCGGGCCGGGCAGCGCCCGCCGGCGGCCCGGATCCCGTAGGGTCGGCCAATGGCCAAGTACTTCGACGTGCACCCCGAGTCCCCCCAGCCGCGCACCATCAGCACCGTGGCCGACAGCCTCCGCTCCGGCTCCCTCATCGCGTACCCGACCGACTCCTGCTTCGCCCTCGGCTGCCGGCTCGACAACCGCGAAGGCCTCGACCGGATCCGCTCGATCCGGCGCCTCGACGAGCGCCACCACTTCACCCTGGTCTGCGAGAACTTCGCGCAGCTGGGGCAGTTCGTCCAGCTCGACAACAACGTCTTCCGCGCCGTCAAGGCCGCGACCCCGGGCAGCTACACCTTCATCCTCCCCGCCACCAAGGAGGTGCCCCGCCGCCTGATGCACCCGAAGAAGAAGACCGTGGGCGTCCGCATCCCCGACCACACCGTCACCCGCGCCCTGCTCGCCGCCCTCGGCGAACCGCTGCTCTCCAGCACCCTGGTCCTCCCCGACGAGGACGAGCCGATGACCCAGGGCTGGGAGATCAAGGAACGGCTCGACCACGTCCTGGACGCCGTCGTCGACTCGGGCGACTGCGGCACCGAACCCACCACCGTCGTCGACTTCTCCTCCGGCGAGCCCGAGATCATCCGCTACGGCGCCGGCGACCCCACCCGCTTCGAGTAGCTCACGCCGCACCCGCCAGGGCGTCGTGCAGGACGAACAGCCGCTCCAGGGCGAGCTCGTCGTCCGTCCGGCCGACGGCCTCCGCGACGGCTGCGCGGAGCCCGTCCCCGCGCAGCCAGGCGGCGAACGCCCGGTACGCGGGGCCGTCCTTCCACCAGTACCCGTTCCGCGGCTCCAGCCCGGTCGCCGTCACGAGCCCGTACAGCCGCGCGACGGCGCTCGGGCTCTCCAGCCGCTCCCACGCGGCCAGCCGCCGATCGACGCACCCCTCGGCGGCGGCCAGCGCGCAGAGCACCGCGTCGGCGTCCCGCCGCTCGTCGGCGGAGGCCAGCACCTCCGCCCACAGGGCGTCGAACAGCCGCCGCAGGTACGCCGCCTCGGGCCAGTCCCGCCAGCCCGCCCGGGCGAGCTTGTGGCAGATCAACTCCAGCTCGGGGTAAGCGAGTTCACCGGAGAGCGAGAGCTGGAGCAGCCTCGGCGCGAAGTACCGCAGGTCGGCCGGCGCGCCCATCGTGTTCAGCACGGAGGCCCCGTACACCCCGAGCTCGTCCGGCCCGAGCCGTTCCCTGGGCACTCGCAGGAGCGCACCGACGACGGCCTCCCGGCAGCAGCAGGCGTCGATCCGCCCTGGCCACGGCGCGGCGGCGAATGCGGCGGGGAGTCCCTGGACGAGCTCGGCAAGTGCGTTCATGGTGGACGCCATTCCAGCACGCCGCCGGGACGGGAACAGAACCGCCCGCCGGCCGGTTGGCGCCTTGCGTAGAGCGTGCACCACTCGCAGACGAGGGGTTTCCCATGAAGATCGGCATCATCGGCGCGGGCAACATCGGCGGCAACCTGACCCGGCGGCTGACCGCGCTCGGGCACCAGGTCGCGGTGGCGAACTCGCGCGGGCCGGAGTCGCTGAAGGCGCTGGTGGAGGAGACGGGCGCGACGGCGGTGCCCGCGACGGAAGCCGCGCGGGGCGCGGAGGTCGTGGTGGTGACGGTGCCGTTGAAGGCGGTCCCGGGGCTGCCCGCCGGGCTGTTCGACGGGGCGGCCGAGGGGGCGGTGGTGATCGACACCGGCAACTACTACCCCCGTGAGCGGGACGGCCGGATCGACGCGATCGAGGACGGCGGCCTGACGGAGAGCCGCTGGACGGAACAGCACCTGGGCCACCCGGTGGTGAAGGCGTTCAACGGCACCTACGCGCAGGACCTGCTGGACCGCCCCCGCCCGGCGGGCGACCCGGAGCGCCTGGCCCTGCCGGTCGCGGGGGACGACGAGGCGGCCAAGCGCGTGGTGCGGGCGCTGATCGACGAGTTGGGCTTCGACTCGGTGGACGCCGGCGGGATCGACGACTCGTGGCGCCAGCAGCCGGGCACCCCGGTGTACGGGCTGCGCGAGGGCGTCGAGGCCGTCACCCGGGCGCTCGCGGAGGCCTCCCCGGAGCGCCCGGCGGCCCACCGGGCGTAAGGGATTGACGGCGCCGAGCCCGGTCGCCCGGGCTCGGCGCCTCGTCAACTCCCGCTGCCCAGCCGCGACTCGGCGGCCGCGAGGCCGGTGCCCGCGAACAGCGGCACCCGCCGGCGCAGCGGCTGCCGGGCCCTGGCGGCGGGACGGGCCGGGCGCAGGGCCCGGGCGGCGAGCAGCAGGGCGACGCCGGCCAGGAAGCGCCAGAACGAGACGGCCGCGGGCCCGAAGTCGCTGGACCGGTAGACGACGTCCACGGCGGCCCCGGTGGTGCCCCAGGTGAGCCCCGCGAGCGCCAGGCAGGCCAGGCCGCGGCGCACGGAACGCGGCGCCGTCACGGGGGCAGGGGTGATGATGACAGGAGTGGTTCTCGACACGGAAGGGTTCTCCAGACGGAGCAGATCGGTCGTGGTCTCGCGTCTGCGGGTACGACCGATCAGCGCGTCAGGCCGGCCTGTGTCGGCCCGCCCGCGCGCCGCTGGCGCCGGCGACCCGCCTCAGCGTGCGGGCGGCGACAGGACTGCTGCGGAGAACATGTCCCCCACTCTACGGCGGTGCGAGCCGGGGCTTCAGGGTCGATCAGGGCCCCGGGCCGACCCGACCCGCCGGGCGACCGGGTCAGCCGCTGCTCCCCCGGACCACCAGCTCGGCGGCCAGTTCCGTCCCCGTCGCCGGTGCCGCCTCCCCCCGCACCTGCCCGAGCAGCCGCCCGACCAGTGCGCCGGCGATCGCCCGCAGCGGCAGCCGCACCGAGGTCAGCGCCGGGTGCAGGTGGCGGCAGAGCGGCGTGTCGTGGAAGCCGGTGACGGCGACCCCGTGCGGCCCGACCGCCAGCCCCTCCGCCCGGACGGCCTCGTACGCGTCCAGCGCCAGCAGGTCGCTGCCCGCCGCGACGGCGGTCGGCCGGTCGGGGCCGCGCAGCAGCGCCCGTACGGCGGCGACCGCGGCCGGCCCGGGCTCCGGCCGGTCGACGGTCACCGCCGACACCCCCGACCGCCGTGCCTGCGCCAGGAAGCCCGCCCGGCGGGCCGCCATCCACGGCAGCTCCTCGTCGGCCCCGAGGTAGCCGATCCGCCGGTGCCCGAGCGCCGCGAGGTGGCGCACCACGGCGGCCATCGCCGCGTCGTTGGCGATGTCGACCCAGTGCTGCGGCTCCGCCGGCCCGGTGCGGCCGAAGGCGACGAACGGCAGCCCGAGCCCGGCGACGTGCCTGATCCGGGCGTCCTCCGCCAGCACGTCGGCCAGCACCAGCCCGTCGACCTGGCGGGCGGCCACCAGTTCGTCGACGGCCGACCGCGGATCGGCCCTCGGCGGGACGGGCCGGAAGAGCAGCACCCGCTGGCCCTGCTCCCCGGCCGCGTCGACCAGGGCCTCCAGGAAGCCGGCCATCAGCGGGTTGGGGTCGAAGGGGTCGTCCACCGGGGCGAGGTAGCCGAGGGCGTGCCGGGCGCCGCTGCGCAGCGAGCGGGCCGACTGGTCCGGCCGGTAGCCGAGTTCGCGGATCGCCGCGGTCACCCGGGCCAGGGTCTCCGGGCGGACCCGGTGCGGGGCGTTGAGCGCGTTGGACACGGTCTGCCGGGAGACCCCGGCGGCCCGGGCGACCTCCTCGATGGTGGCGGCGCCACGGCGCGGCGGGTGGGCTCGCTCGGGCATCGGGTCCTCCCCCGGGTGGGTCAACGGCGGCGCAGGGTCAGCAGTCCGCCGCGCGGCACTCCGATCACGTCCGCCCCGCCGAGTTCGACCTCGCCCTGCCGGACGATACGCCCCCGGGCGTCCTGCACGGTGACGGCGGCCGCACCGCTGCCGCCCGTCAGCCGGACGTCCGGGTCGGCGTCGGCGTTGGCGACCAGCAGGGTGTGCCAGCCGTCGCCGGAGGCGTCCACCGGCAGTGCCGCGTACCGGGCGACCGCGCGCGTGCCGTCGCCGAGCGCGGTGACCAGCGGGTAGCCGAGGTCGGGCCGGGCCGGGCGCAGCTCGCCGAGCTGCAGGGTGGCGAGGTGCGTGCGGAAGACGCCGAGCCAGAAGGCGAGCGCCTCGCGCTGGGCGTCGCTCTGCGCGGCGAGGTCGACGGACACCTGGGGGACGGCGAACAGCACGTTGATGAGGTGGCAGGCGATCTGCTCGGGCGGCTCGGCCGGGTGCCACATCAGCATGTCGGAGTGGACCGGGACGGGCCCGGCGGCGAGCCGCAGGTCGACGGTCCGCTGCCGGTTCTCCTGCGGGCTGAGCGGGCAGTCGGTGGCGCGGACCATGGTGACGTACGGCCACAGGCCCGGGCTGACGTACGGCTGGCGGTGCTCGACCATCGCCTCGGGGTTGGCGGCGGTGATCCGGCGGCGGATGGCGGCGAGGAGGCGTTCCACGCCCTCGTCGACGCTCGCGCAGTCCGCCCCGGGGCCTGCCGGTGGCGCGTCGGCCCGGGAGAACCAGTCGACGAAGTCGACCTTGAGGCCGTCCATGCCCCACTCCTCGACGGCGCGGGCGAGCCGGTCGGTGAGGAAGTCGCGGACCTCGGGGTGGCGCGGGTCGGCGACGATCGCGCCGAGGTGCGGCACCTCGGCGAGGGCGTAGCGGCCCAGCTCGTGGAAGGCGGCACTGTCCTCGCCGATGAACGGCAGTGCGTACCAGAGCAGGTAGCGCACGCCGAGCTCGTGCACGCGGCGCACGTGCCCGGCCGTGTCGGGCAGCGAGACGGGTTCCCAGTCGCCGCAGTGGGCGTAGCCGCGGGTGCGGTCGGCGGTCATCCAGCCGTCGTCCACGATGACGACGTCCAGGCCGAGTCGCTTGCCGAGCGCGGCCTGGGTCTCGACGCGTTCGGGGGTGACGTCCTGGTGCATGGCGTACCAGGTGGAGTAGGCGGGGCGGCGGGCCGCGTCGGGGATGTCGGCGGTGCGGCCCTCGCCCCACCAGGCGGCGAGGTCGGCGAGGCAGTGGGCGAAGTGCCGGCGGGAGGTGTCGATCCGGACGGTGAGCCGGCCGGCGGCCTGGGCCCAGAAGCGGAACTCGCCGGTCTCCTCGACGACTCCGGCCCCGGCCAGGACGTCGGGCCGCTCGGCGGCGAAGGCGCACAGGGCGACGTCGCCGGTGCCGATCAGCGCGGCGATCGGGGCGCCGGCGGCCAGGCCGGTGCGGCGCGGGGCACTCCAGGCGGCGGGCAGCCAGCCGGTGCCGCGCGGTTCGGGCGTCCACAGGGCGGTGGCGTCGACGCAGGGCAGCCGCCATTCGATCCGCACCTCGCCGGCGCCCTCGGCGGTCACCTCGACCACGCCGTCCGCGACCGTGCGCGCGGTGGCCTGCCCGCTCGCCAGCAGCGCCAACTCCGGTACGGGCAGCGGGCGCAGGCCGCCGGCGGGGGCGGGGGCGTGCGGCTCCCAGATGTCGGTCATGCTCAGCCTTTCGTCGCGCCGGCCAGCAGGCCGGAGATGAACTGCCGCTGGAGGACCAGGAAGAGGACCATCATCGGCAGGGTGGACAGCGCGGTGCCGGCGAGGATCGCGCCGTAGTCGGTGGTGTTCTGGTTGCCCTGCAGGGTCGCCAGGGCGACCGGCAGGGTGTGCATCTCGGGGCTGCGCAGGGCGACCAGCGGCCAGACGAACTGGTTCCACGAGCCCAGGAAGAGGAAGATGGCGAGCGCGGCCAGCACCGGCCGCATGACCGGGACGACGACGCTCCACAGCACCCGGAACTCGCCCGCGCCGTCGACCCGGGCGGCGTCCAGGAGTTCGTCCGGCAGGCCGCTCAGCGACTGGCGCATCAGGAAGATCGCGAACGGCACGCACAGGCCGGGCAGGATGAGGGCCTGGTAGGTGTCGAGCAGACCGAAGTTCATCATCATCTTGAACAGCGGTACCAGCATGACCTGTTCGGGCACCACGAGGGTGGAGAGCAGCACCCCGAACAGCAGGGTCCGGCCGCGGAAGCGGAACTTGGCGAAGGCGTACCCGGCGAGCAGGGCGACGAGGAGCGCGCCGACGGTCTGGACGCCCGCCACCAGGAGGGAGTTGCCGAGGACGCGGAGCAGTCCGATCCGCCGGTCGAGCCGGTGCAGGTTGTCGCCGAGGCTGTCGCCGGGCACCGGGCTCGGCGGCCAGTCGAAGATCTCGGTGTCCTTGCGC
This sequence comes from Streptomyces sp. Y1, assembly GCF_041053115.1. Classification (NCBI taxonomy): domain Bacteria; kingdom Bacillati; phylum Actinomycetota; class Actinomycetes; order Kitasatosporales; family Streptomycetaceae; genus Streptomyces; species Streptomyces sp. Y1. The sequence goes on along the minus strand of NZ_CP163445.1, from coordinate 6,430,966 downwards.
GTGGTGGAGAGCAGCATCCAGGTGAACGGGGCGATCGACAGTCCGGTGACGGCGGCCAGCAGGAAGGTCAGCGGCCAGCCGCGCAGTGTGCTGAGTCTCATCGGTCGCGTTCCCCCATCAGGCGCATCTGGACCGCGCCGAGCACCGACACCAGCAGGGTGAGCGCGTAGGCGATGGCGGAGGCGTAGCCGAAGTCGAAGTAGCGGAAGCCGTTCTGGTACAGGTACATGGAGACGGTCAGGGTCGCGTTGTCGGGGCCGCCGCCGGTCAACACGTACGGCTCGTCGAAGAGTTGGAGCGTGCCGATGGTGGACAGCACGACGGTGAAGAGCAGCAGCGGGCGCAGCGCGGGGACGGTGATCGCGGTGAAGCGGCGGACCGCCCCGGCGCCGTCGACCATCGCGGCCTCGTACAGCTCCCGGGGGATGGACTGCAGCCCGGCGAGGTAGATGACGGCGTTGTAGCCGGTGTAGTGCCAGCTGAGGACGAGGACGACGGACATCCGGGCCCAGAACGGCTGGCCGAGCCAGTCGACGGCGGGCAGGCCGACCGCCTCCAGCAGCCGGTTGACGGCGCCGTCCTCGGTGCGGAGCAGGAAGGAGAACATCACGCCGGTGGCGACGAGTCCGGTGACGGCGGGCATGAAGATGCCGAGTCGCCAGACCGTGCGCCAGCGCACCAGGGCGGAGTTGATGGCGACGGCCATCAGCAGGGCGAGCGCCAGCATCAGCGGGACCTGCACGACCAGCATCTCGCCGGTGTTGCGCAGCGCCGTCCAGAACAGCGGGTCGTCCAGCAGGCGGCGGTAGTTGGCGAGGCCGTCGGCGTGGCCGGCGGAGCCGTTGCCGGTGGTGAAGGAGAGCAGCAGCGAGTCGACGATCGGGTAGGCCTTGAACACGCCGAAGGTGACCAGGGCCGGGGCGAGCAGCAGGTACGGCAGGGCGGTGCGGCGCCACCGGGGGCCGCGGCGGGCCCGGGTGCGCGCCTTCGCGGGCGGGGTGTCGGGCGGGGCGGCGGGCGTGTTCACGGGCGTGGTGACGGCGGTCATGCGATGGTGCGTCCGGTCTGCTGGGCGAGCTGCTTGGCGGCGTCCCGGAGGACGGCGGCCGGGTCGGCGCCCTTGAGGAACACCTTGGTCTGGGCGTCGCTGGCGAGTTTGAGGGCGCGGGCGTAGTCGCCGGTGAAGTTGGTGGCGTCGCCGCCGTCGGTGGCGAGGTCGGCGAAGGTCTTCAGGACGGACTGGCCGCCGTAGTAGGCGCTGGGCGCGGCGTACATCGGGTCGGCGTAGGCCGTGGTGAGGGCGGGGAAGACGCCGCCGGCGGTGAACATGCTGTTGACGGAGGCGGGGCGGGTGAGCGCGTACTCGACGAACTTCCAGGCGGCGCGGCGGCGCGGGCTGGAGGCGGCGACGGCCAGGTGGGTGGAGTTGACGAGGGCGGCGCGCTTGCCGCCCGGGGTGACGGCCGGGGGCTTGGTGAGGCGCCAGGTGCCGCTCTGGTCGGCGAACTTGGCCTCCAGGTAGTGCGCGGCCCAGGAGGGCATCGGGGCGACGGCGAGTTTGCCGGTCTTCATCAGGTCGGCCCAGCCGTGGGCGCCGGGGGCGTCGGCGACCAGTCCGGTGTCGTCCAGGCGCTTGAGGACGGTCAGGGCGCGGGCGGCCGGCTCGGAGCCGAGGGTGATCTTCCCCTGGAGGTCGAAGTAGAAGGCGCCCTGGAGTTGCATGAGGTTCTGCACGAAGTCCAGGTCGGGGTCGGGGTTGGCGGCCTTGTTGATGCCGAGGAGGGAGATGCCGGGGTTGGCGGCCTTGAAGCGGTCGGCGACGGCGATCAGGTCGTCCCAGGTGGCGAAGGTCGTGGGGTCGATCCCGGCCTTGTCGAAGCAGTCCTTGCGGTAGAAGAAGCCGAGCGGGTTGGCCTCCCAGGGCAGCGCGTAGGCGTGGCCGTCCTTGCCGGTGACGACCGGCCACAGGCCCTTGGCGAACTTGTCGCGGTGCGCGTCGGCGCCGAAGGCGGAGAGGTCGGCGAGGCCGCCGGGGAACTTCTCCAGGTAGCCGGGCAGGTAGTCGCAGCCGATGTGCAGCACGTCGCCGAGGCCCTGGCCGCCGGCCGCGAGGCCCACGGTGATCTTGTCCCAGATGGCCGGGTTGCCGATGTCCTGGACGTCGACCTTGATCCCCGGGTTGTCCTTCTCGAAGGCCGGGACGACCCCGCGCAGGGCGAGGGCGGCCGTGGCCCAGGACCAGACGGTGACGGTGCCGGTGTCGGCGTCCCCGCCGGAGGCGCCGCCTGAGGCGGAGTCGCAGGCCGCGAGGGCGCCGCCGGCGGCCAGGGCCAGCAGGCCGGCTCCGGAGGCGCGGAGCAGGTCGCGACGAGAAAGGTGTGACATTGCATTCCTCTCGGTGGGGCGGCGCGGGCGGGCGAGGTGCGAGGGGGTGGCGGGGCGCCTGGGAGTTGATTGACCGCGATTTGAACGTTCAAACACACAAAACAAACCAGAACCAAACAGGCTCGAACGAGCGGGTCACAGCAAACGCCCGGTCTCCCCGCGCCGTCAAGACCCGCGTACGGGAGGGACCGCCTCCGCAACCCTTCCGTTACCCGGCGCGGCACCCCGCGCGTCACCCGGCGCACTACCCGGCGCGGGGCGCGTCACGGGCGCCTCACGGGGCGCGCGACGGAAGGAACCGCCCCGGCCGGCCGGCGAGTTGATCGCCGCCCCGGCGGAGGTGACGGATCGCTAGGCTGCTCGCCATGACACAGACGCTCCCGTCCCTGATCACCGAGGCGGCCGCGCTCTCCGACGCCGGCCCCGGATTCCAGCGGTACGAGCTGGGCCCCGCCGTGCTCGCGACGGGACCGGACGCCACCGTCGTCGTCGTCGAGGCCGGGGACCGCCCCGGGGTCAGCGGCGTGCAGAACGACACCAGCGTCCTGCTGCCCGGCGCCGCCGTACCGGCCCTCCACCTGCGGCTCGTCCACCCCGCCCAGTGGCCGGTCCGGGTCTTCGCCCGCCTCGACGGCGGCTGCCTGCCGCTCGGCACGGCGATCGCCGCCCGGGCCGCGTCCGCGCCCGCCGACGCGCGGGGCGTCGAGCTGCGCTTCGAACAGCCGCTCCACCGTGAGCTGTTGGACCTCGTACGGCCGGTCCCCGCGCCCGGGCCGGTCCCCGGGGTGGAGTGGGTGGACCAGGTGGAGGTGCAGCCGCTCCAGGCCCTGGAGGCCTTCGCCCTCGGCTGGTTCCCGGCCGAGCACGCGCCCGGCCCGGAACCCGAACTCGACGGCCTGCCCCAGGCGTTGGCCGCCTACCACCACCTGGCCCGACGGCGCCCGGCGCTGCTGCGCTTCCGGGACCCGATGCTGGAACGGCCCCGCCGGGCCTCCGGACCGCTGGGCGGCCGGCTGGTGTTCGCCGAGTGGCTCGGCGGCGGGATGGACTGGTCCGTCCCGTGGCCGCCGGAGGGCCCGGGCAAGGCCGACCCCCGGGTGTGGCACACCGAGGATCCGTACGACGAGCCCGAGACGAGCGTCGAGGCCGAGCCGCTGAGCCGCTTCCTGCTCCAGTTCACGCTCTACGAGGCGCTGAACGGCGCGCCCTACCAGGCCTGGGCGCAGAGCGCGCCGCTCGCACGGCTCGACCCGCTGCTGCGGCCGCTGCGGCCCGTCCCGCTGAGCCCGTTCCTGCCGGCGTACAGCGCCGCGCGGTTCCACGTCGCGCCCGGGCTGCTCGCGATGGTCAGCAGCGACGAGCACGAGGCGGTCGTCACCTTCGGTGCACTTCACCGCGCCGCGTTGACGCCGCTGCTCGCACACGGGTTCAGCTGGTCCCGCTTCGACGGGTGACCGGTCAGGCGTTCGCCTTCACCACCGGCGAGCCCGCCAACTCGACTCCGGCTTCCGTCAGTTCGGTGATCGCGGCGGCCGTGGTGTGCGGCGCCACGCCCGCCGTGTAGTCGAGCAGGACCCGGGTGGCGAAGCCGGCCCGTACGGCGTCCAGGGCGGTGGCCTTCACGCAGTGGTCGGTGGCGATGCCGACCACGTCCACGGCGTCCACGCCCCGGTCGTGCAGCCAGTCGGCGAGCGGGGTGCCGTCCTCGGAGAAGCCCTCGAAGCCGCTCTTGGAGGCGGAGTGGGCGCCCTTGAAGAACACCTCGTCGACGGCCCCGGCCGCGACGGCGGGCGCGAAGGCCGAGTGGAACTCGCTGCCGTCGCTGCCCGCCACGCAGTGCACCGGGAAGGAGTGGTCGAAGTCGGGGTGCTCGGAGAAGTGGTCGCCGGGGTCGATGTGATGGTCGCGGGTGGCGATCACCCGTGTCCAACTCCCGCGCTCGGGGCCCTGGATCAGCTCGGCGATCGCACGCGCCCGATCGGCGCCGCCGCCGACCGGGACGTTCCCGCCCTCACAGAAGTCCCGTTGTACATCCACCACGATCAGCGCACGCGTCATCGGCCGGCCCTTTCGCCAGAAAACTGCTACGGAGAGACGAATCGCGCGGCTTAGCTTGCCGGTCGACCGACCGCGGACGAAGCAACCGGCGGACGGTTCACCCGAACGGGCCCGCCGCTACGCGCTCGTGCCGGACGGGCACGCGTGGACGTGTTCGCGGGCGTGCACGGAGTAGAGCAGCCCTTCGGGCTCGCCCTCGTCCGTGGTGAAGGTGAACACGACCGTCAACTCGGGCCTTCCCGCCGGCTCGACCTCCATCGCGAACGAGTCCTCGCTCTCCCGGATCCTGCGCCAGCCGACGCCGACGCCGGCCAGCGCCCGCTCCAACTCCCCGAACCCGACCGCCGCCGGCAGGATGTGGAGCTCCCCGGGCCGCACCCCCGGCACCCGGACCTCCTCGTACCAGGTGCGCATCGAGACCGCGTTGATCAGCTCGCAGCCGCAGACCTCGATCGTCGCGTCCCCGAACATGAACCACTGCGGCCAGGCCTTCCCGTCGAACAGGGGGCCACCCCTCCCGGGCGGGCCGAGCCCGGTAACCGCGTCCGCCAGGCTCCCCAGCGGCCGCAGTCCCACGACGCCGCCCGCCACCCCGAACTCCGTCAGCACCTCCGCGAGCTTCATCCGTCGAGTATGGCCTCCGCCCGTTCCCCCCGGAGGCCCGGCACCCGATCGCGGTGGGCCCAGCACGGACATGACACCATCGACCGTGCTCGAAATCGGTTTCGGAATCGCTGACCTGGCGCGCGTCCGGTTCGCGGTCTCCCCTCTGGACCACGTGCTGGGCGGGGTGGCCGGCCCGCAGCACCACTGCAGCCGCGACTCCCTGCACCGCGAGGACTGGTGGCGCCGGGTGCGCGGCCACGTGCCCGGCCGCGCGGCACCGTTCATCGACCTGGTGAACGCGAGCCCGCTCGGCGTGCCGCTGTTCCTCGGCGGCGACGCGGCGGCCGCCGGCCTGTCCCTCACCGACGAGCTCGACGCCATGCTCGCCGTCCCCGAGGCCGAGATCAACGAGGCGATGGAGTTCTACGGCACCGGGCCCCGGCTCCCCCGCATCATCACCGAGCTGCGCGACGACGGCCCGCACCACCTGCGCCGGGTCGCCGACGCCGCCTGGGTGCTGTTCCGGTCCTGCCTCGCGCCGGACTGGCCGGAGATCCAGCGCGCCCTGCGGGCCGACGTCTCCGCGCGCACGCGCACCATCGCCGAGGCGGGTCTCGGCACGATGCTGTCGCAGCTCCACCCGGACCTGACCTGGCACGACGAGGGCGTCCTGCGCTACGTCACCCCGGAGTGGCAGCTCAGGTACGACCTCGGCGGTCGCGGGCTGCAACTGCGCCCGAACCTCTTCCTCTCCGGCGTCGCCGTCCCGCTCTGCGACGACCGCCAACCCGCCCTGCTGTACCCGAGCGGCGTCCACCCCGCCCGCAGCGCGGACGGCCTCACCGCGCTGCTCGGCCCCGCCCGGGCCCGCGCACTCCGGGCGGTCGCCCAAGGCCCGTGCAGCACCGCCGAGTTGGCCGTCCGGCTGACCGTCTCCGCACCGACCGCCTCGGCCCATGCGACCGCCCTGCGGGAAGCGGGCGCCATCACCACCGAACGCCGCGGCCGACACGTCCGGCACGGCCTCACCTCCTTCGGCCACAGCCTCCTCTGACGCCGGGGCAGAGCGCCCTGAGCCCGCATCAGCCGAGGCCGCCCGGCTGTACATTCGATGTATACACCTTATGTATAGTCACTCGCATGTCACTCGGTCACACCATCCTGGGGCTCCTGGAGCCCGGTCCGCGCCACGGCTACGACCTCAAACGCGCCTACGACGAGCGCTTCGGCCAGGCCCGTGCGCTGCCCTACGGCCAGGTCTACGCGACGCTCTCCCGGCTGCTGAAGAACGGCCTGGTCGAGGCCTGCGGCACCGAACAGGGCGAGGGCCCCGAGCGCAAGCGGTACGTGATCACCGAGGCCGGGATCACCGACGTCAGCCGCTGGCTGACCGAGCCCGAGAGCCCCGCCTCCTACCTGCAGAGCACCCTCTACACCAAGGTGGTGCTGGCCCTGATGACCGGCCGCCCGGCCCGGGAGGTACTGGAGACCCAGCGCGCCGAGCACCTGCGCCACATGCGCGAACTGACCCGCCGCAAGCTGGCCGGCGACCTGGCCGACCAGCTGCTCTGCGACCACGCGCTGATCCACCTGGACGCCGACCTGCGCTGGCTGGAGCTGACCGCGTCCCGCCTCGACGAACTGGCCGGGAAGGTGCGCGCCTGATGTCCACCGCCCCCACCACCGCCGCCGCTCCCGACGCCGGCGCCGACCCGCGCGCCGAGGGCGCGCTGCTCGCCGCCACCGACGTACGGAAGGGCTTCGGCCTCACCCAGGCCCTCGACGGCGCCTCCCTGGAGATCGGCCCCGGCGAACTCGTCGCCGTGCTGGGCGCCTCCGGCTCCGGCAAGTCCACCCTGCTGCACTGCCTGGCCGGCCTGATCCGGCCCGACGCCGGCACCGTCAGCTACCGCGGCCAGGACCTGGCCGGCCTCTCCGACAGCGCCCGCAGCGCGCTGCGCCGGGCCGACTTCGGCTTCGTGTTCCAGTTCGGCCAGCTGGTGCCCGAACTCTCCTGCCTGGAGAACACGGCGCTCCCGCTGCGGCTGAACGGCATGCGCCGGCGCCCCGCCGAGGAGCGGGCCCGGGAGTGGCTGGACCGGCTGGACGTCGCCGACCTGGCCGACAAGCGGCCCGGCGAGCTGTCCGGCGGCCAGGGCCAGCGGGCCGCGATCGCCCGTGCGCTGGTCACCGGGCCCGCGGTGGTCTTCGCCGACGAGCCCACCGGCGCGCTCGACTCGCTGAACAGCGAGCGGGTGATGGCGCTGCTGGTGACCGCCGCCCGGGAGTCCGGCGCGGCCGTGCTGCTGGTCACCCACGACATGCGGGTGGCCGCCTACGCGGACCGCGAGGTCGTCGTGCAGGACGGCCGCACCCGCGAGCCCGGGCGGGGCCGATGACGGACCGCCCGCACTCCCGCCCGCACTCCCGCCCGCTCTCCCGCTTCGCCACCGACCTGCTGCTCGGCCTGCGCCTGGCGTTCACCGGCGGCCGGGACAGCCGGCTGCGCACCGCGCTGACCGCGATCGGCGTCGGCCTCGGCGTGGCCACCCTGCTGCTCGCCGCCTCCTTCCCCACCGTGCGCGAGCACCGCGACGACAAGCTGCGCATCCAGAGCGGCGCCGTCGTCTCCGCCGACATCGCACCGCGCTCCGACCACAGCCTGCTGATCCACGACGCCCGCGGCGTCTACCGCGGCGAGGAGTTCTTCGGCCGGATCGTGCAGCCCGAAGGGCCCGACTCCCCGCTGCCGCCCGGCCTGAGCGCCTACCCGGCGCCCAACACGCTCGCCGTCTCCCCGGCCCTGGCCGAGCTGCTGCGCTCCCCCGACGCGGCCCTGCTGCGCGAGCGCTACCCCCAGCCCGTCACCGGCACGATCGGCCCCGCCGGCCTGGCCGGCCCCGGCGACTACGCCTTCTACCTGGGCAGCGACCGGCTGAGCGACGCCGACCCGTCGACCCTGCGGATCGACCACTTCGAGGACGAGCTGCCGCCCAAGCCGGTCGACCCCGTCCTCACGCTGCTCACCGTGGTCGGCGTGGTGATCCTGCTCAGCCCGGTGGCCGTGTTCGTCGCCGCGGCCGCCCGGTTCGGCAGCGAGGCCCGCGACCGGCGGCTGGCCGCGCTACGGCTGACCGGCGCCGACCGCGCCACCACCGCGCGGATCTCGGCCGGCGAATCACTGGCCGGCGCGCTCGTGGGCCTGGGGCTCGGCGCCGCCCTCTTCCTGGCCGGCCGCCCGCTGGTCGAACACGTGAAGATCGCCGGGCTCAGCGTCTTCGCCGACGACCTGCAACCGCAGCCGCTGCTGGCCGCCCTGGTGCTCGTCGCCGTCCCGCTGCTGGCCGTCGCCGTCACCATGCTGACCATGCGCCGGATCGCCGCCGAGCCGCTCGGCGTGCTGCGCGGCACCGGGGCCGGGCGGCGGGCCGTCTGGTGGCGGGTGCCGCTGCCCGCGCTCGGCTTCACCCTGCTCTTCACCCAGCGCGGCAAGCTCACCTCACTCGGCGACAACGAGGCCCTGGTCGTCCTGGTCGGCTGCCTGCTCCTGCTGCTGATCGGCGCCACCCTGCTGCTGCCGCCGCTGGTCGCCCTGGCCTCCCGCGCACTGCGCCGGGTCAGCGGGCCGCCGGCCTGGCAACTGGCGCTCGGCCGGCTGCGGTTCAGCCCGGAGAGCGCCGCCCGGCCGGTGACCGGCATCGTCGTGACGGTGGCCGGCACGATCGCCCTGCAGACCCTGCTCGGCTCGCTCGCCACCGCCCGCAGCGCCACCCCCGCCGAACTCGCCCTCCAGGACCGCGCCCCGCTGTCCGTCCACTTCGACGCGGCCGGGGACCGCTCCGGGCAGCTCGCCGACCAGCTGCGCCGCAGCCCCGGGGTGGCCGACGCGGTCGGCTACACCGAGGTCTACGCCACCGCCGGCGACCGGCCGTTCACCATCCGGGTGGCCGACTGCGCCACCCTGACGGCCGTCCACCGCGTCACCCAGTGCGCGGACGGGGACGTGTTCACGGCCGTCGGCCTGTCGTCCGGCCAGGCCGGCGGCAGCCCGCTCGCGGCCGGCGGACCGGTCACGCTGCAGCCCCTCGGCCGGCCGGAGAGCACCTGGCAGCTGCCGGCCTCCCGCGCCACGGTCCAGCGGGCCCCGGAGGGCGGCCGCGCGCACTACCTGGACGTCGTCCTGGTCACGCCGTCCGTGCTCCCGGCCGAACTGCTGCACTCCCAGGCGGCCATGGTCGAGGTGCACCCGGTGCCCGGCACGCCGGACGCCGAGGACCGCATCCGCTCCAACGCGGCGCTGATCAGTCCGACCAGCAGTGTGCACAACCCCGCGAACGGGCAGCCGGACGCCCGCTTCCTGGGCGTGCGCAGCGCCCTGACGGCCGGGACGGTGGCGATCCTCACCCTGATCGGCGCCAGCATGCTGGTCGGCCTGCTGGAGCAACTGCGCGAGCGCAGGCGCACCCTGGCGGTGCTCACCGCCTTCGGCACCCGCACCCGCACGCTGGCCGGCGCGCTGCTCTGCCAGAGCCTCGTCCCGGTCGTGCTCGGCCTGGCCCTCGCCGTGGCCTCCGGCCTGGCCCTGGGCACCGCGCTGCTCTTCCTGGTCAAGCTGCCGATCACCTTCGTCTGGGGCGACATCGCCCTGATGACCGGCGCGGGCGCGGCCGCGGTGCTGCTGATCACCGCGCTGAGCCTGCCGGCGCTGTGGCGCCGGATCACGCCCGCGGGCCTGCGCTACGAGTAGCCCCCGCCCCCGCGTGGGAAGTCGGCCGGGCCGACTTCCCACGCGGCGCCCGTTTCCAGCACGCTCCGGAGTGGAAGCCGCCGCATGCACGACCTGCCCGCGAACGACCTGCATATGAACGACCTGCCCGCCCGGGAGATCCGCCTCCCCCTCGACCAGCTCGTGTCGATCCTGCGCGACCTGAACGAGTTCGTGGTCTCCCTCGACCGGCTCGGCTCCCGCCAGGCCGCCGGCACGGCCGACGCGCGCACGGTCGGCGAGTTCGTCGCCGACTGGGACGTGGCCCGCCGGCTGGCCCGGGCCCGTCAGCTCCTCGGCGTCGCCCTCGACGAGCAGCTGACGCCCGAGGAGAACGCGCTCGTCGACGAACTCTGCGAGCAGGGCCGGTTCTTCGGCGCGCGGCCGGCCGACGCGGGGGCCCCGGGCCCGCGGCGGCGCCCGGTCAGCGGACCCAGTCGCGGGTGAGCGACTGGACGGCGGAGCCGTCGAGGTCGGCGAGCGAGGTGGCGACGAACTCCCGGGCCCACGCCGAGGTCTGGACCCGGAAGGCGGGCCGGTTCGCGGTCAGCGCCTCGATGATCGGGGCCGCGGCCTCGGCCGGCGTCTGGGCGTTGCCGAAGGACTGCTGGGTGCGGGCGAGGTACGCCTGCAGGGCCGGCGCGTACGGCCCGGCCGCCGCGAGCAGGGTGGGGATGTCCAGCCCGGCGTTGGCGACGAACTCGCTGGCCACCGCGCCCGGTTCGACCACGGTGACGTCCACGCCGACGGTGGCCGCGACGGGGGCCAGCGACTCCATGAAGCCCTCGACGGCGAACTTGGCCGCGCAGTAGGCCTCGTTGAAGGGCTGGCCGACCGCGCCGCCCACGCTGGTGACGGTGATCACCCGGCCCCCGGAGGCCCGCAGGTGCGGCAGGGCGGCGCGGGTGGCGGCGACGACGCCGAAGAAGTTGACCTCCATCGCGGCGCGCACGTCGTCGAGGCTCAGCTGTTCGAGGGTGCCGACCCGGGCGGCTCCGGCGTTGTTGACCAGGGCGTCGAGCCGGCCGTGCTCGGTGATCACCTCGTCCAGGCAGGCGGCGATGCTGTCGGCTTCGGCCACGTCCAGGCGCTTGACCCGGATGCGGTCGGTGACGCCGAGTTCGGCGGCGGCCTTGAGCAGGGCCCCGGCCTTGGCGGTGTCGCGCATGGTGGCGACGGAGGTCCAGCCGGCCTGGGCGGCGGCCACGGCGACGGCCAGGCCGATGCCGGAGGACGTGCCGGTGATCAGAACGGTCTTCTCGCTGGTCATCAGGGGTCTCCCTGTCTTTCGATACGCATGGAACGGAGCGCCGGAACCCAACAACCGGGGAACTCCCCACTTAGCTGCCACGCTAACCGGAGAACTCCCCGGTTGTCCAGATAGACTGGCCTCCGGACGAAGGGAACAGCCGTGACCACCCAGCCGAGCATGTTGCGCGCCGATGCCCGCCGCAACCGCGAGCGGATCCTCGAAGCAGCCGTCCGCGCCTTCGCCGAGAAGGGCGCGGACGTCCCGATCGACACGATCGCCAAGGCCGCCGGCGTCGGCTCGGCCACGCTCTACCGGCACTTCCCCACCCGCGAGGCACTGGTCGAGGCGGCCTACCGCAACGAGCTCGCCCGCGTCTGCGACAGCGCCGCCGAACTGCTCGCCGAGCTCCCGCCGGACCGGGCGCTGCGCCTGTGGATGGACCGGTTCATCGGCTACCTGGCCGCCAAGCAGGGCATGGCGGACGCCCTGCGGGCCGCGGTCGCCTCCGGCGCGGACCCCTTCGCCGAATCCCTCGACAAGCTGAGCGCGGCGATCGGCTCCCTGCTGCGCGCCGGGGCCGAGGCCGGCCTGCTGCGCTCGGACGTCGAGCCCATCGACCTCGGCCTCAGCCTCGCCGGCGTCTCCCTGGTCACCGACTCCGCCGCCCAGCGGGACCGGGCCGGCCGCCTCCTCGACCTGATCCTCGACGGCCTCCGGTACCGGCCGGACCGGTAGCCGCTACCCCCGGTGGCGAGCGGCCGGGGCCCGGACGGTCGCACCCGGCCGTCGCCACCCGGCGCGTGCTTGAATGGCGGGACGTGAGCGGGCGATCGACAGGGGGATTCGTCAGGGTGTCGACAGGAACCGTCTTCCGTTGCCGGCAGTGCACCAGGCCCCTGTCCAACTCCGTGGAGCAGCAGGCGTGGCAGCCGCTGCCCCGGATCAAGGGGCGCGCCCACTACACGTACGGCCCGTCGCACGTGCCGCAGGGCCGGTTCGCCGCCGCCCCGGAGCCGTACAACCCCCGCGTCTCCTCGGAGCTCGACTGGGTCATCCACCCGGCGGACGCCGTGGGCATGGGGCCGCATCCGAACACGGCCCGGCTGTACGGATGTTGCCGCCGCGACGGCGCGGACGGGCCGAACCTGGTGTGCGCCGGCTGCGGCGCCGAGGTGGGCATCGAGGTCTCGGACTGCTGGACGGCGTACGACACCCGGCTGCGGAAGTCCGCCGTGGTCGCCCACGAACGCCCGCTGCCCTGACAGGATGGCCGCATGGAACGCGTGCGTGGAATCGGTGGGTACTTCCTGCGGGCCGCCGACCCGGCGGCCCTGAACGCGTGGTACCGCGACTGCCTGGGCCTGGACGCCGACGAGTACGGCCTGTGGCGCCAGGAACCCGGGCCGATGGTCTTCACGACCTTCGACGCCGACACCGACTACTTCGGGCCCCGCTCCCAGCAGACCATGCTCAACTTCCGGGTCCGCGACCTCGATGCGATGCTGGCGCAGCTGCGGGCCAAGGGGGCGGAGGTCGCCGAGGAGACGCAGGACCTGGCGGGCGTCGGCCGGTTCGGCTGGGTCACCGATCCCGAGGGCAACCGCATCGAGCTCTGGCAGCCCGCCTGACCGCGCGTCCCTCCCGACAGCGTGGCGCGAGAAGTCGGCCGGGCCGACTTCTCGCGCGGCTCCGGTCGGTCAGAGCAGCCCGTCCTGGGACTCGCACTTCAGGGAACCGCTGGCCTTGGCCGAGAAGCCGCCCGGCATCTGCTGCACCGCCAGATCGGTGAACGTGACGGCGTCCTCGGTGCGGCCGGCCGCCGCACCGACCGGGGCCTTGCCCGTCCACACGGCCGACTTCGGGTCCTCGCCGTCGCCGATGGTCAGCAGCAGGCTCATCTGCCCCTTGCCGTCGAAGCCCATGACCAGCGCGGTCTTCTTGTCGGCCCCGCCCGTCGCCGTCACGGCCAGGTTGCCGGACGGGGACTTCTGGCCGAGGCAGTTGGGCGCCTCGAACTGGAACGTCCCGCCGTTGCTGCCGCTGATGGTGATGGTGTTCGCACCTGCCGGGGCAGCCGCGCCGCCCGATCCGCCGGCCGCCTTCGAGGGGGCGGCCGACGTCGGCGCGGCGGCCGGCACCGAAGCGGCGGCGCTCGATGCGGCAGCACTGGGCGCGGCGCTGCCCGATGCGGCAGCCGTCGCGGACGACGAGGAGCCCGAGGACGTGGAGGAGCCCGAGGAGGAGCAGGCTGTGAGGAGAAGGGCGGAGACGCCGAGGATCGCAACGGGATACACACGAGTCATTCGAATCATGGGCAGACTGTAATACTCATGTGTGACAGGGCGTCACCCATTAATCCATGGGTCGGATAGCCCGATCGGGCGCTGAACAGCGGTGCGCGAGAATGGCGGGATGGTCACCCTGAGGACTCCCCGTCTGATCCTGCGCCGCTGGCACGAGAGCGACGTCGCGCCCATGGCCGCCGTCCGGTTCGGGTTCGAGAAGCGCGGACTGGAGCGGATCGTCAGCATCGCCCAGGCGGGAAACGACGCCTCCGAGCGGATCATGACCAAACTGGGAATGCACCTGGCCCGCGAGACCGTCCATCCCACCGGCGGCCAGCGGGTGCGGGTGTACGAGCTGTCGTCGGATCAGTACGTCTCCACCATCGCTCGTTGACGGCAGCGCCTCAGCGGCCGACCTCCCGCAAGCGGAAGTCCTCGACCGTCTCCCGCCGGATCAACAGCCGCGCCCGGCCGTCCCTCACCGCGGCGACGGCCGGGCGGCCGACCAGGTTGTAGCCGGACGCCATCGACAGCTGGTACGCCCCCGCCGCGGGTACGGCCAGCAGGTCGCCGGGCCGCAGGTCGGCCGGGAGCACCGCGTCGCGCACCAGCACGTCCCCGGCCTCGCAGTGCCGGCCGACCACGTCGACCCGGGCCGAGCCCGCGTCCGAGCGGCGCCCCACCAGCCGGACGCTGTACGGCGATCCGTACAGCGCCGGGCGCGGGTTGTCGCTCATGCCGCCGTCGACGGCGACGAAGCAGCGGCCGTCCGCCGTGTGCTTCACCGACAGCACCCGGTACACGGCGACGGCCGCCGGCCCGGCGAGCGCACGCCCCGGCTCGACGATCAGCCGGGGCACCTCCAGGCCGGCCTCGACACACCGCACGGCCAGCCGGTCGGTCACCCGGACCGCGAACTCGGCGAGGTCGAACTCCGCGTCCCCGGGCAGGTACCTGATGCCGTGCCCGCCGCCGAGGTCCAGCTCGGGCAGTTCGACGCCGTGCCGCTCCCGCACCTCCGCGAGCAACCGCACCAGCGCGTCCACCGCCTCCAGGTACGGCCCGACCGAGGTGATCTGCGAGCCCAAGTGGCAGTGCAGTCCGGCGAGTTCGAGGCTCGGCTGGTCGAGCACCCGGGCGATGGCATCGGCCGCGTCGCCGCCCTCGACCGGGAAGCCGAACTTCTGGCCGCCGACTCCGGTCCGCACGGCCGCGTGGTGCCCGGCGGCGATCCCGGGCACCACCCGCACCAGCACCTTCTGCGGGGTGTCGGCGGCGACCAGGGCGGCCAGCCGGGCGATCTCCGCCGGGCCGTCGATCACGATCCGCCCGACCCGCAGCCGCCGGGCCAGCCGCAGCTCCTCCGGGGACTTGGCGTTGCCGTGCAGCAGGATCCGCTGCGCCGGGAAGCCGGCGGACACGGCCAGCCACAGCTCACCGGCCGAGCAGACGTCCAGCCCCAGGCCCTCCTCCGCGACCCAGTCGGCGATCGCGCTGCACAGGAAGGCCTTCGCCGCGTACAGCACCTCCGCGTGCGGCAGCGCCCGCCGGTACGCCCGGGCGCGGCCGCGCACCTCGCCCTCGTCCAGCACGTACAGCGGGGTGCCGAACCGCTCGGCAGCCTCCGCCAGCCCGACCCCGCCGACCAGCACCTCGCCGCCCGGCCCGGTCCGGGCCGAGGCGGGCCAGGGGCCGCCGAGCGCGTCGGCGAGGCCGCAGGGGAGGGGTGGAACGGCGAGCTGCGTCATGGGTGGCACTCCTTCGGGGTCAGTCTTCGAACTGCATCGCGATGCGGCAGTGCGCCGGGCGGGTGCGGTCGTGCGCGCGCTCGGGCTCGGGGATCCGGACCGGCGGTTCGGGCTGGGCCGGTCGGTCGAGCAGCCGGACCACCCGGGGCAGTAGCGGAGGTTCGGCGGCGAGGGCGGTGTCGTTCATGGCGAGGTCCCTTCGGGTGACTGGCCGTACGGCCGGACACCTCCAGTGGAACCCCTCCGCGCGCCGCGCGGCCCCGCCCTTGACACAGGTCGTACGCGACGGGCCCGGACCTTGACGCTCCCCTGACAGGCCCCCGGAACGGGCGTTCGAGCCGATCGGGCGCAGTGTCAGGGAACTGTCAAGGATGGCCGGTCGGACGCCAAGCCCACGTCAAGACCCGCATGGCGCGCCGGAATCCGGTGGTGGGCTGTGCGCCGTCCCCCGCCGCCACCGAGCCCCGCCGCCCCGCGATCCAGCAATCCGGGGCGGCCCGGAAGGTCCCCGAGACGATGCGCCGTTCGGCCCTCACCACACCGGACACCACCAACACCACCGACCAGCAGAACTGGTTCCGCCGCCCGGAGCCACCACAGCAGCACCCCCGCCACCGCCCGTCCGCGCCCAAGGGCCGCCGCACACTGATCACCCGCGCCCAGCTCGCCCAGGCACTGCCCGCCGCCGTCCGCAAGCTCCACCCCCGCGCCATGATGCGCAACCCGGTGATGCTGGTGGTCGAGACCGGCTCGGCGCTCACCACGATCACCGCCGTCGTCCACCCGAGCGTGTTCGCCTGGGTGATCTCGTTCTGGCTCTGGCTGACCGTCCTGTTCGCCAACCTCGCCGAGGCCGTCGCCGAGAGCCGGGGCAAGGCCCAGGCCGACTCGCTGCGCGCGGCCCAGTCCGCGACCACCGCCCGGCGGCTGCTGCACTGGCGGGTCGGCACCCGCGACCACCGCCACGAGGTGCTGCCCGCCGAGGAGTTGATGCTGCACGACATCGTCCTCGTGCCGGCCGGCGAGGTGATCCCGCGCGACGGCGAGGTGGTCGAGGGCGTCGCGACCGTCGACGAGTCGGCGATCACCGGCGAGTCCGCGCCCGTCGTCCGCGAGTCCGGCGGCGACCGCACCGGCGTCACCGGCGGCACCAAGGTGCTGTCGGACCACCTGGTCGTCCGGGTCACCTCCCGCCCCGGGCAGAGCTTCGTGGACCGGATGATCGCGCTGGTCGAGGGCGCGAACCGGCAGAAGACGCCGAACGAGATCGCGCTGAACATCCTGCTCGCCTCGCTCACCATCGTCTTCCTGCTCTCCGTCGTCTCCCTCCAGCCGATGGCGATCTACGCGCACGCGCCGCAGACCACGATCGTGCTGGTGGCGCTGATGGTCGCGCTGATCCCGACCACGATCGGCGCGCTGCTGTCGGCGATCGGCATCGCCGGGATGGACCGGCTGGTGCAGCGCAACGTCGTGGCCCTGTCCGGCCGGGCGGTGGAGGCCGCCGGGGACGTGGACGTGCTGCTGCTCGACAAGACCGGCACCATCACCCACGGCAACCGCCGCGCCGTCGCGCTGCACCCGCTGCCCGGCGCGACCGCCGAACAGCTCGCCGAGGCCGCCCAGTTGGCCTCCGTCGCGGACGAGACCCCGGAGGGGCGGTCGATCGTCGAACTGACGCATCGTCAGTACTGGGTGCCGCCGCGCGCCCCCGGCGAACTGGGCGAGCGGCGGCCCGTCCCGTTCAGCGCGCACAGCCGGATGAGCGGCGTGGACCTCAGCTGGCCGGACGGCGCCGCCTGCCTCGTCCGCAAGGGCGCCGCGAGCGCCGTCGCCCGCTGGGTGGTGAAAGCCGGCGGCCGGCTGCCGATGGAGGCCAAGCCACTGGTGGACCGGATCGCCGAGGCCGGCGGCACCCCGCTGCTGGTCGCCGTCCACGACCGGCACGGCGCCCGGGCGCTCGGCGTCGTCGAGCTCAAGGACGTCGTCAAGGAGGGCATCGCCGAACGCTTCGCCGAACTGCGGCGGATGGGCATCCGCACGGTGATGGTCACCGGTGACAACGCGCTCACCGCGAAGGCGATCGCCGCCGAGGCCGGCGTCGACGACTTCCTCGCCGAGGCCACCCCCGAGGACAAGCTGGCCCACCTGCGGCGCGAACAGGCCGCCGGGAACATGGTCGCGATGACCGGGGACGGCACCAACGACGCCCCCGCGCTCGCCCAGGCCGACGTCGGCGTCGCGATGAACTCCGGCACCCCGGCCGCCAAGGAGGCCGGCAACATGGTCGACCTCGACTCCAACCCGGCGAAGCTGATCGACATCATCCGGGTCGGCAAGCAACTCCTCATCACCCGGGGCGCGTTGACCACCTTCTCGATCACCAACGACGTGGCCAAGTTCTTCGCGATCATCCCCGCGATGTTCGCCCACGCCTACCCCGGGCTGCACCACCTCAACATCATGGAACTGCACAGCCCCACCTCGGCGATCGCCTCCGCGATCATCTTCAACGCGCTGATCATCGTCGCCCTGATCCCGCTCGCCCTGCGCGGCGTGCGCTACCAGCCGGCCTCCGCGACCGACCTGCTGCGGCGCAACCTCCGGGTGTACGGGCTCGGCGGGCTCGTCCTGCCCTTCCTCGGGATCAAGGCGATCGACCTGCTGATCCAGTTCGTGCCGGGGCTCGGCTGAGGCCGGCCGGGTGACGACGGCGACCGGCCCTGTCAGGAGGCCGTCAAGAAGTGCACGACCGGCGTCATGGCGGTGTCAGGAGCGGTACGGAGTGACGGGTTCCGGGGTTCACTGGAGGCATCCGGAGAGCGGTGTACCCAGGAGTACCGAGGAGACGGAGGCGAACGGCCATGACCGGAACGACCCGGGTGATCGTCGGCCTGAGCGGATCACTGAGCAGTCTCGCCGCCCTCTACCACGCGGTCGGCGAGGCCGCCCGGCAGGAGGCCGTCCTCGTCCCGGTCGCCGCCTGGACGGCGAACGAGCGGGCCGGGCTGCGCCCGCTCGCCGAGCTGGAGCACGCCGCCCGGCGGCGCCTCGATGTCGCCTTCGAGCAGGCGTACGGCGGCTTCCCGTCCGGCCTGGTCATCCACCCGCTGGTGGTGCGCGCCGAGCCCGGGCCCGCCCTGGTCGGCGCCGTCACCGGCCCGGCGGACCTGCTCGTCCTCGGCACCGCCACCCGCCGCCGCCTCGACCGGCTGCGGCACGGCTCGGTCGCCCGGCACTGCCGGCACCGGGCGGGCTGCCGGGTCGTCGAGGTCTCCCCGTCCGCGCTGCTGACCCGCCTCGAACTGCCCGCCCGCACCGGCGCCCCGCTGCCGCTGCTCGCCCGCTGAGCAGCGAGACCCCGAGTCCCCCGCCGGCTCGACGCGCGCCCACCGCGCCCAAGCACCGCACCGCGCCGAGCCGGCGGGCACCAACCACCCTCTCCGCTACGCCGGATCGGCCAGGTGCGCGCTGAGCCAGCTCAGCGAGGGCGGCAGCAGCCGGTTCCAGGTGGTGAAGTTGTGCCCGCCCGCGTCCACCGTCTCCTGGGTCACGGTCAGCGGCGGACGGGCGGCGGCCGCGAAGGCGGTGGAGTCGGCGTACGTGCTGCCGTCCTGCTTGCTGTCGGCGAGCAGCACCGACAGCGCGGGCACCGGCAGGTGCGCCAGGCGCCAGTTGAGGTCGGCCTCGTCGCGGCGCTGCGGGCTGCCGGCGAAGAGGTCGCCGGTGGTCACGTCGTCGGCCGCCTTGAAGTAGCCGGACAGCGAGACCACGGCGCCGAAGGTCTGCGGGTGCACCATGCCGAGCTTGACGGCGCAGTAGCCGCCGGTGGAGTCGCCGATCACGCCCAGGCTGCCCGGGCCGGTCAGGACCCGGTAGGAGGCGCGCAGGTCGGCGGGCACGTCGGTGGCGAAGTAGCTCTGCGCCTGCGGGCCGTTCGGGACGTCCTCGCACTCGCTGTCGCGCGGCATCGACGGCGAGGGCCGCATCAGCACCAGGACGGTCGGCTTCATCGCGCCCTGCTTCAACAGGTCGAGCTCGTGCGCGGGGTAGCGGAGCTTGCCGACCAGGTTGGCGGCGTCGCCGGGGAAGCCGGTGAGCACCAGGACGGCGGGGAAGTGCCGCGCCTCGCCGCCGGGCTGGAAGTACTGCGGCGGCAGGTAGACGTAGCCGTCGGTGCTGAGGCCGGTGGTGCCGCCGGGCAGCCGGACCCGGTCGAGCCGGCCGATCTGCGCCGGGTCGCGGCCGACCGAGGGGGCGCCGGTGACGTCCGCCTGGCCGAGCACCTGCACCCCGGCCGGGCCGGCGGCGGCGCCGCCCGTACCGGCGCTCTGGATGACGGCGGCGCCGTGCTCGTGGCCGAGCAGGTCGGACCAGCTGCTGTAGAACACGAAGTAGTCGTTGATCGCGAGGCCGAGCGCGGCCAGCAGCGTCAGCTGGGTCGCCACGACGGTGCCCAGCCGCAGGAACATCGCGGGCCAGCTGCGGACGGCGAGCCTGGGCCACACCCAGAGCGTGCCGAGCACCGTGAACACCGCGAGCAGCGCCACCAGCGCCACCAGTTTGTGACTGGTGAGTCCCATCGCCTCCGGCCTCCCCTACCACTGTTACCACGGTGGACCACGGGCCGGGATTCGGCACCCCTCGAAGGCGTACCCACCTCGTCACTCCACGTCACCTTCGCCGCGGCGGGTCGTGGTCGACTTCGACAAGACTGTCGAGGACATGCCAAGGTCGGGTTATGCTGAGCCGGAGCTCACACCTCGGCCCGGACCGCCTCACGCAGAGGCCCGGGCCCGAACCGATCCTTCCCGCAGGCCGCCTGACGGTCCGTCAACCCGCCGCCCCGGACCTGACCCGCCGGGCGTGCCCCGGGCCGCCGACCGCCGTTGTACCGGAGGTGAGTCGCCGCGCCGCCCGCCCGCAACCCCCGGCACGCCGGCCGAGGAAGCCGAGGAAGAGGTCCCCCATGACAGCCTGGCTCCGCCCGAGCCCCGCCGAGGCCGCCGTGCTGCTCGCCGTGCTCGGCCTGCTCCTGCTGGAGGAGGTCGCCCTCGGCCTCGCCGACGAGGACGACCGGCCGGTGATCAGCGGCATCATGATCGGCGCCTCCGGTACCGGCCTGCTGCTGGTCGGCGCCGTGCTGCTGCGCCGCTGGATCGACGACCGGCGCCCGCTCCCGCTGCCGCCCCCCGGCCCCCACGGGCGCGAGTACAGCGCCCGCGCCCTCGAAGGCTTCCCGATGGACGCCGTCCGGCCGCTCCTGCTCGGCGAACACGCCCACCAGCTCGACCAGTTGTACTCGGCCTGGATGCTCGCCCGGGCCGGCCACCCGGCCGCCTGGATCGCCCGCCGGCTGCGCCTCCCGGTGGACACCGCGCAGGTACTGGTGGACGCCGCCCGCACCGGCACCCGGCCGCTACCGGGGTCGTGACGGGCACGACGTCGGCCCCGGCGCCGCGGGTCGCGGGGCCGGGGCCGGTGTTCACGCGAGCGCTCGGCTCACGCGGGTGTCAGCTCTCGCGGGCCGAGGCGTCGTCGATCAGGAAGGCCGTGGTCGGGCTCGTCCCGGTCTCGTGGGAGACGAGCTTGAGACCGACCGTGGTCCCCCAGCCGACCTGGCCGATGACCGAGGAGAGGTCGACCGACTGGTACTGGTAGCCGCCGGTCGTGTTCTGGCTGGTCCAGGTCTTCACCGTGCCGATCGTCTGCCCGGTGTACTGGTTGATCGCCACCAGGGACAGCGTGTCGGGCGCGGAGGCGGAGGCGTTGGTCGACTCGACGTCCAGCCAGAAGGAGAACTGGGCCTGCCGGTAGCCCGGGTAGGTGTTCAGGTAGGCGGTGATGGAGTCGTCCGTCCCGGTGTTCTGGCCGAGCCAGGCGTACCACGAACCGGAGTGCGACGCGTGCAGGCTGGACGGGGTGATGATGTTGTAGCCGGACGGGCCCCAGGCGTCCGTCATCACGGTGTGGTTGACGTCCGCCGAACCGTTCTCGAAGCCGGGGTCGGTCAGCTGCTCGATCGAGCCGCAGCCCGTGCCGCCGGAGGCGCTGACGTTCTCCCAGAAGCCGGTCGACGCCGCCTTGCCCGCACCGTCCGTCGCCGTCACGGTGATCCGCTGGTAGTTGTTGGTCGCGGCGGCGGTACCGGAGATCACTCCGCTGTGCGCGTCGATGGCCAGCCCCTGCGGCAGCCCGGTGGCGCTGTAGGTGAGGGCCGCGCCGCTGCTCGACACGCCCACGGCCGGAATCGACAGCGGCTGCCCGGCCTTGTCGACCCGGTCGCACATGGTGCTCACCGAGACCGGCGGACTGGCCACCACGGGGTCCGAACCGACGCACAGGTGGTCGGAGTTGGACCACAGGGTCTGCAGCGGGAAGCTGCCCGTCGACAGGTTCTCGAAGAACAGCCCGCCGTTGGAGCCCTGCGGGATCCAGGCGCACTTGTCGCCGACCTCCTGGCCGGTGGCATCGGTCCAGCCGCCCGGGGTGTTCGGGTCGGTCACCGTCTCCGCGTACTCGTGGCCGCCGATGATCCCGTAGCCGTCCAGCCGGCCCCGCGGGGTGTTCTCGCCGAACCAGTTGGTGCCGCAGCCGGCCACGTCCGACAGGTACGGCATGTTGGTGTAGGCGAGTTGACCGTACTGCGAGCGCTGGAAGTCGTGCCAGGCGCAGAAGCCCAGCTCCTTCCACTTGTCCGGATCGGTGCCCTGCGGCGAGTCGATGACGTACTGCACGTTGCGATTCTGCGCCTCGGTCAGGTTGCCGAAGTGCTTGGCGGCGGCCAGCGCCTCGGCGCCGATCTGCGGCTCGGTCGCGGACTGCGGCGCGGGGGCGGCGTTGTCCACCCAGACGCCGGCCAGCACGCTGCCCGCCTGCGGGTACGGGATGTGCGCGGACCCGGCCGGGCACTGGACGGAACCGGCGGCGATGCCCTCGCAGTACTGGGTCAGGACGGCGCTCCAGCCGTCACCCGCGCTGCCGAGGCCCTTGAAGAAGTCCTGCTGGTACGGGGCGGCCTGGTCCGGGTCGCCGGTCGCGGTGACGTCACCGGTCGCGCTCGTCGACGGGGTGCCCCACTGGGAGCCCCAGAGCACCAGGTAGACCTTGGGCGCGCCGATCACCACACCGGTCGACTCCTGGCCGCCCTTGTAGGTGACCTGGAGGTCGTACTGGTTCGCGACGTTGCCGTCGCCGTTCTTGCCGGTGCCCGGGTCGGCGCCGTCCACCAGCTCGGGCGCCTTCCTGCCGCCGTTGTTCGCGGCGGCGACCGGACCGGTCCGGGCGGCCTTGGCCCGGCGCGGGCCGGACTTCTGGGGCGCGGCCCCCTTCGGGGTGCCCGGCTGGACCGCCACGGTGTCGGACTGCGGCAGGTGGGAGTCCGCCATGGCGGACAGCGGGGCGCTCAGCCCGGCGCCGGCCAGCGCGGCCGCGAGCGCCACCAGGGCGGTTCGCCGGCCGCGCTGGGCGCGTTCGGACAGGCGGGATCGGAATCTGGACACAGGTCGGCTTCCGTCTCTCGTGACGTGGGGGCGAGGGGCGCACGGCGCGGCGCGCATGCGGAGTTGACTGATCACCAACGGGGCTGCGACGGAGGACGGGGAACCTGATCTCACCCGGGCGCCGCTGTGCAATGCGCCATATGATATTTCACTGACCGGCGCGCACAAGGTCCCGAGCACGACACCCGATCGCGCCGCCCTCCTGCGGGCACACCGCCCGGCCGCACCCCGCGCACTCCTCGGCACACCACCGCGCCCGCCCCGTCCGGCCCGGTCGCCCACGCACCGAAGCCGCCGGCGGCGGCGCACCGACTCCGGGGCCGGGCGCGGATTTTAACTGCGCCTTACCCGAGTCCACCTCGTCTTGACGCTGCGACCCGCCACTGCGCTCGGCACCCCCGGGGGGGGCACCACCCGCCGTCCGGTCAGACGCGCCGGCCCGCGTTCACCTGCGACACCAGGTACGGCACCAGCCCGCGCTCCGCCAGCGCCGCCCGCCAGGCGTCCCGCGCCCGCGTCAACTCCCCGGCCGCACCCGCCTCCTCGGCCGTCTCCGCCGACCTCGCCCGGGACGCCGCGCCCAACAGCCCCAGCCCGCCCACCAGCAGGCTCACCGCCGCCACGCCCGCGGCGATCCACCCGGCCGTCACCAGGGCCCGCCCGAGCACCTCCAGGTCCTCGGCCAGCCCGAACCCGTAGCCGAGCAGCAGGAAGACGGCGGCGGCGGCCCCCGCGACGATCGGGGCTATCACCCCGACCACACCCCACCAGCCCGACACCCGGCCGGCCGCCGGCACGTCCACCGGCAGCCGGGCCACCGCGTCCGCGTCCGCCCGCAGCTCGACGTACCGCTCGTACTCCGGCGCCGCCGCGGCCAGCACGAACTCCGCGTTCTCCCGCGCGCTGCGCCGCAGGCGTTCCACGCCGTGGCCGTCGTCCCCGGCCTCCAGCAGCGCCGTACGCACCCGGGCGCCGGCCAGCGCCCGGCCGAGCTCGGTCTCGAAATCAGCCCGGTCCTGCTGCGGCAGTCGAAGCGGCCTGTCCATCGTGCGTCCCCGTTCGCTGTTCACCTGCGAGCCCTTTGTTCTACAGCACTGTAGAACAAAGGGCCAGGCCCGAGCAGCCCCGTTCGATCCCGCACCGGGCGCAGCGGCCCACACCCCGGCGCGCACCACCCGGCCGGACGCCGGGCCCCCACCGGCCGCCGACCGGCCCCGTGCCCCTCCCGTCAGGCGACCGTCAGCGTCCCCCGCATGAAGTGGTGGAAGGTGCACCGGTACGGGTAGTCGCCCGGCCGGGCCGGGGCGGTGAGGACCGCCGAGGCGCCGGGCGCGATCGGGCCGGTGTCGAAGCTGCTGTCCTGCGCGGTGAGGGTGTGGCTGACGGTGTCCGCGTTGACCACCGTCAGCCGGGTGCCCGCCGGGACGGTGAAGTCGGCGGGCTGGAACAGGAAGTCGCGGATCGTCACCGTCCCCGGCGCGGCACTCACCGAAACCGAAGCCGTCGCCGTAGCCGAAGCCGTCGCCGTAGCCCCCGGCGACGGCGACGGCGCGGCACCCGTCCCGGACTTCTCCGGCGCCGGGCCGACCAGGGCACTGACGCACCCGCCCAGCGCCGCCCCGAGGAGCAGCGCGGCCGCCGCCCGGCCGGGCCCCCGCATCAGCCGACGACGAGCTTGACCCGCCGGGCGTCCGCGGACGCGGGCGGGGTGGCGCCGATGTTGGTCACCGTGCTGCTGAGGACGGCATCGGCGTCCGGGATCCAGTTGAAGGTCTTGGACTGGACGACGATCGTCCGTTGCTGCCAGGTCCCGTCGCAGAGCACGTCGGTCTCGGCCGCCCGGCTGGTGCCGAAGCCGATCGAGGAGGCGTCCTGAGGGTCCTTCTGCTCGACGGAGACGCTGAGCGAGCGCGCCTCGTCGGCGATCGTGCACACGTAGCTGACGTCGACCCTGACCTTCCCGGGCTGCTTCGGGTCGATCCGGGCGTCGCCCAGGGTGACCGTGGTGGCCACGGGGGCGGGGTCCTTGCCGGCGTCGTCGCAGGCCGCCCGGACGGGTGCGGCGAGGCCGGTGAGGGCCGATGTGAGCGCCGTGACGATGATCCACCGCTGCACTGCAACCTCCGGAGCTCCGCGGAACGTGTTGCGGCCGACGCTAACCGGACGGCCCGGCCCCCGCGCGCCGGGCCGTCCGATCGTCGTACGAGCCCACCGGCCCTTCCGGCCCCCGGTCACCGCCGCCGCAGCCACACCGCCCAGGTCAGCACCGAGCACAGCAGGTACGCCGCCAGGAACCCGAGGTAGGCGGCGTCCCCGTTCCCGCTGGCCTGGAAGGTCTGCCGGAAGGCGAGGTTCACCAGCACCCCGCCGAACGCCCCGACCGCCCCGGCCAGCCCGATCAGTGCGGCGGACCGGCGCCGGGCGGCGGCCTCGGCGCCCGCCCGGTCGACACCCGCCGCGACCGCGCGCCGGGCACCACGGCCGTCCCGGCCCCCATCGCCGCGGCGCGGCGCGAAGTGCCGCTGTCCGGGCTGGTGTTGACCCTGCAGGGGAACGCCGCCCTGGTCGACGGCCAGAGCCACTGGCTCGGCCCGCGCGGCGCCGCCGTCCTGCGGGCACTCGCGGAACGGCCCGGCCGGGTGCTCAGCCGCGCCGAACTCCTGCGCGCCGCCTGGCCGGACGCGACGGCCGACGAGCACGCCGTCGAGGCGGCGGTCGGACGGCTCCGGGCCTCCCTCGGGCCGCACGCGGCGCTGATCCGGACGGTGCCCAAGCGCGGCTACCGGCTGGCGGCGCCCTGATGGCGCCGGTGCTGCTCGCCGTCGCGCACGGCAGCCGCGATCCCGCCGCCACCCACGCCGACACCGACCGGATGACTCAGCTGCTCGCCGCCCGGCTCGACCGGCCCGTCACCCCGGCCCACCCCTCCGCCGCGAGCCCGACCCCGCACCAGGCCGTCACCGACCTGCACTCGGCCGGCCGCCCGGAGGTCGCCCTCGCCACCTACCTGCTCTCCCCCGGCCACTTCGCCCGCCGCGCCACCGCAGCCCCGGCGAGCTGGACCGGCGCCCCGCTCGGCCCCACCCGGCCGTCGCCCGGCTCGTCCTGCACCGCTACGACCAGGCCCTCGCCGCCTCGGCCCGGCCGGCCCGGTCCGCCTGACCGGTCAGGACCGGCCGCGCAGGGCCGTGACGGTCTCCTCGACCAGCGCCCGCGCGCCGGCCACCGTCGCCGTCAGGCGCTCGGCGCTCTCCCCGGGCGCCCCCAGCAGGCCGCGCACGCGGCGTCCGAAGCCGGCCGGCGCGCCCGGCAGGGCCTCGGCGACGGCCAGCGCGCCCTTCTCGTTGAGGCACCACCGCCGGTCGTCCGCGTACAGCGCCTGCACCAGCACGCCGACCGCCCTGGACAGGCAGAGCGAGACGTGCAGCGGATCCGCCCCCGCCGCCCCCTTGGCCGCGGCGCCGACCAGGAACTCCGCCTCCCAGGCGCCCGCCGTCAACGCCTCCCGCAGCGGCTCGGGGTAGCTCGCGGCCTGCCGCCGCAGGTCCGCCAGGGCACCCGTCCGGTCGGCCAGCACCTGGCCGAGCGCCACCTCACCCGCGTAGCAGGGCGACCAGAACCCGAGCGGATGCCCCGCCTGCACGCCCACCTCGTAGCGGCCCGCCCGGCAGTCCGCCCACACCCGCTCGACCCGGTCCAGGTCCCGCAGGATCCAGTCCACCGCCACGCCGTCCACCCGCAGCCACGCACCGCCGTTCACCCACGGCCCCCAGCCGCCCGGGCCGGCCACCTCCACACCGGGGCCGGCCAGCGCGCGCAACGCGCCGAGGTCGAGCCCGTCGCGGTAGTAGACGCCGAGGTCCCAGTCCGAATCCGGCCGGTGCTCGCCGCGCGCCCGGCTCCCGCCGAGCATCACCCCGACGACGCCCGGCACCTCGGCCAGGCGGTCGGCCATGTCCTCGATGATCGTCCGCACGGGCCCAGTCTGGCAGTTCTTCAGCGGCGGGAGCCGACGAATTCCAGCAGCCGCTCGTTCACCAGCTCCGGCCGCTCCAGGTTCAGCCCGTGCCCGGCCCGCTCCACGACCTCCGCCCGTACGCCCGGCACCAGCGCCGTCACCCGCCCCACCACCTGACGCGGGCGCAGCAACGCACTGCGCCTGCCCACTAGCACCAGCACCGGCAGCGCGATCGAGGCCAACTCCTCGTCCGTGAACGGCCGGGCGGGCGGGCGCGACCCCGGCTGGTAGCTGCGCATCGCGAGCATCAGCGGCGCGATCATCTCCCGGGGCGCGCTGAGCGCCGGGTTCGCCAGCAGCCGCCCGACCGCCGGGCGCAGCCGTCGCGGGGCGAGCATCCCGAACAGGCCGCCGACCATGTGCAGGTAGAACCGCGCCGGCACCTTCTCGATCCCCCCGGGGTCCAGCGCCACCACCGAGGCCAGCCGCTCCGGGCCCCGGATCGCCTGGTTGAGGGCGAGCCACCCGCCGTACGACATCCCCACCAGGTGCACCCGCTCCAGCCCGAGCCCCGCCAGCACCTCGCCCAGCCACTCCGCGTTCTCCGCCGACCCCGCCGCGACGGCGCGCTGCACGCTGCGGCCGGGGTCGTCGAGGGTGTCGATCGCGTAGACGGGGTGCCGCTCGCCGAGGGCCGCGACCTGCGGGTACCAGTTGGACGGGTGCCCGGCGTGGCCGTGCAGCAGCACGATCGGCTCGCCGGTCGCCGCGCCGTAGTGGTGCACGTGCACCGTGCCGTACCCGGTCTCGACGTCGAGCTCCCGGCGCGGGCCCGGCCACAGCTCCATCGCCCGGTCGTACGCCTCCAGGAACCTCGCCCGAGCCGCCTCGCTGACGAACCGTCCGACGCTGGTCCTCGTCATGACCCCTCCCTCGCTTGGTGGTATGGTTGTACCACAAAAACATCCGGAAGGAACCCGATGCCCAAGCTGGTGGATCACGAAGAGCGACGGGCCCACATCATCGACGCCCTGCTCCGCGCGGCGGCGAACACCGGCCTGCACTCCGTCACCATGCGCTCGGTGGCCGTCGAGGCGGGCATCTCCGTGCGGCTCGTGCAGTACTACTTCGACACCAAGGAACAGCTGCTCCTCGCGGCCATGACCCGCCTGACCACCCGCATGGGCGAACGCATCCAGCACCGCCTGCGCGGCACCGGCGCCACCCCCGACCCGCGCGCCGTCATCGAGGCCGTCCTGCTCGAAGCCGTCCCCACCGACGAGGAGAGCCGCGTCTTCCACCTCGTCCACACGGAGTACGCCGTACTCTCCGTCACCGACCCCGCGCTGGGCGGCCGGCCCTTCCTCGCCGCCCCCGACGCGATGGAAGCCTTCCTCGTCACCCACCTCACCGCCGCCCGCGACGCCGGCACGGCCGATCCCGACCTCGACCCCCGCCACGAGGCCGTCGTCCTCCTGGCCGCCTCCGCCGGCCTCGGCCTCAGCGTCCTCCTCGGCCAGCGCACCCCCGAGGACGCCACCGCCGTCCTCCGGTACCACCTCGGCCGCGTCCTCCCCACCCGGCCCGCCACCACCCAGGACGGGCCGCCGGCCTGAACCGCCGCAGCACACATGGCCGGAATGCGCCTTCGTCCGGATCGCGAGGCGCTCCTACGCTCGCCGACATGGCCACAACCTCCCCTCGCACGCCGATCACGAGGCGCATCGCCAAGTGCCTCGCCGCGGCCGCCCTCGCCGGCACGTCCCTCATCGCGACCACGCCGGCCGCCCACGCCCAGAACATCAGCGGCGGTGGCTGCCGGGTCGACCAGTCCGGGAACCTCTCCTACGCCTACGTCGGCTTCGGCATCTCGCTGGCCGACTGCGCCTTCAACGGCGGCCCGAACGCCGGTGCCATGACCATGCGTGTGTACGTGTCGGGGAACGCCTCGACCGACCTGCGCCTGTACGCCGCCGTCGCCACGGTCTCGGGCGGCTCGGTGACCGACCGGTACACCAACGGCGGATTCCTCATCCCGCAGGGGCCGATCGGCGCCTACATCGACATGTCCGGCTACTGCGGCTACGGCACGACGATGGTCGTGGACGCGTACGTGACCGAGAGCGGCAACCGGTACGGATCGGTGCAGTCGCCGAGGTTCACCTGCTGACCCGCGGTTGACGCGCGAGGGCCCGGCAGGAGCCGTTCGGGCTCCCGCCGGGCCCTCGTCGTGCCCGCCGCCCGGCGGCGGGGAGCCGCCGCGCTACTCGGACGGTTCGACGAAGCCGGACTCGTAGGCGGCGATGACCGCCTGGGTGCGGTCGCGCGCGCCGAGCTTCGCCAGCACGCTGCTCACGTGGGTCTTCACCGTCTGCACCCCGAGGAACAGCCGCTCGGCGATCTCACCGTTGGTCAGGCCGCCGGCCACCAGGCGCAGCACCTCGGCCTCGCGCTCGGTCAGGGCGGCGCGGGCCATGGCGTCGCGGGCGGTCGGGTTGCCCCGGCCGGCGGCGAGGCGGCGCAGTGCCGCCGGGAAGAGCAGCGACTCGCCGGCCGCGAGCAGCCGTACCGCGTGGGCGACTTCGGCCGCGCGGGCGCGCTTCAGCAGGAAGCCGTCGGCGCCCGCCCGCAGCGCCTGGTAGACGTAGTCGTCGTTCTCGAAGGTGGTGACGACCAGGATCTTGGGCGGCTGCCCGTCCGGCACCCCGGCCCGGACGAGTTCGCGGGTCGCCGCCAGGCCGTCCAGCACCGGCATCCGGACGTCCATCAGCACCACGTGCGGGCGCAGCGCACGGGCCAGCGCCACCGCCTCGGCGCCGTCCGCCGCCTCGCCGACGACCCGCAGGTCGCCCTGCGCCTCCAGGACGGCGCGCAGTCCGGCGCGGACCAGGTCCTCGTCGTCGGCGAGCAGAATGTCGATCATCACGCGCCCAAGCGTAGGGGCACCCGGACGGCCAGCACCCAGCTGCCCGCCTCCGGGCCCGCCGTCGCCTCCCCGCCGAGCAGCGCGGCGCGCTCACGGATGCCGCGAAGTCCCTTGCCGCCCTTGCGCGGTGCCGCACCGCCCGCGGGTGCGCCGGCGGCCGGCACCGGGTTGGCGCAGCGCAGCTCCAACTGCCCGTCCCGGACGGCGATCCGGACGCTGATCGGCTCGCCGGGGGCGTACTTGAGCGCGTTGGTGACGCCCTCCTGGACGATCCGGTAGGACTCGCGCGAGAGCACCCCGGGCAGCCGGCCGGGCGGCACCTCGACCGACGCGTCGACCGGGCTGCCGCCCGCCCGCACGGTGTCGAGGAGGGCGGGCAGGTGCTCGATGCCGGGGCGCTCGGCAGCCGTGCCGTCGGCGGTCTCGTCGAGCAGGACGAGGGTCCGTTCGAGGTCGTCCATGGCCTGCCGGCCGGTCTCCTCGATGACTTCGAGCGCCTTGGCGGCGAACGCCCAGTCGCCGACCTCGCGCGCCGCACCCGCCTGGATGACGGTCACCGTCAGCGCGTGGCCGATGGAGTCGTGCAACTCGCGGGCCAACCGGTTGCGTTCCAGCAGGCGTTCGGCGCGCAGTTCGGCCTCGGCCAGCCGCTCGGCCGGGGACGGCCCCAGCAGCCGTACGGCCATGGCGAGTTGGAGGCGTCCGGCGCAGACGGTCAGCCAGCCGTAGCCGAAGAGCAGCAGGGGAACGAGCGGCAGGCACCACCACGGCGCGTCCCCCTGGCCGGGCCGGGCACCGGCCGGGCCGAGGCCGGGCCCGGCCAGGAGCCGCTGGCAGGCCGTGAGCGTGAGCACCAGGGCGAAGCCGACCGCCGACCCGAGCGCGACCCGGCCGACCAGCCAGCCGGCCGTGCGCCACCGGTCCGCCCGGGTGCGGGCGGGTTCGACCGCGATGTCCTCCTCCCGGTCGGGCACCAGCAGCAGCCGCGCCTGGACACCCTCGGCGCGCCGGACCGCGGGCAGCAGCGCGATCAGCCCGAGCAGCGCGGCATCCACCGCGGCGCTCACCGTCACGATCCGGGTGAGGCTCCCGTGGTTCGTCCCGGGGTAGATCATCAGCACGACGCCCGCGAAGATCCACCCGATCAGCAGGTGCAGCCAGCGGGCGTACGTGGCACCGGCCAGCAGCGGCGCGAGGGTCCTGGGCACGCGGCCTCTACGTATGCGACCTCCGCGTGTTCGACCTCTGGGCATTCGACCTCTGGGCGTTCGACCTCTGGGCATTCGGCCATCCTGCCAGGTCAGCGGCGCTCCGGTCGTCCCGCTGCGGCCTCCGGCCGTCTCCCTCCGGAGAGGGAGGCCGATCCCGTCCCCGGCGGGATCCGCCGGGCCCGCCCGGTCCGGTCGAATGGGGTCGTCAGCGCGGGACGACACCCCGATGGAGGGCGGCACGACCATGATCGAGATCCAGGGCCTCACCAAGGAGTACGACGGCGTACGCGTGGTCGACGACCTCTCCTTCGAGGTCCGGCCGGGGGTGGTGACCGGCTTCCTCGGCCCGAACGGCGCGGGCAAGAGCACCACCCTGCGGATGGTGCTCGGGCTGGACCGGCCCACCGCCGGACGCGCCCTGATCGACGGCCGCCCGTACCGCGAACTGACCGAGCCGCTGCGGCGGGTCGGCGCGCTGCTGGACGCCCACGCCTTGCACGGCGGCCGGACGGCGCGCGGCCACCTGCGCTGGCTCGCCGCGAGCAACGGCCTGCCGGACCGCCGGGTGGACGAGGTGCTCGCCCAGGTCGGCCTGGCCGACGCGGCCGGCCGCCGGATCCGCGGCTTCTCGCTCGGCATGCGCCAGCGCCTCGGCGTCGCCGCCGCGCTGCTCGGCGACCCGCCGGCCCTGCTGCTCGACGAGCCGGTGAACGGCCTCGACCCGGAGGGCATCCGCTGGATCCGCACGCTGCTGCGCGACCTCGCCGCCGAGGGCCGGGCGGTGCTGCTGTCCTCCCACCTGATGGCCGAAATGTCCCTCACCGCGGACCACTTGGTGGTGATCGGCCGGGGCCGGCTGCTGGCGGACGCCGCGACCACCGACTTCATCGACCGCCACGGCCGCCCCCGGATCCGGGTCCGCGCGGTCGATCCGACGAAGCTGGCCGCCCTGCTCGGCGGCGGCGCCCTGCCGGAGCCGGGCGCCGACGCGGTCACCGCCGAACCGGCGGAGGACGGCGCCTGGGAGGTGACCGGCGCCGCGCCGGAGCGGATCGCCGCGCTCGCCGCCGCGCACGGCGTGGTGCTGTACGAGATCGCCGTCCACCAGGACTCCCTGGAGGAGGCGTTCATGCGGATGACCGCCGACAGCGTCGACTACCGGGCGGAGGTGCGGCCATGAGCACGCCTCACCGCGCCGCCCCCGCCCTGCGCGCCGAACGGATCAAGCTGGCGACCCTCCGCTCGCTCTGGCTCCCGCCGGTGCTCGCCCTCCTGCTGACCGCGGGCGTCACCACTGCGATCGGCGCCGCCCTCGGCGGCACCGATCGCCACCTCACCGACGACCCCGGCGTCGGCGTCTTCTACGGCCTCAACTTCGGCCAGGCCGCACTCGCCTGCTTCGGGATCCTGCTGATCGGCCAGGAGTTCAACACCCGGATGATCGACGTCTCGCGCCTGGCCGTCCCCCGGCCCGGGTGGCTGTACGGAGCCAAGCTGGCCCTCGGCGCACTGGTCGCCCTCGGCGTCGGCGCGGCCGGGACGGCGGGCGCCTTCGCCGGGTACGCGGCCACCGTCCCGGGCGCCTGGAACGGCCCCGCCCTCGCCCGCAGCGCCACCGCCGGCGTGCTCTACCCCGTCCTCCTCGTGGTGTTCTGCCTCGGCGTGACGACGGTGCTCGGCAACCTCACCGCCGCCATGGGCCTGCTGGTGCCGACCGTCTTCCTGCTCTCGCCCCTGCTCGCCGGCCTGCCCGGGGTGCGGCGGGTGGCGCAGTTCCTGCCCGACCGGGCCGGCCAGTACGCGCTGCGCTACACCGACGACCCGCAACTCGCGTACGGGCACTGGACCGGCCTGCTCCTCATGGCCCTCTGGACGGGCGCGGCCGCCTACGGCGGCCTGCGCGCGATCCGCCACCGCTGACGAATCCCGCGAACCTCCCGGAGCCGAGACGCCGATGACCACCACCGCACACGCCCTGCGCGCCGAACGGATCAAGTTCGCCACTCTGCCGTCGCAGTGGACGGCCCCCCTGGTCGCCCTGGTGCTGAACACCGGCATCACCGCCGCAGTCGGCCTCGCCTACGCGTCCGACACGACACCCGGCGAGGACCCGGCCAACACCGTCTACTACGGCCTCAACTTCGGCCACGTGGCCGTCGCCTGCCTCGGGATCCTGCTGATCGGGCAGGAGTTCAACACCCGGATGATCGACGTCTCGCTCACCGCCGTCCCCCGCCGCCGGCACCTCTACCTCGCCAAGCTGACCCTCGGCGCCGCACTCGGCCTGCTGCTCGGGCTCGCCTCGACCACCCTCTCCTTCCTCGCCGTCGCCACCACGACCGGCCTGGACCTCACCACCC
This sequence comes from Streptomyces sp. Y1, assembly GCF_041053115.1. Lineage (NCBI taxonomy): Bacteria > Bacillati > Actinomycetota > Actinomycetes > Kitasatosporales > Streptomycetaceae > Streptomyces > Streptomyces sp. Y1. The sequence goes on along the minus strand of NZ_CP163445.1, from coordinate 6,397,910 downwards.
CGGGCCTGGCCCGGAGCTTCCTGGCCGGCGTCCTCTACCACCCGCTGCTGGTCGTCCTGTGCCTCGGCCTGACCTCCGCACTCGGCAACTTCACCGCCGCCCTCGGCCTCCTCACCCCCACCCTCTTCCTGGGCACCACCTGGCTGACCGCCATCCCCGGCATCCGCGAGGCCGCCCAGTTCCTCCCCGACCGCGCCGGCCAGTACGCCCTGCGCACCCAGGCCGAGCCCGGCATCCACTACAGCCACTGCACCGGCCTGCTGATCATGCTCCTCTGGACAACCACAGCCGCCTACGCCGGCCTGCGGGCACTGCGCCGCCGCGAAACCTCCGCACACCGGTAGCCTCCCCGGCTCCGGCACGGGCCCCTGCCGGCACACCACCGGCCGGGGCCGAGTGACATCTACGTCAGGGCCACCGGGTGACAGGGCCCGCCGCGCGGGGCGCGGCGGGCCCTCGGGGAGCGCGGGAGTCAGTGGGCGGCCGCGCCGGCTCCGGCGCTTCGCCCGGGCTGGCGGTACGGCCGGATGGCGGCGGGCTGCCGGGGTGGTCCCGGTCGGCCGCTCGGGTGACCTCTCGGACGTGTCGGCGACCGCACGCCCCGTCCGGCGTGCGTCGGTGGGAGGGCGCCGTCTCCGAACGGCGCACGCCCTGTCCCCGGACCTGAGAGCCGCCGATGCCTCCCACCGCTCACCTCCGCCGCCTGCTCCCCGCCGCGCTCTGCGCCCTCGCCGTGGCCCTCGCGGCCCCCGCGGCCCACGCCGCTCCCCCGGGCGGTGACGGCGGCCGCACGAGCGGCGGACCAGCCGGCGGCCCGTACGACTGGGAGGGCGTGGCGGCCTGCGAGAGCAGCGGCGACTGGCACATCAACACCGGCAACGGCTACTTCGGCGGCCTCCAGTTCGACGACCCGACCTGGCGCGAGACCGGCGGCCTGGCCTTCGCCCCGCGCGCCGACCTGGCCAGCCGCGAGGAGCAGATCGCCGTCGCCCAGCGGCTGGCCGGGCAGCGGGGCCTCTCCCCGTGGCCGGTCTGCGGCGCCCGCGCCACCCGGGACCACGGGCGCGAAGCCGTCCTGCCCCCGCCGCCGGCCCCCGTCCCCGCCCCCTCCCCCTCGGACGGCCGGTGGACCGTCCGCGAGGACGACTCCCTGGACCGGCTGGCCACCGTCCTGCGCGTCCCCGGCGGCTGGCCCGCCCTCTACGACCTCAACCGCTCCGTCGTCGGCGAGGACCCGGACCTCATCCGCCCCGGCCTGGTCCTGCGCCTGCCCTCCTGAGCGAGCCCCGGGGAACGCGAACGGCCCGCCCGGTCACCAGGACCGGGCGGGCCGTGTCACACCTCCCGAAGGCGTCAGCCGACGTGCACGCGCGGCCGCCGGGTGCGGTCCGGCTCGGCCTCGCGCAGCACCTCGCGGGTGACCGGCGCGACCTCGCCCTGGCCGAACAGGAAGAACCGCAGGAACTGGGCGAACGGGTTGCCCTCGGTCCACTCGAAGTAGAGGTGCGGCCGCTGCCCGGTGCGGTCCCGGACGGTGAGCGCCAGGGCGGCGATCGCGTTCGGGATGCTGGAGCTCTCCAGGGTGAGCACCCGGTAGCGCCCGTGCAGGACCTCGCCGCGCACGGTCAGCTCGGACTCGAAGTCGGAGGCGTCCCGAACGGTGACCTCGACGAAGACCAGGTCGTCCTCACCGGGGATGTCGTTGTCGGCGCGGATCTGCCGGATCTTGTCGCGGTACTCGGCGTTGTCGCGCTTGGTCGGCTCGTTGGCGATCAGGCGCAGCGGGCGGTGCGCGTAGTCCCTGATGAAACGTTCCGCCACATCGTCGAGCTCGACGTTCGTCACGCGCAGCTCGAAGGCGCGCCGCAGTCGCGAGAGCAGCGAGATCAGGATGATGCCGGCGATGAAGCAGGCACCGATCTTCATGCCGTCCGGGCGCTCCATGGTGTTCAGCACCGTGGTGTACAGGAAGACCGCCGCGATGATCCCGAAGCCGATGGTCCAGCCGCGCTGGCGCTTCTTGTAGGCCGCGATGGTGACGGCGATGGCCGCCGAGCTGATCAGGACCAGCACACCGGTCGCGTACGCGCCGCCCTGGGCGTCGACGTTCGCGTCGAACAGCCAGGTGATCAGGAAGCCGATCAGCGTCAGCACGATCACCATCGGCCGGACGGCCCGCGCCCAGTGCGGGGCCATGCCGTAGCGCGGCAGGTAGCGGGGCAGCAGGTTGAGCATGCCCGCCATGGCGGAGGCGCCGGCGAACCAGAGGATCGCGATGGTCGACAGGTCGTAGACGCTGCCGAAGGCACCGCCCAGGTACTCGTGCGCCAGGAAGGCGAGCGCGCGGCCGTTGGCCTCGCCGCCGGCCTCGAACTCCTTGGCCGGGATCAGCAGGGTGCAGATGAAGCTGGTGGCGATCAGGAAGGTGCTCATGATCACGGCGGCGGTGGTGAGCAGCTTGCGGGTGCCCCGGATCCGGCCGACCGGGTTGGCCTCGGTGTCGCCCGCGTCGCCCTTGATGTGCGGCATCACGGCGACGCCGGTCTCGAAGCCGGACATGCCGAGCGCGAGCTTCGGGAAGATCGTGAGCGAGAGGCCGATCATGACGAACACGTTGCCGTGCTCGGCGGTCAGCGCGCCGGACCAGTCGGTGACGACGTGCGGCGCCTGGATGATCTTCCAGATGCCGACCGCGACGACGACCACGTTGAGCGCCAGGTAGATCCCGACGAGCCCCACGGCCAGGCCGATCGCCTCGCTGAAGCCCTTGAGGAACACCGCGCCCAGCAGGGCGACCAGGACCAGCGTGATGATCATCTGCTTGCCGCCGAGCACGCCGGTCAGGTGCGGGTTCTCCACCAGGTGCGCGCTGGCGTCGGCCGCCGAGAGCGTGATCGTGATGATGAAGTCCGTCGCCGCGAAGCCGAGCAGCGCGAGGACGAACAGCTTGCCCTTCCAGAACGACAGCAGCCGCTCCAGCATCGCGATCGAGCCCTCACCGCGCGGGCTCTCCTTGGCGACCCGCCGGTAGACCGGCAGCGCGCCCAGCAGGGTGACGAGCACGAGCACGATCGTCGCGATCGGCGACAGCAGGCCGGCCGCCAGGGCGGCGATGCCGGGCTGGTAACCGAGCGTCGAGAAGTAGTCCAGGCCGGTCAGGCACATCACGCGCCACCACGGCTGGCCCGCGTGCGCTGCGTGATCGACGGCGGCGGCGGAGTCCCCCGGCTCCGCACCGCCGTCCCGCGCCTTCGCGGCCTCGGCCTCGGCCTTCCTGGCGGCGGCCTTCTCGGGGGACATGTCCTCGAGCAGCCAGCTGCGCAGCCGTATTCGCGCGGACGACGGCTCCTCCGTCGTCACCTCCGTCGAACCCGACGAAACCACCTTGCACCTCTTGTTTAAAGACCCCGTAAAAGCGCCGTCGGGCGACGGCAGTGCGCCAGGCTATGCGACAGGTGCTAAGGACACGTCATCGGCCCGCGTTAAGAAAACGTCATGGCCGCGCAGGTCGGGCGGGTGGCCGGGTGCCGCACGGTCGGCGCCGGGGCGGGGGGCACGCGCTCCCCGCCCCGGCGTCCCGCTCCTCGGACCGCGGTTACGCCTGGTAACCGAGGACCGTCATCATGCCCGTCTCCGCGTGGTAGACGTTGTGGCAGTGCACCATCCACAACCCCGGGTTGTCGGCGTCGAAGTCGACGGCCAGGGTCGTGCCGGGCAGCACGACGGCGGTGTCCTTGCGCGGGCCGTCCCCGCCCAGCGCGAAGGTGTGCCCGTGCAGGTGGACGGGGTGCCACATGCTCGTGCTGTTGCGGAACTCCAGCCGCACCCGCTCCCCCGCCGCCACCGGGTAGCGCTGCGCCGGGTCGTACGTACGGCCGTTGAAGCCCCAGTCCGCCTTCGCCATGCCGCCGGTCAGCTCCAGCCCGATGGTGCGGTCCGGGGCCCTGGCGGGCAGCCGGACGCTCGCATCGGCCTTGAGCTGCGCGGCGGTGAGCAGCTTGCCGTCCAGCTCGGCCGGACGGGCGGAGGCGTCGGGCGCGGCGCCGCCGCCGGTGCGCAGCACGGCCAGGGCGGACGCGTTCTTGCCTTCGGCGAGCGCCGTCAGCGGGAACACGCCGTCCTTGACGGTGACCAGCACGTCGTAGCGCTCGCCCATGCCGAGCAGCAGCGCCTGGGTGGCGGCCTGCTCGACCGGGAAGCCGTCGGTGTGGGTGACCGTCAGCTCGTGGCCGCCGAGGGCGACCCGGTAGGCGGTGTCGCCGCCCGCGTTGACCAGCCGGATCCGGACGCGGTCGCCGGGCTTGGCCGTGAAGGTCTCGGGAGCGGTCGCGAGGCGGCCGTTGACCAGGTGGAACGGGTACGCGACGTCGCCGGGGTCGCCGCCCAGCAGCGGGCTGGTGGCGCCCATCAGCATCCGGGACGGGCCGCTCGGGCCGGGGGAGCTCGGACCGCTCGGGGAGCCGCCGCCCATGTCCATCCCGGGCATTCCCGGCATTCCCGGCATGTTCGACATGTCGTGGCCGGAGTGGTCCGTCCCGGCCATGCCCCTGGCGAGTTCGGCGAGCACCGCGTCCGGCGTGCTGCCGTCCACGCCGTCCACCCAGTCGTCCAGGACGACGACCCACTCCTTGTCGTACCGCAGCGGCTCCTGCGGGTCCTCGACGACCAGCGGCGCGTACAGGCCGCGGTCCTGCTGGACGCCGGAGTGCGGGTGAAGCCAGTAGGTGCCCGGGTGGGCGAGCGCGAAGCGGTAGTCGAAGGCGGCGCCGGCCTTGACGGCGGCCTGGGTCAGGCCCGGCACGCCGTCCATGTCGTTGCGCAGCGCGAGGCCGTGCCAGTGCAGGGAGGTGGGCTGCGGCAGGTGGTTGGCGAGCGAGACGGCGAGGGTCTCGCCCGCCTTGGCCCGGATCTCCTGGCCGGGCAGGCGGTCGCCGTACGCCCAGCTGCGGACGGTGCGGCCGCCGAGGTCCAGGGTGGTCTCGGTGGCGGTGAGCGCGACCTTGCGCTCGGGGCCGGGGTTGCGCCGGGCCTCGGCGGCGGCCACCTCGGGACCGTCCGGGGTGACGAAGCCGGCGGGCGGGGCCGCAGCGGGGCTGCTCGCGCCGCCGTGGTTCATGCCGGCCATGCCCGAGTGGTCCATGCCCTTCATCGAGTCGGACGAGCAGGCGGCGAGCAGGCCGGTGCCGGCGGCGGCGAGCGCCGCGCCGAGCACGGAACGACGGGTGGGTGTGCGCATGACGGAGTGCACCTCGTGGGGTGGTGTGGGTGTGGTCGGAGGGCGCGTCGGCCGTTCCGTGCGCGGGCGCGAAGGCGCGCACGCGGGCACGGCACGGCCGGCGCGCGCCTACTGACGCAGCACCGACAACCGGGTGAGGAGCAGCCGCCCGCCTCCGGGCGGCGGCAACGCGCGGACGGCCCGCAGCAGGCGGGCCCGTACCTCGGCGGCGGCGTCGCCGCTGCGGCGCAGCAGCGGGCCGGCGACCAGGAGCACCAGCGCCCAGCCGGCCAGGACGGCGAGGCAGACGGCCATCGGGTCCATGCCGTCGGCGGTGCCGGGGTCGGCGGAGCCGAACGCGGCGGACTGCTCGACGGCCGCGGCCATGCTGTCGGCCATCGCGTGGTGGCTCGCACCTGCCGCCGACTGCACCGGGCGACCGTGCCCGTCGTGACCACCATGTCCGCCATGTCCACCGGACGGGTGGCCGAGGGTGTGCATCGTCACGATGCCGAGCACCAGCGCGGCCAGCAGCAACAGCCGTGGCACCCACGGGATCGACGGGCCGAACGGCCGCGGTGACCGCCCCATCGGCTCACCTCCCGTCCCGGTCGCCCCATCCGCCCTGTACCCCCGCAGGGTATCCCGCCGAGCCGCCGGGCACCGAGCGGGGTCACCCGGGATCACCCTCCCGAGCGACCCCCGTCCGCCTCCGCCTCCGCCTCCGCCTCCGGCAGGACGGCCGCCGCCAGGTGCTCGCGGAACCACCGGTGCCCCGGGTCGGCGTCGTTGCGCGGATGCCAGGCCATGCCGAGGTCCAGCGGCTCCAGCTCCAGCGGGATCGGGAAGGTGCGCAGGCCCAGCGCGGCCACGGTCTCCGGCCGCCAGTCCGCCAGCGTGAGCGCCACCAGGTCGGTGTCCCGGGCCAGCAGCAACGCGGCGGTGTGGCCGGGCACCACCACGGCGACCCGGCGGCGCAGCCCGAGCCCGGCGAGCGCGTCGTCGATCGGCCCGTGCCGTCGCCCGAGCCGGGAGACGCCGATGTGCTCGGCGGCGGCGAACCGGCGGGCGTCGATCCGCCGCGCCGCGAACAGCGGGTGGCCGGCGCGCGCGACCCCGACCAGCGGCCACCGCAGCAGCCGCCGGGTGCGCACCTCCGGGTCGAGGTGCCCGAGCACACCCAGCTCGACGTCCACCAGCCCCTGCCGCAGCCCCGGCCCGCCCTCCAGCGCCTCCGACAGGAACACCACGTCCACGTCCGGCGCCTCCGCGCGCACCCGCTCCGCCAGCGGCCCGGCCGTCCGGGCCAGCAGCAGGTCGCTCGCCTGCACGGTGAAGGTGCGGTGCAACCGGCCCGGTTCGAAGCCCGCCCCCGGCCGCAGCAGGCCGTCGCAGTCGCGCAGCAACGCGCCCACCTCCTCCCGGAGTTCGAGGGCGCGCGGGGTCGGGACCAGCCCCTGCCCGGCCCGCACCAGCAGCGGGTCGCCGACCGCGCGGCGCAGCCGGCCGAGCATCCGGCTGGCCGCCGCCGGGGAGGTGCCGAGGCGCTCGGCGGCCCGGGTGACGCTGCTCTCCTGGAGCAGCGCGTCCAGGGCGCGCAGCAGGTTGAGGTCCATCCGGTGCCTTCCGAGCTGTGGTTTTGCGCTGGGAGCAACTATCGCGTGCCGATTCTTGCATTGCCGCGGCTCTCCCCGGTCGACGAGGGTGGAGCCGTCCACGAATCCTCCCGACCAGGAGCCACGGTGCCCAACTCCACCTCCCCGTCCGCCCGTTCCGGCCGCGAGGGCGACGTCCTCGCCGTCGTCAGCCAGAGCGGCCCGACCGTCTGCTTCTTCGACGCCGCCACCGACCGGCACCTCGACACCCTCCGGGTCACCGCCGAACCGCACGAGCTGTGCTTCGACCCGACCCGGCGGGAGCTCTGGTGCACCACCGCGTACGGCTCCGGCTACTACCACGCCAACAGCGGCCGCCGCACCGAACTGACCGTCATCGACGCCGACACCCGGCGGATCATCGAGGTGATCGACCTCGCGCCCGAACACGGGCCGCACGGGCTGGCGTTGGACACCGCCCGGAACCGCCTCTACGTCAGCGTCGAGGCCTCGGCGGACCGGCCCGGCGGCGTCGTCGTGATCGACACCGGGACCCGCCGCCCGCTCGGCCGGATCGACACCGACGCCCCCGGCCCGCACTGGTTCGCGATCTCCCCGGACGGGCGGACGGGCTACGCCACCAACAAGGAGGCGCCGTTCGTCTCCGTCGTCGACCTCGGCCGGGGCGTCCTGACCGCCAAGATCGAGGTGCCCGGCAGCGAGGGCCTGGCCGTCTCCCCGGACGGCGCCCGGGTCTACGTCGCCGGCCCCTACGCCGCGCCCGGCCCGCACCGCGCGGAGCCGGGCCTGCGCGTGATCGACGCCGCCACCGCCTCCGTCGTCGACGTGCTGCCCACCGAGGACGTCATCCTGCCGGTCCACCTCACCACCACCGGGCTGCTGCTCGCCGGCGAGGTCCGGACGGCCGCCGACCCGGACTCCCCGCTCGGCCGCCAACTCCCCGGCCGGCTCACGGTGTTCGACGCGGCCACGCACCGGCTCGCCGGGTCCGTCGAGGTCGGGCTGTTCCCGCTCACCATCACCTCCTCGCCGGACGGGCAGCTGGCCTACGTGTCCTGCGTCGTCTCGTCCACCGTCGAGGTCGTCGACCTGCCGAGCCTGCGGGTCGTCGCACGCCTCACCGTCCCCAAGCTCGCCGAGCCGGGCGCGCACGGGCTGGCGTACCTGCCCCGCGCCTAGGAGGCCTCGGCCGCCAGCACCCGGCCGGCGGCGGACACGGTGACGTCGACGCGCACCGCGGCCGCCCCGGCCGGGCCGGCCGGGTCGGCCGGTCGGCGGTAACTCAGCCTGCGGTCCGCGCCGTTCGACCCGGCGGGGGTGACGACCGGCGTCAGTCCGGCGATCCGGTCGGCGAACCAGGTCTGCGCGAACGCCGTCCCGGCGGCGACCACCTGCTCCGGGGCGAGCGCGGCCCCGGCCCGGTCGTCCTCCGCCGCGGCGGCGAGCAGCCTCCCGGAGGGTTGTTCGATCCGGAAGGTCCCCCGATCGGTGGTGACGTCCATGACCTGCGGCGGCAGCGTCGGGTCGCTCGACGTCGTCGTCGACACCCGGGCCTGCGGGCCGAACAGGCCCTCCGCCACCCGCTGCGCCGTCACGATGTCGTCGGACGGCGGCGCGGCGAGGCCCGGGTCGCCCGAGTACACCCGGACTCCGAGGTGCAGCACCAGCCCGACCGCCGCCAGCCCGACGCCGCCGACCACCGCCCCCTGCCACAGGTCGCGCAGCGACCCGGCCGGCCGGGCCCGGCGGGCCATCAGCCAGCCCACCCCGAGCAGCACGCCCAGCACCGCCCCGGCGGTGTTGTCCAGGAAGTCCGTGGCATCGCAGGCCCGCCCGGTGCGGAGCAGCGCCTGCGCGGCCTCCGTCCCGGCGGACAGCACCGCACAGCCCGCCAGGACCGTCACCGGCCGCCGGAACAGCAGCACGCCGAAGGCCGCGAGCGGCACGAACAGCGCGATGTTCAACTTCCCTTGCGTGGCGAGCAGTTCGTTCCAGGCGGACGCCCCGATCGCACAAGTCGCCCGCCCGGACACCTCGCTGGTCGTGGGCGTCAGCGTGACCGCCAACTCCCCCGCCAGGCTCAGCCCCCACAGCACGGCCACCGCCACCGGCGCGCCCCTGCGCCGCGCGAGCCACCCCGCCCCGGCCCCGAGCAGCAGCCCGAGGACGGCGAACACCGGGAACAGGGCGGGGGTGCCGTCGAGGGCTGCTTCGATCATCTGCGCTTCCAGTCGGGGAGGTTGACGACGCGACTGCCCCCCAGTGAATCAGACGCATACGACCCGTTCCAAACCTTCCCTCCGGACCCGGCACGCCGGATCCGGAGGGAGGAGGCCGGTGCCGGATCAGCCGACCAGGTTCCAGTGCTGGTTCGCCGCGGTGCCCTGCGCGTACCACTGGACCACCGGGGCGCCGTCGGCCTGGTTCCAGCCGGCGACGTCCAGGACGCGGTCGCTCTTGACGTTGACGACCGCCATCGCCCCGTCCGAGGTGACGTTGGTCTTGCCCCAGCGCTGGTTGTCACCGCCGTTGCAGGTCCACTGCTCGATCGCGGTGCCGACCGCCGCGGTGCCGAACGGCACGTCCAGGCACTTGTCGCTGTTCACGTTCCGGGCGACACCGTTCGCGAACACCCACTTCTGGTTGGCGGCACCGTTGCAGGTCCGCTGCTGGATCGGCGCGCCGTCGTCGGTGCGCGAGTCCGCGACCTCCAGGCACTTGCCGTTGAAGCCGACCTGCAGCGAGACCGCGGAGCCCGCGGTGTCGATCGGCTGGTAGGTGAACCCGGACGCCGACGCCGGCGCGGCGGCGAGCAGGCCCCCGCCCAGGACGACGGCCAGCCCGGCAGCGGCCATGCCGGCGCGACGCCTGACGACGGTGGCCACGGTGTTCTTGCCCATGACGATCCCCCCAGTGGGTTCGCATACGGCCCATCGTGGTCGGGCAGCACAGCCGGCGCCGACCAAGGGCCGAAGGATGATGGATTCGGAGTGACACGACCGGGCCTTCCCGACCGTCTCACCCTGATAGACGTGCGACCCCCACGGGGGTTGCAGGTCACTTCGAAGAAATTTCTCCCCGGTCTCCCCAGGGGCCCCGACCGCCCCACCGGCCCCACCCACCGGCCACCCACCGGCGCCCCCGTCGCCGACCCGGAGCCGCCCCTGAGGTCCGTCCCCTAGTGGCGTAGACACCCCGGCCCACGGGCATGGCTCGGTGGTAGGTCGAGACCACCAGTCGTGAGAAGGTACCCGCCATGAAGGCGATAAAGTTCATCCTCAATGTCATCTGGCTGCTCTTCTGCGGCCTCTGGATGGCGCTTGCCTACGTCCTCGCCGGCATCATCTGCTGCGTACTGGTCGTCACCATCCCGTTCGGCATCGCCTCGTTCCGGATCGCCGGGTTCATCCTGTGGCCGTTCGGCCGCACCACCGTCGAGCGGCCCGACGCCGGGGCGGCCTCCTGCATCGGGAACGTCATCTGGTTCGTCTTCGCCGGCTGGTGGCTGGCCCTCGCGCACCTGGTCACCAGCATCCCGCTGTTCCTGTCGATCATCGGCGCCCCCTTCGGCTGGGCCAACCTCAAGATGATCCCGATCTCGCTGATGCCGCTCGGCCGCGAGATCGTCCCCACCGACCGCGAGTGGGGCGCGCGCTGACGTCCACGGACACCGATGGCCGGCGAGGAGCGGAGCCCTCGTCGGCCATCGGCGTTTCCGCGGGTCAGGGGGCGCAGACGGCGTTCAGCTCGTTGATGTCCTGGCGCAGCCTGGTGGTGCCGGAGCCGTTGTAGGGGTGGGAGTCGACGAAGCGCTGGGCGTCGTCGCGGACGCCCTGCCAGTCGGTGCGGCTCGTCGGGGCTCCGACGTTGGCGAGGTCCTGGCGGGTCTGGGCGACGGTCTGGCCGCAGGTCGCCGCGGGGCGCGCGGGGGCGGCGTCGGCCGGGGCGGCCGGCGCGGCGAAGGCCAGGGCGGCCAGCAGGGCGAGGGTGGCGTCCGCGGCGAGGGCCCGGGCGCGGGTACGGGTACGGGTCGTCATGTCGGGGTTTGTGCGCGCACCGGCGGTGCCGCACACCCGCGCGGGCGGTGTCCCACCCGCGCGGGCGAGCGCGCGCCGGCCGTGCGCGCCCGGCGCGGGGTCAGCGGCCGACGTCAGCGGCCGGCGCCAGAAGCCGACGTCAGAGGCCCAGGATGCGCAGGGCCTCCTCGCGCATCTCGACCTTGCGGATCTTGCCGGTGACGGTCATCGGGAACTCGTCCACCACGTGGACGTAGCGCGGGATCTTGAAGTGGGCGAGGCGGCCGGTGCAGTAGTCGCGGACGGCTTCGGCGGTGAGCGGCTCGGCGCCGTCGCGCATGCGGATCCAGGCCATCAGCTCCTCGCCGTACTTCTGGTCGGGCACCCCGATCACCTGGACGTCGAGGACGTCGGGGTGGGTGTACAGGAACTCCTCGATCTCGCGCGGGTAGAGGTTCTCGCCGCCGCGGATCACCATGTCCTTGATGCGGCCGGTGATGGCGAGGTAGCCGTCCTCGTCCATCACGGCCAGGTCGCCGGTGTGCATCCAGCGGGCGGCGTCGATCGCCTCGGCGGTGCGCTCGGGCTCGCCCCAGTAGCCGAGCATGACGGAGTAGCCGCGGGTGCAGAGTTCGCCGGGCTCGCCGCGCGGGAGGGTGCGGCCGGTGGCGGGGTCGACGACCTTGACCTCCAGGTGCGGGCCGACCCGGCCGACGGTGGCGACCCGGCGCTCGACCGGGTCGTCGGTGCGGGTCTGGGTGGAGACCGGGGAGGTCTCGGTCATGCCGTAGCAGATGGAGACCTCGGTCATGCCCATCCGCTCGATGACCTCCTTCATCACCTCGGTCGGGCAGGGCGAGCCGGCCATGATGCCGGTGCGCAGGCTGGCGAGGTCGTAGCGGTCGAAGTCCGGGTCGGCGAGTTCGGCGATGAACATGGTCGGCACGCCGTACAGCGAGGTGCAGCGCTCGGCGGCGACGGCGGCCAGGGTGGCGCCGGGTTCGAAGGCGGGCGCGGGGATCACCATGCAGGCGCCGTGGGAGGTGGCCGCCAGGTTGCCCATCACCATGCCGAAGCAGTGGTAGAAGGGCACCGGGATGCAGATCCGGTCCTGCTCGGTGTAGTCGAGGAGTTCGCCGACGAAGTAGCCGTTGTTGAGGATGTTGTGGTGCGAGAGCGTCGCGCCCTTGGGGAAGCCGGTGGTGCCGGAGGTGTACTGGATGTTGATCGGGTCGTCCGGGGCCAACTCCCGCTCCCGTTCGGCCAGTCGCGCCGGATCGGCCGCGCGGCCGGCCGCGCCGACGGCGTCCCAGGCCGGGCTGCCGAGCAGCAGGACGCGCTCCAACTCCGGGCAGCGCGGCCGGACTTCCTCGATCATGCCGGCGTAGTCGGAGCTCTTGAACCGCTCGGCGGCGACCAGCAGCCGGATGCCCGCCTGCTTCAGCACGTACTCCAACTCGTGCGAGCGGTAGGCCGGATTGACGTTGACGAGGATCGCGCCGAGCTTGGCGGTGGCGTACTGGGTGAGCGGCCACTCGGCGCAGTTGGGCGCCCAGATGCCGACCCGGTCGCCCTTGGCGATCCCGAGCTCCAGCAGGCCGAGGGCCAGCGCCTCGACGTCGGCGGCGAGTTCGGCGTACGTCCAGCGACGGGCGGTGGCGCGGTCGACCAGGGCGTCGCGGTCCGGGAAGGCGCGCACCGCGCGGTCCAGGTTCTCCCCGATGGTGTCCCCGAGCAGCGGGACGTCCGAGACTCCGGAGGAGTAGCTGCGCGGGGTCGGCGTGGTCGGCACGTTCTCGGACTCCTCGATGCGGCGGTGCGGCGGTGCGGGACGGGGACCATGGTCGCCGGTTCCGGGCCCGCACCGCCACCCCCGAACGGGGGTGCGAACACGGCACCGGGGCCGCCCGCCTGGTTCGACGGACGGCCCCGGCGCTCGCGTCAGCCGTTGACGCAGACGTTCCCGATGGCCGGGTTCAGGAGCCCGATCACGCTGACCGTGTTCCCGCAGATGTTGGCCTCGAGGTTGATCGGGACCTGGATCACGTTGCCGGACAGCACACCGGGCGAACCGATCGCGGTGCCGACAGCGGTCGCGTCGCCGGCGGCAGCGGTGCCGGCGCCGGCCAGGACCGCCACCGCGGCGAGCGCGGTGGCGGCGAGGGTGGTGCGAATACGCATGGCGTCACTCCTTGTGAGGGTGGCGAAAATCCGTGTGACGATCACACTCATCACCGATCTCACGCGATCCAGGGACCGATTTGCCGGGATTGCTCACATCTAGGGCGTGTCGCCCTCCCGCCCCGCGGATCCGGCGACCGCGGTGCCGACCGCGCCCAGCGTCTCCAGCAGCGACCGGGCCGGTGCCAGCCCGGGCTCCGCCGCCAGGGCCCGGCGCAGCAGCACCCGGGCCTCGGCCACCTCCCCGGCCCGCAGCGCGGCCAGCGCCGCGTTGTAGTCCATCCGACCGGCGTAGCGCAGCCGCGCCAGCGCGGTCAGGTCCTCCCGGCAGGACGGGCAGCGCAGCGACCGGCCGTCCGCCGGGACCTTGCACAGCGGACACAGCACGTCGGGCTCGCTCATCGCGGACCGGCCTCCTCCGGGCGGACCGGGCCCAGCGACTCGGCCGCCGGCTCGCTGCCGAGCTCCCGCTCGGCCTGCGCGTAGAGCTCCAGCAGCGCCGACATGTGCCGGTTCACCTCCTCCATGTTCGCGGCCTCCACCGCCTCGTCCAGGCCGCGCAGGTGCGCCCGCATCTGCTGGGCCAGCAGCGGCGAGACCAGGTTCTGGTTCACGTACACGTTGCACATGGTCAGCATGCGCATGGTGTGCCCGAGCGAGTCGCACAGGTCGTCGGCCCGCTGGGCGGCGCGCATCGCGCCCTCCCAGTCGGCCTCCTCGCGGCGCAGCCGCAGCTCGGCGGCCACCGAGCGCAGCCGGTCGAGGTCGCTCGGGTCCAGGTGCTTCTCGCAGTAGCGGATGAACAGGCTCAGGTAGGCCTCCGAGCCGCGCACCCAGCGCTGCGCCTTGAGCTGGCGCTGCGCGCGCTCCAGCGCCTCGTCGACGGACTGACCGCGGGTCTGCCCGGCGGCCAGGTCGTCGAGGGTGTTCATCAGCCGCTGGGCCTCGCGCATCTCGGCCTCGGTCAGCTCCTTGCCCCAGCGGTCGGTGAAGGTCTCGATCTGCCGCTGCTGCTCCTCGACCTGCACCTTCAGCTCGGGGTCGAGGGTGGCCCGCTCCAGCTTGACGGTCTTCTCGGCGCCGCCCTGGATGCGCACCGAGAGGGTGATGGTGCGGTCCCGGTCGAGGCCGAAGGAGACCTCCACCGGGGTGCGGCCGCCCAGCCCCTCGGGCAGCCGCAGGGTGAGGTGGCCGATCAGCTCGTTCTGCTGGGCGATCTCGTACTCGCCCTCGTAGACGGCGACTTCGAGCCGCTGGCGGCCGCTGCCGGAGACCACGAACTCCCGGCTGACCGGCGAACTCGTCGGGTAGCTGCTGTTCTTGGGGATCATCACGGCCAGCCGGCCGTCGTTCAGCTCGATCCCGAGGTTCTTCGGGGTGATGTCGTACGGGTTGGTGACCTGCATCAACTCGCCACAGACCGTGCAGACTTCGGTGCCGGGCGGGTTCACCCGGGCGCAGCCGGCGCAGCGCAGGCCGACGTCCTCGGCCGCGGTGGACGACACCTTGGTGTTGCCGGGGGCGGCCGAGTTCAGCGCCTCGCCGCACAGGTCGCAGGCGGTGACGCCGGGGGCGGCCGGGGTGCCGCAGCGCGGGCAGTTGTCGACCCGGACGACGGTGGCGGCCTGCGACTGCTTCGGGACGCTCGCCCCGCCGGTGCCCGAACCGGCCAGCTCCGCGCCGCACTTGGGGCAGTCGGCGGCCGCCGCGTCGACCGGGACGTAGCAGCCGGGGCAGGACACCCGGTCCCCGCCGAGCAGGGTGGTCGCGCAGTTGGCGCAGTTGGAGGCGGAGAGGTCGCCGGGGGCCCGGCACTCGGGGCACTCCACCTCGCCGACCAGGGCGGACTGCACGGCCGCGCCGAGCGCCACGCACTGCATCGGGTTGACGCCGTACCGGATCCGGCGGGTGCCGAACACCTCGCCGAGGCGGCGCGAGACCAGCGGGATCGCGGTGGAGCCGCCGACCAGCACCACCTCGTCGATGTCGCCCACGGTGAGGTTGGCCTGCATGATCGCCTTGTGGGTCAGCTCGATGGTGCGCTCGATCTGCGCCTCGATCAGCTCCTCGAAGCGGGCCCGCTCGAACTCGGTCTCCAGCACCAGCTGCCCGGCGCCGAGGCCGGGCAGGATCACCTCGGAGGACTCCTGGTTGGACAGCTCGATCTTGATCGTCTCGGCGGTCGAGGCGATCTTCGGGCGGTCCCGCAGGTCCGGCTGGTAGTCCGAGCCGTACTCCTCGCGGATGTCCTCCAGCAGCGCGGTGGTGATCGCCCGGTCGAAGTCGTCGCCGCCGAGCAGGTTGTCGCCCTCGATGCCGAGCACCGACACCGAACCGGGCACCAGCAGCAGGATCGAGATGTCGAAGGTGCCGCCGCCGAGGTCGTAGACCAGGACGGTCCGGCCCTCGTCGCCCGCCTCCGAGGTGATCCCGTACGCGAGCGCGGCGGCGGTCGGCTCGTTGATGATCCGCAGCACGTGCAGGCCGGCCATCCGGCCCGCCTCCTGGGTGGCGGCCACCTGCCGCTCGCCGAAGTAGGCGGGAACGGTGATGACGGCCCGGTGGAAGGGCTCGCCGAAGCGCTGCTCGGCGTCCTCCTTGAGCCGGTGCAGGATGATCGCGGAGATCTCGATCGGCGTGTAGGAGCGGCCGTTGAACCAGACGTTGACGTCGCCGTCCGCGCCCGCGGTGACCTTGTAGTCGACCTCCTTGAGCGCCGCCTGCACCTGCGGGTCCTTGAACTTGCGGCCCATGAAGCGCTTCACCGAACGGATCACGTTGGCGCCGTCGATGGCGATCCGGCTGCGCGCGGTGGAGCCCACCAGCAGTTCGCCCTTGCGGCCGCTGCCGACCACGGAGGGCGTGGCCTCCTGGTTCTGCCGGTTGAAGATGATCTCCGGCTCGCCCCGGCGCAGGTGGGCGACCACGGAGTTGGTGGTCCCCAGGTCGATGCCGAGTGTGCGGTACATGTCGTTCCCCTCTTGCCGCTGGTGGGCTGGCTACTTCTTGCGCTTGCGGCCGCTGCGGGTGCGGACCCGGGGCTGGACCCGCCGGGTCCGCGCGGCGGCGGCGGGCGGCGCGGGCTCGGGCGCGGCGTCCACCGGCTCCTCGTACACCGAGTCGGCGTCCGGCTCCGGCACCACAGCCGCCTCCGGCTCCGGATCGGGCTCGGGCTCCGACTCGGGCTCCGGCTCCGACGACACGCGCGGATCGGGGGCCCCGGCGGCGACCACCACCTGCGCCCGGCGCAGCACCTCGCCCTTCCACATGAACCCGTTGACCACCGTCCGCACCACCGTCTCCGGCGCCACCCCGGGCCGGACCTCGGTACCGACGATCTCGGTCGTCGCCGGGTCCGCGAACAGGCCCTCCAGCCGCATCGCCTTCACCTCGGCCTTGCGGAGCCGGCCGAGCATCCGCATCCGGGTGGCCTCGATCCCGGCGCCGCGCCCGAGCGCGACCAGCTCCGAGTCCAGCGCGAGGTCGGCGAGCGCGTCGTCCACCTCGATCAGGGCGCGCAGCAGTTCGCGCTGCTCGGCCTGGGCGGCGCGCTCGGTGTCCGCGAGCTTGCCGCCCAACAGCGAGGCCCGGAACAGGAGTCGGCCGAACAGCTGCTCCAGGTCGGCGTCCTCGACCCCGGGCGGGATCGGCAGCGGCCGGTGGTCCGCGAGCAGGACTTCGGTGGGCGGTGCGTCGGTCATTCCGGTACCTCGATCTGCGGCAGGACGGACAGGTCGGCCGCGTAGCGGGCGGGGACGGGCGGTTCGGGGTCGACTCCGGCGGGGGCCGGGTCGGCGAAGTCGGCGGCCAGCTCGGCGCGGTGCAGCGCGAGCAGGGCGGCGGCGGGCGGCTGCGCGGGCCGTTCGATCGTCAGCAGCGGCTCGGCGAGCGCCGGCGCAAGCAACTCGGCGGCCTGGTCGACCGGTTCGGGCGGCAGCGGCTGCTGCAGGTCCGCCTCCAGCCGCCGGTCGGGGGCGCGCAGCAGCGCGGCGGCCTCCTGGACCTGCTGGCGGGTGTACCGGCCCGCCTTGGTCGCCCGGCCCACGGCCGCGTTGATCTCGCGCACGCCGGCCGTGAGCGGGATGCCCAGGACCTCGTACGGCGACGGTTCGTGCAGTGGCATGGCGGGCGGTCTCTCTCCTCGGTGTTCACCGGTGGCGGCAGGGACTTGGCGCACGGTCTACGACGACGACGGCCGCCGCGCGGTTGCCGTCACCGCGCGGCGTTCCGACTGCCCGTCGCGCGCCGTCGGCACGGCGCGTCCCGTCAGCGGATCGCCTCGATCCGCGACTGCAGGGCGCGCAGCTCGTAGTCCCCGGGGCTGTTCTCGACGGCCTTGCGGATCAGCCGGCGCGCTTCGACCAGCTGCCGGGCGTTGGCCCGCTGGACGGCGTACGCGCTGTAGACGACGCCGAGTTCGCCGCGCACCGTGTCGACCTGCTCCGGGTTGTCGGCCAGGCCGGCCGCCTCCTCCAGCAGCCGGATCGCCTCGTCGTAGCGGCGGGCCTTGAAGTGCCCGGCGGCCTCGCCGCGCCAGACGTTGACCATCAGCCGGCGCAGGTCGGACGAGTCGTCGAAGGACATGGCCTTCTGGAGCATGGCCGCCTGGAGGACGAACGAGCTGTCCTTCATGTTGTCCAGCATGTGGTTGGCGAGCATCACGCTGATCCGGCGCGGGGCCTCGCGCGCGGGGTCGCCGCTCCACTCCGGGTCGTAGCCCAGGGCTTCGGTCATCAGGCCGATCGCGCGGCCGCGGTCGCCGTCGAAGGCGGCGGCGCGGGCGAGCATGCGCAGGGCGAAGCCGAGGCCGAGGCGGTGTTCGGGGTCCGGGTGGAAGCCGACCAGCTCGCGCCAGTGCTCGGCGGCCTCCTCCAGCTCCGCGACGGGGGCGTCCGGACGGGCGAGCTTGTTGGCCCGGTTGCTCAGGGCGGCCGCCAGGATGTCCTTGGCGGTCGGGTCGCCGGGGGCGAGCCGCAGGCTCTTGCGCACCAGGAACAGGGCGCGTACGTAGTCCCGGTCCTCGTTGTTGACCTTGCGGGCCCACTGGGCGTAGGTGGCGCCGAGGTCGGCCCGCACCTCCGGGTCGTCCGGGGCCAACATCCGGGCCTGTTCCAGGAGATCGGCCGCGCCGGCCTGGTCGTCGACGCCGCGCTTGAGCAGCGCGCGGGCGGCGCGGACGCCCGACTCGGCGGCGATCCTCGGGACGTCCGCGGGCAGGCCCAGACCGGGGACGGCCCGGGCGCAGGTGAGGCATTCCAGCACCTCGCGCCAGTCCTGGTTGCGGTGGTGGGAGCGGGCCTGGTCGATCAGGCAGGCGCCGAGCAGCATGCGCCAGGCCGTGTCCCGCCGGTTCTCGGGCACCGCGTCCAGCGCGGCGACGGCGGCGGCCTGGCGGCCCTGGAGCAGCAGGTAGCGCTGCGGGCCGAGGTCGCCGAACAGGTCGAGGGCGCGGGTCAGGGCGGACGGTTCCGCGTCGGCCGCCGGGCGGCGCCAGGCGTCGACGGCCCGGTCGAACCAGGCTCCCCAGTCGGCGAGTTCGGGCTGGCGCCGGAGCAGGCCGTCGAGGGTGGGGCCGAGCGCGAGGCGGCGGGCCGGGCGGCCGGGCGGCGCGATCCGGACGTCCTCCGCGGCGAAGGCCTCGGCGCTGTGCGCCTCCAGGCCGAGCCGCAGCGTCCAGGCCCGGGCCTCGTCGCCGCTGCGCCCGGCGGCCCGGTCGAGGGCGCGCAGGTCCTCCCGGAGCCGGTCGGTGAGCGCGGTACGGGCGGCGGCCAGGCGCTGCGGGTCGAGCGGGCGGCCGGTGCTGCGGACGGACTCCGTCCACAGCCCCTCCTGGTGCAGGGCGGCGACCAGGCAGCCGAGGGTCCAGGACCACACCTCGTCCGTCCCGCGCTCCCCCTCCGCGACGGCCAGCCGGTACCCGGCCAGCCCGAGCGCGTGCAGCAGCCGGGGGTGGGCCGGGTCCGCGACCAGCAGCGCCCGGTAGGCGTCGAAGGCCTCCCGGTGGCGGCCCTCGACGGCGTGCTGGTGCGCCTCGTGCTCGGCGAGCAGGCCGAGCACGTCGGCCGCCCGCGGGTGGGCGGGGGCGAGGGACAGGGCCTCCCGCAGGTCGCCGACCGCCGCTCCGGGGCGCCCTTCGGCGAGCGCGGCGCCGGCCCGGCGGACCAGGACGGCGGCCCGGGCGGCATCGGCCCGAGCCGCATCGGACTGCGCGGCATCGGACTGCGCGGCGCCCGACGGGGCGGACCGCCCGCGCCCGGGCGGAGCCGTCAGGTCGGCCAACGCCTCGTCCAACCGGCCGAGTTCGGCGCGCAGCAGGGCCAGGTCGAGCCGGACGGGTACGGCCGCGGGGCTGTCGCCGAAGGCGGCGGTCCAGGCGGCGAGGACGGGTTCGGCCTGCTCGGGGGTGCCGGCCCGGCGGGCGCAGTCCAGGACGGCGCGCAGCGCGGGGGCGGCGCAGCGGACGCAGCGGGGCGAGGCGCCGCCGGCGGGCGCGTACAGGTCGTCCGCGGCCTCCTCGCGGCCGCAGCCCCCGCAGGCGGCGGTGGCGGGGCGCTGCTCCGGCGCGTCCGCCGGCGCCTCCGACCGCGAGTCGCCGGCCAGGAAGTCCCGGTACCACTCCAGCGCCCCGGCCCAGTTCCCGGCCCGCTCGGCGAGCACCGCGCGCAGCCGGGCGGCGGCCGGGTCGGACGGCGCGGTGTCGGCCGCGCCGAGCAGCTTCACCGCGAGCACCGGGCTGCCGGTCGACAGCGCGGCCGCCGCCAGGTGGTAGCGGTCGCGCGGCCCGGCGGCGGCGTCGAGCAGGGTGAGGACGGGCTGCGCCTGGCCCTCGGCAAGGGCCAGGGCCGCGCGCAGCCGGGCCTGCCGGTGGGTGTGGGCGCCGGGCAGGGAGTCGGCGAGGGCGAGCGCGGCGGCGGCCTGCCCGCGCGACTCGGCGTGGTCGCGGCCGGTGACCAGCAGGTGGGCGGCCTCGCGCAGGGCGGCTTCGCGCAGCGCGGCGCGGTAGCCGGGGGCCTCGGGGCGCTCGGCGGCGGCCTGCTGCCAGAGCTCGCGGGCGGCGGCCGGGTCGGTGGCGAGGCGGGTGCGGGCGAGCCGGTCGCGGGCGAGGGCCCGGCGGTCGCGCAGCTCCGGGTCGTCGAGCTGCTCCCAGCGGGCTAGGGCGCCGGCCGGGTCGCCCTGGCGGGCGAGGGCGAGCCCGTGGTGGTAGCCGGCGATCCGGGCCCACCGGCCGGCGGGATCGGTGGCGGCCTCGGTGCGCAGCAGCGGTTCGGCTTCGGCGGCCTGCCCGGCGGCGAGCAGGGCGGCGCCGAGCCGCACCTTGGCGGGGCGCCAGTCGGGGGCCCGGTCGAGGCCCGCCCGGTAGTCGGCGGCGGCCCGCTCGGGGCTCCCGGCCCGTTCGTGGACCAGGGCGAGGCCGAACCGGGCCGGGGCGAAGTCGGGTTGGACGGTGAGGGCGGCGGCGAACTGCTCGCGGGCCTGCTCGTCGGCGCCGAGCAGCAGGGCGAGCCGGCCGAGCGCGTAGCGGGGGCGGGGGTCGGTCGGGCTCTCGTTGACGGCGGCCACGAGGTCGGCCCAGGCGGCGTCGGTGTCGCCGAGCCGCTGCCGGGCGAGGCCACGGAAGAGCAGGCTGTCGGTGCGCAGCGCCGGGCCGCGGCCCCACGGGGAGGGCTCGCCGGGGCCGCGGCGCAGCGCCTCGTCGAAGGCGGCGACGGCGGCCTCGTCGCGGTGCAGGGTGTAGAGCTGGGCGCCCCAGCGGAAGGAGAGTTCGCCGCTGCCGCCGGGAGCGGTGGCGGCGAGCAGCCGCTCGGCCTCGGCGGCCCGGTCGGTGGCGCGCAGCAGGGCGGCGCGGGCGAGCACCGGCCAGTCCCGGCCGGGGAGGGCGGCGAGGGCGCCGGCGGTGGCCCGGTCGCGCTGCTCGGCGGAGCCGTCCCGGCAGAGCTGCTGCAGCCAGGCCTGGACGCGGGCGGCGGCCGCGGCCTCCTCGCCGGATTCGCCCGGTTCGGCGGCGGTGGCGGCGGTGGCGGCAGCGGCGGCAGCGGCGGCAGCGGCGGCGGCCTGGAGGAAGGCGAGGACAGGGGCGAGGTCGCCGCCCGAAGCGGCCGGCCCCTGCGCCGTCCGTTCCTCGGCGAGGCGGCGCAGTCCCCAGCGGGGCAGCTGCCGGGCCGGGTCGGCGAGCAGCGGGAAGGCCTCGCGGTGGAGGGCGAGGGTGGCCTGCTGGTCGCCGGTGGGGATGGTGGCCTCGGCCTGGCCGAGCAGGGCGAGGCCGCGCCGGGGCCGCAGTTCCTCGGGGGCGTCGGCGAGCCGCCCGGCGAGCTGGGCGTACCGGCGGCGGGCCTGGGCGGCCTGCCCGGCGGCGAGGCGTGCGGCGGCGGCCGCGAGCGCCCGGTCGGCGGCCTCGGCGTCCAGCGGCCGCCGGCGGCGGGCCAGGACGACGGCGGCCGCACCCGCCAGTGCCACCACCACGATCAGCAGCACCGCGAACAGCACCATGAACCGCCCCCCTGCGTTCGGCTTTTCACCCGACCCATGATCAACGTTCCCCCGATGATCATGAGTTGACGTTCGTTTCGTGATGTTGCTCGGGCGGCAACAGAATAGGGCCTCCGACGGACGGTCGAACAGGACCAGGCCCTATCCTGGGCAGCGCGCCAAGCGTGTCAGCAGCGCATCGGCACCACGGCAACAGCGCAGCAACAGCACGGCAACAGCTGCAGGCAGCAGCGGTGAGAGCGTCGGGGGTCGCGTTTGTCCGGTTCGCGTTGGGTCCCCGGGCTCCGGTTCGGGCCGGAGTTCGACCCCGAGCAGTACGAGCTGCTGGAGTTCCACCACCGGGGCGGCGAGGCCGAGGTGTGGCGGGCGGTGCGGACCGGCCACAGCGGGCTCAAGGAGCTGGTCGCCGCCAAGATCATGCTGGAGCGCGACCCGTCCGAGGTGCGGCGCTGGCTGGGGCGCTGGGACGACGTGTCGCACAACGCCCACCGCCTCGGGGTCACCGACCTGGTGGTGCCCAGCTTCCTGCTCGGGCCGGCCCCGCACCGGCCCGGGGCGGCGCCCAGCGGCGGGCTGCTCGGCTACCAGATCTCGCCGTGGGTCGAGGGCGTGCCACTGCACACCTGGGCGCGCGGCCGGCACGGCGGCCCGGCGGCGATGGCCGAGGTGCTGGCACGGCTGTGCCGGATCGTCGACGAACTGCACCGCAAGCGCTGGGTGCACCGGGACATCTCCCCCGCCAACGTGCTCGTGGACGGCCAGGGGCAGGTCAAGCTGATCGACCTGACCTTCCTCGCCCCGCTCGACCACGCCCTGACCGTCGCCGTGTTCACCCCCGGGCACGTCCCGCCCGAGGCCGAGCAGGTCGGCGGCTACCCGACCACCGCCAAGGACCTCTTCGCGGTCGGCACCCTGGCCCGCACCCTGCTGCTGCCCGACCACGCCCGGCTCGACCACCGGCTGGCCGCCGAGCAGACCCGGGCCGAACTGCTGGCGGCCGGCTACGGCGAGGAGTTGGCGCAGTGGGCGTGCGAGCCGCTGGCCCGCGAGCCGCAGCGCCGCCCGTCCCCGCTCGGCCCGTGGGCGGCGCGCGGACGCGAACTGCTGCACGCCCACCGGCCGGTGGCCCGGACCGTCGGCCTGGCGGTGCTGCCGGACCGCTCCGGCCGGCCGCTGGTGGCCACCGCCGGCGCCGAGGGCATCGCGCTGGCCGGGCCCGGGCGCGCCGAGCACCGCCCACCCGCCGGACAGGGTCCGTACGCCGTACGGGAGTTGATGGCCGGCTGGGCCGGCCGCCAGGGCGAGCTGGTGGTCTGCGCCGAGGACCGCTCCGGCGCCCTCTGGGTCGGTACGGCGGCCGGCTGGTGGGAGGCCGCGCGCGGCGTCAACGGCCTGGCCGGGGCCGTCGACGCGGCCGGCGAGCTGACGGTCTGGACGGCCGCCGGCGGCGTCCTGCGCTCCTACCGCTGGGCGCCCGGCCTCACCCTCACCGGGCAGGAGCACCCCGACTGCCGCGCCGACCGGGTCCTCGCCGCGATCGAGGAACGGCCCGGCGCCTGGCTGGTCCTGGTCGAGCGGCACGGGCAGCCGCTGGCCTGCCGGCCCGGCTCCGGCGGCCCCGACACCCCGCTCGGCCCGTCCGGCCCGCTGCGCACCGGCGCGCTCGCCCGCACCTCGGCCGGCCCGCAGGCCGCCACCCTGCGCACGGACGGCTCCGCCCGGCTGCACGGCCTCGGCGCGCCGACGCCCCCGGCCGAGATCGGCGACGGCGAGCCCGCCCTCGGCCTCGCCATGGTCGGCCACCGCGGCGGCCCCACCATCGCCCTCGCGGGCGAGGGCGGCGTCCGGCTGCGCCTGCCCGCCGGCGGGGCCTCCCGCCGCCCGCGCTGGTGGCGCCCCACCCTGCGCCCGGCCACCCGGGTCGCGCTGGCGATGGGCGACGACTGGCGGCTGTGCCTCGCGGCCGTGGTGGAGGGCGAGTTGCAGGTCTGGCAGGAGGACGCGGCGTACCGCTGGCAGGCGGTGGGGCTGCCGGAGGACTAGGTCCTCCGCGCTCGCCGGTGCTTCAGGACGACAGTCGCGCCGTGTCGGCGCCGAACGGCAGGTGCACGGTGCGGGTGGCGAGGAGCCACTGCCCGTCGATCAGCCGGAAGGTGTCCTCGTAGTGCCCGACGTTGGTCGGCAGGCGGGGCTCGATCATGCCGCCCGGGTGGCCGTCGACCCGGTACGTGGTCAGGTACGAGGTGGCCCGGGCCGTCGTCGGCGACTCCACCGTGACGAGGAGGTTCGTCATCAGGCGGCGCGACAGCCGGTCGGACGGGCGCGAGGCGAAGTAGGCGCGGAGGGCGTCGCGGCCTTCGACGCGGCGGGCGCCGTGCGGCCAGTGCCAGCTGCCGTCCGGGGTGAACAGCTCGGCCACGGAGGAGGGTTCGCCGAGGTCGAGGCGGTGCGCGAAGTCCACGATGAGGCGCTCGCAGGCGCGTTCCGCGAGCATCCGGTCGATCGGGGGCATGATCCTGTCATCCACTCCCCCTTCATAACAGCTCGACCGCGGCGCCGGGCGGCATCAGCGCAAACCGCCGCCCGACACCCGCGTCGCCCCGCGTCAGGCCCCCGGCAGCACGTGCACCGGCCCGACCGCCGCCACGTACGCCTCGCCGCCCACCGGCCACGCCCGGTCGGCCGCGGCGACCAGCACCTCGGGCAACCCGGCCGCCTCGGGCCGGAGTTCGACCCGGTGGTCGTGGCCCCGGAAGTCGCAGCCGAGCACCTTCGCCGGGACGGCACCCGCCACCGGCTCGGCGGTGAGCCGGAGTTGGCCCGGCCGGAGCAGGGCCAGGCCGCTCCCGGACACCGCCCCGGGGGCCGCCGGCGCGAGCGGCCCGAAGGCCGTCCGAGCCGCACCGCCCGCCCCCTCGCAGGGGATCAGGTTCGCCTCCCCCAGCACCCGGGCCACCGCCGGGTCCACCGGCCGGTGGTACAACTCGTCCGGGCTGCCGCACTGCGCGATCCGCCCGTCCCGCAGCACCGCGACGGTGTCGGCGAACGACAGCGCCTCGTCCTGGTCGTGGGTGACCAGCACCGCCGTCGTCCCCGACTGCCGCAGCGTGGCCGCGACTTCACGGCGCAGCTCGGCACGCAGCGCGGCGTCCAGGGCCGCGAACGGCTCGTCCAGCAGCAGCAGCCGCGGCCGGGGCGCCAACGCCCGGGCCAGCGCGACGCGTTGCTGCTGACCGCCGGACAGCTGGTGCGGGCGCCGCTCGCCGAGCCCGGGCAGGCCGACCAGCTCCAGCAGCTCCGCCACCCGGGCCCGCCGCTGCGAACGCGGCAGCCCGAAGCCGATGTTGGCGGCGACGCTCAGGTGCGGGAAGAGCGCGCCGTCCTGCGGGACGAGCCCGATGCCCCGGTGTTCGGCGGCGAGCCGGTCGCGCCCGTCGTCCAGCACCCGCCCGTGCAGCACGACCTGCCCGGCGGCGGCCGGGTGGAAGCCCGCCAGCACCCGCAGCAGGGTGGACTTGCCGCAGCCGGACGGGCCGAGCACGCAGGCGAGGGCGCCCTCGGGCACGGTGAGGTCGATGCCGTGCAGGACCGGGCTGCGCCCGTGCGCGGCGTGCAGGTCGGTGACGGTGAGACCGAAGGACGGACCGGTCATGAACCACTCCGGAGGGCTCGGCGGGTCAACAGCAGGACGGACGGCACGGACAGCGCCACCATGAGGGCCGCGTACGGCGCCGCCGCCCCGTACGCGAGGCCGCTGGTGTACACCCAGAACTCGGTGGCCAGGGTCTGGGTGCCGGTGGGCCGCAGCAGCAGGGTGGCGGTGAGCTCGGTGGAGGCGGTGAGGCCGACCATGGCGACGGCGGCCCCGAGGCCGGGCAGCACCAGCGGCAGGGTGACCCTGGCGAGGACGGCGAGCGGCCGGGTGCCGAGCGAGCGGGCGGCCTCCTCGACGCCGGGCGGGACCTGGGCGAGGGCGGCACGGACGGCCGTCAGCGCCAGCGGGAAGAACAGCACCACGTACCCGGCGACGAGCATCGGCGGCTGCTGGTAGAGCGGCCGGGCCCAGTGGACGGCGAAGTACACGACGGCGAGGGCGACGGCGATGCCGGGCAGCGCCCGGGTGAGGTAGGCGACCCGCTCGACGGCCCGGGCGGGCCGGCTGCCGCGCCGCCAGCCGTACAGGGCGACCGGGACGGCGGCGAGGGTGGCGGTGACCGCCGCGCCGAGCGCGTACCCGAGGGTGGCGAGGGTGGCCCCGAGCACGGAGGCGGAGGGCAGGGTGGTCGAGCTGCCCTTGACCAGCCAGTACGCCAGCGCGTACAGCGGCACCCCGAGCGCGACGCCGACCAGCGCGGCCAGCCCGGCGAGCGCGGGCACCGTCCAGCGGCCGAGCCGTACGGGCGGCGCGGTGCGGGCGAGCGCGCCGTGCCGGACCACCCGGGCCCGGCGGCCCGCCCAGGCCTCCAGGGCGACCAGCAGCAGGGCGAGCGCGACCAGGACGAGGGTGAGCAGGGAGGCGGAGGCCGCGTCGAAGCCGAGCTTGTACTGGGTGAACACGGCGGTGGCGAAGGTGGTGTAGCGCAGCATCGCGAAGGCGCCGTACTCGCCGAGCAGGTAGAGCGAGACGAGCAGCACGCCGCCGGCCAGCGCGGGCCGGGTGAGCGGGAGGGTGACCCGCCAGAGGGTGGCCAGGCGGCCGCGGCCGAGCGAGCGGGAGACCTCCTCGGCGGCGGCGTCGCCGTGCCGCAGGGCGGCCGCGACCGGGAGGAGGACCAGCGGGTAGAGCGAGCAGGTCATCACCAGCACCGCGCCCCAGTAGCCGTGGACGGAGCGGAACAGCGACACCCAGGAGTAGCCGCGGACGAACTCCGGTACGGCCAGCGGCAGGGCGAGCGCGACGGTCCAGGCCCGGCGCCCGGGCAGGGTGGTGCGCTCGACCAGGTAGGCGGCGCCGAAGCCGAGGACGGCGGTGGCGAGGGTGACGACGGCGGCCAGGCTGACCGTGTGCCACAGCAGGGTGGCGATCAGCGGGCGGCCGAGCAGGCGCCGGGTCTGCTCCCAACCGGCCTGCCCGGCCTGGGCGATGACGAAGCCGAGCGGCGAGGCGACCACCGCGACGACGGCGACGGCGACGGGGGCGAGCAGGCCGGCGCCCCGCCACCGGCGCGCCACGGCAGGGGTCGTCACTGGCGTCACTGTCGCCGCTTTCGTCGCTCTCGTCGCTTTCGTCACTGGAGCAGACCGGCGTCCTGGAGCAGGGCGAGCGCCTGCTTGCCGTCGCCGAGCCCGGCCGGGTCGGCGACGGTGCCGATGCCGTCCAGGGCGGGCAGTTCGGGCTTGCCCTTCACGTCGGCGACCAGCGGGTACTCGTAGCTCGCGGAGTTCGCGATGACGGTCTGGGCCGGCGCGGAGGCGAGGTAGCCGAGGAAGGCCTGGGCGGCGGCCTGGTGCTTGCCGTGCGCGAGGACGGCGGCGCCGGAGACGTCGACCAGCGAGCCCGGGTCGCCCTTGGGGAAGTAGTGCAGGGCCGCGTGGGTCTGGGCCGCGCCCTTCTCGTCGCGCATCCGGTAGAAGTAGTAGTGGTCGATGACGCCGCCCTCGACCTCGCCGCTGTTGATCGCGGCGGAGAGGGTCTCGTTGCTGTCGTAGACCTTGGCGTTGTCCTTGAGGCCCTTGAGCCACTGCTTGGCGGCGTCCTCGCCTTCGGCCTTGACCACCTGGGTGACGACGGGGGCGAAGTCGGTCTCGCTCGGGGCGATGCCCAGGCGGCCCTTCCACTCGGGCTTGGCCAGGTCGAGCACGGAGGCGGGCGGCGCGGTGTCGGCGCCCTTGCCGGCGGCGGCGAGGAAGGCGGAGGTGCGGGCGGAGACGCCGACCCAGTCGCCCTTGCCTGAACTGTCGGCGGCCGGAACGGACTTGAGGGTGTCCGGGGCGACCTTGGCGAGCAGGCCCTTGTCGCCGAGGACGGTGAGCGCGGGCGGGTTCTCGGCGTAGAAGACGTCGGCCGGGGAGGCGTCGCCCTCCTGCAGGATCTGGTTGGCCAGCTCGGCCTCGTCGCCGGAACGCAGCTCGACCTTGATGCCGGTGCGCCGGGTGAAGTCCTCGGCGAGCGCCTTGACCGTCTGCTCGTGCTGGCCGCTGTAGACGGTGATCGTCTGGCCGGCCAGCGCGGTGCCGGAGGCCGTGGGCGCGCTGCCGCCCGAGCTGCCGCACGCGGTGAGGGCGAGCGCGCAGGCGGCGAGGAGGGACAGGCCCGCGAGGGGCCGGACGGTTCCGGGCATGGTGAGTCCTCCGGAGGGAGCGGGGGTGGGCCGGACGGGCGGGGCGTCGGCCTGACGGGCAGGGCGTCGGCGAGAACTTAGGGCAGGGAAGCCTTGCCTAACAAGTTTCGGAGCGTCACATCTCGGCCCGGTCTCGGCAGGTTAGGAGAACGGTGAGCGATCCCCCAAAAGCAGGCAAAACACCGGCCAAAAACAGGTCGGATCGAACCCGCACGACCACCGCACCCGCCGGGCCGACCACTACCGTACGTAATCGAAACGCCGAGGCCCCGGAACCCTTCACGGGGTTCCGGGGCCTCGGCCCTGCCGGTGTCGAACGGTTCAGCGGAAGCGGCGCAGCCGGAGGCTGTTGCCGACCACGAAGACCGAGGAGAAGGCCATCGCGGCGCCCGCGATCATCGGGTTGAGCAGGCCAGCGGCGGCGAGCGGCAGCGCGGCGACGTTGTAGCCGAAGGCCCAGAACAGGTTGCTCTTGATGGTGCCCAGGGTGCGGCGGGAGAGCCGGATCGCGTCGGCCGCCGCGCGCAGGTCGCCGCGGACCAGGGTGAGGTCGCCGGCCTCGATGGCGGCGTCCGTACCGGTGCCCATCGCCAGGCCCAGGTCGGCCTGGGCCAGTGCGGCCGCGTCGTTGACGCCGTCGCCGACCATCGCGACGACCTTGCCCTCGGCCTGCAGCCGCTTGACGGTGTCCACCTTGTCCTGCGGCAGGACCTCGGCGATCACGTGCTGCGGCTCGATGCCGACCTCGGCCGCGACGGCCTCGGCCACCGCCCGGTTGTCGCCGGTCAGCAGCACCGGGGTCAGGCCCAGGCGCCGCAGCTCGGCGATCGCCTCGGCACTGGTCGGCTTGACCGCGTCGGCGACCACCAGGACGGCCCGGGCCTCGCCGTCCCAGCCGACCGCGATCGCGGTACGGCCGGCCGCCTCGGCGGTGCGCTTGGCCTCGGCCAGGGCCGGCGACAGGTGCTGCGACCACTCGGTGAGCAGCGCCTCCCGGCCGGCGACCACCGCGTGGCCGTCGACCACGCCCTGGACGCCCAGGCCCGGGACGTTCTCGAAGCCCTCGACGGCGGGCAGTTCACCGGCCTTGGCGGCGGCGGTGGCGATCGCCCGGGCGATCGGGTGCTCGGAGGCGTGCTCCAGGGCGCCGGCCAGGCGCAGCGCCTCGGCCTCGGTGACGCCCTCGGCGGTGTGCACGGCGAGCAGGGTCATCCGGCCGGTGGTGACGGTGCCGGTCTTGTCCAGGACGATGGTGTCGACCTTGCGGGTGGACTCCAGCACCTCCGGCCCCTTGATCAGCACGCCCAGCTGGGCGCCGCGGCCGGTGCCGACCAGCAGCGCGGTCGGGGTGGCCAGGCCGAGGGCGCACGGGCAGGCGATGATCAGCACGGCGACGGCGGCGGTGAAGGCGGCGGTCCAGCCCTCTCCGGTGCCGAGCCAGTAGCCGAGCGTGGCGACCGCGAGGGTGATCACGATCGGGACGAAGACGGCGGAGATCCGGTCGGCGAGGCGCTGGGCGGCGGCCTTGCCGTTCTGGGCGTCCTCGACGAGCTTGGCCATCCGGGACAGCTGGGTGTCCGCGCCGACCCGGGTCGCCTCGACGACCAGCCGGCCGCCGGCGTTGACGGTCGCGCCGGTGACGGCGTCGCCCACGCCGACCTCGACCGGGACGGACTCGCCGGTCAGCATGCTCGCGTCCACCGCGGAGGCGCCCTCGACGACCGTGCCGTCAGTGGCGATCTTCTCGCCGGGCCGGACCACGAACCGCATCCCCACGGCGAGTTCGCCGATCGGTATGCGCACCTCGCCGCCGCCGCGCAGCACCGTCACGTCCTTGGCGCCCAGTTCGAGCAGCGCCTTGAGGGCGGCGCCCGCGGTGCGCTTGGAGCGGGCCTCGAAGTAGCGCCCGGCCAGGATGAAGGCGGTGACGCCGGCCGCGGCCTCCAGGTAGATGTTGGACGAGCCGTCGCTGCGGCCGATGGTGAGGTCGAAGCCGTGCCGCATGCCGGGCATCCCGGCGTCGCCGAAGAACAGCGCCCACAGCGACCAGAGGAACGCCGCGCCCGTACCGAGCGAGACCAGGGTGTCCATGGTCGCGGCGCCGTGCTTGGCGTTCGTCCAGGCGGCCCGGTGGAACGGCCAGGCGGCGTAGGTGACCACGGGGGCGGCGAGGGTCAGCGACAGCCACTGCCAGTTGTCGAACTGCAGGGCCGGCACCATCGCCATCGCGATCACCGGCACGGCCAGCGCCACCGCGGTGAACAACCGCTGCCGCAGCGGGGCCAGTTCGTCGGCCGGCTCGGCCTGGTCGCCGTTCTGCTCGGTGACCGGCGGCTTGGGCAGGGCGGCGGTGTAGCCGGTGGCCTCGACGGTGGCGATCAGGTCGGCGACCTCGACGCCGCCGTCGAAGCTGACCTTCGCCTTCTCGGTGGCGTAGTTGACGCTGGCCGAGACGCCGTCCATCCGGTTCAGCTTCTTCTCGATGCGGGCCGCGCACGAGGCGCAGGTCATTCCGCCGATCGAGAGTTCCACCTCCGTGGAGGCGGGCGCCTGGGTGGTCATGGTCGCTCCTCGTGACTGGTCGGACAGGGGGTGGTGCGGTGGTGCGGGCGGGGTCCGTGATACCTGGGAGGGGTATCGGGCGGCGCCGAGTCCATTTGTACCCCAGGGGGGTATCGATGGCAAGCCTTCGCCGATACCCCCCATAGGTATTTTTCGGAGCCCTCGAACCGCTTGACTCGATACCCCTTGGGGGTATTCACTCAGGGCATCGAGCCGGGCCGACACCGTCCCGACAGGACCCGAGAGGAGGGCCGAATGGCCGGCTACCGCAACGAGAAGGACCAGCTCCTGCGCAGACTGCGCCGCGTCGAGGGCCAGATCCGCGGCCTCCACCGCATGGTCGACACCGACACCTACTGCATCGACGTCCTCACCCAGGTGTCGGCCGCCACCAAGGCCCTGCAGTCCGTCGCCCTGCACCTGCTCGAGAGCCACCTCGCGCACTGCGTCCACGCCGCCATCGCCGACGGCGGCAGCGCCGAGGCCGACGCCAAGGTCGCCGAGGCCACCCAGGCCATCGCCCGCCTGATGCGCGCCTGAGCGCACCCCCTGAACCTCACCCCTCGAAGGAGCACCCCGCCATGAACACCGCCCTGCGCGTCACCGCCTTCACCGTCGGCCTCACCGCCGCCTTCGCCCTCGCCCTCGGCGTCGGGCACGCCGTCGGCCCCAACGGCAAGCCCGCCCCGGCCGGCCACAGCGAGCACGCGGGCCACGGCGACCACGCATCGGACGACGCCGGGCACCTCCCCGGCGGCCTACAGATCTCCGACCGCGGCTACACCCTCAGCGTCGACGACCCCTTCGTCACCGCCGGCGCCCCCACCGACCTGCGGTTCCGCATCCTCGGCCCGGACGGCCACGCCCTCACCGCCTACCAGCCGCAGCACGAGAAGGAGTTGCACCTGATCGTCGCCCCGCGCGACCTCTCCACCTTCCAGCACCTGCACCCCACCCGCGCCGCGGACGGCACCTGGAGCGCCCGCGCCGCCGTACCCGCCGCCGGCGAGTACCGCGTCTTCGCCGACTTCCTCCCGGACGGCGAGACCGAGGGCCTCACCCTCGGCGCCGACCTGCACGCCGCCGGCGACCTGCGCCCGGCACCGTTGCCCGAGACCGGCCGCACCGTCACCGTGGACGGCTACACCGTCACCCTCACCGGCGACCTCACCCCCGGCCACGGCGACGAACTCACCCTGAGCGTCAGCAAGGACGGCCGGCCGGTCACCGACCTCCAGCCCTACCTCGGCGCCTACGGCCACCTCGTCGCCCTCCGCGCCGGCGACCTCGCCTACCTCCACGTCCACCCGCAGAGCACCACCCCCGGCCCCGCCATCACCTTCCACGCCACCGCCCCCAGCGCCGGCACCTACCGCCTCTTCCTCGACTTCCAGCACGCCGACACCGTCCACACCGCCGCCTTCACCCTCACCACGGGCACCACCACCCCGGCCGAGCACCACCACTGACCACCCACCTCCCGGCGGGCGCCCACCCCGACCCTGGCCGTGCGCCGATCGGCCAGCCACTGCGCGGCGCACCAGCTGCGCGAGAAGTCGACTCCGCCGACTTCTCACGACCGACTGCGCGGACGGGCGGGACCTAGGCGCCATGGCACACACAGAGGGCCCGCCCGGCCGCCTCGCGAACCGCCTCGGGCCCGCCCATCCCGGCCCCCTCGACGGTGAGCAAGGATCACCGCAAATAGGGACAATTACCCGATATCAGTTGAGTATCTTTACGGATTGAGATCGGTCGCTCACTCGAATAGGTTGCCAGCTGATCGGAACATCTACCGGAGGGGAAACGGTGGGTCATCTCAAAGTCAACCCGGGCGAGATATACAAGTCCGCGGGCGTGGCACGGGCCATCGGCGAGGACTTCACGAAGCCACGAGAAGCAGCCATCTCCGCGAGTCACAAGGCTGCCAGCGAGTTAACCGGCTGGTCGGTCGCCCCAAAGCTCGGGCAGGTGGCAGATCACTGGGCCCCCATATTGACGAGCGTTCACGACCGCCTCAGCAAGACGGCCGACAACCTCACATCCACCGCGCAGGCCTACACGAACAACGAGAACGCCAACGCGGAGGTCTGGCAGACGCAGCGGATCGGCGAGATCTGGGAGAAGCCGAGCCAGTGAGCAACGATTTCGATCTGCTGCTCCACTTCAACCCGGCCGGGCTGCATGAAGCCGCCAAGGCGTGGCGTGGGTTGGCCAATGGCGCCCGGTCTGCCGAGAACAGGCACCGGAGTCAAGTGAACGGCCCGCTGCGACAGGCGAAGTGGGAGGGGAGCGACGCCGATTACGCGTTCAGCACCATGGTTCGGACTGAACAGATCCTGGAGGTCGTGCGGGTCGAATCGGCCGCTGCAGCGCTCGCCCTGGACACCGTCGCCGACCGGATCTCTCAGGCACAGACCAATCTGAAGAACGCCGTGCGCCGGGCCGAGGAATGGGGACTGACCGTCAGTTCCGAGGGGACTGTGAGTCTCCCGCCCTTGAGCAAGGCCGAGCAGAACGACCCCGAGGCCAGAGCCGACCCCGAACGCAAGGCACTGGCCACCCTTCGCGGTGACGCCCAGGAGCGCATCAACAAAGCACTGACCGACGCGAAGGAGGCGAGCGACAGGGGTGAGCGCGCCCTCGGCCACCTCGGTGGCGGCGTCCTGACGCAGCCGAGGGTGTTCGGCTCCGTCGCCGACACCGCCACCGATGTGAAGGCTGTGGCAAAGGATCTCGGCCTCGCCGATCCGTACGTC
The DNA here is from genome assembly GCF_041053115.1 of Streptomyces sp. Y1. NCBI lineage: Bacteria > Bacillati > Actinomycetota > Actinomycetes > Kitasatosporales > Streptomycetaceae > Streptomyces > Streptomyces sp. Y1. The sequence continues at coordinate 6,364,793 of NZ_CP163445.1, read as the reverse complement.
CCCGACAACAAGGACCCTCAGAAGTCCGCGGACTGGTGGAAGTCGCTGACCCCGGAGCAGCAGAGCAACTACCTCGCGCTTTATCCGGATCGGATCGGACCACTGGACGGACTGCCCGCCACGGTCCGGGACGAGGCCAACCGGCTTGCCCTCGACCAACAGCTGGATCAGATGAGGGCCGGCAACGCGCGCGGCAGCGGCATGACGTCCGAGGAGTACAACAAGCGCGAACAAGACCTGATGGCGGTCAAAGCGGCGCTCGACGAGCGCGACAACGCGGCTGAGGACAAGCAGGTCTTCCTGCTCGGACTCGATACCAAAGCTTATGGCGGCGACGGCAAGGCAATCGTTGCCATCGGCAATCCTGACACTGCCGACCACACTGCCGTCATGGTGCCGGGGACTGGAACGACCATCGCCAGCACGTCGGGCCAGCTTGCGCGCATCAACGATATGCAGGAGGCCGCGAAGCAGGCTTCGAAGGGGACGAACCAGAAGGTGTCGGTGATCTCATGGCTCGGATACGACGCCCCCGAGATCCCCGTCGTACAAGGAAACCTCGCCATCGCCGGCACCACCCGGGCCGAGGATGGCGCCGAGGCCTTGCGTCAGTTCACCCAAGGCACCCGGGTCGCCCAGGGTGACCACCACAGTCATCTCTCGGTCCTCAGCCACAGCTACGGAACGACGGTCGTCGGTGTGGCTGCCTCGGGCGGACAAGGACTGGGCGCTGACGACATCGTCGCCATCGCGAGTCCCGGTATGACCGTCCAACGCGCTGACCAACTCCAGATCGACCCGCACCACTTCTGGACCGGCAGGGCGAGCGACGACGACATCAACCTTTTCACTGGCCTTACTCTGGGCGGCGACCCGATGATCGACAGGTTCGGTGGGAACAACTTCCAGGTCGACACATCCGGGCACAGCGGGTACTGGGACGAGGGCAGCAAGAGCCTCGACAACCAGGGCCGCATCATCGTCGGAAAGGAGCCGACCACGGTTCCCAAGAACCCCGGCCCACCTATCAAGTGATCGCTCTGGCCCGGGCTCCCCACTCCCGGCCTCCCGGTCCGTACCCGTCCCGGACAAGGAATCGCTATGCCGTTCCCGTTGCCACGAGCTGCTGCACGTCGCGTCCCGGCACGACGCCCCGGTGTCGCCATAGTGGCACTGTGCTTGCCCCTGATCCTTGGAGGATGCATGTCCACGCCCAGCGCCGATGACCCTCTCCCCGTCAAGCCCCGGCAGGACGCCCAAGACTGGGCTCAGCACATGACCGAATACATGGCGCAGGCAGCCGGAGTCGTCCTCAATCCCGGCAGCGCCGAGCCCTTCTTCAACGACTGTGTCGGCAAACGCGACGAGGTCGCGAAGGACGGTCGGTACAAGATGTCCTACGCGGTCTACAGCTCCGCGCCGCTCGAACAACACCCCGAGGCCGTCCGTAAGGTCCGCACGATGCTGGAACAACAGGGCTTCAACATCGACGGCTACCGGGAGACCACCAACGGAAAGGTGGACACGGTCCTCGACGCGTCCCAATCATCGAGCCGATACCTGGTCACGGTCGAAACCACAACCGGGGGACTTCTCCTCTTCCGAGTCAACACCCCCTGCCTGATGCCGCCCACAACGCCATCGGCAGCCTCCGGCTAAGAGCGACGAGAGTTGGCCCCGCCTGGAGGTGCCCCCGACCGTGGGATGGCGCGCTGACACACTTGCGCGAGAAGTCAGATACTCGCCACCCCGACGTCCTCTCCGCAGGACGCCTGCGAGGAACCCCAGATGGACCATCGGGACGTCGACGCGGCCCTGGCCGACACCCACGGGGCGAACCTTCCGGGCCTGTCCGGCGGATCCCGCCGGACAGGCCCCTGGTCCCCGGGGAGGGATCAGCGCTTGAGCGTGAAGGTGAAGTCGCCGGAGAGCTTGCCGCTCAGCCGGACCGCCGAGACGAGTTTGCCCTCCGCGATCAGCCTCTCGACCTCGGCCCGCGAAAGGCCGCACCCTTCGGCGATCAGCCGCACCGGCCGGACGGGGATCCGTGCCGCGAAGCGGACCGAGATGTCGATCACCTCGTGGTCCACGTGATCCGATCCGCCGGTGTCGAGTCGCCAGGCGTCGTCCCAGTCGAGGGCGATGCGATTACGGCGCCGCAGGACCGGATCCTGGAGCAACTCGGCTGCCAGGCCAGGGTCGTTGTCGTGCATCCGGTCCAGCAGCTCAGGCCGGACGGAGCGCACGTTCGTCCGCTCCAGGACCGTGAGCTTCGCCGTGTCCCCGCAAGCGGTGCAGAGCACGAGGAGCCAGGCGTCGAGGAGCTTGTGGTTCGCGTTGACGCGGAACTTGCCGTTCGCCCGGAAACGGTCGGAGTCGCACGCGGGGCAACGGCGCAGAACGGTCGGAAGGCAGGTGGGCATGACCACCCAGGTGTTGAGCACAGAAGTACACCGGTTTCAGTGTGAGAAGTCCGCAGCAAAAAGCAGCGCGGCGCACAGGCGCGACGCGCGACAGATCAGCAATCGGGAGGTCTCACAGGGTGTACAACGGAACGTCCTTGCCTAGACGACGTGGCTCGGCAGCACGGTAAGTGCGCACGGCGGCGCTGGTCCACCGGTTTTCGAGCGCCTACGGGCCACGGGCCTCAGTCAGCAGGCGCCGCTGCGGCAAAGCCTGGCGATCTCTGCGGCGACAGCCTCCGGGTCGGGGGCGGCGGTGACGTGGGCGACGTCGTCCAGGCCGGGGTGGGTGCCGACGCGGACGGAGTGCTGTGCGTTGAGCAGCAGGTCGAAGTCGTTGATGTCGTTGCCGAAGGCGTTGTACTGGTCGATGCCGAGGGAGGAGAGGGCTTCCCACTTGTTCGTGGCGCCCGGGGCGAAGTCGATGATCGCCTCGTCGAGGTGGTGGTTGACGGTCATCCCGAGTGCGCGGCCGGCCTCGGCGAGGGCTGCCATGTCGGTCGCATCGACCACGAGGAACTTCACGACGGCGATGAGTTCGGTGAGGTCGACCCGGCGCGCGAGGCGGCCCTGGTCGACGCGGCCGAGGATCGGGTGGTCGGCAGGCCCGGTGTAGGCGTAGTCCCAGGGACCGTCCGCGAGATAGCCCGCCCGGAACCGGTCGGCCTCGACGAGCAACTTGCCGAGGTCGCCCGCGTCGAACGCGGCCCGAGCCCGGACCTGGCCGTCGACGGAGACGAGGCTGCCGTTCCCGCCGATCAGGGTGGCGGTGGGGAAGGCCCCGTCGAGGACGGGCAGAAGGTCGCGGACCGGTCGGGCGGAGGCGAATACGAGCTGGTGACCAGCGCGCTCGCAGGCCTCGATGGCGGCCAGGATCCGGCGGTCGATGGTCCGGCCGTCGAAGCAGAGCGTGCCGTCGATGTCGAAGACCGTGGTGCGGGCAGTGGAAGTGATCACCATCTGATCGTATCGAGCCGACACCGTGTACGACCGACCGCCCGCCGGATGCGTGGCTCCGGCGGACGGCTACGCGTCGCGCGCGTCCTCGGGCGAACGGGGCGCAGCGGCCGGGCCGTTCGCCGGGGGCGAGGGCCGCGTGGTGCTCCAGCTGGTGTAGAGCCCGGAGAGGGCGATGGCGATGGTGCCCAGGGAGTCGGCCTGGACGCCCAGAACGATCAGCAGAACGCCGGTGGCCAGGATGGCCAGAATCACGATCACGTCGATGCGGCGGTCGTCCTGACGGCTCTTCCGGTGCATGCCCACGGTGGTCCTTCCCTCCCGTTTCGGACCCCGCGCTTCGGGGCCCGATTCGGTTGTATCCGCGGTCCGGGGCCGGCGGGCGCGATCGTTGTTTCCGGTTCGCCGGAGCTTCTTCGCCGCATGGCGCCGGTTCTTTCCCGCCCGTCGGAGGCGGTGGCGAATTCTTTCCGGGGGCCTGGGCAGACGGCTGTCGGCCGCCCTCGAAGCTGGCTAGTCTGACAGCGTGTCGATACCCGGGGGCAGTCGCACGGACGGCGGGGAACCGGCGCGCCGAGGGCCCGGGCGGCCCTCGAAGAGCCTGGACATCGCGGGGCTCGACCCGATCCTGCGCGAGTTCGCCCGGGAGTTGCGGGAGTTGAAGGGCCGCCGGACCCTGAAGGAGCTCGCCGCGGCGCTCAACTGGTCGCAGTCGGAGTTCTCCAAGGCGTTCAACGCCGTGAAGCTCCCGCCCCTGGGCCTCGTGGTCGCCCTCGCGGAGCTCGACGGCGCGGACGCGGAGGAGTGGCGGCTGAGGTGGGCCGTCGTCCGGCGACACCTGGAGCAGGCGGGGAGGACCGACCTGGTCCAGCGGCCCAAGCCGCGGGAGCGCCACGCGCTGGACACCGCCGCGGCCGAGGCCGAAGCCATGCTCCGTACCATCCGGGCCCGGGCGGTCGGCTCCCGGAAGCTCGCGGCGCTGAACTCGGAGCCGCTGCTGGCGCAGCTCGACAAGAGCCTCCCGACCACGACCGAGAAGCAGGGCAGCGGCGCCGAGGAGTGCTGGCAGGACCTGACCGACTATCTACGGCGACTGGTCCTGCTCTTCGACCCCCGGCCGATCGAGCCCGCCCGGCCGGGCCCCGCGGCGATCACGGACGTCCTGCCCCGCCTCGCGGAACTCGCCCGACTGACCGATCTGCCCGAGTGGACCGCGCTCGCCGAACTGATCAGCACGACCTACGAGTCGGCGCACGAGCGGGGGACGACGGTCGTGGGCGCCTGGCCGAACCTGTTCGTGGTGTACGAGGACAGGTTCGCGGCCTTCCGCACGGCCGCCGGCCGCAAGGCAGCGCAATTGGCCCGCTCCAGCGGCTACCTCCCCGCCGACGCCGTCGTCGTCGAGGCCGCTCCGGTGGACCTCGACAGGTACGACCCGCCCCGCAGCCAGTGGCGCGACCTGATCGGCTGGATGGTGGTGGTCCTGGTGGTCGCCCCCGGGGTCGTGCTGGCGGTCCACGGGGGCTCCGGCCAGGCGTGGACCGGTTGGGCCGCCTGGTCCACCCCTGTCCTCGTCCTGGCCGGCGGGGTCGCCGTCAGGATGCGGCACGCCCGGAAGGATCCGCCGCGCGGTGCCGGACACTGAGCCGGCGTGGCGACCTCCCGAGGGGATCAACCGGGGGAGGTCGGCATCGGCGCTCCTGCCGCGCCGTGCGGTGCCCAGCACCGCTTTGCCGCGGCGACCAGCGGCCCTGTTCAGCCCTGCTCGGCCCTGCTGCGCCCCGCTCGTCCTACTCGGTCCGAAGCGCGGTGGCGGTCCGTGACCGGGCCGCCCAGCCGGCCGGCAGCAGTGCCCCGAGCAGGGCGATCACGATCCCGCCGGCCAGCAGGGGGACGAGCAGCCCGGGGGTGTAGACGTGGGACACGCTCGGCGGCAGGTGCCGGCCGATGGCGTCCCCCATCGGGCTCAGCGTCGCCTTCTCCACCGCGACCCCGAGCGGGACGCCGATCAGCCCGGCGATCAGGCCGGTGAGTGTCACCGAGGTCAGGACCATCGCGACGGTCTGCTTGGGCGTCATCCCGAGGGCCTTGAGGATCCCCAGATCGTGGACCCGTTCCCGGGTGTCCTGCACCACCATGCTCAGCACCCCGAGCGCGGCGACCGCGATCATCATCAGCGTGAGCGTGGCCACCAGGGCGCCCATGGTGATCATCACGATGTTCTTGCCCCAGCCCGAGTTCGACTCGACCGAGGCGTTCAGCGGGGTCAGCGCGGCGGCTGCCGAGGTGGACCAGTCCGATCCGCTGACGTTCGAGGCCAGCTGGACGTTGAACTGGTCGATGTGCGGGGTCAGGCCGGCGGCGGTGAAGGTGGCCGCATCCGTCATGACCGTGTAGTCGCCCTGGTTGGTGTCGAAGTTGATGCCGGCGACCTTCAGCGACAGGTGCTTGTTCTGCTGCACCACGGTGACGTCGTCTCCGACGTGGATCCCCACCGCCGAGGCCAGCTTGTCGCCGACCACGGCCTCGCCGGGCGCCGAGTACCAGCGGCCGGACAGCAGCTCCATGTGCGTCCAGGAGAAGTCGCCGGTGACCGTGAACACCCTCGGCGCTTCGCCGCCGGGCGGGGCGCCGACCATGGTCGCACCGCTGTCGCCCCAGCCGAACGCGGTCTTCGTGCCCGGGATCCCGGCGAGCGCGGCGGCCACCTCGGCGGCATCCAGGTGCGGGGTGCGCGGGTCGTTGGGGCCGTGGAGACCCCAGGGCACGCCCACGTCGGCCGTGGGGATCACGATCTCCGACGCGACGTTGAAGCCCGAGGTGCTGGTGTCCAGGTACTTGGTGAACCCGGACTCCAGCCCCACCGCGAACGTGACGCTCACCACGCCGAACAGCACCGCCGCACCGACCGTGACCGCCCGGGCCGGCCGGGCGAACGACTGGGCCAGGCCCATCGACACGGCCCGGGGCAGCGGCAGCCGCGAGGCCAGCCGCTGCGCCGCCCGACCGCCCCCGGCCTTGGGGGCGCGGCCGACCACCAGGGCCCGCACCGTCGGCATCCGGCCGGCCCGCAGTGCCGGGATCACAGCCGTGACGCCGACGATCAGCAGGGTGCCCAGCGACACCACGGCGCTGACCCACCACGGAACCGTGGCACCGGCCGCGCTGGCCGCGCCGAGCTGCTTGGTGGCCTCGCCCAGGATCGGCACGGCCAGGAGGTTGCCGGAGACCGTGCCGAGCACCACGCCGAGGGTCGCCGGGATCATGGCCTGCGCGGTGTAGGCGCGGGCCACCTGCGCAGGGGTGAAGCCCAACGACTTCAGGATCCCGATGCGCCGGATTCCCGAGGCCACCGCCCCGCTGACCACGATCGAGATGATCAGCACCGACATGAACAGCCCGAGGATCCCGAAGGCGGTCAGGAACGGCACGTAGGCCTTGGCGTTCCCGGTCGCCTGCTGCTCCGCGGTCAGGTACGACTGCCCGTCCTCGACCGCGCCCGCCGGCGCGGCGGCGGCCACCGCCTGCTTGTCGGTGGCGATGTCGGCGGCGGTCCCGGCCGTGGCGAACCGGTAGAGCATCTGGACGTCGGACTTGGCACCGGCCGCGGTGAGCCGCGCGAAACCGTCGGCGGTGGCGAAGGCGGTCGCGCTGTTGGTCACCGAGTTGGCGAAGCCGACGACTTTGAACGACGGGCTGCCCGGCAGGGAGGAGAACACCACCGAAGCGCCGAAGCAGTCGGCGGCGTAGTGCTGCCACGGCAGGGCGATCTCGCCCGGGTTCGTCGGCCAGCGCCCCCGGGTCAGCGCCAGCTGGTCCATCCCGGAGGTGCTCCCCAGGTCGGGCCGGGTGGTGACGGTGAGCGGACCGTTGTCGTGACCGGCGAGGGCCTCGTCGGGGCAGTCGGTGCCGACGGTCGTGTCCAGGGCGGCGGCGACCGGGTACGGCCCGGACGCCTCGGTGACGCCGGCGGCGTGCGCGGTGGCGGTGGCCTGGGCGGCCGTGACCTTCGCACCGTCGAACTGGACCGCCAGGTGCGCCCCGTCCCGAGCACGGAAGGCGTGCTCGAACGGCGCCTGCACGACGGCCAGGAGGCCGAGGGAGAGCACGGCGGACGTCACCGCCGCGAACGTCGTCAGGGCCATCACGACGGACTGGACCCGACGGCGGCCCACGCCGGAGCGTACGACCTTGCCCAGGGCGCTCAACGGACCGCTCCCGCCGAGCTGTTGACGGTGGCGCCGCCGGCCGGGTTGACCACGTCGCGGGCCACGGAGCCGTCCACCAGCTCGATCGTGCGGCCCGCGGTGCTCGCGGCCAGCTGCACGTCGTGGGTGACCAGCAGGATGGTCTGGCCGTCGCTGTTCAGCTCCAGCAGCAGCTCGCGCACGTCCTCGGCCGAGCTCGAGTCCAGAGCGCCGGTCGGCTCGTCGGCCAGCAGCAGCGCCGGGTCGTTCATCAGGGCCCTGGCCACCGCCACCCGCTGCCGCTGCCCGCCGGACAACCGCTGCGGATAGGCCTTGGCGTGCCGGTCGATGTCCAGCGAGCCGAGCAGGTCGACGGCCCGCCGCTGCGCTTCGCGCTTGCCCATCCCGGCCAACTGCGCCGGAACCATGACGTTGTCCAACACGGTCAGGTCGTCCAGCAGGTTGAAGAACTGGAAGACCATGCCGATGGAGGCCCGGCGGTACCGCGCCGAATCGGCCTCGCCGAGCTGGTCGACGCGGGTGCCGTCGACGGTCACGGTGCCGCTGGAAGGCTTGTCCAGACCCGCGATCAGGTTCAGCAGCGTGGACTTGCCGCTGCCGGAGTGACCGAGGATCGCCACGCACTCACCAGCCGCCACGGACAGGGTGACGCCGGCCAGTGCGGGCGGGCCGTCGTCGTACTTCTTCGTCGTGTCGCGAAGTTCGATCATCGGTGCATTCGTCATGGCCACGAACCTAGGAGCGGGCCCCGATCCACCGCGTCGGCCGGCGGATGTCACGTTCTCCCAGGCCGTCGGCTCGGGGGCGTATCCGGCGTACACCCCCGGGGCGACGCGCGGAGCCGACGCCGCTCCCTACGATCTTCCGCATGGAACAGCTCCTCCAGCGTCTCTCGACATCGAAGCGCGTGACCCGGCTGACGTCACGGGCCGTGGTCCTGGCCACCGCCTGCTTGTACGCGCTGATGCTCCCCTTGACGATGCCGACCCCTGAAAACGGCCTGTTCCCGTTCCCCGACCTCGAACCCGCCCAGTCGGTCGGCCTGTACATCGTGCTCGCCCTGCCGGTTCTGCTGGTGCGCCGTCTGCCGGCGGCGGTCTTCGCGACGGTCCTGGGCGAAACGGTCCTCGGCGACGCCTTCGGCGCGCGGCCCTCGATCGTGTTCGTCCTGCTCGTCGGCTTGGCCGGGTACCTCGCCGTCCGGCGGCCCAAGGCTGCCGCCGTCGGCTCCGTCGCGGGCGTCGCGGCCGCGCTCGTCAACGACATCCACACCCGCGAACAGTCCGTCAGCGACGCGGTCCAGTGGGCCGGGGGGTTCGCGTTGTGGTTCGCGGTCGCGTGGGTCTTCGGCCGGGTGTACCGCAAACGCCGTGAATACCTCGAAGCCCTGCGCGAGCAGACCGAGGCCCGCGCCGTCATGGCGGAGCGGCTGCGGATCGCCCGCGAGCTGCACGACAGCGTCGCGCACAGCATCGGGATCATCACGGTGCTGTCGGGAGCGGCGGCGCGGGTCGTGGAGACCAAGCCCGAGCAGACGCGGCAGGCGCTGACCGGCATCGAGACCACCAGCCGGGAGACGCTGCTGGAGCTGCAGCGCATACTCGGGGCGCTGCGCCGCGCCGAGCCGGACGACGCCATACCGCAGGCCGCTCCGCTGGCGCCGGCCGGCAGCCTGGCCGACGTCCCGCAGCTCGCCGAACGCACGGCCGACGCCGGCGTGCGGGTCCAGGTGACCTGGCGGGGCGAGCGGCGTCCGCTGCCGCCGGAGATCGAGCTGTCGGCGTTCCGGATCGTCCAGGAGTCGGTGACGAACGTGGTGCGGCATTCCGGTGCGCGGACGTGCCGGGTGGCGGTCGGTTACGAGCCGGAAGGGGTGACGATCGAGGTGGTGGACGACGGGGACGACGGTCTCGGCGGGCCCGGCCGGCCGAAGCCCTCGACGGCGGCCGGCGGGAGCGGCTTCGGCCTGCTCGGCATGCGCGAGCGGGTGACGCTGCTGTCCGGCCAGTTCAGCGCGGGCCGGCGCCCGGAGGGCGGATTCCGAGTGGCTGCGAGGCTCCCGGCATGAGCGTGCGCGTGCTCCTGGTCGACGACCAGCCGCTGATGCTGGTCGGGCTCGGGATCCTGATCGGCGACACCGACGACCTGGAGGTGGTCGGCCAGGCCGGCGACGGCCGCGAGGCGGTGCGCCTGGTGCGTGAACTGCGGCCGGACGTCGTGGTGATGGACATCCGGATGCCGGGCATGGACGGGATCGAGGCGACCCGGCAGGCGACCGCCGAGCCGGACCCGCCCAAGGTGCTGGTGCTGACGACCTTCGACCACGACGAGTACGTCTACGGCGCACTGCGCGCCGGGGCCAGCGGATTCCTGCTCAAGAGCATGGCCCTGGATGCGATCCTGGAAGCGATCCGGGTGGTGGCCGCGGGCGACGCGCTGATCGCGCCGAGCGTGACCCGACGGCTGATCGCGGACTTCGCCGGAACGTCCCGCCCCGCGGCCCCCGAACCGGACACCGAGCCCGCCGCGGACCCGAGTCCCATCACGGGGATCACCGACCGGGAGCGCGAGGTGCTGGCACTGGTCGGACAGGGACTGTCGAACACGGAGATAGCCGAGCGGCTGGTGATCAGCGCGGCGACCGCGAAGACCCATGTCGCGCGTCTGTTCGCCAAGCTCGAGGCTCGCAACCGCGTCCACCTGGCGATCATCGCCTTCGAGACCGGACTCGTGCCGCGTAGCCGGTAGGGGCAACCGCCGGCAGCCGCAAGGCGGTGCCGGGACCTGCGCGGGAGCAGCGCCGTGCCCCCGGCGACGGCGAGCGTGCGCGGGCGGTCGTCGCCGAGCAGCCGGACGACGGTGGCCTTGTGCACCACCGTCTGGGCCTCAGGCCGTGCCCCGGCGCGTGCGCGCCGCACACGCCATACCGGCCAGGGGTACCCCGGAAGCACAACCCGCCGACGCACCGACCGGCACGGCGCGACGCGGCGGCCGGGAGCGCAACCGCGCCGCCGGGCGGGGCGTCTCTGCACCCGTTCGATCACGACGGGCAGCAGCAGGACGACGAGGGGACCCACCGATGGCCGACCGACTCCGCACAGCGATCCGGATCGGGGCGGGGCTCCTGGCCCTCGCTCCGCTGCTCGCCGCCTGCGACAGCGGGCCGACGCCGCCCGCCGCGCCGACCACGGAGATCGCGCTCCCCGACCTGAAGGAGGCCCACGACGCCGCCTCCCCCTACCCGACCGAGACGGTGACCCTGACGGTCGGACAGAGCCTGGGCGTCCGCGGACGGCTCACGAACCCGACCGCCTGGGCCTGGGAGCCGACGTCGGCCGGCGACAGCGCCGTGGTGCGGCGCGGCCCGGACTTCGTCACCGCCCCCTGCCCGGAGGACAGCATCGGCTGCTCCACCGAGGGCGACCAGGTCTTCGTCGCCGTCGCCCCCGGCACCACCACGCTCAGCTGGAGGTTCGAGGACCGGGGCCACTGCCCGGCGTCGCCGACCCGCCCGGACCCCCGGTGCGCCAACGCCGCCACGAAGAACATCCAGGTCACCGTACGGAGCTGAGGCCCGGACGCCCGACCCCGGAAGCCCAACCCCGGCCGCCGCGGCGCGAATCGCCCCTTCCCGAGCTCCTGCCGAATCCCTTCCAGGTACCCTAGGGGGGTATGGTATGTTCATCAGGAAGCAGCCGCCGGGCCACCCCGCCCGACCGGCTCCGGGCACCGACGACAGAGGAGCACACCATGAGCGAGACCACCGTCACCGTCGAGTCGGCCACCACCGAGGGCTCCTCCTGCTGCGGCTCGTGCGGCACCGGCACCGCCGCGGCCCCCGCCGCCACCACCGCCGAGCGCGCCGCCTTCCAGGTGAAGGGCATGACCTGCGGCCACTGCGTCACCGCCGTGACCGCCGAGTTGAAGAAGATCGAGGGCGTCACCGAGGTCGCCGTCGACCTCGCCACCGGCACCGTGACCGTCGACAGCACCGCGTCCCTGAGCGACGCCGAGGTCGGCGAGGCCATCGACGAGGCGGGCTACGAGCTGGTCGGCCGCCTCGCGGGCTGACCCACCGGCGGGCCCGGGCGGGACGTCGCACTTCCCCGTCCGTTCCGCCCGGGCCGACACACCCCGCCCCGCCGGTACAGTGAGGGCCCGCCCCACCGCACAGGAACCGGAGACGGCCATGGCCGGCTACAGCTCCCACAAGGACGACTTCCTCAAGCGGCTGCGCCGCGTCGAGGGCCAGATCCGCGGCCTGCAGCGCATGGTCGAGCAGGACACCTACTGCATCGACGTCCTCACCCAGGTCTCCGCCGCCAGCCGCGCCCTGCAGTCCTTCGCCCTCCAACTCCTGGACGAGCACATCGAATGCTGCGTCCGGGACGCCATCAGCGAGGGCGGCCAGGAGGCCGGCACCAAGATCCGCGAGGCCAACCGGGCCATCGCCCGCCTGGTCCGGTCCTAACAGGGCAGTACGGGGGCAGTACGGGGTAGGGGTATCCCGCCGGTCACCCCCAGAGCGACTCCCCCAGCACCCCGCCCTCGGCCGCCACTCCCGGCAGGACGTACGCCACCGCCGAGCCGTTGTGCTCCAGGAACGGATTCAGCGCGTCCTTCGCCGCCAGCCGGTTCTGGATCCGGGTGAACTGCCCCGGATCCCGCATGAACGCGCAGAACAGCAGCCCCCGGTCCCCCGCCCCGTCGTCGTAGCTGTAGCCGCGCCGCAGGATCCGCGCGCCGCCGTCGAGCCGCGGGCTGCTGAGCCGCACGTGGGCGCCGGCCGGGATGACGTACGAGCCGTCCGGGTTCTTGGCGTAGATGTCGGGATCGTCGTGCTCGGCCGCACCCGTGAGCGGTGCGCCGTCGCCGATCCGGCGGCCCATCGCCTGGTCGCGGCGGTCCTCGGCGAGGGCCGCGAACGCGGCGGTGTCCATCCGGATGCGCCGGTAGACGAGCACCGTCCCGTGCTCGTACGGACCGCCCGCCGGGCCCCAGACCCACTGCTTCGCCGTCTCCTCGTCGGGGTTGGCGGTGCCGTCCTTGTAGCCGAAGAGGTTGCGCGGGGTGGTGCCGGGGGCCGTGCGGGGCAGGAACCCGCTCTGGGTCCAGCGCGGCGTGCCGCCCTTGGCCGCCACCGCCGCCGCGACCTGCTCGGCGAGGACGCTGACCGGCCAGCGGTCGGCCGCGCACAGCTGCAGCACGAGGTCGCCGCCGCCGCGCGCCGGGTCGAGCCGGTCGCCGGGGAAGGCCGGCAAGTCGGCGAGGCCGGCCGGGGCGTTGAGGCCGAGCCGCCCGGTGAGCGCCGGGCCGAGCGCGACGAGGCTGCTCAGCCGGGCGTCCTCGCCACCGCGCAGCCGGGGATCGGCGGAGGTTCCGGCCGTGGCCTCGGCGAGCAGCCGGGTGAGGTCGCCCAGCAGGGAGCGCAGCGCTGCCCGGCCGTCCGAGACGGCGGCGGGCGCGAGGTCGAAGGCGAGCAGCTGGGTGGCGGGCTGCTGGGGCGCCGTCACCCCGGACTGCCGGGGCCCGTGGAAGGGCAGCGCGGGCCCGGTCGACGGGGGCGGCGGCGCGGCCGCCGCGGCGGGCTCGGAGCCGCTACCGCGCGCCAACGCCCCGACGCCCGCGCCGATTCCGGCCGCGAGCACCACGCCGCCCGCGATCAGCGCCCGCCGGTCGACACCGCGTCCGGCGTCGCCCGGCTCCTTCCGCGCCTTTCCGCTTTCGACATGCATGGAGCACATTGGAGACGATAGAACACCATTCATGCAACTTTTGACGTTCGGTCAACTCGACTCCGGGGCACGGCCCGTACGTGCACGATTCGCGCCACGACGGCTCGCCGCCCTGCTCGCCGTCGCCGCCCTCGCGCTGTCCGGCTGCTCCTCCGGCGGCTCGAAGTCCTCCGACGCCGGGGCCGAGCACCCCGAGGGGACGGTCGTCCGCGTCCCGCAGAACTTCCCGACCATCCAACAGGCCGTCGACGTCGCCCGGGAGGGCGACACGGTGCTGGTCGGCCCGGGCGTGTACCGCGAGGCCGTCCGGGTCACCAAGCCCCGACTCGTCCTGCGCGGCACCGACCGCAACACCGTGATCCTGGACGGCGGTCTGCGCCTCGTCAACGGTGTCACCGTGACCGGCCCCGGTTCGGTGGTCGAGAACCTGACCGTCCACAACTACCTCGCCAACGGCGTGCTGTTCACCGGCGTCACCGACGAACGCCTCCAGCAGCACGGCGCCGGCGGCTCCGCCTACGACCCGCTGGACACCGCCCGCTTCCCCGTCGTCCAGGGCTTCCGCGCGACCAGAGTCACGGCGTACGACAACGGCCTGTACGGCATCTACGCCTTCGACGCCCGGGGCGGCGTCATCGAGGACTCGTACGCCTCCGGGCAGGCCGACTCCGGCATCTACGTCGGCCAGTGCAAGCCCTGCGACACGCTGGTGCGCGGCAACACCGTCGAGCACAACGCGGTCGGCATCGAGATCACCAACGCCTCGGACGGCCTGGCGTTCCTCGGCAACCGGGTGGTCGCCAACCGGGTCGGCATCACCGTCAACTCCAACGACCTGGAAGCCCTCGCCCCGCAGCACGGCGCCGTCATCGCGGGCAACGTGGTCGCCGACAACAACGCCGTCGAGACGCCGCAGCAGGCGGACGGCGGCTTCGGCATCGGGATCGGCATCGGCGGCGGCACGGCCAACGTCGTGCGGCGCAACCTCGTCCAGGGCAACCGCGCGGCGGGCGTCATCGTCACCGACCCGCCCGGGCACCCCGCGAGCGGCAACCGCGTCGAGGGCAACCGCGCCACCGGCAACGGCACCGACCTGGTGCTCGTCTCCGCCGATCCGGGCAACTGCTTCACCGGCAACCAGCCGGCCGTCCAGAGCCCGGACGGCCTGGAGGGCCTCGCCGACTGCGCCGCCCAGGGCCGCGGACCCGTTCCGGCCGGCCGCGCCACCGCCGTCCAGGCGCCGCCGGGCATCCCGTTCAGCCAGGTCCCGGCGCCCCCGGCCCAGCCCTCCCTGCCGGACCCGAACGCCCCGGCCCGGCCGGCCGTCGACCTGCCGGGCAAGGTCGACCCGGACGCCTACCCGCTCCCGACCGACCCGGCCGTCCTCCCGCAGCCGAAATAGCGGCCGAGGTGGGCGGATCGAGCACGACGGGCGGGAGCGTGGCAGCCGCGCTCCCGCCCGGCGGGCATGGCCCGATCGGGACAGGCGTCCCCAGGAGATCGGCACTCGATCGTCCACATCCCAGGCTTTTGACATAGCCGCTGAACTGCACGACGGGAAAGCAGCCGCCCATGCTCATCAGTTCGCATGCGATCGCACGAATGCGCACCCGAACAGGCTCCGCGCCGGACCCCCGCCTCCCGGGTACGGCATGATCGGGCGCACCGTCCGCCGCCCGAGGAGTCCGATGAACCGCCTTGCACGCACCGCCGCCCTGGCCGCCGTCACCCTGCTCGCGACCACCGGCTGCGCGGCCACGCCCTCCCACGCCCACTCCCGGCCCACCGCCACCGCCAGCGTCACCGAGACCGCCGGACCCGGCACCCCCGTCCCCGGCACGCCCGCCCCCGGCGGCGCAGCCTGGCACGGCCAGTTCCGCGACTACGGCAGCGCCCAGTGGAAGCACGCCTGGGGCGCGGTGGACCAAGGCGCCTGGGGCTCCGCCGACTTCGGCGCGGTCGACACCCCGGCCGCGCCCGGCGGCGGCCCGGCCCTGCAGGTCACGTACGGCGCCGGCTCCTCGTCCAACTCCTGCACCGACTGCCCCAACCCGGGCGGCGGCCAGTTCTACACCGACCTGACCACGCTCGGCCTGGGCAACCTCGCCCGGGGCCGCACCCTGGACCTCAAGTACGCCGTCAGGTTCCCCGCCGGCCGCGACTGGGGCAAGGCGGGCAAGCTGCCCGGCCTGTACGGCGGGAAGATCGGCGAGGAGTCCGGCGGCAACCACGGCGACGGCTGGTCCACCCGCTACATGTGGCGCGGGGCCAAGGGCAGCCCGGACAACGGCGAGGTGTACCTCTACACCCCCACCAACTCCGGCCCGACCGGCTACGGCGTGGACGAGGGCCTCGGCGACTGGCACTTCCAGGCCGACGACCGCTGGCACACCGTCGAGCAGCTGGTGGACCGCACCACCGGCGACATCACCGTCTGGTACGACGGCCGCCAGGTGCACCACGCCACCGGCACGGCCTCCGGCATCGGCTCGCTCCCGTTCGGCGGCGTGCTGTTCTCCACCTTCTACGGCGGCCACGACACCTCGTGGGGCCCGGCCACCGCGCAGCACGCCTGGTTCGCGGACTTCTCCCTCTCGACCGGCGTCCAGCACTGACGGCACGCACCGACGGAGCGACCGCTCAACCGAACCGGCCACCCGACGGAGGCGGCATGACGACGACCGGCTGGCCCGCCGAGCTGCTGCTCGGCCTGGTGGTCCTGCTCGGCTCCTCGGTGCAGCGGCTGGCGGGCATCGGCTTCGCGCTGGTGGCGGCGCCCGTCCTGGTGCTGCTGCTCGGCCCGGGCGACGGCGTCACGCTCGCCAACCTCGCCTCCGGGGTGATCAGCGCCATCGGCCTGGCCGGCGCCTGGCGGCAGGTGCGGCCGGGCGCGATGCTGCCGCTGATCGCCGCCGCCGCGTGCACCGTGCCGGCCGGCTCCTGGGTGGCGGCGCAGGTGCCGGAGGCCGAACTGCTGCTGGTGATCGGCGGGTTGGTCAGCGCGGCGGTGCTGCTGGTGATCCGGGGCGTCCGGGTGGCGGCGTTGCGCGGCGTGGGCGGGGCGCTGGCGGCCGGTGCCACCAGCGGGTTCATGAACTCCGCCGCCGGGGTGGGCGGGCCGGCCGTCTCGCTCTATGCCGTCAACACCGGCTGGACGGCCCGGGAGTTCGTGCCGAACGCCCAGCTGTACGGCGTCGTCGTCAACTCCCTGTCGCTGACCGCCAAGGGCGTCCCGCACCTGGCCGCGCCCGCCTGGGCCACGGCGGCCGCGGCGATCGCGGGCGGCACCGCGCTGGGCCACGCCCTGGCGGACCGCGTCCCGGAGCACCGGGCCCGCCGGGTGGTGCTCGGCCTCGCCCTGGCCGGCGGCCTGGCCACCCTCGCCAAGGGCCTCACCGGGCTGCTCCGGTAGCCCGCTCCCACGGCGCTCGCGCCGACCCGCGGGCGCGCGGCTCGATTTCAGCGCGAAACACCACCCGGAACACCACCCGGCCCATCGCCCGGAACGCCACTCGAGACGCGCAACACGGCCGGAATTCCGACGCATTTCCTCCACGACCCAAAACCCCACCGGGTAACGGAACAGCCTTGGTCAAACCCCTCCTGGAGCTGAGGAGGCCATGCCATACTGCATCGGTGACGCCAACGAGCCTGGACACCCCGCGACCCCCCAGCAAGACCCAACTGGGCAGGAAATTCAACCTGTTGTGGTCCGCGTCGGGAATCTCGGCGGTCGGCGACGGCATGCGGGACGCGGCCCTGCCGCTGCTCGCCGCGACACTCTCCGACTCGCCCAGTGCCGTCGCCCTGGTGAAGGGCGCCGCCGCGCTCCCCTGGCTCATCATGTCCCTGCACGCCGGCGTGATCGCCGACCGGTCCGACCGCCGGCGGCTCATGTGGACGATCGATTTCGGCCGCGGCGCGATCGTCCTCGGCTTCGCCGCCTGGGCGCTGCTGTCCTCGCCGCCGCTGGCCGCGCTCGCGGTGCTCGCCTTCGCCCTCGGCTGCGGCGAGACGATCTTCTCGAACGCCGCCACCTCCGCCCTGCCCGACGTCGTCCGGGCCGACCAGCTCGACGCCGCCAACGGCCGGATGCAGGGCAGCGTGATCCTGGGCGCCAACCTGGGCGGCCCGCTGCTGGGCACCGCGCTCTTCGCCCTGGCCGCCTGGGCCCCGTTCACCGTGGACGGCACGTCCTTCCTGGTCGCCGCCGTGCTGGTGACCTTCACCGGCCAGTCCGGCAAGGTCGCGCCGCGCGCCGACCGGCGCCCGATGGCGACCGAGATCCGCGAGGGCGTGCGCTGGCTCCTCGCCAGCCCCGAGGTGCGACTGCTCACCGTCGTCTCCACGCTGGGCGCGATGGCCTTCTTCATGGCGAACACCATGATGGTGCTGCTGGTCACCCGGACCCTGGACGCCCCGGTCACGGCCTTCGGCGTCGTCCTGGCGGCCGCCGCGGTCGGCGGCACCGCCGCCAGCATGCTGGCCGGCCGGATCAGCCGCCGGATCGACCGCAGCGCCCGGATCGCGCTCGGCTTCGGCCTGATGGGCTCCTGTTGGGTGCTGCTCGGCCTGTCCTCCTCCTGGCTGCTGGTGGCGGCGATCAGCACCGGCACCGGCTTCGGCGTCGTGCTGTGGAACGTCCAGGCCACCTCGCTGCGCCAGCAGGCGGTGCCGAAGGAACTGCTCGGCCGGGTCAACAGCTGCTACATGCTGATCAGCCGACTCGGCATCATCGTCGGCACGGCGCTGAGCGGCTGGATCGCCGGCGTCACCAGCATCCGGGTGCCGATCGTGCTGGGCGGCGCCGTCCTGCTGCTCTGCCTGCTCCTGGTGCCCCGCCTCGCCCGGATCGAGGCGGCCCCGGCCGCCGTGCCCGGCCAGGGCGGGCCGGCCCCGGCGGAACGCACCGGGTCCACCGACTGAGCCACGCTCGGTCACCGGCCCGCAACCTGGATCACCGGATGTTCACCTCCCGGACCCGAACCGGACCTGTCGGTGACTGGCATATAGCCGGTGGCTGGCCTATAGTCACCGGATCGAACGGGGCAGGGACAGCGGGGTGGCACGGGGTGGACTTCCGAATACTGGGTTCGGTCACCGTGACCAGCGCGGACGGCCGGGACCTGCCGGCCGGGCCCGTCAAGCGCCGCAGCCTGCTCGCCATGCTGGCGCTCGGCGCGGGCGCGCCCGTCACCGTCGACCAGCTCACCGAGGCGCTCTGGGAGACCGACCCGCCCCGGCACTCCCGGACGGTCATCCAGGGCCACGTCTCCCAACTGCGCGCCCTGTTCGCCGAACACGACGCCGCCGCGCACGGCGTCGAACTCCGCACCGAGGGCAACGCCTACCTGCTCCGGACCCCGCGGCACGCCGTCGACGCCGACCGGTTCGAACACCTGCTGCGCACCGGCCGGGAACGGCCCGACCCCGCCGAGCGGGTCGCCGTGCTCGGCGAGGCTCTCGCCCTGTGGCGCGGCCCGGCGCTCACCGGCACCGCGCCCAGCCCGGCACTGGAGTGCGCGGCGCACAACCTGGAGGAACTGCGCCTGACCGCCGTCGAGGAGCTGGCGCACGCCCACGGCTTGCTCGGCGATCACGGCGCCGCGGCCCGGGTGCTGCGCGCCGAGGTCGCCAAGGACCCGCTCCGGGAGCCGCTGATCGCCGCCCTCATGCGCGCGCTCGGCCGGGCCGGACGGCGCTCCGAGGCCCTGGACTGGTTCCACCGCACCCGGCGCACCCTCGCCGAACAGCTCGGCGTCGACCCCGGCACCGACCTGGTCGACGCCTACGACACCCTGCTGCACGGCCCCGCGCCGGTGCCCCCGCCCGAGCCGGCCCCGGCCGCGGTTCCCGCCGCGACTCCGGCTCCGATTCCCGCCGCGGCTCCGCCCCCGCCGCCGGTCCCGGTGCCCGCGGTCACCCCGCCGACGCCCGTCCCCACCGAGTCGCACGGCCTCGCCGTGCCGCCGCCCGCCCTCACCCCCCGGCTCTTCCCCCGCCGCCCGCGCGGATTCTCCGGCCGCGAGGACGAGTTGACCGCGCTCGACCGGGCCACCGCCGCCCCCGGCGCGATCGCCGTCGTCACCGGCAGCGCCGGCGTCGGCAAGACCGCCCTCGCCGGCTACTGGGCGCACCGCCGCCAGGCCGACTTCCCGGACGGCCGGCTGTTCGTCGACCTCTGCGGCTACAGCCCGATCCCCGCCCGCGACACCGCCGCCGTGCTGCGCGAGCTGCTGCTCGCCCTCGGCGTGCCCGCCGAACAGATGCCCGGCTCGCACCAGGCCATGGGCGCCCGCTACCGCGAACTGACCGCCGAGCGGCGGCTGCTGCTCGTCCTGGACAACGCCCACCGGTCCGAGCAGGTCCGCCCGCTGCTGCCGGACGGCGACGGCTGCGTCACCGTGATCACCAGCCGCGACCGGCTGGCCGGCCTGGTCGCCTCGGACGCCGCCCGGCTGGTGCCGCTCGCCGAGCTGTCCTCCCGGCACGCCATCACCCTGCTCGCCGACACCCTGGGCCCCGACGTGGTCGCGGCCGAACCCGAGGCCGCCGCCCGGCTGGCCGACCTGTGCGACGGGCTGCCGCTCGCGCTGCGCCTCGCGGCCGCCCGGACGGCCTCCCGCCCGACCCGCGGTCTGGCCGCGCTCGCCGACGAACTGGCCGACGAGCAGCGCAGGTTGAGCCTGCTGAACGTGGAGGACACCTCGGTCGCCGCCGCGCTCGGCCTGACCGTCCAGCAACTGCCCGAGTCGGCCCGCCGGATGTTCCAGCGGCTCGGCACCCACACCGGCGCGACCCTGGACGGCCGGACGGCGGCCGCGATCGCCGGCTGCCGGCTGGAGCGCGCCACCGAGGCGCTCGACCAGCTGGCCGCCGCCCACCTGATCATCGAGACCGGCCAGGACGCCTACACCCTGCACGACCTCGTCCGGCTCTACGCCCGCAGCCTGCCCGCCGACGACGACGCCGAGGCGCTGCCGCGGCTGCTCGACCACCTGATGAGCACCCTGCTCGCCGCGAGCGCCGCCGCCGAGCCGGGCAGCGAGCCGTGCTGCCTGCTGCCCGTGGGCTCCCGGCACTCCGTGGACGTGCGCCCGTTCCCGGACCGCGCGAGCGCGCTCGCCTGGTACGCCGCCGAGCGGGACACCCTGCGCGGCGCCGTCGAGGCCGCGGTCGCGGTCGGGCTGCACGACCGCGCCTGGCGGCTCGTGCTGCTCCAGTGGCCGCTGATCGTCTGGCAGGTGCGGGACGACTGGACGCCGCTGCTCGCCCAGGGCCTGGCCGCCGCCGAGGCCTGCGGGGACGTCCGGGCGCAGTCCCGCGCCCGGGCGCTGCTGGGCTGGGTGCTCACCGAGGAGGGCCGGCACGCCGAGGCGCTGACCCATCTGGAGCTGGCCCCCGAACTCTCCGCCCGGGCCGGGGACGTGACCGGCGAGGCGGTCGCCCTCGTCAACCTCGCCCTCGCGCTGACCCGCCACGACCGGCTCGCCCGCATCCACGGCCTGCTCACCCGCGCCCGCGCCCTGGCCGAACGCGGCGGCCGCCGCGACCTCATCGCCCTCACCCACCAGCACCTGGCCGACCACTGCCTGACCGTCGGCGCCCACACCGAGGCCGCCCAGCACGCGGCCCGCGGCCTCGCCCTGGTCGAGCCCCCCTTCCCGGCCTCCCGCCAGGTCGTCCTGCACACCCTCTACGGCCGGGCCCTCGCCGCCACCGGGCAGCCGGAGGAGGCCGAGCGACACCTCACCGAAGCCGTCCGCATCGCCCGCGGCCACGGCTACCGGGACGGCGAGAAAGCCGCCCGCACCGCCCTCGCCGCCCTGGCCACCCTGCCGAGCACCGCCTCGGCCACCTCGTCCCCTGCCTGAGGCCCCCCGAGGGGCCCGGCCTCAGCGCTCCCGCCCCCGGGCCTTCAGCGGGGTGGCCGGCAGGTCGGGGGCCGGGAGGCGGAGGCCGTCGTAGCCGCGGACCTCGCCGAAGCGGCCGCCGCGCTCCCAGTCCCGCCGGGCCTCGGCGATCTCCTCGCCGGTGCGGGCGATGAAGTTCCACCACATATCACGGCTTCACCGTTTCGCCCCAGGTCAGGGGCGTGATCGACCATCCGGGGTCAGCAAAAGGTCAGCAAGACGCCCGGGAGTCGACAACCATGGCCACCATCAACCTCGTCCGCGGCATGGGCAGCTTCTACAAGGAGTGCGAGCACCCCGAAAGCCGGTGGCTGAGGTGCCCGCACGAGTACAAGATCCGCTACCGCAACGCGGCCGGGAAGCAGACCGAGGAGTCCGGGTTCGCCACCCAGGACAAGGCGAAGGCCCGTCTCGCCGAGGTCTACCAGGCCCGGAAGAACTCCCCACAGAGCCAGCGCAAGGCGGAACGGATCCAGAAGTACGGCTCGATGCAGTTCCACGAGTACGTCGAGGAGTGGAAGGCCGGCCAGCGCCACCTCAGCCCGCAATCGCTGAGGCACCTCGACTCACTCCTCGACCACCATCTCTCCCCGGTATTCCGGAGCCGTCGCATGGGCACCTTCGACCACAAGGTCGTCGATGCCTTCATCCAAACCATGGAGCGAAACGGCGTCGGACTCGCCACCCAGTCCAACGCCTTCGACAAGCTGAAGTCGATCCTCCTCGACGCCCACCGCCTTGGCCTCTACGACGCGAGTCCGCTCGACGGTGTCGCACCGCCCCAGTACGACCCCAAGCGCGCCGTCATTCCCTCCCGCACCCAGCTCCAGGGCATACGGATGGCCGGCGACGACACCTTCCGCCTCATCGCCGACCTCATGAGCGGCTGCGGCCTGCGCAACGGCGAAGCGGCAGCCGTCAACCTCAAGAACCTCGTCGCGGACGACGTCTACCGTGTCACCGAACAGGTCAACCAGACCACCAAGGACTACGCGCCGCTCAAACACCGCAAGGAAGGCGAATACCGCGACGTCCCTCTACCCACCCGCACCCGGCTGAGCATCCTCTCGTACGCGGACACGTACGGCACCGTCGACGGCTACCTCCTCCGCCACCCCCGAGACCTCAGCAAGCCCTACCCGTACCACCTGCTGCACAACCAGTGGCAGCGCGTCGTCAAGCAGTCCGACGACGTCGACATCCCTGAAGGCATGGTGGTCTACGGCCTCCGCCACTTCTTCGCCTCGAACTGCCTCAGCCACAACCTCCCCATCACCGACGTCGCCGAGTGGATGGGCCACAAGAGCATCGACGTCACCTTCAAGATCTACCGCCACCTCATGCCCGGCTCCATGGGCCGCGCCGCCCAGGTCCTCGACCTCGGGCTCGCCGCCTGAACCACGAGAGGGGTCTGCCCAGGTGGGCAGACCCCTCTCGTGATAGCAGCCTCACGTAGCAGGCAGGCGCTGCTGCTTCACCCACGCCTGAACCTCAGACACCTTGAACTGAAGCTTCGCGTTCCGCCCACTCCCGAACCTGTACGGCACAAGCCCGACCCGAGGCGCTTCGCGGTAAACCCACGCAACGGACATATTCAGATACGACGCCGTCTGCTTGACGCTCATGAACTGCTCGGGCACGGGCTCCTCCTGTGTGGCGGCCAGATCTAAACGGAGCCCAAATCTCACCGGATCTCAACGGCTTGGTAGGACCGTCACAGTGTGGTACCGGGCGTAGCGAACCTTGTCGTTGCCTGCGGGCTCACTTGACCCCCATCAGTCGAAAAGGTGTCCGACTTGCGTTCACCAGTCAGAATCCCGCAGGTCAGGGCCTACCTCGTCCACTACACGTGACGCCTAATGACACTCAGTCCGTGAGAGGCGGCGGGCGAGGGAAGGTCGAGAGTGATTTGCCTCACGCCCCCAAACCGCGACGAAGTAGGCGAGCTTTGTTGGCTCCTGCCCGTGGGGCTGGCCCTGCGACCCGTACCTGACGCATCGACTAGAGTCTTGTGCGGGCCGATATGTGCAGGCTGTGCACGGTTTGCAGGCAGACGGTGACAACACGGGGGTTGAAGCTGCAAGATTGGGGCACAGCCGGGCCACGGCCGCCAGCCTCATCGTGGGGCGGGTCGGCGCGAGCATGCCCCCGTCGGGCAGGTGCGTTCCGAGGCCCTGCTCAGGGGGTGAATTCACGCCCGACGTTGCGTGGTTCCAGGAAAGTTCAGGCTGCTCCGAGCGGATGTGCGACTGGCCGCAGCGCGGATGGCTCAGACGCGAGGAGTGCTCACCTGTGACGACGCGACAGTCATGGACGCCGGACGCGTGTCTTGTACAGGAGGTGGAAAGCCAGTTCAGGAGAGCAGTCGCCTCCTACCAGGAGGATCCGCACCTCGTTTCCGAGCATGCGAACCACGAGGAGTCCATCCGGGTCGGGGGGTACGCCAATCGCACGCTCCTCGAACTCGTGCAGAACGCCGCCGACGCCATGTCGGGGGCGGGCGAGGGCCGGGAGGAGTTCGCCGGTCGCGTCGAGATAGTCCTCGATCCGGAGAGCCGGACCCTCTACTGCGCCAACGCGGGTCGGCCGTTCTCGACGAGCGGGCTGACCGCGATCACGCACGCGCACCTCAGCGGCAAGAGGGGCGACGAGATCGGGCGCTTCGGGCTCGGGTTCAAGTCCGTCCTCGCTGTCACGGACGTCCCTCAGGTGTTCAGCCGCTCGGTGTCGTTCGAGTTCAACTCGCCTGCGGCCCGCGCCGAGTTCGCCAGGATCACGCCCGCCGTGAAGCGGTATCCGGTCCTTCGCACCGCGACTGTCCTCGACCCTAACGCGGCGTTCGCCGGGGACCCCGTGCTCGCGGGGCTCGCGTCCTGGGCGTCCACCGTCGTGAAGCTTTCGAACGCGTCTGGCCTCGACCGGATCCGCCAGGAGATCGAGGGGTTCTCCTCGGAGTTCCTCCTCTTCGCCGACGCCGTGCGGGAGGTCAGGCTCAGGGTACTCGGCGCGGACGCGTTCGAGACGATTCACACGTCCCGCGACCTCGGCGGGGGCGTCTTCCGGATCGAGGACCCGAACGGAGACGGCGACGAATGGATCGTCGAGAACCGGATGCACGCACCGTCCCCGGATGCCCGACGGCAGGTCGGAGAGGCCGTCTCGCGATCCCAGGTCAAGGTCACCGTCGCGATCCCGAAACGCCATGCGCGGCAGCGGGTCGGGCGGTTCTGGTCCTACTTCCCGCTCCAGGACCAGACATCGGCGTCCGCCCTCTTCAACGCCCCGTGGAGCGTCAACGACGACCGGACCACGTTGCTGCCCAACGACTACAACCGGGAGATCCTCCAGACGCTGTCGGAGATGTTCGTCGGAATGCTGCCGCGCGTGGCGACGCCCGGCGACCCAGCCGCCCACCTCGACTACATGCCCGCGCGAGGAAGGGAGCAGCTCTCGTTCGGCGACAGGCTGCTGTGCGCGCACGTTCCGGTGATCTCGACATCGCACGAACTCGTTCCCGACGCCACGGGCACGCTGTGCAACGCCTCCGCACTCAAGCCGCTGGACTTCGCGATCGAGATCGATCAGACCGTTCACCAGGCGTGGATCCAGTCCCCGAACACTGGGAACGAGGTTCCGCACTGGCGGTGTTACACGTCCCCGCAACGGTCCGCTCGTCTTCGGCAGCTCTTCGCGGCGTCGGTGTCCCGAAGCCACCTGGACCAGGACGACCGGGATATGAAGCGCGCCCTGGCGGCGCTGCCGCAGCACGGCCTCCTCTCGTGGCTGCGCGAGTGGGCGGAGGGGACGGACGACACGTCCGCGGCGAACGCGTTCAAGTTCGTGCTCGGGCACCGGAGTCTGCCGGACGTCGACCGTGCCAAGGTGATCCCCACCACCGACGGCATGCGCGCGCTCGAGGACAGGAGCACCGTCTTCCTGCACCAGGAGGAGGGCGTCGAGATCGAGGGTGCGGTCTTCGTCGCCCCGGGGTTCCTGGCGCGGCCCGGTGTGGAGGACGGGCTCAGGAAGGCCGGTTTCCGGGATCTGGATCCCGTCGCGATCCTCAACGCGCGCCTTGCCGCGCTCTCGAACACCTCGGGCGACGAAGAGTTCTCCAAGCTCTGGGACGCCGTTCTCGGGGTCCCCGTCGCCGCCGCGGTGAAGGCGTTGGCCGATCACTCGGCGACGGTCAAGGTCCCCACGCGCGATGGCGGGTGGGCGTGGCCCCACCAGGTATTCGACCTCGAGGAGCCCTTGGGCGACGAGCATGCGAAGAGGACGCTGGACCGCGGACGCTGCCTGCCAGCGGTCGCCCACGGGCTGGGGGTGGTTCGCCGGCCCGTACGGGACTACGCCCTTGAGGACGAGCCGTGGATCGGACAGTACCGGGAGTGGGTCCTCGCGAGGCTCAACGCGAAACAGGGCCCTGGCGAACGGCCGATCGAGACTATCGAGTTTTACCCCGGACAGGGCCCCGGCCCGTTCTCCGTGCTGTTCCACCTCCGTGACGCCGGCGCCTCCAAGCAACTGCGCGAGACCTGGACCGTCGAACTGCTCCAGGCCGGTGCGTCCGACTGGTCCTGCGAGGACCTCGACACGGGCAGAACCCACGCCGTCCGTTCGCCGGTTCTCTGGGCGGTGGGCCGTGCCGGTCTGCTGCGGTCGAACAAGGGGCTGTTTCACGGGCCGGCGGACGTCGTCGCGCCGTCCCTCCTGCGGTACGAGCACCTTCTGCCGCTGTTCAAGGGGCCTCGTCAGGTGGCCGACGTCCTGGACCTTCCGGACGAGCTCGACGCGGTGCCCGCTCGCGTTCTCAAAGAGGCGCTCGACGCACCGGTGTTCAACCCGCGTGTCCCGGACGCCGTGCTCGTCGACTTCATCCGGACGGCGTGCCGCGTCGCCTATCCGGATGCCCAGCCCCCCGGGATCCCGGCCAGGGTGGGGCGCATGGTCGAGCCTCGTTCACCGTCGTCGGTATACCTCGCCACGACAGACGAGCAGGAGAACTACCTCTCCACGCGCCAGCGCCCCTGCCTGAGGGTGACGGAGGAGCAGGCCGACGAACTCGTCGAGCTGGCGGGTTGCCGACGGTTCGAGGACAGCTTCGCGTTCTCGGTGATCGTCGAGGGGGCCCAGGAGAGCGAGAAGGTGCTCGACGTCTTCACCGGACTTCGCAACTCGCTCGTCGCCGACAGGCTGGTCAACGCGACGGTCTCCCGGGCGGTCCAGGTGGTCAAGCGGGTGACCATGGAGGACGGTGTCGAGGACCAGTCCCTCGACTGGCACCTCGACGGGCTCGACCTGGTGGCGCGCGGCGACGCCGACGAGCGCCGGCTCCTCGGGATCGTCGACAGTGCCTTCGATCTGGGCATGTCGAACATCGACCTCGACGGGGTGCTGCAGACGGGCCTCGACCATCAGCTCGAACGGCTTCGGCAGGAAGCCAAGGCGGCCCGGACCGACGCCGACCGGCTCGGCGTCTACTTCGGCTCGGACGACCTGCGGGACGCTCTGCCCAAGGGGCTCTGGCAGGCGCTCGCGGCGCAGGACCTGGTGAACCGCGAGACCTCCGTCGCCGACCTCTTCCTCAAGGTCTACGGCTCGGACTCCGTCAAACTGCTCGCCGACCTGTTCCGGCAGCAGGGCTTCCCCGACGTCCCGTCGACCTGGGCGGGCGGCGCGGCGACCGTGTCGTGGCTGCACAAGATGGGGTTCCCGCCCGAATACGCGGGCCGCCGTACCGAGCACCAGCCCGACGAGTTCGTCGTCCCTGGCGCGGTGAAGCTCAGCCCCCTGCACGACTTCCAGCAGGAGATCAGTCGGCAGCTCGGTGAGGTGCTCACACTTCGTGAGGCGGACGGCCGCCATCAGAAGGCGATGGTGGAACTCCCGACCGGTGCGGGAAAGACGCGCGTCGCGTCGGAGACCGTACTTAGGCTCTTCACGGAAGGACGCCTCCGCGGCCCGGTGCTGTGGATCGCGCAGTCGGTGGAGCTGTGCGAACAGGCCGTGCAGACCTGGAGCACGGTGTGGCGAGGGCTTGGGGACGAACGCCCGCTGACGATCGGGCGTCTGTGGGAGAACAACGTCGTTCACGAGCCGGACACCGAGTTCAGCGTGATCGTGGCGACGGACGCCAAACTCGAGAAGGTCCTCGACAACGCCGAGTACGAGTGGCTCGGCAAGGCGTCTGTCGCCATCGTCGACGAAGGGCACCGCGCGGGGGGTTCCGTGCGCTACACGCGAATTCTGAACTGGCTCGGCGTCTCCGGACATGGAAGGGAACGCCCACTGGTCGGCCTCTCGGCGACGCCCTTCAAGGGCAGGTCCGAGACTGCGACGGACGCGCTCGCGGGCCGATTCGGCCGGAAGAAGCTCAAGGCCTTCGAGGAGAACGCCTACGAGCGGCTCGCGGAACTCAAGGTGCTCGCACGCGTCCAGCACGAGGTGCTGCCCGGCATCGAGGTCGAGCTCAGACCCGAGGAACGCGCCGAGGCCGCGAATCAGCACAGGCTCAGTCCGTCCGTCATGGACCGCATCGGCCAGGACCAGGCGCGCATGAGGATCCTCGTCGAGCACATCATGAGCCAGGACCCGAGTTGGCCGGTGCTCGTCTTCACCCCGAGCGTCCTCTCCGCCCAGGTCCTCGCCGCAACCCTGCGCTATCGCGAGGTCAAGGCGGCCTCGGTGAGCGGACAGACCGGCCGGCAGGAGCGCCGCGACATCATCGAGAGGTTCAAGGCCAACAAGATCCGCGTCCTGGCCAACTGCGACCTGCTGATCCAGGGTTTCGACGCGCCCGGCGTCCGCGCGCTCTACATCGCCCGCCCGACCTTCAGCCCCAACGCCTACATTCAGATGGCTGGCCGCGGCCTGCGCGGTCCGGCCAACGGTGGAAAGGAAGAGTGCCTGATCGTGGACATGGCCGACGACTTCGGAGATGTCACCGAGAAGCTCGGGTACCGAGAGTACGAGGACCTCTGGCAGGAGCAGCGCGCATGATCCTGGTTCCCGATCTGAAGGACATCGAGCGCAACGCCAGCAGCGGCGCCGAGCTCAGGATCGCCCGCCTGCTGCGGGACGTGGAGGGTGACCCCGACGCCGTCGCCTTCTACTCCGTGAAGCTTCGCTCCCACGCCTACAAGCGCCAGGCAGAAGCGGACTTCGTCATCCTGTGGAAGAAGGTCGTGATCGTCGTCGAGGTGAAGGGGGGAGGAGTCAGCAAGCACAACGGAACCTGGTACAGCATCGACCGGCGCGACGACTGGCATCCGCTGGCCGAGTCACCGATGGATCAGGCCCGGTCCGCCATGTACGCGTTGAGGGACATCCTCCACGAGGAGGGGGTGGGCTGGTTCGCGCACGAGGCCCTCGTCGTCACTCCCGAGACCGACACGCCCCCGCACGCGCTCGACTGGCAGCCGACCCACTGGTTGGCGAAGGATGACATGAGCGTCGCGGGACTGACTGCCGCCCTCGACGCCGTGGCGAAGGGTGCGGCGACGCCCCCGTCCGGCCGGAAGCTCGCCCGGACGGAAGACCTGCGAGCGCGCCTGTTCGGAGAGTTCACGCGCATGCCCGTGATCGACGCCCAGCGCGGAGCGGTCATCGAGGAGCAGAACCGCGCCACGGCCGGCCAGTCCAGGGTCCTGGCCTCGTTGGCGCGCAACCCCCGCGTCATGGTGTTCGGCGGCGCGGGCACGGGCAAGTCGCTCGTCCTGGTCGAGGCGGCCAAGCAGGAGGAAAGCCAGGGACGGTCCGTCCTGATCACATTTCACTCCCCCAAGCTGCTGCGCTTCTTCGCCCCCCACGTGGTCGACCGCGACATCGACGTCGTCCCGTTCGACCGGCTCGGGCCCGGCAGGGTCTACGACGCCGTGTTCGTCGATGAGGCGCAGGACCTGATGACCGCCGAGGCGATGGACAGGCTCGATGCGGTCGTCGCGGGCGGGCGGGCCACGGGCCGGTGGCGCATGTTCCTCGACATGAACAACCAGGCGCACGTCGACGGAGGCTTCGACCGGGACGTCTTCGACCTCGTCGAGCCCGAGGCGCTCTCGGTGGACCTGAGCCTCAACGTCCGCAACACCCGGGCGATGGTGCACATGGTGCAGGAGTATCTCGGCGCGGACGTCGGGGACCCGGGCATCGTCCACGGGGAGAGGGTCCAGTGGCACATGCTCGACGGGGCCGCTGGCGTCGAGCAGGGCGAGTCCGTGGCCAGGCAATTGATGGCCGACGGGGTGCGCGGGGAGGACGTCTGGATCGTCAGCGCGACGTCGGACGCCGCCCCCGTCGAGACTGCGGACGGGGTCGTCGTGACGAGCCCGCGGTACGCGAAGGGCCTCGAGGCGGAGCACGTTGTCGTCTGCGACCTTCCGACGGTGTTCGACGAGGCCGGGACGGCGGCGTTCTACGTCGCCGTGACCCGTGCCCGCGTCTCGTTGCACATCGTCGCGTCCAAGGACGACAAGCGACGTCTTCAGCAACTCGTACGACAGCGGTTGGTGACGGAATGAGCATGACCAAGGCGCAGAAGCGCGCCCTGAAGCATCTTCGAGCGGCCTACGTCGGACCGGACGGCGGGGACGAAGAGGTGCTGCTCAACCTGCCGGACCGTCAGTACGCCGTCGGGATGCTGTTCCCTCCGCCCACACTCGTCCTTCCAGACGCCGGGCAGGAACCCGCGACCGGAATCGACGACGCCGAGGCGGACGTGATACCGGGGGACGTCGAGGAGGGCGGCGCGGCCGTGCCCCTCGCCGAGGATTGGCGCCCCTCGTCCGTCGCGATCTCCTTCGTCACGGACCAGGACACCGTCCTCTGCGACCTCTCGGGAGGCACCTACGAGCCGATCACCGACGACGGACCCCCGCGCTGGCGGCGTCGCCCGTTCGGGTTCAAGGGCCTGGAGCTCGCCCGGAAGCTTCCCCCGCATTCGCTCGAAGCCGGCGACGTCGCGCTCGAGATCGGATCCAGGTGGCGCCCCTACGGCGATGCCCATCTCGTGACGGTTCACGCGCGCGTGCGATCCGAGTCGACGGGAGTCGACCGGCAGGACATCGCCCGCATACTCTTCCAGGTCGCGCTCGGCGTGACGCCGGCCCCCGGCGGCCGGATCCTGGAGTACGACGCCTCGAGGTCCTTCGATCTGGACGACGAGTCCGCGGAGCTGCGACTTCGCTACCGGGACAAGAAGGTCTACGCGGTGGGCCACGGCATGGCGGCCGACTGGGAAGTCGAGGACGGCGAGTGCACGCGCGTCCTCCTCGACCCCGTGCCGTCGTACGTCGTCCCCGCCGTCGAGACCGTCGGGTTCGACGACGCGTCCGAACCGGCAAAGGCGCTTCTGCTCGACAACCTGTCGCGGATCGACACGCGGCCGGATGAGGTCGTGCCGATGCTCGACGCGTTCGTCGAGGCCTTCTCCGCCTGGGTCGCGGAACAGGAGGGCCGTGCCGAAGACTTCGGGACCGACACGCCGGTCGCCCGATCGATCACCGGGCGGGCGCGCACGGCCGTCGAACGCATGGAGGCCGGCGTCGACCTGCTGCGCGACCCTGAGCAGGAGAAGCTGCGAGCCGCGTTCGCGCTGGGCATGACCGCGATGCGACTGCAGATGCGCCAGAGCTCGATCAGGCACGGCCAGGCCCCGGAGAACGTGAAGGAGCCCCGCTGGCGCCCCTTCCAGCTCGGCTTCCTCCTGGTGGCGTTGGCGTCCACGGTCGACGAGAAGCACGACGACCGGGAACTCGTCGACCTGATCTGGTTCCCCACCGGTGGCGGCAAGACGGAGGCCTACCTCGGCCTGGCGGCCGTCGAGATCTTCCGCCGCCGGCTCGTGCACGGCGCGGAAGGCGCCGGCACCGCGGTGATCACCCGCTACACGCTCCGCCTTCTGACGTCGCAGCAGTTCCAACGCGCCGCCTCACTCGTGTGCGCGATGGAGATCCTGCGGAAAGACGACCGGCGGGCGCAGGGCATGGCCCCCTTCTCCATCGGCCTGTGGGTCGGCAACGAGGTCACCCCGGGGACGAGGGCGGACGCCAAGAAGGCTCTCGAGCGCCTGCGCAAGGCCGCGAGGCCCAAGGAGGCGAACGCGTTCCAAATCGAGGGCTGCCCCTGGTGCGGTGCAGCGCTCGTACCCGACGCCGCCTCCCACGACCGGGGCCGGTACGGCTTCCGTCCCCTCGGCCACGACGTCGTCGTCCACTGCACCGACGGCGACTGCCCGTTCCGCGACGAGCTCCCCGTCGCCGTGGTCGACGACGTCCTCTACGAGGAGCCGCCGACGATCCTCCTCGCGACCGTCGACAAGTTCGCCCGCCTCCAGTTCAACACCAAGGCGGGCAGCCTCCTCGGCCTCGGCACGGCCTATCGA
Organism: Streptomyces sp. Y1; assembly: GCF_041053115.1. Classification (NCBI taxonomy): domain Bacteria; kingdom Bacillati; phylum Actinomycetota; class Actinomycetes; order Kitasatosporales; family Streptomycetaceae; genus Streptomyces; species Streptomyces sp. Y1. The sequence continues at coordinate 6,333,137 of NZ_CP163445.1, read as the reverse complement.
CAGCCCTCGGTGATCATCCAGGACGAGCTGCACCTGCTGTCGGGCCCCCTCGGCACGACCGTCGCCGTCTTCGACGCCGTCATCCAGCTGCTCCTGCGCAGAGGCGGAACATCACCCAAGATCATCGCCTCGACCGCCACGATCCGCGCCTCCTCGGAACAGGTCCAAGGACTGTACGGCCGAGCCGTCGCCCTGTATCCGCCGGCAGGCCTCGACGGCGACCGCACCTTCTTCTCCCGCCCCGTCGATAGCGGCGAAGGCCGCCTGTACGTCGGACTGATGCCGCAGTCCCTCTCACAGGTGTCCGCGGTCATCTCCGCGGCCGCGCCCCTCATCGAGATCCCCGAGGTGCTCGCCAAACACCCCGACCCGGGCGCGACACGCGACTCCTACTGGACGACCGTGATGTACCACAACAGCCTCCGCGAACTCGGCCGCACCGGAACACTCGTGGTCGACGACGTCAACGGCCGCCTGGAACCCCGCGCCCAGCGACTAGATCTGCCGCTGCGCCGCGTCCGGGCCGGCCGCGTCCTCGAACTCACCAGCCGCCGCGGCCCCGAGGAACTCCCCAACCACCTGCGCGAACTGGGCCGAAGCGTCGACCAGACCGACGACGCCGTCGACGTCGTCCTCTCCTCAAACATGCTGTCGGTCGGCATCGACATCCCCCGCCTCGCCCTGATGCTGATGGTCGGCCAGCCGAAGACGACCTCCGAGTACATCCAGGCCACCAGCCGAGTCGGCCGCGGCACGAACAACGGCATCGTCACAACGCTGTTCCGATCGAACCGGGCCCGCGACCGCTCGCACTTCGAAACCTTCCGCGGCTACCACGAAGCGCTCTACCGCAGCGTCGAACCGACCAGCGTCACACCGTGGTCGACCGCCTCCCGCGACCGGTCGCTGGCGGGCGCCCTCGTGGCGCTGCTGCGGCACTCCGTGTCGACCCTCGCCGCGAACGACGCCGCAGCCGGTCTCGACCTGGACGACGACCGGATGCGCGACGCGATCGAGAGGATCGTCGCAACCTTCGTCGACCTGGTGAGCCGCGCGGAGCACGTCGAGGCCGAGGAGACTCGGGAGCAGGTGTGGCTGATCCTGCGCGACTGGGACCGCCGCGCGAAGCGCGCCCGCGAGGACGCAACCCCCCTGCTGTACGACTACCGGAAGGCAGAGGACCAGGCGCTGCTGAAGCGGTTCGGCCAGCGCAGGGAAGGATGGCTCGTCGGCGACTCGATGCGGTCCGTCGAACCGAACGTCGCCGTCCAGGTACGCGAGCCCTTGGAAGGAGCCGGCCGTGGAACGAATCCTGCATGATCTGCGCCTCTCGGAGACGATCACACCCTTCGGCGTGGGGGCCGTCGTCGACGTCCTCGGCGAGTCGCTGATCGCGCCCGACACCTCGTGGTGGGACCGCAAGTCCGCTCCCGAGATCAGCTGCGACCGACTCCTCGCACGGCTGGGCCCCGGAGGCGTCCTACGGCAGCCCCCCTCCCACTCGGGACGGGCGACCAAGGACACCGCGCACCTGCTCTACTGGCGCTTCCCCGCCTGGCGGTTCTGCGAACAGTGCACGACCCTCTCGAAGACCACCGGCACCTACAAGGGCCGCTGGAACAACAAGTGCAAGTGCGGCGGAGCGCTCGTGCCGATGCGCTACGTCGCCGTCTGCCAGAAGGGCAGCCACATCCAGGACATCCCTTGGTTCACCTGGGCACACCGCGGCCACGACGCAGGCGTCACCGAGACCGTTCGCTTCTGCCGCGCGTACAAGGAACTGAAATTCGTCCGCTCCTCGCAACACGGCGAGGGCCTGTCCTCCCTCCGCGTCCACTGCAACGGCTGCAAGCGCTCCCGTCCCCTCTCCGACCTCGTCAGCAAGGAGTCGCTCCACCGCGACAATATCCGCTGCACCGCCACGCAACCGTGGGAGGAACCGAAACCCGACCACGCCTGCGACCACCGGCTCGTCGCCGTCCAACGCGGCGCCACCGGCAACTACATCGCCGACCGCCTCTCCGCACTCGACATCCCCGAGGAACGCCCACAGTCCGAGCAGAACGCCGACCGCATCCGCGGCCACGAACTGTTCGCCAGGATCGTCGACGACAACGGCGGCCCCAAGGCGGAAATGCTCGCCGAAATGATCGCGGACGACCTTGGGGTCACGCCCGAGGACGTCCTCACCATCGCAACCGCTGGCGATGACCCCGGGGACACCCCACTCCTCGACCTGAAGGACGGCGAGTGGGCCGCGTTCCTCAAGAAGCTCGACGGCGGCAGGGACCACGGCGTCGACGACTTCGTCGTCGACGGCTGGAAGATGCCCGCCGACACCACATGGCCCCCGGCGCTGGCCGACCGACTCGTCGGCGTGGGCCAGGTCCGGCGCGTCCGTGAAGTGAGAGCCCTACGCGGCTTCCGACGTCACGACGCCGAGGCCGACCTCATCCCCGCCCACCTGGGAACCGACCGAAAGCGACTGCCGATCTACCCGGCCGTCCAGCTGTTCGGCGAAGGGATCTTCCTCCGGTTCGACGAGAACCGGATCTCCGATTGGGAGAACCTGCCAGAGGTCCGCAGCCGGGCCGACATCCTGGTGCAACGGCGCAAGGCGAGCCAGTGGGCCCACCGCCTCGACGCCCCCGAGCCCCGCTTCATCGCCCTGCACACGATCGCCCACCTGCTCATCCGCCGACTCGCATTCGCCAGCGGCTACGCGTCGGCCGCCCTCCAAGAACGCATCTACGCCAACTCCGACCGACCCGACCACACCGCCGGCATCCTCATCTACACCGCCGCCGGCGACGTGCAAGGCACACTCGGCGGACTCGTCCGACTGGGCGCACCGGACAAGCTCTTCCCGCTACTACTCGCCGCCCTCAACGACGCCGACGTCTGCTCCAACGACCCCGTCTGCATCGAAAGCGACCACCAGGGCTCCTCCTCCCTCAACCTGTCGGCCTGCCACGGCTGCGCCCTCGTCAGCGAGACTTCCTGCGAGACCTCGAACCGCCTCTTGGACCGCCAACTCGTCCTCGGCGGAGGAAACGTGCCCGGCTTCCTCGACACCGTCCTTGACGAGGTCCGACGCGGGGCGATCGTGTAGACGACGGGCCCGGTATCCCCTGCAAGCGCTCAGGGGATACCGCGGCCTCCTGGGCTTCGGACTTCGACAACCCCGAGCCGATCAGGAGGCCCTGTCTTCATGCGCGCACCAGCCGGAAATCACCCGACCGAGCTGCCCCAACCGAACCCATGTCCAGCATGATCGGTAAGAACGGCTTCTGCCTCCAATACCCGGAAGTCAGGATGATCGAGAGATCACGCACTGCCCGCTTTTGATCCGCCCTCCGTGCTCCTCGTTTCACCTGTCGCCGATACCCGCAGGCTCAGTAGTCGTACTGGAGCTTGATAGCGGCTTCTAGCTCTTCGCGGCAGATGTCGAGCGCTGAGGCAAGGACGTGCATACCAAGCCGCGGAGGTACGGCGTTGCCGATCTGCTGGCCGATGACGCTCCGTGCGCCTGGAGCGTGGACGTCATCGCCATTGTGCCGCCGCCAGGGGTAGTCGCGGGGGAAGGTCTGGAGTGCACCCAACTCCGTCAGGCAAAACGTTCCGAGAGGCTGCTCACCCCACACCAGTTTGTTGCGCGAAGCTTTGCCGGTCACAGTCGCCGACGGCTCGTCGTACCGGCGGCGGCCTCTCGCTTTGGGATCGCCGCCGGTGCCATAGTTGGACACCACCTCGAAGCTGTCACCGCGTCCGAGTGCCTCCTGCATTGTCACCCAAGGCAGACGGCACGAGTCCCCCGCGTGTCGCTCAACCCCCTTGCGGAAGCGGCGATGCGAAGGGGTGGGAAGCTCCGGGTCCCCCTTTAGCTGAGCGCCGTCGCCCGCCCAACGAGCGATCAGAATGGCACGCCGACGGGTCTGAGGCACCCCGAATTCCTCGGTGTGGAGAATGCCCGGCTTGGCCACCGCATAGCCCTTGCTCTTCAGGATCTCCCCGAACGCCTCCCAGACCGGGAGTACTGCCGGAACCTGCTCAAGGACGATCGCCTGATAGGGCCTTCCGTCGATGAGAGCTTCAAGCGCCCATCGCAGCGGTTCCAGGACCAACCCGGTGCGCTCGTCGCTGAGTTGCTTGAGATCGCGCCGAATCGCCTCGAACTCCTCGTCGTGCCGACCCGGCTGCACCGCAGCGTAGCGCTTCGCGAACTCGAAAACCTGGTCTAGCGCCGCCCTGCCCTCGCCGTTACCGGCGACTGTGAAGGTTTGGCACGGCGGCCCGCCGACGAGCACGTTGGCGTCCCGGAACTGGGCCGGCTTGTACTTGCGTACGTCCACCGGCTCCGTCGGCAGACCGGCTGCTTGGCGTGTAGCACAGGCATCCTCATCCCATTCGATGCCCGTGACAACCGGGATTCCCAACGCCCTCGCCGCCATATCCAGTCCTCCCGGGCCGGCGAACAGGTCGATGATCTTGAAGGGCGTGGACACGCGGTTTCCTTGCGGGGCTCAGGGAGAGGAGAGCTTCGGTTTCCTTCCGCTCTCCCACGTCGCGGACTCGGGTCGGCCCCTATGCTAGCCGGCGAGACTGTCACTGGACCGGGTGGGGACCTGTGTGAGGTGCCCCAGGACCGCCTCGCCTGTGCTGAGGGCGCGGGCGAGCGCGCGGCCGATGGCCTCGGCTAGCGGTGGCGGCAGAGCATGGCCGACCTGGCGGTACTCGGCGGTCTTGCCGCCGGCCAGTTGCCAGTCGTCGGGGATTGCCTGGATCATCGCCGCCTGCCGCACCGTGATCTTGGGATTCCCGTCGATCGGGAAACCGGCATCCGGGGGATCATCGGCGAGGCTGTTGCCGTCGACGCCGAGGTTCGCCCAAGCGCGCTTGCTGCCGGTGGGGCCGAGGTCCGCCCCACCTCGGTTCTCGGACCCGCCCACGAGCGCGGGTGCCGCTTGATCGGCGCGCGTGCACCACAGCTCGGCACCGGGCCAGCCGTTGGCGGCCATGGAAGTGCGGAGCACCTCACCGACTGTGCGTGTGGGCTTGCCGGTCGGCTCCGGCCAGGAGAAGGCCGAGTTATAAGGCTCGAGCAGAGCCACGAGAAACGCGCTTCGCCGGTTCTGGGGGACGCCGAAGTCGGCAGCGTTAAGGACCGTCCAGCTGGGATGGTATCCGGCCTGGGTCAGCTCCGATTCGATCGAGGATCGGTCGGCGGCGAAGTCGGGGCTGTCGAAGAGGTCCGGGAGGTTCTCCAGCAGGAGTGCCTTCGGCCGGACGAGAGTCAACAACCGAAGGGCTGCGGCGAGCACCTTGCGCGCCTCGGTGTCGTCGGCCCGCCGGACCGCGGCTGCCGACTTGATCCGCGGTAGGCCCCCGCTGAGCAAGTCCACATTGAGCAGATTCGGGTACTCCAGCGGGTCGAATTCGACGAGGTCGCCGCAGCGTACGTCCCAGTGCGGGCGGTTGAGGCTGATGGTGGCGCAGGCCTTGCGGTTGTGGTCGAGCAGCATGACGGGGTCGAACCCCGCCCGCTCGAGTCCGAGTGCTTGGGCACCGGCTCCGGCGCAAATTTCCAGGGAGGTGAAGCGTCGCCTTGCATGTCGGGTTTCGTCCGTTGCCGGGGGCGTGAACCGTGCCGGTGGTGGGGCTGGTGCAGGGATCAAACCCGACACCGCGTTCGGCTTGGGCTCCGGCTCGACCTTCTCCGCGGAAGCCGCCCGCAGAAGCGCCGCTACCGACTCCTGCGCCACGGCCTGAAGCTCCTCGTCGAGAGCTTGCTCCTCGATGCCGTCGAACAGGACGAAGGGGGCAAGCCGGAGCAGCCTCTTAAGGAAGTCGCGCAAGGTATCGCGCTCACTCAGGCCGCGCAGGTCGAGACCGTTCCACACCCGCAGGATCGCCTTGACCGTGTACGGGCTTCCACCGAGCGCAGCCCGACGGGCATAGATCTGGTCGAAAGCGGCCTCTCCGAGAATCCTGAGCGCGCCATAGGGATCGGGGTCATCGGAGGAGTGGACGAGCTGGGCCCGCCACCACAGGCGACCGAAGACGTGCCGGGTAAGGTCACTGCCGAGGACGCGGTCTCTGGGCGGGTCCGGGTAGCGCCAATAAGCGACGTCCGGCAGCAGGACCAGGGCCAGGAAGGCCCACACGTCCCGCGAAGCGGCCTCCGCAGGGACCAGGCCCATCTCGGAGTGCAGCAACGCCGCCAGTCGGATATCGAACTCGGCGTTCGACGTGCGACTGGATCGGTTCGGGAATCCGGCCTCTGTGGCGAGGTCTACCACCAGGCCGCGCAGTCGCTTGAGTCGGGTTTCGGAGATCCGGTCGCCGCCGGTCGCGACGTACACGGCGGAGGAGTGGGTGATGGCCACACGCTCGGTGAGTTCGGCAGGCGAGAGGTGGCGATACTCCTCGAAGAGCGGGCGGGCCTGACCGGCGAGCAGCCGGGGGTAGAGGAAGCTCATTGCGACACCTCGAAGATCTTGACGGCCTCCTGGATATCCGAGGCGAACAGGCTGGGCGACTGCTGCCGGCGTAGCCGCATGTCGTTGATCGAACGCCCGGGAAAGAGTTGGTTGAACAGGGCCGTCAAAGTTGCCCCGAGCGAGTCGTCGGGGAAGTCGGCGCTCTCTACGAATTCCTCATGGGACAGCGCGCATTCGATCATGGTCCGGGCCGTGTCCGCATACACCGCGGACAGGACGATCCTGTCGACGTCGCGTGGCTTGCCGGCGTTCTCGAAGGCAGTGGCGACTACGGTATTCCGCTCGTTGACGAGCAAAAGGAGTGAGCCCATGGTGGCGCTCTCCAGGTTGCCGCTGATCTGAAGGTGCCAGGCCGCGCGGTCCGGGAAGGAGGTCCGCGCGAAGTCGATCACTGCCATGGGGAATTGCGGCGCATCGCCCTGAAGGCGCACCGACGCGCGGTCGCTCCACAAGACCGATCCGGCTCGGCGCGGAGATGAGGGCCGCCCGTCGCCTCGACGTCCTGCGAGAACGAGAGCCGTGTCCAGTAGAAGCAGACCGCCTAGGTCCGCCCCTCGGAGCACGACGTCGAGCGAGATCGTAACCAAGCCACTGCCTGCCAAGCGGACGTGCTGGGCCGGCCCGCTGAGATTGGAGCCGGTGGCCGTCCAAACGGCGGCGACCATGAGCGCGGCGCTCGGCGGCAGCCCGGCCTGGGTACGTGCCTGGTCTTGGTCGATCCGGACGGTCCGGCGCAGCCGAAGGTCCATCTGATAGTCCCAGTCGGGCAGCGCCTCAGGTATGGGAACCTGGCCGTCGTCGGTGACCAGAACCCAGGGGTCGGTGTGGACGACTTTCTCTGAGGGGATCCGGTACGGGAGTGCTCGGCGGCTCACTGGGTCGTCACCGCCGCAACCTTGATGTCGATCTCGGTCATGGTGTCGGGGGCGGGACGGACCACGGCCCGCCATACGACATCGCTTCCGTCCATCTCGCAGGACGGGCCAACGTGCAATCGTCCGTCGGCGTCCTGCCAGCCGAGAAGCTCGGGCATCTGTGCGCCGAGCGGAGGATCGATTTCGCGTCCGCCGCTGCCCGGCAGCGTGACCGCCAGATCGGCTCGGACGCGTTGGCGTCCGGGTACGGGCAGCCTGAACTCCTGCACGAGTACGGTCGTCTCGGCGAGGTCGTCGTAATAGGGCTCGCCCACGTACTGCACGCGTGGGCGGCGGCGAGCCGTCGACTCCGTGCCATAGGTAGGTGTGTCCGCACTGCCTACGGTACCGATGTCTGAGTCGCCTCCCGATCTGTGATCCGCCGCCGGGAGAGTAGCCGCAGAGCCGGTGCCGGTCGGGACGTGATCGTTGTCTGTCGGCTCCGGTGCCTCCCGTTCGTCGATCTCCGAGGTGCGTGAGGACGTGGTTGCCGTGCTGCCGGGTCTGCCGTAGTCGGTGGCCCCGCCGATTCCCCAGGCGCCTCCGACAAGACCTGAGAAGAGTGAACTGGCTGCGCCTAGCGCCACCTTGGCTGCGCCGGCCCGGGCAGTCCCGCCGAGTGTGAGCAGCCCGTCAACGGCCTCGTGGATGCGTCGGAACGTGGTCCGGACGAAGGTGCTCTCGGGGTACTCGAGCGACTGAGGGTTCCAGGCGTCGTGGGTCGGTGGCTCGGCTTTCGCATAGACGTCGTCCATACCCGGGTCTCCCCGGAACACTCCGGCGTATCCCTGGTTTACGCTCGGCGGTTTGGGGCCGGGGTGGTAGGTGACGACCAGCTCGGCCGGTCGCATGAGGCAGACGTGATGAATGAGGTCCTCGATGCCGAGCATGCGAGAGGCGCGAGTGGGCTCTAGAGGCAGCATGATGCGGGTGACCAGCCCCATCCTGCCGAGAAACCTCCTGGGTCTGCCGCACTCGACGTCGGTGCCGTCCGGTCCGATCATGGCTTCGTAGGCGGCGACGAACATGTCGAGCGGGCGGGTCTGCCGCGGATCCGGGACGGGATAGTCTCTGCCGTCGCAGCTGACGGTGAAGCGCATCGCGGGCTGTCCCGAGCCGGTGGCGATCATCTTGGGCCACAGATGCCAGGCAGCGGTCTCCGCGAGATAGTCCGCTGCTTGGGCCGGCTGGAGATCCTCGAGCAGAGGGTCGATGACCACGATGGTGGTGCCGGTCTCCTGTGGGCCGAACGGCCTGAGGCCAAGACGTCGGGCCATCGACTCGGCTTCGGCACCGACGAGCGGTTCGATGACCTCTCCCGAGGCGTCGCCCCACCAGTGCCTACCGGTGTACCGACGCTCTCCGGCCGGTTCGTCGGCGACGTAGCTCTTCCACAGGGCACAACCGATGAGCCGGCTCTCATAGGTCCCGTCCCCCGTGCGGCAACGGGTGTGTACCAAGATCGTGCCGCACTTGGAGAGAAGGTAGAAGATGCCCTTGCCGAAGCCGTAGGTACCCCCGCCGAGCACTGTGTTGCGTGGCTCGCCGATGTTGCGAACGAAGGAGACGAAGTCGCGATCATCGCCGATCGCATTGTCGGCTCGGGTGGGTCCGCCGAGGCCTTTGGTACCGCGGTCGGAGATCGCCATCATCCAGGCCGTGCCGTGCTTGAGGGAGTCCCGGAGCGGCAGGTGTGCTGTGACGGGTGCGCCGTTCAGAACCAGTTCGCGCCATGCACCTATGTGGGCAGGACCGACCGTTCGAAGGTCGATCCGATAGTCGACCGGTTCCGACGAGTCCGTCTGCCGCGCGTCCCAGCTGTTCTGCGCGGATTCACGCACCAGGATGGTGAGCAGGTCGAGCTCCGGACGGCCGAGCTGATTGCGGATGCCTTCGGCGGCGCTCGCGCCTTCCGGGGGGTAAGGCTGGGAGAACCAGCGCGGCTCGGTCATACGGGCTCCTCCATCACAGCGCGCAGAACCTCCGTGACCTTGTCGGCATCCATCGGGGCCGGCACTGCACCGGAGAGGTCGATGGTGTACTCGACGTCGAGGGCGGCGACGGGAATCCCCGCTCGGGCCAGATCCCGACCTGTCAGCTTCGGGAAGTCGGCATCCACTTCGTGCCAGCGTTCTTCGGTTATGGCGAATCGGACGTCGTGATAGCGGTCGAGGTCGGAAGAGCGGTACCCCGCCCCGGCGAGCAAAGCCAACAGGGCGCTCTCGTCGTCGCAGAGTCGCAACGCGCGGTTGACCAGGTCCGCGAACGCCGTGCCCGTTTCAGTCGCGCGTTCAAGGCGGTACCAGACGAGATGGAGAGCCCCTCCGGTTGGGGCTTCGAGCTGGTCAAGGCCGTGAATACGAGGGCGGCGGCCTTCGCCTCTCATAGAGGACTTAACTTCGATCGCGGTGAACGAAGACGCGAAGTCGTGGCGGTGCCCGTGAGGACCCCGCCAGAACCGATGTGCGCTCGGGTCTTGTTCGAGTAGACGGTTGAGAACCGTCAACTCACCGAACAGACCGGCAAGTTGTTCGATCCCAAGGGGTGCACCGTTCGTCTGGAACAGCGCCTTCCAACGGTCGAGTACACGATAGAGCGCCTTGAGGGGATTGTCCGAGAGAGCAGCCGCTGCGGCGAGCACGTCCCCGCACAAAACGGTGAACAGATCCTCGAGATCGCTGCGCAGGCAACCTAGGTCCGCGTACGTCCGGTAACTGTCCTCGTCCTCCAGGGCACGCTTACTCAGTCGGAGCACCGGTCCGTCCAGGCCGCGTCGAACTCTTTGTTGCGAGGCGATCGGCACCAACACATGGCGATGCCCGTCGTGGTCGATCGCCACGGCCAGCGAGCCGTTGACGGTGGCGACGGGAAGCTCGGACACACGCAGGCGACGCTCACCGGAGGCCGGCTCGGTCGAAAGAGCAGACCAATGTTCGTCGACGACGTCGCGCAAGATGGTTTCCCTCACGCTTCCTCGCCATCGAGCAGGCTGAAGTCTTCCTCCTCGATGTCGACCCCGGACAGGTCGGCGGAAATGTACTTCACAACCTCACTGTCGTTGCCCCTCGGATCGGGGAAGACCATGCCGACGCCGATGACGTGCTCCTCGGCGTTCAACGCCGCGCGGCGGGCCGGTGCGGTCGGGTGCAGCGCGGATCGACGACGATCCTTCGAGGGATCGGGCTCAGACGTCTTGTCGATCGGGTACAGCACGAGCAGTCCGGTGTCCGGGAACTGACGCCGGCGCTCGGCCATGATTTCCTTCTCCGGGAGCTTGGAGATCTCCCCGCTCAGGTCGATCGCGGCATCTCGCCGGCTCATCAGCGTCTTGATGTCCGCGAAGTCGGCCTCTGAGGCGCCCTGCTCGGGGGCGAGTCGGGCACGATTGACTCGTCCGACGGCAATGCCGGGGGTGAACTCGAAGAGGTTCGAGCCCTCGGAGTCGACCGGGGTTCCGACGATGGCGACGTTCCACCGACCCAGCGAACCGGCGGTGCGGACGCGTTTCCGAACGTAATCGCTGATCAGTCCGCCATCGTTCTCGGGTGACTTTTCGTGGAAACGGTAGTCGCGCAGGAAGTCCAGCACCAGGTCGTGCGGAACGTCTCGGAAGATGAACCGGCCCTCCGCGGGTCGCTCCTCTCGCCGAACGGCGTTCGCTGCGGCCTGGTCGACGAAGCTACATGCCGCGGAGAGGTTCGCCCGCAACCACTCGGCATTGGTGTGGAAGTAGTGCGTCTGCACACGCTTCCCACCGTACGAGGAGGCGGCCGTAACCGCGTCCCGCATCTTGGCCGCTGCGGTAACTCGCAGTGCCGGGTGGGTGCGCAGCCGGACTGCGAAGGTGAGCGGCGTCTCGTCTTCGGTCATGTAACGGTCGATATCGAGGCGCATCTCCGCCTCTACGGTCGCCAAGTGCCGGAACCACTTGGCCAGTTCAGCCGTCATCCAGATCCGGGGGAGGTCGGCGTAACCGCGCCGGAACCCGAACCAGCGTCCCATCTGCAGCAGCGTGTCGTAGGCGGAAACGGCGCGGACGAAGTAGCTGACCGAGAGACCTTCCAGGGTCAACCCGCGCGAAAGCGTGTTGCCGCCCACGGCAATGGCCACGATAGGACCGTTCTCGTAGTCGAGCCGGTCCTCACTGCTGGAGTTGTCCATGATGACACGGCAGCTGTCCAGCACTCCGCGGACTTCCGGCAGCAGTTCGTCGAACTCTACCTTCGTCTCGTCGAGATCCTCGGCCGGAACTCGTGCGGTCTCCGCTTCCCACAACGCCCGCAGCTCGGTAACGAAGACCGGATCGCCCAGGTTCTCCTTCGCGCTCCTGCAGAGGTGTTCCAACGGTGCTTTGAAGCTGTTGTGTACCGCGGTGTTGACGCTCGTGTGAATGAGCATGGTGTTGTGGGGATTGCCCGTACCACGCACTCGCCGGGCGGCCGTCACCATCCAGAAGTACCGGACGGCATTACGTAGGGTGTCGGTGATGGCCGGCACGAAGCCGTCGACGTCGAGACGCGATAGCGGCCGTACGCGCTTCTCGTCACTGGCCGGGATCAGCCGGATCATGTCGAAGCCGTCGTCGACCTGCTCCGGGTCTTCTCCGTCCAGTGCATCACGGCCGAAGAGGACTTCGGTCCCGAAGTGCCCCTGAGGCTTGGGCAGGTTGACGATGAAGTCCTTGGGGTACAAGTCCTCGGCCGCCGGGTCGATCAGCAGGTTGGCGAACGGCGTGGCCGTGTAGCCGAGGTACGCGGACTTCGGCAGGCTACGCATGATGTCGAGGATCAGAGGATTGATCGATTTAGTGGCGACGGTCGCCTGATCGGCCTCGTCGTCGATGATCAGCGCGGGACAGTCCTGGAGGTAGGCCGACGCCTTGTCGAGCCAACGGGCGAGCTTGCGCAGCACGGCCGCGTTCTTCTTGACGACACATAGAACATGTGTCCGATTGGCTTTTCCGAAGTAGGAGGCCGGGTTCTCCCGCGGCGTGAAGTCCTGGTCCAGACCGGTGAGCTGAGACCACATGGTCGGGTTGGGCTCCACCAGTTGCTGCACGAGGCGCGCCTGCGTCTGCCTGCGCAGACCGTTGTGGATGCCGGCGAGGACGATGAACAGCTTGTAGCCGCGGTCCGCGGCTTTGGCCATCACGGCCGTGAAGTTGGTGGTCTTTCCCGACTGCACGTGACCGACGACCAGGCCGCGCGTGGAGAACTCCTGCTCCCGCGGGTGGTTCAGCAACGAGACGATCCGTGTCGAGGAGTCGTCCAGGCTGTTAATCGCCGGATCCTGTGGCCAGCGGTCCTCTCGGAGCAGATTCACGATCGCGGGCCAGCACTTGTCACTCGGCCGTGGGCCCGTGTACCAGGTGTAGCGGTCGCCGTCGACCACTGAGTGCGGTTCTTCCAGTTCCTTGATGCGGAACGTCTGTTGCTCGTGCCGCTCGCGGATCTGCTGAACGATCTCAGGAGCGATGCCGAACTGCTGCAGTCGCTTGACCGACTCGGCAGGTGTGAAGGAGTCGAGGAGTGCCCTGAAAGTGTCGTACATCCCGTCGAATTCATCGGTCATGCGAGTCGACCGCTCCCCGTTCTCGTTCGATACAGCTGATTATGCCCTCGGGTACTCGGGGCTCCGGCGGCGCGTCCCGCAGACACTGCGAGCGCAAGCGAAAACCTGCGCCGGCGAGTCCTCGTCGTATAGCAGGTACACGCTAGTGGTCGCGTAGAGGTCTCAGAGACGGAATCAAGGTCACGATCAGTCTTCATCGCGTGGGACCTCGGCTTCCTGCTGAGGCTGAGGCGCTCTCCAGCGCGTAGCGGCGTGCGACTCTCCGGAAAGCGGAGTATGTGTCGACGGTGCCGTCGGCTGCGCGATGGACAGTGCCAAGATCCCGTCGTCCAGACCGATCACGATGAGTCCCTCGGTTTCGGCGATGGACAAGGCGCGTGAGTGGACCGGAATCGCCATGACCGAGTACGGCGTGCGGGGGTCCCAGAGGCGGACCGTACGGTCATCGCCTGCGGTGGCGAGGAGCGGTCGGTCACCCGACGTAATGGCGCACGCGGCCCTCACCGGTCCGGTGTGCCCGTCGAAGATGTGCAGCGTGTCGCCGGTGGCGGGGTCCCAGAGACGAACCGTTCGGTCGTCGCCCGCGGTGGCGAGGAGCGTTCGGTCTCCCAACGGAACCGAGCACACGGCGTTAACTCTGCTCGTATGTCCTTCGAGGGTGCGCACCATGTCGCCGGTGTCGGGATCCCAAAGGCGCACGAGCTCGTCACCCCCCGCGGTGGCGAGGAGATTCCGGTCGCCCGCCACAACCGAGCACACGGTGTTGACCCACTTCGTCCGCTCGATGGTACGCAGCATGTAGCCGGTCTCGGGGTCCCAAAGGCGAACCGTTCGGTCGTCGCCGGCGGCGAGGAGACTTCGGCCGCCCATCGGAACCGCGCATACGGTGTTGACCCCGCTGGCATGCCCCAGGACACGCAGCATCACACCGGTGTCCGGGTTCCAGAGGCGAACCGTGTCGTCATCGCCGGCGGTGGCGAGAAGAGTTCGGCCGCCCACCGGGAGGACGCAGACGGCCCTGATCCAGTCGTTATGTCCTTCGAGGGTACGCAGCACGTGGCCGGTCTTCGGGTCCCAAAGGCGGACCGTGTCGTCACCACCCGCGGTGGCGAGGAGACTCCGGCCGCCTACCGAGACTGTACACAGAGCGGCTACGGCGCCGATGTGACCTTCGACGGTGCCGGGCGCGTCGCCGGTACCGGGGTCCCAGAGGCGAACAGTGTTGTCATCGCCGGCCGTGGCAAGGAGACTTCGGCCACCCACCGAGACTGCGCACAAGGCCAGTACGGCGCCAGTGTGGCCTTCGAGGGTGCCGGGCGTGTCGCCGGTGGCGGGGTCCCAGAGACGAACCGTTCGGTCGTCGCCCGCGGTGGCGAGGAACGTTCGGTCGCCGACCGGGACCGCGGACACGGTGTTGACCCACTTGGTGTGCCCCTCAAGCACACGCAGCGGTTTGCCGGTTTCGGGGTCCCAGAGCCGAACCGTGTTGTCGTTGCCACCCGAGACGAGGACGGTACGGTCACCCACCGGGACCGAGCACACGGTGTTGACCCACTCGGTGTGTCCTTCGAGAACGCGAAGCAACTCGCCGGTCTCGGGGTCCCACATACGAACCGTTGTATCGCTGCTGGCGGTGGCAAGAAGCGTTCGGTCGCCGACCGGGACCGCGGACACGGTGTTGACCCACTTGGTGTGCCCCTCAAGCACATGCAGCGGTTTGCCGGTCTCGGGGTCCCAGAGCCGAACCGTGTTGTCGTTGCCACCCGAGACGAGGACGGTACGGTCACCCACCGGGACCGCGTGCGTCGCTCTGACTGCTCCGGTGTGTCCTTCGAGGACATGCAGCGGTTTGCCGGTTTCGGGGTCCCAGAGCCGAACCGTGTTGTCGTTGCCACCGGAAACGAGGAAGGTTCGGTCACCTACCGGGATCGAGCACAGAGCCAGCACTGCGCCGGTATGTCCTTCGAGGACACGGAGCAGATCGCCGGTCTCGGGGTCCCACAACCGAACCTTCGTATCGCTGCTGGCGGTGGCGAGGAGCGCTTGATCACCCACCGAAACCGAGCACAACGTGTTGACCCAGTCGGTGTGGCCTTCGAGAACGATCTCCTCCGCATGAGTCGATCCCACCGCCCAGACCGCTCGATACGGAGCGTGAAGCGTGACCTTGCGATAGGTGTTGCCCAGATGCTCCCGTGCCTCCGTAACGCTGAAAAGGGCGACTCGATCTGCCGGTGCCGCGTCGAGCGCCTGTGGCGTCTTGCGAAGCAGACGGCCACGGGCCAGCGCTGTGGCTGAGGATGCCGCCTTCGCGGCTGGAATCAAGCGGCGCAAGTCGCCATAAAGGGGATACGAGTCCTCGTCCAGCAGATCGTTGATGACACCGCCGCGGACGGCATGCCGAGGTAGCGAACTAAGCAGGTAACTCGGGGCGCTTTTCCAGTGGTCGGTGCGGCCCAAGCACTTAAAGGCGTGAGTGATGGCGCACTCGTCGCTCTCGGTCGCGCTGGCCGCGGCACGTGGCCTGAGAAGGGACTCGTTCAGTGCCTGGTGGAACAACCGGAAAGCGCCCGAAGGCGTAGAGGCATCACTTGATTCGATCAGGAAGTTGGCTGCTGAGGATCGGGCAAAGGCCAACAATCCACTCGCGCTGGGAGCCCGGCCGCTTACGGCCTGGACGGCCGCGAGCCATAGGTCGATCGTCAGTCCGGGGGACTCCGCGTATGCCAGGACAGTGAGCACGTCGACGGCCGGGATTCCGTCCACGGTCGGTAGCAGAACGAGGTAGTCCCGTAGCGCAGCGTCGACGGTCGGCGTGAAGGAAACACGCGCCGGGTCGATCGCATGTCGGTCGTGCATGCCGTGGGAACGTGCAACCAGTCCGGCGATCAGGAAGTTGCCGTGCGCCAGGAGCGCGATTCGCTCGGCCACTGCGATGGCTGCGGTCTGCTCACCATATGGGCTGTCCGGGCGCTCGTCGCCGAGCAACTGCAGGGTCGCCTGCGTGTAGGCGGCCAGGTCCTCCTGCGCGAAGTACTCGGGGCTGTCGAGGTCCACGGGTTCGATGGCGTTGCGAAAGGGGGCCAAGAGGTCACCGGCGTCGTCCGTACGTCGGCTTCCGACCACCACTCGCACGCCGAGATCCACGCACGTCTCTGCGAGAGGGATCGCGATGCTCCGCATGATCGTCCGTGCTTGCTCAGGCGTGACGGCTTCGTCCAGAGCGTCGATCACGACGGCGAAGCCCCGCTGAGGTCGCTCTCTGAGCGCGCTTCGCAGCATCAAGGGCAGGTCGTCCGCGCTGTCGGGCAGAGGAGCGGACGCAGCAGCGGCGATCTCCTGTGCGACCTCCAACGCCGTCTTGCCCCTGGCGTGAACCGCACACGCTACGGATCCCTCTGGCGCGCGCACCGCGTCGTCCTCAGGCGGCAAAGTCTCCGCGATTCCCCGATCGGCGGTGGTGACGATGCGCCCCAGCACTGCGGACTTACCGACACCAGGCGAGCCGGTTACCAGCAAAACCTGCCGACGGTCACCGGTCTGGCCCGTGATCCAGGCAACGATCGCGCTCAGCGCCGCTGTTCGGCCACGGAAGCGGAAACCCCGCTCGGCGTCCGTACTCACCCCTCGGGCGCGAGGACGCCAGTGCCGCCCGGATTCGGGGTCGTCAGCAAGGGTCCAGCCCCAAGCGGACAGCGCGGCATCGCCGGCAGCTTCGACGGACCAGTCGGTGAGCAGGTGCAGCTTCTCGTCCGGCAGGAACAGGTCGACCGCCCGCATCGTGAGCGCGCGGGCATGCCCGCTAATTCCCTGCGCCTGGCCCACCAGCCCGACGACGGCCTGATAGTCGGCCGACCATAGCGCAGCTCCGCTAAAGCCCGGCCGGACATGAGATTTCGACTCCGTGTCCAAGTGGACCCAGCCGTAGCCGATCTCCTCGCCGATCGTGCCGGTCGCCGAGCTCCCCCAAGCACCGTCCGCAAAGCCGAAAGACCACCACTGACTGCCGGCCAGGTCCCTAGGGTTCGGCCGACGTAGCTGCGCAGCGAACTCCTCTGACACCGGTTGTTCAAGGACCAGGACCGCTACATCCTGCTCGTCCTGGGCATCCAGGGCAGGCGGGATCACTTGACGGACCTTGAACCGATCCAGCATCAACTCTAGGACCTTCGGGAAGGCCACCCACAGTTCGTTACGCGGCGCACGGTTGGAGATGACGACGTGAGCGCACGTAAGCACTCGATAGGCGTCGATCAGGAATCCTGAACCGAGAGGCTGCCGATCTCGCTCCGTCTCGTGAATTGCTGCGACCCAGCCGTCCGCCCTTGGCCGAGGGCCGTTCGGGAACGCCGTGGTCATTCCAGGCTTCCGTCCTCGCCTCCGTCCTGCTTCTGGCCGGGCCGCCAGGTGAGCTTCACTCCGAAGTTAGCCTCCGTGTCAGCCTTGGCGATCAGCCAGTTAGCCGAGCCGCTCACCTTGATGCCGAACGACACCTCGACCTCGGAAGGGCTGAGCCTCACAGCCTGATCCAGCACGGCTCGCGCAGCCTCGACGGCTGGCCGTACCGCCTCTTGGACCCGCCCCAAGACCTGATCGGCACGGACTTGCTGCCACTCCTCCGTCGGCTCGATCTCAAACTGGACGATCGTGTCCGAATCCAGCTCATACGACACCACTCGAGATGCCACAGGCCCCCCTTCGCTCGCACTGCGTTGCAAAGACGGTACCGGCAAGGTCCAACATCCGCCGAACCGGTGGCGTGTTGCTCCAGCCCCAGAGGTCGACGCCTGTCCCATATCGACCATGCATGAGGCAAATGTCCTCATCGCGGCGAATCCGACCCTTCGGCGCCAGCTCCCCGTTCCGGCCGGACTAGTCCGTGTAGGGCTGCAATAGCCGGATCTACGGCCGTATCGTCAATATCGAAGCGCACCATTGACAGTCGAGGAACGATCAGTGACAGCGAAGAGCGCGGCCGGGGCATCGAAGAAAGCCGTACCCGACCGTTCGTGGCGTCCACGCCAAGGGCTCGACAGGACACAACGGGCTCGGGAACAAGACCGTGCCGCCGGAGGCGCCGACCACCGGCTGGTGGACACGGGCGGGGGCCGCCTGCAGCGCGCGACCGTGGTACTGAACGGATCCAGCCGAACCGGACGGATCAAGGCCGTTCTCCAGTGGTCCGTCGACGGTCGCAAGTCGAGGGTTCCGCTGGGGGACGTCGACCGCCCCACCCGCGGCGAGAACCTACGCGCCGGTTGGCGGTTGGCCGATGAAGCCGGGCTGCTCTCGACCGAGCCGGTTCCCGAAAGCTCGTGGGCGTCATCTCCGGCGACGCGGAAGTCGATGCGCGCGAACACGGGGAAGAACACGAAACCCGAGCTGCGACTCCGATCACTCTTGCACCGCGAGGGATTCAGGTTTCGGGTCTCGGCTCGGCCGGTACAGTCCCTCCGTCGCACGGCGGACGTCGTCTTCAGGACGGAGAAGGTGGCCGTCTTCGTGGACGGCTGCTACTGGCATGGCTGTACCGAGCACCGAGGTGTGCTGCCTAAGACGAATCAGAGCTTCTGGGCTAAGAAGATCGAGGGAAACAAGGCTCGGGACCGGGAAACGGTTCGACTTCTCGAGCAATCCGGTTGGAAGGTGCTGCGATTCTGGGAGCACACCTCTCCAGAGGAGGCTGCCCGTACCGTGATCGAGGCGGTTACCGCAGCGCGCGCGGAGGCTGCTGCAGCGAAGTGATCAGAGAGCACGGCCGCTGAGCAGGTCGTAAATATCGGCCACGGTCCGGCGTTCCGAGGGCGAAGTGGAATACTTCGGTCCCATATTCGATGGAGTTCAATGGACGAAGGTCCGGATCCCCCCGGACGCCTAAGAAACGCCCGGGGGCCAGCAATGATCTGGCGACCGGCTTCGGCCGCGCATTTTGCATCTATCACCGGTGACTTCGCCCGGCGTCGATACTGACGGACAAGGCCGTAGAAGCGAGAGCCGGCCGCTGCCGAAGCCCTCGCTCGGGCCTGCGACGGTATGCCGCTGGCCCTGGGGCTGGCCGCCGGCGAAGCCGTCCTCACCCCCGCTCGCCCGCTCGCTTCCCACCCCGTGCTGACTGCTGCGCCCGAACTGGACGGTGTTCCGATGGCCATCGCCGTCGCCTGCGCAGCGCTACCCGAAAGCGAAGCACGCCTTCTCCGGCTCGCCGCGTTAATCCCCGCGCCTGACCTTGACCACCTCACGGTGGCCGCCGCCACCGCCACCCCCGCGACCCACACCCGGCAGCTGCTCGAAGAACTCGCAGCCCGGCACCTCTTGGAGCACGCCGGCCGCCAGCCCGTGCGCGGTGACGTCTACCGCATCCGCCCCGGCGTCCCGGAGCTGTTCCGGAGCTCGGACGACACACGCCTGCTCATCGTGCAGCGCTGCCTCGACTACCTGATCGCCACCGCCCAGGAGACCGTCCAGCGCCTCACCCCGCACCACCTCGTCCTGCCGCGCCAACACCGCCACCACCCTGCCGAGCCGGTGCACATCGCCGACGACCGCGCCGGCCTCGACTGGCTGGAGGCCATCGCCCCCGCCATACCATCGGCCCTCGCCGCTGCCCGTGAACTCGGCGAGCACCAGGCCCTGGTCGTCTTGACCCATGACCTGTGGCCCTTGTTCCACCGCCTGCGGCGCACCGACCTCAGCATTGCCTTCCACGAGCTGGGCCTGGCCTCCGCCCGGATCTGGGGCCACCACATGGCCATCCGGGAGATGACCACCACCCTGGCCATCTCGCACAAGCGCGCCGGGGACCACGAGGAAGCCCGCCGGTTCTACCGAGAGGCCCTCGCTCTCGCCACCGATGACCACGACCCCCACGGCATCGCCCAGTGCACCGCCGGAATCGGCGCCACGCTCTACGACGCCGAGCGGTACGCCGCAGCCGAACCCGAACTCACCCGCGCCATCGAGCTCTACGCCGACCTCGACGACCGGCGCGGTGCCGACCTTGCCAAGATCCTCCTCGGCTCCGCCGCTGCCCGCCAGGGCAACACCGACTTCGGCGTACCGCTGCTGTGGCAGGCCATCGTCGACCTCGGCTCGCTCGCCCCGCCCGACCCGCTGAACATGGCCCGCGCGAAGGTCTTCCTCGGCGAGGCGCAGTCCCTGGCAGGCGAGCACGGCCTCGCCGTCGCCACCATCAGCGAGGCCCGCCGGGAGTTCACGGACCTCGGCCACGACCACTGGACGGCCTACGCCACCGAGTTCCTCGGACAGGCCCGCCGAACGCTCCGGCCTCCCGGACACCGCCCGCGACTGGTACACCGCGAGCCTCCGGCAGTACGAAAACCTCGGAAGCACCCGCGACACCGAGCGCCTCCGGAGCCGGGTCACCGCCCTGGCGGAGACGTGAACGCCCGCCTCCCGCCGAGCACGGCGCGATTGTCAGTACCCCGTGGCACACTGCCCTGTTCGACCCGCAACCGCCGTACCAGTATGACGAGTTGGGGCCGTTCACCGGATCGTGTGGCTTCTGCCACGACACGCCGACGCGGCCCCGCCGGGCCGCCTACGGTGGGACACCTGCCTACGCACTCACGTACGACGAACGATCACCAGATTGATCGCAGCTTTGCCATGCCCTGAACCGGCGGCGCTCCCTGCGCCGGTTCCCTCACCCCCTGGGAAGGAGACGTCGAGTGCCGCACACCCTGGGTGTCGGAGTGCACCTGGTCGTGATCGAGAACGGCCGGGTGCTGCTCGGACAGCGCGCCAATACCACATACGCCGAAGGGCACTGGCACACTCCGGCCGGCCACCTCGAAGCGGGAGAGTCCGTCCTGGCCGGCATGGCCCGCGAGGCCGACGAGGAACTCGGCATCACCATCCGGGAGGAGGACCTCGACCTGGTGCACACCCTCCACCACCTCGACGCCGACGACGGCGCCGGACGCCTCCAACTGTTCTTCACTCCGTGCGCGTACACCGGCAAGATCACTAACCGCGAACCGGACAAGTGCGCCGCCCTCCGCTTCTGGCCGCTGGACGGCCTTCCGGAGCCGATCGTCGGCTACACCGCTGACGCGCTCGCCCGGATCACCGCCGGCCGCCCGCTGTCCGTCGTCGGATGGCCGGCATGAGCACCACGAGCCACCCAGGACTCCTGGCGGCCGGGGCGCCTGCGGGGAGCGCGGAGACCCGGCTCGTGGTCGTTCGGGGAAATTCGGCCTCGGGCAAGTCGTCGGTGGCGGCGGGCATCCGGGACCGGTTCGGTCGGGGCCTGGCCGTGGTCGCGCAGGACAACCTGCGCCGCATCGTGCTGCGCGAACGGGACCGGCCCGGCGGCGCGAACATCGGCCTGATCGACACCGTGGCTCGGTACGCACTCGGCGCCGGCTACCACGTCGTCATCGAAGGCATCCTGTACGCCGATCACTACGGAGCGATGCTCACACGCCTGGTGGGCGACCACCGCGGCGTCACCCGCTGCTACTACCTCGACATCCCGATCGACGAGACGCTGGTCCGTCACGCCTCGAAGGCCGATCGCGAGTACCTGACGGCCGTCACCGAGCGTGAACTGCGCGACTGGTACCGCGAGCACGACGTCCTTCCCGGCGGGATCGAGACCGTCATCGGCAGCGACAGCACCCTCCACGACACGGTCGACCGCATCATGCGCGAGACCGCGCTCTCGGAGTTGCCCCCGCGCGACACGTAGAAGCGCAGTTACTCGACCGTCGCCTCCCCTCCATCGCCCCCTCAACCTTCAACCAGGAGCCCCTGATGCACGAGACGAGCAGGCTGTCGGTCGGCGTCATCGCCCACGACCTGAGCACCGACCGGATCGCCACCGTCCACTACGCCCAACGAAGTTGGACCCCCGGCCCCGCGTGGACGATCCCTGGTGGAAAGGTCGACCCCGGGGAGGAGATCCCCGACGCTGCCGCCCGGGAACTGCGTGAGGAAGCCGGGCTCATCGCCCGGCCGTCCGACCTGCGCCTGGTGCACACCATCCAGGCCAAGGAGGGCTGGGACGGGCGCGGCGGTTTCGTGCTGTTCGTCTTCGCTACCAGCGAGTTCACGGGCGAGCTGGTCAACGTCGAGCCGGACAAGCACCTGGAGGTGCGCTGGCACCCCGCCGCCGACGTCCTGCCCAGCCCGATGTTCCCGACCTCCAAGGCCGCGGTGGAGGCGTACCTGGCCGGCGGGCCCGCATTCTCCACCCACGGATTCGACCCCGCCTCCGGACAGCGGGAGCTCGTCGAGACGTGACCGGCGCCCGTCTGCACCGTGCCGGGCGAGTGCGCCCGCCCGGCACGGTGCAGACCGGTCCAACCCTGCCCGGTCCGTACCGGTCGCCCCACGGCTACGCCGGTCCCTGGCTGGCGCCATCGCCTTGATCACGTAGCTGACGCTACGAGACCAAGCCTCCCGGGCGGTGGACGCAGCCCAGCGCCGCGCACCGAACGCCCCAGGCTCCCGCAATCCGGTGGCAGCCGTCTGCCGGCGTAGGTCCCAGCAGGCGTTGAGACTCGGGAAGACAACTGGCGGCGAGACGCAGCGCTGGGGATATTGTCAAGACCCAATCGACTGACTCGACGTCAGATAAGTCAGCAAAAGGTCAGCATCGATCCGATTAGACCCTGCCACACGTGGCCAAACATGAGAATCGGCGAGCCCTCATTTCGAACCGCCAGAGCGGGCCGCACGACGCTAGGAGCCCCCTCACGCCAGGACCCGAGGCACGCCCGGAGTGCACCGGCCAGCAAGCACCGGACGCAATCCCGCACGAGACGTTTCCACAGGTCAGCGCGCTCGCCCACGCGTCTTCAGCGGGATCGACGGGAGCTCTGGGGCCCGTAGCCGGGCGCCGTCGTAGCCATGAACTTCACCGAATCGCGAGCCTTTCTCCCAGTCGTTCCGTGCCTGTACGATCTCCTCACCGGATCGGCCGATGAAGTTCCACCACATGACGAGGCGTTCCTCGAAGGGCGCGCCGCCGAGCAGCAGGACGGCGCCGTCGGTGTGGGCGCGCAGCGGGAGGGCGGTGCGGCCGCAGCCGAGGTAGAGCATCGAGCCGGGCTCCACCGGGACGCCGTCGACGTCGATCCGGCCGGCCATCGCGAGGACGGCGTACTCGAAGTCCGGCAGGACCGGCAGCCGCGGCGAGGCGCCCTCGGCGAGTGCCAGGTCGGCGCCGACCAGGGGGGTGTAGGCGGTGCCGGGGGAGGTGGCGGTGTCGAGGGTGCCGAGGATGACGGTGGCGCGCAGGCCGGGGGCGGTGACGACGGGCAGGTCGGGGTGGTGCTCGAAGGCCGGGGCGGTGTGCCGGTGGGTGTCCGGCAGGGCGACCCACAGCTGGGCGCCGTGCAGGTAGCGGGCGTGCGGGCGGGGCGACTCCTCGGAGTGCGAGATCGCCCGGCCGGAGGTCATCAGGCCCAGCTCGTACGGGCGGACGGTCTGCAGGCTGCCGAGGCTGTCGCGGTGCAGCACCTCGCCCTGGTGCAGCCAGCTGACCGTCTGCAGGCCCATGTGCGGGTGCGGCGGCACCTGCATGCCGGGCTCGTCGGCGATGTCGTCCGGGCCGTAGTGGTCGACGAAGCACCAGGCGCCGACCATCCGGCGGCCGAGGTTGGGGAGCAGCCGGCGCACCACCGTGCTCTCGCCGAGCCGGACCTGACGGGCCGCCAGCAGGTCGCGCACCGGGCCGATGGCGGCCTCCCGGCCGCATGCGGTCGGGGCGGGCTTGCGGTCGAGGTTGCTCATGCGGTTCCACCACCGTACGGAGAAGGGGGCGTGCGTCCGCCCCGATCATCCGTCACCCGGCGCCGGCCCTCCACCCGCGCCGGGCCGTCCGGCTGCCCCGGAGGCCCGGAGCCCCGGAGGCCCGGAGCCCTGGAGGCCCGAAGCCCGGGGGGCTTAGTGCTCGCAGGCCCACCAGGCCTCGGCGGTCGCCTTGTCGGCGAGCTCGCGCAGCTTGCGGACGGCCTCGGCCGGGTCCTCGGCGCCGTACACGGCCGAGCCGGCCACGAACACGTCGGCGCCCGCCTCGGCGCAGCGCTCGATGGTGTCGGCGGAGACGCCGCCGTCGACCTGCAGCCACAGCTCCAGGTCGTGCTTGGCGATCAGCTCCCGGGTGCGGCGGATCTTCGGCAGCATGATGTCCAGGAAGGCCTGGCCGCCGAAGCCGGGCTCGACGGTCATGATCAGCAGCATGTCCAGCTCGGGGAGCAGGTCCTCGTAGGGCTCGATCGGGGTGCCGGGCTTGAGCGCCATGGAGGCGCGGGCACCCTTGGCGCGGATCTCCCGGGCCAGGCGGACGGGCGCGGCGGCGGCCTCGACGTGGAAGGTGACCGAGCCGGCGCCGGCCTCGACGTACTGCGGGGCCCAGCGGTCCGGGTCCTCGATCATCAGGTGGCAGTCGAGCGGGGTGTCCGTGGCGCGGGCGAGCGATTCGACGACCGGGACGCCGAGGGTCAGGTTGGGCACGAAGTGGTTGTCCATGACGTCCACGTGCAGCCAGTCGGAACCCCGGACGGCCTCGGCCTCCTCGGCGAGCCGGGCGAAGTCCGCGGACAGGATGCTGGGGTTGATCTGGGCCATGGCCGACTACCTTCGTGCGAGGACTTTGAGGGGACCTGGGCGCCCGGCGACGGGCACCTCGCCCCATTCTCGCGCGCCGCGCGGGCGCCGACCGCCCCCGGCGAGCCACGGGTGACCGTGATCACACCCGCCCCGGGGGTTACCGCGGCGGCGGCCGGGGTCATCAGCACGTGAGCGGCCCGTCCGCCGCGCCCCACCCGCCCCGCACCCCACCGAGGAAGGCCTCCCGATGTCCGCTCCCGTCCACCCCGCCCGCGCACTGTGGCGGCTCTTCGAGCCGGTGCACGCCGTCGCCTTCCTCCAGCCCGAGAGCCGGGCCTCCTTCGAGGCGATCGGGCTGGACGGCGGCTGGCTCGGCTACTTCGCCGGCCGCTGCGCCCCGCTGGGCCCGGTGGACGCGCCGCCGGCGGTCGCCGCGCTGTTCAGCTTCGCCCCGGCCCGGGTCGAGCAGGCCCTGCCGGAGGTGTGGACGCGGGCGAGCCCCGAGCAGGCGCTGGCCGCCCGGGCCGAGGGCGCGGCGGCCGCGCTGGCCCGGCTGCTGGCGCCCGTCGACCGGGAGCCGGTCGAGCGGGCGACCGAGGCGCTGGAGCAGGCCGCGGCCCGACTGGACTGCGGCGGCCGGGTGCTGGCCGCCGCCAACGCCGCGCTGCCCCGACCCACCGGACTCTTCGAACGGCTCTGGCAGGCCGCGACCGTGCTGCGCGAGCACCGCGGCGACGGCCACGTGGCCGCCCTGGTCGCGGCCGGCCTGGACGGCTGCGAGGCGCCGGTGCTGCACTGCGCGCTGGAGGCCAGCCGCGAGGTGCTGCAGCCGCTGCGCGGATGGACGGACGAGGAGTGGGCGGCCGCCGCCGGCCGCCTGGTCGAGCGCGGCTGGCTGACGCCCGCCGGCACCGTCACCGAGCTCGGCCGGATCCGCCACCAGGCCCTGGAAGCCGCCACCGACCTGGCCGCCGGCCGGGCGTGGGAGGACCGGCCGGACGGCGAACTCGACCGGCTGACCGACGCGTTGACGCCGATCGCGGCGCTCTGCCGCGAGCAGATGCCGATCAACCCGCTCGCGATGCCACCGGTGACGGCGCCCCGGTAGCCGGACGCGCGGACGGCCGGGGACGGCCGGGTACGGCCGGGGACGCGGACGGGCCGGGGCCGGGGCGGGGCCGGGGCGGAGACACCGCCCGCGTGACCGTCATCACACCCGGCTCCGGGATTACCCGGGCCCCCGCCGGGGTCATCAGCACGTGAGCGGCCCCGCCGAGCGCCCGGCCGTCCCCGTCCAGCCCCGCTCCCCGCGCCCGCCCCGCCCGGAGCCCGTCCGAGGAAGGTCTCCCGATGGCCGATCTCGTCCACCCCGCCCGCGCACTGTGGTGGCTCTTCGAACCGGTGCACGCCGTCACCTACTTCCAGCCCGAGTGCCTCGGCGCCTTCGAGGAGGCCGGCCTGCGCGGCTTCTGGCGCGGCTACTTCGGCGGCCGCGCCGCCCCGTTGGGCCCGGTGGACGCACCGCCGGTGATCGCCGCGTTCTTCGGCTTCGCCCCGCCGATGGTGGAGCGCGCGCTCCCCTCGCTGTGGTCACTGGCGAGCCCGCAGGAGACGCTGGCGGCCCGGTCCAAGGGAGCGGGGCAGGCGCTGGCCCGGCTGCTGGAGCACGTCGACCGCGAGCAGGTCGAGCGGGCGACGGAGACGCTGGAGCAGGCCGCGGCCCGGCTGGACTGCGCCGGCCGGGTGCTGGCCGCCGCCAACGCCGCTCTCCCCCGGCCCACCGGACTGTTCGAACGGCTCTGGCAGGCCACCACGGTGATGCGCGAACACCGCGGCGACGGCCACGTGGCCGCCCTGGTCGCGGCCGGCCTGGACGGCTGCGAGGCGCTGGTCGTCCGCTGCGCGATGGACATGCGCCGCGAGCAGGTCCAGCCGGTGCGCGGCTGGACCGACGCCGAGTGGGAGGCCGCCGCCGGCCGCCTGGTCGAGCGCGGCTGGCTGACGCCCGCCGGCACCGTCACCGAGCTCGGCCGGATCCGCCACCAGGCCCTGGAGGCCGCCACCGACCTGGCCGCCGCCCGGGTCTGGGAGGACTACCCGCGCGCCGAACTCGACCGGCTGGCCGCCGCGTTGAAGCCGATCTCGGCACTCTGTCGGGGCAGCCTGCCGTGGTACCCGGTCGGGCTGCCGGAGAACTCCTAGCCACCGGCGGCCGGCCTGCCGGAGGCCGCCCGGCCCTCGCCGCCGGGCGGGCCGAGGACGATCGCCCGCCCGGCGTAGAACGGCCCGAACGAGCGCCACGGCACGTGCGCGAACTCCTGCGACTCCCCCGGGAACCCGGACGGGTTGTGGATCACCAGCGCCGTGTCCGTGACGCCCACCGCGAGCACCAGGTGGCCGCCCCGGCGCACCGGCTCCGGCCCGGCCGGCTCCCGGATCGACGGGTGCACCGACAGCATCACCAGCCGACCGCCGGCCACCTCGGCCGCCACCTCCTCCGGGCTCGCCTCCCGGGCCTGCGCGGCCAGCCCCCAGCGCTCCCGCACGTACGCCGCGAACGGCGTGTGCACCAGCCCGCGCAGGCTCTCGCCGTCCCGGACGTACGCGCCGGCCTTCACGCACTCGTCCGCCAGCGTCAGCGCCGGCGGGGCCACCCCCCACCAGTGGTCCAGCGCCATCCGCAGGCAGGCCACCCCGCACAGCCGCCACGACCACCAGGCGTACTCCTCCGGGGTGGCGGCGCCGGACTGGCCCCAGCGCGGGTCCTCGGCCGCGTCCAGCCGCCCGTCGATGATCGCCCGCACCAGCTCCGCCGACTCCCACTGCGAGTGGTACGGCACCTCGTGCACCACCGGTGCCCCGGCCCGGTCCGCGGTGTTGTCCGTCGCCCTGTCCGCCATGCCCAGACGCTCTCACGCCCGGGGTGACCGGGCGACTCACGACACTCCTTGAGTACCCGTACTCAGGCGCCGGCCCGCGGCGCGTCCCCAGCTTGATCACGCCGCGAACGAGGACACGGGAGGCAACGGTGAAGAAGGTCGCTCCGGGCGTGCTGTTCCTGGTGGCGATGGGCGCGTTCCTGCTCTTCGCGCCGTGGATCTACCTGGCGTTCACGCTGGGGCCGGACTCGCCCGACTGGCCGGACGCCCCCACCTACGCGCCCGCCGCGCCGTCCCCCACCGCCGCCTCGCCGTCCCGCATCCCCGCGCCGCTCGGCTCCTTCGACCCGTTCGGCTCCCCCGCACCGCCGGCGCCGCTCCGGTAGGCCAGCCGCTGCGCCGCGCGCCGGCCGCGCTCCTCCACCGGGATCACGCCGGTGGCTCCGGCCAGGCCGAAGGCGGGCATGTCGAAGTAGATCGACTCGTAGCCGCCCTCCGGCACGATGTACGTCTCGTGCCAGAGCCCGACGTGCCGGTGCGTCTTCCCCTCCTTCACCATGCGGTTGGCGATGCCCCACACGGTGTGGTGGAAGCCGTCCGGCGCGCTCGCGTAGCGGTACAGCTTCTCCTTGGACTCCCAGTACTGGACGACGTACCAGGTGCGCGGCGAGGCGGTGAGCAGGACGCGGCCGCGCAGGCCGCGCTCGGGGCTGCGGCGCAGCTCGTGCAGCATCCGGAACATCGCGAACATGAGCGGGGCCCAGTGGTGCACGGCCCAGAACCGGTTGATCCGCATCCCGATCAGCAGCACCACGGTGTCGCCGGTCGCGGCGGCGGTGGTGTAGCCCGGTTGCGTCTTCGCGAACAAGGGCATTTCCGGCCTCCCCGGATCCACGCACTATGTAATCGGCGATTACATCAGCGGGCGCCAGGCCGGTCAAGGCTCACCGCAGCCACAATTCGGTTACCGCCCAGGCCGGTTGGCGACCCCTTCGCCGAAGGTGTCCAGCACCCGGACGGCCAGCTCCTCCGCCTTCTCGGCCGGCAGGTAGCCGTCCACGATCATCTGCGCCAGCCCGTACACCAGCGCCTGCCCGGCCAGGCCGACCACCTCCGGATCGCCCGGGCGGAGCTTTCCGGCCGCCTGGTCCGCCGCCACCTGGCCGGTCAACGCCCGGTCGAAGAACTCCAGTTGGTCCCGCAACTCGGGATCCCGCACCGCCGTGAACGCCCGCGAGCGCAGCAGCTCGAACCGCCGGGGGTGCCGCAGCGCGTACCGGACGCACCCCAGGCCGAGCGCCCGCATCCCCGATCTGCCGGCCGCGTCCGAGGCGGCCACCTGGGCCTCCTGCCAGCACGCGTAGTCCGCCAGCACCCGGTCGGCCAGCGCCGTCAACAGCGCCCGGCGATCGGCGAAGTGCCGGAACGGCGCCCCCGCCGACACCCCCGCCCGCCGGGCCACCTCCCGGACGCTGACCTTCTCCTGCCCCTGCTCGTCCAACACCTCCAGCGCCGCCGCCACCAACGCCTCCGGCAACGCCCCGTGGTGGTACGCCCCACGCACCCAGCGTTCCCCGCGCTCTCCACGCTCTCCCGTCATGCCCGCCTTGCTACCACAACGCGCCCGCCCCGGCGCGGTGCCGGGGCGGGCGCGGGGCCTCACCAGCGGGGCCCATCAGCCGGGCCCCACCAGCCGGGCGCTACCAGGCGTAGTCCTCCGGGGCGGGGCGGTGGCCGGGGAAGATCTCGTCGAGGCGGTCGAGGGTCTTCTGGTCGAGCGTCAGGTCGAGGGCCCGGACGGCCGCGTCCAGGTGGGCCGGGGTGCGGGGGCCGACGATCGGGGCGGTGACGGCGGGGCGGCTGAGCAGCCAGGCGAGGGCGAGTTCGGCCGGGTCGGCGCCGAGTTCGTCGGCGAAGTCCTCGTAGGCCTGGATCCGGTCGCGGTGCTTGTCCAGCAGTTCGCTCGCGAGGCCCATGGCGCCGCGCACCCGGGTGCCCTCGCGCTCCTTGCGCAGGACGCCGCCGAGCAGGCCGCTGCGCAGCGGGGACCACGGGATGAGGCCGAGGCCGTAGTGCCGGACGGCCGGGACGACCTCCAGCTCGACCGTGCGGTCGAGCAGGTTGTACAGCGACTGCTCGCTGACCAGGCCGAGGAAGTTGCGGGAGCGGGCGGCCTCCTGGGCCTGGGCGATGTGCCAGCCGGCGAAGTTGGACGAGCCGACGTAGATGACCTTGCCCTGGGCGACCAGGACCTCCATCGCCTGCCAGATCTCCTCCCAGGGCGTGTCCCGGTCGATGTGGTGCATCTGGTAGACGTCGATGTGGTCGGTCTGCAGCCGCCGCAGGCTGGCCTCGACGGCCTTGCGGATGGCGAGCGCGGAGAGCTTGCCGTCGTTGGGCCAGTCGCTCGTGTTGCCGTAGGCCTTGGTGGCGAGGACGGTGCGCTCGCGGCGGCCGCCGCCGCGGGCGAACCAGCGGCCGATGATCTCCTCGGTGCGCCCCTGCTGCCGGCCTTCGCTGTCGCGGCCGTAGGTGTTGGCGGTGTCGAAGAAGTTGATGCCGCGTTCGTGCGCGGTGTCCATGATGGCGTGGGCGTCGGCTTCCTCGGTGTGCGGGCCGAAGTTCATGGTGCCGAGGCAGAGCCGGGAGACGGTCAGGCCGGTGCGGCCGAGGTGGGTGTACTCCATGGCGCCCACCTTCTGCCGCACCGACACCGGTGTCCAGCACATTTACCGGGACGAGTGGATCACCGCCCGTGGGTGGCGAACTTCCGTACGGCCAGCGGCCCGCAGAGCGCGATCAGGGCGGCGCTCCACAGCAGCGCGGTCAGCACGGCGTGCTGCATCGGCCAGGCGGAGCCGGCCGCGGACGGGTTGCCGAACAGCTCCCGGCAGGCCTGGACGACGGCGCTGATCGGGTTCCAGTCGGCGACGGCGCGCAGCCAGCCGGGCATCCCGCCGGTGGGCACGTAGGCGTTCGTGATCATCGCCAACGGGAAGACCGCGACGGCGAGTTGACCGGCCTGCTCCTCCTTGCCCACGGCCAGGCCGAGCAGTGTGCCGACCCAGGTCATCACGAACCGGAAGAGCAGCAGCAGCGCGAACGCCTCCGCCGTGTCGGCGAGCCCGTGCCGGGCGCGCCAGCCGGCGGCGAGCCCGACCAGCGCCATCAGCGCCATGACGACGAGGCTGACCAGCAGGTCGGCCAGGGTCTGGCCGAGCAGCAGTCCGGCGCGGGAGACCGGCATCGAGCGCAGCCGGTCGGTGACGCCGCGCCCGACGTCGCGGGCGGCGCCGACCATGGTGGGCATGATGCCGTTGGTGGCGACCATGGCGAACAGGCCGGGCATCAGGAACTCCCGGTAGTCCCCGCCGCCGGGCACCTGCATGGCGCTGCCGAAGACGTACCCGAAGACCACCACCATGAGCACCGGCACGGCCAACGAGGCGACCAACAGGCCCGGCGAGTGGCGGTAGTTGAGCAGCACGCGGAGCATCGACGTCCAGGTGTCGGAGGCCAGCCGGCCACCGGTGGACGGACGCGAGGCGGTGTACACGGCCGTGGCCATCAGGCGGCCTCCCCTTCGAGAACGGTCAGCTCGGGCTTCACTCGCGCCTCCCCGGTGAGCGCGAGGAACACGTCGTCCAGCGAGGGCGCGCGCACCGCGACGTCCTCGGCGGCGACGCCGGCGGCGTCCAACTCCCGCACCAGCGCGGGCAGCAGGACGGCACGGCCGGGTTCGGTCAGCACGGTGACCGTCCGCGCGGCGACGTCCAGCTGCGCCTCGCCGCCGGCCAGCGCGGTCACCACCGCGGCGGCGGCGGGGAGTCGGCCGGGATCGACGAGCGTGACGGAGACCTCGCTGCCGATCGCCGCCTTGAGCCGGTCGGGCGGGCCGGTGGCGATCGCGGCGCCGTGGTCGACGACCACGATCTCGTCGGCGAGCCGGTCGGCCTCCTCCAGGTACTGGGTGGTGAGCAGCACGGTGGTGCCGCCGTCCGCCAGTTCCTTGACGGTGTCCCAGATCCCCTGGCGGCTGCGCGGGTCGAGCCCGGTGGTGGGCTCGTCGAGGAAGAGCACCGGCGGGCTGGTGACCAGGCTGGCGATCAGGTCGAGGCGCCGGCGCATGCCGCCGGAGTAGGTGCGCACCAGCCGGTCGCCGGCGTCGGCGAGTCCGAAGCGCTCCAGCAGTTCGTCGGCGCGCCGCCGGGCCCCGCGGGCGCCGAGGCGGTGCAGCCGCCCGAAGATCCGCAGGTTGTCGCGGCCGGTGATGCCCTCGTCCAGGGCGGCGTACTGGCCGGCGAGGCCGATGGCGCGCCGCACCTCCTCGGCGGCGCGGACGACGTCGTGCCCGGCGACCCGGGCGACGCCCCGGTCGGGGGCGACCAGGGTGGCGAGCACGCGCACGGCGGTGGTCTTGCCGGCGCCGTTGGGGCCGAGCAGGCCGCAGACGGTGCCGGCGGGGACGACCAGGTCGAGGCCGCACAGGGCCTCGGTGGCGCCGAAGCGTTTCTCGACGCCCGCCATCTCGATGGCGGGCCGGGTGACATCGGACATGGCTCTGCCCCTTCTCTAGGTACAGCGTACGTAGAAGCTCGTGCCCACGTATCGTACTACGTACGCCGTACGTATCTAAGATGGGAGCGCGAGGTGATCTTCCGTGCCGTCCAGCAAGCCCCCCAGCAGTCCCGACAGTCCCGACAATCCGGATCAGCCGGGCAGGCCGGATCAGCCCGGCAGCCCGGATCAACCCGGCAGCGCCGCTCAACCCGGGCGCCCCACACCCCCCGAGGCCCCCGAACTGATCTGGCTGCGCCCCGAGCGCACCGGCCGCGGCCCCCGCCCGGCCCACAGCCGCGACTCCATCGCCGCCGCCGCCATCGGGATCGCCGACGCCGAGGGCCTAGACGCCGTCTCGATGCGCCGCGTCGCGGCCGCGCTCGGCGCGGGCACCATGTCGCTCTACAACTACGTGCCGAAGAAGGAGCACCTGCTCGACCTGATGCTCGACGCGGCCGTCGCCGAGTACCGGTTCCCGGCGGAGCCGAGCGGCGACGTCCGGGCCGACCTCGCCGACCTCGCGCACCAGCAGCTCGCCATCTTCCGTCGCCACCCCTGGCTGCCCGGCCTGGTGCTCTCCCGGCCCGGCATCGGGCCCAACGCGCTGCGCTACACCGACCACTTCCTGGCCGTCACCGCCGCCACCGGCCTGCCCGGCGGCACGCGGATGGAGGCGATGGCGATGTTCAACGGCTTCCTGTGCCAGTTCGCCCAGTACGAGCAGACCGCCGCCGCGGGCGCCAAGTGGCAGGCGGAGATGGTGGGTTACCTCACCCAGGCGGCGATGAGCGGCCAGTACCCGCACCTCGCCCAGGCGTTCGCGACCGCCGGCCGGCCGGCCGATCCGGCCCGGGTCTTCGACCGCTCCCTGGACCGGGTGATCCTGGCCGTCCTGACGCCGCCCGGGGAGTAGCGCACAGCGGCCGAACGCGGCCCGGGCCGAGCCGGCCCGGGCCGCACGACCGAAGGCCCTACGCCAGCAGCGCCGCCCGCGGCAGCACCCCCGCCACCCGCCCGTCCACCAGCACCGCCACCGCCGGATGCGCCTCCCCCAGCGCCTCCCGCGCCTCGCCGACCGGCTGGCCCACCCCGACCACCGGCAGGGCCGGCCCGAGCAGCCCGCCCACCGGGTCCTCCGCCCGGACGGAGCCGTCCGCGAGCGCCGCCGCCAGCACCTCCCGCGACGCCGTGCCGACCACCTCGGACGCGGCGACCCCGTACGGCCGCGCCCCGCGCGCCAGCAGGACCGGCGCGACCCCGCCCGGCGCGGTGCGCAGCGCCTCCAGCGCCCGGGCCACGGTGGTGTCCGCCGTCACCGCCACCAGCAGGCCGGCGGCGTCCAGCAGGGGCCGCAGACCGTCCCCGTCCTCCAGGAAGCCCCACTGCCGCATCCACGCGTCGCTGTGCACCTTGGACAGGTAGGACCGCCCGGAGTCCGGCAGCAGGACCACCACCAGGTCGTCCGGCCCCAGCCGCCGGGCCACCCGCAGCGCCGCCGCGACCGCCGTGCCGGAGGACGGGCCGGCCAGGATGCCCTCCTCGCGGGCGAGCCGGCGGGCGGTCAGCAGCGACTCGCGGTCCGGAATGCACTCGAAGGTGTCCACCGCCTCCGCCCGGTAGGCCTTGGGCCAGCGGTCCTCGACGGTCTCGGGGTGCAGGAAGTGGCCGATGCTCTCGACGTACCAGGGGCTGCCGTCGCCGCCGCCGTACATCGAGGACTCCGGGTCGGCGCCGACCACCCGGACGGCGCCGCCGCTGACCCGCTTCAGGTACTCGCCGGTGCCGGTGATGCTGCCGCCCGTACCGACGCCCGCGACGAAGTGGGTGACCCGGCCGGCGGTCTGCTCCCAGATCTCGGGGCCGGTGGTGCGCAGGTGCGCGTCGGGATTGGCCGGGTTGTCGTACTGGTCGGCGAGCCAGGCGCCGGGGATCTCCGCCACCAGCCGGCGGACGACGTTGAACAGGTGGCTCGGATCCTCCCGCGGCACGGAGGTCGCGGCGGTCACCACCTCGGCCCCGTACGCCCGCAGGATGTCCGACTTCTCCGCCGCCGACCTGTCCGACACCCCGGCGATCACCCGGTACCCGCGCTGCCGCCCGACGATGGTCAGCCCGATGCCGGTGTTGCCGGAGGTCGCCTCGACGATCGTCCCGCCCGGCTTCAGCAGCCCCTCCCGCTCGGCGGCCAGCACCATGGAGAGCGCCGCGCGGTCCTTGACGCTGCCGCCGACGTTGAAGAACTCCGCCTTGGCGTAGACCGGCGCGGCGAGCCCGGCGCCGAGGCGGGCGAGGCGGAACAGCGGCGTCCCGCCGATCGCGTCGAGCACTGATTCGTGGACTGCGGCCAACTCGGGCCTCCTCGGTTCGGTTCAGCTCGGTACCCGAACGAGCCTGCCCACCCCCGCCTCCCGGCACACGGCTCCCCCACCGGGGGGAGGGCCCGCTCCCCCGGGAGGAGGCCCGCCCGAGGGAGACACCGGCCCCACCCCGTCCCCCGGCAGGACGCCCGCCGGAGCACCGCCGCCCGACCATGGGACCACCACCGAACACGGGAGCCCGACATGACCCGCCACCAGCTGCGCACCGTCACCCTGGCCGGCAGCCTCGCCCTGCCGTACGTCGCGATGAAGACCTACTGGGCGGCCGGCGGCCGGGCCGGACTCGCGGACGGCTTCTCGCTCGCGGACGAGTTCCGCCGCAACGGCGGGCCCGCGGCCCTGATCCGGCTGGAGCACCACGGCGTCGACTTCACCGCCGTGCTCGCTCTCACGGGTGTCGCGCTGGCCTTCGCCGTCGCCCGCCACCTCCCCCAAAACCCCCTGCTACGGCGCCTGTTGCTCGCCCCCGCCTGGGCGGGCACGCTGCTGATCCCCTACGGCCTGCTGACCGCGCTGCTCGGCGCGCTCGGCACCGGCGCGGAGGACGCCCGCATCACCGGCTGGATCCTCCCGGCCGGAGTCGCGGCCTTCGTCGGCATCGGCACCGCCCTCGCGGCCGCCGCCTGGCCGCACCGCCCGCTGCGACGGGGCGCACGGACCGGCGCGCACTGATCCGCACGTGCCCCACGGCCTCGGCGCACTCCGAGGTGCGGACCACCTCCTGACCCGCCGCACCAACGGATCAGGAAGTCGGCCGGACCGACTTCCCGCGCGTCGATCTCGTGTCCGACCGGCCGGCTGCCCGGCCACCGGCGCTCCCGGCGCGCGGTCGACTCCGACAGGTCCACCCCGGGCTCCTCCCGCAGCGCGGGCGTACCCCGCCTCACCTGCCCCATCCGCCCCAGTCCGGGGAAAACCCGTCGTCCTGCGGGTCCCGACCCCGTAGCGTGGTCCGGTCGTTGATCTTGGCAGACACCATGCGGCACGTCGCGCGAGATGTCGGGCGCCATGACGTGCGAACAGAACGGGGCGGTACACCATGCAGGACTACCAGGGCTGGGCGGACGAGCGGTACGGCGCCGTCGCCGACGTCTTCGGCCGCAACTTCGCGGAGTTCCCCGAACTCGGCGCCGCCGTCACCGTGTTCGTCGGCGGCCGCAAGGTGGTGGAGCTGTGGGGCGGCACCGCCGACGAGCGCACCGGGCGGCCGTGGGTGCGGGACACGCTCGTCCCGGTGTTCTCCTGCGCCAAGGGCGCGGTGGGCATCGCCGCCCACCTGCTCGCCGAGCGCGGCCGGCTCGACCTGGACGCCCCGGTCGCCCGCTACTGGCCCGAGTTCGCCCGGCACGGCAAGCAGGCGATCACCACCCGGATGATCCTCGGCCACCGCGCCGGCATCCCGGCCCTGGACGCGGCGCTCACCTTCGAGCAGATCGCCGCCTGGGAGCCGGTGGTCCGCGCGATCGAGGACCAGCCGCCGTTGTGGGAGCCGGGCAGCACCTACGAGTACCACGGCCATGTGCTCGGCTTCGCGGTCGGCGAGGTGATCCGCCGGATCACCGGCCGGACGCCGGGCGCCTTCCTGCGCGCGGAGCTCCCCGACCTCCCGGTCTACCTCGGCCTGCCGCACCACGAACTCCCGCACGTGGCCCGCCTGGTGGAGGCCGAGGGCCGCCGCCCGATGCCCGGCCCGGAGCACCTGCTGACCCGGATCGTGACGATGAACGGCGCGCTGGTCTTCCCCGGCCTGGACGTCCCGCGCGGCTGGAACGACCCGGCCCTGCACGCGATCGAGCTGCCGGGCGCGGGCGCCGTCGCCTCCGCGAGCGGCCTGGCCGGCCTGTACGCGGCCGCCGCGACCGGCCTGGACGGCGGCGAGCCGCTGCTCTCGCCCGCCACCCTCGCCGACGCCACCCGCGAACTCTCCGCCGGCGCCGGCTACCTGGGCTTCGACCTGGGCGCCCGCTGGGGCTCCGGCTTCCTGCTGGACTCCCCCGCCTTCCGCCCGCTGCTCGGCGCCCGCAGCTTCGGCAACGACGGCGCCGGCGGCCAGTTCGCCTTCGGCGACGACGAGTTCGGCGTCGGCTTCGCCTACGTCGCGAACCGGATGATCGGCCACGGCGACGCCCGGGCCAACCGCCTGATCGAGGCGGTGCGCGGATGCCTGTAGCCGCCGCCTTCGCGCACCGGCTCACCGAGCTCGCCACCACCGGCGGCCTCGGCGCCGCGCTGCGCTACGACGCCTCGCTGCCCGAACTCGCGGCCCGCTTCGGCGATCCGTACGACTGCGGGCGCGTCCACAAGGACTCGCGCTGGCCGCACGCCTTCGGCTGGGGCGACGTCTGGACGGTGTTCTGCCGCTGCCGCCGGCTCCGCTCGCTCTCCCTGCCGACCTGGCACGGCGAGCTCGAACTCCCCGAGCCCGGCGAGGAGTTCACCACCTACGACACCCGGGTCACCGAGTCCGCGCTGACCGCCGCGCTCACCGCCGCCGGCTGCCGCTGGGAGACGGTGACGTACGAGCACATCCCCGGCCAGCGCACCCTGGAGGTGGCCCCGGCCCCGGAGGTGCGGGTGGCCCTCGTCCTGGTCGACCGCATCGACCGCGACCAACCGCCCGCCGCCGACTGGCTGTTGCACACGGTCAGCCTCTGGGGCTACGACCACCCGGACTGCCCCGAGCCCGACCGCACCCTCCCCGACGACGGCTGGGGCGCCGACACCCCGGACCGCCGGTAGAACCGGCGGCGGGTCGTTCCGACCCCTGTACGGAACGACCCGCCGCCCGATCAACCCCGCCCTACGCGAGCAGGAAGTCGAACACCGCCTGCCGCCCGGCCGGGTTCGCCGCCCGGTTCTGCACCGAGTGCGCCGCCCCGGGGACGATCACGATCGTCGGGTCGTGGGCGGAAGCCGCCTCCCGGTAGAGCCACTCGTACGGCGTGGAGAGGTCCCGGTCGCCGCCGAGCAGCAGCACCGGCACGTTGGGCAGCTTGCGGTGCTCCGGCGGCGCCGGCGGCACCGGCATGCGCGGCCAGTCCTCGCAGACCAGCAGGCTGCCGAGCCCGGTCGCGGTCGCCGCGTCGTACGGCCAGGTCAGCTCGGGGTCGGCGGCCAGCTCGGCCCGGGTCTGCGCCAGGTCGGCCGCCCGGCCCTCGACCGGGGTGTCCGCGGTGCCCCACGGGTAGACGCCGTCCGCGCACAGGGTGGCGGCGTGCAGGCCCTGGCTGAGCGCCTCGGCGGGGGCGGCGTCGTTCTTGTGGACGTCGTCGATGAACGCCCGGAGCTTCTCCGGCTTCCCGGCCGCGGCCTCGTGCAGGTACTCGGCCACCCCGCCGTAGTTCGGGTCGGCGAACTCGTAGCTGGTGAGGGCGTCCAGGATCTGCGCCCCGTTGCCGTACCGCCGCACGGTCGCGGCGAGGTCGGCGGCCGGGTCGGTGGTGCAGCCGGTGGCCCGGCAGGCGGCGCCCAGGACCCGGGCGGTGGCGGGCAGGGCGACCAGGTCGAGCGGGTCGTAACCCTGCTGCGGCACCACGGAGTCGAGCACCAGGGCGTTGACGTGCGCCGGGTGGGCGAGCGCGTACCGCTCGGCGACGAAGCTGCCGTAGGAGACGCCGTCGATGGTCAGCCGCTTGTCGCCGAGGTCCCGGCGCAGCACGTCGATGTCCTCGACGGTGTCCGCAGTGCTGTAGTAGCGGGCGTTCGGGCCGAGGGTGGCGGCGCAGTCCGCGACGGACCGCCTGCTCGGCACGGCGAGGTCGGAGGAGCCCATGTCCTGTTGCAGGCCCGGGCAGTCGAGGGCGTGCCGCCCGGTGCCGCGCTGGTCGTACACGACGATCCGGTAGTCCTTCAGCAGCGGCGCCAGCTTGGTGGAGAGCCTCCCGAGGAACGGCACGCCGGGCTGGCCGGGGCCGCCGGTGAGGAAGAGCAGGTCGCCCTTGGGGGCGTCGGCGTTGCCGGTCATGGCGACGTCGAGGGTGAGGGTGCCGGGGGTGGCGCCGCTGTGGTCGAGCGGCACGTCGACGGTTCCGCAGACGAACTCGGGCGCGCCCTGGCAGGGTGCCTGGCCGGCGACTCCGCCGCCGCGGCGGCCCGGGTCCGGCGTCGCGGCGGCGGGGGTGGCGAGGGTGGTGCCGGCGACCACCGCGACGGTGCCCAGCAGGGCGGCGACGCGGCCACGCGTGCTCGTCATGTTCGTCCTCCCGGTCGTGCCGCGTCCGGTCCGACGCGGTCAGGGAGAAGCTTGTGCCCGGGGGCGCCCGGTTGGCGAGCGTTCGCGCCAGGATTCGACCAGTGTCGAATCGTCGGGCTGTCGTCGGGCCGTCGTCGGGCCGCGGAAGGCGGACGAACCGGGCTTTCCGGTCCCCGGAGCACACCCGACAGAACGTTCCGGACCAGGTCCGGAGGGGACGGGCCCGGTGGCCGCTACGCGAGCGCGCGCGGCAGCACCACCCGCACCCACTCCTCCGGCTGCGCCAGGTGCGGGGCGTGCCCGGCGCCCTCGTAGAGGTGGCGCTCGGCCTTCGGCAGGGTGAGGTCGATGAGGTCCAGCACCTCGCCGAACATCGGCGCGCTGTCGTCGCTCTGGGTGAGCAGCGCCGGGTCGCCGTAGCGGGCGAGGCCGACCAGGTCGAGATCGAGGGCGTCCGGGTCGCGCAGCTCGTCCAGGTAGGTGGGCGCGTTGCGGACGTAGGTGTGCCGGACGGGCGCCGGCAGCTGCTCCCAGGCGCCCGGCCCGAAGGCGAGGGTGTCGACGTACAGCTCGGCGGCCGCGGCGGACTCGGCCTGTTCCAGCAGTTCCCGGACGGCGGCGATCCGGTCGGCGAAGGCGGTGCCGATCGGCCGCAGGTCGGGGTCGGCGAGCAGGATGCCGGTGCCGGGCGGCTCGTGGACGGCGAGGCCGCGCAGCAGGTCGGGGCGGGCGGCGGCGAGCCGGAGCGTGACGAGGGCGCCGTAGGAGTCGCCGTAGACGTAGGCCGGGGCGAGGCCGAGGGCGTGGATCAGTTCGGCGAGGTCGGCCGCGTCCTCGTGCACCGAGCCCTGGGTGAGCGGGTCCTCGCTGCGGCTGTGGCCGCGCCGGTCGTAGGTGACGACGGTGGTGCGCGCGGCGAGGCCGGGCACCACCCGGGCCCACGTGTCGCCGTCGCTCCACGAGCCGTGCACCAGGACGACGCCGGGGCCGGAGCCGCTGGCCTCGTAGTGCAGCGAGACCCCGTTCACGCTGATCCCGGCCATCACGAGCCTCCCGATCGGTCGTCTCGGCGGTGCTCCCCCACCAGCCTGACACAACCGGCCCCGACCGGGTCGGCTCGGGCGGAGGCCGCTCTTCCGGATCCCGCCCGGCCCCGCACCGGCGGACCGGGTCAGTTCAGCCCGCGCACCGGCGGCTCGTCCCGGGTGCCGTCCTCGGCGACGACGGTGAAGCGCTCGCCCCCGAAGGCCGAGAGGTCGACGGGGTACAGCGAGGCGGTGTCGTTCACGTCCAGCTCCCTCGTCCGGCGCCCGGTGGCCGCGTCGACCCTGGTCAGGGAGTTGCGGGTGAGCGCCCACACCGAGCCGCCGTCCGCCAGCACACCGGTGACCTGGTCGTCGAGCGCGGCCGTCCACCGCTGCCGCCCGTCCGCCAGCGAGTAGGCGACCAGCCGCCCGGTGGCGATCCGGCTGGGGTTCCTCCCGCCGCCGATCCGGACGTCCCCGGGCTTCTGGGCGGGGGCGATGAACAGGTCTCCGACCACCACCCCGCCGAACAGCGGCCGGGCGTTGAACTCGTCGAAGGCGTGCACGCCGCCGAGCATCACGTCGAGGTCGTACTCGTCCCCGGATACCGGTATCGCCGCCCGCTGCCGCCCCGCGGCGTCGTAGCTGAGCACCGCGTGGGTGCCGCGCTCGGCCTGCGCGTCGACCCAGACGGCGAGCGGGTCGACGGACACCACGGCGAGGTTCTTCAGCCCGCCGGCCGCGGGCAGGGCGGTGCGCGAGCGCTCCCGCCCGTCCGCGGGCGCCAGCGAACGCAGCACGGGCGCGGCGGTGCCGCACTGCGCGACGGTCACCACCTCGTCCGCCCCGCCCGCGACCTCCAGCGGCGAGCAGCCGGCGTCGACGGCGCTGCGCCACAGCGGGCCGCCGTCGGCCAGCCGGACGGCCCGCCAGGCTTCGCGTTCCTGCAGGACGGCCCGGTCGCCGGCGACGGCGATCTGGTCGGGCGCGGCCGAGTCGCCGTCCCGGGCGGGGGCGTCCACGGCCGCCGTCCAGTCCGCCGCGCCGGTGGCGAGGTCGAGCGCGGTGACGGCGGCGCAGGGCCGGTCGTGCGGCGAGTGCCCGAGCAGCCCGAGCCGGCCGGCCCCGACGCCGCGGCTCATCGCGCACACCGAGTCCTCGCCGGGCGGCGTCCAGCGCCAGGCGACGGCCCCGGTGGCGCCCCGGTAGGCCACCACCTGGTCGGGCCGCACCCGGACGACCAGGTCGCCGCTGGTCCAGCTGCCGACCGCGCGGACGGTGGACGGCCGGTCGGCCGCGGCCTTCCAGGCGTCGTTCAGCCCGTCCCCGGCGAACCAGAGGAACAGGCCGAGGCCGAGCAGCGCGCCCGCCGCGATCGACGGGAAGCCGTACCGGGGGTGGATCAGCGCCCACACCAGGCCGGCGCCGCAGGGCATCAGGCCGAGGACGCTGCCGATCCCCATGTACGACAGGCCGGGGCCGCCGAAGCCGTTGGCCGGGCCGAACAGCACCGCCAGCCCCATGGCCGCGAACATGGCGCCCAGCACCCCGCCGGAGACCACCAGCCAGGTCTCCTTGTCCAGGGCGATCCGGCCGCCCCGCCACCTCCCCAGGACGCCGTCGTCCACGGGCCCATCGGCCATCCCGGTCTCTTCTCTCCCCTGCCCGGACCGCCCCCGCTCAGCGAGGGCGGCGATCTTCGGATCGTCGCAGAGCCCGGGAAGATCCGGAACAAAGAGCATGGAAAACCCGGCGTTGCCGAAGTCCGCGCCCTCGCCGACCCGGCGCCGGGCGCGTGAGGGCGCGTGAGGGTCGAATACGCGTTAGCGGCCGGGCACTCCGCGCGCCTATCGTCGGGGAATGACCATCCGAACCTTCCGCATCATGGTGCGCGGCGTCTTCGACGGCCTCACCGACGAGCAGCGCGCCGCCCTCCAGGCCGAGGCCGCCGAGCACGACGTGCTGCACGCCGCCTTCACCCGCGAGGGCCACCTCAGCTACGACCTCACCGCCCGTGCCGCGTTCACCTTCCGCTTCCTCGACGAGGGCGAGGAGGAAGCGGACATCCTGCTCGCCACCGAGCGGGCCGAGCGGGCGGCGCTCGCCTGGCTGGCCGAGCGCGGCTACGGCCACAAGAACCTCCGCTCCCAGGCCGAGGACCTGTCCCAGGCGCCGCTCGGCAAGCGCCGGAAGCGCCAGGCCGCACAGCCCTCCCGGTAGTCCACACCCCCTCCCCCGCCACCTCCTTGACGGCTCTCCCGTACCCTATGCTTGAGTAGTCAAGGAGGTGGCAATGACAATCCCCGACCCGACGCCGACCCCGACGCCCGACCCGCTGGACACCGCCCTGCGGCTGGTCCGCGCCCAGGCCGCCCTGGTGAAGCGCTTCGACGCGAGCCTCAGCGGCCTGCACGGAGTCAGCCTCTCCGACTTCACCCTGCTGCTCCACCTCGGCCAGGCCCCCGGCGGCCGGATGCGCCGCGTCGACCTCGCCGAAGCCCTCGGCCTCACCGCCTCCGGCGTCACCCGCGGCCTCGCCCCGCTGGAGCGGATCGGCCTGGTCTCCCGCGAGGCCGCCGCCCGCGACGCGCGGGTCGCCTACGCCGCCCTCACCCCCACCGGCCGCGACCGGCTCGCCGAGATGCGCTACACCGCCCGCAAGGTCGCCGCCGAACACTTCGCCGCCGAGCGCTGGAGTCCCGACGACCTCGACCGGCTCACCACCCTCCTCACCCGCGCCGGCGGCACCGCCCCCGACCAGCGTCCCGTCGACCCGGCCTCCTAGGCTGGGCCGGACGCATCCGCTTCCGCGCAAAGGGCAGCACCCGTGACCGACACCCCCGACCTCACCGTGGACGGCACCGGCCTGCTCTGCGTCCAGCTCCTGCTCCGCCTGCGCGCCACGATCGCCCACCTACCGGCCGGCGCCGTCGTCCACATCCGCACCACCGACCCGGCCGCGCCGCTCGACCTGCCCGCCTGGTGCCACCTCACCGGCCACGACTACCTCGGCCCGGTCCCGCACCCGGCCACCGACCACGAGGTGTACGCGCTGCGCCTCACCTCGGCGCCGGTCCCCACCCGCCCGGGCCGCCCCTGGCACCCGGCCACCGACTGACGGCAGCTCCGCCCCGAAAATCCCCGCGCGCCGACCCCCGCCCCCGGGGCACACTGCCCCTGCGGGTCCTCGAACTCCCGCCTGCCACCAGGAGGTTGACCATGGATCCGATCATCGACTGCGAGTCGCACGACGAGCAGGGCTGGTGGTCGCTGTCCGTCCAGCGCGTCGGCGACGGCTGGGAGCTGGAGGTCGGCAACCGCTGGGGCAGCGAAACGATGCCGTTCGCGGGCCCGGACGAGGTCCGCGAGTTCGCCCGGACCCTGCTCGACCTGCCCACCGAACCCGCGCCGTACCAGTACGACTGGGAGTTCGAGGATCCGGGCGATCCCTCCGGCTGGCCGTTCCCGGGCGGCGCGACCCTCCACCTGGCCACCGAACCGCAGGCCGACCACCGCCCGTACTTCGTCTTCCAGTCCTGGTCGAACACCCGGCTGGGGCCCGCGCTCGGCCTGGAGGTGGTCTGCGACAACGTCCCGGTCGAGGAGCTCCGCACCCAGGCGCGCGCCCTCCTCAGCAGCCTGCCGATCTGACCGTCGGACCGGCAGGCCATCACACCGCCGGCCTCAGGCCGTACGCCGCAGCAGCGCCAGGTACATCGCGTCCGTCCCGTGCAGGTGCGGCCACAGCTGCACGTCCGGCCCGTCCCCGAGCGCCGGGAGGCCGGGCAGCAGCGGCCGCGCGTCGATCCACTCGACCCGGCCGCCCTCGCCGCGCAGCACGTCGTCCACCACGGCCCGGGTCTCGGCGAGGTGCGGCGAGCAGGTCGCGTAGCCGACCACCCCGCCGACCCGGGTCGCCTCGATCGCCGAGCGCAGCAGGTCCCGCTGCAGCGGCCCGAAGGCCGCGACGTCGGCCGGCCGGCGCCGCCAGCGGGCCTCCGGCCGCCGGCGCAGCGCGCCCAGGCCGGAGCAGGGCACGTCGACCAGCACCCGGTCGAAGCCGCCGGACTTCCAGGCCGGCCGGGTCCCGTCCGCCGCGATCACGGTGTACGGGCCGGGGTTGCCCTCCAGCGCCCGGGCCACCAGCCGGGCCCGGTGCGGCTGCTTCTCGCTCGCGACCAGCGCCGCGCCGCGCTCGGCGGCCAGCGCCCCGAGCAGCGCGGCCTTGCCGCCGGGGCCGGCGCAGCCGTCCAGCCAGAGCCGGTCCGGGCCGTCCACCGGCGCCGAGGCCAGGGCGAGGGCGACGAGCTGGCTGCCCTCGTCCTGCACACCCGCCCGGTTCTCCCGGACGGCGTCCAGCGCGCCCGGGTCGCCGCCCTCGGCGAGGCGCAGCGCGAACGGCGACCAGCGGCCGGGCTCGGCCTCCGGCAGCGCGTCGGCCAGCTCGCCGACCGTGGCCCGCCCGGGGCGGGCCACCAGGGTGACCTCGGGCCGCTCGTTGTCGGCGCGCAGCAGCTCCTCCATCGCGGTGCGCCCGGAGGCGTCCGGCTGCCAGCGGCCGAGCGAGTCCCAGAGCGCGGCGACCACCCAGCGGGGGTGGGAGTGCACGACCGCCAGGTGGTCCTCGGCGTCCTGGTCGTACGGCGGGGCGACCTGCTCGATCCAGGTGTCCAGGTCGTGCGCGCTGATCCGGCGCAGCACGGCGTTGACGAACTTCGCCTTGCCGTCGCCGAGCACCACCCGGGCCAGTTCGACGGTCGCCGAGACGGCCGCGTGGGTGGGGATGCGGGTGGTGAGCAGCTGGTGGGCGCCGAGCGAGAGCACGTCGAGCACCGGCGGGTCGACCTTGCTGAGCGGCCGGTCGACGCAGGCCGCGATGACGGCGTCGTAGGTGCCCTGCAGGCGCAGGGTGCCGTAGACCAGCTCGGTGGCGAGCGCGGCGTCGCGCCGGTCCATGCCCTTCTGCTCGGCCTCGCGCAGCAGTGAGGGCAGGATCAGGTTGGCGTAGGCGTCC
This sequence comes from Streptomyces sp. Y1, assembly GCF_041053115.1. Classification (NCBI taxonomy): domain Bacteria; kingdom Bacillati; phylum Actinomycetota; class Actinomycetes; order Kitasatosporales; family Streptomycetaceae; genus Streptomyces; species Streptomyces sp. Y1. Next base: position 6,288,527 of record NZ_CP163445.1, on the reverse strand, counting down.
CGCTCGTCGACGGCGCGCAGCGCGCGGAACGCGACGATCCGGGCCGGGTCCTTCTTCGGACGGCGGTGCGGGCGGGGGGCGCGCTTGGCGCTGGGAGTGGTCACAGGTGCCTCAAAGTGCTGCGGTGGCTATCACACCCACGATATCCCGCCCCGGACATCCCGCCCGAATTCCCCACCGCCGCCCCTCCGCGCCCCGCCGTGATTCCCTCCGCGCCCCCGCCGCCCGGGCGGCGGGGGCGACCCCGGACGGCTCGTCAGTCCGCCTCGCAGAGGGCGAAGGCCTGCGCCCCGACCGCCCCGACCGCGCCGGCCAGCCAGGTGTCGTGCTGGTCGGGCGAAGGGGCGTTGACGATCAGCAGCTCGGGCTGGGGGGTGTTGGTGCTCTGGTCGACCGTGACGGGCCCCAGGCTGAAACCTCCCCCGATCAGGTGGGTGCCCTGACCGCAGGTCGCGTGGGACACCGAGCCGGAGGCCGCCAGATCCCCCGTGACCACCGAGGTGGCCACGGCGCCGGCCGGGGGTGCGGTCGCCAGCCCGAAGACCCCGGTCACCAGCAGTGCGCCGGCCACGGCGGTCCACGTACGCGGGCTCGTCCAGGTGAGTCGGGCCATGGGATCAGCCTTCCTGGTGAGGAATCCCCCACTCGGACCAAGGTAGGCCCGCCCGCGGCGCCCCGCGCGGCGAGCCGGACCGGCCCGGGAGGTCAGGCCCCGAACCGCTCCCCCTCCTCCAGCCGCGCCCCGCGCGCCCAGTCGGCGGCCCGCATCTCCTTCTTGCCCTGCGGACGCACCTCCCCGAGCTCGATGTCGTGCGACCCGGTCCCGACCCGCACGCTGTTCTTGCCGGCCATCGCGACCTGACCGGGCGCCAGCTCGGCCGTGCCGGGCAGCAGCGTGACCGGCCCGGTGACCTTCAGCCGCTCGCCGCGGAACTCCGTCCAGGCGCCCGGCGCGGGCGCGCAGCCGCGCACCACCCGGTCGATCCGCAGCGCGGGCAGGTTCCAGTCGATCCGGGCGTCCTCGACGGTGATCTTCGGGGCGAGGGTGACGCCCTCGGCGGGCTGCGGCACGGCGTGCAGCGAGCCGTCCGCGATGCCGTCCATGGTGGCGGCGAGCAGCCGGGCGCCGGAGTGCGACAGCCGGGTGAGCAGTTCACCGCTGGTGTCGGTCGGCCGGACCTCCTCGGTGATCACGCCGTAGACCGGCCCGGAGTCCAGGCCCTGCTCGATCAGGAAGGTGGACGCGCCGGTGACCTCGTCGCCGGCCAGCACCGCGTGCTGGACGGGCGCCGCGCCGCGCCAGGCGGGCAGCAGCGAGAAGTGCAGGTTGACCCAGCCGTGCTTGGGGATCTCCAGGGTGCCGGGCCGCAGCAGCGCGCCGTAGGCGACCACCGGGCAGCAGTCGGGGGCGAGTTCGGTGAGCCGGGCGACGAAGTCCGGGTCGCTGGGCTTCGCCGGCTTGAGGACCTCGATCCCGGCCTCCTCGGCGCGCTGCGCGACGGGGCTCGCGACGAGCTTGCGCCCGCGCCCGGCCGGGGCGTCGGGGCGGGTGACCACCGCGACCACCTCGTGCTGGTCGGAGGCGAGCAGCGCGTCGAGCGCGGGAACGGCGACCTCGGGGGTGCCGGCGAAGACGAGACGCATCAAGTGCCTTTCTGCAAACGAACGTTGGACGTGGTGGGACTCAGCGCGCCGAGCCGAAGGTGCTGTGCGGCGAGACCTTGACGACCGGCGCGGGCCCGCCGCCCCAGTCCGCCTCCCGGATCGCCCGGAGCGCGGCCTTGCGCTGCTCCCGGTCGAGCCGGTCGATGAAGACGATGCCGTCCAGGTGGTCGGTCTCGTGCTGGATGCACCGGGCGAGCAGCTGGGTGCCCTCCACGGTGACCGGATCGCCGTACTCGTTGAAGCCCTTGGCGACCACGCCGTACGCGCGCCGGGTGTCGTAGCGCAGGCCGGGCAGCGAGAGGCAGCCCTCCGGGCCGTCCTGCTCCTCCTCGCTGAGCGACAGGTCGGGGTTGATCAGGTGCCCGGTGACGCCGTCCACGTGGTAGGTGAACACCCGCAGCGAGATGCCGAGTTGGGGGGCCGCGAGCCCGGCGCCGGGGGCGTCGAGCATGGTCTCCGTGAGGTCGCGGACGAGGGTGCGCAGCTCCTTGTCGAAGGTGGTCACCGGCTTCGCGGTGGCCCGCAGGACGGGGTCTCCGAAGAGACGGATCGGCTGGATCGCCACGGGGTGCGGGCTCCTGTCCTTCGGACGCGCGGGGCTGGGGCTACGGGTGGGGGCTACGGCTGGTGCGCCGCCAAGTCTATGCAACTCCCCCGGGTCCTCCCCCGGCCGCGCGGACCCGGCTGGCATATCCCGTCTCGGTTCCACCGCGTTACCCCGGCCCCCGCTTCGGCGTTGGTCAAGAGAGATTGACCGGGGCCGGGCGCACGGGACACCGCGCCCCGGCCGAGCTGACCGTACGGAAGGCGGCGCGTAAGCCATGGCCGAGCAGATCAACCACGACGCCCGGGCGAGGGCGAGCCTGCACCTGCTGGTGCGGGACATCGAGCGCGTGAGGCGCCAGGTCGACGCGCTGCGGACGCTCACCGCCCAGCTGGGCAACGTCTACCGTCCGCGCCGCCCGAGCACCTCGGCCGGCTTCGTGGTGTACGGCCGGGCGCCCGCGCCGACCGTGCGCCTCGCGCAGGAGCTGCGGGAGAGCGTGGAGACCCTGGTCGCGGCGGCGGTCGAGTTCGACCGGGCGCTGGGCTTCTCCTGGGACTCGGTGGGCTCCGCCCTCGGGGTCACCAAGCAGGCCGTGCACCGCCGCTACGGCATGCGCCGACCGACCAGCGAACTCCTCGCCGCCGGCGGCGCCGTCCCCGGCCCGAGCCGCCCGGACCGCTCCGAGGAGCTGCCCGCCGCCCCCGAGCGCGGCGGCCTGGCCGCCACCGTCCCGGCGGCCCGCCAGGGCGGCCTGGACCGCACCGCGCTGGAGCGCAACGCCATCGAGCGCACCGCCCTGGAGCGCACCGCCCTGGAGCGCGGCGCGATCGAGCGCGGCACCACCGACCGCACGGGCATCCCCCTGCGCGGCTGACCCGACCCGCCCCGGGCGGGGTGGCCACCCCACCCCGCCCCGGCGGCTCACCCGATGTCGGTCGGATCCACCCGTACCCGCACCGCCTCCGGCGTCCGCAGCGCGATCCGGGCGATCTGCGCCGCCTTGAGCGCCGCCGCCAGCGCCGCCCCCTGCCCGGGCGCCACCCGCAGCAGCGCGCGCTCCTGCTCCTCCCCGCGCAGGGCGGTCACCGGCACCGGCCCGAGCACGTCCGCCCCCTCCGGCAGCCGGATCAGCCCCAGCAGGTCGGCGACGGCCCCCGGGCTGCCGCTCACCGAGGCCATCCGCGACACCGGCGGGAAGTGCAGCTGCGCCCGCTCGTCCCGCTCCAGCCCGGCGTGCCCCAGCGGGTCCCAGCGCACCAGCGCCTGCACCGGCCGCGCCGACTGCTCGGCGACGACCACCACCGTGCCGCCCTCCTCCGCCGACCGCACCAGCGCCGCGGCCGCCAGCCACAGCCGCAGGGCCTCCTCCCCGGCCCGCAGGTCGGGCCGGCCGAGCAGCGCCCAGCCGTCCAGCAGCAGCGCCGCCCCGTACCCGGAGCCGCCCTCGACCACCGGCTCCGCGCCGGGCGTGGAGATCACCAGCGAGGGCTCGTCCGGGACGGTCGCCAGCACCGCGTCCCGCCCGGAGGTCCGCACCGGGATGCGCGGGAAAGCCTTGCCCAGCTCCTCGGCCGTGCGCCGGGCGCCGACCACCTGCGCCCGCAGCCGGAACGACCCGCACTCCGGGCAGTGCCAGTCGTTCTCCGCCTCGCCGCACCAGCCGCACACCAGGGAGGCGTCCGCCGAGGGCGCCTCCAGCGGCCCCTCGCACCGCCGGCAGCGCGCGGGGGTGCGGCAGCGCCCGCAGGCGAGCCGGGGCACGTAGCCGCGCCGGGGCACCTGGATGAGCACCGGGTGCCCGGCGGCCAGCGACTCCCGGGCGGCCTCCCAGGCCACCGAGGGCAGCCGGGCGGCCTGCGCGGCCGCGTCCCGGTGCTGGTCCTGGTCGGTGACGGTCCGCACCCGGGGCGCGGTCCGCCGCACGGTCTCCCGGTCGGCGACCAGCGGCCGGGCCCACCCGGTGCTGACCAGCTGCGCGCCCTCGACGGTGACGGCGTGGCCGCCGAGCAGCACTGCCGCGCCCTCCTCGGCGGCCCGCAGCAGCGCGACCTCCCGGACGTGCGGGTGCGGCGCGCGCGGGTCGCTGTGGCTGCCGTCGCCGTCCGACCAGACCACGATCAGCCCGAGGTCGCGCACCGGCGCGAACATGGCGGCCCGGGTGCCGATCGCGGCGTGCACCGAGCCCCGGCTGACCGAGAGCCAGCGCCGGTAGCGCTCGCGCGGGCCCAGCTCGGCCTCCAGCGCGGTGTGCAGCCCCGGCCCGAGCAGTTCGGTCAGCGCCTGGTCGACCCGGGCCACCGACCGCTTGTCCGGCAGCACCACCAGCGCGCCGCGCCCGCTCGCCAGCGTCGCCGCCACCGCCCGGGCGATCTCGTACGGCCAGCCGGGCCCGGGCAGCGCCGCCCAGACCGCGCGCGGCGAGCCACCGCCGGCCAGCGAGGCGAGCAGCTCCGGCCCGGCCGGGTAGCGCTGCCAGCCGCCGGGCGCCGGGGCCTGCGGGCGGGGCCGCGGCTCCGGCGAGGGCTCGGCCTCGGCCTTGGCGTGCCGGGGCGGGACGGCCAGTTGGAGCACGTCGGCCAGGGTGCCGGCGTACCGGTCGGCGACGGTGCGGCACAGCCGCAGCAGTTGCGGGGTGAGCACCGGCTCGGGCGAGAGCACCTGGGCGAGCGGGGCGAGCGGCCCGGGGAAGTCGCTCTTCTCCAGCCGGGCGACGATGAACCCGTCGTGCAGTTCCCCGCCCTCGCGCTGGCCCCGCACCACCCGGGCCCCGAACCGCACCCGCACCCGGACGCCCGGCCGGGCCTCCTCGGCCATCGCGGCCGGCACCTCGTAGTCGAAGAACTTGTCGATGGTGAGCACGCCCTTGTCCACCACGACCCGGGCCACCGGCAGGTGCTCGGCCCGCTTGGCACCCCGCCACGTCCGGGGCTTGGCCCGCTTCACCGTCTCCCGGATGAACGCCAGCTGCTCCGGCTCCCCTGTATTGCTCATCGCTCCCAAGTACTACCAGGTCACACCGACACCACGCACAGAACGGCGCCCGCCCCCACCGGGGACGGGCGCCGCTGCGAACGACGGATCAGGCCTCCAGGGCGGCCTTCAGGGCGTCGACCCGGTCGGTGCGCTCCCAGGTGAAGTCCGGCAGCTCACGGCCGAAGTGGCCGTACGCGGCGGTCTGCGAGTAGATCGGGCGCAGCAGGTCCAGGTCGCGGATGATCGCGGCCGGGCGCAGGTCGAAGACCTCGGAGACGGCCTTCTGGATGTCCAGGACCGGGACGGTCTCGGTGCCGAAGGTCTCGACGAAGAGGCCGACCGGCTCGGCCTTGCCGATCGCGTACGCGACCTGCACCTCGGCGCGGCGGGCGAGGCCGGCGGCGACGATGTTCTTCGCCACCCAGCGCATCGCGTACGCGGCCGAGCGGTCCACCTTGGACGGGTCCTTGCCGGAGAAGGCGCCGCCACCGTGGCGGGCCATGCCGCCGTAGGTGTCGATGATGATCTTGCGGCCGGTGAGGCCGGCGTCGCCCATCGGGCCGCCGATCTCGAAGCGGCCGGTCGGGTTGACCAGCAGGCGGTAGCCGTCGGTGACGAGCTTGATGCCCTGCTCGGCCAGCGCCTTCAGCTCCGGCTCCACGACGAACTCGCGGATGTCGGGGGTGAGCAGCGACTCCAGGTCGATGTCGCTGGCGTGCTGGGTCGAGACGACCACGGTGTCGAGGCGGACGGCCTTGTCGCCGTCGTACTCGATGGTGACCTGGGTCTTGCCGTCCGGGCGCAGGTACGGGATCGTCCCGTTCTTGCGGACCTCGGTCAGGCGGCGCGAGAGGCGGTGCGCCAGGGTGATCGGCAGCGGCATGAGCTCGGGCGTCTCGTCCGACGCGTAGCCGAACATCAGGCCCTGGTCACCGGCGCCCTGCTTGTCCAGGTCGTCCTCATCGCCCTCGACACGGGCCTCGTACGCGGTGTCGACACCCTGAGCAATGTCGGGCGACTGCGCGCCGATGGACACCGACACGCCGCAGGAGGCGCCGTCGAAGCCCTTCTTCGAGCTGTCGTAGCCGATCTCCAGGATCTTGTCCCGGACGAGCTGGGCGATCGGCGCGTACGCCTTGGTGGTCACCTCGCCGGCCACGTGCACCTGGCCGGTGGTGATGAGCGTCTCCACGGCGACCCGGGACGTCGGGTCCTCCCGGAGGAGAGCGTCAAGGATGGTGTCGCTGATCTGGTCAGCGATCTTGTCGGGGTGTCCCTCGGTCACGGACTCCGAGGTGAACAGGCGGCGAGACACAGCGCTCCCTGGGGTTGCAGCGGCTGCTGACTGAAGGCCCCCGGGGGAAACCGGGGACATCCGGAAAGACTTGATTCCTGGAGTCTAACGGTCTGGTTCCGTCAAACGGCACCCGCTCCGGAAAATAAAGATCGATTTTCCGGCCGTCCGGATCAGCTATCGACCGTTTCGAGCCGCTTTACCACCAGATCCCAGACCACATCCGCCAGGGCCTCCTTGGGCCCCACCGGCACCGGCGTCTCGGAGCCGTCCGAGCCCAGGACCACGGCTTCGTTGACGTCCTGGCCGAACGCCTTGCCGTTCCCGACCTCGTTGACCACCAGGAGGTCGCAGCCCTTGCGGGCGAGCTTGGCCCGGCCGTTGGCGAGCACGTCGTCGGTCTCGGCCGCGAAACCGACCACCAGTTGGCCCGAACGGGTGCGGTGGGCCGCCAGCTCGGCCAGCACGTCGGGGTTGCGCACCAGGGCGACCGGGGCGGGCTCGACCCCCTCGACCTTCTTGATCTTGCCGGTGGCGTACTCCGCTGGCCGGAAGTCGGCCACCGCCGCGGCCATCACGACCGCGTCCGCGTCGCCGGCCGCCTTCAGCGCCGCCTCCCGCAGCTCCAGCGCGGTCGAGACGTGCACCACGTCCACCCCGGCCGGGTCGGGCAGCTCGGCGTTGGCCGAGACGAGCGTCACCCTGGCCCCGCGCGCCGCGGCCGTCACCGCCAGCGCGTAGCCCTGCTTGCCGGAGGAGCGGTTGCCGAGGAAGCGCACCGGGTCCAGCGGCTCCCGGGTGCCGCCGGCCGAGACCACCACGTGCCGGCCCGCCAGGTCGGTCGGCACCGCGCCGCCGCGGCGCAGCACCGCCTGGCAGGCCTCGAAGATCGCGGACGGCTCCGGCAGCCGCCCCTTGCCGGTGTCCTTGCCGGTCAGCCGCCCCACGGCCGGCTCCAGCACGACCACGCCCCGGCGGCGCAGCGTGGCGACGTTCTCCCGGGTGGCCGGGTGCTCCCACATCTCGGTGTGCATGGCGGGCGCCAGCACGACCGGGCAGCCGGCCGTGAGCAGGGTGTTGGTGAGCAGGTCGTCGGCCAGGCCGTGGGCGGCCTTGGCCATCAGGTCGGCGGTCGCGGGGGCGACCACGACGAGGTCGGCCTCCCGGCCGATCCGCACGTGCGGCACCTCGTGCACGTTCTCCCAGGTCTCGGTGGCGGCCGGGCGGCCGGACAGCGCGGCCCAGGTCGCCTCGCCGACGAAGTGCAGCGCGGCCGCGGTCGGCACCACGGTGACCCGGTGGCCGGACTCGGTGAACCGGCGCAGCAGCTCGCACGCCTTGTAGGCGGCGATCCCGCCGCTGACCCCGAGGACCACGCGGGGGGCTTCCACGTTCGCGCTCATGTTCCGGCCTTTCTCCGCATCGGGAACCCGCCCACCCTACGGCCCCTCAGCGACGCGCCGCACCGCGCCCCACCATCCGGGAAACACCCGGGAACACCCGGGAACACCCGGAAAAGCCGAAGGGCCCGGCGGAAACGATTCCGCCGGGCCCTTCCGGGAACGTGGGACTGCTCAGGCAGTCTCGACCGCCTCGGCGGTCAGCATGCCCGCGTTGATCTCGCGCAGCGCGATCGACAGCGGCTTCTCGTGCACGTGGGTGTCGACCAGCGGGCCGACGTACTCCAGCAGACCCTCGCCGAGCTGGGAGTAGTACGCGTTGATCTGGCGCGCGCGCTTGGCGGCGTAGATCACGAGGCTGTACTTCGAGTCGGTGGCCTCAAGCAGCTCGTCGATCGGCGGGTTGATGATGCCCTCGGGCGCGGTCATGGAAGAGGACACGCGAAAACCTTCCGAAAGGGTGGAAAAGACTGACAGGTCAGGCTACACCGAGCAAGGCTAGCAGTTCGGCCGCTACCTGCTCGACGGAGTGGTTGACAAGGGTCGAGTCGAACTCCGGCTCGGCCGCGAGCTCCACCCTGGCCGCCTCCAGCCGCCGCTCGATCACGTCCTGCGGCTCCGTGCCCCGGCCGGTCAGCCGGCGGACCAGCTCGTCCCAGCTCGGCGGGGCCAGGAAGACCAGCTGCGCCTCGGGCATCGACTCCCGGACCTGCCGGGCACCCTGCAGGTCGATCTCCAGCAGCACGGGCTCGCCGCGCTCCAGCTTCTCCAGCACCGCCGCGCGCGGGGTCCCGTAGCGGTTCCCGGCGAACTCGGCCCACTCCAGCAGCTCGCCGTTGGCGACCAGCTTGTCGAACTCGTCGTTGTCGACGAAGTGGTACTGGACCCCGTTCTTCTCGCCCGGCCTCGGGTGGCGGGTCGTCGCCGACACCGAGAGCCAGACCTCGGGGTGCATCTTCCTCATATGAGCGACGACCGTGCTCTTGCCGACCCCCGAAGGGCCGGAGAGCACGGTCAGCCGCGGACGCTCACTCATGCACCGATTATCCCGGATCGCGGGCGATACCGGGACACGGGGGGCACGGTCAGGCGGCGCCGCCGCCGAACTCCCGCTCCAGGGAAGCGATCTGGTTCGTACCGAGGCCGCGGACACGCCGGCTCTCGCTGATGCCGAGGCGCTCCATGATCTGCTTGGCACGGACCTTGCCGACGCCCGGGAGGGACTCCAGCAGGGCCGACACCTTCATCTTGCCGATGACGTCGTTGTCGTTCTTGCCCGCCTTGATGACCTCGTGCAGGGAGGCGCCGGAGTGCTTGAGCCGGTTCTTGACCTCGGCGCGCTCCCGGCGAGCCTCGGCGGCCTTGGCGAGCGCGGCGGTGCGCTGTTCAGGGGTAAGGGGCGGAAGAGCCACGCCGTTCACCTCAGGGTGTGGAAGGTAGGGATTGAGCTATGACTGTTTTGGTACCCGGGACACCGTCCGCAAGTGGAACCACAGGGCCCTGACCTGCGGGAGCTACGACAAACGCGGCTCTCCGATGACCTCTCGCCGGACACTACCCGGATTGCGGCGCCGCGTCAGGAAAAGAACACGAAAAGTCCTGGTCAGCCAAGGCCGACCAGGACTTTCCCGGGCAAAATGACCGCGATTGCGAGACTTTGACACCGCCGATGTGACGGCGCTCACGCCAACTGCGGTGCCCCGCCGCCGTCCTGCGCACATTGCGCAGCGTCACGACCCGACCACGCAGCGGGCCGCGGGCCCACCGCCGAGGGCTACTTGACGGCGTCCGCGTACTCGCCGACGAACCGCTCGGCCGCCTCCCGCAGCGCCGCCACCGAGGGACCGTGCTTGAGCACGTCCCGGCTGACGCTCGGCACCACGTTGCGCACCGAGGCGCCGAACACCCGCGGCAGGTCCGCCATCGTCGCGCCCTGGGCGCCGATCCCCGGCGCCAGCAGCGGCCCGTTGATGGCGAGGTCCACGCCCGCGTCGGACAGGGTCGCGCCGACCACCGCGCCGAAGGAGCCCAGCGGCTCGGCCCCGGCGTTCTCCGCCGCCAGCTGCCGCAGCACCGAGGCCGCCACCGGCTCGCCGTCCGCACCGACCGCGCGCTGCACCTCGGCGCCCTCCGGGTTGGACGTGAGCGCCAGCGCGAACACGCCGCAGCCGTTCGCCCGCGCCAGGTCCAGCGCCGGGCGCAGCGAGCCGAAGCCCAGGTACGGGCTGACCGTGACGGCGTCCGAGAACAGCGGGCTGCCGGCCGCCAGGAAGGCCTCGGCGTACGCGGCCATGGTCGAGCCGATGTCGCCGCGCTTGGCGTCCATCAGCACCAGCGCGCCGGCCGCCCGGGCCTCCTCGACGGACTTCTCCAGCACGGCGACGCCCTTGCTGCCGAAGCGCTCGAAGAAGGCGGCCTGCGGCTTGAGCACGGCCACCCGGTCGGCCAGTGCCTCCACCACGGTGCGGCTGAAGGTCTCCAGCCCGGCCAGGTCGTCGCCGAGCCCCCAGGCGGAGAGCAGGGAGGCGTGCGGGTCGATGCCGACGCAGAGCTGGCCGCGGGTGTCGAGGGCCTGGCGCAGGCGGGCGCCGAACGGGGCGAGGGTCATGTCGTCTCCGGGTGCGGGGTAGAAGTGGGTCAGGAGCTGCGTACGGCGCTGCCCACGGCCTCGGACAGGTCGCGGAAGCCCGCGCCCCGGACCCGGGCGGACAGGCCCTTGTGGAGGGCGCGGCACCAGAACGGGCCCTCGTAGATGAAGCCGCTGAAGCCCTGGATCAGGTCGGCGCCGTGGATGATCCGCTGCCAGGCGTCCTCGGCGGTCTCGATGCCGCCCACCGAGACCAGGGTCAGCCGGCCCCCGGTGCGGGCGCGCAGCCGCTGCAGCACCTCCAGGGCGCGGGCCTTGAGCGGGGCGCCGGACAGGCCGCCCATGCCGATCTCCTCGACGAGCGCCGGGTCGGCGACCAGGCCCTCGCGGCCGATCGTGGTGTTGGTGGCGATGATGCCGTCCAGGCCCAGCTCCAGGGCCAGGTCGGCGACGGCGTCGACGTCCTCGTCGGCCAGGTCGGGCGCGATCTTGACCAGCAGCGGCACCCGGTGCGCGGTGGTGCGGTCGGCGGCCTCGCGGACGGCGGAGAGCAGCGGGCGCAGCTGGTCGACGGCCTGCAGGTTGCGCAGCCCGGGGGTGTTCGGCGAGCTGACGTTGACCACCAGGTAGTCGGCGTACTTGGCCAGCCGCTCGGTCGACTTGACGTAGTCGGCGACGGCCTCGGCCTCCGGCACCACCTTGGTCTTGCCGATGTTGACGCCGATCACCGGGGTGGAGCTGGTGTGCGGGCGGGCGGCCAGCCGGGCGGCGACCCGGGCCGAGCCCTGGTTGTTGAAGCCCATCCGGTTGATCAGCGCGCGGTCCTCGACCAGGCGGAACATCCGGGGCGTCGGGTTGCCCGGCTGCGGCTCGCCGGTGACGGTGCCGATCTCGACGTAGTCGAAGCCCATCATCGCGAGGCCGTCGATGCCGATGCCGTTCTTGTCGAAGCCGGCCCCGAGGCCGAACGGGCCGGGCAGGTCGAGGCCGAGGGCCCGGGTGCGCAGCGCCCGGTCCTGCGGGGCGAGCACCATCCGCACCACGGTGCGCAGGACGGGCACCGAGTGGCAGAGCCGGATCCAGAAGAAGGCCATGTGGTGCGCCTTCTCCGGGTCCATCTTCTTGAACACGAGGTTGAACAGGAGCTTGTACAAAGCGGCTAACTCCCCGGACAGCTATAGGACTTGGGCATGGGAGTGGGGGGCACCCGACAGGCTCCGGTGCCCCCCACTGCGGTGGAGCTACTTGCGGCCGGCGTTGATCAGTTCGGCGTGCTCCTGGAGCGACATCACCCCGACCTCGTCCCGCAGCTGCGCGTCCATGCCCTGGACGGCCGCGCCCATCGCCTGGACGGTGGTCAGGCACGGCACGCCGCGCGAGACGGCCGCGGTGCGGATCTCGTAGCCGTCGAGGCGCCCGCCGGTGCCGTACGGCGTGTTGATGATGAGGTCGACCTCGCCGTCGTGGATCAGCTGGACGATGGTCTTCTCGCCGTTCGGGCCCTCGCCCTCGCTGTGCTTGCGCACCAGCGTGGACGGGATGCCGCCGCGCTGCAGCACCTCGGCGGTGCCGGCGGTGGCGAGCACCTCGAAGCCGAGGCCGACCAGCGCGCGGGCCGGGAAGACCAGGTTGCGCTTGTCCCGGTTGGCGACGGAGACGAAGACCTTGCCCTTGGTCGGCAGCGCGCCGTACGCGCCGGACTGCGCCTTGGCGTAGGCGGTGCCGAAGACCTTGTCGATGCCCATGACCTCACCGGTCGAGCGCATCTCCGGGCCGAGCACGGTGTCCACGCCGCGGCCGTGGATGTCGCGGAAGCGGCTCCACGGCATCACGGCCTCCTTGACCGCGATCGGCGCGTCGGCCGGCAGCGTGCCGCCGTCGCCCTCGGTCGGGAGCATGCCCTCGGCGCGCAGCTCGGCGATGGTGGCGCCGAGCGAGATCCGGGCGGCGGCCTTGGCCAGCGGCACGGCGGTCGCCTTGGACGTGAACGGGACGGTCCGGGAGGCGCGCGGGTTGGCCTCCAGGACGTAGAGGATGTCCCCGGCCAGCGCGAACTGGATGTTGATCAGGCCGCGGACGCCGACGCCGCGCGCGATCGCCTCGGTGGAGGTGCGCAGGCGCTTGATGTCGTGGCCGCCGAGGGTGATCGGGGGCAGCGCGCAGGCGGAGTCGCCGGAGTGGATGCCGGCCTCCTCGATGTGCTCCATGACGCCGCCGAGGTACAGCTCGGTGCCGTCGTAGAGCGCGTCGACGTCGATCTCCACCGCGTCGTCGAGGAAGCGGTCGATGAGCACCGGGTGCTCGGAGATCAGGCCGGCGTGCCGCTCCAGGTAGGAGGCGAGCGAGGCCTCGTCGTAGACGATCTCCATGCCGCGGCCGCCGAGCACGTAGGACGGGCGGGCCAGCACGGGGTAGCCGATCTCGTCGGCGATCGCCTTGGCCTCCTCGAAGGAGAAGGCGGTGCCGTGCTTGGGGGCCGGCAGGCCGGCGTCGCGCAGCACGCGGCCGAAGGCGCCGCGCTCCTCGGCGAGGTCGATCGCCTCGGGCTGGGTGCCGACGATCGGCACGCCGTTGTCCTTGAGCGCCTGGGCGAGGCCCAGCGGGGTCTGGCCGCCGAGCTGGACGATGACGCCCGCCAGCGGGCCGGCCTGCTGCTCGGCGTGGACGATCTCCAGCACGTCCTCCAGGGTGAGCGGCTCGAAGTAGAGCCGGTCGGAGGTGTCGTAGTCGGTGGAGACGGTCTCCGGGTTGCAGTTGACCATCACGGTCTCGTACCCGGCCTCGGCCAGCGCGAAGGAGGCGTGCACGCAGGAGTAGTCGAACTCGATGCCCTGGCCGATGCGGTTCGGGCCGGAGCCGAGGATGATCACCGCGGGCTTGGTGCGCGGCGCGACCTCGTTCTCCTCGTCGTAGGACGAGTAGAAGTACGGGGTCTTGGCGGCGAACTCGGCGGCGCAGGTGTCGACGGTCTTGAACACCGGGCGGATGCCCAGCGCGTGCCGCACCTCGCGGACCACGTCCGGCTTGAGGCCGCGGATCTCGCCGATCTGCTGGTCGGAGAAGCCGTGCCGCTTGGCGTGGCGCAGCAGCTCGGGGGTCAGCTCGGCGGCGTCGGCGAGCTCGCCGGCGATCTCGTCGAGCAGGAAGAGCTGGTCGACGAACCACGGGTCGATCTTGGTGGCCTCGAACACCTCCTCCGGGGTGGCGCCGGCCCGGATCGCGTCCATGACGGTGTTGATCCGGCCGTCGGTCGGCACGACCGCCTTGGCGAGCAGCTCGGACTTCTCCCCGACCGGGCCGGTCCAGGAGAACTGCGAGCCCTTCTTCTCCAGCGAGCGCAGCGCCTTCTGCAGCGCCTCGGGGAAGTTGCGGCCCAGCGCCATGGCCTCGCCGACCGACTTCATGGTGGTGGTGAGGGTGGCGTCGGCGCTCGGGAACTTCTCGAACGCGAACCGCGGCACCTTGACCACGACGTAGTCGAGGGTCGGCTCGAAGGAGGCCGGGGTCTCCTCGGTGATGTCGTTGGGGATCTCGTCCAGGGTGTAGCCCACGGCCAGCTTGGCGGCGATCTTGGCGATCGGGAAGCCGGTGGCCTTGGAGGCGAGCGCCGAGGAGCGGGAGACGCGCGGGTTCATCTCGATGACGATGACCCGGCCGTCCTCGGGGTTGACGGCGAACTGGATGTTGCAGCCGCCGGTGTCGACGCCGACCTCGCGGATGACGGCGATGCCGATGTCCCGCAGGATCTGGTACTCGCGGTCGGTGAGGGTCATCGCCGGGGCGACGGTGATCGAGTCACCGGTGTGCACGCCCATCGGGTCGAAGTTCTCGATGGAGCAGACGACCACGACGTTGTCGTGCTTGTCGCGCATGAGCTCCAGCTCGTACTCCTTCCAGCCGAGGATGGACTCCTCCAGGAGCACCTCGGTGGTCGGCGAGAGGGCCAGGCCCTGGCCGGCGATGCGGCGCAGGTCCTCCTCGTCGTGGGCGAAGCCGGAGCCGGCGCCGCCCATGGTGAAGGAGGGGCGCACGACGACCGGGTAGCCGCCGAGGGTGTCGACGCCGGCCAGCACCTCGTCCATGGTGTGGCAGATGACCGAGCGGGCGGACTCGCCGTAGCCGATCTTGGCGTTGACGGCCTCGACGACGCCCTTGAACAGGTCGCGGTCCTCGCCCTTGTTGATCGCCACGACGTCGGCGCCGATCAGCTCGACGCCGTACTTGTCCAGGGTGCCGGCCGCGTGCAGGGAGATCGCGGTGTTGAGCGCGGTCTGCCCGCCGAGGGTCGGCAGCAGCGCGTCGGGGCGCTCCTTGGCGATGATCTTCTCGACGAACTCCGGGGTGATCGGCTCGACGTAGGTGGCGTCGGCGATCTCCGGGTCGGTCATGATCGTGGCCGGGTTGGAGTTGACCAGCACGACCCGCAGGCCCTCGGCCTTGAGGACGCGGCAGGCCTGCGTACCCGAGTAGTCGAACTCGGCGGCCTGGCCGATCACGATCGGGCCGGACCCGATCACCAGGACGGACTTGATGTCAGTGCGCTTAGGCACGCTGGCCCTCCATGAGCTTCACGAAGCGGTCGAACAGGTAGGCGGCGTCGTGCGGGCCGGCGGCCGCTTCGGGGTGGTACTGCACGCTGAACGCGGGGACGTCGAGCGCCTGCAGGCCCTCGACCACGTCGTCGTTGAGGCAGACGTGGGAGACCTCGACGCGCCCGTACGGGGTGTCGCTGACCTTGTCCAGCGGGGCGTTCACGGCGAAGCCGTGGTTGTGGGCGGTGACCTCGACCTTGCCGGTGGTGCGGTCCTGCACCGGCTGGTTGATGCCGCGGTGGCCGTACTTGAGCTTGTAGGTGCCGAAGCCCAGCGCCCGGCCGAGGATCTGGTTGCCGAAGCAGATCCCGAAGAACGGGGTCCTGCGCTCCAGCACGCCCTGCGCGACGGCGACCTGGTGGTCGGCGGTGGCCGGGTCGCCCGGGCCGTTGGAGAAGAACACGCCGTCCGGGTTGACGGCGTAGACGTCCTCCAGGGTGGAGTTGGCCGGCAGCACGTGCACCTCGATGCCGCGCTCGGCCATCCGCTGCGGGGTCATCGCCTTGATGCCGAGGTCCAGCGCGGCGACGGTGAACTTCTTCTCACCGATGGCGGGGACGACGTACGGCTCGGTGGTGGCCACCTCGGCGCACAGGTCGGCGCCCTTCATCTCGGGCGACTGCTGCACCCGGGCCAGCAGCGCGGCCGGCTCGGCCAGCGCCTCGCCGGAGAAGATGCCGCAGCGCATCGCGCCGCGCTCGCGCAGGTGGCGGGTCAGCGCGCGGGTGTCGATGCCGCTGATGCCGACGACGCCCTGGCGGTCCAGCTCCTCGTCCAGCGAGCGGCGGGAGCGCCAGTTGGACGCGACCCGGGCGGGGTCGCGCACGACGTAGCCGGCGACCCAGATCTGCTTGGACTCGTCGTCCTCGTCGTTCCAGCCGGTGTTGCCGATCTGCGGGGCGGTCATCACGACCACCTGGCGGTGGTACGACGGGTCGGTCAGGGTCTCCTGGTAGCCGGACATGCCGGTGTTGAAGACCGCCTCGCCGAAGGTCTCGCCGGTCGCGCCGTAGGCCTGGCCGCGGAACGTCCGGCCGTCCTCCAGGACGAGCACGGCGGGCACTCGTTCCCGCCGTTGGCGCTGCGTGGTGGGGGCAGGTGCGGTCATTGCGCGGCCTCTTCCGTCTTCGTCTTCGTACGTGTTGCGAGGTGAGCGATCGCCTCGACCCAGGCGGTGTGCTCGTCCGGGTGGTCGGCCCGGAAGCCGGAGTCCAGTTCGGTCCCCTCGTGCGTCCAGCTGACGACGAGCAGTCCGGACGGGACGACCTTGCCGGCGATCCCGGAGTCCGTCCGGGCACCGGTCAGGCGCTCGGCGGGGATCCAGAGGTCGACGTCACCGGGGCGGCGGACCAGCAGGCCGTCCTCCCCGAGGGTGAGGTCGGCGCGGCTGCGGGTGCCCAGCCCGTGGGCGACCACCCGGTCGAGCCAGTTCCCGGCGGTGGTGGTGCCGTGGTACCGGCCGCTGGTCTCCAGGATGGTGCGCCCGGCGCCGTCCGGCACGGCGGGCAGCGGCGGCATGCCGGACTGCAGCGTGCGCCGCCAGTTCCAGCCCTGCCGCATCAGCCAGTAGACCAGGCCGATGATGATCAGCAGGCCCACGGTCCAGCCGATGTAGCCGGGCCAGTTGGTGACCTTGGCCTGCTCCGTGGCGAGCGGCTGGAGCGCGGGGAGCCGGCCGGTCACGCCAGCCCGCCCTGCTCGGCCAGCTCGCCGGCGAGCACGGTGGCGCGGCCGCGCAGGAAGGTCGCGTGCACCCGTCCGGGCAGGTCGAGGCCCTTGTAGGGGGTGTTGCGGCTGCGGGTGGCGAAGCTTTCCGGGTTCACGGCACCACGGTACGCGGGATCGAACAGCACCAGGTTGGCCGGCTCACCGACCGAGATGGGGCGGCCCTGCCCGGTGAGACGGCCGATCCGCGCCGGGCGGTGCGACATCCGGTCGGCGACGCCCTCCCAGTTCAGCAGGCCCGTGTCGACCATGGTCTGCTGGACGACCGACAGCGCGGTCTCCAGGCCGACCATGCCCATCGCGGCGACGGCCCACTCGCAGTCCTTGTCCTCGGCCGGGTGCGGCGCGTGGTCGGTGGCGACGGCGTCGATGGTGCCGTCGGCCAGCGCCTTGCGCAGCGCCTGGACGTCCTCGGCGGTGCGCAGCGGCGGGTTCACCTTGTACACCGGGTCGTAGGTGCGGACCAGCTCGTCGGTGAGCAGCAGGTGGTGCGGGGTGACCTCGGCGGTGACGTCCCAGCCCTTGGACTTGGCCCAGCGGACGATCTCGACCGAGCCGGCGGTGGAGAGGTGGCAGACGTGCAGCCGGGAGCCGACGTGCGCGGCGAGCAGCACGTCGCGGGCGATGATCGACTCCTCGGCGACGGCCGGCCAGCCGCCGAGCCCGAGCTCGCCGGAGACCTGGCCCTCGTTCATCTGGGCGCCCTCGGTGAGCCGCGGCTCCTGGGCGTGCTGGGCGACGACGCCGTCGAAGGCCTTGACGTACTCCAGGGCGCGGCGCATAAGCACCGCGTCGTCCACGCACTTGCCGTCGTCGGAGAAGACCCGGACGCCGGCGGCGGACTCGTGCATCGCGCCGAGCTCGGCGAGCTGCTTGCCCTCCAGGCCCACGGTCACGGCGCCGACCGGCTGCACGTCGCAGTAGCCGGCCTCCTGGCCGAGCCGCCAGACCTGCTCGACGACACCGGCGGTGTCGGCCACCGGGGTGGTGTTGGCCATCGCGTGCACGGCGGTGAAGCCGCCCATCGCGGCGGCCCGGGTGCCGGTGAGGACGGTCTCGGCGTCCTCGCGGCCGGGCTCGCGCAGGTGGGTGTGCAGGTCGACCAGGCCGGGGAGGGCGACCAGGCCGGTGGCGTCGATCTCGATGTCCGCCTCGACCGCCAGGCCGGTGCCGATCGCCTTGAACACGCCGTCGGCGATGTGGAGGTCCTGCGGGGCGCCGCCGAGGATCTGGGCGTTGCGGATCAGGTAGCTGGTCACTGAGCGGTCTCCACGGATTCGGTGCGGGGGCTGTCGGCGAGGGTGGCGCCGCCGAGCAGCAGGTACAGGACGGCCATCCGGATCGAGACGCCGTTGGCGACCTGCTCGACCGCGGTGCAGCGCGGCGAGTCGGCGACCTCGGCGGTGATCTCCATGCCGCGGACCATCGGGCCGGGGTGCATGACGATGGCGTGCTCGGGCAGCTGGGCCATCCGGATGCCGTTCATGCCGTAGCGGCGGCTGTACTCGCGCTCGGTCGGGAAGAACGCGGCGTTCATCCGCTCGCGCTGCACCCGCAGCATCATCAGCGCGTCGGTCTTGGGCAGCACGGCGTCGAGGTCGTAGCTGACCTCGCAGGGCCAGTTCTGGATGCCGATCGGCAGCAGGGTCGGCGGGGCGACGAAGGTGACCTCGGCGCCGAGGGTGGTCAGCAGGTGCACGTTGGAGCGGGCGACCCGGCTGTGCAGGACGTCGCCGACGATGGTCACCCGGCGGCCGGCCAGGTCCTTGCCCGGGCCGGCGTTCAGGTGGCGGCGCATGGTGAAGGCGTCGAGCAGCGCCTGGGTGGGGTGCTCGTGGGTGCCGTCGCCGGCGTTGATCACGCTGCCGTGCAGCCAGTCGGACTGCGCGAGCCGGGCCGGCGCGCCCGAGGCGTGGTGCCGGATGACGACGGCGTCGGCGCCCATCGCCTGCAGGGTCAGCGCGGTGTCCTTGAGGCTCTCGCCCTTGGAGACCGAGGAGCCCTTGGCGGAGAAGTTGATGACGTCGGCGGACAGCCGCTTCTCGGCGACCTCGAAGGACGTCTTGGTGCGGGTGGAGTCCTCGAAGAAGAGGTTGACGACGGTGCGACCGCGCAGCGTGGGCAGCTTCTTGACGGCCCGGCCGGAGAGCTGGGCCAGCTCCTCGGCGGTGTCCAGGATCAGCAGCGCGTCGTCACGGGTGAGATCTGCGGTGGAGACGAGGTGGCGCTTCACGCGGGTTTACTCCGGGAGGTGCGGTGCGGACGGCTCGGCGGCCATGGCTTGCGAACTGCGGGAGGCGAAGTCACGGTCCCCGACCAGGACGGCGTCCACGCCGTCGGAGTCGGACAGCCGCACCTGCACGGCCTCGCGCAGCGAGGTGGGGAGGTTCTTGCCCACGTAGTCGGCCCGGATCGGCAGCTCGCGGTGGCCGCGGTCGACCAGGACGGCCAGCTGGACGGCGCGCGGGCGGCCGATGTCGTTGAGCGCGTCGAGCGCGGCCCGGATGGTGCGGCCGGAGAAGAGCACGTCGTCCACGAGGATGACGAGCTTGCCGTCGATGCCGCCGGGCGGGATCTCGGTGTGCTCCAGGGCCCGGGCGGGCTTCAGCCGCAGGTCGTCCCGGTACATGGTGATGTCCAGGGTGCCGAGCGGGATCTCGCGGCCGGTGATCTGGGCCAGCCGGGCGTGCAGCCGCCGGGCGAGGTGGACACCCCTGGTGTGGATGCCGAGCAGCACGACGTCCTCCGCGCCCTTGGCGCGCTCGACGATCTCGTGCGCTATCCGGGTGACGACCCGGGTGATGTCCGTGCCGTCCAGCACCTGGTGCGGCGGGCGCGGCGTCGGTTCTCGATGTGTGGTCATGCCGAAGCGGACCTCCTTCCCCGCCTCACGGGACGGGCCTTAAAGGATGCCTGGGGGGTGCCACGCCGACCGGGCGTGGACTTCGGGTCATCCTATCAGCGAGCCTGGAGGCAAACAGACCTCCATCATTCCGCTTCACCGGGTTCACGCCGCGGATGCGCCGACGATGCGGTCCATTCGCACGGGTGCCCCATTCGGCTTGACGCAACTACCTTACTCTACGTAACCTCACAGTGAGTTACGAGATGGACGTCGAACCCACCGGTAACGGCGTCGACAATCGCCCGTGACCCACTACTGAACGCGAAGCAATCTCGTCCGGGGAGATCAATGTCCAGCGACTACGCGAAGCAGCTCGGAGGCAAGCTCCGAGCGATCCGCACTCAGCAGGGGCTCTCCCTGCACGGTGTCGAGGAGAAGTCCCAGGGGCGCTGGAAGGCAGTCGTCGTCGGCTCGTACGAGCGCGGCGACCGTGCGGTCACCGTGCAGCGGCTGGCCGAACTGGCGGAGTTCTACGGCGTCCCGGTGCAGGAGCTGCTGCCCGGCGGCACCCCCGGCGGCGCGGCCGAGCCGCCGCCGCGCCTGGTCCTCGACCTCGAAAGACTGACTCAGGTTCCGTCCGAGAAGGCCGGCCCGCTGCAGCGCTACGCGGCGACCATCCAGAGCCAGCGCGGCGACTACAACGGCAAGGTGCTGTCGATCCGCCAGGACGACCTGCGCACCCTGGCGGTCATCTACGACCAGTCGCCGTCGATCCTCACCGAGCAGCTCATCTCCTGGGGCGTGCTGAACCCCGACGCGCGCCGTGCGGTGCGCGAGGAGGAGGCCGGCTGAGGCCGACCGCACCGGCTCCCGCCGGCGGAGGCACCCAGCAGTCCGCACGGGAGCATTCAGCAGAGGCGCAGAAACGTCCCTGCGTTGCGCGGCGCGGCCCCGGGAGACCCGGGGCCGCGCCGCGGCGTTCCCCGCCGCCGCACGGTCAGCAGACCGTGCCCAGGCTGTAGCCGGGCCGGGCGGCCACGCCGTCCAGCCGCACCGGCCGGGCCGCCGGGCCCCAGTCCGGCCCGCCGCTCGACCAGGCCCAGGCCGCCGGCAGGTACTCCCCGCAGGTCGCCGCCGAGCCCTGCGAGCCGTGCAGCACCGCGACCCCCGGCAGCTCCAGCGCCAGACCGGCGCACAGCACCGCGCAGACCAGCTCCAGGTCCTCGTCGTTGATCCGCACCACGCCGTCCTCCCACTGGAGCACCCGCGCCGCCGCCGTCAGCCGTCCGCCCGGCGCGTCCACCCGCAGCCGCAGCTCGTACACCCCGGCGCCCGCGCCGACCAGCATCCGGCGGAACACCTCGCCGCCGCGCTGGTAGGCGGACCGCACCCAGCGCACGTGCTCCTCGTCGGCCTCGCCCTCCGCGCCCTGCGCCGCGCCGTACAGGGCGCCGTCGAGCAGCAGGTCGGCGTGGCAGAGCGTCAGCCCGTTCTCGCGGGCCCGGACCAGCCGCGGCAGGTAGTCCCCGGCCAGCTCCTCGCCCTGGTAGGGCAGCAGCTGGGTGCGCAGCGGCGGGTTGACCAGGTAGCGGTCGCGGGCGGCGGCCTCGGCCGGGTCCAGGCCGTGCAGCAGGCAGAACTCGGCGAAGTCCTGCGGGTGGAACATCCGGGCCCGGACGGTGTCGAAGCGCTCCAGCGCGTCGGCCAGCAGCTCGGCGGTGTCGGCCAGGTAGCGCTCGAAGTCGGGGGCGTCGGTGACGCCCCAGGCGCGGGCCCGGGCGAAGTCCGCGGCGTTGGTGAGCACCCCGATGACGAAGGCCTGGTCGGCGCCCTCGGCCCGCTGCCGCCGGTGCGGCGCCCGCGCGACGGGCCGCGAGCCGCCCGCGGTGCAGTCGGAGTTACGGCGGGCGCGGCCCTGGTGGCTACTCATCGGTGGCTCCTGGCATCGGCGGGTGACGGTCGACGGCGGGCGTGCCGCCGACCGTCTTCCTCCCCACCCGCGCGCGCCGCACACGTACGGCGTGTCACAGGAATGTAACCGAACGTAAGTCGGAATTTTCGGCGCAGGGCCCCGGGCGTCAGCCCTGGCCGCGCGGCACCCGGGCCAGCTGCCGGGACTGCGCGACGAGGCGGCCGGTCTCGTCCCAGACCTCGGCGTCCTCCTCGAAGTACCCGCCGGCCAGGTTGCGGGTGGCGTGCACGACCCGCAGCCAGCCCGGGGCGGGCTTGGCGCGCAGGTGCACGGTCAGCTCGACGGTCGGGGCCCAGCCCGGCAGGCCGAGGTCGAAGGTGACGGGCGGCAGCGCGTCGGCGACCAGCAGGAGCATCAGCGGGTCGGGCTGGCGGCCGTCCGCGAGCCGGAACCAGCCCTGGATCCGCCCCTGGCCGGAGGGCTGCCCGAGCGCCCAGCCGACCGCGGCCGGGTCGAGCCGCAGGTCGAAGCGCTCCAGCAGGGCGGCCTGCTCGACCAGCTGCCGGGGGGCGTGCTCGATGCCGATGCACTGGTCCGGCGGCGGGAGCTGGGGCGGGGTGGCCGTGGTGCGCACCTCGCCGTCCGCGGTGGCGAGGTCGCCGTGGCTGGCCACCACCCGCAGCCGCTCGACGCCGTCCTGGCTGAGCGAGGCGGTGCCGGTGGACAGGCCGCGACCGGTGCGCAGCACCTCGGTGCGGACGGTGGCCGGGCCGGGGGTGGAGGCGGAGAGGTAGTAGCCGCTGACCGAGATCGGGTCCGGGTGCGCCGCGTGCTGCCCGTGCTCCAGCGAGAGCGCGTGGGCGGCCACGGCGAGCAGCAGCCCGCCGTTGACGCCGCCGCCGATCTGCCAGCCGGCGCCCAGGTCGCCGTCGTAGCGGCCGGGCTCCTCGGCGTGTCTGGTGAGGGCGATGCCCTGGTCGAACTCGCTGCGGGTCACGGTGGTCATGGGGGTGGCCTGCCCTTCGACGGGTTACCGGCGTCAAGTTACCGGCGAGTAGGGAACCACCATAGGGCACCACCATACGCCGCGCGGGTGAAGCGCGGAACGGCCGCCGGACCCGGAACGAGGTTCGGGTCCGGCGGCCGTGCGTTCGTGCGTCGCCTTCCGGAGGACTACCGGCGGATGCTCGGCTTCAGCTCCAGGAAGCGGGCCAGCAGACCGTTGACGAAGGCCGGGGAGTCGTCCGTGGAGAACTCCTTGGCGATCTCGACGGCCTCGTCCAGGACGACCGCGTCCGGGACGCCGTCTTCCCAGATCAGCTCGTACGCGCCGAGGCGCAGGACGTTGCGGTCCACGATCGGCATCCGGTCGAGGGTCCAGCCCACCGCGTACTGCGAGATCAGCTCGTCGATGCGGCGAGCGTGCTGGACGTACCCCTCGACGAGCTCCATCGTGTACTCGGCGACCTGCGGGGTGCCCTCGTCGGGCTTGGGCTCGCGGGCGCGGGCCACCCAGTCGGCGAGGACCTGCTGCGGGTCGACCCCGCGGTGGTCGGCCTCGAAGAGGATCTGGAAGGCCCGGGTGCGGGCCTTGCTACGTGCGGCCGACACGGACTTACTTCACCCGGCCGAGGTAGCTGCCGTCGCGGGTGTCGACCTTGACCTTCTCGCCGGTGACGACGAAGAGCGGGACCTGGATCTCCGCACCGGTCTCCAGGGTGGCCGGCTTGGTGCCACCGGTGGAGCGGTCGCCCTGGACGCCCGGCTCGGTGTGCTCGATGGTCAGCTCGACGGCGGCCGGGAGCTCGATGTAGAGCACCGCGCCCTCGTTGGTGGCGACCAGGGCCTCGAAGCCCTCCAGCAGGTACTTGGCGGCGTCGCCGACGACGGCCGGCTCGACCGTCAGCTGGTCGTAGGTGTCCATGTCCATGAACACGAAGTTCTCGCCGTCCTTGTACGAGAACTGCATGCCGCGCTTGTCGACGTTGGCGGTCTCGACCTTGGTGCCCGCGTTGAAGGTCTTGTCGACGACCTTGCCGGTCAGGACCTCCTTGAGCTTGGTACGCACGAAGGCCGGGCCCTTGCCGGGCTTGACGTGCTGGAACTCGACGACGGACCAGAGCTTGCCGCCCTCCAGCTTGAGGACCATGCCGTTCTTGAGATCGTTCGTGGAAGCCACGGGCGCACTTACTCCTGGATATAGCTGTCAAGGAACCAAGGCTTGCGTCCTGCCGCCGGCGGCCGTCAGGGGCCGCCGTCACAGGGCGAGGAGCTCCTTGGTGGTGATGGTGAGCAGCTCGGGCCCGCCCTCCTCGAGGGGGCGCACGACGAGCGTGTCCTCGATCCGGACACCACCCTTGCCCGGGAGGTGGACTCCCGGACCGACGGTGACCGGTACGCGGCTGTCCAGTTTACCCATGTCCGCCGGGCCGAGGCGCGGCGCCTCCCGGATCTCCAGCCCGATGCCGTGCCCGATCGGGCGCGGGGACGGCTCGGTGTGGCCGGCCGCCTCCAGCACCTGCCGCGCGGCCCGGTCGGGCACGGACAGCTCCACCCCCGGCTCCAGCGCCTCCCGGCCGGCCCGCTGCGCGCGGAAGACCAGCCGGTGCAGCTCGACCTGCCAGGGCGCGGGGGCCGCGCCGATCACGAAGGTCCGGGCCGTCGAGACGCCGTAACCCCGGTACTGGGCGCCCAGCACGACGGTGAGGAAGTCGCCCTCCTCCACCCGGCGGTCGGTCGGCTGGTGGGCGGGCTGGCCGGAGTGGGTGCCGGTGCCGACCGAGACCGGGAAGGCCGCCCGGTCCGCGCCGTGGTCGATCATCCGGCGCTCCAGCTCCATCGCCAGGTGCCGCTCGGTGCGGCCGACCAGGATCGACTCCAGCAGCTCGCCGAGCGCCTGGTCGGCGATCTCGGCGGCGATCCGCAGGTCGGCGATCTCGTGCTCGTCCTTGACCACCCGCAGCCGCTCGACCACCTGCCCGAGGTCCGTCAGCCGGGCCCCCTCGGCCAGCGCCGCCACCGCCCGGTGCCGACTCACGGTCAGGTCGTGCTCCTCCACCGCCAGGCCCGCCACCCCCAGCCGGACGGCCGCCGCGGCGGCGGCCAGCGCGGTGTCCGCCCCGGCCGAGACCGGCAGCTGGGCGACGTCGGGGGCGATCAGGTGCTCGCCCGAATCGTCCGGCGGCAGGTCGTCCGGCAGCGCCAGCAGCACCTCCTCGCGGGTCAGCAGCACCGTCGCCCCGCACGGCGCGCAGCCCGTCAGGTACCGCACGTTCGCCGCCCGGGTGATCAGCGCCGCATCGGCCCCGGCCGCACCGCAGTGCTCCCGCACCCGCTCCCGCCGCGCCGCGTACGCATCCACCATGCGTCGAGCCTACGGACCCCCGCCCCACCCCGCCCGCCGAACGGCCCCCGCCCCGGCAGCCGGGGGCGACCCCATCGGCCGCGCCCCTCCTCCCCCCGCCTCGCCGCCCGCGCGGCGGCCTACGCCTCCTCCTCCCCCAGCAGCCCGCGCCGGTAGGCGGGGACGAGGTTCTGCGGGACGAGCAACTCGCGGCCGTTGAGGGTGACGGGGACGAGCCTGGGGGCCTTCGCCTTCCACTGGGCGCGGCGGTGCCGGGTGTTGCTGCGGGAGGTCCTGCGCTTGGGGACTGCCATCGGGGGCTCCTATCGGTTGGTTCCGGAGGCGTACGGGAGGAGGGCCATCTCGCGGGCGTTCTTGATCGCCCGGGCCATCGCCCGCTGCTGCTGAACGGTGAGCCGGGTGACCCTGCGGCTGCGGATCTTGCCCCGGTCGGAGACGAAGCGGCGCAGCAGGTCGGTGTCCTGGTAGTCGATGTATTCGATGCCGGCCGCCGTCAGCGGGTCGGGCCGGGTCTTCGAGGGGGCGGGTCGTCGGCGCACGGGCGGCTCCTTCAGCAGACGGGGTCGAGCAGGTCCTGGAAGCCGTCCGGCAGGGCCTTCCAGCCCGGTTCGCCGGCGGCGAGTTCGGCGTCGGTGAGCAGGCAGGAGTCGAGCAGCTCGGTGATGCCGTCGACGTCCAGCCCGTGCGCGGTGAAGCTGAGCTGCTGCACCCGGTCGGCGTGCACGGGGTGCCAGTCGAGGGCGGCGGCCGCCCGGCGGGCCGGCGGGTAGAGGTCCCAGACGGCGTCGGGCACGGAGCCGAGCCAGGGCCCGCACTCCTCGACGGCGAGGTTGGCCCCGGCCGCGTCCCACCCGAGCATCAGCGCGGGCCGGTTGGCGAGCCAGAACCGTCCTCGGCTGCGCTGCGCGGCCGGGACGAGCAGGTCGAGCGCCCGGTGCAGCCGGTCCGGGTGCAGGGGCCGGCGCCGTTCCCAGACGAGCGTGGCGACGCCGGCCTCGTCGCCCTCCTGGGGGAGCAGCGCGATCGCCGGGTTGACGCGGTCGCGGGCGGCGGGGACGTCGAAGCCGCCGAGCGCGGCCCGGGTGAGCGCGCCGCTGCCGAGCCGGACGATCCGGGCGGTGGGGTGGAGCTGTCGCAGCAGCGCGAGCCCCGGCGCGTGCGCGGTGGCGCGCGGCACGGCGAGGGTGGTGGCGTACTCGACCTGGTGGGCGAGCGCCTCCGCCCGGGTCCGCCGGTCCTGCCGGGCGGTGTGCTCGCCGTGCTCCACCAGCTCGTCGGGGACGGAGAGTTCGCCGAGCAGCCGGTCCGGGTCGACGGCGGTGACGACGCCCGCGATCTCCAGCAGGTCGGCCGCGCAGCGCCCGTCCGCCTCTCCCCCGGCGATCACCTCGACGGCGGGGTGCGGGTCGCTGCCGCCCCAGAGCTCGACGATCGCGAGCCCGTACCGGCCGTTCTCGGCGAAGTCCAGCAGCCTGGGCAGCAGGTCCTCGCGCAGGGCGCAGCAGGGGCAGTCGTTGGGCAGCGGCACCTCGGCCCGGTCGAACGCGCCGCGCCCGTCGCGCAGTTCGCGGTGGACGAGGCCGCGCGCGGCGTCCCGCAGGTCGTGCCGCAGGATCACGGCGTCCACCGCCGCCTCCGCCAACTCCCGGACGGCATCGCGGCGTTCGTCGGCGTGCAGGCCGCCGACCACGACCACGGGCAGCCTGACCGCTTCCACGGCGCTCACCAGCTGGCCTTGCGCACGCCGGGCAGGTGGCCGGCGTGCGCGTGTGCCCGCAGGTTGATCCGGGAGAGGCCGAAGGCGCGCAGGTAGCCGCGCGGACGGCCGTCGACGGCGTCGCGGTTGCGCACCCGGGTGGCGCTGGCGTCGCGCGGCTGACGGGCGAGTTCGGCCAGGGCGGCGGCGCGTTCGGCGGGGCCGGTGCCGGGGTGGGCGATGGCCCGCTTGAGTTCGGCGCGGCGCTCGGCGTACCGGGCGACGAGGGCGCGCCGCCGCTCGTTCTTGGCGATCTTGCTCCGCTTGGCCATCAGACCTTCCCCCCTCGCGCCCGGATGCGGGCGACGGCGGCTTCGACGCCGATCGCGTCGACGGTGCGGATGCCCTTGGCGCTGAGCACGAGCCGGACGTACCGGCCCTCGCTGGGCAGCCAGTAGCGCTTGCGCTGGATGTTGGGGTCGAAGCGGCGCGGGGTGCGGCGGTGCGAGTGCGAGATCGCGTTGCCGAACCCGGGGCGGCGGCCGGTGAGTTGGCAGTGTGCGGACATGGGTGCTCCCTGGCGTCCGGGTACCCGGGGATCCGGGAATGGGCAGGACCGGGCTCACGTTACACCACATGAAAATGACTTCCATTTCGGTGTACGGTTTCGAGCCGACCGCACCCCCGACCCCCAGGAGGCCCCGATGGCCCGCAGCGAACTGCGCCCCGTGATCAAGCTCCGCTCCACCGCCGGCACCGGCTACACGTACGTGACCCGCAAGAACCGCCGGAACGACCCGGACCGGATGGTGCTGCGCAAGTACGACCCGATGGCCGGTCGGCACGTCGACTTCCGCGAGGAGCGCTGAACCGCGCCGGACAACGCGAAGCGGCGCCTCCCCCACCGCGGGGAGGCGCCGCTTCGGCACGCGCGGAGCCGCCTCAGCGCGGCGGCGGGACGGAGACCACCATGGTCAGCCGCAGCACCCGGTCCCCCGCGTTGCGGTAGACGTGCGCGTAGGCCGCGTCGAAGGAGACCGTGCTGCCGGCCGGGACGGGGTGGCCCGCGCCGTCGTGCACCAGCGTGAGCTCGCCCTCGTCGACCCGGACGATCTCCACCGTCCCGGCCGGGTGCGGCTCGGAGGAGTACTCCTCGCCCGGCTCCATCCGCCACTCCCACAGCTCCAGCGGCCCGGGCGCCTCGATCCCGTGCAGCAGGGTGCCCGTCCCGCCGCTGACGCCGGTCCAGAGCGGGACGGCCTGGTCGCCGGGGATGATCCGGACGTCCGGCCCCTCCTCGTAGTCGAGCAGCGTGGCGATCGAGACGCCGAGCGCGTCGCCGAGCCGGACGACGGTGGCCACGCTCGGGTTGGTACGGCCCTGCTCGATCTGGACGATCATGCCGCGGCTCACCCCGGAGCGGGCGGCGAGGGCGTCCAGGGTGTGGCCGCGCTCGGCGCGCAGCCGCTTGAGGTTGCGGGCGAGCGCCCGGGAGACGAGGTCGGGGTCCGGCACGCGGGCAGCCCTCCGGTGTCCACTGTACGAGACGTACAGAATATTGTTCGGCCGAGTTCAGTTCAGTGCACTACGCTGCCGATCCGGCAACAAGTCCACCCGACTGTACTGCGGAGTGCATCGTGCTGTCCTCGATCCCCCGGTCCCTCCCGTGACCGCCCTGCTCGCCCTCACTGCCAGCCTGCTCACCGGCCTGGGCGACTTCGGCGGCGGCGTCCTCACCCGCCGGCTGCCCGCGCTCGCCGTCGTGGTCGTCTCCCAGGCCACGGCCACCGTCGTCCTCCTGCTCGCCGTCCTCGCCACCGGCGGCTGGGCCGACGCCTCCCCCGCGCTCTGGTACGCCGTCGCCGCCGGAGTGATCGGCCCCTTCGCGATGCTCGCCTTCTACCGGGCACTCGCGCTCGGCCCGATGGGCGTGGTGTCCCCGCTGGCCACCGTGGGCGTCGCGGTGCCGGTCGGCGTCGGGCTCGCGCTCGGCGAGCGGCCCGGCCCCGGCCAGCTGGCCGGGATCGCGGTGGCCGTGGCCGGCGTGGTGCTGGCCGGCGGCCCCGAGCGCGGCGGGCCGTCCGCCGCCCGCACGGCCCTGCTGCTCACCCTGGCCGCCGCGTTCGGCTTCGGCGCCAACATGGCCCTGCTCTCCCGGGCCTCGGCCGGCGGCGGGCTGCTGCTCGTGCTGTGCGTCCAGCGGCTCGTCAACGTCGCCGTGGGCGGCGCCGCGCTGGTGGTCGAGCAGCGCGGCGCCGACACCGCCGGGCTGCTGCCGGACCTGCGCTCCCGGCTGCCCCTGCTCACCGCGGTCGGGCTGGCCGACGTCGCCGGGAACGCCGCGTACGCGCTGGCCGCGCACGCCGGCTCGGCGGCGGTGGCCGCCGTGCTCGCCTCGCTCTACCCGGTGGTCACCGCGCTGCTGGCGCGCGGACTGCTGAAGGAACGGCTGCGCCCGGTCCAGGTGGTCGGCGCCGGGCTCGCCGTCGCCGGCACCCTGCTGCTCGCGGCGGCGTAGCGCCGCCGGCCCGGGCGGACCGCCGACAGGGGCCCGCCCTGCCAGAATGTCGGTATGCATCTCGTACCGGCCGACCGCGCGGGCCACCGCACCATCGACGGGCACCGGGTCTGCGAGGCCATCGCCGCGATCGGCGATCCCGCGCACGTCCGGTCCTGGGCCGAGCGCTTCTCCCTGCTCGCCGACCCCGGGCGGCTCGCCCTGCTGCTCGCCCTGCACCGGGCCGGGGCGCTCGCCGTGTCCGACCTCGCCGTCGCCACCGGCATGCGCGACACCGCCGTCTCGCAGGCGCTGCGGCTGCTGCGGACGGCGGGCGTGGTCACCGGGGACAAGGACGGCCGCGTGGTGCGCTACCGGCTCGTGGACGAGAGCATGCGCCCCCTGCTCGACGAGTGCGTCGCCGGGGAGCACAACGAGCCCTCCGCCGCCGTCTGCTGACCCACTCGGCGACCGACCCGGCGACCGACCCGGCGGCCCGCCCGGCCGGACGGCCTCAGGCCTGCTGGCAGGACGGGCACCAGAACAGGTTCCGCGCGGCGTGCTCCTCCGTCCGCACCTCCGTGCCGCAGACCAGGCACGGCATGGCCGCGCGCCGGTAGACGTACACCTCGCCGCCGTGGTCGTCCACCCGCGGCGGACGGCCCATCGCCTCGGGGGTGTGCTCCGGGCGGACGGTGTCGATCCGGCCGGCCCCGACGCCCTCGCGCATCAGCGCGACCAGGTCCGCCCAGATCGCGTCCCACTCGCGCCGGGTGAGGTCCCGCCCGGCCCGGTGCGGGTCGATGCCGTGCCGGAACAGCACCTCGGCCCGGTAGACGTTGCCCACCCCGGCCAGCACCTTCTGGTCCATCAGCAGCGCGGCGACGGTCGTCCGGCTGCCCGATATCCGCCGCCAGGCGGCCTCCGGCTCGGCGTCGGCACGCAGCGGGTCGGGGCCGAGCCGGGCGGCCACCGCGGCCTTCTCGGCGTCGGTGACCAGCGCGCAGGTGTTGGGACCGCGCAGGTCCGCGTAGCCGTCCTCGTTCTCCAGCCGCAGCCGGACCAGGCCCACCGGCTCGGGCGCCGGGCCGGTGCCGAAGGTGAAGCCGCCGTACAGACCGAGGTGGACGTGCACCCAGCCGCCCTCCTCGAAGCCGAGGAACAGGTGCTTGCCGAAGGCCTCCGCACCCGTGAGCAGCTGCCCGTCGATCACCTTCGCCTCGTCGGCGAAGCGGCCCTGCGGGCTCGCGGCCCGGACGGCGCGGCCGCCGAAGGCCTTCAGGTTCTCGGCGGCGAGACGGTGGATGATGTGGCCTTCCGGCACGGGCGCGACTCCCCACGGTCGGTTCGACTGGACCGGTCCATCATCCCAGCCGGCACCGACAGCCCGGGCGCCCCCGGACCCCCGAGGTCAGCGGACCGGCATCCCCGTCAGCCGCGCCAGGATCACCCGGTCCAGCTCGGCGGCCGTCCCGGCGACGTCCAGGTACGAGTTGTCGATGATCGGCAGCCCGGAGTTGTACCAGCCCGCCATCCGCCCGTGGATGCGCGCCACCTCCTCGTCGCCGAGCCGCCGGTTGCCGCTGCGCCGGGAGTTGCGGCGCAGCACCGAGTCCAGGCTCGGCAGCAGCACGACCGGGAGCATGCCCGGGCCGATGTGCCGCTTCCAGCCGCCGAGGCCGATCGCCGGGCGGTCCGGGAAGACGGCGTCGTCGATGATGCACGAGATGCCGTTGGCCAGGTAGTTGCGGCAGGCGAAGCCGCAGGTGCGCCGGGCCAGCCGGTACTGCGCCTCGGAGGCGTTGTTCCAGCCGGCCTGCGGGTTGGCGAAGCCGGACTGCACCCACTCGCGGACGTCGTCCAGGCTGACGTGGGCGGTCGGCGTGGGCCGCCGCTCGGCCCAGTACCGGGCGACGGTGGTCTTGCCGGCCCCGGCGGGCCCGATCAGCAGCACCGCGATCGGCCCGGCGGGCGCGTGCGGGCGCGGCGGGTGGGCGGGCAGCTGGACGGGCGTGCCGGGGGGCAGCACGAAGTGCCCGGTGCCGCCGGGCGGAACGGGCACGGTCGACAGCTGCACGGTCGCGTGAACGGGCACCGGCGCGGGCTGCGCCGCGGGCGCAGGCACGGGCTGCGGCGCGGGCGCAGGCACGGCCTGCGGCGCGGGCGCAGGCACGGCCTGCGGCGCGGGCGCAGGCACGGGCTGCGGCGCGGGCGGCGGTGACGTCGGCGGTGACGGCGGAACGGGCGCCCCCGCCCCCGGCGGCACCGGCGGACCCGACACCGCCGCACCGCCCCCCGGCGGCACCGGCGGACCCGCGGGACGCGGCGGGACCTGCCCGCCTGCGGCGTACTGCGTCACGGAACCTCCCGACACCTCTCAGCGGGGACACTACACGGCGGCCCGGCGGCGGGCACAGTCCGCCACCGGGCCCTCGGCCGGTCCTCGCCCCCCGCGCTCAGCGCGTGGTCAGCTGCTCCGCCAGCGCCCGCAGCGCCAGCTCGTACGAGCCGATCCCGAACCCGGCGATGGTGCCGGAGGCCACCGCGGCGATCACCGAGGTGTGCCGGAACGCCTCCCGGGCGTACGGGTTGGAGATGTGCACCTCGATCAGCGGAGCGGTGCGCTGCGCGGCGGCGTCCCGCATCGCGTACGAGTAGTGCGTGAACGCGCCCGGGTTGATCACCACGGGCACCTGCCCGTCCGCCGCCTCGTGCAGCCACTCCACCATCTGCTGCTCGGAGTTGGTCTCGTGGACCTCGACCTCGAAGCCGAACTCCTTGCCGAGCGCGGTGCAGCGCTCGACCAGCCCGGCGTACGAGGTGGCGCCGTAGACGTCGGGCTCGCGGCTGCCCAGCCGGCCCAGGTTGGGGCCGTTGAGCACCATCACCCTGGTCACGAGGAGACCTCGGCGTACGCGGCGACCAGCAGCGACGGGTCGGGGCCCTCCAGCACGGAGGTCTTGCCGAGGCCGTCCAGGACGATGAAGCGGATGAGGTCGCCGCGCGACTTCTTGTCGATCTTCATCGCGTCCAGCAACTTCGGCCAGGCGTCCGCCCGGTAGCTCAGCGGCAGCCCGACCGAGGCCAGCACGCTGCGGTGCCGGTCGGCCGTCTCGTCGTCCAACCGGCCCGCCAGGCGGCCGAGTTCGGCGGCGAAGACCATGCCGATGGAGATCGCGGCGCCGTGCCGCCACTTGTACCGCTCGGCCCGCTCGATGGCGTGGCCCAGGGTGTGGCCGTAGTTGAGGATCTCCCGCCGGCCGGACTCCTTGAGGTCCCCGGAGACCACGTCGGCCTTGACCTGGATGGCCCGGCGGATCAGCTCGACGGTGTGCGGGCCGGCCGGGGACTTGGCGCCCTCCGGGTCGGCCTCGATCAGGTCGAGGATGGCCGGGTCGGCGATGAAGCCGCACTTGATGACCTCGGCGAGGCCGGAGACGTAGTCGTGCTTGGGCACGGTCTCCAGGGTGCCGAGGTCGGCCAGCACGCCCACCGGCGGGTGGAAGGCGCCGACCATGTTCTTGCCCTCGGCGATGTTGATGCCGGTCTTGCCGCCCACGGCCGCGTCGACCATGCCGAGCAGCGTGGTGGGCATCGAGACCCAGCGCACCCCGCGCAGCCAGGTCGCGGCGACGAAGCCGGCCAGGTCGGTGGTGGCACCGCCGCCGAGGCCGACGACCACGTCGCTGCGGGTGAAGCCGGTCTGCCCGAGCACCGACCAGCAGTACGCGGCGACCTCGGCGCTCTTGGCGTCCTCGGCGTTCGGCACCTGCAGGCCGATCGCCTCGTAGCCCTCGGCGACCAGGTCCTCGCGGATCGCGTCCGCGGTGGCGGCCAGCGCCTCCGGGTGGATGATCGCGACCCGCTTCGCCCGGCCGCCGATCAGCGGCGCCAGCTCGCCGAGCAGCTGGTGCCCGATCAGCACGTCGTACGGGTCGTGGCCGGCGCTGCCGCCGACGTGAATCCTGACGATGGGGTCAGTCATGGGGGGTCTTCAGCTCCAGTGCTTCCAGTACGGCGTCCGCGACCTGCTCGGGGGTGCGGCCGGCGGTGTCGACGACGGCGGTGGCCACCTCGAGGTAGAGGGGGCGGCGGGCCTCCATCAGCTCGCGCCAGCGGGCGCGGGGGTTGACGGCCAGCAGCGGGCGCGGCGCGTCCAGGCCGACCCGCTTGACGGCGTCGGCCAGCGGGACCTCCAGGAACACGACCGGCAGCTCGCGCAGCAGCTCGCGGGTGGCCTCGGCCATCACCGCGCCGCCGCCGAGCGCCAGCACGCCGCCGTGCCCGGTCGCGGCCGCCCGGACGGCGGCCACCTCCAGCGCGCGGAAGTGCGGCTCGCCCTCGTCGATGAAGATCTCCGGGATCGGCTTGCCGGCCGCCGACTCGATGTCGGCGTCGGTGTCCCGGAAGCCGACGCCCAGGCGCTCGGCCAGGGCCCGCCCGACGGTGGACTTGCCACTGCCGGGCGGCCCGACCAGCACCACGACGGGATTCGTCATCGGACGATCAGGTGGTCGAGGTAGCCCTGCACGTTGCGGCGGGTCTCGGACACGTGGTCGCCGCCGAACTTCTCGTTCACCGCGTCGGCCAGCACCAGCGCGACCATCGCCTCGGCGACGATGCCGGCGGCCGGCACGGCGCAGACGTCCGACCGCTGGTGGTGCGCCTTGGCCGGCTCGCCGGTCCGCACGTCCAGGGTCTGCAGCGCCCGCGGCACGGTGGCGATCGGCTTCATCGCGGCGCGCACCCGCAGCACCTCGCCGGTGGACAGGCCGCCCTCGGTGCCGCCGGCCCGTCCGGAGGTGCGCTTGACGCCCTCGGGGGTCGGCACGATCTCGTCGTGCGCCTTCGAGCCGGGCACCCGGGCCAGCTCGAAGCCGTCGCCGACCTCGACGCCCTTGATCGCCTGGATGCCCATCAGCGCGGCGGCCAGCCGCGCGTCGAGGCGGCGGTCCCAGTGCACGTGCGAGCCGAGGCCCACCGGCACGCCGTACGCCAGCACCTCGACCACGCCGCCGAGGGTGTCGCCGTCCTTGTGGGCCTGGTCGATCTCGGCGACCATCGCCTTCGAGGCGTCGGCGTCCAGGCAGCGCACCGGGTCGGCGTCCAGCCGGGGCTCGTCCGAGGGCAGCGGCAGCACGCCGGCCGGGGCCTTGGCGGCGGCCAGCTCGACCACGTGGCTGACGATCTCGATCCCGGCCACCTCGCGCAGGTAGGCGCGCGCGACGGCGCCCAGCGCGACGCGGGCGGCGGTCTCCCGGGCGCTGGCGCGCTCCAGGATCGGCCGGGCCTCCTCGATCGAGTACTTCTGCATGCCGGCCAGGTCCGCGTGGCCGGGCCGGGGGCGGGTGAGCGCCTCGTTGCGGGCCAGGCCAGCCAGCACCTCGGGGTCGACCGGGTCGGCCGACATGACCTGCTCCCACTTCGGCCACTCGGTGTTGCCGACCATGATCGCGACCGGGCTGCCCATGGTCAGGCCGTGCCGGACGCCGCCGAGGAAGGTCACCTCGTCCTGTTCGAACTTCATCCGCGCGCCGCGGCCGTAACCGAGCCGGCGGCGCGCCAGCGCGTCGGCCACCACGGCGGTGGTGACCGGTACACCGGCGGGCAGGCCCTCCAGCGTCGCGACGAGTGCGGGGCCGTGCGACTCCCCCGCCGTCAGCCAGCGCAACGTACCCAACGGAGCTCCTTCATCAGCGGACCGGCCCACGGCACCGCCGGGGCCCGCCCGGGCGTGCCTTCTGTCCGAATCCTTTCATGCCGCGGCGGCGCACCGGGGCCGCAGTCCGCGTGCCGGACAGCAAGTGGACACACCTCGGACCGGCGCGGCCGGTCGGTGCCCGGCCGGTCACTGCCCGGCGAGCGCCTTCTCCCCCGCTTCGCGCATCGCGGCCAGCGGGCCCGGCGTGCGCCCGGTGAAGGCCTCGCTCTGCAGCACCGCCTGGTGCACCAGGAGGTCCAGCCCGCCGAGCACGGTGGCCCCGCGCTCGGCGCAGGCGGCGGCCAGCGCGGTCGGCCACGGGTGGTAGAGCACGTCGAACAGCGCGCCCGGCGCGCCCGGCAGCGCCGCGGCGAAGCCGTCCGTGGCGCCGACCGGCGTGGTGGAGACGGTCAGCGGCCGCGCCAGCGCCTCGGCTCCGCGGGCCCAGTCGGCGGTGCGCACCGCGACGCCCAGCCGCTCGCCCAACTCGGCCATCTCCCGCGCCCGTTCGGGGCTGCGGACGTAGACGGTGACCTCGCCGGAGCAGATCTGGGCGAGCGCCGCCAGCGCCGAGGAGGCGGTCGCCCCGGCGCCGAGCACGGCCGCCTCGGGCACCTCGGTGATCCCCCGCTCGCGCAGCGCGTTCACCAGGCCGGGGACGTCGGTGTTGTCCCCGGTGCGCCGTCCGTCCGCGGTGAACACCACGGTGTTGACGGCGTCCACCGAGCGGGCCGTCGCGCTCACCTCGTCGAGCAGCGGGATGACGGCCCGCTTGAGCGGCATGGTCAGCGACAGCCCCGCCCACTCGGCCTCGTCCAGCCCGGCGAGGAAGCCGGGCAGCCCGGCCTCGTCGACCTCGAAGCGGTCGTAGCGCCAGCCGTCCAGCCCGAGCGCCGCGAAGGCGGCCCGGTGCAGGTCCGGCGAGAGCGAGTGGGCGATCGGCGAGCCGAGGACGGCCGCCCGGTGCTTGCTGGTCAACGCTGCCTCTCCGTGGGCGTCCTTCGAACCGGGGCTACTTGCTGGTGCAGTGGCCGCGCTCCTTGTCGAAGCCCTGGCCGGCGTTCTTGCAGTACTCCTCGACGTTGGCGTAGTGCTCCTTGGCCGTCTCGGCGAACCGGGTGTCGCTCGCGGACATCGCGATGAAGTACAGCCACTTGCCGTCCGCCGGGTGCAGCACCGCGTTGATCGCGTCGTCGCCGGGGTTGGAGATCGGCGTCGGCGGCAGGCCCGCGTTGAGGTAGGTGTTGTACTTGTTGGACGCGTCGTCCATGTCCTTCTTGGTGAGCTCCTTGCGGCCCAGCGAGTACTGCAGCGTGGTGTCCATGCCGAGCCGGTGGTGGGTCTCGGGCTCGTTGGCCAGCCGGTTCTGGATGGTCTTGGCCATCTTGGCGAAGTCCCCGACGTTGTTGCCCTCGCGCTGCAGGATGCTCGCCTCGATGAGCACCTCGTAGCCGTTCTTGAGGCCCGCCTGGGAGGCCTGGGCGTCCAGGTTCGCGTACTTCTCGGTGGCGTTCTTGACCATC
Organism: Streptomyces sp. Y1; assembly: GCF_041053115.1. Classification (NCBI taxonomy): domain Bacteria; kingdom Bacillati; phylum Actinomycetota; class Actinomycetes; order Kitasatosporales; family Streptomycetaceae; genus Streptomyces; species Streptomyces sp. Y1. The sequence goes on along the minus strand of NZ_CP163445.1, from coordinate 6,252,206 downwards.
TGCTTGAGCAGGTCCTCGGGCTTCATGCCGTCGGAGATGTTGTAGCGCGTCGGCCAGAGGAAGCCCTCGACGTTGCCGTTCGCGTACGCGGGCAAGCCGAGGCTGCCGGCCTGGGCCTTGGCGACACCGGCCGTGGTGCCCGGCGCCAGCTTCAGCTTCCCGTCGATCTTGGCGTAGATCTCGCTGGAGTTGAGCCCCTCGGGCAGCACCAGCGCGGCGCCGCCCATCTGGTCGACCAGGGACTGCACGGCGGAGGCCGCCGACATCTCCTTCTTCAGCGCGTAGAAGCCCGGCTGGATGTTCTGGCACTTCTTGTCGGCGTCGCAGGCCTTGGTGAAGGCGTCGACGCTCTTGACCACGCCGGCGTTCTTCAGCTTCAGGCCGATCTGCCCGCCGACCGCGCCCTTCTCGACCTCGACCTGCACGCTGCCGCTGCCCTCGCCGGAGAAGTCCGGCGGCGGGCCGAAGTGGTCCTGGTAGAAGCCGTAGCCCCACCAGCCGGCGCCGCCCACGGCGCCGAGCAGCACCAGCGCGACCACCAGGCAGGCCCCGCCGTTGCGCCGGCCCGACTTCTTGCTCTTCTCCTTGCGCTTCTTCTTCGCGTCGCGGGACTCGTCCTCCACGCCGAGGAAGCCGCCCTCGTGCTCGGCCTCCTCCTCGAGGTACGCGCCGTCCTCGTGGTGGCCGTCCAGGTGGTCCTCGGGGTGGCCGTCCCACTCCTCGGCCTCGGCCTCGTGCGCGCCGCCGACCGGGTCGGCGCCGGCCTCCAGCGCGGCGGCCTCGGCCTCCCAGTCGATGCCGTCCGGGCCGGGACCGGACACCGGCTCGGGCTGCTGAGCCTGCTGGACCTGCTGGGGCATCTGCTGCTGCCCGTACTGGCCGCCGCCCTGCGGGTAGCCCTGCTGCGGCATCGGCTGCGACATCTGCTGGGGCATCTGCTGCTGCGGGTACTGCCCCTGCTGCGGCGCCTGCGGCTGGAAGCCCTGCTGCCCGCCGAAACTCTGGCCCTGCTGCGGGTACGCCTGCTGCCCGCCCTGGTAGCCCTGCTGCTGGCCGTACTGGCCGCCGCCCTGCGGGTAGCCCTGCTGCGACATCTGCGGCGACATCGGCTGGGGCGCCTGCTGCTGCGGGTACTGGCCCTGCGGGGCCATCGGCTGCTGGTAACCCTGCTGCTGGGGCTGCTGGTACTGCTGCTGCCACTGGCCGTCCTGCTGGCCGGGGACCGGCTGCTGGCCGCCGTACCCGGGATCACCGGGGTGCCACGGCTCGCCCTGGGGGCCGTAGCCCCGACCCAGATCGGTCATTGATCCCCTTAACCGACAGTGACGACCGACGGATCGGACCGGCCGTCCGGGACGCCGTCCCGGCTGATTCTCGAACCGGCGTGCTAGCGCAACGCCTGGGAGGAGACGTTACCGTACCGCAGCCGGGCCTCCGGCAGGGCGGACGTACCGTCAGTGCCCGACCTCACCCGCGGCCACCGTCCGCTACGGCGTCCCCGTGCCGGGCACCTGGGCCGGGGCGGAGGGCTGGGCGGAGGGCTGGGCCGACGCCGAGGCGGCGGCCGACGCGGACGACGAAGCGCCCGGCGCCGCCGCCCGGTTGGCGTTGAACTCCGCCACGTTGCGCTGCTGCACCTCGAAGCTGTCGGTGAAGCGGGTGTCCCCCGGCTTCACGGTGACGAAGTAGAGCCAGTCCCCCGGCGTCGGGTCCAGCGCCGCCATGATCGCCTGCCGCCCGGGGTTGGAGATCGGGGTCGGCGGCAGCCCGGCGTGCAGGTAGGTGTTGTACGGGGAGTCGAGCTTGGTCTCGGTGACGGTGGTGTTCAGCGTCGAACGGCCGAGCGCGTAGTTGATGGTGGAGTCCAGCTGCAGCGGCATGCCCTTGGCCAGCCGGTTGTAGATCACCCGGGCCACCCGGCCCATGTCCTCGGTGTTGTCGGCCTCGCCCTGGACCATGCTGGCCACGGTGACCAGCCCGTACAGGCTCTGCCCGAGGGTCTGGGCGACGATGTCGGCGTCGTCCCGGCTGAACTCCTTGCCGGCCCGCTCGACCATCTGCTTGAGCAGGTCGAGCGCGGTGGTGCCCTCGGTGACGCTGTACGTCGCCGGGAACAGGTAGCCCTCGGGGCTGCCGGCCGCGAACTCCGGCAGGCCCAGCTCGGCGCTCTGCTCCTTCGCGGTGCGCTGGGTGGTGCCCTCGGGCAGGTTCAGCTTCTTGTCGATCGCCGCGTAGATCTGGTAGCCGCGCCAACCCTCGGGAATGGTCAGGCCGTTGGCGTTGGCCGGGTCGATCAGGACGGCGAGCGCGGCCGCGGCCGACATCTTCAGCTTGAGGGTGTACGTCCCCGGCTGGATGCGCCCGGCGGCCGCCGCGCTGCCCTTCGCCGCCCGCGTGAAGGCGAGCGAGCTGGCCACCACCCCGTTGCGGACCAGCGCGGAGGCGATCTGGGTCAGGCCGGCGCCCTCGGGCACCGAGACCTGGACGCTGCCGCTGCCCTGCCCGGCGTAGTCGGCGGCGGCCGCCGGCCGGCGCTGCCCCTGGAACCAGGTGTAGCCGGTCAGTCCGACCCCGCCGATCACCGCGACCAGGGCGAGCGCGGTGAGCCCGCAGGCCAGCCCGTTACGCCGTCGGTGCGGATCGGGCGCATCGGAGCGCGGACGGGGCGCGGACGGCGGCCGACCCTCCGGCTCCCACACCGGCGCACCCAGGTGGCCGGGCGTGAGCCCCGGGTGGCAGTCCTGGTCGGTCATGGCGGGCGTCCCCTCGGCGGTCTCGAACCGGCCCGGATCCGTCCGCCTCGATCAGCGCCGATCGGAGGTCGATCCGAAAGGCCACCACGACACGGGAGGAAACCGGACACGAACGAAGAGGGGTCCGTGCGGACGCGTCCGCACGGACCCCTCGACGGGACGTTAGACCAGGCCGGTCAGCCCGCCGCCTCGACGCTCTCACCGGGCGGCCTTCCGCTCACCCGTTCGGACTCAAGGGCGGTCTGCAGGATCACCACCGCGGCGGCCTGGTCGACCACCGAGCGGCCCTTCTTCGCCTTGACCCCCGAAGCGCGCAGCCCGTGGGTCGCGGTGACGGTCGTCATCCGCTCGTCCACCAGCCGCACCGGCACCGGGTAGAGCCGGTTGGCCAGCCGCGCGCAGTACGCGCGGACCTTCTCGGCCGCCGGGCCCTCCTTGCCGCTCAGCGAGCGCGGCAGCCCCACGATCACCTCGATCGCGTCGTACTCCTCGACGATCGCGGCGATCCTGGCCTGCGACTTCACCCCGGCGGGCACGGTCTCCACCGGCGTGGCGAGCACCCCGTCGGGGTCGCAGGACGCGACCCCGATCCGGGCGTCGCCGACGTCGACGGCGATCCGCCGGCCGCGACGAAAGGGCTTCGGCTCCTGCTCGATCATCAGGAGGCGCGCTCCGCGACCAGGCCGCGCACCGCGGCGACGGCCTCGCCGATCGCCGCCGGGTTGGTGCCGCCGCCCTGGGCGACGTCGTCCTTGCCGCCACCGCCGCCGCCGAGGGTCTTGGCGGCGGTCCGGACCAGCTCGCCGGCCTTGATGCCGCGGCCGCGGGCGTCCTCGTTGGTGGCGATCACGGTCAGCGGGCGGTCGTTCGCCACGGTGAACGCGGCGACCACGGCCGGGCGCGAGCCGAGGCGGCCGCGCACGTCCAGCACCAGCTTGCGCAGCTCGTCCGCGCCCACGCCGTCGGCGACCTGGGCGGCGACCACGGCGATGCCGTGGACGTCCTCGGCCGAGTCGGCCAGGCCCGCCGCGGCGGCCAGCACCTTCTCGGCGCGGAAGCGCTCGATCTCCTTCTCGGCATCCTTGAGCTTGGCGAGCATGCCCGAGATCTTCTCCGGCAGCTCCTCCGGACGGCCCTTGACCAGCTCGGTCAGCTGGGCGACCACGGTGTGCTCACGGGCCAGGAACTTGTACGCGTCGACGCCGACCAGCGCCTCCACCCGGCGCACGCCGGAGCCGATCGAGGACTCGCCGAGCAGCTTCACCAGGCCCAGCTGGGCGGTGTTGCCGACGTGCGTGCCACCGCACAGCTCCTTGGAGAAGTCGCCGATGGTGACGACGCGCACCTCGTCGCCGTACTTCTCGCCGAACATCGCGATGGCGCCGGCCTTGCGGGCCTGGTCCATCGTCATGACCTCGGCGGTGACCTCCAGCTCGCGGCCCAGCACGTCGTTGATCTTCTGCTCGACGTCGACCAGCACGCTGCCCGGGACGGCCGCGGGCGAGCCGAAGTCGAAGCGGAAGCGGCCGGGGGCGTTCTCCGAACCGGCCTGGGCGGCGGTCGGGCCGAGCGCGTCGCGCAGCGCCTGGTGGGTCAGGTGGGTGGCCGAGTGGGCCCGGGCGATCGCCCGGCGGCGGTCGGTGTCGATCGTGGCGTACGCCGAGGCGCCGAGCACGACCTCGCCGAACAGCACGCCGCCGGAGTGCACGACCACGCCCGGGACGGGCTGCTGCACGTCGCGGATCTCCACCACCGCGCCGGACTCCAGCCGGATCCGGCCCTGGTCGGCGAGCTGGCCGCCGCCCTCGGCGTAGAACGGGGTGCGGTCGAGGATGATCTCGACCTCGTCGCCCTCCGAGGCGGCCGGCGCCGGAACGCCGTCCACCAGCAGGCCGACCACGGTGGCCTCGCCCTCGGTCAGGGTGTAGCCGGTGAAGACGCTGGCGCCGGACTTGTCGGCGACCTCACGGTACGCGGCGACGTCGGCGTGGCCCATCTTCTTCGCCTTGGCGTCCGCCTTGGCGCGGTCCCGCTGCTCCTGCATCAGGCGGCGGAAGCCGGCCTCGTCCACCTGCAGGCCCTGCTCCTCGGCCATCTCCAGGGTGAGGTCGATCGGGAAGCCGTAGGTGTCGTGCAGCTTGAACGCCTGGTCGCCGGAGAGGACGACGCCGCCGGACTGCTTGGTCTCGGTGACCGCCGCGTCCAGCAGGTTGGTGCCGGCCTTCAGCGTCTGCAGGAAGGCCGCCTCCTCGCCGACGACGACCGTCTCGATGCGCTTGCGGTCGCTCTCCAGCTCCGGGTACTGCGGGGCCATCGCCTTGATGGCGATGTCGATGAGCTCCTTGGCCACCGGCTCGGTCGCGCCCAGCAGGCGCATGTTGCGGATGGCGCGGCGCAGGATGCGGCGCAGCACGTAGCCGCGGCCCTCGTTGCCGGGGGTGACGCCGTCGCCGACCAGCATCAGCGCGGTGCGGATGTGGTCGGTGACCACGCGCAGCGACACGTCCGACTTGTGGTCGGCGCCGTAGGCGTGGCCGGTGAGCTCGGCGGCGCGGTCGAGGATCATCCGGCTGGTGTCGATCTCGAAGAGGTTGTCGACGCCCTGCAGGATCGCGGCGAGGCGCTCCAGGCCGAGACCGGTGTCGATGTTCTTGCTCGGCAGGTCGCCGAGGATCTCGAACCCGTCCTTGCCGTCGCCGTGGCCGCGCTCGTACTGCATGAAGACCAGGTTCCAGATCTCCAGGTAGCGCTCGCCGTTGACCGCCGGGCCGCCCTCCTCGCCGTACGCGGGGCCGCGGTCGTAGTTGATCTCCGAGCACGGGCCGCACGGGCCGGGGACGCCCATCGACCAGAAGTTGTCCTTCATGCCCAGGCGCTGGATGCGCTCCGAGGGCACGCCGATGACGTCACGCCAGATCTGCTCGGCCTCGTCGTCGTCCTTGTAGACGGTGATCCAGAGCTTCTCCTTCTCCAGGCCGTAGCCGCCGTCCGCGACGGGAGTGGTGAGCAGCTCCCACGCGAACTTGATGGCCCCTTCCTTGAAGTAGTCGCCGAAGGAGAAGTTGCCGCACATCTGGAAGAAGGAGCCGTGCCGGGTGGTCTTCCCGACCTCCTCGATGTCCAGCGTGCGCACGCACTTCTGGACGCTGGTGGCGCGCGAGAACTGCGGCTTGACCTCGCCCAGGAAGTAGGGCTTGAACGGCACCATGCCGGCGTTGACGAGCAGCAGGGTGGGGTCGTCGGCGACCAGGGACGCCGACGGAACGACGGTGTGGCCGCGCTCCTCGAAGAAGCGCAGCCAGCGGCGGCGGATCTCAGCCGACTCCATTAGTGGTCCTTCCGGTTGGTGCCGCCCCGCGGCAGGGCTCGGCGGGGCGTTTCATCGATGGTCTGGGGGGTGGTGCGGATGCTGTCGGACGGGGGCAGGGCGGCGGCCGGGCGACCGGGCGCCGCCGAGATAGCTCGGTACTGCGGCTCGCCCGAGAGGGGCAGCGCGGAGCGCTTCCCAAGAAGGGTGGCGGCGGGCGACGGGCGGGCCCGGCGGGTGCGCCGGGGCTCCACCACGGCGGTGCCGCGCAGGCCCAGGTCGTCCTTCAGCTGCTCCTCGCGCTCGGCCATGCCGGCCCGCACGTCCAGCGCGAACTGCTTGGCCGCGTCGCCCAGGTGCAGCGCACCGCGCGCGGCGGTGCCGGAGAGGCTTTCGGGGGTGAGCCGCTGGGCCGCCTCGTTGGCCTTCTTCATGACCCAGACGGTGGCGCCGGCGCCGACCGCCATCCAGAAGATGCGTGCCATGCCGTCAGCCCCTCACCGCTCGCCGGACCCGGGAGAGCAGGCCGCCGCGGGGCGCCGTGGCGGCGCGCACCTCGGCCCGGATCAGCCGGGCCAGCTCCTCGCGCTCGCCGCTCTGCAGCGGCACGTTCGGCAGCCCGCCGCCCTGCTGCTTGGCGACCGCCTTGCGGACGCCGTAGCTGAACGCCGCGACCTTCACCAGCGGCCCGCCGAGGGTGGCGGCCACGGTGGAGGACAGCGCGTTGGCGTTGGCGGCGGCATCCTGCACGTTGGCGGTGATCTCGTCCACCCGTTCCAGCTGCTGGTTGGCGCTGCGCACCGCGGCGCCCGCCTCGGACAGCAGCGGCACGGCCTGCTCGGTGACGGCGGAGACCAGGACGGCGGCCTCCTTCAGCACCCGGGAGAGGCGGACCAGCACGACGGCGAGCAGGGTGACCAGGACCGCCCAGAACACGGCGACGAGCAATCCGGCCAGCTCTCCCACGGACACCTTTGCGCGCTCCCTCGCCTTGCACGTATTCAGAAGGAACCCTATCGCGCCCGCGCCCGGAATCCGGACCGGGCCGTTCGCCCCCGCCGATCCGGTCGGGTGTGCGATCCCCGCGCGTAACCTACCGGCCGGTCACCTCGTTCTGCCAGGCGGGCCGACAGCACGGACGGCCCGGACGCACGTCCGGACCGCAGCGGTCCGGGCCGAGGAACGACGGGGAGCAGGGCGTGGCCGGCGACTGGACAGCACAGCCCGCGGCGCAGCCGCGCGAGCCGGAGCCCGGCCGGCTGCCGGCCGAGGTGACCGGCTTCGTCGGGCGGCAGCGCGAACTGACCGAGCTGGCGGCCCTGTTGGCCGCCGCCCGGCTGGTGACGGTGACCGGCCCGGGCGGGGTGGGCAAGAGCCGGCTGGCGCTGCGCGCGGCGGCCCGGGCGGCCGGCGCCTTCCCGGACGGCACCTGGCTGGTCGAGGTGGCCCCGGTGCAGGACCCGCTGCTGCTCGGCCACGCCGTCCTGGAGGCGCTGCGGCTGACCGACTGCACCGCCCGCCCGCCGGTGGACGTGCTGGCCGAGCGGCTGGCCGGCCGCCGCCTGCTGCTGGTGCTGGACGGCTGCGAGCACCTGGTGGAGGCCTGCGCCGAGCTGGCGGACACCCTGCTGCGGGCCCTGCCCGGCCTGCGGGTGCTGACCACCAGCCGCTCGGTGCTGCGGGCCTCGGGCGAGCACCTGCTGACCCTGGCGCCGCTGCCGGTCGGCGCCCTGCCGGGGCAGCGCCCGGGCCCGGGCGTGCTGCCGGACGCGGTGCGGCTGTTCGCCGACCGGGCCCGGGCGGTGCTGCCGTCCTTCGAGGTCACCGAGGCCAACGCGGAGGCGGTCGGCCTGCTCTGCCGCCGGCTGGACGGCATCCCGCTGGCCGTGGAGCTGGCGGCCGGGCGGCTGCGCGCGCTGTCGGTGGAGCAGATCACCGCGCGGCTGGACGACCGGTTCCGGCTGCTCACCGGAGGCTCCCGGACGGCGCTGCCCCGGCACCAGACGCTGCGCACCACGATCGGCTGGAGTCACGAGCTCTGCACGGTGCAGGAACGTTTACTCTGGGCCCGCCTGTCGGTCTTCGCCGGGAGTTTCGACCTGGAGGCCGCCGAGTACGTCTGCGCCGGCGCGGGCATCGAACCCGAGGACGTGCTCGACCTGCTGGACGAACTCGTCGCCAAGTCCGTCCTGCTGCGCGAGGACAGCCCCTTCGGCGTCCGCTTCCGGCTGCTGGACACCCTGCGCGAGTACGGCGGCCACTGGCTGCGCGCGGCCGGCGAGGAGCAGCGGCTGCTGCGCCGCCACCGGGACTGGTACCTGGGCGTCGCCACCTGGGGCGAGGTCGAGTGGTTCGGCCCCCGCCAGGCGGAGACCGCCGAACGCACCCAGCTCGCCCACACCAACCTGCGCGCCGCGCTGGAGTTCTGCCTGTCCGAGCCCGGCGAGGAGCAGATCGCCCTGCTGCTGGCCGGCACCCTCTGGTTCTTCTGGGTCGGCTGCGGCCACCTCGGCGAGGGCCGGCACTGGCTGGACCGCGCGCTGGCGCTGGACCGCGAACCCACCGAGGCCCGCGCCAAGGCGCTGTGGGTGACCGGCTACATGGCCACCCTCCAGGGCGACCTCACGGCCGCCCGCCCGGCCCTGGAGGAGTGCCGCCGCCAGGCGCTGGACACCGGCGACGACCGGGCGCTCGCCTACGCCGTCCACCGCCAGGGCTGCGCGGCGCTGATCGGCGACGAGCCGGAGCGCGCCGCCGAGCTCTTCGAGGAGGCGCTCTGGCACTACCGGACGATCGGCGAGCTCAACAGCAACGTCGTGATGGCCATGATCGAGCTGGGCCTCGCCTACCTGTTCCAGGGCGACCTCGACAGCGGCGAGCTCTGGTTCGGCCAGGCCCGCGAGGTCTGCGAGGAGCACGGCGAGCAGTGGGCGTACGCGTACGTGCTGTACGCGTCGGCGTACTCGCACTACCTGGACGGCGCGATCCAGCCCGCCCGCGCCCTGGCCCGGGAGTGCGTACGGCTGAACCACCAGTTCCGCGACCTGCTCGGCATCGTGCTGGGGATCGACCTGCTGGCGCTGCTGGAGACCGAGCCGGCCGGGCCGGGCGAGCCCGCCGACCTGTGCGAGGCCCGGGTGCTGCAGGGCGCCGCGCACCGGATCTGGCGCACGGTCGGCACGCCCTTCCTGGGCTCGCGCTCGTTCTTCGGCACCCACCAGGAGTGCGCCGAGCGGGCCCGGGCCGGGCTCACCCAGCAGGCCTTCGACGACTGCTACCGGGCCGGCGCCCGGCTGGACCTGGACGCCGCGGTCTCCCGGGCACTGGACGGCGGCGGCTCGCCGGAGGGCCCGGAGCCCGGCCCCGGCCCCTGCTCGGTGCCGCCCGCTCCGGCGCCCGCGCCCGTCCCGAACAGCTGAGGTCCCGAACAGCTGAGGGGGCGGCCCGGAATAGCCGAAGCTTGCCGATTGCTTGAGGAGGCAAGCAACCACCCGGAAGGAGCACCATGGCCGTCCACGACGAGTACCGCCGCGCGGCGTTCTACTTCGACTCCAAGGCGTACGCCGACGCCGCCCGCCTGTTCGAAGGCGTCCTGGCGGAGGAGCCGGCCAACCTCTCCGTCCGGCTGATGCTCGCCCGCAGCTACTACCACTCCGCCCAACTCGGCCGCGCCGAGGCCGAGTTGCACCGGATCCTGGAGGCCGACCCGGCCGAGGACTACGCCCGGCTGATGCTCGGCCGCACCCTGGAGCGCCAGGGCCGCGCCGAGGAGGCCCGCCCGCACCTGCGGCTGGCCGCCGCGATGACCGGCGAGGACGTCTGAGCGGAAAGCAGTGCGGAAAGCGGAACGGAAAACGGAGCGGAAAAGGGGCGAGCCCCCGCCACCTCGGAAGGTGGCGGGGGCTCGCTACCGGTCCCGCGCAGTGCGGAACCGCTCGCGGGTCAGCGCGAGTAGTACTCGACGACCAGCTGCTCGTCGCAGATCACCGGGATCTCCTTGCGCTGCGGCGCACGGTCCAGGCGGAAGGCCAGGGCCTTCAGGTTGACCTCGAGGTACTTCGGGGTCTGGCCCTCACCCGCGTAGCCACCCTCACGGGCGACCTGGAACGGGACCTTCTCCTTGCTGCGCTCGCGGACGGTCACCACGAAGCCCGGCTTCATCTGGAACGACGGCTTGTTGACCTTGCCACCGTTGACCTCGATGTGGCCGTGGACGACCATCTGACGGGCCTGGTAGATGGTGCGGGCAATGCCCGAACGCAGCACCAGGGCGTCGAGGCGGGTCTCCAGCTCGGCGACGAGCGCCTCACCGGTCTTGCCCTCGGCCTTCTTCGCGCGGTCGAACGCGCGGGCCAGCTGCTTCTCGCTCAGGTCGTACTGGGCGCGAAGACGCTGCTTCTCGGTCAGACGGACCTTGTAGTCCGAGTTCTGCTTGCGACCACGGCCGTGCTGGCCGGGCGGGTACGGGCGGGCCTCGAAGTACTTGACGGACTTCGGGGTCAGCGGCACGCCGAGCGCACGCGCGATCTTGACCTTGGGGCGCTTCTGGTTCGCCATGAACCAAACCTTCCTCAGTTACGAATACGGCTTCACCAGGTGTTGACGGAGGTCGCATCTCGCGACCCGGAGAAAACCCCGCCGTCTGCGCGACGGGATCAGCCGCTCTCCGGAGCCGGGCACGAAAAGTGCTGGTCACACGGGCGGACCCGGAAAACCGGGCCGTCCGCGACACCGAAACGGTGCGCGACGCTCCTGGTGCGGACCTCCCGGAGGAGGTCTACGGCCATTGCCCCGCTGGTGCGGCCGGTCGGTGGGGTCTCCCCCGCCGCCGTCCCGGGACGTGGCACTCCGATCGAGTATACCGGCTGCTAGTCGGCCTTCTTCTCCGCCCTGCGCTCCCCGCGCAGCCGCCCGCGCGTCCACTCCACGGTGTCCGCGTACCGCACCTCGCCGCCGCGCCGGTTCGGCCGGTAGTACTCCTTGCCGTGCACCGCGTCCGGCGCGTACTGCTGCGTCGCGATGCCCTCGGGCAGGTCGTGCGGGTACTGGTAGCCGTGCCCGTGGCCGAGCTTGCCCGCGCCGCCGTAGTGCGCGTCCCGCAGGTGCGGCGGCACGGCGCCCGCCAGCCCCTGCCGGACGTCCGCCAGCGCCGCGTCGATCGCCAGGTAGGCCGAGTTGGACTTGGGCGCCAGGGCGAGCGCGATCGCCGCCTGGGACAGGATGATCCGTGCTTCCGGGAAGCCGATCAGGGCCACCGCCTGGGCCGCCGCCACCGCCGTCTGCAGCGCGCTCGGGTCCGCCAGGCCGACGTCCTCGCTGGCCGAGATCATCAGCCGGCGGGCGATGAACCGCGGGTCCTCCCCCGCCTCGATCATCCGGGCCAGGTAGTGCAGCGTCGCGTCGACGTCGCTGCCGCGGATCGACTTGATCAGCGCGCTGGCCACGTCGTAGTGCTGGTCGCCGTCCTTGTCGTAGCGCACCGCCGCCTGGTTCACGGCCGTCTCGGTGGTGGCCAGCGTGATGCTCGCCTCACCCTTCTCCAGCGCCGCCCCGGCCGCCGCCTCCAGCGTGGTGAGCGCCCGCCGGGCGTCCCCGCCGGCCAGCCGGACCAGGTGGTCCTCGGCCTCCGCGGTCAGCTCCAGCGCGCCCTCCAGGCCGCGCTCGTCGGCCACCGCGCGGCGCAGCAGCGCCCGGATGTCCTCGTCGGTCAGCGACTCCAGGGTCAGCAGCAGCGAGCGGGAGAGCAGCGGCGAGATCACCGAGAAGTACGGGTTCTCGGTGGTCGCCGCGATCAGCGTGACCCAGCGGTTCTCGACGGCCGGCAGCAGCGAGTCCTGCTGGGCCTTGGAGAAGCGGTGGATCTCGTCCAGGAACAGCACCGTCTCCCGGCCGGACATGCCGATCGCCCGCCGGGCGCCGTCGATCACCGCCCGGACCTCCTTGACCCCGGCGGTGATCGCGGACAGCTCGACGAACCGGCCCTCCACGGCCTGGCTGATCACGTGCGCGAGCGTGGTCTTGCCGGTGCCGGGCGGCCCCCAGAGGATGACCGAGCTGGTGGCCGCCGGCCCGCGCGAGCTCGCGACCAGCCGGCGCAGCGGCGAGCCGGGCTTCAGCAGCTGCCGCTGCCCGGCGACCTCGTCCAGGGTGCGCGGGCGCATCCGCACGGCCAGCGGCGCCCGGCCGGGCTCCCGGCTCTGGCGTTCCTCGGCGGCGGCGGTGAAGAGGTCCGGTTCGTCCACACCGGAAGCCTATGCGAGGCCCCCGACACTACGGCGCGGGATGCTCGGGGCGGTCCAGCAGCACCACGTCGAACTCCTCCAGCGACCGCAGGGTCGCGCCGCTCTCGGCGATCGCCCGGGCCCGGGTGTCGGCGACCGGCCCGCGCGAGGCCACGAAGGTCTCCTGGTCCGCGAAGATCCCGCCCACCGAACCGCGCCCGCTGCCGCGGTCGACCAGCATGGCGGCGGTCACGAACCCGGCCATCTTCTCCAGCCCCGGCAGCGCGCGGTCCCGGAAGGCCTCGACCATCGCGTCGACCCTGGCCGGGTCGACGTCGAACCGCGTCAGCCGGAACCCGGCCCCCGGTCCGGCCGACCCGGGCGGAGCCGTCGCCACGGCCTGCCAGACATCGGTGGTCACGGTGCCGGCCAGCGGCGCCAGCAGCTCCCGGCGGCGCTCCCCCAGCGCCGCGTCGCTGGCGCGCTCGGCCTCCGCGGACTCCCACCACGAACCCATCGCGATCTTGCCGAGGGTCCGGTCGGCGAACAGCCCGTAGCCGCGGTAGCCGGGCTGGCCGGTCAGCAGCGCCAGCGCCTCGGTGCGGAGCCCGTCCAGGGTCTGCTCGATCCGGTCCGGATTCCCGGTGGCGTAGACGGTACGAACGAACATGAGCGCGCCTCCTGTGGACGCCCGGGCGCCACGCGGGGCCGTTCGTCGAGAAGCAGCGCCCGGAAGGCCCCGTCTACTCCAGTTTGGCAGCGTGGTCCGGAACGTACTTCTGGAGGTCCCGGGGCGGCCGCTGGTAGCCGCGCGGGGCCGGGCGCGGCGGCAGCTCGATCCTCGGCGGGGTGATCTCGTGGTACGGCACCGAGGAGAGCAGGTGGGCGATCATGTTGATCCGGGCCCGGCGCTTGTCGTCGCTCTCCACCACGTGCCAGGGCGAGTCCGGGACGTCGGTGTAGACGAACATCTCGTCCTTGGCCCGGGAGTAGTCCTCCCAGTGGTTGATCGACTCGACGTCCATCGGGGAGAGCTTCCAGCGCTTCATCGGATCCTCCAGCCGCTCCCGGAATCGCCGCTGCTGCTCGGTGTCGCTCACCGAGAACCAGTACTTGCGCAGCAGGATGCCGGCCTCGACGAGCATCCGCTCGAAGGTCGGGCACTGGTGCAGGAACTGCCAGTACTCCTCGTCGGTGCAGAAGCCCATGACCCGCTCGACGCCCGCCCGGTTGTACCAGCTGCGGTCGAACAGCACGATCTCGCCGGCCGCCGGCAGCTGCTCGACGTACCGCTGGAAGTACCACTGGGACTTCTGCCGCTCGGTCGGCGTCGGCAGCGCCGCGACCCGGGCGATCCGGGGGTTCAGGTACTCGGTGACCCGCTTGATCGCGCCGCCCTTGCCCGCCGCGTCCCGGCCCTCGAACACCACCACCAGCCGGGCGCCGGTGACCCGCACCCACTCCTGGAGCTTCACCAGCTCGTGCTGCAGCCGCAGCAGCTCCCGCTCGTACGGCTTCTTCGCCAACCGCTGCCGCTGCTCCTCGGCCACCCCGGGTCCTCCGTCCGCCTGTCCTGATGATCCCTCACCGTAGGCGCCGGCGGCCGACTTCGCAGGTCGGTGGGAGAGGTCGGTGGGCCGGAGGTCCGGAGGCCGGGGCGGGGCCTCCGGGGGGAGCGGGGCCGGGTCGCGCACGGGCTTCGGCGGGCGGGGACTACACGCCGACGAACGGCTCCGGGTAGCGGCACAGGCCGCGCGGCCCGCCGTCGTACGCCGCCAGCGGCAGAGCCTGGAAGTACGCCTCCGGCACCTCGAACGGGCCGCTGACCTCGTGCCGCCCGGCCGGCGTGAAGCCGAACCGCCCGTAGTACTCCGGGTCGCCGAGGACGACCACCAGCTTCTCCCCCGCCTCCTCGGCCGCCGTCAGCGCGGCCCGGACGACGAGTTCGCCGACGCCCCGGCGCTGCCACTCGGGCGCGACCGCGACCGGCGCGAGCGCCAGCGCGTCACCGGTCGTCGCGGCGTCGCCGACCCGCAGCCGGGTCAGCAGCGCGTGCCCGATCACCAGCCCGGCACCGTCCACGGCCACGATCGACAGACCGGGCAGCCAGGCGGGATCGCGGCGCAGCGCGTCCACCAGGTCCGCCTCGTCCGGGCCGGGGAACGCGGCCATGTGGACCCGTCTGGTCGCCGGGGCATCCCCCGGGTCTTCCACTCTCGTTGTGACCCGCATGGGTCAACCCTCCCTGTGTCGCACACCGTTGTGGACCGGCCCCGGACGGTGGGTGGACCGTCCGGGGCCGTTGCAGGTTAGCGGATGACGCGGCGTCAGCTCTCCGGCTGCGCCTCGGACTTGGCGTCCTCGCGCACCTTGGGCTTGGCGTCCACGCCGGCCTCGCGGCGCTGCGCCGGGGTGATCGGGGTCGGGGCGCCGGTCAGCGGGTCGCCGCCGGTGGACGTCTTCGGGAAGGCGATGACGTCCCGGATGGTGTCGTACCCGCCGAGCAGGGTGACGATGCGGTCCAGGCCGAAGGCGACGCCACCGTGCGGCGGCGGGCCGTAGTTGAAGGCGTCCAGCAGGAAGCCGAACTGCGAGGCCGCCTCCTCCTCGGAGAGGCCGATCGCGTCGAACGCCCGCTTCTGGACGTCCCGCTGGTGGATACGGATCGAACCGCCGCCCAGCTCCGAGCCGTTGAGGACCAGGTCGTAGGCGTTGGACAGGGCCGCGCCCGGGTCGGTGTCGAAGGTGTCCAGCGACTCCGGGGTCGGGGCGGTGAACGGGTGGTGCACCGCGTGCCAGCCCTGGAACTGGCCCTTGTCGTCCTCGATCGGCTCGAACATCGGGAAGTCGACGACCCAGAGGAAGGCCCACTGGGACTCGTCGATCAGCCCGCAGCGCTTGCCGATCTCCAGACGGGCGGCGCCCAGCAGCTCCTGCGAGGCGCGCTCCTTGCCGGCGGCGAAGAAGACGGCGTCGCCGTTCTTGGCGCCCGCGGCGGCGGCGAGGCCGGCCAGGTGCTCCTCGGAGAGGTTCTTGGCGACCGGGCCGCGCAGCTCGCCGGTCTCGGCGTCGATGAGCACGTAGGCGAGGCCCTTGGCGCCTCGCGCCTTGGCCCAGTCCTGCCAGGCGTCGAGCTGCTTGCGCGGCTGCGAGGCGCCGCCGGGCATGACCACGGCACCGACGTACGGGGCCTGGAAGACGCGGAACTCGGTGCCCTTGAAGTACTCGGTGAGGTCGGTGAGTTCCTGGCCGAAGCGGACGTCCGGCTTGTCGGAGCCGTAGCGGCCCATGGCGTCCGCGTAGGTCATGCGCGGCAGCGGGTTCGGGATCTCGTAGCCGTGGACCTCGCGCCAGATGGCGCCGACGATCTTCTCGCCGAGGGCCAGGATGTCCTCCTGGTCGACGAACGAGGCCTCGATGTCCAGCTGGGTGAACTCCGGCTGCCGGTCGGCGCGGAAGTCCTCGTCGCGGAAGCAGCGGGCGATCTGGTAGTAGCGCTCCATGCCGGCCACCATCAGCAGCTGCTTGAACAGCTGGGGCGACTGCGGCAGGGCGTACCAGTGGCCGGGCTGCAGGCGGACCGGGACGAGGAAGTCGCGGGCGCCCTCGGGGGTGGAGCGGGTGAGGTACGGCGTCTCGATGTCGAGGAAGTCGTTCTCCTCCATCACCCGGCGGATGATGTTGTTGACCTTGGAGCGCAGCCGCAGGCCCTTGGCCGGGCCCTCGCGGCGCAGGTCCAGGTAGCGGTAGCGCAGCCGGACCTCCTCGTTGACCGTGCCCGGCTCGTACTCGGCGACCGGGAAGGGCAGCGGGGCGGCCTCGGAGAGCACCTCGATCTCGCTGACGACGACCTCGACGGCACCGGTCGGGATGTCCGGGTTCTCGTTGCCCTCGGGGCGGACGCGGACGTCGCCGACGACCTTGACGCAGTACTCGGCGCGCAGGCCGTGGACGGAGTCGAGGTCGCGGACCACGATCTGCACGGTGCCGGAGGCGTCGCGCAGGTCGATGAAGGCGACGCCGCCGTGGTCGCGGCGGCGGGCGACCCAGCCGGCCAGGGTGACGGTGGTGTCTGCGTGCTCCGGGCGGAGCGTGCCCGCGTCGTGCGTGCGGATCACAGCTGCTTCTCCTTCAGGGTGGTGACGAGTGCGTCGAGGGCGACGGGGGTCTGCTCGCCGGTGTTCATGTCCTTGAGCTGGACGACGCCCTCGGCGAGGTCCCGGTCCCCGGCGATCAGGGCGAAGCGGGCGCCGGACCGGTCGGCGGACTTCATGGCGTTCTTGATGCTCTTGACGCCGAAGGCGAGGTCGGTGGCGACGCCGGCCCGGCGCAGCTCGACCACCTTGGCGAACAGGGTGTTCTTGGCCTCCTCGCCGAGCGCGACGGCGTAGACGGCGGTGGCGGCCGGCAGGTCGAGGGCGACGCCCTCGGCCTCCAGCGCGAGGAAGGTGCGGTCGACGCCGAGGGCCCAGCCGACGGACGGCAGCGCGGGGCCGCCGATCATCTCGGACAGGCCGTCGTAGCGGCCGCCGCCGCCGATCGCGGACTGGGCGCCGAGGCCGTTGTGCACGAACTCGAAGGTGGTGCGGGTGTAGTAGTCCAGGCCGCGGACCAGCTTCGGGTCGTCGACGAAGGCCACGCCGTTGGCGGTGAGCAGCTCGCGCACCTTCTCGTCGTAGGCCTTGCAGTCCTCGCAGAGGAAGTCGCGCAGCATCGGGGCGCCGACCAGCTGGTCCTGGACGTCCTTGCGCTTGTCGTCGAGGACGCGCAGCGGGTTGATCTCGGCGCGGCGGCGGGTCTCCTCGTCCAGGTCGAGGCCGGTGAGGAACTCGATCAGGGCGGCGCGGTAGACCGGGCGGCACTGCTTGTCGCCGAGGCTGTTGAGCAGCAGCGAGTAGTCGCTCAGCCCCAGCGAGCGGAAGGCGTCGTCGGCCAGGATGATCAGCTCGGCGTCCAGCGCCGGGTCCTCGGCGCCGATCGCCTCGGCGCCGACCTGGGAGAACTGGCGGTAGCGGCCCTTCTGGGCGCGCTCGTAGCGGTAGTACGAGCCGGAGTACCAGAGCTTGACCGGCAGGTTGCCCTGCTTGTGCAGATTGGCCTGGAGGGCGGCGCGCAGCACCGAGGCGGTGCCCTCGGGGCGCAGCGCGAGCTCGTCACCGCCCTTGGTGGTGAGGTTGTACATCTCCTTGGTGACGATGTCGGTGGACTCGCCGACGCCGCGGGAGAACAGCTTCACGTCCTCGAAGACCGGGGTCTCGATGTAGCCGTAGCCGGCCCGCCGGGCGGGGGCGGCGATGCGCTCGCGGATCGCCAGGAAGGTCGCGGAGCTGGGGGGCAGCAGGTCGTAGGTGCCCTTGGGGGCGGTGAAGGTGCTCAACTTCTCTATCCGTCACATTCCTCGTCGCGGGAAAGCCGGGGCGCCGGCCGCCCCCGCTGCCTGTCGGAGGTAGGGGTTGGCGGCGCGCTCGCGGCCGATGGTGGTCTGACCGCCGTGGCCGGAGAGGACCACGGTGGAATCGTCGAGGGGCAGGCACACCCGGGCCAGCGAGCGCATGATCGCATCGCTGTCCCCGCCCGGGAGGTCGGTACGCCCGATGGAGCCGGCGAACAGCAGGTCGCCCGAGAACAGCACCGGGGGGAGGTCCTCGGCACCGGGCGTCCGGAAGGTCACCGACCCCCCGGTATGGCCCGGGGCGTGGTCCACGGTGAGCCGCAGGCCGGCCAGCTCCAGCACGGAGCCGTCGGTCAGTTCGCGCACGTCGTCCGGCTCGCCGACGGTGAGCTCGCCCATCAGCTGGGTGCCCAGGGAGCGGCCGAGCGCCTTCTCCGGGTCGGACATCATGTACCGGTCCTCGGGGTGGATCCAGGCCGGGACGCCACGGGCGCCGCAGACCGGGACCACCGAGGCCACGTGGTCGATGTGCCCGTGCGTGAGCAGCACGGCGACGGGCTTGAGCCCGTGCTCGCGGATCAGCTCCTCGACCCCGCGGGCCGCCTGGTGGCCCGGATCGACGATGACGCACTCCTCGCCCGCCGCGGGGGCGACCAGGTAGCAGTTGGTGCCCCAGGCTCCTGCGGGGAATCCGGCGATGAACACGCGCGTCCTCTGGTGATCTGGTCGGCGGCGGCTACGACGTGCAGCTACGCGTACGGGGTGTGGCTACGAAGATGTAAAGGCAGCCTACCGGCGGTTCGGGCCCGGTTGCGAACCAGATAGCGGTGCCGGGCCGGTGCCGCCTGACAGGTTCACCGCGTTCTTACGGGCCCGGTCCCTACACTTGGCCGCCGATGGATGCGATGATCCGGTTCGGAATCCATCCACTTCTTCCGCACATCCTCAGGAGACACGGCCGGTGGTCAGCAGCGAACAGCGGCGGCGGCAGCTCGCCCGCGAGAAGTACGAGCGCCAGATGGAGCGCCGCGCCACCGCGGCGGCCGCCCGCAGGCGTCGCAACACGATCCTGGGCGCCTCGCTCGCCGTCGTGGTGCTGGCCGGCGGTGGCGCGCTGGTGGGCAGCGGCGCGTTCAGCTCGGACAAGGACGACAAGAAGGACGTCTCCGCCGCCTCCACCCCGCAGTCCGCGCCGACCCAGCCGACCGAGCCGGCGATGCCGACCCGCAAGCCGGTCGAGGGCTGCACCGACCCGGCGCCGGGCGCCCCCAACGGCAAGCAGTGGAAGGCCGAGCCGGCCATGTCCGTCGACCAGGCCGCCTCGTACACGATGGCGCTGGACTCCAACTGCGGCAAGGTGACGATCGCGCTGGACGCGGCCAAGGCGCCGCACACCGTGAACTCCTTCAACTTCCTGGCCGGCGAGCACTTCTTCGATCACACCAAGTGCCACCGCCTGACCACCGACGGCATCTTCGTGCTGCAGTGCGGCGACCCGACCGCCAGTGCGACCGTCCCGGGCGGCACCGGCGGCCCCGGCTACCAGTTCAAGGACGAGAACCTGTCCGGCGCGACGTACCCGGCGGGCACCGTGGCGATGGCCAACTCCGGCCCGGACACCAACGGGAGCCAGTTCTTCCTGGTCTACAAGGACACCAAGCTGCCGCCGAGCTACATCCCGTTCGGCAAGATCACCGGCGGCCTGGACGTGGTGCAGAAGATCGCCGCCGCGGGCACCCTGGAGGGCGCTCCGGACGGCCACCCGATGGCCGATGTCACCTTCAACTCGGTTACCGTGTCGAAGGGTTGACCAACTCCGGGGCCGCCGGCGGCGGGTGGCGAGTCCGCCCCCGCCCGGCCCCGGCCCGAAATCGCCCGGCCCGGATGCGGACAGCACCGGGCCTGGTCGCCTATGTTGGCGTTGTGTAGGGTGCCCGGACCCGCCCAGCCGATCCACCCTCGGCAGCACAGTACGGCGGACGGGGACGGCGGACTCTTCGGTCCGCCGCACATCAACTGTGGACGACGGACGCGCGCCGCCCCGGCGCGGGCGCGACGTCATGTGGAGGACGCGCTATGAGCAGCGACCCGTGGGGCCGTGTCGACGAGCAGGGCACGGTCTACGTCAGGACGGCGGACGGCGAACGCGTCGTCGGTTCCTGGCAGGCCGGCTCGCCCGAGGAGGCCCTGGCCTACTTCGAGCGCAAGTACCAGGGCATCGAGGTGGAGATCGGCCTGCTGGAGAAGCGGGTGCGCACCACCGACCTGGCCGCCAAGGACGCCCAGACCGCGCTGGAGCACCTGCGCGCGCAGGTCACCGAGGGGCACGCGGTCGGCGACCTGGACGCCCTGGCCAAGCGGCTGGACACCCTCGCCGCCGACATCGAGAGCCGGCGCGAGGAGCGCAAGGCGGCCCGCGCCAAGGCGCAGGACGAGACCCGCGCCGCCAAGGAGGCCCTGGTCTCGGAGGCCGAGCAGCTCGCCGAGTCCACCCAGTGGCGGGAGGCCGGGGACCGGCTGCGCGCGCTGGTGGACACCTGGAAGGGCCTGCCCCGGCTGGACCGCAAGAGCGACGACGAGCTGTGGCACCGCTTCTCGCACGCCCGCTCGGTCTTCTCCAAGCACCGCAAGGGGCACTTCGCCGCCCTGGACGCCGACCGCGAGCAGGCCCGGCAGACCAAGGAGGCGCTGGTCGCCGAGGCCGAGGCGCTGTCCTCGTCCACCGAGTGGGGCAGCACCGCGGCCGCCTACCGCGACCTGATGGCGCGCTGGAAGGCCGCCGGCCGGGCCCAGCGGGACATCGAGGACGAGCTGTGGGCGCGGTTCCGCGGCGCGCAGGACGTCTTCTTCCAGGCCCGTTCCGCGGTGTTCAGCGAGCGGGACGCCGAGCAGGTGGAGAACCAGAAGCTCAAGGAGGCGCTGGCCGTCGAGGCCGAGGCGATCCTGCCGATCACCGACCTGAAGGCCGCCAAGGCCGCGCTGCGCGAGGTCAACGAGCGCTGGGAGGCGATCGGGCACGTGCCGCGCGACGTCCGTCCGAAGCTGGACGGCCGGCTGAACGCGGTCGAGCGGGCCATCCGCGAGGCCGAGGACGCCGAGTGGAAGCGCTCCAACCCGGAGGCCAAGGCCCGCGCGGCCGGCATGGTGGGCCTGTTCCAGGCGAAGGCCGACAAGATCCAGGCCGACCTGGACAAGGCCCGCGCGGCGGGCAACGCCTCCAAGGTCGCCAAGCTGGAGTCCGAGCTGGCCGGTGTGCAGACCCTGCTGGAGCAGGCGCACCGCAGCCAGGAGGAGTTCAGCGGCTGATCCGGTGAGCCGATGAACGCCGAAAGGCCCCCGGGGTGCTCCCCCGGGGGCCTTTCGGCGTTCCCGCGCTACTTGCGGGCCGAGGTCACGCGGTAGACGTCGTACACGCCCTCGACGCCGCGCACCGCCTTGAGCACGTGGCCCAGGTGCTTCGGGTCGCCCATCTCGAAGGTGAAGCGGCTCATCGCCACCCGGTCCCGGGAGGTCTGGACCGCCGCCGACAGGATGTTGACGTGCTGGTCGGAGAGCACCCGGGTGACGTCCGAGAGCAGGCGGGAGCGGTCCAGCGCCTCGACCTGGATGGCCACCAGGAAGACCGAGGACTGGGTGGCCGCCCACTCGACCTCGATGATCCGCTCCGGCTGCTGGCTCAGCGCCTCGACGTTGACGCAGTCGGCGCGGTGCACCGAGACGCCGTTGCCGCGGGTGACGAAGCCGACGATCGGGTCGCCCGGCACCGGGGTGCAGCAGCGGGACAGCTTGACCCAGACGTCCTCGACGCCCTTGACGATCACGCCCGGGTCGCCCTTGGCCCGGCGGCGCACGGCCCGGCGGTTGTCGTGCGTCGGGGTGGCGGTCTCCGCCAGGTCCTCGGTCGCGCCCTCCTCGCCGCCGAGCGCCTGGACCAGCTTCTGGACGATGTTCTGCGCGGCGACGTGCCCCTCGCCGATCGCGGCGTAGAGCGAGGAGATGTCGGGGTAGCGCATCTCGTGGGCCAGGGTGACCAGCGAGTCCCCGGTGAGGATCCGCTGGATCGGCAGGCCCTGCTTGCGCATCGCCCGGACGATCGCCTCCTTGCCGTGCTCGATCGCCTCCTCGCGGCGCTCCTTGGAGAACCAGGCGCGGATCTTGTTGCGGGCGCGCGGCGACTTGACGAAGCCCAGCCAGTCCCGGGACGGCCCGGCGTTCTCCGCCTTGGAGGTGAACACCTCGACGGTGTCGCCGTTCTCCAGGGTCGACTCCAGCGGCACCAGCCGCCCGTTCACCCGGGCCCCTATGGTCCGGTAGCCGACCTCGGTGTGCACCGCGAAGGCGAAGTCGACCGGCGTGGCGCCGGCCGGCAGGGCTATCACGTCGCCCTTGGGGGTGAAGACGAAGACCTCGTTGCTGGCCAGGTCGAAGCGCAGCGACTCCAGGAACTCGCCCGGGTCGGCGGTCTCCTTCTGCCAGTCCAGCAGCTGCCGCAGCCAGGCCATCTCGTTGACGGCGCCGGCCTTGTCGTCCTTGCGGGTCTGGGTCGGGGTGTCGGTGCGGACCTTGGAGGCGCCGGCCACCGCGCGCTGCTTGTACTTCCAGTGCGCGGCGATGCCGTACTCGGCCCGCCGGTGCATGTCGAAGGTGCGGATCTGCAGTTCGACGGGCTTGCCGCCGGGCCCGATCACCGTCGTGTGCAGCGACTGGTACATGTTGAACTTGGGCATCGCGATGTAGTCCTTGAACCGCCCCGGCACCGGGTTCCACCGCGCGTGGATGGTGCCCAGCGCCGCGTAGCAGTCGCGGACGGTGTCGACCAGGACCCGGATGCCCACCAGGTCGTAGATCTCGGCGAAGTCCCGGCCCCGGACGATCATCTTCTGGTAGACCGAGTAGTAGTGCTTCGGCCGCCCGGTGACGGAGGCGGTGATCCGGGCGCCGCGCAGGTCCGCCTGGACCTGGTCGATGACGGTCGCCAGGTACTCGTCCCGCTTGGGGGCGCGCTCGGCGACCAGCCGGACGATCTCGTCGTACATCTTGGGGTAGAGGATCGCGAAGGCGAGGTCCTCCAGCTCCCACTTGATGGTGTTCATGCCCAGCCGGTGCGCCAGCGGGGCGTAGATCTCCAGCGTCTCGCGGGCCTTCTTCTCCTGCTTCTCCCGCTTGAGGTAGCGCATCGTGCGCATGTTGTGCAGGCGGTCGGCGAGCTTGATCACCAGGACCCGCGGGTCCTTGGCCATCGCCACGACCATCTTGCGGACGGTCTCCGCCTGCGCGGCCTCGCCGAACTTGACCCGGTCGAGCTTGGTGACGCCGTCGACCAGCAGGGCCACCGAGTCGCCGAAGTCCTTGCGCAGGGTCTCCAGGCCGTAGTCGGTGTCCTCGACGGTGTCGTGCAGCAGCCCGGCCATCAGGGTCGGGGCGTCCATGCCGAGCTCGGCCAGGATCGTCGCGACGGCCAGCGGGTGGGTGATGTACGGGTCGCCGCTCTTGCGCTTCTGCCCCCGGTGCCACTTCTCGGCGACGGCGTAGGCCCGCTCGATGTCGCGCAGCAGCGCCGGGTCGGCCTTGGGGTCGTTCGCCCGGATCGAGCGGAACAGCGGCTCCAGGACGGGGTTGAGCACGCTGGAGCGCTGGCCGCCGAGGCGGGCCAGCCGGGCGCGCATGCCGCCGGTGGAGCCGCGGCCGGAGGGGCCGAGCGAGCGCGGGGAGGTCGGCGCCGGACGTGCCGGGGTGGCCCCCGAGGGCGTGGGACGGTCTTCGGGGGCGGCCGCTGCGGCCGTGGGCACAACCTCGTCGGGCAAGGACACTCCTCGGGGCACCGGGGCCTACCCCTGCCGGGGCCCGAGCGGGCGGGTGCACCGGGAGGGGATGAATCTTCATGGTACCGAGCCGGGCGCCCCGCCGTTCATCCGGCCGGGCCCGGAAACGGAAGGACGGCGGTCGGATGATCCGACCGCCGTCCTTCGAACGCGTCCCTCAGACCGTGACCAGCGTCTCCAGCGGAGCGCCGTCCAGGTGCTCGGCCAGCCGCTCGCGGCCGTCCAGGAAGCCCAGCTCCATCAGCACCACGACGCCCGCCAGCTCGGCGCCGGCCTGCTTGACCAGGTCCAGCGAGGCCCCGATGGTGCCGCCGGTGGCCAGCACGTCGTCCACCACCAGCACCTTCTCACCGGGCGCGAAGGCGTCGCACTGCACCTCCAGCGTCGCCGAGCCGTACTCCAGCTCGTACGAACGCCGGAACACCTCGCCGGGCAGCTTGCCCTGCTTGCGGATCGGCACGAAGCCGAGCCCGGCCGCGAAGGCCGCCGGGGCCGCCAGCACGAAGCCGCGCGCCTCCAGACCCACCACCTTGGTCGCCCCGAGCTCCCGCGCCCGGTCCGCCAGCGCCCGGGTGAGGGCGCCGAAGGCCTCGGCGTCGGCGAGCAGCGGCGCGATGTCCTTGAACAGCACGCCCGGCTTCGGGTAGTCGGGGACGTCCCGGATCCGGCTGTTCAGCAGCTCGGCCAGGGCGGTGTCGGCGGTGGTCACGGTGTTTCCTTAGAGATCGGGTTCAGCGCTTGGTGGACGGACGGCCCTTGGCACGTGCGGTGCCGGCCGACCGGCCGCGCTGACCGACCATACCCGCAGGCTGCTCGTCCGCCTCGGCCTCATCGCCCCCGGCGGCCTCGGCCTCGGCCTTGGCGGCCGCCGACGCCCGGTGCCGAAGGACCTGCTTGCGCAGCTCCTTCATGTCCGGCTGCTCCTCCTTGAGCTGCGCC
The DNA here is from genome assembly GCF_041053115.1 of Streptomyces sp. Y1. Taxonomy (NCBI): domain Bacteria; kingdom Bacillati; phylum Actinomycetota; class Actinomycetes; order Kitasatosporales; family Streptomycetaceae; genus Streptomyces; species Streptomyces sp. Y1. The sequence continues at coordinate 6,227,772 of NZ_CP163445.1, read as the reverse complement.
AGCAGCGGGGTGGCGACGCAGATCGAGGAGTAGGCACCGGCCGCGAGGCCGATGAACAGGGCGAGCGAGATGTCGTTCAGGGTGCCGGCGCCCAGCAGGCCGCCACCGATGAACAGCAGCGCGGCGACCGGCAGCAGCGCGACCACGGTGGTGTTGAGCGAGCGGACCAGGGTCTGGTTGAGGCCCGCGTTGGCCGCCTCGCTGTAGGTGAGCTTGTTCTGCTTGGTGAGCCCCTTGGTGTTCTCCTTCACGGTGTCGAAGACGACGACCGTGTCGTAGAGCGAGTACCCGAGGATCGTCAGGAAGCCGATCACCGTACCGGGGGTGACCTCGAAGCCCACCAGGGCGTACACGCCGATGGTGATCAGCAGGTCGTGCAGCAGGGCTACCAGGGCCGCCACCGCCATCCGCCACTCGAAGGCGATCGCCAGGTAGACCGTCACCAGGATCATGAAGACGATCAGACCGGTGAGCGCCTTCTGGGAGATCTGCTTGCCCCAGCTGGGGCCGATCACCTGGGCCTCGACGGTGTCCAGCGGCACGCTGAGCTTCTGCGAGAGCTCGGAGCGGACCTGGTCCGAGCTCTTCGTCTCGTCGGTGCTGACCTGGATGCGGATCTTGCCGTTGTCGGTCGACTGCACCAGCGGGTGCGAGGAGACGATGTTGTCAGCCGTCTCCTGCGCCTGCGAGACGGTCAGCCCCGGCTTGCTGACGGTGTAGACCGAGCCGCCCTTGAACTCGATGCCCAGGTGCAGGCCCATGGCCAGGCCGATCGCCGCGACCAGCACGATCACGCCGGAGATGGAGTACCAGAGCTTGCGGCGCCCGACGAAGTCGAAGCTGACCTCGCCCTGGTAGAGCCGGTGGCCCAGATTGGAGAAGCGCGACACGGTGTCAGGCCTCCTTCACGGCGGCAGAGGAGGAGGGGCGACGGCGGGTGCTGCGCAGCGGCGGGCGGGCGCCCAGTCGCTTCGGGTCCAGGCCGGACCACGGGTGGCCGTTGGAGAAGAACTTGCGCCGGGCCAGCAGCGTGATCAGCGGCTTGGTGAAGAGGAAGATCACCACGACGTCGAGCGCGGTGGTCAGGCCGAGCGTGAAGGCGAAGCCCTGGACCTTGCCGACCGAGACGACGTACAGCACGGCGGCACAGAGGAAGGACACGAAGTCCGAGACCAGGATGGTGCGCCGGGCGCGCGGCCAGGCCCGCTGGACGGCCGGGCGCAGCGGGGCGCCCTCGCGGACCTCGTCGCGGATGCGCTCGAAGTACACGATGAAGGAGTCCGCGGTGATGCCGATCGCGACGATGGCGCCGCAGACCGCCGGCAGGTTCAGCGCGAAGCCGATCCCGCCGCCGAGCAGGCTCATGATCGAGTAGGTCAGGGCCGCCGAGACGAGCAGACCGGCGATCGAGACCAGGCCCAGGCCGCGGTAGTAGACGAGCGAGTAGGCGACCACCAGCAGCATGCCGATCGCGCCGGCGACCAGGCCGGCCTTCAGCTGGTCGTTGCCCAGGGCCGGGGAGACGGTGGTGACGTCGCTCTTGTTGAACTCCAGCGGCAGGGCGCCGTAGCTGAGCACGTTGGCGAGGTCGTCCGCCTCGGACTGGCTGAACTGGCCGGTGATGACCGCACTACCGCCCGAGATCGGGCCGTTGACCCGCGGGTGGGAGACGACCTCGTTGTCCAGCACGATGGCGAACTGGTTGGTCGGCGGCGTCTGGCTGGCCAGCTTGGTGGTGACCGAGCTGAAGGCGTCGCTGCCGGTGTTGTCGAACCCCAGCTGGACCTGCCAGCCGCCACCGGTCTGGTTGTCGAAGATCGCCTGCGCCTTGGAGACGTTCCCGCCCTTCACGGCCACCGGGCCGAGCGCCAGCTTCTGGTAGAAGCCCTGCTCGGGCTTCTGGGAGCAGGCGAGGACGGCCTTGTCGTCGGCGCCGCTCTGCGCGATGCGGGCCTCGGGCTTGGAGCAGTCCAGTGCGGCCCACGCGGCGGACAGCTCCGGCGGGACGGTGCCCTGGGTCAGCAGGCTGCTCGGGTCGGCCGGGTTCTGCTGGGCCGGCGGGGTCGCGGCGGCGCTCGGGGCGCCGCTGGCGGCCGCGGCGGGCGTGCCGGTCGCGGACGGGGCCGCGCTCGCGCCGGTGGCGGCCGCGGACGGCGTGGTGCCCTCGGCGGCCAGCGCCTCGCTGGCCGGGCGGCCCTGCTTGGTGGCGCTCGCGGTCGCGGACGGCGTCGCGGCCGGCGCGGTGCTCGCGGACGGGGTGGCGCCCGCGGACGGGGTGGCGGCCGGGGTCCCGGAGGCACCGGCCGAGGGGGTGGCGGTGGCCGCGGGGGCCGGCACGCCGCTGGGGGCCACGGCCAGGACCGGGCGGAAGAACAGCTTCGCGGTGGTACCGACCTGGTCCGCCGCGTTCTGCTTGTCCCCGCCCTTGGGGATGTTCACGATGATCGTGTCCGAGCCTTGGGTCTGGACCTCCGCCTCGGAGACACCCATCCCGTTGACCCGGCGCTCCATGATCCCGACGGCGATGTCCATGTTCGCCTTGGTGAGCGCCTTGGGATCGGTCGACTTGGCGGTCAGCGTGATGCTGGTGCCGCCGGCGAGGTCGATTCCGAGCCTGGGCTTGGTGTTGCCCGTCCCGAACATGAGGGCGACCAGTCCGACGGTGACGACCAGGATGAGGGCCAGCGCCCGCCCTGGGTAGCCGTCGCGCGGGCGCGACTTGGGTGTTGCCACCTTGCTCGTTTCTCCCTGTCCATGCCACGTCGCCAACCGGACCCCCGTCCGGCTCGTGGCTGGACGGGGGGCATGGTGGTCTCGCGGCCCTGAGGTCCTGTGGGCTCGCGGCACACTGCGCCGCGCGGCCGGGCGGGTGCCCGACCGTCTTACTTGCTCGCGGGAGCCCCGCCCTCGGCGTCGCCCTTCTCCGCGCTCTCCTTGCTGAGCGACAGCGGCTCGCCCTCGACCGGCACGGCGTCCTCGGCCTCCGGCTCGGGCAGCTCGTCATCGGCGGGGCGGCCGTTGATGATCGCGTCGTACTCCTGGGGGTCCAGGACGGCGGCGATCGCACTCTTGGTGAAGTGGGTGACCACGCCGGGCGCGATCTCCAGCTCGACGGTCTCCTCGTTGACCGCCTTCACCTGGGCGTACAGGCCACCGATGGTGCGCACTCCCGCCCCGGGCTCCAGCGCGGTCTGCATCTGCGACATCTGCGCCTGGCGCTTCTTCTGCGCCCGGAACATGAACACGATCAGGAGAACGGGGAGGAGGAGGATGATGAGGTTCACTGCAGCCAGGGTCCTTTACGGGCCGCCGGCCGGCGGCCTGTGTGGTATTGGTCGGCCCGTCAGGTGAGAGGGGCGGTCCGGCGGAGTCTAGGCGACCCCGAACTGATCGGACAACGCCAAGCATCGCATCCTGCCGCCGAAAGTGGCGAGCCTCCGCCTGCACGGTTTCCCCGGACTTCTTCCCTGGCATCTCCGCGAGCGACCGGTCCGCCACCGGGCGGGAACCAGTCGGCACCCCCCACCCGTTCCTCACCCGATCGGAGCAGCGCCCGTCAACTCTCCTCGGCCGGGAACAGCTCCGGCTGGGGCGGCACCGCACCGCGGGTGGTCTTGACCGGCGGGCCGCCCTGGACCGGCGGGGTGAGGCCGAGGTGCTGCCAGGCGGCCGCGGTGGCGATCCGCCCGCGCGGGGTCCGGGCCAGCAGGCCCTCGCGGACCAGGAACGGCTCGGCGACCTCCTCGACGGTCTCCGCCTCCTCCCCCACCGCGACGGCCAGTGTCGACAAACCGACCGGACCGCCGCCGAACAGCCGCAGCAGCGCGTCCAGCACCGCGCGGTCCAGCCGGTCCAGACCGCGGGCGTCCACCTCGTAGACGTCCAGCGCCTGGGCGGCGATCCCGGCGGTGACCTGGCCGTCGTGCCGCACCTGGGCGTAGTCGCGGACCCGGCGCAGCAGCCGGTTGGCGATGCGCGGCGTGCCGCGCGAGCGCCCGGCGATCTCGGCCGCGCCGGCCGGGTCTATCTCGACGTCCAGCAGCGCCGCCGAGCGGTGCACCACCCGCTGCAGCTCGGCCGGGGCGTAGAACTCCATGTGCCCGGTGAAGCCGAACCGGTCGCGCAGCGGCGGCGGCAGCAGGCCGGCCCGGGTGGTGGCGCCGACCAGGGTGAACGGCGGCAGCTCCAGCGGGATGGCGGTGGCGCCCGGGCCCTTGCCGACGATCACGTCGACCCGGAAGTCCTCCATCGCCATGTAGAGCATCTCCTCGGCCGGCCGGGACATCCGGTGGATCTCGTCGAGGAAGAGCACCTCGCCCTCGGTGAGCGAGGACAGGATCGCCGCGAGGTCCCCCGCGTGCTGGATCGCCGGGCCGGAGGTGATCCGGATCGGGGCGCCCAGCTCGGCGGCGATGATCATGGACAGGGTGGTCTTGCCCAGCCCGGGCGGCCCGCTCAGCAGCACGTGGTCGGGCGCGCTGCCGCGCTTGCGGGCCGCCTGCAGCACCAGCGACAGCTGCTCGCGCACCCGCTCCTGGCCGATGAACTCGTCCAGCAGCTTGGGGCGCAGCGCCGCCTCCACCGCCTGGTCCTCGCCATCGGCGGCGGCCGTGACCAGCCGGTCGGCGGGGTCGGAGTCGTACGGACTCATCTCTGCGGGCTCCATGGTCGACAAACTGACAGGTCGTCAAACTGCTTCAGCGGGCGCGGTTCAGACCGCGCAGCGCGAGCCGCAGCAGGGCGCCGACGTCCGGCGTCTGCTGGGCCTGCGCCTCCGGGGTGACGGCGGCCACCGCCTCGTCCGCCTCGCGCGGGGCGTAGCCGAGACCGGTCAGCGCGGCGTGCAGCTGGTCGCTCCACGGCGCCGGGCCGGCGGCGATCGGCTTCTGCGCGGGCACCGCGCCGAGCGGGGCGCCGAGCTTGTCCTTGTACTCCAGCAGCAGCTTCGCCGCCTTCGCCTTGCCGATGCCGGGGACGGCGACCAGCGCCTTCTCGTCCCCGCCCGCCACCGCGGCGCGCAGCGCGTCCGGGCTGTGCACGCCGAGGATCGCCTGCGCCAGCTTGGGGCCGACGCCCGGCGCCGCCTGCAGGATCTCGAACACGGCCCGCTCGTCGTCGTCCGCGAAGCCGAACAGGGTCAGCGAGTCCTCCCGGACGACCAGCGAGGTCGCCAGCCGGGCGGGCTCACCGAGCCGCAGCCCGGCCAGGGTGTTCGGGGTGCACTGCACCGCCATGCCGACCCCGCCGACCTCGATCACCGCGACACCGGCGGAGACGGCCGCGACGGGCCCTTGGACGAAGGCGATCACCGGGCACTGCCTTTCAGAGGGGAGGGGTCCTTCAGGGGGGTGGCGCGGGCGGCCTGGACGGCGGCCTGCAGCCGGTTGGTCGTCCCGCCGCGCCAGATGTGGCAGATGGCCAGCGCCAGCGCGTCGGCGGCGTCGGCCGGCTTGGGCGGGGCGTCCAGCCGCAGCAGGCGCTGCACCATCGCGGTGACCTGCGCCTTGTCGGCCCGGCCGGAGCCGGTGACGGCCGCCTTGACCTCGCTCGGGGTGTGCAGCGTGACGGGGATGCCGCGCCGGGTGGCGCAGAGCATGGCGACGGCGCTGGCCTGCGCGGTGCCCATCACGGTGCGGACGTTGTGCTGGGCGAAGACCCGCTCGACGGCGACCAGGTCCGGCCGGTGCTCGTCCAGCCAGGCCTCCAGGCCCTGCTCGACCAGCAGCAGCCGCTGCCCGATCTCCGCCTCCGCGGGGGTGCGCACGACGCCGACCCCGGCCATCCGCAGCGGCCGGCCCGGCGCGCCCTCGACCACACCGACCCCGCACCTGGTCAGCCCCGGGTCCACGCCCAGTACCCGCACCACGTCGCCCCGCCCGTCTCTTTCCGTCGCCGACCTGCGAAGGCTACCGCCAGGGTCCGACAACCCCACCGGACGACACCGGCCCGGCGGTCCAGGGACCACCGGGCCGGGCAGTGAGAACGATCACTCGCCGTCGATCAGTCGGCGTCGATCACTCGGCGTCGAGCTGCGCACCGACCTCGTCGGAGATGTCGAAGTTGGCGAAGACGTTCTGCACGTCGTCGCTGTCCTCCAGCGCGTCGATCAGCTTCAGGATCTTGCGGGCGCCGTCGACGTCCAGCTCGACCTGCATGCTCGGGAGGAAGTTGGCCTCGGCCGAGTCGTAGTCGACGCCCGCGTCCACCAGCGCGGTGCGCACGGCGACCATCTTGGAGGCCTCGGAGACGATCTCGAAGGACTCGCCGAGGTCGTTGATCTCCTCGGGCTCCTGGTCCAGGACGACCTCGAAGAGCTTGTCCTCGTCCACGCCGTCAGCCTTGGGGACGATCACGACGCCCTTGCGGGTGAACAGGTACGACACCGAGCCCGGGTCGGCCATCGAGCCGCCGTTGCGGGTCATCGCGACGCGCACGTCGGAGGCCGCGCGGTTGCGGTTGTCGGTGAGGCACTCGATCAGGACGGCGACGCCGTTCGGGCCGTAGCCCTCGTACATGATGGTCTGGTAGTCGGCGCCGCCGGCCTCCAGACCGCCACCGCGCTTGACGGCGCGGTTGATGTTGTCGATCGGGACCGAGCTCTTCTTCGCCTTCTGGATGGCGTCGTAGAGGGTCGGGTTGCCCTGCGGGTCGGGACCGCCGGTGCGCGCCGCCACCTCGATGTTCTTGATCATCTTGGCGAAGAGCTTGCCGCGCTTGGCGTCGATCACGGCCTTCTTGTGCTTGGTGGTAGCCCACTTAGAGTGGCCGGACATCGCCAGCTCCTTTACGTCGCCAAAGGGAAATGAACAGATGAGATCTTACCGGTGTCGCCACCGGTGAGGCGCACACGGTCAGCGCGCGGCCACGGCGAGGTGCTCCTCGACCATCCGCACGAAGTACCCGTGCACCCGGTGATCGCCGGTCAGCTCCGGGTGGAAGGACGTGGCCAGCAGGTTTCCCTGGCGCACGGCGACGATCCGGCTGTCCGGGCCGTCCGCGGCGGGCAGCTCGGCCAGCACCTCGACGCCCGCGCCGACCTCCTCGACCCAGGGGGCGCGGATGAACACGCCGTGCACCGGGGCGTCGCCCAGGCCGGCGAAGTCGATCCCGGACTCGAAGGACTCGTTCTGACGGCCGAAGGCGTTGCGGCGCACGGTCATGTCGATGCCGCCGACCGTCTCCTGGTCGTCCCGGCCGTCCAGGATCTTGTCGGCCAGCATGATCATGCCCGCGCAGGTGCCGTACACCGGCATCCCGGCGGCGACCCGGTCGCGCAGCGGCTGCATCACGTCGAACAGCAGCGCCAGCTTGGACATGGTGGTGGACTCCCCGCCGGGGATCACCAGCGCGTCGACCTCGGCCAGCTCCTCGGCGCGGCGCACCGGACGGGCGAGCGCGTCGGCCTCGGCCAGCGCCACCAGGTGCTCGCGGACGTCGCCCTGCAGGGCGAGGACGCCGATGACAGGAGTGCTCACGGTCTTCAACCTCTATCGATCGTTACTACGGACGTACGCGGCGCGGCCCGCCGCGCGCCGAGGCGCAACGGCGGGCCGGCTCGGCGGGGGGCGGTGACTACCAGCCGCGGTTGGCGTAGCGCTCGGTCTCCGGCAGGGTGTCGCAGTTGATGCCGACCATGGCCTCGCCCAGGTTGCGGGAGGCGTCCGCGATGACCTTCGGGTCGTCGAAGAAGGTGGTGGCCTTCACGATCGCGGCGGCACGCTTGGCCGGGTCGCCCGACTTGAAGATGCCGGAGCCGACGAAGACGCCCTCGGCGCCCAGCTGGCGCATCAGCGCGGCGTCGGCCGGGGTGGCCACGCCACCGGCGGAGAACAGCACGACCGGCAGCTTGCCGAGCTCGGCGACCTCCTTGACCAGCTCGTACGGGGCGCGCAGCTCCTTGGCGGCGGCGTACAGCTCGTTGTTGTCGAAGCCGCGCAGCTTGGCGATCTCGTTCTTGATCTGGCGCAGGTGGCGGACGGCCTCGACGACGTTGCCGGTGCCGGCCTCACCCTTCGAGCGGATCATGGCCGCGCCCTCGGCGATGCGGCGCAGGGCCTCGCCCAGGTTGGTGGCGCCGCAGACGAAGGGGGTGGTGAAGGCCCACTTGTCCGAGTGGTTGACCTCGTCGGCCGGGGTCAGCACCTCGGACTCGTCGATGTAGTCGACGCCGAGCGACTGCAGGACCTGGGCCTCGACGAAGTGGCCGATGCGGGACTTGGCCATCACCGGGATGGAGACCGCCCCGATGATCTCCTCGATCATGTTGGGGTCGGACATGCGGGCCACGCCGCCGTCCTTGCGGATGTCCGCCGGCACCCGCTCCAGCGCCATGACGGCCACCGCACCGGCGTCCTCGGCGATCTTGGCCTGCTCGGCGTTGACCACGTCCATGATCACACCGCCCTTGAGCTGCTCGGCCATGCCGCGCTTGACCCGGGCGGTGCCGATCTGCGGCTGGTCTGCGGTGGTGGGGGTGGTGGACACGTGAGACCTCACTCCAAGGATGAACCAGTGCTATCGCCCTATGGTAGGCCGGACGAGTGGCCCCTCCATGTGCCACCGAGTCCAGCCAGGACGACGGGATGCGACAAACGGGCCGTATCCGGGGGACAGCCTAAGCAGGCGCTCCCTCGGGCGTGAGAGCGGGCGGCGGGGCGTCGTCCATCTCGAACGCCAGCGGGAACGGCGCCCTCCCCGCCAGCCGGAAGTACCGCACCAACCGGTGCTCGCGCACCGCCCGCGCCGCCCGCACCGCGTCGTTGTGGAACCGGCGGGCCATCGGCACCCGGCGCACCGCGGCCGTCAGGTCACGAACCGCCTCCTCGCCGCCCGGCTCCGCCACCAGCGCCGCCACCTGCTCCGGCTCCTCGAACACCGCCCGCAGCGCCAGGCTCAGCTGGCTCTCCGCCACCTCGCGCTGCTCGTCGTCCGCCTGCCGCGCCGCGTGCGCCGCGTCCAGCAGCAGCAGCGAGGCCGCCGGGTCCAGCAGCGAGGACGTCGCCAGCTCCATCGCCACCGACGCCCGGCGGACCAGCTGCGCGTCCAGCGCCGCCCGCGCGGCGTCGATCCGGGCGTGCAGCCGGTCCAGCCGGCCGGCCGTCCAACTCAGGTACATGCCGAACAGCACCACGGCCACGCCGGCCCAGATCCAGGTAGTCACGGACCGCAACGTTACCGGGTGTCACCCGTGGGCCCCGGTCATCCCCGAACGGTCGCGCTCCGGTAGCTGTCCCGGTCGATGTCCGCCACGTCCACCGCGGTGAACAGCCGCACCCCCGGCCCCGGCCTCACGTGCTCGGCCAGCAGCGCCAGCACGCCCTCGCTCAGCGCCGCCTTCGCCTCCGGCGTGCGGCCGGGGAACAGCTGGAACTGGACGAACACCTGGGCGTCGGCCGGCGTCCCGGTCGTCCCCACGACCAGCGACTCCACCGGACGGAACACGGTCTTGCACGCCTCCGGCTTCGCGTCGACGGTCTCCTCCGCGAGCCGGTTGATCGCCAGGCCGAGCGCCCGGCGGTCGAAGGTGTCGGCCAGGTCGGCCGAGTAGTCGACGGAGATCTGCGGCATCGGTTGCTCCCGAGGGTCGGCCGGATCGAACGGTACGGTCGCCGACCCTAACCCCTGCCCGGCCCCGGAACCCGTGCTCAGTCCCGGGCCAGGCCGAACCGGCCGCGCCGGGTGCCGCGCACGTCCTCCACCACCGCGGCCTCCCCGGCCGTCACCGTCTCGTACACCGCCAGGATGTCCGCGCCGACCGTCGACCAGTCGAACCGCCGCACGTGCCGCGAAGCCGCCTCGCGCAACCGCTCCAGCCGCGCCGGATCCCCCAGCAGCCGCAGCGCCGTCCGCGCCAGCGCGTCCGCGTCCTCCACCGGGAACAGCTCCCCCGCGTCCCCGCCGTCCAGCACCTGCTTGAACGCGTCCAGGTCGCTCGCCAGCACCGGCGCACCCGCCGACATCGCCTCGACCAGGATGATCCCGAAGCTCTCGCCACCGGTGTTCGGCGCCACGTACAGGTCCACGCTGCGCAGCAGCCGGGCCTTCTCCCGGTCCGACACCATGCCCAGGAACTCCACCTGGCCCCGGAACTCCGGCGCCAGGCCCGCGACGGCCTCCGCCTCGTCGCCCTTGCCCGCCACCAGCAGCCGCACCCCCGGCCGCTCGGCCAGGATCCGCGGCAACGCCGCCAGCAGCGTCGGCAGCCCCTTGCGCGGCTCGTTGATCCGCCCGATGAAACCGATCGTGCCCGGCTCCCCCTTCGCCGCGTGGCCCATCCAGCGCTCGTCCGGCTCCGCCTCAGCGAAGAACCCGACGTCCACGCCGTTCGGGATCACCACCGCGTCGCCGCCCAGGTGCTCCACCAGCGTGCGCCGCGCGTACTCCGACACCGCGATCCGGGCCCGCATCTTCTCCAGGCCCGGTTGCAGGATCGGCGAGGCCGCGATCATCGCCCGCGACCGCGGGTTCGAGGTGTGGAACGTCCCCACCATCGGCCCGCTCGCCGACCACGCCGCCAGCATCGACAGGCTCGGCGAGGCCGGCTCGTGCACGTGCAGGATGTCGAACCGGCCGTCGTGCAGCCACCGCCGCACCCGCGCCGCCGACAGGAACCCGAAGCTCAGCCGCGCCACCGACCCGTTGTACGGCACCGCCACCGCCCGCCCCGCCGAGACCACGTACGGCGGCAGCGCCTCGTCGTCCTCGGCCGGCGCGAGCACCGACACCTCGTGGCCCAGGCCGATCAGGTGCTCGGCCAGGTCCCGGATGTGGAACTGCACCCCGCCGGGGACGTCCCAGTCGTACGGGCAGACGATGCCGATCTTCACGGGTTCCTCAAGCTCCTTCGGGCGGTCGCGGCGGTCGCGGCGGTCGTACGGGCGGGGCGGGTCAGGCGCCGGAGGCCTCGGCCGCCGGCTCGGCGGCCCGCGCCGCGGACGGCTCCCCGACCGTCCCGCGCACGGGCAGGTCGGCCAGCCAGAACTTCTGCAGCATGTGCCAGTCCTGCGGGTACTCGGCGATCGCCCGCTCCCACACCCGCGCCAGCGCCTGCGTCATCACCCGGGTCCGCTCCTGGCGGTCGCCCTCCTCCGGCGCCACCACCTCCGGGTGGATCCGCGCCCGCATCACCGGGCCGTCGTACCAGAGCGTCACCGGCAGCAGCGCCGCCCCGGTCCGCTGGCACAGCGCCGCCGGCCCGGCCGGCATCCGGGTCGCCTCACCGAAGAACGACACCTCGATGCCCGCCTCCGACAGGTCCCGGTCCCCCACCAGGCAGACCAGCCGACCCTCGCGCAGCCGCCGCGCCAACGTGCCGATCACGTTCACCGAGCCACCGGTCAGCGCCAGGACCTCCATGCCCTGGCCCTCCCGGAACGCCACGAACCGGTCGAACAGCCGCTCCGGCTTCAACCGCTCCGCCACCGTCGTGAACGGGTGGCCCTGCTGCGCCACCCACGTTCCCGCCAGGTCCCAGTTGCCCATGTGCGGCAGCGCTATCACCGCGCCCCGCCCGGCCTCCAACGGCGCCTTCAGGTGCTCGAAGCCCTCCACCCGGACGTCCCGGGCCACCCGCTCCCGGCTCCACACCGGCAGCCGGAACGACTCCATCCAGTAGCGCAGGTACGAGCGCATGCCCGCCCGCGACAGCTCCCGCAGCGCCGCCTCGTCCAGCTCCGGCCGGACCCGGCCCAGGTTCCGCTCCAGCTGGAGCACCCGCTTGCCGCGCTTGCGCCACGCGTAGTCCGCCAGCCGGTCGAACAGCCCGCGCGCCCACGACTCCGGCAGGTGCTTCAGCACCCCCCAGCCCAGCGCGTACGCCCAGTACACCAGTCGGTCCGTCACCGCAGGACGCCCCCCGTCAACTCCCGGCCGCCGCACGGTCGGCCTCGAACGCCTCGCGGCGCACGGTCAGCATCCGCTGGAACACCGTCACCAGGCTGCCCGCCGCCACCAGCCACAGCGCCACCGGCAGCAACCACTCCACGTACGGCACCCCGAACTTGTGCAGACCCGCGACCCCGGCCGCCACCAGGCTGGCCACCAGCCGCTCCGCCCGCTCCACCAGCCCCGACACGTCGCACGGCAGGCCCTGGCTCTCCGCCCGCGCCTTCGTGTAGGACACCACCAGGCCGCTCGCCAGGCAGAAGATCGCCACCGCGCACAGCAGGTTGTTGTCGCCCTGACCGGCGTACCACATGGCCAGACCGCCGAAGATCGCCGCGTCGGCGACCCGGTCCAGCGTGGAGTCCAGGAACGCCCCCCACTTGGTGCTCCGGCCCAGCTGCCGGGCCATGTTCCCGTCCACCAGGTCCGAGAAGATGAACAGCGTGATCGTGATGGTGCCCCAGAAGAACTCCCCACGCGGGAAGAACACCAGCGCACCGGCCACCGAACCGGCGGTACCGATCAGCGTCACGGCGTCCGGGCTCACGCCCAGCCGGATCAGGAACGCGGCGAACGGGGTCAGAACACGTGTGAAGAAGGCACGCGCGTATTTGTTGAGCATGGCCTTCCCAGCCGCTCCGATCCTCCAGGCACCCGCCTGGCGCGGCACGCGCGGCAGACGGCCGAACGGATCAGCCCGTCCGGCGCAACCATCGTAGCCACGCCCGGGACACCCTCCGTCGCACGCACCGCCGCTCCGCGCACCGGCCGCCGCCGCACACACGCACGGTCACCGACCACCCGTACGGCGGGCGCGCCGACCACCCGCACGACACGCGCCACCGCGACACCCGACCCTAGACTGCCAAAGACTGCCAAGAGACAGCCTCGGCGCCACGGGAGGAGACCCCGATGCCCGACCGCAGCACGGCACGAGCCGGCCAGGCACCCGCCGTCGCCCGCCCCCAGGACCTGCGCAACGTCGCCCTCATCGGCCCCGCCGGTGTGGGCAAGACCACCCTCGCCGAATCCCTCGCCCTCGCCGCCGGCGCCACCGGCCGCGCCGGCCGCGTCACCGACGGCACCACCGTCTCCGACCACGAGGACATCGAGCACCAGCAACAGCGCTCCGTCCAGCTCTCCCTCCTCCCCCTCGAATGGAAGGGCGTCAAGATCAACCTGATCGACCCGCCCGGCCACCCCGACTTCACCGCCGACCTGCGCGCCGCCCTCCACGCCGCCGACGCCGCCGTCTTCGTCGTCTCCGCCACCGACCCCGTCACCGCCCCCACCCGCGCCCTCTGGCGCCAATGCGCCGCCGAAGGCATCCCCCGCGCCATCGCCGTCGCCAAACTCGACCTCGCCCGCACCGCCTTCGACGACATCCTCACCGCCTGCCACGACGCCTTCGACCTGGGCCCCGACACCCTCCGCCCGCTCTTCCTCCCCGTCCACCACGACGGCCACCCGGACGGCAGCGTCGACCTCATCACCGGCGACACCTACGGCGACGCCACCCCCCTCCCCGACACCGGCCCCGCCCACGACAGCCTCGTCGAAGCCATCTCCGGCCAGGACGACACCCTCATGGAGCGCTACCTCGCCGGCGACCCCCTCGACCCCGACGCCCTCGAAGCCGGCCTGCGCCGCGAAGTCCTCGCCTGCACCCTCCACCCCGCCGTCCCCACCAGCGAGAACGGCCTCGGCGCCGCCGAACTCCTCGACCTCATCACCCACGCCTTCCCCGACCCCACCGAACGCACCCGCCCCGCCCCCGCCTGCGACCCCGACGCCCCCCTCGCCGCCCAGGTCATCCGCGTCACCGGCGACGCCTACGTCGGACGGATCAGCCTCCTGCGCCTCTACGCCGGCACCCTGCGCCCCGACACCAAGATCCACCTCAGCGGCCCCGCCCACACCGCCGACCAGAACGGCGACGACCGCGTCACCGCCCTCACCAGCCCCTTCGGCAAACTCCAGCGCCCCGTCCCGCACGCCATCGCCGGCGACCTCGTCTGCGCCGCCAAACTCACCACCGCCCGCGCCGGCGACACCGTCCACGAGCCCGGCCACCCCGTCGACCTCGACGGCTGGACGCTCCCCGAACCCCTGCTCCCCATCGCCGTCGAAGCCCACAGCAAGGCCGACGACGACAAACTGTCCCAAGCCCTCACCCGCCTCGCCGCCGAAGACCCCGCCCTGCGCGTCGAACAGAACCCCGACACCCACCAGCTCGTCCTCTGGTGCACCGGCGAAGCCCACGCCGACGTCGTCCTCGACCGCCTGCGCACCCGCCACGGCGTCCACGTCGACACCGTCGAACCCAAGGTCGCCCTCCGCGAGACCTTCGGCACCGCCGCCGCCGGCCACGGCCGCCTCGTCAAACAGTCCGGCGGCCACGGCCAGTACGCCATCTGCGACCTCGAGGTCGAACCCCTCCCCGCCGGCTCCGGCTTCGAGTTCCAGGAACACGTCGTCGGCGGCGCCGTCCCCAAACACTTCATCCCCTCCGTCGAGAAGGGCGTCCGCGCCCAACTCGCCAAAGGCGTCGCCACCGGCCACCCCCTCGTCGACGTCCGCGTCACCCTCACCGACGGCAAGGCGCACTCCGTCGACTCCTCCGACGCCTCCTTCCAGAACGCCGCCGCCCTCGCCCTGCGCGACGCCGCCGAGCACGCCGTCATCCGCCTGCTCGAACCCGTCGCCGCCGTCACCGTCCTGCTCCCCGACGACTACCTCGGCGCCGTCCTCGGCGACCTCTCCGCCCGCCGCGGCCGCGTCCTCGGCACCGAGACCGGCGGCCCCGGCCTCACCCTGCTGCGCGCCGAAGTCCCCGAACTCGAACTCGTCCGCTACCCGATCGACCTGCGCTCACTCACCCACGGCACCGCCGAGTTCACCCGCGCCCACCTGCGCCACGAACCCATGCCCCCCGCCCTCGCCGAGCGCTACACCGACTGAACGGGCTTCCGGTTCGGCAGCGCGCACGCCGCCGTACCCCCCGGCATCCGGTGCCGGTTGCGCGCCACCCAGCGGTACACCACCGCCGCCACCGGCCGCACCGGCGCCAGCGCCAACACCGCGCCCGCGTACGCCCACACGCCCCCGGAGCGCATCAGCAACCGCGCCACCGCCTGCGCGCCCCCGTACACCCGGCCCGCCGGCGTCACCCACAGCACCTCGCGCTCCGCCCGCTCGGCCGACACCTCGCCCCGACCACCCGCCAACGCGTCCAGCTCCGCCAGATCCGCGAACTGGAACGGCACCGCCTCCCAGCCCCCCGAGGCCAAGGTCTGCCGCAGGTACCGCTCACCCCACCGCACGCAGGACGAGCAGAACGCGCAATCCCCGTCGAAAACCAGCACCGGATCCTTCACGGCAACCTCCCCGAACTCGCGGAACACCTCCATCCTCCTCCGCCCTCACACACCCCGCCCCACCGGGTATCGACCTGCCCGAACCTGGGCATCATGCCCCTCAGGCCCCCGCGGCCTGATCGTGACGGTACTTCAGACGATCATCCGCGCGACGGTGCCACGGCACGGTAACCTGCCGCTGACAAGGGGAGGAGGGGACGCCGCCGTGACCACACTCGACATGACCCCGGGTGCGCAGATACCCCGGACCGACACCGGCCCGCAGACCGCCGTCAGCCTGGCGCTCTCCTCGGCCGCCTACCGCGACGGCGAGGTCACCGGCTTCGTCGACGCCGTCACCGACGCCACCGCCAAGAAGGGCCGCTTCGCGCTCTTCCGCCCCAACCTCGGCGAGGCCTTCAGCAAGGCGCTGGTCTCCCGCGCCCTCGGCGGCGACCGCAAACCCCTCGTCCCCTCCTTCGGCGTCGACGCCCGCCAGGTCGTCGAACACTGCCTGGCCGCCGAAGAACTCCGCAACGCCCGCGACCGCCAGCTCAGCACCGTCACCGTCGTCACCGCCCTGCTCTTCCTCCCCGGCACCCTGGTCTGGCTCGGCGCCTTCCAGCTGCGCGCCTGGCTCAAGCGGGACAACCAGCGCGGCGCCGACGTCTACGGCGGCCTCGCCCTGATCGCCGCCGGCATCCTCGCCGTCCTGCTCGCGGTGCGCCCGCCGGCCGCCGGCGTCCTCGGCCTCTACCTGCGGATCACCATGCTCGCCCCGGTCATCGGCTGGTACCTCGCCCGCCGGATCGTCGAGCGCTCCGCCAAGGACCTCCGCGCCCGCTGGCAGGACCTGGTCAGCGGCAGCGCCGTCGCCGCCACCGTCTCCCGGGCCGTCCCCCGCGACGACCTGGACAAGAAGGCCACCGACCTGCGCGACAAGCTCGGCCGCCTCGACGCCGAGCAGGAAACCAACATCCAGCACTACGCCGGCCCCAAGGGCATCCTCGGCGCCGGCCGCCGCTGGGGCGAATGGCGCCTCGCCGACACCCTCCACCCCGCCCCCGGCCACGCCGACTTCCGCGCCTTCCACCCCTGGGACCTGGTCCGCCGGATCTCCTCCCACCTCAAGGGCCTCGGCATCAGCCACGTCGCCAACAGCGGCATCCCCAACGTGCAGATCAAGCAGTGGGTGGTCTTCGACATCGGCGAGGGCGCCGACGAGATCAGCCGCCCCGCCGCCGGCAGCGCCGACATGGACGGCGACCGGATGCGCGACTTCGCCGTCCAGAGCATCGCCGACAAGCAGACCTTCCCCGGCGGCCCCCGGCACTACCTGGCCACCCAGTTCATCACCCACGACGGCAAGTTGGTGCTCACCTTCACCGTCACGGTGACTCTGCTCGCCGACGTGCTCGCCATCGCCGTGGCCGGCTACGCGCTCGGCCCGGTCAAGGGCGTCTTCTTCGACAAGCCCAAGGACAAGGAGAAGTCGATCCCCAAGACCGTGAAGTTCTGGGAGGAACGCACGGTCAAGCTCCCCCTGATCGACAACGACGAGGTCGTCCGCCAGGCCGTCCGCGCCCCCTTCTACCGGGCGCCCGGCCTGCTCGGCTGGCTCGGCGGCGGGCTCGGCCTGCCCGAGCCCTTCGGCCTCCGGCACGTCTGGGTCGGCCGGGCCTGGGAGAACCGCTCCATGGTCGACAATGCCATGAACCTCTCCGTCCCGGTGCTCAACGCCGTCCACAACGCGACGCTGGAGTTCCTCCAGGAGCACGACCTCGACGCCGACCGCTTCTTCAAGAACCGCACCTCGATCATCAAGTCCGAGGCGCAGGGCAGCCGCCCGTACGAGGTGGACACCTTCAACGCCAACTGAACGCCCTCGACGCGAAGGGGCCCACCACCGAACTCCTCGGCGGTGGGCCCCTTTTCAGCCGTTTCAGCCCTCTCAGCCCTGCGGCCAGGCCTCGGCCAGCATCTTGCGGGTGTCCGCCAGCAGCTGCGGCAGCACCTTGGTGTGGCCGACCACCGGCATGAAGTTGGTGTCCCCGCCCCAGCGCGGCACCACGTGCTGGTGCAGGTGCGCCGCGATCCCGGCACCGGCCGCCGCGCCCTGGTTCATCCCGATGTTGAACCCGTGCGCCCCGGACGCAGCCCGCAGCGCGGTCATCGCCCGCTTGGTGAAGTCGGCCAGCTCGGCCGTCTCCGCCTCGTCCAGGTCGGTGTAGTCCGCCACGTGCCGGTACGGGACCACCATGAGGTGACCGCCGTTGTACGGGTACAGGTTCAGCACCGCGAACACGGCGCTCCCCCGGGCGATGATCAGCCCGTCCTCGTCGCTCAGCGACGGGATCGAGCAGAACGGACAACCGTCGTCCGGAGCCGGGCCGGTGGGCTTGTTCTCACCCTGGATGTACGCCATCCGATGGGGGGTCCACAGGCGGCGGAAGCCGTCCGGCTCACCGACGCCCCGCTGCAGTTCCGGCTCAGTCGTCATGCTGATCAGCATATTCGCCCGACCGTGCTTGCAAAGCCGCGCGGGGCAGACTCGTTCAGAGCCTGCCCCGCGCTTTACCTCGGCGACTGCCTCAGCGACTGGGACGCCGTTCGGATCACCCCCGCTCAGGCGGGGAAGTCATCAAACCTGGATGCGGCGCGCCACAGCATCAACGATCTCGGCGATCGCCTCGTCACGGGGCACGCCGTTCTTCTGCTCGCCGTTGCGGTAGCGGAACGACACCGCACCCGCCTCGACGTCGTCGTTGCCGGCGATCAGCATGTACGGGGTCTTGCTGCGCTGGGCGTTGCGGATCTTCTTCTGCATACGGTCGTCCGAGGTGTCCACCTCGACCCGGATCCCGTGCTTCTTGAGCTCGGCCGCGACCTCCAGCAGGTACGGCACGTGCTCGTCGGTGATCGGGATGCCGGTCACGGTGACCGGGGCCAGCCACGGCGGCATGGCACCGGCGTAGTGCTCCAGCAGCACCGCGAAGAAGCGCTCGATCGAACCGAACAGCGCGCGGTGGATCATGACCGGCCGCTGACGCGAGCCGTCCGCCGCGGTGTACTCAAGATCAAAACGCTCGGGGAGGTTGAAGTCGAGCTGGATGGTGCTCATCTGCCAGGTGCGGCCGATGGCGTCACGCGCCTGCACCGAGATCTTCGGGCCGTAGAAGGCCGCGCCACCCGGGTCCGGCACCAGCGGCAGACCCTGCTTCTCGGCCACGGCCGCCAGAACGGCGGTGGCCTCCTCCCAGGTCTCGTCCGAGCCGACGTACTTGACCGGGTCCTTGGTCGACAGCTCCAGGTAGAAGTCGGTCAGACCGTAGTCACGGAGGAGGTTGAGCACGAAGGTCAGCGTGGAGTCGAGCTCTTCCGCCATCTGCTCGCGGGTGCAGTAGATGTGCGCGTCGTCCTGCGTGAAGCCGCGGGCCCGGGTCAGGCCGTGCACGACGCCGGACTTCTCGTACCGGTACACCGTCCCGAACTCGAAGAGGCGCAGCGGCAGTTCACGGTACGAGCGGCCGCGCGCGTCGAAGATCAGGTTGTGCATCGGGCAGTTCATCGGCTTGAGGTAGTAGTCCACGCCCTCGTCGAGCTGCATGGGCGGGTACATACCGTCCGCGTACCAGTCGAGGTGGCCGCTCTTCTCGAAGAGCTTCCCCTTGGTGGCGTGCGGGGTGTAGACGAACTCGTAGCCCTCTTCCTCGTGCCGCTTGCGCGAGTAGTCCTCCATGGCGCGGCGGATGATGCCGCCCTTGGGGTGGAAGACGGCGAGGCCGGAGCCGATCTCCTCGGGGATGGAGAAGAGGTCGAGCTCGTTGCCGAGCTTGCGGTGGTCGCGCTTCTCGGCCTCGACGAGGAAGTCCAGGTGGGCCTTGAGCTCGTCCTTGGTCGGCCAGGCGGTCCCGTAGACGCGCTGCAGCATCGGGTTCTTCTCGCTGCCGCGCCAGTACGCGGCGGCGTTGCGCATCAGCTTGAACGCCGGGATGTGCCGGGTGCTGGGCAGGTGCGGGCCGCGGCAGAGGTCGCCCCAGCACTGCTCGCCGGTCTTGGCGTCCAGGTTGTCGTAGATGGTGAGCTCGCCGCCGCCGACCTCGACGTCGGCGCCCTCGCCGGCGGTGGCGGCGGAGCCCTTGAGGCCGATCAGCTCGAGCTTGTACGGCTCGGCGGCCAGCTCCTCGCGGGCGGACTCGTCGGTGACCACGCGGCGGGAGAACTTCTGCCCGCGCTTGATGATCTCCTGCATGCGCTTCTCGATGGCCTTGAGGTCATCGGGCTGGAAGGGCTTCTCGACGTCGAAGTCGTAGTAGAAGCCGTCCTTGACCGGCGGGCCGATGCCGAGCTTGGCCTCGGGGAAGAGCTGCTGCACGGCCTGGGCCATGACGTGCGCGGTGGAGTGGCGCAGGATGTCGAGGCCGTCCTTGCTGTCGATCGCGACCGGCTCGACCTCGTCGCCGTCCTGGACGGCGTAGGCGAGGTCCTTGAGCTGGCCGCCGACGCGGGCGGCGATGATCGAGCGGTCGTCGGCGAAGAGCTCGGCGGCCGTGGTGCCCGTCGTCACCACGCGCTCTTCCCGATCGGGTTCGCGGCTGATGATTACCCGGACGTCCGTCACCGGTCTCTCCTGACGTGCTGGATTAGAGGACGCAACACTGCGCTGCGTCTGACGATGGTACCGAGCGCGCCGCCCCCGCCGTCACCTAGATCTGTTCGTCCCCGTCCCCGAGCCCCTTGAGCAGCTGCTCGTGGTCGCCGTCCGCCCCGCCGGGGAGGAGTTCCAGGCCGTGGGGCCGGCCGAGGCGACGGAAGCCGCCGCGCGGTTCGAGCCGTCCGGAGAGCCGGACGGGCAGGCCGGCCAGGTGGGCTTCGGCGGCGAGCCGGTAGTCGGGGTCGGGCAGCCGGACCTTGAGTTCGCGGACTTCGGCGCCGCCGAGGACGCGGAGCCGTACGGAGCCGGGTCCGCCGGGGTCCGCCCGCTTGAGGCGGACGACCAGGCCGGTGACGGTGGCGGCGACGGCGGGTTCGAGGCGTTCCAGCAGGTCGGCGGCCTCGGCGAGGGCGGGCAGGTCGCCGGGTGAGAAGTCGAGGGTGATCCGGCGGTCGCCGAAGCCGCCGGGGATTCCGGCGGCGGCGGACCAGGCGACGGCGAGCCCGGCGCCGGTGGTGCCGCGGACCAGGTCCTCGACGGACTGGACGAGCTCCCGGCTGACTCCGGCCTGGACGGCGTTCTCGAAGGCCTCGGGCCCGCCGCTGACCCGGCGGTAGTCGACGGCGTCGCGCAGGGCCTCCAGGGCGCGGACCAGGGTGGTGACGGCGGTGCGGCCCTCGGGGGCGGGGGTGTGGGCGGTGAGGGCGGCACCCTGGTCGACGGCGCCCTGTTCGACGACCAGGACGCGGTCGAGGAACTCCCCGGCGTGGCCGTCCAGCCGGGCGCCGTAGTAGGCGGCCCTGGTCCGGCCGGCCTTGGCGCCGGCGGCGAGCATGGTGCGTGCTGCCCGCTGGAGCCGTTCGGCGTCGTCCCAGGGGGCGGTGTCGGCGGGGCCGGGCAGGTCGCGGTGCCAGCGCAGTTCGTCGCCGGGGACGGCGAGGGCGAGCAGGATCGAGCGGGCGCTGGGGGTGCGGGAGCGGGAGAGCGCGGTGACGGCGTCGGTGAGGAGTTCGACGGCGTCGTCGAAGCCGTCGTCGGCGGGGACGAGGAGGCTGGTGCCGGGTTCGTCGTCGGGCGGGGTCCAGCGGCCGTAGCGGGCGGCGGGGCCGCCGCGCCGGATCCAGCCGTGCCGGGCGAGCAGGGTGGCGAGCACCGCGGGGTCGACGGTGGCCGGGTCGGGCAGGGGGCGGGCGGGCTCGCCCGGTCCGTGCGGCGGTGTCAGCGGCGGTGTCATGGGTGTGCTTCCTCGCTGCCGGGGCCGGGCGGTCACGGGCTCTCGCCCGCGCCGACCCGGGCCATGATGTCGCAGAGCGCGCGGTCGTCGAAGACCTTGTCGGTGGGCACCCGGACGTTGGTGCGCCGGCGTCCGGTGACGGGGTGGCCGGCCAGGTTGACCCAGTAGCAGCAGTGCCGCAGTTCCATGGCGTCGGGCCGGGCCCGCAGCCACTCGTCGACCCGGCTGGGCAGCAGCATCACGACCAGGATCCGGGGTACGGCGACCCGGGGGCGGGCGAGTTTGCGCAGGTGCGCGTTGTCGAGGGTGAAGCTGAAGTGCGGCCCGGCCGGGTCGGGGGCGATCTGCTGGGTGGCCTTGAGCTGGATCTTGACGGTGACCTCGTCGTCCACCTCGTGCTCCGGGGAGCCGTGGCTGACCTGCCAGTCGATGCCGTTGTCCGGGAACGGCTGGGAGAGCGAGCAGCCGGCCGCGGCGGCGACCGCGTGCAGGTAGCCGACCTGCAGCGTCTCCATGCAGGCGGTGACGGCGAGGTTCCCGCGCAGGACGGCCGCGGCCCCGTCCGGCCGCGGCTGTGGTGGTGGCTGCGTCAGTGCCATCGCCCGTGGCCTCCCCCGGCTCCGGGCCCGTCCTGTTCGAACGGGATTCTCCGGAGGCAGGATCCCCGGCCCGGCCTGCGCCAAACGGGTTGAGCGGGCGTCAGAACCGGGTATCAACCGGGCGCGCGGAACGCTCGCCTGAGGGGCAGTCATGCAGCAGCTCTGGTACACCGGCCCACTCGCCTCCTTCGACACCGAGACCACCGGCGTGGACGTGGAGTCCGATCGGATCGTCTCGGCCGCGCTGGTCGTCCAACTCGCCCCGGGCGAACCGACCCACAGCACCACCTGGCTCGCGGATCCGGGCGTCCCGATCCCGGACGGCGCCCGCGCGGTGCACGGCATCACCGACGAGCAGGTCCGCGCGCACGGCCGGCCGGCCCGCGCGGTGGTGGCGGAGGTGACGCGGGCGCTGGCGGCGCAGGCCCGGGCCGGGTGTCCGGTGGTGGTGATGAACGCGCCGTACGACCTCACGCTGCTGGACCGGGAGTTGCGCCGGCACCACGGGGTGGCGCTGGCGGAGGGCCTGGGTGCGGCGGGGCTGGTGATACTGGATCCGCGGGTGCTGGACAAGCACGTCGACCGGTACCGCAAGGGCCGCCGGACGTTGACCGACCTGTGCGCGCACTACGGGGTCGAGCTGGCCGGGGCGCACGACGCGGCGGCGGACGCGACGGCGGCGCTGACGCTGACCCGGCGGATCGGTGCCCGGTACCCGGCGGCGCTGGGCGGGCTGTCGGCGGCGGAGCTGCATCTTCGGCAGGCGATCTGGCACGCGGCGCAGGCGCGCGGGTTGCAGCGCTGGTTCGACCGGTCGGGGACGCCGGAGCGGGTGGACCTGTCGTGGCCGCTGCGGCCGGCCCGGTGCGGGTGCGGGCGGCGGTTGGAGCCGGCGCACGGCTGCGAGGCGGCGGCTTAGCGGCGGGCCCGGGCTGCGGTTCGGGCCCGGACGCGCCGCAGGCCCTGACCGGTTTCCCGATCAGGGCCTGCGTGCTGTCCGGTGGGCGATACTGGGATCGAACCAGTGACCCCTTCGGTGTGAACGAAGTGCTCTCCCGCTGAGCTAATCGCCCGGGCAACGAGATGAACTGTAGCACCGTTCGGAGGCGGTCGTACAACTCGCCCGTTCCGGGGTGCCGACGCATCCGCAGAACTCGCACTCCGGGCGGAAGGTGACAGTGCCTCAGCATCGGAGCGGGATTTGCGGGGGCGTTCGGGGGATTCCGGAAATACATGTGAGGCCCAGCCGATAATCGGCTGGGCCTCACATATCACAATGCATTCCGGTGGGCGATACTGGGATCGAACCAGTGACCCCTTCGGTGTGAACGAAGTGCTCTCCCGCTGAGCTAATCGCCCGGGTGCAGGGAAAACATTACCGCATCCGAGAGGGTGGTCCGAACACCCTCCTGGTCCGGGGCCGGCCGGGACCCGGGCGACCCCGGGCGACCCCGGGCCCCGGGCGGGACACAGGGCCCTTCCCCTGGCGCACTCGCCCGTGCGGCCGACTCGTCAGGCAGGGCCGCACCACCCGCTCCCCTGTTCCCGGCCGGCTTGGCGCTTCCTACAGGGCCGGTACGGGCGGAGCCGGAAACCCGCGGAGAGAACCGCCGGTAATGCCCCGGGCGGGTACTCGGGGGCGATTCCGCAATGCGCCGTAAGGGGTACGACTCGCGCCCGAATCGGGACAGAGGGGTTTACATCGGTCTTCGGGGTGGGATGGTCCGTTCGCCGACGTGCGATTCCCCGAGCGCACACTGAGCGAAAGGCCATGGCGCTTATGAACACCACGGTCAGCTGCGAGCTGCACCTGCGCCTCATCGTGTCCAGCGAGTCCTCACTGCCCGTCCCCGCGGGCCTGCGCTACGACACCGCCGACCCCTACGCCGTGCACGCCACGTTCCACACGGGCGCCGACGAGACCGTGGAGTGGGTGTTCGCCCGAGATCTCCTCGCGGAGGGGCTGCACCGACCCACCGGTACCGGCGACGTCCGGGTGTGGCCGTCGCGCAGCCACGGGCAAGGGGTGGTCTGCATCGCACTTAGCTCTCCGGAAGGAGAGGCCCTGCTGGAGGCCCCGGCCCGGGCGCTTGAGTCGTTCCTCAAGCGGACGGACGCCGCGGTGCCCCCCGGCACCGAACACCGTCACTTCGACCTCGACCGGGAGCTGTCCCACATCCTCGCCGAAAGCTGACCCCGTCCGGAGGCGGTCCAGCCCCGTTGTCGGCGGGGCCGTACCCCCTGTCGTCCGCACTGCCGTCCTACTCGGGGGCACGGCAGCAGACTCAGCCGCGCACCACGCGGCCTCGGGGCCGGTGAGCGGCCCGTTCCCACCGGAGCGGGCCGCCGCCACCACAGGCGCCCGGCATCGGGGCCGGTCACCCTCACGGGTGACCGGCCCCGATGCCGGGCGCCGTTGGCGTTCCGGGGGGGGGCGTACGGGGGGCACACGGAAGGTGGTGCGCCCGGTTTGCGGGGCTCTGACGGAATCCGTACACGCCTTCGAAGGAAGGCGCCGCCCTTCCGCCGCACGGCCCGGTATGGTCTTGGGTCAACCGTGTCCGCGGGGTACCCGGAGTCCCCCTGCGCGAGGAGCCCCCAACGTGCTGATCACCCATGACACCGAGTGCGCACTGAGCATCCTCGTCGATCTGCTCAACACCGCACCCGAGGTGTGCGGCACCGAGCGGCTGCCGGACGTCGCGGCGCTGAACGCGTTCGTGGTCCGGCAGGAGATCAGCGAGATCGACTCGCTCACCGAGGAGGACCTGCACCAGGTGCAGGCCCTGCGCACCCGGCTGCGCGAGGTGTTCGGGACGGAGGCCACCGAGGACGCCGCCGAGCTGGTCAACGCGGTCGTCGCGGCGGCCGGGACCACGCCCCGGCTGGTCAACCACGACCACCACGGCTGGCACATCCACTACTTCGCGCCGCACGCCGCGATCGGCGACCACCTGGCGGCCGAGCTCGGCATGGCGCTGGCCTTCATCTTCATGGCCGGCGAGCGGGAGCGGCTGCGGCGCTGCGAGGCGCCGGACTGCGCGCGGGTCTTCGTCGACCTCTCGCGCAACCGCTCGCGGCGCTACTGCGACAGCCGTACCTGCGGGAACCGGCTGCACGTCGCCGCGTACCGGGCCCGGCAGCGCTCGGCGGAGGCCGTTCCCTCGGCCTGAGCCCGAGCCCCGGGCCGGGGCCGGTTCTGCCGATCAGATTCCGCGCTTGCGGAGGATCTCCTCGATGTCGGCGAAGTCGCCGAGGCCGTCGTCCTGCTTGCCGCCGGCCCGCTTCTTCGGCTTCGGCGGGGCGGGAGCGACCGCCGGGCGGTCGGGGGCCGGGCCCGCGGCGGCCGGGCGCTCGGGGGCGGACTCGACCGCGTCGCGGCGGGCGCCCCAGCGGGTGGTCGCCAGCAGCAGGGCGGCGGAGACGCCGAGCAGTGCGACGCCCGTCCACACCCGGGGGTCGAAGACCAGCTTGGTCGCCCAGTCGGCGAACGCGCGGCCGATGGTGCTCGCCAGCGGGAACAGGCCGGTGAGGTAGAGCCCGGCGGGCAGTAGGGCGACCGCGAACCAGCGGGTCGCCGAGCGGAGGCACCGTTGCCGGGCCCGCAGGCCCGCGACCGCGACTCCGCCCGCCGTGAGCAGGAAGCTGATCGCCGCGGTCAGCACGGGCGCGGACCTTCCGGTCCGGTGGGTCTGGTCATTCCGGAGCCTCCCTGTCGGTCCGCCGCGGGGGCACCCTCCGGCCGGAGCGGGCTCCCACTTAGTGGAACACTGGGGGGATGATCGATGGTTCCCTCCCCCGCCTTGAGTTCTGGTGCGACCTGCAGTGCCCGGACTGCCGCACCGCGCTGGACGACGTCCGGGCGCTGCGCGCGCAGTACGGTGACGCGCTGCCCGTGGAGCTGCGGCACTTCCCGCTGGAGAAGCACAAGCACGCCTACGCCGCCGCCGAGGCGGCCGAGGAGGCGTTCGCGCAGGGGCTGGGGTGGCCGTTCGTGGAGGCGCTGCTGGCCCGGACCGAGGAGCTGGGCGCGGGCGGGCAGAAGGTGCTGCTGGACGTGGCCCGGGAGGTCGGGGTGGACGTCGAGGAGGTCGACACCGCGCTGATCGACGGGCGGCACATGCTGACCGTGGACTCCGACCAGGCCGAGGGCAAGGCGATCGGGGTCAAGGGCACGCCGACGTACGTGATCGGCGGGCAGCGGCTGGACGGCGGGCAGAGCCAGGAGGGGCTGCGGGAGCGGATCGTCGCCGTGATCGAGGCGGCGAAGACCTCCTGACACTCCCGACGCTTCTGACTCTTCGTCAAAGCTGTTTGCCGTAGAGGCGGTTGGTGATCCCGTAGCCGAGCGAGGCGTAGAGGCCGATGGCCACCTCGTTGTCGGCGAAGACGTTGAGCCCGAGGTTCCGTACGCCGGCCGCCAGACACGCGCGTTCGGCGAGCAGCATCAGGGTGCGTCCGTGTCCCCGGCCCCGGTGGGCCGGGGACACCTCGACGACCATGACCCAGGCGAGCGGTTCGCCGTCCGGCAGGTCGGTCAGGTGGAGGTCCACCCAGATCGAGCCGTACGGCTGCGGCCCGCCGTCCGGTCCGTACAGGCTGGCCAGGGCGTTGCCCGGGGTGTCGGCGCCCTCCGGGAGCAGTCGCTGGTCGCAGCCCACCCTGGCGCGGGTCTGCTCCTCGGTGAGGCCGGAGCGGACGAGCGCGCGGGCGTAGTCGGCCGAGGAGCGGTCGAGCCAGGCGCGCAGACCGTCCTCCTCGAACGGGCGCGCGCTGACGCCGGCGGGCAGGGCGGGGGCGGTGGTCAGCCGCTTGGCGAGGGCCAGGGAGCGCTCGGTGTAGCCGAGCGCTCCGGCGAGGGCGCGGGCGGTCGGCGCGGAGTCGGGGATCCTGACGTCCACCCGGGTGCAGCCCCAGCCGCGCAGCACCTCCTCGGCGGCCAGTGCGCCGAAGGTGCCGCGACCCCGACCGCGGCCTTCGGTGATCTCCAATTCGGCTATCTCACCCCAGAGTTGGCCGCCGACCGGGACGGCGGCGGTGCGCAGCGAGCCGATCTGGCGGCCGTTGGTGAGGATCCGCCAGCGTCTGGTGCGGCCGCCGGCCGCGGTCGGTGTCTCGGGGCCCTCGGGGCGCAGCGTGGTGGTCATGTGGTGGTCCCTTCCCCTCGTCGGGGAGGTTATCCGTGCCGGTGCGCTGTGCCGGGGGTGCGGGTCACGGGTCGAGGTCGTCGGCGCTGCGCTCGGCGAAGACGGTCATGGCCTTGGCGGTGATCGGTCCGGTGCCGGGCAGTTCGCGGTCGTCGATGCGGGTGACGGCCTGGACGTCGCGGGTGGAGGAGGTCAGGAAGACCTCGTCGGCGTTCTGGAGGGCGTCGAGCGGGAGGTCGGCCTCTTCGGCGCCGCACCAGTCGATGACGAGTTGGCGGGTGATGCCGGCGAGGCAGCCGGAGGCGAGCGGCGGGGTGAGCAGGCGGCCTTCGAGGACGACGAAGACGTTGGAGCCGGTGCCTTCGCAGAGTCGGCCGGCGGTGTTGGCGAACAGGGCCTCGGTGGCGCCGGCGCGGTGGGCGGCGGCGAGGGCGACGACGTTCTCGGCGTACGAGGTGGTCTTGAGGCCGGCGACGGCGCTGTGTTCGTTGCGGCGCCACGGGACGACGGCGACGGCGGTCTCGTCGGGGCGGCGGGTGATCGCGCCGAGGGCGGCGACCAGGGTGGGGCCGGCGGTGCCGCGTTCGGAGCCGAGCGGGGCGGTGCCGCCGGTGTAGGTGACGCGCAGGCGGCCGAGCGGGACGGGGTCGGCGGCGAGGAGCTGGGCGCAGGCTTCGCGGACCAGGTCGTGGTCGGGGTCGGGCAGGCCGAGGCCGCGGGCGGAGCGGGTGAGCCGATCGAGGTGGCGGGTGAGGGCGAAGGTGCGGCCGTCGACGACCTTCATGGTTTCGAAGACGCCGTCGCCGGTGGTGAGTCCGTGGTCGAGGACGGTGACGGCGGGTGCGGTGGAGTCGACGAGCCTGCCGTTGACCCAGCTCGTGATGGGGGTGTGCATCGGGCGCTGCTCCTCGGGGTGGTGCCGGCGGCGGGGTGTCTCGGCCGGCGCGTCAGAGGGTTTCGCTGCCCGACGCTATCGCGACGAGTCGGGCGGCCTTCAGTTCGGTTTCCGCCCACTCGCGGTCGGGGTCGGAGCCCCAGGTGATGCCGGCGCCGGTGCCGAAGCGCAGGACCGGGGTCTCGGGGTCGGTGCGGTCGAGCCAGAAGGTGCGGATGCCCACCGCGAGTTCGGCCTCGCCGCGGTCGGCGTCGACCCAGCCGACCGCGCCGCAGTAGGGGCCGCGCGGGGCGGTCTCGAGGGCTTCGATGATCCGCAGGGCGCTGGACTTGGGGGCGCCGGTGACGGAGCCGGGCGGGAAGGTGGCGGCGAGGAGTTCGGGCCAGCCGGCGTCGGCGCGCAGGGTGCCCTCGACGGTGGAGACGAGGTGGACGAGGCCGGGGTGCTTCTCGACGGCGCACAGGTCGGGGACGGTGACGGTGCCGGTCTCGCAGACGCGGCCCAGGTCGTTGCGGACCAGGTCGACGATCATCACGTTCTCGGCGTGGTCCTTGTCGAGGAGGTCGTCCTCGGTGCGGCCGGTGCCCTTGATCGGGCCGGAGGAGACGGTGCGGCCGGTGCGGCGCAGGTAGAGCTCGGGGGAGGCGGTGGCGATCTCGACGCCGTGTTCGGGCAGGCGGACGGTGCCGGCGTACGGGGCGGGGTTGCCGTGGGCGAGGAGGCCGGTGAGGGCGTCGATGTCGCTGCGGTCGGGGTCGGGCAGCGGTGCGGAGAGCACCCGGCAGAGGTTGGCCTGGTAGACCTCGCCGGCGGCTATGTGCTCGCGGATGCGGCGAACGCCGGCGGTGTAGGCGGCGCGGTCCAGGGAGCTGTGCCACTCGCCGGCGTCCGGGCCGCGCCAGCCGGCGCCGGAGGGCGGCGCGGGGGCGGGGCGGACGTCGTCGAAGCGGGCGCAGGTGAGGCGGCCCTCGAAGTCGTGGACGACGGCCCAGTAGCCGGCGGAGTCGAGGGCGGCCGGGTCCGAGGTGACGTCGCGCAGCCCGGTGGCCAGGCGGCCGCCGAAGCGGGCGAGCGGGGTGCTGGGGTCGGTGGGGCCGGACACGGTTCTCCTGCGCGGTGGTGCGGGGGTGGCGGTGCCTGAAGTGTAGGTCGGGGGCGCGCTCCCGTACTGGTGGTCGACCGCCGGGCCGGGGCGGGCGCCGGGCGGGGGGCGAGCAGTCGCGGGCGTCGCGCGGGTGTGCGCGAGGTGGCCTGCGGGTGATCGTCCGGAAGCGCCGCAGGTGGCGGCCTGTGCCCCTGCGCGGGGGTCGGCCGGCGGGTGCTCGGCGGGCATGCCCTCGGCATGCTGCGGGAACGGATTTTTAGCTGGCCCGGGAATCCGCTAGAGTTCAACACGTCGCCAGGGAGCGCAGCCGGGAAAACCGGTGAGGCCCCCGGGAGACAGGCGGACGTGGCTCAGTTGGTAGAGCATCACCTTGCCAAGGTGAGGGTCGCGAGTTCGAATCTCGTCGTCCGCTCGACGGAGAACAGTGTAAGATCGTTCTTCGTGTGTTGCCTGGTGGAGTGGCCGAGAGGCGAGGCAACGGCCTGCAAAGCCGTGTACACGGGTTCAAATCCCGTCTCCACCTCCAAGAGGATCACCCGGTTCTGCCAGGGGACCTCCCCGCGCGATTAGCTCAGCGGGAGAGCACTACCTTGACACGGTAGGGGTCACTGGTTCAATCCCAGTATCGCGCACGTCGGACTCCCAGGAGTCCGCTGCAAGATCGCCTTACCAGGCGCGATTAGCTCAGCGGGAGAGCACTACCTTGACACGGTAGGGGTCACTGGTTCAATCCCAGTATCGCGCACGTCGGACTCCCAGGAGTCCGCTGCAAGATCGCCTTACCAGGCGCGATTAGCTCAGCGGGAGAGCACTACCTTGACACGGTAGGGGTCACTGGTTCAATCCCAGTATCGCGCACGTCGGACTCCCAGGAGTCCGCTGCAGGACCGCCTTACCAGGCGCGATTAGCTCAGCGGGAGAGCACTACCTTGACACGGTAGGGGTCACTGGTTCAATCCCAGTATCGCGCACACAGTGACGGCCGGGGCCGCGATCCGTGAGGGTCGCGGCCCCGGCCTTTTGGCGTTCTCGGGGGCCGACCGGACGTTGTGGAACGTCTCGGGGGCCGGTGGGAAAGATGAAGAGCCGCGTACGGCCGCCCTCACCGACGTCCGTACGCGGCGTCTCCGCCTGCCGGGGCGCTCTGCGCACCGCTCTCGCCCGTCCGCGATTCAGCGCGGCCGCGGCCTCCCCGGCGGCACCGCTCCCCGTCCCCAGGGGATCGGTGCCCGTTCTGCGGCCGGCCCCGGGTGGGGCCGGCGGTTTTTCAGCGGCCGATCAGATCGGCGACGGCCGAGGCCTGGTTCACCATCTGGTCCCAACCGCCGAACAGCATCACCAGCAGCACGGCGCACGGCAGTGCCATGGCCAACGCCACGGCGGGGTGCCGGGTCTGCTGCTCGGTGGACCGGGACTGGACGAAGGGCGGACGGCGGCGGCGTCGGGGGTCACCCGTGAGCTGCGATGCCATTGCCTGGCTCCTGTTCCGGTCGAGTTGGCGCGGTGGACGGCTTACCTCGGGGGACGAGCTCCCCGCCCACCGCTGGAGACAACGCTATTCGTCAGGGGGCCGTCCGGGCGTCATGCCGTCGTACTGTTCCTCGGGCATCCCGGAGGATGACGCTCGGACTTGAGGCGTACTACCGGAGGGGGAGGGAGCCGCCGTCGCGGCCCCGGGGGATCCCTGAGGGGGAACCCCGAGAACCGATTCGGGGCCCGGCCGACCGGCCGATCAGTGCACGATCGGACAATCGCACGGCGGCTTGAGGTGTTGCGTATCAGCACACCGCAACGGGCAGTCCGTAAGCTGTGCCGGACAGGAACTGACGATGCCCCACACCAACGGGGCCTCACCACGGGCTGACGGGGAAACGAGAGATGGCGATGATGCGGCTGAGGCGTGAGGACCCCCGCATCGTCGGGCCGTACCGCCTGCACCGGCGACTGGGCGCCGGCGGCATGGGCGTGGTCTACCTCGGCTCCGACCGGCGCGGGCAGCGCGTCGCCCTCAAGCTGATCCGCGCCGAGCTCGCCGAGGAC
Organism: Streptomyces sp. Y1; assembly: GCF_041053115.1. Lineage (NCBI taxonomy): Bacteria > Bacillati > Actinomycetota > Actinomycetes > Kitasatosporales > Streptomycetaceae > Streptomyces > Streptomyces sp. Y1. The sequence continues at coordinate 6,196,859 of NZ_CP163445.1, read as the reverse complement.
CAGGAGTTCCGCACCCGCTTCGCCCGCGAGATCGCCGCCGCCTCCCGCATCCGCGGCGGCTGCACCGCGCGCGTGGTCGGCTCCGACATCGAGGCCGACCGCCCCTGGCTGGCCACCGCGTACGTGCCGGGGCCCTCGCTCTACAAGCGGGTCGGCGACGAAGGGCCGCTCAACTGGCCGGAGGCGGCCCGGATCGGGGCCGCGCTGGCCGACGGGCTGGTCAAGGTGCACGAGGCCGGCGTCGTCCACCGCGACCTCAAGCCCTCCAACATCCTGCTCTCGCCGCGCGGGCCGCGGATCATCGACTTCGGCATCGCGTGGTCGCGCGGCGCCAGCACCCTCACCCACGTCGGCACGGCGGTCGGCTCCCCCGGCTTCCTCGCGCCCGAGCAGGTGCGCGGCGCGGCCGTCACGCCGGCCACGGACGTCTTCGCCTTCGGGGCCACGCTCGCGTACGCGCTCACCGGGGACACGCCCTTCGGGTCCGGGGCGTCCTCCGAGGTGATGCTCTACCGGGTCGTCCACGAGGAGCCCGACCTCTCGGCCGTCCCTCCGCAGCTCGCGCCGCTGATCCGGGCCTGCCTGGCCAAGGAGCCCGCCGAACGGCCCGGTGCGGCCGCGCTGCACGAGCGGCTCAGCGAACTGGCGGCGCGCGGCGCGGCGATGGGCGCTGGGAGCGGGGGTTCGCGCGGGGCCCGGCCCGGGCGGGCGGCCGCCCAGGCGCCCGCCGCACCGGCGAGACCCGACACCGGCCGGCCGGACGCCCCCGCGCAGGGCGTGCCCGCGCCCGGGCGGGCACCCGAACCGTCCGCCCCGGCGCGGGCCCGGGCGGGCGCGGGCCGAACGGCCGGACAGGCCTCCGGCGGGGCGGCGGCGCGCCGGGCGCCCGGCGCGCCGCTCCCCCGGCCCGAGCCCACGCCCGTCACCCGGCCGCTGCGGGAGCGACCGGACCGGCCGCAGACTCCGCCGCCGGGCCGCCCCGGCGGGCGCGACCGGCCCAGACCCCGCGACCGGCAGCACACCCCGGCCCCCGGGGCGCGGCCCCCGGGCGCGCGGCAGCGGCTGCTGCGGCAGCGACTGGTCGTCTTCGTCACCGTCACCCTCGGGGTCGCGCTGGCCATCGCCGCGGCGCAGGGCTGCGAGGACCGGGGCAACCAGGGCCTGCGGGCGCCGGCCGGGGCGACGGCGAGCGCCCGCGCTGCGGGCGGCGGTTCTGGTGGCGGTTCTGGCGGTGGGGGTGAACTGGCGATGCCGGGGACCTCGGTGGACGTCGCCCCGCAGTCCTCGGGCACCCCGCTCCCGGCCTCCGCGCACGGAACCGCGGCGGCCGGGGACGGCACGCTGGCGGCGCCGCTCGGGCCGGGGCCGGCGGTGGACTGGCCCAACCGCAGCTACCCGGACGGGACCGGCGGGCCCGGCATCACCCTGCGGGACGGGCACTCGGTCGGCGCCGGGCCGCAGGTCGCTCTGAGCGCGGTACTGCCGGCCCGGTACAAGGGCGCGCCCGCCTCGATCGTCGTGCTGCGGCGGGCCGAGGGCTCGGTGCCGGTCGACCTCGTGCAGCTCTACACCTTCACCGGGGACTCCCCCGTCGCCGCGACCTGGCGCACCTCGGCGGCCGACCCGCAGGCCACGGCCAGCTGGCGGCTCGACGGCGGCACCGTCGTCCGCGAGGAACGCGTCGCCGCGACCGGCGCGATCGCCTCCACCCGCTACACCGTGCGGGCCGACGGCACCCTCGACGAATCCTGGCCCGGCGCCGGCGCCGCCTCCCCCACCAGCCCACCCCCAGCCGCCGCCCCCGCCCCACCCACCGCCCCCACGGGCTGACCCCCACCGGCGCGGGAAGTCGGACGGGCCGACATCCGGTGCGGGCCGCCGGCCTGGCCAAACCACGATCAGCCGCCGCCCACCGAGAAAACGATGGCGCGCGGGAAGTCGGGCCGGCCGACTTCCCGCGCAGGCGAGGCCGACGAAGCAGATGGCTCGCGCCCTGGGAGGCCGACTCCAGCACGAGAAGTCGGACGGGCCGACTTCCTGCGCAGGCACCCGGCGGGCCGGCTTCCATCGCAGGCCATCGTTGGCGGGCCGGGGGATCAGCGGGGCCGTTGGCCGGGCGGGGGTCGGAGGGGCCGACTTCGTGCGCAGATGGCAGGGTCCGGGCCCGGGAGGCCGAGCGCGGCGTGAGAAGTCGGAGGGGCCGACTTCCTGTGGGGGTGGGGAAGCCTGGGCTTGGCCGCGCAGGGGGTCGCGCGGGCCGACTTTCCTGTGGGGGGCGGCGAGGCTCGGGCTTGGTTGCGCAGGAAGTCGGAGGGGCCGACTTCCTGCGCAAGGAGCGCAGCGGGGTCAGGCGGTGGTGACGGCGTAGAAGGCTACGGCGGCTGCGGCGCCGACGTTGAGGGAGTCGATGCCGTGGGCCATGGGGATGCGGACGGGGTGGTCGGCGGCGGCGAGGGCGGCGGGGGTGAGGCCGTCGCCTTCGGCGCCGAGCATGAGGGCGGCCTTGGGGAGGCGCTGGGGGGTGAGTTCGGCGAGGTCGACGGCGGTGTCGGCCGGGGTGAGGGCGAGCAGGCTGAAGCCCGCGTCGCGGACGGTGGTGAGGGCGGCCGGCCAGGGTTCGAGGCGGGCGTACGGGACGGCGAAGACGGCGCCCATCGAGACCTTGACGGCCCGCCGGTAGAGCGGGTCCGCGCAGTCGGGCGAGAGCAGGACGGCGTCCATGCCGAGGGCGGCCGCGCTGCGGAAGATCGCGCCGAGGTTGGTGTGGTCGACCAGGCCTTCGAGGACGGCGACCCGGCGGGCTCCGGCGAGGAGTTCGGCGGCGGCCGGGAGGGGCTTGCGCTCCATCGAGGCGAGCGCGCCGCGGTGGACGTGGTAGCCGGTGACGGCTTCGGCGAGGCCCGGCTCGACGACGTGGACGGGGGCGTCGGCCTCGGCGATGACGTCGGCCATCACCTCCAGCCACTTGGGGGTCAGCAGCATCGACCGCATCCGGTAGCCGGCGGCGAGGGCGCGGCGGATGACCTTCTCCCCCTCGGCGATGAACAGGCCCTCGGCCGGTTCGCGGCGGCGGCGCAGTTCGACGTCGGTGAGGCCGGTGTAGTCGGCGAGGCGCGGGTCGGCGGGGTCGGTGACGGTGCTGGGTTCGGACACCCTGCGATCTTGCCAAGCCGGGGCGGGGAAGGCCAAACGGTGGACCGGGCGGGGTGGTCCCGAGCCAGCAGGGGTGCAAATATGACCGTATGGCCCGTTCCCCGGGCCGATCCTGGGCTCCGTCGGCCTCTGGTGCTCCTGGCTCCGCCGACTCCTCCGGTGGTCGCCCACGCGGTCGGCACCAGCTGCACCGCGCGAAGCCGCCGCGGTCGACGCGGCACCGGTCGGTGGCCGGGCAGGTCTTCGCGCTGCAACTGCTCGTCGTCCTGCTGCTGGTGGCGGGGGCCGTCGTGGCACTGGTGGTGCAGTCGCACAACGACGCCGACAACGAGGCCCGGAACCGGTCGGTGGCGGTCGCGCAGGCCTTCGCCAACTCGCCGGGCATCGTGGACGCGCTGCGCTCCCCCGATCCGACCGCGGTCCTGCAGCCGAAGGCGCAGTCCGTCCGGGTCTCCTCGGGCGTGGACTTCGTCGTGGTGCTGAACAACCAGGGCATCCGGTACACCCACCCGAACCCGGCCCGGATCGGCCAGAAGTTCATCGGCACCTACGAGCCCGCACTGCGCGGCGAGGTGGTGACCCAGCACCTGACCGGCACGCTGGGCCCGCTGGTGCAGGCGGTGGTCCCGGTGTACGCGCCGGACGGCTCGGTGGTCGGGCTGGTGTCGGCGGGCGTCACCCTGAGCAACGTCTCGACCGCGAGCGAGCGCCAGCTGCCGGTGGTCCTCGGCGCCGCGGCGGGCGCGATCGGGCTGGCCACGCTCGGCACGGCACTGATCAGCCGGCGGCTGCGGCGGCAGACGCACGGGCTGGGCCCGGTCGAGATGACCCGGATGTACGAGCACCACGCGGCGGTGCTGCACGCGGTGCGCGAGGGCGTCATGATCGTCACCGACGGGCGGCTGCTGCTCTGCAACGACGAGGCGCGCCGACTGCTCGACCTGCCGCCGGACGCGGAGGGCCGGCCGGTCGCCGAGCTGGGCCTGGAGCCCGTCCCGCTGGCGCTGCTGACCGCCGGGCGGCCGGTGAGCGACGAGGTGGTGATGGCCGGGGAGCGGCTGATCGCGGTGAACGTCCGGCTCACCGACCAGGCGGGCGGCCCGCCGGGTTGCGTGGCCACGCTGCGTGACTCCACCGAGCTGCTGGCGCTGACCGGGCGGGTCGAGACCGCGCAGCACCGGCTGAAGCTGCTGTACGACGCCGGGGTGACGGTGGGCAGCACGCTGGACGTGACCACGACGGCGGAGGAGCTGGCGCAGGTCGCGGTGCCGCGGTTCGCGGACTTCGTCACGGTCGACCTCGCCGAGCAGGTGCTGACCGGCGAGGAGCCCCCGCCGGGCGCCTCGCTGGGCCGGATGCGGCGCGCGGCCTTCGCCGGGGTGCGGACGGACGGGCCGTTCCACCCGGTGGGCACGGTGCTGGACGTCGTCCCCGAGACGCCGCTGGCCGGGGCGCTGGACAGCGGTGAGCCCGGTCTGGAGCCGCACCTGACCGAGGCGGACGACTGGCGGCTGCAGGACCCGGAGCGCTCGGCGCAGGTGCTGGAGTACGGCGTGCACTCGCTGCTCCGGGTGCCGATGCGGGCGCGCGGGGTGCTGCTGGGGGTGGCGCGGTTCTGGCGGGCGCAGCGGGCGGAGCCGTTCGAGCCGGACGACCTGGCGCTGGCCGAGGAGCTGGTGGCGCACGCGGCGGTGTGCGTGGACAACGCGCGGCGGTACACCCGGGAGCACGCGATGGCGGTGACGCTGCAGCACAGCCTGCTGCCGCGCAGCCTGCCGCAGCAGAACGCGCTGGACGTCGCGTACCGCTACCTGCCGGCCCGGGCCGGGGTGGGCGGGGACTGGTTCGACGTGATCCCGCTGCCGGGGGCGCGGGTGGCGCTGGTGGTGGGGGACGTGGTGGGGCACGGGCTGCACGCGGCGGCGACCATGGGGCGGCTGCGCACGGCGATCCACAACTTCTCGACGCTCGACCTGCCGCCGGACGAACTGCTCGGGCACCTGGACGAGTTGGTGAACCGGATCGACCAGGAGGAGGCGGCCGGCGAGGGCACCGGGCTGGCCGGGGCGACCTGCCTGTACGCGATCTACGACCCGGTGTCGCGCCGCTGCACGCTGGCGAGCGCCGGGCACCCGGCGCCGGCCGTGGTGGATCCGCAGGGCCGGGTGGTCTTCGCCGAGCTGCCGACCGGGCCGCCGCTCGGGCTGGCGGCGCTGCCGTTCGAGGCCGTCGAGCTGGAGCTGGCGGAGGGCAGCCGGCTGGTGCTGTTCACCGACGGCCTGGTGGTGGACCGCACCCGGGACCTGGACACCGGGCTGGAGCTGCTGCGCTCCTCGCTGGCCGGGCCGGCGCGCACGCCCGAGCAGACCTGCGCCGACCTGCTCGGGGCGCTGCTGCCGGCGGATCCGCAGGACGACATCGCGCTGCTGGTGGCGCAGACCAGGGTGCTGCCGCCGGACCACGTGGCGGAGTGGGAGGTGTCGCCCGATCCGGCGGCGGTGGGCGGCGTCCGGGCGGCGGTGGCGCGGCGGCTGGCGGAGTGGGGGCTGGACGAGGCGGCGTTCGTCACCGAGCTGATCCTGAGCGAGCTGGTGACCAACGCGATCCGGTACGGCTCCGGGCCGATCCGGGTGCGGCTGCTGCGGGACCGGTCGCTGATCTGCGAGGTGGCGGACGGCAGCAGCACCTCGCCGCACCTGCGGTACGCGGCGACCGAGGACGAGGGCGGGCGCGGGCTGTTCCTGGTCGCGCAGTTCGCGGACCGCTGGGGGACGCGGTACACGGCGACCGGGAAGGTGATCTGGACGGAGCAGCCGCTGGAGTGACCGGCGCCCGAACACGCGGAGTGGGAAGTCGGACCGGCCGACTCCCCACTCCGTGAACCGTCCTGCCGACCGTCCTACGGGCGGAAGGCGGCGGCCAGGACGTTGACGACGTCGCCGATGACGATCACCGCGGGCGGCTTGACGCCCTCGGCCGCGACGACCTCGCCGACCGTGCCGAGGGTGGCGTCGACCCGGCGCTGGGCCGCGGTGGTGCCCTCCTGGACGACCGCGACCGGGGTGTCGGCCGGCCGGCCGTACTCGATCAGCCGGGCCGCGATGGCGCCGATCTTGTCCACCGCCATCAGCAGCACCAGGGTGCCGCTCATCTTCGCGGCGGCCTCCCAGTTGGTGAGCGAGCGCTCGTCGTCCGGGCCGACGTGGCCGGAGATCACGGTGAACTCGTGGGTCAGGCCGCGGTGGGTGACCGGGACGCCGGCCGCCGCCGGGACGCTGATCGAGCTGGAGATGCCCGGGACGACGGTGACCGGGATGCCCTCCTCGGCGCAGGCCAGCAGCTCCTCGCCGCCGCGCCCGAAGACGTACGGGTCGCCGCCCTTGAGCCGCACCACGAACCGGCCCGCCTTGGCGTGCTCGATCAGGGTGCGGTTGATCGCCTCCTGGGCCATGAACCGGCCGTAGGGGATCTTGGAGGCGTCGATGACCTCGACGTGCTCGGGCAGCTCGGCGAGCAGCTCGCGCGGGGCGAGGCGGTCGGTGACGACCACGTCGGCGTCGGCGAGCAGCCGGCGGCCGCGCACGGTGATCAGGTCCGGGTCGCCGGGGCCGCCGCCGACCAGGGCCACCCCGGCGCCGCGGGTGCGGTACTGGCGGGCGGCCAGCGAGCCGTCCCGCAGGCCGTCCACGATCGCGTCGCGCAGGGCGGCGGAGTGGCGCGGGTCCCCGGTGAGGACGGCGACGGTGGCGCCCGCGTCGCGGCCGCTGGCCGGGGTCCAGGCGGTGGCGGCGGCGGCGTCGTCGCTGCGGGAGCAGAACACCCGCGCGCGCTCGGCCTCGGCGCTGACCACCTCGTTGACCGCCGGGTCGTCGGTGGCGACCAGGGCGTACCAGGCGCCGGCCAGGTCGCCGTCCTGGTAGGGGCGGGCGTGCCAGGTGACCTCGCCCGCGTCGGCCATGGCCTGGACGGCCGGGGTGGTGGCCGGGGATATCAGGTGCACCTCCGCGCCGGAGGCGATCAGGGCCGGCAGCCGCCGCTGCGCGACCTGGCCGCCGCCGACCACGACGACGCGGCGGCCGGCCAGCAGCAGGCCGACCGGGTAGGGCGTACGGCCCTCGGTGCTGGGGTGCGGGGTGGGCGCGGTCATCGGCGGTGCTCCTGGTCGGGGGTGAGGGGGTGTGCGGATGGGACGGCGATACGCCGCTCCGCGGGCCGGCGCGCCCTCGGGCCGGTCCGCGGAGCGGTGACGGGTGCGTCAGGCCTTCTCGGTGACCCCGGCGGAGTCGAAGGTGGCTACATCGTGCATCGCGCGGGCCGCACTCTGCACCAGCGGGAGGGCCAGCAGGGCGCCGGTGCCCTCGCCGAGGCGCAGGTCGAGGTCGATCAGCGGACGCAGGCCGAGCTTCGCCAGCGCGGCCTGGTGGCCGGGCTCGGCGGAGCGGTGGCCGGCGATGCAGGCCGCCAGCACCTCGGGGGCGATCGCCTTGGCCACCAGCGCGGCCGAGCCGGCGATCACGCCGTCCAGCACCACCGGGGTGCGCAGCGAGGCGGCGCCCAGCAGGAAGCCGGCGATGGCCGCGTGCTCCAGGCCGCCGACCGCGGCGAGGACGCCGATCGGGTCCTCCGGGTCGGGCTGGTGCAGGGCCAGCGCGGCGCGGATGACCTCGACCTTGCGGGCGTGGGTCTCGTCGTCGATGCCGGTGCCGCGGCCGGTGACCTCGGCCGGGTCGAGGCCGGTGAACACCGAGATCAGGGCGGCCGAGGCGGTGGTGTTGGCGATGCCCATGTCGCCGGTGACCAGCGCCTTGTTGCCCGCCGCGACCAGGTCGCGGGCGGTCTCGATGCCGACCTCGATCGCCTTCAGGGCCTCCTCGCGGCTCATCGCCGGGCCCTGCGTCATGTCGTCCGTGCCGGGCTTGACCTTGCGCGGCAGCAGGCCGGTGGCGCGGCCCTGCTGGACGGCGTCCGGCAGGTCGGCGGCGACGCCGACGTCCACCACGCAGACCTCGGTGCCGATCTGCTTGGCGAAGGAGTTGATCACCGCTCCCCCGGCCAGGAAGTTGCCGACCATCTGGGCGGTCACCTCCTGCGGCCAGGGGGTGACGCCCTGGGCGTGCACGCCGTGGTCGCCCGCGAAGATCGCCACGCAGGCGGGCTCCGGGATCGGCGGCGGGCACTTGCGGGACAGGCCGCACAGCTGGGCGGAGATGATCTCCAGCATGCCGAGCGAGCCGGCGGGCTTGGTCATCCGCTTCTGCCGGTCCCAGGCCTCGCCGAGCGCCTTGGCGTCCAGCGGGCGGATGCCGCGCAGGGTGTCGGCCAGCAGGCTCTGCGGCTCCTCGCCGGGCAGCGCGCGGTTGCCGTACTGCTCCTCGTGGACCACCCAGGACAGCGGGCGCTTCTTCGCCCAGCCCTGCTGCTCCAGCTCGGGCTCGTCCGGGAAGGAGTCCACGAAGCCGACGCACAGGTAGGCGACGACCTCCAGGTGCTCGGGCAGGCCCAGCTCGCGGACCAGCTCCTCGTCGTCGAAGAAGCTCACCCAGCCGACGCCCAGGCCCTCGGCGCGGGCGGCCAGCCAGAGGTTCTCCACGGCCAGGGCGGCGGAGTACGGGGCCATCTGCGGCTGGGTGTGGCGGCCCAGGGTGTGGCGGCCGCCGCGGGTTCGGTCGGCCGTCACCACGATGTTGACCGGGGTGTCGAGGATGGCCTCGATCTTGATCTCGCGGAACTGCTTGGCGCGGCCCTTGGGCAGCGAGTCCGCGTACGCCTCGCGCTGGCGCTCGGCCAGGGCGTGCATCTTCTTGCGGGTCTTCGCGGAGCGGATCACCACGAAGTCCCACGGCTGCGAGTAGCCGACGCTGGGCGCGGTGTGGGCGGCCTCCAGGACGCGGATCAGCACCTCGTGCGGGATCGGGTCCGGGCGGAAGCCGTTGCGGATGTCGCGGCGCTCGCGGATCACCTGGTGGACGGCGTCGCGGCCGGCCTCGTCGTAGCCGGGGGCGGCCGGGCCGCGCGGCTCGGCGGGCTCCTGGGGCTCCTCGGCGGCGGTCGGCTCCTCGGCGGCGGCCGAGCCCTCGGGCTGGTCCGGCTGCTCGGCGGGGGCGGGCTGCTCGGCGGCCGGCTCCTGGGCGGCGGGCTGCTCGGCGCCCGGCTGCTCGGCGGGGGCCTCCTCCTGGGCGGCCTCCGGCTCGGCGGCGGCCGGGGCGGCGGCCTCGGGGGCGGGCTGCTCGGCCTGCTCCGCCGCGACGGCCTGCGGAGCGTCGGCGGCCTGCGGAGCGTCGGCGGCCGCTGCGGGCTGCTCGGGCTGTTCCGGCTGCGGGGCCTGCTCGGCGGCGGGCTCCTCGGCGGCCCGGGGCTCGGCCGGCTGCTCGGCCTGCGCGGCCTGCTCGGCGGCGACCGGCTGCTGCTCCGGCTCCGGCGCGACGGCCTCGGCCGGCTGCTCCGCCACGGGCTGCTCGGCGGCGGCCTGCTCGGAGGCGGGCTCGACCGGCTCGGCGGCCTGGGCCTGCGCGGGCGCCTCGGCCTGCGCCGGCGCCTCCGGCTGGGGCTGCTCGCCCTCGGCGGCCGACTCGCCGACGGCCTGACCGGACGGCATCTCGCCGGTGCCGGCGGCGGTCTCGGCGACCGGCTCGACGACGGCCTGCTCACCCGGCTGCGCCGCGACAACCTGCTCGACACCCGGCTCGACAGCCTGCTCGGCGTGCTCCGCCACGACGGCCTGCGGCGCGTCGGCGGCCGCTATGGGCGCGTGCTGCGGCTGCGCCGCCTCCGGCTCGACGGCCGGGGCCTGCTCGGCGGCCTCGACCGTGGGCAGGCCGTGCGGGGTGGGCGCGGCGAGGAAGGCGGAGATCCGGCGCGGCTGGCCGCCCTGGGCGGGGGCGTCGGCCTGCTCGGCCCCGCCCTCGACGGCGACGGCCTCGACGGCGGCGACCGCCTCGGCGGCCTGTTCGACGGCCACGGCCTCCACGGCGACCGTCTCCACGGCCACGGTTTCGACGGCGACGCCCTCGGCGGCCGGAGCCTCGGCCACGACGGCCTGCGGCGCGACCGCCTCGACGGCCCCCGCGACCTCCGCCACCGGAGCGGCCTGGGCCGCCTCCGGCGTCTCGACGACCTCGACGACCTCGACGACCTCGATCGCGCCGACCGTCTCGACGGTCAGCACGCCGTCGACCTGCGCCACGCCGGCCGGAGCCTGCGGGAAGCCCTGCTCCTGCGGCACCTGCTGGACACCCTGGACGTCCTGAACCTGCTGGACGCCCTGGACTCCCTCGGCCACCGGAGCCGTGACCATCTGCGGCGCCACCCCGACGGCCTGCGGCGCGGGAGCGACGGGCTCGGCCACCGGCGGCCGTCCGACCACCGGGATGCCGTGCGCCGGCGTGCCGCCCTGCGAGGGACCGCGGTCGGCCAGCGAACGGACCGGCACCTGGCCGGTCATCAGCGACGGGTCCGGGATCGGCGGTCCGGCGTGCAGCGGCCGGCGCGGCTGCTGGACCTGCGCGACCGGCTGCCCGGCCTGCGCCTGCGCGGGGACGCCGTGGACGGGCGGCTGCTGCGCGTGCTCGCCGCCGAGCACCGGCGGCTCGACCGGCGGCCAGGACGGCTCCACCGGCAGGCCGTCCGGCTGCGGGGCGAACGCGGTCTGGTCGACCGGGGCGGGCGCCAACGGCTCGCCCCAGGAGCCCTGCGGACCGGGCATCAGCAGCACGTCCTCCTCCTCGTCCAGCCCGTCCGGCTGGTCGAGGAAGTGGAAGGCCGGGCGCGGCGCGCCCTGGTCGACGGCCCAGCCGTCGCCGGGCATGCCGGGGGCCGGGACGGTGAAGCCGGGCTGGGCCTGCGGCGGGACGGCGCCGGCGCCCGGGGGCACCGCGCCGGGCAGACCGCCGAGCGGCGCCGCCGGGTTCGGGATCATTCCGCCGTCCGTCGCGACGCCCTGCAGGGGTGCAACGCCCGCGACGCCCTCCGGTCCGCCGAGCGGGTCCGGCCCGGCGTGCAGGTGCTCCGGCAGTCCCTCGCCCGGGACGTGGCCGCCATCGGTCATTGTCAAAGCTCCTTCCAGGCCGCTGCCGCGCCCCTTGGCGACGCGATCACCGACCGCAGCGCCGATCCGCACGGGCCGGGCCTGCACCGACCCGCCCCTCAACCACACGCGGCCGCCGCGCCGGGGCGCTGCGGCCAAGTCCTTCCGGCGCGCTGCGGCACCCCGGCCCGGGCACCGCCCGAGGGGCGGCGCACCATCTGAAACAACGACGGCCCGGAGCAACCGGCACGACCGCACCGGACCCTACGGCATTCTCCAGGTCCGACGTGCGGCCCGTCGAATTGCCCACACTCCGAGCGGAATCGGGTTGCACCACGTCAAAAAGGTGACAAACCGACCGAATCGGTCAGGTCGCCGACGGCTGCAGCCGCCTGGGACGCCACACTACCGGCCCGGCGAGGTCACCTCTCGAATCGGTGTCCGGATGCGACCGGGATCACCGCCGGGGCCGCCGGGCGCACCCGGCGCGCACCCCGTGCCTTCACAGGATCTGCTCACCCCAGAGCAGCAGCACGGCACCCGCGCCGGCACCGACTTCCAGCCCGTCGCCCTCGTCGGCGCCGCGCAGCGGGGTCGCCTGCAGCAGGACGCCCTCGGCCCGGTAGCCGGCCTCGGTGATCGCCCGGCGGACCTGCTCGGCCTCGCCGAGCGTCCGGGGCACCGCGACGAACCGCTCGGGCTTGCGGGCCAGCACCGCGCGCACCACGTCCAGTCCGCCGGACTCGACCACGGCGGCGTCCGGCTCGGGCAGGCCGCCCAGCACCTCGGGGCCGTGGCCGTGCACGGTCTCCACCTCGACCCCGTACCGGCGGGCGTTGACGGTCAGTCGGGCGCAGGCCGAGCGGGAGGCCTCGACGGCCACGACGGCGGCGCCGAACCGGGCCGCCTCCACCGCGAGGGCGCCGTTGCCCGCGCCGACCGACCAGACCAGGTCCCCGGGGCGGGCACCCAGTCGGGCGAGCACCAGCGCACGGGCGTGCGCGGGGAGCGCTTCCGGTGCGCCGGTCCCGTCCTCCGCGCGCCCGGCGCCCGCGTAGGCGTCGGCGGGGAGCGCCCAGCCGCGCTCCGCGCCGGGGTAGCCGACCGGGCGGCCGGCCAGCCAGCCGGCCGTCTCGTCCACCGGGCCGGACTGGGCGCCGCCGCCGATCACCAGCACCACGTTGGGGTCGCGCCAGACGTGGTCGGCGATCCGGTCGGAGGTCAGGACGGTGACGTCCTCCTCCTCGGTGCCGAGCGCCTCGCAGACCACGAAGGTCCGGTGCACCCCGCGCAGCATCAGGGCGAGTTCGCCCGGGCCGGCGCCCGGCGCGGTGAGCACCGCGACCTTGGGGTGGGCCCGGCAGATGTTGGCCGCGCGGCGCAGCCGTCCGCCGTGGGCGCTGACCACCTGGGCGTCCTCCCAGGGCATGCCGGCCCGGGCGAAGGCGGCGGCGACGGAGGAGACGGCGGGCAGGACTTCGAGTTCGAGGCCGTACTCGGGGTTGCGCAGGGCGCGGACGACGCCGAAGAAGCCCGGGTCGCCCTCGGCGACGACGACGGCGGTGCCGCGGTGCTCGGCGATCCTGCGGGCGGCCTGCGGGATGGCGCCGAGGGTGATCCGCTCGGCGTCGGCCGGCACCGGCAGCGCGTTCAGTTGGTAGGGGGCGCCCGCGACCAGGGTCGCGCCGGCGAGGGCCGCGCCGGCGGCCTCGGTCAGCGGTGTGCCGTCCCATCCGATGACCGTGATCCGGTCAGCCATCTGCGGCTGTTCTCCCTCGACTCGATGCGTCCCGGCGCGGCCCGAGGTGACTCGATCCGGTGCGGTCCGGTGCGTCGACGGACCGCGCCGCGGTGCGGCGCCGGTGGAGAGGTTACCGGGTGTGATCCCCCGGAGGCCGACAACTCGCACACATGTCCGTGCCGGGAGGGTGGAGCGCGGGGGGCGGGGCGGGGCCGGTCAGTCGCGCAGCACGTAGCGGTGGTCGCCGTGCCAGCCGCCGTGCCGCGGGTCGGGCGACTCCAGGTCCTCCGGGAGCAGGCTCCACAGGATGAGGTCGCTGCGGCTCTCCTCGGTCACCTCGCCGGACTCGCCGCGCACTATCCACGCGCTGCGCAGCACGCCCTCGCTGATGCCGCCGATCTTCTGGGCGACCTGCTGGGCGGCGGTGTTCCCGGCGGCGGTGCGCATCTCCAGGCGCAGGAAGTCGCGGTCCTCGAAGAGCCACTGGGCGACGCCGAGCACGGCCTCCGGCGCGTAGCCCTCGCCGCGCGCCCAGGCGGCGGTGACGTAGGAGATCTCGGTGCCGCGCAGCCGCCAGTCGGTGTTGCGCAGCTCGACCAGGCCGACCAGGCGCTGGGTGAGGTGCTCGGTGACGGCGAACAGGATGCCGCGTCCGGCGGCCCGGTGGGCGGGGGCGAGGGTGCGGGCGAGCTCGGCGGCGTAGGCCTCGGTGAAGGGGTGCGGGAGGTCCGTCCAGGCCAGGACGAGGTCGTCGGCCATCATCGCGGCGAGGCCCGGGGCGTCGTCCTCCGCAAGGGGCCGCAGCAGCAGCCGCTCGGTGCTGATGGCGGTCTCGGGGAAGCTCGCTGGCATGCCGTCTCTCCTCGCCGGGTCGTGAACACAACACCGTACGCCTCCGCCGCGACCCGGGCGTCACGCGGTGCGCCCCGCGCACGACGGTACGTCAGAACGCCGTCCGCGGGCGCGTCCCTGGTGCATACTGCCCGACCGGGCCCCCGCCGAGTTGCGGCGGGGGCCCGGTCGGGCGCTGCGAGGTGGGGCCGTGGGACGGTCGGGCCGGTCAGAAGGCCGGGATGACCGAGCCCTGGAAGGTGTCGTCGATGTACTTCTTGACCTCGGCGGAGTGCAGCAGGTCGGCCAGCTTCTTCACCCGCGGGTCGTTCTCCTTGCCCTTCTTGACGGCGAGGATGTTGGCGTACGGGTTGCCCTCGGCCTTCTCCAGCAGGAGCGCGTCGGTGGCCGGCTTCAGGCCGGAGTCGAGCGCGTAGTTGCCGTTGATGACGGCGGCGTCGAGGTCGGCGATGGAGCGGGGCAGCTGGGCGGCCTCCAGTTCCTTCCACTTGAAGTTCTTCGGGTTGCCCGTCACGTCGGCCGGGGTGGCGGCGGTGGTGACGCCGTCCTTGAGGGTGATGAGCTTGTTGTCGGCGAGCAGCTTGAGCGCGCGGCCCTCGTTGGTGGCGTCGTTCGGCAGGCCGATGGTGGCGCCGGCCGGCAGGTCGGCGATGGCCTTGACCTTCTTGGAGTAGACGCCGAGCGGCTCCAGGTGGACGGTCTCGACCGAGACGATGTCCGTGCCGTTCTTCTTGTTGAAGTCCTCCAGGTACGGGACGTGCTGGAAGTAGTTGGCGTCGGCCGAACCGTCCTGCACCGCCGTGTTGGGGGTCACGTAGTCGGTGACCTCCTTGATGTCGAGCTTGAGGCCGGCCTTCTCCGCGAGGTTGTCCTTGACGTACTTGAGGATCTGCCCGTGCGGGGTGGGGCTGGCCACGACCTTCAGCGGCGCGTTCGGGTCCGAGGAGGACGAGCCCGAGCTGCTGCAGGCGGCCAGCGAGAGGGCGAGGCCGGCGGTGGCGAGGACACTGGTGAACTTCACAACGGTGCGCACGAAAAGTGCCTTTCTGCGTGATGCGGGGAGCCGCGTCCGGGGTCGGACGAGGGAGGTCTAGGAGGCGACGAGGTCCTCGTCGGGGGTGGGGGTGGCGGCGCGGGGGCGCAGGAGCCGGGTGCGTCCGCCGCCGTGGCCGCGGTTGGCCAGCCGGCGCACGGCGTAGTCGCCGGCCAGCTGGATGAGGGTGACGATGATCGCGATCTCGGCCACGATGATCCACATGAAGGCGGTCTCGAAGCGCAGGTAGCCGTAGCGGTAGGCGAGGTCGCCGAGGCCGCCGCCGCCGACCGTGCCGGCCATGGCGGAGTAGCCGATCAGGGCGATGACCGTGGTGGTGACGGAGGCGACGATGCCGGCCAGCGCCTCGGGGACGAGCGTCTTGCGCACCAGCGTCCAGGTGCTGCCGCCCATCGCCTGGACGGCCTCGACCAGGCCGCGGTCGACCTCGCGGACGGAGGTCTCCACCAGCCGCGCGAAGAAGGGGATCGCGCCGACCGTGAGCGGCACGGTGGCGGCCTGCCAGCCGAGCGAACTGCCGCTGACCAGCCGGGTGAAGGAGATCAGCGCGATCATCAGGATGATGAACGGCAGCGAGCGCGCGAGGTTCACGACCGCGCCGAGCACCTTGTTCACCGGCAGGTTCTGCAGCGCCCCGCCCTTGGCGGTGAGCACCAGCAGGACGCCGATCGGCAGCCCGATCACGACGGTGCACACGGTCGAGACGCCGACCATCTGCAGGGTCTCCTGGGTGGCGGGCCACATCAGGTCCGACATCTGGTCCCAGCTCAGGCCACTCATGCCACCGCTCCGTTCGCCGCACCGATCACGTCCACCTGCAGGCCCTGCTCGCGCAGGTAGCCGATCGGCACCACGTTGTCCTGGTGGCCGCCGGACAGCTCGACCCGCATCCGGCCGACCATCCGGCCGGCGATGGTCTCCACGGCCGCGCCGAGGATGTTGATGTCGATCTGGTAGGTGCGGGCGAGCTGGGAGACGAACGGCTGGGCCGAGGTGTCGCCCTGGAAGGTGATCTCCAGCACGGTGGAGCCGGGGTGGCCGGTGCCGAACTCGCTGAGCGGGAACAGCTCGCGGGCCAGCTCGGAGCCGGGCTCGGCCAGCAGGTCGGTCAGCGCGCCGGACTCGACCACCTTGCCGCCGCGCATCAGGGCGGCGGAGTCGCAGACGGACTTGATGACGTCCATCTCGTGGGTGATCAGCAGGACGGTCAGGCCGAGCTGCTGGTTGAGGTCGCGCAGCAGCTTGAGGATCGAGCGGGTGGTCTCCGGGTCGAGCGCCGAGGTGGCCTCGTCGGAGAGCAGCACCTTGGGGTCGCCGGCCAGGGCGCGGGCGATGCCGACGCGCTGCTTCTGACCGCCGGAGAGCTGGCCCGGGTAGCTGCGGGCCTTGTCGGCGAGGCCGACGAGCTCCAGCAGTTCGCCGGCCTTGCGGCGGCGCTGGGTGCGGTCCAGGCCGATGATCTCCAGCGGGAGTTCGACGTTCTGCTGCACCGTGCGGGAGGAGAGCAGGTTGAAGTGCTGGAAGACCATGCCGATGCGGCGGCGCGCCTCGCGCAGCTCCCGGCCGGCCCGGTTCTCGCCGCCGGGCAGCGCGGTCAGCTCGACGCCGTCCACCGTGACGGTGCCGGAGGTCGGGCGCTCCAGCATGTTCACGCAGCGGATGAGGGTGGACTTGCCGGCACCGCTGGTGCCGACGACTCCGTAGACCTCGCCCGCGCGGACGTGCAGGTCGACGCCGGCGAGGGCGGTCACCTCGCGGCCTCGGGAGCGGTAGACCTTGGTCAGGTCCGTGGTGGTGATCACAGCAGCTTCCGTGGGTCGGGGGCGGGCGGCGTCGGTCGACCGCCCGACCGGGGTGCGGTCGGCGGTGTCGTTACGGCGCTTCGCCAAGGGGGGTCCGGACCTGCCACCTCTTGATCGTGGCCGGTGGACGGCGGGGCCGCGCGGCGGCGTGGCCCTTACGTGTCACCGGTTCACCGATCGCGGGTCCGCGGCCGCCGCGGGTGGGCGGACGGCCGGGCCGGAGGGTGCGGCAGGTTGGGCGCGCTCACACGGACGGAGCGGCGCGGGAGTCTCGCTTCGGGGCGCGAGGGGTGGGCACCCGCAGGGGGGTGCCGGGGGCGATGGCCCTCAGCGGTGACACATTCGGCGACACATGGCGCGCTCACCTGCCGGCACGGTGCCGGTGGGGGGCCAGTTCGTCGTCGCAGTCATGTGAGCCAGTAAATCAGACGAGTCGATTCGTGCCCAATTGTTTGCCGGGGCTGTCCACCATGCGGACTCCTGACGCTGTGACCAGGGCAGACATGGCTCGGCGCCGCCACCGGAGTGTCCGGATGGTGGCGGCGCCGGGTGTGTTGCCGGGAGCGGGTCAGGCGGTCGCGGCGAGCGGAAGGGTGTCCGGCTTCTTCTCCAGGTGCACGACGCTCAGCCGGCTGTCGACCCGCTCGACGCCGGTCTGGCGGTAGCCCTGGCGGGCGTACAGCCGGAGGTTGCCGAGGCTTCGGTGGCCGGTGAACAGGCGGTAGGCCGCCACCGGGCCGTCCTCGGCCAGGCGCTGCTCCAGCGCCTCCAGCAGACGGCCGCCGAGGCCGTGGCGCTGCATCCTCGGGTGGACCACCAGACGCTCTATCCGGCCGACGCCCTCGGTGTCGACGCGGCCGCGGACGGCGCCGACCACCTCGTCGCCCAGGCGGGCGACCAGGACGTGCCGGCCGGTCAGTTCCGCGCGCAGGCTCTCCAGGCTCTGCGTCAGCGGCTCGATCGCCCAGTTGCCGTACAGCTCCGCCTCGGGCTGGTAGCCGAGGTACTGGAGCTTGAGGATCTGCTCCGCGTCCTCGGCGTCACCCGCCGAGATGATCACGCTCATGCCCATGTGCAGGGGCCTCCCCATCGTCGTGCCCGGCGCGCAGAGGGTGACGCGCTCACGCTCAGTATCCGAGCGGACGCGCCACCGTCAAGAGCTTCGTTCGCCAGCGCTCTACCCGGGTGTCAGCTTTCCTCAACCTTCGCGGGGGCGGACGTGAGGAGCATCACCCGCGTGCGGGGCCGCCGGCCGGGGCCGCCCGCCGTCACGGATAGCGCTCGGCGTTCAGCAGTCTGCGCAGGCAGGCCAGGCAGCGGGAGCGGGTCGGGCCGATCGAGCCGCGGGGCATGGCGAGCCGTTCGGAGAGCTCGCGGTAGCTGGGCGGCGGGTCCTCGGCGAGGGCGGCGATCAGCTGCGGGCAGCGGCCGGGCAGGGCGGCCACCGTCTCGCGGACCACGCGCAGGCGGCGTTCGGCGAGGTAGACGTCCTCGGCCGAGGGGACGGGCGGAAGGGCAGTGCACACACCGTGGAAGACGGGCCGGAGCGGGCCCGGTTACGGCCGGCCGGGGGCACGCACGCGCGAGGGGCGCGACGGTCGCACCGCCGCGCCCCTCGGGACCGCCGGGCCCGGTCAGGCCTTCGTCCACTCCTGCTGCCGCGCCAGGTCCGCCTTCACCTCGGCGAGCTGGACCGCGACGGCGGAGGGGGCGGTGCCGCCGCGCCCGTTGCGGGAGGCGATGGCGCCGTGCACGCTGAGCACCGAGCGCACCTCGGGCGTCAGGTGCCCGGAGATCGCGGCGAACTGCTCGTCCGTCAGGTCGGACAGCTCGATGCCCTCGGCCTCGCAGACCTTGACGCAGGCGCCGGCCACCTCGTGCGCGACCCGGAACGGGACGCCCTGCTTGACCAGCCACTCGGCGATGTCGGTGGCGAGCGAGAAGCCGGCCGGCGCCAGCTCCTCCAGCCGCTCGGTGTGCACGGTGAGGGTGGCCATCATCCCGGTGAACGCGGGCAGCAGCACCTCCAGCGTGTCGCAGGAGTCGAAGACCGGCTCCTTGTCCTCCTGGAGGTCCCGGTTGTAGGCGAGCGGCAGCGCCTTGAGGGTGGCCAGCAGGCCGGTCAGGTTGCCGATCAGCCGGCCGGACTTGCCGCGGGCCAGCTCGGCGATGTCCGGGTTCTTCTTCTGCGGCATGATCGAGGAGCCGGTGGAGAAGGCGTCGTGCAGCGTGATGAAGCCGAACTCCTTGGTGTTCCAGATGATCACCTCCTCCGCGATCCGGGAGAGGTTGACGCCGATCATCGCGGTGACGAAGGCGAACTCGGCGACGAAGTCGCGCGCCGCGGTGCCGTCGATCGAGTTGCCGACCGAGCCGCCCTCGAAGCCGAGGTCGGCGGCCACGGCCTGCGGGTCGAGGCCGAGCGAGGAGCCGGCCAGCGCGCCGGAGCCGTACGGGGAGACGGCGGTGCGGGCGTCCCACTGGCGCAGCCGCTCGGCGTCCCGGCCGAGGGCCTGCACGTGCGCGAGGACGTGGTGGGCGAAGAGCACGGGCTGGGCGTGCTGGAGGTGGGTGCGGCCCGGCATGACGGTGTCCGGGTGCGCCTCGGCGAGGCCGACCAGGGCGTGCTGGAGGTCGAGCAGCAGGGCGCCGATGGTCCTGGCGTGGTCCCGCAGGTACATCCGGAACAGGGTGGCGATCTGGTCGTTGCGCGAGCGCCCGGCCCGCAGCTTGCCGCCGAGGTCGGCGCCGAGCCGCTCCAGCAGGCCGCGCTCCAGGGCGGTGTGCACGTCCTCGTCGGCGACGGTGCCGGTGAAGGTGCCCGCCTCGACGTCGGCGAGCAGCTGGTCGAGCCCGCCCAGCATGCCCGCCAGCTCCTCGTCGGAGAGCAGGCCGGCCTTGTGCAGGACGCGGGCGTGCGCCTTGGAACCGGCGATGTCGTACGGCGCGAGGCGCCAGTCGAAGTGGACCGAGGCGGAGAGCCTGGCCAGCGCCTCGGACGGGCCGTCGGCGAAGCGCGCGCCCCAGAGGCGGACGTCGGCGGACTGGTCGGCGGTCATCGCGCGGCTCCTTCACACGTTTGCAGCAGATGGCATAAGTATGCACGAGAGCGTATGAAACACAAAACCCCGGCCGGACAGGATCCGTTCGGCCGGGGTTCTGGAGGGCGGGCGCTACTGCGCCTTGGCCTGCGCGAGCTGCATGAGGTGGTCGGCGAGCGCCTGGCCGCCGGACGGGTCGCGGCTGATCAGCAGCACGGTGTCGTCGCCCGCGATGGTGCCGATGATCTCGAACACCTCGGCCTGGTCGATCGCCGAGGCGAGGAACTGCGCGGCTCCGGGCGGGGTGCGCAGCACGACCAGGTTGCCGGAGGCCGTCGCGGAGACCATCAGCTCGCCGGCCAGGCGGGCCATCCGGCCCTCGGTGGCGGACTCCCCCATCGGCGCGCGCGGGGTGCGGTCGCCGCCCTCGGCCGGGACGGCGTAGATGAGCGCGCCGTCCCGGTTGCGGATCTTGACCGCGCCCAGCTCGTCCAGGTCCCGGGAGAGGGTGGCCTGGGTGACCACGAGTCCGTCGTCGGCGAGCAGCTTGGCGAGCTGGCTCTGCGAGCGCACGGGCTGGCGGGTGAGCAGGTCCACGATCCGCCGGTGGCGCGCGGTGCGGGTCTGCGGGACCTGCGGCGTCGGGCCGGCGGCGGAGGAGCCGGAGCTGGAAGCGGTCATGTGATTATTCTCCCGGACGACGGTCAGCTCGCATCGGCCGGGGCGCTCTCGCGCACCGTCCGGAGGATGCCCGGCAGGGCGGCGAGGAACGCGTCGGCCTCCTGCTCGGTCAGCACCAGCGGCGGCGCCAGCCGGACGGCGTCCGGGACGGCGGCGTTGACCAGGTAGCCCGCCGCCTGCGCGGCGGCCTGGATCCGGGCCGAGACCGGCTCGGTGAGCACGATGCCGAGCAGCAGGCCGGCCCCGCGCACGTGCGAGACCAGCGGGTCGCCGAGCGCCTCGACGCCGTGCCGCAGCCGCTCGCCGGTCTTGCGCACGTGCTCCAGCAGGCCCTCGGACTCGATGGTGTCGAGCACCGCGAGCCCGGCCGCGGCGGCCACCGGGTTGCCACCGAAGGTGGTGCCGTGCTGGCCGGGGGTGAGCAGGTCGGCGGCTTCGCCGAAGGCCAGCACGGCGCCCATCGGCAGGCCGCCGCCGAGCGCCTTGGCGAGGGTGACCACGTCCGGCTCGACGCCCTCGACGGCCTGGTGGGCGAACCAGTGGCCGGTGCGGCCGATGCCGGTCTGGATCTCGTCCAGCACCAGCAGGGTGCCGGTGGCCCGGGTGATCTCGCGGGCGGCCCGCAGGTAGCCGTCCGGCAGCGGGACGGCGCCGTTCTCGCCCTGGATCGGCTCCAGGAAGACGGCGGCGGTCCCGGTGGTGACGGCCGCGCGCAGCGCCTCGACGTCACCGAACGGGACGTGGGTCACGTCGCCGGGCAGCGGGCGGAACGGGTCCTGCTTGGCGGGCTGGCCGGTGAGCGCGAGGGCGCCCATCGTCCGGCCGTGGAAGCCGCCTTGGAGGGCGACCAGGTGGGTGCGGCCGGTGCGCCGGCTGATCTTGAAGGCGGCCTCGTTGGCCTCGGCGCCGGAGTTGCAGAAGAACACCCGGCCGCCCGGGCGGCCGTCCAGCTCCAGCAGCCGCTCGCCGAGGGCGATGGTCGGCTCGGCCATGAACAGGTTGGACACGTGGCCGAGGGTGGCGATCTGCCGGCTGACCGCCTCGACCACGGCCGGGTGGGCGGTGCCGAGGGCGTTGACGGCGATGCCGCCGAGCAGGTCGGTGTACTCCTTGCCGTCCGCGTCCCAGAGCTTGGTGCCCGCGCCGCGCACCAGCGGGATGCGCGGGGTGCCGTAGTTGTCGGTGAAGGTGTGCTGCCACCGCTCGGTGAGCTGCTGGTTGTGCGTCACGCCAGTCCCCCGGTCACGATCGGTTCGTCGTCCGGCACGACCATCGTGCCGATGCCCTCGTCGGTGAAGATCTCCAGCAGCAGGCTGTGCTGCACCCGGCCGTCCAGGACGCGGGCGGTGCCGACGCCGGAGCGGACGGCGCGCAGGCAGCCCTCCATCTTGGGGAGCATGCCGGAGGCCAGGCCCGGCAGCAGCTCGTCGAGCTCGCTCGCGGTGAGCTGGCTGATCACGTCGTCGGAGTTCGGCCAGTCCTTGTAGAGGCCCTCGACGTCGGTGAGGACGACCAGCATCTCGGCGCCGAGCGCGACCGCCAGCGCGGCGGCGGCGGTGTCGGCGTTGATGTTGTAGACGTGGCCGTCCGCGCCTCGGGCGATCGAGGAGATCACCGGGATGCGGCCGTCCGCGATCAGCGCCTTCACCGCGCCGGCCTCGATGTTGACGATGTCGCCGACCAGGCCGATGTCGACCTGCTCGCCGTCGACCACCGCGTAGCGCTTGACGGCCGTCATGGTGTGGGCGTCCTCGCCGGTCATGCCGACCGCGAACGGGCCGTGCTCGTTGAGCAGGCCGACCAGCTCGCGCTGCACCTGGCCGGCCAGCACCATCCGGACCACGTCCATGGTCTCGGGGGTGGTGACGCGCAGGCCGTTGGTGAAGCTGGACTCCAGGCCCAGCTTGTCGAGCTGGGCGCTGATCTGCGGGCCGCCGCCGTGCACCACGACGGGGTGCAGGCCGGCGTAGCGGAGGAACACCACGTCCTGGGCGAAGGCCGCCTTGAGGCTGTCGTCGACCATGGCGTTGCCGCCGAACTTGATCACGACGGTCTTGCCGTGGAAGCGCTCCAGCCACGGCAGGGCCTCGATCAGCGTCATGGCCTTGGGCAACGCGGTGTTGTTGCGGGCCTGTTCGCCCTTGGGTGCGATCTGCACGGGATTCCCTCGTAGTGGGGGTCCCCCCGGCCGAAGGCTGGGGGAGGATGTCGCGGGATCAGGTGGAGTAGGCGCTGTTCTCGTGGACGTAGTCGGCGGTGAGGTCGTTGGTCCACAGCGAGGCGTTCGCCGTACCGGCGTTGAGGTTCGCGGTGATGACGACCTCGCGGCCCTTCATGTCCACCAGGTCGCGGTCCTCGCCCACGCCGCCGGACTTGCAGACCCAGACGCCGTTGATGGCGACGTCGAGCTCGTTCGGGTCGAAGGCGGCGGCGGTGGTGCCGATCGCGGCCAGCACCCGGCCCCAGTTGGGGTCCTCGCCGTGGATGGCGCACTTGAGCAGGTTGTTGCGGCTGATCGTCCGGGCGACCTCGACGGCCTCGTCCTCGGTGGCGGCGCCGGTGACGTCGATCCGGATCTCCTTGCCGGCGCCCTCGGCGTCGCCGATCAGCTGCCGGGCCAGGTCGGCGCTGACCGCGCGGACGGCCTCGGCGAACTCGGCCGCGTCCGGGGCGGTTCCGGAGGCGCCGGAGGCGAGCAGCAGCACGGTGTCGTTGGTCGACATGCAGCCGTCGGAGTCGATCCGGTCGAAGGTGGTGCGGGTGGCGCCGCGCAGCGCGGCGTCCAGGCCGGCGGCGTCGACGTCGGCGTCGGTGGTGAGGACCACCAGCATGGTGGCCAGGCTCGGGGCGAGCATGCCCGCGCCCTTGGCCATGCCGCCGACCGTCCAGCCGGCCGGGCTGGTGACCTGGGCGGTCTTGTGCACGGTGTCGGTGGTCTTGATGGCGATCGCGGCGGCCTCGCCGCCCGTCGCGCTGAGCGCCTGCGCGGCCGTGGTGACGCCGGGCAGCAGGATGTCCATCGGCAGCCGGACGCCGATCAGGCCGGTGGAGGCGACGGCGACCTCGCCCGCGTTGAGACCCAGGTCCTCGGCCACCTTCTCCGCGGTGGCGTGGGTGTCCTGGAAGCCGAGCGGGCCGGTGCAGGCGTTGGCGCCACCGGAGTTGAGGACGACGGCGGAGACCCGGCCGCCCTTGAGGACCTGCTCGGACCAGAGGACGGGCGCGGCCTTGACCCGGTTCGCGGTGAAGACGCCGGCCGCGGCGAGCGAGGGGCCGTCGTTCACCACCAGGGCGAGGTCCGGGGTGCCGGAGGCCTTGATGCCGGCGGTGATGCCGGCGGCCCGGAAGCCCTTGGCGGCGGTCACGCCGGTGTTCTGGGTGGTCACGGTGCGACTCCGTTCACGGGGAGGCCGAGCTCCTCGGGCAGGCCGAGGGCGATGTTCATGCTCTGCACCGCGCCGCCCGCGGTGCCCTTGACCAGGTTGTCGATCGCGCTGATCGCGACGATCCGCCCGGCGGTGGCGTCCAGCGCGACCTGCACCAGCGCGGTGTTGGCGCCGTACACGCTGCTGGTCTGCGGCCACTGGCCCTCGGGCAGCAGGTGCACGAAGGGCTCGCCGTCGAACGCCTCGGCGTAGGCGGCGCGCAGGCGCTCGGCGGTCACGCCCGGCTTCGCCTTGGCGGAGCAGGTGGCGAGGATGCCGCGCGGCATCGGGACGAGGGTGGGGGTGAAGGAGACGGTGACCGGCTCGCCCGCGACCGGGGTGAGGTTCTGGGCCATCTCCGGGGTGTGCCGGTGCACGCCGCCGACGCCGTACGGGCTGACGCTGCCCATCACCTCGCTGCCCAGCAGGTGGGTCTTGGCGGCCTTGCCGGCGCCGGAGGTGCCGGAGGCGGCGACCACGACGGCCTCCGGCTCGGCGAGGCCGGCGGCGTACGCCGGGAACAGCGCGAGGGAGACGGCGGTCGGGTAGCAGCCGGGCACGGCGATCCGGTTGCTGCCCTTCAACGCGGCGCGGTGGCCGGGGAGTTCGGGCAGCCCGTAGGGCCAGGTGCCGGCGTGCGCGGAGCCGTAGAACTGCTCCCAGTCGGCGGCGGCCCGGAGCCGGAAGTCGGCGCCGCAGTCGACGACCAGGACGTTCGGGCCGAGCGCCTCGGCGACGGCGGCGGACTGGCCGTGCGGCAGCGCCAGGAACACCACGTCGTGGTCGGCCAGCACCTCGGGGGTGGTGGGCTCGAGGACGCGGTCGGCGAGCGGCAGCAGGTGCGGCTGGAGCGCGCCCAGCCGGGTGCCCGCGTTCGAGCCGCCGGTCAGCGCCCCGATCTCCACCTCCGGGTGGCCGAGCAGCAGGCGCAGCACCTCACCGCCCGCGTACCCGCTCGCGCCGGCGACGGCGACTCGCAATGCCATGGCGTTCCTCCTTGGTCTCGGCATGAATATACGTGGGGCAGAAAATTCATGCAAGGAGTATGCGGCGGGGCCGCGCTGGCCACCCCGCGCCGGCCACCTCCGCCGGCCGCCGCCCGGCCGTCAGCGCTTGACCGCGCGCAGCACCACGAACTTCGGGTTCCCCGCGACGAGTCGGCAGTTGCCGAAGAGCCGGCGCAGCTTGACGTGGTAGCCGAGGTGCCGGTTGCCGACCACCCACAGTTCGCCGCCGGGGCGCAGCGCCCGGCGGGCGCCGGTGAACATCCGCCAGGCGGTCGCGTCGGTGGTGGCCTGGTGGGAGTGGAACGGCGGGTTGTTGAGCACCAGGTCCACCGAGCCGGGGGCGAACACCGCCGGGTCGAGCGCGTCGGCGGTCAGGAACTCGGCCGGGGCGTCCGGGCCCAGGCCGGCGCGGAAGGTCTCCTCGGCGGAGGCCACCGCCTGGTACGACTCGTCCACGAAGACCAGCTCCGCGCCCGGGCCGGCCAGCGCGGCGGCCGTACCGACCACGCCGTTGCCGCAGCCGAGGTCCACCACCCGGTCGCCGGGGGCGGGGGTCGGCAGGTGGGACAGGAAGAAGCGGGTGCCGATGTCGAGGCGCTCGGCGCAGAAGGTGCCGGCGTGGTTGACGACCGTCCGGCCGGCGGCGGGGCCGATGTCGGTCGGCAGCGCGTAGCGGTGCGGCCACGGGCTGGGGCCGGGGGCGAGCGCCGGGTCGGGCGTGCAGAGGATCAGCCGGGCCTTGCGGACGGCCAGCGAGGTGCGGGTCGGGCCGAGGATCTTCTCGAACAGCTCCAGGGTGGAGGTGTGGATCTCGGTGACCATGCCGGCGCCGATCACCACGGTGCCCGGGTGGACGGCGGAGGCGAGCCGGTGCAGCTGGTCCTCCAGCAGCGCCAGGCTCTTGGGCACGCGCACCAGCAGCACGTCGATCCGCTCCGGCGGGGTGTCCCGGGTGGTCAGCAGCCGGGCCTCGTCGACGGCGGCGCCGGCCCGGGCCAGGTTGGCGCGGGTGGCCAGCCGGCCGAGGTGCGAGTCGGTGATCTGGACCGGTTCGTACGGCGCCAGCGCGGTGGTGAGCGCGCCCCAGCGGTCGCCGAGCACGGCGATCCGGCGGCCGGCCAGCTCGGTCGCGGCGCCGGCGGCGCTGTCGGCCTCCCCGGCGAGGTGGCGCAGCAGGTAGTCGTCGGCAGCGTCCCAGGCGCGCAGCCGCTCGCGGGGGTCCTCGGGGTGCCGGGTGAGGTGGAAGGCGCCCCAGGGGGTGGTGAACGGGGTCGCGGCGGCGGTGCTCTCGGGATTCATCGTGTTCTCAGGCTATCGGACGGGTCGGCGGGGAACCCTTTCGGCGGATACTGGAAGAGCCCGACCGAGAGGGGTGAGGGCGATGGACTGGAAGCTCGAAGTCGTGGTGGTCCCGGTGTCCGACGTGGACCGGGCGAAGCGGTTCTACGAGGAGCAGGCCGGCTTCACGGTCGACCACGACACCCGGCTGCGCGACGGCGTCCGGGTCGTCCAGCTGACTCCCCCGGGCTCGCGCTGCTCGATCGTCGTCGGCAAGGGGGTCATCGACTCGCCGCCCGGCTCGGTGAAGGGCCTCCAGCTGGTGGTGGCCGACATCGAGAAGGCGCACGCCGAACTCGCCGCGCGGGGCGTGGCGGTCAGCCCGGTGCAGCACTTCGAGGCGGGCTCCCGGGTCGACGGACACGGGGAGGCGTGGAACAGCTTCGTGTTCTTCAACGATCCGGACGGCAACGGCTGGGCCGTCCAGGAGGCGCCGTCCTTCGCATAGGCTCCGGGGATGGCTGAACACGAGGGGCCCGTACGGGTCGACGCCTGGATCTGGTCGGTCCGGCTGGCCAAGACGCGCGCGCTGGCGTCCGCCGCCTGCAAGGCGGGGCACGTGCGGGTGAACGGCGAACGCGCCAAGCCCGCGCAGACGCTGCGGCCCGGGGACGAGGTCCGGGTGCGCGAGGAGGGGTACGAGCGGGTCGTCGTGGTGCAGAAGCTCATCCGCAAGCGGGTCGGTGCGGCCGTGGCGGCGGAGTGCCTGGTCGACAACAGCCCGCCGCGGCCGCCGCGCGAGTTCGCCCCCAAGGTCGCCGAGCGCGACCGCGGCGCGGGCCGCCCGACCAAGCGGGAGCGGCGCGAGCTGGACGGGCTGCGCGGGCGGTGAGCGCGGGCGGTGAGTGCGAGCGGTGAGCGCCGGAGCGGTTACGCGGCGGCGTCGGCGGCGCCGAGCACCCGAGCCAGGAAGCCGTCCAGGTTGTCGACCGTGCGGGCGACCTGCTCCTCCAGCGACAGCGACTCGGTGGGCCGGCTGACCAGGGCGGACTTCTTCAGGCCGCGGACGTACAGCGAGCAGGCGAGGTCGGCGCAGACGTAGGTGCCCACGGTGTTGCCCTCCCGCCCGGCGGCCCCGGCCCGGCGGGCGGCCAGCAGCGCGACGCCGGCGCCGGCGTGCGCGGTGATGCACAGCGAGCAGACGTTCGTCCTGGTCAGGCTGCGCCGGATGGTCGGCACCCGGAGCGTCACCCCGACCAGCTCGCCGCCGTAGGGCGCCACCAGGTAGCCGCGGTCCGGCGCGCCCTGGTCCCGCCAGCCGAGGAAGTCCAGGTGCTCCCAGGGCAGTTCGGCCAGCCCTCGGGGCAGGCTGAGCCGACGCGCCTCGCCCTTGGAGCAGTTGACGAAGGACGCGCGGATCTCGGTCTCGGTGACGGCTTCCATGCCGCGGAAGCTAGCACCGCCGGCCCCGGCCTGTCGCGGCATTTTCGGGCGCTACGACACGGTTCGGACCGGATGCGCCGCCTGGACGGCGAGCCGCCGCGGGGCGTCCTCGCCGATCCCGGTGAGCAGGTCGTCCAGCGCCAGGAAGGCCTCCCAGGGCTGCTGCCCGGTGGCGGCCGCCAGGCGCTCGACCACCCGGTCCTCCAGGTCGCGGACGCGCCGGTTCTTCCACGCCTTGTCGGCGAGGCTCACCAGCAGGTCCTCGACGGTGGTGTCGGGGCGGCTCCAGCTGCCGTGGCGGCCGGCGAAGCGGGCCAGCCGCTCGGGGACGCCGGCGGCGCGCAGCAGGGCGTGGCCGGCGCGCTCGTGCGCACTGCCGGGGACGGAGAGCTCCTCGGGGTGGACGGTCTTGCCGATGTCGTGGGTGGCGGCGCCGAACAGGACGGCCTCGCGGTCGAACGGCAGGCCCTGGCGCTCGCAGAACTCGGCGATCCGCTGGGCGACTTCGTGGACCAGGGCGAGGTGGGCGAGGAGCCGGGGCGGGGCGCCGACCCGGGCCAGCAGTCCGGCGGCCGCGGGCGGCAGCGGGGGCAGGGTGGTGGTCACGCGGCAGGGTAGCCGGGCGTGCCCGGATCTGTCAGTGGCCGACCGTAGTGTGCGCAGTGCGGTCCCGGCGTGGAGGGGGCGCCGGGACCGCACATGTGAGGAGGCGTCAGCGTTTGAAGGCGACGCCCGCGTACGCCGAGACCTCCTGCCAGCCCTCGGGCAGGTCGGCGGTGCGGACGTGCCCGGCGGTGGGGCGCCAGAGCGGGAGTTGGACGAGGCCGGGGCCGGCGAACTCGAAGTCGCCGAAGAACGGCTCGACGTCGCCGCGCGGGCGCAGGACGAGCGGGGAGCTGGCCCCCCGGTAGATCCGCACGCCCGCGGCGGCGCTCTCGCGGGTGGCGAAGTCGGGGCTGCCGTGGGAGAGGATCAGGGCGCTGCCGGGGGCGAGCGCGTCGCGCAGGGTCCGTACGACGTGCTGCGCGCCCTCCTCGTCGCGGATGAAGTGCAGGACGGCGACCAGCATCAGGCCGACCGGCTGGGAGAGGTCGATGGTGGCCCCCAGGGCCGGGTCGCGCAGGATCGCCGCCGGGTCCCGCAGGTCGGCCTCGACCACCGAGGTGCGCCCGATCTGCTGGCCGGCCACCCGGGCCCGGGCGTGGGTGGCGACGATCGGGTCGTTGTCCACGTACACGACGTCCGCGTCCGGGGCGACCCGCCGGGCGACCTCGCTGGTGGAGCCGACCGCCGGGATGCCGGTGCCGATGTCGATGAACTGGCGCACGCCCTGCCCGGCCACGAACTCGACGGCGCGGCCGAGGAACTGGCGGTTGGTGCGGGCGAGCAGCGGCAGCGCCGGGTAGGCGGCGATGGCGGCCTGGGCGGCGCGGCGGTCGGCCTCGAAGTTGTCCTTGCCCCCGAGGTAGTAGTCGTACATCCGGGCGGTGTGCGGGGTGCCGGTGTCGAGTTCGCTGGGCGGCTGCCAGTCGTCGGCTCTCGCCCACTCCCAGTCGGTGCCGGTGTCCTGGTCGACGGCCGCGGTGTCCTCGTACATCTCGTTCCGCCCCCTGTGCTCAACGCCGGAAGTGTCGGCACCGCCGCTCTACGCGCGGTGCGCCGCGATCGTATCCAAGGACTTCCCTTGGAAACAGCGGGAGTTCAGGTTCCTGCAACCCGCACAGCACCGAATGTGTGCACGTCAAGGGTGGTGCGCGAACTCCGCCACGCCCACCCCGCCCCGGATCGCCCCACCCGCCCGCCGTCTCTATGCTGGCTGCCGATGACTGCCGACCGCCGCACCGTACTGCGCACCGCCGCCAAGCTGGCCGCCCTCTCCGCCGCCGGCGGCCTCCTCACCTCCTGCGGCAGCGGCGGCCACCGCCGCTCCGACACCGGGGCGCTCGCCGCGCACCCCGGCAGCGTCGACCCGACGCACACCACCGACCCGGCCTGGGGCGGCGGCGAGGGCCCGGCCTCCGCCGCGCCGAGCGCCTCGCCCGAGGCGCAGTCCACCGAGGCGGCCGCGGCCGCCCAGCCGTCCGCGCCGCCGACCCCGCCGGCGCTGCCGCCGCTGGCCGCCGGCACGCCGTTCGAGGTGGTGTCCGGCCCGCG
This sequence comes from Streptomyces sp. Y1, assembly GCF_041053115.1. NCBI lineage: Bacteria > Bacillati > Actinomycetota > Actinomycetes > Kitasatosporales > Streptomycetaceae > Streptomyces > Streptomyces sp. Y1. Next base: position 6,167,205 of record NZ_CP163445.1, on the reverse strand, counting down.
CACCGGCAAGAACGTGGCGCTCACCTTCCACGGCAGCGGCGACCCGAAGCTGGCCACCGCCCTGCTGGAGGCCGCCGAGCAGCGCGGCGCCAAGGTGACCGTGATGGTCGTCGGCAGCTGGCTGGACCAGCAGCCGCAGATGGCCCGGCGGATCCTGGACGGCGGCCACGAGCTGGGCAACCACACCCAGAACCACCTCAACATCTCCGCGATGACCCCGGACCAGGCGCGGGCCGAGATCGCCCAGTGCGCGGACCGGCTGAAGCGGCTCACCGGCTCGATCGGCCGCTGGTTCCGGCCGTCCGCCGCCCAGTACGCCACCGCGACGGTGCGCGACCAGGCCAAGGCGGTCGGCTACGAGCACGTGCTGTCCTTCGACGTCGACCCGCGCGACTACAGCGACCCGACCGCCGCCGAACTGCAGCGCCGGGTGCTGGGCTCGGTGCGCGGCGGCTCGGTGGTGGCGCTGCACATGGGGCACCAGTGCACGATCGACGCGCTGCCGGGCATCCTGGACGGGCTCGGCAAGGCGGGGCTCAAGCCGGTGACCGCGAGCCAGCTCTGCGCCTAGGGCCGCCGCTCGCCGCTCGCCGGTCAGGCCATCGGGTCGTCGGCCTTGTACGGCCGCAGCCGCAGCGTCCGGGCGTCGGCCTCGCGGATCTCGTCGGCCCGGGCGACCAGCTCCGCCAGGTCGTCCCGCCCGGCGTGGATGAACCGCCCGTGCAGGCCGTCGAAGCGGCCGCGGGCGGCGTCCACGGTGACGGCGACCATGTACGGGATGGAGCCCCAGGCCTTCATGCCGTCGAACATCGGCATCCCGGCGGTCATGTCGGTGGCCACCGCGCCCGGGCTGATGTCGAGGACGACGACGCCGTGCCCGGCGAGCGAGTCCGCCATGTTGTCCGACAGCTGCAGCAGCGCGCCCTTGGAGGTGGCGTACGCGGTGTAGTGGCCGTCCGGGCGCAGCGCGAAGCCGGAGTTGAGGTTGACCACCCGGCCGCGCCGCCGCTCCACCATGCCGGGCAGGACGCAGCGCAGCAGGTTGTAGGGGCCGCGCAGGTTGGTCTCGACGACCTGCCACCACTGGTTGGCGTCGGTCTCCCAGATCGGCACCTCGGCGCGGTCGACCTGGCCGGCGTTGTTGACCAGCAGGTCGATCGGGCCGAGGTCGCGCTCGACGACCCGGACGGCCTCGCGCACCGCGCCGGGGCGGGTGACGTCGGCGGTGACGGCGACGCCGCGGGCGCCGCGCCTGACGCACTCCTTGAGCGTCTCGGTCAGCGTGCCGTGGGTGCGGCCGACCAGGCCGACCGCCATGCCCTCGGCGGCCAGGCCGATGGCGATCTCCCGGCCGATGCCCCGGCCCGCGCCGGTGACCACGGCGACCTGTCCTGTCAGCGATCCCGTCGGCACCGTGTGCTCCCTTCCCGTCCCCGGCCCCCGTCTGCGGCATTCTGGCGGCCGCCGGGCGGCCGTGGCCCCGGGCACACCCGCAGGGGTGGCCGCCTCACTCCTTCGGGGGATCCCGGCGACCTGGCACTCCTCCGGGGAGGGGGTGACCTACTGGCCGGTACGGAGTAGTAACGTCGTCGGGGCGGTGACCGGTGCACCCATACCGGTACACCGGCCCGGAGACCAGCGAGCCTGCTGGGCCACGAGTCGCTGGGCGACCCCCAGCACCATCGAAGGGCAACTGAGTGAGTGACATCGCGCGCGTGGGAGTAGTGGGCTGCGGCCTGATGGGGTCGGGCATCGCCGAGGTGTTCGCCCGGGCGGGGCTGGACGTCCTGGTGTCGGAGGCCAGCGGCGAGGCCCTGGAGTTCGGCCGCACCCGGCTGACCAACTCGCTGGACACGGCCGTCAAGCGCGGCAAGCTGACCCCCGAGGCGCGGGACGAGGCGATGTCCCGGCTGTCCTTCACGGTCGACCTGTCCGACTTCGCGGACCGCGACCTGGTGGTCGAGGCCGTCGCCGAGCGCGAGGACATCAAGGTCCAGATCTTCCAGACCCTGGACCAGGTGATCGAGCGCCGCGACGCGATCCTGGCCTCCAACACCTCCTCGATCCCGATCGTGAAGCTGGCCGCCGCCACCTCCCGCCCGGAGCAGGTGATCGGCCTGCACTTCTTCAACCCGGCGCCGGTGCAGAAGCTGGTCGAGGTCATCCCGACCCTGACCACCTCGGCCGCCACCACCGAGCGGGTCGAGGCCTTCGCCTCGCAGGTGCTCGCCAAGGAGCCGATCCGCGCCCGCGACCGGGCCGGCTTCGTGGTCAACGCGCTGCTCGTGCCCTACCTGCTGTCCGCGGTGCGGATGTTCGAGTCGGGCGTGGCCACCGCCTCCGACATCGACAAGGGCATGGAGGCCGGCTGCGCCCACCCGATGGGCCCGCTGCGGCTGTGCGACCTGATCGGCCTGGACACCATCGTCTCGATCGCCGAGTCCATGTACGACGAGTACAAGGAGCCGCTGTACGCCGCTCCCCCGCTGCTGTCCCGGATGGTCGACGCCGGTCTGCTGGGCCGCAAGTCCGGCCGCGGCTTCTACGACTACACCGCGACCGTCTGACCGGTCCGGAGCGCGCGCCGGGGCCCGGGAGCCGTCCAGCTCCCGGGCCCCGGCGGTTCCGGTTCAGCTGTTGATGCTGTAACTGTCGCCGTAGACCTTCCACTTGAGCGGCGGGTTGAGGTCGAAGTTCCCGGCGTTCAGGAAGACCAGCTGCTCGGTGTCGACCCTGCTGGTGTCGGAGTGCGCCTCCTCCTTCTTCATGACCACCTTGCGGGCCTCCAGGAAGGCCTTGAGGTAGGTGGCCTCGTCGCCGCCCTGGGCGGGCGTCCTGGCCTTCTTCATGGCGGCGGCGCGGATGCCGCCGAAGCTGTCGGAGCTGTCGCCCGGGCCGTGCATGACGATGGCGTCGTAGTAGGCGAACTGGCCGAGCGCGCGCAGGCCGTCGGCCTTGGCCTGGCTGACGGCGGGGTTGAAGTAGACCCGGTCGCGCTCGTCGTTCTGGGCCTGCTGGAAGACCGGGTCCTTGGCGGCGGTGGCCCAGTCCTTGACGAACGGGGTGCCGAGGCCGGCGTGCGAGGCGCTGCCGTTGACCTTCTTCAGCGCCGGCAGGTACTTGGCGAGGACGTTGCCGGGCTTGAGGTCGGTGTAGTGCCGGACCAGGTCCAGCATGTCCCCGGTGCCGGAGCAGAAGCCGATGATGCCGGCGGTGTAGCCGCGGCCGTCGCCGATGTCCTCGATGTACTTGTACTGGGCCTTCCAGTCCAGGGAGGAGTTCTCCGCGCTGGACACCAGCTGCATCGCGATGTCCTTCTTGTGCGGGTCGTCGAGGCCGACTCCCTTGATCTGCACGGACGTTGCCGCGGGCGCGGGCTGGGCGGCGGCCGCGGTGGCCGCGGCCGTCAGGGGCGCGGCCACCAGGGCGGCGGCGAGGGCGATGCGGAGGGCGCGACGGGGCTGAGGGCGCATGGGTGCTCCGGTTCCTCGATGGGTTAGGAAACCTTCCTAACGAGAAGGAAAACGCCCTCCGGCCCGCCCCCGCAAGGGTTTTGACGGAACTGCTTCAAGTCGGTCCGAACCGCGCAGGTCAGGCCGCCCGGCGCCGCACCCACCAGACCGCCGCCACGCACAGTGCCACCGCGAGCAGGGTGGTCCAGCCGAACTCGATCCACTGGAACGGCCAGAAACGGTCGGCCGGTTGGTACACCTCGTGCATCGTGTAGCCGCCGTCGTGCACCAGGGACTGGAGGTGGGCGTAGTCGCCGCCGAGGTCGTAGAAGGCGGACTCGGACATCCGGTTCCCGGCCGGGTCCGTGTACCAGACGCTCAGCACCCAGCGGTCGTCCACGGCCAGGGACGTCATCGCACGCACCGGCTCGTCCAGCGGAGTCATGTAGTGCGAGCGCACGGCCTCGGAGAGGAACGGCAGCGCGACCGAGGCTGCCAGGCCGAGGCCCACCGCGAGCACGGTGCGGCGCAGCACCGCGCCGGCCAGCGCCGCGACCCCGAAGGCCACCAGCACCCGGCCGACCAGCACCGGCGACGCCTGCACGAAGAGGTCCGGGTGGAACTGTCCGCCCATGAGCTCCAGCGGCGCGCTCCACCAGCGCAGCACCAGCCCGAACAGCGCTGCCACCACGGCCAGCACCGCACCGCCCAGAACCAGGCCGCCCGCCGTCCAGCGGGTCCGCCCGGCCCCCTGGGTCCAGGCGAAGCGCACCGTGCCGTGCTCGAACTCCCGCGCCAACAGCGGGCCGCCGAGGAACGCGCCGAACACGCCGCCGAGGACGTAGGACACGCTGCCGAGCATCGGCATGCTGTCGGCGTACTGGTGCAGGTACCGCTTGAACTTCTCCACGCAGGCGGCGCTGGCCGGATCGCAGGAGCCCGCGCCCGTGCGGTCCAGGCCGTTGTGCAGGTACCAGCCGTGCACCAGCAGGACGAGCGAGATCGCGCCCATCACCGCGAGCAGGGTCAGCAGCGCCGGCCGGTGGCGCAGCCCGGCGGCCCGCAGCACGGCGGAACGCGGCGGGGCGAGGGTGGTGGAGCTCACGGCAGCAGGACCTTCTCGTTCGTACGGACGGCCCCGCGCGGGCCGGGGAGGGCGGAGGCGGTCGGCTCGCGCAGGTACGCGAGCACCAACTCCTCCAGGCCGATGCGCTGTTGGCGCCAGTCGCCGGTGACCGGCGCGTCCACGCCGCCGGTGCGGACCAGCAGGTGGGACTGCGCGCCGGCCCGGCGGTCGCGGACCACCGGCAGGCGCTCGGCGACGGCCTGGGCCTGCGCGGTCGGGCCGGTGAGCATCCGGTGGCCGCCCAGCAGGTCGTCCACCTCCCCGGCGACCTGGACCCGGCCGCCGGTGAGCACCACCAGGTAGTCGCAGGTCTGCTCCAGCTCGTTGACGGCGTGCGAGGAGAACACCACCGACAGGCCGTCCTCGGCCACCGCGGTGAGCAGCACGGCCATGAAGTCGTGCCGGGCGAGCGGGTCGAGCGCGGCCAACGGCTCGTCCAGCAACAGGAGTTCGGGCCGCTTGGCGAGGGCCAGGGCGAGCGAGACCTGGGCCTGCTGGCCGCCGGAGAGCCGGCCGTACTTGCGGTCCAGCGGGATGCCGAGGCCGTCCAGGTGGGTGCGCGCCCGGTCGGCGTCCCAGCGCCGGTTGAGGTGGCGGCCCATCGCGAGCAGGTCGCGCACGCGCAGGCCCGGGTAGAGCGCGGCGTTCTGGGCGACGAAGCCGATCCGGTCCAACGCCCGGGGCGAGCCGGGGAGTTGGTCGCCGAGGACGGTCATCGCACCCTCGCTGGGCAGGGTCAGGCCGGCCGCCAGGCTGAGCAGCGTGGTCTTGCCGGCGCCGTTCGGGCCGACCAGGGCCACCACGTGCCCGGCCGGGACGGCGAGGTGGCAGTCCCGCAGCGCCCAGGAGCGGCGGTAGCGCTTGCCGATCCCGCCGCAGTCGATCACCGTGTCCGCCGACATCACGCCACCACCCCGTTGCGACCCTCGCGCAGGTCGCGCAGCGCGTCCTCGAACACCGCGACCATCCCCCCCTCGTCCAGCCCGGCGGCCCGCGCCGAGCGCATCCAGTCCAGCAGCCCCCGCCGCAGCGCGGCCCGTTCGCGCAGCGGCACCACCCCGGCGGGCAGCCCGCGCACGAAGGTGCCCTGGCCGCGACGGCCGGCCGCCAGGCCGCGGTGCTCCAGCTCCCGGTAGGCCTTGAGCACGGTGTTGGGGTTGATCGCCAGGCCGGCGACCACCTCGCGCACCCGGGGCAGCTGGTCCCCCTCGCTCAACCAGCCCATCCGCAACGCCTGTTCGACCTGCTGCACGAGCTGCAGGTAGGTCGGGACACCGGAGGCCGGGTCCAGGCGGAACTCGATCGGAGAGGGCTGGTCGGCGCCTTTATCTAGTTCCATAGGTAAAGAGATAAACGAGGAGGTGAGGGGCCGTCAAGCCAAGAGAACGCAAAGGGCCCCGCCCGGACCGGGGAACGGTCCGAACGGGGCCCTTCGGGGCCTACCGGATCAGGCGCCGCGCAGCACCGCGCCGGTGCGGGCGACGGCCTCGGCGACGGCCGCCTCGCGGGCGGCGGTGGCCTCGTCGGCGGTCAGCGTGCGGTCCGCGGCGCGGAAGCGCAGCGCGTACGCCAGCGACTTCTTGCCCTCGCCGACCTGCTCGCCGGTGAACACGTCGAACAGCCGGATGGCCTCCAGCAGTTCGCCCGCGCCGGAGCGCAGCGCGGCCTCGACCTCGGCGGCCGGGACGGCGGTGTCGACGATCAGCGCGACGTCCTGGGTGGCGACCGGGAAGCCGGACACGGCCGGGCCGTTGACCTTCTGAGGGCCGTCCGCCGTCAGCAGGTCGACGTCGATCTCCATGGCCGCCGAACGGGCCGGCAGGCCGAGCGCCTTGACCACGCGCGGGTGCAGCTCGCCGGCGTGGCCGACCACCCGGTCGGTGCCGGTGACGACCAGCTCGGCGCAGCGGCCCGGGTGCCAGGGCGCGAGCTGCCCCTGGCGGACGGTCAGCTCCACGCCGGCCGCGCGGGCGACCGTGCGGGCCGCCTCGACGGCGTCCGCCCAGGAGGCCTGGTCGCCCTTGCCCCACCAGCCGGACGGCAGCCGCTCGCCCGCGAGGGCGACGGCGATCCGGCGCGGCTGGTCCGGCAGCGCGGCGTCCAGCTCGGCCAGCTCGGCGTCGCTGGGCCGGTGGTCGACGGACGGGCGCGGCGCCACCGACAGCTCGTCCTTGGGCAGGAAGACGGTGCCGGCCTCGAAGATCGCCAGGTCGGTGTTGCCCCGGCCGACGTTGCGGCGCAGCGCGCCGAGCAGGCCCGGCAGCAGCGTGGTGCGCAGCGCCGGCTCCTCGTCGTTCAGCGGGTTGACCAGCTTGACGGTGCGGCGGCGCCGGTCCTCCGGCTCCAGGCCGAGCGCCTCGAAGGCGGGCTCGCCGAGGAACGGGTAGTTGTTGACCTCGACGTAGCCGGCCCCGGCCAGCGCCACGCCGATCCGGCGGTGGATGCGCTGGGCCTCGGTCAGGCCCTTGCCCGGCGGGACGTTCGGCATCCGGGCGGGGACGTTGTCGTAGCCCTCCAGCCGGATGACCTCCTCGGCGAGGTCGTACGGGTCGGTGAGGTCGGGCCGCCAGGTCGGCGGGGTGACCTCCAGGGTGTCGGCGCCCGCGACCGAGCAGCCGATCTCCTGCAGGCGCCGGGTGACCGTCTCGCGGCCGTACTCGGTGCCGGCGACCCGGTCGGGCAGGTCGGCGGAGATCAGGATGGTGCGCACCGGGTGCGGGGCGGCGATGTCGGTGACCCCGGCCTCCGCGGTGCCGCCGGCGATCAGCACCAGCAGGTCGACGGCGCGCTGCGCGGCGGCGCGGGCCGCCTCCGGGTCCACGCCGCGCTCGAAGCGCTTGGAGGCCTCGGAGGGCAGCTTGTGCCGCTTGGCGGCACGGGCGATGACGACCGGGTCGAAGTGCGCGGCCTCGATGATCACCTCGGTGGTGCCCGGACCGGCAGCCGGGTCGAGGATCTCGGTGGAGGCGCCGCCCATGACGCCCGCGAGCCCGATCGGGCCGCTGTTGTCGCAGATCAGCAGGTCCTCGACGGACAGCTTGCGGTCGACCCCGTCCAACGTGGTCAGGGTCTCGCCCGGCTCCGCCCGGCGGACCGAGATCGGGCCGTCCACGCGCTGCTTGTCGTAGGCGTGCAGCGGCTGGCCGACCTCCAGCATCACGTAGTTGGTGATGTCGACGGTCAGCGAGATCGGGCGGATGCCCGACTTCTGCAGGCGGCGCTGCAGCCAGATCGGGGACTTGGCGTTCGGGTCGACGCCGACGACGGTGCGGGCGACGAAGCGGTCGCAGCCGGCCGGGTCGTTGACCTTCACCAGGTAGCCGAAGGAGTTCGCCGGCGGCACGTCGAGCAGCGCCGGGTCGGCCAGCGGCAGCCCGTACGCGGCGGCGGCCTCGCGGGCCACGCCGCGCATGGACAGGCAGTAGCCGCGGTCCGGGGTGACGGCGATGTCCAGCACCTCGTCGACCAGCTGCAGCAGCTCGATGGCGTCGGTGCCGGGCTCGAACTCCGGCGGCAGCACGAGGATGCCGCCGTGGTCGTCGCCCATGCCGAGCTCGCGGGTGGAGCAGATCATGCCGGCCGAGGTGTGGCCGTAGGTCTGGCGGGCCGCGATCGGGAACGGGCCGGGCAGCACGGCTCCCGGGAGCACGACCACGACCTTGTCGCCGACCGCGAAGTTGGTCGCGCCGCAGACGATCTCCTGCGGCTCGCCGGTGCCGTTGGCGTCGCCGACGTTGACGAAGCAGTGCCGGATCGGCTTCTTGAAGCCGGACAGCTCCTCGATGGAGAGCACCTCGCCGACCACCAGCGGGCCCTTGAGGTCGGCGCCGAGCTGCTCGACGGTCTCGACCTCCAGTCCGGCCCGGACCAGGCGCTCCGCCACGTCACGGCCGGTCTCGCCGGCCGGCAGGTCGACGTACTCGCGCAGCCAGGAAAGCGGGACGCGCATCAGATCTCCATCCCGAACGGGAGGGTGAAGCGCACGTCACCCTCGACCATGTCGCGCATGTCGGCGACGTTGTGACGATTCATCAGGATCCGCTCCAGGCCCAGGCCGAAGGCGAACCCGCTGTAGCGGTTCGGGTCGACGCCGCAGGCGACCAGCACCCGCGGGTTGACGACGCCGCAGCCGCCCAGCTCGATCCAGCCCTCCGAGGAGCAGGTCCGGCACGGCCGGTCCGGGTTGCCGACGCTCTCGCCGCGGCACACGAAGCACTGCAGGTCGATCTCGGCGCTCGGCTCGGTGAACGGGAAGTACGAGGGGCGCCAGCGCAGCTCCAGGCCGCCGCCGATCAGCTTCTCGACCAGCACCTCGATGGTGCCCTTGAGGTCGGCGAAGGTGATGCCCTCGTCGACGGCGAGGCCCTCGACCTGGCGGAACACCGGGGTGTGGGTGGCGTCCAGCTCGTCCGTCCGGTAGACCCGGCCGGGGCAGACCACGTACACCGGGGGCTCGCGGTCGAGCAGGGTGCGGGCCTGGACCGGGGAGGTCTGGGTGCGCAGCACCACGCCGGAGTCGGCGGAGCCGTCCGGGGCCTGGACGAAGAAGGTGTCCTGCATCGAGCGGGCCGGGTGGTCCGGGCCCAGGTTGAGGGCGTCGAAGTTCAGCCACTCGGCCTCGACCTCGGGGCCCTCGGCGACCTGGTAGCCCATCGCGACGAAGGTGTCCTCGATGCGCTCGGCCAGCGTGGTCAGCGGGTGCCGGGCGCCGCGCGGGGCGCGGTCGTACGGCAGGGTGACGTCCACCGCCTCCTCGACCAGCACGCGGGCGTCCCGCTCCGCCTCCAGCTCGGCCTGGCGCTTGGCCAGGGCCTGGTTGACGGCGCCGCGGGCCTGGCCGATCAGCTTGCCGGCGGCGGCCTTGGCGTGCGGGGGCAGGGCGCCGATCTCGCGGTTGGCGAGGGAGAGGGCCGAGCGGTCGCCGGTGTGGGCGACCTTGGCCTGCTTCAGCTCGTCCAGGGTGCCGGCGGCGGCGAAGGCGGCGATCGCCTCGTCCCGCGCCTGCTCCACCACTTCGGGCTTGAGGGCCTCGACCTCGACCGGGTCGTACGACTTGTTGGGTGCCGACATCTCTATCTTCCCGTGCTCCTGCTCGTCCGTGCTCAGGTGTGTGGGGCTCGCCTTCGCGCCACGCCCGGCGGGGCCGGGGCACGGGCAGCCCGGGCTCCGTTCACCGGAGGCTCACGGGAGTGGGTGTCCGCGGCTCAGCCGCGCAGGGCGTTGCGCAACGCCAAAGGTCGAGTGTAGTCGCAGCGCGTAGCGCGGCTGCCGTGAAGCCCGTCCGGGCCCCGCTTCAGAGCATGAAGTCGGGCACGCCGGCGGGCAGGATAAATCGGAACCGGGCGCCGCCGCCGGGCGCGCGGTCGACCCGGATGGAGCCGCCGTGGGCCTCCACGATGCCCTTGACGATGTAGAGGCCGAGGCCGGTGCCGCCGCGCTTGGAGCCGCGCCAGAAGCGGGTGAAGACGCGCGGCATCGAGTCCTCGGGGATGCCGCTGCCTTCGTCGCTCACGGTGACCGCTGTGCCTTCCACGATGCGGGGCGGGGTGCCGGAGCGCTCCCAGACGGGCGCCTCGACGACCTCCTTGGCCGGTGCCACCTCGATGGTGACAGTTCCCTCGCCGTGGCGCACCGCGTTTTCCAGCAGGTTGGCCAGCACCTGGTCGAGCTTGTCCGGGTCGGCCCAGAGCACCGTCAGCGGCTCGGTGATCCGGACGTCGAAGCGCTCCTCGGGGATGCCGGTGGCGACCGTCCGCTCGACGTGCCGGCGCACCGCCGCCGCCGGGTCGACCACCTGCTTGCGCAGCTCCAGCCGGCCGGCGTCGATCCGGGAGATGTCCAGCAGCTCGGCGATCAGCCGGGTGACCCGGTCGGCGTCCGCGTCGACGGTCTCCAGCATCAGCCGCTTCTGCCCGTCGGTGAACCGCTCCCACTTGGCCAGCAGCGTCTTGGTGAAGCCCTTGACGCTGGTCAGCGGGGAGCGCAGCTCGTGCGCGACGGTGGCGATCAGCTCGGCGTGGCTGCGCTCGGTGCGGCGCCGGGCCTCGGTGCCGCGCAGCGCGATCACCAGCCGCTCCAGCGGCCCGCGGGGCACCGCCCGGACGTACCGGGCGGAGACCAGGACCTCGCGGCCGCCGGGCAGCAGCAGGTTGCGCTCCGGCTGCCCGGTGCGGATCGCCAGCCCGCCGTACGGGTCGGTCAGCTGCCACCAGCGGTGGCCGTCCAGGTCCTCCAGCGGGAGGACGTCCTCCAGCAGCTGCCCGAGCGCGGCCGCCGGCCGCACGCCGGTCAGCCGGGCCGCGGCCCGGTTGAAGCCGACCACCCGGCCCAGCGCGTCGGCGACCACCAGGCCGTCCGGCAGGTCGTCCGGGTCCAGCTCAGGCCCGCTGCCGACCATGGGTGTCCTCCCCGATTACCCACCGTGCAGTTCCCCCCACTCAGGCAGACCCTAGCGCCTCGCAGGCCCCGGCAGTAGGGCCTGCGGCGGGGTGATCCCGGCGCGTCGTGGGGCGTACGAGGCGCGCGCGCCTCCCCGGGCGTGGGCGCCGGGCCTCAGCCCGCGGCCCGGCAGCCGCCGGGCGAGCGCTGGGCCCGCGCCGAGGCGTACAGGCAGACGGCCGCGGCGGTGGCCAGGTTGAGGCTCTCGGCGTGGCCGTGGATGGGCACCCGCACGACCTCGTCGGTGAGCGCGCGGGTCTCCTCCGGGAGCCCCCACGCCTCGTTGCCGAACACCCATGCGCCGGGCGCGCCCAGGGTGCCCTCGTCGAGCTCCTGGTCGAGGTCGCGCTCCCCCGCGCCGTCCGCGGCCAGCACCCGCACGCCCGCCTCGCGCAGCTTCCCGACCGCCTCCTCGACCGGCACGCCGACCGCCACCGGCAGGTGGAACAGGCTGCCCACGGAGGCCCGGACGGCCTTCGGGTTGTAGAGGTCCACGGAGGCGTCGGTGAGCACCACGGCGTCCGCGCCGGCCGCGTCGGCGGTGCGCAGCACGGTGCCCGCGTTCCCGGGGTCGCGCACGTGGGCGAGGACCGCCACCAGCTTGGGCCGGGCCTTCAGGACCTCGGCGAACGGGGTGTCGATGAAGCGGCAGAGCGCCACGATGCCCTGCGGGGTCACCGTGTCGCAGATGTCGGCGATCACCTCGTCGGTGGCGGTCAGCACCGGCAGGCCCTCGGCGAGCGCGGCCTCGACGATGTCGGCGTGCCGCTCGGCGGCCTCCTGGCCCACGTACACCTCGACCACGGCGTGCTCTCCCGTCCCCGGCAGCCGGCCGAAGGCGACGGCCTCCCGGACGGCCTGCGGGCCCTCGGCCAGGAAGCGGCGCTCCTTGGTGCGCTGGTTCCGCTTGGCGAGCCGGCGGGCGGCGACGACGCGCGGCGAGCGCAGGGAGGTGAGCAGGGGGGTGTCGGTGCTCGGCATGGTCTCGTTCTCTGGAGGCGCTGACTCTGGGCGGGATGGGGGCGGAACGCAGAACCGGACCCGCAGGCGAGCCTGCGGGTCCGGTCGGAAGCTCAACCGATCTCGGAAGATCAGGCGGCGTCGGCGGCGGCCTTCGGGGCGTTCACGTCGGCCGGCAGCGCCTTCTGGGCGACCTCGACCAGGGAGGCGAACGCACCCGGGTCGTTGACGGCCAGGTCGGCCAGCATCTTGCGGTCGATCTCGACGCTGGCGGCCTTCAGGCCCTGCACGAAGCGGTTGTAGGTGATGCCGTTGGCACGGGCCGCAGCGTTGATGCGCTGGATCCACAGCTGACGGAAGTCGCCCTTGCGCTTCTTGCGGTCGTTGAAGTTGTAGACCAGCGAGTGGGTGACCTGCTCCTTGGCCTTGCGGTACAGGCGCGAGCGCTGGCCGCGGTAGCCGCTGGCGCGCTCCAGGATGACCCGGCGCTTCTTGTGGGCGTTGACTGCCCGCTTGACGCGTGCCACTTGATTACTCCTTGGGTTGGACCACGGACTACTTCACGTGGTCCGTCATTCGAATGGGTCGGGAAGGATCAGCTGCCCCGCACTCGGCTCGCGCCGGGCGGGAGGGCGATCACTTGCCGAGAAGCTTCTTGATCTTCTTGGCGTCAGCGGGGGCCAGCTCGATCGTCCCGGCCAGCTTGCGGGTCAGCGTCGAGGGCTTGTGCTCCAGGAGGTGGCGGCGGCCGGCGCGCTCGCGCAGCACCTTGCCAGAGCCACTGATCTTGAAGCGCTTGCTGGCGCCACTGTGCGTCTTCTGCTTCGGCATTTCGCCGTATCTCCTCGTCGGTCCCGTCCGCGCCCGCGCGGTTTGCGCCGCGCGGGCGTGAACTGGATGGATCTGCGGTGGCGGGCGGGACGCCCGTCACCAGGGGGCCGACCCCGGTCGTCCGAGCCTTGCGGCTCAGGCGCCCTGGGGGGCGGCCGGCTGCTCGACCGGAGCCTCGGCCGCGGGGGCCTCGACCTCGGCCGGGGCGTCCTGCACCTCGGCGTCGGCCTCGATCTCGTCGGCCTCGATCTCGGCGGCGTCGTCCGCGGCGGCGTCGGAGCCGACGGTGCGGCCCTGTCGCTCGGCCTTGCGGGCGTCCGCGAGGGCACGGGCCTCGGCCATCGCCTCGGTCTTCTTCTTGTGCGGGCCAAGAACCATGATCATGTTCCGGCCGTCCTGCTTCGGCGAGGACTCGACGAAGCCCAGGTCCTGGACGTCGTCGGCGAGCCGCTGCAGCAGACGGAAGCCCAGCTCGGGGCGGGACTGCTCACGACCACGGAACATGATCGTGATCTTGACCTTGTCACCCTGCTTGAGGAACCGGACGACGTGACCCTTCTTGGTGTCGTAGTCGTGCGGGTCGATCTTCGGCCGGAGCTTCATCTCCTTGATGACCGTGTGCGCCTGGTTCTTGCGCGCCTCACGGGCCTTCATGGCCGACTCGTACTTGAACTTGCCGTAGTCCATGAGCTTGCACACCGGCGGCCGGGCGGTCGCCGCGACCTCGACCAGGTCGAGGTCGTACTCCTGCGCGAGCTCCAGCGCCTTGGCAAGCGGCACGATGCCGACCTGCTCGCCGCTGGGACCGACGAGTCGCACCTCCGGGACGCGAATCCGGTCGTTGATGCGGGGCTCGGTGCTGATGGGGCCTCCTCGGTTGCACCTTCTGCGATGCGGCCGTCGGACGGCGGTCGCACGTAGTGGACTCGACCACTGGGCGGGGCTTCATTCGTGCTGCGCTGCCCGGTGCCCCTCGACACCGTGTGCACCGCGACACGAAAAAAGCCCCGCTCGGTACAAGCGGGGCTCCACACAACCGGGGGCGGCGCCCGGTGAGGGACGCTGCGGGCGACTCGGCGCCGTGGCGCCCGTCGCGGACCGGACCCGTCGACCGCGAGGCCGATCAGGTGGGAGACTTTCGCGGTTGCCCTCTCGGGCCTCCTCGCAGTGGAGCCTCCACTTGCTGGCCGGATTCCCACGAGGGATCCCGGCCGGTCAGTCTCGAAGCCTACAGCGTCGGGCGTCCGAACGCTATTCCGCCCCCGCGCCGGGGCCCTTGTACGCTCCTGGGGTACGACACCGGCACGACGGAACGAGCCCCCCTTGAGCAGCGAGCCCACCCAGAACCCCGGCGCGGACGACGAGGCGATCGGCTTCGACGACCTCACCCGGGACATCGCCGAGGTCCCGGCCGTCGAGGTGATCACCACCGTCGCCGTGCACCTGATGAGCGCCGCCGCCGTCAAGTGCGGCCTCGCCGAGGGCGGCGAGAAGGACAAGGACCTGGACGAGGCCCGCAAGCTGATCACCGCGCTCGCCGGGCTGATCACCGCCGGCGCCCCCGAGATCAGCAACTTCCACGCCGCGCCGCTGCGCGACGGGCTGCGCTCGCTGCAGCTCGCCTTCCGCGAGGCCTCGCTCGTCCCGGACGCGCCGGGCGCCGGGCCGGGCGAGAAGTTCACCGGGCCGGTCTACTCCTGACGCCCCCGCCGGGCCGCCGCCTCGGGTGAGGCGGCGGCCCGTCGCTTTCCTACCGCCGGTACAGCGGCTCCGCCGGCAGCTGCGCGCTCGCCGGGAGCACCGCGAGGTCCAGCCCGCGGTCCAGCCGCACCCGCAGCAGCGGGTCCGCCGCCACCGCCTGCCCGACCCGCTGCGCGGCGGCCTGCAGACCGGACTGGTCCAGCTCCGGGTCGAACACCACGGCGAGCACCCCGTCCGCGTCCTCGGACGGCGCCAGCAGCCCGCTGACCACCTGCGGCTCGGCCGCCAGCAGCGCCCGCACCGCCGCGCGCACCTCCGGGTCCGTCACCGGCGGCAGGTACGGCCGGTTCTCCGCGAGCGCCCGCAGCCGCGCGCCGCCCAGCAGGAAGGGCACCGGCCCGGCCGGGTCGACCACCAGGGTGTCGGCGCGCTCGGAGTAGGCCACCATCGCCGCCTGCGGGGCGACCACCGGCGCCGGGCGGGCGTCCGCGCGCCAGCGGGTCATCGTCTCCAGCGAGGTGAAGGCCGGCAGCGCGCGGCGCCCGTCCGGGGCCTCCAGCACCGGCACGGCCATGTCGCTGCTCTTGTCGTGCCGGTGTCCGTGCTCGTCCACCTCCACCTCGCCGAGGATGGCGACGATCGGCACCATCAGCCGGGTCGGGGCCAGCGCCGCCAGCACCTCGGGCTCGGCCGCACGGTCCTGCGCCCAGCGGGCGAGGGCGGCGGTCAGCGCCGGGTCCGCCGTGCCGTCGTCGTCGGAGAAACCGGGGTTCGGGATGCTCTTGCCGACGAATGCCGGGTTGGAGAAGTCTTTGCGGTCCACCCGGCCGACCCTATGCCACCGGGCTGCACCACCCGCATTTCCCCGCACGCACCCTTGCAGGGCCTGGCCCTTGGACCCTTGCCGGGTCCGCGACGCTCCCCCAGCCTTCGGCCGGGAGGTACCCCCAGGGCACAAGCGCACCTCGCCGCGTTGTCGTCGGTCGCCAATGGCCCCCAGCCTTCGGCCGGGAGGTGCCCCCACCGCAGTGGCTCCCTCCTCCGCCTTGCGATGCACGCACCCCAACGCCGCGGCCTGATCCGACAAAATCCAAGGGCCAGGCCCTACCCACCGGTAAGCGGCTGTGGCACCCTGCGCGCATGGTCCTGCTCGACGCGCCCGCCCCCGCCTCCGACCGCCACCGGTACGACCGGGCCACCGCCCACCTGGACGGGCCGGTGGCCGTCGTCGACCTCGCCGCCTTCGACGCCAACGCCGCCGACCTGGTGCGCCGCGCCGGCGGCAAGCCGATCCGGGTCGCCAGCAAGTCGCTGCGCTGCCGGGCCCTGCTGGAACGGGCGTTGGCCGCGGACGGCTTCGCCGGGGTGATGAGCTTCACCCTGGACGAGTCGATCTGGCTCGCCCGGACGGGCCTGCGCGACGTGCTGCTCGCCTACCCGTCCGCCGACCGCGCCGGCTACGCCGAACTGACCGCCGATCCGGACCTCGCCCGCGAGATCACCGTCGTCCTGGACGACCCGGCCCAGCTCGACCTGATCGACGCGGCCCGGGCCGGCGACGCCGAGGTGCGGGTCTGCCTGGAGCTGGACACCGCGCTGCACCTGCTCGGCGGCCGGGTCCGGGTGGGCGCCCGGCGCTCGCCGCTGCGCACCCCCGAGGAGCTCGGCGCCTTCGCCGAACTCGTCCAGCGCAGAAGGGGGTTCCGGGTGGTCGGCCTGATGGCGTACGAGGGCCACGTGGCCGGGGTCGGCGACCGGGTGCCCGGACGGCCGGTGCGCTCGCGGCTGATCCGGCTGATGCAGGCCACGGCGCGGGCCGAACTCGCCGAGCGGCGGGCGGCCGTGGTGCGGCGGCTGCGCCGGGTGGCGGAGCTGGAGTTCGTCAACGGCGGCGGCACCGGCAGCGTGGAGTCCACCGCGGCCGAGCACGCCGTCACCGAGGTGGCCGCCGGCTCCGGGCTGTACGTGCCGCAACTCTTCGACCACTACCGGGCGTTCCGGGGCCGCCCGGCCGCGCTGTTCGGGCAGCCGGTGGTGCGCCGCCCCGGCGTGGGCGTGGTGACGGTGCTCGGCGGCGGCTACCCGGCCTCCGGCGCGCCCGGGCCGGACCGCTCGCCGGTGCCGTACCTGCCGGCGGGGCTGCGCTACGACCCGATGGAGGGCGCGGGCGAGGTGCAGACCCCGCTGCTCGGCGCGGCGGCGGACGACCTGCTGATCGGCGACCGGGTCTGGTTCCGGCACGCCAAGGCGGGTGAACTGTGCGAGCGCTTCGCCGAGTTGCACCTGATCGAGGGCGAGCGGATCGTCCGGACCGTACCGACCTACCGGGGCGAGGGCCGGACGTTCCTCTGAGCCCACGGATTCCCCTCAGCACCTTTCCGGAGCCTTAAGCGGGCCCGATGGAACTCCTAACCCGGGAGCCCCATCGGGCCTTTGCGCTGCTCGGGAGCCGACTGCGCGTCAACCGCCGTGTCCGTCAAGGCTATTGCCTTATGGTCTGGACCAATCCTACGCTTCGGCCCGGGGGTCCGCGATCCGGGCAGCGGCCCTCCGGGCGGGCAGGCGTGTCCGCTCCCCCACACCCGCCCGGAACGACGGTCGAGGAGTCCCACCCCATGTCCATCAAGCGAACCGCCCTGTCCGTCGGCGTGGTCGGCGCCGCGGCCCTCTCGGTGGCCCTGACCACCGCCGGGACCGCCAGCGCCCACGGCACGATGACCAACCCCGTCAGCCGGATCGCCGCCTGCTACGCCGAGGGCCCGGAGCACCCCGTCTCCCAGGTCTGCAAGGACCTCGTCGCCACCAGCGGCACCCAGCCGCTGTACGACTGGAACGAGGTCAACATCGCCAACGCCAACGGCAACCCGCAGGCGCTGATCCCGGACGGCCGGCTCTGCTCGGCCAACCGCGACAAGTACGCGGCCCTCGACTGGCCGCGCACCGACTGGCCGGCCACCCCCGTCAAGGCGGGCGCCTACACCTTCCAGTTCCGCGCCACCGCGCCGCACGTCGGCACCCAGACCGTCTACATCACCAAGCCGGGCTACAACCCGACCCAGCCGCTCAAGTGGTCGGACCTCGACCCGACCCCGGTCGCCCAGGTCCAGGTCGACCGCAACACCGTCAACGGCTCCTACAGCTACTCGGGCACCCTGCCGCAGCGCACCGGCCGTCAGATCCTCTACACCATCTGGCAGCGCAGCGACAGCCCGGAGGCGTTCTACGCCTGCTCGGACGTCGACTTCGGCGCCGGCACCGGCAGCGCCCCGGCGGTGTCCGCGCTCGCCGCCCCCGCCGCGCCCAGCGACGCGCAGATCGCCGCCGACGCCCCCCGGTCCACCGTCGCCCACCACGGGCACGGCGGGGACCCGAACTCCCCGGCCGGCCAGACCGTCCCGACCGCCTCCGCCGCGGTCGGCACCTCGGCCACCGGCCCGCTGCTGCTGGCCGGCGCCGCCGCGATCGGCGCCGGCTGGGCCGCCATGGTGCTCCGGCGCCGCCGCGTCGAGGCTGTTCGACGCGGCGCCTGACGCCGGGAACGTGAGCCGGACCGGCCAACCCCCGTCCGGTCCGGCTCGCGTCGGAGAACACGCGGCGGCCCGCCCGGAGGACTTCCTCCGGGCGGGCCGCCGTGGTGCGGTGAGGAGCGCGGTCGGTCAGGTGCTGGTACCGCCGACACCGCCGCCCGGGGTGGCGGAGCCGCCGCCGGGCAGCGAGGGGAGCTTGCCCTTGTAGTCGGTGATGCCCTTGACGATGGTGTCCATCAGGGAGACGTCCGGCGCCTTGTCGGCGATGTCGAAGCCGAAGTGCACCGAGACCAGCGTCTTGCCGTCGCTCGACGGGAAGACCACCGTCTGCACGTACCCGTTGTTGCCCTTCGCCGCGTCGACCTTCCAGCGGATCAGCCAGCCGTCCTGGCCGTTGACCTTGACGGCCTCGTTCTTCAGCTCCTGGTGGCCCGTGACGTCGGCGTAGGAGTCCTTGGCCGCCTTGTCGATGTCGGCCTTGGCCGCCGCCGCGACGTCGGAGCCGCCGCCGTCGATCCGGCCGGTGTTCACCCCGCCGAGGGTGCACTCGCTCTGGCCGTCCGCGCAGGTGTACGAGCCGACGTACATCGCCGCGTAGCCCTCGGCCGTGTGGCTGCCCTTCCAGCCGGACGGGACGGGCAACGACAGCCGGTTCACCACGTCGACGGCGGTGCCGGGGCCGGGCTTGGACTTGCCGCCGCCGTTCCCGTTGCCGTTGTTGTTGCCGTTCCCGCCGCCGTTGCCGTTGCCGCCGCCCTTGCCGTCCGTGCCCGGGCCGTCGCCGAAGCCCGGGAGGTCGCCCCACGGCCCGTTCTCGCCGCCCGGCACCGACCGGGCGGCGCGCTGCGCGTGGTCCTTGCCGTGCCCGTCCATGGCCAGGTAGGTGATCCCCGAGCCGGCGCCCAGGCCCAGCAGGGCGGCGGCGACGGTCGCGATCACCAGCTTCGACGGCTTGCGCCGGGGCTTGCGCGGCGCGGCGCCCGGGTCGCCCCAGGCGGCGCCGAACGGCGGCGGCTCCGGGTAGCGGACGGTCGGGCCGCTCTCCAGGACCTCCCCCTCCAGCACCCGGGGCTGCTCGGCCGTGCCCGGCTCGGGGGCGCCGAACGCCCCGGACGGGGCCGCCGCCGGCGGCTCCGGGGTCGGCGCGTCCGAGGGCGCGGGCCGGGTGCTGGCCGTCCAGCCCCGGCCGTCCCACCAGCGCTGCGGTCTCGGGTCGCTCGCGGTGTCCTTCGGATCCGGGTACCACCCGGCGGGAATCTGCTCACTCACACCAGAGAATCTAAAGGGCGCCGGATAAACGCGAAATCAGGGCAGCGGCGAATTCCGCCGGTTTTCGATGAGATTCCGGTGAGAAGCCCCGGGTCGCCACGCCCGCGGGAGTGTCATGGCAGGGGCGCCACGGCAGGGGCGTCACGGCAGGGGCGTCACGTACGCCCCGGAGATCCCGCCGTCCACCAGGAACTCGCTCGCCGTGATGAACGAGGAGTCGTCGCTGGCCAGGAAGGCCACCGCGGCGGCGATCTCCTCGGCCCTGGCGAACCGGCCGAGCGGAACGTGCACCAGCCGGCGGGCCGCCCGCTCCGGGTCCTTCGCGAACAGCTCGCGCAGCAACGGGGTGTCCACCGGTCCGGGCGAGAGCGCGTTGACCCGGATGCCCTCCCGGGCGAACTGCACGCCCAGCTCGCGGGACATCGCCAGCACCCCGCCCTTGGAGGCGGTGTAGGAGATCTGCGAGGTCGCCGCGCCCATCCGGGCCACGAAGCTGGCGGTGTTGATGATCGAGCCGCGGCCGTGCCGGCGCATGTACGGCAGCGCGGCCTTGCAGCACAGGTAGACCGAGGTCAGGTTGACCTCCTGCACCCTGCGCCAGGCGTCCAGGCCGGTGGTGAGGATCGAGTCGTCCTCCGGCGGGGAGATGCCGGCGTTGTTGAACGCGACGTCCACGCTGCCGTAGGTCTCGTAGGCCTCGTCGAACAGCGCCTCGACCATGTACGGGTCGGTGACGTCGGTGTGCACGAACAGCCCGCCGACCTCCTTGGCTGCGGCCCGGCCGGTCCCCTCGTCGAGGTCCGCGCAGACCACCCTCGCCCCCTCCGAGGCGAGTCGGCGGGCGGCCGCCAGGCCGATCCCGCTGCCCGCGCCGGTGACCACGGCGGTGCGGCCGACCAGTCGGCGGCAGACGATCCCGGTATCGCCCATCGGGTTCCCTCACATCCGTTCGAAGGATCGGTAGCGCTCCCAGTCGGTCACCGCGCCGTCGTACGCGGCCTGTTCCACCCGGGCCATGTTCAGGTAGTGGTCGACCACGTCGCCGCCGAAGGCGTCCCGGGCGAGCTCGCTCTCCGCCCACAGCTCGGCCGCCTCGCGCAGCGAGCCGGGCACCCGGCCGTACTCGTCCACCGCGTAGGCGTTGCCCAGGCAGGGCGCGGGCAGGTCCAGCTTGCGCTGCAGCCCGTACAGGCCGGCCGCGAGCATCCCGGCCACCGCCAGGTACGGGTTGACGTCGCCGCCGGGCACCCGGTTCTCCATCCGCAGGGACGGGCCGTGGCCGACCACCCGGTAGGCGCAGGTCCGGTTGTCCCGGCCCCAGGCGACGGCGGTCGGGGCGAACGAGCCGGGGCGGTAGCGCTTGTAGGAGTTGATGTTGGGCGCGTACAGCAGGCTGAACTCGCGCAGCGCGACCAGCTGCCCGGCCAGGAAGTGCCGCATGGTGTCGGTCATCCGGCCGTCCCGGTCGGCGAAGGCGGGCGCGCCGACCGCGTCGCGCAGCGACAGGTGGATGTGGCAGCTGTTGCCCTCGCGCTCGTCGTACTTGGCCATGAAGGTGAGCGCGCAGCCGAGTTGGGCGGCGATCTCCTTGGCTCCGGTCTTGTACACGCTGTGCTGGTCGCAGGTGGTCAGCGCGTCCGCGTAGCGGAAGGCGATCTCGTGCTGGCCCAGGTTGCACTCGCCCTTGGCGGACTCGACGGTCAGCCCGGCGCCGGCCATCTCCAGCCGGATCCGGGACAGCAGCGGCTCCACCCGGGCGGTGCCGAGCATCGAGTAGTCGACGTTGTAGAGGTTCGCCGGGGTCAGGCCGCGGTAGCCGCCCAGCCAGGCCGACTCGTAGGTGTCGCGGAACACCAGGAACTCCAACTCGGTGCCGATGTCGGCCGCCAGGCCGTACTCGGCGAGCCGGGCGATCTGTCGGCGCAGCATCTGGCGCGGGGCGGCGTCCACCGGGTGGCCGCCGTGCCGGGCCAGGTCGGCCGTCACCTGCGCGGTGCCCGGCTGCCAGGGGGTGAGCCGCAGGGTGTTGAGGTCGGGGCGCATCGCGAAGTCGCCGTAGCCGGTGGCCCAGGAGGAGAACGCGTAGCCGTCCACCGTGTTCAGGTCGACGTCCACCGCGAGCAGGTAGTCGCAGGCCTCGGCGCCGTGCTCGACGACCTCGTCGAGGAAGAACCGGGCGGCGAAGCGCTTGCCCTGCAGGCGGCCCTGCATGTCGGTGAAGGCGAGCGCGACCGTGTGCACCTCACCGGCGTCCACCAGCGCGCGCAACCCGTCCAGGGACAGCGGCGCGCGCGGCCGGGCGCCCTCGGCGGCGAGCTCGGACATGACGGAACCATCCTCATCGATCACTCTTCGAGATCAACCGGTCACAGCGAACCGTACGGCCTGCGGCTCGCGGGGCGGAAGAGGGCGGACGGCCGCGGCGCGCCGGACCGCGTGGCTGACGGGGGATCAGGCGCCCCGGGTGCAGAATGCGCGCCATGGATCGCAGGCCTTACATCGGCGTCAGCACCTACCTGGTGGACGCGAGTTGGAGCAGCTGGCGCAACCGCCGGGTCGCCCTCGTCCCCGAGCGGTACACCGCGTACGTGCAGGACTCCGGCGGGGTCGCGGTGCTGCTGCCGCCCGACGCCCCGGAGCGGGCGCCCGAAGTCCTGGCCCGGCTCGACGCGCTGGTGATCGCGGGCGGGCCCGACCTCGACCCCGCCTACTACGGGGAGCCCGCGCACCCGTTGGCGGAGATCGACTCACCGGAACGCGACCGGTGGGAGGTCGCGCTGCTGCGCGCCGCGCTCGCCGCCGGGATGCCGCTGCTCGGCATCTGCCGGGGGATGCAGGTCCTCAACGTGGTGTGCGGGGGGACGCTGGTGCAGCACCTGCCGGACGTGCTGGACGTGGACGTGCACAACGGCTCGCCGGGGAGGTACGGGACGCACGCGGTGCGGCCGGTGCCCGGAACGCTGCTCGGCGGGCTGCTGCCGGAGAGCGAGTTGGAAGTGCCGACGTACCACCACCAGGCGGTGGACCGGCTCGGCGAGGGGCTGCGGGTCAGCGCGCACGCGCCGGACGGGACGGTGGAGGCGATCGAGGGGCCGGGGTTCACGCTGGGGGTGCAGTGGCATCCCGAGCAGGGCGACGACCTGCGGGTGATGCGGGCGCTGGTGCGGGCCGCCACCGCGGCGGTGTTGGAGGCCGTGCCGCTGGGCTAGTTGGACCGGCCGGGAGTCCGCGGCGCTCGTCTCCCCGCGCGTCCGGGTGGGCGCGGGGAGACGAGCGGGGCGCCGGGGTGTCAGCCGGTGACCGGGACCGGGGTGGGGAGGTGGGCGGCGGCCGCGAGGAGGGCGGGGAGCATGCGGGTGGCGTGCGCGGCGTAGCCGTGCGGGGACGGGTGGATGCCGTCCGGGCCGAGGAGGTGGGCGGCGAGGTCGCGGAACTCGGGCCCCGCGGTGGGGGCGAGGTGCGCGCCGAGGCGTTCGGCGGTGCGGGTGTGCAGCCGGGCGAGGCGGCCCGAGCGGTGGTGGCCGATCCAGCGGGCGGGGGCGCGGAAGCCGGGCCCGTAGCCGGGGTCGGGGCAGGGGACGACGACGAGCTGCCAGCCGGCTTCGCGCAGGGTGCGGGCGAGGTGGGCGTGCCGGCGGGCGGCGCGGCCGAGCGGGGCGGGCAGCAGGACGTCGCTGCCGCCGACGATCAGCACCGCGATGCCCGGCCGCAGCCGGGCGGCGCGCAGGACCTGGCGGCCCACGGCGGCGGTGGTGGCGCCGCGAGGCGGCGCATGGTGGTCGGAGGCTCCGGGGTCACGCGGTGAGGACGACGCGGCGTGGTGCCCGCCGAAGGGCGGGCCCCCAGGGGACGTACTGGTGCGGGAACCATTCGCGCGCCGCCGTGAGATGACGGTTCATCAGCTCCTCGGCGATCCGCTCCAGTTCGACGAGCCGGCGGGCGGAATCCGCGGTAGCGATCTTCACGGGCCATGATCGTCGTGGACCGGCGCGCGGCCGCGCAAACTCGCCTCACCCGTTCAGGTGAGCCGGAAATCCGCGCCCCGACCAGGACCTGTGCCAGCGGCAACCGGGTCGACGGTGGGCATCCGAACGGCAACGACAACGGTCACCAGTACAACCTTTGGATCTTTGTCGATTCTGCGGTTCACTTCGAGTGCGGAGGCGATCGCCCCCGCCCGTTCAGGTGTGCATTCCACCCGTGCGTCCAGAAAGGGCTTCGATGGCCGGCCGCGAGCATTCCCACGATGATCATGCGCATGACCACCAGCCTGGGCACGGGCACGGGCACGGCGGGCACTCCCACGGCCCCGGCGGCCACTCGCACGCCGTCGCCGCCGACGCCGACCGCCGCTGGCTGCTCAGCGCCCTCGCCCTGATCGTCGTCTTCATGGCCGGCGAGGTCGCGGTCGGCTTCGCCGCCGAATCGCTCGCCCTGATCTCCGACGCGGCGCACATGCTCACCGACGCCGCCTCGATCGTCCTCGCGCTGGTCGCCATGCGGCTCGCCGCCCGCCCGGCCCGCGGCGGCTACACGTACGGCCTCAAGCGCGCCGAGATCCTCTCCGCGCAGGCCAACGGCGTCACCCTGCTGGTCCTGTCCGCCTGGCTGGGCTACGAGGCGATCACCCGGCTGTTCGAGCCGCCCGCCGTCACCGGCTCGCTGGTGCTGGTCACCGCGCTGGTCGGCGTCGTCGTCAACATCGCCGCCGCCTGGTGCATGTCGAAGGCCAACCGCAGCTCGCTGAACGTCGAGGGCGCCTTCCAGCACGTCCTCACCGACCTGTACGCCTTCATCGCCACCGCCGTCGCCGGCCTCGTCATGGTCACCACCGGCTTCGCCCGGGCCGACGCCATCGCCTCGCTGATCGTCGTCGCGCTGATGCTCAAGGCCGGCATCGGGCTCGTCCGCGACTCCGGCCGGATCTTCCTGGAAGCCGCCCCGGCCGGCATCGACCCGGACGCCGTCGCCGACCGGCTGGTCGCCGAGCCGCTGGTCGAGGAGATCCACGACCTGCACATCTGGGAGATCACCTCCAACCAGCCGGCCCTGTCCGCGCACATCCTGGTCACCCCCGGCGGCGACTGCCACGCCGTCCGGCGCTCCCTGCAGCGCCGGCTCTCCGCTGAGTACGGCATCACCCACTCCACCCTCCAGGTCGACCACGTCGGCGAGGACGAGGCCGGCGCGCTGCTCCAGATCGCCGGCCGGGGCGACTCGGCCGACTCCGCCGACTCCGCCGCCGACCACTGCGCCGACGCCCACGGCCCGGTCCACCGCGCCGGCCCGCACGAGCACTGAGCCACCGGGTGTCCGTCAGCGCGGTGCGGCATGATCTGACGCGTGACCGCACCGCGACTGATGCTCCTCGACTCCGCCAGCCTGTACTTCCGGGCCTACTACGGCGTACCGGACTCCCTGCGCTCCCCGCAGGGCGAGCCCGTCAACGCCGTCCGCGGCCTGCTGGACTTCATCGCCCGGCTCGTCCACGACCACCGGCCCGACCACCTCGTGGCCTGCATGGACGCCGACTGGCGCCCCCAGTGGCGGGTCGACCTCATCCCCTCCTACAAGACCCACCGGGTCGCCGAGGCCGCCGTCGACGGCGAGGAGGAGGTGCCCGACACCCTCGCCCCGCAGGTCCCCGTCATCGAACACGTCCTGGACGCGCTCGGCATCGCCCGGATCGGCTCCCCCGGCTACGAGGCCGACGACGTCATCGGCACCCTCACCGCCCGCGCCAAGGGCCCGGTCCAGATCGTCACCGGCGACCGCGACCTCTTCCAACTCGTCGACGATGCACGGCAGATCACCGTCCTCTACCCGGTCAAGGGCATGGGCAACCTGCAGCTCACCGACGACGCGCTGCTGCTGGAGAAGTACGGCGTCCACGGCTCCCAGTACGCCGACATGGCCGCCCTGCGCGGCGACCCGTCCGACGGCCTGCCCGGCGTCAAGGGCATCGGCGAGAAGACCGCCGCCCAGCTCATCCACGAGTACGGCGACCTCGCCGCCATCCGCGCCGCAGCCCTGGACCCCGCCTCCAAGCTCACCCCGGCCCGCCGCCGCAACCTCGTCGAAGGCTCCCCCTACCTCGACGCCGCCCCCACCGTCGTCCGCGTCGCCACCGACGCCCCCCTCCCCGACTTCGACCCCACCCTCCCCCGCGAACCCCTCGACCCCATGACCCTCGAATACCTCACCACCCGCTGGAACCTCGGCACCTCCCTGGAACGCGTCCTGGAGGCCCTCGCCACCCGCTGACCGGGCGGCCGCGTAGGAAGTCGACCCGGTCGACTTCCTACGCATCCGGAAGGTCCGCTGTACGGCGCTCTCGTTCCACCACTCCCCCGGTCAACGGCAAGTCCGAACCGTAACGTCTGTCACCGACACCAGAGTTGGTGCCCTCGCTCAAATCGAGCGAGGGCACCACACTCTCGCTCGGCACCCGGGGTCGGCGGGGCCGACTTCCTGGGCCGCGACGCCGTACTCGCTCGCCAGCCTCCGGACTTTGGCGTACCAGTGAGCGCCGAAACCAACGCGGCGACCTCCGTGCGGAGGGTGGCATCCCCGCTGGATCTTCGCTTCGAACTCAGTTGCGGTCATGGGGCATTGCCCTCTCCGACCGGGTCCCGGGATGCGCGAGCACACGGTATCGGCAGCTCGGTGTGGCGGCGGCACAGCAGACGACGGCCGGCTGTCAGATCACCGGTGGCCGGCCCAGCCGCGTCATCCGCCACACCGTGCGCCACCGCATCGGACGGCGCGGCGGGCACGGTGTGCGGACTCCCTCGAAGAACCCGGACCACCACGCCGTGAGCCCGGCCGCCGGCGGTCGGCGAACCAGTGTGTACAGCGCCCAGGAGGTGAGGTAGACCGGCACGAGCACGGCGGGCAGGTGGCGCTTCGTTAGCCAGACGCGGTTGCGGGCCGTCATCCGGTAGTAGGCGGCGTGCCTAGCCGGGTCGGTCCGCGGGTGTTGCAGCACCAGGTCGGCCCGGTAGTGGATGTCCCACCCGGCGTCGAGTGCGCGCCAGGCGAAGTCGGTCTCCTCGTGCGCGTAGAAGAACGCTGCCGGAAACTCGCCGACCTGGTCGATCACGCTCAGCCGGACCGCATGCCCACCGCCGAGGAACGTGGTGACCAAGCCGGACCTCATCGGCTCCGAGGCCCCGAGACGGGGAACGTGCCTCCGCTGGGTGAACCCCGTCTCGTCCGCGATCCGGAAACCCACCACCCCAAGGCGCGGGTTCCGCTCGAACGCCTCCCGAAGCAACCGGAAGGTGTCGGCCCCGGGCAACAGCCCGTCGTCGTCCAGCACCACCACGACGTCCACACCGCCGAGTTCACGCAATCGCCCGACACCGGCGTTCCGCCCACCCGGGATGCCCAGGTTCTCCGGCAGTTCCACCCCGTCGACCCACTCCGGAAGCTCCGGCAGCGGCACCCCCTGCCCGAGGACGACGGTCGTGCCGCTCCCGCCGTCCTGTGCCGCCACCGACTCCAGCAACGCCTGCAACTCCCGCTGGCGGTCTCCCATCGTCAGCACCACCACACCCAGCGAAACACCCATCGCACCCGGCCCCTTCGCGATCCCTCGACACCGACCAGCATCGTGAACAACGCCGCCCGGATGATCCTCGATACGGCCCAACGGACGCCACGACTCGCGGCCTCGCTCGGGCCGAGCGAGGCCGCAAAGGCCAAACGTGGCAGCCAAGTCCGTCACTTTGGCCCCTCGCGTGGAGCACACGAAGTCCGCGGGGCCGACTTCCTACGCGGCGGCGCCGTACTCGCTCGCCAGCCTCCGGACTTCGGCGTCCTTGAACGCCAGCACCTCCTCCACGATCCCGCTCTTCGGCAGTTGGGCTACGGGCACGCACAGGTCCATGCGCTGGATGCAGATGCCGACCATGTACTCACCCTCATCGGTGAGGTACAGGCGGACGCCGTAGTAGCCCTCCTGGCAGTCCGTGTCGTTGTTGAAGCGGCACGACGCACAGGTGTCCGGGAGCCGCACCGGCAGCAGCCGCTTGACGTAGACCGCCCGGCTGCCGAGTGGTGCGCTCGTCGGAGGTGCCGGCGGTGAACGTTCGAAGCACCGGTTCCGCGCCGACGCGGGCCAGCACTTCGGAGATCGCCACGGCCGACTCCGGCCCGTCCTGGATGCTGGTGAGCATCCGCACGTCCGCGAACTGCCCGTACGACTCGACCAGGTTGACGACCCGGTCCACGTGGGCCATGCCGGGAACGACGATGTTCACCGAGACCTTGACCCCGTTGGACACGGCGGCCCGAATCGTCTGCTCCGCAGCCCGGATCTTCGTCTCGGCCAGACCCGCCGACCTGAAGCGCTCGGACTGAACGACCCGGAGCTCTTCGGCGGTGGTCCCGAAGACCGAGACGTTGACCCGGTTGAGACCGGCCGCCGAACACTCGGCCATCACCTGCCGGCCGCGCTCCCCATTGCTGGTCATTCCGACGCTCAGGCCCATACCGGTGAGCGCCGAGACCAGCGCGGCGACCTCCGTGTGGAGGGTGGGCTCCCCGCCGGTGAGGTGAACCTCGTTGGCGCCGAACGCCCTCGCCACGGTCCGCACCGCGCGCCGGAAGTGCACGTCCGGGGCCATCTTCACGGCGAGGAAGTCGACGCCGTTCGTCTCGGTGTAGATCGACACGCGCCCGGTCCCGCCCGGCCCCGCGACGAAGGGCAACGGCGCGCGGCCCCGGTTGTCGGCGGTGACCGGGGTTCCCTCGTTGTGGCAGAACGTGCAGGCCAACCCGCAGTCGTCGATCACCTTGATGCGGATGGTCCTGTCCCGAACGACTCGGATCGCCGGAAGTTGGGTTGCTGACAAGGCTCGTCTCCATTCACTCGAACGTGAGCCGGGGGATCGCCTCGATGTCGATTCCGTACCGGCGGTAGACCTTGGTCGTGTTCTCACTCGTCAGCTCGCCCAGCGGAAACCCGAGCGCGAGCGCGGTCGCGTGGACGTGCTCGGCACTGTCCCCCTCGATCTCCAGATACGGAGGGATCAGCGGCCACTCGTCGATCTCGACGGCTGCGCCGCCCAGCGTCCAGGAGGACCGGCGGTTCTCCTGGTACGCCTTCGGCTGATAACCGAGCTTGCCGAGCAGCGCGTTCGTGGCATCGAAGTCGCCGACCGTCGTCTCCGTCTCGGTCACGCCGTCGATCGCGTCGGAGTGGATCTCCTTGACGCACAGCGTGACGTCGGTGCCGGTGTCGCGCAGTCGGACCCATGCCCCGGGCCGGCCCGGGATGTCGTAGACGTAGCGGCGCTGGAACCGGTCGACCACGTGCTCGGCCCCGACCTCGGCCAGCAGCGCACGGGTCTTCTCCGGCTCGACGTTGAGGATCTTCGCTTCGAACTCAGTTGCGGTCATGGGACGTTGCCCTTTCCGATCGGGGTTCCGGGATGCGCGAGCGCACGATATCGGCGATCACGTCGGCCACCTGTTCCGGCGTGCGACCGGTGCCGTCCACGCGGACGAGGCCGAACGCCCGGTACACGCGGGTGCTCTCGGCGACGTTCGGCTCCTCACGCTGATGCCAGTAGCTCAGCGCCCCGCGCTCGGCCCGGCGGCGAATGCGGTCCCTGCGAACCTGCTCGTCCACCTCCAGCAGGATCGCCACGTCCGGGACCAGGGATTCGCTCGGGTACTCCGGAGCACAGTCGTGCCCCATGGCCCGGTGAGTGGCAACAGTGCGCGGGAAGTAGGACTCGACCACCACCGTCCGGCCGCTCTCCGTGAGGGCCCGGGCCGTCTCCGACTTGATGTGGTTCGCCATCATCCACCAGTGGAACCGGGCCGGCAGGACCCCGCCGGCGTCGACTTCCGCGCGCATGCGGGGGAACGTCGGCAAGGTGTCATCCGTGAGGTGAACACCGTTGACCAAGGCGGCAACCAGCGGGGCGACCGTGGTCTTCCCACTCGCACTGAGGCCATCGAGAGTGATGAAGGCCCCTCGGGTCACGTTGATGTGGGCTCCTTTTTCTGCCTCGGTTCACGCGAGACCGTCATCGCCGCCCCCAGTTCCACGGGACCGGATGGGCTCCGCGCAGGCACGCGACCCGGTGGGCAGCCTGCCGACGGGTGTGGGCGTCGAGATGGGCGCGGCGGACCACGTCCATCACCGCGGTGAGTACGACGATGTCGCGGACCACCTGGTAGCCCGACCAGGCACCGACGTACGGGTGGGTCAGGGGCTTGCCCTCTCGCTCGTACGAGAGGTAGGTGTCGGCGTAGGTCCGGTGATCCTCACGCTGACCGGTGAGCAGCTCGGAGCGCCAGCGGGCGGCGACCAGGTCCCACTCGCGGTGGCCACGCTGCGGCGGACTGCGCAGCAGGAGCCCGACGCGGACTCCGTCGTCGTGGCAGGGGACCATGCCGAGGGCGCCGAGGATGACGGCATCCGGTGTCGGCCAGTCGAGGTAGTCCCATTCCTCGCGCAGCTGGGCCGCGCGCTCGCGGAGGAAACAGCGGGCGGAGTCGTTCAGCGGCGCCTCGTCCAGCCCGTCGAGCAGCCCGGCGAATGGGTCGTGATCCCTGAGCCACGGGGCCGCCCTGGGGTCGATCCGGTGCGTGAGGGCGGTCACCCAGGCCGACAGGGACGTGTCGGTGCTCGGCTTTCCGGGGTCCTGCCAGAGGGTCACGGCCCGTCCGTCTGCGGACACGTGGACGCCGGTGTTCCAGGGGGAGGTGACCGCGACCTGGTGCTGCCGGAGGAACTGCGCACCCTTGATGAGCACTCGGGCCTCGTCCACGTCGGGGTGCACGAGGGCGAGCAAGTGCGAAGCCGGCAGCAGCCAGAGGTGGTTCGGGCTGTCGCTGACCAGTTCGGCCCTCCGGAAGTCGGCCGCGATGACAGCGCAGGCCCTTGTCAGGGCCTCGAAGGACGCTGCAACGTCCAGCCTGCGGGCCGGGGTGGTGATGTTGAGCAACGCTCTGGTGCGCGGTCCGACACTCACGGCGCAACCCCGATCCGCGCTGCCAGAACGGCCGCCGGCCTCACCCGGTCGGGCAGTTCGATCGCGGACCAGATCTCCTTGCCGCCCCCGGGAAGGCTCTCGACACCGAACCGGGACACGACCCCCATCACCAGCCTCAGGCCGCGGCCACAGGTCGCCTCGCTGCTCGCCGCCCGGCACTCCGGCCTGCCGCCGCCCGGATCGGTCACGGACACGCGCAGTACGCCCGGCGCATACGCCAAAGAAGCGGTCAGCTTCACGTCCGGCTGATCGCCACCGCAGCCGTGAAGGACGGCATTGGTGCCGAGTTCGGACGGTACGAGCTCCACGTCGTCCAGCACGTCGCCACGCTGCCGGTCGTCCAGGCCGAGGCCGAACAACGGCACGACCGTCCGGGCCCAGCGGCGGAGCTCACCGATCCGTTTCCGTTCGGCGGGGAACCACGTCGTGATGATGCGTGATCCAGGCTCCATGAGGGCGCCTCACTCACTCGGGGTCGGGGATTTCGGGCGACAGTCCTTGCTGCGGCCCGAACATGACGGGCCATTCGCAGTTCGGTCTGCAACTGCGCTGCACGAACAGCAAACCGTCGGAGCTGACAGGGAGTAAGGTGTTGAACACCCTCCGCTGTTAAACCGGTTAAACGGCATCGCCAGGAGACCTCTATGGGGCGTACCCGCCAACCCAATGAGTGTCTGGGCCGGCTCATCCGGGAGACAGGCCGGCCGAACGAAGCCCTCGCCCGGGCCTTGTGCGCCGTCGCGGCCCGCCACAATGATCCGGCACGACCTAGCCGGGCATCCGTCACGCAATGGGTCCGCCAAGGCGTGACACCCTCCGGGAACATCCCGCACTACCTCGCGGAGGTGCTCACCAGCTGGCTGAACCGGGACGTCACCCTGGCGGCGATGGGGCTCGGAGATGAGCAACCGGATCTCCGCGACTGGGGCTTGGATACGCTGAAGGCCCTGGCGGCTCTTGGACGGATCGACGTTGACGTGGAACGCAGACAGCTCCTCCGCACCCTCACGTACTCGCTCGGAGCGCTGAGCGTTCCCCCCTCCAGTTGGTGGGAGAACATGGCCCGCACCGACAGCCGCGGCATCACGCAACGTCGCGCCGGTCAGGCCGACGTAGCCGCCGTCCAAGAGATGACGGCGCTGTTCTCCCAGCTCGATCAGCGCCGTGGCGGCGGGCACGGCCGCACGGCCGTCGCGCAGTACCTCCTCACTGACGTCGGAGACTTCCTCCAAGGCACCTTCGCCTCCGACCAGGTTCGGCGGGACATGTTCTCTGCGGCATCCGAACTGGCCTACCTGGCAGGGTGGACGGCGTTCGACAACGGTGAGCACCCCACCGCCCAGCACTACTACACCGTCGCTGTGAAGTTGGCGGCCGAGGCGGACGACCCGACGATGGCCGGCCACGTCCTGCGTGCCATGGCCCACCAGGCAGTTGACCTCCACAAGCCGCACCACGCCGTGAGGGTCGCCGAGGCGTCCATCTCCGGTGACCGGTACCGACTCGCCAGCCCGCGCGAGCGCTCCCTGCTCGGCGTCGTCCACGCGCGTGCTCTCGCCGCCGCAGGGCGCAGCGCGGAGGCGAACACCGCGCTTCTCCAGGCCGAGCGCGATCTGTCCGCAGCCTCGCCCAGTGACGACGAGCCAGCCCGGGTGTTCTTCTTCGGCGAGGCCTCCTTGGCGCACGAGACGGCGTCGGCGCTACGTGACCTGGGCGACCTGGGCGGTGCGGCAAGGGAGTTCGAGCGCAGCGTCGCAACCCGTAAGGCTTCCTCCTTCACCAGGACTCACGCGGTCACTCTCGGCCACCTGGGTCTCGTGAAGGCCCAGCAGCACTCCATCGAGGAGGCCTGCGAGATCTGGTCCCGGTCGCTCGACGCCATGCAGACCGTCCGCTCAGCGCGCACCCGCGACGTCGCCCTGCGAATCCGCGGCGCGCTGTCTCCTTACCGGGGACGGAAGGTGCCGACCATCGACGCCGTCGACAGGCTCGCCGCCGACTATCTGGCGGCAACCATCTGACCCGCCGCCGTGGCGCGGTTCGTTCACAGGAGGGGAAGCACATGGGTGAGGTCTTCAGCGTGGAAGCGCTCGGGCACGTGGTGGGTGGCCGCACGGAACCGACAGACGACTACTGGGGTGGGACCCGCGCCATCATCCGGCTCGACGGAGACAGGTTTCCGCTCGATGCGACGAAGGGGTTGGAGGAGTTCTCCCACCTCGACGTGATCTTCCGGTTCCACAAGACCGACCCGGCCGACCTGAACTTCGGCGCGCGCCGCCCCAGGGACAACCCGGACTGGCCCGAGGTCGGCGTGTTCGGCCACCGGAACATGCGGCGCATCAACTGGCTCGGGGCTTCCCGGTGTCGGCTTATCAAGGTCGACGGTCTGGACCTGCACGTGGAGGATCTGGACGCGATCGACGGCACCCCGGTCCTCGAAGTGAAGCCCTGGTTCGAGGAGTTCGGCCCGCGCGGAGAGGTTCGCCAGCCCTCGTGGACCACGGAAATGCTCCGCGACTACTTCGCCCCGAAGACCCGGGCTCACTGACCGAAGGACGGCATCCACCGCGTCCACCTTCCTTGTAGCACGACTCGATCGAAAGCCCCCTCCGCGTCTGCCTCCTGGAAGTCGGCTCGTTCGCTCTTCGCATCTGCGGGCAGTTCCGTCGCCGCTTCGGCCTCGCCGAAGCGGCAACGGAATGGAGCTCGCTGATGAGATCTCTGGAGGCTGGCGACCGCTCTCCGATCCATTTCGTCTGGGTTCAGCCCTTGCTTCAGTCCCTGCCGTGGACAGGGACAGAGTGCTTCATCTCTTTCGTTCCGCGCAGGAAGTCAGCCGTGTCGACTTCCTGCGCGGCGTTGGGCTCCGCTTCGGTGGCAACCGAAGCAGAGCCGCGAGAAGGCCCTAAGAATCGTCGGAAATCCAATCCTTCGGCCCGCGCGCCCCAGCCCCTGGGGCGCGCGGGCCTTCCAGTTCCCCGCCTACGCATCGGCGCCGAGCCTCTGAGGATGGAAGCAACGCCGCCTCTTCGGCTGAGCCGAAGCGGCGGCGAGCAATACTCCGATATTCGTGAACTCATCGAGCGCGCCCAGCCGATGGCACGCCTCCTGGCCTGATCCCCTAGCTCTGGTAGGACCGAGCGAGGCCGCCGAAGCTCAAGCGTGGTCGTCCCCTCCTTTTGTGCCGCTGCCCCTGCCACCAGGCAGGGGCAGCGGCATCTGTCGTTTCCTGCGCAGGAAGTCGGCTCGGCCGACTTCCTGCGCAATGCCGTCGCCGCTTCGGTCAGGGCCGAAGCGGCGAGGCGAAGCCGACGCCGCGCACGCGGGTGGGGGGTGGGGCAAGCCAGAGCCCAAGGCCTGGCTTGCCCCACCCCCCTGGGCCTCATCAGGGCCACCCGCTGCGCAATGCGGAAGGGGCCCGCACGAGTCGTCTCGCGCGGGCCGCTTCCCCCTGACGGTCAGCTCCCCGAGGGGTAGGCGATGATGCCGCGATGCGGAAGGGCCCCGCGCGAGTGGTCTCGTGCGGGGCCCCCTCTGGTCGTGCTAGCCCACGGAGGAGTAGGCGATGATGCCGCGGCGGAGGCCGTCGACGGCCTTGCGGGCGGTCTTGCGGAGGTCGGCGTCCTCGCCGGCGGCGTCCTGGATCTGGCCGAGGACGTCGATGAGCTGCTTGGTCCAGCGGACGAAGTCGCCGGCCGGCATGTCGGCGTCGCGCAGGACCTGGTCGAGGTTGTGGCCGAGGGCCCAGCGGTAGGCGGCCCAGGCGAAGCCGAGGTCGGGTTCGCGCTGGCCGACGCCTTCGGCGGTGTTGATCCGGTGCTGTTCCTCGAGGGCGTCGAGGTGGCCCCAGATGCGGACCATCTTGCCGAGCGCCTCCTTGGCCGCGCCTTCCGGCACGCGCGGGGCGCCGGCGTCGTCGGACTGCCGGGACTCGTACACCAACGCCGAGGCGCAGGCGGCGAGTTCGGCGGCGGCGAGGCCGCTCCACACACCCTCGCGGATGCATTCGGAGGCGAGCAGGTCGAGTTCGCCGTAGAGCCGGCCGAGCCGCTTGCCGTCGTCGGTGACGGTGTCGCCGCTCAGGTAGCCGAGGTCGGTCAACAGCCCGCAGACCCGGTCGAAGGTGCGGGCGATGGTGTGGGTGCGCGAGCGCATCCGGCGTTCCAGCAGCTCGGTGTCGCGGTGCAGCCGGTGGTAGCGCTCGGCCCAGCGGGCGTGGTCCTCGCGGTCGGAGCAGCCGTGGCAGGGGTGCTGACGCAGTTCGGTGCGCAGCCGGGTGATCTCGGGGTCGTCGGCGGCGGCCGCGCGGCCGCGCCGGAACCGCTCGGGTTCGAGGTGGCCGGCCTTGGTGCGCAGCGCGGAGGCGAGGTCGCGGCGCGACTGCGGGCTGCGCGGGTTGAAGGACTTGGGGATGCGGACGCGCTCGATCGCGGCGACGGGGTGCGGGAAGTCGATCATCGCGAGCCGCTTGACCTGCCGCTCGGCGGTGAGCACGACCGGGCGCGGCCCGTCCTGGTAGTCGGGGTGGCGCGGTCCGCCGCGGCCGGAGCGGTTGACCGGCGGCAGGCCCGGGTCGAGGACGAGGGCGAGGCCGGCGAACTTGCCGGTGGGGACGTGGATGACGTCGCCGGGCTTGAGCTGCTCGATGGACTCGATGGCGGCGGCCCGGCGCTGGCTGGTGCCTTCGCGGGCGAGTTCGTTCTCGCGGTCCCTGAGCCGCCGGCGCAGCTCCATGTACTCGTCGAAGTCGCCGAGGTGGCAGGTCATGGACTCGCGGTAGCCGTCCAGGCCTTCCTCGTTGCGCTGCACCTGGCGGGCGATGCC
The DNA here is from genome assembly GCF_041053115.1 of Streptomyces sp. Y1. NCBI lineage: Bacteria > Bacillati > Actinomycetota > Actinomycetes > Kitasatosporales > Streptomycetaceae > Streptomyces > Streptomyces sp. Y1. Next base: position 6,132,062 of record NZ_CP163445.1, on the reverse strand, counting down.
GACGACCGAGCGGTCGGCCTGGAACTGCGCGAAGGAGGTCTCCAGGAGTTCGCGCGAGCGGTGCCGGCCGAACTGGGAGACCAGGTTGACTGCCATGTTGTAGGACGGCCGGAACGAGGACTTCAGCGGGTACGTACGGGTGCCCGCGAGCCCGGCCAGCGCCTCGGGATCGAGGCCGCGCTGCCAGAGCACCACGGCGTGGCCCTCGACGTCGATGCCGCGGCGCCCGGCGCGGCCGGTGAGCTGGGTGTACTCGCCGGGGGTGATGTCGGCGTGGGTCTCGCCGTTCCACTTGACGAGCTTCTCCATGACCACCGAGCGGGCGGGCATGTTGATGCCCAGCGCCAGGGTCTCGGTCGCGAAGACGGCCTTGACCAGGCCCTTCACGAACAGTTCCTCGACGACCTCCTTGAACCGGGGCAGCATCCCGGCGTGGTGGGCGGCGATGCCGCGCTCCAGCCCGTCGAGCCACTCGAAGTAGCCGAGGACGTGCAGGTCCTCGTCCGGGATGTCGGCGCAGCGCTCCTCGACGATGGCGCGGACGACGGCGCGGTCGGCGTCCTTGTTGAGCCGCAGGCCGGAGCTGAGGCACTGCTGGACGGCCGCCTCGCAGCCGGCCCGGCTGAAGATGAAGGTGATCGCGGGCAGCAGGCCCTCGGCGTCGAGCCGGTCGATGACGTCGACCCGGCCCGGGGTCCAGACCTTGCCGGGACGGCCGTTGGGCATGGAGCGGCCCCGGCCGCGGCCGAAGCGGTCGCGCGGGTTGCGGTCGAGCTCGGACCGGGCGAGCCGGACGAGTTCCGGGTTGACCAGCTTGCCGGGGTTGCGCGGGCCGGCCTTGGGCCGGCCGTCGCGGTCGGGGTCGGCGAACAGGTCGTACATCCGGTTGCCGGCCATCACGTGCTGCCACAGCGGCACCGGGCGGGTCTCGGAGACGATCACCTTGGTGCCGCCGCGGACGGTGTCCAGCCAGTCGCCGAACTCCTCGGCGTTGGAGACGGTCGCGGAGAGCGAGACGAGGGTGACCGACTCGGGGAGGTGGATGATGACCTCCTCCCAGACGGCGCCGCGGAAGCGGTCGGCGAGGTAGTGCACCTCGTCCATGACGACGTAGCCGAGGCCGTCGAGGGTGCTGGAGCCCGCGTAGAGCATGTTGCGCAGCACCTCGGTGGTCATGACCACCACGGGGGCGTCGCCGTTGACGGTGTTGTCGCCGGTGAGCAGGCCGACCTTGGCGGCGCCGTAGCGCTTGACCAGGTCGCCGTACTTCTGGTTGGAGAGCGCCTTGATGGGCGTCGTGTAGAAGCACTTGCGGCCGGCCTGCAGGGCCAGGTGCACGGCGAACTCGCCGACGATGGTCTTCCCGGAGCCGGTGGGGGCGGCGACCAGGACGCCCGAGCCGGCCTCCAGCGCCTGGCACGCCTCCAGCTGGAAGTCGTCCAGCGGGAAGTCGTACAGCTGCTGGAAGCCGTACAGGGCGCCGGCCTGCTCCTTGGCCCGGCGACGGCTGGCCGCGTACGCCTCGGCGGGGCTGAGCTCCCGGTCTTCCTGGGGCTCGGGATCGGGGGTGTTCATCGCCGTCCGGGTGTGGTTGGTGTGATCTCGCATCTCAGCGAGAGGTTACCCGGGAGGAGTGACATCGATAGCACCGTTTTTCCGTGCGGGGAGACGCGGGACGAACGGCCGGACGAGCAGCGGGACCCGCGGCCGGACGAGCAGCCGGACGAACGGCCGGACGAGCACGAGGAGACGCCACCGGATCACTCCTCTCCCAAATCCATAGTTGCAAATGTCTTCAAGTGATCGGGATCGGATCAGCTTCGGACGTCTCCGGTCATTCCCTGGGAAACCCCCCGATCGCTCCCTACCTTCGGGTGCCACAGCTACCCCACAGCCACCGACTCACGGGAGGACAGCCACGATGGCGGACCTGGAGACGTCCCTCAAGCAGGCCATGACGATCGACGGCGCGATCGGCGTCGCCCTGGTCGACTACGGCAGCGGCATGGCCCTCGGCAGCCTCGGCGACGGCAACGAGCTGGACCTCAACGTCGCCGCGGCCGGGAACACCGACGTGGTCCGCGCCAAGATGCGGGCGATGGAGATGCTCAACCTGCACGACAACGAGATCGAGGACATCCTGATCAGCCTCACCAGCCAGTACCACATGGTCCGGCCGATCACGACGCCCGGCGGGCGCGGCCTGTTCCTGTTCCTGGCGCTCAACCGCAGCCGCTCCAACCTCGCGATGGCCCGCCACCAGCTCAAGCTCATCGAGACCTCGCTGGAGATCTGAGCCGTCCGGCCTCGCACACCAGGGAAGGGGGGCGACCGTGACGGTGGCGCTGTACCAGGCCAAGGCCGAGTTCTTCCGGATGCTCGGCCATCCCGTCCGGATCCGGGTGCTGGAACTGCTGCAGGCCGGGCCCACGCCCGTGCGCGGCCTGCTCGCCGCGCTGGAGGTGGAGCCGTCCAGCCTGTCCCAGCAGCTCGCGGTGCTGCGCCGCTCGGGCATCGTCACCGCCACCCGGGAGGGCGGCACCGTGGTGTACGAGCTGGCCGGCGGGGAGGTCGCCGACCTGCTGCGCTCGGCCCGGCGCATCCTCACCGGGCTGCTCGCCGACCGGACGGTGCTGCTCGCCGAGCTGCGCGCGACGGCCGCCCCGGACGGGCCGTAGCGCTTCCTCCCGCCACGCACGGCCCGTAGGGGCTGCCGCTAACCCTTTAACCCTTCAGCAGCTCCGCCAGCCCGTCCGCCAGCCGCTCGTACTCCGCCGCCCGGTTGTACAGCTGGGCGCTGACCCGCAGCACCCCGCCGCCGTCCCACGGGCGGACGGCGATCCGGGCGCCGAGCCGCTGCCACACCTCGGCCATCAGCGCCCGCGCCTGCGGCTCGGTCTCGGCGCACCCGGCGGGCAGCCGCACCGCGCTCATCCACACCCCGGGCGAGGCGGGCAGCGGCCGCAGGCCGCCCCGCTCGACCAGCACCCGCCGGCCGTACCGGGCGAGCGCGCCGTTGTGCGCGGCCACCGCCGGGCCGAGCCCGCGCAGCAGCGCGAGGCCGGTCGGCGCGGCCAGCCACGGCGTGTAGTCGCAGGTCCCGCGCCACTCGACGGCCGCCGGGAAGCCCCGGTCGTGCTCCCAGGAGAGGGCGAGCGGGCGGATCCGGCCGGTCCACTCGGGGCGGACGGCGAGCAGGCCGGTGGCGCGCGGGGCGAACGCCCACTTGTGCAGGTTGCCGAACCAGAAGTCGGCGCCCGGGTCGACCGGGTCGGGCAGCATGCCGGGCGCGTGGGCGCCGTCCACGACGGTGGTCACGCCGCGGTCGCGCAGGTCGGCGAGCAGCGCGGGGGTGGCGAGCAGCCGGGCGGTGGGCGAGGTGATCTGGTCCAGGACGGCGACGGCGGTCCGCTCGTCCACGGCGTCGAGCACCGCCGCGCGCACGGCCGCCTCGTCCGGGGCGTCCACCGGGAGCGCCACGACGCTCAGTTCGGCGCCGGCCTCGGCGGCCCGGCGGGCGACGGCCCGGGTGACGGCGCCGTAGCCGTGGTCGGTGACCAGGATCCGGTGTCCGGGCGCGAGCGGGATGCTGTCCAGGGCGACGGCGGCGGCCTCGGTGACGTTGTCGACCAGGGCCAGCAGGTCCGGCGCGACGGCGAGTTCGGCGGCGATCCGGGTCCGGGCCCGGGCGACCCGGTCCGGCAGGTTCCAGAAGAAGCCGTCCGGGTCCTGCTCCTGCTCGGCCCGCAGCAGCTCGCACTCCTGCTGCACGGGGACGGGCACGGCACCGAAGGAGCCGTGGTTGAGGTGCGCGGCGCCGGGCGCGAGGGTGAACATGCCCTCGGCGGCGGGCAGCGGGGCCGGGGGCTCGGCGGTCCCCAGGTCGTCCGTCACGGCTTCCTCCCTGAACGGTTTCCGACAGCTCTGGCAGCTGCGACAGCCCTGACAGCTCCGTCGGCTCTGACACAGCTCATGCGATGTGTGACATTTCACATGACACAACCCTGGTCGGTCAACGCCCGCCGCCACCACGATCGGCCCATGACCATTGCCGACCCCTTCCTGGCCCTCAGTGCCCGTACCGGCCGGTTCACCTTCGGCGCGCCGCGCGCGTACACGCTCGCCGAGGACGGTACCCGGCTACTGCTGCTCCGCTCGACCGGTCCGGAGGATCCGCTCGACCGCCTGCACCTCCTCGACGTCGAGACCGGCGAGGAGCGGCTGGTCGCCGACCCGGCCGCGCTGCTGCCCGGCCGCACCGGCGACCGCGACGAACTCCCGCCGCTCGAACGGAGGTTGCGCGAACGCGTCCGGCTGACCGCGGCCGGCATCGGCAGCTACGCCGCCACCGCCGACCTCTCCGTCGCCGTCTTCGCCCTGGACGGCCGCCTGTTCCGCACCGACACCGCCACCGGCACCAGCGACGAACTCCCCGTCGCCGCACCGGCGTTCGACCCGAGGCCGGACGCCACCGGCCAGCGGATCGCCTACGTCGCCGAGGACGCCCTCTACGTCACCCCCGGCCTCGAACCGCTCTCCCCCGACGACGGCGCCGGCTGGGGCGTCGCCGAGTTCGCCGCCGCCGAGGAGCTGTCCCGCTCCCGCGGCCACTGGTGGCGCCCGGACGGCGGCGCGCTGCTCGCCGCCCGGGTGGACGAATCAGCGCTCCCCCGCTGGCAGTTGGCCGACCCGACCCGGCCCGCCGAGCCCGCCGACGACCTCGCCTACCCGCACTCCGGCGGCCCCCACGCGGACGTCCAGCTCTGGGTCCTCGGCCTGGACCGCTCCCGCGTCCGACTCCACTGGGACGCCGCCGAGTTCCCGTACCTCGTGGACGCCGGCTGGGCCGGCGACGACGAGCTGCTGCTCACCGTGACCGACCGGCTCCAGCAGCGCGTCCTCCTGCTCAGCGCCGACCCGGCCACCGGCGCGACCACCGAACTCTCCCGCACCACCGACGAGTTCTGGGTCGACGCCCTGCCCGGCACCCCCGCCCGGCTCGGCGACGGCCGACTGCTCACCGCCCACGACACCCCGCAGGCCCGCGGCCTCGCCCTGGACGGAAAGCCGCTGGACACCGCCGGCCTGCAGATCCGCCGGGTCGCCGGACGGCTGCACGGCCGACTGCTCTGCGAGACCGGCCAGGGCGACCCGGCCGACCAGTACCTCCACCTGATCGACCCGGACGGCGGCGCCCCCGAACTCCTCACCCCGCGGCGGGGCGTGCACACCGCCCTCGCCGCCGGCGACACCCTGCTGCTCACCTCGGCCGACCCCACCGGCTACCGGCGCACCCTGCACCGGGCCGGCCGGGAACTGACGATCACCGACCTCGGCCCCGAACTCCCGTACGTGGTCCGGCCGCTGCTCGCCCGGGTGACCGAGCGCGCGCTGCCCACCTCCGTGGTGTACCCCCGCGAGCACACCCCCGGCCGCCGCCTGCCCGTCCTGCTGGACGTCTACGGCGGCCCCACCCACCAGTCCGTGGCCCTCGACCCGCGCCGCTGGCAGCAGCGCCAGTGGTGGGCCGACCAGGGCTTCGCCGTCGTCACCACCGACAACCGCGGCACCTCGAACGTCTCCCCCGCCTTCACCCGGGCCGTCTTCCGCGGCTTCTCCCGGGTCGTCCTGGACGACCAGGTGGACGCCCTGCGCGCCCTCGGCGCCGACCACCCCGACCTCGACCTCGGCCGGGTCGGCGTGCGCGGCTGGTCCTTCGGCGGCTGGCTCGCCGCGCTCTGCGTGCTGCGCCGCCCGGACGTCTTCCACGCCGCCTGCGCGGGCGCCCCGCCCACCGACTGGCGCCTGGCCAGCGGCGCGTACACCGAGCGCTACCTCGGCCTGCCGCAGGAGGACCCGGAGGGCTACGCGGACGACGACCTGATCCCCGACGCCCCCGGCCTGGCGCGGCCGCTGCTGCTGACCCAGGGGCTGGCCGACGACAACGTCCACCCGGCGCAGACCATGCTGCTCTCCCGGGCCCTCACCCGGGCCGGCCGCCCGCACAGCGTGCTGCCGCTGCCGGGCGTCACCCACATGACCCCGGGTGCCGTGGAGGCGCAGGTCGTCACGGCCGAACTCGCCTTCCTGCGGGCGAACCTGGGCTGATCCGTTGAGCTCGCCCGGGCCGGAGTGGGACACTCCGCAGGACCGCCGCCCCGCCCGGGCAGCTCGACACCACGGGGGCACACATGGAGATCAAGCGGCCGAACCCGGCCGGGGGAACGCACTTCACCCCGCTGACCGGCGCCAACGCGGCGCTCGCCTTCACCCTGGAGCTCGCGATGCTCGCGGCGCTCGGCTACTGGGGGTTCAGGACGGGCTCCGGCCTCGGCCTGCGGCTGCTGCTGGGCCTCGGCGCGCCCGCACTGGCCATCGCCCTCTGGAGCCTGTTCCTGGCCGCGGGCGGGCCGAAGTTCCCGCAGCCGACCGCCGTGACGATCGTGCTCAAGCTGCTCGTCCTCGGCTCGGCCGGGCTCGCCCTGTACGCGGCCGGCCGGCCCACCCTGGCGCTGGTGTACGGCGCGCTGGTGGTGCTCAGCGTGACCGTGGAGTACAGCACCCGGTGACCGGCCGCCGGAAACGGTGGAACCCGGTCGGACGCGGCCCTCGTGAGGTTCCCCGCCGCGCCCGACCGGGCGTCTGAACTCCTGCTACTCCTCCGGCGCTACTCCTCCGGGAAGTGGCAGGCCGCCTGGCGCCCGCCCGCAGCGGCACCACCCGCAGCGGCACCGCCCGCCCCGACGATCCGCAGCAGCGGCCGCTCCGTGCGGCACACCTCCTGCGCCTTCGGACAGCGCGGGTGGAAGCCGCAGCCGGCGGGCGGGTTCGCCGGGCTCGGCGGGTCGCCGAGCAGCACGATCCGCTCCCGGGCCCGTTCCGCCGCCGGGTCCGGGAGCGGCACGGCGGACAGCAGGGCCTTGGTGTACGGGTGCGCGGGCCGCCCGTACACCTCGGCCTTGTCGCCGATCTCGACGATCCGGCCGAGGTACATCACCGCGACCCGGTCGCAGACCCGCTTGACCACCGAGAGGTCGTGCGCGATGAACACGTACGCCAGGCCCAGTTCGCGCTGCAACTGCTCCATCAGGTTGACCACCTGGGCCTGGATGGAGACGTCCAGCGCGGACACCGGCTCGTCCGCGATCACCAGCCGGGGCGAGGTGGCCAGCGACCGGGCGATGCCGATGCGCTGCGCCTGGCCGCCGGAGAACTCGTGCGGGTAGCGGTCGAGGTGCTCGGGGATCAGCCCGACCAGCTCCATCAGCTCCGCCGCCCGCTTCCGCGCGTCCGCCGCGCCGGTGCCCTGCACCAGCAGCGGCTCGGAGATGATCCGGGCCACCGTCTGCCGGGGGTTGAGCGAGGAGTACGGGTCCTGGAAGACCATCTGCAAGTGCCGCCGGTGCGGGCGCAGTTGCGCCTGCGAGAGGCCGCCGATCTCGGTGCCGTCGAAGGTGACGGTGCCCGAGGTCGGGTCGAGCAGCCGGACGATCATCCGCCCGGTGGTGGACTTGCCGCAGCCGGACTCGCCGACCAGCCCCAGGGTCTCGCCCGCGCCGAGGTCGAAGCTGACCCCGTCGACGGCCCGGATCGGCGCCCCGGCCCGCCCGGCCCGGCTCCGCCGCCCCGGGAAGGTCTTCACCAAGTCCCGTACGGACAGCAGTGGTTCACCCATCAGAGCGCCTTTCCCGAGGACGGCACCATCGGCAGGTGGCAGGCGGCCCAGTGGCCGGTGCCGAGCGGGTCGAGCGCCGGGCGTTCGGCCAGGCAGCGGGCGTGCTCCTCGGCGGACGCCGCGATGGTGCGGGCGCAGCGCGGCGCGAAGGAGCAGCCGGGGGCGGGGGCGATCAGCGAGGGCGGGCTGCCGGGGATGGCCCGCAGCGGCGCGTCGTCGGCGTCGTCGAGGCGGGGCAGCGAGTCCAGCAGGCCGCGGGTGTACGGGTGCGCGGGCTGCGCGAACAGCCGCTCCACCGGGGCCTGTTCGGCCGCCCGGCCGCCGTACATGACCAGGACCTCGTGGGCGACCCGGGCGACCACGCCCAGGTCGTGGGTGATCATGACGACACCGAGGCCGCGCTCCTGCTGGATGCGGGCGATCAGGTCGAGGATCTGCGCCTGGACGGTGACGTCGAGGGCGGTGGTGGGCTCGTCGGCGATCAGCAGCTCGGGTTCGCAGGCGAGCGCCATGGCGATCATGACGCGCTGGCGCATGCCGCCCGAGAACTGGTGCGGGTACTCGTCGACCCGCCGGGCCGGCTCCGGGATGCCGACCTCGGCCAGCATCTCGACGGCCCTGGCCCGGCCCGCCTTGCGGCCCGCCCGGAAGTGCACCCGGTAGTGCTCGGCGATCTGCTCGCCGACGGTGTAGAAGGGGTGCAGGCTGGACAGCGGGTCCTGGAAGATCATCGCGATCCGGCGGCCGCGGACGACCCCCAGTTCCCGCTCCCCGAGCCCGGTCAGCTCCTGCCCGTCCAGCTTGATCGAGCCGCTGACGGCGGCGCCGCGGTGCAGGCCCATGACGGCCAGCGAGGTGACGGACTTGCCGCTGCCGGACTCGCCGACCAGGCCGAGCGTGCGCCCGGCCTCGACGGTGAAGGAGATGCCGTCCACGGCCCGGACGGTGCCGCGCGGGGTGTCGAAGGCGACCCTGAGGTCCTTGACGTCCAGGAGGGTCATCAGTACCTCACTCTCGGGTCGACGAACGCGTACAGCAGGTCGACCAACAGGTTCGCCACGACGATGAAGAACGCCGCGAGCAGGGTGACGCCGAGGATGACGGGCTGGTCCGAGCGGGCCAGGCCGTCGTAGAAGAGCCGGCCGACGCCGGGCAGGCCGAAGATCGACTCGGTGATGACGGCCCCGGCCAGCAGCCCGCCGAGGTCCATGCCGAAGATGGTGAGGATCGGCGTCATCGCGGAGCGCAGCCCGTGCTTGACGGTGACCGTGCGCGCCGGCAGGCCCTTGGCCCGGGCGGTGCGGATGTACGGCTCGGCCATCGCCTCGATCATCGAGTTGCGGCTCTGCCGCGCGTACATGGCCGCGTACAGCAGGGCCAGCGCGATCCAGGGCAGCAGCAGGTTGGAGGCCCACTCGACGGGGTCCTCGGTGAACGCGTGGTACGCGGGGTAGGGCAGCCAGCCGGCCGTCCTGACGACGCCCCAGATCAGCATGATCGAGGTGAAGTAGACCGGCAGCGAGGCGGCGCCGACCGAGAGCACCATCAGGGTCCGGTCGGTGAAGCCGCCCTTGCGCAGCGCCGAGGTGACGCCCGCGCCGAGGCCGAGGAGCAGCCAGAGCACGGCCGAGCCGATGGCCAGCGAGATCGAGACCGGCAGGCGGTCGGTGAGCAGGTCCCAGACCGGCAGCGAGTACTCGTAGGAGTAGCCGAGGCAGGGGAAGCCGCAGTGCACTGCGCTGGGGCCGGTGCCGTAGTCGCGGCCGGCGAAGATGCCCGTCAGGTAGTCGGCGAACTGCTGCCAGACGGACTTGTCCAGGCCCATCGCGGCCTTGACGTCGGCGAGCCGTTCGGGGCTGCAGGTCTTGCCGCAGGCCGCGGCGGCCGGGTCGTTGGGCAGCAGGTAGAAGATGGTGAAGGTGATGGCGCAGATGGCGAGCAGGATGCCCGCCACGCCGACCAGGCGGCGGCCGAGGTAGAGGATCACGACCGGCCTCCCCGGGGGTCGAGGATGTCCCGCAGCGCGTCGCCGAGCAGGGTGAAGGCGAGCACGGCGAGGAAGAGGAAGACCGTCGGGATGAGGAAGTACGTCGGGTCGGTCTCGTAGTACTTGATGCTCTCGGCGATCATCTGCCCCCAGGAGGAGGTCGGCGGCCGCACGCCCACGCCGAGGTAGCTGAGCGCGGCCTCGGTGGCGATCATGCCGGGGATCAGCAGCGTGGTGTACGCGATGACCGGCCCGGAGACGTTCGGCAGGATCTCCCGGGTGAGGATGCGCCAGGAGCGGGCGCCGCCGACCTTCGCGGCCTCGACGTACTCGCGGTGCTTGAGCGACAGGGTCTGGCCGCGGACGACGCGGGCGATGCCCGGCCAGGTGAACAGGCCGATCACCAGGGTGATCAGCAGGATCCGGTTGACGTCCTCGGCCACCGACATCATCGCGATCATGAAGATCAGCGAGGGGAAGGACATCGTGAGGTCCATCAGCCGGGACAGCACGGAGTCGGTGCGGCCGCCGAAGTAGCCCGCGGCGATGCCGGCCAGGGTGCCGGTGACCACGACGACGACGGTGGCGGTGAAGGCGATCAGCAGCGAGACCTGGCCGCCGTGCAGCACCCGGGCGAACAGGTCGCGGCCGGTGGTTGGCTCGACGCCCAGCCAGTGCCGGGTGCTGATGCCGCCGAAGTCGCCCTTGGGCGTGCCGCCCAGGTAGGCGTCGACGGCGCGCTTGTCGAACTCCTCGGGGGACCAGCCACCGAGCGAGCTCAGCGGGCCGGCCAGGGCGGCCGCCAGGACCAGGACGGCGACCGTGACCAGGCCGAACCGGGCCGAGCCCTTGGCCCACAGCTGGTCCCAGACCAGCCGCCACGGCCCGCGCCCGGCGGCCTTCGCGGGGCCCGCCGCCGCGGCGTCGGCCACGGCGGCGGCCACGGCGGCGGGCTCAGTTACTCTTCGCTCGCCTCCGGCCGCTCCTGACCCGGTGTCGACGTTCCTCGCTCCGGCACTCGCTGCGCTCGCTTGTCGCTCGTCACTCTCGACACCGGCGCGGCCTTCGGCTCCCGAAGGGGTGTCAGCGCTGCTCATCAGCCCTTGCCCTTGGCCGGGTCCTTGAGGCCGACCGTCGCCAGGTCGATCATCCCGGCGAAGCCGGAGTTGCCGAACGCGCCGGCCACGTTGGTGCCGACCATCAGCGGGCGGCGCTGCCACATCAGCGGGACGGCCGGGGCCTTCTTCATCAGGTCCTCGTCCAGCTGCTTCCACGCCTTGTTGGCCTCGTTCACGTCCGTCATGGCCGCGATCTGGTCCATCCGGTCCATCGTGGCCTGGTCACGGAACTGGCTGTAGTTGCCCTGGTTGCCCTTCTCCTTGATGGTCCGTCCGTCGAACAGGAACGGGAGGAAGGTCGCGGCGGACGGGTAGTCCGGACACCAGCCGTTGATGGTCAGCTCGGGGGCGTTCTTGGTGTCGCCGAGGGTGTCGGTGAAGGCGGACGGGTCCACGGTGTTGACGGTGACCTGCACCCCGACCTTGGACAGCGACTGCTGGATCGCCTCGGCGCGGGTCTTGTCGCCGAGCGAGACGGTCAGCGAGACCTTGAGGTCGGTCTTGCCGGCCTCCTTGAGCAGCGCCTTGGCCTTCTCCGGGTCCCCGGCGGCCGGGATCTTCAGCGGGTCGGCCTTCTCCCCGCCGGTCAGCGACGGCGGGAGGAAGGAGGTCGCCACGTCGGTGACCGCCGGGCCGCCGAAGGCGGTCACCTGGGCCTCGCGGTCGACCGCCCACATCATCGCCTCGCGCACCTTCGGGTCGTCGAAGGGCGCCTTGGCGGTGTTCAGGTACAGCATGTCGGTGCAGCCGGTCCGCTCGGCGGTCATCCGCTCCCGCACGTCCGCCTTGGGCAGCACCTTGGCGACGGACTCGTGCTGCATCCAGGGCATGTTGATCGCGTTGGCGTCGGCGCCGTCGCTCGCGATGATCCGGTCGTCGGCCTGGCCGCCCTTGATGCCCTCGGTGACGACGATCTTGTCCGGGTAGGCCTTGCGGACGGTGTCGGAGGCCTGGTCCCAGTTGGTGTTGCGGACCAGCACCAGCTGCTTGCCGCGGTCATAGCTCTCGATCTTGTACGGACCGGAGGAGAACGGCCGGGAGTCGTACTGGGTGCCCTTCTCCTGGGACTGCGGCACCGGGGAGAAGGTCGGCAGGGTGACGGTGTCGGAGAACTCGGCGACCGGGCGCTTCAGGTGGAAGACGATCGTCCGGTCGTCCGGCGTCTCGATGCTGGCCAGGTGCTCGCCGGTGAGCGGGCCCTTGTACTTGTCGCCGTCGGCCAGGTACTGGACGGCGTAGTCGGGACCGCCGGTGAGGTCCGGGGAGAACGAGCGCTCGACGTTGTACTTGATGTCGGCGGACTTGATCGGGCTGCCGTCCTCGTACTTGAGGCCGTCCTTCAGGGTGAAGGTCCACACCTTGCCGCCGTCCGAGGACTTGCCCAGGTCGGTGGCGAGGTCGGGGACGATCTCGCTGCCCGCGGCGCCCGGCTCGGACTTGAAGGTGGTCAGGGTGCGGTACAGCAGCCGGGTGCCGAAGTCCATGTGCGGGACGGTCCAGTTGCGGGCCGGGTCGAGGTGGGCGAAGTCCTGGTTGGTCAGGATGTCGAGCGTCCCGCCCTTGGCCGGGGTGCCGCCGATGATCGAGCCGGACTCCGCGCCCGGCCCCTTCGTACTGGAGGGCGCCGCGTCGCCGCCGCTGTCGCTCTTGTCGTTCTTGCAGGCCCCGAGGCCGAGGGTGAGGGTCGCCGCGAGGGCCGCCGCGAGGGCGGCGTGGGTGCGCCTGGTCATGTAGCAACTCCGCTGTGGGTGGCCGGATCTGGCCGCTGCGCTGTGTGACCCGTAACATAGTAATGTGAAATTGCACTGCACAAGAGGTGACGGCCGCCGTTACCGAGCTGTGTCCGTGCTCCCCATCTCCCCCGCCCCGCTCAGGAGTTCACCGTGACCCTCGCCCCGGCCGGTCTCCACACCGGCAGTCACGACCTGCCGGTCTCCCCCGCCCTCGACGCCTTCATGGGCCACCGCTGGGCTCCGACCCCGCTCCCCGCCGACCAGCGCGTCCCCGGCTACGACCGCTTCCCCGGCCGCCGCGACCGGCTGTCCGCCGCCTTCCCCGGCGAGCGCCTGATCGTCCCCGCCGGGCGCCTCAAGGTCCGCTGCAACGACCTCGACTACCGGTTCCGCCCGCACAGCGCGTACGTCTGGCTCACCGGCCTCACCGGCGAGGACCAGGCCGACCACGTCCTCGTCCTCGAACCCGCCGGGCCCGCCGGCCACGAGCCCGTCCTGTACCTGCGCCCCCGGTCCCCGCGCGACGGCGGCGAGTTCTACCGCGACCGCCGCTACGGCGAGTTCTGGGTCGGCCGCCGGCCCGACCTCGCCGAGGCGGCGCAGCTCACCGGCATCCGCACCCGCCACCTCGACGAGCTGCCCGCCCTGCTCGCCGGCCCGCAGCCGCCCACCCGCGTCCTGGCCGGCACCGACCCGCTGGTCGACGACGCCACCGGGCGCCCCCGCCCCGACCTGCGCGACGCCGAACTCTCCGCCGTCCTCTCCGAGTTGCGCCTGGTCAAGGACACCTGGGAGGTCGAGCAGCTGCAGCTCGCCGTCGACCACACCACCACCGGCTTCCAGGACGTCGTCCGCGCCCTGCCCACAGCACTCCGCCACCCCCGCGGCGAACGCTGGATCGAGGGCGTCTTCGACCTGCGCGCCCGCGCCGAGGGAAACGGCACCAGCTACACCACCATCGCCGCCTCCGGCGCCCACGCCTGCGTCCTGCACTGGATCCGCAACGACGGCGCCCTCGACCCGGGTTCACTCCTGCTGCTGGACGCCGGCGTCGAGACCGACACCCTCTACGCCGCCGACATCACCCGCACCCTCCCGCTCAGCGGCACCTTCAGCCCCGTCCAGCGCCAGGCCTACGACCTCGTCCTCGCCGCCCAGAGCGCCGGCATCGCCGCCCTGCGCCCCGGCGCCCGCTTCCGCGACTTCCACCGCGCCGCCATGCGCGTCATCGCCGAAGGCCTCGCCGACTGGGGCGTCCTGCGCATCCCCGCCGAACAGGCCCTCGCCGACGACAACGGCCTCTACCGCCGCTACACCCTCTGCGGCAGCGGCCACATGCTCGGCCTCGACTACCACGACTGCGCCCAGGCCCGCGCCGACCGCTACCTCGACGCCACCCTCGAAGCGGGCATGGTCCTCACCGTCGAACCCGGCCTCTACCTCCAGCCCGACGACGAGACCCTCCCCCTCGAACTCCGCGGCCTCGGCATCCGCATCGAGGACGACCTGGTGATCACCCCGGACGGCGCCCACCTGATGTCCAACGCCCTGCCCAGGGCAGCCAAGGACATCGAGTCCTGGATGGCCACCCTGCTGGGCTGATGAGGGCGGACGGTCAGGCCACCTTGATCGTCCGCTCCCCCTGCCGCACCGACACCTCGACCTCGCCGCCGATCGCGGCGGCGTACGCCCGCAGGTTGTCCAGGCTGTCCACCTGCCCGTGCTCGATCTGCGACACCCGCGCCTGGCTCACCCCCATGAGGCCGGCCACCTCCTTCTGGGTCAGCTCGGCCTTCCGCCGCAGGTCGGCCAGCTCATAGCCACGGATCTGCGCCAGCATCTCCTGCCTGATCCGCGCCCGGTCGGCCTCCGCCTCCGGCGTCGCCATCTCGGGGAACCGCTTCATGGCCTCGGCCCGTACCTCGGTCCAACTACGCCCCTTCATCGGCGTTCTCCGTTCCGTTGCTTCTCGACGTAATCCGCGTAGCGCTTCTCTGCCAAGGGAATCGACTCGTCGTACCACTCCGACCAGCGGCCGGACTTGTCGCCTGCCACCAGGATGATGGCCTCGCGTTCCTGGTCGAATACGAACAGCATGCGCACCTCGCTGGATCCCGAAGACCCCGGCCTCAGCTCCTTGAGGTTGTGCAAACGACTGCGGTGGATTCGGTCCACCACGGGCCGTCCCAAGGTCGGACCCTCGTCAGCCAGCAAATCCAGTGCTTCAAGAATGCTTTCCGCCGTCTTGGGGTCGTCTTCGCAGACCTGCAAGTACCACTCCTCAACCGGCGCCAGAAGCGTGATCTCCCACATAGCTACGAGATTAAGTTGCCCCTTATACGTTACCGCGCGCTTTCCCGCCCAATCCACCCCTGCGGGGGACAACACACCCCGCACCGCACTCCCCTCCGCGCTACTCCCGCGCCGCCCGCCACAGGTCCGTGACGAGCTGCTCCGCCGGGCCGGTGCGGGCCAGGTGGTGGGCGGTGCCGGCCCAGAGGTGCATGGCTCGCAGGTCGCCGCGGCGGGTGGCGGCGGCGCGCAGGGGGGCGGTGAGGTGGTGGACCTCGGGGTAGGCGGGCGGGGCGTACGGGCCGTGGCGGTCGATGAAGGGGTTGCGCAGGCCGCGGGCCGGGCGGCCGGTGAAGGCGCGGGTGACGACCGTCTCCGGGAGCTCGCCGAGCGCGGCCCGGTGGGCGGCCGAGGCGCCGGACTCGTCCGTCCGCAGCAGCGCGGTGCCGAGCTGCACCGCCGCCGCGCCCGCCCGCAGGGCCGCCGCGATCGCCGGCCCGTCGCCGAGCCCGCCCGCAGCGATCAGCGGCAGCGTCGTCACCGCCCGTACGGCGGGCAGCAGTCGGAGCAGCGGGAGCTCGCCCGGCCGGTCCGCCACCCGGTGGGTGGCGCGGTGGCCGCCGGCCTCCGGGCCCTGCACGCAGAGCGCGTCCATCCCGGCCGCCTCGGCCGCCCGGGCCTCCTCCGGGGTGGTGACGGTGCCGATCTGCAGCGTCCCGGCCGCGCGCAGCGCCGCCGCCTGCGCCGGGCCGGGCAGCCCGAAGGTGTAGGAGACGACGGGCACCGGGTCGGCGAGCAGCGCCGCGAGCTTGGCCTCCCAGTCGTCCCGGTCCGGCGCGATCTCCTCGGGCAGTGCCACCTGCCACCGCGCGGCCTCGGGCCGCAGCCGCTCCCGGTAGGCGGCGACGGCCGCCGCGTCCCCGGGCGGGGCGGGGACGAAGAGGTTCACCCCGTACGGCCGGTCGGTCAACTTCCGTACCGCCGCGATCTGTTCGGCCATCGCCGGGGCGCTCTTGTACCCGGCGGCCAGGAACCCCAGCCCGCCGGCCCGGTTCACCGCCGCCGCCAGCTCCGGGGTGGAGGCCCCGCCGGCCATCGGCGCGCCGATCACGGGCAGGGCGAGTTCGGCGAGACGGACGGCCATCGGGGTGCTCCTCACACGGCTGCGGGTACCGACCGGCCCAGCCTACGCCTCAGCGGATCAGCCCCCGGCGGCGCGCCTCCCGGATCGCCGCCGTCCGCGAGTCGACGCCCAACTTGGTGTAGACGTGCACCAGATGGGACTTCACGGTGGCCTGGCTGAGGTGCAGCCGCTGGCTGACCTGCTGATTGGTGAGCCCTTCCGCGACCAGGCCCAGCACCTCCGTCTCGCGGGCGCTGAGCGCGGCCGCCGGCGTGCGCATCCGCTCCAGCAGCCGGTCGGCGACGCTGGGGGCGAGCGCGGAGCGGCCCGCCGCCGCGGCCCGGACGGCCTGGGCCAGCTCCTCCGGCGGCGCGTCCTTGAGCAGGTACCCGGTGGCACCGGCCTCCAGCGCGGGCAGGGTGTCGGCGTCGGTGTCGTAGGTGGTGACGACGAGGACCCGCGGCGCCCCGGTGGGGGCGGTGATCGCGGCGGTGGCCTGGGCGCCGTTCATGGCCGAGCCGGGCCCGAACTGGAGGTCCATCAGCACCACGTCCACCCCGCCGGCAGCAGCCAGTTCGACGGCCCGCTCGGCGGTGGCGGCCTCCGCGACGATCGCGAAGTCCGGCTCGCCCTCCAGGACGGCCCGCAGCCCGGCCCGCACCACCGGGTGGTCGTCGGCGATCAGCAGCCGGATCACGGCGCCACCTCCGGGGCCGGGCCGGCCGGAGCCGCGCCGACCGGGGCAGCGGCGCCGACCGGCAGCTGCACCGCGACGGCCGTGCCCTCGCCGGGCGCCGACTCGACGGTGAGCGTGCCGCCGAACGC
This sequence comes from Streptomyces sp. Y1, assembly GCF_041053115.1. Classification (NCBI taxonomy): domain Bacteria; kingdom Bacillati; phylum Actinomycetota; class Actinomycetes; order Kitasatosporales; family Streptomycetaceae; genus Streptomyces; species Streptomyces sp. Y1. Next base: position 6,115,309 of record NZ_CP163445.1, on the reverse strand, counting down.
CCGGGCCCGGGCCCGCATCGAGGGCAGCCCGAATCCGCCGTCGTCGCCGCCCGTGCGGCCCGCGACCGCCACCGGGTCGAACCCGGCCCCGTCGTCGAACACGTCCAGCGCCACCTCCCCCTCCATGTAGCTGAGCGTCACCTCGGCGTGCGAGGCCCGCGCGTGCCGGACGGTGTTGCCGAGCGCCGACTGCGCGATCCGCAGCAGCGCGACCTCCTGCGGCACCGGCAGCCGCAGCGGGTCCCCGGAGACGTGCAGGTGGACGGGCAGTCCGCTGTGCGCGGTCGTGGTGGCGCACAGCCGCTCCAGCGCGACGGGCAGCGGGTCGCCGTCCAGCGCCGGCGGGGTGAGCGCCCGGACGAACCGCCGGGCCTCGTCCAGGTTGTCCTGCGCGGCCTGCCGCGCCTGCTCGACGTACCCGGCGGCGGCGTCGGTGCGCTCGGGCAGGGCCCGCTGGGCGGCGCGCAGCAGCAGCTGGATGGAGCTGAGGCTCTGCGCCAGGGTGTCGTGGATCTCCCGGGCGAGGCGTTCGCGCTCGGCCAGCACCCCGGCGGTGTGGTGCGCGGCGGCGAGGTCGGCGCGGGCGGCGGTGAGCTCGTCGATGAGCCGGCGCCGCTCCTCGCTCTCCCGGTACAGCGCCTGGTAGCCGAGCACGGTGGCGGTGGCGACGGCGGCGCCGAGCGCGGGCCCGATGGCGGCGGCGAGGCTGAAGCCGTGCTGGTGCCAGGCCCAGGCGACGATCGCGGCCAGCGCCGTCAGCCCGACCGCGACGGGCCCGCCGCGGCGCCCGAGCAGGTGCAGTTCCAGGAAGTACAGCGGGAACGCCAGCCACACGCCGTCCTGGGTGGCGAACAGCACCCCGGCCCAGGTGAGGCCGAGCAGCGCCAGCCACAGCGCGGCGGCCCGGCGCGAGCGGCGCACCGCGGCGAGGCGGGGCCCGGCCGCGTACACCACGGCCATCGCGGAGGCCGCGGCGCCGACCGCCGCCGGATCGCCGTCCCGGCCGAGCGCGGCGCGGGCGACGGCGAGGACGAGCAGGCCCGCCACGAGCAGGTGCAGGCAGACCTGGAGGACGCGGGCGACGGGGGTGATGCGGGGTCGTTCGGTCGCCATCCGTCAAGCCTAGGTTCCCCGCCGGCGGTGCGGCATCAATCAAAAGGTTGAACTCGGCTTCGGCCCTTCGATGCCACGGAGGCAATCCCCCGCGCGATGCCCGCGGGCCCCTTCCTCCGGGACCGTGGGAGGCGTAGACAACCGCGTACCGCAGGAGAGGCTCACCGTGTTCGTCGCCTGGAGGGATCTGGGGTTCGCCAAGGGGCGGTTCGCCCTGATGGGAACCGTCATCGTGCTGATCACCGTACTGGTCGGCATGCTGTCCGGGCTGACCGCCGGACTCGGCCGGCAGAACATCTCCGCGATCAGCGGCCTGCCCGCCGACCATCTCGTCTTCGGCAGGCCCGCCGAGGGCCAGGAGCTCAACTTCACCGACTCCCAGGTCACCCCCGACCAGTGGCAGGCCTGGGCCCGCGAGCCCGGCGTCACCTCCGCCCAGCCGCTCGGCATCACCATCACCAAGGCCGCCGCCGGGCAGCGCACCGCCGCCCTCTCCGCCTTCGGCGTCCCGGACGGCTCCGACCTCGCCCCGCAGGGCGGCCTGATCGCCCCGGGGAAGGCCGTCCTGTCCAGGACCGCCGCCGAGAAACTGGGCGACCTCGCCCCCGGCGCCGACTTCACCCTCGCCGGCCACCGGCTACGGGTCGCCGCCGTCGACGGCGACGCCGCGTACAGCCACACCCCGGTGATCTGGACCAGCTTCACCGACTGGCAGCAGTTCGCCCCCGGCGGCGCCGGCCACGCCACCGTCATCGCCCTGCACACCGCCCAGGGCGCCGACCTGGCCGCCGCCGACGCCCGCCACGGCACCGTGACCCGCGGCCGCGCCGACGCCCTGGCCGCGATCGGCTCCTACACCTCCGAGAACGGCTCCCTGCAGCTGATGCGCGGCTTCCTGTTCGCCATCTCGGCCCTGGTCATCGGCGCGTTCTTCACCGTCTGGACGATCCAGCGCAGCGGCGACATCGCCGTGCTGAAGGCCCTCGGCGCCTCCACCCGCTACCTGCTGCGCGACGCACTCGGCCAGGCCGTCCTGCTACTGCTCCTCGGTACGGCCATCGGCACGGCGATCGCCCTCGGCGCCGGCTCGCTGATCGGCTCCGCCGTCCCGTTCGTCCTGGACGCCCCGACCCTGTTGCTGCCCGCCGCCGTCATGATCGCCCTCGGCGCGGTCGGCGCGGCCCTGTCCATCCGCCGGATCAACTCCGTCGACCCGCTGACCGCCCTCGGGAGCGCCCGATGACCCTCGAACTCGACCGCGTCACCCTGACCTACCCGGACGGCGACGGCCGGCTCACCGCCCTGGACGAGGTCTCGCTGACCGTCCCCAAGGGCTCGCTGACGGCCGTGGTCGGGCCCTCCGGCTCCGGCAAGTCCAGCCTGCTCGCCGTCGCCGCCACCCTGATCACCCCGGACTCCGGCCGGGTCGTCATCGACGGCACCGACACCGCCGGCCTGCGCCCGGCCGAGCTCACCGCGCTGCGCCGCACCAGGATCGGCATCGTCTTCCAGCAGGCCAACCTGCTGCCCTCGCTGACGGCGGTCGAACAGCTCCAGGTGATGGCCCACCTCGACGGCCGCTCCCCGCGCACCGCCCTCCCGCGCGCCCTGGAGCTGCTGGACGCGGTCGGCCTGCGCGACCAGGCCGCGCGGCGCCCGCACCAGCTCTCCGGCGGCCAGCGCCAGCGCGTCAACATCGCCCGGGCCCTGATGCACGACCCCACCGTGCTGCTGGTGGACGAGCCCACCAGCGCCCTCGACCACGAACGCGGCGCGGCCGTCCTGGACCTGATCACCGACCTCACCCACCGCCGCGCCACCGCGACGGTCCTGGTCACCCACGACCGCACCCACCTGACCGCCGTCGACCGGATCGCCGAGGTCCACGACGGCCGTCTGACGATCCCGGCGACGGTCTGAGCTACTTCTTGGCCGCCAGCACGTCGTCCACCTTCAGCGTCACCGATGCCCCGATCGACTCGGGCAGAGTGAACGACTGCCCGGGATGGTGGACGGCGTGCACCCGGTACTCGCCGTCCTTGGGATCGGTCAGCACCATCACGCGCTGATTCGTTCGGTCCACAATGACGTAGCCGGGCACTCCTGCCTCGGCGTACAGCGGTGGCTTGACCTTCAGGTCAGTCGTGAAGTTCGACGACGTCACTTCCACGACAAGACGGAAGACCACTGGGTCGTAGCAATTGCGTTCGATCAGGTGTTCTCGGTAGTCGGCATCAACAACACACAGATCCGGAATCGCATAGTCGGACGGTCCGCCGGGCAACCATAGGCCCATCCCTTGAACCACTCGGGATGTATCGCCATGGAGACCCGCCGCCCACAACGGGATCATGAGGTCCGTGAGCATCTCGCCATGCGGCCCGTCCGGAGGCGGCGTCACCGTGATCTGACCGCCAAGAATCTCGACCCGGTGCCCCACGAGTCGATCGGAGACCAGCTCTGCGGCTTCGAGCAACGTCATCTGCTCGGAGGGTTCTTCCACTGCGGCGGCGGACATGGAGTTCCTCCTGACTGCCGATGTCGAGAGCATCATCGGAGAGCGCGAGCGCTTTCCGACGCCCGATTCCCACTCTTCACCCGAACGAGTGGTTTAGCCCCCTATCGGGCGCGCAGGCGCAGGCTGGTGCGGTCCTCCGCCGCCTCCTCCTGGCCGGCCCACAGCGACCGCACGTGGCTCAGGTGCCGCGTCATGCACGCCTCGGCCGCGTCCGCGTCGCCGGCGATCATCAGGTCCAGCAGCTCCAGGTGCTCCTCCGCCGAGGAGACCAGCTCGCCGCGCTCGTCGAGCCGGGTGAGCCCGTACAGCCGGGAGCGCTTGCGCAGGTCGCCGACCACGTCCACCAGCCGCGCGTTGCCCGCGAGCCCCAGCAGGTCGAGGTGGAACTGCCGGTCCGCCTCCAGGTACCCGATGAGGTCGTGCTTGCGGGCGGCCGCCACGATCGCCTCGGCCTGCGGCCGCAGCCGTTCCAGCTGCTCCTTGCTCGCCGTGCGGGCGACCCGCCCCACGGTCGGGACCTCGATGAGCGCGCGGATCTCGGTGTAGTCGTCGAGGTCGCGCTCGGTGAGCTCGGTGACCCGGAAGCCCTTGTTGCGGACGGCCTCGACCAGCCCCTCCCGGGCGAGGTCGAGCATGGCCTCGCGCACCGGGGTCGCCGAGACGCCGAAGTCGGCGGCGAGGGCGGGCGCGGAGTAGACGACGCCGGGGCGCAGTTCGCCGGAGATCAGGGCCGCCCGGAGCGCGTGGGCGACCTGGTCGCGAAGCCGCTCCTGGACGGAGATCAGGGTGCGGGGTTTGAGGTCGGCCATGGTGTTCCTCCGGGTGGGTGCAGAACACCAGTGTACAATGTCACGTTACGGTGCGTACGCAACGGCCCACGATCCGAGGCCACGATCCGGCCCCCGTCCGGCCGCCGCGCCAGCCATCGTGGCAGCGGCCGGCCGCCACGCACAACGGCCGGCCGCACACGATCTGCGACCCCGAGCCCGCCAGACCGTCCGACCATCCGCCGGAGCAGCACGTTGAGCATCGAGATCGCCCTCTTCGACGGCCACCCCAAGCAGCACCGCCGCCCCGGCCCGGCCCGGATGCTGCACCTGTCCACCGACCACGGCCCCGCCCTCGCCGCGGCGCTGGCGGAGCACGTCGGCCCGGCCGCCGACCGCCGCCTCGGCCGGATCGACCCCTACGGCGACACCCTGTTCAACGAGCAGGACGCGGGCGCCGCCTTCGAGGAGGCCACCGCCCTGCTCACCCGCTGCACCACCGAGGAGCACCGAGCAGCCGTCCGCGACCTGCGCAACCTGCTCGCCATCTGCTCGGCGACGCCCGGCAGTTGGCTCGCCTTCTCCGGCGACTGAGCGGGAGAAGGCGAGCCCGGGACCGAGCCGACGAGCTAGCCGGAGACCACGCCCGTCAGCGACCCGGCACCCGCCCCCCGCCGGTACACCTCCGCCGCCACCGCCAGGTCCTCCCAGGCCATCCCGACGCTCTTGAAGAACCGCGGCCGCCCCTCCGGCACCGCCGCGTCGCCCCGCACCAGCTCGGCGAGGTTCCACAGCTGCCGCCCGCCGACGCCCGCCATCAGCAGGTCCCCGGCCTCCCGGGCCGCCACCGCCCGGGCCTCCACGTACAGTTCGGCCCGCCGGACCAGCTGCTCGTCCACCTCCCGGGCCCCCGGCTCGTGCGAGCCGACCGCCGCCACCGCCGCGTGCCCGGGCACCGCCGCACCGTCGAACAGCGGCGTGCGCGCGGTGGTGCAGCACACCACCACGTCCGCCGAGCCGACGGCCTCCGGCGTGCCCGCCGACGCCGTCAGCCCGAGCCGCCGCCCGTACGCAGCCAGCTCCTCGGCCCGCCCCGCGTCGCGCCCGACCACGGTGAGCCGCCGCAGCGGCCGGACGGCGAGCAGCGCGTCCAGGTGCCCGTACGCCTGCGGCCCGGAGCCGAACAGCACCAGGTGCTCCGCCTCCGGCACCGCCAGCCGCCGCAGCGCGGCCGCCGTGACGGCCGGGGTGCGCAGCGCGGTGAGCGCCGCGCCGTCGAGCAGGGCGAGCGGCTGCAGGGTGGGGCCGTCGAGCAGCAGGTAGCTGCCGGTGATCCGGGGCAGGCCGCGCGCGGGGTTGGCGGGCGCGACCCCGGCGATCTTGACGCCGGCGTACGGCCCGGCGGCGGCCGGCATCATCAGCAGTTCCCCGGCCGGCACCGGTACGGCCGACCGGGCGGGCGCCGCCTCCGGGTCGAACCCGTCCCGCAGCGCCCGCTCGATCGCCCCCACCGCCTCGGCGGGCCCGACCCCGCCGGTGCCCGGTACGGCGTACTGGAGCGGCGCAACCGCCGTACCGGGCAGCTCGGTCGCCGTCACAGCAGGAACCCCGCCGCCAGCTCGTCCCCCGCCTCCAGGACGAACCCGTGCTCGCCCGTCCGGTACGCCGTGCCGGTGACCTCGGTGACGACGCCCGCGCCCAGCGGGTCGCCCCCGGCGAGCACCCGCCCGTCGAACACCGTCCCGATGATCGACTCGTGGCGCAGCCGCTCCCCCGGCGCGAGCCGCCCTTCGGCGGCGAGCACGGCGAGCCGGGCGGAGGTACCGGAGCCGCAGGGCGAGCGGTCGATCTGCCCGTCCGCGAAGACGGTGACGTTCCGCTGGTTCACCCCGCCGTCCGCCGCGGGCAGGTCGTCGTGGAGGATCACCCCGTAGACCCCGGACAGCCGCGGGTCCGCCGCGTTCGCCACCGCCGCCGAGCCGGCCAGCGCCGCCCTGATCTCCCGCCCCGCGGCGGTGAGTTCGGGCAGCTGCGCCGGTTCGACGGCGAGCCCGAGGGCGGCCGCAGGCACCGAGGCGTAGCACGCCCCGGAGTGCGCCACGGCGACCTCCACCACACCCCGGGAGGTCTCCACCGGCAGCTTGAGCTCGGCGACCCGGGTGGGCACGTTCCGGAAGGTGACGCCCACGGTACGGCCGCCGGCCCGGTGCACCAGCGCGGTGACCCGCCCGGACGGCACGTCGATCCGCACCGGCGCCACGCCGTCCGCCGGCGCCGCGACCAGCCCGGAGTCGACGGCCCAGGCGCCGAGCGCGATGGTGCCGTGGCCGCAGGCCGTCGAGTAGCCGTCCTTGTGCCAGAACAGCACGCCCAGGTGCGCCCCGTCGTCGTCCGGCGGCACCAGGAACCCGCCGTACATCCCGGCGTGCCCGCGCGGTTCCTGCACCAACAGCCGCCGTACGGTGTCCAGTTCGCCGGGCCGGGGCGCGGTCGCGGTGCCGCCGGAGCCGAGCGCGATGGCCCGCCGTTCGGCGACGGTGTCGCCGGGGATCGGCGGCAGGCCGTCCAGCACGATCCGGAACGGCTCACCGGCCGTGTGGTAGTCGACGGTGCGCACGAACATCAGGCACCCCCGCCGGGCAGCACGCTGATCGTCCGGCTCGCGGTGTAGAACTCCAGGGCCGCGCGGCCCTGTTCGCGCTCGCCGTGGCTCGCGCCCTTGGCGCCGCCGAAGGGCAGGTGGAAGTCGACGCCGCTGGAGGGGGCGTTGACCCGGATCATGCCCGCGTCCAGCCGGTCGGCGGCGGCCAGGGCCGCGTCCAGGCCGCGGGTGTGCACGGAGGTGGCGAGGCTGTGCGGGGTGTCGTTGGCGAGCGCGATGGCCTGGTCGAGGTCGGCGGCCGCGTGCAGGACGGCGATCGGGCCGAAGAACTCCTCGCTGGCCAACGGGTGTTCGGCCGGCACGTCGGCGAGCAGGGTCGGTTCGACGTACCAGCCGGGCCGCTCGGGCACCCCGCCGCCGGCGAGCACGCTCGCCCCGGCCGCCACGGCGGTGGCGACGGCGCCGGTCAGCCGGTCCCGCGCGGCGGCGTTGATCACCGGCCCGCACACCGCGTCGTCGACCGCCGCCAGGGCCTTGACCAGCGCCTCCCGCAGCGGCTCGTACGCGGCGCCGACCGCGATCACCCGGCTGGTGGCGGTGCACTTCTGCCCGGCGTACCCGGCGATGGCGGCGGCGATGTGCGCGGCCGCCAGCTCCACGTCCGCGTCCGGCAGCACCAACGCGGCGTTCAGCCCGCCGAGTTCGGCCTGCACCGGCACGCCGCGCCCGGTGGCGGCGCGCACCACGGCCCGGCCGACGCCGGTCGAGCCGGTGAAGGAGACCACGTCGGCGCTCGCCACCAGGGCCTCGCCCTCCTCCGCCCCGCCCGGCAGCACGGCGAACGCCTCGGCCGGCAGCCCGGCCTGAACAGCCAGCTCCGCGAGCCGCAGCGCGCACGCGGTCGCCTCGGGCGCCGGCTTGAGGACGACCGTGTTGCCCACCGCGAGCGCCGGCGCCGCCTTCCAGGTCGGGATCGCCAGCGGGAAGTTCCACGGCGTGATCAGCCCGGCCACCCCGTACGGGCGGCGCCGGGTGAGCAGCAGCCCGGGCCCGCCGGCGGTCTCGTGCACCTCCCCGCCGGGCGCGTACGGCGCCTGCGCGTAGTAGCGCCAGATCGCCGCCGTGCGGGCGACCTCGCCGCGCGCCTCGGCGAGCGGCTTGCCGACCTCGCGGACGATCAGCGCGGCCAGTTCGTCGGCGTGCGCGTCGACGGCGTCGGCGATCCGGCCGAGCGCCGCCGAGCGGGCGCCCGCGCCGGCCGCGAGCCAGTCGCGCTGCGCGGTCCGGGCGCGTGCGACGGACTCCCGCACGGCCTCGGCGCCGAGCCCTTCGACGGCGATCACGAGGTCGCTCGGATCGGCGGGGTTGTACGAGGAGATGATCACAACTGCCAGCCCTTCAAAGGTCGTTCAGTGCCGTTCGAGGATGCGGCGCGGCTCAGAGCAGGAACCCCGCCGGGAACGGGTCGCTCGGGTCGAGGAAGTACTGGGCCGTCCCGGTGACCCAGGCCCGCCCGGTGACGGTGGGCACGACGGCGGGCCGCCCGGCCACCTCGGTCTCCTCGACGAGCCGCCCGGTGAAGGTCGTCCCGATGAAGGAGTCGTTGCGGAAGTCCCGCCCGAGCGGGAGTTCGCCGCGGGCGTGCAGCTGCGCCATCCGCGCCGAGGTGCCGGTGCCGCACGGCGAGCGGTCGAACCAGCCGGGGTGGATGGCCATCGCGTGCCGGGAGTGCTCGGCGGTGGAGCCGGGGGCGAGCAGCTGGACGTGGTGGCAGCTGTGGATGGACGGGTTCTCCGGGTGGACGGGCCGGTCCGGGCCGGCGTTGATCGCGGCCATCAGCGCGAGTCCGGCGTCCAGGATCTCCTGCTTGCGCTCGCGCTCGAACGGCAGCCCGAACTCGGCGAGCGGCAGGATGGCGTAGAAGTTGCCGCCGTACGCGAGGTCGTAGCCGATCGTGCCGTAGCCCGGCACCTCGACCTTGCGGTCCAGGGCGACGGAGTAGGAGGCCACGTTGCGGATGGTCACGGCCTTGGCCGCGCCGTCCTCGACCTGCACCTCGGCGATCACCAGCCCGGCGGGGGTGTCCAGACGCACGGTCGTCACCGGCTCGACCACCGGCACCATCCCGGTCTCGACCAGCACCGTGGCCACCCCGATGGTGCCGTGCCCGCACATCGGCAGCAGGCCGGAGACCTCGATGTAGAGCACGCCGAAGTCGGCGTCGGGCCGGGTGGGCGGCTGCAGGATGGCGCCGCTCATCGCGGCGTGGCCGCGCGGCTCGTACATCAGCAGCGTGCGGAAGTGGTCCAGGTGCTGCTGGAAGTGCACCCGGCGCTCGGCCATGGTGGCACCGGGGATGACACCGAACCCTCCGGTGATGACCCGGGTCGGCATGCCCTCGGTGTGCGAGTCGACGGCGTGGAACACATGACGGCTGCGCATGACGCACAACTCCCGTGTGGTGATGGTCGGTTGGGTCGGGCCGGGCCGCCCCCGCGGCCGGCCGTTCGGGTCCGGTCCGGCCGCCGCCGCAGCCGGTCGGTGAGGTCCGACCCGGCTGCCCCCGCAGCCGGTCGGAGCGGTCCTGGGATCAGGCCAGGCCCTCGGCGAGCGCCTTCTCGGTCGCGGCGCGGACGGCGGCCTCGATCTCCGGCGTCAGCGGCAGGCGCGGCGGGCGGACCGGACCGCCGGGGCGCCCGGCGATGTCCATGGAGAGCTTGATGGCCTGGACGAACTCGGTCTTGGAGTCCCAACGCAGCAGCGAGTGCAGCGACTTGTAGAGCGGCAGCGCCGTCTCCAGGTCGTGCGCGACGGCGGCGCGGTACAGCTCGACGGAGGCCTCCGGCAGCGCGTTCGGGTACCCGGCGATCCAGCCGACGGCACCGGCCAGCGCGAGCTCCAGCAGCACGTCGTCGGCGCCGATCAGCAGGTCCAGCCCCGGCGCCAGCTCGGCGAGCTCGTACGCCCGCCGGACGTCCCCGCTGAACTCCTTGACCGCGACGATCGAGCCCTCGCGGTGCAGTTCGGCGAGCAGGGAGGGCACCAGGTCGACCTTGGTGTCGATCGGGTTGTTGTACGCGACGATCGGCAGCCCGGCCTTCGCGACCTCGGCGTAGTGCGCCCGCACGGCGTCCCGGTCGGCCCGGTAGGCGTTGGGCGGCAGCAGCAGGACGGAGCCGGCGCCGGCCTCGGCGGCCTGCTCGGCCCAGCGGCGGGACTCGGCGCTGCCGTACGCGGCGACGCCGGGCATGACCCGGGAGCCGTCACCGGCCGCCTCGACCGCCACCTCGACGACGCGGGCGCGCTCCTCGGCGGTGAGGGTCTGGTACTCGCCGAGCGAGCCGTTGGGGACGACGCCGTCGCAGCCCGAGTCGATCAGCCAGCGGACGTGCTCGGCGTAGGCGTCGTAGTCGACGGAGAGGTCCGGGCGCAGCGGGATCGCGGTGGCGACCATGATGCCGCGCCAGGGGCGGGTGGTGTCGTGGGGGGTGTGGGACACGGTGTTCTCCTTGGTGAGGTGTGACATTTTATTCGTGGGGAAGGGTCGGAGACAAGAGCCCCCGACCCGGAGGATTTACGCGTCGTGCTCCCCCGCGGCCGGCTGCGGCTCCCCGGCCGCCAGCTGCGAGAGCGGCACCGGGCATCCGAACGGCCGCCGGTCCGGACCCGCGGCACCGACCCCGGGCTCGGACTCCGCCCCGGACTCGACGGAGCCGGACGCGGAGCCGGATCCGGCGGACAGGCAGGCCACCGCCGGCCCGCACATCCGCCCCTGGCACCAGCCCATCCCGGCCCGGGTGAGCAGCTTCACCGTGCGCGGGTCGCCCGCGCCCAGCTCCTCCACCGCCTCCCGCACCTTCGCGACCGGCACCTCCTCGCACCGGCACACGTCGGTGTCGGGGCGCAGCCAGCCCGTCCAGCCCGGTCCGGGCCGGTGGGCGGCCGCCATCAGGTCCGCGAAGGCCCGCAGCCGGGCCCGCCGGCGCCGCAGCGACCGCTTCGGCTCGGCCCCGGCGAGGTCGTGCGCGGCCAGCTCGCCCTCGGCGATCGCGAGGTCCGCGCCGCCGACGCCGTTGGTCTCCCCCGCCGACCAGAGGCCGGGCACGCTGGTGCGCATGCCCGCGTCGACGGCCAGCGCGACGGCGCCGTCCGGCCCGGCCAGGGTGTCCGCGCCGAGCTCGGTGGCCAGGTCGATCTGCGGCAGCAGCCCGTGGCCGACCGCGATCGCGTCGCAGTCGATCCGCCGCTCGGTGCCGGGCTTCGGCCGCCAGTCGGCGTCCAGCCGGGCCACCGTGACGCCGGTGACCCGGTCGGTCCCGTGCGCCTCGACGACGGCGCTGCGCAGCCGCGGCCGGACCCGGTGGCGCAGCAGCGCGGTGCCGTGCCCGGCGCCCTCCACGAGCTTGGCGGGGACGGCCGCCACCACGTGCGGGCGCCGGGCGTACGCGAGGTAGCCGGTGGCCTCGACCACGGCCGGCACCCGGGCCCCGGCGGTGACCAGCGAGGACGCCGCCGCGAGCAGCAGCGGCCCGCTGCCGGCCACCACGATCCGCTGCCCGGGCAGCACCAGCCCGGACTTCAGCATGGCCTGCGCGCCGCCCGCGGTGACCACTCCGGGCAGGGTCCAGCCGGGGAACGGCAGCTGCCGCTCGTACGCGCCGGTGGCGAGCAGCACCGCCCGCGCCCGGACGGCGACCCGGTCCCCGGCGTCCGGCCCGCGGGTGGCGTGCACGGTGAAGCCCTCGTCGGTGCGCTCCAGCGCCCAGACGTGGTGGCCGCCCCGGAACTCGACCCGTCCGGCCCGCTCGTGCTCGGCCAGCCGCTCGGCCAGCCCGGTGTAGACGGACCAGCCGTGGTGCAGCCGGTCGGGCCGGGCGGCGCCGAGGCCGGGCGCGGGGTGCCGGTAGTACTGCCCGCCCGTGCTGTGCCCGCCGTCCAGCAGGACGCAGCGCTTCCCGAGGTCGGCGGCGGTGACGGCGCCGGCCAGCCCGCCCGGACCGGCACCGATCACCACCAGGTCGAGGAACTCATACGGCGAGGTCGGCACGGCCGTGGCCCTCCTGGGTGGTGACGACGGTGCCCGGCTCGGCGGGCACCAGGCAGGTGCGCTGGTTGGCCCGGCCGTCGACGGTGGCCAGGCAGTCGAAGCAGGCGCCGATGCCGCAGAACACCCCGCGCGGCCGCCCGCCGAAGCGGGTGGTGCGCCAGGCGAGCACGCCGTCCGCCCAGAGCGCGGCGGCGATCGACTGCCCGGACAGCGCGGGCACGGCCCGGCCGTCGAACACGATGTGGTGGGCGGGCCCGGGCTCGGCCCCGACCAGCCCGGCGGGGGTGCGGCGACGCATCGGCGGCTTCTCCAATCTGACGATCTGACGGCTCTGACAGCACTGACAGCACTGACGACACTGACGGACCAAGCGCTGGTCCAGCACGGATCCAGTACGGATCCAGCACGGATCCGGGACACCTCCGAAGCGGCCCCACGACGCCTCCGCGACGCCCGCGGAACGCCTCCGGCACGGCCCGGCGGGCGCGCCCGGACCACCCCGGGCCAGGGGCCCCTCAGGCGGCCTCGCGGAACCGGTCCGGCCGGAACGGCGCGAGGTCCAGCTCGGGCCGCTTCCCGGCCAGCTGCTCGCTGATCAACAGCCCGGTGGCCGGGGCCAGCCCGATGCCGGCCCCCTCGTGCCCGCAGGCGTGGTACAGCCCGGGCACCCGGGGGTCCTCGCCGATGGCCGGCAGGTGGTCCGGCAGGTACGGGCGGAAGCCCCGGTAGAACCGCATCACGGTGACGTCCTCCAGCACCGGGAACAGCGCCGCGGCCTGGCCGGCCAGCCGCCGCAGCACCTCCTGGGACATCGTGCGGTCGAAGCCGACGCGCTCCCGGCTGGCGCCGATCAGCACCGGCCCGCCGGGGGTGCCCTCCACCACGGCGGAGGTCTGCAGCGCGGCCGAGCCGCTGGCGACGTCGGCCACGTAGTCGGCGGCGTAGACCTTGTGCCGGACGATCCGCGGCAGCGGCTCGGTGACCAGCACGAAGCCGCGCCGGGGCAGCACCGGCAGGTGCACGCCGGCCAGCGCGGCCAGCTCGCCGCCCCACGTCCCGGCCGCGTTGACGACGGCGGGGGCGAGCAGTTCGCGGTGCGCCGTGCGCACGCCGCGCACGGCGCCGTCCGGCCCCCGCTCGACGGAGGTGACGGCCTCGCCGGTGATCAGCACGGCGCCGAGCCGGCGGGCCTCGCGCAGCAGGTGGGCGGCCGCGAGGGCGGGCTGGACCTGGGCGTCCTGCGGGTAGTGGAAGCCGCCGGCGAGCCCGGGGGCGAGGTGCGGTTCCAGCTCGCGCAGCCGCTCGCCGGGGACCTCCTCGGCCGTCACCCCGGCGTGGCCCTGCTCGGCGGCGAAGGTGCGCAGCGCGTCCTGCCCGGCCTCGGTGGCGGCGACGACGAGGCCGCCCTTGGGCTCGTACTCGGCCTCGGGGCCGAGCTGCTCGGCGAGGTCGCGCCAGAGCCGGGTGCTCAGAAGGGCGAGGTCGAGTTCGGGCCCGGGCTCCTTGTCGGAGACCAGCAGGTTGCCCTCGCCGGCGCCGGTGGTCCCGCCGGACACCGGTCCGCGGTCGACGACGGCGACGGCGAGCCCGGCGCGGGCGGCGTAGTAGGCGCAGGCCGCGCCGACGACGCCGGCGCCGACCACGACGGCGTCCAAGGGGGGTCTCTGGCTCTTCAGCACGCCAGTAATATGTCACATGCCATCGACGGTGCCAAGAGCGCCCCGCACCCGGACCGCCCCCGCCGCGCGAAGAGCCCCGGGGCGCGAAGCACCCCCAGCACGAAGAACCCCGGCCCGCCGCGTCGAGCGGCGGACCGGGGCCCACGATCAGGAACGCCTACCGGCGGCTCAGGTGATGTCGTCCATCTGCTCCCGGCGCGCGCCCGGCACCGGCGCCGGGCTCGCCACCGGCGCGCCGGAGGCCCGGACCACCTCCGCGCCCTCGACCGCCTGCACGCTGAGGTCCAGGTGCGAGGCCTCCTCGTCGTCCAGGTCCGCGTCCGGGTTCCGGCGCCGCTTGCGCCGGTCGTTGAGCAGCGCGATGCCCACCGCGATGAAGTACAGCCCCCAGATCGGCGCGGCCAGCGCCAGCATGCTCACCGGGTCGGCGCTCGGCATCGCGAAGGCCGCGAACACGGTGATCGCCATGATCATCCCGCGCCACCAGCCCAGCAGCCGCTTGCCGGTGACCATGCCGACCATGTTCATCATCACGAGCAGCAGCGGGAACTCGAAGGCCAGGCCGAAGACCAGCACCATCCGCGTCGCGACGTCGAAGTAGTCGTTCGGCGGCAGGATCGGCGTGGTCTTGTCCGGGGTGAAGCTGACCAGGACCTCGACGGTCGTCGGCAGCACCAGGAAGGCCACGCCCACGCCCGCCAGGAACAGCGGCGCCCCGCAGGCCATGAAGATGACGGTGTACTTCTTCTCGTGCCGGTGCAGACCGGGCGCCACGAACGCCCACACCTGCCAGAGCCAGACCGGCACCGCACCCACCACACCGGTCGTCAGCGCCACCTGGAGCATCCAGGTGAAACCGGAGGTCAGACCGATGTTCGAGACCTGCGCGCACTTGCCGTGGTAGTGCGCCTGCTCCTCCGGGGTGTTGCACTGCGGCAGCGGCTTGAGCAGGAACGTCTCGATCTGCTTGTGGAAGATCAGGGCGACGATGGCGATCACCACGATCGCCAGGACCGACTTGATCACCCGGTTGCGCAGTTCCCGCAGGTGGTCGGCGAGGGCCATCCGCCCCTCAGGATTCTTGGGCGCCTTCGACGCCTTGGAGAGCTTGCTCAACCCCGGTCCTCAGATCGTGCGTAGAGGCCCGCCGGTCGACGGGCCTCCGTGGTCGCGGACATCGCGCGCGCGGCGGACGTCACGTGCGGGCGCCGCGCTCAGTGCGGGCGGTCGCCCTCGGGCCCGGCCACCGGACGGGCGGTGCTCGTGGCGCCCGGCGCGGACTGGATCACCCGACCGCCACCCGACGCCGTACCACCCGCGCCGGCGCCGCCCTCGACGCCCGCCGGCGGCGGCGCGGCCGTCTCCTCGCCGTCCGTGCGCATCGCCTTGGCCTCGCTCTTCAGGATCCGCAGCGACTGTCCGAGCGAGCGTGCCAGCTCGGGCAGCCGCTTGGCTCCGAACAGCACGACGGCGAACACCACGACCACCACGATCGCGGTCATCGAGACGCGCATGCACGACCACCTTCAGTCATGGCGGCCCGGCGGGCCGTCCGCGCGGATGGTAACCGCTGCGGATGACGCCCCGACGACGGCCGCCCGAACGGGACGGCGGCCCCCGACAGGCGTCACGGGGACCAGCTGAGAGCGTAACCCGCCCTCACACCCGCGCAGCAGCCCCCGTACGGCGGATGCCCCGGCCGTGCTATCGGGCGGCGGCCACCGCGGCCGAGTCGGCCGGCTCGCCCGCCGCCTCGGTCAGCGCCCGCGAGGCCTCGTCCACGCCCTTGGCCAGCACCCGCACGTCCAGCCACAGCCGGATCGCGAGGACCCCGAGGACCAGCAGGCCCGCGGTGGCGAGCAGGACGGCGGCGACCAGCATCCAGGACATGCGCCCCACCCTATACGGGCCGCCCGCACCCCCGCCGAGCAGGCGCTACCCCTCCGCCGGGACGAGCCGCATGGTGCGCACCCCCGCCTCGGTCAGCGCCTCGACGATCTTCTCCCCGGCCGGCTTGCGCACCGCCGCCCCGCAGCGCGGGCAGCCGAAGCTGTAGTGCGCCTGGGCCGGGGTGCGGCCCAGGGTCAGCCGGAACTCCTCGGCCGGGAGCTCCACCTTCTCCCGGCACTCGGAGCAGTACACCTTGAATCTGGTCCCGGCTTCCACCGCTCAGACCCGCCCCTCCCCGTACGCGGCCAGCGCCTCCGCCGCCGCCGAGCGCGCCTGCTCGGCCAGCTCGGGCGGCGACACGATCCGCCCGTCCCGGCCCAGCCGCAGCGCCAGCGGGCGCAGCTGGGAGGGGTCGGCGCTGCGCAGGGTGATCCGCAGCCCGCCGTCCGGCAGTTCCTCGGCCTTGTCGTGGGTGTAGTACTCGGCCACCCAGCGCCCGCCGGAGGAGACCTCGACGACGACCTCCGGGTCGTCCGCGGCCGGGTTGACCAGCCCGCCGCTCAGGTCGCGCGGCTCACGCCGGGGCGGGTCGGCCGGGACGTCCAGCACGCGGATCTCGGCGACCCGGTCGAGCCGGAACATCCGGTGGTCCTCCGAGGTGCGGCACCAGGCCTCCAGGTAGGTGTGCCCCTCGGTGAGCAGCCGGATGGGGTCGACCTCCCGCTCGGTCATCCCGCCGCGCCCGTGCGAGTAGTAGCGCAGCCAGAGCCGCCGGCCCTCGCTGAGCGCGCGGTCGATGTCGGCGAAGACGTGGCTCTCCGCCTCGAAGGTCACGCCGACCCGGGCGCTGCTCTCGGCGCTCTCCCCGGCCGCGTTCTCGATCTTGGCGACGGCCCGGGTGAGCGCCTCGCGGTCGCCGGCCCGCAGCCCGGGCAGCCCGGCCACCGCGCGGGCGGCCACCAGCAGCGCGGTGGCCTCGTCGGCGGCCAGCCGCAGCGGCTGGGCGACGTCGTCCACGTTGTGCCACCAGATCCGCTCGCCGTCGGTGTCGATGTCGAGCAGGTCGCCGCCGCGGAAGCTGGTGCCGCACATCGGCAGCACGTTGAGGTCCCCGATCAGCTCGCGCTCGGAGATCCCGAACGCGCGGGCCACCTCGGCCACCTCGGCCCCGGGCCGCTCCCGCAGGTAGGTCACCAGCGACAGCATCCGCCGCGTCTGGTCGATCGCGTTGCTCACGCGCCTTCTCCCTCAGCAATCCCCGCGACCGCCCGCAGCCGGTCGACCACATCCGCCCGCAGCTCCTCCGGCCCGAGCACCAGCACGTCCGGCCCGAACTCCGCCAGGTCGGCGCCCAGCCCGTTGCCGTACGGGATCTCCAGCTCGTCCCAGGTCTCGTCGACCCGCTCGCTGGCCAGCGCCTTGGTGCGCAGCGGGAAGCCCGCGCCCCGGCGGACCCGCACGGTCGCCGTCGCGGTGGCCCCCTCCCGGCGAACTTGGCCACGGTGGCGCGGACGTCGACGTGCTCGGGCACCGCCTGCGCGAAGGCGCCGCCCTTCGCCCGCACCTTGCCGGTGATCCGGCTGAGCCGGAACACCCGGGCGTCGCCGCGGTCGCGGTCGTACCCGGCCAGGTACCAGTGCCCGCGCCAGCACTCCAGCGCCCACGGCTCGACGGTGCGCTGCTCGACGGCGGCCGCGCCGGCCTTGCGGTACTCGAAGGTGACCGGGCGGCGGTCCCGGGCGGCGGTGAGCAGCGGCTCGAACGCGGCCTCCCGGGCGGGGATCCGGGGCTCCAGCGCGGTACGGCCGCCGGCCTCGGCGAACGGCACCCCGGCCGCGCGCAGCTTCTGCAGCGCGCCGCTGGCCGCGCCGGACATCTTGGCCTGCTGCCAGACCCGGGCGGCCAGGGTCAGCGCGGCGGCCTCCTCGGCGTCCAGCGCGATCTCGGGCAGCCGGTTGCGGTCCGCGCGGGCCAGGTAGCCCAGCTCGCCGTCCAGCGCGTTCTCGTCGACGTCGATCACCAGGCCGAGCTCGCGCAGGTCGTCCTTGTCCCGCTCGAACATCCGGTTGAAGGCGTCCTCGCTGCTGTGCTGCCAGGCCTCGCGGTACGCCTCGATGGATTCCCGCAGCTCCTTCTTGGAGAGCGGACGTCTGGTGTTCATCAGGCACAGGGCGAGATTCATCAGCCGCTCTGCCTTGGCGATCGCCATCGCTGACCCTTCCGGTGTGCCGCGCCGCGCGCGGGGTGCGCCAACCGGGCGATCCGCACCCGGCGGGACCGACCGTACCGGTAGCGGTACGCACTGCAAAAGCCGCGTCCGCAACAGCGTCCCCGGAGGCCCCGGACACGCCCGTGGGCCGGGCCCCCGGAGGGGTCCGGCCCACGGCTGGAGCAGGCTCAGACGGCCAGCAGGTCGACCACGAAGATCAGGGTCGAGTGCGGCGGGATGAGCGGCGACGGCGACTGGGCGCCGTACGCCATCGTCGACGGGATGGTCAGCTCGCGGCGGCCGCCGACCTTCATGCCGACGACGCCCTTGTCCCAGCCCTGGATGACCCGGCCGGCGCCGAGCGGGAAGCGGAACTCGTTGGGGCTCCGGTTCCAGCTCGCGTCGAACTCCTCGCCGGTCTCGAAGGTCACGCCGACGTAGCGGACGCTGACGACCTGGCCCTCCTTGGCCTCCTCGCCGTCGCCCACGACGATGTCGCGGATCTGCAGCTTGGTCGGAGCGTCACCGATCGGGAAGTCGATCTCGGGCTTCTCGTTGAGGTTCACGGTCACTGGGTCCCTCTTCTCACGTTCGCAATTCCAGACACGACCAAGCGGCGGGCGCCCGCACCCGGTCCGCCCCGACCTCGTCGGGGCGGACCACGATACGGGCGCCCGCCGCCCGTCCGGGCCCGGCCACGCGGCCGGACCCGAAGGTCACACGCACACCATTGTCACCCGAAAGTGGATCAGCCCTGACCGGCGTCCAGGATGTCCACCACGAAGACCAGCGTCGAGCCGGGCGGGATGTCGCCCTGGCCCTTGTCCCCGTAGGCCAGCGCGGCCGGGATGACCAGCTCGACCCGGCTGCCCACCGTCTGGCCGGCCAGCCCCTGGTCCCAGCCCTGGATGACCTGGCCGCCGCCGACCGGGAAGGAGAACGCCTGGCCCTTGCTCAGCGAGGAGTCGAAGACCTTGCCGTCCTTGAACAGCGCGCCGGTGTACTGGACGACGACCTTCTCGCCCTTCTCCACCGCCGGCCCGGTGCCCTTGATCAGGACGTGGCTCTTCAGCTCGGTCGGGTCCTTGGCGCCGGCCACCGGGGTGATCTCGGCCGGCTTCTTGCCGTTGTCCTTGACCTGCGGGAAGTCCGCCGGCGGCGGGGTGACGGTGCCGCTGACCACCGCGTCGGGCGCGTTGGTGTTGCGGATGTCGATCACGAAGACCAGGTCGTCCTTGGCACCGATCGACATGTCGGCCTTGCCCTGGGCGCCGAACGCGGCGGCCGGCGGGGCCACCACCAGCACCCGGGAGCCGGCCTTCTTCCCGACCACGGCCTGGTCCAGCGCCGGGATCAGCGCGTCCGAGCCGGCCTGGAAGATCTGCGGCTTGCCGCTGTTGTCGTACGAGCTCGGGATGTCCTTGCCGGTGGTCCAGTCCTTGGCGGTGTAGTCCACCGAGGTCCAGTTGCCCTTCTCCACCTTGGCACCGCTGCCCTCGGAGAGGACCTTGACCACGAAGGAGCCGTCCGACTTGTCGCCGGGCACCTGGATCTCGGCCTTCTTGCCGAAGTCGCCGGTGATCGTCGGCAGCACCTTGGCGTCGTCCTTGATCGGCGGCACCGGGTCGGCGGTGGGGGTCGGCGGCGCGGTCTTCACCGCGTCCGGCTTGGCGGCCGAGGGGCTGCTGTCCTTGGACCCGCCGTCCTTGTTCACCAGGTAGAGCGTCACCGCGCTGCCGGCCAGCAGCACGGCCAGCACCGTGCCGAGGATCACGCCGAGCCGGCCCACACCGGGCGGGTTCTCGTCGTAACCGGCCTCGGAGAGCTCGGCCCGGCGCACCGTGGAGGCGAAGATCTGCGGGGTGTCGTCGTCGGTCCTGGTCCCGCCACCGGCCGCGGCCAGCCGCTCGCCGGGCTGCGCCCAGCCGGCCTGCTGCGCCAGGATCGACGGCGGAACGACGATCGACTCGCGATCGCCCGCGACCGCGCCGCCGGGACGCGAGGCGGCCGGGTCACCCGCAGAGCTGTCGGCGGTGCCGGCCCCGCCCGGGCTCGGCGTCTTCTCAGTCATGACTCCCCATCCATCTCGCCACGAGGTCTTCCAGATCCGGACCCGGCGTGGTGAGCGCCGGGCTGCCGTCGCACCGCCCGCCCCGGACCTTCGCGCCGGGCGGCGCCTGCCACAGTGCGAGGGGCAGTATGACAGCTCAGGATGAGGACGGACGCGTCGTTGTTGTACGAGCGTCCGCCCAAGAGTACGGAATCCCCGGGCCGAGTTCCTAGACCGCTTCCAGAATGTCGATCACGAAGACCAGCGTGGAGTTCGCCGGCACCGCCCCCTGCGCCTGGTCCTTGTACCCCTGCGCGGGCGGCACCACCAGCAGCACCCGGCTGCCCACGGCCTGCCCCACCAGGCCCTTGTCCCAGCCCTCGATCACGCTGCCGGTGCCGATCTGCACGGCCTGCGCGCCGCCGTGCGTCCAGGAGGCGTCGAACTGCTGGCCGTTGCTCCACAGCACCCCGGTGTACTGCACCACCAGGGTCTGCCCGCTCTTGACCTGCTTGCCCTCGCCCTTGATCAGCACCGCCTGCTGGAGGTCGGTCGGCGCGGCCTGCCCGGTCGGGACGGTGATCGTCGTCGCCGCCTTGCCGTTGTCCTTGACCTGCGGCAGGGTCGCGGCCGGCTCGGTCATGTTCCCGGTCAGCGTGGAGTCCTGCGGCAGGCTCTCCACGATGTCCAGCACGAACACCACGGTGTCGCCCTTGGCCACCCCGAGTTGCTCGGAGCCCGAGTCGCCGAAGGCGGCGGCCGGCGGGGCCACCACCAGCAGCCGGCTGCCGACCTTCTTGCCGATCACGCTCTGGTCGAGCGCCGGCACCAGCTGCCCACTGCCCGCCTGGTAGAGCTGCGGCTTGCCGCTCGGGTCGTACGAACTGGGCAGGTCCTTGCCGGTGGTCCAGTCCTTCGCCGTGTAGTTGACCGTCACCCAGTCGCCCTTGGCGACCGCCGCGCGATCGCCCTCGCTCACCGTGTTCACCACGAACTGCCCGCCGGGCTGGGCGCCTTCGGGGATCGTGATGGTCGCCTTGCTCCCGAACCCGCCGCCCGACAGGGTCGGCATCGGCGACGCCTCGTTGACCGGAGCGGGCACGGTCGGGGGCGCGCTCGCCGCGGACGGCGTCGCCGGGGAGGCCGCCTTGGGCGAGCTGCTGCAGGCGACCGCGAGCAGCAGCGGCAGGGTGAGAAGCAAACCGGCGGTGCGGCGCACGGTGGTCCTAACTGTCGATCGAAGTCGGCTCTCCAGACTCGACGGACAGCGTATGCCCGGCACGCGTCCGGCCCCGGTAGACACCACCGGGGCCGGACCGCACCTTGATCACGAACGCGCGGGCTACATCCCCGCGATCAGCTTCTCCACCCGCTCGTCCACCGAACGGAACGGGTCCTTGCAGAGCACCGTCCGCTGCGCCTGGTCGTTCAGCTTCAGGTGCACCCAGTCCACCGTGAAGTCCCGCCGCTGCTCCTGCGCCCGGCGGATGAAGTCCCCGCGCAGCCGGGCCCGGGTGGTCTGCGGCGGCACCGACTTCGCCTCGAAGGTCTTCAGGTCGGTGGTCACCCGCCGCGCCTGCCCCTTGCCCTGGAGCAGGTAGAACAGGCCGCGCCGGCGGTGGATGTCGTGGTACGCGAGGTCGATCTGCGCCACCCGCGGGTTGGACATGCTCATCTGGTGCTTCTCGCGGTAGCGCTCGATGAGCTTGTACTTCATGATCCAGTCGATCTCGGTGGCCACCCCGTCCAGCCGCTCGGTGCGGACGGCCTCCAGGGTGCGGCCCCACAGGTCGAGGACCTGCGCGACGGTGCCGGTGTTGAGGCCCTTGCGGTCGGCGAACTCCAGGGCCTTGCTGTAGTACTCCTCCTGGATGTCCAGCGCGCTGGCCTCGCGGCCGTTGGCGAGCCGCACCTGGTGGGTGCCGGTGAGGTCGTGGCTGACCTCGCGGATCGCCCGGATCGGGTTCTCCAGGGTGAGATCGCGCATCACCACGCCGGCCTCGATCAGCCGCAGCACCAGGTCGGTGGCGCCGACCTTGAGCAGCGTGGTGGTCTCGGACATGTTGGAGTCGCCGACGATCACGTGCAGCCGGCGGTAGCGCTCGGCGTCCGCGTGCGGCTCGTCCCGGGTGTTGATGATCGGGCGGGAGCGGGTGGTGGCGGAGCTGACGCCCTCCCAGATGTGCTCGGCCCGCTGGCTGACGCAGTACACCGCGCCGCGCGGGGTCTGCAGCACCTTGCCCGCGCCGCAGATCAGCTGCCGGGTGACCAGGAACGGGATCAGCACGTCCGCGATCCGGGAGAACTCGCCGTGCCGGGCCACCAGGTAGTTCTCGTGGCAGCCGTAGGAGTTCCCGGCCGAGTCGGTGTTGTTCTTGAAGAGGTAGACGTCGCCGGCGATGCCCTCCTCGTGCAGTCGCCGCTCGGCGTCCACCAGCAGGCCTTCGAGGATCCGCTCGCCGGCCTTGTCGTGGGTCACGAGCTCGACGACGTCGTCGCACTCGGGGGTGGCGTACTCGGGGTGCGAGCCGACGTCGAGGTAGAGCCGGGCGCCGTTGCGCAGGAAGACGTTGCTGCTTCGGCCCCAGGAGACGACCCGGCGGAACAGGTACCGCGCCACCTCGTCCGGCGACAGCCGTCGCTGCCCGCGGAACGTGCAGGTCACGCCGTACTCGTTCTCCAGCCCGAAAATCCGGCGGTCCATGAGCACTCCTTTGCTTGTGGAGCTGTCCGAAACCGCCTCCACGACGACTGGGCCGCCGCAGGGGCACCGGAGTCCCGCACGGCGGTCGCGCCGCCGCACGGGACTCCGCCGTACTACTCGCCGGCCGGCGGGGTGGCCGCCGGCTCCTCGTCGTCCGCCTCGGCGGACTGGTCCCCGTCGAGCAACCGGCCGAGCTGGTTGCCCAGGATCCGCTTGAACTTGCGCTGCTGGAACCGCTGGCGGTCGAGGACGGCCACCTCCAGCTGCTCCGGCGTGAGGGTGCGCGGGCTGCCCCCGTTGGGGTCGCGGGCGAGCGAGTCCACGGCGACCCTGACCGCCTCGGTCAGGCTCAGCCCCGCGCGGTGGCGCTGGCCCAGGTAGTTGCCGATGGAGTCGGCGTTGCCGCCGACCACCACGTAGTTCTTCTCGTCGACGACCGAGCCGTCCGGGGTGAGCCGGTAGATCTGGTCCTGGTCGACGCCGCGGCCGACCTCGGCCACGATCAGCTCGACCTCGTACGGCTTCTCGCCGACCGAGGAGAAGATGGTGCCCAGGGTCTGGGCGTAGACGTTGGCGAGCCCGCGGGCGGTGACGTCGGCCCGGTCGTAGGAGTAGCCGCGCAGGTCGGCGTAGCGGACGCCGCCGATGCGCAGGTTCTCGAACTCGTTGTAGCGGCCGACCGCCGCGAAGGCGATCTTGTCGTAGATCTCGGAGACCTTGTGCAGCGCCCGCGAGGTGTTCTCGGCGACGAAGACGATGCCGTCGGCGTAGGTGAGCACGACCACGCTGCGGCCGCGCGCGATGCCCTTGCGGGCGTACTCCGCGCGGTCCGCCATGGCCTGCTGGGGCGAGACGTAGAACGGTGTCGACACCGGCGGTCGTCCCTTCCTGGTGAGGTGATGGCTAGATCAGCGGGGCCTGCGGGCCGTTCGGACGGGCCAGGCGCTCGTCCGTGATGGCGACGGCGATCTCGGCGACCTCCGCCTCGGTGAGCCGGCGGAAGCCGTCCTCGGTGATCAGCGAGACGATCGGGTAGATCTTGCGGGCGAGGTCCGGGCCGCCGGTGGCGGAGTCGTCGTCGGCCGCGTCGTACAGCGCCTGGACGACCAGGGTGGCGGCCTGCTCGGCCGTCAGGTCCTCGCGGTAGAGCTTCTTCAGGGAGCCGCGGGCGAAGACCGAGCCGGAGCCGGTGGCCGCGAAGCCCCGCTCCTCCGAACGCCCGCCGGTGACGTCGTAGTTGAAGATCCGGCCGCGGCCCCGGTCGAGGTCGTAGCCGGCGAACATCGGGACGACGGCCAGGCCCTGCATCGCCATGCCGAGGTTGCCCCGGATCATGGTGGTGAGGCGGTTGGCCTTGCCCTCCAGGGAGAGCGTGGTGCCCTCGATCTTCTCGTAGTGCTCCAGCTCCAGCTGGAACAGCCGGACCATCTCGACCGCGAGGCCGGCGGTGCCGGCGATGCCGACCGCGCTGTACTCGTCGGCCGGGAACACCTTCTCGATGTCGCGCTGGGCGATCACGTTGCCCATCGTCGCCCGGCGGTCACCCGCGATCACCACGCCGCCGTCGAAGACCGCGGCGACGATCGTGGTCCCGTGCGGGGCCTCGACCACGGTGCCCGCGGGGAGCCCGCCGTGGCCCGGCAGGAGCTCCGGCTTGTGCTCGGCGAGGAAGTCGAGGAACGAGGACGACCCCGGGGTCAGGAAGGCAGCCGGTAGACGCCCGGTGCCGCGAGTGTTGGCTTCCACACGATTCCTTCCAGGTAGCTTGAAGCGCACGCTGCCCGCACCCTACCGGCCGACGATCATCGTCCACGCTCGGAGGGGCCGGTGCCGGACGGCCGGGCGGACCGCGCCGCCCGGCCGCGTTCGACGGTCGCGACCGTGAATTCCGGAATTCCGGGGAGGGGCTACTGCCCGCCCTTCTGAACGAATCCGCGGACGAAATCCTCCGCATTCGACTCGAGCACCTCGTCGATTTCGTCCAGTACCGCGTCGACGTCGTCGCTCAGCTTTTCCTGGCGCTCCTTGAGGTCGTCGGAATTCTGGGTTTCCGCGGCCTGTTCCTCGACCTCCTCGGAGGAGCGGTTCGCCCGCTGCTGGCCGCCGCCGGTGTCCTTGCTCGCCATTTCCCTCACCCCGCTCGATTCGTCTGGCACGGTTCGATCGGTGCTGCTGCACCGACCCTATACACAAGGTGCGACTGCTGCTCCCGGTTCACCGGTGGCGCTTCCTGTCCAACACCCGCTGCCACCCCGGATGATTCCCATTCGGCGGACGTTCACCCGTGGTGATCGAAAAGTTACCCGCCGGCCAGGACGCGGAGCAGGTCCTCCGCGGTGCGGCAGCGGTCCAGCAGCTCCTTGACGTGGTTGCGGGTGCCGCGCAGCGGCTCCAGCGTGGGCACCCGCTGCAGCGAGTCCCGGCCCGGCAGGTCGAAGATCACCGAGTCCCAGGAGGCCGCCGCGACGTGCTCGGCGTACTGGTCGAGGCAGCGCCCGCGGAAGTACGCCCGGGTGTCCTCCGGGGGCTGCGTGACGGCCCGCTCGACCTCCTCCTCGGTGACCAGCCGCTCGAAGCGGCCGCGGGCCACCAGGCGGTTGTAGAGGCCCTTCTCGGCCCGTACGTCGCTGTACTGGAGGTCGACCAGGTGCAGCCGCGGGTTGTCCCACTCCAGGGCGTCCCGGCTGCGGTAGCCCTCCAGGATCTCCCGCTTGGCGATCCAGTCCAGCTGCCGGGAGAGCGACATCGGGTCGCGCTCCAGCCGCCCGAGGACGTCCTCCCAGCGGGCCAGCACGTCCACGGTCTGCTCGTCGGCGTCGGTGCCGAAGCGGTCCTCGACGTACTTGCGGGCCAGCTCGAAGTACTCCAGCTGGAGCTGGACGGCGGTGAGCTTGCGCCCGTTGCGCAGGGTGATCAGGTGCTTGAGGTCCGGGTCGTGGGAGACCCGGTGCAGGGTGCGCACCGGCTGGTCGACGGCGAGGTCGGAGGCGATGAAGGAGTCCTCGATCATCGACAGGACCAGCGAGGTGGTGCCCAGCTTGAGGTAGGTGGAGATCTCGGAGAGGTTGGCGTCCCCGATGATCACGTGCAGCCGGCGGTACTTCTCGGCGTCCGCGTGCGGCTCGTCCCGGGTGTTGATGATCGGCCGCTTGAGGGTGGTCTCCAGGCCGACCTCGACCTCGAAGTAGTCCGCCCGCTGGCTGATCTGGAAGCCGTGCGCCGAGCCGTCCTGGCCGATGCCGACCCGGCCGGCGCCGGTCACCACCTGGCGGGAGACGAAGAACGGGGTGAGGTGGCGGACGATGTCGGCGAACGGCGTCGCCCGCTTCATCAGGTAGTTCTCGTGGGTGCCGTAGGAGGCGCCCTTGTTGTCGGTGTTGTTCTTGTACAGGTGGATGGTCTGCCCGTTGGGCAGCTCCAGCGCGCGCCGCGCGGCGGCCGCCATGATCCGTTCGCCGGCCTTGTCCCAGAGCACGGCGTCGCGCGGGTTGGTCACCTCGGGCGAGCTGTACTCGGGGTGCGCGTGGTCCACGTAGAACCGGGCCCCGTTGGTCAGGATGACGTTGGCGAGGCCGATGTCCTCGTCGGTCAGCTGGCTGGCGTCCGCCACCTCCCGCGCGAGGTCGAAGCCCCGCGCGTCGCGCAGCGGGTTCTCCTCCTCGAAGTCCCAGCGGGCCCGCCGTGCCCGGTGCATCGCCGCCGCGTACGCGTTGACGATCTGGGACGAGGTGAGCATGGCGTTGGCGTTGGGGTGCCCGGGCACGGAGATCCCGTACTCGGTCTCGATGCCCATCACGCGCCGTACGGTCATGCGGCCCTCCTTGCCTGGTGTCCCGCCCCCACGGACGGAACACGCCGACGTCCCGCTGAACAACACCGGCGCCGGCGCTCCTCTGCCCGCGAACGGTGGGTCGAGCCTAGAACCCGGCGCCGGACGGCGGGCCCCGAGACGCGCCGTCCGGCTGCGGGGCCGCGAGGCGCCACAGCCGGACGGTGTGCGTACTGCTCCGGGGACCGCTGCCGGCCCGGGTCACCGCGTGCCTTACAGGTACTGGCCCGTGTTGGCGACGGTGTCGATCGAGCGGCCGGACTCGGCGCCCTGCTTGCCGGTGACGAGCGTGCGGATGAAGACGATCCGCTCGCCCTTCTTGCCGGAGATGCGGGCCCAGTCGTCCGGGTTGGTGGTGTTGGGCAGGTCCTCGTTCTCCTTGAACTCGTCCACGCAGGCGGCGAGCAGGTGGGAGACGCGCAGACCGCGCTGGCCGTGGTCGAGGAAGTCCTTGATGGCCATCTTCTTCGCGCGGTCGACGATGTTCTGGATCATCGCGCCGGAGTTGAAGTCCTTGAAGTACAGGACCTCCTTGTCACCGTTGGCGTAGGTGACCTCCAGGAAGCGGTTCTCCTCCGTCTCGGAGTACATCCGCTCCACGACCGACTGGATCATCGCGGCCACCGTGGTGTCGACCGAGCCGTCGTGCTCCTTCAGGTCGTCCGGGTGGAACGGCAGCGAGTCCTTCAGGTACTTGGAGAAGATGTCCTTCGCGGCCTCGGCGTCCGGGCGCTCGATCTTGATCTTGACGTCCAGGCGGCCGGGCCGCAGGATCGCCGGGTCGATCATGTCCTCGCGGTTCGAGGCGCCGATGACGATGACGTTCTCCAGGCCCTCCACGCCGTCGATCTCGGCGAGCAGCTGCGGGACGATGGTGTTCTCCACGTCCGAGCTGACGCCGGAGCCGCGGGTGCGGAACAGCGACTCCATCTCGTCGAAGAAGACGATGACGGGCGTGCCCTCGCTCGCCTTCTCCCGGGCCCGCTGGAACACCAGCCGGATCTGCCGCTCGGTCTCGCCGACGTACTTGTTGAGCAGCTCGGGGCCCTTGATGTTGAGGAAGTAGCTCTTCCCCTGCGGGCGGCCGGTCACCTCGGCGACCTTCTTGGCCAACGAGTTGGCGACCGCCTTGGCGATCAGCGTCTTGCCGCAGCCGGGCGGGCCGTAGAGCAGCACGCCCTTGGGCGGGCGCAGCTCGTACTCCCGGAAGAGGTCGGCGTGCAGGTACGGCAGCTCGACCGCGTCGCGGATCAGCTCGATCTGGTTGCTCAGGCCGCCGATCTGCCGGTAGTCGATGTCCGGGACCTCCTCGAGGACCAGCTCCTCGACCTCGGACTTCGGCACCACCTCGTACACGTAGCCGGAGCGGGGCTCCAGCAGCAGGGCGTCCCCCGCCCTGACGGTGGCCTCGCGCAGCGGTTCGGCGAGGCGCACCACCCGCTCCTCGTCGGTGTGGCCGATGACCAGGGCGCGCTCGCCGTCCTCGAGGACCTCCTTGAGGGTGACGATCTCGCCGATGCGCTCGAAGGCCATCGCGTCCACGATGTTGAGGGCCTCGTTGAGCATCACTTCCTGGCCGCGCCGCAGCTCGTCGAGGGCGACGGTGGGGCTGACGTTCACGCGGAGCTTGCGCCCGCCGGTGAAGATGTCGGCGGTGCCGTCCTCGTTCGCCTCGAGGAAGGTGCCGAACCCGGCCGGGGGCTGGGCCAGCCGGTCCACTTCCTCCTTGAGGGCCACGATCTGGTCGCGGGCCTCGCGCAGGGTGGAGGCGAGCCGTTCGTTCTGGGCGGTCACGCCGGCCAGGTTGGTCTGGAGCTCGACGATCCGCTCTTCGAGGATTCTCGAATTGCGCGGCGAGTCGGCGAGCTTGCGGCGCAGCACGGCGATTTCCTGCTCAAGGAACGAGACCTGAGCGGCCTCGTCGGAACCACGAGCGGGCCTGCCGGTGCTGCGGTTGTAGTCGTCATCGTGGGCTGCCACGGTCCTCACCTCCTCCGGGGAGCTGGACGCTTCCAGACCCTACCTGGGACCAGGGGTCCGTAAACCCCTAGATCAAGAAAGATGGAACGGGCGTGTCCGATCTTCGCCCCAGCGTGCTTCCCCTCTGCTAAGGGGATACCCACCGCGCACCGGCCAAAGCGGGCCAGATGTATCGTCGAGCGAAGTGATATCCGATCGCGACCGCAGTGCCGGCTCCGATCGTTGTACGAATGGCGGGATTGCCCCAGGAATGCGGGCGACCCGGGACAGAAACGGCAGGGAACGATGTCGGTGACCGAGCGGACCGCGGTGGCGACCGAGCCTCTGGAGGTGTGGATCGACCAGGACCTGTGCACCGGTGACGGCATCTGCGTGCAGTACGCCCCAGAGGTCTTCGAACTGGACATCGACGGCCTGGCCTACGTGAAGGGCCCGGACGACGAACTGCGCCAGCAGCCCGGGGAGACCGCCCCGGTGCCGCTGACGCTCCTTCAGGACGTGGTGGATTCGGCCAAGGAGTGCCCGGGCGAGTGCATCCACGTGCGCCGGGTCTCGGACCGGGTCGAGGTGTACGGGCCGGACGCCGACTAGCGCTAGCTGAGGGTCGTCGGGGCGGCGGACTGGGAGCGTTCCCAGCCGCCGCCCTTCTGCTTCCAGGTGAGGTCGAGTGAGATGTCCGGGCTGAAGCGCGGCACGTCCTCGCTCGAATACCCCTGCGCGTGGCCGGTGATGGCGCCGTCCGAACGCAGCGCGAGCCGGCCCACGGTGAGGTTCTCGCGCTCGGAGAGCAGGGTGGCCAGCACCGCCGGGCGGTGGTCGGCGCCGAAGCCGAGCAGGTAGACGGCGTCCGGCGGGGTGCCGTTGACGGCGTCACAGCGTGCGGCGACGACCGTGGCGGGCCGCCCGTCGGCCAGCGTGGCGGGCACGGCCAGCACCGTCTTCACCGGGAACGGGCCGCAGTCGAGCGGGAGTTGGGCCTTCGCCGGGTCGGGTGCGGCACTCGGGGGCAGGGCCGCCGCGGTGTGGTGCAGGGGAGCCGGGGTGCCGGTCGCCGGGGCGGCGGCGAGGGTGGCGGCGACCACCGCGCCGCAGCCGGCCAGGGCGAGGGCCCAGTGCCAGGGGGAAGTCCGCACGTGCCCGGGCCGGTTCCGGCCCTGCGGGGTCTGCTGTCCAGCCGTCGCCTTGACCGCGGTCTCCACCAGGCGTCCCCTCCAGTGGTGTGGGTGAGCGAGCATCGTCCCACACGCGGGTGGCGTGAACGGCGAAGGGGTGGCGCGAGCTCTTGCTCGTGCCACCCCTCACGCGTGCACAGGTACTCAGCCCAGGTCGGGCTGCTCGGTCCCGCTCTCGCGGGCGGCCTTGCGGGCCGCGGCGCGCTCCTGCAGGGTGGGCTCCGGCGCCCCGTTGTCGTAGTCCTCGCCGTACGCGCCCTTGGCCGGACGGCGGCGGCGCAGCGGCGGCTCGACGCCGTCCGCCAGGCGGCGGGCGGTGAGCAGGAAGCCGGTGTGGCCGATCATCCGGTGGTCCGGGCGGACGGCCAGGCCCTCCAGGTGCCAGGTGCGGACCATGGTCTCCCAGGCCTGCGGCTCGGTGAAGCTGCCGTGCTCGCGCAGCGCCTCGACGGTCCGCGACATCTGCGTGGTGGTGGCCACGTAGCAGCAGATCAGGCCGCCGGGGACGAGCGCCTTGGCGGCGACGTCCAGGCACTCCCAGGGGGCCAGCATGTCGAGGATGACGCGGTCGACGTCGGTCTCGACCAGGTTGTCCTGGAGGTCGCCCACGGTGAGCTTCCACGCCGGGTGCGGGCCGCCGAAGTAGCGCTCGACGTTCCCCTGCGCGATGTCGGCGAAGTCCTGCCGGCGCTCGTAGGAGGCGAGCATGCCCTGCTCGCCGACGGCGCGCAGCAGGTACGTGCTGAGCGCGCCCGAGCCGACGCCGGCCTCGACCACGCGGGCACCCGCGAAGATGTCGGCCATCGCCAGGATCTGACCCGCGTCCTTGGGGTAGATCACGGCGGCGCCGCGCGGCATGGACAGGACGTAGTCGGGGAGCAGGGGGCGCAGCGCGAGGTACGGGACGTTCCCCGTGGTGCGCACGACCGTGCCCTCGGGGGCGCCGATCAGCTCGTCGTGGGGGAACGCACCCTTGTGGGTGTGGAACTGGTTCCCGGCCTGGAGCGTGAACGTGTAGTGGCGACCCTTGGGGTCGGTCAGCTGGACCTGGTCCCCGACCTGGAAGGGCCCGCGTCGGCGGGCGGCACCGGTCGGTTCGGACATGCGGGCAATCCTACGGGAAGTGCGTCACCCTTCCCGACCGGGGCCGATCAGTGCCCGGCGACGGCGGCGGTCAGGCGCTGCTCGATGTCGGTGAGCGCGGCGACGCCGTACATCCGGCCGTCCGCCTCGACCACCAGGTACTCCCCCGCCGGGGTCGCCTGGACGGCCCGCAGCAGGGCCTCGCCGCTGAGATCGGCGTCCAGCCGCATCCCCGGTTCGAGGTCGCGGGAGAGCGCCCCGACCGCGACCCAGGGGCGGCGGTGCTCCGGTACGGCCCGTACCGCGGACTCGCGAACGATGGCGATCGGCTCGCCCCGGCCGTCCACCACGACGACCGCGCCGGCCTGGGCCTCGCGGGCGCGCCGCAGCGCCTCGCCGAGCGGGGTGTCGGCGGTGACCTCGACGGCCCGGCGGGCGAGGTCGCGCAGCCGCAGGCCGGGCAGCACCTCCTTGAGCCGGGCGTTGCGCAGGCTGCCGGTGGCGCCGTTCCAGATGATCGCGGCGAGGACGGCGGCCAGCACCGCGTCCACCAGGGTGTCGGTGGTGGTGCGCTCGACGTTGCGCGCGGCGCTGACCAGCGGCAGGCCGATCAGGACGGCGATCGCCAGCGCCCGGCCGGCCCAGGCGGCGGCGACGGTGCCGGCCATCGGCCGGCCGGTGGCCGCCCAGACCACGGCGCGCAGCATCCGGCCGCCGTCCAGCGGCAGGCCGGGCAGCAGGTTGAAGGCGGCGACCACCAGGTTGGAGACCATCAGCCCGGTGAGCAGCACCCCGGGGACGGTGGACAGCTCCACGGCCCGCACCCCGAGGTAGAACACCCCGCCGAGCAGCAGCGAGAGCAGCGGGCCGACGAAGGCCAGCCAGAACTCCCGCCAGGGCGAGGTGGCCTCGTTCTCGATCTCGGACACCCCGCCGAAGAACTGCAGCTGGATCCGCCGGACCCCGAGCCGGTAGCGCAGCGCGACGAGGGTGTGGGCGAGTTCGTGGACCAGGACGGAGGCGTAGAAGGCGACGGCGAAGAAGAACGCGACCAGGTAGCGGGCGGTGCCCAGGTCGGGCAGGACGTCGCCGAGCTGGCCGCCGAAGACCCAGGTGATCAGCGCGGCGATGACGAACCAGGAGGGGGTGACGTAGACGGGCACGCCGAAGGGGCGGCCCATCAGGATGCCGCCGCCGCGTTCGGGCCGCTCCGGCGGGCCGCCCGCCGGGCGCCCGCGGTCGTCCCGCGGTGGCTGGTCGGAGGTCTGCTGCCCCCTGCTGTCGCTCACCGTGATCCCTTCGGTCGTCATCCCCCGTCGTGCCCCGGTGCGCCCACGCTACGTGATCGCGGCCCGGCGCCGCCCCGCGCCCCACGCTCCCTTCATACCCACTGCGCGGCCGCCGTGGCAGTCGGGTGGCAGCGGGATGGCAGCGAGGGGCAATAGGGTCGTAGGCATGCAGCAGACCGACACCCCCGCCGCCGCCGGGGCCGCGCCCCGCCCGGCGGCGCCGCCGACCGGCCTGTCCCCGTCCCGCGCGGGGGACTTCCTGACCTGCCCCCTGCTGTACCGGCTGAGGGTGATCGACCGGCTGCCGGAGCCGCCGAGCGCCGCCGCGACCCGGGGCACCCTGGTGCACGCGGTGCTGGAGCGGCTGTTCGACAGCCCGGCGGCCGAGCGGACGCCGGAGCGGGCGCTGGGTCTGCTGCGCCCCCAGTGGGAGCGGCTGCTGGGGGAACGGCCGGAGCTGGGCGGGTTGTTCCCGGAGGACCCGGACGGCGCGGCGCTGACCCGCTGGCTGGCGGACGCCGAGAAGCTGGTCGGCCAGTGGTTCGCGCTGGAGGACCCGACCCGGCTGCACCCGGTGGAGCGGGAGCTGTACGTGGAGACGGCGCTGGAGTCGGGGCTGCTGCTGCGCGGCTACATCGACCGGGTCGACGTCGCCCCGACCGGCGAGGTCCGGCTGGTGGACTACAAGACCGGCCGGGCGCCCTCGCGGGACTTCGAGGGCAAGGCGATGTTCCAGATGAAGTTCTACGCGCTGGTCGTGTGGCGGTGGAAGGGCGTGGTCCCCAAGCGGCTGCAGCTGGTCTACCTCGGCGGCGGCGGGAACGTGGTGAGCTACGACCCGGACGAGGCCGACCTGCTGGCGGTGGAGCGCAAGCTGCAGGCGCTCTGGGAGCGGATCAGCCACGCGGTGGCCACCGGGGACTTCCCGGCGACCCGCAACCGGCTCTGCGACTGGTGCGACCACCAGGCCAGCTGCCCGGAGTTCGGCGGCACCCCGCCGCCGTACCCGCTGCCGCTGCAGGCCCGAACGTCGGAATGAGCACGATCCCACGGGGGATCCGATGAGCAAGGAGTCCGAGTGACGATCCGAGTGCTGCTGGTCGACGACCAGCCGCTGCTGCGCACCGGTTTCCGGATGATCCTGGAGGCCGAGTCCGACCTGGTGGTGGTCGGCGAGGCCGGTGACGGCCAGCAGGCGCTGGACCAGGTGCGGGCGCTGCAGCCCGACGTGGTGCTGATGGACATCCGGATGCCGCGGATGGACGGCGTCGAGGCGACCCGCCGGATCGCCGGGCCGGGGCGCGACGGCCCGGCCAAGGTACTGGTGCTGACCACCTTCGACCTGGACGAGTACGTGGTGGAGGCGCTGCGCGCGGGCGCCAGCGGCTTCCTGCTGAAGGACGTCCCGGCGGAGGAGCTGGTGCAGGCGATCCGGGTGGTCGCGGACGGCGCGGCGATGCTGGCGCCGAGCATCACCCGCCGACTGCTGGACATGTACGCCACCAAGCTGCCGTCCGGCGAGGAGGCCCCGCCGCAGGCCCTCGGGGCCCTGACCGAGCGGGAGTTGGAGGTGCTGAAGCTGGTGGCGCGCGGCCTGTCGAACGCGGAGATCGCGGCCGAGCTGTTCGTCAGCGAGACCACGGTGAAGACCCACGTGGGCCACGTGCTGACCAAGCTCCAGCTGCGCGACCGGGTGCAGGCGGCGGTGTACGCGTACGAGAGCGGGCTGGTGCGCCCGGGCACCCTGTAGGACGCCGAGCGGCCCGCCGCCTCCCCCGGGCTCGGGGGAGGCGGCGGGCCGCCGTGCGCGGGGCGCTACTTCTTCTTGTTGCGGCCGATCTCCCAGAAGCGGAAGACGCCGGTGGTGTCGATGGTCGACTCGACGCCGGTGACGTACGGCTTGGCCGCGAAGAAGGCCTTGCTCTGGAACATCGGGATCAGCGGCACGTTCTCCGCGACGATGCCCTGGACCTGGTTGTAGATCCCGTTCGTGGCGCCGCGGTCGGCCTGCTTGAGGCCGTCCGGCAGCAGCTTCTGACTGATCCGGTCGTCCTCCCACCCGGTGCGGTAGACGCTGTCCTCGGTGACCAGCGGCCCGATGTAGTTGTCGGGGTCCGGGTAGTCCGCGGTCCAACCGACCAGGTACGCTTGGTACTTGCCCTCGCTCCGGCCCTTCTGGTAGGCGGCCGAGTCGTTCTCCACCTGGGCGGTGACCTGGAACAGGCCGCCGGTCTCCAACTGGCGCTTCAGCGTGTCGATCTCGTTGGTGCCGGTGCGCGAGCGCCCCGAGGCGAGGTTGAGCTTGACCGGCAGGGGGACCTTGGCGGCGGCGAGGATCGCCTTGGCCTTGGCGACGTCGGGGTCGCCGTACTTGTCGTAGAAGGCGGTGTTGTGGCCGGTGATGCCGGTCGGGACCATCGAGTACAGCGGCTGGACGGTGCGCGCGAAGACGTCGCGGGCGAGGGCCTTCCGGTCGACCAGCTGCGCCACGGCCTGACGGACGGCGAGGTTCCCGGTGGTGGCGTCCTTGGTGTTGAAGGCGATCGAGTTGGTGTCGGAGCTCTCGCCCTCGACGACGGTCAGGTCGCCCTTGCCGCTCTGCTGGTCGTCGAGGATCCGGGCGGCGGTGTTCGGCTCCAGGCTGTTGTCGGTGAGGTCGACACCGCCCTTGTCCAACTCGTCCTTCAGCGCGGTGGGGCTGTCGAAGTACCGCACGGTGAACTTGTCGTTCTGCAGCTTGGCGTCGCCGGCGTACTTGCCGTTGGGAGTCAGCACGACCTTGGCGAGGACCTTGGCGCTACCGCCCTGGGGGGTCATGGTCTCGACCGAGTCGAGCTTGTACGGGCCGGAGCCGACGACCTTGTCGTTGTCGAGCAGCTTGTCGGCCGGGTAGACCTCGTGGTCGACGATGGCGCCGGCCGGGGTGGCCAGCTTGGCCGGCAGGGTCGCGTCGGGTGCGGAGAGGTGGAAGACCACCTCGTTGTCGCCCTTCGCCTCGACCGACTTGATCGTGTCCAGCAGGCCGCCCGGACCGTTCGGGTCCTTGATCTTCTTGGTCCGCTGGATCGAGAACACGACGTCGGCGGCGGTGAGGGCGTGGCCGTTGGCGAACTTCTGACCGGGGCGGAGCACGCAGTGGTACTGGGTGGTGTCACCGCTGACGAACTCGCAGGACTGGGCGGCGTCCGGGGTCGGGGCGCTGGCGGCGGGAGGGAAGGCGAGCAGCGACTGGAAGGTGTTGGAGAGCACCAGCCACGAGCCGGTGTCGTAGGCGCCGGCCGGGTCCAGGACGCTGGTGAGGCCGCGGGTGCCCATGGTGATCGACTTGCTGCCGCCGTCGCCGTTGACGGCGTCGGTGACCGATCCGCAGCCGGCCACCGTCACGGCGACCAGACCGGCGCAGCCGAGAACTGACAGGCGTCTGGCGGGAGTCTTCACGGGCACGTGTTCCTTCTGGGTGCGGTCCGGCGGAGCCGGCGGCGAACCCGAGTAGCGTGCCATATCGAACATGTACGACCGATACCCGCGAAGATGACGTTTGGGACACGGCCCTTGTGGGCAGTGCGCCCGCCCCGACGACTTGTCAGACAATGACCGTTTTCTCCCCCGGTCACCGTGCGTGACGTGGAGGCCCAGGCCCCTTACCGGCGAGTAGGGCGCGCCCGCAATGAGATGACAATCACACTCGCGCGGTGACCAGCGACCGCAGCAGGTCGAGGTCCACCTGCTCCAGCGAGGAGACCACCAGCCGCCCCGGCGCCGGCTCGATCGGCGCCACCGAGGGCACCGCGATCACCTGGCAGCCGGCCGCCTCGCCCGCGCGCACCCCGGTCGGGGTGTCCTCGACCACCACACAGCGGGCCGGCTCGGCGCCCAGCCGGCGGGCCGCCTCCAGGTACGGGTCCGGGAAGGGCTTGGTGCGCGCCACCTCGTCCCCGCCGATGCTGAAGGCGAAGTGCTCGGGGCCCAGCGAGCGCAGCACGATGTCGATCACGTGCCGGTGCGAGGCGGACACCAGGGCGGCCGGGATCCCGTGCGCGTCAAGGGTGTTGAGCAGCCGCTCGGCGCCCGGCATGAGCGGCACGCCGCCGGCCAGCAGCTCCACGAAGCGCTCGTTCACCAGGACGCCGAGGTCGGCCGGGGAGATGTCCGCCCCGGTGCGGGCGACCAGGTACTCCATCACCCGGGTCATCGGGCCGCCGACCACGTGGGCGCGGTCCGCCTCGTCCAGCCGGTGGCCCAGCTCGGCGAAGAGCGAGGCCTCGGCCTGCCACCAGAAGTCCTCGGTGTCCACCAGCGTCCCGTCCATGTCCAGCAGCACCGCCTGCAGGCCCCGGTCACCGTGGTCGAGCACGCGCGTGGCGGTGGAGATGGTGGTCATGGCGGGAGTCCTTCCGGCAGTGCCCCTCGCTGCGCCACGGCGCACCTCGGGGATGGCACAGGCCGGCCCGCTGGTGAGCGGACCGGCCCGTTCAGGATCATCAAGGATACGCCCGCCGCCTCCGGAAAGAGCCAACGGAACGGGGCAGCCGGGTTACCGCGCGTTGAAGTACTTCGCCTCCGGGTGGTGGATCACGATCGCGTCGGTGGACTGCTCCGGGTGCAGCTGGAACTCCTCGGACAGCACCACGCCGATCCGCTCCGGCTTCAGCAGCTCGGTGATCTTGGCGCGGTCCTCCAGCTCGGGGCAGGCCCCGTAGCCGAGCGAGAAGCGGGCGCCGCGGTACTTGAGCGCGAACATGTCCCTGACGTCCTGCGGGTCCTCGTCCGAGAAGCCCAGCTCGAAGCGGACCCGGGCGTGCCAGAACTCGGCCAGCGCCTCGGCCAGTTGGACGGACAGGCCGTGCAGCTCCAGGTAGTCGCGGTAGGAGTTCCCGGCGAACAGCTCGTTGGCCGCCTCGGAGATCCGGTTGCCCATGGTGACCACCTGCAGGCCGAGGACGTCCCGCTCGCCGGACTCCTCCGGGCGGAAGAAGTCGGCCAGGCAGAGCCGGCGCCCGCGCCGCTGGCGGGGGAAGGTGAAGCGGGTGCGCTCGGTGCCGTCCTCGTGGAAGACGACCAGGTCGTCGCCCTTGGAGTTCGCCGGGTAGTAGCCGTAGACGACGGCCGGCTCCAGCCAGCCCTCGGTCTGCAGCCGGTCCAGCCAGGCGCGCAGCCGCGGCCGGCCCTCGGTCTCCACCAGCTCCTCGTAGGACGGGCCCTCGCCGGAGCGGGCGGCCTTCAGGCCCCACTGCCCCTTGAACAGCGCGTCCTCGTCCAGCCAGGAGGCGTAGTCGGCGAACGGGATGCCCTTGACGATCCGGTCGCCCCAGAACGGCGGGGTCGGGACCCGGTTGTCGACCGCGACGTCCGAGCGGATCTGGCCGAGGTTGACCTCGGGCTCCGGCTCCTGGACCTCCGCCCGGGCGTGCCGGCGCTGCTTCAGCTCCGGCAGGGTCGCGCCGGGCACGCCGCGCTTGACCGCGATCAGCGCGTCCATCAGCCGCAGGCCCTCGAAGGCGTCCCGGGCGTAGCGGACCTCGCCCTCGTAGATCTCGTGCAGGTCCTGCTCGACGTAGGCGCGGGTGAGCGCCGCGCCGCCGAGGATCACCGGGTAACTGGACGCCAGCTTGCGCTGGTTCAGCTCCTCCAGGTTCTCCTTCATGATCACGGTGGACTTCACCAGCAGGCCGGACATGCCGATCACGTCCGCGTTGTGCTCCTTGGCGGCGTCCAGGATCGCCGAGACCGGCTGCTTGATGCCCAGGTTGACCACGTTGTAGCCGTTGTTGGACAGGATGATGTCGACCAGGTTCTTGCCGATGTCGTGGACGTCGCCCTTGACGGTGGCCAGCACGATGGTGCCCTTGCCCTCGCTGTCGGACTTCTCCATGTGCGGCTCCAGGTGGGCCACCGCGGTCTTCATCACCTCGGCGGACTGGAGCACGAACGGCAGCTGCATCTGGCCGGAGCCGAAGAGCTCGCCGACCACCTTCATGCCGGCCAGCAGGGTCTCGTTGATGATCTCCAGCGCGGGGCGCCCGGCCAGCGCCTCGTCCAGGTCGGCCTCCAGGCCGTTGCGCTCGCCGTCGATGATCCGGCGCTGCAGCCGCTCGTCCAGCGGGAGGGCGGCCAGCTCCTCGGCCTTGGAGGCCTTGACGTCGGCGCTGGAGACGTTGGCGAACAGCTCCAGCAGGCGCTGCAGCGGGTCGTAGCCGTCCCGGCGGCGGTCGTGGATCAGGTCGAGGGCGACCTCGCGCTGCTCCTCGGGGATCCGGGAGATCGGCAGGATCTTGGAGGCGTGCACGATCGCCGAGTCCAGGCCGGCCTCCACGCACTCGTGCAGGAAGACCGAGTTGAGCACCACGCGGGCGGCCGGGTTGAGGCCGAAGGAGATGTTCGACAGGCCGAGGGTGGTCTGCACCTTCGGGTGGCGGCGCTTGAGCTCGCGGATCGCCTCGATGGTCTCGATGCCGTCCTTGCGGGACTCCTCCTGGCCGGTGGCCAGGGTGAAGGTGAGGCAGTCGACCAGGATCGAGCCCTCGTCGATGCCGTAGTCGGCGGTGAGTTCGGCGATGAGCCGCTCGGCGATCTCCACCTTGGCGTCGGCGGTGCGGGCCTGGCCCTGCTCGTCGATGGTCAGCGCGATCAGGCCGGCGCCGTGTTCGCGGGCCAGCGAGGCGATCCGGCCGAAGCGGGAGTCCGGGGCGTTGCCGTCCTCGTAGTTGACCGAGTTGAGCACCGCGCGGCCGCCCAGGGCCTCCAGGCCGGCCCGCAGGACGTCCGGCTCGGTGGAGTCCAGCACGATCGGCAGGGTGGAGGCGGTGGCCAGCCGGCCCGCGATCTCCTTCATGTCGGCGACGCCGTCGCGGCCGACGTAGTCGACGCACAGGTCCAGCAGGTGGGAGCCGTCCCGGATCTGGTCGCGGGCGATCTCCACGCAGGCCTGCCAGTCGCCGGCCAGCATCGACTCGCGGAACTTCTTCGAGCCGTTGGCGTTGGTGCGCTCGCCGATCGCCAGGTACGAGGTGTCCTGACGGAACGGCACCGCCTGGTACAGCGAGGCGGCCGCGGGCTCGGGCTGCGGGTCGCGCGGGGAGATCGGGCGGCCCTGGACGCGCTCGACCACCTGGCGCAGGTGCTCGGGGGTGGTGCCGCAGCAGCCGCCGACCAGCGAGAGGCCGTACTCGCGGGTGAACACGTCGTGCGCGTCGGCCAGTTCGGCCGGGGACAGCGGGTAGTGGGCGCCGTCCTTGCCGAGCACCGGCAGGCCCGCGTTCGGCATGCAGGACAGGCCGATCCGGGCGTTCTTGGCCAGGTAGCGCAGGTGCTCGCTCATCTCGGCCGGGCCGGTGGCGCAGTTCAGGCCGATGTAGTCGACGCCCAGCGGCTCCAGCGCGGTGAGCGCGGCGCCGATCTCCGAGCCGAGCAGCATGGTGCCGGTGGTCTCGACCGTCACCTGCACCAGCACCGGCAGGTCCAGCCCGGCCTCGGCGAGGGCGCGCTTGGAGCCGAGGATGGCGGCCTTGGTCTGCAGCAGGTCCTGGCTGGTCTCGACCAGCAGCGCGTCGGCGCCGCCCGCGATCAGGCCGGCCGCGTTCTGCTGGAAGCCGTCCCGCAGGACCTCGTACGGGGCGTGGCCGAGGGTCGGCAGCTTGGTGCCGGGGCCGATCGAGCCGAGCACCCAGCGGGTGCGGCCGTCCGCGGCGGCGTGCCCGTCCGCGACCTCACGGGCGATCCGGGCGCCGGCCTCGGACAGCTCGAAGATGCGCTCCGAGATCTCGTACTCGCCGAGCGCCGAGAAGTTGGCGCCGAAGGTGTTGGTCTCCACGCAGTCCACGCCGACGCCGAAGTAGGCCTCGTGGACGGAACGGACGATGTCGGGCCGGGTGATGTTCAGGACCTCGTTGCAGCCCTCGAGGTTCTGGAAGTCCTCCATGGTCGGGTCCTGCGCCTGGAGCATGGTGCCCATCGCACCATCGGCCACCACCACCCGGGTGGCGAGTGCTTCACGCAGCGCGTTCGCGCGGCTCTGCTGGGTGATGGACGGATCGGCTGCAGTGGCCATGGGGCTTCTCCCTGGTGCGACGGCTGTCGGCTTTGCGGCCCGCTTGATCGGGCGCGCACGTCGCCAGCGTATCCGGCTTGTCCAGGCCCGCGCCGCCGCATTCCGTATGCTGAGCGTTCGACTGCTTGGGGGGAGCATCCGCGTGAGCCGGTTCCGGACAGTTCCGCGACGTGTCGGCCGGGCTCTGGCGGCGCCGTTCCGTACGGTGCGCGACCGCTGGCGCGCCTGGTCCTGGTGGCGCCGGACGCTCCTGGTCCTGGTCGTCGCGGCGGCCGTCCCGGCCGCCACGCTGGGCTCGGCGTTCGCCGCGATCCGGCTGCACTACTCGGGTGAACCGTCCGCCGACGCCCGCACCCGGGGCAGGGACGCCGTCTGGCTCGGCCACGCCTGGGTGGACGGCCGCAAGACCGAGGCCGACGTCGCGGCGCTCGCCCGGCAGCTGGCCGGCACCGGCATCCGCGACCTGTACGTCCACACCGGCCCGCTGGAGCACGACGGCTCGCTGCCGCCCGCCGTCCACCCGAAGGCCCGCTGGTTCACCGAGGCCGCGCACCGGGCGCTGCCCGGCGTACGGGTGCAGGGCTGGCTGGGCGACGAGGTCAAGCCGGAGAAGGACGCCCTGGACCTCGACGACGCCCCCACCCGGGAGCGGGTCACCGCCGCCGCCCGGCAGGTGCTGGACCAGGGCTTCGACGGCGTGCACTTCGACATGGAACCGATCCGCCCCGGCACGGCCGGCTGGCTCGCCCTGCTGGACCAGGTCCGCCCGGTGACGGCCGCACGCGGTGCCCTGCTGTCGGTGGCCGTCCCGCAGATCGACCCGGTGCCCGGGCTGCACACCGCCGGCATCCTGCTCACCGACCACGGCAAGTGGTGGGACCAGGACTACTTCCGCGCGACCGCCCGCCGGGTCGACCAGATCGCGGTGATGAGCTACGACACCTCGATGCCCACCGAACCGCTGTACGGCGGCTACGTCGCGCTGCAGACCGAGCTGGCGCTGGAGGCCACCCCGCCGGACGTCGACCTGCTGATGGGCCTGCCGTTCTTCCGGGACGACAAGTGGGGCCACTGGGGCGACGCCGAGACGGTCCCGGCGGCCGTGCGCGGCGTGCGGCTGGGCCTCGGCCGGCAGGACCCGGGGCGGCGCAACTTCGGCGTCGCGCTGTACGTGGACTTCGCCGCGACGCCCGAGAACTGGGCGGACTACCGGCGCGGCTGGGTCGA
Organism: Streptomyces sp. Y1; assembly: GCF_041053115.1. Classification (NCBI taxonomy): domain Bacteria; kingdom Bacillati; phylum Actinomycetota; class Actinomycetes; order Kitasatosporales; family Streptomycetaceae; genus Streptomyces; species Streptomyces sp. Y1. Next base: position 6,074,103 of record NZ_CP163445.1, on the reverse strand, counting down.
GCCCTAAGCGGCCTCGGCCGGCGCGGCCATCCGGTGGGCCAGCGCGGCCAGGAACCGGTGCACCCCGGCGTCCTCGCCGGTCAGGTAGTGCGAGACGGCCCGGTACAGCGGTTTGCGGACCTCGCCGCGCTCGGTGACGGTCAGCGAGCAGCCCTCCCCCGCCGGGGCCAGCTGGAAGGTCCAGGTGCCGCCGTACGGCAGGTCCGGGTCCGCGATGCCGGTCACCAGCCGGTGCGGCGCCTCGTCCGCCACCACCTCGTAGGTGGTGTGGCCGTGCCGGCCGTACTCGCGCCAGCGCGGGCGGCCGCCGGCCGCGGCGGGCAGCCGCTCGACGTGGGTGAGCTCGGGGCGCCAGGCCGGGTACAGGTCGATGTCGGTCAGCACCTCCCAGACCGCGCCGGGCGACTGGGCCAGCTCCAGCCCGCCCTCGGTGACGTGCTCGACGGGCAGCCGCCGGCCGGCCCGATCCGCCAGCAGCAGCCCGGCGCCGGCCGCCGTCACCGTCGCCGTTCCCGCGCCGATCCACAGCCATCGCCTCATCGCTCCGGCCCCTTCCGCCCGGCCCCCGCCCGTTCATCATCGCGCCGCCGGGCCCGGGCGGCACGCCCGTCGCACCGGGTCACCGGCCGGCCACCGTGCGCGGGCCGACGGCCCGTCGGGCCGCCCCGTCCCGATATCCGCTGGATCGGGGCGGCCCGCTCCCCCAGACTGTCCCGGTGCCCGGACGCCCGGGGCCCCGGGCGCATCAAAGCCCGTAGGCTGGGCAGGTAGGGACCGTGGAGCTAGGCGTTCCACGGGAGACGAGAGGTTCGACCGTCGGCGGCCGATCCGTCGCGGCCCGGCAGGACAGCCGGGGCGGCGCCGGTGGGGCCACCGACCGGAGGGAGACGCTGGGTGATCGAGCTGGAAAATGTTCCCGAGTTGATCGACCCGGTGATGGTCTGCGCCTTCGAGGGCTGGAACGACGCGGGCGACGCCGCCTCCGCCGCACTCGCCCACCTGGACGAGACCTGGGGCGGCAAGGTGATCGCCGCCCTGGACGCTGAGGACTACTACGACTTCCAGGTCAACCGGCCGACGATCTGGCTGGACGGCGGCATCCGCCGGATCACCTGGCCCACCACCAGGCTCTCGGTGATCCGGGTGACCGAGCCGACCACCCGCGACGTCGTGCTGGTGCGCGGGATCGAGCCGAGCATGCGCTGGCGCTCGTTCTGCAACGAGCTGCTGGGCTTCGCGCACGAGCTGGGCATCGAGCTGGTGGTGATCCTGGGCGCGCTGCTCGGGGACACCCCGCACAGCCGCCCGGTGCCGGTCAGCGGCGTCACCTCCGACCCGGAGCTGGCCCGCCGGCTGGACCTGGAGGAGAGCCGCTACGAGGGCCCGACCGGGATCGTCGGGGTGCTGCAGGAGGCCTGCACGCACGCCGGGGTGCCGGCCGTGACGCTCTGGGCGGCGGTGCCGCACTACGTGTCGCAGCCGCCGAACCCGAAGGCGACCCTCGCGCTGGTCAACAAGCTGGAGGACCTGCTGGACCTGCGGATCCCGCCGGGCGAGCTCGGCGAGGACGCCCGGGCCTGGCAGATCGGCGTGGACCAGCTGGCCGCCGAGGACAGCGAGGTCGCCGAGTACGTGCAGCAGCTGGAGGAGGCGCAGGACACCGCCGAGCTGCCGGAGGCCTCGGGCGACGCCATCGCCCGCGAGTTCGAGCGCTACCTGCGCCGCCGGGAGAACGTCGGGCCGACCGGCGAGAAGCCGGTGGCCGGGCACGCGACGGCGGAACGGCCGGCCGAGCCGGAGGCGCCGGGCCCGGCCCGGGAGAGCCCGGACGGGGCCGAGGAGGAGTAGTCGCCGCACGTCGGGGCGGGAACGCCGAAGGGGCGTCAGGACCAGGTGTCCTGACGCCCCTTCGGCGTTGCGTACGAGTCGGTTACAGCGCGACGCCGAGCAGGGCGTCCACGGTGCGGGTGACCAGGCCGGGGGCGCCGATGTCGGTGCCGCCCTCGGTCTCCTGCTGCGCCGCCCAGCGGTCGACGGCGGCCAGCGCGGCGGGCGCGTCCAGGTCGTTCGCCAGCGCCGAGCGGACCTCGGCGAGCAGCTGCTCGGCGGCCGGACCGTCCGGCCGGGAGACGGCGGCGCGCCAGCGGGCGAGGCGCTCGACGGCCTCGTCCAGGACGCCCTTGGTCCACTCCCAGTCCTGGCGGTAGTGGTGCGAGAGCAGCGCCAGGCGGATCGCCGCCGGGTCGACGCCCTCGCGGCGCAGGGTGGAGACGAAGACCAGGTTGCCGCGGGACTTGGACATCTTCTTGCCGTCCAGGGCGACCATGCCGGCGTGCACGTACGCCTTGGCGTACGGGTGGCCGCCGGTGGCGACCTGGGCGTGCGAGGCGCCCATCTCGTGGTGCGGGAAGGACAGGTCGCTGCCGCCGCCCTGGAGGTCGAAGGACATGCCCAGGTACTGCAGCGCGATGGCCACGCACTCGATGTGCCAGCCGGGGCGGCCGTGGCCGAGCTCGGTGTCCCAGGCGGGCTCGCCCGGGCGGGCGGCCAGCCAGAGCAGCGCGTCGAGCGGGTTGCGCTTGCCGGGGCGGTCCGGGTCGCCGCCGCGCTCGGCGAAGACCGGGCGCATGGCCTCGCGGGTGAGGCCGGAGACCTCGCCGAAGTGCGGGTCGGCGTCGACGGAGAAGTAGATGTCCTCGTCGACCTTGTAGGCGGCGCCGGAGGCCAGCAGCTTCTGGACCAGCGGGACGATCCACGGGATCGACTCGACGGCGCCCACGTAGTGCGCCGGGGGGAGCAGCCGCAGGGCGGTCATGTCCTCGCGGAACAGGGCCGTCTCGCGCTCGGCCAGGGCCACCCAGTCCTGGCCGGTCTCGACCGCGCGCTGCAGCAGGGGGTCGTCGACGTCGGTGACGTTCTGGATGTACAGGACGTCGTGGCCGGCGTCCTTCCAGACGCGCTGCACCAGGTCGAACGCGTTGTAGGTGGCGGCGTGGCCCATGTGGGTCGCGTCGTAGGGCGTGATGCCGCAGACGTAGATCCGGGCGGTGCCGTCCTGCGGCACCACCTCGCGGACCGTGCCCGCTGCGGTGTCGAAGATACGGAGGGGGAGCCCCTGACCAGGCAGGGCGGGAACCTCGGAGGCGGGCCAGGCATGCATGGGATCGACTTTAACCTTGAGAACATTTGAAAGCCTAACCAGTAACAAAGATCGACTGGAATCACTTCCTGTCGTTGCCTGACCGGTTGTCGACTGGTAGTGAGCGGTTCTCGCGCTGCCGGTTCAGGCCCCGGGAGCACGGGTGAGCGCCCGGCCGGCCCTGCCGCCGACCGGGCGCCCGGCTCCCCCGGGTGGACGGGCGGAGCCGCTACACCCGCCGCCAGAGGGCCGGCACGTTCGGCGGCTCCCAGCCCACCAGGGCGGTGTGCGCCTGGAGGCAGACGTAGGAGACGCCGGAGTAGGTGACCCGGTCGCCCGCGTTGTACGACCGGCCGGCGGCCCAGCTGCCGCTCGGCGGGGTGGTCGGACCGCCGGTCGGGGTCGCGGTGGGCGTGGGCGTCGCGGTGGGCGTGGGCGTCGGGCTCGGGGTCTGCGGCACGTCCAGGACGAAGTCGAAGGTCCCCTCCCGGCCGGGGCCGTTCTGCCGGACGTTCATCAGCAGCCGGGCGTCGTAGATGGTGTCGGTGCTGTTGCGCGGCTCGCCCGGGAAGTAGAGCTGGGTGGTGAGGATCGGGCGGCCGGGGGCCTGCAGTTTGACGTGGATGTGCCGGGTGCGGCCTGGGTAGAGGCCGGGGACGATGGTGTCCAGCCTGAACGCGCCGTTCGCGTCGCTGAACTGGTGCCCGCGGAAGGTGTAGCCGGAGTTGTCGTAGGTGCCGCCGTCGTCGGCCTGCCAGAAGTCCAGCAGCACGCCGGGGATCGGCCGGCAGGCGCGGCCGAAGACGTAGCCGCTGACGGTCAGCCGGGTGCCCGGGCCGTCGCCGGCCATGGAGCTGCGCAGCGGTGAGTCGGGCTTGAAGTACGGCCCCTCGGTCTGCTCGATGGTGGGGTCGTCGCCGTCGTGGCACTCCGGGGTCAAGCCGGGAGTGCGGCCGGCGCCGGCCTGGTCGCGGGCGAGTGCGACCCCGCCGCCGATCAGCAGCGGCGCGGCCCCGAGCGCGGCGGCGGCCTTCAGGACGGTCTTGCGACTGATCATGCCGTCGGACATGCGCCCTCTCCTCTTCGGGGGTGTCGGAACGGGTGGGGTGCCGGGAGTGGGGGCGGCCCTTGCCATGGTGGGGGCATGACAAGGGCCGAACCGGCCGACCCGACCGCGCGCGTCGGGGATCGGCCGGTGGCCGAGTACGAACCTACGGCCCGTCCGGGGCGACCGCGATGGACATGATCCGGGGATCGTGGTGATTTCCGTCGACCCGCGAACGGAACTCCCCCGGCGTCATCCCGGTCTCCCGGCGGAAGAACCGGCAGAAGTACGCCGGATCGGCGAATCCCGCCTCCCGGGCGACCTGACTGATCGTCAAATCAGTGCAGGCCAGCAGCCGTTTGGCCTCCAGCGTCTGCTGCCGGCGGATCAGCCCGCCCGGGGTGTGCCCGGTGGCCTGCTTCACCAGGCTCTGCAAGTGGCCCGGGGAGACGCCGAGTTCGTGCGCCGTGGAGGCCACCGAGTGCCGCACCCCGCCCGGCCGGGCGATCAACCGGGTGAAGGCGGCGGCCAGTTCGGCCGGCCGGCTGGCCACCGCGGGCGGCTCGCCCGGCGCGCAGGCGCGCAGCGCCCGGACGATCAGGATGTGCAGGCTGGCCCGCAGCACGCCCTGGTAACCGGGCGCCAGCGTCCGGTACTCGTGCTCCATGTCGGCGAGCAACGCGCCGACCGTCCCGGCGTGTTCGCCGAGGTCGATGGCCGGGCGGGAGGCCAGGGCGCGCAGCGCGGCCAGGTCCTGCGGGTCGCCGAGCAGGAAGTCCTCGTTGAACAGCACCACCCGGCCGGCGAGTTCGTCGCCGTCCGCCCAGTGGTGCACCTGGCCGGGCGTGATCACGCACAACTGCGGTGGCGCCAGCGGCCGGTGGACCAGGTCCAGGACGTGGGCGCCGCGCCCGCCGGTGACGTGCACGATCTCGTAGAAGGAGTGCCGGTGGGGGAAGCCGGCGCGGGAGAGCGGGCCGATCGTGTCGAAGCTGCCGATGGCGAAGGGGAGCAGGTGGGGCAGCGGGACCTGTAAGCGGTGCAGCGGCAGGTCCGGCGCGGCCCGGGGCGTGGCGGTGGGAGGGGCGGGGGTGGTGGGGGTGGTCCGTCGCGCGTCCATCGGAGCAGTGTGCGACCTGTTCCGGCGACAGGTCCAGACCACGGACGCCGGGCGCGGATCAGACCGGCGGCCAGGGGATCGCCGGCCAGTCGCGGGAGGGCAGCGGGTGCCGGCCCGAGTCGCGCAGGGCGGCCACCCGGGCCCGGGTGGCGTCCAGTTCGGCCGCCGTCAGGTGCGGGGCCAGCCGCTCGGCCAGCTCGCCCTCCAACTGCCCGGCCAGCCGGGCCAGCACCTCCAGCGCCTCGGCGGGCAGCGGGTCCCCCGCCCAACCCCACAGCAGGGTGCGCAACTTGTCCTCGGTGTTGAAGGTGACGCCGTGGTCGATGCCGTACACCCGGCCGTCCGCGGCCGGGATCAGGTGACCGCCCTTGCGGTCCGCGTTGTTGAGCACCGCGTCCAGCACGGCGAGCCGGCGCAGCCGCCCGTCGTCGTGGTGCACCAGCAGCGCGGTGCGGCCGCCCTCCACCTCGGCCCGGACGATCGGCAGCCAGCCCTCCTCGGGGCCGCGCGGGTCCTGCAGCGCGAGCAGCGGCTCGGCCCCCGGATCCGGCTCGACCCACAGCTGCACCATGCCCGGCCCGTGCGGGCCCTCGCGCAGCACGGTCGGCGGGATCAGCGCCCAGCCGGTCGCGGCCGACACCTCGTACGCGGCGACCTCGCGGCCGGCCAGCGTGCCGTCCGGGAAGTCCCACAGCGGGCGCTCGCCGGCCACCGGCTTGTAGACGGCCTGCGCGCTGAGCGGCCCGTGCTCGACGGTGCAGTACAGCGCGGCGTTGGAGGCCTCGGTGAGGCGGCCGTGCACGGTCAGTTCACCCCGGCGCAGCAGGTCGAGCGCGGCCGGCACGTCGGCGGCCAGGGCGGCCGCGGCCGCCGGGTCCGCCTGCGGCGGGGTGTCGGTGCTCAGCGCCGGTAGCCGTTCGCGCGCGGGCACAGGTGGCCCTCCGGGTCGAGCGGCAGGTTGCAGAACGGGCAGGGCTTGCGGCCGGCCGCGACCAGGTCCAGCGCGCGCTTGGCGAACACCCGGGCCATCGCGCCGGTCAGCCGCACCCGCAGCATGTCCGGGCCGGTGTCGTCGTCCCGGAAGATCGCCTCGGCGCCTTCCTCCTCCTCGTCCTCCTCGATCAGCGCCTGCGCCTCGACCACCAGGCAGCCGTCCGCGCTGTCCCAGGCCAGCGCCATCGTGCCGACCCGGAACTCCTGCTCCAGCGGCAGGTCCAGCGGGGCGGTGTCGAGCAGGTCCTTCGGGGCGGCGGCCGGGATGGCGGCGTCGCCGCCGCTGCGCCGCAGCGCCTCGTCCAGGACCTCCTCGATCCGCTCGGCGAGCGCGGCGACCTGGGTCTTCTCCAGCAGCACGCTGGTGATCCGGCCGCGGGCGCTGGCCTGGAGGTAGAACGCCCGGGCGCCGGGCTGGCCGACGGTGCCGGCCACGAACCGCTCGGGCTGGTCGTAGAAGAACACCTGACGGGGCACGCTCTCGCTCCGGATCGTGTCGGTCGCGGGGATCTCGCGGATCACCGGGTCGTTCGGATGTCGTTCGGACGTCGGGGGGCGGGGTGGGCCGTACGGGCGCCCCTGACTCACCCTACGACCTCCGGGCCGTCGCCGGGGACCCGAACGGCCCCCGGAACGGCCCTGGCACCCGCCGCCTCAGGCGGTGCCGCCCACCACGGCGTCACCGGCCGGCGCGGCCGGGGCGGCGTGCGGCTTCGGCGCCAGGGAGGCGAGGTCGCCGGTGTCGCCCATCCGCAACACGAAGGGCCGCTGCGGGGTGTAGCGGATCGCGGTGACCGAGCACGGCTCGACGCTGATCCGCTGGAAGTGGTCCAGGTGCAGGCCGAGCGCGTCGGCCACCACCGCCTTGATCACGTCACCGTGCGAACAGGCGATCCAGACCGCGTCCTCGCCGTGCTCGGCGGCGACCTTGGCGTTCCACTCGCGGACGGCGCTCACCGTACGGTGGCTCAGCTCGCGCAGCGACTCGCCGCCGGGGAAGGCCGCGGCGGCGGCGTGGTCCTGCACGGTGCGCCAGAGCGGCTCCTTCGCCAGCTCGGCCAGCGGCCGGCCGGTCCACTCGCCGTAGTGGCACTCCCCCAGCCGCTCGTCCTCGGTCGCCGGGCCCAGCTCCGGCCGAGCGGCCAGCAGCGGCTCCAGCGTCTGCCGGCAGCGCTCCAGCGGGCTGCTCACCACCTGGACCAGCGGGATGCCGGCGAGCCGGCCGGCCAGCGCGGCCGCCTGCCCGCGCCCGGTGTCGTCGAGGTCCACACCGGGCGTCCAACCGGCCAGGATCCCGGCGGTGTTCGCGGTCGAGCGGCCGTGACGAACGAGCAGCAAGGTGGGCATGGGGCTCAGCCTACGGCCTCCGCGGGCCGGGCGGGGAGCCCCGGTCCACGGCCGGACGGCCGCGGGCCGGGGCGACTGCGGACCGGGGTGGCTGCGCTACGCGAGGCCGGCGCGCTCCAGGGCCTCGACGCCGGTGCGCAGCGCCCGGACCCGCTCGTCCAGGGTGGGCCCGGACGGGGCCAGGGTGAGCGTGCTGACGCCCGCCTCGGCGTAGGCCTGCATCCGGTCGGCGATCCGGGCGGTGTCGCCGATCAGCGAGGTGGCGTCGATCAGGTCGTGCGGGACGGCGGCCGCGGCGCCGGCGTAGTCCTTGGCCAGGTACTTCTCCTGGATCTCGTCGGCGGCCCGCTCGTAACCCATGCGCCGGGTCAGCTGGTTGTAGAAGTTCTTCTCCTTGCTGCCCATGCCGCCGATGTAGAGCGCGGCGTACGAGCGCAGACCGTCGACGCCGGCCTCGATGTCCTCGCCGACCGCGAGGTTGACGGTCGGGCAGAGGTCGAAGCCGTCCAGCGTCGCGCCGGCCCTGGCCCGGCCGGCCGCCAGCGGGTCGAGGGAGAGCGCGGCGTGCTCGGGCGAGAAGAAGATGCCGAGCCAGCCGTCCGCGATCTCACCGGTCAGCTCCAGGTTCTTCGGGCCGATCGCGGCGATGTACAGCGGGATCCGCTCGCGCACCGGGTGCACGGTCAGCTTGATCGGCTTGCCGGGGCCGCCGGGCAGCGGCAGCGTCCAGTGCGCGCCCTCGTGGACCAGACGCTCCCGGGACATCGCCTTGCGGACGATCTCCACGTACTCGCGGGTGCGGGCCAGCGGCTTGTCGAACTTCACGCCGTACCAGCCCTCGGAGACCTGCGGGCCGGAGACTCCGAGGCCGAGGCGGAAGCGGCCGCCGGAGAGGGTGTCGAGCGTCGCGGCGGTCATCGCGGTCATGGCGGGGGTGCGGGCCGGGATCTGGAAGATGGCCGAGCCGACGTCGATCCGCTCGGTCCTGGCGGCGACGAAGCTGAGCACCGTCGCGGCGTCCGAGCCGTACGCCTCGGCGGCCCAGCAGACCGAGTAGCCGAGCCGGTCCGCCTCCTGGGCGACGGCGATGTTGTCGGCGTCCATGCCCAGTCCCCAGTAGCCGAGGTTGATACCCAGTCGCATCTGCCGAACCTTCCAGTCGGGGGATTTGGGGTGAGGGTAATCGTGTCCCGGCCGGTCGGATACTGACGGGTAGTAGTGGGGTGGGTCACACCGCCGCCGCGTGGCCGCCGTGATCCTTCTGCGGGTCTCCGCTCCTGCCCGTACACCGGCCGCTACGCTCTGCCGACGTGGGGAGCGCTCTCCCCACCTGCGCGTTTACAGGCCAGTGGAGGGCCCGTCCGATGGAAAAGCGTCACCTCGGCCGAACCGGCCTGCAGGTCTCCCGGCTCGGCCTCGGCACCATGACCTGGGGCCGCGACACGGACGAGCACGAGGCCGCCGAGCAGCTCAAGGAGTTCGTCGACGCCGGCGGCGACCTGGTCGACACCGCCGACGTGTACGCGGACGGCGGCGCCGAGTACCTGCTCTCCCGCCTCACCGACAGCCTGATCCCGCGCTCCGAACTCGTCATCGCCACCAAGGCCGGCAGCGCCCCCGAGTCCGCCCGCCGCTTCGACGGCTCGCGCGGCCACCTGCTCGCCGCCCTGGACGCCTCGCTGCGCCGGCTCGGCACCGACTACGTGGACCTGTGGCAGGTGCACGCCTTCGACCCGGCGACCCCGGTCGAGGAGACGCTGAGCGCCCTCGACATCGCCGTCACCTCCGGGCGCGCCCGCTACGTCGGGGTCTGCGACTTCAGCGGGTGGCAGCTCGCCAGGGCGGCCACCTGGCAGCGCGCCCACCACGGCCGGGTGCCGCTCGCCGGGGCGCAGCTGGAGTACTCGCTGCTGCAGCGCGGCATCGAGCGCGAGGCGCTGCCCGCCGCACTGGACGCCGGGGTCGGGATCCTGGCCGGCTCGCCGCTCGGGCGCGGGGTGCTGACCGGCAAGTACCGGCACGGCGTCCCGCAGGACTCGCGCGGCGCCTCGCCGTACCTGGCCGGGTTCGTCCAGCCGTACCTCGGGGAGCGGTCGCGGCGGATCGTGGACGCCGTCGCCACCGCCGCGGACGGGCTCGCCAGCAGCCCGCTGGCCGTCGCCCTCGCCTGGGTCCGCGACCGCCCCGGCGTGGCGAGCGCCCTGGTCGGGGCCCGGACGGTGACCCAGCTGCAGGCGGCGCTGTCGGTGGAGGCGCTTACGCTTCCGGATGAGATCCGCGGCGCGCTGGACGACATCTCGTCCCCGGTGCACCGCTACCCGGACCAGGGCTGGAGCGAGCTCTAGGCCCGGTCCGTCGAGCACGTGGAGTGACCTTTGGAGCGGACGACGATGACTGAGACGGGCGGCGGCGCTCCCGGGGACGCCGAGAAGGCGGCGAAATTCGCGCAGCTGGCGGAGCAGATCCGGGGGATGGCGCCGTTCAAGAAGGCGGGCACGCCCCCGCCGGTCGTCCTCCCGGAGCCGACGGGGGCGCCGGAGGCCGACGAAGCCGCTGAAGCCGGCGAGACCGCCGAGGCCGCCGAGGCGGCGGAACCGAAGGCGCCGGCGCCCGCCCCGGCCGTGCCCCGGCCGGCCGCACCCGCCCCGGCCCGGCCCGCCGCACCCGCTCCGGCGGACGGCGACGCGCTCCGGGCCGTCGCCGAGGTGCTGGCCGCCGGCGGCGCCCCCGCCGAGCTCGCGGCACCGGCCGTGACCGCCCTCGGGAACGACGCCGCCGAACGGCTGCGCGAGGACCCGTGGGCGGTGCTCGGCCTGCCCGGGGTCCGCCCGGAGCACGCGGACGGCTTCGCCCGCGGCCTGCTCGGCGCCGAGGCCCGGCCCGACGACCCGCGCCGCGCCGGCGCGCTGGTGGTGTGGCTGCTGGCCCAGGCGACCTTCCGCGGGAACTCGGCCCTGGAGCTCACCGAGGTGGCGGCCGAGCTCGGCCGGCTCCGGGTGCCCGACCCGGCCGGAGCGATCGCGGCCGCCGTGCTGGACGGGCAGGTGCTGTCCTTCCAGGAGGAGCTGACCGGCGCCGAGGCCCACGGCTCGCAGGGCGACGACGAGGAGGAGGCGCCGACCCGGACCCTGCTCGCGCTGGAGGGGCCGGCGATGGCGGAGGACAGCCTCGCCGAGAAGCTGCTCCAGCTGATGGCCACCTTCGTCCCGGGCGAGGACACGGCCGAGGACACGACCGAGGACACGACCGAGGCGCCGGCGGGATCCGAGGAGCCGGAGGAGTCGGAGGAGCCGGAGGAGTCCGACCGGGAGGGCACCCCCGCCGCTCCCGGCCCGGCCGCCTGGGAGGCCGCCGCCGAAGCCGCGCCCTCCTCCTCCGCCAAGGCCCTGATCCGGGCCGTCGCCGACGCCGCCCTGGTGCTGCACACCGGCGGCGAGGCCGCCCGCGCCGAACCGGCCGCGCTGGTCGCCGCCGCCACCGGCCTCGGCCTGCGGGCCTGGGCCGCCACCTGGACCGACCAGGGCCGGGACTCCTTCGCCGCGCTCGGCGGGGCCGCCGACACCCCGGTGGTCACCCTCGCCGAGCTGCTGTCCGGCTCCGCCGGCCCCGGCCGCGCCCCGGACGGCACGCTGGCGCTCGACCTGCTCGTCGTCCTGGACGCGCCCCTGCTGGACGTCGAACTGGCCGCCACCGTGCTGGAGTCGATCGCCGACGGCACCCGGCTCGTCCTCAGCGGCGACCCGGGCCAGCTCTGGTCGCCCGGCCCCGGCCGGTTCTTCGCCGACCTGCTGGCCGCCAGGGCCTGCCCGGCGGTCGCCTCCCGCACCCCGGACTTCGGCCCGATCGGCGAGCTGGTCTCCGGGGTCGGCGTCGGCGAGCTGCAGCCGGTCGAAGCGCCGGACAAGGAGGTGGTCCTCCTGACCGCCAAGGACGGCGCCGAGGCCGTCCACCGGGCGATCCAGCTGCTCACCGACTCCATCCCGCGCGCACTCGGCATCCCGGCCGAGCAGGTGGTGCTGCTCACCCCGGGCCACGGCGGCCCGGGCGGCACGCGGGCGCTGAACGCCGCCGCCAAGGCCCGGCTGAACCCCGGCCCCGGCCGGTTCGGCGGCTTCGACCCGGGCGACCGGGTGGTCGACTCCCCCGCGCCCGGCGTCACCCGCGCGGCGCGGGTGCTGGACGGCGACGCGAGCGGGCTGCACCTGAAGTACGCGGACGGCTCGCGCCGGACCGTCCCGCCGGCCGAGGCCGGCCGGCTGCGGCACGGCTGGGCGCTGACCGTCCACCAGGCGCTCGGCCGCCGCTGGCCCGGCGCGGTGGTCGTGCTGCCGGAGGACGCCGGCCCGGCGCTCACCCGGCAGTGGGTGTACACGGCCTTCGGCCGGGGCGAGCGGCACTTGTCGGTGGTGCACGCGGCCGGCCCGGCGCTCGCCCAGGCCGTCGCCGAGCGCCCGGCGCAGCCGCGCACCACCCGGCTCCGGGCGATCCTGGCCGAGAACGCCGTCCCGGAGGGCTGATCCGAACGCGCGCGACGGGCGGGCCCGCCTCCTCGGGGGCCCGCCCGTCGCGTCCGGGGGCTGTCCTGGCTCAGCAGTGCGAGCTCAGTCCTCCGGCTCCTCGTCGTCGTAGACCTCGCTCACGTCGAACCGGCAGATCAGCAGCTGCGGATCGGCGTGCTCGAAGGGCTCGGGCAGCCACTCCCCCGGCTCGGTCGGCTCGGCCGCGGCGACCCACAGCGTCGAGTCCGCCTCCTCCAGGCCGAACTCCTCGCTGCGGGCGGCGATCTCGTCCGGCTCGTACTCGCCGAACAGCACGCCGAGCGCGGCGTTGACGCCGCCGGCCCCGCCCGGGGTCAGCGTCTCGTCGAGCCGCTCCGCCTGGGCGCGCAGCCGCTCGGGGTCGACCACGTGGTAGTCGCGGCGGATCAACACGCTGATCGCCTCGGGCTGTTCGGGGCCGTGGTAGCCACCCGGCCCCTCGTCCCCGGGGATCTCGAAGGGGGTGACCTCGTCGTAGACCTCGTAGAGGAGTTGGTCGTAGGCGATGGCCGCCGTCGCGAGCTGCTCGTAGGCGGCGGACACAGCGGGATCATCCGCTGCGCTGGGGCTTGACACCGCTTCCAGATGACGGTCGATGGCGGCCTTGACCGCCTCGGCGGCGGCGCGTACCTCGGCAATGGTGGGCTGCGCGGCATCAGACATGGTGCAGACGCTATCTCCCCACGGCGCGAGTACGCACAGCGGTTGTCGCCTACACCCGCGATTTCACCGCAACTTCCCCCCTGATGTCCGATCCGGTCCGTTCTGTCCCCGCACCCGGAGGGCGCCGGGGCGGCGCGAGGGGGCGCACGACGGGCCGTGCGGGGCCGTCCGGATGTCGCTTCGCGCGCCGGGATCGGGGTATCCCCTCCACAGGCGCAACAGAACTGATGAACTGTCAGTCGGGTGGTCGGGTCCGGGCCGCCCGGCCGCTCCCCGGCCCGCCGGAGGACGGCCGGAAATACCCGGACCGGCTGTCGGGGGCAGGCCGTAGGCTTGCGTGCAGTTGATCCTCAGGAGGAGCGTTTTGACCCCACCGAAGACGGTCCGGCAGCCGGAGTACGAGTACCAGTCGCTGCGCATGCCGCGCGGTACCACGCGCAACGCGGCGCGCCAACTGCTCACCGAGCACGCCGAGTACGGGCACTGGGAGCTGGACCGACTGCGGCTGTTCCCGGACGGCAGTCGGACGGTCCGGCTGAAGCGCAGGATCATCCGGCAGGTCCGCAGCTGGTGACGGTCGGGGCGTCGAGCACGCACGCGCCCGCGGCCACCCGGTGAACGGGTGGCCGCGGGCGCGTCGCGTTGCGGACCGGGCGCTCTCCTGTCAGCGGGCGCCGGCGCGGGTGCGGCGGTAGAGCACGCCGCCGCCCAGCAGCAGGGCGAGGCCGGCGGCGCCGAGCAGTTCCACGTCGCCGGCGCCGGTGGAGGCCAGCTGGCCGCCGACGGCGGTGTTCGATCCGGCGGTGCGGGCGGCGGCCGGGGCGGCCTGGGTGCCGCCGGTCGGGCCGGAGGTGTCGGCGCCGACCGCGCTCACCGGCGCGGCCGGGGTGCTGGGCGTGGCGCCGCCGGACGGTCCGCCGCCGCGCCCGCTGCCCGGGGTGGTCGGGCCGGTCGACGGCGGGGTGGTGGCGGGCGGGGTGTGGCCCTCGGGGCAGTCGTCGGTCGGCGCCGGGGACGGCGCGGGCGCGGCGACGTTGCCGCAGCTGTTGCCGAACGCCGGGTTGCCGGCGCCGACCACGTTCACGGAGTTGCCGCAGGCGTTGACCGGGACGTGCACCGGGGCCTGGACGCTGTTGCCGGAGAGCACACCGGGCGAGCCCGCCGCGGTGCCGGAGGCGGAGGAGCCGGCGGTGGTGGTCCGGCTGCCGCCGGTGCTGGAGCCCTGGCCGGAGCCGCCGCCCTGCTGGCCGCCCTGGGCGGGCGCCGGCGCGGCGTGGCGGCCGCCGCTCGCGTTGGCGCAGCGGTTGGCGAAGGCCGGGTTGAGCGCGCCGATCACGTCGACGGTGTTGCCGCAGGCGTTGACCGGTACTTCGACCGGCACCTGGACCGAGTTCCCCGAGGCGACGCCGGGCGAGCCCGTCGCAGTGCCTTGCGCCTCGGCGCCCGCGTAGGCGTAGCCGGCGGTCGAGGCCAGCACGCTGCCGGTGGCCACGGCCGTGAGGAGCCCCTTCTTGGCTACATTCCTCATGTTTTCCCCTGACGTTTTCGAGACGACGTGGCGACCTTGGCTCGTCCCCTTCGCGAACCGGCCTGTCGGTTGACATGACCTGTCGGAAAGTCGGAATTTCCGTATATCCGGAAATCACGCAAGGTCTTCGACTGCACAGGAGTTAACGAGGGGCCAACGGGGAGGTTGGGCCGAATGAAGCGTCTTCACCCGATCGAGCGAACACCGCACTCGCACGGAACCGCCAGGCCCCGGACGGGCGAACGCCCCCGGCACGGCGCGTCCGCCGCCCGGGGGCTGGAGTGTGTCCGCTCAACAGGCCTCAGCGACCCGGAAGCCGGCTCAGAAGTTGGCGCAGTGGTTGCCGAACGCCGGGTTCAGCACGCCGATCACGCTGACGGTGTTGCCGCACAGGTTCAGCGGGACGTGGACCGGAACCTGGATCTGGTTGCCGGACACGACGCCCGGGGAGCCGGCGGCCACACCCTCGGCACCGGCACCGCCGGTGGCGGAGGCCGCACCGGCGGCGGCGAGCACCAGGCCACCGGTGGCGGCGGCGACAGCGGCGATCTTCTTGACCTTCATCATTCCTCCTGTATGGACAACGCAACCCGTTCGGCGGGCTGCACAGGAATGAACGACGCTGCGGCAAACGGGGTACGGAACAGATTTGCCATTCACCCGCAACGGTGAGGCCTCGCACGAATGAGCGGCCCGGAACTTCGGGCAGAATCGTTTCTGTTGATCTCCCTCATCCCGTCCCACCATCAGGCACTCCGACAATGCGAACGGCCCGCCCCCGGCACTCCGGGAGCGGGCCGACCGAGTCGCGTGATCAGTGGGCGTCGCGCGATCAGCAGGCGTCGAGGAAGCGGTCCAGCACCCGGACGCCGAACTTCAGCCCGTCCACCGGCACCCGCTCGTCCACGCCGTGGAACATCCCGGCGAAGTCCAGTTCCGGCGGCAGCTGCAGCGGCGCGAAGCCGAAGCAGCGGATGCCCAGGTCCTGGAAGGACTTGGCGTCCGTCCCGCCGGAGAGGCAGTACGGCACCGCGCGGGCGATCGGGTCCTCCGCCCGCAGCGCGGTCTGCATCGCCTCGACCAGCGCACCGTCGAAGGAGGTCTCGATCGCGCGGTCCGAGTGCAGGCTCTCCCGCTTGACGCGCGGGCCGAGCACGCTGTCCAGCTCGGCCAGGAACTCCTCCTCGTAGCCGGGCAGGAAGCGCCCGTCCACGTGCGCGGTGGCCTGACCGGGGATCACGTTCACCTTGTAGCCGGCGCCGAGCATGGTCGGCTGGGCGGTGTTGCGGAACGTGGTGCCGATCATCTTGGCGATGCCGCCGAGGACGCGGACCACCTCGTCCATGTCCTCCGGGTCCAGGCGGTACCCGAGCACGTCCGACAGCTCGTCCAGGAAGGCCCGGACGCTGTCGGTGATCCGCAGCGGGAAGGTGTGGCGGCCGAGCCGGGCGACCGCCTCGCACAGCTCGGTGATCGCGTTGTCGTCGTTCGCCATCGAGCCGTGCCCGGCCCGGCCCTCGACCGTCAGGCGCATCCAGTGCATGCCCTTCTCGGCCGTCTCCACCAGGTAGAACCGGGCCTGGTCGTTGACGGTGAAGGAGAAGCCGCCGACCTCGCCGATGCCCTCGGTCACGCCCTCGAACAGCTCCGGGTGCTTGTCCACCAGGAAGCGCGCGCCGTAGGTGCCGCCGGCCTCCTCGTCGGCGAGGAAGGCCAGCACCAGGTCGCGCGGGGGCTTGCGCCCGGTGCGCAGCCGGTCGCGGACCACCGCCAGGGTCATCGCGTCCATGTCCTTCATGTCGACCGCGCCGCGCCCCCAGACGCAGCCGTCCGCGATCTCGCCGCCGAAGGGGTCGTACGTCCAGTCCGCGGCGTTGGCCGGCACCACGTCGGTGTGGCCGTGGATCAGCAGGCCGGGGCGGGAGCGGTCCTCGCCCTCGATCCGGACCACCGTCGAGGCCCGCCCCTTGGCCGATTCGAAGATCTGCGGTTCGAGCCCGAACTCGGCCAGCTGCTCGGCCACGTACTCGGCCGCCTTGCGCTCGCCCGGGCCGGAACCGTCACCGTAGTTGCTGGTGTCGATCCGGATCAGGTCGCGACAGATCTCGGCGACCTCCGACTCAGCCGTCACCTTCGGCGCCGCCGACTCGCTCCGCTCGCTCACGGTCACTCCTCGTCTTGGGCCCGCACCGGCGCGCCAGCGCGCCACCCCCAGGACCTCCGCCCGGGCCGTACGAGCACGTCCGCCCATCCTCCCCCAGCCCCCGCTCCGCATCCACCCCCTTCCCCGGCCCCGAAACCCCCAGGTCACACGACCGCCACGGAAGCGCCCCCGCGCCACCCCTCCCGGGTGGGGGCCCGGGGGCCGTTTTGGGAGCTCAAGCCGATCTTTGCTACAGTTACATCTGTCAGCGCGACGGACGAGAGATCGAAAGCCGCGAGGACGACACCCCGTCCGGGTGGCGGAATGGCAGACGCGCTAGCTTGAGGTGCTAGTGCCCTTTATCGGGCGTGGGGGTTCAAGTCCCCCCTCGGACACCGAAGAAGCGGGTCAGGAGATTCTCCTGGCCCGCTTTTCGTTTTCCCCCACCCGCACCCGTGAGGAATTCCAGCCAACCGGCGAGCAGACTCGGCCTGTTTCCGGCCCGGACACTCTCCGTATCGCAATCGATCACTGTTCGATCGGCACCGCTTGCGGTTTACTGGGGCCGCATCGCTCGCCGGGTACCGGGCGGGCACTGGAGCGGGCGGGCCGGGACATCCGATTCCGCAGCTCAGTGCCGGTACGCGGCGGGCTTCGATCATTCCGGGGGGAGAGGACGGATGGTGTTCCCGTGGGAGATTTCCTGAGCAGCCCGTACGTCACTGACGCTCCCGGGACGGCACCGGTGTGCGTCATCGGTGCGGGGCCGTCCGGGCTGGCGACGGCACACGCCCTCGCGAGTCGGGGAATCCGGTTCGTCGGCCTGGAGCGGGCGCCCGAGGTCGGCGGTCTCTGGCGGCAGCCCGGCGCCGGGGAGCGCGGTCCCGGTTATCGGTCGCTGCACATCAACACCGCGAAGGAAGTGACCGGCTTCGCCGCGTTCCCGATGCCGGATTCCTATCCGGCCTATCCGCGGCACACCCAGGTCGCCGCTTATCTGCGGTCGTTCGCCGAATGGGCGGGCCTGCTGCCGCACATCGAATTCGGCACCGAGGTGCTTTCGGTGCGACAGGATTCGGACGGCTCCTGGCTGGTCGACAGCCGGGGCTCCGACGGGAAGACGCTCTGCCGCCGCTTCGCGCGGGTGATCGTCGCCTCGGGGGCGTACGCCGAACCGCTGCTGCCGGACACCCTGCCGGCCGGGGCCGGGTCGTTCACCGGGCGCATGCTGCACGCCATCGACTACCACGACGCCCGCGAGTTCGAGGACCGGCGGGTGGTCGTGGTGGGCCTGGGGCCGTCCGCGGTGGACATCGCCGCGGACCTGTCCCGCTTCGCGGCGCAGACCGTCATCTCGGTGCGCCGGGGGCTCCACGTCATCCCGAAGCAGCTGTACGGCATGTCCTGCGACATCATCGCGGAGGCCCCCTGGTTCGCCGCGATGTCGATGACCGAGCGGCGCGAGTACATCGAGCAGGCCCTGCTCGTCGCCCGTGGACGGCTGTCGGACTACGGGCTCCCCGAGCCCGACCACCCGCTGTTCTCCTCCGCCGTGACGGTCTCCGACGAGATCTTCAGCCGGATACGCCACGGCGCCGTGACCCCCAAGCCGGCGATCGCGGCCCTGGACGGCGAGTCGGTCCGGTTCGCCGACGGCTCGACGGTCGAGGCGGACGCCATCGTCTGGTGCACCGGCTACCGGATGGCCCACCCGTTCCTGGCGGACGGCTGCCCGATCGGCCCGAGCGGCCGGGTGGAGCTGTACCGGCGGATCGTCGCGCCCGAGCGGCCCGGCCTGTACTTCGTCGGCCTGATCCGCCCGGTCGGCGCGCTGACCCGTTCCCTGGAGGCCCAGGCGGACTGGGTCGCGCGGCTGATCGCCGGTGAGGCGGAGCTGCCGCCCTACGAGGGCATGCGCCAGGAGATCGACACCTACCTGGAGTCCATCGCCGAGCGCTACGGGCACGGGCTCGGCGCCTCGGTCCAGATCGACGTCGTGCCCTACCAGCGGGAACTCCAGCGGGAGCCCCACACCGTGTGACCGACGCCGGAGGGGCGCCGCCGGCGGCGCCCCTCGGTGTGTCAGCGACCGCCGGCGGGCGGACGGACGGCGTACGCCTCCGAGGAGATGTAGGCCGTCACCCTCGGCCGGCTGCCCCGCTGGTGGTTGACGGCCAGGTAGGAGATCAGGCCCGCGCCGTCCTCCAGCCGCCGGTCGGTGACGGCGGTCAGCGCCTGCGCGAGCGGCGCCGGGTCGATGCCGTGCTGCCGGCACAGGGCCACGCCCCGGGCCAGGGCCTCGCCGTCGTGCGGCGCGTAGTCGCGGACCGGTATGTACAGGGTGAACCCGCTCGGCCGGTCGTCGTCGACGTCGGTGAAGGCGTGGTGGGACTGCGCGGGCAGCCCGGCGAGCCGGGTGCCGTCGCCCTCCTCCCGCCCGAAGCCGGCGACGGTGGCGAAGAACTCGCGGACCATGTCCGGCGTCGGCCCGGCGTGCATCCGGGACAGGCCGGTCGCCTCGGCGGCCGAGAGGTCGGCGTGCAGGACGTACACCTTGAGCCGGGGCGCCTCCCAGGCGCCGAGGTCCATGGCGAGGAAGGGGTAGCCGTCACCCGGCGGCAGCGAGGCGAACGCCTGCCGGTGGCCGAGCCGCTCCAGCGCCTCGCGGAGCGTCTCGGCGGCCCGGTCCGCGCCGCGCGCGGAGGGGTTCAGGTACACCTTGACCTTGGGGACGCCGCCGGAGCACAGCTCCAGGGCGCACCACAGGGCCAGCGGCCCGGCCGGCTCGGACGGGAAGAACAGGTCCTCCACCTCGTCCAGGCCGCCGGCGTCGAAGTCCCAGCGCCGGGCCAGCTCGCGGACGAAGGCGAGCCCGATCTTGCCGTTCTCCGCCCACCCGGCCGCGCCGCAGCCCGGCTCCAGCAGCACCCGCAGGGTGGGTGGCGCGTCGGCCCGGAAGGACAGCGAGTACTCCACCGGCGTGTGGTCGTCGGACAGGAACGTCCGGTACGGCGGCGGCAGGTCCAGCGGCCGGTCGGCCACCAGACCGAGCGACTCGCGCAGGACCTGCCCGTACCCCTCCGCGTCGCGGGCCTCCAGGCCCGCGACGCGGCACAGCCGCTGCAGCTGGCCCGCCGTGAGGGCGCCCAGCGTCCCCGCCTCGCAGGAGGCCTGTCTACCGCTCGTCATTTCGCCAGCCAGGACAGGAAGGAGCTCCACAGGCCTCCGCGCTCCGACTTGCGGGGCGGGGCCACGAACTCCTCGCGGGCCGGGCTCTCCTGCCGGGACTGCTGCGTCGTCGGCCGCTGCACCGCCTGGACCGAGGTGAACCGGGTGGGCAGCGCCGTCAGCGACCGGCTGAACGGGCCGGGGCGCCAGGTGAGGCTGTCCGACGGGACGGCGAGCTCGATGTCCGGCAGCTGGTTGAGCAGGTTCTCGACCGCCGTCACGATGATGTGCCGGGCGATCTCCTTGGACGGGCAGGCGTGCGGGCCGGCGCCGAACGACAGGTGCGCCCGGTTGCTGCCCGACTGTCGTGCGGCGGTGAGCACCCGGTCGTTGTTGGCGGCCGCGATGCTGACCATCACCAGCTCGCCGGTCCCGAGCTTCGTCCCGGCGAACTCCATGTCGCCGGCGGGGTAGTGCCAGAGGAAGTTGGTCAGCGGCGGGTTGTCCCACAGGGTGTCGTCGAGGGCGTCCGAGATCAGGCCGCCCCGGTGGGCGTACTGGTCGTGGGTGAGCAGCCGGTGGAGGGTGTTGCCGAGCAGGTTGCGCAGCGGCTCCGCGCCCGCGCCCAGCAGCAGCGCCAGCTGGTGGGCCATCTCCTCGTCGCTGAGGCCGGCCTCGTGCTGCATCAGCCAGGACGTGACGTCGTCGCCGGGCTTGGTCCGCTTGAGGGTCACCAGGTCGGCGGTGGCCTGCACCAGGACCTCGGCCGCCTTGCCCGCGTTGACACCGTCGAACATGCCGGACATGCCGAACAGCACCCGGTCGCCGATGTCCGCGGGGCAGCCGAAGAGTTCGGTGAACACGAACAGCGGGAGCTGCTTGGCGTACTCGCCGACCAGGTCGGCGGAGCCGCGCGAACTGAACTGGGTGATCAGGTAGTCGGAGATCTGCTGGGTGCGCTGGGTGAGGCGGCGGGAGTCCACCCTGGCGAGGCTGTCGGTGACGGCCTGACGCAGCCGCAGGTGCTCGACGCCGTCACTGAACATGCAGCTGGGCCGGTAGGCCAGCAGCGGCAGGACCGGGCTGTCGGCGGGGACGCGGCCCTCCTTGAGGTCCCGCCAGCGGCGGGAGTCCTTCCGGAAGGAGGCCGGGTCCTGCAGCATCTGCAGCGCCGCGGTGTAGTCCGTGACGAGGGTCGCCTCGACGCCCGGCGCGAGCTCGACGGCCGTGGTCGCGCCGAACTGCCGCATGTAGTCGTAGTAGGCGTGCGGGTCGGCCGCGAACTCCGGTCCGTACAGCGGTATTCGGGCGCCGGTGCCGTGGGCGGGGCACCCGGGCGGGGGCACGAGTGCGGTGGACTCAGCGTCCATGTCTGCTCCTAGTTGGCACGGTCCAGCAGATGGCGGACCAGTGTGATCAATGCGTCGGCCGAGGACTTCTCGTCCCGGGCGTCGCAGGTGACGACGGGGGTGTCGTCCAGGAGGTCCAGGGCGTCGCGCAGCGCCGCTTCCTCGTAGACCGGGGTGCCGTCGAACCGGTTGACGGCGATCGCGTAGTCGAGCCCGTACTGCTCGATCAGGTCGATCACGGCGAAGGAGTCCGCCAGCCGGTCGGGGTCGACCAGCACCAGCGCGCCGAGGGCGCCGCGGGCCATGTCCTCCCACATCTGCACGAAACGCAGCTGCCCGGGCGTTCCGAACAGGTAGAGGACGACCCGGTCGCTGAGGGTCAGCCGCCCGAAGTCCATCGCGACGGTCGTGGTGGTCTTGCCCTTGACGCCCTTGAGGTCGTCGACCGCCTCGCCGGCCCGGGTCATCCGCTCCTCGGTGGAGAGCGGCGTGATCTCGGAGATCGACCCGATGAAGGTCGTCTTGCCCACCGCGAAGTGCCCGACCACCAGAATCTTGACGGCAGTCTGGGTCTCCCCGCCGCGGACGTAGGCCCGCTCATCCAAACTTGGCCTGGAGTCCATTCAGCACCTCCTCAAGGATTCGCGCATCCACCAGGGAGGCACGCTCGACCGGCGGCCGGACGATGACGAAGCCGCCCTCCGTCAGGCCCGAGAGCAGGATCCGCACCACCCCCAGGGGCAGCCGGGTGTGTCCCGCGAGTTCGGCCACCGTGAGGTAGCCCGCGGCACATAACTCCAGCAGCCCCTGTTCCTCCGGGGTCAGTCGGCGGGTGGGCCGCCGCTGCTCGTCGTCCGCCGCCGTCACCAGGGTGATCAGCGACAACTGCTCGTCATCGGGCAGGCCGCGGCCCTTCGTGATGACGTACGGCCGCACCAGCGGCGGCGCCTCGGACGGCTGCTCGTCCGGGGTGGTCATCGGCGCGCGCCGATATTCTCGCGCGGGGGCGTCATCAGCGCCTTGCCCAGCTGGCCGACGAGCTGCTGCATCCGGAAGGTGATGTCCGCCATGTCGACGTCCGGGGACGCGGAGACGCCGAGGTAGGCGCCCTCGCCCGCGGAGATCAGGAAGACCCAGCCGCCGTCGAACTCGACCAGGGTCTGCCGCCACTGCTGGTTGGAGCCGTTGCAGAAGAAGGCGAGCGAGCGGCTGAGCGACTGCACGCCGCTCATGCCGGCGGCGACCCTGTCCGCGTCGTCCTTGTCGAAGTCCTTCGTCCGGGCCATCAGCAGGCCGTCCGCGGATATCAGGACGGCGTGCAGGGCACCGGGGATCTCCAAGGCACTGTCAAGCATCCATGACAGATCGTTGTTCACGGAACCTCATGTCCTTCACTGCCTGCAGCAGGTGTGCTGCTCGTCGTTTCCGCGGCGTTCGGATTCGTCGCCCGACCCGACTGCGTGCCTCGCTGGAAGGCACCCATGATCGCCGCCGTCTCCGCGCCGGAACGGGCGCCGGAGCGGGTCTGCGCACCGGAGCCCGGAGCGCCGAGCCCCTGGGTGTCGTAGCCCTGCGCCGCGTGGCCCTGCGCTGCGTAGCCCTGCCCGGGGTAGGCCGGCGCGGCGTAGGCCTGCGCGGGGTAGCCCTGCTCGGGGTGGGCCTGCTCGGCATAGCCCTGCGTGGGGTAGCCCTGCGGGGCGAAGTCCTGCCGCCCGCCGGGGCCCTGGGGCGCGCCGGTCGCCGGGGCGCTGGGCACCACGGCCATCGGGCGCTTGCGGCGGCGCTTGGGCAGGCCGTCCGGGCCGGTCGCGGGCACGGCCGAGCTGGTCTCGAAGCCGTTCCGGGCCGGGTCGGCGGGCCCGGTGGCGGCGGCCGCCGGGGCCGGCGCCGCGGGCTTCAGCTCCGGCATGCCGGTGAGGAGTTCGTGCGGCAGGAGGAGCACCGCGCGGACGCCGCCGTACGGCGAGGAGGAGTCCACGGACACCTCGAAGCCGAATCGCTCGCAGAGCACGCCGACCACCGCGAAACCGAATTGCGGCGGATTTCCGAGTGCGGAGACACCGGAAACCCGATCACTCGTCAGAAGCTTTTCCGCCCGGGCGCGCTCCTCGTCGTTCATGCCGATTCCGGCGTCGTCGACGACGATGCAAATGCCCTTCGGAACGGTGCGGATGTTGATTTCCACGACCGTGTCGGGGCTGGAGTAACTGGTAGCATTGTCGAGCAGTTCGGCGAGTGCCAGCGCGACCGGTTCGACGGCGCGGCTGGTGATGCCGAAGTCGACCTGGGAGAGGATCTCCACCCGCCGGAAGTGCCGCACCCGGCCCTGCGCGCTGCGCACCACGTCGTAGATCGACGCCACCTCGCGCTGGCGCCCGAGCCAGCCGTCGCAGAGCACCGCGATGGACTGGGCCCGCCGGCCGAACTGCGAGTTCGTGTGGTCGATCTCCAGGAGGTCCTCCAGGATGACCGAGTCGCCGTACTTGCTCTGCAGTCGGGAGACGACCAACTGCTGCTCCGCGGCGAGGCCCTGGAGGGTGCGCATCGCGGACTTGAGGACCGTCTTGGTCTCCTCGTCGGCGCGCACGTGGGCCGCCTCGACGGATTGCGAGAAATCGCTCTCCAACGCGGCGTAATGGGCTCTCAGCCCGTCGAACTCCTGGCGGGTCGACGCTGCCGCCCTGCGCTGGAGGACAATGACGGCGATCGCACCGAGGAGGACGACGAGGAGAGCCCAGAGCACTGGGTTCTGTAGGGAATGCGTCATAGGACTCACTTCAGGAGACTGGCGGCCAGCTGCTGAATTACCGTCAATTCTGGGGTGACCGGCTGACCGTCCGTACCGGGTTCACCGCCCGGACCGTCCCTGCGATCTTGTTGTCTCGCACCCGCCCCACCCCCCGGCAAGCGCCGTGATCATATCATCGGATGAAGCCCTTCTCTCGGCCCGTCCCGGCCTCGGCGGATCGTTGACGTGCACTCTGTTCGTCCGTCAACAACCGCCCCACACCAGCCCTTTCGCCACCATCCGACCAGAACATGACAGGTAGGGCAAACCCGCTGCCCAGGCCCCCTTGACGCAACGTCGGGCGGGCCCCTCCGGTTCAGCCGAGGGGCCCGGTGTCGACTGCCGGTTCAGCGGGCCGGGTTCAGTGGGTGGGGTGGGTGGTGGGCCGCGGGGCGCCGGGCTGGTGCGGGACGGACGCGGAACCGGCGTGGCCGGTGCGGTCGTCGGTGTGCCAGGACTGGGACTGGAAGGCGAGGAAGACCGCCGCCCAGCGGTTCTCGGCGGGGAAGTGGATGAGCAGGGCGCCGTCCTGGTAGACGCCGTCGTCCGCCTTGAACCGGCCGCTGTTGCCCTGGTTCATGTGGACGTCGTGCACGCCGTTGCCGGGCAGGAAGCCGAACACCTTGTCCGGGACGCCGGGTTCGGGGCCGAAGCGCTGCCCGAACACGTACACCGCGGCGGAGCTGTCCCCGATCGCCCGCCGGACGTGGGCGTCGAGCTGGTCCCCGAGGTCGTCCGGGCCCGGGCCGTCCGGCGGCAGCACCCGCATGGCGGCCGGGTCGAAGAGGTGCCCGCGGACGAAGTCCAGGCTCGCCGTGCCGGGCCGCGAGGGCAGCGCCGTCCAGCCGCTGCCGGCCTTGGGCAGCAGGGCGGTGACGGGGTGGCGGAAGTCCTCGGAGGCGAAGTAGCGCAGGTCCGGCGGGGCCTGCTGGGACAGCACGTTGACCGCCGCGCGGTAGTCGGTGCCCTGCTCGTCGCGCAGGTGGATCTGGTAGTGCGGGGTGTCGGTGCCGCCCTCGCGGCGCCGGTCGACGGCGCTCGCGGCGAGCACGCCGTAGTCGCTGATCGGCATGGGTGGGGCCTCTGTTCCTCGGTGCGTCGGCGACCGGTCAGCCGGGACGGCCCGACCGGGCGGGGGTCCCTCCGTTTATCGCGCACCGAGGCCGGCCGGGACGGCCGAATCGGGAGATGTTCACCTGCCGTCCCCCCGAGGAGGTTGACCGACACAGGAGATTGACACGGCGCAACACGGCCGTGCCGAGGGGCGGTTCAGAAGACCTGGAGCGGACCTAGATCCGCCGGGGGTCGTCGAGGGCGCTCTCGATGCCCTGGACCATCCGCCACAGCGGGGCCCGGCGGCTGGCGACCAGCACCACCACGTCGTCGTCCGGCGCCCCGCCCTCCGGCCCGGCGGGCTCGGCCGGGCGGTCGCTCCAGGTCTCGGTGACGAAGGCCATCGCCGCGTCCACCTCGGCCACCCAGTCGCTCTCGCCGCCCGAGCGCAGCCAGGTGCGCAGGGCGTGGTTGTGCGCGGAGACCACGGCGGCGGCGATCACGTCGGCGCGCAGCGGCCCGTCCGGGCGGTCGGCGAAGCGGCCGCGCAGGTAGGCGGCGAGGGTGTGCTCGTAGCGCCAGACCACCGACAGCTCGTAGGCCCGCAGGCCGGGCACCTTGCGGGTGAGGCGGTAGCGCTGGACGGAGAAGGAGGGCTGCTCGGCGTACATCCGCAGGACCAGGCGGGCGGCGTCGCAGGCGTGCTTGACCGGGTCCTCCTCGCCGGTGCCGGAGGCGAGGAACTCCGTCATCTCGGCGAGGCTGCGCTCGTGGTCGGGGAAGACCACGTCCTCCTTCGCCGGGAAGTAGCGGAAGAAGGAGCGCCGGCCGACGCCGGCGAGCGAGACGATGTCGTCGACGGTCGTCTGCTCGAAGCCGCGCTCCAGGAAGAGCTCGAAGGCCGCGGCCACCAGCGCCTCGCGCATCACCGGCTTCGAGGGCCCGTCGTTCATGGGCTGGTCCTGCTCTTCCTTCTCGCTCATTCCCGGCAACTTAACACCGCCGCGCGGCATCGGCCCGCGCCGACGGCCGGCGGCATCGGCCCCGGCGGCCGGCCGTTCGCCGGTCCGGCCGCCGGGGTGTCGGTTCGTGGGGTCGTTACGGCAGGTTGCGGGCCATCACGATGCGCTGGACCTGGTTGGTGCCCTCGTAGATCTGCGTGATCTTCGCGTCCCGCATCATCCGCTCCAACGGGTAGTCCCGGGTGTACCCGTACCCGCCCAGCAACTGCACCGCGTCCGTGGTCACCTCCATCGCCACGTCCGACGCGAAGCACTTCGCCGCCGCACCGAAGAACGTCAGATCACCGTCCTGCCGCTGCGACTTCGCCGCCGCCACGTACGTCATCTGCCGCGCCGCCTCCAGCTTCATCGCCATGTCCGCCAACATGAACTGGATCCCCTGGAAGTCACCGATCGGCTTCCCGAACTGCTTGCGCTCCCGCACGTAGTTCTTCGCGTAGTCCAGCGCACCCTGCGCCACACCCACCGCCTGCGCCGCGATCGTCACCCGCGTGTGGTCCAACGTCCGCATCGCCGTCGCGAACCCCGTCCCCTCCGCACCGATCATCCGATCCGCCGGAATCCGCACATTGTCGAAGTACACCTCACGCGTCGGCGACCCCTTGATCCCCAACTTCTTCTCCGGAGCCCCGAACGACACCCCCGCGTCGCCCTTCTCCACCACGAACGCCGAGATCCCCTTCGAACGCTTCTCCGGGTCCGTCACCGCCATCACCGTGTAGAACTCCGACACCCCCGCATTGGTGATCCAGCGCTTCACACCGTTCAGCACCCAGAAGTCACCGTCCCGCACCGCCCGCGTCGACATCCCCGCCGCGTCCGAACCCGCCTCCGGCTCCGACAGGCAGTACGAGAACATCCCCTCACCCCGCGCCAGCGCACCCAGGTACTTCGCCTTCAACTCCGGCGAACCCGACAACTGCACCGGCAACGACCCCAGCTTGTTCACCGCCGGAATCAACGACGAGGACACGCACACCCGCGCGACCTCCTCGATCACGATCACCGTCGCCAACGCGTCCGCCCCCGCACCACCGAACTCCTCCGGCACGTGCACCGCGTGCAGATCGTTCGCCGTCAGCGCGTCCAACGCCTCCTGCGGGAACCGACCCTGCTCGTCCACCTCCGCCGCATACGGAGCGATCTTCGCCTCGGCCAGCGAACGCACCGCCTCGCGAAGCATCTGGTGCTCCTCGGAGATCCGGAAGAGATCGAAGTCCTGGCCCATGATCGGCACTCCTGTTCACGACGGTACTCAGTACCCTTCATTATGCATGCGCGCAGCAAAAAGGGAACTCAGTGCCTTCACAGGGCGGCACTGAGTTCCCTATCCTTTTTCTGCCGAACTTCTGCCGAACGATCCGGTCCGATCACAGCCCGAGCGCAGGCCGAGCGCAGGCCCAGCGCAGTCCGAACGCAGGGAGACGAACAGCGTGGTCCACTCAGTCATCGACACCGACAGCAGCTGCACCACGCTGTACTTCCAGCGCTGCGCCTGGTGCGGCAACCCGACCTTCCAGCGGCTGCTCTGCCCCACCTGCGGCTCCACCGACCTGCGGCTGGAGCCCAGCGAGGGCACCGGCGTGGTCCGCCGCTGCGAGGTCGAGCAGGCGCGCACGCCGCTGGTCCGGCAGAAGTCGCTGATCCGGATGGCGGAGGGCTTCGACGTCTGGTGCATCGTCGGCGGGCTGCGCAGCACCGTGCCGGTCGGCACCCGGGTGCGGCTGGAGCCGGTCGAGGGCGACCAGTCGGAGCTGCGGCTGCTGCCCGTGGAGGAGTCGCAGCCGGTGCCGGACACCGAGCCGCGCCCGCTGCCGCCCGCCCAGGGCGGCTTCACCCAGCACCTGGCCGCGTTCGCCGACTGACGGCCGGAGGGCGCGGCCCCGGGGTACCGGGTGCCGCGCCCAGGGGCAGCGGGCGGACGACGAAGGGCGTGGCCCCGGGGGTACCGGGTGCCACGCCCTTTCGCGTGCCGTGCGGGGAGCTCCCCGCGCGGGATCAGGCCTTGCGGGCCTTCGCCTCGGCGGTCAGCTGCGGCAGGACCTCGAAGAGGTCGCCGACGACGCCGTAGTCGGCGAGCTCGAAGATCGGGGCCTCGGGGTCCTTGTTGACGGCCACGATGGTCTTCGAGGTCTGCATGCCGGCCCGGTGCTGGATGGCGCCGGAGATGCCGTTGGCGATGTAGAGCTGCGGGGAGACCTGCTTGCCGGTCTGGCCGACCTGGCTGGTGTGCGGGTACCAGCCGGCGTCCACGGCGGCGCGCGAGGCGCCGACCGCGCCGCCCAGCACGTCCGCGAGCTCCTCGACGACGCCGAAGCCCTCGGCGGCACCGACGCCACGGCCGCCGGAGACCACGATCGCGGCCTCGGTCAGCTCGGGGCGGCCGGTCGAGACGCGCGGGGTGCGCGAGACGACCTTGGCGGCGTTGCCGGTGAACTCCACCGACACGTTCTCGACGGCGCCGGCGGCCGGGGCGGCCTCCGGGGCGACGGAGTTCGGCTTCACGGTGATGACCGGCACGCCGGTGCTGACGCGCGAGTCGACGGTGTACGAGGCCGCGAAGACGGACTGGGTGGCGACCGGGCCGCCCTCACCCGCGCGGACGTCCACGGCGTCGGTGATGATGCCGGAGCCCAGGCGCAGCGCGACGCGGGCGGCGACCTCCTTGCCCTCGCCCGAGGACGTCACCAGGACGGCGGCGACGTCGTTGGCCTTGGCGATCTGGGCCAGGGCGTCCACCTTCGGGACGACCAGCTGGTCGGCGAACTCGGCGCCGTCGACGACGTACACCTTGGCGGCGCCGTACTCGCCGGCCTTGGCCGCGATGTCGGCGGCCGCGGCACCGGCGCCGAGCACGACGGCGGACGGCTCACCGATGCGGCGGGCCAGGGTCAGCAGCTCCAGGGCCGGCTTGCGGACCGCACCGTCGGCGTGGTCCACCAGGACGAGAATCTCAGCCATTGCTCAATGTCTCCGTGTTTTCGCTGGATCGGGGTGGGACTAGATGAACTTCTGGTCGGCGAGGAAGGCGGCGAGCTGCTTGCCGCCCTCGCCCTCGTCCTTGACGACCGTGCCCGCGGTACGCGCCGGGCGCGCCGCCACCGACTCGACCGCCGTCCACGAACCCGCCAGGCCGACCTCGTCCGCCTCGATGCCCAGGTCGTCCAGGTCCAGCGACTGCACCGGCTTCTTCTTCGCCGCCATGATCCCCTTGAACGACGGGTAGCGGGCCTCGCCCGACTGGTCCGTCACCGAGACCACGGCCGGCAGCGCCGCCTCGACCAGCTCGGTCGCCGCGTCACCGTCACGACGGCCCTTGACCACGCCGCCCTCGACCGACACCTCGGACAGCAGCGTCACCTGCGGCACACCCAGCCGCTCCGCCAGCAGCGCCGGCAGCACGCCCATCGAACCGTCGGTCGACGCCATGCCACCGATCACCAGGTCGAAACCGGTCTTCTCCAGCGCCTTCGCCAGGATCGCCGACGTCCCGATCACGTCCGTGCCGTGGATGTCGTCGTCGTTCACGTGCACGGCCTTGTCCGCACCCATCGACAGCGCCTTGCGCAGCGCGTCCTTCGCGTCGTCCGGACCGACCGTCAGCACCGTCACCTCGGCGCCCTCGTTCGCCTCCGCGATCCGCAGCGCCTGCTCCACGCCGTACTCGTCCAGCTCCGACAGGAGGCCGTCCACACCCTCCCGGTCCGTGGTGTGGTCGTCCGAGAAACGACGGTCACCCGTCGCGTCCGGCACGTACTTCACGCAGACGACGATCCTCAAGCTCATGAGCGGTCTCTCCTGTCCCGGGTGCGCGGGTGCACTGATCCTCGGCCTCACGTCGAGACCAGGGTACTGAGTGCCAGCCCTGAGCTCTCGTCGACTGGTGTCAGAGGCCCCATCGAGAGGATACGGCACTCAGTACCCCCCGTAAAGGAACTCAGTACCCTTGCCCTGGTCACGGGCGTGTCGTACACGGACGAAGCCTTCACGCCAAGGGCTGGAGGGCGACGGCCGCCTCTCCCGTGTACACGCGGAAGGTGAGCGACTCCTGCAGGTACAGCCGGACGGAGTCCGTGTCGTGGGAGAGGTAGCCGACCGAGACGTCCTGGCCGAGGAACAGCTCGAAGTCGCCGCCCCGGGTGGAGAGCAGGAACGCGCCCTCGATGGCGGGGGCCCAGATGATGTCGCCGTCCAGCAGCCGGGCCAGGTGGTTGTGGACGGGGTAGCCGTGGTCGCTGGTCTCGTTGACGGCGGTGAAGGCCTCGGCGCCGAGCAGCAGGGAGTACGGGCCGCCGACGCCGGCCAGCCGCAGCTCGGTGAGGGCGCGGCTGACCGCCTCCGGGTACTCGCGGACGTCCGCCGGAAGCTGGACCGGCGGGTTGCCGGAGCCGGCCCGGATGCCCTCGATGCCCGCCGCCCGGTAGCCCTCGAAGACGGCCCGGTCCTCGGCGCGGGCCAGGGTGCGGGCGGCGTCCTTGACCGGCTGCCAGTCGGAGTCCCGGGAGCCGCGCTCGACGTCGTCGACGGCCGCGCGCCCGACCGTGAAGGGGACCCGCAGCTCGACCACCGGCTGGGCGGCGCGGGCGTGCGCCTCGACGCCGTCCAGGGGAGCTTCGATCCCGCTCAGGTGGCCGGTGCCGACCGCGGCGAGGGTGGCGCCCTCGGGGCCCTGCAGGTCGACCACCCGCCGGCCGGCGACGTGCAGCGTGAAGGTCTGGCGGGCCTCCTCCTCGATCTCCGCCCAGGCGGCGGCCGAGACGGGGGCGAGTTCGCGGTGCAGGTTGTTCATGCGCGAGGTCCTGTTCGGGAGGTCTGCGGTCCGGCGGTCCGCCTGAGGCTGCCGATGCCGAGCGAGCCGTCCGACCGGGCCCCTCGGGACGGCGCGGCGGTCGGCGGGGCTGGCGGCGGGGCGGTCCGCGGCGCGGGCGGCGGGGCGTCCAGGAAGTCGGCGCCGGGGACGAAGAACAGCGAGCCGGTGACGGCCGTGGAGAAGTCGAGCAGCCGGTCGGTGGTGCCGGGCGGGCGGCCGATGAACATGTTGCGCAGCATCTCCTCCGTGACGCCCGGGTCGCGGGCGTAGCCGATGAAGTAGGTGCCGTGCTCGCCGCCCCGCTCGAAGGAGCCGAAGGCCATGTTGTAGCGGACGATCTGCCGCTCGTCGCCGTCCGGGCCGGTCACCGTGGTGAGCGCGACGTGCGAGTCGGCGGGCTTGGCGTCGTCGTCGAACTCGATGTCGTCGAGCTTGGTGCGGCCGACCGCCCGCTCCTGTTCGGCGACGCCGGTGGCCCTCCACTTCACCAGGTCGTGCAGGTACTTCTGGACCACGACGTAGCTGCCGCCGGCGAAGCCCGGATCCTCCTCCCCCACCAGGACGGCGGCCTCGGCGGCCCGGCCCTCCGGATTCTCGGTGCCGTCGACGAAGCCGAGCAGGTCGCGGTCGTCGAAGTAGCGGAAGCCGTGGACGGAGTCGACGACGGTGGCCGCGCCGGCGAGCCGGTCGGTGATCCGGACGGCCAGCTCGAAGCAGAGGTCCGTCCGGGGCGCCCGGAGGTGCAGCAGCAGGTCGCCGGGGGTGGCCGGGGCCCGGTGGCGGGGGCCGGCCAGTTCGGTGAAGGGGTGCAGGGCGGCCGGTCGGGGCCCGGCGAAGAGGCGGTCCCAGACGTCGGAGCCGATGCCGGTGACGCAGGTCAGGCCGTCCTCGGGGGCGCGGAAGCCGACGGCCCGGCGCAGCCCGGCGAGGTCGGGCAGCAGATCGCGGACCGCGTCCTCACCGCCGGGATCGACGGTGAGGACGAGGAAGGCGGCCGCGCTGGTCAGCGGGGTGAGGACGGCCTGGGGTTCGGGCGGCACGGGGCGGTTCCTCCCTGTCCGGGGGCCGGATGCGCGGGGGCCGGATGCGCGGGGGCCGGGCGCCCGGGGGCCGGGTCCGCAGGCGCCTCGGGTGCGGCGGCCGGGTGCGCGGCGGCACGGATCGGCATGAATCTGATCATCCGTACGATTACACCGCACAGTGGACGTTTCGGCGCGGCCGACGCTCGCCCAGACGGCCGGAAGGGGCGGGTGCGCCGCGCACCCGCCCCTTCCGTGGCCGCGGCCGTTCGGCCTACTCGGCCTCGGCCGGTTCCACGGCCTTCGCCTCGCGCGCCGCGACCAGCGCGGCATGGGTCGGCCCGTCCGGCACCCCGGCCGGGCGGCCCTTGGCGAACTCCGCGCGCAGCACCGGCACGACCTCCTCGCCGAGCAGGTCCAGCTGCTCCAGCACGGTCTTCAGCGGCAGGCCGGCGTGGTCCATCAGGAACAGCTGGCGCTGGTAGTCGCCGAAGGTCTCGCGGAAGGTCAGCGTCTTCTCGACGACCTCCTGCGGGCTGCCCACGGTCAGCGGGGTCTGCGCGGTGAACTCCTCCAGCGAGGGCCCGTGCCCGTACACCGGCGCGTTGTCGAAGTACGGACGGAACTCGCGCACCGCGTCCTGGGAGTTCCTCCGCATGAACACCTGCCCGCCGAGGCCGACGATCGCCTGCTCGGGCGTGCCGTGGCCGTAGTGGGCGTAGCGCTCGCGGTACAGCTCGATCAGCCGCTGGAAGTGCTCCTTGGGCCAGAAGATGTTGTTCGCGAAGAAGCCGTCGCCGTAGTAGGCGGCCTGTTCGGCGATCTCCGGGCTGCGGATGGAGCCGTGCCAGACGAACGGCGGCACGTCGTCGAGGGGGCGCGGCGTCGAGGTGAAGCCCTGCAGCGGGGTGCGGAAGCGGCCCTGCCAGTCGACCACGTCCTCGCGCCACAGCTGGTGCAGCAGCGCGTAGTTCTCGACCGCGAGCGGGATGCCCTGGCGGATGTCCTGGCCGAACCACGGGTAGACCGGGCCGGTGTTGCCGCGGCCCATCATGACGTCCACCCGGCCGTCGGCGAGGTGCTGGAGCATCGCGAAGTCCTCGGCGATCTTCACCGGGTCGTTGGTGGTGATCAACGTGGTCGCGGTGGAGAGGATGATGCGCTCGGTCCGCGCGGCGATGTAGCCGAGCATGGTCGTCGGCGAGGAGGGCACGAACGGCGGGTTGTGGTGCTCGCCGGTCGCGAAGACGTCCAGGCCCACCTCCTCGGCCTTGCGCGCGATGGCGACCATCGCCTTGATCCGCTCGTGCTCGCTGGGCGTGCGGCCGGTGGTCGGGTCGGGCGTGACGTCACCGACGCTGAAGATTCCGAACTGCATGCTGCCCACCACACTCCAGGGGTCCATGTCGTCCAATGTAGTCCAACTTTCAACCACCCTAGCATCCGGCTGCGCGGGATTGTTCCCCGGTGTCCGGACCGGGCCCCAACGCCCTCGGCCGACGAGCGCGGGCGCGGCGCCGACAAGCGGCGCCGACAATGGGAGGGGGCTTCCGGAAGGGCGGCGGACCGATGGCGGCGTACATCGCGGTGAGCGCGCTGAGCCACGAGGGCCTGGTGCGGGAGCACAACGAGGACAGCCTCGCGGTCGGCCCGTGGACGCTCTGCGCCACCGTGACCGCCAACCCGCAGACCCTGCTGTTCCCGCTCGGCCCGCCCTGCGTGGTCGCCGTCGCGGACGGCCTCGGCGGGCACCCCGGCGGCGAGGTGGCCAGCGCCCTGGTCGCCCGCCGGCTCGCGGCGGCCGGGGGCGGGCTGGACGGCGAGGAGGCCGTCCGGGCCGAGCTGCAGGAGTGCAACCGGGCCGTCTACGCGGCCACCGCCGGGCAGCCGGAACTGGCCGCGATGGGCACCACCGTCGCCGGGCTGGTGCTACTGCCCGAACGGGCGGTGGCCTTCAACGTCGGCGACAGCCGGGTGTACCGGATCGACGGGGACGGGCTGCGCCGGGTCAGCGTGGACGACAGCCCGCCGCTGCCGCCCGGCCGGCGCACCACCTCGGTGGTCACCCAGACCCTCGGCGGCTCGCTCGGGCTCACCTTCGTCGAGCCGCACGTGCGGACCGAGCCGCTGGTGCCCGGCGACCGCTACCTGGTGTGCAGCGACGGCCTGACCGACCCGGTGCCCGAGGAGGAGCTGGCCGAGCTGCTGGCCCGGCCGGACGAGGGCTCCGGGCGGGCGGACGGCAAGGCCGCGTTCGAACTGTGGAAGGCGGCGATCGAGGCCGGCGGGCCGGACAACATCACCCTGGCACTGGTGCGGATCGGCGCCTGACGCCGGGTGGACGCCTTGCGGACGGACCGCGGACGCCGAACCGCCCCGGCGGGGGTGCCGGGGCGGTCGGTGGTGTGCTCGCGTCGGATCGGGTCGGATCAGAACTGGCTGGCGACGCTCACCCCGCTGAAGCCCTGCTGGGCGTAGAGGCTGAAGTAGACGTAGCCGGCCGGCGGGTTGGTGACGGTCAGCGTCTCGGAGTTGTCCGGGCCGGCCGAGCGCGTCGTGTAGGCGTTGGTGTACGCCCAGCCGGACGGGCTGTAGTAGAGGTCGGCGTTGCCCGTGCCGCCGCCGCTGGTGACGGTCAGCCGCTGGGTGCCGGCCGGCACCCAGACGTAGAAGTGCGCGTAGTTGCCGGTGGTGGCGGCGACGTTGCTGCGGCCGCAGTTCGCGGCCAGCTGGCGGGTGTCGGCGGCGGTGCACTCGGGCACCTGCGGGACGGTCGGGGTGGTCGCGCAGCCGCCGTTGGCGCAGCCGGTCAGCCAGCTGTCGAAGTCGGCGTCGTAGCGGGTGCCGATGGTGGTCTTGAGCAGCGTGCGGCCACCGGCCCAGTCCCCCACCCGGTACTTGGCGAGCAGGGCGTCCACGTCGGCGCGGTGCTGCTCCAGCATGTAGCGCACGGCCAGGTAGCCCCAGCGGTACACCCGCTCCTGGTCGCCGTAGACGGTGTCGAAGAGGTCGCTGAGCTTGTAGGTGTGCCGGGCGGCGGCCGCGATCGCGCCGTCGTTGACGACCTTGCGGTAGGAGTAGGAGACGTACTCGGCGAAGCCCTCGACCCACCAGACGGTCGGGGTGGTCATGCCGGCGTCGAAGTCGCCGTACATGTCGAAGCGGCCGTCGAGGTAGTGGGTGTACTCGTGGTTGAGGTTCCAGATCTGGAACGCCGGGCGGGCCCACTCGGCCTCGTAGCAGAGGAAGCGCGGCTGGTTGCCGGCGACGTTCGGCTTGCCCTCCAGGTACATGCCGCCGTTGTTGGTGTCGATGCCGTAGATGGCGGCGGCCAGCACCTGGTAGTCGAGCGAGGAGTGGAAGACCACGACCTCGATCGTGGTGTTGTTGTCGTCCTTGACCGGGCCGTTGTCACGCACCACCGAGTGGAAGAAGGCGTCCTGGCCGGTCAGGCTGGAGCAGGTGCTGGTGAGCTGGGTGCTGTCGAGCGCCTGGGCGATCAGCTTGATGCTCGGGCTGCAGGTGTAACTCACCTTCAGCACGCCGGACTTGAGCTGGTCGGAGGCGTTGCAGACGCCGTAGTACGAGCAGTTGGCGGTGTCGTAGTAGCCGACCGCCTCGGCGACCGCGGCCCACTCGTGGACGGTGCGGCCGTTCGGCGCGGACTGCTGGGCGAGCGCCTGGACGAGCGGGCGGACCTTCGCCTGGAGCGCCGGGTACTGCAGGAAGCGGCCCAGCTCCTTGGTGGCGTTGTAGACCAGGACGTCGTAGTCGCCGCCGAGTTGGCCGTTGTTGCGGGTCGCGAAGGCGGACAGCGCGTCCAGCACGCTCGGGTCGGCCTGGACGGCCGCCACGAAGTCGGGCAGCTGGTGGCCGCGGAACAGCACGGTGAACGCCGGGTTCACGGCCCAGGCCATGCCGGCCGGGTTCCAGGTGGCGCTGTTGTAGTCGTTCAGCAGGCGCTTGACCACCCACAGGTAGCGGGTGTTCTCCTGCGCGCTGTCGGTCAGGGTGACGGCCTCGCCCAGGATCTGCGCGTTGCCGGAGGTGACGTCGCGCGAGTGCGCGCCGGCGAAGAAGCCGTCCAGCGCCGGGCGGATCGCGCCCTGCAGGGCACTGCCGTACGGGCCGACGTCGTCCTTGTGGTACCACTGCACGAAGTAGCCGGCGCGCAGGTAGAGCACCAGCTGCTCGACCGAAGTGCTGTTGTCGCCCGGGTAGTTGACGGCGGCGTCGCGCAGCGCGTTCGCCACCGTGACCATCTGCGACTCACGGAAGGCGCCGGCCGCGTCGGTGCCGGTGAGCTGGAACAGCTGGTTGACGCAGTCCACGGCGGCGGAGGTGATCTGCTGCACCAGCGCGCTGCCCGTGCGGCTGGTGAAGTCGCCGGCGTTGCACGGCTGTTCGGCGGCCAGGGACTTGGCGGCCGGCTTGGCCTCGGCCGGCGCGGTGTCCACCGGGAGCGGGGCGCGCCGGTCGGCGGTGGTGAACCGCCGCTCGTCGCCGTCCGGTCGGGCCGCGCCGGTGGCGGGCTGCGGGGCCGGCGCGGTGGGGGCGGCGCTGGCCGGGGGCGTGCCGCCGCCCTTCGCGGGGGCGGCGGGGGCGGCCTGGCCGCGCGGGGCGAACAGGCCGAGTGCCAGGAGCAGGGTCAGGGCGAACGTCAACAAGCGTGCCAGCTGCGGGAGTCGCAGCAGACGTACAGGACTCACGTGGGGGCCTCCGGGCCGTCGTCGGCCGCACTGGGGGTACGGCCGGTGGGGGTGGCGAGGACCGTTGGCGACGGGCCGCGTGGGGGCGGTTCCGCCGGGAACACGGTGGGGAGTGTGACATGTACCATGGCACACATCACATGACGTTGGATAGCCCTCGGCGGGTGCGCGATGCCCGGGCGGTTCGCGACGCAGCGGCGGAGGGGCCGCGCCGACGTGACGTCAGCACGGCCCCTCCGAGGTGGAGTTGGCAGCTCGCGGGCTACTTCCGGAGCAGCAGGACCACTCCGGCCGTCGCCAGGCCGACCACCACGGCGGCCGCGCCGTACGCCAGCCGGTGCGCGCGCAGCACGGGCAGGAAGCGGTCCACGGCGTAGCGGCCCGGACCGGTCAGGGCGAGCGCGGCGGCGGCCGCCGTCAGCAGCAGCTCGTACTCGTTGCCCTTCGGGGCGAAGAAGCCGCCACCCCAGGTGACGGCGATCGCGTTGACCATCGTGCCGACGATCGCGGCACCGGCCAGCGGGGTCAACAGGCCGACCGCGAGGGCGAGTCCGCCCAGGGTCTCGGTCAGACCGGCGACCACGGCCATGGCGTGGCCGGCCGGGTAGCCGCTCATCGTGAAGAACTGGCCGGTGCCGTCCAGGCCGCCGCCGCCGAACCAGCCGAACAGCTTCTGGCTGCCGTGCGCGGCCATGGTCAGGCCGAGGGCCAGGCGCAGCAGCAGGAGTCCGGCGTCGTAGGCGTGCGGGGAGGTCGCCGCGGGCGCGGCGGCGCTCCAGGTCGGGCGGTCGGTCGTGGCGGTGGCGGCCGGGGCGGTGGCGGCCGCGGTGGGGGCGGTCGTGCTCGGGCTGCTGCTCGGCATGCGCGTCTCCATCGGTCGGGGTCGTCGGTCGGGGTCGCCGGTCGGGGCGATCACCAGGGCGATCGCGGTGCGGGCGGGCGGCCGGGCAGGGGGCGTCGCCCCGCCGCGCCGTTGTTCAAATTTGAACCGGCCGCTCTTCGACCGTACCCCGGAGTTCGAATTTGAACAACTGACGGACCGTGGGCGAGGTGCGCCCCTCGTCCGGGCCGGGGCAGGGTGGAGGCATGGCCCGAAACCCGCACGACCAGGACGCGACCGAGGACCGCAGCCCGTACACCCGGGCGCTGGCCGCCTTCGACGAACGCGTCCGGCTGATCACCCCCGGACAGTGGGACTCCCCCACCCCGTGCACCGACTGGAGCGTCCGCGACCTGGTCAACCACCTCACCGGCGAACAGCTCTGGGTGCCCGAACTGCTGATGGGCGCCACCGTCTCCGAGGTCGGCGGCCGCTTCGACGGCGACCTGCTCGGCGACGACCCGGTCGCCGCCTGGACCGCCGCCGCCCGGGCCGCCGACCGCGCCTTCGCCGTCCCCGGCGCCACCCAGCTGATCGTCCACCTCTCCTTCGGGGACGCCTCCGGCCGCTACTACCTGGACCAGCTGACCACCGACCTCGTCATCCACAGCTGGGACCTCGCCACCGGCATCGGACACGGCACCCGGCTGCCGGAGGACCTGGTCGACTTCGCCCTCGAACAGCTCGCCGACTACGGCGACCTCTCCGCCAGCGGCCTCTTCGACCCGCCCGTGCCCGTCCCCGAGAAGGCCGGCCCGCAGACCCGGCTGCTCGCCCTCGCCGGGCGGCGCGACCAGGAGTGAGGGCCCGCGACCGGGCGTGACGGCCGTCCCGGGAGCTCCGGCCGGCCTCGCGGCGCCGGATACTGGACAGTACGGGGGCCGGTATCCCGCGGCCGCCCGTGACTCCGTGCGAAAGGCGGTCACGCCATGAGCCGCAGGCCGGACATCCTCGGCGAGTTCACCGCCGACCACCGCGAGCTCGGCACCCTGCTCGACCGGATCGAGGCCGCCCCCGAGGGCTCCGCCGAGCGCGGCGAGCTGCTCGCCCGGCTCACCGACCTGCTGTTCACCCACTGCGCCGCCGAGGAGGAGCACCTGTTCCCGGTGGTCCAGCACGACGTCCCGGACGGCGGGGCGCTGGTGTTCCGCGGCATCCACGACCACCTGGCCATCGGACAGTACCTCGCCGACCTCCAGGGCCTGCGACCGGCCGACCCGGCCTTCGGCGCGCTGGTCGCCGGCCTCGCCGAGACCCTGCGGCGGCACCTCGACAGCGAGGAGAAGGTGCTCTTCCCGGCCGCCCGCAAGGCCCTGCCCGCGGCGGCCCGGACGGCGCTCGGCAACCGGCTGCGGGCCGAGCGGGCGGCCCTCGGCCCGGCGGACTGACCGCCCGCGGACCGGGTCAGCTCTTCGGGCTGATCACCGCAAACCGGGCGCCCTCGACGTCCCGCAGCCGCGCCACCCGCCCGTACGGGGAGTCGAAGGCCGTGCCGACCGGCGCGCCGCCCAGCTCCACGGCCCGGGCCAGCGCCCGGTCGGCATCGGGGACGGCGAAGGACACCTCCCAGTGCGGCGGCAGCCCGGCCGGGCCGCTCGGCTGCGCCTTCGCCAGCGCCGCGACGCTGTGCCCCTCCGCCCGCAGCACCACCCGGTCGTGCTCCCACCGGACCTCGAAGCGCTCCGGGTCGCGGCCGTCCCAGCGGAACACCTGGCCGTAGAACAGCGCCGCCGCGAACGGGTCCGGAGTGCGCAGCTCGATCCACATCGGCGCGCCCGGCAGGTCCAGCCGCCGGGCCCGGCCCGGCGGGCCCTCCCAGATCCCGAACGGCGCGCCGGCCGGATCGGCGGCGAAGGCCACCCGCCCGGCGTCGAAGGCCAGCGGGCCGACCGCCAGGGTCCCACCGCGCTCGCGCACCGCGTCGGCGGCGGCGTCGGCGCTCTCCGTCCCGAAGTAGGCCGTCCACGCGAGCGGGATCGCCCCGCCGCCGGCCTCGCCCAGCCCGGCCACCGCCTCCCCGCCGACCACCGCGTGGACGTACGGGCCGAAGCGGTCCGGCCCGGGCTCGAACTCCCACCCCAGCAGCGGCCCGTAGAACCCCTTCGCACCCTCCAGGCCCCGGGCCGTCAGGCTCACCCAGCACGGCACGGCCGCCACACAGCGCACCTCGGCGGGCGTCTCACCGCTGCCCATCGCGAACCTCCTCGCCCACCCGGCCGCCGGGCCCCTCCCGACTCCCACGACCCTCCGGCCGCCCGGGACGCCCACAGCCTAGGCCGACACCCGCACGGCCCCCGGGAAGGCATGGCCGGGCTCAGCGCACCTGTTCCAGCACCCGATGCCAAGTGTGACGCAGGTCACATGAGGAGGGGAAATAGCGGGGAGGGAATCCCCGTTTTCGAGTACGTTGGCTTAAGCGGGGAGAAGTTCCCCGGTATCTTGGAGGAGTCGTCGTGACCACCGCAGCCGCTGAGTCGGTCCGCCCCGAGGGGAGTGTGCGTGCGCCGAAGTTGCGTGCGGATGCGAGCCGGAACCGGGAGCGGATCGTGCTGGCGGCCCGGGACGCGTTCGTCGAGCACGGTGCGGACGCGCCGCTGGACGAGATCGCGAAGCGGGCGGGGGTCGGCAATGCCACGCTGTACCGGAACTTCCCGGACCGCGCGGCGCTGATCCGCGAGGTGGCGCTGCTCGTCAAGAACCGCATCCTGGCCCTCGCCGAGACGGCGACGGTCGAGGCCGCGGCCCCCGGCGGCGGCGGTCCGTTCGACGCTCTGCAGCGGTTCGCGCACGCGGCCGTCGCGGAGAAGGTCGGCGGGCTCTGCCCGCTGTTCACCGGCCACGTCGACCCGGACGACCCGGAGTTGATCGAGATCCGGGAGCGCCTGCGGTCCGCCGTGAGCGGGCTGATGGAGCGCGCCCGGGCCGCGGGCGAGCTGCGGCCGGACGTCGACCACGGCGACCTGTTCATCGCGATCAGCCAGTTGACCCGCCCGCTGCCCGGCACCTCCTGCCAGCTGCTCGACGGGTTCGTCCACCGGCACCTGCAGCTGTTCCTGGACGGCCTGCGTGCCCCCGCCCCTTCGACGCTGCCCGGCCGGGCCGCGACCTTCGAGGACTTCAAGCCCCAGCACTGACCACCGCCCGAACCACCGCACCGACCCCGTGACGCCCCGACCGGCCGCCACGGCCTGATCCCCGCACGCCCCGAATCCCGTACGGCAGTCGACCCCGCCGCGACGGCGGCCGATCGTGCGCACCCACGCCCCACGCACCGTGAAGTGAGTACCCCCATGTCCCAGACCGACGCCCGCCCGGCGACGCCGGCCGATCCCAGGCGCTGGAAGGCCCTGATCTTCATCGGCCTCGCCCAGCTGATGGTCGTGCTCGACGCGACCATCGTGAACATCGCCCTCCCCTCCGCCCAGCGCGACCTGGGCATATCCGACGGCAACCGCCAGTGGGTGATCACCGCCTACGCGCTGGCCTTCGGCGGCCTGCTGCTGTTCGGCGGCCGGATCGCCGACCTGTGGGGCCGCAAGCGGACCTTCGTGGTCGGCCTGACCGGCTTCGCCCTCGCCTCCGCGCTCGGCGGCGCCGCGGCCAACACCGCGATGCTGCTCGGCTCCCGGGCCCTTCAGGGCGTCTTCGGCGCGCTGCTCGCGCCGGCCGCGCTGTCGCTGCTCGCGGTGACCTTCACCGAGGCGAAGGAGCGCGCCAAGGCCTTCGGCATCTACGGCGCGATCGCCGGCGGTGGCGGCGCCATCGGCCTGATCCTCGGCGGCCTGCTGACCGAGTACATGAACTGGCGCTGGACCTTCTTCGTCAACATCCCGTTCGCCATCGTGGCCGCCGCCGGCGCCGTGCTGGTCATCCGCGAGCCCGCCGAGGGCCGCAACCGCAACAAGCTGGACGTCCCCGGCGTGCTGCTGGTGACCACCGGCCTGGTCTCCCTGGTGTACGGCTTCACCCGCGCCGAGTCGAGCGGCTGGCTGGCCGGCAGCACGCTGGCGCTGTTCGCCGCGGCCGCCGCGCTGCTGACCGCGTTCGTGCTGGTGGAGCGCCGGGTCAAGGCCCCGCTGCTGCCGCTGCGCGTGGTGCTGGACCGCAACCGCGGCGGGGTGTACCTGTCGCTGGGCCTGGCCGTGATCGGCATGTTCGGCCTGTTCCTGTTCCTGACCTACTACCTGCAGGTCGTGCGCGGCTACAGCCCGGTGCTGACCGGGGTGGCCTTCCTGCCGATGGTGGCGGGCATGATCACCGGCTCGACCCAGATCGGCGCCCGGCTGATGACCCGCGTCCCGGCGCGCTACCTGATGGCGCCCGGCTTCCTGACCGCCTCGGTCGGCATGTTCCTGCTGACCCACATCGGCATGGACACCTCGTACCCGGCGCTGGTCCTGCCCGGCCTGATCCTGATGGGCCTCGGCATGGGCACCGCGTTCATGCCGGCGATGAGCCTGGCCACGCACGGCGTCCAGCCGCGCGACGCGGGCGTCGCCTCGGCGATGGTGAACACCTCGCAGCAGGTCGGCGGCGCCATCGGCACCGCGCTGCTGAACACCATCGCGGCCAGCGCCACCACCAGCTGGCTGACCTCGCACGCCACCTCGCCGGAGGCCGCCAAGGCCCTGCAGCTCCAGGGCATGGTGCACGGCTTCTCGACCGCGATCTGGGTGTCCTTCGGCATCCTGGTGACGGCCGCCACGATCGCCTTCACCCTGGTGAACGCCGGACGGCCGGGCGCGGCCGGCGGCGGCGCGGGCTCGGAGGCGGGCGCGGCGCGGCACGACGAGGTGCCGGTGATGGCGCACTGACCCTCGTACCGCCCCCCGCCGTGGGGTGACTCGGGTGCGTACGCGGCCCGTCCGGTGTCCTTCGGGGCCCCGGGCGGGCCGCTCGCCGTTTCCCGCCCGGCGGCGCACCACCGCCTCGCCCGGGCAGCCCCCGCCCCCTCGAACCGGCGGCCCCGGTCGACGAGAATGTCCACGGGACCGGGACTGCCCGCCCGGCGTCCCCGTGGACACCGCACCGCCCCAGCACCGCCCCAGCACCGCCCCAGCACCGCCCTGGCCGCGCCCGAGGGAGGACATCGTGCACCACCGAACCGACGAGCTCGCCGACAGCAGGTACCTCCTGCTCACCACCTTCGGCGACGACGGCAGCCGGCTGGACTCGCAGCTGTGGGTGGTGGCCGACGGGACCGCACTCGGCCTCTGGGCGCCGGCCCACTCCGGCGAGGCCGAACGCATCCGCCGCCACCCCCGGGTGCTGGTCGGCCCCTGCGACGCCCACGGGCGCCCGACCGGCCGCCGGCTCCCGGCCCGCGCCCGGCTCTGCGACGAGGACGCGACCGCGCGCTACCGCACCTCGCTGATCAACAAGTACGGCCTGCCGGCGCTGCTCGCGCTGGCCCGCAGCCGGTTCCGGGTCGGGCTGGCGGGGACGGTCGGCATCCGGATCACGCTGAACGAGCCGGAACAGCGCCTGCTCGGACCGGACTGGCGGCCGCCGAGCACGTACTGCGTCAACTGACCGGCGGCGCGGCCCGATGCGGATCCGGCGGCGTTCAGGTCCCGTCGTCCGGCGCCCGGGCCAGGTCGGCGGGCTCGCAGGCCTCCCGCCCGGTCGCCACGTGCACGACCCGGACCGCCCGGTCGGGGCCGCCGGGCACGACCCGCTGCTCGTGCCCGCAGCGCGGGCAGATCAGCGGGATGCGGGGGCGGCCCGGCTCCCGGCCGGCGCGGTCGTCCGGGTGCGCGGCGCTCACGACAGCGGGTGGGTCGGCAGCGGGTTGACCTCCTGGATCTCGGCGTGCGCCTTGGTGAGCAGCTGCGAGGCCAGGTCGTTGAGCGCGCGGGCACCCGCGATCTCCTCGCCGACCCGCAGTTGGTCCGGGTCCGAGGGGTGGCGGCTGCTGTAGCCGTGGGCGCGCACTTCCGTCCCGTCGCCGAGCCTGAGCATGGCGGCCGCGGTCGTCCGCGGGCCCTCCTCGCGGAACTCCATCTCGATGTGCCAACCGACCAGAGTCTGCATGGCGGATCACCTCCATCGGTTACTCCTCCAGGGTGCGCCGCACCCTGGGTGAACACCAGGCCAGCCCGGACGGCCGGGAAACCCGCTGGTCGGGGCGGGTGGGAATCCGCCATCATCGCGGGATGATCTCGATGCGGCCCGTCCTGGAAGTCCACGACCCCGAAGGCTTCTCGCTGTGGCCCACGAGCCACGAGCCGACCGGGCTGTTGGTGCTGGACGGACGGCTGACGCCGGAGCAGGTCGGCACCGCCGTGCACCGGCTGGCCGAGCTCAACGACGTCGACCCCGAGCCGGGCGAGGAGCGCGGCCCCCGCCCGGCGGACCCCCTGGGCGCCTTCCTGCACGGCCTGCTGACC
The DNA here is from genome assembly GCF_041053115.1 of Streptomyces sp. Y1. Classification (NCBI taxonomy): domain Bacteria; kingdom Bacillati; phylum Actinomycetota; class Actinomycetes; order Kitasatosporales; family Streptomycetaceae; genus Streptomyces; species Streptomyces sp. Y1. Next base: position 6,030,400 of record NZ_CP163445.1, on the reverse strand, counting down.
GTGGACCCGTACGTCACCGGCGGCCTGTACGTCACCGACTCCGCCACCGGCACCGTCTTCGAGCCGGGCTGCTGCTACGGCCTGGAGGAGTGGCGGGAGTGGCACCAGGTGGCGGACGGCGGCGGGGTGGTCTGGTTCGGCCACGACCCGTGGACCACCGGCGAGGCGCCCCGGGCCGCCCGCCTCGGCCGGCTGGTCCGGCTGACGCAGGCCCCGGACGACCCGGACTCGCCCGTGATCGAGCTGCCGGTGGACGAGCTGCGCCGGCTGCTCGCCGGGGCCGAGCAGGACCTGTGCGACTTCCTCGGCCTGGTGCGGCCGTGGGCCGAGCGGCAGCTGCCCGGGCACGCCGCCGCCGTCACGCGCGCGATCGCCCGGGCGCTGGAGCTGGAGCCCGCCACCGAGGAGCCCGACTCCCACGAGCCCGTCACCGAGGAGCCCGCGCCGTGACCAGCTTCCGGACCCACCGGGCGAAGGTGCACGACACCGCCCTCCCGCCGCACCGGCGGCACAGCGCGCTGCGGACCTGCCTGACCGAGTTCGCCCCGTACGGCCTGCGGGCGACCTACCACCACCTCACGCTCAGCGCCCGGATCCCCCGCCGGCTGGAGGCCGACCCCGACGCGCTGGTGCGGGCGGTGGAGGAGCTGCACGAGGCGCGCGAGCTGTGGCTGGCGCGGTTCGCGGAGCACGTCGCGCAGCGCCGGGCGGAGAAGCGGGCGGGCCTCCGCCGGCCGGTCCGGACCCCGTGGTGGGACCGGCCCCGCTGGGACGCGCCGGACTCGGCCTGGTACCACGACCCGTTCCTGCACCCGCGGTTGAGCCTGCCCGCGTACGTCCGGCGGCAGAACGCGCTGCTGGACGGCGCCGAGCCGCCCGGCTGCCCGGCCTGCGGGGAGGAGGGGTCGGCGGTGCCCGTCGAGGCCGGGCCCGGGACGGTCGAGCTGTGCCGCTCCTGCGGGTGGGTGCTGGTGCCGTGCCCGTGCCGGTGGTGGCACCACGTCCAGTCGGTGAAGCGGGTCGGCTGGCAGCGGACGTGGCGGCGGGACCACCTGACCGACAGCGGCGAGCCGAACCCGCACTGGCCGCGGAACCTGGGCACGGACCGGGTGGCGCTGCTGGCGGTGTACCACCAGCACCCGGCGTTCTGACCCGGCGGGGGCTCAGCGGGCGGCGCGGGCTCAGCGGGCGTGGGCCGGGACGGCGACCAGCAGGGTGCCGCTGCTCTGGACCCGCACCTCGAAGTGGTCGATCTCGCCCGGCTGGAGCCCGGTGCCGCCGGAGGTGCGCAGCGCGTCCGGGCTGCCCGTCGAGCCGTAGCCGCCCGCCGGGACGGTCCAGCTGGTCACCGTCTGCTCGGGGCCGTGGCCGGCCTGCGGCACGGCGACCAGGCGGCAGGTCAACGGGCCCTGCACGCCGGAGAGTTGGAGGCTGACCTGGCTGCCCCAGGCGGCACCGCCCAGGCCCACAGTGGCCTTGGCGCCGGTGGCCGGGTCGGTGGCGCTGAACCGCTCGGCGACGGCGACCACGCCGGGCGCGGACCCGCCGGTGACCACCGCGGCCGTGACCACCGGGCCGAGCGCCACCAGCGCGGTCGCGGCCAGCGCCAGCACCAGCCGCCGCACCCGACCGCGCCGCCGGCCGGCCGCCACCTCGGCGACCAGCCGGTCCAGCAGCTGCCCGCCGGGCTGCGGGACGGGGTCGGCCGGCTCCCGGCCGGCGGCCCGCGCCGAGGCGGCGTACTCGGCCAGCAGCGGTTCGACGGGCGCGAGTTCGCGCACCTGCTCGGCGCAGTCGTCGCAGCCGGCCAGGTGCTGTTCGAACGCGGCGCGCTCGGCGGGCTCCAGCAGGCCGAGCACGTACGCGCCCGCGTCGAGGTGCCGGGCGTCGCCCGGGTCGGGGCGGTCGGGGCGGTCGGGGCGGTCGGGGCGGTCGGGGCGGTCGGTCACGATGTCACTCCCCGTTCCTCCAGGGCGAGCCTGAGCGAGCGCAGTGCGTAGAACACCCGCGACCGGACGGTCCCGGCCGGGATGCCGAGTTCGGCGGCCGCCTCCTTGGCGGTGCGGCCCTTCAGGTAGGTCTCGACGATGATCGCGCGGTGCGCGGGCGAGAGGTCGCCCAGCGCGTCCGTGATGGTCATCATCCGTAGGGCCCGGTCGAGTTCGTCCTCGGCGGGCAGCTGATCCAGTGCGGCGGCGTCCACCTCGCGCGGCCTGGCCAGGGCGCTGCGGTGGTCGTCGATGACGATCCGCCGGGCGACGGTGACCAGCCAGGGCCGCAGCGAGGCCGCCTGCGGGTCGAGCCGGTGGAGGTTGCGCCAGGCCCGGACCAGCGTCTCCTGGACGACGTCCTCCGCGCGCTGCCGGTCACCGGCGACCAGGTGGAGGACGAAGCCGAAGAGCGGCCCGGCGTGCTCCCGGTAGAGGGCGCGCATCAGCTCCTCGTCCGGCGCGCCGGTGCCGGGCGCCCCCCTGCCGGGTGCGGCGTCGCCGCGCCCGGGGTGCTCCTCGGTCACCGTTCCATCCTTGCGCACCTGTGCCTCCCGGGCGAGGAGGGGCGGCGGCCCTCAGTAGCCATAGCCGCTGCTCGGCGGGCTGGGCGCCGGGTTCACGGGTGTCGGGTTCACGGGTGTCGGGTTCACGGGTGCGGGGGTGGTGTTCGTCGTGGTTCCCGCCTTTCCGCCGGTCGGGGTCAGCGCGAACCAGATCCCGGCGAAGCCCTGGCCCTTGGTGTCGCCCGGCTTGCTGTCCGGCGAGTAGCGGTAGGCCGGCCAGCCGTTGAGGGTGACCTGCTTGCTGCCGTCCGCGCGGGTGACGCTGCCGACCAGCTTGCTGTCGATGCCCTTCACCGTGACGTGGCCGTCGTCGCGCTCGGGCGGCCAGAGGGTGGCGCAACCGCCGGTGCAGGAGGACATCGACGGGTTGTTGCTGTCGTGGTCGAAGCGGTAGAGCGTGAAGCCCGCGCTGTCGGTGACGATCGTGCCGAGTTTCGGGTCGGTCGCGGTCTGCAGGGTGGCGCCGGCCGGCGTGCTGGGCGCCGCGGGTGTACTGGACGAGCCGGAGCCGTACGAACCGGAGCCGGAGGAGCCGCAGCCGGCGACCAGGGCCGCCACCGCGGCACCCCCGGCGGCCAGCACCGCGGCCCGGCGGGTGCGGGGTGTGCTGCGCATGGGTGCTCCCGGACTCGGTATCGGAGCGGACACCCGGGAGTACGGACGGCGCCGCCGGACTGCTCAGCGGAATACCCGGCCGACGGCCACCGTTGTGGCGGGCACATGGTCTGAACCGCCGCCTCCGGAAGGGAAGGAATCGCGAGATGAGCAGCACGGTCGAGCTGACCAAGGAGAACTTCGACGAGATCGTCCCGGGCCCGGAGGGCAAGGACTTCGTCTTCATCGACTTCTGGGCCGGGTGGTGCGGGCCGTGCCGCCAGTTCGCCCCGGTGTACGAGAAGGCGGCCGAGCGGCACCCGGACCTCGTCTTCACCAAGGTGGACACCGAGGCGCAGCAGGAGCTGGCCGCCGCGTTCGGCATCCAGTCGATCCCGACGCTGGCGATCATCCGCGAGGGCGTGCTGGTGTTCTCGCAGGCCGGCGCGCTGCCGGAGGCGGTGTTCGAGGACCTGATCGGGCAGGCCCGCAACCTGGACATGGCCGAGGTGAAGCGCAAGGTCGCGGAGGACCAGGCGGCGGCCGAGGGCCAGGCCTGACGCTGCCGCTGCCGCTGCCGTGCGAGGGCCCGGGGAGCACGTGCTCCCCGGGCCCTGCCGCGTCCGCACCCGATGTCGGAGGCACCCCCTAGAGTCGTCGGGAGCAGCGACCCCACCGACGACGGGAGCGATCCGCCCATGAGCACGTTCGTACTGGTCCCCGGTTTCTGGCTCGGCGCCTGGGCCTGGGACGAGGTGGCCGCGCCGCTGCGGGCCGCCGGGCACGCCGTGTACCCGGTGAGCCTGCCCGGGACGGCCGAACGGGCCGGCGAGAAGGGCGAGTTCGGCCTGGAGGAGCGCATCGCCGACCTGGCCGAGCTGCTGGTCCGGGAGGACCTGTGGGAGGTCGTGCTGGTCGGGCACAGCGGCGGCTGCGCCCCGGTGACCGGGCTCGCCGACCGGATGCCGGAGCGGATCCGCCGGGTGGTCCACCTGGACTCCGGGCCGATCGCGGACGGCGGCTCGCTGTACGACATGTGGCGGCCCTCCTACCGGGCGGCCGCCGAGGCCCTGGTGGTCGACGGCCGCCTGCCGCTGCCGCCGTGGGACGTCCTGACCGCCGAGGGCTCCAGCATCGAGGGCCTGGACGAGGCCGTGCTGGCGCGCATCCGCGAGCGCTCCACCGCCGAACCGGTCGCCGCGTACACGGACCGGCTGCGGCTGACCGGAGCCGGGGCCGCCCTGCCGCAGGCCCTCGTCAGCTGCTCGTTCCCGCTGGCGCAGGTGCGGGAGCTGATCGCCGCCGGGCACCCGTGGTTCGCCGCGCTGGCCGGGCCGAACTGGGAGCTGCGCGAACTGCCCACCGGGCACTGGCCGATGTTCTCCCGCCCGGCCGACACGGCGGCGCTGCTGGCCGAGCTCGCGGAGCCGCCCGCGCGCTGACCGCAGAAGTGGCCGCCCACGGCGGTTCGGGTCAGGCTCTGGAGGGGGACGAACCGGTGGACAGCGAGCGACCGCACGGAGGACCGCCATGACCGACAGCGCCGACGAGTACGACGTCATCGTCCTGGGAGCCGGGCCGACCGGCGAGAACGTGGCCGACCGGACGGCCGCGGCCGGCCTGCGCACGGTCGTCGTGGAGGCCGAATTGGTCGGCGGCGAGTGCTCGTACTGGGCCTGCATGCCCAGCAAGGCGCTGCTGCGCCCGGTCGCGGCGCTGGACGAGGCGCGCGCGGTGGCCGGCGTCCGGGAGGCGGTGGGCGACCGGCGGCTGGACCCGGCCGCGGTGCTGGCCCGGCGCGACGCGTTCGCCTCGCACTGGAAGGACGACGGCCAGGTGACGTGGCTGCGGGAGACCGGCATCGAGCTGGTGCGCGGCCACGGCCGGCTGGCGGGCGTGCGGACGGTGGCGGTGGAGGCCGAGGACGGCGGCGAGCGGGTGCTCACCGCCCGGCACGCCGTCGCCGTGTGCACCGGCAGCCGCCCGGTGCTGCCCGGCGGCGTGCCCGGTCTGGCCGAGGCGCACCCGTGGACCAGCCGGGACGCGACCAGCTCCCCCACCGTGCCCGGGCGCCTCGCCGTGGTCGGCGGCGGGGTGGTCGGGGTGGAGATGGCCGCCGCCTGGCGGGCGCTCGGCTCGGAGGTGGTGCTGCTGGTGCGCGGCGCCGGCCTGCTGCCCCGGATGGAGCCGTTCGCGGGCGAGCTGGTCGCGGACGGCCTGCGGGCGGCCGGGGTGGACGTGCGACTCGGGGCGCGGATCGGCGCGCTGCGGCGGGCGGACGGCTCCGGGCCGGTGACCCTCACCCTCGACGACGGCGGGGACCTGACCGCCGACGAGGTGCTGTACGCGACCGGCCGGGCCCCGCGCACCGCCGACATCGGGCTGGAGCAGATCGGCCTGAAGCCGGGCGACTGGCTGGAGGTGGACGACAGCTGCACGGTGCTCGGGGTGGACGGCGGGTGGCTGTACGCCGCCGGAGACGTCAACCACCGGGCGCTGCTCACCCACCAGGGCAAGTACCAGGCCCGGATCACGGGCGCGGCGATCGCCGCCCGCGCCCAGGGGCGCACGCTGGACACCTCGCGCTGGGGCGCGCACGCCGCGTCCGCCGACCTCGCGGGCGCGCCCCAGGTGGTGTTCACGCAACCGGAGGTCGCCGCGGTCGGCCTGACCCTGGCGGCCGCCGAGGAGGCCGGGCTGCGGGTCAAGGCGGTGGACCACGAGATCGGCGCCGTCGCCGGGGCCTCGCTGTACGCCGACGACTACCGCGGCCGGGCCCGGGTGGTCTTCGACCTGGACCGCGGGGTGATCGTCGGCGCCTGCCTGGTCGGCCCCGGCGTCGCCGAACTGCTGCACTCGGCGACCGTCGCGGTGGTCGGCGAGGTGCCGATCGACCGGCTCTGGCACGCGGTGCCCGCCTACCCGACGATCAGCGAGGTCTGGCTGCGGCTGCTGGAGGGCTGCCGGGGCTGACGTCGCCCCCCGGGCCGGCGGCGCGGCGAGATGTGACCAACGGTGGACGGCGGGACACTGGCAGTCGGGGGCCGTCCCGGGGGGCCGTGCTCGTGACGAGGTGGTGTGAGGCATGACCGAGGTGCTGTTGGCGGTCGGAACGGAGAAGGGCCTCTTTCTCGGCCGCAGCGGCGACCGGCTGGACTGGGAGTTCAGCGGACCGCACTTCCCGATGAACGCGATCTACTCCGTCGCCGTCGACCGCCGCGACAACCGGACCAGACTCCTGGTCGGCGCCGACAGCAGCCACTGGGGCCCGTCGGTCTGGCGCTCCGACGACCTCGGCGCCAGCTGGTTCGAGCCGCCCCGGCCGGCCGTCCGCTTCCCCGAGTCCACCGGCGCCTCGCTCACCCGGGTCTGGCAGCTCCAGCCCGCCGGCCCGGAGGCGCCCGGCGTGGTCTACGCCGGCACCGAGCCCGCCGCGCTGTTCCGCTCCACGGACGGCGGCGAGACCTTCGGCCTGGTCGAGTCGCTGTGGGACCACCCGCAGCGGCCCGAGTGGGGCGCCGGCTACGGCGGCCAGGGCCTGCACACCATCCTCACCCACCCGCGCGACCCGCAGCGGCTGCTGGTCGCCGTCTCCAGCGGCGGCGTCTACCGCAGCAAGGACGGCGGCGACAGCTGGCAGCCCTCCAACACCGGCCTGCGCGCCGAGTTCTTCCCGCCCGACCGCCAGTACCCCGAGTTCGGCCAGTGCGTCCACAAGATCGCCCCGGACCCGGCCCACCCCGACCGGCTCTACCTGCAGAACCACGGCGGCGTCTACCGCAGCGACGACTGGGGCGGCAGCTGGCACTCGATCGTGGACGGGCTGCCCGCCGAGTTCGGCTTCGCCGTCGCCGCCCACCCGCGCCGGGGCGACACCGCCTACCTCTTCCCGCTCGGCGGCTCCGACGACCGCATCCCGCCCGGGCGCCGCTGCCGGGTCTTCCGCACCAACGACGGCGGCGACAGCTGGCAGCAGCTCGCCGCCGGCCTGCCCGACGAGGACCACTACGGCATCGTGCTGCGCGACGCGCTGCGCACCGACGACGCCGACCCGGCCGGGATCTACTTCGGCAACCGCACCGGCGACGTGTACGGCAGCCGGGACGAGGGCGAGAGCTGGCGGCTGCTGGTCTCCCACCTGCCGGACGTGCTCTGCGTCCGCGCCGCCGTGGTCGGCTGACGCCCGGTCGCCGACGGGAATCCGGTTGCCACGAGGGCCCGTTCGTGGTCAGCATGGGCCGCCGGCGAACGATCTCGCGACAGGGGTGGGCCATGACCGAACCGGACCGGGTGACCAGGCACGACGGGGACGGCGTGCCCGTGCTGAGCTACCTCCCGGGCGAACGGGAGGGCCGGCCGTGGGCCGACCTGCTGGAGGTGCTGGACGGCTCCGCGGCGGCGGCCGACCCGGCCGGGTTCATCCGCGCCGAACTGCCCGGCTGGGTGGTGTCCGCCGAGCCCGCGGTGGGGCAGGCGCTGCTGGCCCGCGGCGCGACCGTGCTGCGGCACGCCCACACCCTGCGGCGCGACCTGCGCGCCGACCCCCCGCCCGCCGACTGGGCCGACGCACCGCTGCGCGACGGCATCCGGGCGGTGCCCGCCGACCGCGGGCCCGAGGAGCTGCTGGCGGCCTGGCGGGCCGCCTTCGCCCCCGGCCACGTGGACCACTTCCCGGGCGACGACGCGCGGGCGGTCGCCGAGCGGCTCGGCCCGCTGCTCGCCGGGGAGGCGATCGGCCCGGTGCTGCCGTCCAGCCTGCTCGCCGTCGACGGCGAGGACCGGGTGGTGGCGGGGCTGACCCTCACCGACCGCGGCGGCCTGCCCTGGGTCGCCGAGGTGTTCCGCGACCCGGCCCGCGGCTACCCCGGCCTCGGTGCCGACCTGCTGCGCCGCGGCATCGCCGACCTCGCGGCGCGCGGCGGCGCCGACGTGTCCCTGGTGGTGAGCGAGGGCAACCCGGCCCGCCGGGTCTACGAGTCGCTGGGCTTCCACCTGGTGGAGACCTCGCTGACGGTGCTCGTCCCGGACTGAACTCCCCCTGCGCGGAGGCGGGTTCAGGGCCGGGCCAGCTCCAGCACCACGATCCCGGCCAGCACGGTGGCGGCCGCGGTCATCCGCAGCCGCCCCAGCCGTTCGCGGAACACCACGGTGGCGATCAGCGCGGCGATCACGATGCTGGTCTCGCGCAGCGCCGCGATCGCGGCCAGGCTGCCCCGGGACTGCGCCCACACCACCAGGCCGTACGCCGTCAGCGACAGCACCCCGCCCGCCACGCCCACCGCCAGCACCGGGCGGGCGCCGGTCAGCAGCCCGGGGCCGCGCCGGAGCCGGACGACCAGCACCAGCACCGGCCCCTGGAGCAGGAACAGCCAGGCCACGTAGCCGCCGACCGACCCGGCGTGCCGGACGCCGCTGCCGTCCAGCACCGTGTACACGGCGATCATCACGCCCGTCCCGGCGGCGGCCCCGAGGGCGGGCAGCTGCGCCCGCCCGGGCACGCCCTTGGCCAGGGCCAGCCCGATCAGCCCGCAGCAGATCACCAGCACGCCGAGCAGTTCGCCGCCGCCCAGCGGCCGGTCGAGCACCGTCACCGACAGCAGGGCCACCAGCAGCGGCGCCGAGCCGCGCGCGATCGGGTACATCTGCCCGAAGTCGCCCAGCTGGTAGGCGCGCAGCAGCAGCACCGTCGAGATCGTCTGGACGGCCGTCGAGGCCAGCAGGTACGGCCAGGAGCCGGCGGCCGGCAGCGGGTTGACCGCCACCAGGACGAGGGCGCAGGCGGTGTAGGTCAGGTTGATCAGCGTGAAGCCGACCAGTTTGTCCGGGATCCGGTGCGCCAGACCGTTCCAGACCGCGTGCAGCACGGCCGCCGTGAGCACGGCCACCGGCACCGCCGAACCGACTTCCGACATGACGAGGTTCCCCCCTCCGACGACCCGCCGGGGGCCCGGCGGGAATGACATCGAGCGCGTGGCGGCCACGACGGCGCCCCCGGCCCCGCCGTGGGCACCCCGGGAGCGACCCTACGGCCGGTCGTACCGGGGCCGGTCGCGCGCGGGCGGATCGCGGTGGCCGCCCTCCACCCGGGCGCCGCGCACCACGACCATGGTCAGGCCGACCGCGACCAGCAGCTCCGCCCAGAAGAACGCCGCGTAGTCCAGCAGCGAGCCGATCGGCGGGTTCCCGGGCGCCGCGTTGCGCATGCCGACCAGGGCGAACAGGGTGGCCGCCATCCAGCTCAGCGCGGGCCAGAGCAGGCCGCGCCGCTGCCGGACGATCAGCCAGGCGGCGATCAGCACGGAGAACGCCAGCGCCCACATCGCCCCGATCATGAACCAGGCCAGGATGAAGGTGCTGCGGGAGCGGCTGATCCGCTCGGTGATCGCCACCGCGGTGCCCTCGCGGTCCTCGGTGTCCCGCCTGAAGGCGAAGAACGGATCGGCCTCCTCGATCCCGATCACCACCGGGACGGGCCGCCCGCCCACGGTGGCCTGGAAGCCGACCACCGTGCGGTAGCGGTCGAACGGGTAGTCGGTGACCCGGCCGCCGTACAGGTTGAACGCCACCGTGGTGGAGGCGATCTGCTGCCCGGCCGGGTACCTGAGCACGGTCTGCTCCAGCGAACTGGTCTCCAGCACCAGGTCCTGGGCGGGCACCAGGGCGCCGCCGGGTGCCTCCAGGGCGCCGTGCGGCTGGGCCAGGACCTTCGCGCTGAGCGTCTGCGCGGACGCGTCCACCCGCTGGAGCACCACGTCGACCTCCAGGAAGTCCGGGCCGGGGGCGGCGCCCGCCACCTGCGCGTGGCCCCGGCTGGAGCGCTCGTCGACGTAGAGCAGCAGCCCGGCGGCGACCAGCAGCGCGATCACCGCCACCACGGCGTAGGCCCGCCAGGGCCGGACCCTCGGGTGCGGCGGCGGGGCGGCCACGGCGCGCGCCCGGCCGTGGATCCGGACCTTCGGCCGTCCGTAAGTCGCCCGGCGGTGCGGCGGCGCGCTCATCGGCCAGCTCCCGGGGTCGGCGGTGACGGCGTCCTGTCCAGCCACCCTGCGGGCAGCGGCGGCCGGTCCGCAACCGCGGCGGGCCGATCGGGGCCTCCCCCGGACGCGGAAAACGCGCTGGTCGGAGGCGCTGTGTAGGCTCGCCGTCATGGCGAGGGTGACACGGGACGATGTGGCGCGGCTGGCGGGGACGTCCACGGCGGTCGTGAGTTATGTGATCAACGACGGGCCGCGGCCGGTGGCGGCCGCGACCCGCGAGCGGGTGCTCGCGGCCGTGGCGGAGCTCGGCTACCGGCCCAACCGGGTCGCCCAGGCGATGGCGCGGCGGCGCACCAACCTGCTCGGCATGGTCGTGCCGGACGCCCGCCAGCCGTTCTTCGCCGGCCTCGCCCACGCCGTCGAGCAGGCCGCCACCGAGCACGGCCGGCTGCTGCTGATCGGCAACTCCGACTACGCGGACGAGCGTGAGGCGCATTACATCCGGGCCTTCCTCGGCATGCAGGTGGACGGCCTGATCCTGGTCACCCAGGACCCGGCCACCCCCGGGCTGAGCGGCTTCGACGCCGTCGACGGCACCCCGGTCGTGCTGCTGCACCACCGGGCGGAGAGCCCCGGCAGCGTCTCGGTGGTCGCGGACGACGAGGGCGGCGCCCGCGAGGTGGTGCGCCACCTGCTCGGGCACGGGCACACCGAGGTGCACTGCTTCGGCGGCACCTTCGCGCTCAGCCCGCACGACCCGGTCACCTGCCGGACGGACGGCTGGGCCGCCGCGCTGGCCGAGGCCGGGCTGTCGGCCGAGGGCCGGCTCGTCCCGGCGGCGTTCGACCGGGTCCGGGCGCACACCGAGGCGCTCGCCCTGCTGGCCCGGCCAGACCGGCCGTCCGCCGTGTTCTGCGCGACGGACGACCAGGCGATCGGGCTGCTGCGGGCCGCCGACGACCTGGGCATCCGGGTGCCGGAGGAGCTGGCCGTGGCGGGCTTCGACGACATCGCCGAGGCGGTGATCGCCGGGCCCGCGCTGACCACCGTCACCACCGCGCAGGACGAGATGGCGCGGGCCGCGCTGGACCTGGTGCTCGGCGGGCCCGAGCGGCGCGCGGGCGGCACCCGGACCTTCCCGGCCCGGCTGGTGCTGCGGCGCTCCTGCGGCTGCCCGGGGCCCGCGGCATCCGGGGCATCCGCGGGCTGACGTCACGGCCGGTCGGGAGTGCGTCAGTTGAGCTGGAAGGTGGCCTCGACCGGGTAGTGGTCGCTGGGCGCGTTGGTGTCCACCTGGCCGGGCGTCCAGCCGGCCTGCGGGTCGAAGTCGACCTTGACGGTGGACATCGACGCGGGCACCGGGCGGCCGGGGGCGTTCAGGTAGCCGATGTAGTCGAGGTCGTCCCGGTAGTCCTTGGGGAAGGTCTCGACGCCCGCCATGTACTGGCACCAGGAGGAGGCCGGGCAGTCCATGGTGTTCAGGCTCTGGCCCGGGTCGGTGGCCGGGGTGCCGAGCACGCCGTTCACCGCGTTCTGGGCGTTGGCGTAGTCGCCGCGGCTCTGGCCGTGGAAGTACTCGACGTTGAGGTCGCCGCCGATCAGCACCGGCGCGGCGCTGCCGACGATGCCGTCCACCCAGGCGCGGATCTCGGCGAGCTGGCCGAGCCGGGTGGACTGGGTGGTGTCGGTGGAGGTGTCGGACTCGTCGGCCTGCAGGTGGGTGCCGACCACCCAGGCGGTGCTGCCGTTCTTGTTCACCTTGACCAGCGCCGCGCCCTTGTTGGCGTGGTAGTCCCAGGTGCCGTAGGTGGAGTTGCTGAACACGTGGGCGTACTGGGCGGCGATCGGGTACTTGGAGAGGATCATCGTGCCGCCGTTGATGACGAACCACGAGTTGGAGCAGTTGCCGCTGACGCCCGTCCAGCCGCCGCCGGAGCAGGTGCCGCCGACCACCGGGGTGCGGTACGGGTAGAGGTCGGCGAGCTTGGCGTTGATGTCGGCGGTCGAGCTGTTGTTGAACTGCTCGTCCAGGATCACCACGTCGGCGTTGTGCTGACGGACGATCTGCTCGATCACCGGGGTGCGGCGGGCGGCCTGCTCGTTCTGGGTGCTGTCGACGACGGCGGTGCCGAGGTCGACGTTGAAGGCGAAGACCGACAGCGTGGCGGGGCCCGCCGCGGTGGTGTCGGCGGAGGCGGTCGGGGCGGTGCCGCCGAGCAGCAGTGCGGCGGCGGCCGCCGAGGTGAGGGCGGTGGCCGTGCGGCGCGAGAGCATGGGCGTTCTCCTGGGGAGGGATCCGTCGATCCGGTGTGACCCGGCGCCCGGGGTGACCGGTCGCCGGGATCGGCGGGGGAACGCTAGCTACCGCTCGGTACGTCGGGAAGAACGCCAGGCGATCAATTCCGATCGCTCCTGTGGCGGTGAGGTGTCTGTACAGCTCAGGCCGGGTGGCGGACAAGATGTCTGTACACCCTGGCACCGGGCGCGGCCGGGGACCGGGGCCGCGCGAAGGGCCGTCAGCCGTCCACCAGTTCGTCCGCGAGCAGGTCCATCAGCAGGTTGTCGTGCCAGGTGCCGTCCGGACCGCGCTCGTACTGGCGCATCGTGCCGACCGGGCGGAAGCCCACCTTGGTGTAGCAGCGGATCGCGGCGAGGTTGTCGGCGGCGGGGTCGATGATCAGCCGGTGGTAGTGGTGCTCGTGCACCAGGTGCCGGGCCATGGTCCGGACGGCGTCGGTGCCCAGGCCCACGCCGTGCACCGACGGGTCCAGGTAGAGGTCCATGCCGGCGTGCCGGTACTCGTCGTCGTTGTTGGCGTACCACTGCACGGCGCCGACCACCTTGCCGCCCACCTCGATGGCGAAGGTCTCGATCTCCAGGGACTCCAGCTCGGTGGCGATCTCGTCGGCCAGGTCGTCGCCGCCGCGCCAGCGGGCGAACACCTCGGGCGTGCCGCGGATGGCCGCCAGGGCCGGAACGTCCTCGGCCGTGGCCGGGCGGAGCGTGACGAGGGTGCCGTGCAGAATCGTCCCCATATAGGGCATGTTGACACGGAAAGCGGGGCCGGGCGAGCGGCTTTCCCGGCCCGGGCGGGCCGCCCGGCGGAGAATTCTCCGGGCCGGGTGTCGATCCGGCGCCGGCCCGTTCGACGCAGGGGTGAGAGGCGGGGAGAGGCCCCGCCCGTCCGACCGAGGAGTCACCATGCCGCGCTACATGACGCTGATCCGCATCGACGAGCAGGCCCGCGACGGATGGGAGCCGGACCCGGGCTTCGAGCAGCGGATGGGCGCGCTGTTCGACGAGATCACCAGGGCCGGCGTGATGCTGGAGACCGCCGGGCTCACCCCGACCGCCCAGGGCACCCGGCTGAGCTGGGCGGACGGGAAGATCGACTACACCGACGGGCCGTTCACCGAGACCAAGGAGGTCGTCGGCGGCTACGCCATCCTCCAGTGCAAGGACACCGCCGAGGCGCTGGAGTGGACCCGCCGCTTCCTGCAGACCCACCCGGTGACCTGGCAGGTGGAGGCGGAGGTCCGGCAGATCGACGAGGCGCCCGAGCCGCCGAAGTAGCCGTGGCCCTGGCCGTGTCGGCGTTTGCCGCCCGCCGCCCCGGCTGCTCTGATGGGTGGCCGTGACGCAGAGGGATACCAGGGCCGCCGTCGACGCCGTGTTCCGGATCGAGTCCGCCCGGATCACCGCGGCGGCCGCCCGGATCGTCCGGGACGTCGGCATCGCCGAGGAGCTGGCCCAGGACGCCCTGGTCGCCGCCCTGGAGCAGTGGCCGTCAGCCGGAGTGCCCGACAACCCGGGCGCCTGGCTGACGGCCGCCGCCAAGCACCGGGCGATCGACCTGGTCCGCCGCCGGGAGGTCTACGCCCGCAAACTCGCCGAGGTGGGGCGGTCGTTGGAGGACGTCGCGGCGCCGGAGGAGCCGGCCGGGCCGGAGGACATCGACGACGACCTGCTGCGGCTGATCTTCACCGCCTGCCACCCGGTGCTGTCCGCCCCCGCCCGGATCGCGCTCACCCTGCGGCTGCTCGGCGGGCTCACCACCCCCGAGATCGCCCGCGCCTTCCTGGTGCCCGAGGCGACGGTGGCGCAGCGGATCGTCCGGGCCAAGCGCACGCTGGCCAAGGCCGGGGTGCCGTTCGAGGTCCCGTACGGGGAGGACCGGGCGCGCCGGCTGTCCTCCGTGCTGGAGGTCGTCTACCTGGTCTTCAACGAGGGCTACTCGGCCACCGCCGGGGACGACCTGCTGCGCCCGCAGCTGTGCGAGGACGCGCTGCGCCTGGCCCGGCAGCTGGCCGCGCTGATGCCGGGCGAGCCCGAGGTGCACGGGCTGGCCGCGCTGCTGGAGTTCCAGGCCTCGCGCACCCGCGCCCGCACCGGGCCGGACGGGCGGCCGGTGCTGCTGGCCGAGCAGAACCGGGCCCGCTGGGACGGGCTGCTGATCCGGCGCGGCTTCGACGCGCTCCAGCGGGCCGGCACCGGGGCGTACGCGGTGCAGGCCGCGATCGCCGCCTGCCACGCCAAGGCGCGGCGGTACGAGGACACCGACTGGGCGACGATCGCCGAGCTGTACGGGCGGCTGCTCGTGCTGACGCCCTCGCCGGTGGTGGCGCTGAACCGGGCGGTGGCCGTCTCGATGGCCCACGGCCCGGCCGTCGCGCTGGAGCTGGTGGACGCGCTGGCGGCGGAGCCGGCCCTGCGTTCGTACCACCTGCTGCCGAGCGTGCGGGGCGACCTGCTGGCCCGGCTGGGGCGGACGGCGGAGGCCAGGGCGGAGTTCGAGCGGGCGGCGGAGCTCACCCGCAACGCGCGGGAGCGGGAGCTGCTGCGGGAGCGGGCGGCGGGGCTCGGGTAGGTCCCGTCAGTACGTCTCGTCGCGGCGCAGCCGGGCGCCGACCGCGCCGAGGCCCTCGGCGAGCACGGCCAGCTGCTCGCGGGTGAGCACGTCGATCAGCAGCTCGCGGACCAGGGCGACGTGGCCGGGGGCGGCCATGCGCAGCATCTCCCGCCCCTGGTCGGTGAGTTCGGCGATGACGCCGCGCACGTCGCTGGGGCAGGAGCGGCGGGCGACCAGGCCCGCCTTCTCCAGCTGGGTGACCTGGTAGGTGAGGCCGCTCTTGGAGGTGACCAGCTTGTCGGCGAGTTCGGTCATCCGCAGCGAGTCGCCGGGGGCGGCGGACAGGTGCACCAGGATCTCGTACTGCTGGTGGGAGAGGCCGGAGTCCTCCTTGAGCTGGCGCTCCAGCCGGCGGTTGAGCAGGTTGCTCGCGGTGACGAAGCCCCGCCAGGCGGCCATCTCGTCCTGGTCGAGCCAGCGGGGTTCGTTCAGTGAGGACATGGCACGAAGCCTACTCCTGTTGTTCAAATTCGAACCGGGGTGTACCGTCGAAGGCGTAGAGGTTCAAATTTGAACTACCTATGGTCGAACGACCGGCTCCGAGCAGTCCGCTCCGAGCAGCCCGCTCCGAGCAGTCCGAGGAGGACGTCATGAGCACCGCGGCCCCCGCGCGCATGCCCGCCCTGTACCTGTCGCACGGTGCGCCGCCGCTCGCCGACGACCCGGTCTGGCCCGGCGAACTCGCCGCCTGGTCCGCGGACCTGCCCCGGCCCAGGGCGATCCTGATGGTCTCCGCGCACTGGGAGGAGGCGCCGCTCGCCCTCGGCGCCGTCACCACCGCGCCGCTGGTCTACGACTTCTGGGGCTTCCCCGAGCACTACTACCGGGTCCGCTACGCCGCCCCCGGCGCGCCGGAGCTGGCCGACCGCGTGCGCAAGCTGCTGCGCGCCCCCGGCACGCCCGTCCAGGACATCCCCGACCGCGGGCTCGACCACGGCGCGTACGTCCCGCTGGTCGAGATGTACCCGGACGCCGACGTGCCGGTGCTCCAGGTCTCCCTGCCCACCCTGGACCCGCAGCGCCTGCTGGAGATCGGCCGCAAGCTCGCCCCGCTGCGCGACGAGGGCGTGCTGATCGTCGGCAGCGGCTTCTTCACCCACAACCTGCGGGCCCTCAGCAGCGACGGCCGGGTCACCTCGGTGATGGCCGAGTTCGACGACTGGGGTAGGCGCGCGCTGGCGGCCCACGACCTCGACGCGCTGCTCGACTTCGAGCACAAGGCCCCGGCCGGGCGCCTCGCCCACCCGCGCACCGAGCACTTCGCACCGCTGTTCGTCACCCTGGGCGCCGGCGAGGCCGACCTCGACAGCCAGCGCAGCGTCATCGACGGCTTCTGGATGGGGCTGGCCAAGCGGTCGATCCAGCTGGGCTGACCGGTCACAGGGCGCAGCAGGTGAAGCGCTCGCCGATGTGCTCGGGCTGCTCGATCTCGTCCACCAGGGCGACCGCGAAGTCCGGCACCGAGATCCGGCTGCGGCCCCCGGCGTCGGTGAGCAACTGCTCCAGGCCCGTGCGGTAGTGGCCGGTCCGCTCCCCCGGGCCGATCTCGGCGGACGGGCTGAGCACCGTCCAGCGCAGGTCGGAGACCGTCCGGTAGTAGTCCAGGGCGGCGCCGTGGGCGTGCATGATCTGCAGGACCGGCTCCGGCAGGCCCGGGGTGTCCCAGACCCGCACGCCCGGGGCCGTCTCCAGGCTGCCAGCCCCGCCCACCGCGACCAGCCGGGGCGCCGCGTCGCCGAGCGTCCGCAGGCCCGCGACCAGCGAGCGGGCGGCGGGCTCGATCAGCGCCAGGTGGCCCGGGCCGTCGCCGCCGCCGACCGCGCTCACCAGGGCGTCCCGACCGGCCGCGACCCGGGCCACGTCGGCCGGGTCCAGCACGTCCCCGCGCTCCACGGAGGCCGCCCCGGCGCCGCCCCGGTAGCGGTCCGGATCGCGGACCACCGCCGTCACCTCGTGCCCGCGCGCCGCCGCCTCCGCGACGACGGCGCGGCCGATGGTGCCGTTGGCGCCGATCACGGCGATTGCGACCATGGGGTACCTGCCTGGGGGTGCGCGCGGAGGCGGGGCCTCGGACAGGGTCGATTATCGGACGGGTCTTCTGCGACGGCCCGGGCGCTCACCCTCCCGTGTGACGCTCGCTACGCGTCGCCGGTGGCGATCCGCTCGGGCCCGCTGCGCTCCACGCAGAACTCGTTGCCCTCCGGGTCGGCCATGGTGACCCAGCCCTTGCCGTCCGGCTCGCGGTGGTCCCCCACGACGGTGGCGCCGAGGGCGAGCAGGCGCTCGACCTCCTCGTCGCGGGTGCGGCCCTGCGGCTGGAGGTCGAGGTGCACCCGGTTCTTCACCGACTTGGTGTCCGGCACCCGGATGAACAGCAGCGAGGCGCCGGCCGACTCCACCACCGCCTCCGGGTCGCCCGGGTTGTCGTCCTCGGCGAGGGTGCCGTCCAGGACCTCCGCCCAGAAGCCCGCCAGGGCGAACGGGTCGGCGCAATCGATCGTCACATGTCGTACCAGAGAAGCCATGCGCCTACTCTCACCTGCCCGCTTCCGGTACGTCCAGCCGATTCCGGGCATGCCGGTGGCCGTCCAGCGGGAACTCCGGGGGCAGCGCCGACAGCACCTCCCGGAACGCGTAGCCGCTCTTCTCCGCCACCCGGCAGGAGGCGTGGTTGTCCACCTGGTGCAGCAGGTCGATCCGCCGCAGGCCGTCCAGGCCGTCCACGGCGAAGGCCTCGAACGCCCAGGCGGTCACCGCCTCGACCGCGCGCGGCGCCACGCCCCGGCCGCGCGCCGGGGCCGCCGTCCAGTAGCCCACCTCGGCCGTCTCCCCGCCCGGGGTGCCGCGCTTGAGCGCCACGTTCGCGACCAGCCGGCCCGCGTCGAGGACGGCGAAGCTGTACCGGGTGCCCGCCGCCCAGCCGTCGTACTGCAGGGCGAGCCAGTGCGCCGCCTGCTCGGGGTCGTCCAGCGGGATCCGGGTGAAGCGGCGCAGCGTCTCGTCCCGGTAGGCCTCGATCAGCGCCGGCGCGTCGGCGTCCTCGAAGGGCCGCAGCAGCAGGCCGTCCGCTGTCGGGGGCGTGTCGAGGGCGACGGTCACTTCTCCAGGCCCTCCCAGCCCCAGTGCGGGATCGGGCCGGGCTCGCCGAGGTCGGTGCCGGCCGGGGAGGCGGAGACGTCCTCGGCGATCCTGGTGCCCCAGTCGAAGTAGTCCAGCACCCGGCGCCGCAGTTCGGCGTCGTCCGGCAGCTCCCGGCGGACGGCCCCGGCCATCAGCTCCATCCAGCGCAGCCGCTGCTCCTCGGTGATGGCCAGGCCCAGGTGGGCGCGGAGCAGGGCCTGGTGGCCGCCCAGTTCGTCGGTGAAGGCGGTGGGGCCGCCGAACACCTCGGCCAGCCAGACGGCGACGTGCTCGATGTGGGTGGCGGTGAAGTCGGCGAAGACGGGCGCGAGCAGGGGGTCGGCGAGGACGCCGTCGTAGAAGGTGCGGCTGAGGCGGCGCAGCGCGTCGGTGCCGCCGACCGCCTCGAAGAGGGTGGCGGGCCGTTGGTCGCTCATGAGTGCTCTCCCCGTGGAGGTGTGACCGTGCGTCGGGGACCTTCCTAGCAGGGATCGGGCCCGGGTGGTCATCGCGGGCCCGACTTGACCTTGACACTGGCGGCAGGGTCGGAGGCTTCTCGCATGAGCGACGAGAACATGGTTCAGCAGCGGGTGGTGGTGGTCACCGGGGCCGGGACGGGGATCGGGCGGGCGACCGCGCGGGCCTTCGCGGCCGAAGGGGCGCGGGTGTTGGCGGTGGGACGGCGGCCGGAGCCGCTGGCGGAGGCGGCGGCCGCGTACCCGGAGGCGATCGAGCCGCTGGTCGCGGACGTGACCGGGCCGGACGCGCCGGAGGCGGTCGTCGGGGCGGCGCTGGCGCGGTTCGGGCGGCTGGACGTGCTGGTCAACAACGCGGGCGTCACCGGCGGCGGTGGGGCGATCGGCGGCTACACCCGGGCGGGCGTCGAGGCGCAGCTGAGCACCAACCTGGTCGCCCCGGTGCTGCTCGGCCAGGCCGCGCTGCCCGCGCTGGAGCGGAGCCGGGGCGTGATCGTCAACGTCAGCACCGCGGTCGGGCAACGCGGTTGGCCGTCCAACGCGGTGTACGCGGCGGGCAAGGCCGCGCTGGAGACGGTCACCCGCAGCTGGGCGGTGGAGCTGGCGCCGCGCGGCGTCCGGGTGGTGGCGGTGGCACCGGGGGCGATCGAGACGCCCATCGGCGAGCACGCGGGCCTCAGCCCCGAACAGCGGGCGGGAGTTCGCGCATGGCAGCTGGAGCACACCCCGCTGGGCCGGATCGGCCGGCCCGAGGAGGTCGCCTGGGCGATCACCCGACTCGCCTCGCCGCAGGCGTCGTTCGTCACCGGCGTAGTGTTGTCCGTCGACGGGGGCGCGCTGGTGGGCTGAGACGGACGGGGGCCGCGCGGGTGCGGATCGGGGAGCTGGCCCGGCGGACCGACAGTACGCCGCGGGCGCTGCGGCACTACGAGCAGGCCGGGCTGATCGACTCCGAGCGCGCGCCCAACGGCTACCGGGAGTACGGGGATTCGGCGGTCGTACGGGTGCGCAACATCCGGGCGCTGCTGGCGGTCGGGCTCACCCTGGAGGACGTCCGGCCGCTGCTGGGCTGCCTGGACGGGGACGTGCTGGCCGGCCCGCCGTCCGAGCGGGTGCTGCGGATCGTCCGGGAGCGGCTGGCGGTGCTGGAGCGCCGGATCGCCGCCCAGACCGAGGCCCGGGACCGGCTGGCCGCGGCGCTGGCGGCCGCCGGGGGCGGGGCCGGTGCCGGTGCGGGTTCTGGTGCCGGTGTGGAACGGGCCGGTGTGGCGGGAGCCGTCTCGACAGGCGGGTGACACCCCCGATCGGGGGTGTGCAAGGGGCCGTGAGGAGAGGACAGTGGGCGCATGCAGATTCCACTCTCCGTGATGGACTTCCTCGACCGGGCCGAGCTGGTCTACGGCGACCGGGTCGGCATCGTCGACGAGCCCGAGCAGCCCGCCGAATCCTGGGGCGAACTGGGCTACCGGCGAATCGCCGAACTGGCCCGGGCGCAGGCGGCCGGGCTGGACCGGCTCGGCGTCGGGCCGGGCGAGCGGGTCGCGATCGTGTCGCACAACTCGGCCCGGCTGCTCACCTCCTTCTTCGGGGTGAGCGGCTACGGCCGGGTGCTGGTCCCGGTGAACTTCCGGCTCAAGGCCGAGGAGGTGTCGTACATCGTCGAACAGAGCGGCGCCTCCGTGCTGCTGGTCGACCCCGAACTCGCGGACGCGCTGGGCGGGGTGGTGGCCAAGCACAAGTTCGTCATCGGGGCGGACAGCGACGCGCTGCTCTACGACTTCGACAACGCCCCCAAGCCGTACGGGATTTCCGAGAACGACACCGCCACCATCAACTACACCAGCGGAACCACCGCCCGCCCCAAGGGCGTTCAGCTCACCCACCGCAACATCTGGCTCAACGCCACCCTGATGGGCCTGCACTACGGCGCCAACGACCGGGACGTCTACCTGCACACCCTGCCGATGTTCCACGCCAACGGCTGGGGCCTGCCGTTCTCCCTCACCGGCCTCGGCGCCCGGCACATCGTGCTGCGCAAGGTGGACGGCGCGGAGATCCTGCGCCGGGTCGAGCGGCACGGGGTGACCTTCCTGTCCGGCGCGCCCGCCGTGGTGCAGATGGTGCTCGACGCGGCCGCCGACTGGGACGGCCCGGTCCCCGGGCGGGACAAGGTGCGGATGATCGTGGCCGGCGCTCCCCCGCCGACCTCGGTGGTGCAGCAGGTCGAGGAGGTGCTCGGCTGGGAGTTCATGCAGCTGTACGGGCTGACCGAGACCTCGCCGGCCGTCACCGTCAACCGCTCGCGCGCCGAGTGGGACGCGCTGCCGGCCGCCGAGCGGGCCGAGAAGCTGGTGCAGGCCGGCGCGCCCACGCTCGGCACGCAGCTGAAGGTGGACGGCTCCGGCGAGGTGCTGGTGCGCTCCAACACCGTGCTGGACGGCTACTGGCAGCAGCCGGAAGCCACCGCCGAGGCGCTGCGGGACGGCTGGTTCCACACCGGCGACGGCGGCACCGTCACGGACGGCCACCTGTCCATCTCCGACCGGAAGAAGGACGTCATCATCAGCGGCGGGGAGAACGTCTCCTCGATCGAGGTGGAGGACTGCCTGTACGCCCACCCGGCGGTGGCCGAGGCCGCGGTGATCGGGGTGCCGGACGAGAAGTGGGGCGAGACGGTCAAGGCGCTGGTGGTCCTGCGGGAGGGCCGGGAGGGCGTCACCGAGGCCGAGTTGATCGCCCACTGCAAGCAGCGGCTGGCCGGCTACAAGTCGCCGACCTCGGTGGAGATCCGGGACGCCCTGCCGCGCACCGCCACCGGGAAGCTGCAGAAGTTCCGGCTGCGCGAGCCGTACTGGGCCGGGCGGGAGCGGAAGGTGAACTAGGGCCTGCCGCTCGGGCCCCGGCCGGGCGCCTCGGTCGAGCGGGCGGCTCGGGCTCAGGGTCACGCTCAGGCTCGGTCGAGCAGGCCCGACTCCCGGGCGGCGACGGCGAGTTCGGTGCGGTTGCGGACGCCCAGCTTGCGCATCGCGGACTTGAGGTAGCCGGTCACGGTGTTGCAGGTCAGCCCCAGCCGGGCGGCGATCTCCGGGTTGGTCCGGCCGGTCGCCGCCCAGCGCAGCACCTCGTGCTCGCGCGGGGTCAACGGCGGTGCGGGGGCCGCCGCCCGGGGCTTCTCCCGGCACCAGGCGGCGGCCCCGGCCAGGGCCCGGCCGGCGGTCGCGGCCAGGGTGGCGACCGCGGAGATCCGGACGTCCCCGAACGGGACGACGTCGCGCAGCGCGGCGTACACCACTCCGCGCACCGCGCCGCCGTCCGGGTCCACCAGCGGGACGGAGAGCATCGCGTACAGGTCCTCGGCGCTGACGGCGTCGTCGTGGTGGTGCGAGATGGTGGTCGCCGCGCGGTAGTCGGGGACCCAGCTGGGCACCCGCTCGACCAGCGCCCGGCCGCCGAGCCCGGTGCCGGCCGGGACGGCCAGGTCGTGCAGCAGTCCGGCCCGGGTGCCGGCCCAGTGGCGCAGCACCATGCCCTGGCCGGCGCCGCCCTGCTGCCGGTGGCCGCGCCCCGGGCCGCGGACGGGCAGCGGCTCCGGCACGCCGACCAGCCCGACGTCCGCCCCGCACTCGGCCACCACCCGGCGGGCCAGGTCGCCGAGCACCGCGGTCCGCACCAGGTCGGCGGCCTGCGCGTCGAGGTCGGGCGCGGGGGTGGGGGCGGGGGTGGGGGCAGGGGCGAGATCGGGGCCGGGGTGGCCCGGGTCGGGGGCGCCGGGGGCCTCGGGTGGCACGGCCGGCCGGGTGTCCGCGCGCGTCATCGCGCGATCGTCCCACGCGGTGCGGGCCGTGGCGAGAGTCCTGACGTGGGTGTTTCGCGGAGTGCCGGAAACGGGGCGCGGCACGGGCGTAGGGTGCGCCCGGGGCTACCTGCGGGTAGCCGGGGCGGCCGAGACGAAGGGGAGGCGATGGCACACCCGAGGAGCGCGGTGGACGTGTTGGCCGGACTGCTGGCGGACCTGGCGGCCGAGAGCGCGGTGCTGGACGAACTGGTCACCGGACTGCCGGCCGAGGACTGGGCGCGGGCGACGCCGGCCGAGGGGTGGACGATCGCGCACCAGATCGCCCACCTCGCCTGGACGGACGACTACGCGACGCTGGCGGCCCGCGACCCGGAGGGCTTCGGGACGGCGCTCGGCGACCTGTTCGGCGAACTGCTGGCGGCCGGGGACCCGGTCGAGGCGGGCGCCCGGGAGGGCGCGGCCGCCGAGCCGGCGATCCTGCTGGCCCGCTGGCGGGCCGGGCGGGAGCAGCTGCGGGCGGCCCTGGCCAGGACCCCGGCGGACGCCAAACTGCCGTGGTTCGGCCCGCCGATGAAGCCCGCGTCGATGGCGACCGCGCGGCTGATGGAGACCTGGGCGCACGGGCAGGACGTCGCGGACGCGCTCGGCGTCACCCCGGAGCCCACCGACCGGCTGCGGCACATCGCCCACCTGGGGCTGCGCACCCTGGGCTTCGCCTTCGCGCTGCACCGGCGGCCGGCGCCGGAGCAGCCCGTCCGGCTCGAACTGACCGCCCCGGACGGCGGGTTGTGGAGCATCGGACCGGCGGACGCGGCGGACGTGGTGACCGGCCCGGCGCTGGACTTCTGCCTGCTGGTGACCCAGCGCCGCCACCGGGACGACCTCGCCCTCCGCGCGACCGGACCGGTCGCGGACGCCTGGCTGCCGATCGCCCAGGCCTTCGCCGGCGGGCCGGGCAAGGGGCGGCAGCCGCTGGGGTGATCCCACCGGCGGGCTTCACCCCGCCCGGGTGCTCGGGTGCTTCACCCCGCCCGGGCGCTCGGGTGCTTCACCCCGCCCGGGTGGGCCACCCCGCCCGGAGGCGGGCGCCGGTCGACTGCGGACGGCCGGCGCTCAGAGGCCGATCCGGAGCGGGGTGAGCCGGGTGGCGATCAGGTTGGTGGCGCCGCGGTCGCGCTCGATCAGGCCGTGCACCAGCAGGCCGGCCCGGTCGAGGGCGGTGCGGCGCTGCGACTCCCAGACCGGGCGGTTGCAGATCACGTTGATCAGCCCGGTCTCGTCCTCCAGGCTGAGGAAGAGCACCCCGCCGGCCGTGGGCGGCCGCTGCCGGTGGGTGACCAGCCCCCCGACCACCACCGCCGTCCCCGGCGGCACGTCCGGGAGCCGGTCGGCGGGGAGCGCGCCGCCGCGCTCCAGGTGGGCGCGCAGGTGCTGGAGCGGGTGGCTGGTGGCGGAGGTGCCGGTGGCCCACAGGTCGGCGATGGTCTCCTCGACCGGGCTCATGCCGGGCAGGTCCGGGGCGTCGACCCCGGGGGTGGTACCGGGGATGAGCGCGGCCGAGATCCCGGCGAACGCGCCCGCCGACCACAGTGCCTGACGTCTCGTCAGGCCGAAGCAGTCGAAGGCCCCGGCCGTGGCCAGCGCCTCCAGGGCGGGCGCGGGCAGGCCGGTGCGGCGCGCGAAGTCCTCCAGGTCCGCGTACGGCTGCCCGGCGGCGATCGCCTCGGCCTGCGGGGTGCCGATGCCGCGCACCGTCTCCAGGCCGAGCCGGATGGCGGGCTGCGGGCGACCGGCGGTCAGCGGCGGCTTCGGGGTCGGCCCCCGGTACGGCTCCAGGGTGGGGCGCGGGCGGCTGGCGTTGACGTCCACCCCGCGCACCCGGACGCCGTGCCGCCGCACGTCCGCGACCAGGCTGAGCGGCGAGTAGAAGCCCATCGGCTGGTTGGCCAGCAGGGCGCAGGTGAAGGCCGCCGGGAAGTGGTGTTTGAGCCAGGCGCTGGCGTACACCAGGTAGGCGAAGCTGATCGCGTGGCTCTCCGGGAAGCCGTAGTTGGAGAAGGCCTCGATCTTGCCGTAGACGTCCTGCGCCACCTCGGGCGGGATGCCGCGCTCGGCCATCCCGGTGAGCAGCCGCTCGCGCAGCCGGGCGACCCGCTCGTGCGAGCGCTTGGCACCCATCGCCTGCCGCAGCCGGTCGGCCTCGGCGGGCGTGAACCCGGCGCAGTCGATGGCGAGTTGCATCATCTGCTCCTGGAACAGCGGCACCCCGAGGGTCTTGCCGAGGGCGTTCTCCATCAGCGGGTGCGGGCAGCCGGGCGGCTCCACCCCGGCGCGGCGGCGCAGGTACGGGTGGACGGAGCCGCCCTGGATCGGGCCGGGGCGGATCAGCGCGACCTCGACCACCAGGTCGTAGAAGTGGTCCGGCTTGAGCCGGGGCAGGGTGGCCATCTGCGCCCGGGACTCGACCTGGAAGACGCCCACCGTGTCGGCCCGGCGCAGCATCGCGTACACGCCCGGGTCGTCGTCCGGGATGCCGGCCAAGTCGTAGTGCAGGCCGTGGTGTTCGGCGATCAGGTCGCAGGCGTCGTGCAGCGCGGCGAGCATGCCGAGGCCGAGCAGGTCGATCTTCACCAGCCCGGCACCGGCGGTGGACTCCTTGTCCCACTGCAGGACGGAGCGCCCGGGCATCCGGGCCCACTCGGTCGGGCAGATCTCGCCGATCGGCTCCCTGGTGAGCACCATGCCGCCCGAGTGGATGCCCAAGTGGCGGGGCAGGCCGTGGAGTTGGGTGGCGAGCGAGAGCACGTCGGCGGGGATGACGGCGTCCGCGCCGGGGGCGGAGCGGAAGTCGGTCTGCCGGCTGAACGCGTCGACCTGCCCCTGCGGGTAGCCGAGCACCCGGGCGGCGTCGCGGATCGCCAGCCGGGGCCGGTAGGTGATCACGTTGGCGACCTGGGCGGCGTGCGCCCGGCCGTAGCGGCGGTAGACGTACTGGATGACCTCCTCGCGGCGGCGGTTCTCGATGTCCAGGTCGATGTCGGGCGGCCCGTCCCGGGCGGTGGAGAGGAAGCGCTCGAACAGCAGCTTGTAGTGGATCGGGTCGACGGCGGTGATCCCGAGGGCGTAGCAGAGCGCCGAGTTGGCGGCCGAGCCGCGGCCCTGGCACCAGATGCCCTCGCGGCGGCAGAAGTCCACGATGTCGTGCACGATCAGGAAGTAGCCGGCCAGCCGGAGGTCCTCGACGACGTCCAGCTCCTTGGCGAGCTGACGGCGGGCGGCGGCGTTGCCGGGGCCGAAGCGGGCCGGGCCGCCGGCCGCGGCCAGGGCGCGCAGGTGGCTGATCTCGGTCTCGCCCTCGGGGACGGGGTAGCCGGGCAGCTCCGGGTCCAGCTTGGCGAAGTCGAAGGCGCAGGCCCGGCCGAGTTCGGCGGTGGCGCGCTGGACACCCGGGAAGCGGGACAGCCGGGCGGCCATCTCGCGGCCGGAGCGCAGGTGCGCGGTGCCGGACGCCCTGGTCCAGCCGGCCGCCTCCTGCAGGGTGCGGCGCTCGTGCAGGGCGGCGAGGCTCTGCGCGAGGCGGCCCTGGGCGGGGCCGGCGTGGTGGGCGTTGGTGGAGGCGACGACGGGCAGCCGCAGCTCTCCGGCGAGCGCGGCGAGGGCGTCGTTGCGCCGGTCGTCGCCGGGCAGCCACTGGTCGATCAGCTCGACGTGGACGTTCTCGCGGCCGAACGCTTCGGTGAGGGTGCGCAGTCGGCGCTCCGCCTCGGCCCGGTCGGGCAGCGCGGCGGGGACCCGGCCGAGGCGGCAGCCGGTGAGCACCGCCCAGTGGCCGCCGTGCGCCCCGGCCAGCTCGGCGAGGTCGTACGCCGGGCGGCCCTTGGCGCCGCCGGCCATCTGGGCGGCGGCGATCGCGGCGGAGAGGCGGCGGTAGCCGGCCGGGTCGCGGGCGAGGACCAGGAGGTGTTCGGTGCCGGTTTCGGGGCGGCTTCCGGGGCCGTTTTCGCGGCGGCTTCCGGGGCGGCTTTCAGTGCCGCTTTCGGTGCCGGATTGGTGACGGATCGTCAGTTCGGCGCCGAAGGCGGTGGCCACGCCCGTGCCCCGGGCCGCCTCGGCGAGCCGCACGGCGCCGTACAGGCCGTCGTGGTCGGTGATCGCCAGGGTCTCCACGCCCAGCCGGGCCGCCTCGGCGACCAGGTCCTCCGGGTCGCTGGCGCCGTCCAGGAAGCTGAAGGCGGAGTGGACGTGCAGTTCGGCCCAGGGTTCGGCGGTGCCCCCGGTCGTCGCGGCGGGGGGTTCCTGGGTAGGGAGTTCCTGGGCGGAGGGCTCCTCGGCGGGGCGGCGCAGCGGAACGACCGTGCGGTCCGGCGCGGCGCCGGTCAGCCGGCGGTGCAGTTCGCTCCACGGAAGGGTGGGGTGACTGGTGAAGCCCATCGGGGTTGCCTTCGTCGTTCTCGTGCTGGTCCTGCTCCCCCGGGTCCTGCTGGAGTTCGGTCCTGCTGGGGGCCGTCAGTCGTAGCCGGCCTCCAGGTGCCACTCGCCCCCCTCCACGGTGAGCAGCAGCGCCCGGCCGCCGTCCACCACCACCTGGAACCGCGCCCGGCGGCGGGCGAGCGACTGGTCCCACCAGTACTCGACCGCCGGCCAGGGCCCGGTCCAGCCCTCCACCCGCTCCTCCCGGCCCCGGACCACGACCAGGGCCGGCCGGGCCGACACCCCCGCCCGGCCGTCCACCGTCACCGGCAGCCCGGCCCCGTCCAACACCCGCACCGGCGCGGGCTCGCGCAGCACCACGGCCGGCCACAGGTCCGGCAGCCGGCCCGGCCAGGGCGCGTCCGCCGACGCCGCCGCCTCGTACGGCTCGCCCCACGGCACCCTGACCTGCTGCTCGCCCGGGCCCCGGCCGCCGGCCGGCTCGATCCGGCGCAGCCCGGCGTGCCCGAGCACCGCCTGCACCCGGGCCACCGCGCGCTCCACCCGGTCGTCCGCGACGGCCTGTCCCCACAGGGCGAGCTGGCGGCCGCCGTCCGGGGAGAGGCCGTCCGGGGCCAGCCGGAGCAGGGTGAAGCCCTCGCCGGAGTCGGCGAAGGTGCCCGCGCTCTGCCAGGCCTGCAGCTGCCAGCGGACCCGCTCGGCCAGCGCCGTCGCCGACAGCCGGCCCTCGTGCCGCCACAGCCGGGAGGCCGTCCGCCCGTCCGCGCAGGCCACCTCGACGGCCACCCGGCGGCAGACCAGCCCGGCCCCGGCCAGCTGCTGGTGCAGCCGCTCGGCCAGCGTGCGGGCGACGAACACCAGCGGCTCGGCCAGCCGCTCCGGCGGGTCGAAGCGCTGCTCGACGGCGAGGTCCGGCCCCTGGTCGCGCGGCGCCAGCGGGCGCGGCTGCAGGCCCCGGGCCAGCCGGTGCGCGGCCGTCCCGGACGGGCCGAAGCGGTCGGCGACCGCCTCGGGCGGCAGCGCGGCGAAGGACCCGACGGTGGGCAGGCCGAGCCGCCCGAGCAGTTCGGCCGGCGCCTCGTCGCCCAGCACGGCCACCGGGTACGGGGCCAGGAACTCCGCCGTCCGGCCGGGTGGCACCAGCACCCCGGCGCGGGCGGCGAGTACGGCGGCGAACAGGCCGTCCGCGATGCCGATCCGGGCCTGCGGGGCTTCGGGGGCGGGGGCCGGCGTGGAGGCGGGGGGCGGCGTGGAGGTGGGGGTCGGCGCGTCCGGGACGGCCCCCGGGACGGCGTCCGGGACGGGCGGCCGCCCGAGAGCGTCCGCCACCGCCGCGCCGACCAGGGCCGCCAGCGGCTCCTCGCCGCCGAAGTAGCGGCCCGGGCCCTTCACCGGGATCGCGCACAGGCCCGGACGGACCACCTCCACCCGGGGCGTGAACGCCTCCACCGCCGCGACCACCGGCTCGAAGCGGCGGGTCTCCGCCTCCGGGTCGCGGTCGCGCAGCTCCAGCGCCGGGCAGAGCCGCTGGGCCAGCTTGAGCCGCTGCCCCTGCCGCACCCCGGCCGCCCGGGCACCCGCCGAGCAGGCCAGGACCCGCCCGCCCTCGGTCACCGCCACCGGGGTCTCGGGGTCACCGTCGGCGACGGCCACCACCGGCCAGTCCGGGCACCAGACCGCCAGCACCCGGGGGGTACGGTCGTCCGCCATCTCACACCACCGCCGCGATCGGCCCGGTCGCGATCGGCCCGGTCGCGATCGGCTCCGCCGCGTGCTGGGCATGCTCCCGCACCGGCCGCACCGCGCCGTGCTCGTCCGGCAGCCAGAGCCGGGCCGTCCGTCCGCGCACCGCCGAGCCGCGCCCCTCGGCCACCACCTCCACCTGCCGTCCGGCGAGCTGACCGTGGCCGTCCCCCAGCCCGAACCAGCGCCCGGACCGCACCCCCAGCCGCAGCGCCGCCCCCGGCCACGGACCGGCCACCAGCAGCACGCAGCCGCTGCGCCGCAGCACCGCCGCCAGCCGGGCGGCCAGCTTCGGCGGCACCGGCCCGTCCGGGCGCAGCATGACCAGTTCCACCGCGCCGGCCAGCACCGACACCACCTCGGGCCAGTGCGGGCCCGGGTCGTCCGCCAGCAGCAGGCGCCGCAGGTCCAGCCCGTACCCCTCGGCGGCGGCCAGCCCGAGGTCCGGCAGCCCGACCGCCGCCGCCCACCCGCCCTCGGTCTCCCGCACTCCGGCGGCCAGCGCCAGCAGCAGCCCGGTGTCCCCGCCCGCCACCGACACCGCCGCCCCGCGCCGCAGCCCGCCGTCCGGCAGCACCCCGCGCAGCGCGGGCACCACCGGCACCAGGCCGCCGGGCGCGGCGGAGGACGGCCCGGCCCCCGGCGGGGCAGCCGGGGACGCCACCGGTCGGAGCCGGGGGCGCTCGACGGTGGATTCGAAAATAGATTCGAAAGCGGACACACCCCCAGGATCGAACATCCGTTCGTAAAGATTCAAGTCCGACCCGTCGCCCCGGCCCGTCACTCTCCGTACGTCCGGCCTCGGCGGACGCCATCAGCGGCGATGCGTCGGCACCGCCGGCACGGTCGGCGCGGCGGCCCGATCGCGGTGACCGAGCGTGGCCCGCACGGGCGGGCCGCTCGGGCGTTCGGACGTACGAAGGGAGGGAAGGGGGGAAGGGGGCGACCGGGTGGCGGCGGGGCCGGCTCCGGCGGGGCTCAGGCCGCGAACTCGGCGATCAGCCGCCAGACTTCGGCGGGCTGCTCCTCCTGGGCGAAGTGCCCGGCGTCGGCCACCACCGCCGTGGTCAGCCGCCGCACCCCCGCCTCGCGGAAGCCCTGCGCGTACGCCCGCAGGTCGCCGCCCTCGCGGTCGCCCCGCACGTACAGCAGCGGGGTCTCGACGGGCCCGGCCTCGGCGGACGCGGCGTTGTCCCGGGCGTCCTGCGCGAAGGCCCGGTAGAGGTCGAACCCGGCGGTGAGCGCCGCCGGGCTGCCGTAGGCGGCGGCGTGGGCGGCGCGCGACTCGGCGGTGATCCGCCGGGGGTCGGCGGACAGCACGTCGTAGAAGTAGTCGAAGTACGCGGCCTGGCGCCCCTGGACCAGGGTCTCCGGCAGGTCGGGGACGGCGTGCAGGCCGAAGTGCCAGATGTAGGGGTTGCGCAGCACGTCCTCCCACGGCGGGACGCCGGGGATGACGGTGTTCATGATGACGACGCGGCCGACGCGCTCCCGGTCCCCGGCCTCCCGGTAGCGGCGGAGGTAGGCGTAGGCCGCCATTCCGCCGGCGTCATGGCCGATCAACGTGGCGTCGGCGAGGCCGAGTTCGCGCACCAGGGCGTGCACCGCCGCCGCCAGCGCGCGCTTCGAGCCGCCGTCGACCGCGCCGACCGACCCGCCGATGCCGGGCAGGTCGACGGCGATGGTCCGAACGCCGTCCGGCGCGGCCGCCATCACGCCCAGCCAGGTCCGCCATGACTCCGGCCAGCCGTGCAGGAAGAGGTACGGGCGGCCCGCGGGGTCGCCGGACTCCACGACGTGGAGCGTGCGGCCGTCGATGGGCAGGTGCGAGTGGCGCAGGTCGGTGGACATGAATCATGTCTATCAAACGACATGTGGCATGTCTATGGGGAGTAGGCTGATCGCATGAGCGAGAACATCGAGAACGGAGCGGGCACCGAGGACCGGCCCGGGCAGGCCGACCGGCCCGACCGGCCCGCCCGGCCTGCCTTCGAACGCGGCACCGGCTTCCTGCTGGCGCGCCTCGGCTCGCTCACCACCCGCTCCTGGACGGCCTTCCTCGGCGAACACCGGCTGACCCAGAGCCAGTACGCCGCCCTGGTCGCACTCCAGCAGCACGGGCCAGCGGGCCAGCGGCGACTGGCCGAGCTCGTCGCCGTGGACGCCCGCAACCTGGTCCCCGTCCTCGACCAGCTCGCGGCCCGGCACCTCGTCGAGCGCCGCCCGCACGAGACCGACCGGCGCCGGCGCGTCGTCACCCTCACCGAGGAGGGACGTGCGCTCGTCGCCGCCGTCGCCGCCGCGGCCGGAGCCGAACAGGACCGGTTCCTGTCCGCCCTGGACGCCCCGGACCGCGAGCACCTCAACCGGCTGCTCCGCCGGCTGTACGAGGCGCACGTCGACCAGGGCGAGTCGGCGTGAGTGCCGCAGGAAATGCAGTGGACGCCGATCATGCGATCAACAGACTTGGGGCATGACCATCACGGACGGCAAGACCGACCTCCGGATCTACCTCCAGGACGCCCGCGACGTCCTGCTGTGGAAGCTCGACGGACTCTCCGAGTACGACCTCCGGCGCCCGCTCACCCCCACCGGCACCAACCTGCTGGGGCTGGTCAAGCACGTCACCGGCGCCGAACGGCTCTACCTGGGCGACACCTTCGGCCGCCCGTTCCCCGAGCCGACGCCGCTGTGGTACCTCGGCGAGACCGAGCCGAACGCCGACCTGTGGGCGCGGGCCGACGAGAGCACCGAGGAGATCGTCGGCCGCTACCGGCGGATCTGGGCGCACTCGGACGCCACCATCGACGCCCTGCCGCTGGACGCGGTCGGCGAGTTGCCGTTCGGCACCCGGCCCCGGCAGACCCTGCACCGGGTGCTCGTCCACCTGATCGCCGAGACCCACCGCCACGCGGGCCACGCCGACCTCGTGCGCGAACTCGTCGACGGCGCCGCCGGTCAGCGCCCGGACGGCCTCAACACCGCCCCCGGCGACACCGCCTGGTGGCAGGCCCACCATGCCCGCGTCGAACAGGCCGCCCGCGAGGCCGCCCGCACGGCCGACGCGATCGCCGGGGAGGCGCGAGCGTGAAGTACGTCGAACTCGACGCCCGGATCGGCGAGTTGACCGGCGTCCTCTCCGCCCGGCGCTACCTCGGGGCGCTGCCCCGACTGACCGCCGAGCTGCCGCCGGGCGCGGCCGCGTTCGCCACCGACCCCGGGCACTACGACTTCACCGGGCAGCGCTGCGTGAAGGACCTCACGCTCAGCCGGTTCGACCTCGGCCACGGCGACACCGGCACCGGCACCGGCACCCTGGAGCTGGGGTTCCGCCACAACTGCTGGAAGCACGAGGAGGATCTGGTCATCCGCTACCGGGCGGTGACCGGCATCCGGCTCGACGGCCTCGGGGAGCCCTCGTCCTGGGAAGACCTGGGGCCGCTCGTCCTGGACGAGATCCTCCCCCACGGCCAGGGCTGCACCCATGAACTGGCCTTCCGACCCGGGCGGTTGACGGTCACCGCCGCCGACCTCACGGCCGAGTGGATCGCGTCGGACTGCCCCGACGCCCGGCGGGGCTGAGGGGCGGCGGGCGTGTCGGAGGCGATGAGGACGGACCAGGGCGTGCGGATGGCCGCGCGGTGCGTGGGGTGCGGAGGCGAGGCCGTCCGGAGTGTCGGCCAATTCCTCTATCGAGGACGGGAGTTGCGGTGGGACGCCGAGCAGTCCTGCCCCGGCTGCGACACCTCGCTGTGCGAGCACTTCGGGCCGGGGCCGACGCCCCGGGACGTCCGGGAGGCGCTGCTGACCGTGCACGGCCCGGCCCGGCTGCGACTCACCGGGCCGCTCACCGACCCGCTCGCCGCGCTTCGGCTGCTCCGCGAGGGGACCGGGGCGCCGCTGCGGCAGGTACGTGAACTCCTCGATGAGCTGCGGGACTTCGCCCTGAGCGGGACGGCCGTGGAGATGGCCTGGCGGCGGGTGCGACTGGGCGAGCGGGGCATCGCGACGGAGGTCACGGACGGATTCGACCGGGCGTACCGGTACGTGGGCCCGCCGGAGTTGAGCGCCCTCGTCGACTCCGGCGACTCCGGCGGTCCCGGTGGCCCTGGGAGCCCGGTCGGCCGGCGCGTGCGGACGGCCGCCGAGTTCGCCGCCTGGGCGGAGGCCGAGGAGCACGCGGAGCCGTCGACCTTCGTGGTCGATCTGGCCGGCGCGCTGCGCCTCGCCCCGCGCCGGAGCGAGCACGTGGTGTGCGCGGGCGGGGAGTTGGTGCTGAGCGCCGGGGAGATCGGGTTCCGACGCTCGGCCGGCGGCGGCTGGGAGGTCCGGACGGTCAGCAACCAGTCCACCGGTTACTGCCCGGACCTCACCTCCTGGCCCGCCGTCGCCGCCGCCCTCGACCGCCTCGGGCTGCCGCACCCCGGCGGCTTCACCGAGGAGCTGGTGTTCCGCCGCTGCCCGGCGTGCGCGCAGTGCGGCATCGTCCGCGAGGGCCACCACGTGTGCGTGTTCTGCGACGCCGACCTGCCGGCGCGGTGGAACGTCGACGTGCCGGCGACGGCGTAGCGGGCGGAGCACAGCGGGACGACGCAGCGGGACGGGGCAGCAGGCAGGGCGAGGGGGGACGACGCAGCAGGCGGGGCGCTCGCCGTCGTGGTGTCGGGCGGGGCCGCTAGGGTCAGGTGGTCAGGGGAACGAACGGCGAGAGGTGGGCACATGGGGTGCGCGCGGGCGGCGGGGCTGCCGGGCGGGGTGGTGCACGCGGCGAGCCGGGAGTTCCTGCTGCGGGAGGGACTGCCGACGGCCGGGGCGTTCCTGGACTTCAGGGCGCTCGACGCCGGCCCGCTGAGGCCGTTCCCGGCCGGGGCCGAGCGGCTGTTCGTGCTCGGGGAGACGGAGTACTGCGCGCCGTACGCCGCCGCCGGCAGCCTGGTGCTGCTGGACGGGACCACCGGCCAGGTGTACCTCGGCGACGGCGGGCCGCGGCGCGACCTGCTCGCCTCCGACCTGCCGGCGCTGGCCGGGTTGGTGCGGGAGGTCGAGGCGGTCGCCGAGACCGCCCGGCGGGCCGACGCCCTGGACGGGCGGCGCGGCCCGGCGGTGGTGGCCGAGGTGATGGCCGGCGCGGAGCTGCGGATGCGCGCCCTCGATCCGACCCTGTACGACCGCGCCGGGGCTCCCCCCGCCGTTCCCCCGGCGCACTGGGGCACCGCGCTGCTGGTCCGGGCCCTGGCCTGGGGCGCGCTGCCGGGCGGCCCGGACGGGCCTGCGTACACGGTCGGCACCGAGCTGGTGACGGAGCTCGCGGCGCTCACCGACGAGGACGACGGCCCCGGCCAGGTGCACCGCTTCCGCCCCGAGGACCTGCCCGCCGCCCTGGTGCACCGGCCGACCCGGCACCTGCTGACCGAGATCGGCCTGCCGACCGGCGGGGCGATGTTCGGCGCGTGCGCGGCACCGCTGGTCACCATGGCGGAGGCGTACCCGGAGTACTTCGACGGCGAGGAGCTGCGCCCGTACCAGCGGGACTTCCTGGCCCTCGGCGACTGGCCGACCGACCTCACCATCGCCCTGGACGGCGCGACCGGCCGGCTGGAGCTGCCCGACTGGTACGACGACGGCCAGCCGGAGGCGTACCTCAACCGGGACCTGACCGCGCTGCTCTACGCCCTGTGGACGTACGAACGGCTGCGCGCCGAGTGGGAGCGCTGGGAGGGCGGCCGGGGCCGGGACACCTGGGCGGTGTTCGACCCGCAGTCGCTGCTGAGCACGGTGGTGGACCGGCTGGTGGAGGCCGTCGACCCGGAGGCGTTCGCCTCGCCCGGCTGCTCCTGGCGGCTGCTCGCCGAGGACGGGCACCTGGGCGGGCTGCTCGGCTGACCGCGGGGGCGGGGCCGGCGGGTGGCCGGGATCCGTACGGTGGCGGGCGGGGGCGGCGGGTGGCCGGGGGCGGGGGCGGCACGGCGTGGGGCCCGGCGCCGCGGTCCTGGCCGTGCCGGGCCCGTCCCGCCGGTACGCTGCCCCGGTGACGAACAACCGTGCGGCGGGCGGCGGGCGAAGACGGGCGGTGCTGCTCGGCCTCGTCGCGCTGCTGTCCCTCGCGGCGACGGGCACGGTCTACGGCCTGCTGTACGCGCGGTCGTCGGACTTCGACGAGCGCTGCGAGCGGGGCCTGGTGACGGGCGGCGGGCACCTGCTGGAGACGGGCGCCTCCTGGCTGCCGCCGGACGCGTGGTGCCGTTTCGAGGAGCAGAGCGTGTCCACCACGCCGTTCTGGGCGCTGCTGCTGTTCTACGCGCTGCTGACCGCGGTCGTCTGGTCGGTGACCGCGCTGGCGCGCACGCTGCGGCCGCGCCCGTACTCGGGCTTGGAGTGGCAGCCGGGGCACGGCCAGGGGTGGTGAGGCCACCTGGTGCGCACCGTTGCGCCGGGGCGGCCGCCGCTCGGAGTGGGGCGTGGAGGCCGCTGCGGGCCTGACGGCCGGTGTTCGAGCGGGTGGTGCGGGTCACTAGGGTGCACCCGTGCGCGTATTGCTGGTGGAAGACGATGAGCCGGTCGCCGAGTCGCTGCGGCGCGGGCTGGTGCGGTACGGGTTCGAGGTCTCCTGGGTGACCACCGGGGCGGCGGCGCTCGCCGAGGCGGACCCGTACGACCTGGTGCTGCTGGACCTCGGACTGCCCGACACCGACGGGCTGGACGTCTGCCGGGCGCTGCGCCGGCGCGGTGACGTGCCGATCATCGTGATCAGCGCGCGCAGCGACGAGACCGACCGGGTGGTCGGGCTGGAGATCGGCGCCGACGACTACGTGTCCAAGCCGTTCGGCGTGCGCGAGGTCATCGCCCGGATCCGCGCCGTGCTGCGGCGGGCGCGGCCCGCGGAGCAGCAGGCGGCGGCCGGCCCGGACCGGTACGGGCCGCGGCTCACCGTGGACCGCCGGGCCGCCCGGGTCCGGCTGGACGGCGCCGAGCTGCCGCTCACGCCCAAGGAGTACGACCTGCTGGCCTTCCTCACCGAGGAGCCGGGCGCGCTGATGTCCCGCGAGCAGATCATGGAAGCGGTCTGGGACGCCAACTGGTTCGGCCCCACCAAGACGCTGGACGTGCACGTCGCCGCGCTGCGGCGCAAGCTCGCGGGGGCGGTGGCGATCGAGGCGGTGCGCGGAGTGGGGTTCCGGCTGGTGGTGGCGCCGGTCCCGGCCGCGAGCCCGGACGACTCCCCTTGATCAGGCGGCTGATCGTCAGCTACGTGCTGCTGGTCGGCGTGGCGCTGGCCGCGTTCACGGTGCCGGTGGCGTTCACGCTGACCGCCCAACTGCGCCGGGACACCGAGGAGTCGGTGCGGCGGGAGGCGACCACCATGGCGCTGCTGCTCGGCGACGGCGACGCCCCCGCCCGGCAGGCGCTGGCCCGGGTGGCCGGCGCGTACGCGGACGAGACGCCCGGAACGGTCGAGGCGGTGGCCGCGGACGGCACGGCCGTGCCGCCGCTGCCGACGCCCGCCCGGCCGGAGGACGCGGCGATCGCCCGGGCACTGCGGGAGGGGCGCAGCACGGCCGACTGGGGTTCGCGGTTCGTCTGGGGGCCGCAGCTGGTCGTCACCGTGCCCGCGTACGCCCGGGGCGACCACCAGCGGATCGTCGGCGCGGTCCGGATCCGCTACGCCACCGCCGACCTCAGCGACCGACTGTGGCGGATCTGGGGCTTCCGGGCCGTCCTCGCGGTCGGGGTGCTGGCGGCCGCCGCCGGGCTGGGCGCCGTCGTCGCCCGGCTGCTGACCAGGCCGCTGCGCCTGCTCAACGACATGGCCAGCCGGTTCGGCGACGGCGACCTGACGGCCCGCTCCCCCGTCACCGGCCCGCAGGAGACCCGCACCCTGGCCCGGACCCTCAACCAGGGCGCCGAACGGCTCGACACCCTGGTCGCCTCGCAGCGGATCTTCGTCGCGGACGCCTCGCACCAGCTGCGCACGCCGCTGACCGCGCTGCGGCTGTCGCTGGACAACATCGCGGACGGCGTGGACGACGAGCTCGTCCGGGAGGACGTGGAGCAGGCCACCGCCGAGGTGGTCCGGATGAGCCGGCTGGTCAGCGGGCTGCTGGTGCTGGCCCGGGCCGAGGCCAAGGTGTCCGCCCCGGAGCCGGTGGCGCTGTGCGACCTGGTCGAGGAGCGGCTGGACGTCTGGCGGCCGGCGGCGGCGGAGCGCGGCGTGTCCGTCACCCTGGCCGTTCCGGGCGGGGCGGGCGGGGTGGCCGGGGTGGGCGGGGTGGCCGGGGTGGCCGGTCCGGGCGGGGCGGGCGGGGTGGCCGGGGTGGCCGAGCGGTCGTCCGTACCGGCCGTGCTCGCCGGGCCGGGCGGGCTGGAACAGGTGCTGGACAACGTGCTCTCCAACGCCCTGGAGGTCTCGCCGGACGGCGGCACCATCACCGTGCGGATCACCGTCGGTGCCGCCGGCGGCTCCCACGACCCCGGCGGCGCGGACGCCGGGACCACGGTGCTGGAGGTGCTGGACCAGGGGCCCGGGATGACCGACGCCGAGAAGTCCCGGGCCTTCGACCGGTTCTGGCGCGGGCAGGGCCTCACCGGGCGCTCCGGCTCGGGCCTCGGGCTCGCCATCGTGAAGCAGTTGGTCACCGACGACGGTGGCACCGTGGTCCTCGCGGACGCGCCCGGCGGCGGGCTCTGCGTACGGATCACGCTGCGCAGCGCCGCCCGGGGCGCGGTGGCCCGGGGTGCCGCGGTCAGCCCTCGGCGGGGAGCACCGAGGAGTGGTGGTTGACGATCAGCCACTTGCCGCCGCGCTTCTCGTACTCGTAGCTGTAGCGGGCCTCGATCTGCTTGGCGGCGCCGGTGGCCGGGTCGGTCAGGTAGAAGCGGTAGAGGCCCGCGTCGACGGCCGAGGTGGCGTCCAGGACGTTGATCACCGAACGGATCTTCTCGCCGCGCGGCTTCTTCTGCAGGAAGTGCTCGAAGTAGTCGACGATCCCGGCGCGGTCGGTGCGGATCACCGGCGAGGCGGTGGGCAGCAGGACGGCGTCCGGGGCGTAGCGGTCCGCGACCTGCTTCGCGTCGCCGGTCCGCAGCGCGGCGTTCCACTGGTCGAAGAGCGCGGCGATCTCGCGCTCGGACGCCTTGCCGCGCCGGCTCGACTCCTCCCCCGCCTGGGCCGCCCCGACCCCGGCGGTGAAGGTGCCGACCGCGGCCACCACGGCGGCGGTGCCGAGCACGGCGCGGGTACGGAGCTTGGACTTCATCGGGCCTCCTGGGGGCGGTGGGTCACGGCCGCGCCCCACCGGTGTGACCGGCGTCGCTGCGGCGATCTCGGTGATCGTTAAGGTCTGTTCCGGCGGGACCGACTCGCTCCGGGCGGGCCCGTTCTCCGGTGCACCCACTCTCGCGGCGGCCCGGTAAGCGGCCGTCCAGCGGACGGCAAAGGCACGGCCAAGGCTGCGCCAAATTCCTTCAGGGGAAAGGGAATACGGATCGTGGACAGTGATGCGAAGGGCCTCTACCGGAGGTTCGCCGAGCGGGAAGCGCGCGGAAACTCGCCGGTCTACCAGGAGTTGGCCGAGCGCGTGGCGCAGGACGGGCCGCTGCTCGCGCTGTTGGAGCGGCTGCCGGACGCCAAGCGGCAGCCGAACCTGCTGTTCGGCGCCGTCCGCCACCTGGGCGGCCCGGTGACGGAGGGCTGGCCGGCCTTCCGCACCTGGGTCACCGCGCACTGGGCCGAGGTGTCGGCGACCATGCTGGAACGCCGGACCCAGACCAACGAGGCGGGCCGCTGCGCCACCCTGCTGCCGCTGCTGGCGACGCTGCCGCAGCCGCTCGCACTGATCGAGGTGGGAGCCTCGGCCGGCCTGTGCCTGTACCCGGACCGGTACCGGTACCGGTACCGGTACCGGTACCTGGCGGCGGGGGGAGCGGGCGTGCCTGCGGGCGAGTCCGGCAAGTCCGGCGAGTCCGGCGAGTTCGAGGAGGGCGGCGAGTTCGGCGCCGAGGGCAGTGCGGTGGTGCTGGACTGCACGGTCAGCGGGCCGGTGCCGCTCGGTGCGTCGCTGCGGGAGCGGCTGCCCGAGGTGGTGTGGCGGGCCGGGATCGACCTCAATCCGCTGGACGTCCGGGTCGAGGAGGACGTGCGCTGGCTGGAGTCGCTGGTCTGGCCGGAGCAGACCCACCGACTGGAGCGGCTGCGCGGCGCCGTCCGGATAGCCCGGGCCGAACCGCCGCTGCTGGTGCGCGGCGATCTCAACGCCACGGTACGGGAGTTGGTGGCCCGGGTGCCGGCGGGGGCGACGCCGGTGGTGTTCCACAGTGCGGTGCTCGCGTACCTGCCGCCGGAGGCGCGGGAGGAGTTCGCGGCGACCATGCGCGACCTGCCCGGGCACTGGATCTCCAACGAGGCGGTCTCCGTGCTGCCGACCGTCGCCGGCCGTCTGCCCCGCCCGGCCCCCGAGGGGTCCGGGCTGTTCGTCCTCGCCCTGGACGAACAGCCGGTGGCCTTCACCGGCCCGCACGGGCAGTCGCTGGACTGGTTCGGCGCGGCGTGAACCGGGCGGGGTCCGGGCCCGCGAGCGCGAGGCCCAGGGGCCGGTTCGCCGCTCGGGCTTGAAGCTGCCGCAGCGGCAGCTTCTACCGTCGTGACCAGGGCCGGAGCCTCCGGCCCTGGTCCACGCGAACGTGGGACGGGAGAGGAGACGGCATGACCACCTGGCCGATCGCCGAGGTCGCCCGGCTGTCCGGGGTGACCGCTCGGACCCTGCGGCACTACGACGAGATCGGGCTGCTGCCCCCGGCCGGGATCGGCTCCAACGGCCACCGCTACTACGAGGAGCGGCAGTTGCTGCAGCTGCAGCAGATCCTCGTGCTGCGGGCGCTGGGCGTGGGGCTGGGCGAGATCGCCCGGGTCCTCGGCGACCAGGTCGACGAGCTGGCGGCCCTGCGCGGCCACCACCAGCGGCTGGTCGCCGAGCGCGACCGGCTGGACGTCCTCGCCGCCACCGTCTCCCGCACGATCGCCGACCTGGAACGCGCCCGAGAGGACGGCACCCCCATGACCGCCATCAACCGACCGGAGAACCTGTTCGAGGGCATCCAGCCCGCCGACGTCGACGCGAGCCTGCGTGACTTCCCCGAGCACGCCGAGGCGGCCCGGCGCGCGACCGCCGCGATGAGCCCGGCCGAGATCGAGGCCGGCCAGCGCGAGCGGACCGCGCGGATGGTCCGGCTGGCGGAGCTGATGGCCGCCGGCCGGCCCGCCGACGCCGGGCCCGTCCAGGACATGATCGACGAGGAGTACCGGCTGCTCGGCGCCCTCCGCTCGGGCGCCGGAACCGGCCCGGTGGCCGGCCCCGCAGCCGCCCCGGTGGCCGTCCCGGTGACGGAGTACCTCGCGATCGCCCGCTCCTGCACGGAGAACGAGCAGTGGCGCGCCGCCTACGAGGCGATCGCCCCCGGCCTGGCCGCGTACCAGCGGGCGGCCATGGAGGCCTACGCGGCTGCGGCACTGACGGCCTGAGCCCGGGCCGGACGGCGGCCGGGCCGGACGGCGGCCGGGCCGGACGGCGGCCGGGCCGGACGGCGGCCGGGCCGGACGGCGGCCGGGGCGGGCAGCGGCCGGGGCCGGTGCGCGGACCCGGCCGTCACTCCGTCCGCAGCGCCGTGACCGTCCTGGTCCGGGCCGCCCAGGTGGCGGGGAGGGCGGCGCCGAGCAGCGCCAGCACCAGGCCGCCGAGTATCAGCGGACCCACCACCGACAGGTCGAACACCGTGAGGTCCGCCTCGGGCACCCCGACTCCGGCGGCGCGCGCCATCGCGGGCATGACCTCGTGGTGCACCAGGATCCCGAGCGGCACCCCGATCAGCCCGGCCACCAGCCCGCTGCCGCAGACCGAGGTGAGCACCATGCCGACCGTCTGCCGGGGCGACATGCCGAGCGCCTTGAGCACCCCGAGGTCGTGCACCCGCTCCCGGGTGTCCAGCAGCACCGTGTTGAGCACCCCGAGCCCCGCGACCACGGAGAGCAGCACGGTGAGCGTCACGGCCAGGGTGTTCATCGCCAGCATGACGATGCTGATGTGCTGGCCGCCCGGCTCGGCGGTCAGGCCCATCGGGCTGACGGCCTCGTCGAGCGCGTCCGCGTACGCGTGGGCGTCGGTGCCCGGAGTGAGGTCGATGTGGAAGGAGCTCGCCTCGGTGTGGACGGTGTTGCCGAGCGGAGCCAGCGTGGCCCGGTCGACGAACACCATGTCGTCCGTCGCGAGGATCTCACCGGTGATCTTCGTCGGGACGGAGCG
Source organism: Streptomyces sp. Y1 (assembly GCF_041053115.1). NCBI lineage: Bacteria > Bacillati > Actinomycetota > Actinomycetes > Kitasatosporales > Streptomycetaceae > Streptomyces > Streptomyces sp. Y1. The sequence goes on along the minus strand of NZ_CP163445.1, from coordinate 5,989,507 downwards.
GCCGTGGTCGGTGAGGGCGATGGTGTCCCCGACCTTCGCCTGGTTGGCGCGGAGGAAGGTGGCACCGACCACGATCTCGCCGGGGCCCTGGAACCAGCGGCCGGAGACCAGCTGGTAGCCGCTGCGGGAGGTGTCCCCGGAGAACGCCACCACCTGGGAGCGGCTGGTGCTCCCGGCCGGCACGGCCGTGCTCGGCGCGCTGCTGTACCAGGCACGGACGCCGGGGCGGGCCTCGATCGCCTTGGCCACGGCCGCCTCGTCCACGTGGTCGACCGGCGTGGAGCCGTCGAACGGGACCTCGACCAGGACCTGGTCGGACCGGCCGGCGGTCAGCCCGTCCTGGAAGGCGCCGAGCGAGAGGGTCAGGCCGACGGAGAGCGTCACCCCGATCGTGCCGAGGGCCACCGCGGCGGCCGTGGTCACCGAGCGGGCCGGCCGGTTGAGCGGGGTCGCCAGCCCGAGGCTGAACGCGCGCGGCACCGGAAGTCGGCCGATCAGCTCACGGCCCCGGGCGACCCGGCCATCGGTGCCCCCGCGCCGAGCCGACCGGCCCCGGTCGGCCGCGCCCCCGGTGCCCGTCCCGGCCCGGCCGACCGCGAGCGCCTCCACCGTGCGCAGCCGCCCGGCCCGCAGCGCGGGCACCAGCGCGGTGCCCGCCACGGCCGCCAGTGCCACGACCGCGACGACCACGTCCACCCAGAGCGGGATGCCGAGCAGGCCGCCGCGCAGCGCCTTGTGGGCCAGGCCGAGGACGGGCACCGAGAGCAGGTTGCCGCCGAGCACGCCGAGCGCGGTGCCCACCCCGGCGGGGATCAGGGCCTGCCCCACGTAGGCGCGGGCCACCTGGGCCGGGGTGAAGCCCAGGGACTTGAGGATGCCGATGCGCCGGGTGGCGGCGCCGACCGCGCCGCTGACCACCACGCCGATGATCAGGACCGACATGGCCAGACCGAGCACCCCGAAGGCCGTGACGAACGGGACGAAGGTGGAGGCCGTCCGGTTGGCCGCCTCCTGGGCCGGGCGGTAGGAGGTGACCCGGGCGAGGGCGCCGCCCGGCACCGCGGCGGCGAGCGCGGCACGGTCGGCCGTCACCTCGGCGTCGGTGCCGGCGTGGGCGAAGCGGTACAGGTACTGGGCAGCGGGCACCGTACCGGGCGCGGTGAGCCCGGCGACCTGCTCGGGAGCGATCCAGCCGTCCGCACTCCAGGAGACGGAGGAGGCCAGACCGACCACTTTGAGCACGGGTTTCCCGGGCAGGTCGGGGAACTGCATGCTGTCGCCGACCGCCAGCGGGGAGTGCCCGTCCAGGAACACCACCTCGCCGGGGCCCGCGACCCACCGGCCCATGGTGATCCGCAGGCCGTCCATCGGGCCGTCCTGCGCCCGGCCGACCAGCGTCATCGGCGGGAGCGGGCTGCCGGGCGGCGGGACCTTCGTGTCGGTGCCGGCGTGCGCCTGCACGGTGAGCGCCGGGTAGGGGCCGGAGGAGGCCGTCACGCCCGGCGCGCCGGCGGTCGCGGCGAGCTGGGCCGGGCTCGCCTTGGCAGGGTCGTACAGCACGTTGAGGTGGGCGCCGTGCTGCGCGGTGAAGGAGCGCTGGTACGGGCCCTGGGCGGCGACCAGCAGCCCGGTCGCGAGGATGCACGCCGTCACGGACATCATCGTGGTGAGCACCATGACCAGGGTCTGCACCCGCTTGCGGCCGACGCCGGCCCGCACCACCTTGCTCAGGGCGCTCATCGCACCGCCTCCGGGCTCGGCGCGTCCGCCGTGTCCCGCACCAGCCGGCCGTCGAGCAGCTCGATCGTCCGGCGGGCGCAGGCCTCGGCGAGCGCGGTGTCGTGGGTGACCAGGAGGATCGTCTGCCCCTCCTCGTTGAGCCCGCGCAGCAGGTCGCGGACGTCCGCGGCGGAGGCGGTGTCCAGCGCCCCGGTCGGCTCGTCGGCCAGCAGCAGCGGCGGCCGGTTCATCAACGCCCGGGCCACCGCCACGCGTTGGCGCTCGCCGCCGGAGAGCCGGCCCGGGAAGGCCCTGGCGTGCCGGGCCACCCCCAGCCGCTCCAACAGCTCCTCGGCCCGGGCGCGGGCCTGCTCCCGGCGCATCCCCGCCAACTGCGCCGGGAGCAGCACGTTGTCCAGCACGTTCAGGTCGTCCAACAGGTTGAAGAACTGGAACACCATGCCGATCCGGGTGCGCCGGTACTCGGCGAGCGCGGCCTCGCCCAGCTCGTGGACGGCCACGCCGTCCACCTCCACGCGGCCCTCGCTCGGGCGGTCGAGGCCCGCGATCAGGTTGAGCAGGGTCGACTTCCCGCTGCCCGAGCGGCCGAGCACGGCCAGCGCCTCGCCGGCCCGCACCTCCAGGTCGATCCCGGCCAGCGCGGGGCGGGCGGCGTCGGATCGGTCGTACGTCCTGCTGACGCCGCGGATCCGGATGATCGGCGCGTTCACGGGCCCTCCATGCTTCGAACTCCGGCCCGGCATGTCCGGTCCGGCTGACGGAACATGACGCTACGTAGTCTCGACGGGGTGTCGACAGCCGCCTACGCGGCCTCTCGCAGGTGTATCCAGATACACCTCGAACTGGGTGTTCAGGCCTAGAGCGCCGGGCCTTCCCAGCCGTGCAGACTTGGCCACCGGCGGGACCGGAGGATCGGGATCCGGGGCTGGGCTCCGGGTTGAGAGGGGGTGCGACATGGGTGCGGGCATGGTGGCTGGAATCGTGGGCGCGAGCATCGCGGGTGCGGGCGTCGTGAGCGAGGTCGTGACGGGTTCGGGGGTCGTGGGCAAGGCCGCCCGGCGGGTGGGGCGCGCCTGCCTGGACGGCCTGCGGGCCTGGTACGCGGTGACGCTGGCGGTGACGGGGCTGGTCGCGCTGCTGGCCGGGCCGGTCCTGCTGGTGTCCGCGCTGTTCGGGCCGGAGGAGTCACGGCCGTTCGGGCCGGGCGGGCCGCTGATCCTGCTGGTCCCGACCGGGCCGGTCGCACTCTGGGCGCTGTGCTGGGCCACCGGGGGCGGCGGCCGGGCGGTCGGGGCCGCCCTGTTCGCCCCGGGCGCGCTCGCGGTGACGGCCACCCACCTGTACGGCGGCGCCGCGCCCGGCGGGCGGTCCGTGTCGTTCTGGCTGGCGCCGGCGATGGTGGTGTTCGGGCTGCTCGGCACGCGCTGGGCGGCGGCCGAGGGCAGGCGCGTCGTGGGGCGGTGGAGCGGGCAGCCGATCCCGCTGCCGTACCACCGCGCGCCCGGCGCCTGCGGCCCGTGGCAGCGGCTGCGGACCGGCGGCTGGCTGACCGACCCGGCGACCTGGCGGGACCTGGCCTGGGTGCTGCTCACCGGCTGGGCCGCGCTGGCCACCGCCGCCGTGGTGGTCCTCACCCCGGTCGCCCTGGAGGTCCTCGGGCGGAACGGGCCCCTCGTCCCGCTCGGCATCCTCTACGGGATGGGGGTCTGCGTCGCCCCGCTCGCCGCGCTCTGGGCCGCCCCGCCGGTACTGCGACTGCACGAGCGGTCCGCGCGGGCGCTGCTCGGGCCGTCCCGGCAGGCCGAACTCGCCCGCCAGGTCAGCCACCTGACCCGGACCAGGGCGGACACCATCGACGCCGGGGCGGCCGAGCTGCGCCGGATCGAACGGGACCTGCACGACGGGGCGCAGGCCCGGCTGGTGGCCCTCGGCATGCTGCTGACCGTGGCCGAGCAGCTGAAGGGGGATCCGGAGGCCCTCGGGCCGCTGCTGACCGAGGCCAGGCTGTCCTCCGTGAAGGCCCTGGGCGAACTGCGGGACCTGGTGCGGGGCATCCATCCCCCGGTACTGGCCGACCGGGGCCTGGCCGACGCGGTGGAGGCCACCGCACTGGACCTCCCCCTGCCGGTCACCTTCACGGGCGGCCTGCCCGGCCGGGCGCCGGCCCCGGTGGAGTCGGCCGCCTACTTCGCGGTGAGCGAGCTGCTGGCCAACGTGGTGAAGCACGCGGGCGCCTCGCGCGTGTGGATCGAGATAGGGCACAGTGACGGGCTGCTGGGGATATCGATCACCGACGACGGGCGCGGCGGCGCCGACCCGTCCCGGGGCACCGGCCTCAGCGGAACCGAACGCCGACTGGCCGCCTTCGACGGGGTGCTCGCGATCAGCAGTCCGCCCGGTGGCCCGACCATCGTGAACCTGGAGATCCCGTGCGCGTTGTCATCGCCGAAGACCTCTTCCTCCTCCGGGACGGGCTGACCCGGCTGTTGGAGGCCAACGGGATGAAGGTCACCGCGGCGGTCGAGACCGGCGACCAACTGCTCGCCGCGGTGGCCGCCGACCTGCCGGACATCGCCGTGGTCGACGTCCGGCTGCCGCCGACCTTCACCGACGAGGGCCTGCGGGCGGCGCTGGCGGCCCGGCAGGCCCACCCGGGCCTGCCCGTCCTGGTGCTGTCGCAGTTCGTGGAGCAGCTGTACGCCCGCGAGCTGCTGGCCGGCAGCACCGGCGGGATCGGCTACCTGTTGAAGGACCGGGTGCTGGACGGCGCCACCTTCATCGACGCGATCCAGCGCGTCGCCCAGGGCGGCACCGCGATGGACCCGGAGGTGATCACCCGGCTGCTCACCCACACGTCCTCCGCCGGGCCGGTCTCCACCCTCTCCCCGCGCGAACGGCAGGTCCTGGGGTTGATGGCGGAGGGCCGGTCCAACGCGGCGATCGCCCAGCAACTGGTGATCACCGAGCGGGCGGTGGCCAAGCACACGGCCTCGATCTTCGTCCGGCTCGACCTCCAACCCTCCGACGACGACAACCGCCGGGTCCTGGCCGTCCTGGCCTACCTCAACAACTCCTGACCCCGCCCACGACCCCGCCCCACCACGCCCCCGCCCGCGCCCCCGCCCCAACCTGAACCACACGACCCGGAGCACCGCACCCGAGAGGAGCCGCCCCGAAACCAAACTCTTGACGAACTCCCGACAAAACTGGTGGGCGGCCCTCCGCTGCAGGGGGCTCGCCGGTCGAGAAATGGGTCATTTAGGCTGGTGGGGTGCTCATCCTTGTTCGTCGCCGCCACGTGGACCTGCTCCGCGTGACGAGCATGTCCTGTCGACGCTCCAGCTGAACCTCGCGCCACACCCTCAACGGCGGCCCCCACCCGGCCGCCACCACCACCCGGCTCCCGGGGCACCCGCCGCACCAGGCGCCGCCCCGGCCGCCCCCGGTCGACCACCGGGACCAGCCGGGACGAGACCCAGCGGATGTCACCAATGACGCAGCAGCACACGCCCATACCCTCGACCGGCACCGACCCGGCCTCCGCGCCCGCGCCCGCCGCCAGCGCCACGCCCACGGCCGGGGAGCACCCCGAGGCCCTTCCGGTGATCGACCTCTCGCTCGCCGACGGCAGCCCGGAGGACCGGCTCCGCCTCCACGACGAGCTCCGCACCGCGGCCACCGGGGTCGGGTTCTTCCAGCTCGTCGGCCACGGCGTCACCCCGGCCGAGACGGCCGCGCTCACCGGCGCAATGCGGGCCTTCTTCGACCTGCCCGAGGCCGAGCGGCTGTCCGTGAGCAACCTCAACTCCCCGCACTACCGCGGCTACACCCGCACCGGCGACGAACGCACCGGCGGCAGCCAGGACTGGCGCGACCAGCTGGACATCGGGGCCGAGCTGCCCGCGCACGTCCCCGGCGACGGCGAGCCGCCGTACTGGTGGCTGGAGGGCCCCAACCAGTGGCCCTCGACGCTGCCCGAGCTGCGCACCGCCGCGCTCGGCTGGATCGACCGCCTGGGCGAGGTCGCCGGCCGCCTCCTCCACGAGCTGCTCGCCTCGATCGGCGCCCGCCCCGACTTCTACGACGCGGCCTTCGCGGGCCACCCCCACCTGCGACTGAAGCTGGTCCGCTACCCCGGCACCGCCCCGGACGGCGCCGGGCAGGGCGTCGGCGCCCACAAGGACTACGGCTTCATCACGCTGCTGCTGCAGGACACCGTCGGCGGGCTCCAGGTGGAGCGGCCGGACGGCAGCTTCCTGGAGGTCCCGCCGATGGAGGGCGCCTTCGTCGTCAACCTCGGCGAGCTGCTGGAGGTCGCCACGGACGGCTACCTCAAGGCCACCAGCCACCGCGTGGTGAGCCCGCCCGGCGCCCGCGAGCGCTTCTCCGTCCCGTTCTTCTACAACCCCCGGCTCGACGCCCACATCGAACCGCTGGACTTCCCGCTCGCCCACCACGCCCCCGGCGCCACCGCCGACCCGGAGAACCCGCTCTTCGCCGACTTCGGCCTGAACGAGTGGAAGGGCTACACCCGCGCCCACCCCGAGGTCACCCGCCGCCACCACGCCGACCTCATCGGGCCCGCCGCCCGCTGACCCCGCACTGACCCCGCACTGACCACGCCCTGACCCCGCCCGCGGCCGAGCCGAGTTCGGCCTGAACGAGCGGAGGGGCTACCCCCGGGCCCACCCGGACGGACGCGTCCCCGCCCCGCGTCCCCGTCCCGCGCCCCTGTCCCGCCCGCCGACTCCGGCCGCAGGACAGGGGCGTCGGCCGTCCGGAGCGCCGCCCCCGCCCGTCGCGGCGGCGCCCGATCCCGGTGGACCGCGAGGGCGGGCACTGTCACACTGCTGCTGTCACAGCGGGAATGTGCCACAGCGGAATGGGCCAGCGCGGGAGGCAGCAGATGGGGGAGCACGGCGCCGGGGCGGGCGAGGTGCGGCTGACGGTGGACGAGTTGGCGGCTCGGGCCGGGATGACGGTGCGGACGGTGCGGTTCTACGGAACGAAGGGGCTGCTGCCGCCGCCCGAGCTGGGGCCGCGCCGGGTGGGCCTGTACGGGGCGGCGCACCTGGACCGGCTGGAGCTGATCGAGGAGTTGCAGCGCCAGGGCCTGACGCTGGCCGCGATCGAGCGGTACCTGGCCCGGCTGCCGGAGGACAGTTCGCCGCTGGACCTGGCGATCCACCGGGCCCTGGTGGCGTCCTGGACGCCCGGGACGGCCGAGGAGGTGAGCCGCGCCCAGTTGGAACGGCGGGCCGGGCGCGGGCTGTCGGAGGAACAGGTCGAACGGCTGGCGGCGATGGGGGCGCTGGAGCGGACGGACGACCCGGAGCTGTTCCGGGTGGACCCCGGGCTGCTGCCGCTGGGCGTGCGCGTGCTGGACGTGCCGATCCCGCTGGAGACCCTGCTGGCCGCCCGCGCGGTGGTGGTGGAGCACAGCCGGGCGACGGCACGGGAGTTGCAGCGGCTGTTCCGGGAGACGGTGTGGAAGCCGTACCGGGAGAGCGAGCCCGCGCCGGAGGAACTGGCCCGGATGAAGGCGCTGACCGACCACATCCAGCCGATGGTGGCGCAGGCGCTGGTCACCGCGTTCCAGCGCTCGCTCCGGGAGGAACTCGGCGAGGAACTGAGGAACTGAGGAACTGAGGAACTGAGGGGCGAGCCCCGCTGACGAACCGGGTGGGGCCGTGCCGAACACGACCCCACCCGCCACCGCGGAAACCCGCCGAGCCCGCCGAACCCGCCGAACCCGCCGGATCAGTCGGTGAACGTCCGCCCCTCCGCCGCGATCCGCTCCAGCAGCGCCGGCGGCGCGAACCGCTCGCCGTACGTGGCCGCGAGCTCGCGGGCCCGGGCCGCGAAGCCGGCCGGGCCGCCCTCGTACCCGTTGATGTACTGGAACACGCCGCCGGTCCAGGCCGGGAAGCCGATCCCGAGGATCGAGCCGACGTTGGCGTCGGCGACCGAGGTCAGCACGCCCTCCTCCAGGCAGCGCACCGAGTCCAGCGCCTCGCTGAAGAGCATCCGCTCCTTCAGGTCCTCGAAGGGCACCTCGGCCCTGGCCGCGCCCGTGTCCGCGCCCGCGTCCGGACCGGAGAAGTGCTCGACCAGCCCCGGCCAGAGCCGGCCGCGCCGGCCGTCCTCGCCGTACTCGTAGAAGCCCGCGCCGCCGCTGCGCCCGGGCCGGCCGAACTCGTCGACCATCCGGTCGACGACGGCGTCCGCCGGGTGCGGCGTCCAGGTGCCGCCGGCGGCCTCGACCGAGCGCCGGTGCTCGTCCCGGATCTTGCGCGGCAGGGTGAGGGTGAGCTCGTCCATCAGCGAGAGCACCTTGGCGGGGTAGCCGGCCTGGCCGGCGGCCTGCTCGACGGAGGCCGGGTGGACGCCCTCGCCGACCATGGCGACGCCCTCGTTGATGAACTGGCCGATGACCCGGGAGGTGAAGAAGCCGCGCGAGTCGTTGACCACGATCGGGGTCCGGTCGATCTGCCGGACCAGGTCGAAGGCGCGGGCGAGCGCCTCGTCACCGGTCTGCGGGCCGCGGATGATCTCGACCAGGCGCATCTTGTCGACCGGCGAGAAGAAGTGCAGCCCGATGAAGTCGGCCGTGCGCCGGACGCCTTCGGCGAGCAGGCCGATCGGCAGGGTGGAGGTGTTGGAGCAGAGCAGCGCGTCGGGGGCGACGACGCCCTCGATCTCCTGGAACACCTTGTGCTTGAGCTCGGTGTTCTCGAAGACGGCCTCGATCACCGCGTCGCAGTCGGCCAGGTCGGCGGCCTCGGCGGTGGGGGTGATCCGGGCGAGCAGGGCGTCGCGCTTGGCCTCGGTGGAGCGGCCCCGGGCGACGGCCTTGTCCAGCAGCCCCGCGCTGTAGGCCTTTCCGCGCTCGGCGGCCTCGACGGTGACGTCCTTGAGGACGACGTCGATGCCGGCCTTGGCGCAGGCGTAGGCGATGCCGGCGCCCATCATCCCGGCGCCGAGCACGGCGACCTTGCGGACGAGCCGCTTCTCGACGTCCTTGGGGCGCCCGGCGCCGGAGTTGACGGCCTGCATGTCGAAGAACAGCGCCTGGATCATGTTCTTGCTGGTCTGCCCGCAGGCCAGCTCGGTGAAGTAGCGGGCCTCGATCACCATCGCGGTGTCGACGTCGACCTGGGAGCCCTCGACCGCCGCGGCCAGGATGTTGCGCGGGGCCGGGTAGGGCGCGCCGTTCAGCTGCTTGCGCAGGTTGGCCGGGAAGGCCGGCAGGTTGGCGGCGAAGGCGGGGGTGGCCGGGGTGCCGCCGGGGATCCGGTGGCCCTTGACGTCGTACGGCTGGACGGCGGTCGGGTTGGCCTCGATCCAGGCCTTCGCCCGGGCGGTCGACTCCTCGGCGGTGTCCACGAGTTCGTGCACCAGCCCGTGCTCCAGCGCCTGCGCCGGGCGGTACTGCTGCCCCTGCAGCAGGAACTTCAGCAGGGCGTCGGTGATGCCGAACAGCCGCACGGTGCGGACCACTCCGCCGCCGCCCGGCAGCAGGCCGAGGGTGACCTCGGGGAAGCCGATCCGGCTGGCGGGGGTGTCCACGGCGATCCGGTGGTGGCAGGCGAGGGCCAGCTCCAGGCCGCCGCCGAGCGCGCTGCCGTTGAGCGCGGCGACGACGGGCTTGCCGAGGGTCTCCAGGGTGCGCAGCGCGCGCTTGATCCGCATGGACTTCTCGAAGACGGCCGCGGCGTCCCCGGGGCCGGCGGCGGAGAGCATCCGCAGGTCTCCCCCGGCGAAGAAGGTCTTCTTGGCGGAGGTGATCACCACGCCGCGCAGCTCGTCGGCGGCGGCGAGCGCGGCCAGCCGGCCGACGACGGCCTCGAAGTCGGCGGTGAACGCCTCGTTCATGGTGTTGACGGACTGGGTGGGGTCGTCGAGGACGAGGGTGACCACGCCGTCCTGGTCCTGCTCCCAGCGGATGGTGGTGGTGTCGCTCATCAGGTAACTCCAGGTCTGGGAGGGGAGGTCAGACGCGCTCGACGACGGTGGCGATGCCCATGCCGCCGCCCACGCAGAGGGTGATCAGGCCGTACCGCAGGTCGCGCCGCTCCAGCTCGTCGACGACGGTGCCGACCAGCATCGCGCCGGTGGCGCCGAGCGGGTGGCCGAGGGCGATCGCGCCGCCGTTGACGTTCACCTGGTCGTGGCGGAAGCCCATCTCGCGGATGAAGCGGAGCGCGACCGCCGCGAAGGCCTCGTTGATCTCGACCAGGTCGATGTCGGCGGCGGTGAGGCCGGCCTTGGCGAGCGCCTTGCGGGTGGCCGGGGCGGGGCCGGTGAGCATGATGGTCGGCTCGGAGCCGGAGACGGCGGCGGAGACGATCCGGGCGCGCGGGCGCAGCCCGTACCGCTCGCCGACCTCGCGGTTGCCGATGGCGACCAGGGCGGCGCCGTCCACGATGCCGGAGGAGTTGCCGGCGTGGTGGACGTGGTCGATGGCCTCCACCCAGTGGTACTTCTGCAGGGCGACGGCGTCGAAGCCGCCGGCCTCGCCGATCGCGGCGAAGGAGGGCTTGAGGCCGGCCAGGGTCTCGACGGTGGTGCCGGGGCGGATGAACTCGTCGCGCTCCAGCACGACCAGGCCGTTGCGGTCGCGGACCGGGACGACCGAGCGGTCGAACAGGCCGTCCGCCTGGGCCTTGGCGGCGCGGGCCTGGGACTCGGCGGCGAAGGCGTCCACGTCGGTGCGGGAGAAGCCCTCGATGGTGGCGATGAGGTCGGCGCCGATGCCCTGCGGCGCGAAGTTGGTCTCGTACGCCGTCATCGGGTCGGCGAACCAGGCGCCGCCGTCCGAGGCCATCTTGACCCGGGACATGGACTCCACGCCGCCGGCCAGGATCAGGTCCTCCCAGCCCGAACGGACCTTGGCGGCGGCCAGGTTGACGGCTTCCAGGCCGGAGGCGCAGAAGCGGTTCTCCTGGACGCCGGCGACGGTGTCGGGCAGGCCGGCCGCGATGGCGGCGATCCGGGCGATGTCGGAGCCCTGGTCGCCGATCGGGCTGACCACGCCGAGCACGATGTCGTCGATCGCGGCCGGGTCCAACTCGGGGTAGCGGTGGCGCAGTTCGTGGATCAGTCCGACGACCAGGTCGATCGGCTTGGTGCCGTGGAGCGAGCCGTTGGCCTTGCCCCGGCCGCGCGGGGTGCGGATCGCGTCGTAGACGTACGCTTCGGTGGTCACGATGGAAGTGCCTTTCGGGGGGCGGGGGCTGGGCGAAGGGGGCGTTCAGCCGAGGATGGAGCGGCCGACGATCTCCTTCATGATCTCGGTGGTGCCGCCGTAGATCGTCTGGATGCGTCCGTCGACGAACGCCCGGGCGACCGGGAACTCGCTCATGTAGCCGTAGCCGCCGTGCAGTTGGAGGCAGCGGTCGGCGGTGCGCTTCTGCAGTTCGGTGGCCCACCACTTCGCCATCGAGGCGTCGGCCGGGGTGAGCGCGTAGCGGTTGTGCTCGGTGATGCAGCGGTCGACGAAGGCCCGGGTGACGGCGCACTCGGTGGCCAGTTCGGCGATCTCGAAGCGGACGTGCTGGAGCTTGGCCAGCGGGCGGCCGAAGGCCTGGCGCTGCTTGACGTAGTCGGTGGTGATCTCGACCAGGTGCTCGGCGCCGGCGATCGCGGCGACCGCGATGGCGAGCCGTTCCTGGGCGAGGTTCTGCATCAGGTGGATGAAGCCGCCGTTCAGCTCGCCGAGCAGGTTCTCCTTCGGCACCCGGACGTCCTGGAAGAACAACTCGGCGGTGTCCTGGGCCTTCTGGCCGATCTTGTCGAGGTTGCGGCCGCGCTCGAAGCCGGGCATGCCGCGCTCCACGACCAGCAGGCTGAGCCCGTGCGAGCCGCCCTCGGGGGTGGTGCGGGCGGCCACGACGACGAGGTCGGCGAGGATGCCGTTGGAGATGAAGGTCTTGGCGCCGTTGAGCAGGAAGTGGTCGCCCTGGTCGACCGCCTGGGTGCGGATGCCCTGCAGGTCGGAGCCGGTGCCGGGCTCGGTCATCGCGATCGCGGCGATCAGCTCGCCGGAGCAGAAGCCGGGCAGCCAGCGGCGCTTCTGCTCCTCGGTGGAGAGCGAGATGAGGTAGGGGCCGATGATGTCGTTGTGCAGGCCGATCGCCAGCCCGGGGGCGCCGGCCCGGGCGAACTCCTCGGCCAGCACGGCGGCGTAGCGGAAGTCGGAGGTCCCGCCGCCGCCGTACTCCTCGGGGACGGCGAGGCCCAGCAGGCCCTGGCGGCCGGCCGCGAGCCAGACCTCGCGGTCGACGGCGCCCTCCCGCTCCCAGCGGTCGTAGTGCGGCAGCACCTCCTTGGCCAGGAAGGCCCGGACGGTGGCCCGGAAGTCCTCGTGCTGCTCGGTCATGATGTCCCGCTGCAACGCTACTCTCCTTGTTCCGGAGCGGAGTTGGGGTGAAGGCCCGGGACGCCCCAGTCCCGGGCCACCTCGGCGGTGTCCGCGCCGGGCCGGGCCGGCGGGCGGCGCAGGGTGCCTGGGGTGGCGGAGAAGCGCGGGGCGGGGGCGGGCTGGGTGATGCCGCCCGCCTCGACGTAGGTGCCGCGTGCCGACAGGTGCCCGTCCGCCGCGGCCTGACGCATCGTCAGCACCGGCTCCACGCAGGCGTCGGAGCCCGCGAAGACGGCCTCCCACTCGACCCTGGTCCGGGTGGCGAAGCGGGCGGCGATCAGGGCGCGCAGCTCGGGCCAGCGGGCGAGCTCGTACTGGCCGGGCGCGTCCGGGCCGAGGTCCAGCAGGCGGGCGAACTCGGCGTAGAAGCGCGGCTCCAGCGCGCCCACGGCCAGGTGCCCGCCGTCCGCCGTCCGGTAGATCGCGTAGAACGGCGCGCCGCCGTCCAGCAGGTTGGCGCCCCGGCGGTCCTGCCAGTGGCCGGCCGCGAGCAGGCCCCACAGGATGCTGCCGAGGTGGGCGGCGCCGTCGACGATCGCGGCGTCGACCACCTGGCCGGCGCCGGTGGCGCGGGAGTGGTGCAGGGCGGCGAGCAGCCCGACGACCAGGTAGAGCGAGCCGCCGGCGTAGTCGCCGAGCAGGTTGGCGGGGATGCCGGGCGGCTCGTCGGCGCCGCCGGCGCCGGCGACCAGCCCGAGCACCCCGGCGACCGCCGTGTACCCGAGGTCGTGCCCGGCAGTGGCGGCCCGCGGGCCGCTCTGGCCCCAGCCGGTCATCCGCCCGTACACCAGGGCCGGGTTGCGGGCCAGGCAGGCCTGCGGGCCGACGCCCAGCCGCTCGGCGACGCCGGGCCGGTAGCCCTCGATCAGCAGGTCGGCGCGCTCGACCAGGTCGAGCACCAGCCCCGGGCCGTCCGACGCCTTGAGGTCGACCAGCACCGAGCGCTTGTTGCGGTTGGTGAGGTCGTACGCCGGGTCCGGCCCGACCGCCGGCGGTGCCGGCCGGTCGACCCGCACCACGTCGGCGCCGAGGTCGCCCAGCAGCATCGCCGCGAACGGGCCCGGCCCGATCCCGGCGAGCTCCACCACCCGCACACCGGCCAGCGGGCCCGGGGCCGCCGTTCCCGGCCGCCCGCCCGGCTCCGGTGCACTGCTCGTGTCACGCACTGGCTGCTGAACCCTTCCGATGGGTTTGACAGTAAAGCTGTAACACTCGTGATGATAGGGAAGCGACCGGCCGGTAACAAGCCCTCGCGCCGCGCCCGTTCGGGGCGCCACGCCTCCCTTGACGAACCCTTGACGAAGACCGCCGATCATGGCGCAACCGGTCACGTGGAGGGGGCGTCAGTACACCGACAGAGGCGGCCTGTACGGTCGTCGTGCCACGGGGGGATCGACCCCTCTTCATGAATGAGGAGGACTGCACACGCATGGTTAATGCCCAGTTCACCACGGGACCGGTCGCCCCGGCCCCGGCGTCGGGACCGGTGGCGGGACCGGCGTCGGGACCGGTGGCGGCCGCCGCCGCGGCGGAGCCGCCCGCCCGGCTCGTCCTGGCGAGCGCCGGAAGCCCGTCCGGGCCCTCCGCCGGCGCCACCACCCAGCTCGACACCCCGCACGAGCTCGCCGCCTCGGCCGGGATAGCCCGGCAGATCGGCACCGACCTCAACAGCGCCAACGGCAAGGCCGGCCCCGGCGCGCACAGCCTCACCGAGTACGCGAGCACCGCGTCCACCAAGATCCGCGGCTTCTCCTTCGGCGGCGCGCTCACCGGCAGCACCGAGCGGTGGATGCAGCAGTGCCAGGCGCTGCACGACCGGCTCGACGCCGCCGCCGGCAGCCTCGACACGACCCAGCAGAACTACCAGAACAACGAAACCCGCACCGCCGCCGATCTCCGCGCGCGCCAGTAACAGGGGGAACAGACGGATGGTGTCCTTCAAGGACCTGCACGAGGCCGACTTCGCCGCCATCAACGACGCCGCCGAGGCGTGGTCCGGCGTGGCCAAGGCCCTCACCTCGCTGGACGGCCGGGTCACCAAGGACCTCACCAGCACCGCACAGCGGGCCGGCTGGAAGGGCAAGGCCGCCGACGAGGCGACCAAGGCCCTGCAGGGCATCGACAGCGACTTCAAGCAGGCCTCGACCGTCGCCACGTCGCTGGCCTCGATCATGAAGGCCGCCGCCGAGGACTTCGCCGCGGCCCGCCGCGATCTGGACAAGGCGCTGCTCGACGCCACCGGCGACATCACCGTCGCCGCGGACGGCACCGTCAAATGGACCGTGCCGAAGGAGTCGAGGAACGACCCCGACGCCGAACCCACGATCCGGGCCAAGGCCCAGACGATCGCGGACAGCATCAAGAAGGCCGTCGAGAAGGCCACGGCTGCCGACCAGAAGGCCACGACGGCCCTCCAGGCCGACATCGGCACCAGCACCACGTCCTTCAACCCCAACCCGCACGGCGGCGGCGCCGTCGCGGCCGCCAACCAGGCCAAGGACCTGATGTCCAAGGGCGGCAGCCTCAGCGATCCCGAGCTGAAGCAGCTGCAGGACCTCATGGCCGCCAACGCGGGCAACAAGGACTTCGCGACCACCCTCCTCAACGGCCTGAACTTCGGTGGCAAGACCGGTCCGGACGCCCTGCTGGAGTACTCCAAGGTCTACGGCGACCTCGCCCACGGCAACCACAACGCCAAGGGCTACCAGGACGTCTACGGCAACCTGTCGACGGTCTTCGCCACGGCCACCCGCGACGGCGGCATGGGCAAGGACTGGGAGGACGGCCTCCTGAAGGCCGCCCGCCGCCCCGGAGGCTCGGCGGCGGGCTGGAACGACAATTACCCGGCGCTGACGTCACTGATGGGTGCGGGCGGGAAGTTCGACAAGGCGTTCCTGGTGAAGGTCGGCGACGACCTGGTCGACTTCGAGCGCACCAGCAAGACCAAGGGCGAGGACCTGTGGGGTCCGAACTGGTCCCTCAACGCCGGGGCGGGGGATCCGTTGGGCCCCCTGATGAAGCAGATGAGGAGCGACCCGGCGGCGGCCGCGGAGTTCCTCGACCCGAGCCGCAACGGCAACCTCGGCTACCTGCTCAAGGACCGTGCTTGGCCCAACGCGGACCTGGAGGGCAAGTGGTCCCCGGACGAACTGCGCGACAGCTCCCACGGACTGTTCAGCCAGGTGCTGGAAGCCGGCGCGACCGGCCGCGACCCCAACGGCTCGCAGCCGCCCGTACGACCGCACGACGCCACGATGAACCGGATCATGGACAGCGCGCTCTCGACGCTCGGCGGCGACACCGCGGGCAACGAGAACAGCCTGGCCGCCCCCCTCCGCCGCCCGCTGGCCAACATGATCGCCGAGTACGCCGCGGACACCCATGACCTCCTCGGCAAGGACCTGCCCGGTCCCTCCCACCCGGGCGGACTGAACGCCACCCGCGAGCAGCTGCTCCGGGTGATCCGCGGCACCGCGGAGGACCCCGAGGCCTACGCCCTGATCCACATGGCCGAGAGCCAGGAGGTGGCCCGGCGGACGGCCGAGTTCGGGCCGGAGGCCTTCCGGGCGCAGTACGGACGCCCCGACCCGAAGCTCGAGGGCTTCGCCCTGGAGGCCAGCAAGGCGCTCGGGGCACTCGACGCGGTCCAGGCGGACACGATCATGGACCACAAGGCGGACCAGCAGTTCAGGAACAACTGGAAAGCCAAGATGGACTACCACTACTGGGGCACCGCCGCGAACATGCTCAAGGTGCCCGGGGCGGACTGGATCCCGCTGGGGGACGTCGCCCAGCGCATCGTCGACGTCGCCACCTCGGACTGGGCGAACAAGGCCAACTCCGCGCTCGACACCCAGGCTCAGGTCAACATCAGCAAGCTCTACAGCATGGGTGAGCCGCAGGTGGCCGTCATGCTCCAGGAGCGGGCCAAGCAACTGGGCATCCCCGATGCCGAGATCACGGCGGACGGCAGTGTCGTCAAGCAGCTCGCCTCCAGGACGACCGACCACTACCAGACGTCGATCGCCAGCGCGTACCACGCAGCCCTCGGAAACGGGTGACCGGCATGACGAAGCCACAGCACGACCCGACCGACAGCGCGGCCGGGCGCATCGACGCCGCACCGGACCGGCGCGGGTTCACCAGCCGGCCGTTGCGGGTGCGGGCGGCGGTGGGGGTGGTGGCTGCGGCAGCCCTCGTGGCCGGGGTGGGGGCGTTCCTCGTCGACAACCTGACCAACGCCTTCGGGCCGGACAGCGTGTGCGACGGCGCGGTCAGCGCGGCCGCGCTGACCGACGCGCTCGGTCCGGGCCAGGTCAGCAGCAGCGAGAACGGCGCCTGGCAGTCGCCCAGTGGCGGAGCGCTCTGCACGGCGAAGGTGACGTACGGCATCTTCGGCGACAGCCGGTCCGTCTTCGTCCGCGTCGCTCAGGCCGACGACCTCGGCCCCTACCCGGCCGGCTCGGACAGTCAGCTGTTCGCCGCCTCGGCGAACGGCGGCGCGAGCGGCGCGGCTCGCAGCAAGGGGGCGTGGGCACTGCTTCCCGGGGAGTGCGGGACCGGGCTGCGCGTGGAGGTCGAGTCGGACGGCGACGGCCCCGGCGCCGGGAAGCTCGCGCGCCTCGCCGTCTCGGCGGCGAACGGCGTCGCGGCGGACAAGGGGTGCGGGAAGTCGCCGCTCCCCGCACCGCACGAGCTGTCGGCGGTGGGCCAGGAGCACGACCTGAACAGCGGCTCGGTCTGCGGTCTGCCGGGGTTCACCGCGGCCGACGCAGGAAGCAAGGGCTACCGGGAGCGTGTGACCACCGCGTTCGACCCGGTGTGGGTGTGTCGGATCGCCACGGGCCAGAACCCCTTCGCCTGGTCGTTCAGCATCGGAACCGAGCCCCGTGTTCGGGGTCCGCTGGCCGAGAAGGACGCCACTCCCGCGTTCGGCCGGTCCCGTTGGGCGGGCTCCCCCCTCCGGGAGCGGGAGGTGGTGGCGACCTGTCAGGGCAAGCCCACCTACTTCCGGATGGACACCGACATCCTCCAGGGCCTGTTCCCCAGCACCGACGAGGCCTGGAAGCAGTTCCTCACCGCCGGTGGCAAGGCGATCGGCTGCGAGCCGATCCTGTAGGAAAACCCACGTGCGCGGGTCGTGCGTAATGGTCTACCGTGCACCGGGACCATTACGCACGACATGGGGGAAGCACCATGACCGCCACCGAGCAGCAGAGCCGCCGCACCGTCGTCACCGTCTCCGAGCGGCTGGTGCTGACCCGGCCCCAGGAGGACGATCTGGAGGCCGTGTTCGCGATCCACGGGGATCCGGAGACCAACCGGTACAACCCGCACGGCCCGCACCGGGACCGGGCGCAGAGCCGGGAGATGCTGGCCGGCTTCGTCGCCGACTGGGAGCGGGACGGCGTCGGGTACTGCGCCGTCTCCACCCGGGCGGAACCGGCGGAGATCATCGGGTTCACCGGCCTGTACCTGCACACCCTGGACGGCGAGCGGGTGTTCAACCTCTACTACCGCTACCGCCCGTCCGCCTGGGGCCTGGGGTACGCGACGGAGGCGTCCCGGGCGGCGATGGCCGAGGCGCTGCCGCGCTTCCCGGACGTGCCGGTGACGGCCCTGATCCACGCCGACAACCTGCCCTCCCGCCGACTCGCCGAACGGCTCGGCCTGGTGCCCGATCCGGACGGCCGGACCGACCCGCAGGAAGGACGGCTGATCCACCGCAAGGCCTAGTCCGGGACGGCCGGATCCCCCGCCGGGGGGAGGGCGATCGCGCCGCCGGGGCGAGACAACTGCGGTGTGCGGACGGGACGATGGCGGTATGAGAATCAACGAGCGCACGGTCCGGACCGGCGCTGCCTGGACGGCGGTGGCCGCGACCCTGCCGTACCTGATGCTCAAACTGCTCTGGCTGGTCGGGTTCTCGGTGGGGGCGGACAACGCCGAGGCACTGGACAAGCTCTGGGTGCCGAACCTGCTGAGCTTCGGGATGGACGCGATCGCCTTCGCCCTGGCGCTCGTCTTCGTCCGGCCTTGGGGACGGCGGGTCCCGGCCGGGCTGCTGGCGTTCCCGATGTGGGCGGCGACCGGACTGCTCGGGACCATCCTGATCGGGGTGCCGGTCTCCCTGATCGCCGACCTGGTGCTCGGCCCGCAGCACATCGCCGCGCACCAGCCGGACCCGGGCTTCTCCGGGCTCGCCGGCTGGGTCACGCCGCTGGTGTACGGGGGGTTCAGCGTCCAGGGGCTCGCGCTGATCACCGCCTTCCTGCTGTACGCCCGGCGGCGCTGGGGCGCGCTGGTGCGCGAGCGGATCGGCGACCTGCCCGACTCGCCGAGCATCCCGGTGCAGCGCTGCCTGGCCTGCGCCGCCGCCCTGCTCGCCGTGGGCGTGGCGGCGGCCCGCTGCTACTGGGCGGCGGGCGGCGACGCCGGACTGCCGCCGTCCCTGCGCGACAACGGCACCCGGGGCCCGGCCGTGCTGGACGCCGTGACCGCGATGATGGCGATCGCCGCACCGCTGGCCCTGCTGATGCTGGTCTTCCGGTTCCGCCCGCAGCGGCGGCTGATCTGGCCGGCGCTGGTGGCCTGGACCGCCTCCGGCTCGCTGGTCGGCTGGGGCGCCTGGCTGATGATCATGTACGGCACGACCGGGACCAAGGTCCAGGACCTGCACCACGCGGTGCCCGGACTGCTGCCGCTGGTGCAGTGCGCCCAGGTGGTGACCGGGCTGCTGGTCCTCGTCGCGGGCGCGCTGGCCCTGACCGAACGCGGAGCCCTGGCCTCCGGAAGGACCGCGCCGGCGACCGCCGTTGACGTAGAGTCACCCGAGTGACCACGGGGGAGAGCAGCCGGCTTCGGCGCGCGACAGCGGCACTGGTCGGGCACAAGGCACTGCTGCGCTGGGTGCACCTGGTGCTGGGCGGCGCCCTGCTGATGCCGTACTGGATGCTCTCCGTGGTGCTCCTCGGCGGGTTCGGCCAGGGCGACGGGCTGCTGCACCAAGTGGTCGTCCTGCTGGGCTCGCTGTTCACCTCGCTGCCGATGGCCGGGATCACCGCGCTGGTACCGATCGTCCGGGGCCTGGAAGGAGCGGCCGCCCGGGCGCTGTGCGCGGTCGAGCGGCCCGAGGAACTGGCCGGCGGGCCTTCGCAGTCCTGGGCCGCGCGCCGGCGCACCGCGCTCTGGTACATGCTGCACGTGTTCCTCGGCGGGGTGGTCGCCGGGCTGACGCTGGGCGGCGGGACCGGGGCGATCGCACTGATCATCTCCGAGGCGGACGACACCACGCCCTGGGCGGGCAGCTCCACCGGCCGGCTGCTCGCCGGCCCGGCGGTCGGGCTCGGCCTCATCCTGCTGATCGTCCTCATCAGCGCCGGGTCCGGCGCCCTGCTGGCCCGCTGCGCTCCCGTCCTGCTCGGGCCGACCCCGGAGGAGCGGCTGGCCGCCGCCGAACGCCGGGCCACCGTGCTCGCCCAGCGCAACCGGCTGGCCCGCGAACTGCACGACTCGGTCGGGCACGCGCTCAGCGCGGTCGGCATCCAGGCCTCGGCCGCCGCCCGGGTGCTGCGCAGCGACCCGGACTTCGCCGCCGAGGCGCTGCACGCGATCGAGGAGACCGCCCGGGCCGCCGTCGCCGAACTGGACACCGTGCTCGGGCTGTTGCGCGAGGAGAGCCCGGAGACCGCCGAACCGGCCGGGCCCACCCTCGCCGGGCTGGACGACCTGCTGCGCCAACTCGCCCGCACCGGGGTGACGGTGGACGCCGACCTCTCCCCCGGCCTCAGGGCCCTGCCCGCCGAGGTCTCCCGCGAGGCCTACCGGATCGTGCAGGAGGGCCTCACCAACGTGCTGCGGCACGCCGGCCCGGCACCGGCCGGGCTGCGGGTCGCGGTCACCGGGAGCCGGCTGGAGATCGAACTGACCAACCCGCTGGGCCCGACCCGCCCCAGCCGCCCCGGCGGCGGGCGGGGGCTGCGCGGGATCGATGAACGCGCGACGGCCCTGCGCGGCGGCAGCGCCGCCGGGCCGGACGACGACGGTACGACGTGGCGGCTGGCCGTCTGGCTGCCGGTGGGAGGAACCGCATGAACGACCAGAGCCAGGCAGTCGACCGGATCCGCGTGGTGATCGCGGACGACGAGCGACTGGTCCGGATGGGCCTGCGCGTGGTGATCGACGCCGAACCCGACCTCACCGTGGTCGGCGAGGCCGCGGACGGCGCCGAAGTGGTGCCCCTGGTGCGCGAACTGCGGCCCGACGTGGTGCTGATGGACGTCCGGATGCCCGGGATCGACGGCATCCGGGCCACCGAGCAGCTGATCGGCGGGATGGCCGAGCCGCCGCGCATCCTGGTGGTCACCACCTTCGAGCACGACGACCACGTGTACGACGCGCTGCGCGCGGGCGCGGCCGGGTTCCTGCTGAAGCGGGCGCGGGCCGAGGAGATGGTCCAGGCGGTGCGGCTGGTCGCGCGCGGGGACTCGCTGCTGTTCCCGGCCGCGGTGCGCGAGCTCGCGCTGCGGCACGGCGCGGCGGACGGCGGACGGGAGGCGCCGGCGGCCGCGGCCGCGGACCGGGGGCCGATCGGGCGGCTGACCGAGCGGGAGGGGCAGGTCCTGCGGCTGATGGCCTCCGGGCTCAACAACGGCGAGATCGCCAAGGAGCTGGTGGTCAGCCAGGAGACGGTCAAGACGCACGTCGGCAGCGTGCTGGCCAAGCTCGGCGCGCGCGACCGCACCCAGGCGGTGATCGCGGCGTACGAGTCGGGCTTCGTCCTGCCGGGGTGAACACCCCCGGGCGACGCGAGTGACCAGGGGGTGAACGCGGGATGACGCCGGGTCGGCCACCCCGAGGTTCCGCCCGGCCGGAGCCGCGGGTAGAGTGCGACGCTCCCCCGTGAACCGCCCGATACCTCCCGTATCGCCTGGAACGAACTGGTGGCCGCATGAGTGTCCGGACCCGCCCCGCGCTGTGGTGGCGCGCGGCCATCGTGCTGTCGGCGGGCCTCGGCCTGACGCTCGGCACCGCGCCGCTGGTGTACTTCACCGTGCAGAGCAACGTGATCGTGCTCGGCTACTTCATCGGCGCGGTGTACTGGATGCTCAAGCGCGACACCGTGGACGCGCCCGCGCCCCGGCTGCGCGGCGCGGCCACGCTGTACATCCTGATCACCGGGCTGGTCTCGCACATCCTGCTGCAGCACGGCGCCAACCCGCTGCCCGGGCTGGTCAGCGGGCCGGACCGGCTCGCGCACTGGTCCTCCTTCTTCCTGCACTACGTCACGCCGGTGCTGGTGATCGCCGACTGGCTGGTGCTGAAGCCGCGCAACGCGGCCGCCTGGAAGGACATCCCGCTCTGGCTGGCCTTCCCGCTCGGCTACGCCGCGATCGTGCTCACCCGCAACGCGCTGTTCGACGACTACCCGACGCCCTACCCGTACTTCTTCTTCGACCCGACCACCAAGGGCTACGGCTACGTGTGGGGCCAGATCGCCCTGCTGACCGTCGAGTTCACCGTGCTCGCCGCCGCCGTGGTCGGGCTGGACCGGCTCGGCACGCTGGTCGCCGGCCGGCTGCGGCCCGCCCGGACGTAGGGCCGCCCGGGCGGGCCGACCGCGGGCGCTACATCGGATCCACCCCCCGCAGCTCGCCGTCCAGCTCCAGCCACCTGGTCAGGCCCAGCCCACGCAGGAAGGGCAGGTCGTGGCTGGCCACGACCAGCGCCCCCTGGTAGGCGGCGAGCGCCTGGGTGAGCTGGCGGACGCTGGCCAGGTCGAGGTTGTTGGTCGGCTCGTCGAGCAGCAGCAGCTGGGGCGGCGGGTCGGCCAGCAGCAGCGCGGCCAGGGTGGCCCGGAACCGCTCGCCGCCGGACAGCGTGCCGGCCTCCTGCTCGGCCCGCGCGCCGCGGAACAGGAAGCGGGCGAGCCGGGCCCGGATGGCGTTGTCCCCGGCGGCGGGGGCGAACTGCTTGACGTTCTGCACGACGCTGAGCCCGTCGTCCAGCAGGTCGAGCCGCTGCGGCAGGTGGCGCAGCGGCACCGGGGTGGTCACCTCGCCCTCCAGTGGGGAGAGTTCGCCCGCGATGGTGCGCAGCAGGGTGGTCTTCCCCGCGCCGTTGCCGCCGACCAGGGCGATCCGCTCGGGGCCGCGCAGGTCGAGGTCGGCGGTGGCGCCGTTCGGCAGCCGGACCTTCTGGAGGGTGAGCACGGTGCGCCCGGCCGGCACCGCGGTGCGCGGCAGGTCGATCCGGATCTCCGCGTCGTCGCGCACCGCCTCCTCGGCGGCGGCGAGGCGCTGCTTGGCCTCCTCCAGCCGTTCGGTGTGCATGCCCTGGAGCCGCCCGGCGGTCTCCTGGCCCTTGCGTTTGAGCATGCCGGCGAAGATGTGCGGGTCGTTGCGGGTGACCGAGCGCTTCTTGCCGTACGACGCGCTGCGCTCCAGCCGGCTGCGGGCCTCGACCAAGTCCCGCTTCTGGCGCTGGACGTCGGCCTCGGCGTTGCGCAGCAGGCGCTCGGCCGTCTCCTGCTGGGCCGCGAGGGTGTGCTCGTAGGCGTCGAAGTTGCCGCCGTACCAGGTGACGTCGCCGTCCCGCAGGTCGGCGATCTGGTCCACGTGCGCGAGCAGTTCGCGGTCGTGGCTGACGATCAGCAGGACGCCGTGCCAGCCGGCCACCGTCTCGTACAGCCGCTCGCGGGCGGCGCGGTCGAGGTTGTTGGTCGGCTCGTCCAGCAGCAGGACGTCGGGGCGGCGCAGCAGCAGGGCGGCCAGGCGCAGCAGCACGGCCTCGCCGCCGGAGAGTTCGCCGGTGGTGCGGTCCAGACCGAGGCGGCGCAGGCCGAGCCGGTCGAGGGTGGCGCGGGCGCGCTCCTCGACGTCCCAGTCGTCGCCGACCGCGTCGAAGTGGCGCTGGTCGGTGTCGCCGGACTCGATGGCGTGCAGGGCCTCGCGGGCGGCCCGGATGCCGAGCGCCTCGTCGACCCGCAGGCCGGTGTCGAGCGTCAACCCCTGGGGCAGGTAGCCGAGTTCACCGGCCACCCGGATGGCGCCGCGGGTGGGGGCGAGGTCTCCGGCGATGAGCCGCAGCAGGGTGGACTTGCCGGCGCCGTTGAGCCCGATCAGGCCGGTGCGGCCGGGGCCGACCGCGAGGTTGAAGCCGTCGAGGACGGGCTTGCCGTCCGGCCATTCGAAGGCCAGGTCGGTGCAGAGGACGGCGGTGGTGGGTTGTGCCATGGGGGCCTCCCGGGTGGTTGCCGATGGGGTGATGAGCAACACGGGAAGACACCGCGGGTGCGGAACCGGGACGGCCGGGGGGGAAGGGGTGGCGCGGATCAGGGGCGCCACGGGCCGTGACTGAGGTCGCACACTTCGCGCACCGCGCGGCGGCAGGGGCCTGCGCGGCGGGGCGGTGTCTCAGGACCTCAGTAGAGCAACGGCCTTCTCCTTGTCTGGCGGATGACGTCGGCAACGCTAGGCGGCCCGGCGGACACGGGCAACCGATTTTCCGCGCGCCCCGGTTCCGGCCGGCGGGCGGAGGTCCCGCGCGCCCCGGTTCCGGCCGGCCGGCGGAGGTCCCGCGCGCCCGTGGCGGAGGCACCGTGCCGATCCGGTGCCGATCCGGTGACAGCCCGGCACCGGACGGGGGTGGCCGCCGGTGGCCGCCCGTCCGCATGGCAGACTCCTGACCTGCCATGCCTGCGGCTCCCACGGGGCCGTACCCGCGGAAGGGGACGCATGGCGGTAGTCAACAGGGGGATTTGAAACCATGTCACCGATAACCCGGTCGAGCCGTGCCGTCCTGGGTGCCTCCGTCGCCGCGCTGACCGTGCTGGCCGCCACCGCCTGCGGCCCCGACAACAGCGACCCGGCCGTCGCCCAGACCACGGCGCCGACCGTCGCGGGCAGCGCCACCGGCAAGCCGGCGCCGTTCAAGCTGCCGACCGCCGAAGAGCTGAAGACCTGGAAGTTCGAGGACTGGGACAAGTGGGCCCAGGCGAACGTCATCACTCCGGCCGTCAAGGGCTACTGGAACCTGCAGAAGCTGCTGAACGCGAAGCCGAAGCCGATGCCGCAGCCGCCGGCGGACCCGACCCAGCCGCCCGCGCAGCCCACCAGCGCCGCGCCGGCCCAGCCGACCGCCACCCAGCCGCCGGCCGCCCCCGGGCAGGCGCCGAGCGTCGTCCCGGCGAAGCCCGTGGCGCACCCGTTCGCGAAGAACCTGCACGTCAACGGCAAGATCTTCTTCAAGGACGGCAACGAGGACTACGTGTGCTCCGGCACCGTCGTCTCCGACCCGGCCAACCCCGGCAAGAGCAACCTGGTGTGGACCGCCAGCCACTGCCTGCACGGCGGCAAGGGCGGCAAGTACTACACCAACATCACCTTCGCCCCGGCCTACAACAGCAACGGCCTGCTGAGCGGCGGCAAGCAGGGCGACGAGGCCGCCGCCGAGCCGTACGGCGAGTGGGACGCCACCGCCGGCATGGTCTCGCCGCAGTGGACGGCCGAGGCCGACCCGGAGAAGGGCGGCCCGTGGAGCCAGTACGACTTCGGCATCATCAAGGTGGCCAACCCCACCGGCGGCAAGTCGCTGGAGGAGACCGTCGGCGGCTCGGTGCCGCTGTGGTTCAACGCCCCGCGTGAGCAGCTGTCCGTGACCAGCTACGGCTACCCGGCCGGCAAGCCCTTCGACGGCGTGGAGCTGGAGCACTGCGACGGCGGCAAGCCGGCCGCGAAGCCCGGCGAGCCGAGCCGCCCGGCGATGCTGGCGATCGGCTGCAACATGACCGGCGGCAGCAGCGGCGGCGGCTGGTACGCCACCAAGGACGGCAAGCCGGCCCTGGTCAGCGACACCTCCATCGGCAACAACGCCAACACCTACGAGGCGGGCCCGTACCTGGAGGACGTGGCGGCGCACATGTTCGACTACTTCACGAAGAAGTCGAAGTGAGCCGCCGGGCCGACCGAGCCCGCTGAGTGACCGGCCCGGGGGCCGTGGCGAGCACCGCCGCGGCCCCCGGGCTTTTCCGTCGCCCGGCCCGCTCCTCCTACAATCGGGCTCATCATGAGCGCCACACTCGTAGTCAAGGACCTCAGCGCCGGCCACGGCGAACGCACCCTCTTCTCCGGCCTGGACCTGGTGGTCGCCCCCGGTGACGTGATCGGCCTGGTCGGGGTGAACGGCGCCGGCAAGTCGACCCTGCTGCGGCTGCTGGCCGGCCTGGACACGCCCGAGGGCGGCTCGCTGCGGCTCAGCCCGGCGAGCGCCAACGTCGGCCACCTCCCGCAGGAGCCGGAGCGGCGCGAGGGCGAGTCGGTGCGCGCCTTCCTGGCCCGGCGCACCGGCGTGGCGGCCGCCCAGGCCGCGCTGGACGAGGCCACCGAGGGCCTGGTCGAGGGCCGCCCGGGCGCCGACGACGCCTACGCGGCGAGCCTGGACCGCTGGCTCGACCTCGGCGGCGCCGACCTGGACGAGCGGGCCGAGGAGGTCGCCGACTCGCTCGGCCTGAAGGTCTCCCTCGACCTGCCGATGACGGCGCTGTCCGGCGGCCAGGCCGCCCGGGCCGGCCTGGCCTCGCTGCTGCTGTCCCGCTACGACGTCTTCCTGCTCGACGAGCCCACCAACGACCTCGACCTGGACGGCCTGGACCGGCTGGAGGCCTTCGTCAAGGGCCTGCGCGCCGGCACCGTGGTGATCAGCCACGACCGCGAGTTCCTGGCCCGCACCGTGACCAAGGTGCTGGAGCTCGACCTGCACCAGCAGCAGGTCAACCTCTACGGCGGCGGCTACGAGTCGTACCTGGAGGAGCGCGCGGTGGCCCGCCGGCACGCCCGCGAGGCGTACGAGGACTACGCGGACACCAAGTCCTCGCTGGAGGCCCGGGCGCAGATGCAGCGCAACTGGATGGAGCACGGCGTCCGCAACGCCCGCCGCAAGGGCGGCGACAACGACAAGAACGCCAAGGCCAAGCGCACCGAGTCCACCGAGAAGCAGGCCTCCAAGGCCCGGCAGACCCAGCGCATGATCGAGCGGCTGGACGTGGTCGAGGAGCCGCGCAAGGAGTGGGAGCTGCGGATGGAGATCGCGGCGGCGCCGCGCTCCGGCGCGGTGGTCGCCACCCTGCGCGCGGCGGTCGCCCGGCGCGGCGACTTCACCCTCGGCCCGGTGGACCTGCAGCTCGACTGGGCGGACCGGGTCGCCATCACCGGCGCCAACGGCGCGGGCAAGTCCACGCTGCTGGCCGCCCTGCTGGGCCGGCTCGAACTCGACGGCGGCAGCGCCGCGTTGGGCTCGGGCGTGGTGGTCGGCGAGGTCGACCAGGCGCGCGGGCTGTTCCTCGGCGAGGAGAAGCTGATCGACGCCTTCGCCGCCGCCGTCCCGGAGTCCAGCCCGGAGGACGTGCGCACCCTGCTGGCCAAGTTCGGCCTGAAGGCGGTGCACGTGCTGCGCCCGGCCGACACCCTCTCCCCCGGTGAGCGCACCCGGGCCGCGCTCGCGCTGCTGCAGGCCCGCGGGGTGAACCTGCTGGTGCTGGACGAGCCCACCAACCACCTGGACCTGCCGGCGATCGAGCAGCTGGAGTCCGCCCTGGCCACGTACACCGGCACCCTGCTGCTGGTCACCCACGACCGGCGGATGCTGGACGCCGTCTCGGTGAACCGGCGGATCGAGGTCCGGGACGGGCTGGTGCACGAGCTCTGACGGCCCCGCCGCCCGGCGCCCGGGAATTGGTCTCTACCTCTTCCCGGGCGGGCCGCCATGTGCTGTGCTGTCGCCCATGGTTGAGAACGTTGAGAGCGTTGAGAGCCCGGCGGCGGCGTCGTACCCGACCGTCCCGCTCACCCCGATGACGGTGCCCGCCCACGAGGCCGAGGCCCGCGGCAGGGCGTTCCACGACGTGATGGCGCAGCGCCGGACCGTCCGCGACTACTCCACCCGCCCGATCCCCGAGGGGGCGGTCGAGTGGGCGGTGCGCACCGCGAACACCGCGCCCAGCGGCGCGCACGTCCAGCCCTGGCGGTTCGTGGTGATCACCGACCCGGACCGCAAGCGGCGGCTGCGCGAGGCCGCCGAGGCCGAGGAGCGCGAGTTCTACGCCCACCGGGCCTCGGAGGAGTGGCTGACCGCGCTGGCGCCGATCGGCACCGACTGGCACAAGCCGTTCCTGGAGGACGCGCCCGCGGTGATCGTGGTGTTCGAGGTGCACAAGGGCCCGCGGTCGCCGCGCCCGTACTACACCAAGGAATCGGTGGGGATCGCGGTCGGGCTGCTGCTGGCCTCGCTGCACCAGGCCGGGCTGGCCACGCTGACCCACACGCCGAGCCCGATGAGGTTCCTGAACGAGGTGTGCGACCGCCCGGCGGAGGAGCGCGCCGCGTACGTGATCCCGGTCGGCTACCCGGCCGAGGGGGCGCGGGTGCCGGACCTGAGGCGCAAGGAGCTCGACGAGGTGCTGGTCCGGCTCTGACCGGCCGGGCGCGCCCCGTACCCGGGGGCCGCGCCCTGCACCCGGGGGCCGCGCGTGGCGGCCGGTTCCGGCCGGGACCATAATCCCGGCCATGAGCCACGCACAGCCACGCTCCTGCGACCCCGCCCCGGCCCGGGCGCGCGAGGCGACCCCCGGGCGGCCGCCCGAGCTGCTGCGGCTGCCCGGCGGGCTCCGGCTGCGCCGGCGCCGCAGCTGCCACGCGGCAGCGCTGCACCAGGCGCTGCGGGCGAACCTGGAGCACCTGCGGCCGTGGCTGGAGTGGGCGGCCGAGGCGCCGAGCCCGGCCCGCACGGTCGAGCTGACCCGGGCCGGCGCGGCCGCCTGGGAGGCCGGCACCGACTTCCTGTACCTGGCCTGGCTGGACGCCGAGCCGGGCGGCGTGGTCGGCGCGTTCGGCCTGCACGGGCGGGTCGGCCCGGGGGCGCTGGAGATCGGCTACTGGGTGGCCGAGCGGCACGTCGGCCGCGGCATCGCGACCACCGCGGCCGGGGCGCTGACCGAGGCCGCGCTGGCGCTGCCCGGGATCGCGCGGGTGGAGATCCGCTGCGACCGGGCGAACGCGGCCAGCGCGGCCGTCCCGCGCAAGCTCGGCTACCGGCTGGACCGGGTGGCCGAGGCCGCCGTCCGGGCCCCGGCGGAGACCGGACGGCAGCTGGTCTGGATCAGGGAGCGGTAGGCAGCGGCCTCAGTAGCGCTCGCCGGTGGGCACCGGCAGCGCGTCCAGCTCGGCGAGGTCGGCCGCGGACAGCTCGATGTCGGCCGCGCCCACGTTGTCCGCCAGGTAGCGCGGCGTCTTGGTGCCCGGGATCGGGAAGACGTACCGGCCCTGCGCGAGCACCCAGGCCAGCGCGACCCGCGCGGGGGTGGTGCCGATCCGCTCGGCGATCTCCCGGACCCGCCCGACCAGCGCCAGGTTCGCCTTCAGCGCGTCCTGCTGGAAGCGCGGCAGCCGGCGGCGGAAGTCGTCGGCGGGGAGCTCGTCGAAGGAGGAGATGCTGCCGGTCAGGAAGCCCCGGCCGAGCGGGGAGAACGGCAGGAAGGCGATGCCCTGCGCCTCGGTGTACGGCAGCACCTCGGCCAGCGCGTCCCGGGTCCACAGCGACAGCTCGGACTGCACGGAGGCGACGGGGTGCACCGCCTGCGCCCGCCTGATCTCCTCGACGCCCACCTCGGAGAGCCCGATCCTCAGCGCCTTGCCCGCCCGGACGGCCTCGGCGAACGCGCCCCAGGTCTCCTCGATCGGGACGTCCGGGTCGACCCGGTGCAGCTGGTAGAGGTCGACGTGGTCGGTCCCGAGCCGGCGCAGGCTCTCGTCGATCGAGCGCCGCACGTGCTCGGGCCGGCCGTTGCGCTCCAGCTGGCCCGCGCCGCCGGGGACGATGCCCACCTTGGTGGCCAGGAACGCGCGCTCCCGGTACGGGCCGGCCAGCGCGGCGCCGACCACCTCCTCGTTGGTGTACGGGCCGTACATGTCGGCGGTGTCGAACAGGGTGACGCCGAGGTCCAGGGCCCGCCGGATCACCGCGACGGAGGTGTCGTCGTCGCGGTTGCCGACGTCGTAGGCCCAGGTCATCCCCATGCAGCCGAGGCCGAGGACGCCGACCTCGGGTCCGTTGCTGCCGAACGCGGCCTTGCGCATGACGGGTGCTCCGATCTGGTGGTGACGGGTGGTGCGGTGGATCGACGCGGCCAGCTTGCCGGTTGGAGTGCACTCGAGGTCAAGTGCGCTCGAACTCGAACCCGAACTCGAACCCGGCACCGCATCGCATCACCTGGCGTTCGTATGGTGATCGACCCACCACGGGGTGCGAGCGGGGCGCGCGCCCGGAGCTTCACCACCGGCTGCGGCACTCCGGACGTCCGGCACGGGAGTTCGCCCCCGTTCGGCCCGCCCGGCTCCCCCGCTCCCCCACGGGCGAACACCCGGCAAACCGGCGCGTACGGGCATATGCCACGGCCGGTCGCACCACCGGGCGCCGCCGCCCCGATCTTGGCAGGGCCGTCCGGGGCGGTCGACCCTCTGTGTGCGGCCGACCAGGCCCCTCGCGTCCGAGTTGGGGAGGAAACCCATGTCCGTCTCGCGCCTGCGCATCACCGCCGTCGCCCTGCTGGTGGCCGGCGCCACCGTGCTCGCCACCCCGGCCCAGGCCGCCGGCGGGCACCGCGCCGCCAGCCGCTTCGACGACGGCAGCTTCGAGTCGCCCAAGGCCCCCGCGAACAGCTTCACCGAGTTCGCCGCCGGCCAGAGCATCGGCCCGTGGCGGATCACCGCCGGCAGCGTCGACCTGATCGGCGCCGGCTTCTGGCAGGCCGCCGAGGGCGACCAGTCGCTCGACCTCAACGGCGCCGGCGCCGGCACCATCGCCCAGACCTTCGCCACCACCCCCGGCGCCACCTACTCGGTGACGTACGCACTGGCCGGCAACCCCGCGGGCGGGCCCGCCCTGCGCACCGGCCGGGCCGAGATCGACGGCCAGGACTTCCAGGACTTCACCTTCGACATCACCGGCAAGACCAGGGCCGACATGGGGTACGTGGGGCGGCAGTTCAGCTTCGTCGCGCGCAACTCCTCCACCACGCTGACCTTCGCCAGCACCGTGGCGGGCCCGTACGGGCCGGTGCTCGACGACATCCAGGTGAAGGAGTGCAAGGCCTGCTGCGGCAACTGAGCAGCCGTCGGCTCGCATCGCCCGGCCTCACCCCGGCGCCTTAACCCAGCCTGAAGAACGCCTCCGGTGGACCTCCGGGAGCGGGGAGATGCTTGACGTGCACACCTGGTCTAGTCCAGTTTGATGCTCAGCACCGCGCTCCTCCCCGCACCGGACCAGCCCCCGTGCTGCCGCCCGCCCCGTGTCCCCCCTCACGGCGCGGGCGGCCCACCGTTCCCGAGAGGCACCCCCATGCCCAGCGCGCCCCACACCGCCCCCGCCCACCGCCGCCCCGCCGGCCGCACCAAGCTGCTCAGCCTCGCCGCCGCCACCGCGCTCGCCGCGGGCGGCCTCGCCGCCCTCGCCGGCAACGCCGGCGCCGCGGACGGCAACCTGCTCGCCAACGGCGGCCTGGAGAGCGGCACGCTCAGCCCGTGGAGCTGTTCCGCCAGCACCGGCGGCATCGTCAACTCCGGTGCCCGCAGCGGGACGTACGCCCTGAAGGGGGCCGCGAGCACGAGCGACACCGCACAGTGCGGCCAGACCGTCGCCGTCCGGCCCAACACCACGTACACCCTCAGCGCCTGGGTGCGCGGGCAGTACGTCTACCTCGGCGCCACCGGCAGCGGCGTCACCGACCCGGCGGTGTGGACCCCGGGCGGCGCCGACTGGCAGCAGCTGTCCACCAGCCTCACCACCGGGCCGACGACCACCAGCGTCACCGTGTACCTGCACGGCTGGTACGGGCAGGGCGCCTACCTCGCCGACGACATCGCGCTCACCGGCCCCGGCGGCACCCCGTCCACGCCGCCCTCCACCCCGCCGACCGGCCCGGGCACGCCCACCGGCACGCCCACCGGCGGCCCCTCCACCCCGCCGCCGAACGTCGCCCTCCCGGTCGCGCCCTACATCGACATGGGCGCCTGGCCCACCCCGTCGATGCCGGACATGGCCAAGGCCGGCAACCTCAAGGGCTACACCATGGGCTTCGTCACCGGCGTCGGCTGCAAGGCCAGCTGGTTCAACGCCTACGACCCCCGCACCGGCTGGGCCAAGGACCAGATCGACGCGCTGCGCGCCGCCGGCGGCGACGTCAAGCTCTCCTTCGGCGGCGCCAGCGGCACCGAACTCGCCGCCGCCTGCGGCACGGTGGACTCGCTGTTCAACGAGTACGACGCCGTGGTCAACGCCTACGGCCTGCGCTACGTCGACTTCGACATCGAGGGCGCGGCGATCGCCGACACCGCCGCCAACGACCGCCGCTCGGCCGCGCTCGCCAAGCTGCAGCAGGCCCACCCCGGGCTGAAGGTCTCGTTCACCCTGCCCGTGCTGCCCGAGGGGCTGACCGCCGAGGGCGTCGCCATCGTCAAGTCCGCCCGGGACGCGGGCGTGAACACCGACCTGGTGAACATCATGGCGATGGACTACTACCGGGCGGGCACCGACTACGGCAACGCCGCCGTCCAGGCCGCGCAGTCGCTGTTCGGCCAGCTCAAGGCGCTGTACCCGGCGAAGGGCGACGCCCAGCTGTGGGCCATGGTCGGCGTCACCCCGATGCTCGGCGAGAACGACGACCACCAGGTCTACGACCAGGCCGCCGCCCAGCAGCTGGTGACCTTCGCCACGCAGAACCACCTGGGCCTGCTGGCCTTCTGGGACGCCACCCGCGACGCCAACGCCTGCACCGGCGGCTCGCTGGCCAAGTGCACCAACATCCCGCAGCAGCCGTACGAGTTCGCCAGGATCTTCGCCCGGTACGCGGGCTGACCGGACCGAGCCGGGCACCGGGCCCGATTAATTGGCATTTCATCGTCCCGGACCGTTGACTACAGTCCGTTCCACCTGAACCACACCGAGGGGGCGGACATGACGGTCCGGGACGACCACCAGCAGCTCGACACGCTATTCCCGACCAGCGACGCCGCCTGCGCGGCAGGCCTCACCCCCGAGGAACTCGCAGCGTTCAGCCACACCCTCGGCCGCCTGCGCGCCCTGCCGTTCCACGACCGCACCCGCCTGCACGCCGAGCAGCAGCTCACCGCCTTCGTCCGCGCCAGCCGCAAGTACCGCCGGCAGGAGGCCAAGGACACCGCCCGGCGGACCGACGCCGGGCTGCTCGCCGCCACCGCGACCGGCGACCGGCAGCGCCGGGAGGACGCCCCGCTCGCCGCCGTCGCCACCGGGCCGGTCGGCGACCTGCTGACCCCGCGCCGGTGCTACGTCTGCAAGCACAAGTACCGCCAGGTCGACGGCTTCTACCACATGCTCTGCCCGGACTGCGCGGCCGACAACACCGCCCGCCGCGGCCTCGGCACCGACCTGCGCGGACGCCGGGCGCTGCTCACCGGCGGCCGGGTGAAGATCGGCTTCCAGCTCGCCCTGATGCTGCTGCGCGACGGCGCCGAGCTCACCGTCACCAGCCGCTTCCCGCACGACACCGTGCGCCGCTTCCGGGCCGTCGAGGGCAGCGCGCAGTGGTGGGAGCGGCTCACCGTGGTCGGCATCGACCTCCGCGACCCGCGCCAGGTCCTCGGCCTCACCGAGCAGTTGCGCGCCGAGGGCCGGCCGCTCGACATCCTGGTCAACAACGCCGCGCAGACGCTGCGCCGCCCGCCGGAGTCGTACGCGCTGCTGACGGCCGGCGAGCAGGGGGCGCTGTCCGCCGCCGACCGCCGGGCGATCACCCACGCACCGGGGTTCCGGCCGGCTACCGGAACCGTCCAACTCGCCGCGGGAGCGGGCTCCTTGCTCGACCTCGCCGACGAGGCGGGCCTGCTGCCCGACCTCGCCCCCGCCAACTCGTGGTCCGCCACGCTCGGTTCGCTCGACCCGGCCGAGGTGCTGGAGGTCCAGCTGGTCAACGCCCTCGCCCCGGCGCTGCTCTGCGACCGGCTGCTGCCGCTGCTGCTCGCCTCCCCGCACCCGGCCCGCTACATCGTCAACGTCACCGCCGTCGAGGGCCGGTTCGCCGTCCGCAACAAGACCGCGCGCCACCCGCACACCAACATGGCCAAGGCCGCGCTCAACATGCTCACCCGCACCAGCGCCGCCGAGCTCGCCGCCCGCGGCGTGCACATGTGCGCCGTCGACACCGGGTGGATCACCGACGAGAACCCGGCCCCCAAGAAGGCCCACCTCGCCGACCAGGGCTTCCGCACCCCGCTCGACATCGTCGACGGCGCGGCCCGGGTCTACGACCCGATCGTCCGCGGCGAGGCCGGGCACCCGGTGTCGGGGGTGTTCCTCAAGGACTACCTGGTCGCCGAGTGGTGACGGCGCGGGCGCAGCGCTGACGGCGGCCCGCCCCGGGAGCGTTCCGGGGCGGGCCGCGGCCGTCTCAGCGGCCGGTGGCGAGGTTCGTCCCGCCGTTGACGTCGAGCACCACGCCGGTGACGAAGGTGTTGGCGGCGAGCAGGTGGATCGCCCGGGCGACGTCCTCCGGCCGGCCGACCCGGCCGACCGGGGTGGTGGCGGCCAGCCCGTCGAACAGCGCGGTGCGCTGCTCGGCCGGGACGCGGTCCCACCACGGGGTGTCGATGACGCCCGGCGAGACGGCGTTGACCCGCAGCGGGGCGAGCTCGACGGCCAGCGGCGGGACCATCGCGTCCAGCGCGCCGTTGATGGCGGCCAGTCCGGCGGTACCCGGGAAGGCGGCGCGGGAGGAGCCGGCGGTGATCAGGGTGACCGAGCCGTCCTTGCGCAGGTGCGGCAGCGCCGCCTGCAGGACGCGCACCTGCGGCCAGAACTTGGCGTCGAAGCCGCGGGCCAGCTCGGCGAGGTCGAGCTGGGCGAAGGGGCCGCCGCCGGCCGAGCCGCTGACCGAGACGACCAGGTGGTCGACGGTCCCGGCCCCGGCGAAGAAGGCGGCGAGTGCGGCCGGGTCGGCGGCGTCCACCTGCTGCCCGGTGGTCTTGCCGCCGATCCTGGCGACGGCGGCGTCCAGCCGGTCGCGGTCGCGGCCGGTGACGACGACCTCGGCACCGTCCGCCGCGAAGGCGGTGGCGGCGGCCTCGCCGATGCCGGAGCTGCCGCCCATGACGACGACGCGCTGTCCGGCGAACAGAGTTGACGCAGTGCTCATGACGGTGGGTCCTTCCGGCGGGGCGATAGCTTGTCGAGACCGTTCGTTCCGGCAATGATGTTTGTCGAGACTGCTAGTCTTGTCAAGTGAGGGCAGTACGGGAAGGAACCCAGATGAGCGAGACCGCCGAGAGCGCCGGAACCACGGACGCCGCCGCGCCCCAGCCCGCGCGCCCGCACACCGGACGGCGCCGCAACGAGGCCGCCCACCGCGCGATCCTGGACGCCGCTCTGACCCTGCTCGCCACCGCCGACGGCACCCCCGTCACCATCGACGCCATCGCCCGCACCGCCGGCGTCGGCAAGCAGACCGTCTACCGCTGGTGGCCGTCGAAGGGCGCCGTCCTGCTCGACGCCCTGACCGACCGCGCCGACCAGGACGTGACCGGCCCCGACACCGGCGACCTCCGCGCCGACCTGCGCACCTTCGTCGCCACCACCTTCGACGCCGCCCAGCGGGACACCACCGCCTCCGCCCTGCGCGCCGTCGCCCGCGAGGCCGCCCGCGACCCCCACCTCGCCGAGCTCATGCGCAGCTTCACCGCCGCCCGCCGCGACGCCCTGCGCGAACTCCTCGCCCGCGGCCGCGCACGCGGCGAACTCGGGCCGGACGCCGACCTCGACCTGATCGCGGACCAGGTCTACGGCGTCTTCTGGTACCGCTTCCTGCTCGGCCACGCCCCCCTGGACGCCGCCACCGCGGACCGCCTCGCCACCACCCTGCTGACCGGCAACGCCTGACGGCTACCCGGCCCGCCCGCGCCGCCGCACCAGCGGCAGGT
Source organism: Streptomyces sp. Y1 (assembly GCF_041053115.1). Classification (NCBI taxonomy): domain Bacteria; kingdom Bacillati; phylum Actinomycetota; class Actinomycetes; order Kitasatosporales; family Streptomycetaceae; genus Streptomyces; species Streptomyces sp. Y1. The sequence goes on along the minus strand of NZ_CP163445.1, from coordinate 5,954,344 downwards.
ACACCTCGTCGACGATCTCCACCAGCACGTCGTCCGGCGCGGTCGGCACCCCGCGCGCCACGAACTCGTTGCGCAGCAGCACCACCGCCACGGTCGCGACCCTCGGGTGCAGCGCCTCGGGCGCCACCTCGCCGCGGGCGACCGCGCGGCCGAGGACGGTGAGCCAGGGCGCGGCCGCCGCGTCCCCGGACTGGTCCTGCAGCTGCGCCAGGAACTCCGCCGCGCCGCCGGCCGCGGCCAGCAGTTCGCGCAGCACCGCCCCGGCCGGAGAGCTCCAGTTGCGGTTCACCAGGCGCAGCAACTCCAGCACGTCGCCGCGCAGTTCGCCGGTGTCGGGGAGCGGCGCGGCCTTGCCGAGCTGCTTGTACGCGGCGATGCCGAGGGCCAGCCGGTTGGGCCAGCGCCGGTAGATGGCGTTCTTGTTGGTGCCCGCCCGCGCGGCCACCTTGTCCATGGTCAGCCCGGCGTACCCGGACTCGGTCAGCTCCGCCACCGCCGCCCGCAGGATGGCCTCCTCCAGCGCCGCTCCGCGCCGCCGCGTCTGCCCGGCCATGCTCCCGCTCCGCCCTCGATGCCGCCCGTACCGCCTGCCCTTGCCCGCCCCATCCTTACTTGCCCTCCCGGGAGGACGGCAACTACGGTACTCGCCGTACCGTAAGTTTCCGATCCTCCAGAAGGCAGGAGACCATGCGCGCCAAGGGCATCAGCTACGACACCGGTTTCGTCAAGAACGGCGAGTACTCCCGCAAGCTGTTCGACCCCGAGACCGTCGCCGAGGAGCTGCGGATCATCCGGGACGACCTGCACTGCAGCGCGGTCCGGATCATGGGCGGCGACCCCGACCGGATCGACCTCGCCGCCGGGTACGCCGCCGACCTCGGACTGGAGGTCTGGTACTCGCCGTACCCACTGGAGCGGACCGGCGAGGAGATGCTGCGGCTGTTCACCGACTGCGCCGAGCGCGCCGAACGGCTGCGGCGGCGCGGGGCCGAGGTGGTGTTCGTCACCGGCGCCGAACTCAGCCTCATGAACCCGGGGTTCCTGCCCGGCGACAGCACGGAGGAGCGCGTCGCGCTGCTCGCCCGGCCCGAAGCGCTGCGCGCCCACCTCGGCGCGGTGAGCGCCCGGGTCAACGCCTTCCTCGCCGAGGCGGTCACCGCCGTCCGGGCCCGCTTCGGCGGGCGGGTCACCTACGCCGCCGTGCCGTTGGAGCAGGTCGACTGGGCGCCCTTCGACGTGATCTCGCTCGACCTCTACCGCTCCGCCGAGATCGCCGACCGCTTCGCCGCCGGCGTCCACGAGCTGACCTCCCGGGGCAAGCCCGTCGCCATCACCGAGTTCGGCTCCGCCACCTACCGGGGCGCGGGCGACCGGGGCGCGCGCGGCCTGGAGATCGTCGAGTACGGCCCGGCCGGCCCGGTCCGGCTGAACGGCGCGTACGAGCGCGACGAGGAGGGCCAGGCCGGGTACCTGCGCGAACTGCTGGAGGCCTTCGACGCGGGCGGTGTCGACTCCGCCTTCGTCTTCACCTTCGCCCTCCCCGACCACGTCCACCGCCCGGACGGCGACCCGCGCGACGACCTCGACCTCGCCAGCTACGGCCTGGTCAAGGTCTACGAGGACCGCCTGGGCGCCGTCTACCCCGGGCTGCCCTGGGACCCGAAGGCCGCCTTCGGGGCGGTCGGCGCGTACTACCGGGCGCACTGAACCGGGACGGGCGGGCGCAGGAAGTCGGCCGGTCCGACTTCCTGCGCACGGGACGCCTGCGGGCTCACGCGGCGAGGGCGAGCGGGCGGGTGCGGCGGCGGTGGTAGGCGACGGCGAGGGCGAGGGTGATCGGGCCCCAGAGCATGGCGGGGGTGATGCAGATCCGGGCCAGCACCATCCACCACACGCTGCCCCATCGCTCGGGGGCGAAGATGTCGACCCCCTGGATGAACCCCAGGAGGTCGAACAGGAAGGTGACGACCGCGCCGCCCAGCAGCGCCGGGACGGTCGCCACCAGCGGCGGCACCCGGCGGCCCCGCAGGAACGGCACCCAGCGCGGGAACACCTCGCCCCAGCCGCTGACCAGCCCGAGGGTCAGCAGCGTCACCGACTCGGTGACCAGGCTCAGGCCGAACACGTACGGGACGGCCCACCACTCCCAGGGCCCGCGCTTCTCGTCGATCAGGCCCATGCAGAAGTCGAACGCGAACGGCAGCCGCCACAGGCACTGCGGCAGCACGATGAACGGGAGGGCCTTCGCCAGGCGCAACGCCCAGCCGGGGACGGGGCGTTCGGTGTCGCCCACCGGGATGTTCTTCAGCATGCGTCCACCCTCGCCGAGCACCCCGGCCCGCCGCCTCACCCGCGCGAGGGGGCCCGCTCCCCCGGCCGGGCCAGCTCGGCGGCCGGCCGGCGGACCGGCGCATCCCCCGCCGGGGTGACCCGCGCGGGCGCGGCCACCGGCCCGGTCAGGACGCCGGCCCCGTCAGGACACCGGCCCCGTCAGGACACCGGCGCGTCCAGTCGGCGGCAGCGGCAGGAGAGGTCGCAACCGGCCACCGTTCCGGTCCGGTCCAGCCGCCCGGCCGCCTCGGCGCGCTGCGCGAACACCCGCTCCCGGCACTCCTCGACCTGCCGCAGCACGTCCTTGCGGTCGCGCCGGCCGAGCCGGTCCACGTACAGCCGCCCCTCCAGGTGGTCGGCCTCGTGCTGGAGGCAGCGGGCGAAGTAGCCGGTGCCCTCGACCGTGACCGGGGTGCCGTGCTGGTCGAAGCCGCGCGCCACCACCCGTGCCGGGCGGGCGAGTTCGGCGTTCGCGCCGGGCACGGAGAGGCAGCCCTCGACCTCCTCGATGAGCCGCCGCCCGGGGGTCTGCGGCTCGATCACCGGGTTGAGCAGGTGGCCGGTGTGGCGCACGCCGTCGTCGTCGGGGCAGTCGTAGACGAACAGCCGCAGGTCGACATCCACCTGGTTGGCGGCGAGCCCGGCGCCGTCCGCGACGTACATGGTGGCGAACATCGCGTCGATCAGCCGGGCCAACTCCGGGCTGCCGAAGTCCTGTTCGGTGGCCGGGCGGCAGGGGCCGTGCAGGATCGGCTCACCGATCTCGGTGACACGCAGCACGGACGGACGGTCGGTCATCGACGGACTCCTCGCAAGGGTTCACAGCATGACGGCTTGTCATCGACTTTGCAAAGTAGCAGACTTTGCAAAGTGACCGAAGACCTCACCACCGCGGCGGAAGCCGCCGGCGCGCTCCCCGAACACGCCGTCCGCACCGCGCTGCTGGCCCTGCTCGCCGAACGCGGCACCCTCACCTCCACCGAGGCCGCCGCCGCGCTCGGCCACAGCTCCGGGCTGTGCTCCTTCCACCTGCGGCAACTCGCCCGGCACGGACTGATCGAGGAGGCCCCGCCGGTCGACGGCCGGGCCCGCCCCTGGCGCCTCCCCCAGCAGGCCCCGGCCGGAGACCGCGAACCGGCCGAACACCCCGAGCCGGCCGGCGCCTTCGACGAACTGGCACGCGGCCTGGAGGACGAGAGCTACCGGCGCTGGCTCGCCCACCGCGCCGACGCCCCCGCCGAATGGCAGCACGACGAGGCGTTCAGCGCCGTCGTCCACCTGACGCCCGCCGAACTGGCCGCCGTGGCCGACGCCGTCCGCGACCTGCTCGCCCGCTACCGCGACCGCGACACCGACCCGGCCGCCCGCCCCGCCGGCGCCCGCCCGGTCGCCGCCGTCACCCGCCTCTTCCCGCTGCTCCCGGACGGCCGCTGAGCGCCGCCGGCCCCCTCACACAGAGTGCGCCCGCGCCCGCCCCGCCACCGCCCGCAGGACCGGCCCGGCCAGCAGCCCGAGCACGGCGCCCAGCACGACCCCCTGCACACCGTCCCACGCGTCCTGCACGTCGCACGGCCGCCCGATCGCGGGCACCGCGTACCGCACCGCCGCGACCGCGAACGGCACCGCCGCCGCACCCAGCAGGGCCAGCCCGGCCCGCCACCGGCTGCCCGCCAGCGCGGCGGCCACGCCCAGCGAGGCGTAGGCCGCCAGCTTGAACCCGAGGTGCGGCACGGTCAGCAGCTCGTGCGGACGGCGCGGCCGCACGCCCGCCACCGCGCAGTGCCGCACCGCGCTCTCCGACCACCGGAACGCGTCCGGCAGCAGGGTCGCGGTGAGCACGCCGCCGAGCCCGAGCAGCAGCAGGAAGCCGACCGCCCAGTGCGCCCGCAGCAGCCGCCCCACCGGCCGGTTCAGCAGAGCCGCCGGCACCAGCGAGAGCAACAGCCCGGGCCAGAACATCGGCATCCCGCCGAGTAGCCCAGTGATCACGCCTCAACGGACGCCCCGCACACCCGGCCGGTTCTCCGCCCGGGCCACCGGTTCGGATCGGCGCACGGAACCGTCCCCCGCTACCGCGCGATCAGGTACCGCTGCTCGCTCGGCGCGCTCAGGCAGGAGGTCTTCCCGCAGTCACCGGTCCCCTGGGCGTACACCACCCACTGGTACACGCCCGCGATCGGCGGCGTGAAGGTGTACGACCGGTCGCGCTTCCACGGCATCCGCTGCCAGTCCCTGGCGTCCGGGAGCAGGATGTTCACGCTGGACGTCGGCCCGGGGGTGGTCCAGCTCAGCTCGACCGGCTGCCCGACCCGGACCTCCTTCCGGTCGTCCGGCGCCACCTGCTCCGGGGCGGCCGGCGTGCCCTTGATCGGATTGCCGTAGATCGAGCTGCCCGACGCCACCACGTTCAGGTAGCGGACGGTGCTCCAACCGCTGCTGACCGTGCTCGCGGACGCGATGTTCGCACTCGCCACGGCCCACTGGTACACGCCCGTGCCGGTGGGCCGGAAGGTGCAGTCGGCGGTCGTCAGCCAGCCGGAGGCCTGCCACCGCGTGTCGCCGAACCTGCTGGTGAAGACCTTGGTCACCGCGCCGGTCTTGGTCCAGCGGAGCACCAGCGAACCGCCCGTCGTCAGGATGTCCTGGTCGGCCGGGCTGCTGAGCGCGGGCGGGTGCGGCGTGTCGGCGGGGACGGCCGGGGGCGGGCCCAGCGTCGAGTCCACGCTGCCGCTGGTGCCGGCCGGCCCGCCGGTGACGCAGTCGGGCGGGCCGCCGCTGGTGGCGGTGACGAAGCCGTCGTTGCTCAGCCCGGACGAGTCCTGGGCGCCGTGCCGCAGGTACCCGGGCACCAGCACGGCCGCGGCGACCAGCGCGAGCACACTCGGCACCAGCACCCACAGCCACCGCGACCGCCGCCGGCCGCCGCCGGCCTCGACGGGACGGATCGGCCCCGAGGGTGTGGCCGGAACGGGCCCCAGCAGCGGCGGCGGTACGGGCAGGAGCGCCGTCTGCCGCGGCGTCTCCGGCACCGCCGGCGGCTGGGCGTCCGGTACCGCCGGCCCGCCCCGCAGCCCCGCCGGCAGCCACGAGCCGGTCGGCCCGTCGTACGCGGGCGCCCCGAGCCGGGCGATCACCTCCGCCGGAGTGGGCCGGTCCTGCGGGCGCCGAGCCAGGCAGGCCGCGACGACCGGCCGCAGCGCGTCCGGCACTCCGCCGAGGTCCGGCTCGGTGTGCAGCATCCGGTAGAGCAGCACCTGCGCGTTGCCGCCGCTCCCCTCACCGCTGCCGCCGAACGGGTCGGACCCGGCCGCGTGGCAGAGCACCCGGCCGAGGCTGAACAGGTCGCAGGCCGGGCTGATCGGCTCGCCGGCGATCTGTTCGGGGGCCATGTAGGCGGGGGTGCCGATGACGGTCTGGGTGCGGGTGATCGAGGCGCCGTCGAGGGCACGGGCGATGCCGAAGTCGATGACCCGGGGCCCGTCGTCGCCGAGCAGGACGTTGGACGGCTTCAGGTCGCGGTGGACCAGCCCGGCCGCGTGGATCGCCTCCAGCGCCTCGGCGAGCCCGGCGCCCAGCACCCGCAGCACCGGCTCGGGCAGCGGGCCGTGGGTGCTCACGGCCTGGTCCAGCGACGGCCCCGGGATGTACGCGGTGACCAGCCAGGGCGGGTCACCGTCCGGATCGGCGTCGACCACCTGGGCGGTGTGGAAGCCGCCGACCCGCCGGACGGCCTCCAGCTCCTGGGTGAAACGCCGCCGGAACAGCGGGTCGGTGGCGAGGTCCCAGTGCACGCACTTGACCGCCACCAGCCGCCCGCCCGGCGAGCGGCCGAGGTACACGACGCCCATCCCGCCGCGGCCGAGCCGAGCCAGCAGCCGGTAGCGGCCGCCGATCGTCGTCGGATCGGTCGGCCTCAACGGATCCACGTCAAACCCCCCGGTGCGCCCGTTCCCTCGTCCCCGATGCCGCGTCAGCCGTCCTGCCGCGCAACCGGAATCATGTCAGCAGCGGGCACGACGGAACAGCTCGGGCGGGCGGAACCGGGCCGGGCCTCAGTGCGGGATGGCCGAGATCAGCTCCTGCGCGCCCTGCCGCTTGAGCGCCAGGGCCACCGAGGTGCCGAGGTCCTCCGGGTCGAGGGCGCCGGCCCACTCGTGGGCGTCCAGCACCCGCTTGCCGTCCGGACTGAAGACCCGGCCGCGCAGCGAGAGCCGGCCGTCCGCCTCGGCCTTGGCGTAGCCGGCGATCGGGCTGTTGCAGTGGCCCTGCAGGGCGTGCAGGAACATCCGCTCGGCCGCCGCCTCGCGCCAGGTGTCGTGGTGGCCGAGGCCGGTGACGGCCCCGATGGTGGCGGTGTCGTCCTCGCGGCACTGCAGGACGAGGATGCCGGCGCCGATCGGCGGGCACATCGCGTCGACGCCGAGGACCTGGGTGATCCGGTCCTGCTCGCCGATCCGCTCCAGCCCGGAGACGGCGAGCAGCAGCGCGTCGGCGTCCCCGGCCGCCAGCTTGGCGAGCCGGCTGTTGGCGTTGCCGCGGATCGGCACGCACTCCAGGTGCGGGTGGGTGGCGGCGAGTTGGGCGACCCGGCGGACGGAGGAGGTGCCGATCCGGGTGCCGGCCGGCAGTTCGTCGAGGGTGAGCCCGCCGGGGTGGACGAGGGCGTCGCGGATGTCGTCGCGGCGCAGGTACGCGGCGAAGACGGTGCCGGCCGGCAGCGGGCGGTCGGCGGGCACGTCCTTGAGGCAGTGCACGGCGACGTCGGCCTCGCCGGCGAGCAGCGCCGCGTCGACCTCCTTGGTGAACGCGCCCTTGCCGCCGAGCTGGGCGAGGTCCCCCGTCCACCGGTCGCCGGAGGTGGTCACCGGCACCACCTCGGTGCGCAGGGCCGGGTACAGCGCGGCGAGTTCGGCTCGGACCCGGTCGACCTGGGCGAGCGCCATGGGCGAGGAACGGGAGACGATGCGAATCAGCTCAGCGGTGGTCATGGCGAGATGATAGGCCTCCGAACACCGCGACCTGACGCACCATCGGACAACTGACGCACCGGCGCGGCCGTGCCCTCCGCCGCGCGTCCTCCCCCGCCCGCCCGGCCGCCCCGGTCGCGACCAGCGGACTCGGACGGCCGCGCGGGGCACCGGTCACCGCCGCCGGACGCACCGGACGGCCGGGCGCTCCCCCGCCCGGCCGTCCGCACTTGCACGGCGGCCGGGCGGCCGCCCCGCGCTCACTCGTTGCGCAGCACCTCGGCGATGGTCAACCGGGAGGCCGACCGGGCCGGGACGAGCGCGCCGAGGACGGCGATCGCGACGCCCGCGCAGGCGAGCCCGGCGAGCAGTGGCGCGCCCCAGACGTCGATCATCGACTCCGGGAAGGCCATGATCCGGACGTTCTCGGTGATCAGCCGGTGCGCCAGGATGCCGGCCGGGATGCCGATGATCCCGCTGAGCACGCCCAGCCAGGCCACCGAGGTGACGGTCATCGCGACGACCTGCCGGGGCGTCATCCCGATCGACTTCAGCATGCCGAGGTCGCGGCGGCGTTCGCGGATGTTGAGCAGCACGGTGTTGAAGACGCCGAGCGCGGCGACGATCGACAGCAGGATGGTGAAGACGGTGCTGAAGGCGATGATCGACACGACCGGCGCGGTCATGTCGACCGTGGCCACGTCGGCGACGAGGCTCGGGTCGGCGTCCTTGACCGCCTTGATGTACGCGTCCGCGTCCGCGCCCGCCGCGAGCCGGACGTAGTACTCGACGACGTGCCGGTCCTGGGTGAACAGCGCCCGGGTGGCGTCGCTGGTGGTGATCGCCCGGACGTTGCCCTCGAGTTCCTCACCGACGATGGTGAGGCTCTGCTGCTTGCCCTCCAGGTCGACGGTGATCCGGTCGCCGAGCTTGAGCCCGTGCTGGTCGAGGAAGGCCGGACCGACCTGGGCCTCGCCCGGCCCGGTGGCACCCCGGCCCTGGACGACGTGGAGCTTCTGCGTCGCCTCGTCGCCGCCGTAGAAGTCGATGTACACCGGCTGGTTGAAGCCGGCCACGTTGGCCTCGGCGAGCCCGCGGGTGCTGACCCGCTCGGCGCCGGGGGTGGCGTGCAGCATCGCCTCGGTCTGCTCCGGGGTCAGTTTGGGAGCGGCGACCTTGTTGCCCGCGAAGTGGCCGGTCCGGACATGGACGTAAGTCGCGCTGCCGGTGCCGCCGTTCGGACCGACGGCCCGGACCAGGGTGCTGCTCAGCCCGGTGGTGACGGTGACGGTGACCACGCCGAGGACGATCGCCGACATGGTGAGCGCGCTGCGGGCCGGGCGGGCGAAGGGCTGGCCGAGACCGAGGCTGACGGCGCGCGGCAGCCGGGTGCCGCTGAGCCAGCGCTGGACCTTGAGCCCGCGCCCGGCACGCGGCGCGCTCCCGGCGGAGATCGCCTCGGTGGCGGAGAGCCGGTGGGCGCGCGAGGCCGGGACGAACGCGGCGAGGGCGACCAGCAGCGGCACGGCGAGCAGGGTGGCGGCGGGCAGCCAGCCGGCCGGCTCGATCACGGCGGTGCCGGTCATGATGCCGCTGAACGCCATCTTGAGGATCGGGCCGGCCAGCGCCCAGCCGGCCGCCGTACCGAGGACGGTGCCGATCACGGCGGGCACCGAGACCATGGTCAGGTAGACCACGACGACCTGGCGCGGGGTGAAGCCGATCGACTTGAGCACGCCGATGTGCCGGTAGCCGGAGACCACCGCGCCGCTGACCACGTTGCCGACGATCAGCACGGCGACGATCAGGCCGAGCGTGCCGAAGACGGTCATGATCGGCAGGAAGGCGTCGGCGCCGGCCGAGAAGGCCTGCTTGAGCTTGAGGTACGACTGCCCGCTGGTGAGCGCGTCCTTGGGCAGGCCCTCGGTGGCGGCGTCGAGGCCGGCGGTGAGCCGCTGCTCGCTGTCGGCGTCGGTGAAGCGGTAGAGCATCTGCAGGCCGCCGGGGTGCAGGGCCCGGGCCTCGTCGGGCGTGACCCAGCCGCCGGCCGATTCGCTCATGGTGCTGGCGAAGCCGACGACGGTGAGTCCGGGCACGCCGGGGAGCGGCTTGCCGAGGGCGTTGTCCGGGTAGCCCTTGAACGGCTGGTTGATCACGACCTCGCCGGGCCCGGTGGCCCAGTGTCCGGCGAGCAGTTCGGGCCGGTCGACCGGACCGCCGGCCAGGTCGGTGCGGCCGACCAGGGTGAGCGGGCCGGGCGGGCGGCCCAGCCAGTCGACCGGCATCCGGACGACGGCCTGCGGGAACGGCCCGTCCGCCGCCTCGACGCCCGGCCGGTGGGCGGTGGCGGCGAGTTGCTCCGCCGTGGCCTTGGCCGGGTCGAACGCGGCGACCACGTGGGCCCCGCGCTGGGCGTCGAAGGCCTGGTCGAAGGGCGCCCGGGCGGCGCTGATCACCGCGAGGGCGAGCAGCACGGTGGTGGTGGAGCAGAGCACCACCAGCCCGATCACGAAGGTCTGCAGCCGGCGCCGCTTCACCGCCGCCCGCGAGGCCCGCCACACCGCTCCACCGCTCATGACCGCGGCTCCAGCGCCCGCTCGCGCGCGACCTTGCCGTCCGCCATCTCGACCAGCCGGCTGGCGCAGCGGGTGGCCAGGTCGGGGTCGTGGGTGACGATCAGCAGGGTCTGCCCGATCTGGTTGAGGTCGATGAGCAGGTCCATCACCTGCTCGCCGGAGCGGCTGTCCAGCGCGCCGGTGGGTTCGTCGGCGAGCAGCAGGGCCGGGCGGTTCATCAGGGCGCGGGCCACCGCGACGCGTTGGCGCTCGCCGCCGCTGAGCGCGGCCGGGTAGACGTCCTTGCGGTGGGCGACGCCGAGTTCGTCGAGCAGTTCGAGGGCTCGGCGGCGGGCCTGGCGGGCGGTGGTGCCGGTGAGCTGGGCGGCGAGGGCGACGTTGTCGAGCGCCGGGAGGTCGTCGATCAGGTTGAAGAACTGGAAGATCATGCCGACGCTGCGGCGGCGGAACAGGGCCAGTCCGGTCTCGTTCAGGCCCCCGAGGTCCTGTCCCTGGACCCGGACGGTGCCGGCGGTGGGGCGGTCCAGCCCGGCCACCATGTTCAGCAGGGTGGACTTGCCGCAGCCGGAGGGGCCCATCACGGCGACCGCCTCGCCGGCGTGGATGCGCAGGTCGATGCCGTCGAGCGCCTTGGCGTCGCCGAACTCCTTGTGGACACCGGTCAGCTCGACGACGGCCTGCGCGCCGTCCGGCCGGGTGGTCCCGTCGTGGTCGTTGCTCATGGTCGACGACGGTAGGCGCGGCGCTCCCGGCGGGTCGTCCCACCCCGGGTGTAACCCCGGGCGGCCGTAGTACCCGGGATGTACCCGGGCGGCACCCCCGGATGATGTGGATCATGCCGTGCCCTGCGAAGCTGTCGCCGTGCGGGGAACGGACGTGGACTGGGCCACGATGACGGCAGCGGTGGTGGCGGGGGCGGCGAGCGCGGTCGCGCTCTGGCTGGCGGTGACGCTGGCGCGCACCCGGCGGCGCCACCGGGCGGCGGTCGGCGAGCGCGGCTGGCTGCTGGAACGGGAGCGGGAGAGCGCCGCCAGTGCCGCGGTGGACGCCGAACGGGCGCGCATCGCCGCCGAGTTGCACGACATCGTCAGCCACAACGTGAGCCTGATGGTGGTCCAGGCCGGGGCCGCGCGCGAGGTGCTGGCGACGATGCCGCAGGAGGCGGCGGCCGCGATGGCCGCGGTCGAGGCGGCCGGGCGGGACGCGATGACGGAGCTGCGGCACCTGCTGGGCCTGCTCGCCCCGGCCGCGGACGGCTCCGAGGAGGCCGGGGGCGGGGGCGACTTCGCACCGCAGCCGTCGCTGAGCCGGCTGAGCCCGCTGATCGACCGCTTCGCCTTCGCCGGGCTGCCGGTGGAGGTGCGGATCTCCGGCGAGCCGCGACCGCTGCCGGGCGGCATCGACGTGACGGCGTACCGGATCGTCCAGGAGGCGCTGACCAACGCGCTCAAGCACGGCGACGGCGTGACGGCGGAGGTGACGGTGCGCTACGCCGACCACTACCTGCGGGTCGAGGTGCTCAACAGCGGCCCGAGCGTGCTCGCCGGCGAGTCGGCCCGCCCGGACCGGGACCGGCCGAAGCCGGACGGCGCCGGGCGCGGCCTGCTCGGCCTGCGCGAGCGCGTCGCCGTGTACGGCGGGGACCTCGACGCCCGGCGCCGGCTCGGCGGCGGCTACCGGGTCCGCGCCCGCATCCCGCTGGACCGGCCGTGACCGAGGGAACCCCGGAGGGAACCATGGAGAACACCGAGAACGAGGAACAGCGCCGCCCGAGGGTGGTGATCGCCGACGACCAGGAGCTGGTCCGCACCGGCTTCCGGATGATCCTCACCGCGCGCGGCATCGACGTGGTCGCCGAGGCCGGGGACGGCGCCGAGGCGGTGTCGGCGGTGCTCGCGCACCGGCCGGACGTCGCCCTGCTGGACATCCGGATGCCCGTCATGGACGGCCTGGAGGCGGCCCGCCGCATCCTGGCCCGGGCGCCGGAGTGCCGCGTGATCATGCTGACCACCTTCGACCTCGACCAGTACGTCTACGCCGCGCTGTCCGCCGGGGCCAGCGGCTTCCTGCTGAAGGACGTCACCTCGGCGCACCTGGCGGCCGCCGTCCGCCTGGTCGACACCGGCGACGCGCTGCTCGCGCCCTCGATCACCCGGCGGCTGGTCGAGCGCTTCGCCGCGGGTGTCCCCGATCCGGCGGCGGGCGCGGGGAACCCGCCGCTGCACCGGGACCTGGCGGCGCTCACCCCGCGCGAGGCGGAGGTGCTGGCGCTGCTCGGGCGCGGCCTGTCGAACGCCGAGCTGGCGGCCGAACTCACCCTCAGCGAGTCGACGGTGAAGACCCACGTGGCCCGGATCTTCGCCAAGCTCGACCTGCGCGACCGGGCGCAGGCCGTCGTCCTCGCGTACGAGACCGGGCTGGTCGCTCCCGGCTCCCCGGCCTGAACGCCAACACCCCTACGCGCCGCGGTAATTCGCATGACAATCATCCATCTCACTCATTAGGGGGAACAGTTCGCCGCATCCACTTTTTTGCCGGTCCTTAGGAGAACATCGACACGTCCTCCGCGCCCGGACCGTGACGAACCGTTCGGGCGGCATCACCTCCGGCCCTTGGATCGACCGTGACTACCTCCGCCCCCGTGTGGGACTGCCCCTTCCACCACACCGACGGCCTGGAGTTCGACCCCCTCCTCAAGCGACTGCTCACCGAGGCGCCGATCGCCCGCATCCGGCTGCCGCACGGCGAGGGCGAGGCCTGGCTGGCCACCCGCTACGAGGACGTCAAACTGGTCACCACCGACCGCCGGTTCAGCCGGGCCGCCGGCATCGGGCGCGACCTGCCCCGGATGACGCCCGCCCCGATCGCCCAGGCCGAGGCGATCAACCTGATGGACCCGCCCGAGCACAACCGGCTGCGCCGCCTCGTCGCCCAGGGCTTCACCAACCGCCAGGTCGAGCGGCTGCGGCCCACGACGCAGGAGACCGTCGACGGCTACCTCGACGAGATGGCGGAGCACGGCTCCCCCGCCGACCTCGCCCACTTCCTCTCCGCCCGGCTCCCGCTCACCACCATCTGCGAGCTGCTGGAGATCCCGCCGGCGGACCGCGCCCGGCTCCGGCACTGGGCCGTCGCGATGATGCGGATGGGCCCGGGCAGCCGGGAGGGCCAGGAGGAGGCCAAGGCCGCCCTGCGCGCCTACTTCACCGCGCTCACGGCCGAGCGCCGCGCCGACCCCGGCGAGGACCTGATCAGCGCACTCGCCACCGCCCGGATCGGCGAGGACCTGCTCGACCCGGACGAGCTGGCCGTCATGGCGATGGTCCTGCTGGTCACCGGCCACGACACCACCACCTACGACCTCAGCAACATCGCCTACACCCTGCTCACCCACCCCGAGCAGCTCGCCCTGCTCCGCGCCCGGCCCGAGCTGCTGCCGCGCGCCCTGGAGGAGCTGCTGCGCTTCATCCCGTTCCGCCAGGGCCCCGGCATCGCCCGGGTCGCCACCGAGGACGTCGAGCTGGGCGGGGTGCTCATCCGGGCCGGCGAGGCCGTGCACGTCTCGTACCTGACCGCCAACCGGGACCCGGCGGTGTACGAGCGCCCCGACGAGCTGGACCTCGAACGCGACGCCGGGCCCGTCAACATGGCCTTCGGCCACGGCCAGCACCGCTGCCTCGGCTCGCACCTGGCGCTGATGGAGCTGGAGGTCGCCATCGGCACCCTGCTGCGGCGCTTCCCCGACCTGCGCCTCGCCGTCGACCCGGCCGAACTCGACTGGGACTCCGGCTCGATCTGGCGCTTCCCGCGCACCCTGCCGGTCGCCTGGTAGCACCCCTCTCCCCCCACCACACCGTTCCTGCCCCGGGGAGACCCGCACCATGGCCACACTGTGCCGACCCGCCGTCGCCGTGCCCGAGCACGTCATCACCCTCGACCAGACCCTCGACCTGGCCCGCACCCTGCACGCCGGCCACCCCCAACTCCCGCTCGCCCTGCGGCTGATCGAGAACACCGGGGTCCGGACCAGGCACCTGGTCCAGCCGATCGAGCGGACCCTCACCCACCCGGGCTTCACCGCCCGCAACGAGGTGTACGAGCGGGAGGCCAAGCTCCGCGTCCCCGAGGTGGTCGAACGCGCCCTCGGGTACGCCGAGTTGACCGCCCGGGACATCGACCTGATCGTCTACGTGTCGTGCACCGGCTTCATGATGCCCTCGATGACCGCCTGGCTGATCAACCGCATGGGCTTCCGCTCCGACACCCGCCAGGTGCCGATCGCCCAGCTCGGCTGCGCGGCCGGCGGCGCCGCCGTCAACCGGGCGCACGACTTCTGCCGCGCCTACCCGGGCGCCAACGTCCTCATCGTCGCCTGCGAGTTCTGCTCGCTCTGCTACCAGCCGACCGACCTGGAGGTCGGCTCGCTGCTCTCCAACGGCCTGTTCGGGGACGCGGTCGCCGCCGTGGTGATGCGCGGCCACGGCGGGCACGGCGTGCACGTCGAGCGCAACGGCTCGCACGTGGTGCCGGACACCGAGGGCTGGATCTCGTACGGCGTGCGGGACACCGGCTTCCACTTCCAGCTGGACAAACGGGTGCCCGGCACGATGGCGATGCTCGCCCCCGCGCTGCGCGGCCTTGCCGACCAACACGGCTGGGACGTCTCCGGGTTGGGCTTCTACATCGTGCACGCCGGCGGCCCGCGCATCCTGGACGACCTGTGCCGCTTCCTCGGCCTGGAGCCGGCCGCCTTCCGGCACAGCCGGGCCACCCTCACCGAGCGCGGCAACATCGCCAGCGCCGTCGTCTTCGACGCGCTCGCCCGGCTGTTCGCGGAGGGCGCGGTGCCGGACGGCGCCCCCGGGCTGATCGCCGGCTTCGGCCCCGGCATCACCGCCGAGATCTCGCTGGGCAGTTGGACCACAGTGCCGAGCGAGCCCGCCCGCCGGCGGCCGCGCGCCATCTCCGCCGCAGAGGTGACTCTCGTCCATCCGGCCGCCCCCCGCCGTTTCCCGGCCGGCACTACGATCACCGAATGACCGACACCACACACCGGACGGGTGCCGCCACCGACACCGACACCGAATCCGACGGCTCCGCCAGAGCGGCCGAACTCGCGGGGTTGTTCCCCGCGTTGCACGCGCCGCAGTACTGGGCCTGGGGCCGCTACGACGCCCAGTTCTCCACCGCGCTGCCGCCGGACGAGCTGGTGACCAACATCCACCTGGTCGGCTTCCAGGGCGACGCGGTGGTGCTCTGCCGGGACGACCGCGACCACTGGTTCCTGCCCGGCGGCACCCGGGAGCAGGACGAGAGCATCGCCTCCTGCCTGACCCGCGAGCTGCGCGAGGAGGCGGGCGCCCGGCTGCTCGGCGAGCCGGGCTGGCTGGGCGCGCACCGCTGCCGCACCGACGACCCGGTGCCGTACCGGCCGTGGCAGCCGCACCCGGAGAAGGCCTGGCTGTGGGGCTGGGCGGAGGTCGCGGTGGACTCCGAGCCGACCAACCCGGCGGACGGCGAGCAGGTGGTGGAGGTCCGCGCGGTGCCGGCGGCGGAGGCGCAGCGGCTGCTGCTGACCGGGCACGAGGAGTGGTGGGCCGAGCTGATCGGGCTGGCCGTGGAACTGCGGCGGCGGTCCGGCCGCGACTGAGGATCACCCGAACGGCCGAGCAGTGCGGAGCGACGTCCGTTTTGGGGTGATATCTCTCGGCCATGGGCACCTATCACCTGGCCGCGGACTACCCGCTGCTGAACGTCTTCTGGACGATGCTGGAGCTGTTCCTCTGGATTCTCTGGATCTTCCTGCTGTTCAAGATCATCACGGACATCTTCCGCAGCCACGACCTGAGCGGCTGGGGCAAGGCGGGCTGGCTGGTCCTGGTGATCCTCCTGCCGCTGATCGGCGTGCTCGCCTACCTGATCGCCCGCGGTGACTCGATGCACCGGCGGGACCTCTCCCAGGCCCAGCAGACCGAGGCCGCCGTCCAGGCGTACATCCGGGAGGCGGCCGGGACGTCGCCCGCCGGGGCCTCGGCCTCCGGGACGTCGACCTCCGGGCCCTCGGCGAACGGCGGCGGACGCAGCCACGTGGAGGACCTGGCGACGCTGGCGGACCTGCACACCAGGGGCCTGATCTCGACCGAGGAGTACCAGCGCGCCAAGGACAAGCTGCTGGTGTGACCCGGGACGGCGGAACGGCCGGGGCCGGCGGGCGCGCTGCCCGCCGGCCCCGGCCGTTCCGCGGTGCGCTCAGCGCCGCCCGGAGCGGCGGTCCTTGGCGCCCTCGCCGCCGCCGGTCAGACCGGCCCGGCGCAGCGCGTCCGCCATGGCGCTGTTCGCCGGGGCACCGCCGGCTGCACCGGCACCGCCGCGGTCGCGGTCACGACCGCCCTGGCCGCCGCCGCGGCGCTCCTGGCGCGGCGGGCGGGCCTGCCGGTCGCCGCCCCGGTCGCCACCGCGCTCGCGGCCGACCTCGTCGTCCAGCCGCAGGGTGAGCCCGATCCGCTTGCGCGGCACGTCCACCGACAGCACCCGGACCTTGACGATGTCGCCGGGCTTGACCACCTCGCGCGGGTCCTTGACGAAGGTCCGCGACAGCGCCGAGACGTGCACCAGCCCGTCCTGGTGGACGCCCACGTCGACGAAGGCGCCGAACGCCGCGACGTTGGTGACCACGCCCTCCAGCACCATGCCGACCTCCAGGTCGCCGATCTTGTCGACGCCCTCCTTGAAGGTCGCGGTGCGGAAGGCCGGGCGCGGGTCGCGGCCCGGCTTGTCCAGCTCGCCGAGGATGTCGGTGACGGTCGGGACGCCGAAGGTGTCGTCGGCGAAGTCGGCCGGGCGCAGCGCGCGCAGCCGCTCGCTGTTGCCGATCAGCTCGCGCAGCTCGCCGCCGGTGGAGGCGAGGATGCGGCGCACCACCGGGTAGGCCTCGGGGTGCACGCCGGAGCCGTCCAGCGGGTCCTCGCCACCGGGGATGCGCAGGAAGCCGGCGCACTGCTCGAAGGCCTTGGGGCCGAGCCGGGCGACGTCCTTGAGCTGGCGGCGGGTGCGGAACGGGCCGTTGGCGTCGCGGTGCGCGACGATGTTGTCGGCGAGCGTGCCGGTGATCCCGGAGACCCGGGTGAGCAGCGGCGCCGAGGCGGTGTTGACGTCCACGCCGACCGCGTTGACGCAGTCCTCGACCACGGCGTCCAGCGAGCGGGAGAGCTTCACCTCGCTGAGGTCGTGCTGGTACTGGCCGACGCCGATCGACTTGGGGTCGATCTTGACCAGTTCGGCCAGCGGGTCCTGCAGGCGGCGGGCGATCGAGACCGCGCCGCGGATCGACACGTCCAGGTCGGGCAGCTCCTGCGAGGCGAACGCGGAGGCCGAGTAGACCGAGGCGCCGGCCTCGCTGACCATCGCCTTGGTGAGCTTCAGCTCCGGGTGGCGCTTGAGCAGGTCCTCGGCGAGCTTGTCGGTCTCCCGGGAGGCGGTGCCGTTGCCGATCGCCACCAGGTCGACGTCGTGCTTCTTCGCCAGCGCGGCCAGCGTCGCGATCGAGGCGTCCCACTTGTTGGCGGGCTGGTGCGGGTAGATCGTCTCGAACGCGACGACCTTGCCGGTGGCGTCCACCACGGCGACCTTCACACCGGTGCGGAAGCCCGGGTCCAGGCCCATGGTGGCGCGGGTGCCGGCCGGGGCGGCGAGCAGCAGGTCGCGCAGGTTGGCGGCGAACACCCGCACCGCCTCGTCCTCGGCCTCGGCGCGCAGCCGGGCACGCAGGTCGATGCCCAGGCGCACGAGGATGCGGGTGCGCCAGGCCCAACGGACCGTGTCGCCGAGCCACTTGTCGGCCGGGCGGCCGCGGTCGGCGATGCCGAAGCGGGCCGCGATGCGCTGCTCGTAGTCGTTCCCGCCGGGCAGGTCGCCCTCGGACTCGCCGTCGTAGGGGGAGAGTTCGAGGTCCAGCACCTCCTCCTTCTCGCCGCGCAGCATCGCCAGGACGCGGTGCGAGGGGAGCTTGGTGTACGGCTCGGCGAAGTCGAAGTAGTCGGCGAACTTGGCGCCGTCGCCCTCCTTGCCGTCACGGACCTTCGCGACGATCCGGCCGCGGGTCCACATCCGCTCGCGCAGCGAGCCGACCAGGTCGGCGTCCTCCCCGAAGCGCTCGACCAGGATCGCCCGGGCGCCCTCCAGGGCGGCGGGGCCGTCCGCCACCGACGCGTCGACGCTGCCGCTCCCGACGAGGGCGGCGGCGAGCGCGGCCGGGTCCTGCGTCGGGTCGGCGAGCAGGGTGTCGGCCAGCGGCTCCAGCCCGGCCTCGCGGGCGATCTGCGCCTTGGTGCGCCGCTTGGGCTTGAACGGCAGGTAGATGTCCTCCAGCCGGGCCTTGGAGTCGGCGGCGAGCACCTGGGCGCGCAGCGCGTCGTCCAGCTTGCCCTGGGCCTCGATCGACTCCAGCACCGCCGCCCGGCGGTCCTCCAGCTCGCGCAGGTAGCGCAGCCGCTCCTCCAGGGTGCGCAGCTGGGCGTCGTCCAGCGAGCCGGTGGCCTCCTTGCGGTAGCGGGCCACGAAGGGGACGGTCGCGCCGCCGTCGAGCAGGTCGACGGCCGCCTTCACCTGCCCCTCGCGGACGGCCAGTTCCTCCGCGATCTTCCGCTCGATCGCCTGCTGGGCCTGCCGGGCCGCCTGTTCGACTGGCGTGGTCACGAAGCCGGTCACCTTCTCCTGAAGTGCTGTCGCCGTACGCCCTGCATTCTGGCAGGTGCCGGTGACGGCTCCCGGCCGCGCCGGGGGAGGCCGGGCGTGGCGCACGCCGTTCGCGGCGCCAAGCGGGCCCGGGCGGCGCGCAGTTGGGGGGCACGGATCAGCGGACGGTGAGCGACCCGCTGGGGCGGCCGTCCGCAGTGAGGTCGATCACCTCCGTCCGGCCGCCGCGGCTCGGTGAAGAGCACCACGAGCGTCGACCTATCACCATCTCTTCACCTTGTACGGCACGGCAGTTCCGCATTCCGGCTGAACGGCGGCGACCGGCGCTGTACGCTGCCGGGCATGTGCGCTGCCGCCCGGATGCACCTCGACGAACCGGTCATCGACGCGGCCCTGGTGCGGCGGTTGATCTCCGCCCAGTTCCCGCAGTGGGTCGGCCTCCCGGTCACCCCGGCGGGCCCCACGGGCGCGGACAACGCGATGTTCCGGCTCGGGCCCGAACTCGCCGTCCGGCTGCCCCGGGTGGAGTGGGCCGCCGGGGACGTCCGCCGGGAGCACCAGTGGCTGCCCCGGCTGGCACCGCACCTGCCGCTGCCCGTACCCGTCCCGCTCGCCCTCGGCCGGCCCGCCGCCGGCTACCCGTGGGAGTGGTCGGTGCTGCACTGGATCGACGGGATCAACCCGGCCGCCGCCGTCCCCGCCGCGCCCGAGGACCTGGCCCGCGACCTGGCCGGCTTCGTCAAGGCGCTGCGCGCCGTCGACCCCGCCGGCGCCCCGGCCGGGCCCCGCAGCGTCCCGCTCGCCTCCCGCGACGGCGCCACCCGCGCGGCCATCGCCCAACTGGCCGGCTCCATCGACACGGCGGCCGCGACGGCCCTGTGGGACAAGGCACTTCGGCTGCCCGAGCACGCCGGGCCGCCGGTCTGGATGCACGGCGACCTCACCCCGGGCAACCTGCTGGTCGCCACCACCGGCCGGCTGACCGCCGTCCTCGACTTCGCGCTGATGGGCGTCGGCGACCCGACCGCCGACCTGATCGTCGCCTGGAACCTGCTGCCCGCCGCCGCCCGTCCGGCCTTCCGCGCCGCGCTCGCCGCCGACGACGACGCCTGGGCGCGCGGCCGCGCCTGGGCCTTCTCCATCGCGGCGGTGAGCGTCCCCTACTACCGGCACACCGACCAGGCCCGCACCTCCGCCGCCCGCCGGGTGCTGCGCGAAGTCCTCGCCGACCGCAGCGTGTAGACGGTCCATCGGCTCCCGTCTCACCGTCCGCCGGCGTTGCTATGGTTCTCCCCGCTACTACGGGCATGGGGGACGGACTTGGCACGGAGCGTCGTCGATATCAGCGTGAGCCGGCGGGTGCTGTGGGTGGGCGGCGACGCCTACCAGCTCACCCACATCGCCCGGGCGCGGCAGCTGGCGTGGTACCCGCCCAAGCGCACCAGGGTGGTGATCAGGTTCGTCCGGCAGGTGTTCGGGCTCGCGGCCGCCGCCACGATCCTCGGCGCCGTCACCGCGAACTCCTCGAACCAGGGCGCGGCGGCCGCCGTCCCGGGCGTGCTGCTGGTCGCGGGCCTCGCGTACTTCGTCTACCGGCTGGTCACCCAGCTGCGGCAACGCCCGCTCTACCGGCTGGTCCTGGAGATGTCCAACGCCTCCACCACCGCCGTGGTGAGCCACGACGCCCGGCAGATCGGCGCCCTGATCCGGATGATCATGGAGGCGATCGACAACCCGGCGGCCGAGTTCGCGGTCCAGATCGAGAACGTGCACGTCGGCGACACCATCAACCAGTACGGCGACCACAACATCGGAAAGCAGGTCGGCGCATGAGCAGCGGCGGTATCCACTTCGGCGACTCCGTCACCCAGCACGGGGACCACAACATCGGCATCATCAAGCAGCAGGGCCCGGCCGATCCGCAGGCCGCGATGCGCGAACTGATCGCTACCGTAAGGCAGTTGCGCGAACACGTGCCGGCCGAGGACCGCGAGGTGCTGGACGAGTCGCTGGAGGCCATCGGCGACGGCCGCAGCGCCTCGCCGTCCGTCCTGCGGCGCGCCCTGCGCAACATCTCCGGCGTCGCCGCCCTGGTCACGGCGGGCGCGCCGGTGGTGGAGTCGATCCGGCGGATCCTGGACTCGGCCGGCTCCTGAGGCCCGGGCCACCGACAACCACCGCGTGACCGGGTCAGAAACCTGTCCCGGTCAAAGGCTGCTGCTAACGTGGGCGCATGAGTGGTCTGCGGGAGAGGAAGAAGGAGCGGACGCGGCGGGC
Organism: Streptomyces sp. Y1; assembly: GCF_041053115.1. NCBI lineage: Bacteria > Bacillati > Actinomycetota > Actinomycetes > Kitasatosporales > Streptomycetaceae > Streptomyces > Streptomyces sp. Y1. Next base: position 5,933,499 of record NZ_CP163445.1, on the reverse strand, counting down.
GATCTCCGAGGCCGCGATCGCGCTCTTCCTGGAGCACGGCTTCGACCAGGTGTCGGTGGCCGACGTCGCGGCGGCGGCCGAGGTGTCGAAACCGACCCTGTTCAGCTACTTCCCCACCAAGGAGGACCTGGTCGTCCACCGCTTCGCCGACCACCAGGACCAGGCCGCGGACGTGGTCCGCCACCGGCCCGCCGGCGAGTCCGTGCTCGACGCCCTGCACCGGGACTTCCTCGACGGGCTCGCCCGGCACGACCCGATCACCGGCCTCAACGACCACCCGGCCGTCCTCGCCTTCGGCGAGCTGGCCCGCAGCACCCCGAGCCTGACCGCCCGGGCCGCCGAGTACCTGGCCCGCGCCGAACGCTCGCTCGCCGACGCCCTGTTCGAGGCCCCCGACCTCGCCCCGCCGCGCGCCCTCACCGCGCCGCTGCTCGCTGCCCAGCTCACCGCCACCCAGCGGGTCCTGGCCGAGCACAACTGGCACCGCATCCGGGACGACGGGCAGACCGCCGACGAGCTCCACTTCGAGGCGGTCACCAACGCCGACCACGCCTTCGAGCTGCTGGCGCGGGGCTACGCCGCCGACGTCTCCGGGGCGCCCTGGCCGTCCTGAGCCGCCGGGCAGTTCCCCAGGAGCTCGTCGAAGGCCTCCTGGCCCGCGTCGTACGGGAAGATCCGCAGCGCCCTCCGCTCGCCCGCCGGAGCGATCACGTAGTACTCGGCGAGGTACGAGAGGTCGTCCCAGTCCTCCCAGCGGTGGGCGCGCAGCAGGACCCGACCGCAGCGGGTGCAGCCGATCCACGGCACCAGCACCAGCCCGGCGAGCTCGGGCTCGCTCCAGCCGGTCTGCACCTCGGCCTCCTCGCCCTCCCCGTCACCGTCCAGCAGCTGCACCGGCTCCGGCCCGCCGTCGCCCAGGCAGCGCACGAGGCCGGGCGTGAGGGCGTGGCGCATGCCCCAGCCGTCCAGGAGCACCGAGATCTGCGCCCGGTCCGCCGCACCGATCGGCACCTGGCGGGCGAGCAGGCCCTCGACCAGTACGGTGAGCCCGCCCTCCTGCTCGCCGATCTGCCAGGCGTCCTTGACCTCCTGCGCGGCGGGCTCCGGCAGGAGATCGGCGATGCGGTCCCAGCGGGCGGTGTCCACGTCCTTCACGTCCATGGGTCGGACTCTAACCTCCCGGGCGGACACTCATGACAGGGGCCTCGGACGCAGGCGAACCCGGTCAAGAGTTTTTTCCGGTCAAGAATCTGTCCCGGTCATGGAAAGGCCCCGGCGCCCGCTACAGTTCGCCCCATGACAACGCGTCACCACGCCTTCGAGAAGCTGCACAACTTCCGCGACCTGGGCGGGTATTCGGCCGCCGAGGGCCGGTCCGTCCGGTGGGGCCTGCTCTACCGGACGGACTCCCTCGGCAAGCTCGCCGGCTCCCCCGCCGACCTCGACCGGTTCCACGCCCTCGGCGTCCGCACCGTGATCGACCTCCGCTACCCCTGGGAGATCGCCGCCAAGGGCCGGATACCGGACTTCGACGGCCTCGACTACCACAACCTCTCCATCGAGCACCGCCCCTACGACCAGGCCGAGATCTCCCCGGACGTCGACCCCTGGCGCTACCTCGCGGACCGCTTCGGCGAGGTAGCCGAGGACGGCGTGCAGGAGATCCGCCAGGCCCTCGACGTGATCACCTTCGCCGAGGGGCCGGTGGCCTTCCACTGCGCGGCCGGCAAGGACCGCACCGGCCTGATCGCCGCCCTACTGCTCACCCTGCTCGGCGTCCGCGAGGACGACATCGCCGCCGACTTCGCCCTCACCGAGCGCGCCACCGAGCGCTTCGTCGCCGATTGGCACGCCGCCCACCCCGGCCGCACCCTCACCTGGCCCGGCTACGGCCGCGCCCCCGAGGCGGTCATCCGCCTCACCCTCGCCGACCTCGCCGCCCGCCACGGCTCCGTCGAGGCCTACCTCACCGGCCCCCTCGGCATCACCCGCCCCCAGATCGACGCCCTGCGCGCCCGCCTCCTGACCGACTGAGGCGCCCTCTCCGCGCAGGAAGTCGGACCGGTCGACTTCCTGCGCCGGCGCCGACGGGTACGACAGAATCACCCCCATGGGAACAACCATTCGGGGATCCGTGGAGTGCCGCACCTGGGGCCCGGGCCTGGCCGTCGAGGAGTCGGCGTGGTACCGGGCCGTCGACCTGTCCATGCTCGGCATGACCAGGGACTACGCGGCCTTCGCCTGCCTCTTCGGCGTCCGCGACCTCAGCGGCCACTGGCAGCCCGTCGCCGCCGACCGCGGCCTGCCCCCGGACACCTCGGAGCACGTCCGGGCCGCGCACGCCTCCTGGGGCGAGGTGGCGTTCGGCGCCACCTGGCTCGACTGGACCGAGATCCTCGCCATCGACTGGGACGAGCCGGCGATCCCCCGCGCCACCGGCATCACCCGGTACCGCCGGCTGCCGGACGGCACGCTGCAGTTGAGGCACCGGGGGGACTGGAGCCGGGGGTTCGCGCGGGCCAGCGGCGTCGACACCAGGAGCGCCGACCCCACCCGGATCGGTGAACTGTGGGCCGAGGGCACCGAATGGGACGTCGGCACCACCGTCTTCCGCGCCGAACGCGACCGGCGCCGCGACGCCGTCCCCGCGGACGGCTCGTGGCAGCCGGTGTGGACCGTCATGCGAGCCCTCGCCGGCGTCCACGGCGACCAGCACGTCCGGCTGGTCGCCTGGTTCGAGGAGTAGCCGGGTCAGCCGAGCACGGGCCGGACGGAGAACTCGCCGTACACGAGCGCGGCGTAGCCGGGGTGGCCCCGGTGGGCGGTGGCCCGGCCACTGGTCAGCTCGCTACGGTAGGCGTCGTAGGCAATGCGCGGGCCCAGGGCGTTCAACTCCCGCTGCGGACCGGCGGGGTGGTCGTAGGGGATGCGGTCGAGGGGGCACTCGTCGCCCCAGCGGAACAGGGTGTCCGCGCCGGCCCCGCAGGCGTGCTCCCACTCGTCGGGGCCGGGCATCCGCAGGCCGCGCGCGGCGAGCAGGGCGGGCACGGCGGCGGGCGGTTCGGTCAGCCGCTCGTCCTCGACCGCCATGAGCACCGCCCCCAGGGTGACGGTCCGGCGCGGGCTGAGCAGGAGCGCCAGGTGCGAGCGCAGGTCGGGGCCGTGGCCGAAGCCCTGCTCCAGGCTCTCCCGGTAGTGGGCCTCCTGCTCGGGCGCCGGCCGCCACCGCTCGGGGTCGAACCCGAGCGTGACCGTACCGCCGGGCACCAGGGCGAACTCCTGCCCACCCCGCTCGACCCGGACGCGGTGCAGCGGGGCGCCGAGGTGCTCGACGGTCTCCACCGCGACCACCCGGCCGCCGGTCGACTCGGCCACCCGCCGAGCGAACCGCCGGGCGGCGGGCAGGTCGAAGGACCGCCACTGATCGAAGGTCAGGTCGGCAAGGGACATGCGCCGCAGTCTTCCACGGGCACCTGACAGCCGAGGAGCCGTCGCCGCGCAGGAAGTCGGCACCCGACTTCCTGCGCGCGATTCGCTACCGGCGAGCGGTTTCCAAGGCGGGCGGGAGGCGAGCGGCGGCGTAGCCGCACAGGAAGTCGATCAGTCCGACTTCCCATGCACCAGACCCGACCGGCGACGAGGCTCCCCCAGGCAACGCGGCCGGCCGGTGGCGTAGCCGCACAGAAAGTCGGCCAGCCCGACTTCCTACGCGCGATTCGCTACCGGCGAGCGATTTCCAGGGCGGCCCGGAGCAGGGCAGTGGCGCCCCCGCACAGGAAGTCGACCAGTCCGACTTCCCACGCAGCAAGAGGCACTACGGGGGGAGGCCTCCCCGGGCGGCGGCTGGGGTGGCCGGAAGTCAGGTGATGGGATCGCCGCACAGGAAGTCGGCCGGCCCGACTTCCTACGCAAGAGGCGCCACCGGCGAGGGGCTTTCAGGGCGGCCGGGAGGCGGGCGGCGGCGTAGCCGCGCGGGAAGTCGGCCGGGCCGACTTCCTGCGCGCGGGACGCTATCGGCGGCGGGGCTTGCCCGGGCGGCGGCCGCCGCTCCGCGGCTTGTTGCCGGGGCCTGTGGCCGGGGTGGCCGTGGTGGGCCAGTGGGTGGGGCGGGTCAGGGTGGCGGGGAGGCGGGTGGTGGCGTCGCCGCGAGCGGCGTTGAGCTGGGCCTGGGTGAGGAAGAGGGCGGTGGTGAGGTCGGCGCCGGAGACGTCGGCGTCGCGCAGGTCGGCGCCGATGAGGTCGGCGAGGCGCAGGTCGGCGCCGGAGAGGTCGGCGGCGACGAGCAGGGCGCCGCGCAGGTTGGCTCCGCGCAGGTCGGCGCCGCGCAGGCGGGCGCCGAAGAGGTCGGCGCCGCGGTGCTCGCGGCGGCGGGGGACGGCGGCGCGGACGAGTTCGCTCGCGCGCAGCAGCAGGTCGGCGACCTGCTGGCGGTGCGCGGGGACGTCGACGGCGAGGACCTGTTCGGGGGTGCCGCCGGCGAGCCGGTCGGTCTCGTCCAGGGCGGCCCGCAGTTCGGTGTGGAGCGCACGGGCGGGCTCGAAGGTGAGCGCTTCGGTGAGGTACCAGAGGAGTTCGTGCAGCTGGCGCACGATCGGGAACACGTCGAACATCGGTGCCGCGGTGGCCGGTTCGGCCCGCCAGCTGGTGCCGCCGAAGGTCTCCTGGGAGACCCGCTGCCCGGCGCCGAAGCAGTCGTAGACGGTGCAGCCCTGGAAGCCTTCGCCGCGCAGCCGGGCGTGGATGCCGCAGCTGAAGTCGGTCTGCAGGTTGCGGCAGGGGGTGCCGGCGGACTTGTTCATCGCGAAGTCGGTGCCGGCCGCGAACGGCAGGGCGACGCAGCAGAGCCCGAAGCAGCTGCCGCAGTCGGACTGCAGCACGGGCAGCGGATGCTCGGTGTCGCTCACGTTCCGGGGTCCTTCCACCAGCTGGGCGCCGGTGCGGCGCCAGGGGACCCGGAAATCCTACTGGGCACGCCCACCCCCTCGCGAGTAATGTGCCCACCGCAAGTGTGACCATTACCACGGGGGTATCGCCATGCAGCAGCAGCCGGCCGTCGCCGAGCTGGTCCGGATGTGGGTCAGCGGCTGGGCCGTGTCCCGGATCGCCGCCGATCCGGTGGAGCGGCCCTGGGGCTGGAGCATCGACGTCGCCGACTCGCGCGGGGAGCTGGCCCGGCACGTGCTGCCGGAGCCGACCGAGCACGAGGTGCGCCGGCTCGCCGGCACCGTCACCGCGCCGAACACCTGGCTGAAGCTGTTCGCCGAGGACGACACCGTCCGCCCCTGGCTGGGCCCGCAGTGGCGGCTGGACGTGCCGGGCTTCCTGATGGCCGCCCCGCTGGCGCCCGCCGGGGCCGCGGCGCTCCCGCCCGGCTACACCCTGACCACCTGGAGCCGCGGCGGCATCCTCCGCGCCCTGGTGCGCACCCGGGACGGGCACCTGGCCGCGCGCGGCCAGGCGGGCCTGGCCGGCCCGGTGGCCGTCCCCGACAAGATCGTCACCGCCCCCGAGCACCGCCGCCGAGGGCTGGGCGCCGTGGTGATGCGGACGCTGCAGTCCGCCGCGTACGAGGCCGGGGCCCGTACCGGCGTGCTGGTCGCCACCATGGAGGGCCAGGCGCTCTACCGCACGCTCGGCTGGACGACGTACGCCCCGATGGCGAGCCTGGCGCTGGAGCCATAGGCCTCAGCGGCGGGCGGGCCGGCGGCTCGACTCGGCGGCGCCGGGCCGGGGCCACGGCCCCGGGCGGTCGGCGGTGTTCAGGAGCACCGAGACGGTGTCGTCCTGGGCGTTGGTGACCGCCAGGTCGAGCCCGCCGCCGACGGTGAACCGGCCGGCCGCGACGCGGTCCGGGGTCGAGTGGTCGCCGGACCCGGTGGGGTAGGACTGCGGCGCCCGGAAGGTGCCGTCGCGGTTGCCGAGCAGCAGCGTCGCGGAGTTCCCGCCGGTGGCGAGGGCCAGGTCGGCCGCGCCGCTGCGGGTGAAGTCGCCCACGACGACCGAGACGGGCGCGCTGCCGGCCGGGTAGGACCGCACGGGCCGGAAGGTGCGGTCGCCGTTGCCGAGCAGGACGCGGGCGGAGTTCTCCGAGTCGGCGAGCACGAGGTCGAGCCGGCCGTCGCCGCGCAGGTCGCCGACGGCCAGCGAGACGGGGATGCCGCCGACCCGGTAGCCGGTCGGGGCGCCGAGGATGCCGTCGCCGTTGCCCGGGAAGACCGCGACCTCGCCGACGCCGTCGAGGGCGACGGCCAGGTCGAGGTTGCCGCTGCCGCCGAGGTCGGCGAGGGCGATCGAGGCGGGGTTGGAGTTGTCGCCGGTCGGGTAGCTGCGCGCCGGCTGGAAGGTGCCGTCGCCGTTGCCCAGCAGCAGCGAGACGCTGCCGTCGCCGAAGTCGCCCAGGTTGGCGACGGCCAGGTCCAGCGTCCCGGTGCCGCGGAAGTCGCCGAGGGCGACGGCGTCCGGGTGCGGGCCGGTGGCGAGCCGGCGGGGCGGTCGGAAGGTGCCGTCGCCGTTGCCGAGCAGCACCGAGACTCCGTCGCCGTCCTGGTCGGCGACCACCAGGTCCGACACCCCGATGCCCCGGAGGTCGCCCACGGCGACGGAGCTGGGGCCGGGCCCGGCGGGGTAGGTGCGGCGCGGGGCGAAGGTGCCGTCGCCGTTGTTCAGCAGGATCGACACGGTGCCGTCCGCGGCGTCGGCCACCACGAGGTCGGTGCGGCCGCTGCCGGTGAGGTCGCCCGTCGCGACCGCGCGCGGGTTGTGCCCCACCGGGTAGTCGGTCTTCGGGGCGAACACCCCGGAAGCCCTGGGCACCCCGGACGCCCCGGCGGCCGAGGCGCCGCCAGGCAGCACCGCCAACAGCCCTGCTGCCAGGGCGGCTTGGGCCGACCTCAGTCTGCGCATGGTCCCGTCACTCCCGTCCGGGCGCCGCCCGGCGCCCCTCTCGGGGCCGATGGTCGCCCGGCGGGCGCGGCGGTGGACGCAGCGACACCCCGAAGGGGCCGCGGCAATCCCGGCGGCGTCAGCGGTACGGCAGCAGCTCGGCCCGCTTCGGCGGCCGGCCGTCGCCGGAGGAGCGCCCGGTGAGGCGGCGGCCGATCCAGGGGCCGAGGTGGGTGCGCAGCCAGCGGGCGTCGGCGCGCAGCCGTTCGGCGCGCCCGGGCGGGGCGGCGGCGGGCAGCGGGGCGCGCCAGTCGAAGTCGACGGGGCGGCCGAGGGCTTCCAGCACGCCGGCGGCGACCCGGCGGTGGCCTTCGGGCGACAGGTGCAGGCGGTCCTCGGCCCACAGCCGGCGGTCGTCGAAGCAGGGCGCGGAGAAGAGGTCGACGACGGCGAAGCCGTCCTGCTGGCCGAGCTCCTGCACGAAGGCCTTCATCCGCAGGATGGCGGGCAGTATCCGGGTGCTGCCGGCCATCCGCCGGGTGGGGTCGGTGCTGGTGAACAGGACGACGGTGGCGCCGGTGGCGCGCAGTTCGGCGGCGCAGTGGCCGAGCAGCCGCTCGACGCGGTCGATGTCGCAGCCGGGGCGGAGCACGTCGTTGAGGCCGCCGGCGAGGGTGACGAGGTCGGCGCCCATCCCCACCGCGGTGGCGAGCTGCTCGTCGTGGATCTGGCCGATGAGCTTGCCCCGGACGGCGAGGTTGGCGTACCGGAAGCCGTCGCCCTCGCGCTCGCCGGCGCCCGCACGCCCCTCGTCGCCCTCGCGCTCCTCGGCGAGCGCGGCGGCGACCCGGTCCGCCCAGCCGCGGTAGTTGCCGTCCGGCAGCAGGTCGTCGCACATGCCTTCGGTGAACGAGTCACCGAGGGCGACGTAACGTGCGTAGCTGCGCTGGGTGGTGGGCACGGGGGGCCTCCGCTCTCCTGGGACGGCTCTGCGGTCCGACGATCGTACGTGCACGGCGACGGGCGGAACCGCCGGGGGCCCGGCCGCTCCTTCCGCCCGGCCGCTCCTTCCGCTCATTCCGCGCCGACTGTTCGTTTATCGGTCCGCGCCATCCTGAGGACACGGGGCGTCGGCCGGCGACGGGGGCCTTGCCGCCGCCCCGGCCAGGCCGGTCGGAGTGCTGCCGTCAGCCGATGACGGCGGCGCTCCGGGCCGTGTACCAGTGCTCGCGCACCGCGTCGGTGGGCCGCTGCTCGCCCAGGGCACCCAGCCCCCACGCGCCCAACGCCTCGATCACCGGCCGCAGTTCGGCCCCGCGCTCGGTCAGCTCGTACACCGTGGCACTGGCCGGCCGCTCCAGCTTGCGCCGGACGGCGAGCCCCTCGCCCTCCAGCTGCTTGAGCCGGGCGGCCAGGATGTCGGTGGAGACACCGGGCAGGTCGGCGTGCAGGTCGGTGTAGCGGCGCGGGCCGCCGAGGAGTTCACGGACGATCAGGAGGCTCCAGCGTTCCCCCACCGCGTCCAGGGCGCGGGCGACGGCGCAGTACTGGTCGTAGCTTCGGCGTGACATGTGGATCAGCATAGCCAAGAAGTTGGACTTTCCAAGTGCCGACTTGGTAGAACAAAGCAGAAGCAACGGAGCGGTGGTGACGGTCGGGAGGCCGCAGATGGAGTTTCGGCAGTCCAGCAAGCTGAACGGCGTGTGCTACGAGATCCGCGGCCCGGTGGTCGACCAGGCCAACGCCCTGGAGGAGGCCGGGCACAGCGTGCTGCGGCTGAACACCGGCAACCCGGCGCCGTTCGGCTTCGAGGCGCCGGAGGAGATCATCCAGGACATCATCCGCAACCTGCCCTCGGCGCACGGCTACAGCGACTCGCGCGGCATCCTGCCGGCCCGCCGCGCGGTGGTGCAGTACTACCAGCAGCGCGGCGTCCAGGGCGTCACCGTCAACGACGTCTACCTCGGCAACGGCGTCTCCGAGCTGATCCAGATGGCCGTCACCGCGCTGGTCGACGACGGCGACGAGGTGCTCGTGCCGGCCCCGGACTACCCGCTGTGGACGGCGTCCGTCCGGCTGGCCGGCGGCAAGGCGGTGCACTACCTGTGCGACGAGGAGGCCGACTGGTACCCGGACCTCGACGACATCGCCGCCAAGATCACCGCCCGCACCAAGGCCATCGTCGTCATCAACCCCAACAACCCCACCGGCGCGGTCTACCCGAAGGAGCTGCTGGAGGGCATCCTCGACCTGGCCCGCCGCCACCAGCTGATGGTGCTGGCCGACGAGATCTACGACAAGATCCTCTACGACGACACCGTGCACCACTGCCTGGGCGCGCTCGCCGACGACGTGCTCACCCTCACCTTCAACGGCCTGTCCAAGGCCTACCGGGTGGCCGGCTTCCGCAGCGGCTGGCTGGTCGTCTCCGGGCCCAAGCAGCACGCCGCCGACTACCTGGAGGGCCTGACCATGCTCTCCGGCATGCGGCTGTGTCCCAACGTGCCCGCCCAGTACGCCGTGCAGGCCGCGCTCGGCGGCCACCAGTCCATCAACGACCTGGTGCTGCCCGGCGGGCGGCTGACCGAGCAGCGCGACATCGCGGTCAAGGCGCTGAACGAGATCCCCGGCGTCAGCTGCGTCAAGCCCAAGGGCGCGCTGTACGCCTTCGCCCGGCTCGACCCGGCGGTGCACCGGATCGTCGACGACGAGCGGTTCGTGCTGGACCTGCTGCTGCGCGAGAAGATCCACGTCGTCCAGGGCACCGGCTTCAACTGGCCCCGCCCGGACCACTTCCGCTTCGTCACCCTCCCCCGGGCCGACGACCTGGAGACGGCGATCAACCGGATCGGCCGCTTCCTCGCGACGTACCGGCAGGTCTGAGCCGTACGCTCGGACACCATGACCGTCCTGCGCTCCATCGCCCTGTTCGTGCTCGCCGCGCTCGCCGAGATCGGCGGCTGCTGGCTGGTCTGGCAGAGCGTGCGCGAGCAACGGCCTTGGTGGCTGGCCGGGTTGGGGGTGGTGGCGCTCGGCGCGTACGGCTTCGTCGCGGCTCTGCAGCCGGACGCGGACTTCGGCCGGGTGCTGGCCGCGTACGGCGGGGTGTTCGTGGCCGGCTCGCTGCTGTGGGGCATGGCGGTGGACGGCTTCCGGCCGACCCGGTATGACGTGCTGGGCGCGCTGGTCTGCCTGGCCGGGGTCGCCGTGATCATGTACGGGCCCCGGCGCTGAGGTCGTCCCTCAGCACCGGGGCCCGCATCATCGGACGTGACGGGAGGGCTTACCAGCCCCAGCCGCCGCCCTCGCCGTCGTCGTCGCGGCCGGAGTCCCAGCCCTCGCCGACCTTGCGCTGGATCGTGTAGTTGTCGATCTGCTTGCCGTCCTCGGTCAGCGCGGTGACCTTCATCGAGGACTTCTGGCCCAGGTGCGCCGGGGTGACGTCGACCTTGATGAACGAGTAGCCGGTGTAGCGCACCCGCGACCACTGGATGGTCTCGGGGGTCTTCACGCGGCCCTTGCTCCAGTAGTAGGTCTTGACCTCGTCCTGGTGGTTCTCGTGGCCCTCGTAGGTGTCGGGCACGTCGAACTTGTACAGGCTGCGGCCGGCGGCGCCCGCGGTCACGTAGACCACGCCGTCCTTCTCGGGCTCGATGGTGGCGCCGCTCGGCACCTGCTTCGAGACCTTGTTGCCGAGGATGGCGTCGGTGCGCTCGTAGATGTGGTTGTGGCCGTTGATGACCAGGTCCACGCGGTACTTCTCGAACAGCGGCACCCACGCCTCGCGGACGCCGCCCTCGGAGGCGTGCGCCACCGTGGTCGAGAAGGCGCAGTGGTGGAAGAAGACCACGATGAAGTCGATGGTCTCGTCGCTGCGCAGGTCCTTGAGGGTGCGGTCCAGCCACTTGGTCTGCTTGCCCGCCGAGATGCCCAGGTTGGCCGGGATCTCGTAGGAGATGTCGTTGGCGTCGAGGGAGATGACGCCGACGTTCTTGTAGCGGAAGGTGTAGACGCCGGGGACGGTGCGCGGGTCCGGGCCGTTGTCCGGCAGGTAGAAGCGGGTGTTCTCGCCGCCGTAGCCGTTGGGCGAGTACCAGGCTTCGATGTCGTGGTTGCCGTAGGCGACCATCCACGGGATCTCGGCGGCGACCGTCTCGGTCTGGACCAGGAAGTCGTCCCAGGTCTTCGCGTTGAAGACGGACTTGTCCGGGTCGGTGCCGGAACCGGCCGGGTCGGCGTAGCAGATGTCGCCGGCGTGCAGGTGGAAGGCCGGCTTCTGGGCCTTGATGATGTGGTCGTTGCCGGCCGCGTGGGAGCTGACGCCCTGGTCGCCGAAGGCCGTGAAGGTGAACGGCTCGTACACCTTGCCCCAGCGGTGGTCGCGGGAGGGCGCGGTGCGGAAGGTGTGCAGGGTGGAGATCTGCTGCTGGGAGGCCGGGTCGAAGCCCTCGTGGCCGACGCCGTAGTAGTAGGTGGTGTCGGGGTGCAGGTCCTCGAGCGCGACGTGCAGGTAGTACTGGTCCACCGGCTGGCTGTTCGGGGCCAGCGCCGGGGTGTGCAGGGCGCGGACCTCGGCCTCGACCTTGTGGCTCAGGTCCCACGGGTGCTTGCCGAAGCGCAGGAACGGCTTCTTGACCGGCGCCGGGACCTGCCAGGAGACGCGGAACTGGGTGTCCGGCTCGGGGCCGAACTGGAGGTGACGGCCGATCGGCGCGACCAGCGAGCCGTCGATCCCGTCCGCCGTGCCGCCGGTCAGCAGCTGCGGGCTCGCCGGGGCGGCGAACGCCGGGGCGCTGCCCAGCGCACCGCCGACGGCGATGGCGCCCACGGTCACGGCGCCGGCGCGCAGCATCCGGCGGCGGGAGAAGCGGGCCCGCAGGTACTCGTGCTGCTCGGCCATGCTCATGCGGTCGGCGAGCCGCGCCGGCACGCCCATGTTGGGGATATCCATGCGCGGGACTCTGTCAGCGGCGCGTTGACCGCACGCGGACGTCCGGTGAACGGGTGTCAGCGCGTCGCCCACTCGAACGTCAATGTTCGACCATGAATAGGTAAAGAGCATGTTCGTACCGGACCGACGCCGGATCATGGCCTCCGCGCGATCGGTGCCCTGATGCGGTGTCGGGCACCGGGGAGGACTCAGCCCGCGGGTTCGTCCCAGTGCCCGGCGGCCCGGTTGCCGGTGCCGTCGCAGGTGCGGCAGACCTCGTCCCGGTAGGCGTGCTTGGCGCCCGTCGCGTCCACCCGGTAGCGGACGTACACGCCGGTGCCGTCGCAGAGGAAGCAGTTGCCGCCCCCGCCGCCCATCTCGGTGGTGCCGGTGCCCTGGCAGGTCCGGCAGCTGAGGCCGGCGGTCCGCCCGGTGCCCGCGCAGATGCGGCAGACCAGCGTCATCCTCGTCCTCCCTGCCCCGGAACCGTTCGCTGCCACCGGTCATGGTAGTGGCGCCGCTCCCGCACCCGCCCCGGGACGTTGATATGACCGGCCGTCAGTCCGCCAGGGACTCGCGGACCCGGCGGGAGACCGAGATCAGCTGGAGGTCGAGCAGGCCGGGCGGGTCGGCGAGGCCGGGGCCGCCCGCGTGCACCCAGGCGGCGATGTCGTCGATCATCTCGTCCATCAGCACGAAGCCGAGCCAGACCGGGCGCCCGCCCGCCGCCCGGCCCTCGCTGGAGGGGCCGACCACCACCACGTTGGACTGGGTGCAGACGTCCAGGCAGTTCACCGCGCGGACCCGGCCCGCCGAGCCGACCGCCGTGCGCAGCCGCTCGTACTGGCCGGCGTGGTCCACGCCCGGGTGCTTCGCCTGGGTGCCGCAGCAGCAGCCCCGGCAGACGGTGACGGTCACCGGGGACGCGGCGGCGGAGCCGGCACCCGTCCGGCGGTCTCGGCGGCTCATCGGTTCCCCGGTCCCCTCGTGGTCAGTGTGCGTCCGGCACCGGCACTGTACCCGCCGCCCCCCGCCCGCCCCACGGCGGGACCGCCCCACCCGACCGCGCGGGCCGCCGCCCGGGCCGACCGCGCGGGCCGACCGCCTTATCCGACCGCGCGGGCCGCCGCCCGGCCCGCCGTGCGGCCGGAGAACAGGCAGCCGCCGAGGAACGTCCCCTCCAGCGAGCGGTAGCCGTGCACGCCCCCGCCGCCGAAGCCGGCCGCCTCGCCGGCCGCGTAGACGCCGGGCAGCGGCTCGCCGTCCGGGCGCAGCACGCGGGAGGAGAGGTCGGTCTCCAGGCCGCCGAGCGACTTGCGGGTGAGGATGTTCAGCCGGACGGCGATCAGCGGGGCCGCGGCCGGGTCGAGGATGCGGTGCGGGGCGGCGGTGCGGATCAGCTTGTCGCCGAGGTAGCGGCGGGCGCCGTGGATGGCGGTGATCTGGAGGTCCTTGGCGAAGGGGTTGGCGACCTGCCGGTCGCGGTCCTCGACGGTGCGGCGCAGTTCGCCGGGGTCGATCAGCGCCTCGCGGGTCTTGGCGTTCATGCCCCGGGCGAGGTCGCCGAGGTTGCTCGCGACGACGAAGTCGGGCCCGTGCCGCAGGTGCCCCTCGACGGGGCCGGGGGCGCCGGGCAGGGCGCGGCCGAGCACGCCGCGCAGCGACCGTCCGGTCAGGTCGGGGTTCTGTTCGGAGCCGGAGAGGGTGAACTCCTTCTCGATGATGCGCTGGTTGAGCACGAACCAGGTGTGCTCGTGCCCGGTGGCCATGATGTGTTCGAGGGTGCCGAGGGTGTCGAAGCCGGGGAAGAGCGGGACGGGCAGCCGCCTGCCGCGGGCGTCGAGCCAGAGCGAGGACGGGCCGGGCAGGATGCGGATGCCGTGCCGGGCCCAGATCGGGTCCCAGTTCTCGATGCCCTCGGTGTAGTGCCACATCCGGTCGCCGTTGATCAGGCTGGCGCCGGCCCGGCCGGCGACCTCCAGCATCAGGCCGTCGACGTGCGCGGGGACGCCGGAGAGCAGCCTGGCGGGCGGGGTGCCGAGCCGGGCGGGCCAGGCCTTGCGGACCAGGTCGTGGTTGCCGCCGATGCCGCCGGAGGTCACGATCACGGCCTGGGCGCGCAGTTCGAAGCCGCCGGCGCTCTCCCGCGAGCTGGCCTCGCCGCGGGCGGCGGGGCTGGGCACCAGCACCTCACCGGTGACGGTGTCGACGGCGCCGGCGGTGGCGGCGAGGCCGGTGACCCGGTGCCGGAAGCGCAGGTCGACGAGCCCGCGCGCGGCGGCGGCGCGGACCCGGCGGACGAAGGGTTCGAGCAGTCCGGGCCCGGTGCCCCAGGTGATGTGGAAGCGCGGCACGGAATTGCCGGGCCCGTCCGCGAGGAATCCGCCGCGCTCGGCCCAGCCGACGACGGGGAAGAACCGCACGCCCTGGCCGTGCAGCCAGGCGCGCTTCTCGCCGGCCGCGAAGTCGACGTAGGCCTCGGCCCAGCGGCGCGGCCAGGCGTCCTCGGGCCGGTCGAAGCCGGCGGTGCCGAGCCAGTCCTGCCAGGCGAGGGCGTGCGAGTCGCGGATGCGCATCCGGCGCTGCTCGGGCGAGTCGACCAGGAAGAGGCCGCCGAAGGACCAGTGCGCCTGGCCCCCGAAGGAGGCCGCGGGCTCCTGGTCGAGCAGGATCACCTTCCGTCCGGCGTCGGCGAGTTCGGCGGTGGCGGCGAGGCCGGCGAGTCCCGCTCCGATGACGATGACGTCGGCGTCCAGGGCCATGCGCAGTCCTCCGTCGCGGCTCGCGGGGCGGGCGCTCCGGGGTGGGCGCCGTCGCCGGTACGGCGGCGCCGGGTGCGGCCGCCGTCGCCGTGCGCCCGATACTGCGGCCTGCGGTGACGTCCGGTCAACCGGCCGGTAACAAGCAGTCGCACGAATTCCGCTCCACGGCGTTTCGGAAATACCTTCGATACGCGGTGGAGCGGAATTCGAAATGTTACCCGGTAACATCTGACGCGTTTTTCGGAATTCCGCCGAAAACATGGACGCACGCGAAACCTGGCGGTAACTTACCTGCCAGTAGCTGAGGCCCGGCACTGCACGACCCCCACCCGTCGTTTCTCTCCCCCAGGAGGAACCGTGCTCCGTCCTGCCCGGAAACCCCGGCGACTCCGCAATTCCACCGCGCTCGCCGCGCTCGCCCTCGGCGCCGCGCTCGCGCTCACCTCCACCAGCGCGCAGGCCGCCGCGCCCGCCCCGAAGCACTACGTGGCGCTCGGCGACTCCTACGCCGCCGGCGCGGGCGTGCCCGGCCAGTCGGCCGGTCTGTGCCTGCGCTCGGACCGCAACTACGGCCACCTCGTCGCCGCCGCGCTCGGCGCGAACGCGTACACCGACGTCACCTGCGCCGCCGCCAAGGTCAGCGCGATGACCCAGCCGCAGTACGACGCCTTCCTCAAGGTCAACGACCCGCAGCTGAACGCGGTGACCGCCGACACCGACCTGGTCACCCTCGGGATCGGCGGCAACAACCTGGGCACCAGCGACCTGGGCGTCGGCGACGTGATCGCCACCTGCGTCGCCGGCGCCGTCGTCAACCCGCTCGGCACGCCCTGCCAGGACGTCTACAACAACGGCCACTGGGACTGGAGCAGTTGGTCCTGGCAGTACGGCGAGGACAAGCTCGCCGACCGGATCGAGGCCGCCCGCCCGCAGGTCGCCGACACGCTGCAGCGCATCCACGCCAAGGCGCCGAACGCCAAGGTGCTGCTGGTCGGCTACCCCTCGGTGCTCCCGGCGGACGGCTCCTCGTGCGTGCTGCGCCAGCCGCTGGCGCCGCGCGACGTCCCGTACCTGCACCGCACGCTGGAGGCGCTCAACTCGATGCTCGCCGACACCGCGGCGGCCAACGGCGCGGTCTACGTGGACACCCAGACCCCGACCGCCGGGCACGACGCCTGCTCGGACGACCGCTGGGTCGAGGGCGCGCTGCCCGGCTCGCCCGCCGTGCCGTTCCACCCGAACGCCACCGGCGAGAAGGTGATGGCGGACGCGGTGCTCGCCGCGCTGCGGTAGCCGTACGAACCCGAGGGGCCGGTGACCGGGGTCCGGTCACCGGCCCCTCGGCCCGTTCGTCGCGCGCTACTCGGAGCGCAGCGGCGCGGCGGCCAGGCCCGCCGACCACTTCTCCTCGACCCGGCCGAACTTCCAGAAGGCCAGCGCCCCGGCCCAGGTGAGCACGAACAGGCCGACGACCGCGTAGCCGACGAAGTTGAGGTCCAGGGCGCCGATCCAGGCGATCGGGCCGCTGGTGACGTCCAGCTTCTCGCCGAGCAGGCCGATCAGCTCGACCAGGCCGATCACCAGGGCGACCAGCACCGACAGGCCGGTGACGGTCAGGTTGTAGTAGATCTTGCGGACCGGCCGGGAGAACGCCCACTCGTAGGCGAAGTTCATGAACGAGCCGTCGATGGTGTCCAGCAGGCTCATCCCGGCCGCGAACAGGATCGGCAGCGTCAGCAGCGCGTACCAGGGCAGCGAGAAGGCCGCCGCGCCGCCGGCCAGCACCAGCAGGGACACCTCGGTGGCGGTGTCGAAGCCGAGGCCGAACAGCAGGCCCACCGGGTACATGTGCCAGGGCTTGGTGACCGCCCGGGTGACCCGGCCGAGGATCCGGTTCATCAGCCCGCGCTTCTCCAACTGCCGCTCCAGCTCGGCCTCGTCGTACTCGCCGTGGCGCATCCGGCGGAACACCTTGAGGATGCCGTTGAAGGCGCCCAGGTTGATCAGGCCGAGCAGCAGCAGGAAGGTGCCGGAGACGGTGGTGCCGACCAGGCCGGTCCACCGGTGCAGGGTCGAGTCGTCCGCCTCGACCTCGTCCGCGAGCGAGCGGATGCCGAAGGCGAGCAGCGCGCAGAGGCCGAAGACCACCGAGGAGTGCCCGAGCGAGAACCAGAAGCCGACCGACAGCGGCCGCTTGCCCTGGCCCATCAGCTTGCGGGTGGTGTTGTCGATCGCGGCGATGTGGTCGGCGTCGAAGGCGTGCCGCATGCCGAGGGTGTAGGCGGTCATGCCCATCCCCGCCCCGAAGACCTGGCCGCCGACGTCGTAGTGCTCGGGCGCGACCAGCGCGAGCAGGGTGAACCAGCCGACGACGTGCAGCGCGAGGATGAAGCCGCCCATCCCGGCCAGGCGCATCCACTCCTCCCGGGTGAGCCGGTCGCGCCAACGGGGGGCGGTGGTCATCGTGGTCCTTTCGGCGGAGCGGTCGAAGCCGGGCCATCTTTCCGCCTTGAGCAGCGCAGTTGCAAGTCATGCGCAATTACAGCTCGGTCTCCGACCGGCAACTGGATAACCGGGTCAGGAATCTGACCGGGTTCGGACACTGCCCAGCCCCGGGTGACTCGTCAGGAAATCGGACGGTTCCTCCCCTAGGGTCGAGATGCCGACGCCGCTCCGGCACGCCACCGTGCGGGCCGCGGGCCGCCCGGCACACACCGGCCCGGGACCCGATGGGAGCGGCCACATGCCGTCCTACCCCTTCCACACCACCCGCGAGGACGTCCGCGTCCCGCTGCCCGACGGCACCGTCCTCGCCGCCCGGGTGTGGCGCCCGGTCACCGACGAGCCCGTCCCCGCCGTCCTGGAGTACTCCGGGGCCCGCCTCAGCGACCGCACCGCGGCCGAGGACTCCCGCCGCCACCCGTGGTACGCCGGCCACGGCTACGCCGCCGTCCGGGTCGACACCCGCGGCCACGGCAACTCCGGCGGCCGCCCGGGCGAACCCGGCGACGAACAGGAGCTCGCGGACGGCGCCGCCGCGATCGACTGGCTCGCCCGCCGCCCGTGGTGCGGCGGCCGCCTCGGCCTGCTCGGCGTCGGCGCCGCCGGCACCACCGCACTGCGGCTCGCCGCCCTCACCCCCGACACCGTGGCCGCCGTGGTCACCGCCTGCCCCGAGGGCGGCCACCGCCTCGGCGGCGCCGTGCTCGCCGCCGACCTGCACACCCGGCTCACCGCCCTGATCGCCGACGCCGCGCTCCCGCCCGACCCCCGGCACGCCGGCGACGCCTGGCGCGCCCAGTGGCTGGCCCGCCTGGAGGCACTGGAACCGCCGGTCGACAGCTGGCTCGCCGAGGGCGACACCACCGTCCCGGTGCCCGCGCCCGTCCTCGCCGTCGCCGGCTGGGGCGACCCGTCCTGCTCCTTCGTGCTGCGCCTGCTCGCCGGCTCCCCCACCGCCCGCGCCCTGATCGGCAGTTGGCCGCACGGCCTGCCCGAGGCCGCCCTGCCCGAGACCCTGCGGTGGTGGGACCACTGGCTGCGCGGCACCGACACCGGCGTCCTGCGGGAACCCGCCCTGCGCAGCGTGCTCGGCGACCGCTGGCGCGGCGAGGAGACCTGGCCGTCCCCCGACGTCCGGGAGGTCCACTACGGCCTGGACGGGCCGCTGCGCACCGCCGGCACCGCCGCCGAGGACCGCTGGGTGCCCGTCCGCTCCCCGCAGCACACCGGCCTCAACGCCGGCGCCTACGTCCCGCACGGCCGCCCCGCCGACCAGCCGCCGGACCAGCGCGAGGAGGACGGCCGCTCGGTCTGCTTCGACTCCCAGCCGCTGCCCGAGCCGGTCGAGCTGCTCGGCGCGCCGGCCCTGCGGCTGCGGCTGCGGGAGGGCGGCGGGCCGGCCCAGATCACCGCCCGGCTCTGCGCGGTCGGCCCGGACGGCACCTCGCGGCTGCTGACCCGGGGCGTGCTGGTCGCGGACGGCCCGGAGGCGGAGGTCGAACTCGCCGCCTGCGCGGCCGCCGTCCCGACCGGGCACCGGCTGCGGCTCGCCCTGTCCTCGGTCTACTGGCCGTGGGTGTGGCCGCCCGCCGACGACTCCGGGTACGCGCTCGACCCGTCCCGCTCGGTCCTGGGCCTGCCGGTGCGCCACCTGGCCGCCGACGTGGGCGCCGCGCCGATCTCCTTCGAGGCTCCGGTGCTGCCCGATCCGCTCGACGTCCGGGTCACCGAACCGCTCACCGCGCGGCCCGAGCACGTCACCGTGCACGACATCGGCCGCCACGAGTGGCGCACCGAGCTGTCACCGGCCTCGGACGCCACCCTGACCCACCCGGACGGGCTGGTCCGCGACGAGCACACCGTGACCGCGTACCGGATCCTCACCGGCACCCCGCTCAGCGCCCAGGCCCGCACCGACCGCACCGTGCGGCTGGAGCGTCCGGACATCGGCTGGGACGTCACCGTCCAGACCCGCACCCAACTGCGCTGCGACGCCGGACACTTCCTCAGCATCGTGCAGCTGCGGGCGCTGGAGGCCGGCTCGGTGGTGTTCACCCGGGAGTGGCAGCACCGGGTGCCCCGGGAGGACCGGGTGCCCCGGGAGGGGTGAGCGGATCGGGCGTGCCGTACTGCCGATGGAGCTCCTCGGAACCGTACCGCACCAGTTTGCCGCTGGACGTCCGCGGCAGACGCCCCTTCCGCAGCAGAACCACCTCGTGGGGTGTCACCCCCAGGGCGCCCGACACCGCCTGGCGGACCTGGCCGACGAGGTGCTCGCGCGCCTCGGCGGCGGTCGCGGCGGTCTCGACGAACAGGACCAGCCGCTCCCCCTCCGGGGAGGGGACGGCGGCGGCGAGGACGCCGCCGCCGGCCACCTCGGGCACCGCGGCGGCGATCGACTCGATGTCGCCGGCGTAGTGGTTGCGGCCGAAGACGATCACCATCTCCTTGGTGCGGCCGACGATGTAGAGCTCCCCGTCGTGCCGGAAGCCCAGGTCGCCGGTGGAGACCCAGCCGCCCTCGTGCACCACCGCGCGGGTGGCCGCCTCGTGGTGCTCGTAGCCGGCCGTGACGGAGTCCCCGCGGATCTGGATCTCGCCCAGGGCGGGCCGCTCGGCGGGCACCGGCCCGTCCGCGCCGACCAGGCGCACCTCGGTGCCCGCGACCGAGAAGCCGACCGAGGCCACCTCCCGGGCGCCCTCCGCCGCGGCCGCCTCGTCGAGCAGCGAGACGACGCCCTCGCCGAGGAGGTCCCGCCGCACCCGGACGGTCCGCACCGGCCGGTCGAGCGGCGGGAAGGTGACCGCCAGCGTGCCCTCGGCCAGCCCGTAGACCGGCAGGAACGCGGTGGGCCGGAACCCCGCGGGCGCGAAGTGCGCCGAGAACCGCCGCAGCAGGCCCGGGTCGACGGCCTCCGCCCCGTTCAGCGCCAGGCGCCAGGCGGAGAGGTCGAGTTCGCGCACCCGCTCGGCCGGGGTCCGGCGCAGGGCGTGCAGGTAGCCGGAGTTGGGCGCGCTGGTGATGGTGACCCGCTGGCCGGCGATGATGCCCAGCCAGCGGCCCGGGTCGCGCAGGAAGTCCTCGGGCGGCTGCAGGATCGTGTCGATGCCGCTGAACACCGCGCTGAGGAAGGTGCCGATCAGCCCCATGTCGTGGAACAGCGGCAGCCAGCTGCAGCACACGTCGGCGTCGGTGACGCCCAGGCCCTTGCCGATCGCCGCCGTGTTGGCCAGCAGGTTGGCGTGGCTGAGCAGCACGCCCCGCGGGTCCGAGCCGGTGCCCGAGGTGTACTGGACGAGGGCCGGGTCGTCCCCGGCCGCCTCGGTGTAGACCGGCGAGGCGGCCGAGCAGCACGCGACGTCGAGGACGGTGAACTCCCCGCCGGCGTCCGCCAGGAGCGGTTCGAGCACCCCGGTGAGCGCCCGGTCGGCGAGGATCCGGGTGATCCGCGACTGGCGCAGCGCCAGCGCCGTCCGCCGCACGTACACGTCCAGCGGCGCGAACCGCTGCGGCGCGGGCAGCGGCACCGGGACGGCCCCGGCGGCGAGGACGCCGAAGAAGGCGCGGGCGAAGTCGGTGGAGGTCGGCAGCGTGATCGCGACGCGCTCCCCCGCGGTGACCCCGCGTTCCAGCAGCCCGCAGGCCAACCGCCCGGCGTCGAGGTGGAGTTCGTCGAAGGGAAGGCGCTCGGCCTCCGCGCCGCCGCGGAACAGGCGGATGCCCCGGCCGGTTCCGCGGGCGGCGACGGCGGCGAGCGCGCCGACCAGGTTCACGCCGCCGGGGTGCGCCGCCGGCACAGTTCGCGGACGGTGTCCTCGAACTGGCCCACGGTGGCGACCTGGAAGGTGACGGCGGCGTCGATCTCGATGTCGAACGCGTTCTCCGTCCTGAGGATGATCTCCAGGGCGCGCATCGAGTCGAAGCCCGGCAGCGACCGGAGGTGGACGTCGGCCGTGATCTGCTCCTGCGGTACCTTCAGCTCCTCCGCGATGATCGTACGGATCTGCTGCTGAACGTCCATGATCGTCGTTCCCCCGTCTCTGCGGTCCGGTCGGCTGTCCGGTCGCCCGGACTTCACGGTCTGTTGGAGGCGCGCAGCGCCTGGACGAGGCTGTCGGGCAGGCGGTCGCCGGCCTGGTCGAGCACCTCGTCGGTGAGCAGGTGGAACACGCCGTCCGCGACGGCGACCAGGCCGCCGTCCGGCGTGCGGATCCGGCCGGAGGCCCGCACCGACGACTCGTCGCGCCGGGTCACCTCGGCCCGGGCGGTGTAGGCGGTGCCGGTACGCATCGGCTGGGCGTAGCGCACCCGCAGCTCGCTGGTGAAGGCCGAGGTCCGCCCGGAGCGGTAGACCGCCTGGGCCAGGAGCTCGTCCAGGACCGAGGCGACGACGCCGCCGTGGACGACGCCGGGGAACGACTCGTAGTCGGCTCCCAGCTCGAACTCGGCGGTGCAGCCGGTGCCGTCCTCGTCGATGACCAGCCGCAGCCCGATCGGGTTCCTCGGGGCGCAGCCGAAGCAGTTGGAGACCGTCTCGGTGTTCACGGACTCGGGCAAGGTTCGCACTCCCTCTGTGGGCCGGGGCGTGGTCAGACGAGGGAGCGCAGCTTGCGCTTGATGTCCCGGTGGGACTCGATCGAGTCGTCGTCGGCGAGCCGGCGCACCATGGCGAGCACCTTGCGGTCGGCGGCGTCCGTCGCGCCCGCCTGGATGGTCTCGATCCGCCGCACGCCCTTCGCGGAGGTGGAGTGCGGGTAGAAGTGGCCGGCCGGGTGCTTGAGGCCCTCGCTGCGGTCCGCGAGCCAGACGTAGGCCATCTTCAGGGCCTCGACCCGGTTCTCGACGCGCTCGTCGCACAGCTCCTGGCCGAACACGTAGAACGCGCGGGCGTGCCGGGACTCGTCGCGGCCCAGCAGCTTCCAGATCTGCTTGATCACCGGCTCCCTGGTCTCCGCGGCGAGCCGGTGGTACAGCTCGGAGGCGCGGGCCTCGGAGATGATGTTCATCATCAGCGTGCCCGCCCGGCTGCTGCCCATCGGGTACGGCTCGCGCTTGTAGAGCGCGTGCTTGGAGCGGATCCGGACGCCGATGTTCTCCAGGTAGCGGGCCTGGACGAGCGAGTGCCGGGCCTCCTCGGCGCCCCACATCAGCGCCCAGGAGGAGAAGCTGGTCTCGCCCTCCCACTCGCGCAGGAAGTTGTGCGCGCCCGGCAGGGTGCCGAACTCGATGATGGCGGCCTCGGTGAGGTAGTCGACCTCGTCCTCGCCGAGCAGTTCGGCGTCGATGTTCCGGAAGTCGATCTCCTTCCAGTCCCAGCGCGTGGTCTCGAACCAGTCGAAGATCTTGTTGTACGTCATGTCCAGGTAGAAGTCGGTGTAGAGCTGGTCCTGGACGAGCGAGCGGTTGGCGCGCATGCCGATGTCGATCCGGTCGGTCAGGCCGAAGCCCTCGAACGCGGACTCGGCGACGACGTCCTCCACGTCCAGCGCCTCCGCCCAGGGCGGGACGGGGCCGGCCGGGCCGGTGCCGACGACGTACACCCGGGTCTTGCCGAACTCCGCGTGCGCGCGCAGTCTTCGGACCAGGTCCGGCGCCGAGGGGCCGCGGCTGCCGGCGAAGAGCACCGCCAGCTCGGCGTCCGGCGCCAGGTCGCCCAGGTACTGCTCGAAGGCGTCCGGCTCGACCCGGTCGACGGCGATCTCGCCGAACCGGGGCAGCGTCAGGTTCTCGGGGAGTGCGATGCCGGGCAGACAGTCGGCCACGGCGACGCGTACGGTACCGGTACCCATGGGAATTCCTTTCCAGGTGGTTCGCCGGGGATTTCGGCGGCGCCCGGGGGAATCCGGGCGTGGTGGAATTTCCTGCAGGATGGAACGGCCGAGCGGTGGATCGACGGGAAAGCCGACTGGTGCGCGAGGGTGCACGTCAGCCCCGTCCGGGGTCCGGGGAATGCGGCCCGCACGTTCCGGGCCTTTTCGGGATCGGGCCTTTCGGGGTCGGCCTTTCGGGTTCAGGACTTTCGGGGTCGGCCTTTTCGGGTTCAGGCCATTCCGCCGTCAGGCCCTGGCGTCGGATTCCGGGGCGGCCACCGGGAGCTCTCCGGCCGGGTCGGCCGCACGGTCCACCGGCGGGAGGTGCCCCATGCCGAGGGAGGTGGCCGCACCGACGAGCATGAAGAGCCCGATGGCGACGCAGCTGTGCACGAACGCGTCGTGGGCGTCCGAGTAGGTGCGCGGGGTGCCCATGATGGCGACCAGGATGCTGATGCCGAGGACGCTGCCGATCTGGCGGCTCATGTTGACGACCGCGCTGCCGGTGGAGAAGCGGTGCGGGGGCAGCCCCGCGGTGGCGGTGGACAGGATCGTCGGCAGGGCCAGCCCGACGCCGATGCCGCCCACCAGCCAGCCGGGCAGCAGCGCGCCGGCGTAGTCCGGGGCGGCGTCGACCATCGAGGCCATGGCGAGCACGCTGGCGACGCAGAGCAGGCAGCCGAGCGCGGCGATCCGCCCGACCGGGATGCCGCGCCCGGCGAGCTTGGCGGCGGCGATCGCCGCCAGCGGCACCATCAGCGGCCCGGGGGCGACCCCGAGGCCGGTGCGCAGCGCCGAGTACTGCCAGACGTTCTGCATCCACAGGATGACGCTGAGCAGGTTCGCGGCGAAGCCGACGCTGAAGACCAGCACCGCCGCGTTGGACCAGGCGAACTCCCGCAGCCGCAGCAGCTCGGGCTCGATCACCGGGTGGGCGTGGCGCCGCGAGCGGATCCAGAAGCCGACCGCGCCCAGTGCGGCCGCGGCCAGGACCAGCCCGGTGCGCAGGCCCGGCCAGTCGTCGACCTTCACCAGGCCGAGCGCCAGCAGGCCGATCGCCGCCGTCAGCACGACGGCGCCGAGCAGGTCGGGCATCCGGGTGACCGCCCGGTCGCGGGAGTCGGGGACCAGGCGGAGCGCCGCGACCAGCGCGACGACGCCGATCGGCAGGTTGACCAGGAAGACCCAGCGCCAGGAGAGGCTGACCAGCAGCCCGCCGAAGACCGGGCCGGCCGCCGCGGCCAGGGCCGCGGCGGCGGACCAGACCCGCACCGCGCCCGCGCGCTTCGCGGGTTCGAACACGGAGAGCAGCAGGCCGAGGCTGGCCGGGGTGAGGGCCGCGGCGCCGACCGCCTGCAGGACGCGGAACAGGACCAGCTGCCACAGCGTCGCCGAGGCGGCGCAGGCTCCGGAGGCCGCCGTGAACAGCGCGACCCCCAGCAGGAACCCGGCCTTGCGGCCGAAGCGGTCGGCCAGCCGGCCCAGCGGTACCAGCAGCGCGGCGAACACGATCGCGTACCCGTTGAGGATCCACGACATGTTCGACAGCGCCGAATCCTTGAATTCGTGGCCTATGTCGGTGAAAGCGACATTCACGATGAACAAATCGAGACCGGCCATGAAGGCCGCCAGCGAAAGAATCGCCAGGACGATTCCATCCCCACCCCGTGTCTGCATGGCCGTCACCGTATCCACAGCTCCCGCACACAAGCAAGGGGCGTCAGGAAAAAGAACATGATCGTCGGCGCCCGCCGGAAAACGATCACGGCGGCGCACGATCCGGACAGAATGCTTTTATCCGCGTTTCGCACACCTTCGCGGGTTCATCGCGATGCGGCCCGCTCCATTGTGTCGAATTCCGGCGGGGCGGCGCGTTCGCATTCCGGACGCCCGGTGGCGCGGACACCCGAGCCGCCCCCCACCGGAACTCGGCCGCCGCACGCATCGCCCGGGAGGCCGGCCCTGGTTTTTGACACATCCGACAAGAACTGGCACGCTACTCGCATGGCACGCCCGAGGAAGTTCGACACCGACGCCGCGATCGACGCGGCCATGGACACCTTCTGGTCCAAGGGGTACACCGCGACCTCCACCGACGACCTCGCCGCGAGCACCGGCATGCTGCGCGGCAGCCTGTACAACGCGTTCGGCGGCAAGCGGCAGCTGTTCGAGCTGGCGCTGCGCCGCTACCGGGAGCGCGGCGCGGCCGGCGTCAACGCCATGCTGGACGGCGAGCGGCCGCTGGAGCGCATCCGCGGGATGATGCGCGCCGGCGTGGACCGCACGACGCTCGACCGGCGCGGCTGCCTGGCGGTCAACACCGTCACCGAACTGGCCGGCACCGAGCCGGAGTTGGCCCAGCTGGCCCGGGAGGTCTTCGTACCGCTGGAGGCCTCGCTGACCGCCGCGATCGAGGACGGCCGGCTCCGCGGCGAGATCCGTACGGACCGCGCGCCGCGCCTGCTGGCCCGGCAGACGATGGCCGCCTTCCACGGCCTGATCCTGCAGGCCAAGGCCGGCTTCGAGGCCGAGTCCCTGCACGCGACCATCGACGCCGTGATCGACGACCTGCGCGCCTGAGACACCCCCGCCCCGCCGCGGGGACTTCTGCTGCCCAAGTTTTTGGCACATTGACCAATAACCATCGCCACCGGAGGCCCGACCCCATGCCCCTCCTGCCCGTCATCCTGGCGGCCTTCTTCATGTACGGCTTCGACGGCAACGTCGTCAACGTCGCCCTGCCCGCCATCCGCGGCGACCTCGGCGCCGGCCAGGCCGCCCTCGAACTCGTCGTCGCCGGCTACGTGTTCAGCTACGCCACCGGCCTCGTCATCGGCGGACGCCTGGGCGACATCCTCGGCCACCGGCGGATGTTCCTGACCGGCATGGCCGCCTTCACCGCCGCCTCCGTCCTGTGCGGACTCGCCCAGTCCCCCACCCAGCTGGTGCTCGCCCGCCTCGTCCAGGGCCTCAGCGCCGCCGCCATGGTCCCCCAGGTGCTCGCCCTCATCACCACCGCGCTCCCCGCGGCGGACCGGCCGCGCGCCCTCGCCTGGTTCGGCGTCACCGGCGGCCTCAGCGGCGTCTGCGGCCAACTGCTCGGCGGCGTCCTGCTCGACGGCGACCTGTTCGGCCTCGGCTGGCGCGCCGTCTTCCTGGTCAACCTGCCGGTCGGCCTCGCCGTCCTCGCCGTCGCCGCCGCCGTCCTGCCCCGCGCCGACACCGGCCGCCGCCCCGCCCTGGACGGCATCGGCGCCCTCGCCCTCTCCGGCTCGCTCGCCCTGGCCCTCGTCCCGCTCGTCCTCGGCCGCGAGGCCGGCTGGCCGCTCTGGGCCTGGGCCATGCTCGCCGCCGCCGTCCCCGCCTTCCTCGCCGCCCTGCGCCGGGAGCGCCGGCTCGCCGCCCGCGGCGGCCAGCCGCTGCTCGACCCGCAGCTGCTGCGCGGGCCCGTCTTCCGCACCGGACTCGCCGTCAACGCCGCCTTCATGGCCTACTTCGCCGGCTTCGTCTTCGTCCTCGCCCTCACCCTGCAGACCGGCTTCGGCTACAGCCCGCTCCGCTCCGGCCTGGTCTTCACCCCGATGGCCGTCCTCGCCATGGCCGGCTCGCTGACCGGCAAGCGGCTGCTCCCCAGGTACGGGCTGCGCGTCCCGGTCGCCGGCGGGGCGGTCACCGCGCTCAGCCTGCTCGTGACCGCCCTCGGCCTGCGGACCACCGGCGCCGACCACGCCCTCCCGTGGCTGCTCACCGCCCTCGCCCTGATGGGCGTCGGCAACGGGCTCGTCCTGCCGTCCCTGATCGGCGCCCCGATGGCCGGCATCACCCCCGAGCGCGCCGGGACCGCCTCCGGCACCCTCTCCACCACCCAGCAGTTCGCCGCCGTCACCGGCGTCGCCGCCCTCGGCGGCACCTACTTCACCGTCCTCGACGACCACGGGTACGCCACCGCGGCGGCCGCGGCCACCTGGCTGGCGCTCGGCGCCGTCCTCGTGATGATCGGCCTGACCGTCCGGCTCGGCCGGGTCACCGCCGCGGCAGCGGCTCCGGCCGCGGCTCCGGCTGCGGCTCCGGCTCCGGCTCCGGCTCCGGCGGCGCCCCGGGTGGCGGCGGCCGCCGCCGAGCGCTGACCGGAGCTAGCGGCCGGCGGCGCCGTCCAGCCACCTCAGGTACCAGTCGCGGAAGTCCGGCCCCGGGTCGAGGCTCGACCCGGTCCACAGGTGGTCCGACCACACCTGCCCGGCCGCCCCGCCCGTCACCACCAGGCGGGCGAAGGAGCCGCGGAGTTCGAGACCGTGCCGGCGCTCGAAAGCGGCCACCTCCGACGCCGGGAGCGGCGGGTCCAGCCGGTAGCGGTGGCGCCGGGCGGTGAGGTCCCGCACCTCGGGGTGGGCCTTCGCCGACTCCCGCAGCCGCACCCGGATCCGCTCCACGTCCCCCATGGCCGTCATCCTCGCGCGGCACCGGCGCCATGGCGCGGGCCCCGGTCGGCGGTGAGTACCGCCGACCGGGGCCCGGGTCGTGGGGAAGTCCGTGGGGTCGGGTCAGGCGCGCGCGGCCGCCTCGGTGTCGAGCTCGGCGAAGAACTCGTCGGCGATCGCCCGGGTGCGCGGGAGGGTGTCGACCGGCTCGCCGATGATCCGGCCGGCCAGCTCACCGGCGAGGCGGATCACGTCCTCGCGCAGCTCGGCCTCGGCCAGCACCCGGTCGGCCGCCAGCTGGACGGCGGCCTCCGCCACCAGGCGGTCCCGCACCTCCAGGCCCTCGGCCCGCAGCTGCGCGAGCAGCGCCGCGCCCTCCTCGGTGGCGCTCTGGCGGATCGCGGCCGCCTCGTGACGGGCGGCGGAGAGCTCCGCCTGGAACTCCTCGTAGACCCGCTGCGCCTCGGCGCGCGCCGCCTCGGCCCGCTCGATGCCACCCTCGGTGGCGTCCTGGCGCTCGGCCAGGGTCTTTTCGATCCGGGGAAGCACCAGCTTCCCGAGGAATCCGAAGATCAGGAAGAAGACGACGAGTCCGACAACGAGTTCAGCGGCATCCGGCTGCAAGGGTCCCATAGTCCGATGGTATTTGAACTACCGTCACCGACCTCCGTCGGCCCCGGCTCCACCGGCCCGCCCCGGGCGGCGGGGCACGGCGCGTACACGTACCGCCTGCCCACCCACGCACCCGGCTGGTCAAAGTAATCCTTATACTTTTGCCGCAACCCTTCTGTCTGCTTTATAAATGCCCCATGAAGACCCTCGGCCTGATCGGCGGCATGAGCTGGGAATCCACCGCCGAGTACTACCGCCTGCTCAACGGGCTCACCCGCGACCGCCTCGGCGGCCTGCACTCCGCCCGCCTCGTGCTGTACTCGGTCGACTTCGCCGAGATCGAGCAGTTGCAGACGGCGGGGCGCTGGCAGGAGGCCGGGTCCGTCCTCGCCGATGCGGCACGATCGCTGGAGGCGGCGGGCGCCGACCTGCTGCTGATCTGCACCAACACCATGCACAAGGTCGCCGACCAGGTCGCGGCAGCGGTCTCCGTCCCCCTGCTGCACCTCGCCGACGCCACCGCCCGGGCCGTACGGGCGGCGGGAGTGCGCCGGGTCGGGCTGCTGGGAACGGCGTTCACCATGGAACAGGACTTCTACCGGGGCCGGTTGGCCGCGCACGGCCTCGACGTCCTCGTTCCGGAAGCCGCCTCGCGAGCCCTCGTCCACCGGGTGATCTACGAGGAGCTGTGCGTCGGGGTGGTCCGCGAGGAATCCCGGGCGGACTACCGGCAGGTGATCGGGGACCTGGTCGCCGCCGGGGCGGAAGGGATCATCCTCGGCTGCACCGAGATCGAACTGCTCATCGGCCCCGAGGACAGCCCCGTCCCGGTGTTCCCCACCACCCGCCTCCACGCCGAGGCCGCGGTCACCGCCGCCCTCGGCGACCAGTACTGACCGGCTCTCGCACTCAGACCTGCTCCGGGACCTCCAGGATCAGCAGCGTGCCCCGGCTGCCCGCCCTCACCGCGTGCGGCACCCCAGCGGGGACCCGGCACAGCTCACCGGGCCGCACCGACACGTCCTCACCGCCCACGGCCAGTTCGAGGACGCCCTCGGCCACGTACAACACCTCCGCCGTCCCGTGCACCTCCTCGGGCAGCGCACGACCGTCCATCCGCAGCACCTTGACCGCCGCCGTCCCGACCGTCCCCACGACCACGGACCGCCAGGCCTCCGGCAGTCGGGCCGCACACTCGTTCACGTCCACCAGGCTCATGACCGGCGACGCTACCCGCGCCGGGCCGGCAGTTGGTCGACCGGAAGGTAAAACCTGCCAGGATCGGCCCGGTGAACGCCCGCACCCTGTACGAGGCCCTGCTCGACGCCGACCGCCCCCACCGGGACGTCGTCGACGCCTGGCTCCGCCCGTCCGCCACCGCCGACTACCGCGCCCGGCTGCGCACCGCCGCCGTCCACCGCACCCGCTGGTGGGGCACCGAGGACGGCCGGGGCCTGCTGGAGGAGCTGTACGCGCTCGGCCGGGTCGCCGACCTCCTCCTGCTGGAGCCGCAACTCCCGCCCTACCTCGCCCTGTTCACCGCTCTCGGAATGGCACCCTGCACGGCCGCCGACACCGCCTTCGACCCCTTCCGCCACGAGATCGCCGAGGTCGAGCAGGCCGAGGACCCGGACGCCCCGATCGAACTGCTGGACGTCCGCACGCCCGGCCTCATGCTCGGCGAGCTGCTGTTCACCCGTGCCCGCGTCCGCGTCCGGGCCGGGGCCGCGCACGCCGAACGCGGCGTCGCCGACCGCTCGGTGCTCTACTGGACGCACCGCCGCGCCCACCGCCCCACCCGCGACCTCTCCCAGGGCTGGGGCGGCAACTCCCAGTGGCGCACGGACTTCCGGCTCGACTACCGCACCCCGCACGGCGACCTGCTCAACGTCGCCGAGGACCGCCCCATCGACGGCCGCCCCGACCTCCACCCGGACGACCCGGCGAACCTCGGCCCCGAGGAGCGTCGGCTCACCCCCGCGGAGCGCCGCGAACTGCTGCGCCACCGTTGCCTGTTGCGCACCCCGGCGGCCGCCCGCCCCGGCGGCTTCCCGGCCTGGGCGGAGGACCTGTGGGTCTACGAGTGGCGGCTGCCCGCGGCGGAGGAGCCGTCCGCGGGGGCCTGACCGGCCGGGACGTGACCCGCTGAGGCGCGAGCCGCCGCGGTGCGCTCGGCCAGCACCTCGCCGATCACGTACCGGGCGGTCCGCGCCATGCGCGGGTTGGTCTCCCGGTAGTAGCTCAGCTCCATCAGCGCGACGGACAGCGCCCAGCCCCTCCCCCGCGCCCAGGCGGCCTCGTCGGCGCCGACCGCCGCCCGGAAGGCGTCCCGGGCCGTGGCCGGGAGCACGTACCAGGCGGCGAGCAGGTCCACCGCCGGGTCGCCGAGGCCCAGGCAGCCGAAGTCGATGACGGCGCTCAACCGGCCGTCCGCGGACACCAGCAGGTTGCCCGGCTGCAGGTCGGCGTGGATCCAGACCGGCGCCCCGCCGTGCGCGGGTGCGCGAAGTGCGGCCTCCCACGCCGACGTCACCTCCCCGGCGGGGACGACACCCGCCAGCGCCGCGATCGCCGCCCTGGTGCCGCCGTCACGCGCCGCCAGCGTCTCGCTGCGATAGGAGGCCGGGCCGCCGGTCGGGTCGACCCGCTGCAGGGCGGTGGTGAAGGCCGCCAAGTCCCTCGCCAGCAGCTCCGGTTCGTCCGGCCGCCCGGGCACCGGGTTGGCGCCGTCCAGCCAGCC
The DNA here is from genome assembly GCF_041053115.1 of Streptomyces sp. Y1. Classification (NCBI taxonomy): domain Bacteria; kingdom Bacillati; phylum Actinomycetota; class Actinomycetes; order Kitasatosporales; family Streptomycetaceae; genus Streptomyces; species Streptomyces sp. Y1. The sequence continues at coordinate 5,902,843 of NZ_CP163445.1, read as the reverse complement.
GAGGACGGACCACGGCAGCGGGTACCCGGCGACCGGCCCGCCCACCCCCAGCGGCGCCGGCACCGCGACGGGCAGCTCCGGCGCCAGCCGGGGCAGCCACCGCTGCTCCTTGGCGACGTCCTCCGCCGCCGCGGCGATCCGGGGCAGCCGCACCACCAGCTCGGCGCCCAGCCGGAACATCGCGTTGCTCGTCCCGGACGAGACGACCGACTCCACCGGCAGGCCGGCCCACTGCGGGAACCGGGCAGCCACCATCCGCCGCACCAGGGCGGCGTCGATGTCCACTTCGTCGGCGTGCATCTTTCCCTCGGAGGACGTCATGCCGACCGAACCTGCCAGCGGCGGGCCGGCCCGGCAAGCGAATTACCAGGGCACGGTCCGCCCCAGGTGGTCGACGAAGTGGAGGCCGCCCTTCCCCCGGTGCCGCTCGATCGTCCCCGCCACCCCGGGAAGGTCGGAGGACATGACGCCCGCACCCTGCGCGCGTCCGGCATCAAGGTCAGCGCGCTGGAGCCGGGCTACTGCGCCACCGACCTCAACCAGCACTCCGGGCACTCCGGCGCCGAGGAGGGCGGCCGCTACCCCTGGTAGGCGGCGATCAGCCCGGGCAGGTCGCGCATGTCGTCGAAGACCACCGTGCCCGGCCCGGCCAGCCGCTGCGCCGCGGTGACGCCGCCCGCGTAGCCGAGCGCGCGCATCCCCGCGGCGCGGGCGGCCGTGACACCGGGCCCGCTGTCCTCGACGACGACGCAGGCCGCCGGGTCGACGCCCATGCTCCGCGCGGCGTGCAGGAACAGGTCGGGCGCGGGCTTGCCGCGCCCGACCTCGGTCGCGCTGAAGATCCGCCCCTCGAACCGCTCGTAGAGGCCGGTACGGCCCAGGGTGTGCCGCATCTTCTCGTGCGTGCCGCTGGACGCCACACAGGTCGGCAGCGTGATCGCGTCCAGCGCCTGCGGCAGCCCGTCCACCGGCGTCAACTCCGCGTCCACGGCCAGCGCGTGCAGCTCGCGGAACCGCTTGTCGAACACCGTCGCGGCCTCCTCCCCCAACCGCTCGGCGACCATCGCGTGGTTGGCCGCCTCCGACCGCCCGACGAACTTCTCGATCACCTCGGCCTCGGTCAACGGCCACCCCAACTCCGCCACCAGCCGCCCCACCACCCGGACGGCGATCACCTCGCTGTCCACCAGGACCCCGTCGCAGTCGAATATCACCAGCTCTACCGGCTCGTTGATCATCCGATGAGCATAGAACGAGGCCGCGAGCGGTCATGGGCCCGGCGGCGGGAAGTTCGTCGCCGACGCGGGGACACCGTCCGGCAACCGCACCGGGTTCGCACACGGGAAGTCCGCCACGACGGCCTTGGTGACCTTCAGCAGGATGTCGAGGATCGCCCGGTGCTTCCCGTCCGGTACCGGATGGGTGAAGCGCGTGCTGACCTCGACCCCCACGTACGGCGCTTCCATACGCATGCTCTCCGGATTGTCACACCGGAACCCGAGGCCCACCTTGTCCTGCCCGACCCACCCTTGCACGTCCGCACCGAAGTCGAGCCGACTGTAGGTCGCCTGCGAGCCCGGGCCGTAGAGGGCCGTCATGGCGGACTCGTTCACGGACCGTACGGCGACCCGCACGATGGCGTCCGCCGGGCTTCGACGGACCTCGCAGCTCTGCTCGTACCGGGTCGGGGACGGGCGGAGCCGCTTCCCGTCGTCGTCCAGCCAGTAGGACGCGGCGAACGTCCCCTGCTCGTCCTCCGCCAGCGGCTTGAGGTCGGCCCTGGTGAGCACCGACCAGCAGGCGCCGGCGGGCAGCTCCGCCGGTGCGTGGGCCGACCGCCACCACCACCCGGCCCCGGCGAGCACCACCACCGCGACCACGGCGGCGAGCCACTGCCGCCGGCGCCGGCCGCCCTCAGCCATTGACGGCCCGGATGAAGAGCCCGGCCCCGCCGGTCACGCCGTCCCACGACTGGTTCGCGGCTCCCGTGGACAGGTCCTCGACCTGCAGCGGAGTGAGCCCGGTCCCCTGTGCGGCGTTCTCCACCGCCGTCTTGGCGGCGCCGGTTGCTCCGGCGAGGCCCGCGATGTCCGCCTTCGTGGCCGGATCCGCGGTGTTCAGGCTGATGTGGTAGCTCGACGCCTCGTGGTCGATGAAGTAGTTCACCGGCAGCGACAGGCCCGGGCCGACCACGGGAACCGCCCCGAGCAGCTTGCCGCCGGTCATGCTCCAGAGCGACTTCCCCCACATGGCGTTGCGGTCGATGGAGTCGTTGTAGGCCTTCTCCTGCCCCTTCAGCTCGCCGACCAGGGTGTCGGTCCGAGCCGCGGTGAGGATCCCGGCCACCGCACCGCCGGAGTGTGCGGCGTTGTTCACGGCTTGGCCGAACTGGGCGCCGTGGGCTTCCCGGTTCAGCATGATGTCCTGGATGTGTGCCGTCGTGTAGGCCTGCTGAGCCTGGGCGACGGCACCGAAGGCCTCGGGGTTCCGGCCCAACGCCCCCAGCAGCTTCGCCGTGCTGTCGGGCTCCAGGCCCGCCGGAGATCCGTAGGTCGTCAGCAGCTTGTCGTACTGAGTCACCGCCTTCTGGACGTCACCCATGTAGCCGGCGGTCAGGTGGCCGAGGCTGGGTGCGAGGTCCGCGAAGGCGCCGTCCTTGCGGAGCAGCGAGGGACCGTCCGTGTTCCCGAAGCGGTCGACCACCTCCTTCATCAGCTTCGACATCTCAGGCGTGTGCTGGGGCAGCGGGGTGTCCTGGGGTGCGTCGAAGGCACGTCCGGTGGCGGCCGACTCGAGTGCGTGGCCGAAGGCGAGCGCCCCGGACGGCTCCGCGTGGCCACCGGGGAAGTAGTGCCCCTTCCAGACGTCCTGGAGCGGCGAGTCGTCGCCCCCCTTGGCCAGCACGTCGAAATAGGTGTTCTTCTGGTTGAGGGCCTTGACCGACCCGTCGAGGTCGTAGGCCGTCGCCGGGTCGTGGAAGTACTGGAGCGCGGCCTGCGGATTGTGCGCGAGCGCCTCCAGCACCCCCGACATCGGATTGAATCCGCCCTGGCGGGAACCGCCCGGGTGGCCCAGGAACTTCAGCTGGTCGAAGTCCCCGTCGATCCACGGCGCCGAGGTCCAGAAGCCCTTCATCTGGCTGAGCTGGGTGACGTGCTCGGCGATCGGATTGAGGAAGTGCGCGTCGTACGTCCCGGTTCGCAGGATGTTGGTCAGGATCTGGTAGCCGAACGGCTGGGCACTGACGTTGCCCCGCTTGCCGGGCAGGAAGACGTCTGCCCTGGCGGATCCGGCCCGACGCAGGCCTGCCTCCCACTCGTCGGACAGGCGGGGGTAGTTGCGGGTGTTGGTGGCGGTGGCCAGCGCCGTGCCGAGGTTCTTCTGGAGGTCCTCGATGGCCTGCGGCCGCCTGCCGCCCTTGTCCGCCGAGGCGAGGGCCAGCTGACCGTAGTACTTGAGGAAGCCGTCCGGTCCGAGGTTCTGGTAGAACGCCGTGGTGAACCGCGGGTCGTTGGCGTGTTCCTTCAAAGCCTTGTTGAGCTGGTCCAGTTGGCCGTCCGTGAGGTTCCCGGCCAGCTTCAGGAGGTCGGCCGCCTGCTTGGCCTGCTCCTCGGGGTTGTTCGGCGCGGGCTTGAAGGCGGTCTTGTCCTTCCCGGTGACGGCGGAGAGCGCCGCCACCGCCGCGGCGTCGGCCGTCGCAGCCCTCTTCAGGGCCTTCGCGATGTCGCCGGCCACCTCCTCCGCCAACTTCTTGAAGGTCGCGTGGTACTGCTCCGGATCGCTCTTGTCCACGGCGCTCTTCGGCGCCGGCCAACTGATCCTGCCGGTCGAGTGGTCCACCGTCATGGACTGGTCGGTGGCCTTCTTGACCGCCGCGTCCAGGTCCGCCCGGGCGGCGGTGAATTCGGTGTGGGCGCTGCGCAGGGCCTTCGCGATGCCGCTCGCCTCCTCGAAGGCCGCGTCGATCTCGTTCCGGACCTTGACGATCGTGACGGAGGCCCGTTCGGCCGCGTCGCCCCGCCAGCCCGACGCCTGCAGCGGCGTGATGATGTCCCCGGTGAGCTCGGAGGAGAGCCCCCACGTGCGGACCAGCGACTCGAAGCCTTCGGCCAGGCTCCCGATGCCGCTGAACTTCTCTCGCGCCAGGTCGTTGAAGGTCACCATGTCGAAGGCCTCAGTTCTTCGTCAGGTTCTGGGCGTTCACCTGTTCGGCGCGCGCATACTGTTCGGCGTTGCTGGACAGCGCCCCGGCCACCTCCGCGATCATCCCGCTGGTGGTCTTGCACTGGCCGCTCCAGACGTCGAACGCGTCCCAGACGGCCTGGACGATCTTCCAGGCGGACCTGTCCATGTCCTGCGTGTCGGCGACGATGTCCTTCCACGCGTCCCCACAGGCCTTGTCGAACTTGGTGTGCAGGGTGCCCGCATTGGTCCCCGCCCGCCGCAGCGCCTCCGGGCTGACCTTCACCGTCCGGCCGCCGCCCGCCCCCGTCACCGGCTCCGGCGACCACCCCTGCGGCTGGGCGCCGGCCGCGGCGGCGGCGAGGTCCGGGAACTGCTTCTTCGCCGCCTCCGTCAGGTTTCCGGAGCTGTCGAAGAGCCACGGATTCACTTTCCGCTCGAAATCCAGGTCAGTCATTCGTCCCCGCCCCCCAAACTCGTGGCTCCGCGTGGCCGTCGGCCGGATCACGTGGTTCCGGCGCACGACAGGAGAACGTGGACGGACCACCCGCCCGGTCCACGTCAATTGGGAGCCTAACCAACAAGCTGTGTGATGTACGGGAGTTGAGCGAAACCTGAGCGTGGGGTGGCGGGCACCAGGAAGGCCGGCAGGGCCCGGCGGTGGTTGCCGCCGGGCCCTGCCTGCTGAACCAAGCTGGGGTCAGCCGACCTGGATGGAGGTGTCGTCGATCAGGAAGCTCGTCTGCAGCGAGGAGTCCTCGACGCCGTTGAACTTCAGGGTGACCGTCTGGCCCGCGTAGGCCGACAGGTCGAAGGTGCGCTGCTGGTAGCCGGCGGCGGCGTCCACGTTGGAGTAGGTCTTCAGCGTGGTGCCGTTCACCGACACGGTCAGCTTGTCGTACGCGGTCGAGCCGGTCTCCGCGGTGTCGATGTGCAGCCAGAAGCTCAGCGTCGCCTTGCAGCCGGCCGGGATGCTGACCGTCTGGGACAGCGAGTCGGTGTGGGCGCTGCCGTAGCCGTTCAGCCACGCCTTCCACAAGCCGCCGTGCGCCGCCTGCGAGGAGCTGTTGTCGACCACGCCGCTCGAAGCCGTCCACGGCGCCGCCGTGCCCGTCTCGAAGCCCTGGTTGCCGAGCAGCTGCGCCGGGGTGCAGGTACCGCCGCCGCCACCGGTCACGGCCCAGGTGAAGGAGGCCGAACCGGTCTTGCCGGACGCGTCCTTCACCGTGACGGTGACGTTGGAGCTGCCCGCGGTCGAGGCCGTACCGGAGATCACACCGGTCGAGGCGTTGATCGACAGCCCGGCCGGCAGGCCGCTCGCGCTGTACGACAGCGGCGCGGTGCCGCCCGAGGCCTTGATCTGCAGGTTGACCGAGCCGCCGACCGCGGTCGACTGGTTGCCCGGGTTGCTCACCGAGACGGCGCCGCTGCCGGCCGGCTTGGTGAGCAGGCAGCCCGCGACGTTGAGGTCGATGACGTTGCCGGGGCCCAGGCAGGTGGTGAACCAGTACGTCTCCTCGCCGTAGCTCTGGCCCTTGGTGGCGGTGGTGGTGCCGTCCGCCGCGACCTCGCAGGGGTTGTCGAGGGTGCACATCTCGCCGTTGTCGTTGCCGGTGTTGTTGATGCCGACGACCCGCCCGCTGGCGGAGTCGACGATCGGCGAGCCGGAGGTGCCGTGCGTGGTGTTGCAGCCGGAGCTGTAGCGGAGCGAGTCGTGCCAGGTCCACTGGTCCTCGCGCAGGGTGGGCACGAAGCCGTTGACGGAGCAGTTCCAGGTCTGCTTCCAGTACGAGGACGGGATGTACATCGACGAGCCGTCGACCGGGTGGGTGTCGCTGAGGGTCAGCGCGGTGGCGCCGTACTTGGAGCTGATCGACCCGTAGGTGTCGGTGAGCTCGTACAGCGTGACGTCGGTGCCGGTCATCGTCGCGTACAGCACCTTGTCCGCCTGGACGGTGCCGAGGGTGTTGCCCGCGCCGTCGAGCAGGGTGCCGCTGCGGCTGGCGCTCTGGTTCTGGATGACCTGCCCGGCCGAGGGCATGGTCGGCAGGCAGTGCCCGTTCGTGAGCATGAGCGCCCGATCGCCGGCCACCGAGGTGGGGTAGCGGACCAGCGAGGCCGAGCAGTCGTCCAGCGCGATGGTGGAGGTCAGGTCGGCCGCCTGGACGGCGTTCGCGGGGGTGGCGGCGAAGGTCAGGCCGCCCGCGACGACGACGCCCGCACCGGCCATCGCGACAAGTCTCTTCAGCATGGCTCTCCTTGTGGGGGATCGCGGGTCCCCCGGCTGGTCGCCGAGGCCCGCGCCGCACGAAAGTGCCATGCCCACTACAAGGAATCAACCGTTGTGACCGAACTGGCCACCACGGATGCGCTGTTGTGACCCGATCCCGCAACCCCCCGTCCCGGTATGCCCGTTACGGCCCGGCCCGGCGACACTCCACGCCCGGTGAAGTGCCCGCCTCCCCCGCCCCGCGACGGACCCGCCCACCCCGGAACGGTCCGCATGCGGATCGACACCCGCGCGAAGGCGTGACCGGACGACTACCGAGCGGCCACCTCCCAGGGGCCGTCCGGGGGCTTCCCGGGAGGTCAACTACGATCGGCACGTGCTCAGTCTCACCGGACTCCCCCTCCAGATCATCACCTCGGTCCTCGCGGTGGCCGTCTTCGCCGCCACCATGTGGCTGTGGCCCCGCTTCGGCGGCAAGGGCTGGAAGTCCTGGCTGGGCCGGATCGGCACCTTCCTCGCCACCCAGGTGACGGTGCTGGCCGCGATGGGCCTGATCGCCAACAGCTACTTCGGCTTCTACAGCTCCTGGACCGACCTGCTCGGCACCAGCGGCGGGCTCGGCACGGTCGTCGACCACCAGCCCAACGCCTCCGGCGTCGCCGTCACCGGCGAGCAGAAGTTCTACTCGGCGCAGGGCTCGGACCCGGAGCGCTCCGGGCTGATCCAGAAGGTCGACGTCAAAGGAGCCGGCAGCGGCCTGAGCAGCGAGGCCTACGTCTACCTCCCCCCGCAGTACTTCCAGCCGGACTTCGCCAAGCAGCGCTTCCCGATGGCCCTGGTGCTCACCGGCTACCCGGGCACCCCGGAGAAGCTGATCTCGCTCATGCAGTACCCGGCCTCCACGCTCGCCGCGATCGAGCAGAAGAAGCTGCCGCCGACCATCCTGGTGATGACCCGCCCCACCCTCGTCGACAACCGCGACACCGAGTGCGTCGACGTGCCGAACGGCCCCCAGGTCGAGACCTTCTTCACCACCGACCTGCCCAAGGCCCTCGCCACCACCTACCGGATCGGCACCGACCCGGCCAACCGGGCCGTCATCGGCAACTCCACCGGCGGCTACTGCGCGCTCAAGTTCGCGCTGCGCAAGCCCGACTCCTACCGGGCCGCGGTCGCGCTCTCCGGCTACTACAGCGCCGCCCACGACCCGACCACCGGCGACCTGTTCGGCGGCGACAACAAGCTCAAGCAGGAGAACGACCTGCTGTGGCGGCTCAAGAACCAGCCGCCCGCGCCCGTCTCCCTGCTGCTCACCACCGCGAACGACGAGAACAACTACGACGAGACCCAGGCCATGGTCGGCGCCTTCAAGGCCCCCACCAAGATGTCCACCATCACCCTGGACACCGCCGGCCACAACTTCCACACCTGGACCCGGGAGATCCCCCCGGCCCTGGAGTGGCTGGGCAAACACCTCACCATGCCCCCCGCCGCCGCGTAGATCACCCGTCCGGCCGCGCAGATCACACCCGGCTCACAGCGTCGTCTCACACTTCTCTCAGCCGCGCCACGCACCGTATGGCGCATGACCACGAGCAGCTACTCCCCTCCGGCCGGCGAACCGTGGCCCGAGGCCGCGCACTACCCGCCGCCGCAGGCGCCGCAGCCGGGTGGCCCCCTTCGGTTCGACGGGCGCCCAGCCCCGCTCTTCCCCGAGCAGCCCCTGCCGCCCGCCGGACCGAAGGGGATCGGTTCCTGGTCCGAGCGGCTGCGCACCCTGCCCGCCCGCGCCTGGCGGGGCCGCGCCGACGACCCGCGCTGGGTGCGCCCGGCCCTGCTGGCGCTGATGGCCGCCACCGCCGTCCTCTACCTGTGGGGCCTGAGCGCCTCCGGCTGGGCCAACGCCTTCTACTCGGCGGCCGTGCAGGCCGGCAGCCAGAGCTGGAAGGCCTTCTTCTTCGGCTCCTCCGACGCCGCGAACTTCATCACCGTCGACAAGCCGCCGGCCTCGCTGTGGCCGATGGCCCTGTCGGTGCGGATGTTCGGCCTCTCCTCCTGGTCGATCCTCGCCCCGCAGGCGCTGATGGGCGCCGCCACCGTCGGCGTGCTGTACGCGACGGTGCGCCGCCGCTTCTCCCCGCTCGGCGGCCTGCTGGCCGGGGCCGCGTTCGCGCTGACCCCGGTGGCGGCACTGATGTTCCGCTTCAACAACCCGGACGCGCTGCTGGTGCTGCTGCTCACCCTGTCCGCGTACGGGCTGGTGCGGGCGATCGAGACGGCCGGCACCCGCTGGCTGCTGTTCACCGGCGCGATGTTCGGCTTCGCCTTCCTCACCAAGACGCTCGCGGCCTTCCTGATCCTGCCCGCCTTCGCCGCCGTCTACCTGGCGGTGGCCCCGACCGGCTTCTGGCGGCGGGTGCGCCAGACGCTGCTCGCGGGCGCGGCCCTGCTCGTCTCGGGCGGCTGGTGGGTGGCCGTCGTCGAGCTGCTGCCCGCCTCGGCCCGCCCGTACGTGGGCGGCTCGCAGGACGACAGCTTCCTCTCGCTCACCTTCGGCTACAACGGCCTCGGCCGGGTGGACGGCAACGAGCGCGGCAGCGTCGGCGGCGGCGCCGCGCACCTGCCGGCCGGGGTCGACCTGCCGGCCGGCCTGGCGCGCGGCGGCCGCGGCTGGGGCCAGACCGGCCTCACCCGGCTGTTCGGCTCCGACATCGGCGGTCAGATCGCCTGGCTGCTCCCGGCCGCGCTGATCCTGCTGGTGGTCGGCCTCTGGGCGACCCGCCGGCACGCCCGGCCGGACACCGCCCGCGCGGCCTTCCTGGTCTGGGGCGGCTGGCTGCTCTCCACCGCGCTGGTCTTCAGCTTCATGTCGGGGATCTTCCACCAGTACTACACCGTGGCGCTGGCCCCGGCCGTGGCCGCGCTGGTCGGCATGGGCGTGGACGGGCTGTGGCGGGCGCGGCACCGGCTGCCGTACGCGCTGCTGCTGGCGGGCGTGCTCGCGGTGACGGCGGTCTGGGCGTTCGTGCTGCTCGGGCGCAGCGCCGACTTCCTGCCGTCGCTGCGCTGGGCGGTGCTGCTCGGCGGGCTGGCGTCGGCCGCCGCGCTGGTCGGCGGGCAGGCGGCCGGTCGGACCTCCGGCCGGACGGGCGCGCGGATCGCCTCGGTGGCGGGCCTGCTGGGCCTGGCGGCGGCGTTCGGCGGGCCGGCCGCGTACGCGGTGGACACCGTGAACACGCCGCACAACGGCTCGATCGTGACCGCCGGACCGTCCGTCAAGGGCGCGTTCGGGCCCGGCGGCGGGCGCAAGGGCGGCAAGGGCGGCGCGGGCGCCTGGGGCTTCCCCGGCGGGCCGGGCGGCCAGGGCGGTCAGGGCGGGCAGGGGGGTCAGGGCGGCGGACACGCCTCCCAGGGGCGCAACGGCGGGGGCTTCCCCGGCGGGTTCCCCGGCTTCCCGGGCGCGGGCGCCAACCCCGGCTTCGGCAACGGCAACGGCTCGCCCAACGGCAACGGCAAGGCGAACGGCCGCCACGAGCGCGGCGCGGACGGCGCCAACGGCACGGGCGGCACCAACGGCACCGCCCCCGCCCCCTTCGGCGAAGGCGGCTTCCCCGGCGCCCCCGGCGGCATGGGCGGCCCCGGCGGCATGGGCGGCCTGCTCGGCGGCACCAAGGTGAGCCCCGAGGCGGCCGACCTGCTCGCCCAGGACGCCGACCACTACACCTGGGCCGCCGCGACGGTCGGCTCGCAGAACGCCGCCAGCTACCAACTCGCCACCGGCAAGCCGGTGATGGCCCTCGGCGGCTTCAACGGCACCGACCCGTCGCTGAGCCTGGCCGACTTCCAGAAGTACGTCCAGCAGAACAAGGTGCACTGGTTCATCGCCGGCGGCTCGCACCGCGGCTTCGGCGGCGGATCCGGCGAGGGCACCGACGAGGCGCAGTCGAACGAGAGCGGCCAGATCGAGGCCTGGGTGACCGCCCACTTCACCAAGCGCACGGTCGGCACCGCCACCTTCTACGACCTGACCGCCCCCACCTCCTGACCACATTCCGTCCCCCGATGACGGAGGGGGCGCACCGCGATCCCTCGCGGCGCGCCCCCTCCGCGCGCTGTGCCGGCCGGTCAGTCGCTCGGTCGGCCAGTCGGCCGGTCAGTCGGTCGGACAGTACGTCCCGGCCTCCGGCATCCGCCCGTCCACCAGGAACGCGGCGACGGCGTCCCGCACGCACCCGCTCTTGTCGTACGCGGTGTGCCCGTCGCCCTCCCGGGTGAGCAGCACGCCGTGCGCGAACCCGGCGGCCATCCGCTGCGCCCACAGGTAGGGGGTGACCGGGTCGCCGGTGGATCCGACGACCAGGATCGGGGCGCTGCCGGCCGCCTTCACGGTGTGCGGCTTCTCCGGCGAACGGAACGGCCAGGCCCGGCAGTCCGGGTCGAGCAGGGTGATCCGGGTGTCGTGCCGGCTGGTCAGCGGGGCCCGGACGGTGAGGTCGGCGAGCGCGGCGCGCAGGTCGGCGTCGGTGGGCGCGAGCGGGGCGTCGGCGCAGTGGATGGCCGCGAAGGCGTCCGCGGTGGTGTCGTAACGGCCGTCCTGGTCACGGCCGTTGGCGGCGTCGGCGAGGCGGAGCAACCCGTCCGCGTCACCGCGGGCGACGGCCGGTTCGACGGCCTCGCGCAGCCGGTCGAAGGACCGGCGGCCGTCGTAGAGGACGCCCAGGACGCCGGCCCAGCCGAGGGCGGCGGTGAGGGTGCGGCCGTCCTCGCCGTGCAGCGGGTGGTCCCGCAGGCCGTCGAGGAAGTCGGCGAACCGGCGCGGGGCGGCGGCCGGGTCGGTGCCGAGCGGGCAGGTGTCGTCGGTGGCGGCGCAGTCGGCGGCGAAGGCGGTGAACTCGGCCTCGGTGGCGGCGGCCTGTTCGCCGTTGAGGTGCATCAGGTCGGTGCTGCGCTCGACGGCGCCGTCGAGGACGAGCCGGCCGGTGCGCCCGGGGAACTCCTCGGCGTAGAGGGCGCCGAGGTAGGTGCCGTAGGACAGGCCGAGGAAGTCGAGCCTGGTCTCGCCGAGGGCGCCGCGCAGCACGTCCATGTCCCGGGCGCTGTCGCGGGTGCCGAGGTGCGGGAGCAGGTCGGCGGCCTTGGCCCGGCAGGCGTCGGCGAGCACGCGGCCGTGGTCGTAGCCGGGGTCGTCGGTGGAGGTGTACTCGTCGCGGGTGCGGTCGTCGAGGCAGTGGACGCCGGCGGTGCGGCCGGCGCCGCGCGGGTCGAAGCCGACCAGGTCGTAGTGGTCGTGCAGCGGGCCCTGGTAGTTCTTCCAGCCCCACTGGACCATCGCGGTGCCGGAGTTGCCGGGCCCGCCGGGGTTGAGCACCAGGGAGCCGAGGCGCCGGCCGGGGTCGGCGGCGGGCACCCGGGCGACGGCGACGTCGAGGGTCGCGCCGCCGGGGGCTGCGTAGTCGAGCGGGACCTTGAGGGTGGCGCACTGGACGGGTCCGTCGCCGTCGCCCTGGTCGGCACAGGGTTGCCAGTCGATCCGCTGGTCGTAGAGCGCGCGCAGCGCCGGGTCGGTGCCGGCGGGGGCCCGTTCGGACAGCGGCGGGCGGGTGGCCGGGCCGCCGGGGGCGGGCGCGCCGGTGCAGCCGGCGGGCAGCGCGACGGCGAGCACGGCGGCCAGGGCGGGCAGCGCGCGGCGGCGGGAGAGCCGTTGGATCTTCGAGTCCACCGCTCACGGATACCATCCGGGCCCGGCCCGGGTCACGCCGGGGCCCGGGCCGGAGGTGTGCGGAAAGGTTTCCGCAGCTGTCGGACGCGCGCCTCCTCAGCCGTCGCAGAGCCGCAGCATGGCCTTCTTGTCGGCCTCGGTGACCGGCAGCCGGTACTTCAGCGAGACCTGGGCGAAGCGCACCGCGTACGAGCAGTGGATCGCCGGGTCGGCGGGCAGCCAGGCGGCCGGGCCGGAGTCGCCCTTGGAGGCGTTCTGGGAGCCGTCCGCGGGGATCAGGTTGAGCGGGTCGTTGGCGATCCGGACGCGCTTGGCCCGGTCCCACGCGGCGGCGCCCATCTGCCAGTCGTAGGACAGCGGCATCACGTGGTCGATCTGGATCTTCCCGGCCTGCTGCTTGCTCCACCGGACGGTCTGGCCGGTGTACGGGTCGCGGATGGTCATCGCGGTGACCACGCAGTCCGAGCCGTCCTTGCGCTCGACGGCGGTGCCGTCCCGGGCGAGCAGGTCGTTGCGGGTGTCGCACTTGTTGCCGCCGAACGGGACGCCCTCGACGCTGTCCGTCCAGGCGGGGCCGAACTCGCCCCGGTCGTAGCCGTCCCGGGGCCCGGCGGCCGCGGTGGCGACCTCGGCGATGAGCTCGCGGCCCGCCCTGCGGTCCTCGGCGGTGGCGAGCGGGGCGAGGCCGGGCCGGGTGCCGTCCGGGTTCTGCAGCGGGCTGGTGCCCGGGCCCGCGGCGGGCGCGCCGCCCTTCGGCTGGTCGCGGCCGCCGAGCAGCCAACCGGCCAGCGCGAGCGCGCATATGAGGAACACGGTGGCGGCGGACAGCCAGGTACGGCGGGCGGGCACGGCGAACTCCCGGAATCAGGGGTGGGTTGACGGTGAACCAGCAGATCAGCCACCCCAAGAGCGGGTCAAGGCGACGCCACGCGCGGGCCGAGGAGCATGGCGGAGCTCACACCTCCTCCGGTTCAGCCGCCGATCGCGGACATCGGGCGGTCCGGGCGGACGAAGTCGGCCGAGCCGACCGCGTGCCCCGGCCCCTTGCGGGCCACCGAGGCCCGCCAGGCCGCCTCGACCTCGGCGTCGTCCGCGCCGGCGCGCAGCAGCGCCCGCAGGTCCGACTCCTCGGTGGCGAACAGGCAGTTGCGCAGCTGCCCGTCCGCCGTCAGCCGCACCCGGTCGCAGCCGCCGCAGAACGGCCGGGTCACCGAGGCGATCACCCCGACGACCGCCTCCGTGCCCGCGATCCGCCACTCCTCGGCCGGCGCGCTGCCGGGCCGGCCGAGCGGCACCAGCTCGAACCGCTCCCCCAGCGCCGCCAGGATCTCCTCCGCCGTCACCATCGACGCCCGGTCCCAGGCCCCCTGCGCGTCCAGCGGCATCGACTCGATGAACCGCGGCCGGTACCCGTGCTCGACGGCGAAGGCCGCCAACTCGGCGATCTCGTCCGCGTTCACGCCGCGCACCGGCACCGTGTTCACCTTCACCGGCCCCAGGCCCGCCGCCCGCGCGGCCGCCAGGCCGGCCAGCACGTCCGGCAGCCGGTCGCGCCGGGTCAGCGCCGCGAACCGCTCCGGGCGCAGCGTGTCCAGGCTGACGTTCACCCGCCGCAGCCCCGCCGCCCGCAGCCCGGCCGCCGCCCTGGCCAGGCCGATGCCGTTGGTCGTCAGCGACAGCTCCACGCCCAGCGCCGCCAGCCGGCCCACCAGGGCGACCAGGCCGCGGCGCAGCAGCGGCTCCCCGCCCGTCAGCCGTACCGACCGCACCCCCAGCCGCTCGACCCCGACCCGGACCAGCCGCAGCACCTCGTCGTCGGTCAGCACCCCCTCGCGCGGCAGCCAGTCCAGGCCCTCCGCCGGCATGCAGTACGTGCAGCGCAGGTTGCAGCGGTCGGTCAGCGAGACCCGCAGATCGGTGTGGACGCGGCCGAAGCGGTCCACCAGCGGGCGCGGTGCGGTGTTCATCGACCCAGTACAGGGGGCGGACGGGCGGCGCGGCCAGCGGCCGAACCGCCGGGGCGCGGGCACGGCCGGCGGCCCGGGCTTGTGGGTTCGTCCAACTCCGGCCCCCGGGTGCTGCGCGACGGCCACCCGGCCGGGCAGGCTGGGCCCATGAGCCGCACCGCAGCCCACCCCGCCCCCGCGCCCGCGGCCGCCGACCGCACCCGCGCCGCCGTCGGGCCGACCGCATGAGCCGCGGCCGGCCCCCCGTCCCCGCGCTGGTGCTCGCCGCCGGCGGCGGGCGCCGTCTCGGCGGGCGTCCCAAGGCGCTGATCCGCTACCGGGGCCGCCCGCTGGTCGAGCACGCCGTGGCGGTCGTCCGCGCCGGTGGCTGCCCGGACGTGACGGTGGTGCTGGGCGCCGAGGGCGACCGGGTCCGGGCCACCGCGCACCTGCCCGGGTGCCGGCTGGCGGCCAACCCGGACTGGGCCGGCGGCATGGGCTCCTCGCTGCGGGCCGGGCTGGCCGCGCTGGCGCCGGAGGCGTCGGCGGTGCTGGTGATGCTGGTGGACACCCCGGGCGTCACCCCGGCAGCGGTGGCCCGGCTGCTCGCCGCGCACCGGGCGGGCGCCGAGCTGGCGGCCGCCGCGTACGACGGGCGGCGCGGGCACCCGGTGCTGATCGGCGCCCGGCACTTCGCCGAAGCGGCGGCGGGCGCGGACGGCGATGCCGGTGCCCGGGCGCTGCTGGCCGCGCACGCGGGCGAGGTCGTGCTCGTCGAGTGCGCCGACGTCGCCGTGCCGGACGACCTCGACACGCCCGCCGACCTGGCCCGCTGGTCCGCCGGCTGACCACCCGCCGGGTGCCGGGGCCGTCCGCCCTCCACCTGCCGGGGGACCATCCCTGATCCGTCCCTGAGGATTGTCCCATTCCGCGCCAACCGTCCCCCGTTTGGGGGAGCATGGGAATCGCCGCACCCACCCGACCCCAACGGACGGAGCCCGCGATGGCCGGACTGCCCGACGACTTCACCGGACACGACCCCGCCCTGCCGGGGCCGGGAGCGGGCGGTGGCGCGCGGGCGATCCGCTGCCCCGCCTGCCGTCGCGAGCACCTGTACGAGCCGCCCTCGCTGCCGTGCCCGTGCGGCGCCTCGCTGAAGGTGCCGCTGCTGCGCGGCGGGGTGCCGGTGCAGGTGCGGTTCCGCTCCTGGGAGGACTCCTGGCTGAGCATGCGCTGCCCGCACTGCGGCCGCTCGGACCAGTGGCCGCAGCCCGAGTTCACCTGCAACTGCGGCGCGACCGTCCGCCTCCCGGTGGACCGCGCCACTCGGCTGAACGCCGGCACGGCCGGCCCGCTCACCGCCGCCGGCCCGCAGTCCTCCCGCCCGCAGCCGGCCCACCCGATGGGCGCCCCGGTGCCCGCCCCGCCCGCGCCGCCGGCCCCGCCCGGGACCACCGCCGGCCGGGCCCGCCCGTTCCGCCACCGCACGCCGTTCCGCCCGCACCCGGTGCGCACCTCGCAGGACGCGGTGTTCACCGCCGCCCGCTACCTGGAGTGGCTCGGCTTCGACGACCTGGAGCTGACGGAGGCCCAGGAGCGCGACGGCGTCACCCTGCTGGGCAGCCGGA
The DNA here is from genome assembly GCF_041053115.1 of Streptomyces sp. Y1. Lineage (NCBI taxonomy): Bacteria > Bacillati > Actinomycetota > Actinomycetes > Kitasatosporales > Streptomycetaceae > Streptomyces > Streptomyces sp. Y1. The sequence goes on along the minus strand of NZ_CP163445.1, from coordinate 5,887,138 downwards.
TGGTCGCCCAGGTGGACACCTGGACCGAGCCCGCCGACGTCAAGTCGGTGGAGTGCCTGTGGCTGCAGACCCTGCACGCCGAGGAGATGGCCGCCGCCATGTTCACCCTGGCCGGCTACTCGCACCAGGCCACCGTGCGCGGCGAGCAGCTGCTGGTCGCCCTGTTCAGCCTGGACCTGGCCGGCGTGCCGCAGCCCGCCAACGGCGCGGCCGAGGCGCTGATGGAGACCGGCTGGACGTCCTGACGGCCCGCCGCTCCCCCACTAGATCATCCGCCCCGGAAAAGCAACAACCTGCGCTCGTGATCTGGTGCACAAGCTCACCCCCGTGTTGAATTGCCGCCACAGCGCGGGACTTCGCCCTGCAGCCCGCCGTTCCGTCATCATGCGAACGGACCGCGGCAGCGCGCCTGGGCGGGCCCCGTGCCCGGCTGGATGGCGCGCACAAGGAGGTGGCGTTGTCGGAGCACGGATGGGGCCCGAGCGGCCCGGACGGGCTGGGGCGGGCAGCGGAGGAACCGGGCGACACCGTATGGCGACTACGGTCCCGGGCGTGCTGGCAGGAGGCCGCCGACCTGCTCCGGCCGGCCGCCGAACACGACCCGACGGCCGCCCTCCGGCGGGCCGAACTCCTCATCGAGCAGTGCCTGTTCACCGCCGCCCACTGGATCCAGGCGGAACAGGCACTGCGCCTGGCCGAGGCGCTGGCGACCGGCACCGAGCAGCGCGCGGCCGCCGCCTGCGCCCGCGGCTTCCTCGCCTACGTGGCCAGCGTGCTCGGCCCGCGCGACCGGCTGGACGAGGCGCAGGCGGCACTCGGCCGCACCTCGGCCCTGCTGCCGCCGGGCGCCCCGGGCCGCCCGCTGCTGGACTTCCGGCGCGGACTGGTCGCCGAGAACCTGCTGCGCGACCGCGGCGCCGCCTGGATCGCCTACCGCCGGGCGCACGAGGCCGCCGGGGAGCGCGGCGACGAGCTGCTGCGCTCCTACACCTGGCGCCACCTGGCCGCCCTCGCGCTGTCCCGCGGCGACCGCGGCCACGCCCGGGAGGGCTTCGACGCCTCGCTGCGGCTGCGCGAGCAACTCGGCTTCACCGTGGGGGTGGCGCCGGCGCTCGCGGCGCTCGCCGAGGTGTCCGAGCCGGCCGAGGCCGCGCGCCTGCGCGCCGAGGCCGCCCGGCTGGTGCACGCGCTCGGCGGCGTGCCGGTCTGGCTCGCGCGCCAACTGGCCGCCCCGCGACCGCCCGGCACTCCCCCGGACGGACGCAGCACCCGCGAGACCCGGGGCACCATCAGCTAAGGTGAGCCTAACCTGGCCGGGGTGAGCAGTACCCCGGCCGGGTCAGCCTTGCCGTTCCCCGGGCACCGCCATGCCCCGGCCCGGCCGGGCCCGGCGGGCAGCAGCACGGCCGGGCACCCCGGGCCCCCATGCGCGGCCCCGGTCGACCCGATGGGGCCCGACCATGACCGCGAGCAGCACCCGGCCCGTCCCCGCACCGTGCGCCCCCCGCACCACCGAGGCGCACACCCCGGCCGCCGCGCCGGACCCCACCACCCCCTGCGCGCCGTCGTACCACCGGCTGACCGGCCTCACCCCGACGCTCAGCGTGCGCTGCGCCCCACCCCCGTCCGGCGACGGCTGGCTGACCGCCGCCGACCTGGCCGAACGCCCCGCAGCCGTCCGCGACCTGGTCGCCGTGGACGCCCGCCAGGGCCTCGCCCGCTACGGGCGGCCGCTGCGCCCGGACGTGGCGGCCGGCTTCGGCCTGCACCGCGCGGTCTGGCCGCTCTCCCTGCTGTTCACGGTGCCGTGGTTCCTGGAGCGGCGGGTGCCGCTGCTCGGGCCGGGGGACGTGGCGCTGCGCCGGGGCAACGCCGCCGTGGAGCTGACGGTCCGCCCGGCGGCGTTCGTCTGCCTGCCGGACGACCCGGCGGCCGCCTCACCGGCCACCGCCCCGGCCGCCCGCACCGCAGCCGTCCGCACCGTGGCCGTCCGCACCGCCCCGGACGAGACCGCGCTGGCGGCCGAACTCCGGTGCGCGCTGGGCGCGTTCCTGGACCCGCTGCTGGCCGCGTTCCGCCCGCAGGTGCGGCGCGGGCCCCGGGTGCTGTGGGCGATGGCCACCGACGCCGTGGTGGAGGGGCTCTGCTACGCGGGCGGGCTGCTCGGCGAGCCGGAGCGGGCGCGCGCCGAACTGTCCGCACTGCTCGCCCCCGACGACCGAGCGCCCACCGACCCAGCGCCCGCTGACCGAGCGCCCGCCGGCCGAGCCCCGGCGGGCCCCACCCCCGCGCACGCGCCCGGCGCGCCGGGCCGCCCCGCTCCCGCCCCGGCCCCCTTCACCCCGGGCGCCGGTTTCGCGACCCCGGCGCCCGGCCGGGGCGGCGCTCCCGGAGCACCCTCCGGAGGCGGCGCCCCGGACGCGACGGCCCGGGCCAGGGCCAGCTGCTGCCTCGTGTACACCGCGGCCCCCGAGGACATGTGCGCCGGCTGCCCCCGCGTCACGCGCGGTTGACGAAAACCCGTTCGACCTCGAACTCGAAAAGCCCGGAATTCCGGGAATCGCCCGCTTCGAATTCATACGACGATGCGACCGACGCGGGGCCAGAAATCCCTCTACTCAGCGCATTGACGGTGAATCCGCCATTCCCCCGCCGAGCATCCGCCATGATGGTCCCCGCCATCACGGCGCAGGAACTCGACGCAGAAAGCGAGGCTGGTTCCGGCGATGAAATTGTCCGACATACCGCTCGGCTGGGCCGTCACCGGAGTCGCGGGGCTGCTGGTCAGCGCACTCCTGGTGGCCCTGGCCCGGAGCCGGGGATCCGCCGCCGGGGCGGACTCCTGGGAGCGTTCCGAGGAACGGCGCCGCAACAAGGAATCCCTGTACGGCGCCGCCTCGTACACGCTGTTGTTCTGCTGCGCCGGGGTCGCGGCCGCACTCTCCTTCCACGGGCTGGTCGGCTTCGGCATGCAGAACCTCGGCCTGTCCGGCGGCTGGGAGTACCTGGTGCCGTTCGGGCTGGACGGCGCCGCGATGTTCTGCTCGGTGCTCGCCGTCCGCGAGGCCAGCCACGGCGACGCCGCACTCGGCTCCCGGCTGCTGGTCTGGCTGTTCGCCGGCGCCTCGGCCTGGTTCAACTGGGTGCACGCCCCGCGCGGCTTCGGCCACGCCGGCGCCCCGCAGTTCTTCTCCGGCATGTCGCTGTCCGCGGCGATCCTGTTCGACCGGGCGCTCAAGCAGACCCGCCGGGCGGCGCTGCGCGAGCAGGGTCTCGTCCCGCGGCCGCTGCCGCAGATCCGCATCGTCCGCTGGCTGCGCGCCCCGCGCGAGACCTACGCGGCGTGGTCGCTGATGCTTCTGGAGGGCGTGCGCAGCCTGGACGAGGCGGTGGACGAGGTCCGCGACGAGAAGCGGGAGCGGTCGCTGGAGAAGGAGCGGCGCAAGCTGGCGGGCCGCCGCGAGCGGGCCGAGATCCGGGCGATCAACCGGGGCAGCGCCACCTGGCGCGGCCGCGGGAGCACCACCGCCGCCCGGCAGTTGGAGTCCGGCTCGGAGCCCGCCATAGTCGGCGGGCCGTCCGGCCCGCGCGCGGTCGAGGCCCCGGAGGGCGACTCCGGGGCCGCCGAGGGCACGGTCGTCCAGCCCGGCCTGCCGGCCCGGCCGGAGCGGCGCACCGTCGACCTCACCTCCGAGGAGGACACCGTCACCCTGCCCCGGCTGGACTCGCTGGAGCGCAAACTGAAGGACCTGGAGCAGCAGTTCGGCTAGCTGCTCCTCCTCCCCGGCACGGCCCTCACTCCCGGACCGAGGGCCGCAGGACGAGCGACGCGTCGGCTCCGAGGAGCCGGCCCGCGCTCGGCGGGAGGGGGACGGAGAGGGTCGCGTCCCGGTCCGGGGCGAGCGGGCCGTCGCTGATCGGGTAGCGGTCGGCGATCGCGACCGGCACCTGGGAGTTCCAGGCGGCCCAGAGCCGCAGCTCGCCCTTGGGGTCGTCGGCCTCGTGCCCGACGTCGACGATCAGCGTGTCGTCCCAGTCCGCCGTCTGGGCGAGGTGGTCGCGCCAGAACAGCAGTCCGTGCTCCTCGGTCAGCCGGGAGACCCGCAGGTGCAGCGAGTAGCGCGACGGTAGCGACACGGGCGTGTTGGAACCGTCCGCGGGCATGGTCAGCGGGTCGAGCAGGAAGACCGTGGTGAGCGGGATCGGGCCGCCGTCCGGCTCGGGCTCCAGCGTGACGGGGCAGTGGTGCGCGGCCAGCTGCTGGTGCATCACGACGGGCAGTCCGCGGATCGACAGCTGGATCTCGCCCTGCCAGAACGACCGGCGGCCGTCCGCGTCGGGCGGGGCGGGCGCCAGACCCGCCAGGGCGATCTCCACCCGCTTGCGGCCGAACAGGAAGCGGCGCAGGTTCTGGTACCCCTCCTCGGAGTTGACCAGGCCGTAGCGGCCCGAGTGCGAGCGGTGGACGTACGCGCGGTGCGCGCCCTCGACGTAGGCGTTGCGGATCGCGACCAGGCCGTCGCTCTGCGGGCCCACCACCTTCTGCGCCAGGCCGTAGTCCCCGGCGTCGGTGCCGACCACGCAGAAGATCCGGTCGGTGTCGAAGTCCTCGGGCGGGACCACGTTCACCGGCCAGTCCGGCGGCGCCTCGGTGCCGAAGTCGACGTGCGGCACCAGGTAGCCGTACATCTTCTCGGGCGCGAAGATGTCGGAGCCGACCGGGCCGAGGTCCTCCATGAACTCGTCGAGCAGGCCCCCGCCGACCGCGAAGGCGATCCCGCCGTGCGGGGTGCCGTAGGTGAACAGCCGGTCGACCAGGTCCTTGCCGGGCAGGGTGGGCCGGAAGTCGCCGAGGCTCTGGTGCGACCACTTCTGGAGCATGCTGCGGCAGATCAGGCCGCCCATCGAGTGGGCGATCAGGACGACCTTGTCGGCGCCCGTCTTCTCCCGGACCAGCTGGACGAGTTCGTACAGGTCGCGGGCCGCCGCCTCGATGTCGAAGTCGGCGGCCTTGCCGCCGAAGGTGTCGGCGGACGCGTCGTAGAAGCGGTGGATCCAGACGGTCGCCGGGTCCACCGACCCGGCCGCGCGGGCGCGCAGGTAGGACTTCGGGTCACCGGTCACCAGCGGGTGGTAGCCGTCCTCGGCGAAGAGCCGCAGCAGCGGGCTCTCGAACTGGTAGTACTGGGCGGCTCCGTCGCCGCCGACCCGGATGTGGGTCGACCCGTCGTTGAAGCCGTAGAAGGGGTCGTCGACCTGCTTGTCGATGCCGCTGGTGCCGCCGGCGAAGCCGCGCACGTAGATCAGCGGGAGGCGGGCGACGTCCGCGGTGGCGTCGTGCGGCTCGGCGGGCTGCCGTTGCGGGGGCGGCAGCGGGACCGAGGGGGTCGCGGGGGTTCCGTCGTGCGTGTGGTGATGGAAGATCGACACCATGGCGTGATCCTCGGGTTCCGCAGAGTGGTGATGACTGCCCGCCGTCCACCGGCGACCGCCTGCGACCGGCGAGCCGGAGCCACACGCCCTCACCGGCTGCCGGGACGCGCCGGGGCACGTGACCTGTCTTCAGATTACGCCCCTCCAGACCGTCCGGACCGGGCCGGTTTCCGGCGGTCCGGCCGGTCCGGACGGGCGCGGGCCGGGCGCCCGTCCGGTCAGGCGGCGGCGACGCCGCTGAGCTCGAACCACATCCGCTTGCCGGAGCCGCGAGGCTCCACGCCCCACGCGTCGGCCAGCGCCTCGACCAGCATCAGGCCGCGCCCGGAGGAGGCCTGTTCGCCGGGCGTCCGGCGGGTCGGCCAGAGGTCGGACTCGTCCTCCACCTCGACCCGCAGCCGGGCCCGGCCGCCGTCCGCGGCCGGCTCCCGGTAGAGGCGGGCGGTGAACATGGCGTCACGGTCCGTGTGCCGGATGGCGTTGGTGACCAGCTCGGAGGAGAGCAGTTCGGCGGTGTCGATGAACTCGGCGACGCCCCACCGGCGCAGCGCGTCGCGCAGCTCGGCCCGGACCTCGGCGATCCGCGCCAGGTCGGCCTGGCCGATCCGGCGGCGCAGCTGCTGGGCGGCGAGCCCGCCCGACGGGCCGTCCCAGCGCAGGAGCAGCAGCGCTATGTCGTCCTCGCGCTCGCTGGACTCGGCGGCCTGGGAGGCGATCCGGTCGGCCAGCTCCTCCAGCGGGTCGCGGGCGGCCCCGTCCGCGGCGGGCAGCGGGGCGGCGAGGGCGCGGGTGAGCCGCTCGACGCCCTGGTCCAGGTCCATGCCGCGCGACTCGACCAGGCCGTCGGTGCACAGCAGCACGGTCTCGCCCGGGTCCAGGCTGAACCGGGTGACCCGGTACTCCTGGTCCGGGTCGATGCCCAGCGGCAGCCCGCCGGCCACCGGCACCACGGCGGCGCTGCCGTCCGCGCGGCGCACCACCGGGTCGAGGTGGCCGGCCCGCACCGCGTAGACCACGCCGTAGTCGACGTTGACCTCGGCGTAGGTGCAGGTGGCGAAGTGGTCGGTGTCCAGGTCGGCGAGGAAGCGGGAGGCGCGGGCCATCACCGCGGCGGGCGGGTGGCCCTCGGCGGCGTAGGCGCGCAGCGCGATCCGCAGCTGCCCCATGATCCCGGCGGCGTGCACGTCGTGGCCCTGCACGTCGCCGATCACCAGGCCGACGTGCCCGCCGGGCAGCGGCACCACGTCGTACCAGTCGCCGCCGATCTGCAGGCCGGAGCCGGCCGCCAGGTAGCGCACGGCGGTGGTCACGCCGGGCACGGCGGGGACGGTGCGCGGCAGCATCACCCGCTGCAGGCCGGCCGCCAGCTCGTGCTCGGCGTCGTGCAGCCGGGCCCGGGCCAGCGACTGGGCGACCAGCCCGCCCAGGGTGGTGAGCAGGGTGCGCTCGTCCGCGTCCAGCTCCCGCTCGTCGTCGAAGCTGACCACGCACACGCCGATCGCCCGGCCGCTGGCCACCAGCGGCAGGTACGCCCAGGAGCCGCGGCCGTTGCGGCTGGTGGGCTCCCACACCTCCGGGTAGCCCTCGCGGTACTCCGCGCGGGAGGAGACGAACACCGGCGCGCGGTGGCGCAGCGCCTCGGAGGCCGGGTGGCCGGCCGGCAGCAGGGTGCGGTCCCAGACGGCGAGCGACTCGGTCAGGTAGCCGGAGGCGCCGAGGATCTGCGCCCGCCCGGCCTCGAAGGAGGCGAGCACCAGGCCGTCCGGCGGCAGGCCGGGCAGCGGCAGCTCGGTGAACACCCGGGCGACGTCCCGGACGGTGACGGCCTCGGACAGCGCGCGGGCCGCCTCCTTGATGAACCGGGAACGCTCCTCGCGCAGCAGGGCGAGCCGGTCCGCGCGGTCGCGCTTGTGCAGTTCGACGGTGGCGTCCCAGACGAAGCCGACCATCCGGGAGGCGCGGCCGAAGGCGTCGGCGAGCACCCGGCCGCGGAAGCGCACCGCGCGCATGCTGCCGTTCGGCCCGACCGTGCGGTAGTAGGCGCCGCACTGGCCCAGCTCGGCGACCGCGCGCTCGACCCGGCGGCGCACCACGGGCGCGTCCTCGGGGTGCAGCAGGGCGAGGAAGGAGGCGGCGGTGCGGTCGAAGCGGCCCTGGTCCATGGCGTCCAGGCCGATGATCGCGCAGGCGCGGAGGTCGCCCTCCAGGACGTCGCGGCGGATGTCCCAGTCGAAGGAGCCGATGCCGTTGGCGGCCATCGCGGGCTCCAGCCAGTCCGGCATGGTGTCGGCGGAGGCGGGCGGCAGGCCGCCGGAGAGCACCGGGGCGAGCCGGGCGGCGGCGAGCGTCGGGGGCACCCGGGAGCCGCGGCGGGAGGCCTGCGCGGGCGGTCGGGCCCGCCCGGGGGCCGGCGGTTCGGCGGCGGACGTGCCGGCAGGAAGCGCCGGACCCGGCGACTCGGGCTCAGTGGGCATGCTGCTCCTGCCGCTGCCGCGGCGGACCGAGCCGATCGTCCGGACGGGCCGCGTGGCGATGTGATGGATCGTGCTGGATCGGGCGGTGTCGACGGGCGCTGGTCAGTCGAGGTTCGGTCTCCCCGCAGCTTCCCGCACGTGGACACACAGTCCCACCATCCTGGCCAATGATGCGCCGAGCGGCAATGCCATCGGACCGGAAATCTTCCGTTCCGCCTTCTGTTCAGGGCTTGCTTCGACGGCGAATCAATCGACGGCGAACCATCGTACGGGACGCGGCGGCCCGGCGCCCGGCGCCCGGCAGTCGGCAGTCGGCCCGCGGCGGACTCACGGCGGCCCCGCCGGCTCAGGGCAGGGCGAGCTCGAACCAGGTCACCTTGCCGTCGCCGCGCAGCTGCACGCCCCAGGAGTCGGCGAGCGCCTCCACCAGCAGCAGGCCCCGCCCCGAGGTCGCGGTCTCGGCGGCCGGCTCGCGGCGGCGGCCGGGCAGCCGGCTGGTGCCGTCCTGCACCTCGATCCGCAGCCGCAGGTCCGACCCGAGGACGGCGTCGAAGACGGCGCCCTCGCCGGTGTGCAGCAGCGCGTTGGTGACCAGTTCGGAGGAGAGCAGCTCGGCGGTGTCGGACAGCTCCGGCACCCCCCAGTGGTTCAGCGCCGAGCGCAGCCGCCGCCGGACCGAGCCGACCGCGGGCAGGTCCGCCGGGTCCACCGTCAGGTGCAGCCGGCGGTGCAGTGCGCAGCCCGGGGCGGGCACCGCCGGCAGGGCCGTCCCGGTGCTGCCGACCGGCCCCTGGACCGGGCCGGAGCGGTAGCCGTCGCCCGAGCCCGTCCGCTGCCGCGGGAATCGCGACTGACCGTCCATCACCAATGCCCCCGCCTTCAAATCCCGGGCCCCCGCGTCCGGAATCCCCCGCCGGCCGGGTGGCCCCCTCGTTCTGGCCACCCATCGTCATGCCCAGTTGACGGCGTTTGCAACAGTGTGCGTCCGATCACCTGGGGTGAAAGGGGCACGGGGCGGTTCACGTGATCCAACTGCCCGCGCCGGACAGGTTTGCGAAGCGCAGAGGCTGTTTTCGAACCCGCTCCCGCCCGATCCCGCGCACGCCCGGCGCCCGTACGGACCGTGCTCCCCGCCGCGCGCCCCCGCGCCCGCCACCGCCGCACGCCGCCCGCACCCGGCCCCTCACCCCCGCCGCCCGCCCGGCGGGCCGAACGCGTCGGGAGCGGCAACGCTGGACAGGGCGCCCCGGGCCGGGTTCAATGACCCGGGATGTTTGAACGGCGTTCTAACATCACCCCGGAAGCCCGCGCGGCCCCGCGCACCGGGCCCCCGGCCGACCCCCTCCCCCGGCGACGCGAGCGAGGAACCGTGCGACTGACCCCCACCGAGCGGGACCGGCTGCTGATCTTCACAGCAGCCGAACTGGCCCGCGCCCGCCGCGCCCGGGGCGTGCGCCTCAACATCCCCGAGGCGACCGCCCTGATCGCGGACACCGTCTGCGAGGCCGCCCGCGACGGCCGGCGCCTCGCCGAGGCCATCGAGGCCGGCCGCTCCGTCCTCACCGCCGACGACGTGCTGCCCGGCGTGCCCGACGTGGTCACCGTCGTCCAGGTCGAGGCCGTCTTCGACGACGGCACCCGCCTCGCCGTCGTCAACGACCCCTTCCGCGGCGCCGGCTCGCTCGGCGACGGCGCCCCCGGCGGCGCCCTGATCGGCGACGGCGCCGGCTACGACCCGGTCGAGGAGACCCTGCTGCTCCCCGTCCACAACACCTCCGGGGTGCCGATCTCCGTCACCTCGCACTTCCACTTCTTCGAGGCCAACCCGCGCCTGGCCTTCGACCGTGCCGCCGCCTACGGCACCCACCTGGCCGTCCCGGCCGGCTCCTCGGTGCGCTTCGACCCCGGCGCCACCGTCGAGGTCGGCCTGGTGCCGATCGGCGGCGCACGCGTCGCGATCGGCTTCGCCGGGCTCGTCGACGGGCCGCTGGACGCGCCCGGCGCCAAGGAGGCCGCCCTCGCGAAGGCCCGCGCCACCGGCTACCTGACCAGCTTCGACGACGCCGAGGTGCCCTCATGAGCTCGATCACCCCGCACGACTACATCGCGGTGCACGGCCCGCGCGCCGGCGACCGGGTCCGGCTCGGCGACTCCGGCCTGATCGTGCGCGTCGAGTCCGACTCCCAGGCCCCCGGCGACGAGTTCCTGGCCGGCTTCGGCAAGACCGCCCGCGACGGCCTGCACCTCAAGCCCGCCGCCGTCCGCGACACCTGCGACGTGGTGATCAGCAACGTGCTGGTCATCGACGCGATCCAGGGCATCCGCAAGACGTCCATCGGCCTGATCGGCGGCCGCATCGCCTCCATCGGCCGAGCGGGAAACCCGGACACCCTGGACGGCGTGGACGTCGTCGTCGGCACCGGCACCACCATCGTCTCCGGCGAGGGCCTGATCGCCACCGCCGGCGCCATCGACACCCACGTCCACCTGCTGTCGCCCCGCATCATGGAGGCCTCGCTGGCCTCCGGCGTCACCACCATCATCGGCCAGGAGTTCGGCCCGGTCTGGGGCGTCGGCGTCAACTCCCCCTGGGCACTGCGGCACGCCTTCAACGCCTTCGACGCCTGGCCCGTCAACATCGGCTTCCTCGGCCGCGGTTCGTCCTCCGACGAGGCCCCGCTGATCGAGGCCCTCGCCGAGGGCGGCGCCTCCGGCTTCAAGGTGCACGAGGACATGGGCGCGCACACCCGCGCACTGGACACCGCGCTGCGCGTCGCCGAACAGTACGACGTCCAAGTCGCCCTGCACACGGACGGGTTGAACGAGTGCCTGTCCGTCGAGGACACCCTCAAGGTGCTGGAGGGCCGGACCATCCACGCCTTCCACATCGAGGGCTGCGGCGGCGGCCACGTCCCCAACGTCCTCAAGATGGCGGGCGTGCCGAACGTCATCGGCTCCTCCACCAACCCCACCCTGCCGTTCGGCCGGGACGCGCTCGGCGAACACTTCGACATGATCGTCTCCGCGCACGACCTCAAGACCGACCTGCCCGGCGACGCCGCCATGGCCCGCGACCGCATCCGGGCCGGCACCATGGGCGCCGAGGACGTCCTGCACGACCTCGGCGTCATCGGCATCACCTCCTCCGACGCCCAGGGCATGGGCCGCGCCGGCGAGACCGTCCGCCGCACCTTCGCCATGGCCGGCAAGATGAAGGCCGAACTCGGCCCGCTCGACGGCACCGGCTCCTACGGGACCACCGCGAGCGGCGACGACAACGAGCGGGTGCTGCGCTACATCGCCAAACTGACGATCAACCCGGCCATCGCCCACGGCCTCGCGCACGAAGTCGGCTCGATCGAGATCGGCAAGCTCGCCGACATCGTGCTCTGGCGCCCCGACCACTTCGGCGCCAAGCCGCAACTCGTCCTCAAGGCCGGCTTCCCCGCCTACGGCGTCGTCGGCGACCCCAACGCCTCCACCGACCGCTGCGAACCCCTCGTCCTCGGACCGCAGTTCGGCGCCCACGGCGCGACCGCCGCCGACCTGTCGGTCGCCTTCGTCGCCCAGGCCGCCGCCGACGGCGCCTACCTCGACCGCCCCGCCGACGGCCTGCCCACCCGCCGCCGCCGCGTCGGCGTCCGCGGCACCCGCGGCATCGGGCCGCGCGACATGGTCCGCAACGCCCGCGTCGGCCGGGTCGACGTCACCGAGACCGGGCTGGTCTCCCTCGACGGCTCACCGCTGCGCTCCGAACCCGCCGACAGCGTCTCGCTCAGCCGCCTCTACTTCCTCTGACCCCCTAGGACCCGACGATGACCGCCCCCACCCCCGCCGCCCTCGGCTTCCGGATGCCCGCCGAATGGCACCCGCACGAGCGCACCTGGATGGCCTTCCCCACCGCCAACCCCACCTTCGAGAGCCCCGAGCAGCTGCACGCCGCCCGCCAGGCCTGGGCCGCCGTCGCCGACACCATCGTCCGGTACGAGCCGGTCACCCTGATCGTCAACACCGGCGAGACCGAGCAGGCCCGCACGTACGTCTCCGCGCAGGTCGAGATCGTCGAACGGCCCCTCGACGACGCCTGGATGCGCGACATCGGCCCGTCCTTCCTGATCGACGGCAAGGGCGCCGTCGCCGCCGCCGACTGGATCTTCAACGGCTGGGGCGCCCAGTCCTGGGCCCGCTGGGACCACGACCAGCACATCGCCGAGCACATCGGCGAACTGACCGGCGCACGGCGCTTCGCCTCCCGGCTCATCAACGAGGGCGGCGGCATCCACGTCGACGGCGAGGGCACGGTGCTCGTCACCGAGACCGTCCAGCTCGGCGAAGGCCGCAACGCCGACTGGACCAAGGAGGAGGTCGAGGCCGAGCTGCACGCCTTCCTCGGCACCACCAAGGCGATCTGGCTGCCGCGCGGACTCACCCGCGACTACGACGAGTTCGGCACCCGCGGCCACATCGACATCGTCGCCTCCTTCGTCCGCCCCGGCACCGTCGTCGCCCACGTCCAGCCCGACCCGGCCCACCCCGACCACGCCGTCTGCCAGGAACTCGTCGCCATCCTGCGCGCCTCCACCGACGCGCGGGGCCGACAGCTCGAAGTCATCGAACTGCCCGCCCCCACCGTCCTGCTGGACGAGGACGGCGAGCCCGTCGACTACTCCTACATCAACCACTACGTCGCCAACGGCGCCGTCGTGCTGTGCGCCTTCGACGACCCGCGCGACCAGGAGGCCGCCGACCTCCTCGCCGAGGCCTACCCCGGCCGCACCGTCGAACTCGTCGACGCCCGCGAGATCTTCGCCAACGGCGGCGGCATCCACTGCATCACCCAGCAGCAGCCCAAGGCGCTCTGACCCGCCCGCCCCGGGCGGGAGCCACCCGCTCCCGCCCGGGTAGCCTGCTCGGGCCCGTCCGACACGCCCCCGGGCACCGCACCACCGAGGGAGAGCACGAGAGATGGCGGACCCCCGCCCGCGCCGGCCCGCGCGCCCCCGCGAGGAGGTCCTCGCCGCCGCCCGGGCCGCGATCGCCGAACACGGACTCGCCCGACTCACCATGGCCGGCCTCGGCAAACAGCTCCAGATGAGCGCCGGCCACCTGCTCTACTACTTCGGCAGCAAGGACCAGCTGCTGCTGGAAACCCTGCGCTGGAGCGAGGACCAGCTCGGCACCCGCCGCCGCGAAGCCCTCGCCGACCGCACCCGCGACCCCTGGTCCCGGCTCGACGACTACCTGCGCCTCTACCTGCCCGAAGGCCCCGGCGACCCGCGCTGGATCCTGTGGGTCGAGGTGTGGGGCCGCTCCCCCGCCAGCGCCGAGATCCGGCAGGGACAGCAGGACATCGAGGCCCCCTGGCAGGCCGACCTGGTCGCCCTCATCGACGAGGGCACCGCCGCCGGACAGTTCGCCCCCGGCCCGGCCGCCGACCGGGCCGTCCAACTGCGCGCCCTGCTCGACGGCCTCGCCGTCCCCGTCGCCATCGGCCTGCCCGACGCCCACCGGGCCGGCGCCCTCGCCCAGGCCACCTCCGCCGCCACGGCCCTGCTGCGCGCCTGAGGGCGAGGGAGGGAGGGCCGGGGGAGGGCCGCCGGCGCTGCGGGCGGGGGGCGGCCCGGGCGGCGGCGCAGGAAGTCGGGCGGGCCGACTTCCTGTCCAGAGAAGGTGGGCAGGGGGTGGGGCCGCCCGTCACTCGGCCCGGACGGCGGCCACCGGGCCCGCCGCCGCAGCGGGCCCGCTCGCCCGCGATCCGCTGCGGCCCGCCCGGCGATCACCACGAACTCCGTTGACAGGACCGGCCGTTCGGCCCCAGCAGGCCAGGGCCGGACCTGCCGCCTGCCGCCACCGACCCGGAGGACGACCACCTGGCCGCCGCCCCATCGGGCCGCTCCTCCGCTCTCCGCACGGGCCGGCCGGCGATCACCACGAACTCCGTTGGCAGATACGGCCGTTCGACCCCAGCAGGCCTCGGCGGCCCGTCACTCGGTCCAGACGGCGGCCGCCGTGCGGTCGTCCGCGTAGCCCTTCGCGCGGACCTGGACCTGGCGCAGGAAGTCCACCGTGCCCGGCGGGTGCGGGTGCGCCCAGTGGGAGGACAGGAAGTGGGCGACGGCCGGCTCGTCGGCGATCGGACGGGCCAGGCCCGGGCTGCACAGCAGCAGGATGTCGCCGGGCGTCGCGGGCACCAGCCGGAACCGGAACGGGCGCGGGTCCGGGACGGGGGCCTCCGGCACCGGCGGCTGGCCGTCCGGGTGGTGGAGCAGCCGGGCCGCGTACGCGTCGATCCAGTGGCCGGAGCGCAGCAGGTACAGCCCGCCCGGGCCGACCCCGAAGGCCGCCCGGTAGCCGGCCTCCGGATCCAGCGACACCATCAGGCAGTGCAGCGAGGCCGGGGACGGCGCGCCCTCCCCCGCCGACTGCGACTCCGGCTCCGGCTCCGGCGCCAGCGCGCGCAGCGGGGCGACAGCGCCGGTGGCCAGGCGCTGGAGGCCGTAGCGGAGCCGGTCCCGGGCGCCGTCGCGCAGGTCGGCGGCGAGCCCCGCACGGCTGCGGCCGATCGCGGCGGCAAGCTGGCGGCAGGCCTCGCCGGTGGCCGTGGCGACGGCCGCCGGGTCGAGCGGCCGCTCGTCGGCGGCGCCCGTCCGGCCCAGGCTGCCGAGGACGGCGAGCAGCAGGCCGTCCGGGCCGTCGCCGAACCTGGTCACCAGCAGGGTGTCGCGGCGCGGCTCGCCCCGGAAGCGGGCAGAGTCGCCCCGGACGGAGACGGCGCGCAGCACGGTCGGGCCGTACTGGGCGCCTTCCAGCGCGGTGTCCGGGGCGAGCAGGCCGAGCACGTCCGGGTCGGCCTCCGGGACGGCGGTCGGCTCGGGCCCGTACGTCGGCGGGCGCTCGCCGACGTGCGGGACGGCGGGCGCCTCGGCCGGGAGCGGGGAGCGGGCGAGGGCCTGGCGCGGGTCGGGGGCGGTGGGGACGGGGGGTGCGGGGGGTGCGGGCTCGGGGTCGGGATCCGCCTCGGCGACGGGCTCGGGCTCGGGGGCGGAGGTCTGCTCGGCGACCGGCTCGGGCTCGGGCTCCGGTTCGGGCTTCTCCAGGGAGACCGGGGCGGGGGCCGGCTCGGGCTCCGGTTCCGCTGCGGCGGCGGGCTCCGGCGCCGGCTCCGGTACGGGCTCCGGTTCCGGCTCCGGTACGGGCTCGGGCGTGGGCTCCGGTTCGGCGAAGGAGGGCGCGGGGAACCGATGGGTGTCCGCCGGATCGCGCGGCTGCCCGATCACGCCGAGCGCGGTCTCGAACCAGTCGTCGATGCTGTCCCCCGGCGCCGCCGGCTGCGCCACCGCCCCGGGCTCAGGCGCAGGCTCCGGCTCGACGGCCGGCTCGGGCTCCGGCTCGACGGCCGCCTCCGCCGCCGGTTCCCCCGTGCGCTGCCGCCCGATGAGCCCGACCGCCGTGTCGAACCACTCGTCGACGCTGCCGCCGCCCGAGTCGGCGTCGGGGGTGTCGGGGAGGGTGCCCGCCGGGCCTTCGTAGACCGCGTCCCACCAGCCGTCGTCCGGCCGGTGCGGCTGTGCGGGGGCACCCTGCTTGCTCATCTGGCGGCTCCTGGTCGTCCGTCCGTGATCACGCCGCCCCCGGCAGGGGCCGGGCTCGACGTCATTGTCTCCAAGCGCAACGACCGTGTCCGGGTTTCGGCGACAACCGGTCACCGAGTGGAGCATCCCGGCCATCGCCCCGACCAGCCGGTTCTCCGCCCGTCCACCGGTGACTCCACGGGCGCGTCCGGCCCGTTCCGTCCGCGTTTGCCGGATGTACCCGGAGCAGGCCGTTTCCGGGCCGTTACGGCCTCGGGGCGGCGGAAATCAAGGGCCCAGGAGGGGCATCCATTCACCCGTTCGGCTGATTAAATGTCCGCATGACCGCGTCGGCCCCCAGCTCCCCCCGACCGGGGTGGGCCGCACCGGCGGGCCGTCCCGCAGGTGCGCCGTGGGTGCTGCTCCTGGTCGTCCTGCTGACCCTGCTGCCCTGCGCGGGTCAGGCGCGGGCCCTCGATGCCCCCGCCGTCACGCCGCCGCCGGCCGCCGCCGTCACCATCGTCACGGCCACCGGACACGACGCGCACCCGACCCTGCCCGGCCCGGGCTCCGGCGACCCCGCCGCGACCGAGCGCCAGCAGTACGCCGGGCCCCAGGGGCACTGGATCCTGTGCACCGCCGACGGCGAGCCACCACAGCACAACGGCTGCTCCAGCCACCCGTACTGCACGCAGGACGCCCAGCTGCCGAACCCGCCGCCGCAGCCGCAGCCCGCCCTCTCGACCGTGCCGGTCCTGCCGAAGGCCCCGCCGCGCCTGGTGCCGGCCGGGCTGCGGGACGGCCCGTGCCCCGCGCCCGATCTGCACGTGCTCCAAGTGCAGCGCTCCTGACCGGAACCCACCCCGCCGGCGCCCGCCGGCGGACTCGCTCGCCTTGCCCCCCACCTCAGCAGACCCGCCGCGCCCCGGTGCCCGGCGGAGACAAGGACGACCACTCATGGGTTCCGCCTCCAAGCAGTCCAACAAGTCCGGCGGCAAGCAGGACAGCCTCGACCGCCGCGCCCGGATCGCCGAGCTGCGCGCCGTCGAGCAGCGCCGCGAACGCCGCAACAAGATCATCGCCTCGGTGGCGGCCGGCGTGCTGGTGGTCGGCGCGATCGCCACCGGCACCTGGATCGTGATGGACCAGAACCAGAAGAAGCACGACCGCGAGGCCGCCGCCAACGCGGACATCCCGGGCGTGAAGACCTTCGGCGACCTGAGCCGCAACCACGTCAAGGAGAAGGTCACCTACCCGATGACCCCGCCGGTCGGCGGCGACCACAACGCCGTCTGGCTGGACTGCATGGGCCACGTCTACGACGCGCCGGTCGAGAACGAGCGCGCCGTCCACTCCCTGGAGCACGGCGCGGTCTGGGTGACCTACAACGGCAAGGCCACCCCGGACGACCTCAAGACCCTCTCCGACAAGGTCAAGGCCACCCCGTACTCGCTGATGAGCCCCTACCCGGACGAGCAGGGCACCATCACCCTGAACGCCTGGAGCACCCAGCTGATCGTCGACAGCGCCAGCGACCCCCGGGTGAACGAGTTCTTCACCAAGTACGTCCAGGGCAAGCAGACCCAGGAGCCCGGCGCCTCCTGCTCGATGGGGCAGATGTGACCGCCGCCGACTCCTCCCCCGAGGCCTCCGACGACGTCCGCGAGGACCAGGGCGAGGGCCCCGGCCCCGGCGCGGGGCGGCCGCGCCGGCGGCTGTGGTGGCCGGCCGCGCTGGCCGCCGCCGTGGCACTCGCCCTCGGCGTGCCCGCCCTGGTCGCGAGCGGCACCTCCGCCTCCGGCTCCTCCTCGCTGGCCGTCCCCGCCGACGACTCCCCCGAAGCCGGGTTCGCCCGGGACATGGCGACCCACCACCAGCAGGCGGTGGACCTGTCGTTCATCGTCCGGGACCGCACCACCGACGAGCCGACCCGCACCCTCGCCTTCGACATCATCAACACCCAGGCCAACCAGCGCGGGATGATGATGGGCTGGCTCGACCAGTGGGGGCTGTCGCAGCACACGAGCGCCAAACCCATGGCGTGGATGGGGATGGAGCACGACTACCAGCCCCACGACGGCTCGCTGATGCCCGGCATGGCCACCAACACCCAGCTGGCGAAGCTCCGTTCGCTCAGCGGGCGGGACGCCGAGGTGTTCTACCTGCAGCTGATGATCGAGCACCACAAGGGCGGCGTCGCGATGGCCCAGGGCTACGTGGACGCGGCGAAGAACGACTCCGAGAAGCGACTCGCCCAGTCGATGGTGACCGCCCAGACCTCGGAGATGGCACTGATGACCGACATGCTCAAGGAACGCGGCGCCGCCCCCGGCGTGCCCGCCTCCTGACACACCCGACGACCCCCGGCCGGCCGGGGCGCCGCGACGGTCCCGCACCGTCCGCACGGCGCCCCGGCCGGCCGCCGTCCCACCCCCTGGAGAACCCCCGCATGACCCCCGACGCCCCCTGGCTGATCGCCGGCCTCGGCAACCCCGGCCCCTGGTTCCGGCTGACCCGGCACAACGCCGGCTTCCTGGCCGTCGACCGGCTCGCCGAGCGGCACGGCGCGCGGTTCCGCCGGCGCGGACTCGCCGCCAAGGTCGCGGAGATCGAGGTCGACGGCCGCGAGGTGCTGCTCGCCAAGCCGCTGTGGTGGTCCATCAACCTGTCCGGCCGGCCGGTCGCCGCGCTGCTGCGCCGCTACGGCGTCCCGGTCGAACGCCTGGTGGTCGTCCAGGACGACCTGGACTTCGCCTACGGCGCCGCCAAGCTGAAGCGCGGCGGCGGGCCCGGCGGGCACAACGGGGCGCGCTCGGTGGGCGACGTGCTCGGCACCCGGGACTTCGTCCGGCTGCGCTTCGGCATCGGGCGCCCGCCGAAGGGGCAGAGCGTCGGCGACTACGTGCTGAAGAAGTTCACGGAGGACGAACTCGCCGCCATGCCGGGGGTGTTGGACCGCTGTGCGGACTCCCTGGAGACGCTGGTGCGGCTCGGCCTGAACCGGGCCCAGGACGCCCTGAACGTCACCGCCTGACCGTCGCGGGGCGACTCCCGTCGCGGCCTCACCGCATGGGCGTCACCGCACGGGCGGTGGGCCTCACCGCACGGGCGGTGGGCGTCACCGCCGGACCGCCGCCTGCCGGGTCAGCGGGACCGCGGCCACCGCGACCCCGGCGAGGACGAGCAGCACCGTCCGCCCACCGGACTCGGCGCCCGCCAGGTGGACGCCGAGGACGGGCAGCGCGGTACCGAGCGCGGTACCGAGGCTGCGCGCCATGTTCACCATGCCGCCGCCCACCGCCGAGCACTCGGCCGGGATCGCCCGCATCACCAGCGCGTTGTTGGCGGGCAGCAGCAGGCCCAGCCCGTAGCCGGCGAGCAGCAGCGGGGCCGCCACGGCCGGGCCCGGACCGGACAGCGGGAGCAGCGCGAAGAGGAGCAGCCCCAGGCCGGCGAGCAGCGCCCCGGCCCGGCAGCGGGCCACCTCCGACCAGCCGCGCGGCAGCAGCGCGCCGCCGACCGTCGCGGCGACGGCGAAGGCCGCGGGCAGCACGGTCACCAGCAGACCGGCCCGGCCCACCGGCGCACCCGCGCCGGTGAGCAGCACCGGGCCGATCACCAGCGGGCAGAACAGCAGCAGGTAGCCGATCAGCGCGACCACCAGCCCGGACCGCACCCCCGGGGTGTTGACCAGGCCGGGCGCCAGGATCGGCCGGGCCGCCCGCCGCTCCTGGCGCACCAGCGCGAGCGCCAGCACGCCGGCGGCCGGCAGCAGGACGGCGACGGCCCAACCGGGCAGCGGCAGGCCGGAGGCGGCGGACAGGGCGAGCAGCAGCGCGGTGGTGGAGCCGGTGAGCAGCAGCATGCCCGGCAGGTCGAAGCGGGCCTCCCGCGGCGCCGGCCTGCGGGCGCGGCCCGTACGGGCCTTGGGCGCACGGGCCCCGGGCGCACGGGCCCCGGGCGTGCGCGGTTTCGGGACGGCGGGCGCCCGGCAGTCCCGGGTGCGCGGCAGCAGGTACCAGCCGGCCAGGATCCCGAACACCGCGATCGGCACGTTCACCCAGAACACCCACCGCCAGTCGGCGTGCTCCACCAGCAGGCCGCCGAGGCTCGGCCCGAGCGCCAGCCCGAGGCCCTGGGCGGCGGCCTGGATGCCGAGCGCGCGCCGCATCGCGTGCCCCGGGACGCCGCGCGCGACCAGGGCGACGCTGTTCGCCTGCATCATCGCGGCGCCGACCGCCTGGACGGCCCGGCAGGCGACCAGGATCCCCAGGCCGCCCGCGAACCCGGCGCCCAGCGAGGACAGGCCGAAGACGGCGAAGCCGCCGATGTACATCGTCTTGCGGCCGACCAGGTCGGACAGCCAGCCGATCGGGGCCAGCAGGGCGACCAGGACGAGCAGGTAGGCGAGGGAGACCCACTCGACGGCGGCGAAGCCCGCGTCGAAGTGGCGCCCGAGGGCGGGGTAGACCAGGGCGACGACGCTGGCGTCGAGCTGGCCCAGGAAGGCGCCGAGGCAGACCGTGCCGACGGCCAGCCAGTGGGCGTGGCGCCAGCCGGCCACGCCGCGCGGCCGGGGCCGCTCGGCGAGCAGGCGCGCGGCGAGGGCGGTGGCGTTCATGCCACGAATATATCGGATGCAGATATGTTCTTTCTACGAGCTGATCGCCCTCCGATACGAACCGTCCCACCCCCCGGCCGCTCCCCCGTCCACGCACCGTCCACGGACGTCCACGGCCCGTCCGAGGAGCGGACACCGGCCCGGGCAGGCCCCGTACCAGGGGATACGCTGTCCGCCATGCCGTCGTCACCACAACTTCCCGGCCCCGTCGCCGAAGACCCCGACCCGGCGGTCGAACACGCCCGGCGGCTGACCGACACCGTCACCCGGCTGCGCCGCGCCCTGCGCAGCAGCATCCGCACCGACTACCCGTGGGAATCCCTGCCGATGGCGCAGGTCGAACTCCTGCAGACACTCGCCGCCGCGCCCCTGCGGGTCGGCGAACTCGCCGCCCGGCAGCGACTCGCCCCCAACACCGTCAGCGGACTCGTCGGCAAACTCCTCGACGCCGGCTTCGTCGACCGCCAGGCCGACCCCGGCGACCGGCGCACCGCCCGGATCGCCCTCACCCCCGCCGGCCGGCGCCAGCTCGACGACTGGCAGCACGCCCACGAGCAGCGCATCGCCACCGCCCTCGACACCCTCGACCCCGCCGAGCGCTCCGCCGTCGTCCGGGCCCTGCCCGCGCTGGACCGCCTCGCCCGCGCCCTCGCCCAACCCGGGAGCACCGCCGAGCCGGGGCCCTCCGCCGGATAAAACCGCTGGTCGACACGGCCACCCGGGCACTACCGTCCCGCCATGACCACCCCGGACGTGACCATCGAGCCCTGGACGGACGCCGACCTCGCGCTGCTGCGCCGGGTCAACACACCGGAGATGAAGAAGCACGTCGGCGGGCCGGAGACCGAGGAGCAGCTGCTCCTCCGGCACCGGCGCTACCTCGACTTCGTGCCGTCCGGCCTCGGCTGCATGTACCGGATCGTGCTGCCCGGCGGCGAGGCGGTCGGCACGGTCGGCTACGGCACCCGGTCGTGGCAGGGCGCGACCGTCCACGAGATGGGGTGGAACGTCCTGCCCGGCTTCCAGGGGCGGGGCATCGCGGTGGCCGCCACCCGGGCCGCCGTCGCGGCCGCCCGGCGCGAGGCCGCCCACCGCCACCTGCACGCCTTCCCCTCGGTGGACAACCCCGCCTCCAACGCGGTGTGCGCGAAGGCCGGGTTCACGCTGGTCGGCGAGACCGACTTCGAGTTCCCGCCCGGGCGGTACATGCGCAGCCACGACTGGCGGGTCGACCTGCGGGCGCTCCCGTCCGAGTCGGCGGGGCGGGACTGATCAGAACAGTGTGGGGCGGGTGCCGCCGGCGCCGCCGGTGGTGTCGGCCCCGCGGGTGCCGCCCTCCAGCTCCAGCAGCCAGCGCTTGCGGTCCACGCCCGCGGCGAAGCCGGTGAGCGCGCCGTTGGCGCCCAGCACGCGGTGGCAGGGGCGCACGATCAGCAACGGGTTGGCGCCCACCGCGCCGCCGACCGCCCGCACCATCCGCGGCGGCTCGCCGGCCAGCTCCGCCAGCCCGCCGTAGGTCACGGTGGTGCCGTACGGGATCTCGTCCAGGGCCGCCCAGATCCGGCGCCGGAAGTCCGTGCCCTCCGGCGCGAGCGGCAGGTCGAAGGAGGTGCGCTCCCCTGCGAAGTAGGCGGCCAGCTGGGCCACCGGCTCGGCCAGCGCCTCCGGGTCCAGCACCCAGTCGTCGGCGGGCTCGGCCCGCGCGTACTTCTGGCCCGGCGCGGTCACCGTCGCCAGCGCGGCCGTGCTGCCGCCCGCCGGCAGCACGCCGCTCAGCAGCAGGCGGCCGAAGGGGCTCTCCATGGTGGTGTAGACGGTGGTGCTCATGCTGCTTCGGTCTCCGATCGGGTGCTGGTGTTCGTCGTCGCGGGGCCGGCCCACAGCCGGTGGACGGCGTAGGAACGCCACGGGGCCCAGGCCTCGGCCGCGCGGGCCGCGGACTTCGGGTCGCCCGGCGCGCCGAGCCGGGTCAGGCCGTGCTTCACGCCGATGTCGCTCGGCAGGAAGACGTCCGGGTCGGCCAGAGCCCGCATCCGCAGGTAGCCGACCGTCCACGGGCCGATGCCGGGCAGGGCGAGCAGGGCGGCGGCCGCCTCCGCCCGGTCCACGCCGCCGTCCAGGCGGACGACGCCCTCGGCCAGGGCGGCGCACAGGCCGGTGAGCGCGCGCCGGCGGGCCGCCGGCATCGCGAAATCCTCGGGGTCCGCGACCGCCAGGGCGGCCGCGGTCGGGAACAGCAGCCGCAGGCCACCGCTCGGCTCGGGCAGCGCGGTGCCGTACTTCTCGGCCAGCCGGCCCGCCAGGGTACGGGCGGCGGCCACGGTCACCTGCTGGCCGAGGACGGCGCGCACGGCCAGCTCGTGCGGGTCGACGTGCCCGGGCGAGCGCAGGCCGGGGCGCTCCCGCACCAGCGGGCCGAGCACCGGGTCGGCGCCCAGCTGCTCGTCGACCGCGCCCGGGTCGGCGTCCAGGTCGAACAGCACGCGCAGGCGCTGGACGGCGGTCGGCAGGTCGCGCAGGTCGGCCAGCAGCAGGCGGCAGTCCAGCCAGCCCCGGGTGCGCGGCTCGTCCGGCGGCAGGCCGTCCACCTCGGCGATGCCGTGGCCGTACGGGAGCGCCAGGGTGCGGCGGTAGGTGCGGACGCCCGGGCGCGCGCCGGGGACCACCTCCTCGACGCCGGGGACGGCGCGCAGGGCGAGGAAGTCGATCAGGTGCTCGCTGTCGAGCGCGCCCCGGTAGGCCAGGCGCAGGGTCAGGCCGCCGGCCGGGGTCGCGATGCGACGGCCGGCGGCGACCTCGGCGCGCAGGCCGCTCGGGGTGCGGTCGTAGACCTCGCGGACGGTGTCGTTGAACTGGCGGACGGAGGCGAAGCCGGCGGCGAACGCCACGTCGGTGACGGGCAGTTCGGTGGTCTGGAGGAGCAGCCGGGCGGTCTGGGCACGGCGGGCGCGGGCCAGCGCGATCGGGCCGGCGCCGAGCTCGGCGGTGAGCTGGCGCTGCAACTGCCGGGCGCTGTAGCCGAGTCGGCTGGCCAGGCCGGCGACGCCCTCGCGGTCCACCACGCCGTCGCCGATCAGCCGCATCGCGCGGCCGACCAGGTCGGCCCGGTGGTTCCACTCCGGGGAGCCGGGCACCGAGTCGGGGCGGCAGCGGCGGCAGGCCCGGAAGCCCGCGCCCTGGGCGGCGGCGGCACTTGGGTAGAAGCGGCAGTTCGCGCGCTTGGGGGTCACGGCGGGGCAGCTCGGGCGGCAGTAGATGCCGGTGGAGGTGACGGCCGTGAAGAAGACCCCGTCGAAGCGGGCGTCACGGCTGTCCACAGCCCGGTACCGGATGTCGTCGTCGATCACGCTGTCCAGTCTGCGCCACCGGGGTGGGGAGTGACTGGCGGAATTCGGACACTGCCGTGCGGGGAGCGGCGGGCCGGACCTGGCGTGTCCGCGTGGGGTGGGCGGCGGGGTCGGGGCGGGTCGGGTCGGGGGCTGCGAGAACTCGCTCACGCTTCTCCCCGTCGCCGCTTCGGCATCGCCGAAGCGGCGACGGAAAAAACAGTGTTTGGGAGTTATCGACCTGACTCTCCGGGCTTCCCCCTCCCCCCTCCCCACCCACCCTCCGCCACCCACCCACGCCGGGGCGCTCTACCACCCACCACCCACCGCCCACCCGCGCCCAACCACCCACCCGCGGGTGCCGCGCGCCCTGGCCCCGGCATCTACCCGCATACCCGCGCACCCTGTGCGCCCTGTGCACCCGCATACCCGCATACCCGCGCACCCTGTGCACCCGCACACCCGCGCCCTAGCATCGGCGCACCACGCCCACATCCCGCGCACCCGCGCCCACATCCCGCGCGCCCATCCCCATCCGCATCCCGCGTGGGGCACCGGCAGTCCCGAAGCGGGACCCGGCCGTCGAAGCGCTGCCCTCTACCGGGGCTACCGCCCGCACTGCGGGCGCCGCTCCTTTCGAGCTCGGTGGAGGGCGGCCGGCGGCCGCCGGGGGCCGCCCTCCACTGCTCATCGCCTTACCGCGTCAACGCTTGACCGGACCTCCCGCCGCGCGCTGGGACTTGGTGATCGTCTTCCACTTCTTCAGCCGGGCCGAGGCCAGCCGGGCGTCCGAGCGCGAGGCGATCCACTCGTTCTCGCGCTGGAGCTTGAGGTAGCTGTCCATCCGGCGCTGCGGCAGGGTGCCGTCCGCCAGCGCCGCCTGGACGGCGCAGCCGGGCTCGGTGTGGTGGCCACAGTCGTGGAAGCGGCATTCCTCGGCCAGCTCGGCGATGTCGGCGAACGCCAGGTCGACGCCCTCGCCACCGTAGAGGCCGACCTCGCGCAGCCCGGGGGTGTCGATCAGCACGCCCCCGCCGGGCAGCGGTATCAGTTCCCGGGTGGTCGTGGTGTGGCGCCCCTTCTGGTCGACGGCGCGGGCCTCCTGGACGGCCATCGCCGCGGTGCCGGCCAGCGCGTTGGTCAGCGTCGACTTGCCGACACCGGACTGGCCGATGAGGGCCGTGGTGCCCGGCAGGCAGGCCTGCAGGACGTCGATGCCCTCGCCGGTCTCGGCACTGACCACGAGCACGGTGACCCCGGGGGCGACCGCTTCGACGTCGGCGCGGATGAAGTCGGCGTCGTCGACCAGGTCGGCCTTGGTGAGGACGACCAGCGGTTCGGCGCCGGACTCCCAGGCCAGGGCGAGGAAGCGCTCGATCCGGCCGAGGTCGGGGTCGGCCGCGAGGGAGGAGGCGATCAGGACGGTGTCGACGTTGGCCGCCAGCACCTGGCCGTCCGAGCGCTTGCCGGCCACCTTGCGGATGATCGCGGTGGAGCGCGGCAGCAGCGCGGAGACGGCGGCCATCGGCTGGGCGTACAGGTCGACGGCGGCCCAGTCGCCCGTGCACGGGCAGTTGATCATGTCGGCGTCGCCCACCGGCCGGGTGTCGAGCCGGACGGTGCGCACCTCGCCGGTCTCCGGGTCGGCGATCACGGCGTCGCACTGGCCGCGGTCGACCCGGACGATCCGGCCCGGGACCAGACCGGCCTCGGCGAGCGGCTCGAACGCCTCGGCGAGCTCGGACGTCCAGCCGTAGCCGGACAGCGGGGAGTCACCGGAGAGGTCCCCGGAGACGAAGGAGAAGGAAGAAGCGGAAGGAGAGGAGAACGACGGAACGGAGGCAGCGTTGAACAACGCAGTGTGCCCTTCGGGAGGAGTGACCCCGGCGGGCTACGGCTGGCGCGAACGCGAAGAGGTCAGCCGGCGGCCGGGAAAAGGAGGTGAACGCGAGTGCTGCCCTGGGCAGCTATCGGGGCGACGACGGCCATGGGGCCCACCTCCTGCTCTCTACTCCTCGGGCTGCCCAACGGCGCCCGAAACTCCTTGCGGGGCCGGCTGGCCCCGAAGCGAACGCGTCACACGCTAGCGGACGGCCCGCGCGCGGCCAACCTATTTTTGACCTGCGGAAACGCGCCGGTGAAGGCCGGGAGCGGCCGGCGGAGAGCCCGCAGGGGAGCACAATTGGCCCTGCTCCGCGCCGCCCGCCCGCCCCGCCCGCACCGCCCGCCCCGCACCCCGGGGCAGCAGTGCCGCTACCCGCCGTACCGGTGCTTGAGGTTCGGGTCGTCCAGCCACCAGGGCCGCATCCCGGCCTCCTCCTCCACCGGCCGCCCCTCCTCCCGGGCCTGCGCCGCCGCTTCCTCGAAGCGGGCGTCCAGCTCGGCGTCCACCGCCTTGATCTCCTCCCGCCCCTGCACCACCATCCGCCGCACCAGCGCGGCCAGGAACGGCAGCCCGACCAGGTCCCCCAGCACCCAGAAGGCGTTGCCGCCCCAGGTCTGGTCCTGCGCCAGGCTCGGCCCCCAGGGCCGCCCGAGCGCCAGGTAGTAGTGCTCGGCGACGAGGTGCCCGCCGTAGATCAGCACGATCCCCAGCCCCGCGTCGAAGATCACCTCGGCGAAGGTGATGAACAGCCCGACGAGGTGCGGGTACTCGTGCCCGACCGGGTCGAGCTGCAGCCGCGGCCAGAAGTAGGCGAGGCCCAGCAGCACCAGCGCCAGGTGCAGCACCACGTTCCCCAGCCCGCTGGAGACCGACCACTCGTACCAGGGCGTGAAGTAGAGCAGCCACGGCGGCGCCATCAGCAGCGCCGTCGAGACGGCCGGGAACATCAGCACCTTCGAGGGCCGGCTGCGCAGCGCCCGCAGGATGCGCTCGCGCCGCCGCTGCGGCGAGGCGGCGACCAGCAGCGAGACGGGCGCGCCGAGCGCGAGCAGCAGCGGGACGACCATGAGCAGCAGCACGACCTGCACGGCCCGGTCGGTGAAGAGGATCCGCTCGTAGACGCCGAGGCCGGAGCAGGTGCACCAGATCCACAGCAGCAGTCCGCCGAGGAAGGCGGCGGTGCGGGTGGGCTGCCAGCGCTCGCCGCCGGTGCGCCGGACGGTGCGCACGGCGGCCAGGTACCAGGCGCCGGCCAGCACCGAGAGGGCGAGGACGAGCGGTTCGAAGGTCCAGGAGGTGGCCAGGTCGGACCACTGCCAGGCGGGCGGTCCGCTGTAGGCGAGCATCCGGGCCGGGCCGTCCACCGCGCCGTTCATCCGTCCGCTCACCTCATCCGCGCCCGCGGCCCGCCGGGGCGAGGCGGGTCCGGCGCCGGGCGGGGCCGCGGCGCCCGGTCATCATCGCCCCCGGCAGCCGGCCGGCGGCGCGCGGGGCCCGCCTCTATACCGCGAGCTGACCAAGGCTTTACCCAACCCCAACAAAGCTTTACCAAGGCAAAGTTCGGCCCTCTCCGGCCCCCGGGCCGCAACCGGCGGGCGGCCCGCTTCGTCTGGCAGGATGCACCGGTCGGCGATATCGGCCACGTGGGTGATGACAAGGGGACGACAAGAGGTGCGAAGCACTGAGCGCGGCGAGGGCCGCCGGCTGGCCGCGCGCCACCGCAACATCGAGCTGGGCCTGCTGGCGCTCGCGGTGGCCGTCTGCCTGGCGGGGAACATCACCGCCCACCTGGCACTGACCGACAAGATGCCGTCCGGGCTGCTGGTGAACGCTCTGGCGCTCGGGGGCCTGGCCGGGGTGGCGCACCTGACGGTGCGGCGGTTCGCGCCGTACGCGGACCCGCTGATCCTGCCGCTCGGCGTGTTCCTGACCGGCTTCGGCCTGATGCTGCTGGACCGGCTGGACGTCAGCTACGCGGCCGCGTTCCGGGACTACCAGAAGGTCCCGGCCGCGCCCTCGCAGCTGATGTGGACGTTCATCTCGGTGCTGGTGGCGCTCGCCCTGATCGTCTTCGTCAAGCACCACCGCTTCTTCCAGCGGTACGTCTACCTGCTGATGGCGGGCGCACTGATCCTGCTGGCGGCCCCGGTGTTCTCCCCGAGCGACAGCTTCGGCGCGAAGCGCTGGATCCGGCTGGCCGGCCTGTCCTTCGAGCCGGACGAGTTCGTGAAGGTCGCGATCACGATCTTCTTCGCCGGCTACCTGATGGCCTCCCGGGACGCCCTGGCGCTGGCCGGCCGGAAGGTCTGGGGGATGACCCTGCCGCGCGGCCGGCACGCCGGGCCGGTGCTGGCGATCTGGGTGGTCAGCCTGCTGGTGCTGGTCTTCGAACGCGACCTGGGCACCTCGCTGATCTTCTTCGGCATCTTCGTCGTCATGCTGTACGTGGCGACCGAGCGCACCAGCTGGGTGGTCCTGGGCCTGCTGATGGCGGTCGGCGGCGCGGGCGTGGTCGGCACGGTGGAGCCGCACGTGCACGGGCGCGTCGAGGCCTGGCTGCACCCGCTCGACATCTACAACGAGCACCACGACAAGGCGATCATCTCCGACCAGCCCGCCGAGGCGCTGTTCAGCCTGGGCACCGGACACCTGACCGGGACGGGCCTGGGCTCGGGCCGCCCGTGGCTGATCGGCTTCGCCGGGCGCAGCGACTTCGTGTTCACCACGATCGGCGAGGAGCTCGGCCTGGCCGGGGTGACGGCGGTGCTGCTGGTCTACGTGCTGCTGATCCAGCGCGGGCTGCGCACCGCGGTCGGCCTGACCGACCCGTTCGGCAAGCTGCTGGCGACGGGGCTGTCGGCGGCGCTGGCCCTGCAGGTGTTCGTGGTCGTGGGCGGGGTCAGCGGGCTGGTCCCGCTGACGGGCAAGGCGCTGCCGTTCCTGGCGGCGGGTGGTTCGTCGCTGTTGGCGAACTGGCTGATGATCGCCCTGCTGGTGAAGCTGAGCGACTCCTCCGGGCGCACCGCGCTGGATCCGGCCGAGGTGAGCCCGGAGCCGCTTCCGGCGCAGCCCCGCCCGGCGGCGGCGGCCGTGTCGCCGTCCGCGGGCTCGGCGCAGCCCGCCCCCACGGCCGGCGCGGCACCGGCCGGCCCGGCAGCGGCGGACCCGGCAGGTGCGGGCGCGGCACCGGCGGGCCCCGGGGCCGACCCGGGGGCGCCGACCGAGCTGCGCCCCGCGTACGGCGCCGCCGGCGGCGGCCACACCCCCACCGGCCAGCCCTCGTACGGCTACCCGCCCGCCCCCGAGCCCGGCGCCCAGCCGGCCGGCGGGCAGGAGTACGGCGCCCCGGGCCACGGCGCCCCCGGCGACGGCGGCCAGAGCTACGGCGGCCAAAGCCTCGGCGGCCAGAGCTACGGCGGCCAGAACCTCGGCCGCCAGAGCTACGGTGGCCAAAGCCTCGGCGGCCAGGGCTTCGGCGGCCCCGGCTACGGCAACGCCCACGACTCCGCGAGCCACCCCGCCCAGGGCTACGGCAACCCCGGCCACAACGGCCGGACCCCGCCCGGCCCGGCGACCGCCTGACGGGCGGACAGCCCGCCCGGCGGCCACCCGACGAACGCACCAGGGCCTCCCCCGCACCCGCGGGGGAGGCCCTGTCCGTACGGCTGTCCGCACCCTTCCAACGCCCCCGGCAGCGCCGCTACCGCTGCTCCCACGGCGGCCGGGGCGGCCGCGGCGGGTAGCCCGGCACCTGCTGCCCCGGCGGCGGCCCGGGTGGCGGCCCGGTGGGCCGGTCGCTGTCGGGCGGCGGCGGGGCGGGCCGGTGGTGCGGCCCGCCCCGGGCGGTGAGGCGGCCGCGGAGGTTGTCGGCGGCGAGGACGTCGGCCCAGCGCTCGGGGTATTCGGAGGGCGCGTCGACGTCGTCGTTCTCGTCCTCGCCCCACTCCTCCTCGTGGCCTTCGGCGAGGCCGAGTTCGCGGGCGCGGCGGGCGCGTTCGACGGCCCGGCGGGCGGCGACCTCGCGGACGACGGCGGCCGCGGCCTCCTCGTGGGCGCGTTCGTTCTCGGCGCGGGCGTCGGCGGTTTCGAGGGTGGGCCAGCGGCGGTCTATGGCGGCGTTCATGGCGGCGCCGATGAGGACGGCGAGGGCGACCACGAAGATCCACAGCAGGACGGCGACGGGCGCGGCGAGCGAGCCGTACGCCGAGGGGACCTCGACGGAGCTGACCAGGTAGAGGCGCAGGCCGACGCTGCAGAAGACGAGGACGACGAGGGCGACGAGCGCGCCGGGGATGTCCTCGCGCCAGGGCGTGGAGACGGGGACGGCCAGGTGGTAGAGGGTGGTGAGGGAGACGATCAGCAGCAGGATGGCGACGGGCCAGTAGGTGGCGCCGACGAGTCCGGCGATGCCGGGGACGGCGTTCTCGATGAGGCCGGGCCCGGCCATCAACAGGGGCAGGACGAACGCGCCGATGACCAGGGCGCCGAGGTAGAGGCCGAGGGACATCAGCCGGGTCTTGACGATGCCGCGCTTGCCGTCGAGGCCGTACATGACGGTGATGGTGTCGATGAAGATGTAGAGCGCCCGGGAGCCGGACCACAGCGACAGCAGGAAGCCGATCGAGATGAGGTCGGGCCGGGTGTGGCCGAAGACCTGGTCGAGCAGCGGTTCGACGACGTCCTTGACGGAGGACTGCGACAGGACCGTCCCGGAGGCGGTGATGATGTCGTGCTTGAGCCGGTCGATGGTGCCCGCGCCGAGGAAGGAGTCGAGGTAGCCGAGGGTGGCGGCGACGCCGAGCAGCAGCGGTGGGATGGACAGCAGGGTGAAGAAGGCGGCCTCGGCGGCGAGGCCGGTGACCCGGTACTCGACGCAGGTGTTGGTGGTGTCCTTGACCAGGTCCCACGTGGTGCGGCGCCAGGTGACCGGCTTGGCCGCGCGCCGGGAGCCCTTGCCGCGGCGCCGGGTGGGGCGCTCGGGGGTCGGTCTGCTCGTTTCGCCTGCTGCTTGCACAGGGGTAACGGTATCGGGCCGGGGCGCCGCGGTTGATCTCCCCGGGGTCCCGGGGCGTGGCCGGGCGGCGGGGCGGGGAGCGGCGGGAACCGTCGAGCGTCCCGCATTTCGGAACCATGGAGTCCAGCATTCGGATGTTAGTGGACCGCGAGTCCCGCGCCGTGCGAATCTCTTGCCATGCCTAGCGCCGGAACCACCCTGGTCGGTCGACTCCACGTCGACCTGCTTCGCGTGTCCAGCGCCATCTGTCCGGTGACCTGAGCCCACCCCCGCCGCACCACCGCACCCGGCGCCACCCACCATCGCCATCCCCGCAGCAGCGGATGCGCAGGCGCCCGCCCGGCCCCGGTCACTGCTCTCCCTTTCCAGGGAACGTTCCTGAGGAATCCGCAGGTCACAGCAGCACCGTACGGCCGTGCACGCCCCGCGACCCATCCGGCACCAGCGCCACCTGCCCCCGAAGGACTTCATCATGGCCACGTCCCCCGAGACCGCCGAGCCCACGGCCGAAAGCCCGGCCCCGCGCCGCCCCGCCGCGGCTCGCAAGGTGACCCGTCACCGCGGCGAGGGCCAGTGGGGCATGGGGCACTTCACCCCGCTGAACGCCAACGAGCAGTTCAAGAAGGACGACGACGGTCTCAATGTGCGGACACGTATTGAGACGATCTACGCGCAGCGGGGCTTCGACTCGATCGACCCGGCCGACCTGCGCGGCCGGATGCGCTGGTGGGGGCTCTACACCCAGCGCAAGGAGGGCATCGACGGCGGCAAGACCGCGATCCTGGACCCGCACGAGCTGGACGCCGAGTACTTCATGCTCCGGGTGCGGATCGACGGCGGCCGGCTGACGGTCGCCCAGCTGAAGGCGATCGCCGAGGTCTCCGAGGAGTACGCGCGCGGCACCGCCGACCTGACCGACCGCCAGAACATCCAGTACCACTGGATCCGGATCGAGGACGTCCCGGCGATCTGGCGCAAGCTGGAGGCGGTGGGCCTGTCCACCACCGAGGCCTGCGGCGACACCCCGCGCGTCGTCCTCGGCTCCCCGGTGGCCGGCGTCGCCGAGGACGAGATCATCGACGGCACCCCGGCGATCGACGAGATCCAGCGCCGCTTCATCGGCAACAAGGACTTCTCCAACCTGCCGCGCAAGTTCAAGGCCGCGGTCTCCGGCTCCCCGCGGCTGGACGTCGCGCACGAGATCAACGACGTCGCCTTCGTCGGCGTCGTCCACCCGGAGCACGGGCCCGGCTTCGACCTGTGGGTCGGCGGCGGCCTGTCCACCAACCCCAAGCTGGGCGTGCGCCTGGGCGCCTGGGTGCCGCTGGAGCAGGTGCCGGACGTCTTCGG
Organism: Streptomyces sp. Y1; assembly: GCF_041053115.1. NCBI lineage: Bacteria > Bacillati > Actinomycetota > Actinomycetes > Kitasatosporales > Streptomycetaceae > Streptomyces > Streptomyces sp. Y1. The sequence continues at coordinate 5,855,464 of NZ_CP163445.1, read as the reverse complement.
CGGGGTGATCGGCATCTTCCGCGACTACGGCTACCGCCGGCTGCGCAACCGCGCCCGGCTGAAGTTCCTGGTCGCCGACTGGGGCGCGGAGAAGTTCCGTCAGGTGCTGGAGGACGAGTACCTGAAGGACAAGCTCCTCGACGGGCCGGCACCGGTCGAGCCCGCCGCCCGCTGGCGCGACCACGTCGGCGTCCACCGGCAGAAGGACGGCCGGTACTTCATCGGCTTCGCGCCGCGGGTCGGCCGGGTCGACGGCAAGCTGCTCGGCGAGGTCGCCGACCTGGCCGCCGCGCACGGCAGCGACCGGGTCCGCACCACCACCGAGCAGAAGATGCTCATCCTCGACGTCGCCGAGGAGCACGTCGACGCGGTGGTGGCCGGACTGGAGGCGCTCGACCTGCGGGTCACCCCGTCGCCGTTCCGCCGCGGCACCATGGCCTGCACCGGCATCGAGTACTGCAAGCTCGCCATCGTCGAGACCAAGCAGCGCGGCCGCACGCTCATCGACGAGCTGGAGAAGCGCCTGCCGGACTTCGACGAGCCGCTGACCATCAACATCAACGGCTGCCCGAACGCCTGCGCCCGCATCCAGGTCGCCGACTTCGGCCTCAAGGGCCAGCTCGTCACCGACGAGAACGGCGAGCAGGTCGAGGGCTACCAGGTGCACCTGGGCGGCGCGCTCGGCCTGGAGGCCGGCTTCGGCCGCAAGGTCCGCGGCCTCAAGGTCACCAGCGCCGCCCTGCCGGACTACATCGAGCGCGTCCTGACCCGCTACCGGGCCGACCGCGCCGAGGGCGAGCGCTTCGCCCAGTGGGCGGCCCGGGCCAGTGAGGAGCAGCTGTCGTGAGCGAAAGAGCCGCACCGTTCTTCTGCCCGTACTGCGGCGAGGAGGACCTGCGCCCGTCCGAGGCCGGGCACGGCGCCTGGGAGTGCCACGGCTGCCGCCGGGCCTTCCAGCTGAAGTTCCTCGGCCTGCTGTCACCGACCAACGGGGGTACGTCACATGAGCAGCACCGCGACTGACCACGCGGCGCTCGCGGAGCGGGCCGGCCGCGAGCTGGAGGAGGCCACGCCGCAGGAGATCCTGCGCTGGGCCGCCGACACCTTCGGCGGGCGGTTCTGCGTCACCTCGTCGATGGAGGACGCGGTGGTCGCCCACCTGGCCTCCTCGGTGTTCCCGGGCGTGGACGTGGTGTTCCTGGACACCGGCTACCACTTCCCGGAGACCATCGGGACCCGCGACGCAGTGGCCGCGACGATGCCGGTCAACGTCATCACGCTGAAGCCGCTGAGGACCGTGGCCGAGCAGGACGCCGAGCACGGGCCGAACCTGCACGACCGCGACCCGGACCTGTGCTGCGCGCTGCGCAAGGTCGAGCCGCTGAACCGGGGCCTCGGCGGCTACGACGCCTGGGCGACGGGGCTGCGCCGCGACGAGTCGCCGACCCGGGCGAGCACCCCGGTGGTGGCCTGGGACGCCAGGCGCCGCAAGGTCAAGATCGCCCCGATCGCCCGGTGGACGCAGCAGGACGTGGACGCCTACGTCGCCGCCCACGGGGTCCTGCTCAACCCGCTGCTGTGGGAGGGCTACACCTCGATCGGCTGCTCACCGCTGTCCTGCACCCGCAAGCCGGGTGAGGGTGAGGACGCCCGGGCCGGGCGCTGGTCGGGCTCCGGCAAGACCGAGTGCGGCATCCACCTCTGAATCAAGCCCCCGTGATCCCCCGTCTCCACTCGTGTAAGGAAAGACGTCGTGACAGCTGACACTTTGGCCGCCGCCGGAGCCGCAGAGGCGGCCCCCCAGGCCGCCCCCTGCGAGCGCGGCGCCACCGTGTGGCTGACCGGGCTGCCGAGCGCGGGCAAGACCACGCTGGCGTTCGCGCTGGCCGAGCGGCTGCGCGCCGGCGGCCACAAGGTCGAGGTCCTGGACGGCGACGAGATCCGCGAGTTCCTGTCCAAGGGCCTCGGCTTCTCCCGCGAGGACCGGCACACCAACGTGACCCGGATCGGCTTCGTCGCCGAGAAGCTGGCCGCCAACGGCGTGAAGGTGCTCGCCCCGGTGATCGCCCCGTTCGCGGACTCGCGGGCCGCCGTGCGCGAGCGGCACGCCGCGAACGGCACCGCGTTCCTGGAGGTCCACGTCGCCACCCCGGTCGAACTGTGCGCCGAGCGGGACGTCAAGGGCCTGTACGCGAAGCAGGCCGCCGGCGAGATCTCCGGCCTGACCGGTGTGGACGACCCGTACGAGGCGCCCGAGGCGCCGGAGCTGCGCCTGCAGACGCAGGGCAGGGCGGTCGCCGAGTCCGCCGCCGAGCTGCACGCCTTCCTGACCGAGAGGGGCCTCGCATGACCACCGCGACCGACAGCCCGGTCCGCACCGACGACACCCCGTTCGCGCTGTCCCACCTGGACGCGCTGGAGGCCGAGTCGGTGCACATCTTCCGCGAGGTCGCGGGGGAGTTCGAGCGCCCGGTGATCCTGTTCTCCGGCGGCAAGGACTCCATCGTCATGCTGCACCTGGCGCTGAAGGCCTTCGCCCCGGCGCCCGTCCCGTTCGCGCTGCTGCACGTCGACACCGGCCACAACTTCCCCGAGGTGATCGCCTACCGGGACCGCGTGGCGGCCGAGCACAACCTGCGCCTGCACGTCGCCTCCGTCCAGGACTTCATCGACCGCGGCGTGCTGCGCGAGCGCCCGGACGGCACCCGCAACCCGCTGCAGACGGTGCCGCTGCTCGACGCGATCGAGAAGGGCCGCTTCGACGCCGTGTTCGGCGGCGGCCGCCGGGACGAGGAGAAGGCCCGCGCCAAGGAGCGCGTGTTCTCCCTGCGCGACGAGTTCGGCGCCTGGGACCCGCGCCGCCAGCGCCCCGAGCTGTGGTCGCTGTACAACGGCCGGCACGCGGTCGGCGAGCACGTGCGGGTCTTCCCGCTGTCCAACTGGACCGAGCTGGACGTCTGGCAGTACATCGAGCGCGAGGGCATCGAGCTGCCGGAGATCTACTACGCGCACGAGCGGGACGTCTTCGCCCGCAACGGCATGTGGCTGACCGCCGGCGAGTGGGGCGGCCCCAAGGACACCGAGCCCGTCGAGCGGCGGCTGATCCGCTACCGCACCGTGGGCGACATGTCCTGCACCGGCGCCGTCGACTCGGACGCCACCACCATCGAGGCCGTGATCGCCGAGATCGCCGCCAGCCGCCTCACCGAGCGCGGCGCCACCCGCGCCGACGACAAGCTGTCCGAGGCCGCGATGGAAGACCGCAAGCGCGAGGGGTACTTCTAGACATGAGCACTGCAACCGCCACGTCGCTGCTGCGCTTCGCCACCGCCGGGTCCGTCGACGACGGCAAGTCCACCCTGGTCGGCCGCCTCCTGCACGACTCCAAGTCCGTGCTCGCCGACCAGCTGGAGGCCGTCGAGCACGCCTCCCGCAGCCGCGGCCAGGACGCGCCCGACCTCGCGCTGCTCACCGACGGCCTGCGGGCCGAACGCGAGCAGGGCATCACCATCGACGTCGCCTACCGCTACTTCGCCACCCCCCGGCGCCGGTTCATCCTCGCCGACACCCCCGGGCACGTGCAGTACACCCGCAACATGGTGACCGGCGCCTCCACCGCCGAGCTCGCCGTCGTCCTGGTCGACGCCCGCAACGGCGTCGTCGAGCAGACCCGCCGGCACGCCGCCGTCGCCGCGCTGCTGCGGGTGCCGCACGTGGTGCTGGCCGTCAACAAGATGGACCTCGTCGGCTACGCCGAGCCCGTGTTCGCCGCCATCGCCGCCGAGTTCACCGCCTACGCCGCCTCGCTCGGCGTCACCGACGTGCTGGCCGTGCCGATCTCCGCCCTCGCCGGGGACAACGTCGTCGAACCGTCCGCGCACATGGACTGGTACGGCGGCCCGACCCTGCTGGAGCACCTGGAGACCGTCCCGGTCGGCAGCGACCCGAGCGCCGAGCCCGCCCGCTTCCCCGTCCAGTACGTGATCCGCCCGCAGACCGAGGAGCACCCCGACTACCGCGGCTACGCGGGCCAGTTGGCCTCCGGCGTGCTGCGGGTCGGCGACCCGGTCACCGTGCTGCCCTCCGGGCACACCACCACCGTCGCCGGGATCGACGCGCTCGGCCGCCGCACCGACATCGCCTGGGCCCCGCAGTCGGTCACCGTCCGCCTCGCCGACGACATCGACATCTCCCGCGGCGACCTCATCGCGGCCGGGGCGACTCCCGCGCCCACCAAGGACATCGAGGCCACCGTCAGCCACCTCAACGAGCGGCCGCTGCGCGCCGGGGACAAGGTGCTGCTCAAGCACACCACCCGCACCGTGCGGGCGCTGGTCAAGGAGATCTCCTACCGGATCGACATCGACAGCCTCGAACAGCGCTCCGGCGCCGAGGGGTTGAACGTCAACGACATCGGCCACGTGGTGCTGCGCACCGCCGAGCCGCTGGCCCTCGACGCCTACGCGGCCAACCGCCGCACCGGCTCGTTCCTGCTGATCGACCCGGCGGACGGCACCACCCTCACCGCCGGCATGGCGGGCGAGGCGTTCGACACCGTACGCGCCACGGACACCGCAGAGGAGGACTGGGTCTGATGCCCAGCGAGGCGTTCTCGGGCATGGACAAGGAAGGCGGCCGCATCGGCAGCGGCGTCCTCGGCAGCGGCCAGGGCGGCCTGACCCGATGTGCGGGCCGACAGGGCTGACCCGCCCTGTCACCGGGCTGCCTCCCCCACAGCCGCCCGGCCTGCCCCCGGCACACCGCTGCCGCGCGCACCACCTTCCCAACCGTCCGCCCGGGACCGCCTCCTGACGGTCTGTCCGTGAACAGGACCCACCATGGCACCGAACCAGGCACCTGCGCATACCCACGCCCGCCCGAACGCCGGCCGGATCAGACGCGGCGCCGCGGCCGCCGTCGCCGCCCTGTCCGCCGCCGCCCTGCTGTCCGCCTGCGGCTACGGCTCCAAGGCCGACGACAAGGCCGACGACAAGGCGAACACCGCCGCCACCGCGGCCGGTACGGGCTCCGCCTCCGGCGCGAAGCTGTCCGCGGACAGCGTGAAGATCGGCTACTTCGCCAACCTCACCCACGGCACCCCGCTGGTCGGCCTCCAGGAAGGCATATTCCAGAAGGAGTTGGGCGCCACCCAGATCAAGACCCAGGTGTTCAACGCCGGCCCCGCCGAGATCGAGGCGCTCAACGCCGGCTCCATCGACATCGGCTGGATCGGCCCCTCCCCCGCCATCAACGGCTACACCAAGTCGGACGGCAAGTCGCTGCGGATCATCGGCGGTTCGGCCTCCGGCGGCGTCAAGCTCGTCGTCAACCCCGACAAGGTCGCCTCGCTGGACGACCTCAAGGGCAAGAAGATCGCCACCCCGCAGCTCGGCAACACCCAGGACGTGGCACTGCTCAACTACCTCGCCGGCAAGGGCTTCAAGGTCGACGCGGCCTCCGGCGCCGGCGACGTGTCGGTGGTGCGCACCGACAACAAGGTCACCCCCGACGCCTACCGCCAGGGCTCCATCGACGGCGCCTGGGTGCCCGAGCCGACCGCCTCCAAGCTGGTCACCCTCGGCGCGAAGGTCCTGCTCGACGAGAAGGACGTGTGGCCGGACAAGAAGTTCGTGATCACCAACATCATCGTCTCGCAGAAGTTCCTCAAGGAGCACCCGGACGTGGTGGAGGCCGTGCTGCGCGGCTCGGTGAACGCCAACGCCTTCATCAAGGCCAACCCGGACAAGGCCAAGGCCGACGCCAACGAGGCCATCAAGAAGGACGCCGGCAACGCCCTGGAGCCGGCCGTCCTCGACCCGGCCTGGGCCGGCATCGAGTTCCTGGACGACCCGCTGGCGGGCACCCTGCAGTCCGAGGCCGACCACGCCGTCACCGCCGGGCTCCTCAAGAAGCCCAACCTGAACGGCATCTACGACCTCACCCTGCTGAACAAGGTCCTCGCGGCCAAGAGCCTGCCCGCCGTGGCGGACGCCGGACTCGGCACCAAGTGACTCCGCGGTCCGGCCCCGCCCGCCCGGTCGATCCCCGATCGATGCCCACCGGCGCGGGCGGGGCCCGGACCCCGGCTCCGACCCGCCAGCCCTCTCCCGTGCAGGAGGCCCCCATGCCCGCAGTGACCACCGAGGCCGACACCTCCGCCGTCGACGCCCCGGCCGGCGCGCCCGCCGTCCGCATCGCGCACGTCCACAAGTCCTTCGGCCGCCCCGGCGCCCGCACCCACGTCCTCGACGACATCACCCTCGACGTCGCCCCCGGCGAGTTCGTCACCCTGCTCGGCGCCTCCGGCTGCGGCAAGTCCACCCTGCTCAACCTCGTCGCCGGCCTCGACCGGCCCTCCGCCGGCACCATCGAGGTGGCCGGCGGCCGCCCGGCGCTGATGTTCCAGGAGCACGCGCTGTTCCCCTGGCTCACCGCCGGCAGGAACATCGAACTCGCCCTCAGGCTCGCCGGCGTGCCGCGCCCCGAACGCCGCGCCGAGGCCGAGCGCCTGCTCGAACTCGTGCGCCTCGGCGGCTCGTACGGCAAGCGGGTGCACGAGCTGTCCGGCGGCATGCGCCAGCGCGTCGCGATGGCCCGGGCGCTCGCCCAGGGCAGCAAGGTGCTGCTGATGGACGAGCCGTTCGCCGCGCTCGACGCCATCACCCGCGACGTCCTGCACGACGAGATCACCCGGATCTGGGCCGAACGGCAGCTCAGCGTCCTGTTCGTCACCCACAACGTGCGCGAGGCGGTGCGCCTGGCCCAGCGCGTCGTGCTGCTCTCCTCCCGCCCCGGCCGGGTCGCCCGGCAGTGGCTGATCGACCTGCCGCAGCCGCGCCGCATCGAGTCCTCCGGCGTCGCCGACCTGTCCATCGAGATCACCGAAGAACTGCGTGGGGAGATCCGCCGCCATGTCCAGCACTGACACCGCCCCCGCCCGGACCGGAGGCGACAGCGCCGACGTCGGCGCCGGACTGGACGCCCTCGACGCGGTCTCCGCGCAGCGCAGTTCGCTCGGCGAGGTGCTGCGCACCAAGGCCCTGCCGCCGCTGATCGGCGTCGTCGTGGTCCTCGCCCTGTGGCAGGGCGCCTACAGCCTGCACCTCACCTCCTCCTACAAGCTGCCCAGCCCGCTGGACGTGTGGCACTCCCTGCAGGACCTCTGGTACCAGGGCACGCTGTTCTCCATCATCTGGACCAGCGTGTGGCGCGGCCTGTCCGGCTTCCTGCTCGCCGTCGCCATCGGCACCCCGATCGGCCTGGTCGTCGCCCGCGTCCGGCCGGTGCGCACCGCGATCGGGCCGGTCCTCCAGGGCCTGCAGTCGCTGCCCTCGGTCGCCTGGGTGCCCGCCGCGGTGATCTGGCTCGGCATCAACGACTCGATGATGTACGCGGTCATCCTGCTCGGCGCCGTCCCGTCCATCGCCAACGGCCTGGTCGCCGGCATCGACCAGGTGCCGCCGCTGTTCCTGCGCGCCGGACGCACCATCGGCGCCACCGGCCTGGCCGGCGCCCGGCACGTCCTCATCCCGGCCGCGCTGCCCGGCTACCTCGCCGGGCTCAAGCAGGGCTGGGCGTTCTCCTGGCGCTCGCTGATGGCCGCCGAGCTCGTCGCCTCCTCCCCCGACCTCGGGCGCGGCCTCGGCCGCTTCCTGGAGGACCAGCGCGAGTTCTCCGACATGTCCGGGGTGCTGCTCGGCATCATCCTCATCCTGTTCGTCGGCATCGCCATCGAGCTGCTGGTGTTCACCCCCATCGAGCGCCGGGTGCTGCGCAACCGCGGCCTGCTGGCCGCCACCAGGTGAGGCCCCGGCCGTGACGTCCACCCTGCTGCTCGTCGCCCACGGCAGCCGCGACCCGCGGCACGCCGCGACCGTGGCCGCCCTGGTCGCGCGGGTCCGGGCGGCCCGGCCCGGCCTGGAGGTCGCCACCGCCTACCTGGACCACTGCGCGCCGCGGATCCCCCAGGTGGTCGGCCGGCTGGACGACGCGGTCGCCGTGCCGCTGCTGCTGGGCCGGGCCTACCACGCCAAGCACGACATCCCCGCCGCGCTGCGCTCGGCCGGCTGCGCGCTGCCCGTCGCGGACGTCCTCGGGCCGTCCCCGCTGCTGCTCGCCGCCCTGGACCGCCGCCTCGCCGAGACCGACCCGGCCCTGCGCGGCGCCGCCGAGCGGGCCCGCACCGGCGTGGTCCTGGCGGCGGCCGGCTCCTCCGACCCGGCCGCCGACGCCGCCACCCGGGCGGTCGCCGCCCAGTGGCGGCGCACCCGCGGCTGGGCGGCCGTCGAGGTCGCCTACGCCTCCGCGGCCGGGCCGCGGGTGCCCGACGCCCTCGCCGCCCTGCGCGCCGCCGGCGCGGAGCGCACCGCCGTCTCCCCCTACCTGCTGGCCCCCGGCCGGCTGCCCGACCGCATCGCCGGGGCCGCCGCCGGAGCCGACCTGCTCGCCCCCGTCCTCGGCGCCGCCCCGGAACTCGCCGCCCTGCTCCTGCGCCGCTACGACGAGGCCCGCGCCACGGCCGGGGCGCTGGCGGCCTGAGGTTCGCTCATGCGCAGTCGAGGACGCTGTGCTCGCTGAGGTCGGGGGCGTGCCGTGCCACGGTGCGGTAGTCCGCGTCGTCGTGGAGGACCGTCAGCCCGTGGTGCGCGGCGGTCGCCGCGATCACGAGGTCGACCGCGGAGGCGCTGCGGTGCTGCCCGGCGAGCGCCATCCGCCGCTGCACGGTGTCGATCCAGCGCCCCGCTCCCTTCGGCACCGAGACGTCCGGGTAGAGGTCGGCGAACATCTCGGCGATCTCGTCGTACTCCCGGCCGTCGCGCGCGCTGTAGAGGAACTCGGCGCGTTGCGGATAGCACGACGCGATCGACCCCGCGTCGATCGCGTCGTACCAGGCCTCCTGGAGCTTCGGGTCGCGCAGCAGCCGGAAGAGCGCGGAGGTGTCGAGGAGGTAGATCACCGACCGTCCTTCTCCGCCCGGTGCAGCCGCTCGGCCTGCTCGACCGCTCCCCAGTGCGCGGCCCGCTCGAAGTGCCTGCTGATGCGGGCCGCGCGTTCCTGCCGCTCCGCGTAGTAGCGCAGTGCGAGGTTGACGGCTTCCTTCTTCGTCCGCACGCCGGCGAGCGCCATCGCGCGCTCCAGCGCGTCCTCATCGATGTCGATCTGTGTCACGGACATCCGGCACCTCCTCGATCGATGGTGGTGATGTACATAAAACTGTACCTCGCCAACATCGCCGGGGGGCGGCGCGTGTCGAACCGTGGGGCGCGAAACGCCGCGGCCGCGCCGGGGCTGGGCCCCGGCGCGGCCGGTGGGGGGTGCGGGTGCGGGTGCGGGTTCCGCTAGTCGAGGGTGCGGCGCTGGCGGCCGGTGCCGTAGTTGGAGCCGGACTTGGAGCCGCTGCCGGGCTTGGCGCGGCCGGCGGAGCGGCCGATGAAGCCGGCGGCCTGCGGGCGTCCGGTGCCGCCGCCCTGGGCGGTCTTGGGGCGGGGGCGGCGCGGGTTGCCGTTCATGTCGACGTCGGCGGGCAGCGCGGAGCGCTTGCCGGGCCGGCGGCGCGGGGTGGCGGGCTTGTCGGACTTGGCCGCGGCGGCGGGCTCGACGACGGGCACGGGCACCACGATGCTGACCGGGACGCCGCTGGGGGTGCGGGCGCCGGTGATCCGGGTGAGGTCGGCGTCGCCGGGGCGGACCTTGGTGACGGTGGGGCGGATGCCGGCGACGGTCATCAGCCGGTTGACCTCGCGGCGCTGCTCGGGCAGCACCAGGGTGACGACGGTGCCGGACTCGCCGGCCCGGGCGGTGCGGCCGCCGCGGTGCAGGTAGTCCTTGTGGTCGATGGGCGGGTCGACGTTGACGACGAGGTCGAGGCCGTCGATGTGGATGCCGCGGGCGGCGACGTTGGTGGCGATCAGCGCGGTGACGAGGCCGTCGCGGAACTGGTCGAGGACGCGGTTGCGCTGCGGCTGGGACTTGCCGCCGTGCAGGGCCGCGGCCTTGACGCCGTTGGCGAGCAGCTGCTTGGCGAGCCGGTCGGCGCCGTGCTTGGTGTGCACGAACATGATCACCCGGCCGTCGCGGGAGGCGATGTGCGCGGTGGTGGAGGCCTTGTCGGCCGGGTCGAGCTGCAGGACGTGGTGGTCCATGGTGGTGACGGCGCCGGCCGAGGGGTCGACCGAGTGGGTCACCGGGTCGGTGAGGAAGCGCTTGACCAGGCGGTCGACGTTGCGGTCCAGGGTGGCGGAGAACAGCATCCGCTGCCCGCCCTCGGCGACCTGCTCCAGCAGCTTGCTGACCTGCGGCAGGAAGCCCATGTCGGCCATCTGGTCGGCCTCGTCGAGGACGGTGATCGCGACGTCGGAGAGGATGACGTCGCCGCGCCCGATCAGGTCGTCGAGGCGGCCCGGGGTGGCGACCAGCACCTCGGTGCCGCGGCGCACCGCGTTGGACTGCCGGTTGATCGACATGCCGCCGACGACGGTGGTGATCCGCAGGTTGACGGCGGTGGCGTAGGGGGTGAGCGCCTCGGTGACCTGCTGGGCGAGCTCGCGGGTGGGCACCAGGACGAGGGCCAGCGGGTAGCGGCCGGTGGCGCGGCGCCCGGCGGTGCGGGCGAGCAGCGGCAGGCCGAAGGCGAGGGTCTTGCCGGAGCCGGTGCGGCCGCGGCCGAGCACGTCGCGGCCGGCGATGGAGTCCGGCAGGGTGGCGCCCTGGATCGGGAACGGCTCGGTGACGCCCTCGCGGGTGAGCGCGCTGAGGATCGCCTTGGGCAGGTCGAGCTCGGCGAAGGTGGCCGCCGGCGGGCGGGCCGGGGTGCCCTCGACGACGGTGAAGTCGGCGGCCTCGGGCGCGGCGGCGCGGCGGGCGCCCTTGGGGGCGCCGGTCTGCTGGGGGGCGCCGGTGCGGCCGCGCGGCTTGCGCGGGCGCTCGGCGGCGCGGTCCGTACGGGCGGTGCGCTCGGTGTTCGCGCCGCGGCGGCCCTGGTCGCCGCGGGCCTCGCCGCGGGCGTCGGTGCGGGCGGTGGTACGGGCGGTGGCGGCGCGGTCGCGCGGCGGGCGGGCAGGGGTGGTCACGGGGTCTCCGTTCGTCGGTCGTCAGCCCGTGTGCGGGGCTGGTTCGGCCGTCGTCAGGGAGTGCGCCGCCCCGGCCGTTCGGCGGCATGAACGGGGGCCCGCACCGGTGTCCGGTGCGGGCCCCCGCTTCACGGGATCACGAGATCGCGCGTCAGCGTGGAGGCTGACGTCAGCCGATGACGGTGATCTTCTCGGCCTGCGGGCCCTTCTGGCCCTGGGTCACGTCGAACTCGACGCGCTGGCCCTCGAGCAGCTCGCGGAAGCCCTGGGCGGCGATGTTCGAGTAGTGGGCGAAGACGTCCGGGCCGCCGCCGTCCTGCTCGATGAAGCCGAAGCCCTTTTCGCTGTTGAACCACTTCACGGTGCCGGTAGCCATAACCGTCTCCTCATACTGGGGCATCAGGGATTCACACCTCGTGAATCCCGAAGTAGCCGCGATCCCCATCCGGAGACTGAAACACCGGACAAAACAAATGCGCCTGTTGGTTGGGACCAGCAGGCGCACACAAGCGTTCATGGGAACCAAAACTGCAACTGCTTCGACTGTAGCACGGTGGCACCCCGATTGACCGGGGATTTCGGGGCCCGGGAGATCACGTTTGCGGGCCCGGGAAACGGGGCAGGCGGCGCCCCGCCGGAGCGGGGCGCCGCCTGTCGCGGCTGGGTCCGGTCAGCGCCGGCCGGCCGGCTCCGGCACGCCGTGGCTGCCGGCGAGCGGGGCCTGGCCCGCGCCGTGGCCGCCGGTGTCGGCGTGGCCGGGCCACCAGGCGCGCTGGCCGAGCAGGGCGGTGAGCGCCGGGGTGAAGAACATCGCCATCACGAAGGCCGCGATGAGGATGCCCATGGCGATCGAGAAGCCCATCTCGCTGGACAGGGTGTTGCCGGCCAGCAGCATCGTCGCGAAGGTGCCCGCGAGGATGAAGCCGGCGGCGGCGACGGTCGGGCCGCCGTGGCGGATGGCCATGCTGGCCGCCTCGCGCGGGTCGCGGCCCTCGCGGGCCTCCTCCCGCAGTCGGGCGATCATCAGGATGTTGTAGTCGGTGCCGAGCGCGACCACGAACAGGTAGATCAGGATCGGCAGCATGAACATCAGGCCGGGCTCGCCCTTGAAGTCCTGGAAGACCAGGGTGGTGGCGCCGAGGGTGGCGCCGAAGCCGAGGCCGACCGAGGCCATCAGGTACCAGGGCGCGACGACGCTGCGCAGCAGCAGGCCCAGGATGATCATGATCAGCACGGCGGCGATCGGGAAGACCAGGCTGTAGTCGTGCGCCATCGCCGTGTTGATGTCCTTGTACACGGAGGCGGTGCCGGCCACCAGCGCCTTGGTGCCCTCGGGCGCCTTGTCGTGCGCGGCCTTGCGGACGTCGCCGATGGTGTCGATGGCCTTGTTGCTGGCCGAGTCGTCCGCGAGGACCAGGGTGATGTCGACGGTCTGGCCGTCCGGGCTGACGCTGTGCTCGGAGTCCATGGCGGCCTGGGAGACGCCCGGGACCTTGCCCAGGTCGGAGACGTAGCCCTGGAGGGCGGCCGGGTCGAGCTTGCTGCCGTTCTGGCTGGTCAGGTAGACGTGCGCGGGGTCGCCGGCGCCGGCCGAGAAGGCCTTGGCCATGGTGTCCTGGACGACCATCGACTCCTTGTTCTTCGGCATGGAGCTGCCGGCCATGTCGAAGGTGCCCTTGTAGCCGAGCGCGGCGACCGCGAGGCCGACCATCACCAGGCCGGAGAGCACGGCGGTGGCGGCGGGGCGGCGGCCGACGGTGCGGCCGATCGCGGCGAAGCGGGCGTTGGACGGCTCGCGCTGCCAGGCCTTGGAGGGCCAGAACAGGACCTTCTCCGGAATGCGGGAGATGATCGCGGGCACCAGGGTGACCGAGGCGACCGCGGTGACCGCGACGGCGATGGCCAGCGCGGGGCCGAGCGCCTTGAACATGCCGAGGCTGGACAGGACGAGCACGGCGAAGGCGACCACGACGGCGCCGGCGGCGGAGGTGATGGCCTCGCCGACCCGGCCGACCGCGTTGGCCACGGCCGTCCTGCGGTCGTCCCCGGCCCGCAGCCGTTCGCGGTAGCGGAACATCAGGAACAGGAAGTAGTCGGTGCCGACGCCGTAGAGGACGACCGTGAGGATCATCTCCATGGAGTTGTCGGCCTTGAGCCCGAACCAGTCGGCGGCGAAGCCGATCAGGCCGGTGGCGACCATCGAGTAGACGATGACGGTGACGACGGGCAGCAGCGCGATGATCGGGCTGCGGAAGATGATGCCGAGCGTGAGCAGGATGATCACGATCGTGCCGAGGCCGATCAGCATCTGCGCGGTGGAGCCGGCGTCCTTCTGGTCGAGGTTGGACGCGGCCGCGCCGCCGACCTGGACCTTGACGCTGGTGCCGGAGGTGAGGGCGGTGCCCTCCTCGCGGAGCTTCTTGGCGGCCTCGGGGAACTTGTCGTCCGCGAACTTGGACTTGTCGATGGAGACCATCGACATCGCGAACTTCTTGTCCGCGGAGTAGCCCTGCTCGTTGACCGGCAGGACCTGGTCGACCAGCTCGATGTGCTTGTCCGCCAGGCCCTGGATGACCTTGGCCATGGTGGCCTTGTCACCCTCGTCCAGCGCGCCGCCGTCGTTGCGCTGGAAGAGCAGCAGCGCCCCGGGGGAGATGTTGGACGGGAAGGCCTTCTGCTGCAGGTCCGACGCCTGGATGGACTCGTAGTGCTTGGGCAGGAACGCCGATTCGTCGGAGTTGGACTTCAGCTGCGGTGCGCCCGCGATGATCGCGAAGGCCGCGACGACCCATGCGGCGATCACCCACCACGCACGGCGTACGACGAATTGTCCTAGTCGGTGGAACATGCTCGTGATGCCTCCTGGGCATGGTTCACCGCAGCCCCGTGGAACGGGCCGCCGGGCAGCGGCAGGACCGGCCGGAGGCGCGCGGAGGCAGCCCCTTACCGGTCGGCAGGTAAGTAGGTTCGGGCGCCATCCTACGAGTACTTGCTTGCCGCCCGGCAAGGAGCCCCCGTGTTCCAACCCCCGTAAGGGACCGACCCTCAAAGGTCCCTGACCCAGTGTCACCCGCCCGCACCCCCGTTGACCTCGTGCTCGGGGTGGAGACTTCTCCCCCTCAGGGTGGAGCCGCAGCCCACCCCGGGGGAGGAGAAATCCGGGTCCGGGGGTGGGGAAAACCCCACCCCGACCCCGATGCTGCCCCCAGGAGCCACTCACCCGCCAGCCGGTTTACCGCCCAAGTCCCCACTCCCTACTGTTGGTTGCGACGCCGGAAGCGCAGCCGGCGACCACCGCGACGGCGTCCGGGCCGACACCGGCCCGCCCGGCGACGACCGCCGCTCTACCTGGGGGAACCCCGTGAAAACCAGACTCGGCCCGGCCGCCGCGATGGGCGCCTGGAGCGCCCGCCACCGCAAGACGGCCGTCTTCGGCTGGCTGCTCTTCGTCGTCCTGGCCGCCGTGCTCGGCGGCATGCACGGCAGCACCACCGTGACCGAGGCCGAGTCCATGCCCGGACAGGTCTCCCGCGCCGCACGGATCCTCGACCGGGCCGGCCTGCAGAGCCCGGCCGGCGAGACCGTGCTGGTCCAGAGCGCCACCCGCGGCGCCGACGACCCGGCCTTCCGCGCCGCCGTCGCCCAGGTCGTCGACGCCGCGACCGGCACCGGCCGCACCACCGCGGTCCGCTCCCCCTACGACACCAAGGCCGTCTCCGCGGACGGCCACTCCGCCCTCGTCCTGCTCACCCTCCGGGGCGACCACGACGAGGCCGTCAAGAACGTCCAGGACGTGGTGGCCGCGGTGGCCGGCGTGCAGCGGGCCCACCCCGACCTCACCGTCGTCGAACTCGGCGACGCCAGCTCCGGCAAGTGGATCCAGGACCAGTTCAACCACGACTTCGCCCGCGCCGAGTGGACCGCCGTGCCGCTCGCCCTCGGCATCCTGCTGATCGCCTTCGGCGCCCTCGTCGCCGCCGTCCTGCCGGTCGTGCTCGCCCTCACCGCCTTCGTCGCCGCCAGCGGGCTGGTCACGCTCGGCAGCGGCCTGCTGCACACCAGCAACGACGCCAGCTCGGTGATGCTGCTCGTCGGCCTCGCCGTGGGCGTCGACTACTGCCTCTTCTACCTGCGCCGCGAACGCGAGGAGCGCGCCGCCGGGCGCGACGCCGCCACCGCGCTGAGCATCGCCGCCGCCACCAGCGGCCGGGCCGTCCTGGTCTCCGGCATCACCGTCGTCGTCGCCATGGCCGGCATGTTCCTCACCGGGATCGCCGACTTCCGCGCCATGGCCTTCGCCACCATCGTGGTCGTCGTCACCGCCGTCCTCGGCTCCCTCACCGTGCTGCCCGCCCTGCTGTCCCTGCTCGGCGACCGCGTCGAGAAGGGCCGGGTCCCGCTCCTCGGCAGGCTGCGCCGCCCGGACGCCCTGCAGAACGGCGGACGGTTCTGGAACGCCGTGCTCACCCCCGTGCTGCGCCGCCCGCTCGCCGCCACCGTCCTCGCCGGCGGCCTGCTGCTCGGCCTGGCCGCGCCGCTGCTCACCATGCACACCGCCAACCTGACCTTCCAGCAGCAACTGCCCGAGGGCAACGCCCTGGTGGCCGCCTCGCAGAAGATCGAGGCCGCCTTCCCCGGCAGCCCCGCGCCGGCCACCGTGGTGATCAGGTCCACCGACATCTCCTCCCCCGCCATGACCTCCGCGATCGCCGACCTCAAGGCCCGGGCCCTGGCCAGCGGCCGGATGCACGGACCGATCGACGTCACCGTGCACGCCGAACAGAACGTCGCCACCGTCGACATCCCGCTCGACGGCACCGGCAACGACTCCGTCAGCAACGCCGCCCTGAAGGCCCTGCGCGAGGACCTGGTGCCCGCGACCGTCCTCACCGTGCCCGGCACCGAGGCCCCGGTCACCGGACGCACCGCCGGCTCGTACGACTTCAACGCCAAGATGACCGGCTCGATGCCGCTGGTCTTCGGCTTCGTCGTCGCCTTCGCCTTCCTGCTGATGCTCACCTCGTTCCGCTCGCTGACCATCGCGGCGACCGCCGTGGTGCTCAACCTGCTGTCGGTGGGCGCCGCGTACGGGGTGCTGACGCTCGTCTTCCAGCACGGCGTGGGCGCCTCGCTGCTCGGCACCGCCGGGGTCGGCGCCGTCGAGTCCTGGGTGCCGCTGTTCCTCTTCGTGATCCTCTTCGGGCTCTCGATGGACTACCACGTCTTCGTGGTCTCCCGGATCAAGGAGAGCCGCGACCGCGGGCTGGCCACCCGGGCCGCGATCGCCCACGGCATCCGATCCACGGCCGGGGTGGTCACCAGCGCCGCGGTGATCATGGTGGCGGTGTTCGCGGTCTTCGGCACCCTGTCCATGCAGGCGATGAAGCAGATGGGCGTCGGCCTGGCCGTCGCGGTGCTGATCGACGCGACGGTGATCCGCGCGGTGCTGCTGCCCGCCGTGATGAGCCTGCTCGGCGAGCGCAACTGGTACCTGCCGCGCTGGCTCGGCTGGCTGCCCGACCTCTCGCACGGCGAGCCCGCCACCGCGGCGGCCCCCGCCCCGGCCACCGTCACCAAGCCGAGGGCCGGACGGCGCCGCCTGGTCCGCGACTAGGGACCGCCTCCCGGCGCCGGGCCCCGCGTGCTGCGGGCCCGGCGCCGCTGCGTGCCCGCGGCCGCTTTGGGATGATGATCACCGTCCGGGATCCACCGGACGGACGCCGGCGGGAACGGAGCCCAGCCATGATCCCCTTCGACGAGGGCCGCGCCCGGCTGCTGCTCGCCCACGCCTGCGAGTCCGCCGGCCTGCCCGGGCCCGGCGACGCCCGGCTGATCGCGCTCGGTGAGAACGCCGTCTTCGACCTCGGTGACCCGGCCGTGGTCGCCAAGGTCGCCCGCGGCCCCGAACTGTACGACCGGGCGCACCGCGAGCTGACCGTCGCCCACTGGCTGGCCGGGCAGGGCGTGCCGGTGGTCCGCCCGTACGAGGCGCTCGCCGCCGAGCCCCAGCTCTCGCACGGACACCCGGTCACCTTCTGGCACCGGCTCGCCCCCGCCGTCCGCCCCGCCCGGCCGGTGGACCTCGCCCCGCTGCTGCGCGCCCTGCACCGGCTGCCGCTGCCGCCCGTCCCGCTCGGGCGGCGCGACCTGCTGGCCCCGGTCGAGCGCTGGCTCGCCTCCGCCGAGGGGCAGGTCGACCCGGCGGACGTCGCCTTCCTGCGCCACCGCCGGGACGCCTTCGCGGCCGCCCTGGAGGACCTCGTCCCGCGGCTGCACCCCGGGGTGGTCCACGGCGACGCGCTGCCGCGCAACGTCCACGTCGGGCCGGACGGGCCGGTGCTGCTCGACCTCGAATTCGTCGCCGACGACCTGCGGGAGCACGACCTGGTGGTCCTCGCGCTCAGCCAGGACCGGTACGGGGTGCCCGCCGAGGAGTACCGCGCGTTCACCGAGGCCTACGGCTGGGACGTGCGGGAGTGGCCCGGCTTCACGGTGCTGCGCGGCGCCCGGGAGACGGCCAGCGCCTCCTGGGTGGCGCAGCAGGCCGCGAGCAGCCCGGCCGCGCTCGCGGAGTTCCGGCGCCGGGTCGCCTCGCTGCGGGACGGGGACACGGGGGTGCGCTGGTACCCGTTCTGACGGGGATGTGGCGAGCCGGGCGGGTGTGAGAAGGCTCCTACGCGGGTTCGGTCCGGTCCGCAACCGGGGCACGTACGATCGGCGTCCTATCGGACAGTCATCCTGACCGAGGAATCGGCACCCGTCTCGTACCTCAGGAGCCGCCGCCATGCACCGGACCGACGACCGCCGCCCCTTCGCCCCCTCGCGCGTCTCCCGGGCCCGTCGTCGGCTGGTCGGGGGCTGCGTCGCGGTGGCGGCCGCGCTGGGCCTGGCCGCGTGCGGCACCGCCAGCGGGGCACTGCAGCAGTCCGCCGCCGGCACCACGGGCGCCGGGCAGTCCCCGATCACCCTGTCGCCGACCGCCCCGACCGCCCCGAGCGCCCCGGCCGGCGGGCCCGCCACCGCCATCGCGCCGACGCCCGGCTCGGACGGCGCTCCCGCCTCCGCCGCGCCGCCCGTGGCCGCGAAGCCGCGCACGCCCACCGCCCCGGGCACGTCCACCGCCCCGGGCACGCCGTCCGGCACCCCGTCCGGCACCCCGGCTCCGCCGCCCGGGCACGCGGGCGCCGGCAAGGTGATCGGCTCCACCGCCTCCGGCGGCCGTACCGTCGCCCTCACCTTCGACGACGGCCCGGGCCCCGCGACCGGCCCGATCCTCGACCTGCTCGCCCAGTACGGCGTCAAGGCCACCTTCTGCGAGATCGGGCAGAACGCCGCCGCCAACCCGGCCCTGGTCAAGCGCGTCCTGGCCGAGGGGCACCGGCTGTGCGACCACAGCGTGCACCACCCGCAGCCGTTCGCGAAGCTGCCGCACGACAAGGCCGTGTACGAGATCACCGCCGCCCGCGACATGATCGTCCGGGCGGGCGGGCCCGGCACCGCGGTCGGCTGGTTCCGCGCCCCGGGCGGCGGCTTCAACGCCGACAACGAGCAGATCACCGCGGGCCTGGGGATGTCCTCGCTCGGCTGGTCCGTCGACCCGCGCGACTGGTCCCGTCCGGGCGTGCCCGCGATCGTCTCCGCCGTGCAGAGCCAGCTCAGGCCCGGCGGGGTGGTCCTGATGCACGACGGCGGCGGCGACCGCGGCCAGACGGTGGCCGCGCTCAAGCAACTGCTGCCGTGGCTCGTCGCCCAGGGCTACACCTTCGACTTCCCGGCGGCGTAGCGGGCCCGTCAGGCCGGGCCTACGGCACGCGCAGCCGGTGGACCTGCCGGGAAGTGCTCGACCTGCACTGCGAGGGCGGGGAAGCCGGGCAGGTCGGTGGGGCGGGCGGGGCGGTGGCGCTACCTCGACGGCCAGCGCGGGTCGACCTCGGCCTGCGGGTCCTTGCCGCGGCGCAGCCAGGCCTGCAGGCTCTCGGCCCAGTCCCGGTACCAGCCGATCTGCTGCCGGTGCAGGTCCTCGGGGGTGGGGGTGCCGACCTCGGCGGGGTAGCGCTCGGCGAGGGCGACGGCGACGCGGACGGCGGCGAGCGCGTCGCTGCCGGCCTCGTGGGCGTCCGTCAGCTCGACGCCGTACAGCTCGCAGACCCGCTGGAGGGTGCGGGAGCCCTTGCGGTACTTGTCGACGGCGCGGTCGATGACGAGTGCGTCGAGGACGGGGCGGACGGGCCCGCCGAGGCGTTCGGCGAGGGTGGCGAGGCCGTGGCGGCGCAGTTCGGCGTCGAGCAGGGAGAGGTCGAAGGGCGCGTTGAAGGCGACGACGGGCCGTCCGGCGGCGAGCCGTTCGCAGAGGGCGGCGGCTATCTCCTCGACGGCTTCCTTGGCCGGTCTGCCCTTGCGGCGGGCGAGGTCGTCGCCGATGCCGTGGATCGCCTCTGCCTCGGCGGGGATCGGCACGCCCGGGTCGAGCAGCCAGTGCGCGGCGCCCACCCGGGCGGCTCCGACGGTGTCCACGAGGGCGGCCGTGACGATGCGGTCCACGGCCGGGTCGGTGCCCGTGGTCTCCAGGTCGAAGCCGACCAGTGGCTGCTGCCACCAGCTCATGGGGGTGTGTCCTTCCGTCCGGCTGCGCGAAACAGCCCCTATCATCACCTGCCCCACCGACAACCCGGCCCTGGGGCGGCCCGGGGGCCGGTCAGTGGGCGGCGGCGGGGCGGGTGAGGGCGAGTCGGCTGGGGAGCAGGGCCGCGGTGGTGGCGAGGGCGAGGCAGACGGCGGCGGCGACGGCCAGGGCGGGCCAGGGCAGGTGGAGCGGGACGGTGGTCTGGCCGGCGAGGATGCGGTGGTTGATCAGCGCCGTGGTGCCGTACTGGGTGAGGGCGGTGACGGCGAGGGCGAGCACGGCGGCGGTGGCGACGACGAGGACGGCTTCGAGGGCGACGGTCCCCAGCACCTGGCGGCGCACGGATCCGGCGAGGCGCAGCACGTCGAAGTCGCGGCGGCGGTCGGCGGTGCTCATGACCATGGTGTTGACGATGGCGATGAGGGCGTAGAGCAGGGCGGGGCCGAGGATGGTGGTGGTGGCGATCCAGGCGTAGTGGGCGCCGGGGTCGGGGCCGGGGTCGCGGGAGTCGGTGAGGGTGGCGCCGAGGCGGTCGGCGGGTTCGGCGTCGAGGTGGACGGCGGTGGGCCGGGCGCCGGGGAGGTGGGGGGTGGCGGCGTCGCCGCTGAGCAGGATCTCGTCGAGGCCGAGTTGGGTGCGGTAGACGAGGGCGAGGCGCAGGGTGGTGACGGTGCCGTCGGCGAGGCGCAGGTTGACGTGGTCGCCGAGGTGCACGCCGTGGCCGCGGGCCTGGTCGGTGGAGAGGGCGAGGGTGGCGCCGTGCAGGTCGGCGGGGTTGCCCTGGACGGCGGGGAGGGTCCAGGCGGTGGCGAGGTCGCCGTCGACGACGGTGGCGGCGGAGGGCACGCTGGCGGGCGAGTCCTCGCCGTGGTCGTCGAAGGCGGCGGTGTCGGCGCCGAGGCCGGTGACGACGGTGGGGGTGGTGGCGGTGGCGTGCAGGCCGGGCCGGCCGGCGGTGAGCCGGCGCAGGGTGTCGGCGGGCAGTGGCTGGGTGCCGGGGCGCAGCACGTAGCGGGCGGCGGTGGTGGCGCGGTTCTGGGCGGTCATGGCGTCGGCGAAGGCGGCGGTGGAGCCGACGACGGTGCCGGTGAGCGCGATGGCGAGGAAGGCGGGGGTGGCGGTGGAGACGGTGCGGCGGACGGCGGTGAGCGCGTTCTGCCGGGCGAGCAGCGGGGCGGCGGCGGTGGCGCGGGCGAGCGGGGCGGTGAGCAGCCGGACGAGCGGCGGGACGAGGACGGGGGCGAGGAGGGCGATGGAGGTGATGACGGCCAGGTCGGCGCCGAGGACCCACTGGGAGGCGAGTTGCGGATCGCCGGCCTGGTCGCCGGGGGTGGGGGGCATGGTGGGGGCGGCGAGGTAGTAGCCGGCGGCGCCGAACAGGGTGAGCAGGCCGGTGAGGGCGGCGGCCCAGCGCAGCGGGGTCATGACCTTGCGGTCGACGGCGGCGTCGGCGAGGGCTTCGGCGGCGCGGACCCGGCCCGCGCGGACGGCGGCGGTGACGGCGCCGAGGAGGGCGACGGCGAGGCCGGTGGCGGCGGCGAGCAGCATGGGGCCGGCGGCGGGGTGGGCGGTGAAGCCTTCGGGGGCGGCGCCGCGGTCGACGAGCCAGGCGGCGAGGGCGGGGGCGCCGGGCAGGGCGAGGAGGCAGCCGCTGAGGGCGGCGGCGAGGGCGACGACGGCGGCTTCGCCGGTGATCAGCCAGACGATCTGGCGGGGGGTGGCGCCGACCGCGCGGAGCATGGCGATCTCCTGCCGGCGCTGGGCGACGGCGAAGGCGAAGGTGCCGGCGACGACGAAGACGGCGACGAAGGCGGCCATGGCGGCGGTGAACAGCAGCACCTTGTGCAGGGAGGGTGCGCCGAGCGGGGAGTCGTCGCCGGCGGTCTGGTGGAGCAGGCTGCCGGTGGTAGCGACGAGGGTGACGCCGAGGGTGAGGGCGAGGTAGGAGCCGGCGAAGGCGGTCTTGCGGCGGCGCAGGCCGGCGGCGGCGACGGGCAGCAGGGTGGTGAGGGAGCCGCCGTGGTCGGTCCGCTCGGTTCGCGTGCTCATGCGGCGGTCTCCAGGGCGGTCATCCGCTCGGCGACCTGGCGGGCGGTGGGGCGTTCGAGGTCGTCGACGACGCGGCCGTCGGCGAGGAAGAGGACGCGGTCGGCGTAGGAGGCGGCGACGGGGTCGTGGGTGACCATGACGGTGCTCTGGCCCTCGCGGTCGACGAGGTCGCGCAGCAGGGCGAGGACGTCGCGGCTGCTGCTGCTGTCGAGGGCACCGGTGGGTTCGTCGGCGAACAGCATGCGGGGGCGGGTGATGAGGGCGCGGGCGATGGCGACGCGCTGCTGCTGGCCGCCGGAGAGCTGGGAGGGCAGGTGGGCGGTGCGTTCGCCGAGGCCGACCTGGGCGAGGGCGCGGTGGACTTCGGCGCGGTCGGGGCGGCGGCCGGCCAGGCGCAGCGGCAGGCCGACGTTCTGTTCGGCGGTGAGCGAGCCGACCAGGTTGAAGGCCTGGAAGACGAAGCCGAGCTTCTGCCGGCGCAGGACGGTGAGCTGGGTCTCGGTGAGGCCGGCGAGGTCGGTGCCGTCGAGGGTGATGCGGCCGTGGTCGGGCCGGTCGAGGCCGGCGGCGCACTGGAGCAGGGTGCTCTTGCCGGAGCCGGAGGGGCCCATGACGGCGGTGAAGGTGCCGCGGTCGAAGGCGACGTGCACCCCCCTGAGTGCGCGGACGGCCTCCGGGCCGGTGCCGTAGGTGCGGTGTACATCGTCCAGGCGCAGAACCGCGCCGTCATCCCCCGTGATCGTCACGGGGGTCATGACTACCACGTGGACAACGGCCCTGGCCAGCCGGTTCGTGGGGATCGCCGGGTGTCAGGGGGTGGGCGCGGAGGGTGCCGGGCGGTGCATGAAGACGTCGATCGGGTCCTCGCGCTCGGCGGTGAAGCCGTGCCGTTCGTAGAGCCGGCGGGAGGCGCTGCCCTGCAGGGCCTGGAGGCGTACGGGTTCGCCGGCCTCGTCGGCTTCGGCGAGGACGTGGCGCAGGACGGCGGTGCCGAGGCCGCGGCCCTGGTGCTGCGGCCGGAGGTAGAAGTACTCGAGGTAGCGTCCGCCCCGCTCGTCGGGGCGGACGGTGACGCACCCGGCGAGCGCGTGGTCGACCAGGACGACCGTGGTGTGCCGGGGCGAGAAGTTGTCGCGCAGCCGCTGGCGGACGCGGTGGTCGTCGTAGCGGCCGAGCCGTTCGAGGTCGGCGCGCATGACCTGGGCCCGGAGCTCGGCGAGGGGTTCGACGTCGGCGGCGGTGGCGGGGCGCAGGCTCCAGCCGGGATCGCTGTTCACGGCCCGCAGTCTGGCAGCGCGCGCCCGGCCGTGACCAGGGGGTTTCCCAGGATCCGGACGGCGGGTCAGGAGACGGGCCGGGAGTCGCCCCAGGCGCCTTCGAACTCCTCGCGGTAGACGTCCAGCAGGCCGGGTTCGGTGCCGCCGGGCTGCTGGCCGGCGCCGCCGCGCAGGACGAGGGCGGGCGATTCCATGCCGCGGGCGCGGCGCAGGTAGGGCTGGACGACGCCGAGGTCGCGGCTGCGGCCGCGGCCGCCGGCCTGGCCGGGGGTGCGGGGGCCTTCGACGAGGTAGGCGGTGAAGCGCGGGGTCTCGTCGAAGACCCGGATCTCGAAGCCGCCCTGGTCGCGCAGCCGGGCCCGGACCCGCCGCACGTGCATGATGTTCATCTCGATGGAGCGCGCCAGTTCGCCGCGTCCGAGGCCGAGTTCGCGTTCGCGGCGGCGCACGGCGCTGCTGGCCGGGTTGAGGAAGAGCAGCCGGACGCGGCAGCCCTCGCCGGCGAGGCGGACGAGGCGCTTGCCGGTGTAGTTCTGGCAGAGCATGCCGAGGCCGATGCCGAGCGCGTCGAGCCGCCGGGCGCCGTCGAGCAGGTCCTCGACGGGCAGGTCGCGCTGCAGCCGGACCCGGTCGGCGTGGACGGCGACGACGTCGGCGTAGCGGCCGGCGACGAGGGATTCGACGACGTCGGCGGGCACCCCGCCGGCGCCGCCGTCGAGGACGGCGAGCAGCCGGGCGGCGGCGCGTTCGGTCTGGGCGAGGACGGTGCCGGTGAGGACGCGGTTGCGGGAGACGACGTGCCGGGCGACTTCGAGTTCGTCGAGGGCGAGTTCGATCTCGCGCCGGTCGGCGAGGTAGGGCTCGAAGCAGGGCCAGTGCTGGACCATGAGTTCGCGCAGCTGGGGCAGGGTGAGGAAGACCAGCGGGTCGTCGTCGGCCGGGTCGAGGAGGTAGCCCTTGCGGCGGCTGACCTCGCGGACGGCGCCGGCCCGGTGGGCCCACTCCTCGCCGGCGGGGCCGGCGGCGGCGGTGACCCAGTCCTCGCCGTGGGCGGGCGCGTAGATGGGGTGCAGCACCTCGTCGACGAGGGAGCGCAGCCGCTGCTCGACGAGGTTGAGCCAGACGTAGGCGCGGCCGGAGAGCCGGACCCGCTGGTAGGCGTCCTCCCATTCGGCGCCGGACCAGGCGAGGGCGGGGACCTCGACCGGGCCGCTCTGGGCGGGCACCAGGGTGCGGCCGGTCAGGGTGGGGCGCATGACCACGGTGGGTGCCTCGCTGCGGACACCGCCCCGGTCGGGGCCGCCCGGCCCGGAGCCGCGGCCGCCGGCGGGGAACACCATGCGCCACCTCATCTGCTTGCTGCTTCGCTCTGGCCGGCCGCTTCGCCCCGGTCCTCGGCCGCGACCGGCGGGTCGGCGGGTCGGCCGCTGACGGATCGCCACCGGCCGGGGGCGGCCGGACGATCAAGGGTACTGCCCGGCGCGAGCGGCCCGCAGCCGGATGGCGCAGGGGCCGCGCCGGCGGGCGCGGGCGGGGCCGGTGGACTCTTCACAGGAATGGGCGGGCGGACACCCGTTCGGGCGAACCGGGGCCGCGTGTCCCGGCTGCCGGGGGAAGGCTCGGGGAGTATGCCGACTGTGCCGTACGTCACGGCGCGCGAGCGCCGCACATGCCCGGCCGCCCGGCCGGGAAGGCCCCGACCGGGTCCGGGCAGGCAGCTCGTCCGACCAAGCGTCAGTTTCCGTCGCAGTCAAGGAAGTTGAGGACTCATGCAGGTCTGGCCCGGACAGCCCTACCCCCTCGGCGCCACCTACGACGGGGCCGGCACCAACTTCGCGGTGTTCTCCGAGAGCGCCGACCGGATCGAGCTGTGCCTGATCGAGGAGGACGGCTCCGAGACCGCCGTCGAACTGCGCGAGACGGACGCCTTCGTCCGGCACGCCTACCTCCCCGGCGTCCAGCCCGGCCGGCGCTACGGCTTCCGCGTGCACGGCCCGTACAACCCGGGCCTGGGCCAGCGGCACAACGCGGCCAAGCTGCTGCTGGACCCGTACGCCAAGGCGATGAGCGGGCACATCGACTGGGACGAGTCCGTCTACGGCTACCACTTCGGCGCCCCCGAACGCCGCAACGACCTCGACTCCGCCCCGCACACCATGCACTCGGTGGTCGTCAACCCGTACTTCGACTGGGGCACCGACCGGCCGCCGCGCACCGACTACCACCGCACCGTCATCTACGAGGCCCACGTCAAGGGCCTCACCCGGCTGCACCCCGGCATCCCCGAGGAGATCCGCGGCACCTACGCGGGCCTCGCCCACCCGGCGGTGATCGAGCACCTCGCCAAACTCGGCGTCACCGCCATCGAACTGATGCCGGTGCACCAGTTCGTCCGCGACCACCGGCTGCGCGACCTGGGCCTGGCCAACTACTGGGGCTACAACACCATCGGCTTCTTCGCCCCGCACTCCTCCTACTCCTCCACCGGCGACCGCGGCCAGCAGGTCCAGGAGTTCAAGTCGATGGTCAAGGCGCTGCACGCGGCCGGCATCGAGGTGATCCTCGACGTCGTCTACAACCACACCGCCGAGGGCAACCACCTCGGCCCGACCCTGTCGCTGCGCGGCCTCGACAACGTCTCCTACTACCGCCTCGCCCAGGACCAGCGCTTCTACGAGGACACCACCGGCACCGGCAACAGCCTGCTGATGCGCAGCCCGCACGTGCTCCAGCTGATCATGGACTCGCTGCGCTACTGGGTCACCGAGATGCACGTCGACGGCTTCCGCTTCGACCTCGCCGCCACCCTCGCCCGGCAGTTCCACGAGGTCGACCGGCTCTCCTCCTTCTTCGACCTCGTCCAGCAGGACCCGGTCGTCTCCCAGGCCAAGCTCATCGCCGAACCCTGGGACCTCGGCGAGGGCGGCTACCAGGTCGGCAACTTCCCGCCGCTGTGGACCGAGTGGAACGGCATGTACCGGGACACCGTGCGCGACCTGTGGCGCGGCGAGAACGCCGCCCTCGCCGAGTTCGGCTCCCGGCTCACCGGCTCCTCCGACCTCTACCAGGACGACGGCCGGCGCCCCATCGCCTCGATCAACTTCGTGACCTGCCACGACGGCTTCACCCTGCGCGACCTGGTCTCGTACAACGACAAGCACAACCACGCCAACGGCGAGGACAACCGGGACGGCGAGTCCTTCAACCGCTCCTGGAACTGCGGCGTCGAGGGCCCCAGCGACGACCCGGCCGTCGAGGAGCTGCGGGCGCGCCAGCAGCGCAACCTGATCGCCACCCTGATGCTCTCCCAGGGCGTGCCGATGCTCTCCCACGGCGACGAACTCGGCCGCACCCAGCTCGGCAACAACAACGCCTACTGCCAGGACAACGAACTCACCTGGGTGCACTGGCCGGACGGCTCGGACGCCGACGGCCCGCGGGCCCGGCTGCTGGAGTTCACCCAGGGCATGATCTGGCTGCGCCGCGACCACCCGGTGTTCCGGCGGCGGCGGTTCTTCCACGGCCGGCCGGTGTCCGCCTCCGGCGCGTACGACGACCTCACTGACATCGCCTGGTTCACCCCCACCGGAGAGGAGATGACCAAGCGCAACTGGGGCGTCGGCTACGCCAAGTCGCTCACCGTCTTCCTCAACGGCTACGCCATCTCCGAGCCGGACCGGCGCGGCGGGCGGATCGTCGACGACTCCTTCCTGCTGATGTTCAACGCCCACTTCGAACCGCTGGAGTTCACCGTGCCCGCCGACCACGGGCAGCAGTGGCGGGTCGTCGTCGACACCGCGCAGCCCCGGCTGCCCGCCCCCGGCGCCGGGGCGACCGTCAAGGCCGGGGACACGCTGTGGCTCACCGACCGCTCGCTGATGGTGCTCCAGCGGCCGGCCTGAGCGGGCCGCCCGAGGGGGCGGCCGAGCGGGCGGCCGAGCGGGCGGCGCGACCGGGCCGGGCGCCGGGCCGGGCTCACCTGTTCGGGCCAGCAGCGGGTCTTGGCGGCGGGCCGGGCCGGGTACCTATGGACCTATGACCTCCGCCGCCGAGCCCCCGCAGGCCCGCCCGGCCGCCCCCGCCCCGTCCTCCTCCTACCGGCTCCAGCTGCAGCCCGGCTTCACCCTGCACCACGCCACCGCCGCCGTCCCCTACCTGGCCGCCCTCGGCGTCTCCCACCTGCACCTGTCCCCGCTGCTGGAGGCCGCCCCCGGCTCCACCCACGGCTACGACACCGTCGACCACACCCGGATCAGCGAACAGCTCGGCGGCGAGAGCGCCCTGCGCGCCCTCGCCGCCGAGGCCCGCCGGCACCGGCTGCGGCTGATCGCCGACGTGGTGCCCAACCACATGGCCGTGCCCGTCCCCGAACACCTCAACCGGCCGCTGTGGCACGTGCTGCGCGACGGGCCCGACTCGCCGTACGCCCACTGGTTCGACATCGACTGGACCGCGCAGACCGGCCCCGCCGACGCCCCCGGGCGCGGACGGGTGCTGCTGCCGCTGCTCGGCGACCGGCTCGGCGCCGTCCTCGACCAGCTGGCCGTCGACGGCGACGTGCTGCGCTACCACCGGCACGAGCTGCCGCTGCGGCCCGGCACCGAGCGGCTGCCGCTCCCGGAGCTGCTGGCCCGGCAGTGGTACCGGCTCGCCTGGTGGCGCCTGGCCCGCACCGAGCTCAACTACCGGCGGTTCTTCACCGTCAACGAGCTGATCGCCCTGCGGGTCGAGGAACCGGAGGTGTTCGACGCCACCCACGCCGTGCTGCTACGGCTGTACCGCGAGGGCGTCCTGGACGGCTTCCGGATCGACCACCCGGACGGGCTCGCCGACCCGCGCGGCTACCTGCGGCGGCTGGCGGCGGCCACCGGCGGGACGGCGGGCGGCGGGGCCTACGTGGTGGTCGAGAAGATCCTCACCGGCGAGGAGCGGCTGCCCGCCGACTGGCCGGTCGCCGGCACCACCGGCTACGACGCGCTGCGCCGCATCGACGGCGTGCTCACCGACCCGGCGGGGGCCCGGCGCGCGGCCGACGCGTACCGGGCGTTCCTGGGCGGCGGCCCGGAACCCGCGCGCGGGGAGCCGAACCCGGCGGTGGCCGCCGCCCGGCGCGGGCGCGCCGAGATGACCGGGCCGGTCGGCGAGCTGGCCGCCGAGGTCGAGCGCCTGGTGCGGATCGCGCTGCGGATCGGCGCCGCCGAGCCCGCCTACGCCGACCACGCGCCCTGGCAGCTGCGGGCCGCGCTGCGCCGGCTGCTCACCGACTACCCGGTGTACCGGCCGTACGCGCGGCCCGGCGAGGCGCCGCCGCCCGAGGAGTTCCTGCGCACCGTGCGGGAGGGCTCCGACGACCCGACCGAGCACCTGGTCGCCGCGCTCGCCCTGGGCGAGCTGGGGCGCGACCCCGACCGGGACGAGTTCTGCGTGCGCTTCGGGCAGACCGCCGCGGCCGTCGCCGCCAAGGGCGTCGAGGACACCGCCTTCTACCGGTGGAACGCGCTGCCCGGGCACAACGAGGTCGGCGGCGAGCCGGCCCGGCCCTGGGTCACCCCGGCCGAGTTCCACGACTGGTGCCGGTACCTGGAGCAGCAGTGGCCGCACAGCATGACGGCGCTGTCCACGCACGACACCAAGCGCAGCGCCGACGCGCGCGCCCGGCTCGCCGTCCTCGCCGAGCAGCCCGAGGCGTGGGCCGCCGAGGCCGCCGCCTGGTCCGCCGCGCTCGGGCCCGGCCCCGACCGGGACGCCGACTGGATGCTGTGGCACACCCTGGTCGCCGCCTGGCCGATCACCCCCGAGCGGCTGGTCGCCGCCCTGCTCAAGGCCGCCCGCGAGGCCAAGCTGCACACCTCCTGGACGGCCCCCGACACACCGTACGAGCGGGCGCTCGAACAGCGGGCCCGCGCCGTGTACGCCGACCCCGGGCTGCTCGCCCGGATCGAGGAGCGGGTGCGCGCCCTCGCCCCGCACGCCCGGGCCAACACCCTGGCCGCCGCCCTGCTGCACCTCACCGTCCCCGGCGTCCCGGACCTGTACCAGGGCAGCGAGGAGCCGCTGTACACCCTGGTCGACCCGGACAACCGGGGCGTGGTCGACCTCGACGCCCTCGCCGTGCGACTCACCGACGCCGCCGCCCCGCGCCCCGGAGACCTCGCCCGCGAGAAGCTGCACCTGACCGCCACCGCCCTGCACCTGCGCCGCGACCGCCCGCTCGGCGCCTACCGCCCGCTGGCCGCCGTCGACCTGTCCGGCGAACACCTGCTGGCCTTCGCCCGCGGCGAGGACGTGGTCACCGCCGTCACCCGGCTCCCGTACGGGCTGGAGCGGGCCGGCGGCTGGCGCGACACCGTGCTGGAGCTGCCCCCGGGCGGCGCCTGGACGGACCAGCTGACCGAGCACCGCTACCCGGCCGGACAGCCGGTGCCGGTCGCGGACCTGCTGGCGACGTATCCGGTGGCACTGCTGACGAGGAGGGGCTGAGCATGGCGGTCTACGAGGTGTGGGCGCCGCACGCGGCCTCCCGTGTCACGGTCGAAGTCTCCGGCGGCTCCCATGAGTTGGCGCGCCTGGCCGGCCGCGACGGCTGGTGGGGCGGCGTCGCACCGGCCGGCGACTACGCCTTCCGGCTGGACGGCGGCCCGCCGCTGCCCGACCCGCGCTCGGCCCGGCAGCCGCACGGCCCGGACGGCCCGAGCCGGCCCGTCGACCACGCCGCGTTCCCCTGGACGGCGACCGGCTGGCGCGGCCGCCCGCTGCCCGGCTCGGTGGTGTACGAGCTGCACGTCGGCACCTTCACCACCCGCGGCACCTTCGACGCCGCCGCCGAACGCCTCGACCACCTCGTCGAGTTGGGCGTCGACTTCGTCGAGCTCATGCCGGTCTGCCCGTTCCCCGGCCGGCACGGCTGGGGCTACGACGGCGTCTCGCCGTGGGCCGTCCACGAGCCCTACGGCGGGCCGGACGGGCTCAAGCGCTTCGTCGACGCCGCGCACGGCCGGGGCCTCGGGGTGATCCTCGACGTGGTGCACAACCACCTCGGCCCCTCCGGCAACCACCTCCCGCGGTACGGCCCGTACTTCACCGACCGGCACCACACCCCCTGGGGCGCCGCCGTCAACCTCGACGCCCCCGGCTCCGACGAAGTCCGCGCCTACCTGATCGGCAGCGCCCTCGCCTGGCTGCGCGACTACCGGATCGACGGGCTGCGGCTCGACGCCGTGCACGCCCTGATCGACCACCGGGCCGTCCACTTCCTGGAGGAACTCAGCGGCGAGGTCGACAAGTTGGCGGTCGCGACCAACCGGCCGCTGTTCCTCGTCGCCGAATCCGACCTCAACACCCCGCGCACCACCACCCCGCGCGAAGCCGGCGGCCAGGGGATCGACGCCCAGTGGAGCGACGACTTCCACCACGCCCTGCACTGCGCGCTCACCGGCGAATCCCACGGCTACTACGGCGACTTCGCGCGCGCACCGCTCGCCGCCCTCGCCAAGTCGCTGCGGCACGGCTACTTCCACGACGGCACCTGGTCCACCTTCCGGGGCCGCCGGCACGGCCGGCCGTTCACCCCGACCGGCGCCGGCCACCGGCTGCTCGGCTACCTGCAGACCCACGACCAGATCGGCAACCGGGCGCTCGGCGACCGGATCTCCACCACCCTGCCCACCGGCCGGCTCGCCTGCGGCGCCGCCCTCGTGCTCACCTCGCCGTTCACCCCGATGCTGTTCATGGGCGAGGAATGGGGCGCGGCCACCCCCTGGCAGTACTTCACCGACCACACCGACCCCGGCCTCGCCGAAGCCGTCCGGCAGGGCCGGCGGCGGGAGTTCACCGACCACGGCTGGGCCGCCGAAGCCGTCCCCGACCCGCAGGAACCCGCCACGCTGCTGCGCTCCGTCCTCGACTGGACCGAGCCGCACCGCGCTCCGCACGCCGAACTGCTGGACTGGTACCGGCAGTTGCTCCGGCTTCGGCGGGAGCTGCCGGAGCTCGGCGACCCGGACCTCGGGGCGGTGCGGGTCGAGTTCGACGAGGCCGCCGGGTGGCTGGTGGTCCACCGGGGGCCGTACCGGGTCGCGGTCAACCTGGGGGCCGGCGAGGCCGCCGTGCCGCTGGGCGGCCCGGGGCGGGAGCTCGTCGCGGCGTTCGGGGCGGCCCTGGTGTCGGGCGACCGGGTGCGGCTCGGGGGCGACTCGGTGGCCCTCGTCGCGGTGTGACCCGCCCCGGGGCCGCTCACCAGAGGAAGGTGCCGATCCGCTCGCGCAGGCCGGCCGCGTCCAGGCCGTAGGCGGCCAGGTGCTCGGCCATCGAGCCGTAGTGCCGGTGCTCCGCGCGCGGCACGCCCAGCGCCAGCAGCCGGTGCGGGCGGTCGGCCAGCGCCTCGTGCACCGCGTGCGCGGAGGTGCCCGCGAGGTACGGCTCCACCAGCACCACGTCGCCCCGACCGCTGGGGGCGTCCAGCGCCGCACGCAGGCCGGCCCGGTCGAAGGGGCGCACCGTCGCCGCGTACAGGACCGTCGCGTCCAGGCCCTCGGTGGCCGCCAGCACCGCGTCCAGCACCGGCCCCACCGCGACCACCACGCCGCCCCGGCCCGTACGGACGGCCGTCAGGCGGCCCGGCTCGATCGCGACCGGGGTCTCGTTCTGCTGCGCCGAGAGGCGGACGTAGACGTTGCGGTCGCCGTCCGCGTAGGCGTGGCGCAGCAGCCGCTCGGCCTCCTCGGGGTGGCCGGGGACGTGCACCGTCCAGTCCGGCAGGGTGTCCAGCAGGGCGACGTCGCCCGGGGCCATGTGGGTGCGGCCCGCCGCCGGGTTGTCGTACGAGCCGCCCGCGCTCACCAGCACCGCGCCGACGCCCTGGTGGGACAGGCTCAGCTTCACCTGCTCGAAGGGGCGTTCCACCAGGAAGCTGGCGAAGGTGTGGGCGATCGGGCGCATCCCGGTCAGGGCCAGGCCGCCGGCCGCGCCGATCAGCAGCTGCTCGCGGATGCCGACGTTGACCACCCGGTCGGGGTGGCGCTCGTGGGCGGGGTCGAAGGAGGCGGCGGTGATGTCGGCGAGCACCAGGGCAAGCCGGGGGTCCTCGTCCAGCAGACGGGTGGTGACGTCGACGAAGCGCTCGCGCATGGTGTCCATCGGGGGCTTGCCTTCCGTGGGGGGCTCGGGGGGAGTGGTTCTTCAGGAGTCCTTGGGCTCGACCGTGGCGACCACCACGTGCGGGCGCCCCGGGTGCTCGGCGGTGTAGGCGCGGTGCAGCGCCTCGTGGTCGCGGCCGTCCACCGTCGCCGTCGACCAGCCGGCGGCCGCGAAGCGCTGCGCGATCCCGCCCTGCCAGCCGTGCGTGGCGGAGGAGTTGTCGATCACCACCGCGTGCAGCCGGTCCAGGCCGTACGCGCCGGCGAAGGCCACCGCCTCGTGGTTGGAGCCCTCGTCGAACTCGGCGTCGCCGAGCAGCACCCACACCGCCGGGCCGTTCAGGCCCTGCGCCCGCAGGCCCAGCGCCGTGCCGACACCCAGCGGCAGGCCCTGGCCGAGCGAGCCGGAGGAGATCTCCACGCCGGGCAGCAGCATCCGGTCCGGGTGGTAGCCGAGCGGCGAGTCGTAGCCGCCGAAGCTCGGCAGCACCGCCGGGTCGATGAAGCCCTTGGCCGCCAGCACGGCGTAGTAGGCCATCGGGCCGTGGCCCTTGGACAGCAGCATCCGGTCGCGGTCCTGCGCGTCGGCCGTGGCCGGGGTGACGCGCAGCACCCGGTCGTAGAGCACCCAGAGGGCGTCCAGGGTGGAGGTGGCGGCGGGGTTGTGCTTCTCGTCGCCGGTCATCAGGGACATCAGGGCCGGGAGGTCCTCGAAGCGGCCGCGGGCCCGGGCTTCCGTCGTGCTCGTCGTCGTGTTCGTCGTCGCGCTCGTCGTCATGCCCCTGATCGTGCAACTTCAAGCGAACTTGAGGTCAAGCGACTACAGTGGGTGCCCATGAACGCGACCCCGGACAGCGACCGCGCCCCCGGCCCGCGCCACAGCGACCTGCTCACCATCGGGCAGCTCGGCAAGCGCAGCGGCCTCGCCGCCTCCGCCCTGCGCTACTACGAGAGCCTCGGGCTGATCCACGCCACCCGCACCGCCGGCGGGCAGCGCCGCTACACCCGCGGCACGCTGCGCCGGATCGCCTTCGTCCGGGCCGCCCAGCGGGTCGGCCTCTCCCTCGACGAGGCGCGCGTCGCCCTCGACCGGCTGCCCTCGCGGCCGGCGCCCAGCGGCGACGAGTGGGACCAGGTCGCCGCGTCCTGGCAGACCCGGATCGACGAGCAGATCGCCGAACTCGAACGGCTCAAGGCCAAGCTCACCGGCTGCATCGGCTGCGGGTGCCTGTCGCTGACCCGCTGCGCGCTCTACAACCTCGGCGACCGCGCCGGCGAGGCCGGGCCGGGCGCCCGCTACCTGCTCACCCGCGACCCGGCCACCGGGCCCGAGCCGGCCTCGCCGGACGTCGGCAGCTGCGGGGCCCGCTGACCCCGGCCCGCCGGGTGGGCGAAACCCCGTTGCCGGGCGGGCGTCGCCCTGCCTACCGTGCGCCCATGCTGCCTGTGGTGGAGACGGACGAACAGTGGGACGCGGTCGTGCCGGACGAGACCGTGGTGCGGCCGGGCGCCGAGGCGCTGTGCGCGCGCCTGGGTGTCGGCGGGCTGCCACTGGAGCGCTTCGCGGAGGGCTCCGTC
Organism: Streptomyces sp. Y1; assembly: GCF_041053115.1. NCBI lineage: Bacteria > Bacillati > Actinomycetota > Actinomycetes > Kitasatosporales > Streptomycetaceae > Streptomyces > Streptomyces sp. Y1. The sequence continues at coordinate 5,821,734 of NZ_CP163445.1, read as the reverse complement.
CCGGTGTACGCGGTGGGCGGGGCGCACGTGCTCAAGCTGTTCCCGGCGCTCAGCGCGCGGGACGGCGTCACCGAGGAGCGCGTCCTCACCCACCTGCGGGGCGCCCTGCCGATCCCGACGCCGGAGGTGCGCGCGGCCGGCGAGTACGTCAACGGCTGGCGCTACGTGCTGATGTCCCGGCTGCCGGGCGAGGGCCTGGCACCCGCCTGGCCGGGCATCCCGCAGGGCGCGCGGGTGCGGATCGCCCGGGACTGCGGGGAGGCGCTGGCCGCCCTGCACGCGCTCGACCCGGAGCCGCTCGCGGACGTGCTCGGCCCCGGCGACTGGTCCGCCTTCCTCGCCCGCCAGCGGGCCGGCGCGGTGGCGCGCCAGCGCGAACGCGGGCTGCCCGAGGCCTGGTCGGAGCAGATCCCGGACTTCCTCGCGGCCGCCCCGCTCCCCCGGGCGCCGCAACGCGCCCTGCTGCACACCGAGTTCATGCGCGAGCACCTGCTGACCGACCCGGCCGCCGGGTGGCGGCTCACCGGGCTGTTCGACTTCGAGCCCGCCATGATCGGTGATCCTGCGTACGACCTGGTCGCGGTCGGCCTGTTCACCACCCGCGCCGATCCCGTCCTGCTCGGCCACCTGCTCGCCGCCTACGGCCGCGCCGTCGACCCGCGCCTGCTGATGGCGTACACGCTGCTGCACGTGTACAGCCACCTGCCGTGGTACCTGCGCGAGTTGGAGCCCGTGTCGCGGACGCTGGACGACCTGGCCGAGGAGTGGTTCGGCACCGCCCGGGCCTCCTACTGAGCGGTTTGGCCCGCCGCATCGCCGCGCTGGACGGTCGGCTGACGGTGGACAGCCCGCCGGGCGGCCCGACCCGGGTGGTCGCGGAGCTGCCATGCGGTTGATGATCGCCGAGGACTCCGCGCTGCTGCGCGAGGGCCTGGTCCGCCTGCTGGCCGACGAGGGGCACGAGGTGGCCGCCGCGGTGGGGGACGCGGACGCCCTGCTGGCCGCGGTGGCCGCCGACCCCCCGGACGTCACCGTCGTGGACGTCCGCACGCCGCCGACCCACACCGACGAGGGGCTGCGGGCCGCCCTGCGGATCCGGTCCGAGCACCCGCGGGTGGGGGTGCTGGTGCTGTCGCAGTACGTGGAGCAGCGGTACGCCGCCGAGCTGCTGGCGGCCGACACCCGGGGCGTGGGGTACCTGCTGAAGGACCGGGTCGGCCGGGTGGAGGAGTTCCTGTCCGCGCTGGACCGGGTGCACGGCGGCGGCACGGTGTTCGACCCGGAGGTGGTGCGCCGCCTCCTCGCCCGCACCCGCCGCACCGACGATCTCGACCTGCTGACGGAACGCGAGCGGACCGTGCTGACGCTCATGGCCCAGGGCTGCACCAACGCGGCCATCGCCCAGCAGCTGTTCGTCTCCAGGAGCGCGGTGGAGAAGCACGTCAACGCGGTGTTCGACAAACTGCGGCTGCCGCGGGACGACGGCGCCAACCGCAGGGTCCTGGCCGTCCTGCGGTTCCTCGGGGGCTGACGTCCGGGCCCGCGCCCGCCCGCGCCCGCCCGCCCGCATCACGACGGCCGCTCCGGGCGCGGGTCGGTGCGCAGCAGCCCGTAGCGGACCACGTCGCGCCACTGGCCGTCCCGGAAGGTCGTCGCCCGCTGGACGCCCTCGCGCAGGAAGCTGCACTTCTCCAGGGCGCGCTGCTCGGCGAGGTTGCCGACTTCGGTGTCGGCCTCCAACCGCATCACCGGGGTGTGCGCGAACAGGTATTCCACGAGCAGGAGTTGGGCCCGGGTGCCGATCCCCCGCCCGCGTGCGCCGGGCACCAGCTGGGCGCCGATGTTCCAGTACCGCGCGGTGTTCCGCACCCCCGCCTTCCGGGCGGCGACGAAGCCGGCGAACCCGCCGCCGGCGTCGACGGCCAGCACCAGCCGCTCCTCGCCGAGCAGCCCGTCCTCCGCCAGCTCGCGCCGGAACCGCCGCGGGTCGCTCCAGCCGTACCACTGGTACTCCCCCAGCGCCCCGGGGTCGCCCACCAGGCGCTCCAGATCCGGAAGGTCGGCTTCGGCGACCGGGCGCAGCGTGATCTCTTCCTCGTTCACGCAGACGTCAACGCCGGTGCGGGCGCGGCGGTTCCGATGGCGACGCCCGTGACGGATGATCAGACGGCGGGCCGGGCCCGGGAAACGCTCACCACGACACGAAAGGCCACCACCATGGCAGGCACGAAGGTCAGCACGGTCGTCCAGGCCCCCGCCGAGGAAGTGTGGGCGCTGATCGGCGAGTTCCACGACCTCGGCGGCTGGCACCCGGATCTTCCGGCCAGCCGACTCGGCAACGACCTGGCCGGCAACGCCATCGGCACGGTCCGGGTGTTCGACCTCGACGGCGTCGAGCTGCACGAGAACCTGCTCGCCTACGACGCGGAGCGGCGCCGCTACACCTACGGCCTCCCGGAGGGCACCTTCGAGCTGACCCGCTACCGGGCGACGCTGCACGTCCTGCCCGTCACCCTGCTCGGCGCCAGCTACGTCGAGTGGGCCGCCACCTTCGACGTCGAGGCGGAGCACCGCGAGGCCTCGACCGCCCTGGTCGAGGGCGTGTTCACGGCCGGTCTGACCGCCCTGCGCGAGCGCTTCGCGGCCTGACGCCGGGCGGCGGGGCCGCCCGGCCGGCTGCCTGCCGGCTCGCTGCCGGCGTGAACGCTACGCGCCGAGCGCGACGCAGGCCCAGGCTCCGAGCGAGAGCGCGCCCGCCGCCCAGCCGATCGCGGCCGCCGGCCGGCCGTGGTCGGCGCCCTTGGCCCGCTGGAAGGCGGCGATCAGCGCGGCGATCGCGGCCCCCGCCAGGGCCAGGTGGGTCAGCAGCCAGCCCCAGTCGCCGAGGGCCAGTGCCGCCAGGAGGCCGAGGAGCAGCGCCGGTGTCCACAGGCTCGCGACCACCGCCCCGCCCGCCGCGCAGGCGACCCGGAACCGCTTGCGGTCCCGGAAGCAGAGCGGCGCGGCGCAGCCGGCGGCGCTCAGCAGCTCGACGCCCTGGACGACGTGGGACCAGATGACCCCGGACGGCCTGAACGTGAGCAGCAACGGCACGGCGAACACCGCGACCGCGACCCCGACCAGCCGTCGGGCGCTCGTCGGCACCAGCACCATGGCCCCCCTGCAGTCAGCAATCTGAACGCGTTCAAACCTAGCACGCAGGGGGGCGCTGATCACGTTCCGGGGACGGCGGGCGGTCCGGGACGGTGCGGGGCGGGCCGGGGCGGTCAGCCCTCCGGGTAGAACACGAACAGGGTGCACCCGGTGCTGGTCGAGGGCACGTGCCACGACCCGGCCGGGGCGTGCAGGAACGTCCCGGCGGGGTAGTCGCGCGCCCCGTCGTTGAAGGTGCCGTCCACCACGTAGACCTCCTCCGGCCCGGGCGCGTGGACGTCCCGACCCTCCCAGGTGGCGCCCGCCTCCAGCCGCACCACGTTGGCGGAGGCGCCGTTCGCCCCCTGCCACAGGGTCCGGAGCCGGATCCCGGGGAACAGCTGACGGGCCGGGACGTCGTCGACGAAGGCGGAGGTGTAGCCCTCCTGCGCAAGGATCTCTGGATGCATGCCCGCCACAGTGCCGTGCCCGAACCAAGCCGGGACAGAGCCTTCGCAGCCAACGTGGGGCACTTTCCCGCCATGCGACGCGTGGTGCCCCTGGTGCAGATGGTGCATTTGTGTTCGAGCCCGGATACCTCGCCGAGGCCGTCGCGCGGAGCCCGGAGCCCGGAGCCGACCGGGCCGGGCCTAGAAGAGGCCGGCCCGCACGTGGTCCGTGAGGTTCTCGAGGATCTCCCGCAGCCACGGGTCGCCCGCCTGCGGCAGCCCGGCCAGGGTGCGCCGGAACACGTCCGGGTCCATCCGGAACAGGTGCGAGGCGCGCGGGGCGGGCGGGTCGTCCCGCAGGACGCCCGCCGGCAGGCCGCCGGACGCGGGGACGGGCAGGTGCGGCTCGGGGAAGGCCAGCCACCGCCACACCCCGAACGGCAGCGGCACCAGAGAGGCGGAGGCATCGGGTGGGGTCCACACCTCCCCCGTCTGCGGATGGGTCGGCACGAGCAGGAGGTCGGCGTCGGCACCGGGCAACCCCGGCCCGGCCAGGGCGGCGCGGCGCACCGGCGGGCCCGAGGGCAGCAGGGCGTCGAGGGCGCGCTGGAACACCTCGGCGGTCAGCCCGCCCGGGACCCGTACGGGCCGCCCCTGCGAGCCCGCCAGCAGATGGGCGAGCGCCCGGCCGGCCGCGGCCTCCCACCGCGGGCTCCACGACCACCAGTAGCGCGTTCCCATCCGCGACCCCCACCCGGCGATCGGCTCGAACGGAGGCGTGCCCTGCCCGTCCGCCAGCAACCCGGCCCAGGAGAGCGGCGGTTCGACACCGTCCCCGTCGACGGGGACGGGCCGAACGGCGTCGAGGCCAAACCAGACCGCCTGCCAGAGCGAGCAGTCGTCGATCCGGCACGCCACCAGCCGGCCGCACGCCTCGCAGGCCATGTTGGGGCCGTCGAGCGCATCGAGGCCGCAGCAGTAGCCGCCGGCCCTCTCCGGGACCAGCACGGTGCCGCGGCGTCCCCCGGCGCGATGACGATCGAGCCGGGCACATCCCCCTTCGGCCGCAGCGGCTCCCAGGGCTCCGGCGAATCGACGGCGAAGGTGCCGGCCTCCATCAGTACGGGCAGCTGGAGCCCGTTGCCGTACTTCTGATGGGCGTGAACCGGCAGGTCGACCCGGGCAAGCCGATCGGTCAACTCGGCGCCGCACCCCGCGCACACGAAGACGAACAAATACCCTCCGCAGAGAAAGAGGGGGCATCCTCGCAAACCCGGAAGCCGTCCGCCAAGCGGTTTTGAGGGCGTACCCTCAGCCCGTCCCATCCCTCGCGATCGCAGCGAGGACACGGCGCCGGACGGCGGCGGAGGCCTCGGGGAGCCACTGCGCCAACTCGGCGTCGAGGCGGCGTCGTTCCGCGCACAGGAGGCGGGCGACGCGGGTGCGGGAGCAGCGGCGGAACCACCAGTCCCGGGTGCGGCCGATCATGCGGGGCCCTCCTCGGGGTTCGCCCACCGGATGTACAGCTCGTGCTTGCCGACCGGGAGGACGAGGGCGGGGTGCGCGGCGAGGTGGCGGACCACGTCGCGTTCGGCGCAGGGGCCGGTGAGGGCGCGCTCCAGGCAGAAGTGCTGCCATCTGGTCATCGGGAGAAAGCAGATCGAATCCCAGACGGCCGCGAGGGCGGAGAAGCAGAGCGTCCGGACGACGGACAGGCGGACGCCGGGGACTTCGACGAGGGTGTCGTGGTCGGCCCTCACGCGGCGACCTCACACCAGACGATCTTGCCGGTGGGCTGGCGCGGGCAGCAACCCCAGCGGGTGGAGAGCGACTTGACGAGCTGCAGCCCGCGCCCGGCCTCGTCGTCGAGGCCGGGCGCGGAGAGGGCGGGCTCGCGGTCGCGGCAGGCATCGTGGACCTCGATGCGCAGGCGCGCGGGGGTGAGGTCGAGCGCGAGGTAGATGAGGTACCCGGCGGGGGTGCCGTGCTGGACGGCGTTGGTGACGAGCTCGGAGACGGCCAGGAGTCCGGAGTCGCGGAAGCGGTCGCCGCCGGGGGTGTCGGCGAGGAGGGAGGAGAGGCGGTGGCGCGCCTCGCCGGGCGAGCGGCGGCTGCGCGGGAGCCAGATGGTGGAGGAGGTTCGAGACATGGCGAAGTCACCTTCCAGGCATGCGAATGGAGAAGACCCGGGCCGCCAACACGGCAGCCCACATGCATCCAGCAGGAGCGCTCAAGCGCATGGTCAGATGCCACGCATGTCACAGAGAGACAGCATCCTGTTACTCACAGCATGGGCCATCAAGGCTCGGCACCGCAAGGCACGTCGCCAAAATATGAAAACTTTCATCTCTGACGGCAATGTGCATGCCCTGTACGCCCTGAGCTGGTGGCGAGGCGTCACCACTCGCGTGCACACTGGTCCCCGAACGCTCTGAAGGAGTCACGTAGATGGCAGTCGCAGTGCCGGCCGTTCGGTACCGGCGCATCGCCGCTGAGCTGAGGCGGCTTCGCGAGTTGAGGAACCTCTCAGCCGAAGAGGTGGCCGCCCAAGTTGAGGGTGTCAACCTGGTGAAGCTCAGCAGGTACGAGAACGCCCGTGTCCAGCTGAAGCCCGACGTCGTCCGAGCCCTGCTCGACTTCTACGAGTGCGACGCGGAGCTCAAGGAGGTTCTTGTTGAGATCCTTCGAGACAAGCGCCGTCCCGGCTGGATGGCGGGCTACGAGCAGCTGAACCCGCTCTACACGGACTTGATTCGCCTGGAAGAGACGGCAGTCGGAAACAAGTCGTACGAGTCCGCCTACATCCCGGGCCTACTTCAGACTCGCCAGTACGCCCACGCGATCATCTCCAGTGGAGTGATAAACAAGCCGAGCGTCGAGGAACGTGTCGAGGTCCGGATCAACAGGCAGTCCGTCCTCACTCGTTCAGAGAGCCCGCTGAAACTCTGGGCGGTCATTCACGAAGCCGCCCTGAGCATGAGCGCCGCCCCAGGCGTGATGACCGACCAGTTGGACAAGCTTCTGCAGTTCAGCCAGCTCCCCAATATCAGGATTCAGGTCATGCCTGCGACGGCACCGCCACATCCAGGAATGACTGGGCCGTTCACACTCCTGGAATTCCGGCAACGAGATCTCGACCTGGTCCTGCTCAGCGGAATGCTCAGCAGCGACTGGGTGGAAGATCCGGGCCAAGTCGACATCTACCGAGCGGCGTTCGACGAAATCATGGCAACTGCCTTGGATCTCGACCAGTCTCGCCACCTCATCGCACAGAAGAGAGACCAGCTCAAGTGACCCACTTCCCCGTTGCCTCCGCGCTCCCCACCCAGTGGAGGAAGGCAAGTGCCAGCAACCCGAACGACAACTGCGTCGAAGTTGCTGAAGGCGTGACCAACCTCGTCCCGGTCCGGGACAGCAAGGACCCGCATGGACCGGCCCTCGCCTTCACCGCCGACGCCTGGCAGGCGTTCGTCGCCGGCATCCAGACGGGCGAGTTCCCGATCCCTCAGTAGCCCAACTCACCCGGGCGGCTCCGCGCGCCACGCGGGGCCGCCCGCCGCTTGACGCCCGGGCCGTGTCCGCGACACCTTGCTAACCACAAGGAGTTGCAACCGACTTCGTGGAAGGAGCAGTCATGGCGCTGCGCTTCACCGGGATCGATCCGGACTCTCCCAACGGCGGGTCTCCCACCGTATGGCTCGACGACGAAACCGCAGAGATCGTCATCCAAGGATGGCTTCCGGGCAGCGACATGCTCCGCACCATCAGCGAGACCGAGTGGGTGGCCGGGCACCCCATCGGCGTTCCCAGCCACGAAGGCGTCGTCCGTGTCCCCCTCCGAATGATCCCGATCCTGCGAAAGGTGTGCGATGACGCAGAACGTGCCGGACTTTGGCGCACTGCTGAGGGGTACTGAGCACTCGGCGGTCCACTTGGAGATGCGAGACCGCTACATGGACGACCCGGTCTTCGCCGACTGGCGCGCGGGGCTCCCGGTCGACCGGCCCGACGCCTACGAGCTGCCCGAGGAATACCAGGACTGGGCCGCCCTGGTGAGGGAAACCGTCACCCGTGGCGTGGTGATGCGCCGCGCTCGAATCGTCTCGGAGCCGGTCACCGACTACATCCGGTGGGAGCACGCCATCACCGAGCGGCACAACATCGCCCTCGGCGAGCAGGTCCGCTGGCTGCCCCGCCGACTCGCCTCCGATCTCGCCCTCCCCGGAAACGACCTCTGGCTCATCGACGACCGCCTGGTCCTCTTCCACTGGTTCACCGGCGACGGCGACTGGGCCGGCCACGAATTCACCGAGGACCCTGCCAGGGTGAAGATGGTCTCCGCCGCGTTCGAAGCAGTATGGGACCGCGCGGTGCCGCACGCGCAGTACACCGTCTGAACCGCCACCTGCACCGGGCCGTCCACGTATGTCGTCAACCCCGTCGTCCAGTGTCATCGAGGCCCGCAAAGCCCTCGCCAACCGGCTGGTCGGAATCCGCAAGGACGCCGGCCTCACGGGCGACGAACTCTCGGCCCGGTGCGGGTGGCACCCCGCCAAGACCAGCCGCATCCAGAGCGGCAAATCCGCTCCGTCCGAGGACGATCTCCGCGCCTGGTGCGCTGCCTGCGGCGCCGACGCGCAGCTCACCGACCTCATCGCGATGGCGCGAGCCGTCGAATCGATGTACACGCAGTGGCGCCGCATGGAGCGCACCGGACTTCGCGCAGCGCAGGAGTCGGTCAACGCGCTCTACGAACGCACCAGTCTCTTCCGGGTGTACGCGAGCCGCGTCATCCCCGGCATGGTGCAAACGCCCGAATACACCGCCGCTGTACTGCGCACCATCCAACGCGAACGCGTCCCCGTCGACGACGTCGAAGAGGCCGTGCAGGCCCGGCTGGACCGTCAACGCATGCTGTTCTCCGGCCGGCACCGGTTCGGGCTGTTGATCGAGGAGTACGTGCTCCGCGCTGCCGTGTGCGACGCCGAAACGATGGCGGACCAGCTCAACAACCTGATCGCCGCCGCCACCAGCCCCTTCGTCAGCCTCGGCATCATTCCCACCGGCTGCGATCGCCCTCAACTGCCCGTCGAGGACTTCTACATGTTCGACGAGGCCGAGGTCGCCGTCGAGCTGACCTCCGGATACCTCCGCATCACCCAGCCTCACGAGATCGCCGACTACTCACGCACCTTCACCGCGCTGGCCCGGATGGCCGTGCACGGGACGAGAGCCCGTCAGATCATCACGTCAGCACTCACCACCTTGGGGTGACTCCGCGCAAGACGGCGCAACTTCTTTGAGGTTGCCCGCCATCGCTCCGTAGCGTCGTTGGTGCCGCTCCGCAGGGAGCACCAACCACCGCAAGGAGACCACCGTGTCCCGTGCCGCCCAGAGCACCGCTCACCACCCCACCACCGAACTCGCCGAGCTGGGCAGGTTCTTCACCATCACCGCCCGCTCCTTCGACGCGGGCCGGACCGCGCCGCAGATGTTCTCCGGCGCGATCGATGCCGCCTGGCACCAGCTCCTGACCGATCCCGCCGCGCACGACGCCTTCACCACCGAGCACGCCGGGCGCCCCCTCACCCACTCCCCGATCAAGGGCGCGGGCTTCATCACCTGGCTCTCCACCTACGAGGAGGCCTACGGTCCCCTCCCGCAGATCTGGTTCACCGACGCCACCGGCACGGTCGACACCGACTCCCTGGCCCGCTACCGCGAGACCGGCCAGGTGTGGGCGGAATGGGACTGCTCCCCCGCCCCCGGCGACGACGACGCGGTGCCCGGAACGACCAGCGCATGAGCGAGCCCCGAACCGGCGCAGCGCCCCGGCCCACCGCCGGGGCGCTGCGCCTCGTCGAAGCCCGGTCCGAGGACCCCGCCGTCGTGGACGTGTCCGCGTACGTCGCCGCGATGGGCGCGCACTGCCCGTTCCTGGCGCCCTCCGTCGACCGGCATCTGACCGGGTGGACGGTGTACGAGATCGCCGCCACTGACCGGACCGCCGTGGAGGCCGAGCTGTTCCACGCCGGGGTCCAGGCCGCCGAGTGGATCAGGCGGCTGAAGAGCCGCCCCCATGGTGCCCTCGCCTGCGAAAACCTGGTGATTCTCGGCTCGCTCCCGGGCACCGACCAACACGACCTGATGCGCCGCCCGTACTGGGCTCTCCGCAACCTCTACGCACCTGTGGGTGTGCTGTTCGGAAAGTTCTCCGAAGGTCGCCGGGAAGCCGATCGGTTCGGCCGTGCCATCCCTGCGCCCCCGTTCTCGTTCCTCCCCGTGCGAGCGGCCGTCCCGTCCCGCGACGGCCGGTTCCTCGCGAGCACACCGGACATGGCGAGTGCCGTCGCAGCAGCCTCCGATGACGGTCGCGACGTGTTCGAGCACATCCCCTGCGACTGGAAGGCGGTACAGGCATGGGCGAGTTCGCTCGCTGCCCCGACGAAGCGGTGAAGGCGGCCGAAGCCGTCTGCGGACCGGTCGTGCTGTCCGGCATCACCGATCGGCGCGGCTCGGCCGTCTGGAAGGGCACCGGGGTTCTGGCCACCGTGGCGATCAAGGCCGGATACGGCGAAGGCGAGGAGATCACCGCCCGCGAGAGCGCCGTCCTGGACCAGCTGCCCGGCTGCACCGTCACCGCCGGCCGCTACGACCGCGGCGTCTGGTACGTCACGCCGTGGCTCGAAGGCCCCTCCACCTGGGACGTCTTCAAGCCGATCCGCAAGGGTGACGGCGGCCGCGAGTACGCCCTCGCCTCAGCGGTCCACCTCTGCCGGGCCGTCGCCGACCTGCACGCGGGCGGCTGGGTCCACTCCGACCTCCAGCCCGCGCACGGAGTCCACACCGACCACGGCGTGCGGCTGCTCGACCTGTCCTGGGCCTGGTCGCCGTCGTTTCCCCCGTCCCCGGTGTTCCAGGGCGGCATCACCCACCTGCTGTCGCCCGAGTTGGCCGCCGCCGTCGAGTCCGGTGAGCGCCCGGTGAGGGCCACCGTCGAGTCCGACGTCCACGCCCTCGCAGGGACACTGTGGACGTGCATCACCGGCCGGTGGCCGCTGGACTACGACGCCGCCGGGCTCGGCCCCGACATCGGCCCCTCGGCGCGCCGGGCCGCCATCGCGACCCGTACCGTTCCGCTCTGCTCCGACGAGACCTGGCCCGCCCTCCAGGCCCCGCTGCGGGACGTCCTGCGCGCACCCGCCGAGCACCGGCCCACGGCCCCCGAACTGGCCACCGTCCTGGCCGAACTGTGAGTCTCCGGGAACTGACCACCGCAGACGCCCGCGCCGTCCGCCGGATCTACAGCGGCAGTTCGGTGCACCATCTCGGGCGCGCCGAGATGGTGCACCTCGAAGCGCATCACTACGTCGAGCGGGCCGCTCGATGGGCGCGGGAGGGCCCTCGCGCCCGCTACATCCTCGGGATCGATAAGGCCGATGACCTCGTCGGCGTCATCAAGCTCGACATCACCGGCGCCACGGACGGCAGGCTGGGCTACATCCTGCGCGACGACGTCTGGGGCCGCGGGTTCGCCACCGAAGCCGTCGTCGAGGTGCTGGCCCTCGCTTTCGGCTCGCTGCGCCTCACCACCATCGGCGCCAAGCACCGCAGCACCAACCCTGCCTCCGGCCGGGTCCTGGCCAAGGCCGGGTTCACCTGCGTCGGCGCAGCGGGCGAGTTCGTCCACTACACCGCAAGCCCCGGCCGGTGATGCGCTCTCCCTCGCGCCACGCGTGGCGTGAGGGGCCGCCCGGTTGCCCGCGCTCCCAGGTTTTACTCAGCTCTCATCCAGCGGGCACTCACCCTCTCAGTCCGCTCTCATCCGCCGCCCCTAGCCTCCGCCGCATGAACGTCTCCCTGCTCGACGGCTGGTTCCCGTGGACGGTCCAGCTCCTGGCCGTCGCCCTGCTGGTGGCCTCCGCCGCCCGGCGGGACCGCGCGTGGCTGACCAGGTGGGGGCCGATCGCGCTGGGCACGGCGGTCGCGCTCACGGCGCTCGTCGCCGTCGCCGTGCTCTCCTTCGCCGGGATCACCGATCCGATCCCGTTCGGCGTCTGGCTGTGGAGCGGGGTCGCCCTCGCCGCCCTGGCCGTGCTCGGGTTCGGCTGGCGCGGCGCCCGGTGGTGGCGCCGGGCGCTCGCGCCGCCCGCCGCGCTCCTCGCGCTGTTCTGCGCGGCGAACAGCGTCAACATCGCCACCGGCTACTACCCGACCCTCGACGACGCGATCGGCGAGCTGACCGGCGAGCCCCTGCCCGACCAGATCACCCTCGACCAACTCGCGTCCATCCACGGGAAGACGAAGACCGGCCGCATCGTCCAGGTCGACATCCCCGACACGGCCAGCGGCTTCGCCCACCGCCAGGAGCTGGTGTACCTGCCGCCGGCCTGGTTCCGCAGCCAGAACCGGCCCAAGCTGCCCGTCCTGGAGATGATCGGCGGCGAGTTCGCCGCGCCCGACAACTGGATCCGCTCCGGCAACGCGGTCAGGACGGCCGACGAGTTCGCCGCCAAGCACAACGGCTTCGCCCCGATCCTCGTCTTCGTCGACGCCACCGGCGGCTTCCGGGTGGACACCGAGTGCGTGGACGGCCCGCACGGCAACTCCGAGAGCCACCTCGTCAAGGACGTGCCGCCGTTCGTCAAGAAGACCTTCAACGCCGCCACCGACCCGCACAAGTGGGGCGTCGCCGGCTGGTCGATGGGCGGCACCTGCGCCGTCGACCTGACCGTCGAACACCCCGACGTCTTCACCCACTTCGGCGACTTCTCCGGCGACAAGGGCCCGTACATCGGCGACAAGGAGCACACCGTCCAGGAGCTGTACGGCGGCGACGCCGGCGCCTGGGCCGCCCACGACCCGCTGACCGTCCTCGCCCACCACCCCAAGTACCAGGGCGTCTCCGGCTTCTTCGCCCAGGGTGACGAGGAACACGGCCAGATCGAGTCGGCGAAGCTCCTCGACGCCGCCGCGAGGAAGGACGGCATCCGCACCACCACCGCGGTCGGCTCCGGCAAGCACACCTGGCAGACCGGCGCGGCGAGCTTCGCGCAGGCCCTCCCCTGGCTCGCCCAGCAGCTCGGCGTCCCGGGCACCCGCCCGTAACCACCCGACGCGCAAGCCCTTTTGGCGATCCTTGGCACCACCGGTCGTATCCGGCACCCCGGCACCCCGCACCCCCCGGGCCGCCGACCACGAACGGCCGCCAACCCCCGCCCCGGCGGCGGCGATCCGCCCCATCCGGTAGACCGCCGGTCCGCCACACCAGGCGACGGCTCGCACACACCTTCGGCACCAACCCGCTGCAACTGCGGGCCCGAATCCCGGGGCCCGGCGGAATTCGGCTTTGCTCCCGGCGGTCCGGTGTCATAGGTTTCCACCGCTGTCGAGACCACCGTCGTCCCAGGCCAGCCCCCGCACCGGGGCGCCCGGACGGCCGGCCGGCGGCACACCACGGGGGAAGGAACAGCCATGCCGAGTGCCCGCAACGGACACTTGATCAATCGTCAGCTCGCCGTCACCACGGCCGTCGCCCTGCTGTGCGTCGGCGCGCTGAGCGCCTGCGGCCCGAACGACGACAAGGGCGGCCAGGACGCCGGCAAGACCGCCGCGCCCACCGCGACCGGCACGGCCGCACCGGCCACCACCGGAGCGGCGCCCACCGCGACCGGCACCGGCGGCACCGGCGGCGCCCCCAAGGGCAGCATCCCGGCCGCGGCCTGGATGAGTGCGCGCAGCATCCCGATGGACGAGACCTACCACTGGGCCGAGCTGGCGCGCGTCGCCAAGCCGGTCACCGGTGACGCGGCCACCTTCAAGGGCATGGAGCTGTGCCACACCCCCGTCGCCAAGGACGACGCGTGGCTGTTCACCGGAAAGGCCGCCGCGCGGGCCGCGCTCAACGAGGGCGGCGCCGAGCACTGGACGGCCCAGCAGACCCTCGTGCACCACGGTGACCCGCGCCCCAGCAGCGGGGCCAAGCAAGCCACCAACCTCGCCTACGCGCACCTGGTCGAGGCGGTGAAGAACTGCGGGCAGTCGCTGCCGGGCGCGACCGTCAAGGTCGCCAGCGCGGACGACGCGCCGTACTTCGCGGCCACCGTCACCGCCCCGGGCCCGGACGGCACCACCGTCACGCTGCACGAGTACGCGGTCGCCGCCGGCGGCTCGGTCAGCGAGCTGGCGGTCTTCGCCCGCGCGAAGGCCGGCGCCCAGCCGAGGGACGCCTGGAAGGCGCCCGAGGACCGGTACGTCGGCACCGGCATGACGGCCCCGCTCTGCGAGGCCCTGCCCGGCTGCTGAGGCAGCGCCGAGGCGACGCACCACCCACAGACGGCCGGTCGGCCCGTCCGGCACAGGGGACCGGACGGACCGACCGGCTTCACGTTCGGGCCGTCACGGCCGCACGACCCGAGCCGTCGCCGCGTCGGCCGTCGCCGCGTCGGCCGTCACGGCCCCAGCAGTCACAGCGGTCACAGCCCCAGCCGGCTGAGCGCCGTCGTCCAGTCGCTCGCGATCGCGCCGCGCGCGGCCGCGAGGCTCACTCTGCCCCCGCACACCGCGGTCTTGAGCTTGTTCTCGACCTGGTCCTTGCTCTGCGCCGGCTGGCTGCCGTAGCGCGGCTCGGGCCACAGGTTGTGCGGGTCGCGCGGCGCGCCGCCCAGCTCCAGCGGCACCAGGTGGTCCTCCTCGTAGTCGGCCGGGTTGGTGTCGGAGAAGCCGTACTGCGCGATCTGCTGCGTCTTCAGCGCGTTGGTGTAGCTGGCCGGCGGCCGGACGGTGGCGGTCCAGCCGGAGACGCAGATGGTCGAGCCGATGGTGGCCTGCGTGACGGCCGGGTTGTACGCGCCCGGCGTGCAGGTCGGGTCGGGCAGCGGCAGCCGCGCCCGCGAACAGCTCGCCGCCGCACCGGACTTGGCCGGCGGCTTGGGCTTTGCGGTGGCGGCCTGCGCCGTCCCGCCGGCGAGCCCGGCGACGGCGAGGCCGAGGGCGGTCGCCGCGGCGACGACGGTGAGACGCTGACGGATCATCATGGAGCGCTCTCCTGGGCCGGCCCGGCCTGCTGCCGGGCGACTGTGCCCATGACAGCAGCGGCCCCGCCCCGACCGTCAGACCCGGGACGTGAACGACTGGTGACTTCCCCTCCACATCCGCCGGGACGACGCCGCCTGCACACACGCCGCCGCCGAGGCGGCACAGCACTCGCTCCCGGTCAGCGAGCATTCCTACGCAGGTACACCCTCGGCACGGACGCGCTGCGGCGGCGCCTCGCCACGCTGCCCCGGCCGGTGCTGCTGCTCGCGGGCGAGGTGGACTGTGGCCCACCGCCGAGGCGGCCGCCCGCTCTTGGGACCTCACCGCGCCGACCCCGCACCAACACCCGCGGCCGGACCCCCCGGAGGCGGTCGCCGGCGCGGTGCCGGGCTTCCTCCCTCGGCGGGAGGGCCGGCAGGCGCCGGCCGCGCCGAAGCGGAGGCGGCAGCGGGGGGTCGCCTACCCCGCCAGCAGCCGCGCCAGCAGCGCGGCCGGCCCCTCCGGCAGGCTGCCGTGCAGCAGTTCCGTCCGGTGCACCAGCCGCGGCGCGGCGACCGGCACGTACGTGACACCGTCCGCACCCGCACCCACGCCCGCACCCGCCGGCTCGGGCAGCAGTGCGAGCCCGTGCCCGGTGGCGATCAGCGCGAGCAGCCCGTGCAGGTCGGTGCCGCAGTAGCGGGCGGCGGGCCGGAAGCCGTCGACGCCGGTGGCGGCGCGCAGCCGGGCGGCGCCGGGGGCGAGGTCGGGGGCGTCGAGCCAGCGGGCGGCGGAGAGGTCGGCGAGGGCGAGGCCGGTGCGGCCGGCGAGGGGGTGGCCGGCGGGGAGGGCGACGGCGAGGGGGCGTTCGTCGACGGCGACGGTGGTGAGCGGGCCGACCTCGGGCAGCGGCAGCGGGTCGCTGGGGGCGGCGAGGCCGTCGACGAGGGCGAGGTCGAGGTCG
Organism: Streptomyces sp. Y1; assembly: GCF_041053115.1. Classification (NCBI taxonomy): domain Bacteria; kingdom Bacillati; phylum Actinomycetota; class Actinomycetes; order Kitasatosporales; family Streptomycetaceae; genus Streptomyces; species Streptomyces sp. Y1. The sequence continues at coordinate 5,806,173 of NZ_CP163445.1, read as the reverse complement.
CCGGTGGCGACCTGGGCGGGCAGGGCGTCGTGGCCGAGGATCCGGACCTCGACCTCGGCTCCCGGGTACTCCCGGCGCACCTCGCCGAGTGCGCGCCCCAGTTCCGCCCCGACTGCCAGCGGGGTCGCGCCGAGGACGAGCCGGGCGCTCGGGGCGCCGGCCAGGCGCGCGACGTCGGCGCGCGCCGCCGCGAGCCGGACGAGCAGCGGCGCGGCGTGTTCGAGCAGCCGCTGCCCGGCGGCGGTCGGGCCGACCGGGCGGCGGACCAGCAGGGCGGTCCCGAGGTCGGCTTCGAGGGCGGCGATCTGCTGGGAGACGGCGGACTGGGTGTAGCCGAGCTCCCGGGCGGCGTCGGAGAAGGAGCCGAGGCGGGCGACGGTGACGAAGGTGCGCAGCTGCTGCGGGTCCACGGCGGTCATCAACTCATCTGATCGGGGATTCAGAAATCATCGTTGGATCTGATCAACGACGGGGAGTCAGGATAGCCCCATGACCTCCCTGACCCCGCGGGTCGCCCTCGTCGGCGACCGCTCCCCCGCCGTCCGCTCGCACACCCGCATCCCCGGCCTGCTCGACGCCCTCGCCGAGCGGGACCGGCTCGTCCTGGACGCCTACTGGATCCCCACCGAGGACGCCGGTGCGCCCGGCGCGCTCGACGGCTTCGACGCGATCTGGCTGCTGCCCGGCAGCCCGTACCGCAGCGAGGCGGGCGCCCTGGCCGCCGTCCGGACGGCCCGCGAGCGGGGCATCCCGTTCCTCGGCACCTGCGCCGGGTTCCAGCACGCGGTGCTGGAGTTCGCCCACAACGTCTGCGGCCTGGCCGAGGCCGTCCACGGCGAGGAGCACCCGGACCGGCCCGAGCAGGTGATCGCGCCGCTCGCCTGCTCGCTGGTCGGCCACGAGTGCGCGGTCGAGATCACCCCCGGCACGCTCGCCGAGCGCGTCATCGGCACCACCCGCACCGTGGAGCGCTACCTGTGCGCGTACGGGCTGAACGCGGACTACCAGGACCGGCTGGTCGCGCACGGGCTGCGCTTCAGCGGCACGGACGAGTCGGGCCAGGCGCGCCTGCTGGAGCTGCCGGAGCACCCGTTCTTCCTGGCCTCGCTGTTCCAGCCGGAGCTGTCCGGCGACGGCACCCGGCCGCACGCCATGATCCGCGCGCTGGCCGCCGCCGCGGTCCGGCACGCGGACGAGGCCCGGCACGCGGACGCCGAACGGGCCGTCTCGGCCTGACCCGCGGCCGGCCGACGCGGCCCGCCGATGTGGCGCCGGGGGGCGTCACATCGGCAGGGACCGCAGCCGCACCGGCCCCTCCGGCCAGGCGGCGCCCGCCACCAGCGGCGACCACATGGTGCGCAGCGGCATCTCCGCCAGCCGCCCCTCGGGCTGCTCGACGGTGACGACCTCGGCGACCTCGCGGAAGCCGAGCTTGCGGTAGAGCCCGGTCTTCTCCGGGCGGCAGAACAGCAGCGCGTAGCGGTGGCCGAGTTCGCGGGCGTGGTCGAGCGCGGCGTTGACGACGGTCCGGGCGAGGCCGCCGCCGCGCTGGTCGGGGGCGACGCAGACGCCGCCGACGCCCATCGCGGCCAGGTCGGTGCCGCCGACGGTGAGCTGCAGCGCGCGCAGGCCGGTGTGGGCGACGAGCCGGCCGTCCCCGGCCCGGATCCCGAAGTGGATCTCCTTGGGCAGCCAGCTCAGCCCGGTGTAGGCGACGCCGTACAGGTCGTCACCGGGGCCCAGGATCTGCTCCTGTTCGGCCTTTCCGTACTGTGCCAGCCGTTCGGCTTCGGCGGGGAAACGATCATTCATCCCGTCATGCTCTCCTCTCCGGACTCCGTTGACCAGCCTTTTCCCGGCCACTCGACCCCGGTCCGCGCGGGGGTGCGCCCCCGGGCCCGGTGCGCCACCGCGCTGCCACCGCCCGTCCACCGCCCCGCGGCCGGTGCGGGCCGCACGCGCTGTGGCAGCATGCCCCCCATGCGCCCGCCCACCGCCCCGCCGGCCGACGAACCGGTCGTGTTGTTCCAACTGCCGCGCGTGCTCAGCGCCCTGGGGCCGGCGGGTCTGGTGCTGATGCTGGTGCCGCTGGCCGTGCGGCACCCGGAGGTGGGGCCGACCGGGTCGACGCGGGTCAACGCGTGTCTGATGGCGGTCGGCGCGCTGGTCCTGGTGTTCCGGCTGCGGTGGCCGGGGGCGGTCGTCCTGCTGGCCCTGCCGAGCGGCCAACTGCCGCTCGCCGTCGCCCTGTACACCGTGGCGGCGCGGCGCGGCCCGGGCCCGCTGCTGTACCTGCTGACGGCGGCCGTCGAGTTGCGGCTGTGGCTGCCGTTCGACGTCGGGGACCTGTTCACCCTCTCCGGCGTCGCCGACGTGGTGGAGGATCCGCTGGTGTTCGGCGCCGTCCCGCTCGCCCTGGGCCTGACCAACCACGCGCGGGTGCGCGCCGTCGCCGTCCTCGCCGAACGCAACCGGCTGCTGCTGGCGGCGCAGCGGCACGCCGAGGAGCGGGCGGCGGCGGCCGAACGGGCCCGGCTCGCCCGGGAGATGCACGACGTGGTGTCCAACCGGGTCTCGCTGATCACGCTGCACGCCGGGGCCGCGCAGGTCGCCCGGGCCGGCGACCCGGCGGCGGTGGGGCAGACGCTGGGGCTGATCCGCGCCCTCGGGCTGCAGGCGCTCACCGAACTGCGCGGCCTGCTGGGCGTGCTGACGCCCGCCGACGACCAGGTGCCGTCGCTGCGCGGGCTGTCCGCGCTGGTGGAGGAGTCCCGGCAGGCCGGGCTGGCGGTCGGCCTGACCCTGGCCGGCGCCCACGCACATGCGCAGGCCGGCACCGATGTCGGGGAACGGCCGGAGCCCGAGCCGGAGCCGGCCGTGCAGTACGCGGCCTACCGGATCGTGCAGGAGGCACTGACCAACGCGCACAAGCACGCGCCGGCCGCCGAGGTCGCCGTCACCGTCGAGGTCGGCCCGGGCGGGCTGCGCCTGGCCGTGGTCAACTCCCCGGCCGGCGAGGGCGGGAGGGTGCCGGAGCTGCACCCCGTCCTTCCGTCCGGCGGGCACGGCCTGGACGGCATGCGCACCCGCGTCGCCGACCTGGGCGGCACCCTGGACGCCGGGCCCACCCCGGACGGCGGCTTCGCCGTCCGGGCCCGCCTGCCGCTCAGCGCGTAGGGCTCACCGCGCAGGGCTCGCCGCGTGGCGCTCAGCCCGCGGCGCGCCGCGCCAGCTCCGCCCACACCTCGTCGACCCGCGGCGCCAGCGCCTCCAGCGGCCCGCTGTTGTCGATCACCAGGTCGGCGATCGCCAGCCGGTCCGCCCGGGTGGCCTGCGCGGCCATCCGGGCCAGCGCCTCCTCCTCCGCCATGCCGCGCAGCCGTACCAGCCGGTCAAGCCGCACCCGGTCGTCGGCGTCGACGACCACGACCAGGTCGTACAGCGGCGCGAGCCCGTTCTCGGCGAGCAGCGGCACGTCGTGCACCACGACGGCGTCGGGCGCGGCGGCGGCCTCCAGTTCGGCGGAGCGCTCGCGCACCAGCGGGTGGACGATCGCGTTCAGCGCCTTGAGGCGTTCGGGGTCGGCGAACACGATCGCCCCGAGGGCGGGGCGGTCCAGCGAGCCGTCCGCCCGCAGCACCCGGGGGCCGAACTCGGCAGTCACGGCGGCGAGTCCGGCCGTCCCGGGGGCGACCACCTCGCGGGCGATCACGTCGGAGTCGACGATCACCGCGCCCCGGGCGGCGAACAGCCGGGACACCTCGCTCTTGCCCGCGCCGATGCCGCCCGTCAGTCCGATCTTCAGCATGGCGTCAGGCTACCGGCGGGCGGATGCCGCCGTCAGCCCGGCTCCAGGCTCTCCCCCCTCGGCCGGCACCGTCAGCCCGGCTCCAGGCTCTCCCCCTCGGCCGGACCGTCAGCCCAGCTCCAGGCTCTCCCCCTCGGCCAGCACCGTCAGCTCCGCCCCGGTCCCCGGTCCCTCGGGCCCGACCAGCCGGGTCTGCACGGCGAAGCCGATCGGGCTGAGCACCGCCTCGTGGACGGGCACGGCCCGGCGCGGGCCCGCCTCCCGGACGTAGTCGACGACCTCGGCGGCCTTGCTCCACGGCGCCGCGATCGGCAGCAGCAGGGTGTCGACGGCGTGCGGCGGCACGGTGAACGCGTCGCCGGGGTGGAAGAGCCGGCCGTCGAAGAGGAAGCCGATGTTCTGCACGCGCGGGATGTCCGGGTGGATCACCGCGTGCCACTCGCCGTGCACGGAGACGCCGAGCCCGCCGGGCCCGCCGATCTCGAAGGCGTCCCCCTCCCCCACCACCGAGACCCGCTGCGCCACGCCGTCCAGCTGGGCGGCGACGGCGCTGTTGGTCCACACCCGCAGCGCCGGGTCGGCCTCCAGCGCGGCGCGCAGCCGGGACTCCTCGAAGTGGTCCATGTGCTCGTGGGTGATCAGGACGGCGTCGGCGCCGGCCAGCGCGCCCGGGTCGGTGAACGCCCCGGGGTCGAGGAGGACGGTGGCGGCGGCGTGCTCGATGCGGACACAGGCGTGTCCGAACTTGGTGATTCGCATGCCGGAACTCTACAGCAAGGCTGTACAGCTTTGCTGGAGAAATTCCGGATAGACTTCTCCCATGCCCGCCGGAACACCCCACCCCCGCCCCGACACCCTGGACCTCGCCGCCGACCTGCGCGCCGCCCTCGGCACCCTGGTCCGCTCCCTGCGCGAGAGCGACGAGCTGCCGCAGAACCAGGCCGCCGTCCTCGGCCTGCTGGTCCGCGACGAGCTTTCCTGCACCGTCGCCGAACTCGCCGCGCTGCGACGCGTCCGCCACCAGTCGATGGCCCGCACCGTCGCCCTGATGACCGAGGCCGGGCTGGTCACCCAGCAGCCCCACCCCACCGACGGCCGCAAGCAGCTGATCGCCGCCACCGAGGCCGGCCGCACCGCCCTGCTCGATCAGCGCGCCCGCCGCGAGCAGCGGATCGCCACCGCCATCGAGGCCCGCCTCAGCCCCGAGGAGCAGGACCGGCTGCGCGCGAGCGTGGAGCTGCTACGCCGACTGGGCTGACCCCACCAGCTCGGGCCGCTGGGCCGGGATCGCCGGCTGCCGCAGCGCGGGCAGCTCGACGTGCTCGCTCAGCCCGAAGCGCGCGTGCAGCCGCTTCAGCGGGCCGGGCGCCCACCAGTTGAACTCGCCGAACAGGCTCATGGCGGCCGGCACCAGCAGGCAGCGCACCAGGGTGGCGTCGACCGCCACGGCGACGGCCAGCGCGATGCCCATCTGCTTGACCATGAGCATGTCCCCGGCGGCGAACCCGGCGAAGACGATCACCATCAGCAGCGCCGCCGAGGTGATGATCCGACCGCTGCGCTGGACGCCGAGCTCCACCGCCCGGCGACAGCTGTGCCCGCGTGCGTGCAGCTCCTTGATCCGGGCGAGCAGGAACACCTCGTAGTCCATCGACAGCCCGAACGCGAAGGCGAACACCAGCACCGGGATGAAGGTCTCCAGCCCGCCGGCCGGGCTGAAGCCGAGCAGCCCGCTGAACCAGCCGTCCTGGAACACCAGGGTGAGCGCGCCCAGCGAGGCGCCCAGCGACAGCAGGTTCATCAGCAGCGCCTTGACCGGCATCACCACCGAGCCGGTCATCAGGAACAGCAGCACCAGCGTCCCGGCCGCGACCAGCCCGAGCGCCCACGGGCCGCGCGACAGCAGCTCGTCCTGGAAGTCGACCACCGAGGCCGCGCCGCCCGTCACGTACGTGGTGAGCCCGCCGCGGTGGTCCCGCAGCTCCTGCACCACCCGCTTGGCCTCGCCGCCCTGCGGGTCGCCGGGCACCAGCACGTCCACCGTCGACACCGTGTCGCTCACCGGGGTCACCGCCCGCACGCCGCTCACCCCGGGGAGCCCGGCGACCACGTCGTCCGCGTACGCCTGCGCCACCTCGGCCCCGCCCCGCACCACCACGGTGATCGGCGCGGCCGCCGCCTGCGGGAAGCGGTGGTCGACCGTCTCGGCGACCTGCCGCCCGGCCGAGGAGGCGGGCAGCACGGCGGCGCCGGAGCTGCGCATCTCGGCGTGCAGGAAGGGCGCCCCGGCCGCCATCAGCACCGCCACGCAGGCGAGCGCGACCAGCACGGCCCGCTTGCGGACCCGTCTGACGGTCCGGCTGAAGAAGCCCTCGTCCGGGACGGGCGCGGCGGGCGCCTTGATCCGGGCGCCCGCGAAGCCGAGCAGCGCGGGGATCAGGGTGAGCGCGGCGGCCACCGCGATCACCACCACGCTCACCCCGGCGGCGGCGACCGCGCCGAGCACCGGGCTGGTGAACACGAACAGGCCGGACAGGGCGACGGCGACGGTCAGCCCGGAGAAGGCGACGGTGCGCCCGGCGGTCGCGGCGGTGCGTTCGACGGCGGCGGCGATGTCCGCGCCGTGGCCGCGCTCCTCGCGGAAACGATTCACCATGAGCAGCGCGTAGTCGATCGACAGCCCGAGCCCGAGCACGGTGGCGATCGGCAGCACGCTGGTGTCGATGTCCATGATCCGGCTGAAACCGAACATCGCGAGCAGGGCCCCGCCCACCGAGGCGACGGCGCCGATCACCGGCAGCGAGGCGGCCGCCAGCCCGCCGAACACCAGCACCATGACGATCAGGGTGAGCGGCAGGGTCACCATCTCGCCGACCCGGGTGTCCCGCTCGGTCTGCTTCTTGACCTCCTGCTGCAGCACCAGGTCCCCGCCGACCGTGACGTGCGCGCCGCCCGCGCCGTCCAGGGCCGCGAGCCGGTGGGTGACGGCGTCGGTCTGCGCGGCGGTGGCGCCGTCCGCCATCCGTACGGTCAGCAGGCTCGCCGTGCCGTCCGCGGAGCGCAGCGCGGCCGGGCCGGAGCCGGGGCCGTAGGCGTCCAGGGCGGTGGAGACGCCGGGCAGGGCGGCGATCTCGGTGGTGGCCTTCTCTACGGCGGTGCGCACCGCCGGGTCGTCCACCGGCCTGCCGTCCACCACGGCGGTCACGGTGCCCTTGGCCGGATCGGCCGCGGCGACCACCGCGCTGCCCCGGTCGCCCTCGGCGCTGGCCGAGGAGGCCCCGGCCACCGAACCCTCGAAGACCCGGCCGCCGATCAGCACGCCGACGACCAGGACGACGGCCCAGAAGCCGAGCACCCAGCGGCGGTGGCGGAAGCAGAACCGGCCCAGGGCGGCGAGCCGGCCGCCCACGGCAGCGGGGGCGGCGGAGGAGGGTTTGCGCATGGAGGAAGCCTTTCGGGCAGCTCCCCTCAGTGTGGGGGAAACCCGACGTTCAACCTATAGAGGGGCAATGAGCTCCATCTCACAAATCCCTACACATAAAAGACACATAAGTCAAAGGGGAAAACGAATCGGGCCCCATCCGGAAATCCGGATGGGGCCCGATTGCCTAGCTGTCAGCTAGCGGGGCAGAGCCTCAGCTCTGGCCACCGGCCAGCTTCTCGCGCAGGGCGGCCAGGGCCTCGTCGGAGGCCAGGGCGCCGGCACCCTCGTCGCTGCTGGACGAGTAGGAGCCACCCGCGGCGGCGGCGACGGCGTCGCCACCCTCCTCGGCGGCCTGGGCGTCGGCCTCGCGGCTCTTGATGACCTGGGCCTGGTGCTGCTCGAAGCGGGTCTGCGCCTCGGCGTACTGGCGCTCCCACTCCTCACGCTGCTTCTCGAAGCCGGGCAGCCAGTCGTTCGCCTCGGGGTCGAAGCCCTCCGGGTAGATGTAGTTGCCCTGGTCGTCGTACGAGGCGGCCATGCCGTACAGGGTCGGGTCGAACTCGACCTCGGCCGGGTTGGCACCCAGGGCCTCGTTGGCCTGCTTCAGCGACAGGCTGATGCGGCGACGCTCGAGGTCGATGTCGATGACCTTGACGAAGATCTCGTCGCCGACCTGGACGACCTGCTCCGGGATCTCGACGTGGCGCTCGGCCAGCTCGGAGATGTGGACCAGACCCTCGATGCCCTCGTCCACGCGGACGAACGCACCGAACGGAACCAGCTTGGTGACCTTACCCGGAACGACCTGGCCGATCTGGTGGGTACGGGCGAACTGCTGCCACGGGTCCTCCTGGGTCGCCTTCAGCGACAGGGAGACGCGCTCGCGGTCCATGTCAACGTCGAGAACCTCGACGGTGACCTCCTGGCCGACCTCGACAACCTCGGACGGGTGGTCGATGTGCTTCCAGGACAGCTCGGAGACGTGCACCAGGCCGTCGACGCCACCCAGGTCCACGAAGGCACCGAAGTTGACGATCGAGGAGACGACGCCGGAGCGCACCTGGCCCTTCTGCAGGGTGGTGAGGAAGGTCTGGCGGACCTCGCTCTGGGTCTGCTCCAGCCAGGCACGGCGGGACAGGACCACGTTGTTGCGGTTCTTGTCCAGCTCGATGATCTTGGCCTCGAGCTCCTTGCCCACGTAGGGCTGGAGGTCGCGGACGCGACGCATCTCGACGAGCGAGGCGGGGAGGAAGCCGCGGAGGCCGATGTCGAGGATGAGACCACCCTTGACGACCTCGATGACGGTACCGGTGACGATGCCGTCCTCTTCCTTGATCTTCTCGATCGTGCCCCAGGCACGCTCGTACTGAGCGCGCTTCTTGGACAGGATGAGACGACCCTCCTTGTCCTCCTTCTGGAGAACCAGGGCCTCGATGTTGTCACCGACGGCGACGACCTCGTGCGGGTCAACGTCGTGCTTGATCGAGAGCTCGCGGGACGGGATGACGCCCTCGGTCTTGTAACCGATGTCGAGGAGGACCTCGTCACGGTCGACCTTCACGATGACGCCCTCGACGATGTCGCCATCGTTGAAGTACTTGATGGTCTCGTCGATGGCGGCGAGGAAGGCCTCCGCGTCGCCGATGTCGTTGACCGCGACCTGCGGGGTGGTGCTGAGGGAGGAGTCGGTGGGGCTCGTCATTAGGAAAAGGGCTCCGGTACGGACATGAAAGTCGTAGGTAATGCCACGCGGAGGGCCCGTATCGCTCCCACCGAAAGCCGGACAGCCAAGAACACGGCGCACCGGGATTCCCGTAGCAACGAGAAATCGGCGTCCGTCTTGCGACCGTGGGGTCTTCGACAGATGCGAGCGCGACCTGCTCCGTCCGAGGCGCGCAGGCCCGCAGCGCAACTTGTAGCATACGGGGACGGCCGGGCACGGTCAACGCCAAGGTCGGCAAGACGGTGGAGCCCGGTACGGATCAGGCCATATCCTCCGAGAGCGCGCCTCGCGGCGGCGCCCCGCAGGGACCCTTCCCCGGATGCCACCACCAGGACACGGGCCCTCACGGGCCGGGTCGCGGCAGCGGCGCTTCCGCAGTCGACACCCTACGCGATGGGCATTATCACCGTGGCCACCACCCCCCAGTCCGAGCTCCACGATCTTGACGACGCCGGCGACGACGCGGTAAGGCGCCAGGCCGGAGCGGGTGAGAGCAGCCGCGCGAGCCGGCACTGGTGGGACCGCAACGCCGACGAATACCAGGACGAGCACGGCGAGTTCCTCGGCGACGACCGCTTCACCTGGTGCCCCGAGGGCCTCGACGAGGCCGACGCCCGCCTCCTCGGCGACGTCACCGGCAAGGACGTGCTGGAGATCGGCGCCGGCGCCGCCCAGTGCTCCCGCTGGCTCGCCGCCCAGGGCGCCCGGCCCGTCGCCCTCGACATCTCGCACCGCCAGCTCCAGCACTCGCTGCGCATCGACCTCGCCCGCGGCGCCGCGCCCGTCCCCGTCGTCCAGGCCGACGCCGCCGTCCTGCCGTTCGCCGCCGGGTCCTTCGACCTCGCCTGCTCCGCGTACGGCGCCGTGCCGTTCAGCGCCGACACCGAGAAGCTGATGCGCGAGGTGCACCGGGTGCTGCGGCCCGGCGGGCGCTGGGTCTTCTCCGTCACCCACCCGATCCGCTGGGCCTTCCCCGACGAGCCCGGCGTCGAGGGCCTGACGGCGGTGGCCTCCTACTTCGACCGCACCCCGTACGTCGAGGAGGACGAGCAGGGGCGCGCCAGCTACGTCGAGCACCACCGCACCCTCGGCGACCGGGTCCGCGAGCTCGTCGCCGCCGGGTTCCGGCTGGTCGACCTGGTCGAGCCCGAGTGGCCGGCCGACCTGGAGCAGGAGTGGGGAGGCTGGTCCCCGCTGCGCGGGCGGCACATCCCCGGCACCGCGATCTTCGTCGCCGAGCGGGGCTGACGTGCCTCCGCTGTGGGGCGACCTGCCCGTCCGCACCGCCCTGCCCGAACTGCACCGCGCCCTGGACGGGCACGGCGCGGCCGTCCTCGCCGCGCCTCCCGGCACCGGCAAGACCACGCTGGTGCCACTGGCGCTGGCCGGGCTGCTCGACCCCGGCGCCCCGGTACGGCGGGTGCTGGTCGCCGAGCCGCGCCGACTCGCCGTCCGGGCCGCCGCCCGGCGGATGGCCTGGCTGCTCGGCTCGTCCGTGGGCCGCGAGGTCGGCTACACCGTGCGCGGGGACCGGCGCGTCGGGCCTTCGACCGTCGTCGAGGTCGTCACCACCGGGGTGCTGCTGCAACGGCTGCAGCGCGACCAGGAGTTGGCCGGGGTGGACGTGGTGGTGCTCGACGAGTGCCACGAACGCCACCTGGACGCCGACACCGCGCTGGCCTTCCTGCTGGACGTCCGGGCGGCACTGCGGCCCGAACTGCGGCTGGTCTGCGCCTCGGCCACCTCCGACACCGAGGCCTGGGCCGAACTCCTCGGCGGGGCACCGGTGGTGGAGGCGCACGGGGTGTCCCACCCGGTCGAGGCCGTGTGGGCGCCGCCGCCGCGCGCCGTCCGGCCCGCGCACGGGACGCGGGTCGACCCGGCGCTGCTCGACCACGTGGCTTCCGTGGTGCGGCGGGCGCTGGGCGAGCGGGACGGGGACGTGCTCTGCTTCCTGCCGGGGGTGGGTGAAATCGCCCGGGTGGCGGGGCAGTTGGGCGGGCTGGGGGTCGACATCCTGCAACTGCACGGCCGCGCGCCGCAGGACGTCCAGGACGCCGCGCTCTCCCCCGGTTCCTCGCGACGGGTGGTGTTGGCCACCGCCGTCGCCGAGTCCTCCCTCACCGTCCCCGGCGTCCGGGTCGTGGTGGACGCCGGGCTCGCCCGCGAGCCGCGCACCGACCACGCCCGGGGGCTCGCCGGGCTCGTCACCGTACGGGCCTCCCTCGCCGCCGCCCGCCAGCGCGCCGGGCGCGCCGGGCGCGAGGCGCCGGGCACGGTGTACCGCTGCTGGCACGAGGCCGAGGACGCCCGGGCGGCCCGGTTCCCGACGCCCGAGATCGCCCTCGCGGACCTGACGTCCTTCGCCCTCCAGGCGGCGTGCTGGGGCGACCCGGACGCCACCGGGCTCGCCCTGCCCGACCGGCCCCCGGCGGGGGCGATGGCCGCCGCCCGGCAGACCTTGCAGGCCCTCGGCGCGGTGGACGCGGACGGCCGGGCGACGGCGCGCGGCGTCCGCCTCGCCCGTACGGGGCTGCACCCCCGGCTGGGGAGGGCGCTGCTCGACGGGGCGGCTGCCGTGGGTGCGCGGCGGGCGGCCGAAGTCGTCGCGCTGCTCTCCGAAGAGCCGCCGCGCGCCCTCGGCGACGACCTCGGCGCGGTGTGGCGGCTCGTCCGCTCGTCCGGCGACCCGTACGCCGGGCGCTGGCGCGACGAAGTCCGCCGCCTCGAACGCGCCGCCGACTCCTCCCCCGCCACCGACCTCCCCGACCCGACCGCCGCCGGGTTGGTCGTCGCCCTCGCCTTCCCCGAACGCATCGCCCGCGCCCGGGTCGAGCGGCCCGCACCCGGCGAGCGCAGCCCGTACCTGATGGCCTCGGGGACAGCTGCCGAACTCGCCCCGGACACCCGCCTCGGCGCGCTGCCCTGGCTGGCGGTCGCCGTCGCCGACCGCCCGGCGGGTTCGCACTCCGCCCGGGTGCTGCACGCGGCTGCCCTGGACGAGGACACCGCCCGCCTCGCAGGCGCGCCACTGCTGGCTTCCCGCGAGGAGGTCCACTGGGACACCCGGCGCGGGGAAGTCGTCTCCCGCCACGTCGAGTTGCTCGGCGCCATCGAACTCGCCGAGAAACCCCTCAACCGCCCTGATCCTGTGCTCGTCCGGGCCGCCCTCCTCGAAGGCCTCACCCGCGAGGGCGTCAGCACCCTACTGACCTTCCCGTCCGGCCTACGCGAACGCCTCGCCTTCCTCCACGCGGCCATCGGCACCCCCTGGCCAGACGTCTCCGACGCTGCCCTGCTGGAACGCGCCGACGAATGGCTGGAACCCGAACTCTCCCGCGCCCGCCGCCGATCCGACCTCGCCAGGATCGATACGACGTCCGCACTCCAGCGCCTACTCCCCTGGTCCACCGGAGAAGCAGGCCGCCTCGACGAACTCGCCCCCGAACGCATCACCGTCCCGAGCGGGTCGAAGATACGGGTGGACTACACCACCGAACGCCCAGTCCTGGCCGTCAAGTTGCAAGAACTCTTCGGCTGGCCCGCCGCGCCCAAACTGGCCGGAGGCCGCGTCCCGCTGACCATCCACCTCCTCTCCCCCGCAGGCCGCCCCGCCGCCGTCACCAGCGACCTGGAGTCCTTCTGGCACAACGGCTACCGCGCCGTCCGCGCAGATTTGAGAGGTCGCTACCCCCGCCACCCCTGGCCCGAAGACCCGACCACAGCCGAGCCCACCCGCCGCACCAACGCCCGGAAGTAGCAGCGGTCAGACCAGCGGACGAATCAGCGAGTCGTACCGGGGCGAGTCCGGGTACGGCTGCATGACGCCCATCGGCACGTAACCCCACCGCTCGTACAAAGCGCGCACCCTCGGGTGCTCCTGTTCGACCAGCAGGTGTGAGCGTTCCTCGACCCGGTGGGACATGAGCTCTTCGTGGAGTGTGTGGGCGATCCCCGTCCCGCGCCACGGCGCCCGGACCATCACCTCGCACAGCGCGAACGTCCTGGTATCCGTCTCCACCAACTGGTCGGCCGGGGCCGGGGTGATCAGGCCGTGCCAGTCGTAGGACGCGGTGCGCGCGAAGCCGTAGGCGTAGCCGACCGGTTCGCCGTCCACATCACCGAACGCGCATCCCCATCGGGGCCGACTCGCATGCGCCCGTAGCCGCTCGGTGAACCGCTCCACAGTGAAGAACGGGTCATCGGCAGCCTCGCGCTCGTACACCTCGGCGTACACCTCGATCAGCTGCGGCGCGATCTGCTCGAAGTCCTCGGCCCGGTAGTACGTGACGGTCAGCGTCGCGGCGTCCACGATCGGTCAGCCCCTCTCAGGTGGCGGTCAGCACGTCATAGCGTTCAACGAACCCGTCTGCCTCAGGAAGACCGGCGTCGGCCACATGGTCCCGGAACCGACCGAGCCGCACGGCCCACCGGGGGCAGTTCACCGCCTGCCACAGGTCAAGCGCCTGCCCGGCGCTGTCGACGGCCTGCTCCGGCCGGTCGGCCGCGTAGTGGCATTCCGTGAGGTGCACAAGCTTGGCGAACCGGTTGCGCTGGAACTTCGGATCAAGCAGCGCCATGCCTTGTTCTTCCTGCTCGACCGCCTTCTCCGGCAGCCTCAGGTCCATGTGGGCCACCGCGGCGGCGCCAAGTAGTTCCCCAGGGCCGACGAATGCGAGCCACGCAGGCGCGCTGGCGCCAGCCCGATCCAAGCATGCTTCGGCCCGCGCGAGCGCCACACCGGTGCGCGAAGCCTCGCCGCCGGCGGCGTACCCGAGCGCCATCCGGCCGTGCAGCAGCGCTGACAGGCGTGCGTCGCGGCTACTGCGGGTGGCGTCCAGTGCCGCGCGGGCGATCGTCACCGTCTCCATCGCCCGACCGAGCTCCCACGACTGGCGAGACATGTACGACCAGATCCGAGCCTGAAGCATCCGGTCACCGGCCAACAGCGCGCCGCGAAGACCGGCGTCGAAGTTGCGTCCGGCCCGGTCCTGGTCGCCACTGTCGAACGCGAACCAACCGGCGGACGCGTGCAGTTCGCCGAGCACCTGGTAGAGGGCCCTCTCCACGTTCGGCCCGTACAGGCACCGGCTCATGGCGCTCTCGATCTGGCGTACGTAGTTCTCGGCGACATCGGCGAGTTGCTGACCACCGAAGGCGTCGTCAACGGCATGCAGTTGGTCGATGCTCTCGCGGATGCGCCCGACGTCGCTCATCCCGATCCGGCCAGCGGATGGGAGCGGGGCAAACGCGAAGCTCAGCAGGTTGCCGGTCGCGGCGATCATGAATTGTCGGCGAAGCATCGGATCAGGCTCCAACAGGTCGTCGGGGGTACCTGCCGTAAGCGTAGATCCGCGCTCAAGGGTAGCGAGTTGACGTGATCTGGATTGCGGGATGGTGAACCCGAGTCGATCGGCCGGTGCGCGCAAGACCTTCATCAGCGCCGCGATGTAGTGCAGGTGGGGCGCGTCGACCTGCCCGGACAGCCACCGTCTGACGTGCCGGTCCGTGGCATTCCCCGGCTGCCCGAACAGCTTCTCCTCCGCCGAATTGATCGCGTCGGCGAGCTTGCGCGCATTCAGTCCGTGCTCATCCATCAGGGCTTTTAAGACCACGTTCGGGCGCACTGGTGCCATCGACTCTCCTCAGTCTGCACCCAGCGTATCGGACCGTGACTGTCAGTCAAGGAAGATCAAACGTCCGGGTGGCTGCCATCACCCCGGACAGAAACGTCCTATCCAGACTCGTGTGATCGACTGTTGACTGTCTGTCACAGCGCGCGGCGGGAAGCACGCATGACGCTCCCCGGAAGGCCTTCGAGCTGTGGCACAGCCACACCGCCCCCGCAACCCATGGGCGCAGTGTGTTCCACCAATGTCCGTACCCACGAGAGGAGACCTGCGATGTCCTCGCAGAGCGACAACGCCCACACCAACGACTCCGCCAGCAGCGGCGAGAGCGGTAACCAGCACGGCGCCACCGAGGGCGGCAACGAGAACCACGACGAGTAGCCACCGCTAAAGGCCGGTCCCGGGGCACGCTGACGGCGGCCCCGGGGCCGGCTACCTGAAACGCCCCGCCCATGCCCTGAGAGGCGCCTCGCAACCACCTTCGCTCTGGTGGTCGACTCGGCGAAGATTCACCGCGCAACCGCGCCCTTTTCTCGTGCCCGAGTCGTAGCGTCCGACCGCCGGATGGCGCCGCAGCAGAAATGCGTGGCGCGACAAGCCTCTCCATTCGCACACAACTTCCCCTTGGGTACTTCGCCATGCTCAAAACCTGCTGCAGCCCCCGCCCCCGTGCGTTCGCCGCGCGGCTCGACTCCTGCCTCGAATCGACGCGCCTCGCCCGGCAGTTGCTCCGTGCGTACCTCTCGGCCCTGCCCTCCGGGGACCGCTACGCCGACGTGGCCGAGCTCCTTCTCGGGGAGCTGTTCGCCAACGCCGTCCAGCACTCCGACGCGCCCGACGACCGCCGCATCGAGATCCGCTTCGCCCTCACCAACGGCCTCCTGCGCCTCGAGGTCCACGACGCCGGCAGCGGCCGACCGGCCCTGCGCTCGGCCTCCCTCTGCGACGAGCGCGGGCGCGGGCTGTTCCTCGTCAACGAGCTCTCCACCCGCTGGGGTTGCTGCCCCCGGGCCGGCGGCATCGGCAAGTTCGTCTGGGCCCTGATCGCCCCCACCACCGCGCTCGCGGCCTGAGAGAGGAAGCCCCCCATGCGACTCGCCCTCACCGCCCGCCACCTCTTCGACACCGGCCACACCCCCGCCCAGGCCTATCCCACCCTCGCCCGCCGCACCCGCGAACCCCTGCGCTCCGCCCGCGCCGTCTGCACCGCCCTCGCCATCCCCGCCGCCGAAACCGACCGCCGCCTCGACGACTGCTACAACGCCCTGCTCGCCAACCCCCGACCCAACTCCGAAGCCGACACCGGCGAACTCCTCGAAGCCCTCGGCGTCTTCGACATCCCCAAGCAGCTCACCCCCCCCACGAACTCGCCGTCGTCGACCTCTTCCTCACCGCCATCGACGCCCTCGGCGACATCCGCGCCGGCCACCAGCACGGCCTCACCCGCTGGTTCACCACCGGAAACCTCACCGCCGCCTACCTCTCCCTCACCACCACCAAGCCCCTCCCCACCACCGGCAACCCCACCCTCTACTGGACCACCCTCATCACCGCCGGCGAACTCCTCACCACCACCCCCAACCCCGACATCCGCCTCCGCAACGCCCTCACCCGCTGCCGAGACCACCTCACCCGCACCACCCCCTGAACACAGGAAGTCAACCCCGCCGACTTCCCGCGCCGGTCACCGCGATCGCCGACCAACTGGAAAGAGGCCACACCACGTGACCACCTCCGACACCCTGCGCGCCGCCCTGGTGGAGCAGCTCACCGGCAGCGGGGCGCTCACCGACCGCCCTCGTCCTCCTCCTCGCTGCCCTCCCTTGTGATGTCCATGTGGCAGCAGCTCGGCGCCGAGGCCGGGAACCAGGTCCTCGAAGTCGGCACCGGAACCGGCTACTCGACCGCCCTCGGCGCCCACCGCCTCGGCGACGCGAACCTCACCAGCATCGAGTACGACCCCCAAGTAGCCGAACGCGCCGCCGCCGCGCTCAAGGCCGCCGGCCACACCCCCCGACTCCTCACCGGCGACGGTCTCGGCGGGGCCCCGGACGGCGGCGCCTTCGACCGGCTCATCGCGACCTGCTCGGTCCGCTACCTCCCGATGGCCTGGCTCCACCAGGTGAAGCCCGGCCGCACCAGGAGGCTTTCGGCATCACGGTCACCGCGACGGGCCAGCGGATCTGGCTCGGCGCCGAGGACGGCCCCGGCTGGGACCTGCCGATCTGACCCGCCACCCCCTCAGCGCAGGAAGTCGACCCGTCCGACTTCCTGCGCAGTCCAAGGGCTTCGCTACGACGCTGCGGACCACCAGGTCGACGGCGACGCCACCACGTAGCCCAGCGACTCGTACAGCGGCCGGCCCAGCTTCGACGAGGTGAGGGTGGCCGGCAGGTCGGCCAGGTGGGCGAGGGCGCCGAGCATGACGGCCCGGCCCGCGCCGCGGGAGCGGAACGCGGACGAGGTGCCGACCCAGTAGTGGCTGCCGAAGCCGTCCGCCACCACGCTGACGCAGGCGCCCGCGGGCGCGCCGTCGATCGAGGCGACGAACACGTCCACGCCCGGCTGGTCGAGCAGCGCCGGCGGGAAGAGCTCGCCGGGGCGGTAGGGCTCGAAGGTGTCCAGCTCGAAGCCGTCGATCACGACCCGCTCGGCCGCCTGCAGGTCCTCGGGCCGCCGCACCCGGATCACGTCCGACGCCGGTTCGCCGGCCGGACCGGGCAGGCGCAGCATGACCGGCATCTGCCAGTTGCGCATGCCCAGGTGGTTGAGGTCGGTCGAGCTGTACGGGTCCTCGGCGGTCACCGGGCCCACGGCCCGGCGGACCAGCTCGCTCACCTCGGCCAGTTCGGCCGGGTCGAGGTCGGGTTCCTGGATCAGGATCCGCAGGCCTGCCCGCTCGTCGCCGTCGACCGCGACGAATCCGCGGCGCCGGATCACCTCGTGGCCCCGGCTTCGGCCGGTCGCGGTCCAGAAGGCGGCGGAGTTGCGGGCCTGGCGCATGGGCGCCTCGGCCAGGGAGGCGGCGGGCTGGTCGGTCGAAGTGGATCTCGGTGTCATGGCGCCTACCGTAGTGCGGAATTGACCCGCCGCACGGGCCAATTACCAGCACACCGGCTGGGCCACCTCCGCACGACCTCCGCACCGCCGCTGCACAGGAAGTCGGCCCCGCCGACTTCCTGCGCAGCGGCCACCGCGTCAGTCCTGCGACGCGCCCCCCGCCGCGGCGGCCAGGAGGACGTCGACCAGCCGCTCGCCGGCGTCCGGGCGGCCGTAGGAGCGGGCGCGGGCGGCGACGTCGGCGCGCAGGGCGGGGTCGCGGAGCAGCGGGTCCAGGGCCGAGCCGAGGGTGTGCCCGGTCGTCTCGCCGAGGAGGGCGACCGCCGCGCCTGCCTCGTGGAGGTGGCGGGCGTTGTGGGCCTGCTCGTTGCCCGCCGAGGAGGCGAGCGGGATCAGGACGGCGGCCTTGCCGAGCGCGGTCAGCTCCGCGATGGTGCCGGCCCCGCTGCGGGAGATCACCACGTCGGCGAGGGCGAGGACGTCCGGCAGTTCGGGGCCGACGAAGCCGGTGAGGTGGTAGCGGGCCGCCGCCTCCGCGGGGAGGGCGGCGGCGTGGTGGCGCAGGGCGTCGACGTTCGCCGGGCCGCACTGGTGGATGACGTTGGCGCCGGTCAGCAGCCACGGCAGCACTTCGGCCACCAGGCCGTTGATCTGCTCCGATCCCTGGGCGCCGCCGGTGACGTAGACGGTCGGCAGGTCGCGGCGGAAGGCGTGCAGCCCGAGCCCGTGGATCGCCTTGTCCGCGGCGCCGGTCAGCACCTCGGGCCGTACCGGGTTGCCGGTGACGACGGCGATCGGGCGGGCCGCCTCGGGCAGCAGCGGCAGCGTCGACTCGGAGGACACGGCGATGCGCGCGGCCCGTCCGGCGAGCGTCCGGTTGGCCAGGCCCAGGCGCACCGTCTGCTCGTGGACGACGAGCGGGCGGCGCTTCAGCGAGGCGGCGATGCCCACGGGCACGGCGACGTACCCGCCGGTGGCCAGCACCGCGTCGGGGCGGAACCGGGAGACCACCCTGCGGGCCTGCAGGATGCCGAGCGGCACCCGCGCCATGTCCCGCACGTTCGCCGGGGAGATCATCCTCAGCGGGTTCCGGTGGCGGCGGATCTTCCCGGTGGCGACGGCCGCGAACGGGATCCCCTCGCTCGCCGCGACGCGGGACTCCAGGCTGTCCGCCGTGCCGACCCACAGGACGTCCAACGCCCGTCCGGTCGCGGCGAGTCGGGCCCGCGCGGTGCGCACCGCGGTGAGTGCCGGGTAGGTGTGCCCGCCGGTTCCCCCACCTGTGACGATCAGCCGGAAGGGCCGCATCGGCAGTCGGTCGACGGCATCGCTGGTCACAGCAGGACTCCCCATTCGTTCGTACCTGGAAGGCATCGAACTGTACGGCACTGCGGGCGACTTCACCCGATCGAGCACCGTTCGCCCGGATGCGCGGGCCCGCCGGGCGCGGGACGAGCCCGGACGCGGGGCGCGTCCGGGCTCGTCGTCCGGGCTCGTCGTCCGTGCGCGTACCGCGTCAGTGCGCGGCGGCCTCCCAGTTCGGGCCGACGCCGACCGAGACGTCGAGCGGGGCGCGCAGCGGGTAGGCGCCCGCCATCTGCTCGCGGACGATCGCCTCGACGGGCTCGCGCTCGCCCGGGGCCAGCTCCAGCACGATTTCGTCGTGGACCTGGAGCAGCATCCGGGAGGTGAGCCCGGCGCCGCGCAGGGCCTCGTCGACCCGCAGCATGGCGATCTTGACGATGTCGGCGGCGGAGCCCTGGATGGGGGCGTTGAGGGCCATCCGCTCGGCCATCTCGCGGCGCTGGCGGTTGTCGCTGTTGAGGTCGGGCAGGTAGCGGCGGCGGCCGAGCAGGGTCTCGGTGTAGCCGGTGGCGCGGGCCTCCTCGACGACGCGGTGCAGGTAGTCGCGGACGCCGCCGAAGCGCTCGAAGTAGGTGTCCATCAGGCCCTGCGCCTCGGCCGGCTTGATGCCGAGCTGCTGCGAGAGCCCGTAGGCGGACAGCCCGTACGCGAGGCCGTACGACATGGCCTTGATCTTGCGGCGCATCTCGGCGTCGACGGCCGCGCCCGGGACCTCGAAGACCTGGGAGGCGACGGTGGTGTGCAGGTCCTCGCCGGTGGCGAAGGCCTCGATCAGGGCCTCGTCCTCGGAGAGGTGGGCCATGATCCGCAGTTCGATCTGGGAGTAGTCGGCGGTGAGCAGCGACTCGTAGCCCGCGCCGACGACGAAGGCCCGGCGGATGGCGCGGCCCTCCTCCGTCCGCACCGGGATGTTCTGCAGGTTCGGGTCCTGCGAGGAGAGCCGGCCGGTGGCGGCGACCATCTGGTTGAAGGTGGTGTGGATGCGGCCCTTGGGCGAGACGGTCTTGAGCAGGCCCTCGACGGTGGTGCGCAGCTTGGCCTGGTCGCGGTGGCGCAGCAGGATGACCGGCAGTTCGTTGTCGGTCTGGGTGGCGAGCCAGGTGAGGGCGT
Organism: Streptomyces sp. Y1; assembly: GCF_041053115.1. Classification (NCBI taxonomy): domain Bacteria; kingdom Bacillati; phylum Actinomycetota; class Actinomycetes; order Kitasatosporales; family Streptomycetaceae; genus Streptomyces; species Streptomyces sp. Y1. The sequence continues at coordinate 5,786,053 of NZ_CP163445.1, read as the reverse complement.
CGGCGTCGGTGGTGTAGCCGGTCTTGATCTTCTTGGTCTTGGGGAGGGCGAGTTCGCCGAAGAGGATCTCCTGGAGCTGCTTGGGCGAGCCGAGGTTGAACTCGTGGCCGGCGGCGGCGTGCGCCTCTTCGACGCAGCGCTGGATCTCGGCGGCGAACTGCGCTTCGAGCTGGGTGAGCCAGTCGCGGTCGGCGGCGATGCCGTAGCGCTCCATGCGGGCGAGCAGGGCGGCGATGGGCAGTTCCATGTCGTGCAGCAGCCCGGCGGCGCCGACCTCGGCGAGGCGGGTGTCGAAGAGCGCGGCGAGGTCGAGGACGGCGCGGGCCTGGAGCATGAGCGCCTGGGCGGCGGCGGCCCCGGCGTCCAGGTCGTCGGTCTCCTCCAGCGCGTCGAAGGCGAGTTGGCCGCTCTCGGCGGTGGGGGCCGGGGTGAGGGAGCGGGCCAGGTACTCCTCGGCGAGGACTTCGAGGGTGAAGGTGCGGCGGCCGGGCTTCTCCAGGTAGGCGGCGAGGGCGGTGTCGGCGACGACGCCGTCGATGGTCCAGCCGCGTTCGGCGAAGGCGCGCATGACCTGCTTGGCGATGTGCAGGGCCTTGGGGGCGGCCGGGTCGGCGAGCCAGGCGGCGAAGGCCCGCTCGTCCTCCTCGGCGAGCAGCGCCGGGTCGAACCAGGCGGCGGACTCCCCCACGGCGAGCGCGACTTCGGTGACCTCGCCGGCGCCGAGGGCCCACTGGTAGACGGCGGCCAGCGCGACCGCGGTCTTGCCGTCCGAGGCGTGCTCGCGCAGCCAGGCGGCGAGCGTGCCGGGGTCGGTGAGCAGTTCGCCGTCGACCTCGACGCCGGGGGCGAGCTCGGCCTCGGCCGCGTCGGAGCCGGCCGCCGGGTCGATGCCGAAGACGCGGTCGCGGAAGTTGGCGTTGCGGAACTCCAGCGACTCCATCAGGGTGCCGACCGCCGCCTTGTCGAACGGCTTGCGGTCCAGGTCGTCGACGCCGAGCGGGAGTTCGACGTCGCGGACGAGCTCGGTGAGCACCCGGTTGCGCTTGACGGAGTCGAGGTTGTCGCGCAGCTTCTCGCCGATCTTGCCCTTCACCTCGTCGGCGCGGGCGACGAGTTCGTCGAAGGAGCCGAACTGGTTGACCCACTTGGCGGCGGTCTTCTCGCCGACGCCGGGGATGCCGGGCAGGTTGTCGGACGGGTCGCCGCGCAGCGCGGCGAGGTCGGGGTACTGGCGGGGGGTGACGCCGTACTTCTCGGCGACCTTCTCCGGGGTGTAGCGGGTGAGCTCGGAGACGCCCTTGGTGGGGTAGAGGACGGTGACGTGCTCGGTGACGAGCTGGAGCGAGTCGCGGTCGCCGGTGACGATGTCGACGTCGAAGCCGGCCGCCTCGGCGGCGGTGGCGAGGGTGGCGATGATGTCGTCGGCCTCGAAGCCCTCGACCGTCATCCGGGGGACGTTCATGGCGTCGAGGAGTTCGCCGATCAGGCCGATCTGGCTGCGGAACTCGTCCGGGGTCTTGGCCCGGTTGGCCTTGTAGTCGGGGAACTCGGCGGAGCGGAAGGTCTGCCGGGAGAGGTCGAAGGCGACCGCGAGGTGGGTGGGCTGCTCGTCCCGGACGGTGTTGGCGAGCATCGAGGCGAAGCCGTAGACCGCGTTGGTGGGCTGGCCGGTGGAGGTGTTGAAGTTCTCCACGGGCAGGGCGTAGAAGGCCCGGTAGGCCATCGAGTGCCCGTCGAGCAGCATCAGCCGGGGCCGCCGGCCGGCCCCGCCGCCACCCGCCGCGCCCTTGTCCGTACTCTGCGTAGCCACGTCAACGTCCGTTCCTGCCGATTCCACTTCCGGCCACCGATCCTAGGGCCCGGCACCGACAAAAGGGGCGCCGTGCCGGTCGGACCACGGCCGCTACCAGCGAGTAGGACGGTCGTACGATCACAGGCAGCACGACGACGTGACCCCCGAGCGGCAGGAGTTCCCCGATGACCGACGCGGCCCCCGACAGCACGCCCGACACCACGCCCGACAGCACCCCCGTCCTGAACGTCCCGCAGGAGGTGCTGGACCACTTCGCCAAGCTCGGCGTGGACCTGGCGACCTTCTCCGGCGGCCCCCTCGGCGAGAAGCTCGGCATCCGGATCGTCGAGGCGTCCGGCGACCGCGTGGTCGGCACCATGCCGGTGGAGGGCAACCAGCAGCCGTACGGGCTGCTGCACGGCGGCGCCTCGGCGGCGCTGGCGGAGACGCTGGGCTCGATCGGGGCGATGCTGCACGCCGGCCCGGGCCGGTACGCGGTCGGCGTGGACCTGAACGCGACGCACCACCGCTCGGCGACGTCCGGCCTGGTCACCGGGGTGGCGACGGCGGTGTTCAAGGGCCGCACGGCCGCCACGTACGAGATCGCGATCACCGACGACACCGGCAAGCGGATCACCAGCTGCCGGCTGACCTGCATGCTGCGCGACCTGTAACGTCCGCCGGGCTGACGCGAGTTCAGCCGAAGAGCAGTCAATTCCCTTGGCCGCCACCTTGTTTGACCTTCCGCCCCCTTGGGCAGGCGTTGGCCTGGACAAGGGGGCGGAAGCGTATCCGGATCCTGGACGCTCCCGCCCGGCCCCGGCGTGCCGCCGGAGCCGACCCACATCACGCGCATGTAACGCTGCGTAACAAGCAGGACGTCCAAGTAACCCGCAGTTCCGAGGCTCCGGTCGGCCCCGGAACCGCTTCCCAGCACCCGCGCTGTCCGGAATACGGACGTGCACGTTCGAAACCAGCACACCGGACGGCGCTGTCCGATTATCGGCGCTGCCAGCTGCAACCCCCATTTCTGGCCCTTACATCCCCCTACCAGCGGGTAAACACCCTGGGATTCCGGGCCGTTCGAGCCACCCCGACCACATGCTGAGACAAATGCTCCGTGTGCTCATAACAAGAGAATCACAGCCTGCTCGGAGCACTGCCCCGAGCCACCTGGCGGCATCTAGAGTCACGGCCAGTCACCGCGCCAATCGATCTGGGCTCTGCCCTCCGCGCATCCCGGCACCCGCCACTCCTCGGCGCGGCGCCTCCTGAACCGAAGGGGACCCTCGTGCGTCATCGTTCAGCAGTTGTCGTGAGCATTGCCGTCATCGGCGCCCTCAGCCTGACCGCGTGCGGCTCCCGCGGCGAGAAGAAGTCCGGCGACACGGCCGGCGCCAAGGACAACAACGCCACCACCGTCGTCATCGGCGTCGACGCCCCCCTCACCGGCGACCTCTCCGCCCTCGGCCTCGGCATCCGCAACTCCGTCGAGCTCGCCGCCAAGAAGGCCAACGACACGAACGAGGTCCCGGGCGTCAAGTTCGAGATCAAGGCCCTCGACGACACCGCCAAGCCCGCCCCCGGCCAGCAGAACGCCACCCAGCTCACCTCCGACGACAAGGTCCTCGGCGTCGTCGGCCCCCTCAACTCCAGCGTCGCCCAGTCGATGCAGCAGATCTTCGACGACAAGAACCTGGTCGAGATCTCCCCCGCCAACACCGGCGTCGCCCTCAGCCAGGGCGAGAAGTGGGCCACCGGCGAGAAGAAGCGCCCCTTCAAGTCCTACTTCCGCACCGCCACCACCGACGCCGTCCAGGGCCCCTTCGCCGCCCAGTACCTCTACAACGACGCCAAGAAGACCAAGGTCTTCATCATCGACGACCAGAAGACCTACGGCGCCGGCCTCGCCGCCACCTTCAAGGGCGAGTTCACCAAGCTCGGCGGCACCGTCGCCGGCGAGCAGCACGTCAACCCCGACGACCGCGACTTCGCCGCCATCGTCACCCAGGTCAAGAGCTCCGGCGCCGACGCCGTCTACTACGGCGGCGAGTACCCCGCCGCCGGCCCGCTCTCCCTCCAGCTCAAGGACGCCGGCGTCACCGTCCCCCTGATGGGCGGCGACGGCATCCAGAGCGGCGACTTCATCAAGCTCAACCCGAAGAGCACCGGCGACCTCGCCACCGCCGTCGGCCTGCCCGTCGAATCCCTCCCCACCGCCAAGCAGTTCATCGCCGACTACAAGGCCGCCGGCTACAAGGACGCCTACGAGACCTACGGCGGCTACTCCTACGACAGCGCCTGGGCCATCATCCAGGCCGTCAAGAACGTCGTGAAGGACAAGGGCAAGCTCCCCACCGGCGCCGACGCCCGCGTCGCCGTCCGCGACGCCGTCCAGAAGGTCAGCTTCGACGGCGTCACCGGCAAGGTCTCCTTCGACGAGTTCGGCGACACCACCAACAAGCAGCTCACCGTCTACACCGTCAAGGACGGCAAGTGGGCCGTCGACAAGTCCGGCACCTTCAACGGCTGATCCGGCCGCACCACCGAAGCACCCCAGCGCGCGGGGGCGCCACGAGTGCCCCCGCGCGCCCCCACATCCCCACCACCCACGCGGACACCCCCGAACGCACTACGGAGGCCCAGCGGTGCACGACCTACCGCAGCAGCTGGCCAACGGCCTGATCCTCGGCGCCCTCTACGGGCTCGTCGCGATCGGCTACACGATGGTCTACGGCATCGTCCAGCTCATCAACTTCGCCCACGGCGAGATCGTCATGGTCGGCGGCTTCGGCGCCCTGACCGCCTACCTCGCCCTCCCCGGCGGCACCACCCTGTGGCTCGCCCTACCGCTGATGCTCATCGCCGGCATCCTGGTCTCCACCCTCACCGCCGTCGCCGCCGAACGCTTCGCCTACCGGCCGCTGCGCACCGCCCCCCGACTCGCCCCGCTGATCACCGCGATCGGGCTGTCCATCTTCCTGCAGCAACTCGTCTTCTCCTTCTACCCCGACGCCAAGAAGGCCCGGGTCTTCCCCAAGATCCCCGGCGACCCCTTCAACATCGGCTCCGTCACCATCCAGCGCAGCGACCTCTTCCTCATCATCGCCGCCCCGCTGTGCATGCTCGCCCTCAGCTGGTTCGTCACCCGCACCCGCTCCGGCCGCGCCATGCAGGCCACCAGCCAGGACCCCGACACGGCGAAGCTCATGGGCATCGACACCGACCGGATCATCGTCCTCGCCTTCGCCATCGGCGCCGCCTTCGCCGCCGTCGCCGCCGTCGCCTACGGCCTGCGCAGCGGCCAGGTCTACTTCCGCATGGGCTTCATCCTCGGCCTCAAGGCCTTCACCGCCGCCGTCCTCGGCGGCATCGGCAACATCTACGGCGCCATGCTCGGCGGCGTCGCCCTCGGCCTCGCCGAAGCCCTCGCCACCGGCTACGTCGAGCACATCCCCGGCATGCACCTCTTCGGCGGCGGCGCCTGGAAGGACGTCTGGGCCTTCGTACTCCTCATCCTCGTGCTCCTCGTCAGGCCACAGGGCCTGCTCGGCGAGCGCGTCGCGGACAGGGCGTGACCACCATGACCACCACCCACACCGAGACCAGCCCGGTCATCCCCCTCCCGGCCCGCGCCGCCGCCGCCCTCACCGGCCTCGGCGCCCTCGCCACCGCCGCCTCCGCCGCCCTGTCCTGGACCTGGACCAGCGACTTCCCCGGCGACCTCACCTACACCGGCTCCCCCGCCGGCCTCCAGTGGCTCGCCGTCGTCGCCGGCCTGCTCACCCTCGTCCTCCTCCTCGCCACCCACGGCACCCCCGGCCTGCGCTGGGCCGCCCCCGGCCGCAGCCACAACGCCGTCCTGTACGCCGCCGCCGGCGCCCTCGCCGTCAGCGCCTACTCCGTCACCGCCATCTCCGTCGAACTCGGCGGCCTCGCCAACCTCGAACCCGGCGGCTGGGTCCTCGCCGCCGGCGGCCTCCTCGGCATCGTCGGCGCCCTCGGCCTCCCCCTCGACCGCCGCACCACCGTCCCCCTGCGCATCCTCGACAAGCGGCTCTTCCTGCTCGTCCCCGCCGCCCCGCTCGTCTGGATCGGCGCCCACGCCATCCCCGACGACAAACCCGTCGCCCCCGTCATGACCGCCCTCGCCGGCGGACTCGCCATCGCCACCGGCGCCGTCCTCCTCCTCCAGCTCGGCCACGCCGCCCACACCTGGCTGCGCCTGGGCACCATCGAGCGCCGACTCGCCGCGCCCCGCGAACTGCCCTCCTGGGCCGAGGTCCTGCTCATCGTCCTCGCCTTCGGCCTCGGCCTCTTCGCGATCACCTTCGGCATCGACACCGAGTACGGCGAACTCTTCACCGGCTACCTGCTGCTCGCCGGCTTCGTCGCCGCCGCCCTCGCCAAGTCCGGCCTGGTCACCCGGCTGCGCGCGCTGACCGTCAAGCACCGCCCGGTCACCACCGGCGCCGCCTTCGCCGCCGCCGCCAGCTTCCCCTTCACCCAGACCAGCGACCAGTACACCTCCGTCGCCACCAACATCCTGATCTTCGCCACCGTCGCCCTCGGCCTCAACATCGTCGTCGGCCTCGCCGGCCTGCTCGACCTCGGGTACGTCGCCTTCCTCGGCGTCGGCGCCTACGCCGCCGCCCTGGTCTCCGGCTCCCCCGCCTCGCCCATCCACGTCCAGTTCCCGTTCTGGGCCGCGATGCTCACCGGCGCACTCGTCTCCATGGTCTTCGGCGTCCTCATCGGCGCCCCCACCCTGCGACTGCGCGGCGACTACCTCGCCATCGTCACCCTCGGGTTCGGCGAGATCTTCCGCATCACCATGCTCAACCTCAACGGCACCACCGGCCCCAACGTCACCAACGGCTCCAACGGCATCCCGCGCATCCCGGACCTGGAGATCTTCGGCTTCGACCTCGGCAAGACCCACACCGTCGCCGGCGTCGAACTCGGCCGCTTCTCCAACTACTACCTGCTGATGCTCCTCGTCACCGCCGTGGTCGTGCTCGTCTTCGCCCGGGTCAGCAACTCCCGCATCGGCCGCGCCTGGGTCGCCATCCGCGAGGACGAGACCGCCGCCGAAGCCATGGGCATCAACGGCTTCCGCCTCAAGCTCCTCGCCTTCGCCCTCGGCGCCTGCCTCGCCGGCCTCGCCGGCACCGTCCAGGCCCACGTCAGCTACACCGTCACCCCCGACCAGTACACCTTCGCCGAAGCCCTCCCGCCCAACTCCGCCTTCCTCCTCGCCGCCGTCATCCTCGGCGGCATGGGCACCATCAGCGGCCCCCTCGTCGGCGCCACCCTCCTCTTCCTCATCCCGAAGAAGCTCGAATTCCTCGCCGACTACCAGCTCCTCGCCTTCGGCGCCGCCCTCATCATCCTGATGCGCGTCCGCCCCGAAGGCCTCATCCCCAACCGCCGCTCCCAACTCGAATTCCACGAAGCCGCCATCCCCGCCCAACCCGCCGGCGACGACACCGCACTCACCAAGGCAGGGGCGTGACCCGCCACATGACCACCACCGCCACCCCCCTGCTCGACGTCACCGGCGTCACCATGCGCTTCGGCGGCCTCACCGCCGTCAACGACGTCTCCCTCACCGTCGGCGAAGGCGAGATCATCGGCCTCATCGGCCCCAACGGCGCCGGCAAGACCACCTTCTTCAACTGCCTCACCGGCCTCTACGTCCCCACCGAAGGCCGCGTCACCTACCGCGGCAACGTCCTGCCCCCCAAGCCCCACCTCGTCACCCAGGCCGGCATCGCCCGCACCTTCCAGAACATCCGGCTCTTCGCCAACATGACCGTCCTGGAGAACGTCCTCGTCGGCCGCCACACCCGCACCAGGGAAGGCATCTTCTCCGCCATCCTCCGCGGCCCCGGCTACCACCGCGCCGAAACCCAGAGCCGCGACAAGGCCATGGAACTCCTCGCCTTCACCGGCCTCGCCGACAAGGCCGACCACCTCGCCCGCAACCTCCCCTACGGCGAACAGCGCAAGCTGGAGATCGCCCGCGCCCTCGCCTCCGAACCCGGCCTCCTGCTCCTCGACGAGCCCACCGCCGGCATGAACCCCCAGGAGACCCGCGCCGCCGAGGAACTCGTCTTCGCCATCCGCGACAAGGGCATCTCCGTCCTCGTCATCGAGCACGACATGCGCTTCATCTTCAACCTCTGCGACCGGACCGCCGTCCTCGTCCAGGGCCAGAAGATCGTCGAAGGCGACCGCGAGACCGTCCAGAACGACGAACGCGTCATCACCGCCTACCTCGGCGCCCCGCTCGAAGGCACCACCGCACCGGAGGAAACCCCGTGACCGCACTCCTCGAAGTCCAGGACCTCCGCGTCGCCTACGGCAAGATCGAGGCCGTCAAGGGCATCAGCTTCACCGCGAACCAGGGCGAGGTCACCACCCTCATCGGCACCAACGGCGCCGGCAAGACCACCACCCTGCGCACCCTCTCCGGCCTCCTCAAGCCCACCGCCGGCCGCATCACCTTCGACGGCCAGGACCTCGCCACCGTCCCCGCGCACAAGATCGTCGCCCTCGGCCTCGCCCACTCCCCCGAAGGCCGGCACATCTTCCCGCGCATGACCATCGAGGAGAACCTCCTCCTCGGCGCCTTCCTGCGCACCGACACCGCCGGCATCACCGCCGACGTCGAACGCGCCTACGGCCTCTTCCCCATCCTCGGCGAACGCCGCAAGCAGGCCGCGGGAACGCTGTCGGGCGGCGAGCAGCAGATGCTCGCCATGGGCCGGGCGCTGATGTCCCAGCCCAAGCTGCTCATGCTCGACGAGCCGTCCATGGGCCTCTCGCCGCTGATGATGCAGAAGATCATGGCCACCATCGTCGAGCTCAAGGCCGGCGGCACGACCATCCTGCTCGTCGAGCAGAACGCCCAGGCGGCGCTGTCGCTCTCCGACCGCGGCTACGTCATGGAGACCGGCCGCATCGTCCTCGACGGCACCGGCGCGGACCTCCTCCACGACGAGTCCGTCCGCAAGGCCTACCTCGGCGAGGACTGAGCACGCGAAAGGGCCCGGCAGATGGCGATCTGCCGGGCCCTTCCCATGTCCGTACTACTCGGACTTACCCTCTTCGGCCTTCTTGCGGTCCTGGGCCTCGCCCTCCTCGATGACCGCCTCGGCCACCGCCGCCATCGTCATCCGCCGGTCCATCGAGGTCTTCTGGATCCACCGGAACGCGGCCGGTTCGTTCAGCCCGAACTTCGTCTGCAGCACACCCTTGGCGCGGTCGACCAGCTTCCGGGTCTCCAGCCGCTGGGTGAGATCCCCGATCTCCTTCTCCAGCGCCCGCATCTCGGTGTACCGCGACACCGCCATCTCGATCGCCGGCACCAGGTCCGACTTCGAGAACGGCTTCACGATGTACGCCATCGCGCCCGCGTCCCGGGCCCGGTCCACCAGCTCCCGCTGCGAGAACGCGGTCAGCATGAGGACGGGAGCCAGGTGCTTCTCGTGGATCTGCTCGGCCGCGGACAGCCCGTCCAGGATCGGCATCTTCACGTCGAAGATCGCCAGGTCCGGCTTCAGCTCCTCCACGAGCTTCACCGCCGTCGCCCCGTCCCCGGCTTCCCCGACGACGGTGTACCCCTCCTCTTCGAGCATCTCCTTCAGATCGAGACGGATCAACGCCTCATCCTCGGCGATCACAATCCGGGTGATCTGGGGCGATTCGGTCTCAAGCGGCTGTGCCTGCTCGTCGGCGGTGCTCACGGGGCTCCTCGTTCCGGCGGGGTACTGCATGCACGAGGGTACCTAGACACGGTATGTTTGAGACCAGCGGGTCCGGAGTTCAACCTTCGAATCCATGGGCGCCCCGGTAGCCCAGCGGGAGAGGCGATGGTCTCAAACACCATACAGCGTGGGTTCGAATCCCACCCGGGGCACTTTTCCTTCGATTCTTAAGCCGCTTAGGGTAGCCTAATCGTTGGCGATCTTCATCACTTCGACTGAAGATCGCGGCATTCGCCAGATCCGTTCATGCGATTCGCACACGCTCGACTGCATGTACGACATGACCGCGCGCCAGCGAGCGCTCGACCTGTACGCGTCGGGGCTGACCTTCAGCCAGGTCAGTCGCGCAACCGGGATATCCCGCTTCTCGATCCGCCAGTGGGCATCCCGTGCTGCGCCCAGCCCACGCATGACCATCGAATGTCCGGCCCGCGACAGCCGGCTCGATCCCTCGCGACCACAGGCCGACTACGCCTATCTACTCGGCCTCTATCTCGGCGACGGCTGTATCAGCGAGGGCCGCCGCAGGGTCTTCGCCCTCCGCATCGCCTGCTGCGACGCCTGGCCGGGCCTCATCCTCGAGTGCGAGCGCGCCATCTCCGCCGTCATGCCGCACAACAGGGTCAGCCGCGTCCACGCACCCGGCTGCACCAGTGTCGTCAGCACCAGCAAGCACTGGCCCTGCCTCTTCCCCCAGCACGGCCCTGGCCCGAAGCACCTGCGGCCGATCCGGCTCACGCCGTGGCAGCAGGAGATCGTCGACGCCCACCCGTGGGAGTTCCTTCGCGGGCTGATCCACTCGGACGGCTGCCGGATCACCAACTGGACGACCCGCACGGTGGGAGGCGTCAAAAAGCGCTACGAGTACCCGCGCTACTTCTTCACCAACACCTCGACCGACATCATCGACCTCTTCACAGCCACGCTCAACGCAGTCGGCGTCCAGTGGAAGCCGGCCTCCCGGTCGAACGGCGCCTTCAATATCTCCATCGCCCGCAAGGACTCCGTCGCCCTCATGGACGCCCACATCGGCCCCAAGTACTGACGGCGGCGCGGCCTTCCGCGAAGGCCGCGCCGCCGAAATCGAGCCCCGGTCAGCCGTCCAGGGTCCCCACGTGGTGGACGCGGACGAGGTTGGTGGAGCCGGCGAGGCCGGGTGGGGAGCCGGCCGTGATCACCACGATGTCGCCCTTCTGGCAGCGGCCGAGCGAGAGCAGCGCCGCGTCGACCTGCTCGACCATCTGGTCGGTGGTCGGTGCGAAGGGCCCGAGGAAGGTCTCGACGCCCCAGGTGAGGGCGAGTTGGCTGCGCACCGCCGGTTCGTAGGTGAAGGCGAGCACGGGGATCGGTGAGCGGTAGCGGGTGAGCCGCCGGGCGGTGTCGCCGGACTGGGTGAAGGCGATGAGGTACTTCGCGTGCAGGAAGTCGCCGATCTCGGCGGCCGCGCGGGCGACGGCGCCGCCCTGGGTACGCGGCTTGGTCCCGGAGGAGAGCGGCGGCAGGCCGCCCGCGAGGATGTCGTCCTCGGCGGCCTCGATGATGCGGCCCATGGTCTTGACGGTCTCGACGGGGTACTTCCCGACCGAGGTCTCGCCGGAGAGCATCACCGCGTCCGTGCCGTCGAGCACCGCGTTGGCGACGTCGGAGGCCTCGGCGCGGGTCGGCCGGGAGGCGTTGATCATCGAGTCGAGCATCTGGGTGGCGACGATGACGGGCTTGGCGTTGCGCTTGGCGAGTTTGATGGCGTGCTTCTGGACGAGCGGGACCTGTTCGAGGGGCATCTCCACGCCCAGGTCCCCGCGGGCCACCATGACGCCGTCGAAGGCGTCGACGATGGAGTCCAGGTTCTCGACGGCCTGCGGCTTCTCGATCTTGGCGATGACGGGCACCCGGCGCCCCTCCTCCGCCATCACCCGGTGCACGTCCTCGACGTCGCGCCCGCTCCGCACGAAGGAGAGCGCGACGAGGTCGACTCCGGCGCGCAGCGCCCACCGCAGGTCGGCGACGTCCTTGTCGCTGAGTGCGGGGACGGAGACGGCGACGCCGGGGAGGTTGAGGCCCTTGTGGTCGGAGACGAGGCCGCCTTCGATGACGAGGCAGCGCACCCGTGGCCCGTCGACCTCGACGACCTCCAGCGTCACCCGCCCGTCGTCGACGAGGATCCGTTCGCCGCGCGAGACGTCGCCGGCGAGCCCGGCGTAGGTGGTGCCGCAGATGTCCTTGTCCCCCACGACGCCGTTGTCGGTGGAGATGGTGAACTCGTCGCCGCGTTCGAGGAGTACGGGCCCGTGGGCGAAGGTGTCGAGCCGGATCTTCGGGCCTTGAAGGTCGGCGAGGACGCCGACGCTGCGGCCGGTCTCGTCGGCGGCCTTGCGGACGCGGCGGTAGCGTTCCTCGTGTTCGGCGTGGGTGCCGTGGCTGAGGTTGAATCGGGCGATGTCCATCCCGGCGTCGACCAGGGATTTGATCTGGTCGTACGAGTCGGTGGCGGGCCCGAGGGTACAGACGATTTTTGCTCGGCGCATAGTGCTGAGACTAGGCATTACCGGCGCGTAACCACGAGGCGGGTCCGGACGCCGGGATGGCCGTTGCCGGAAGGCGAGTTGAACAATCTGACACATCCTCGGATCGATGTGCGAGCGTTTCCTGACGGCTCGTCCGGTCGGCTCGGGCCGATGCGATTCCGTGAAGGGGTGTTCACCCCTGGTTCACCGTCGCTTCGGCTCGTGCTCGGCGCCCGGCGGGACGCTCGTCACCCCTGGGGGTGAGCACCCGTACGGGGTAGTGGACGAGGGGGATGCGTCGACGATGGAACGATCGCGAGCGCTGGGGGTGCTGGCCGCTCTGGCGTTGCTGGGCGGGGTGACGATCGCGCTGATCCCGGACGATTCGAAGGATCCCGATCTCAAGCCGATGGCGACCGTGACGGTGACCGGGCTGATCGGTTCGGAGAAGCGGACGTTCTTCGAGAACGCCGATGTGAAGGCCGAGTTGGCGAAGCAGGGCCTGGTGGTGCAGGTCGACTCCACCGGCTCGTGGACGATGAGGGAGCAGGCGAAGTCGAATCCGAAGCTGGACTTCGCGTTCCCGTCGAGCAGTGCGCCGGCCCAGGACATCCAGCGGAACTGGGGTCTGAAGGACTCCCCGCCGGTGCCGTTCTACTCGCCGCTGGTGATCGTGACCCGCGAGTCGGTGGCGAAGGTGCTGCGGCAGAGCGGCATGGCCGCCGTGGACCCGGCGGGCGTGTGGACCTTCCAGATGGACGCCTACCTGGCGGCGCTGGAGTCGGGGCGCAAGTGGGAGGACCTGCCGGCGGCGCAGGGCAACGCGACGCTGTCCGGCCGGCTGCTGGTGACCACGACCGATCCGGAGAGTTCGTCCTCGGGCGCGCTGTACCTGGCGCTGCTGTCCTACGTGGCGAACAACCACCAGGTGGTGTCGGACGACGCGGGGGTGGCGAAGGTCCGGGACGTGCTGTACAAGGCGACGTCGCTGCAGGGCGCGCAGAAGAGCAGCAGCGACGAGCCGTTCCGGGACTTCGAGGCGGGGGTGGGCAGGCCGCTGGTCTTCGGGTACGAGTCGCAGGTGGCCACGCTGCCGCTGCAGGGCCAGTCCGGCGAGGACAAGGTCGTGGTGATGTACCCGGACACGACGGTGTTCTCGGACCACACGATGGTGGCGCGGACGCCGAACGGCCAGAAGCTCGCCTCGGTGCTGCGGGACGACGACGCGCTGCACACGCTGGAGGCGAAGTTCGGCTTCCGGACGGCGGACCGGCCGACCGCGTTCGCGGAGCAGACGAAGGACCACCTGCCGAAGCTGGCGCCGGACCTGAAGTCGGCGAACGTGAGGCAGGCGGACGTGCCGTCGCTGGACTACCTGACGAAGTTGACGAAGGCGGCGAAGGGGGCGCAGGGGTGAGTGGTCTGACGAGGGGCCGGCGCGCGCGGCGCGGTGGACTGGCGGTCGCGTTGGCGGCGCTGCTGGCGGCGGCGACGGCCTGTACGTCGAGCCCGCCGAGCCCGCCGCTGCCGCCGACGCCGACGACCGCGGGGGCGGGGGCGCTTCGGGTGCTGGCGGGCAGCGAGTTGCAGGACGTGCAGCCGGTCCTGGAGGAGGCGGCGAAGGCCACCGGGGTGTCGGTGGAGTTCACCTGGACGGGCAGTCTGGACGGCGCGGACACGGTGTCCTCGGGCCGGGCGGACGGCAGGTTCGACGCGGTGTGGTTCCCGTCGAACCAGTACCTGCGGCTGGACCCGACGGGCCGGACGAAGGTGCTGTCCCAGACGCCGGTGATGGTGTCCCCGGTGGCGGTGGGGGTGCGCTCCTCGGTGCTGGGGGGTCTGGGCTGGGGGGACGGTTCGAAGGTCACCTGGGCGCAGATCGGGGACGCGGCGGCGGCCGGCAAGCTGGCGTACGGCATGGCGGACCCGACGCGTTCGAACTCGGGTTTCTCGGCGCTGGTGGCGGTGGCGTCGGCCTTCTCGGGGGCGGGGGCGGCGCTGACCGAGGCGGACGTGCAGAAGGCGACGCCGCAGTTGAAGCAGTTCTTCACCGGCCAGAAGCTGACGTCGGGCTCCTCGGGCTGGCTGGCGCAGGCCTACACCCGGGCGGAGCCGGGCAAGGTGGGCGCGCTGGTGAACTACGAGTCCGTGCTGCTGTCGATGAACCGGACGCTGCCGGCGGACCAGCAGTTGACGGTGGTGCGCCCGGTCGACGGCGTGGTGTCGGCGGACTATCCGCTGTCGTTGCTGGCCTCGGCGCAGCCGAACCGCAAGGACGCGTTCCAGAAGCTGTCGGCCTACCTGCTGACGCCGGACGCGCAGAAGCGGCTCTCGGAGCGGACGCTGCGCCGCCCGGTGACGGCGGGGGTGGCGCCGGCGGCGGGGTTGCCGGCCGACGGCCGCAAGGAGCTGCCGTTCCCGGGGACGCGGGCGGTGGCGGACGGCCTGCTGGCCTCGTACCAGAACGACCTGCGCCGCCCGTCGCGGACGGTGTACGTGCTGGACACCTCGGGCTCGATGGCGGGCCAGCGGATCGGCGCGCTGAAGGCCGCGCTGGCCAAGCTGACGGGCTCGGACGACACCCGGGGGGCGCGCCGGTTCCGCAACCGCGAGCAGGTGACGCTGATCTCGTTCGCGTCCTCGGTGAAGTGGTCGAGGACGCATCTGGTGCCGGCGTCGGGCAGTGGTCCGGGCCCGGAGGCGGAGCTGAAGGCGATCGACGCGGACGTGCAGTCGCTGGCGGCGGACGGCGGTACGGCGCTGTACGACTCGCTGGAGCAGGCGTACCGGGCGATCGAGCAGCAGCAGGCGGCGGCGGGGGACGACCGGTTCACCTCGATCGTGCTGATGACGGACGGGGAGAGCAACGAGGGCGCGGCGGAGGCGGACTTCAGGAAGTTCCACGACGGGCTGCCGGCCGGGGAGAAGTCGATCCCGGTGTTCCCGATCAAGTTCGGGGAGGCGGCGGTGGGTCAGTTGCAGGGGCTCGCGGACATGAGCGGCGGCAAGCTGTTCGACGGCGGGGGTTCGCTGGACGGCGTGTTCGAGGAGATCCGTGGCTACCAGTGACGGGCTCGGGCGGCGGGTGCTGGCGTACCTGGAGTCGGCCCGGAACCTGGTGGGCTGCGGGGCCGGCGCGGTCGGGCTGGGGCTGCACTTCGCGGGGCTGGGCGGTGCGTGGTGGCCGGGGGTGGTGGCGGGCCTGTACGGGGCGGGCGCGCTGCTGACCCCCGGCCGGGACGGTGATCCGGCCGGCCGCGGCACCTGCGCCACCACGACGCCGGCGCCCGCGCCGCCGACCACGCCACCCGCCGAGCCGACCGCACCACCGGCCCGACCGAAGCCCGCCCAACCGGAGCCCGCCGCGCCGAAGCCCGCCGCCGACCCCGAACTGGACGCCCTCGCCGACTTCCTGGGCTCGGTGCCGCTGCCGGCCGCGGCCGGCGTGGCCGAGCTGGTGGCGGCGCTGCGGGCGGCCGAGCCGGGCCCGGCGGTGCGGCTGATCGTCCGCCACCGCCTGCCGGTGGCGGTGGACGGCTATCTGCGGGCGCGGACCTGGGGCCCGTGGGCGGGGGCGGACGCGCCGGACCCGGAGCGCGAGTTGAGGGCGGCGGTGGCGGTCCTGGCGGCCGAGCTGGGCTGACGCGGCGGCCCCGGGTCCGCCCAGCGCCGTCACGAACGAGTCGCCAAGATCTCACCTGCTGGAAACGTCGGAGGGCTATTCACCGGCCCGGGCGGCACGGCACACTTCTACGCGCGTCCCTCTACGCGCGTCATCGCGTCCGGGCCGCCACCCGTACCACCCCGCGTACCGATTTCGGGTACGTCCCCCAGCACATCAGTTGACGGTTCGTTCGCCGTCAGTCCCACCCGGGAGAGTTCTCCATGTCCCTGAACCGCCGTGACTTCGTCACCCGGTCCGCCGCCACCGCCGCCGGTGCCGCTCTCGTCGGCGGCGCCGCGATCGCCACCGCCCCCGCCGCCGCGGCCGCCGAGCCGGACAAGGCGGGCGCCAAGGGCAAGAAGCCGAAGCAGCAGGGCCGCAAGCAGGCCTTCACCGTCATGGGCACCACCGACCTGCACGGCCGGGTGCTCAACTGGGACTACTTCACCGACGCCGAGTACGTCGACAAGGCCCACAACGCGGTCGGCCTCGCCAAGATCTCCACCCTGGCCAACCAGGTGCGCGAGGAGAAGGGCTGGGACCGCTGTCTGCTGATCGACTCCGGCGACATCATCCAGGGCACCCAGCTGACCTACTACTACGCCCGGGTCGAGCCGATCGCCACCGACGGCGACAACGTGCCGGACCACCCGATGGCCGTCGCCATGAACCTCATGGGCTACGACGCCGCCGCGCTCGGCAACCACGAGTTCAACTACGGCATCCCGACCGTGAAGGCCTTCGAGGACCAGCTGGAGTTCCCGCTGCTGGGCGCCAACGCGCTGCACGCGAAGAACGAGAAGCCGGCCTTCAAGCCGTACGTGATCAAGGAGGTGTGGCTGGACGAGGACACCCCGCTCAAGGTCGGCATCCTCGGCCTCACCAACCCCGGCATCGCGATCTGGGACAAGGCCAACGTCAGCGGCAAGATGGTCTTCCCGGGCATCGTGGAGACCGCCGCCAAGTACGTGCCGCGGATGAAGGCGGCCGGCGCGGACGTCATCGTCGTCTCCGCCCACTCGGGCATCGACGAGCAGACCACCTACGGCGACCAGCTGCCCTGGCCGGAGGACGCCTCGGGTGAGATGGCGGAGACCGTCCCGGGCATCGACGCGGTGCTGGTGGGCCACACCCACAAGGAGGTGGCGCAGCGCCTGATCACGAACAAGAAGACCGGCAAGACGGTCGTGCTGTCCGAGCCGCTGTGCTGGGGCCAGCGCCTGAGCTGCTTCGACTTCGAGGTCGAGTTCACCGAGGACGGCTGGAAGGTCCTCTCGGTGTCCTCGCGGGTGCTGAACTCCAACACCGTGCCGGAGAACCCGGAGATCAGCAACGCGATCCTCGGCCAGCACAAGAAGGTCGTGGCGTACGTCAACCAGAACATCGGCACCAGCAAGATCGAGCTGTCGATCGCCGAGGCCCGGTTCAAGGCGACCCCGATCATCGACCTCATCGGCAAGGTCCAGGCCGACGCCGTCAAGGCCGCGTTGGCGGGCGGGCAGTACGCCAACCTCCCGGTCGTGGCGCAGGCGGCCCCGTTCAACCGCACCGCGCTGATCCCGTCCGGCCAGGTCAAGCTGCGCGACGCGGCCGGCCTGTACATCTACGAGAACACCCTGGAGGCCCGCATCCTGACGGGCGCCCAGCTCAAGGACTACCTGGAGTTCTCGGCGAAGTACTACTACCAGCTGGCTCCGGGCGCCCCGGTCGACAAGGACGCGATGACCGGCGCCGAGACCACCCCGGACTACAACTACGACTCGCTCTACGGCCTGAGCTACGACATCGACATCGCCCAGCCCAAGGGCCAGCGGATCGTGAACCTCAGCTTCCAGGGCAAGCCGATCGACCCGGCCGCGCAGTTCGTCCTGGCGGTGAACAACTACCGCGCCAACGGCGGCGGCAACTTCCCGCACGTGGCGACGGCCAAGTCGGTCTGGGCGAACTCCGACGAGATCCGCAACACGATGATCGCCTGGGTGAAGGCCAAGGGCGTCATCGACCCGGCCGACTTCTTCACCAACTCCTGGCGCCTCGTCCGCGCCGGCCAGCCGGTGTTCTAAGGCCGTACGCGAAGGCCGTACGCGCGGGACACCTCGTCCCGCGCGGACGGCCTTCGCGGCATTCGGGGTGGAAGAATGGCGCCATGAGCGAGTTCCAGATCCCCGAGCGCCACGCGCGGCTGCTGGCGTACGCGCAGAGCCTGACGCCCCCGGCCGGGTGGAAGATCGAGATCTCCGGCGACGAGATCATCATGATGGCCGGCCCGTCCGTCATCCACCAGCGCAACCTCCTGCTGATCCGTCGGCAGTTCGAGGCCCACGAACCTGACGGCATGATCCCGAGCGAGAACACCGACCTCGCCTCCCCCAACGTCGGCAAGCTGCGCAACCCCGACCTCACCTACATCCCGCTGGAGTCGGGCGGCAGCCAGGTCCCCGCCGATCAGGCCGCGATCGCGGTGGAGATCGTCTCCCCGTCGAACCCGGAGAACGACCTGGTCGGCAAGGTCCGCGACTACCCGCTGATGGGCATCCCGCTGTACCTGCTGATCGACCCGCGCGAGGGCGACATCACGCTCTACTCCGAGCCCTCCGGCAGCGGCTACCACCAGCGCTGGGACGGCAAGTTCGGCGACCGCGTGCCGATTCCCGCCCCGTTCGACTTCGAGCTCGCCACCGACGGTCTCATCCGCTACCAGGCCTGAACGCCCCTACAGTTCGCCGCGGACGGTGTGCAGGAGGTCGCGGGTGAGGGCGGGGCTGAGGCTGTCGGCGAGGAGGCCGTCCATGGCGTGGTGGTACTCGGCGACCTCGGCGGGGCGGTCGAGGTAGAGCGCGGTGGTGAACTGTTCGAGGTAGACGACGTCGGCGAGTTCGGGCTCGGCGAAGCCGAGGAGGCTGAAGGCGCCGACCTCGGCGCTGAGGCCGGCGGCGCCGAAGGGCATCACCTGGAGCCGGACGTTGGGCAGTTCGGCGAGTTCGAGCAGCCGGTCGATCTGGCCGCGCATCAGCTCGGGGCCGCCCCAGGGGCGGCGCAGCGCGGCTTCGTCGAGGACGGCGACGAGGCTGGGCGCCCGGTCGCCGGTGAGCAGGCGCTGGCGGCGCAGGCGCAGTTCGACGCGGCGGTCGATCTCGTCGGGTCGGGTGACGTGGCCGCCGGCGGTGATGACGGCGCGGGCGTAGTCGGCGGTCTGGAGGAGGCCGTGGACGAACTGGACCTCGTAGCTGTGGATCCGGGCGACGGCTTCTTCGAGGCCGACGTAGTTCTGGAACCAGGTGGGCAGGATGTCGCCGTACTCGTGCCACCAGGAGCTGCTGTTGGCGGCGCGGACGAGGCCGAGGACGGTGGCGCGTTCCTGTTCGGCGTCGACGCCGTAGAGGGTGAGGAGGTCGGCGACGTCGCGTTCCTTGAAGCCGACGCGGCCGAGTTCCATCCGGCTGATCTTGGATTCGGAGGCGCGGATGGAGTAGCCGGCCTCCTCGCGGCTGACGCCTCTGGCCTCGCGGAGTCTGCGCAGCTGGGTGCCGAGCAGGAGCCGCCGCACGGTGGCGCCTCCGCTTGTCTGAGTCGTCGTGCCCATCGAAGTCACCCTCCGCAGTCGCGCAGCCCCCCGGCCGTCGGCGGCAGTCTGCCACCTGGCACCGACGAACAACAGCCCTTCCCGCCCGGTTGTCCTGACCACGCCGGGAAAGCGTCCAGGGTAGACCCAACTCCTGAGATTTCCCTGTGAGTTGGCCCGGCCGAAACTGGCCGGAAACGCGACGGCGCCCGCCCTCCAACTGGTCGGGGAAGAGGGCAGGCGCCAGGAGACCGCGTTGGCCCGGCGACGCTGACGGGGGCAGCGGGTTGAGCTCCCGGCGATGCGGCGCCGGGGGTTCGGGGGTGCGGCCGGTCGTCTCGTCCGGTCCGGTCAGACCACCAGGGGTCGGTCGGTGGGGCGGATCGGGGCGGGAAGCGGGGTCTTGCCACCGAGGTACCTGTCCACCGCAGCGGCGGCCGAGCGGCCTTCCGCGATGGCCCAGACGATCAGCGACTGGCCGCGGCCGGCGTCTCCGCAGACGTACACGCCATCGACATTGGTGGCGAACCGGCCGTCGCGGCCAATGTTACCGCGCGCGTCGAGGTCCACTCCCAGCTGCTCGACGAGGCCGTTCTTCACGTCCGTCCCGGTGAAGCCCATGGCCAGGGTGACCAGCTGGGCGGGGATGGCCCGTTCGGTGCCGGGCACGGCCTCGAACCGGCCGTCCTTGAACTCGACCTCGACGAGGTGCAGTTCCTGGACGTTGCCGTCCTCGTCGCCCACGAACCGGGTGGTGTTGACGGAGTAGACCCGCTCGCCGCCCTCCTCGTGCGCGGAGGTGACCTTGTAGGTCATCGGCATGGTGGGCCAGGGCTGGTGCCCGGGGCGGTCCTCGCCGGGCCGCGGCATGATCTCCAGCTGGGTGACGGAGGCCGCCCCCTGCCGGTGGGCGGTGCCGACGCAGTCGGCGCCGGTGTCCCCGCCGCCGATCACGACCACGTGCTTGCCCTTGGCGCTGATCGGGGACTCGACGAAGTCGCCCTCCTGCACCTTGTTGGCCAGCGGCAGGTACTCCATGGCCTGGTGGACGCCCTTGAGCTCGCGGCCGGGCACCGGCAGGTCGCGGGCGGTGGTGGCGCCGGCGGCGACGACGACGGCGTCGAAGCGCTCGCGCAGCTGCTGCCCGGTGATGTCCTCGCCGACGTGGACGCCGGTGCGGAAGCGGGTGCCCTCGGCGCGCATCTGCTCGATGCGGCGGTTGATGTGCCGCTTCTCCATCTTGAACTCGGGGATGCCGTAGCGCAGCAGCCCGCCGACCCGGTCGGCGCGCTCGTAGACGACGACGGTGTGCCCGGCCCGGGTGAGCTGCTGGGCGGCGGCCAGGCCGGCGGGGCCGGAGCCGACCACCGCGACGGTCTTGCCGGACAGCCGCTCCGGGACCTGCGGGGTGACCCCGCCGCGGTCCCAGGCCTTGTCGATGATGGTGACCTCGACGTTCTTGATGGTCACCGCGTCCTGGTTGATGCCGAGGACGCACGCGGACTCGCACGGGGCCGGGCACAGCCGGCCGGTGAACTCCGGGAAGTTGTTGGTGGCGTGCAGGCGCTCGATGGCGCCGGCGAAGTCGTCCCGGTAGGCGAGGTCGTTCCACTCGGGGATGAGGTTCCCGAGGGGGCAGCCGTTGTGGCAGAACGGGATGCCGCAGTCCATGCAGCGGCCGGCCTGCTTGGTGATGATCGGCAGGAGGCTGCGCTCGACGTAGACCTCGTTCCAGTCCTTGATCCGGACGTCGACGGGGCGGCGCTCCGCCAGCTGCTTGGGCGTGGTCAGGAAGCCCTTGGGGTCAGCCATTAGCCGCCTCCATCATCTTGCGGGTGGTCTCGGCCTCGGAGAGGCCGTCACGCTCGGCGGCGTCCTTGGCGGCGAGCACGGCCTTGTAGTCGGTCGGCATGATCTTGGAGAAGCGGGAGACGCCGCTGCCCCAGTCGGCGAGGAGTTCGGCGGCCACGCTGGAGCCGGTCTCCTCGTAGTGCTGCTGGACGGTCTCGCGCAGCCATTCGCGGTCGTCGGCGGTGGGGGCCTCGATGCCCACCATGCCGTCGTTGACGTTGGCGGGGCGCAGGTCCAGGACGTACGCGATGCCGCCGGACATGCCGGCCGCGAGGTTGCGCCCGGTCTCGCCGAGGACGACGACCCGGCCGCCGGTCATGTACTCCAGGCCGTGGTCGCCCACGCCTTCGACGACCAGGGTCGCGCCGGAGTTGCGGACGGCGAAGCGCTCGCCGGCCTTGCCGCGCAGGTGGATCCGGCCGCCGGTGGCGCCGTAGCCGATGGTGTTGCCCGCGATGACGTGGTTCTGCGCGTCGTTGCCGATGGCGGCGGCCTCGCGGGCCGGGCGCACGATCACGACGCCGCCGGAGAGGCCCTTGCCGACGTAGTCGTTGGCGTCGCCCTCCAGCCGCAGGGTGATGCCGCGGGGCAGGAACGCGCCGAAGGACTGCCCGGCGGAGCCGGTGAAGGTGACGTCGATGGTCCCCTCCGGCAGGCCCTCGCCGCGGTACCGCTTGGTCACCTCGTGGCCGAGCATGGTGCCGACCGTGCGGTTGACGTTGCGGATCGGCAGCTGCACCCGCACCGACTCGCCGCGCTCCAGCGCGTCCTCGGCCAGTTCGATCAGCTGGTTGTCCAGGGCCTTGTCGAGCGCGTGGTCCTGGGCCGTGGTGCGGTGCCGGGCGGCGCCCTCGGGCAGCTCCGGCACGTGGAAGAGCGGGGCCAGGTCGAGCCCGGCGGCCTTCCAGTGGTCGATCGCGGCCCGGGCGTCGATGTGCTCGGCGTGGCCGACCGCTTCCTCGATCGAGCGGAAGCCCAGCGAGGCCAGGATCTCGCGGACCTCCTCGGCGATGAACTCGAAGAAGTTGACGACGAATTCGGGCTTGCCGGTGAAGCGCTCGCGCAGCACCGGGTTCTGGGTGGCGACGCCGACCGGGCAGGTGTCCAGGTGGCAGACGCGCATCATGATGCAGCCGGAGACGACCAGCGGCGCGGTCGCGAAGCCGAACTCCTCGGCGCCGAGCAGCGCGGCGATCACCACGTCCCGCCCGGTCTTCAGCTGCCCGTCGGTCTGGACGACGATGCGGTCGCGCAGCCCGTTGAGCAGCAGCGTCTGCTGGGTCTCGGCGAGCCCCAGCTCCCACGGCCCGCCGGCGTGCTTCAGCGAGGTGAGCGGCGAGGCGCCGGTGCCGCCGTCGTGGCCCGACACGAGGACCACGTCCGCGTGCGCCTTCGAGACGCCCGCGGCGACCGTGCCCACGCCGACCTCGGACACCAGCTTCACGTGGATGCGGGCGGCCGGGTTGGCGTTCTTGAGGTCGTGGATCAGCTGCGCCAGGTCCTCGATCGAGTAGATGTCGTGGTGCGGCGGCGGGGAGATCAGGCCGACGCCCGGGGTGGAGTGCCGGGTCCGGGCGACCCACGGGTAGACCTTGTGGCCGGGCAGCTGGCCGCCCTCGCCGGGCTTGGCGCCCTGGGCCATCTTGATCTGGATGTCGTCGGCGTTGACCAGGTACTCGGAGGTGACGCCGAAGCGGCCGGAGGCGACCTGCTTGATCGCCGAGCGGCGCGCCGGGTCGTACAGGCGCTCCGGGTCCTCGCCGCCCTCACCGGTGTTGGACTTGCCGCCGAGGCGGTTCATCGCTATGGCGAGGGTCTCGTGCGCCTCCATGGAGATGGAGCCGTACGACATGGCGCCGGTCGAGAAGCGCTTGACGATCTCGGAGACCGGCTCGACCTCCTCGACGGGGATCGGCTCGCGGCCGAGCGCGTCGAGCTGGAACAGGCCGCGCAGCGTCATCAGCCGCTGGGACTGCTCGTTCACCCGGTCCGTGTACTGCTTGAAGATGTCGTACCGGCGGTTGCGGGTGGAGTGCTGCAGCCGGAAGACGGTGTCCGGGTCGAACAGGTGCGGCTCGCCCTCGCGGCGCCACTGGTACTCGCCGCCGATCTCCAGCGCGCGGTGCGCGGCGGGGATCCCGGAGGCCGGGTACGCCTTGGCGTGCCGGGCGGCGGTCTCGCGGGCGATCTCGTCCAGCCCGATGCCGCCGAGCTTGGTGGTGGTCCCGGCGAAGTAGCCGTCGACCAGCTCCTGCGCGAGGCCGATCGCCTCGAAGACCTGGGCGCCGCGGTAGGAGGCGACGGTCGAGATGCCCATCTTGGACATGACCTTGAGCACGCCCTTGCCGAGCGCCTTGATCAGGTTCTTGATGGCCTTCTCGGGCTCCACGCCCTGGATGAAGACGCCCTGGGCGACCAGGTCCTCGACGGTCTCCATCGCCAGGTACGGGTTGACCGCGCCGGCGCCGTAGCCGATCAGCAGCGCGACGTGGTGCACCTCGCGGACGTCGCCGGCCTCGACCAGCAGCGACACCTGGGTGCGCTGCTTGGTGCGGATCAGGTGGTGGTGGACGGCGGAGGTGAGCAGCAGGGAGGGGATCGGGGCGTGCTCGGCGTCGGAGTGCCGGTCGGAGAGCACGATGATCCGCGCGCCGTCCGCGATGGCGGCGTCCGCCTCGGCGGCGATCTGCGCGAGCCGCGAGGCCAGGCCCTCGCCACCGCTGGCGACCTTGTACAGGCCGGAGAGGGTGACGGCCTTGAGGCCGGGCTGGTCGCCGTCCGCGTTGATGTGGACGAGCTTGGCCAGCTCGTCGTTGTCGATCACCGGGAAGGTGATGCCGACCGAGCGGCAGGCGGCGGCCTCGGCGGCGAGCAGGTTGCCCTCGGGGCCGAGGTTGGACAGCAGCGAGGTGACGAGCTCCTCGCGGATGGCGTCCAGCGGCGGGTTGGTGACCTGCGCGAAGAGCTGCACGAAGTAGTCGAACAGCAGGCGGGGCTTCTCGCTGAGCGCGGCGATCGGCGAGTCGGTGCCCATCGAGCCCAGGGCCTCGGCGCCGGTGCGGGCCATCGGCGCGAGGATGACGCGCAGTTCCTCCTCGGTGTAGCCGAAGGTCTGCTGGCGGCGGGTGACGGAGGCGTGGGTGTGGGCGATGTGCTCGCGCTCGGGGAGCTTGGCGAGCTGGATCTGCCCGGCGGCGACCCACTCCTCGTAGGGGTGCTCGGCGGCGAGGGCGGACTTGATCTCCTCGTCCTCGACGATGCGGCCCTGGGCGGTGTCGACGAGGAACATCCGGCCGGGCTGCAGCCGGCCCTTCTTGGCGACCTTCTCCTGGTCGATGTCGAGCACGCCGACCTCGGAGGACAGGACGACGAGGCCGTCCTCGGTGATCCAGTAGCGGGCCGGGCGCAGGCCGTTGCGGTCGAGCACGGCGCCGATCTGGGTGCCGTCGGTGAAGGTGACGCAGGCCGGGCCGTCCCAGGGCTCCATCAGGTTGGAGTGGTAGCGGTAGAAGGCGCGGCGGGCCGGGTCCATGGTGGCGTGGTTCTCCCACGCCTCCGGGATCATCATCAGCACCGAGTGCGGCAGCGAGCGGCCGCCGAGGTGGAGCAGCTCCAGGACCTCGTCGAAGGAGGCGGAGTCCGAGTGGTCCGGCGTACAGATCGGGAAGATCCGGCTCAGGTCGCCGGGGATCAGGTCGGTGGCGAGCTGCGACTCCCGGGCGCGCATCCAGTTCCGGTTGCCCTTGACCGTGTTGATCTCGCCGTTGTGCGCGACGAAGCGGTACGGGTGGGCGAGCGGCCAGCTCGGGAAGGTGTTGGTGGAGAACCGCGAGTGCACCAGGCCGATGGCGGACGCGTAGCGGCGGTCCGACAGGTCGGGGAAGAAGGGCTCCAGCTGGCCGGTGGTGAGCATGCCCTTGTAGACGAGGGTCCGCGCGGACAGCGAGGGGAAGTACACGCCGGCCTCGCGCTCGGCGCGCTTGCGGACCACGAAGGAGACACGGTCCAGCGCGATGCCCGCCAGTCCCTCCTTGCTCAGGAAGAGCTGCCGGAAGCGCGGCATCACGCTGCGCGCGGTGGCACCGAGCAGGTCGGGGGCGACCGGCACGTCGCGCCAGCCCAGGACCGTCAGCCCCTCCTCCGCCGCGATGGCCTCGATCCGCGCCACGGCGGCCGCGTCGGCCGCGTCCTCGTCCGGCAGGAAGGCGATGCCCACCGCGTACGAGCCCGCCGCCGGGAGGTCGAAGCCGGCCTCGCCGCGCAGGAAGGCGTCGGGGATCTGGGTGAGGATGCCGGCGCCGTCGCCGGAGTCCGGCTCGGCGCCGGTGGCGCCGCGGTGCTCCAGGTTGCGCAGCACGGTCAGCGCCTGATCGACGACGGTGTGGTCGGCGGTGCCGGTCAGCGTGGCGACGAAGCCGACGCCACAGGCGTCGTGCTCGTTTCGCGGGTCGTACAGGCCCTGAGCAGCAGGTCGCGCATCCGGCACGAGCGCGTACGGCTGGCGCGCGGCGCCGGCCTGGGGCTCGTTGGCGGAGTGCATGGATGCAGACAGCATCGGCTCTCCCGTCGTCGTCTTTCGGCAAGTTGGTGCAAGGAGGGACGACGTTGGCCCTGATGCGGTGAAGCGTGCGGTGCAAGTTACATGATGCCCAGGATCCCGAGAAGCGGAATATCCCGTCCACATGGCGGACGGACGCGCAGGTCAGGGGGCTGGGAAGAAAGGGCGCGCCACAGTGCGCGTCCCGACGATTGTGCCCAACGCTCCACGGCCTGAAACAGGGGCGAAACCGGATCGCCACACATGCCGATCATGGACGCCTGCGAATCCATCCCGACACCCCCTCCCCCGGATGCGAATCCGCGGCTCCGGAGCCCGGATGATGAGACGAAGCCGGGCAGCACGCGACGTCCGTGTGTGAAACGTCACGCACTGCCCGGCATAGTCATGCAGTGATCCGGGTCATTCCGCGGTCACCCCACGTGCCCGCCGATCAGCCACCCCAGCAGGTACGTCACCCCGGCCGCGGCCCCGCCGAGCACCAGCTGCCGGGTCCCGCTGAACCACCAGCTGCGCGCCGTCACCCGGGCCACCACCGCACCGCAGCCGAACAGGCCGAGCGCGGCCAGCGCCAGGGCCGGCAGCAGCGAGCTCGCACCGAGCAGGTACGGCAGCAGCGGCAGCAGCGCGCCGAGCGCGAAGCACAGGAACGAGGAGCCGGCGGCGACCAGCGGCGAGGGCAGGTCGTGCGGGTCGATGCCCAGTTCCTCGCGGGCGTGCACCTCCAGCGCCAGCTCCGGGTCGCGGGACAGCTGCCGCGCCACCTCGTGCGCCAGGTCCGGGTCGACGCCCCGCTCGACGTACACCTGCGCCAGCTCGGCCAGCTCGCCCTGCGGGTTGCGGCGCAGCTCCAGCCGCTCGGCCTCGATCTCGGCCTGCACCAGCTCCCGCTGCGAGGCCACCGAGGTGTACTCCCCCGCCGCCATCGAGCAGGCGCCGGCGGCCAGCCCGGCCAGGCCGGTGAGGATCACGGTGCCGTTCGAGGCCGCCCCGCCGACCACGCCGGTCATCAGCGCGAAGTTGGACACCAGCCCGTCCACGGCGCCGAACACGGCCGGCCGCAGCCAGCCGCCGTTCACGTCCCGGTGGTGGTCGGCGGCGGGTATCCGGGGGTGCTGCCCGGCCTCGGGTTCCAGGGTGGTCGCGCTCACGGTCGTTCCCCTCCGTCTTTCGTTCGTCCGCCTCGAACGTAGCCGTCTGACCTGGGCATTTCCAGCAAAGTAAGGCTGTCCGAACAGCGGTGAGGCCACCCTTCGCCGTGCTTGCGGAGGGTGGCCTCAGTACGCGGGGAAACCCCAGGTCAGATCGGGTCCTTGACGTCCTTGCCGGTCTTCGCTTCGACGGCCGTGGCGGCCTTCGCGTCCACCGGTCGAGACGAATTCTTTTCGGCGGCCTTCTTCTCCGCCTTCTCCTCGCCCGGCTTCTCGGCCTTCTTCTCGGCCTTGCCCTCGGCCTCGCCCTTCCCGCCGGCCTCGGCCTCGGCCTCCTCGTGCGCCGCCGGGTCGATGCTCGCCGGGTCCTCCCGACCGGGCCGCGTCCTGCCGACGATCACGAAGTACGCGACCGCGCCCAGGAACACCGCGATCGAGGTCCAGTCGTTCAGCCGCAGGCCGAAGTAGACGTGCGCCTCGTCGATCCGCAGCCACTCCGTCCAGAACCGGCCGACCGTGTACGCGGCCACGTACAGCGCGAACGCCCGGCCGTGGCCCAGCTTCCAGCGCCGGTCCGCCCAGATCACCAGCAGCGCCACGCCGACGCACCAGATCGACTCGTACAGGAAGGTCGGGTGGTACACGCCCTTGACGACCTCGCCGTTCGGCAGCGTCTTGTCGATCTCCAGGCCCCACGGCAGGGTGGTCGGCCGCCCGTACAGCTCCTGGTTGAAGTAGTTGCCCCAGCGGCCGAGCGCCTGCGCGAGCGCGATGCCCGGCGCGATGGCGTCGGCGTAGGCGGGCAGCGGGACGCCCCGGCGGCGGGCGCCGATCCAGGCGCCGACCGCGCCGAGCGCGATCGCGCCCCAGATGCCGAGGCCGCCCTCCCAGATCTTGAGGGCGTCCCAGGGGTTCTTCCCCTCGGCGAAGTACAGCCGGCCGCCGTCGGTGATCACGTGGTAGAGCCGGCCGCCGACGAGGCCGAACGGCACGGCCCAGACGGCGATGTCCCCGACGGTGTGCTTGGCACCGCCCCGGGCGACCCAGCGCTTGCTGCCGAGCCAGACGGCGACGACGACACCGAGGATGATGCAGAAGGCGTAGGCGCGCAGCGGGATCGGTCCGAGGTAGAGGACGCCCCGCGACGGGCTGGGAATGTAGGCGATATCCATGGCGGTTCCGACGCTACAGGGTTCCGTGGCCCCGCCGGGTACCCCCCGGGTCACAGAAATCGAACAAGACTGTCCGGAACGCGCCGCCGCCCCCTCCGGACGGGGAGGGGGCGGCGGTGGGCCGGGTTGCTCAGCCGGCGCTCGGCGACGGGTTGTTGGCCTCCGAAGCGGTGCTGGTCGGCGCCGGGCTCTGCCCGTGCGAGCCCGCCGTCCCCAGCTGCTTGCCCTGGTTCGCGGCGTCCACCCACTTCACCAGGTTCGCCGGGGAGATCTCGTCGTTGCCGTTCTTGGGGTAGATCGGCTGCCCGTTGAGCAGCACGGTCGGGGTGGACTTGTAGCTGGACTTGTCGAAGTCCTGCTGCACCGCGGACACCCACCCGCCGAACTTGTTGTCGTTGACGCACGCCTGGAACTCCGGCGTGTCCAGCCCGTTGACCTGCTTGGCCAGGTTCAGCAGCACCGCCTTGTCGCCGAAGGCGTCGCTGGTCTCGTCCGGCTGGTTGCGGTACAGCACGTCGTGGAAGTCGCGGAAGTGCCCGGCGTCCTGCGCGCAGGCCAGCGCGTTGGCGCCGTTCTTCGAGCCCTTCCCCGGCACGGCCCGGTCGATGAACGAGACGATGTGCGCGTTGGTGTAGATCTTCCCGGCGTCCTCCAGCTGGTCGATCGTCGCCGCGAACTCGCGCTCGAAGATGCCGCAGGCCGGGCAGCGCGGGTCCTCGTACACGGTGAGGACCGACGGTGCGTTGGCGGCGCCGACCGGGATGACGAGGTTCTTGTCGCCGATCGTCCCGGCCGGGGCCGCGGTCGGGGTCTCCGGCTTGGAGCGCTGGTTCTGCACCACGACGCCGGTGACGACGGCGGCGGCGATCACGGCGAGCACGGCGCCGCCGACGATCAGCTTCTTCCTGCGCTTGGACGCGGCCTCGTCGGCCGCCCGCTGCTCCAGCATCCGCTCACGGGCGGTGCGCTTGCCATCTCGGTTCTTGTCGCTCATTGCCTTGACATCCACGGTCGGGGAGGGCCTTCGTCGGGAGGGGCGGGTGGGACGGACGGGGGACGGGACCGGTCAGCTCGCCAGCCATCCGTCCGCCGAGAACTTCGTGCGGGGCCGCCACAGCAGCCAGCCCGCCAGCAGCAGGAAGCCGGTGTCGCGCAGGATCTCCTGCAGGTACTTGGTCTGCGACTCGTCGACGTGCCCGCCGCCGCCGAAGCAGCCGCAGTCGATCGAGATGCCGCGCGCCCAGGCGGAGGCGATCCCCGCGATGAAGGTGAGCAGCAGCAGCGCCGAGACCCCGGCGACCAGGCGGACGCCGAGCCCGGTCACCAGCAGCAGGGCGAGCGCCAGCTCCAGGAACGGCAGGCCGTAGCCGACCGGCTTGACCAGGCTCTCGGGCAGGATCTCGAACGCCCGGACGGCCTGGGCCGCCTCCGCCGGGTCGGCGATCTTCGCCAGCCCGGCCCACCCCCACACCACCGCGAGGCCGAGCCGTACGGCGAGGCCGAGCCACTCGGTCCGGACCGGGGCGGACCGCCGGGCCGCCGGCCCTGGCGCGGAGTCACCGGGCTGCGTGGGATCGCCGGGCTTCGCTGCCGGGCCGGCCATCAGGGAACCCCCCTTGGGAAACTCGTTCACTCCTTGCTGAACCGTAAGGGATGAAGGGCGGTTCCTCCGTTTTCCGGAATTAAGCCGGACGAGTGACGTTACATGACGATCCGTCCGAATCCTCCGAACGCCCGTACGCTACCGGCAGCCCGGTACCCGCCCCGGATCCGCCACCTCCGGCCGCCCCTCGCGCCCGGGGTGCGCGGCCCGCTCCGCCGCGTCCCAGCGCGCCGCGTGCGCACACGCGACGGCATCCCGCTCGGCCCGTTCCGCCCCCCGCCTGGCCAACGCGTGCCCGACCTCGGTGTGCGCCCCGACCGCGGCGCCGAGCGCCAGCGCGGCAGCGGCCGCCCGCAGCAGTACACCCCGATGGAGACCAGGCACCGGCTCACCCCTTCGCTCGCTCGGCCGACCCGTGCACGTCGTTCGTGCACTCGTCCCTCCACTCAACGCCGGTCAACCCCAGCTGATGCGTGTCGCCACCCCTCTTCACCCGTTCGGGGCCCGCTCCCGCCTTGACGACCGCCCCCGGAAAAGGTGACGGCCCGCCGCTCCCGAGGAGCGGCGGGCCGTCAGGCGGAACGTCTCAGCCCCGGCGAACCCCCGCGGCGAGGTCACCGGCGAGCTCGCGGACCGCGGCCAGCGCCGCCTCCTCGTCCGAGCCCGCCTCCAGGATCCGCTTCACGAACGCGGAGCCGACGATCACCCCGTCCGCGAACCGCGCGACCTCCGCGGCCTGCTCGGCGTTGGAGACCCCGAGCCCGACGCAGACCGGCAGGTCGGTCGTGGCCCGGGTGCGGGCGACCAGGTCCTCGGCCAGCGAGCCGACCGCCGAGCGCGTACCGGTCACCCCCATCACCGCGGCCGCGTACACGAAGCCGCTGCCGGCCGCGGTGACCTCGGCCAGCCGCGCGTCCTTGCTGCTGGGGGCGACCACGAACACGGTGTCCAGCCCGTGCTCGCCCGCCGCCTTGCGCCACTCGCCGGACTCCTCGACCGGCAGGTCCGGCAGGATGCAGCCGGCGCCGCCGGCCGCGGCCAGGTCCGCGGCGAAGCGCGCCACGCCGTAGCGCTCGACCGGGTTCCAGTACGTCATCACCAGCACCGCCGCCGAGGGGTGCGCCGCGGCGACCTCCTGGACGGTGCGCAGCACGTCCTTGATCCGCACGCCGCCGCGCAGCGCGATGTCGTCGGCGGTCTGGATGACGGCGCCGTCGAGGACCGGGTCGGAGTGCGGCAGGCCGACCTCGACGACGTCGCAGCCGCCGTCGAGCAGCGCGTTGATCGCCCGGATGCCGCCGTCGACGGTCGGGAAGCCGGCCGGCAGGTAGCCGATGAGCGCGGCGCGGTCCTCGGCCTTGGCGGCCGCCAAGGCCTCGGTGAGCTTCGAAGCCATGGTCACTTACCCCCCTCGGCCGCGTCGCCGGCCGGCTCGTCGTACAGGCCGAAGTACTCGGCCGCGGTGTGCATGTCCTTGTCGCCGCGCCCGGACAGCGACACCAGGATGGTGGCCTCCGGCCCGAGCTCGCGGCCCAGCTCCAGGGCCCCGGCGAGCGCGTGGGCGCTCTCGATGGCCGGGATGATGCCCTCGGTGCGGGACAGCAGCCGCAGCGCCTGCATCGCGGCGTCGTCCGTCACCGGCCGGTACTCGGCCCGCCCGGTGTCCTTCAGCCAGGCGTGCTCCGGCCCGACGCCCGGGTAGTCCAGGCCGGCCGAGATGGAGTGCGACTCGATGGTCTGCCCGTCCTCGTCCTGCAGGACGTACGTCCGGGAGCCGTGCAGCACGCCCGGGTCGCCCTTGGTGAGGGTGGCGGCGTGCTTGGGGGTGTCGGCGCCCTCGCCGGCGGCCTCGCAGCCGATCAGCCGCACGCCGGCGTCCGGGATGAACTCGTGGAAGATGCCCATCGCGTTCGACCCGCCGCCGACGCACGCGACCACCGCGTCGGGCAGCCGGCCGGTGCGGTCGAGGACCTGCTGGCGGGCCTCGACGCCGATGACCCGGTGGAAGTCGCGGACCATCATCGGGAAGGGGTGCGGCCCGGCGACCGTCCCGAACAGGTAGTGGGTGGAGTCGACGTTGGCGACCCAGTCCCGGAACGCCTCGTTGATGGCGTCCTTCAGGGTCCGGCTGCCGGACTTGACGGCCACCACCTCGGCGCCGAGCATCCGCATCCGGGCGACGTTGAGCGCCTGGCGCTGGGTGTCGACCTCGCCCATGTAGATGGTGCAGTCGAAGCCGAACAGGGCGCAGGCGGTGGCGGTGGCCACGCCGTGCTGGCCGGCGCCGGTCTCGGCGATGATCCGGGTCTTGCCCATCCGCTTGGTGAGCAGCGCCTGGCCCAGCACATTGTTGATCTTGTGCGAGCCGGTGTGGTTGAGGTCCTCGCGCTTGAGCAGGATGCGCGCGCCGCCCGCCTCGGCGGAGAAGCGGTGGACGTCGGTCAGCGGGCTCGGGCGGCCGGTGTAGTCCTTGAGCAGCCCGTCGAGCTCGGCGAGGAAGGCCGGGTCGGTCTTGGCCTTCTCGTACTCCTCGGCGACCTGTTCCACGGCGGCGACCAGCGCCTCCGGGATGAAGCGGCCGCCGTACGCGCCGAAGTAGCCGCGGGCGTCCGGCACCTGGGCGCCGGGCAGGTAGTCCTTCTCGGACATGGTGGTTCCCCTTGGTGGGAGATGGACGACGGTGACGTCTGATCGGCCGATCCGGTGGATCAGCCGTGCGTCCCGCGCCATCGCCGCCCCGGCACCTGCCCGGGCTCGCAGCCGATGACGTACCGCACCCGACGCCCCAGCACCCGGCGTGCGGGCGCGCGGCAGCCGCGCGGGCGGCAGCCGGGGGCGAGTCGGGTGGCGATCTTCATCGGTGCGCGTCAGTCCTTGTGCCGGACGGCCGGGTGGGCGCCGGCCGCGACCAGGTCGGCGACCGCGGCGCGCGGGTCCTTGCCGGTCACCAGGGTCTCGCCGACCAGGACGGCGTCGGCGCCCAGGTTGGCGTAGTTGATCACGTCGAGCGGGCCGCGCACGCCGGACTCGGCGACCTTGACGATGCCGGCCGGGATGGCGTCGACGACGTTGCCGAAGGTGTTGCGGTCCACTTCGAGGGTCTTGAGGTTGCGGGCGTTGACGCCGATGATCCTCGCGCCGGCGTCCACCGCGCGCTTGATCTCCTCCTCGTCGTGCACCTCCACCAGCGGGGTGAGGCCGATCGACTCGGCGCGCTCGATCAGCGACACCAGGGCCGGCTGGTCGAGGCCCGCGACGATCAGCAGCGCGAGGTCGGCGCCGTGCGCGCGGGCCTCCCACAGCTGGTAGGCGGTGACGATGAAGTCCTTGCGCAGCACCGGGGTGTCGACCGCGGCGCGCACCGCGTCCAGGTCGGCGAGCGAACCGCCGAAGCGGCGCTGCTCGGTCAGCACGCTGATCGCGGCGGCGCCGCCGGCCGCGTAGTCACGGGCCAGGGAGGCCGGGTCGGCGATCGCGGCGAGCGCGCCCTTGGAGGGGCTGGACCGCTTCACCTCGCAGATCACCCGGACACCGTCGCCCTTGAGCGCGGCGACGCCGTCCTTGGCGTCCGGGGCCTTGGCGGCCAGCTCCTTGAGCTGGTCCAGGGAGACCCGGGACTGCCGCTCGGCGAGGTCCTCCCGGACCCCTTCGATGATCGAGTCGAGCACACTCACTCGGGAGCCCCCATATTCTGCACAGTTCGCGAGCGGGAGCCGACGCGGGCATGGGCCCGCCGGCTCTTCGATGGTATCGGCACCGGGGGGCGCGAGGGGCATCCACCCGGCGCGCGTCTCGCTGGACGGACGCCGGTCCGGACCGCCCCCAGCTGCGGCTTCACCGAATTTCCACCGGAATCGGGGCGTGCTGGCAACAAGTGGACTCGCAGCAAGCGGACGAGGCGACCGGGCCGAACGGGGGCCGGATCGGGTGCGATCAGGGCGGGGATCGGGGCTGGGATCGCGGGTGGGATCAGGGGGTGATCAGACCAGCGGCGGGGCCAGCCCGGCGCCCACCGGCAGGTTCCGCACCACCGCGAACACCAGCACCAGCAGCCCGATCAGCGCCCACCGCCGCGCCCCCACCGAAACCCCCGGCGGAGCGCCGCCGGTCAGCGCCGCCCAGGCCCAGCGCAGCCAGAGCACCGCCAGCACGCCGAGCAGCAGGACGGCCACGGCGTTGTCGTGCAGGGCGGAGGTGAGGTCCCCGTGGGCCAGCGCGTGCACGCAGCGCAGGCCGCCGCAGCCGGGGCACCACCAGCCGGTCGCGGCCAGGAAGGGGCAGTCCGGATAGTGCCCGGGGGCGTTCGGGTCCACCGCCGCGACGTACGCGGCGGGACCGGCCACCGCCGCCAGCGCGGCCAGCGGCGGGCCCAGCCGGCGCAGCACGCGCGGCGGGACGGAGGCGGTGGGGGCGGCGTTCACGCCCCGATTGTGCCCGCGCCGGGTCCGGACGGAACGAAACGGCGGGCGCGGCGCGCCCGCCGTTCAGCAGTGCGAAAGTGCGGCGGTACGAGGTCGTACCGGCCGGGCCGTCAGGCAGCGGCGATGGCCGCCTCGCGGGCCTTGGTCTGCTCCTCGACCGACTTGTACACGTGGGGGCTGGGCTGCTTGCCCATGCCGGCCATCGCCATGGCCTTGCCCACGATGCCGCCGACCAGGACGACCGCCATGCCGGCCCAGACCAGCAGCGGCGACGGGAGGATCATCGCGACGCCCGCGACGCCGAAGCCGATGAAGGCGATGACGACGCCGGTCCAGGCGGCAGGGGTGTGGCCGTGTGCTGCTGCTGACATCGGTGGTGCTCCTTGGCTCTCGGGGCCCGGCCGGGCCTGCGGGGCCGCCGGCGGGTTGACGGGATCCATTGTGCCGGGCCACACACCGGCGGCCCAAAGCGGGTGGCGGGTCTATCGCGTCACACGGCGGTGGCTCAGCCCGCGGTCGGGTCCTCGCCCCGGTCGAGGGCCTTCCACAGGTCAGCGGG
Source organism: Streptomyces sp. Y1 (assembly GCF_041053115.1). NCBI lineage: Bacteria > Bacillati > Actinomycetota > Actinomycetes > Kitasatosporales > Streptomycetaceae > Streptomyces > Streptomyces sp. Y1. Next base: position 5,751,444 of record NZ_CP163445.1, on the reverse strand, counting down.
CGTGTCGGCCTTCGCCGGGCCCTTGCGGGTGGGCGCGTCGTAGCGGGTGCCCATGGCCGGCCAGCCGCGGCCGTAGCGCAGCGTGAACAGCCCGGCGAGGGCGAGCAGCAGCCCGCCGGCCAGCGCGACCCACGGCCAGGCGCTGTGCGAGACCTCGGAGGCGGCGGAGCCGGCCAGGGCCAGCTTGCGGCCGGCCTCGGTGTCCAGGGCGGCGGTGTCGCCGGCGCCGGCGGCCGAGGCGGCGGCCGCGCCGAGGCCGGCCAGCAGGGTGAGCGCGCCGACCGCGAGCCGTCCGGCGCCGCGCACCGCGAACACGGCGACGGCCGCGGCCAGGCCCACCAGGGCCAGCCCGCCGGGCAGTTCGGAGATGGTGCTGCCGGTGACGGACACTTCGAGGTTCCCGGCCCGGCCCTCGGCCCAGACCCGGCCGACCGCGGTCAGCACCAGGACGGCGCTCAGCACGGTCAGCAGCAGCATCACGCCGAGCGTGCGGCGGTCGGGGGCGGCGGGGGCGGGGCTCTGGTCGGTCACCCGTCCACTATCCCCCGGCCCACGCGTCAGCCCGAACCCGGGGTGGGCGACGCGACCGGGAAGTCGTCGCTGCGCAGCACCAGCGTCCGCTCGCCGAGCGGCAGGAACAGGTCGTTGCCGTACGGCACCCGCTCGGCCTCCCGGTACACCCCGGTCGGGGCCGGCGCGGTGTGGACGGTGCAGGCGGCGGCCGCCGGGTCGACCACCACGTACAGCGGCACGCCGGCGCGCGCGTACGCCCGTCCGGCCTCGGCCAGGCCCGGGCGGGCCAGCTCCAGCGCCGCCTCGACGTCGCCGGCCCGGTAGCGGCCCCGGTCGTCGCGGACGGCGGCCGGGGCGAGCACCGCCAGGTCGGGGGCGAGCGGGCCGGGCTCGGCCGGGAAGTCGATCAGCACCCTGGACAGCACCAGGCCGTGGCCCGCCAGTTCGTCCCTGATCTGGACGGCCGCGCCGAGCACGAACGCCCAGCGCAGCTCGTCGTGCGGCACCTGCGACATCCCGGCCGCCTCCTCCGACTGCTCCGACTGCTTCGACTGCTCCGGCTGCTCCGGCTAGGACAGTTCCGGCGTCCGCAGCGTATTGGCGGTGGCGACGGCGCGCAGCACGGCGGCCGCCTTGTTGCGGCACTCGGTGTCCTCGCCATGCGGGTCGGAGTCGGCGACGACGCCCGCGCCGGCCTGCACGTACGCGGTGCCGTCGCGCAGCACGGCGGTGCGGATCGCGATCGCGGTGTCCGAGTCCCCGGCGAAGTCCAGGTAGCCGACGCAGCCGCCGTACAGGCCGCGGCGGGTGGGCTCCAGCTCCTCGATGATCCGCATCGCCCGGGGCTTGGGCGCGCCGGAGAGGGTGCCGGCCGGGAAGCAGGCGGTGAGCACGTCGAAGGCCGTCCGCCCGGGGGCGACCTTGCCGGTCACCGTCGAGACGATGTGCATCACGTGGCTGTAGCGCTCGATCTGCATGAAGTCGACCACCTCGACGCTGCCCGGCTCGCAGACCCGGCCCAGGTCGTTGCGGCCGAGGTCGACCAGCATCAGGTGCTCGGCGCGCTCCTTGGGGTCGGCGAGCAGCTCGGCGGCCAGCGCCGCGTCCTCGTGCGGGGTGGCGCCGCGGTGCCGGGTGCCGGCGATCGGGTGCACCATCGCCTCGCCGTCGGTGACCTTGACCAGCGCCTCCGGGCTGGAGCCGACCACGTCGAAGCCGCCCTCGGCGCCGCCGTCCGGGCCGGGGAAGCGGAACAGGTACATGTACGGGCTGGGGTTGGTGGTGCGCAGCACCCGGTAGACGTCCAGCGCGGAGGCCGGGCAGGGCGCCTCGAAGCGCTGCGAGGGGACGACCTGGAAGGCCTCGCCGGCCCGGATCCGCTCCTTGATCTCCTCGACGGCGGCGCGGTACGGCTCGCCGCCGAACGGCGAGCGCACCTCGCCGGGGCCGACCGGGGTGAAGGTGGCCAGGCCCGGGTCGACCGGCTTGAAGAGGTCGGCCTCCATGGCGTCCAGGCGGGCGACGGCGTCGGCGTGCGCCTCCTCGATGCCGGTCGCCAGGTCGTTGTGGTTGACGGCGTTGGCGATCAGCAGGACGGTGCCGTCCGCGTGGTCCAGGACGGCCAGGTCGGTGGCGAGGAGCATGGTCAGCTCGGGCAGCCGCAGGTCGTCCGGGTTGAGGTCGGGCAGCTTCTCCAGGCGGCGGACGACGTCGTAGCCGAGGTAGCCGACCAGGCCGCCGGTGAGCGGGGGCAGGCCGTCGTCGACCTGGCGCGGGGTGTGCAGGGCGTCCAGGGCGGCGCGCAGCACCTCCAGCGGGTCGCCCTCGGTGGGGATGCCGACCGGCGGGGCGCCGAGCCAGCGGGCACCGCCGTCCGGGTCGACGGTGAGCGTCGCGGCGCTGCGGACGCCGACGAAGGAGTAGCGGGACCAGCTGCGGCCCTGCTCGGCGGACTCCAGCAGGAAGGTGCCGGGCCGCTCGGCGGCCAGGCTGCGGTAGAGGCCGATCGGGGTGAGGCCGTCCGCGAGGAGCCTGCGGGTGACCGGGATGACCCGGGTGTCGACGGCGAGCTTGCGGAAGGCTTCGAGATCCATGCTGGGCGGCACCTTCTGGAGTTCTGTGAGTCGGGCTGTTGACTGTTGGCTGTCAGGAAAGCGGAAGCACGTCGGCGTCGAAGCAGGTGCGGTCGCCGGTGTGGCAGGCCGCGCCGGTCTGGTCGACCTTCACCAGCAGGGTGTCGCCGTCGCAGTCCAGCGCCACCGACTTGACGGCCTGGGCGTGGCCGGAGGTGTCGCCCTTCACCCAGTACTCGCGGCGGCTGCGGCTCCAGTAGGTGCAGCGGCCGGTGGTGAGGGTGCGGTGCAGGGCCTCGTCGTCCATCCAGCCGAGCATCAGCACCTCGCCGGTGTCGAACTGCTGGGCGATGGCGGGGAGCAGGCCGTCCTCGGTGCGCTTGAGGCGGGCGGCGATCTCGGGGTCCAGGGCGGTGCTGCCGGGGACGGCTGGTGTGGTGCTCATGACGCCATTGTGTCAGCCCGGTCCCGGCCGTCGTCGGGGCGTCCGGGGAGCGGCCGCGGTGGGGCGATTTCCGTCAACCGCCTGCCGGGCGGGGCCCGGTTGGGCCATCCTCGTGGCCATGACCACCGAGCAGCAGCCGCCGCAGCCGCCCGCCGGCTCGCGCCCGTCCCGGGGCCTGGTCCTCACCGTCGCGGCCGTCCTCGCCGCCCTGCTCGCGGTGGTGGCCACCGTGCTGCTGTGGCCGCAGGACGACAAGAAGCCCGCCGCCGCCCCACCCCCGCCGGTCGTCACCCCCACCCCCACCCCCACCCCCACGCCGCCCCCGACGCCCACCCCCACCAAGCCGCAACCCCCGTACGCCTTCTTCCCGGTCGGCACCTGCTTCGACCACCCCCAACTCAGCCCGGTGATCACCCGCGCCGAGGAACGCCCCTGCGCCGGCGACCACGACGGCGAGGCCATCGCCGACCTCAAACTCCCGGACGGCCTCACCGGCGAGATCCCCATCGCCCTCGCCATGCGCGAGGGCTGCAAGGCCGCCGAGGCCACCGCCAAGGCCCGCCAAACCGACGGCCACTCCTACTACGAGCGCCAGTTCGGCCCCGCCCAAGCCAACTACCAACAGGGCTGGCGCGACTACACCTGCACCCTCACCGCCAGCGACAAACGCGGCGGCCCCAAACTCACGGGGCCCCTCCGGCCGTAGTCCCGACGCCCTGCACCTCCTCACACGCAAAAGCAATGAGAAATTCAAAATAAAAGAGAAACAATGATGCGTCGCCCCTCCCCAGACAAGGAGGGGCAACGCATCATAAACAGAAAATGGAATTTCAATCCATAGGGGCGCCTCCCGGCAAGCCGGGAGGCGCCCCTATGGAACAGCCCAGCGTAGCCACGCCAGCCACTCCCCACCCAGCCCCCAAGGCGGCCAGAAAGGAGTGAATCAAGAGCTGGTGATATGGAGTAGAAAATTTCGGTGCCCCTCGGCGAGCCGAGGGGCACCGAAACAAAAGCATCAGGCTAAAAACAGCTCAACCCCTGGACCCCGCCGGCCGCCCCGCCTCGACGGCGGGGCGGCCGGCCACGAGGGGGACCAGTTAAGGGGAAGGCGCTGCCCTTCCTTGCGCAAGGAAGGGCAGCGAATCATGAACGAAGAACGGATAGGCGAAAGCCTTGGGGTTGCCCCTTGGCGCACCAAGGGGCAACCCCAAGGAAAAACACAAGAAAAGACCTAGATTCCGCCCGGCCTCCTCATCGAGGAGGCCGGTCGGAAATTCCCCTCAGGCACCGAAGAGACAAAACAGAGAGCCAATCGACAGCGGCGCCCCAATGCAATGAAAAACACGTCACCGGCCTGGCATGGAGGGCGAGACCGGTGACACCAAACGCAGGATCAAAGGCAAGAGGGAACGACAACAGAAGTATGAAGAAGGTTGCGATTCCCCTTCGCTAGGCCGAAGGGGAATCGCCATCGAAGACGAACTGAACAACCCAAGACCGGCAGGGGGAGAGCGGCACGGCGTCGCCCTCCTCCAGCGAGGAGGGCGACGCTGGGACGGCAATCGAGGAGCCCCGTCGACGACAGTTACCCGCGCCCTCGATCAGGCCGCCCAGCGCAGGACTTCGGTGCCGCTCCTCGAAGCTTCGAGGAGCGGCACCGGTCGACCGGCCGAACGAAGCGGGCCATGCCGATCGACGGCCTCGCCCCCCTTGGCGGGCCAAGGGGGGCGAGGCAACAAAACCAGGGAACCCCGAGCTCGCCGATCTGCTTCGCCCCTAGGCTTGCCGCCATGTCGAACCACGCCCTCGCCGAACGCCACCGCCTGGCCGAACTGCTGGCCGCCGCAGGCCCCGACGCCCCCACCCTCTGCGCCGGTTGGACCACCCGCGACCTCGCCGCCCATCTGGTGATCCGTGAGCGCCGCCCGGACGCCGCCCCCGGCATCCGCGTCGCCGCCCTCGCAGGCTGGACCAAGCGCGTGCAGGACGACTTCGCCACCCGCCCGTACGAAGAGCTCCTGCGGCTCTTCCGCTCCGGCCCGCCGATCTACTCCCCCTTCGCCCTCCCCGGCGCCGACGAGGCCGGCAACACCGTCGAGTACTTCGTCCACGCCGAGGACGTCCTCCGCGCCACCGACGACTGGACCGAACAGCCCGTCCCGCCCGGCCGCGCCGAAGCCCTCTGGCGCCGCCTCCCCATGCTCGCCCGCCTCGAAGTCGGCCGCCGCTCCCCCGTCCGCCTCCAGCTCCACCACCCGGACGGCCGCTCCCTCACCCTCGGCCCCGCCGGCGCCCCCACCGTCCACCTCACCGGCGCCCCCAGCGAGTTGGTCCTCTTCACCTTCGGCCGCGGCGCCCACACCACCCTCGACGTCGACGGCCCCTCAGACGCCATCGAGGCCCTGCGCCACGTCCTCCCGCTGCCCAAGAAGTGAAAACCCGGTGTCGCCCCTCGGCAAGCCGTGGGGCGACACCAGAAACAACGAAAATTGCGGCGCCCCCTCGGCAAGCCGAGGGGGCGCCGCACAAGAAAGACCCGGAGAAGTCGATCGGAGACTAGCTCTGCCACGAGTCGAGGAAGACACTCCGGCCGTGGTTGAGATGGCTGATCAGAGCCTCCCTGGTAGTGGAGACGAACTCCCCCGGTACGGCGTCGATGTCGACCCATGCGACTTCCGAGTGCTTGGTCGGCTCTCCGTTCTCAAGTTCACCGGACCACCGATTGGTAGCAAAAACGACGGTCAGGAACCCGTTGGGAGCCTCGACACCTCGGGCGCCGTGGATGACGTTCGCCAGGCGCAGATCCTCAGGAGCGACGACGAGCCCGGTCTCCTCCTGGAGTTCGCGAACCGCAGTCTCCGTGATCGGTTCGCCGGGTTCACTCTTACCGACCGGCAGATCCCACAGGCCTTGGGCGAACTTGGTCTTGGGCCCTCGTCGCAGGAGGACAACGCGCTGAGCTTCGAGGTCGTGAACGATGACGGCGGCGACCAACAGCGTCATCGACTCCGTAGCGGATGTGAGAGCAGTAGTCTGATCAACGGTCGGCTGAGCCACGTCGGTCGAGTCCTTTCTGTGCGATTCAGACGGCCTGCTCGATGTACTCGAAGATGTCGGCGTCTGTTTCCTTCTGCCAGTCAGGCAAGGCATCCCAGTCGGCGACATAGCTGGGCTTCGGGTCCGGAACGTGCTTGTGGATCTGGGCGATCCAGCACAGGGCGACGAACCGGCCCTTCTGCTCCCGACTCAGCTTGGCAGTGTTGCCGCCACTCACCGCGATGAAGTCGCGGACCTGGCCGAACACGGCCGCGGCCGACTGGCGTTCCCAGTCCGGGGTCTCGTCCCAGGGCGTGATGTAGCCCGGCTTCGGCTCGCCGGGGAAATGCTTCTTGACCCCGGCGATCCACGCCTCACGGAAGATCCGACCGTCCTCGTTGTCCATGTTCAGTCCTCTCGTCGTCCGTTCAGGACGGATCACGGGCAGGCCTACGATCTGACTGCTCAGTGCGGAGGACGCCGGTGGGCCTTGAGTGCCACCTGCTTGAGGTAGCGGCAACCAACCGCGAGCGGGCAGGATCAGTGACCATGCGAATCCTGGTGATGGGTGGAACCTGGTTCCTGGGTCGGGCCGTTGTGGCGGATGCGCTGGCCCGGGGCTGGAGCGTAACAACCTTCAACCGCGGCCTGTCGGGCGTTGACGCCCAGGGGGTACAGGCCGTCCATGGCGACCGCACGAACGTCGATGACCTCAACCGTCTCGCAGCGCACGGCCCCTGGGATGCCGTGGTGGACACCTCGGCGTCCGAGCTGCCCCCGAACGCCGTCCTCAAGGGAACCCGGGCGCTGGAGCCCGTCAGCGGCACGTACGTCTACATCTCCACGGTGAGCGTCTACGCCGGATGGCCCGACCTGCCACTGCGGGTCGGCGATGCGGTACTCGACGGGCCTCCGGACGCCGACGAGGACTACGGGCGGAACCCTGAAGGCTGGACGGGGCCCAATCTCCACTACGGTCGGCAGAAGGCCGGCTGCGAACGGGCGGTACTCGCGGCTTTCGGTGCGGCCCGGGCATGTGTACTGCGACCGGGCGTGATTCTCGGGCCGGGAGAATACGTCGGCCGCCTCCCTTGGTGGTTGACCCGTGCGCAGCGCGGCGGTGCGATCCTGGCTCCCGCACCCGGCGACCGACCGATCCAGCCGGTCGACGTGCGCGATGTCGCAGCGTTCGCTCTGAACCAGGCCGAGGCACGGACGGGCGGCACGCACAACGTGGCTCATCCGGACCCGATCTCCTTCGCCGAGTTCGTCGAAACATGCCTGGAAGTGACCGGAGGATCCGGCCACCCGGTCTGGGCGGAACCGGAGCTCCTTCTGGAACAGCGGGTGAAGGAGTGGACGGAGCTGCCGCTGTGGCGCACCCACGCCGGAGCCTGGGAAGTGGACGCCGATACAGCTGTGGAAGCCGGGCTGCGCTGCCGCCCCCTGCGGGACACCATCGCGGACACCTGGGCGTGGTGGCAGGCTGACGGCCGCCCCGTGGACCACCCGCGCTGGGCGGCCCACGGAATCGACCCCGACAAGGAAGCGAAGATTCTGGCTTCGATGAGCTGATCAGCCTTCGATGGCGAGCGGCCCCGCGCCGAGTTGGCGCGGGGCCGACTGCCTGGTGAAGTCCTCGATCCGCTCACCCAGTTCGGCAGCGAGCACTGCCTGCGAGTACCGGCTGCTGGAGAGCCCGCTTCGCACCCGCGCCGCCCGGGCCAACAGCCCGGTGGCGCGCTGCTCCTTCGGCACGAGCCACATCGCTTCGAGGGCCTGCGCCGCGCCGTCGAGGTCGTCCCGCAGCAGCCGGGCGGCGGCCAGATCCGCACCCGCGCCACCGACCACTCGAACGGACCGGGTGGCGGAAGGCCTCGATCGCGCCAGGTCCAGTGCCTGAACTGCGATCCGCTCCGCCCGGTCTCCGTCCCCGATGAGAAGGCAGGTGGACGCGTTCGACATCGCCAGGCGATCCGGGCTGAACCCGAACTCGCCCCCCACCTCGTCGTGAAGGTCGTCCCTCCGCCCGCTGCCGTCCGCCGTGGACGCGTCCAGGGCCCTTTGCGCGGAGGCAATGTCTCCCAGGTGGCCGAAGGCACGGGCCTCGATCGCCGCCAGCCTGCGCCGTGCCACGTCGCCCAGGCCGGTGAACGCCCGCGCCGCACGCGCGACACGAACACCTTCAGCCGGCCGACCGGAGAAGTAGGCGATATAGGCGAGCGTGCCACCCGCGAACGCCCGCAGCGGATCGAATCGGGCCGCCTCTCCGTACAGTGCGGCCGACCGGGAAAGCCGCCTCGCTCCGTCCAGTGAACCGAGGTCGAAGGCCGCGGTCGCCAGAAGTGCGCACGCCTGCCCGGCGACGATCAACAGCTCCTGCTGCTGGGCAGGAACCTGGGTACGTTCGCGGTTCGCTTCGGCCGACTCCCGCATCTCCTTGGCCTTCTGGAACACGACGTAGGTCGGGGTGGTGACGTACTCGCGCGCCAGGGTGGCGACGTCGTCGCGAAGCTGGTCGAGCGCGATATCGGAAATGGACGCGGCAGCGGCCGCGCCGGCCTCACTCTGGGCGTCTCGTGCGGTCATGTCGATCTCGTCTTCCAGGTTGAACGCGGGTGCAGGCAGATCCGAGGGAGGCGGGCCGAACAACGTCGCGACGTCGATGCCGAACATGTACTCCAGGACCCGGCAGGCGTCCGGCCCCGGCAGCGTCTGAACCCTGCCGGCGGTCCAGCGGCGGTACTGCGACTCGGACACCGTGAGGTTCCGGGCCCCGGCGTCGAGGAGCTCGGTCGCCGAGCGTCGGAAGTGGCGCTCGAAGTCAACGTATCGCCAGCGTCGTTGATCCACCAGGATCTTGAGAAGCGTCTGGGGTGCCTCGCGCATCGCGACTCCCTAGGAACATCTGGCGCAGAGCGCCGGGTCAACTCCCTCCCCCGCAGGGGACCCGCCCGGCATCACCCGACGCAACCCGGTCCGACCACATGGCACCCGGACGACACTTCCATGCCCTGTTGGTCACCGGAAGGGGTGTCCAGATGGCATCCGCCGAGTGATGGCGACGACATCCATTCTTCCATGACGCTTCATCAGTCACCCGCTACTGCATGAAAGTTACTTGCGAGTCACATTCCACACCTCGGCTCAGCCGCAGGCCTCCGTATTCACTTCGGATTGCCAGCGGCCCGTTCATTCTGGGAGTTCACATGCCCAGCAGCACCGCCACCGAGCAGTCCCCTGCCACGATCCCGATTCCGCGTTCCTGGAATGTCGATCCCACCACGGAAGCCGTCCGGCCGACACGTCGGCTGATCCGGCAGATCGCCGAATCCTGGGGCTTGCCGTTCTCCGACAGCTCCCTGCGGGACGTGGAGTTGTGTGCCGCCGAGTTGCTGGCCAACGCCGTCGACCACGTGCGGGAACCGTGCGGCGTGACGGTCCGGTGGACCGGCGAGCGTCTGCGGGTCGAGGTCGCAGACCGGAGTGCGCAGCCGCCGGTGAAGCGCGCGCCCGACGACATGGCCACCAGCGGCCGGGGCCTGCTCCTGGTGGAGGCGCTGGCCCACTCCTGGGGCTGGCACCCCAACGGCGTGGGCAAGGTGACGTGGTTCGAGGTCGCGCCGGACCAGTCCGTGACCGGGGACGCGCGGCTCGCCGCACTGGTCTTCGCGGCGCAGGTCCATGCCGGCCCCGTCACGATGCCCCGGTACGAGGTCCGCCTGATCGACTCCCGGAGCCCGCACTTCCGCCTGCTGGAGTGCTGGGGGATCTACGACCGCGAGCAGCACGAGTACGTGCGCATTCCGGGCTCCTCGGACCGGATCAAGCGCTTCTACACCGAATCGGCCGCCGAAGCCCACCTGCGCTACTCGGGCACCGTGAGCGGGACCGACCCGAATGGCTCAGCCGAGGAGGGAGCTCCTGCTCAGCGGTCGACGTCCCGGACCGCGTGTGGGAGCCGAGTAGCGTGGGGGCATGGGATTCCGCTGGGACTGGAAGTTTCCCCGCATCTCCGTGCCGTACCTGCCGACGCTCGGTCCGCTTCACCCCGATGCGGTGAGCCCGGAGCTGTTGGACGAGGTGTTCGCCGTCGCCGGTACCGGTGGGTTCCTGCCGCACGACAAGGACCGGCGGTGGTCGGACCGCAAGGACGAGTGGGTCCTGGTGGACGACGTCACCCAGGACCGGAAGCGCACCCTGATCCCGACGATCACCGGGCGCGGAGTCCTTCGAGTCCACCTCTACGGAGCTCCGAACCACCTGCTCGAGGCACGGGAGACGGCGGCCAAGCTCGCTGCTCTGCACGGAGCCGCGCAGGCCCGCGTCGTGTGGTTCCCAAGGGAGCCGGCCGCCGTCGCCGCGTCCAGGCGGATCCAGCTCAGGACTTTCGACAGCCCTGCTCCCGCCGTCGACGGGGTCGAGCCCCTGTCCGAGGTGCCCGCAGTCGTGGCGGCGACCTTCGCGGCCTTCTCGGAGGAACTGGCCGAGGACGGGTTCGCCTTCCTGCACTCCCGGCTCGACTCGGTCGGCCCCGTCCTGGTCACAGTCGAGGACGGACGAGTGGTCGGCGCCATCGGCCCGATGGAGACGATGCCCGACCCGATCGGTCAAATCCGGCTCCTCCCCCAGTACTTCGGGGTCCGGCCGGGGTACCGAGGGCTCGGGCTCGGATGTACCTCTGATCTGTAAGGCCGTTGGGCACCGTGACCACCATCCGCGTTCACTGGGCGGACCTGCCCGAGACTGTGCGACGGGCTGTCGCTGCCCGGCTCGGTGCGCCGGTTCTCGCGGCGGAGACCGTGTCGGCCGGGCTCAACTCCGAGAGCTCAGTACCGCCAGGGGTACCGTCTTCGTCAAGGGGATGCAGCTGAGCCATCGGCGGGTGTGGACGCAGCGGAGGGAGGCGGAGATCGGGCCCTTCCTCGGCTGCCTCGCGCCCGAGGTGCTGTGGCAGCTGGACGCGGACGGCTGGACCCTCGTCGCGTTCGAGTACGTCGAGGGCCGCCGGGCCGACTATGCGGCGGCCGGGGACCTGGAGTTGATGGTCGACGCCCTCAGTCGGCTCGGCCGCGCCCCGTGCCCGCCGATCGAGCTTCGCGCGGCCGAGCAGCGGTGGGCGGCCTACGTGGACAACCCCGACGTGCTGGCCCGGTTCGCCGGGGATTCCCTGCTGCACACCGACCTCAACAACGAGAACGTCCTCATCCGCGAAGACCGCGCGCTGCTGGTCGACTGGGCCTGGGCCACTCGTGGGGCCGCCTGGATCGACCCCGCCCTGCGGGTGGTCTGGCTGATCGCCGCCGGCGGCCACGACCCGGCTGCCGCCGAGGCCTGGACGGCCAGGGTTCCGGCCTGGCAGGCCGGCGACCCGGCCGTGCTGGACGCCTTCGCGCAGGCCCAGGCCCGCATGTGGGCCGAGATCGCCGGAGACGATCCGGACCCGTGGACCGCCCGCCTGCATCAAGCAGCACGGCAATGGGCCCTACTCCGCGCGAGTCGCTGAGAATCCCCGGAACTCCACCCCAACGAGAGCAGAGCCCCTCATGGACGACATCACCTTCGGCCGCGTCACCGTGGCCCTGCCCCACCTGAACGAGCCCGGCCTCTACCTGTCCAAGGTCACCACCCTGGACTCCACCCGGGGCATCGTCCAGGGCTTCCGGTACGGCGACACCGAACTGCGGGACCTGGACCTCGCCGAGACCCGCCTCATCACCGGCCGCATCGCGAACCTTCGGGCCGACCGCGTCCAAATCGACCAAGTCCGTATCGACTCCGTCGAGTTCGAGGCGTGCGACCTCACCGCCGCCCGCATCACCGACAGCAAGCTCTCCCGCGTCGTCTTCCGCACCTGCAAGCTCATGGGCGCCGGCCTCACCGGCGTGACCCTGGACAACGTCCTCTTCGACAACTGCAAGCTCGACTACGCGACCTTCGAGCAGATCCGCGCCACCGGCCCGGTCGCCTTCACCAACTGCGCGCTCACCGAAGCGTCGTTCACCGGCTGCGACCTCAGCGGCGCGGTCCTCGACACCTGCACCCTGCGGCTCACCGAGTTCGGCCGGGGCAAGTACCAGGGCCTCGACCTGCGCGGCAACGACCTCACCGCGCTGCGAGGTGTCGCCAACCTCGGCAAGATCCTCATCGACCGCAGCCAACAGGCCGAACTCGCCGAAGCCCTGGTCACCGAGCTGGACGTGACCTTCGCCGACACGCTCAACAACCGGTGAACCAGCCCGCGTCCGCCGCGGAGGGTCAGCGGGGCGGGGAATTCCAGTGGACGGCGCCGATAGCGTCGTCTCCATGGACAGCATGCTCGGTTCGATGATCTCCTTCGCGGCCACCGGTGAGATCGGGGCGTTCCGGATCGGCATGGCGGGCGAGGAGGCGGATCGGCTGTTGGGCGGTGGCACCGGTCTGGCTGAAGGGCCGGTCGGTTTCAAGGACGGCAGCCTGGAGGTGTGGGTCGACCGCGACCTGACGGTGTGCCTGCTCGGGTACGACGCGGTGGACGTCGAGGGGCGGTTCGCCCGCGCGGGAGGTCAGGAGCCGATCGAGGCCCCGAGCCGCGAGGCGCTGATCGACGGCCTCGAACAACGCGGCTGCGCGTGGCGCCAGTACGACGCCCTGACCTTCGACGATCAGCTCGCGATCCGGACGGAAGCCGGCGTCTCCGTGGTGTTCACCCGGCGCGCGCCTGGGACGAGCGGCTGGGTCACCGCATCCCTCTACCGGTCACCGGATCGCCCATGACGTTGGCATCACCCCGGCCCGGTGGGCTAGGTTCTACAGTCATGACGACCGGGACGGCCTTGCGCCACACACGAATTGGCGACCCGGCGCTCCGCTGAGCGCCCCCCGGGCCGGAGCCGCCGCGCGTGCTCCGCCTCCGTCGCGTTGATCACGGGCTCGACACATCAACCACGACCGGAGGACCCATGCCCATCAAGACCCTGCAGATTCCCACCCCGGACGGCCTGGCCGACGCGTTCGCCGCCTTCCCGGACGACGGCGAGCGGCACCCCGGGGTGCTGATGTACCCGGACGCCCTCGGCATCCGGCCCGTCCTGCACGAGATGGCCCAGGAGCTGGCCGACCACGGGTACTACGTGCTCGTGCCCAACTTCTTCTACCGGCACGGCCCGACGCCCGTGGTCGAGCTCCCCGCGTACATCGGCGGCGAGGCCCGGGACGCGGTCGTCGCCCGGCTGATGCCGCTGGTCGAGGCGCACACCACCGAACACACCCTGCGCGACGCCGACGCCTGCCTCGCCTTCCTCACTGCCCAGCCCGAGGTCGCCGCCGGCCCGGTCGCGGTCACCGGCTACTGCTTCGGCGGCCTCCTCGCGGCGCGCACAGCCGCCGCCCACCCCGACCGGGTCGCCGCCGTCGCCGCCTTCCACGCCCCCGTGCACGTCGACGGCCCCGGCCTCTTCGCCCAGCTCACCGCCCGGGTCCACTTCGGCCACGCCGCAACCGACTTGACCTCCGAGGCCCTGGCGGCGCTCAACCAGGTCCTGGACGCCGCGGGCGTCGACCACACCTCGGAGATCTACCCGGGCACCGTCCACGGCTTCACCATGTCCGACACCGACGCCTACGACCCCGCCGGCCTGCAGCGCCACTGGGACCGGCTGCTCCCCCTCCTCGCCCACACCCTCACCGCCGGCTGAGGCGCCCGGAGTGGGAAGTCGGCCCGGCCGACTTCCCACTCCGCACAAAAGCCGGGCCGTCACGGCACGAAGACGCTCGCACCGAAGGGGAACGTACCCATCTCGCCGGGCCCGACCGTGCCGTTGACCGGGCCGGTGCAGTCGTCGTTGCCCAAGACCGTGACGACCTGGTCGGTCTGGTTGTCGACGACCGCCGGCCACCCCGGAACGTTGTAGCAGCCGGACGGGTCCTGGATGGCCTGGCCGTTGAGGATGATCGCGCCGGCGGCCGCGCCGGCGCTGGTGGCGGTGGTCAGGCAGAGGGCGGCGGCGGTCAGCGCGACGCCGGCCGCGTGGAGCACTCGCTTCAAGGGATCCTCCCGGTGGGCGGGGTGGGTGGGGGGGTGGCGGGGTCGCCACCCCAGTGGTTCCCGAACCCACCGACCGGCTACCCCGTCACCCGAGGCGAACCGGACCCCGCGCGCCCCAACTCCCCGGAGCAGGGAGTCGGGGCGGGCGGCCGGCGATCAGGCCGGGACGATCTGCCACCACTGCTGCGACTGGTTGACCTTCTGCCACAGCTGCGCCGAAGCGCCGTCGCCGCCCCAGCCGGTGTCCCGGTCGACGACGGTGTTCAGGTTGTTGTTGTACGCCTGGTTGTAGATGGACGGGTCGTTGGCGCGGGTGAACCACTTCTGGTTGGCGCCGCCGGTGCACTGCCACAGCTGCATCCAGGTGCCGTTGCCGCCGGCGCGGCCGGTGTCGGCGTCGAGGCACATGCCCGGGAAGCGCACGTTCTCTAGGCTGCCGTCGCTCCGGGAGAGCCACTCCTGCTGGGATTGGCCGTTGCAGCCCCACACCTGCACTCTGGTGCCGTTGCCACCGGCCTCGGCGTCCGCGTCGAGACACTGGCCGGTGTTGTACTGGTAGAGGCTGTGGATGCGGATGTAGCCGGGCGCGATCGCGGGCGCCGGCCCGGTCCCGTGCTGGGCGCTCCGGGCGGCCTTCTGTCCCAGGGTCAGCCGGTCGGACGACCCGGCGGGGGCGTCGGCCTGGGCGGCGGTCGGAAGCAGCGGGACGGCGAGCGCGGCGGCGGTGGCGAGAGCCGCGACGGTGGTGCGGATACGCATGGTTACCCCTGTCGCAGGAGACCGCGACCGGGCGGGTTGCCCGGTGGCGCGGGCGAGCGGACCCAAGGTAGAGGTGCGGTCGGGCGACCGGAATCCTTTGACGTTCCCGGTCAATTGTTCATGCTGGAACCAACGTTGACGCCCCGACCAGCGACTCGCCCAGCGGCGAGCGCCGGTAGTGCACGGCCCGGCCGGTGCGGGTGCGTTCCAGCAGCCCGGCTGCCGCCAGCGCCCCGAGGTGGCGGCTGACCGCGCCCGGCGTGACCCCGAGCCGGTAGGCCAGGGCGGTGGTGGTCGCCGGGGTGTCGAGCAGGCCGAGCACCCGGGCCCGGGCCGCGCCGATGAGCTCCGCGAGCGCGCCGGACACCGCGGACCCACCGGACGCCGCCGCGCGGATGGCCCCCTCGGCCGTGGATCCCTCGGCCATGGTGCCGCGGCCCCGGGCCGGGTAGACGATCGCCGGGGTGCCGCTCGGCGAGGTCTCGCCGAACGCCCGGTCGGCGAAGAGCGTGGGCATCAGCACCAGGCCGCGCCCGGCGATCGGCTCCCGCCGTACGGGCGCGGGCGCCCCGCTCGGGTCGGCCCCGCTCGGGTCGCCGTGGACGCGCAGCGTGCCGTCCGCCCAGGAGACCCGCGGGTCGAGGTCGGCGAACAGCCCGGCCGCGCCGGATTCGGCGAGCCGGCGCCCCCGGTGGGCGAGGTCGGCTTCCAGGACGGTGCGGGCGCGCGGCCACCAGGCGGGCTCCAGGCAGCGCGTCCAGTACTGGCCGAGGGCGGTGACCAGGCGGGCCCGCAGCGCGTACGGATCGTCGAGCAGTCGGGCGAGCAGCGGCGGCAGCGGGCTGCCGTCGCGCGCGTAGGCGGCCCGGAAGTCGGCGCACAGCCGGTCGGCGGGCGTGGCGGCGAGCGCCGACAGCTCGTCCTGGATGCAGGGCCGGCAGCTGCGGGGGCGCGGGGTGAGCGCTTCGGGCGCGAGGCCCCCGGGGGTGAGCAGGGTGTCCAGCAGGTCGGTGTCCAGGCCGGCGTGGTCGCGCGCCCAGCCGGCCGCCCAGCCGCGCTGCTCGGGGAAGGCGTGTCCGCCGTTCGGGCTCCGTAACCGGAGGCTGCGGACGGTCTCGTGGAGCGGGGAGTAGCCGCACCGGGTGGCGGCGAGGTCCTTCACACCCAGCAGGTAGGCCATCACCGAATCCACACTAAGAGGGAGATCCGATCTTGGGAACAGCCCAAAAGATGCGGAAGTGACGGCAGAGGGACGTGGGGCCGCGGGACACCACCGGGACCGGTGGGTTCCGTGGTGCCTGCGGTCGTGTCCCGGCTGCGGATGTCCGTGGGCGGGTGCAGACTCGCAGGTGGCCGGGGTCCGACCGGAGGGCTCCGGCCGTCTCATTCGTCGAAGGGGCACCACTCCATGCTCACCACCGACTTCCCCACCGGCTCGCCCTGCTGGATCGACCTGGGCACCCCGAACATCCCGGCCACCGCCGAGTTCTACGGCAAGGTCTTCGGCTGGACCTTCCAGGAGGTCCCCGAGGCGGGCGGCTACGGCTTCCTGCAGCTGAACGGCAAGACCGTGGGCGCGCTCGGCAACCTCGACGCGGGCGCCCACTCCGCCTGGACGACGTACTTCCTGACCACCGACGCGGAGGCCACCGTGAAGGCGGTCGAGCAGGCCGGCGGCACGGTCCGGGTCCCCCCGATGGACGTGATGCAGGAGGGCCGGTTCGCGGCGCTGACCGACCCGCAGGGCGCCGAGTTCGCGATCTGGCAGGCGGGGGGCACCAAGGGCCTGGACGTCGCGTCCGTGGACGACGCGCTGTGCTGGGCCGAGCTGCACACGCCCGACCCGGAGGCCGCCTTCCCCTTCTACAAGGGCCTCTTCGGCTGGCGGATGGAGCTGTTCGAGCCGTCCCCGGGCATGAGCTACCGGGTGATCTCGACGGCGGACGGCGACCAGCAGGCCACCAGCTTCGGCGGCATCGCCCCGACCATGCAGGAGGAGCAGCGCGCCGCCTGGACGCCGTACTTCGCCTCCGCCGACGTGGACGCGACGGTCGCGAAGGCGACGGCGGCCGGGGGCTCGGTCATGATGCCGGCCTCGGACGTGGAGAACGTCGGCCGGATCGCCTGGCTGGCGGACCCGCACGGCGCCCCGTTCGCGCTGATCAAGGGCGAGCCGCGGCAGTAGCACTGCGCGGACACCCGCGAGGGCCCGCCGTCCACCCCCGGACGGCGGGCCCTCGCGCGCGGAAGGCGGATCACCGCACCGGGTGCCCGGCCTCCCGCAGCGCGCCCTTGACGTCGCCGATCCGCAGGTCCCCGAAGTGGAAGACGCTGGCGGCCAGCACCGCGTCCGCGCCCGCCTCCACGGCCGGCGCGAAGTCGGCGAGCTTGCCGGCGCCGCCGGAGGCGATGACCGGCACCGAGACGGCCTTGCGCACGGCCCGGATCATGTCCAGGTCGTAGCCGTCCTTGGTGCCGTCCGCGTCCATCGAGTTGAGCAGGATCTCGCCCGCGCCCAGCTCCGCCGCGCGGCCGGCCCACTCGACGGCGTCCAGGCCGGTGCCCTGGCGCCCGCCGTGCGTGGTGACCTCGAAGCCGGACGGCGTCTCCACGCCCTCGGGGCACCGCCGGGCGTCGACCGACAGCACCAGCACCTGCCGCCCGAACCGCTGCGCGATCTCCCGGACGAGCTCCGGCCGCGCGATCGCCGCCGTGTTGACCCCGACCTTGTCGGCGCCGGCCCGCAGCAGCTTGTCGACGTCCTCGACGGCCCGGATGCCGCCGCCGACCGTCAGCGGGATGAACACCTGCTCGGCGGTGCGCCGGACCACGTCGTAGGTGGTCTCGCGGTCGCCCGAGGAGGCGGTGATGTCGAGGAAGGTGAGCTCGTCGGCGCCCTCGGCGTCGTAGAGCTTGGCCATCTCGACCGGGTCGCCCGCGTCGCGCAGGTTCTGGAAGTTGACGCCCTTGACCACCCGCCCGGCGTCGACGTCCAGGCAGGGGATGACTCGTACGGCGAGGGTCACGTCTGTTGGCCTTCCGAAACTTCCAGGGTCTTTGCCAGCCCGGCTCGGTACGCGTCGATCTCGACCTCGACCATCATCCGGGAGTCGATCAGGCCCTCGACCACCACCATGGTGGCCACCGGGCGTGCGGCGTCGAAGAGTTCGCGGTGGGCGCGGCCCACCTCCTCGGCGTCGCGGACGTGCGTGATGTACATCCGGGTGCGGACGACGTCGTCCGCGGTCAGACCGTACGCGGCCAGGGCGCTGAGCCCGACGCCGAAGGCGGCGAGGGCCTGCCGGTACGGGTCGCCCTCGTGCTCGATCCGGCCGTCCACCCACGCGGTGGAGCCGCCGACGTGCACGTGGTCGCCCGCGGCGACCGCCCGGGCGAAGCCGAACTCCTCTTCCCAGGGAGAGAAGCCCCCGACCCGCCCGCGTACGACCTGCCCGCGTACGATCCGCCCGTCCGTCATCCGGAAACCGCCTCCAGGGCCTCTTCGAGGGTGAACTTCTGCTCGTAGAGTGCCTTGCCCACGATCGCGCCCTCGACACCCTCGCCGACGAGTCCGGCGATGGCCCGCAGGTCGTCGAGCGAGGAGACGCCGCCGGAGGCGACGACGGGGCGGTCGGTGGCGGCGCAGACGTCGCGCAGCAGCTGCAGGTTGGGGCCGGTGAGGGTGCCGTCCCGGTTGACGTCGGTGACGACGTACCGGGCGCAGCCCTCGTCGTTCAGCCGCTGCAGCACGTCGAAGAGCTGGCCGCCGTCGCGGGTCCAGCCGCGGCCGCGCAGGGTGGTGCCGACGACGTCGAGGCCGACCGCGATCTTGTCGCCGTGCTCGGCGATGGCCTTGGCGACCCACTCGGGGGCTTCGAGGGCGGCGGTGCCGAGGTTGACCCGGGTGCAGCCGGTGGCGAGGGCGCGGGCGAGCGACTCGTCGTCGCGGATGCCGCCGGACAGCTCGACCTTGATGTCGAGGCGGCCGGTGACGTCGCGCAGCATCTCGTAGTTGCTGCCCGTGCCGAACGCGGCGTCGAGGTCGACGAGGTGCAGCCACTCGGCGCCGGCGTTCTGCCAGGCGAGGGCGGCGGCGAGCGGCTCGCCGAAGGAGGTCTCGGTGCCGGAGGCGCCCTTGACCAGGCGGACGGCCTGCCCGTCGCGGACGTCGACGGCGGGCAGCAGTTCGAGGCGGCTCTTCAGGCTCATCAGTTCCACAACTCTCAGACGGTCAGAGGGTGTTGACCCAGTTGGTCAGCAGGGCGGCGCCGGCGTCGCCGGACTTCTCGGGGTGGAACTGGGTGGCCCACAGCGGGCCGTTCTCGATGGCCGCGACGAACGGCTGCCCGTGCGTGGCCCAGGTGACCAGCGGCGGGTTGATCCGCGCGCTGTGGGTCTCCAGCTCCCAGTGCCGCACGCCGTAGGAGTGCACGAAGTAGAAGCGGGTGTCGGGGTCCAGGCCGGCGAACATCCGGCTGTCCTCGGGCGCGTCCACGGTGTTCCAGCCCATGTGCGGGACGACGGGGGCGTCCAGCGGCTCGACGGTGCCGGGCCACTCGTCGCAGCCGGCCGTCTCGACGCCGTGCTCGACCCCCTTCTCGAAGAGGATCTGCATGCCGACGCAGATGCCCATGACGGGCCGGCCGCCGGCGAGCCGGCGGCCGATGATCCAGTCCCCGCGGACGGACTTCAGGCCGCGCATGCACGCCTCGAAGGCGCCGACGCCGGGGACGAGCAGGCCGTCCGCGGCCATCGCGGTGTCGTAGTCGGAGCTGACCGTGACGTCGGCCCCGGTCCGTTCGAGGGCGCGCTGCGCGGAGCGGAGGTTGCCGGAGCCGTAGTCGAGGACGACGACGTTCTTGCCCATGATCAGGTGTCCAGTCTCTCTACAGGGCCGGGCGGGCTAGAGGCGCAGCAGGCCCGAGGCCAGGCACATCACGGAGCCGATGGCGAGCACCAGGATGACGCTCTTGGACTGCTTCTGCTTCCAGAAGGAGATCACCCCGCCGGCCAGGAAGAGGCCGACGAAGATGAGGATCATCGCGGTGTTGTTCACAGCGCACCCTTGGTCGACGGGAGGATGCCGGCCGCGCGCGGGTCGCGCTCGGCGGCGTAGCGCAGCGCCCGGGCGAGCGCCTTGAACTGGCATTCCACGATGTGGTGCGCGTTGCGCCCGTACGGGACGTGGACGTGCAGCGCGATCTGCGCCTGGGCGACGAAGGACTCCAGGATGTGCCGGGTCATCGTGGTGTCGTAGGCGCCGATCATCGGCGCCATGCCCTCGGGCTCGGTGTGCACGAGGTACGGCCGGCCGGAGAGGTCGACGGTGACCTGGGCGAGGGACTCGTCCAGCGGCACCGTGCAGTTGCCGAAGCGGTAGATGCCGACCTTGTCGCCGAGCGCCTGCTTGAAGGCGGCGCCGAGGGCGAGCGCGGTGTCCTCGATGGTGTGGTGGGTGTCGATGTGCAGGTCGCCGTCGGTCTTGACGGTGAGGTCGAACAGACCGTGGCGGCCGAGCTGGTCGAGCATGTGGTCGTAGAACCCGACGCCCGTGGAGATGTCGGTCCGTCCGGTGCCGTCGAGGTCGATCTCGACGAGGACGGAGGTCTCCTTGGTGGTGCGCTCGACGCGTCCGATGCGGGACATGGGGTTACAGCTCCTTGGTGACTCTGCGGACGGCGTCCAGGAAGGCGTCGTTCTCGGCGGGCGTGCCGGCGGTGACGCGCAGCCACCCGGGGACGCCGTTGTCGCGGACCAGGACGCCCTGGTCGAGGATGGCCTGCCAGACGGCGTGGGTGTCGGCGAAGCGGCCGAACTGGACGAAGTTGGCGTCCGAGTCGGTCACCTCCAGGCCCATCGCGCGCAGCGCGTCGACCAGCCGGTCGCGTTCCTCCTTGAGCCGGCCGACGTACCCGAGCAGGGTGTCGGTGTGCTCCAGGCAGGCGAGCGCGGTGGCCTGGGTGACGGCGGACAGGTGGTACGGCAGGCGCACCAGCTGGACGGCGTCGACGACGGCCGCGTCGGCGGCGAGGTAGCCGAGGCGCAGCCCGGCGGCGCCGAAGGCCTTGGACATGGTGCGGCTGACGACCAGGTTGGGGCGGCCCTCGATCAGCGGCAGCAGCGAGGCGCGGTGCGAGAACTCGACGTACGCCTCGTCGACGACGACCAGGGCGGGCCGGGCGGCCTGCGCGGCCTCGTACAGCCGCAGCACGGTGTCGGCCGAGACCGCCGTCCCGGTCGGGTTGTTCGGCGAGCAGACGAACACCACGTGGGGCCGGTGCTCGGCGATGGCGGCGAGCGCGGCGTCCACGTCGATGGTGAAGTCGTCGCCCCGCGGGCCGGAGATCCAGCCGGTGCCGGTGCCCCGGGAGATCAGCGCGTGCATCGAGTACGAGGGCTCGAAGCCGAGGGCGGTGCGCCCGGGCCCGCCGAAGGTCTGCAGGAGCTGCTGCAGCACCTCGTTGGAGCCGTTGGCGGCCCACACCTGCGCGCGCCCGACCGGGAAGCCGGTGGTGCGGGTCAGGTACGCGGCCAGGCCCTCGCGCAGTTCGACGGCGTCCCGGTCGGGGTAGCGGTTGAGCCCGCGGGCGGCCTCGGCGACGCGCTCGGCGATCCGGGCGACCAGCTCCTCGGGGAGCGGGTACGGGTTCTCGTTGGTGTTGAGCTGGACGGGCACGTCCAACTGCGGTGCGCCGTACGGGGACTGGCCGCGGAGCTCGTCCCGGATGGGCAGATCGTCGATGCGCGTCACGAGCCGGGAACCGTCCAGTCGAAGCGGGCCTTGATGGCGTCCCCGTGCCCCGGCAGGTCCTCCGCGTCGGCCAGGGTCACGACGTGCGCGGCGACGTCCGCGAGCGCGTCCCGGTCGTACTCGACGACCTGCACGCCGCGCAGGAAGGTCTGCACGGACAGCCCGGACGAGTGGCAGGCGCAGCCGCCGGTGGGCAGCACGTGGTTGGAGCCGGCCGCGTAGTCGCCGAGCGAGACCGGGGTCCAGCGGCCGATGAAGACCGCGCCCGCGTTGACCACCCGGGCGGCGACGGCGTGCGGGTCGCGGGTCTGGATCTCCAGGTGCTCGGCCGCGTACGCGTTGACGACGGCCAGGCCCTGGTCGAGGTCGTCGACCAGGATGATGCCGGACTGCCGGCCGCCGAGCGCCTCGGCGACGCGCTCGCTGTGCTTGGTCCGCGCGACCTGCACGGCCAGCTCGGCCTCGACGGCGTCGGCCAGCGCCGGGGAGTCGGTGACCAGCACCGAGCCGGAGGTGGGGCCGTGCTCGGCCTGGCTGATCAGGTCGGCGGCGACGTCGGAGGGCAGCGCGCTGTCGTCGGCGAGGACGGCGATCTCGGTCGGGCCGGCCTCGGAGTCGATGCCGATCCGGCCGGAGAAGTAGCGCTTGGCGGCGGCCACGTAGATGTTGCCGGGGCCGGTGACCATGTTCACCGGCGCGCACTCCTCGGTGCCCAGGGCGAACATCGCGACGGCCTGGGCGCCGCCGACCGCGTAGACCTCCTCGACGCCGAGCAGCGCGCAGGCCGCCAGGATCGTCGGGTGCACCTTGCCGCCGAACTCCTTTTGCGGCGGGGAGGTGACCGCGATGCCCGCCACACCGGCCTCCTGGGCCGGCACCACGTTCATCACCACGGACGACGGGTACACCGCCAGCCCGCCCGGCACGTACAGCCCGACCCGCTCGACCGGCACCCACCGCTGGGTGACGGTGCCGCCCGGCACCACCTGCGTGGTGTGCCCGGTGCGGCGCTGGTCGGCGTGCACGGCGCGGGCCCGGCGGATCGACTCCTCCAGCGCGGCCCGCACCCTCGGGTCCAGCGTCTCCAGGGCGGCGGTCAGCTGCTCGGCCGGGACCCGGGTCGACTCCAGCCGGACGCCGTCGAAGCGCTCGGTGATCTCGATCAGCGCCGCGACCCCGCGATGGCGTACGTCCTCGGCGATCGGCCGCACCTTCTCCAGGGCGGCCGCCACGTCGAACTCGGCACGGGGCAGCAGGTCACGCGGGTCGTCCAGCGAGCCGCGGAGGTCGATTCGAGAGATCACGCCACCCAGTGTAAGGAGTGCCCGGAACGGCTGGTCCCGCATATCAGTCCGTGATACGAAGGGCGAGACAGCAGGGGGACGGGGGGAGACCGTAGATGCAGTGCGTTCCAGACGCTCCGGAGGGCTGGTCCGACGTCGAGCGGGAGCTCTGGGAGGCGTTCCGGCACGGCAACGTCTTCGACCGCCGGGCGGGTGACGCGGACACCGACGACCCCTTCGGCGACGCGGTGTGGGGGCCGTCACGCACCGTGCGCGCCGAGGTGCTGGCCCAGCTGCTGCTGGCCGGCCCGGAGGCCGTCCCCGGCCGGGTCGCCTCGCTGCGGATGAACGGCGTGCAGGTCACCGGCCCGCTCAACCTGGCCGGCGGCCGGATATCCCACTACCTGGAGCTGTACGGCTGCCGCTTCGACCACAAGGTCCTGGTCTCCGAGGCCGAGGCCAGCACCCTGCGGCTGGTCGACTGCCTGCTGCCCCGCCTGGAGGCCTCCCGGCTGACCACCAGCGGCGACCTCCACCTGGCCCGCAGCCGCGTCCCCGAGGGCATCCGGCTCACCGACGCCAAGATCGGCACCGACCTGCTGCTCAACCTCGCCAAGGTCGGCGGCGACCGCTACGGCCGCGCGATCTCCGCCGACGGGATCACCATCCACCAGGACTTCGAGGCCGAACGCATCGAGGTGGACGGCGAGTTGAGCATCCGCACGGCCCGGATCGGCGGCCGGCTGTCGCTGCGCGGCGCCCAGCTGCGGGCCGCCCCGCAGAACCGCACCTGCCTCAACGCCGTCCGCGTCACGGTCGGCCACACCCTGTACCTGACCGGCTCCGCGGACACCGGCTGGATCGGCTCCCGCAGCTACTACGGCTCCGGCTACGGCCAGAACCCGTCCCCGGACGGCCCGATCACCCCGTTCCGCGCCCACGGCCGGGTCCGGCTCTCCGACAGCCGCTTCGAGGGCGCCTGCCTGATCTCCGGCGAGTTCCACCTCGAAGGCGGCGACGAGCTGTCGCTGCGCCGCATCCACACCCCCGAGCTGCGCTTCACCTGCCGCACCCGCCCGACCGGCCCGGTGTCGCTCTCCCGCGCCCGGGTCGGCAACCTGGTCGACACCCCGGGCGCCTGGCCGCGCGGCAAGCACCTGGGCCTGACCGGCTTCGTGTACGAGTGCCTGCGCCCGGCCGAGCCGTTCACCATCCAGCAGCGGATCGCCTGGCTGGAGGGCTCCTCGGTGGAGTTCCAGCCGGAGTCGTACGAGCAGCTGGCCGCCGCCCTGCGCCGCGACGGCGCCGACGACGACGCCCGCGAGGTGCTGTACGCCAAGCAGCGCCGCCGCCGGGCCACCCTGCCGCTGCCCTCCCGCGTCTGGGGCCTGGTCCAGGACGTCACGGTCGGCTACGGCTTCCGCCCCGGCCGGGCCGGCCTGTGGCTGCTGCTCGCCTGGGCGCTCGGCAGCGCCTGGTTCGCCACCCACCGGCTGCAGCCGCTGAAAGCGGACGAGAACCCGCACTGGAATCCGGTGCTGTACACCCTCAACGAGCTGCTGCCGATCATCGACCTCAACCAGGGCGCCTGGAACCCGGGCGGCGTCGAGCAGTGGCTCTCCGCCGGACTGGTCGTCGTCGGCTGGCTGCTCGCCTCCACCTTCGTCGCCGGCGCCACCAGGATGCTGCAGCGCGGGTAGCGCCTGTCTCCTGGATCCTCGCCCGGCGCGAAACGGGGCGGCACGCCCCGCCCCGGGGGAACTACGCTGTCCGCCGTGACAGAACGGCTCCCGCTCTTCCCGCTGAACACCGTGCTCTACCCGGGCCTGGTGCTGCCCCTCAACGTCTTCGAGGAGCGCTACCGCCGTCTCGTCGCCGACCTGCTGGAACGCCCCGAGGACGAACCGCGCCGGTTCGGCGTGGTCGCCATCAAGGACGGCCGCGAGGTCGCCCCGGTGCGCCCCGAGGACGGCCCGGCCGGGCCGCTCGACGGCCTCGGCACCGTCACCGGGGACCCGCTGGAGGCGGTCTTCCACCTCGGCTGCGTGGCGGACGTCTCGTCCGCCACGCAGCAGCCGGACGGCCGCTACGAGCTGCTGGTCACCGGCACCACCCGCTTCGTGCTGCGCTCGGTCGACGCCTCCGGACCGTACCTCACCGGCGAGATCGAGCCCGTCGAGGAGCGCTCCGGCGAAGGCTCCGGCGCCCTGGCCGCCGAGGTCGAGCGGGCGTTCCGGGTCTACCAGAAGCGGCTGGCCGGCGCCCGCGAGGCCAGCACCGTCGGCCGCCAGGAGCTGCCCGACGACCCGCAGGTGCTGTCCTACCTCGTCGCCGCGGCCTCCGTCTTCGAGACGCCGGTCAAGCAGCGGCTGCTCGCCTGCCCGGACACCGCCCAGCGGCTGCGCAGCGAACTCGACCTGCTGCGCCGCGAGTCCGCGGTGCTGAGCTGGCTGCCCTCGCTGCCGGCCGTCGACCTCACCCGCCAGTCCTTCAGCCCGAACTGAACCAGGACCCCTCACCCCATGGCCAAGAAGCCGAAGAAGGGCGGCCAGGGCACCCCGGCCACCGTCGCCCTGGAGACCGCCGCCGTCCCGTTCACCGTCCACGCCTACGAGCACGACCCGGCCGCCGCCTCCTACGGCGGCGAGGCGGCCGAGGCGCTGGGCGTCACGCCGGAGCGGGTGTTCAAGACCCTCGTCGCCGACGTCGACGGCACCCTCACGGTCGGCGTCGTCCCGGTCGCCGGCCAGCTCGACCTCAAGGCCCTCGCCGCGGCGGTCGGCGGCAAACGCGCCGCCATGGCGGACCCGGCCGCCGCCGAACGCAGCAGCGGCTACGTCCGCGGCGGCATCTCCCCCCTCGGCCAGCGCCGCCCCCTGCGCACCGTCGTCGACGCCAGCGCCCTCGGCCACCCCACCGTCTACGTCTCGGCGGGCCGCCGCGGCCTGGAGGTCGAACTCTCCCCCGCCGACCTCGTCGCGCTCACCGACGCCGACACCGCCCCCATCGCCCGCTGACGGACGCCCGGGGGCTACGCAATCAGCCCTGAACCCGGTCCTCCGGCTCCGTGGGCGCCCCCGCCGGAGGCGTCCCGTACGTCCCCGCCGGCGTCCCCCAGTACGGCGGCGGGTCCTCCTCCCGCTTCCCGAACATCGCCGACAGCGCGAGCAGCACCACCATCGCCGCCATCGGCCACACCAGCAGCGCGCCCCTCGCCCCGAGCTCGATGCTCGCGTCGAAGTGCCCGCCGTTGCCGACTCGGCGCGCCTCGCCGATCAGGTTGTCGCTGGGCCCCAGCCACGTCCCGATCCGCCAGGCCCCGATCGAGCCGAGGAGCCCGCCCACGGCGAGCCCGACCGCGACCGCGATCCCGCCCCCGCGCTTGCGGGTGACCAGGAAGGCCCCGAGCGCCGTGAGGATCCCGGCGCCCAGCGCGATGAGGACGAACACCGCGTCGGCCCCGGCCCGCTGTTCGCCCTCGGGGTCCCCGTAGAGGATCCGGTCGCCGTCGACGACGAGCGGCACCTTGGGCGCGAGCCAGGCCCACAGCCCGGCCATGACCACACCGGCCAGCAGGCAGGCGAGCACCGCGCCGGCCCCGACCCGCAGTTCGGGCACCAGCCGCTGTCCGGCCGTGGGCGCCGGCACGAGCTCGGCGGGCAGCGGAAGGACGTCCCCGGCCTCCGGGGCACCCGCGGGGGGCGCGAACGGGTCGGGGGCGGCGCCCGGAACGGCCCGCACGTCGGCGTCCGTGTCGGCGTCGGAGCGATCCGGAGGTGTGTTCGGTACGGTCACGGTCCCCATCGTTTCACGTCGGCCACCGGGACGACGGAACGGCCCTCTGCACCGGGCCTACCGGGAGACGGCCCGCCGGTAGGCCCAGGTGGCGATCGCCAGCGACGCCACACCCACCGCCGCGCACACCCCGAGGTCCGCCGCGACCATCCCCCAGTCGGGGTGGGGGTCGAACGTCCGGGCGAAGGCCTCCACCCCGTACGTGGACGGCAGCAGGTCCCGCAGCCACAGCACCGGCTGCGGCAGGTGGTCGACGGGCAGCACGCCGAGCAGCAGCGCCGCCGACATGCCGAGCTGCCCGAGCATGGTGGCGATCTCCTGCCGGGGGGCCAGCAGCCCGCAGGCGGCCCCCAGCCCGGACAGCGCCGCGCCGGCCAGCGGCACGACGGCCAGCAGCACCCACAGCTGCCCGAGCGGCAGCCCGAACATCACCCCGCCGATCACGGCCGTCGCGACCGTCCCCGGCAGCGTGAACGACGCGTACGCACCGGCCGCGCCGAGCACCACCGAGGCCGCCGGCACCGGCAGCGTCGCGTAGTGGTCCAGTCCACCGGTGGCCCGCAGCTTCCCGAAGTACTGCGCGAGCAGGTTGAGCGCCACGAAGGCGACGACCAGCACGCTCGACCCGGCGACCACCGACCGCGCCGCCGAGGTCTGCCCGGCGTCGACGACGCCCCGCATCATCACCAGGATGCCGACCGACTGGAAGGTCGCGACGAACAGCAGCGGGATGCGCGCCACCCGGGCCCGGGCGAGCTGCGCCCGGTAGACGGCGGCGAGCGCGGGCAGCAGCCGGGCGGAGGGGCCGAGCGGGGCCGGGGCGGCGGCCCGCCGGTCGGTCTGCGGCGGCACCGAGAGCAGTGTCACTTGGCCAGTCCTCCGTGGCGGCCGCCGAGCTTGAGGTAGGCGTCCTCAAGGCTCGGGGTGGCGAGGGTGAAGTCGTCGAGCGCCGCGAAGGCCGGGCCGGTGGTGACGGCGGCGACCAGTTCGCGGGCCTCTTCGGGGGTGGTGCGGACGGTCCAGCGGCGCCCGGTGCGTTCGGCCCGGGCGGCGAGCGCGGCGACGGCGGGGACACCGGTCGGCGCCTCGTCGCGCCAGACCAGGTCGAGCCGGACGTCACCGTCGACGAGCGCCTTGAGCCCGCCGGGCGTGTCGCAGGCGATCACCCGGCCCTCGTCGATCACGGCGACCCGGTCGAGCACGGTCTCCGCCTCGATCACGTTGTGGGTGACGAGCAGCACGGTCGTGCCGTGCTCGGCCCGGCGCCGGTCGACGGCGCTCCAGACGGCCCGCCGGGCGACCGGGTCCATCCCGGTGGTCGGCTCGTCGAGGACGAGCAGCGGCCGCTCCCCCACCAGGGCGGCCGCGAAGCAGGCGAGCCGCCGCTGCCCGCCGGACAGCTTGGCGAGCGGCCGGGCGGCGATCGGCTCCAGCCCGAGTTCGGCCAGCACCTCGGCGGCCGCGGCCCGGGCGGCCGCCCGGGAGAGCCCGCGCAGCCGGCCGGTGGTCTCGGCGGCCAGCGCGACGGTCAGCTCGTCCAGCGCCGTCGACTCCTGCCCGAGGTAGCCGAGCAGCCGCGCGGCCCGCTCGGGGTGCCGCACGATGTCGTGCCCGAGCAGTTCGACCGAGCCCGAGTCCGGCCGCAGCAGCCCGGTGAGCTGGCGCACCAGCGTGGACTTGCCGGCGCCGTTGGGGCCGAGCAGCCCGAAGATCTCGCCCTGCCGGACGGTGAGGCTGATGCCGTCGTTGGCCCGGATCTCGGTGGCGGAGGCGCCGCGCCCGCCGCGGTACGTCCGGACGAGGTCGCGTACGGCGACGCACGGCGGGGTGTCCTGGGGTGCTCTCCCGGCCGTCTCGTTCACGACCGAAGACTCTACGCGCTCACACGCGCCGACCGGACACCGGGCACCGGCCGCCGTCCACCACCCGAGACTGCACGGCGTCGCTAGTCCTCGACCACCATGGACCCGCCGGGCACCCGGGCGGCGAGTTCCTTCCAGAACCCGGCCCGGATCGCGTACCGGTCGTGCTCGTCGATCTGGTCGTCCTTGTGCGCGAGCAGCCCGAAGCGGGCGGCGTAGCGCAGCAGCTCGCCGTCGACGCGGTGCGGGATGCGCGGGTAGTCGGGCCAGAGCACGGTGAGCTTCTCGACGTCGCCGAGCCGGTCGCTCCAGCGCCGGGCGAAGACCTGCCCGACCTCGTGGGCGTCGCCGCCGATGGAGGTGATGTCCTCCTCGCGGTCGGCCCAGCGCTGTTCGGCGGTGGTGAGCTGGGCCAGCGTCGGCAGGCTGTCGCCGGCGGTGACGGACGGCTCCGGCGCGGGCCGGTCCACCCAGCCCCGGTCGGAGGACCACCGCAGCACCGGCCCGCCCGCGCCGCCGCTGCCGTTGACGTGCCCGTGCGCGTGGCCGTTCGCATGGCCGTTGGCGTGACCGGCGGAGTGGCCGTTGACGGCCGGGGTGATCGGGGTGACGGACGGGACCCGCCCGGCGAGGTCCTTGGGCGTCGGGACGACCCGCAGGGTGGCGGCGGCGGGCTGCGGCGCCCCGTTCGCGGCGGGGGCCTCGGGGGCGGCCGCGGCGGCGGGCTCGACGGCCGGCGGCACCACGCCGGGCACGACGGACGGGACGGCGGGCGGCGCGGCGAGGATCTTGGCGATCTCGTGCCGGGCGGCGCCCGACCCGGGCGCCGGGAAGACGGTGGGGGTCTCCCGCAGCGAGAACGAGCCCTCGATCCACTCGCGGTCGAGCACCCGCCGTTCGTCGGCCTCGCCGACCAGGTCCTCGGACTGGTTGAAGTCCCCGTCCGCGGCCTGCAGGGCCCACAGGTGGACGGCGACGCCGTGCTCCTTGGCGGTCATCATGCCGGGCAGCAGGTCGCCGTCGCCGGTGATCAGCACGACGTCGGCGCAGGCCCGGTTGCGGGCGAGCTCGGAGAGCTCGGCGTGCATCGCGGCGTCGACGCCCTTCTGCACCCAGCGGCCCTCGGCCCGGGTGAGCGCGCCGAGCCGCACGGTGACCCGGGGCAGGACGCGCAGCCGCCGGTGCTCCGGCATCGGGCGCCGGTCGGGCGCGGCGTCGAACCAGTAGATGCGCAGCAGCGGCAGGCCGGTCTCGGCCTCGGCGCGTTCGCGCAGGGCGCTGATCAGCGCGGTGTGGTCGACGGTGACTCTGGAGCGGGACGGGTCTCCGGCGAGCAGGCTGGCGGCGGCGCCCAGCAGGTATCCGGCATCCACCAGGACGACACAGCGGTCCATCCGCGCACCTTCTTTCCGCTCGCCCTCGGGGGTTCCGACTGGGTGGGCGGTCGCCCGTCGTCCGGGCGTGTGGGGTGAGGGGCCCCCGTGGCCGCCCGATCGTTGGGTCACCTTTTCCCACTGGTTCACCTGCCGAACCACGGGGGATGTCCCGGTACCGCAACAGCCGCCCCAACGATCCGCAAAGAAACGCGAAGGCGGGCCCCGTTCAACGACGGGGCCCGCCAAACGTCACCGCGGGCGTCAGCCGCGCAGCTCCGCGGCGACCAGCTCGGCCAGCTGGACGGCGTTGAGCGCGGCGCCCTTGCGCAGGTTGTCGTTGGAGAGGAACAGCGACAGGCCGTGCTCGACGGTCTCGTCGGCGCGGATGCGGCCGACGTAGCTCGGGTCCTTGCCCGCGGCCTGGAGCGGGGTGGGGATCTCGGACAGCTCGACGCCGGGGGCGCCGGTGAGCAGCTCGACGGCCCGCTCGGGGCTGATCGGGCGCTCGAAGCGGGCGTTGATCTGCAGCGAGTGGCCAGAGAAGACCGGGACGCGCACGCAGGTGCCGGACACCTTCAGCTCCGGGATGCCGAGGATCTTGCGGCTCTCGTGGCGGAGCTTCTGCTCCTCGTCGGTCTCGTTGGAGCCGTCCTCGACGATGGAGCCGGCCAGCGGCACCACGTTGAAGGCGATCGGCCGCCGGTAGACCTTGGGCTCGGGGAACTCGACGGCGCCGCCGTCGTGGGCGAGGCCGGCGGCGCCGTCCACGACCTTGGCGGCCTGGTCCCGCAGCTCGGCGACGCCGGCCACGCCGCTGCCGGAGACGGCCTGGTAGGTGGAGACGACGAGGGCGGCCAGGCCGGCCTCCTCGTGCAGCGGGCGCAGCACGGGCATGGCGGCCATCGTGGTGCAGTTGGGGTTGGCGATGATGCCCTTGGGGCGGTCGGCGACGGCCTCCGGGTTGACCTCGGAGACGACCAGCGGGACCTCGGGGTCGCGGCGCCAGGCGGAGGAGTTGTCGATGACGACGGCACCGGCGGCGGCGACCTTGGGCGCGAGGGCCTTGGAGGTGGAGCCGCCGGCGGAGAAGATCACGATGTCGAGGCCGGTGTAGTCGGCCGTGGCCGCGTCCTCGACGGTGACCTCGGTGCCCTGCCAGGGCAGCGTGCGCCCGGCCGAGCGGGCCGAGGCGAACAGCCGCAGCTGCTCGACCGGGCCGATACCACCGGGAAGCCCGGCGCGCTCCGCCAGGATCTCGCGGACCACGCCGCCGACCTGGCCGGTGGCCCCGACAATGCCGATCTTCATTCCGACTACTCCTCTGGATGGTGCTGTCTACAGCCGCACGCTGCCCATCATGCCTTGTCACGGGCATCGCGCGACCAGCCATTTCACTGGGTGAGAGCCGCGCTACTGGTCCAGACCACTGGCCAGCGCCAGCGCCGCCTCCACCTCGGGCCGCCCCGCCGGCAGCAGCGGCAGCCGCACGTCCGGGGTCGGGATGCGGCCCTGGGCGTGCAGCACCCCCTTGGTCACCGCCGGGTTCGGCGCCGTGAAGGCGGCCAGCGCCAGGCCGGTCAGCCGGTGCCCGAGCGCCCGCGCCCGCTCGGCGTCCCCGGCCCGCCAGGCCTCGTACAGCTCGACGAACCGGCCGGTGGCCAGGTGCGCGGAGGCCAGGATGCCGCCGGCCGCGCCGAGCGCCAGCATCGGCGCCAGGAAGGCGTCCTCGCCGGTGAGGAAGGCGAACCCCTCGGGGGTGTCGGCGAGCAGTTCCGCGGCCGCCTGGTCGAGGCCGCCGGTCGCGTACTTGACGCCCACCACGCCGTCGATCGCGGCGAGTTCGCGCAGCGCGGCGGCGGACAGCTGCTGCCCGGTGCGGTACGGGATGTGGTAGACGACCAGCGGCAGCGGGCTGCTCGCGGCCAGCGCCCGGAAGTGCGCGACGGTGCCCGCCTCGCCGGGCCGGACGAAGGCCGGCACGGTCACCAGCGCGGCGGCGGCCCGCGGCACCCGGGCGCCGAGCGCGGCCAGCGCCTCGCCGACCGCCCGGGTGTCGCCGCCGGACGCGCCGACGATCAGCCGGGCGCCGCGCGCGGCGCAGACGGCGGCGGCGGCGTCGACCACGGCGTCCCGCTCCTCGGCGGTGAGCGCGGCGGGCTCGCCGGTGGTGCCGAGCGCCACCAGGCCGGCCGCGCCGGCGTCGAGCACCTCGGCGGCCAGCTTCTCCAGCGCGTCGAGGGCGACGGAGCCGTCGGCGGCGAACGGGGTGATCAGGGGGACGTAGATGCCCTTGAGGTCCATGCCCACGATCCTGCGGCCGGGCCGATCACCAGGTCCAGTTCACATGTGTGACGCTTCTCGTAAGCTGAGCCGATGCTCGACGTCCGACGCCTGCGCCTGCTGCGCGAACTCGCCCACCTCGGCACCATCGCCGCCGTCGCCGAGGCGCTGTCCTTCAGCCCTTCGGCGGTGTCCCAGCAGCTGTCCGTCCTGGAGAAGGAGGCCGGCGTCCCGCTGCTGGAGCGCACCGGGCGGCGGGTGACGCTCACCCCGGCCGCGCTCGGGCTGGTCCGGCACGCCGAGGCGGTGCTCGCCCTGCTGGAGCAGGCGGGCGCCGAACTCGCCCACACCAAGCGGGGGTTGGCCGGCCCGCTGCGGATCGGCACCTACCCCTCGGCGGCCCGCGCGATCATCCCGGGGGCGCTCGCCGAGCTGGCCGCCTGGCACCCCGGGCTGGAGCCGATGGTCACCGAGGTCGACCCGGCGGGCGTCGGCGCGGCGCTGCGCGCGGGCGAGCTGGACGTGGCGCTGGTGCACGAGTACGACCTCGTCCCGGCCGACCCGGAGCCGGGCCTGGCGCTGACCCGGCCGCTGTTCACCGAGCCGATGTACCTGGCCGGGCGCGCCCCCGGCACGATCGCCGAGCAGCGCGCCGCGCCGTGGATCATGTCCCCGCCCGGCACGCTCTGCCACACCATGACCGTCCGCGCCTGCGAGGCGGCGGGCTTCGCGCCGCGCGTCCGGCACCAGATCGACGACTTCACCACCGTGCTGGCGCTGGTCGCGGCCGGCCAGGGGGTGGCCCTGGTCCCCCACCTGGGCACGGACCGGCAGCCGCCCGGGGTCGTCCTCACCCGGCTGCCGATGTACCGCCGCACCCGCGCCGCCTTCCGCGCCGGCGCGGGCTCCCACCCGGCCATCTCGGCCTTCGTCTCGGCCCTGCACACGGCCGTGCCCGCGGGCCTGGGCGGCGGGTCCTGAGAACGGCCCGGAGCGCTGTCGGCACTCCGGGCCGCGTCAAGCCCCGCTAGCTCGCCGAGCCTGCCAGGCAGCTGGGCCCGAGCAGCTGCTTCAGGTCCCCGAACAGCGCCGGGTCCGACTTCACCCGGTGCCGGTCGAGCCGCAGCACCGTCGTCTTGTTCCGGCTCTCCAGCCGCAGCCGGACCTCGGTCGTCCCGCGGTGGCTGCCGAGCACCTCGCCGAGCCGGGCGATCAGCGGCGGGGTGACCTTCCCGCTCGGGATGTTGATCACGATCGGTGCCTCGGCGTGCGCGTTCGACAGGTCGGGCACGGACAGCTCCATGCCCATCAGCCGCGGCACGTCCTCCCGCTTGTCGAGCTTGCCGCGCACGAACACCACGGCGTCCTCGACGAGTTGCGAGGAGACCAGCTGGTAGCTCGCCGGGAAGAACATGCAGTCGATGGAGCCGGCCAGGTCCTCCACCGTCGCGATG
Organism: Streptomyces sp. Y1; assembly: GCF_041053115.1. Lineage (NCBI taxonomy): Bacteria > Bacillati > Actinomycetota > Actinomycetes > Kitasatosporales > Streptomycetaceae > Streptomyces > Streptomyces sp. Y1. The sequence continues at coordinate 5,717,792 of NZ_CP163445.1, read as the reverse complement.
GCCCAGGCGTTGCCCTGCTTGGTCATCTTCCGCTGGAGGCCCGAGATGATGCCGCCGATGGTGACGATCGTCCCGTCCGGCCGGTCGGCGAGGTCGGCGACGGCGCAGTCCGCCTTGTCGGCGAGCACGTGCTCGATGCCGTGCAGCGGGTGCGAGGAGACGTACAGGCCGAGCATCTCCCGCTCCTGGGTGAGCAGGAAGGACTTCTCCCACTCCTCCTCGGAGAAGACGACGTCGAGCCCGAAGCTCGGCTCGTCCGCGGCGGCGTCGCCGCCGAAGAGGTCGAACTGCCCCTCGGCCTCCTTCCGCTTCACCCCCACCACGTTGTCGATCATCGGCTCGAACTGCGCGCTCAGCCCCTTGCGGGTGTGGCCGAGGGAGTCGAACGACCCGGCCTTGATGAGGGATTCGACGGTCCGCTTGTTGCAGACCACCGACTCGACCTTGTCGAGGAAGTCGGGGAAGGAGGTGAACTTCCCCTTCGCCTTGCGGGTCCGGATCATCGACTCGACGACCGGCCCGCCGACGTTGCGGATGGCCGTCAACCCGAAGCGAACGGTGGTGTCACCGTGCGGGGTGAAGTCCGAGTCCGACTCGTTGACGTCCGGCGGCAGCACCTGGATGCCCATCTTGCGGCACTCGTTGAGGTAGACCGCGGACTTGTCCTTGTCGTCCTTGACGGAGGTCAGCAGGCCGGACATGTACTCGGCCGGGTAGTTGGCCTTGAGGTAGGCCGTCCAGTACGAGACCAGCCCGTACCCGGCGGTGTGCGCTTTGTTGAACGCGTAGCCGGAGAAGGGGACGAGGACGTCCCAGACCGCCTGGATGGCCGCGTCGGAGTAGCCGCGCTCGCGGCAGCCCTTCTGGAAGGGGACGAACTCCGCCTCCAGGATCTCCTTCTTCTTCTTGCCCATCGCGCGGCGCAGCAGGTCGGCCTGGCCGAGCGAGTAGCCGGCGAGGATCTGCGCGGCCTTCTGCACCTGCTCCTGGTAGACGATCAGGCCGTAGGTCGGCCGGAGCACCTCCTCCAGGGGCTTCTCCAGCTCCGGGTGGATCGGGGTGATCTCCTGCTGGCCGTTCTTGCGCAGCGCGTAGTTGGTGTGGGAGTTGACGCCCATCGGGCCGGGTCGGTACAGCGCCAGGACGGCGGAGATGTCCTCGAAGTTGTCGGGCTTCATCAGCCGCAGCAGCGAGCGCATCGGCCCGCCGTCGAGCTGGAAGACGCCGAGCGTGTCGCCGCGGGCCAGCAGTTCGTAGGTCGGCTTGTCGTCGAGCGGCAGCTTCAGCAGCTCGATCTTCTCGCCCTTGTTCTTCTCGATCGCCTTGACGGCGTCGTCCATGATCGTCAGGTTGCGCAGGCCGAGGAAGTCCATCTTGAGGAGGCCGAGGCCTTCGCAAGTCGGGTAGTCGAACTGCGTGATGGTGACGCCGTCGGTGTGCCGGGTCCAGACCGGGATGTGGTCGGTCAGCGGCTCGGCGGACATGATGACGCCGGCCGCGTGCACGCCGGGCTGGCGGATCAGGCCCTCGATGCCGCGCGCGGTGTCGATGACCTTCCGGACGTCCGGGTCGCTCTCGTACAGCCCGCGGATCTCACCGGCCTCGCCGTAGCGCGGGTGGCTGCTGTCCGTGATGCCGGACAGCGGGATGCCCTTGCCCATGACGTCCGGCGGCATCGCCTTGGTGATCCGGTCGCCCATCGCGTACGGGTAGCCGAGGACCCGGGAGGAGTCCTTGATGGCGGCCTTCGCCTTGATGGTGCCGTACGTGACGATCATGGCGACCTTGTCGGATCCCCACTTCTCCGTCACGTACCGGATCACGTCACCGCGCCGGCGCTCGTCGAAGTCGATGTCGACATCGGGCATGGAGATGCGCTCGGGGTTGAGGAAGCGCTCGAAGATCAGGCCGTGCGGGATGGGGTCGAGGTCGGTGATGCCCATCGCGTACGCGACCAGCGAGCCGGCCGCCGAACCACGGCCGGGGCCCACCGCGATGCCCTGGCTCTTCGCCCACATGATGAAGTCGGCGACCACGAGGAAGTACGCCGGGAACCCCATCTGGATGATGGTGTCCATCTCGTACTCGGCGAGCTTCTTGTGCTCCTCGTCGTAGCCCTCCGGGAAGCGCCAGTCCATGCCCTCCCAGACCTTGGACCTGAAGAAGTCCGCCTCGGACTCGAAGCCCTCCGGGATGGGGAAGCGGGGCATCAGGTTCTTGAACTTGAACATGCCCTCGGTGTCGACCCGCGAGGCGACCAGGAGCTGGCTGTTGCGGCAGCCCTCCTGCCAGGCGTCCGAGGAGTCGAGCGCGTACATCTCGGCGGCGGACTTGATGTAGTAGCCGGTGCCGTCGAAGCGGAAGCGGTCCGGGTCGGACAGGTTCTTGCCGGTCTGCACGCAGAGCAGCAGGTCGTGCGCGCCGGCGTCGGCCTCGGTGGTGTAGTGCGAGTCGTTGGTGACGACCGGGGGGATGTTCAGCTTCTTGCTGATCTCCAGCAGCCCGTCGCGGACCCGCTTCTCGATGTCGAGGCCGTGGTCCATCAGCTCCAGGAAGTAGTTCTCCTTGCCGAAGATGTCCTGGTAGTCGGCGGCCGACCTCAGCGCCTCGTCGAACTGGCCCAGCCGCAGCCGGGTCTGCACCTCGCCGGACGGGCAGCCGGTGGTCGCCATCAGGCCGCCGGACAGCTCGGAGATCAGCTCCTTGTCCATCCGGGGCCACTTCACCAGCCAGCCCTCGGCGTAGGAGCGCGAGGTCAGCTTGAAGAGGTTGTGCAGGCCCTCCTTGTTCCGGGCCCAGATGGTCTTGTGGGTGTACGCGCCGGACGCGGAGACGTCGTCCTTCTTCTGGTGCGGCTGGCCCCACAGGATGCGCTTGGTGTTGGAGCGGGACTCCGGCGCGACGTACGCCTCGATGCCGATCACCGGGGTGATCCCGGCGGCCGTGGCCTGCTTGTGGAACTCGGCGGCGCCGTACATGTTCCCGTGGTCGGTCATCGCGACGTGGGTCTGGCCCAGCCGCTCGACCTCCTTGAACATCTGCTTCAGCCGGGCGGCACCGTCCAGCATCGAGTACTCGGTGTGGACGTGCAGATGCGCGAACGGCTGATCGCTCAAGGCGGGGCCTCCGGAGTCTGGTGCTGGTCTGGTGGGCCGGCGAACGCGCAGGTCACAGGGGTTACCCCTGGAAATGGATGTGGCCCGGACCGCCTCGCGGGGTCCGGACCATCACTCACACGTTCACGCGTCTACTCTAGCCCCCTCCGGCGGGGTTCATCCCAGCCCGGCGAGTCGCGCGGCGGCGGCGTTCCTGACCTCCGGATCCTCCATCGGGTCGTCCCGCAGGTAGGCCAGGCGCTCGCGCACCGGAGGCTGGTCCGGGGCCCGCCGAACGCCGAGGAGGCGGGCACCGGACTGGCAGTCCCAGAGGGACACGGCGTACGCGGTGTCCAGTCCGCCGGTGTCGATCTCCGCCAGTGCTTCGAGGTAGGCGGGGCGCTCGTACGAGTGCGGGGTGTCGTACCAGTAGCCGCGGATCAGGGGGACGGCGTCGGCGGCCTTCGGCCCGAACCGGGCGAGGCCGCGCGCCATGTCCATCGGGCCGCACCAGACGTCGTCCGCCCACTGCCGCCTCAGCTCGGCGAGGAGCACGGGGAGGTCCCGCTCCTCGCCGTGGGACGCCAGTACCCGCAACCCCTCCCGGGCCAGCCAGCGCGTGCCGGAGGCGGCCCAGTCGCGGGCGGCGGGCACGGCGAGGGCGCCGAGCCCGCGGATGTGGTCGCCCAGCAGTACCAGCGGGCGCAGGCCGTCCGCCGTGGCGAGCGAGGGGACCAGCGGGACGAGGCCGGGGTCGGGGTCACGGCGGCGCAGGACCCTCAGCACCTCGGTCTTCTCGTCCTCCGGGACGCCCGGGTCGGCCAGCAGGGCGAGGAGCCGGGGATTGTCCAAGTCGGCCAGGGGGTTGGGCTGTTGCGGCTTCTTCCGGACCGGCGGGTACGGTTCCTCCGCACGGACGTGCAGCCGCACGACCTCCTGGGCCTCCTCGGATCCGCCGCGTGCCAGCAGACGCAGGATCTCGGCGGCCCGGTCGTGGTGGTACTCGTCGCCGGCCGTCAGGACCTCGACCACCGGGTCGAGCGACAGCTCCAGGTCCCGCAGGAGCCGGGCGAGGTAGAGGGCGCGCTCGTCGACCAGGATGTCCCAGACCCAGTCGTGGCGGACGCAGGCGTGGACCAGGTCGGCCGCCTCGGCGGGGTCGGCGGTTGCTCGGAGCGCGCCCTCGCCCCGGCCGCGCTGGAGCAGGCCGAGGAGGGTGCTCGGCGGGGCGTAGTGATCGTCGTCCTCGGTCTCGTCGGGCATGCGCCCCATCGTGTCAGGCCCCACTCAGACCCGGACGGCCCCGGTCGCGGACGGCGGGGAGCAGTCCGGGCTGCTCGCGCAGACCGTCAGCCGCTGCCAGGCGCCGTCGCGCGGGACCCGCACGCTCCACAGCACCTCGGACGGCCGGCCGCAGACCGTGCAGAACCGCCTGCGCCCCGCGTCGGCGGGATGTGCGTCGGCGGGCGGCGCGTACGGGTTGTCCGGCGTCGGGGAGGCCCACGGCGGGGACAGCGGCGGCACCGGCTGGGGCACGGGCGCGGCCGCGGGTGCGGTCGGCGCCGGGTAGTCGGCGGGCGGGGGCCCGAACCCGGTGACGGGCGGCTGCGCGGGCGGCGTGGCGGGCGGGGGCGGGGTCGCCGGGGCCGCCGGGGCCGCGGGCGGTACCGGCGGCATCGGCGGGGGCGGCGGGGCCACCGGCGGGGGCGGCGGCGCGGGAGGCACGAACGGCATCGGCGGCACCGGCGGCGCGTCGGCCCAGACCCGCACCCCGCGCACCAGGGTGCGGAAGTCGTGCCGGCACTTGCCGCAGGTGGTGAGCACGGCCTCGTCGCGCTGGTCGCCGCACCCGGGGCAGAAGGTGACGGGGCGCTCGTGGGCCTCGGTGCTCTCGCAGCGGGAGCAGATGAAGTCGGGTTCCAGCTTGGCCTGGCGGAACACCGTGCTGAAGAGCTGGAAGGGGTTGGGGTCGCGTCCGGCGGTCGCGCCGAGCACGGACACCAGCATCTTGATGCGGCGGTTCCTCGTCTGCAGCCGCTTCAGGTCCAGGTTGACGACCTTGGCGTGCTTGCAGTCCCGGCAGACGCACAGCGTGCGCACGGGCAGCCGGGAGCGCATCGCCGCCTGCTGGTACAGGAACTGGAAGGTGAGCTCGTGCTCGGCCGGGACCTCCACCGTGTCGACCTCGTACCGGCCCCGGGAGAGCCCGGCCTCGATCAGCGCGGCGAGCTCGAACACCTTCGCCCTGAGCGTGTCCGGCAGCGAGGGCGCCCGGCCCGCGGACGCCTGCTCGGAGGCGATCAGCGCGGGGATCGCCAGCAGCGCGCCGACCGCGGGCATGTCGAGCACCGCCAGGCCGGCGGCCGAGACGAACCGGACGTGGGTGGTGCCCGCCCAGCCCGCCAGGCCGTTGTTCCTCGTCCCGTTCGGGAGACCACTGGGGATCATCGGGGTCAGAAGACGTCCGGGCCGTCGAACGCCGCGTCGCCGTCATGGCCGTCGTCATAGCCGTAGTCGTGGGCGTGCGCGAGGCCGTCGTCGTCGGAGGCCTGGCCGAGGGACGCCTCGGACTCGGACGATCCCGCGGCGCCGTAGCTCTCCGACACCGAGAGGTAGCTCTCGAAACCGGCCTCCGCGACCGCCACCACCTCGACGGCCTCCGCCACGTACACCTCGTTCACGTTCACGTTCACGTCGACCTCGACCGCGACCTCGACCGCGACCTCGACGGCCTCGGTCTCGGAGTAGGCGAGCGAGGCGCTGCCCTCGGTCGCGCCGTAGTCGTCCGCCGCCAGGAACCCGTCCCACTCGCGCATGCGCCCCCCAAACGTCGCCGGCATCCGGGTCGGCCTGGCCACCCGGTGCACACCCGGGGATCACAATAGGGCCCAACGACGGCACGAAACCCCGAAGTTCGGGATTGGTTGAGGGACTGTGACGAGCCGGCCGGTCAGCCGGCGAGCCGCACCTCGGCAGCCCTGCGGACCTCCGGTTCCTCCATCGGGTCGTCGCGGAGGTCGGCGATCCGGCGCAGGGCGTACGGCCGGTCGGGGGCGCGCTCGACGCCGAGCAGGCGGGCGTTCGCCTCGCAGTCCCACAGGGACTCCTGGTACGCCTCCGGCAGTCCGGCGGCGCCGATCGCGGCGAGCGCCTCCAGGTAGGCCGCGCGGTCGCGGGAGTGCGGGGTGTGCAGCCAGAAGCGGCGCAGCAGGGAGGCGGCGTCGGCGGCGGCCGGGCCGGAGCGGGCGAGGGCGGCGGCGAGGTAACCGGGGCCGGACCAGGTCCGGTTCGCCCAGGCCCGCTCCAGGGCGTCGAGGAGGGCCGGGACGTCCCGGGTGTCGCCGAAGCGGGCGAGGACGACGTGAGCGAGCTTCGCCGGCCAGGGGTCGGTGGAGGTGACCCACTCGCGGGCGGCGGGGAGCGCGAGGGCGTCGAGCCCGAGGACGACGCCCGTCAGGGCTCCGTGGGCGGCGCCGAGCGTGGGGACGAGCGGGAGGATGCGGGGGTCGGGGGCCCGGCAGGAGAGCTGGTCGAGGGCGTCGGACTTCCGCTCGTCGGGCTCGGCGGGGTCGGCGAGCAGGCGCAGCAGGTCGTCGTTCGGCAGCTCGGGGAGCCGGGCGCGGGCGGGGAGCGGGTCGCGCGGGGGGACGGGGATGCCCCAGCGCTCCCAGCAGCGGCCCCAGACGTTCGGCCGACCGCCGCCGTCGACGACGCGCCGCCGGGCCGTATCGGCGAGGTCTCCCCACCACTCGACCGGCCAGGCCTCGGCCATCCGCTCCAGGACGGTGATCCAGCGCTCGCCGTCGCGGACGTACGCGCGCAGGGCCTCGCGGGCGTCGGCGTCGGCGCCCGCCAGCAGTGCGAGGACGTCCAGGGCGCGCCGGAAGGCGTGCTCGTCGGCGGACAGGAGCTCGGCGATCGGTCCGATCTCCAGTTTCAGGTCCCGGACGAGGCGGGCGTGGTAGCGGGCCCGCTGGTCGAGCATCGGCTCCCAGGCCCACTCGTAGCGGATGCAGGCGTGGACGAGCTCGGTCGCGGCGGCCGGGTCCTCGGAGGCGATCAGGGCGCCCTGGCCCCGGCCCCGCTGGAGGAGTCCGAGCAAGGTGTTCGCCGGTGCGTACTCGTATCGCCGTTCTGCCATGGGGTCCATCGTGCCGCATGCGCACCCGGCCCCCGCCGCGCCGCCGGCGGTAGGCCCCCCGGGCCGGGCGACGGCCCCCCGCGCTCGCCCCGAGCACGAGGGGCCGCACGAGGGGCCGCACGAGAAGTCGGCCGGTCCGACTTCTCGTGCCGGTCACGACAGGTCGAAGGCGCCGCCGCCGGTGGCGTAGCCGACCGGGCACGTCAGCCGGACTCTCCACAGGCCGTGGAAGATGATGTTGGCCACGTACTCGTTGCCGTCCGAGCAGTCGATGAAGGGCTGCCAGGCGGGGCCGCTGCAGGTCTCCCAGAAGTAGGGCCCGCTGAACGCGAAGTCCCCGCAGGCGAGGTTCGCCGGCTTGTTGCCCGAGGTGATCCCGTTGCTGTGGACGGCCGGAGTGTCGCTCGCCTTCTGGAGGGTGAGCTCGGGCGAGGTCACGGTCTGCGAGGAGGTGCCGGAGTACGCCGTGAGGGCGGGCTGCGCCGCGGAGTCCGCGTGCGCGGCGGAGGTGAACGCGCCCACGGCCGAGAGGGCCAGGACCGACGCGGTGCCGAGGGCGCCGAGCGTCTTTGCGAGTGCCATGTCGTTCCACTTTCGCTGAGGCATGACGAGTCATGACCGGATGTCGGGTCGACAGGGGGCGCCCACCTGCGAGTTCGCCCCGGATCACCGGGGCGAGGGCAACGCTAGGCCAGCCGCCACGGGCGGGCGCGGGGGAAACACCGGCCGACGCTACGCATACGCTCGACCGGCCCAGGTCCCCACCCGGCAAGGATCCAGGAGGCAGGCCCTAAGGCCCTAGCCACGGATCCGCCGCCGCACCAGTTCCTTGACCTCCTCCGGCAGCGCCTGCGCCGCCAACAGGCCCGGCAGCAGCCCCGGTTCGGTGGTCACCGCGCGGAACGACCGGGCCACCGTGACGTCGTGCTCCGGGCGGTGCACCACCTCCACCGCGTCCCCCGCGCGCAACTCGCCCGGCTCGACCACCCGCAGGTAGGCGCCCGGCAGGGCCGCCTCGGTGAAGCGCCGGATCCAGCCCTCGCGCGCGAGCCAGCCCTGGAAGGTGCCGCAGGGGATGCGCGCGCAGGACACCTCCAGGACCACCTCCGGGCCGATCCGCCAGCGCTCCCCGATCAGCGCGCCGTTGACGTCCAGTCCGATCGTCGTCAGGTTCTCGCCGAACGAGCCGTCGGCCAACTCCCGCTCCAGCTCCGCCTGCCAGCCGTCCAGGTCCTCCCGGGCGTAGGCGTACACCGCCTGGTCGTCGCCGCCGTGGTTCCGCAGGTCGTACACCCGGTCCCCGGCCAGGCCGACCGCCCCCGTCCCCTTCGGCCCCGGCGCGGCCACCGCGACCGGGCCGTCCACGGGGCGCTTGTCGATCCCGGTGAGCCCGATGCCCCTCTTCCACGGGTTCGGCCGGGGCCTGCCGACGTTGACCGAGAGCAGCCGCGCACGTACGTCCATGATCCGACCGTACGGCGGGCGGGCGGCCGGTGGCCACCGCGATGGCAGACTCGGGGCCATGACTTCCCCCCTGCCCGAGCCGGACACGCAACTCTCCGATCCCGGCGTGCTCTTGCTGGACTACCTCGACTACTACCGGTCCGCGATCGGCGCCCGGATCGAGGGGATGTCCGACGCGGACCTGCGCGCCGCCCGGCTCCCGTCCGGATGGTCCACGCTCGAACTGCTCAAGCACCTCGTCCACATGGAACAGCGCTGGCTGCGCTGGGGCTTCCGGGCCGAGGACGTCCCGGCGCCCTGGGGCGACCGCGGCCCCGAGGACCGCTGGCACGTCGGCCCGCAGGAGACGGCCGCCGACCTGCTCGCCGCACTGCACGCGGGCGGCGCGTACACCCGGTCCGTCGCGTCGGGCGTGCCGCTGTCCACCGTCGCCGCGGCCGGCGGCCGCTTCCCGGACGACGGCACCCCGCGGCCCACCCTCGGCTGGATCCTGTTCCACGTCCTGCAGGAGTACGCCCGCCACGCGGGCCACCTGGACATCGTCCGGGAGCTCACAGACGGCGTCACCGGCTCGTAGCCACCGCCGATGGCACAGGAAGTCGGCCGGTCCGACTTCCTGTGCCACGGCCCGGGCTCAGTCGAGGACGAAGTAGCTCGCCCCGGAGGTCTGCACGGTCTGCCCGGGGTCCACCTCCGCCGTCACCGGCCCCTGGCAGTTCGCCGCGGCGTGCACCAGGACCGGTGAGTCCGTGCGGTTCTCGACGAAGACCCGCGGCGAGGGCGTCGCGTAGCACCCCCGCCGCGGATTCTCCTGGGCCTGCCCGTTGACCACCAGGGCCCCCGTCGCGGCCTGGGCGGGGACGGCGAGCGCGAGCACCCCGGCGGCCGCCAGCAGGCCGGCCCCCACGAAACGACGACGCATGATCGTTCTCCTCTCCACGGGCGCGCGACCGTACGCGGCGCCTCCACCGCCGATGGATTCCCCGCGGGTCCCGCCCCTGCCGGAACACCCCCGACAGCCCCTCGAACGGACGCTCCCGGTCCGACCCCGCGAACACCGCGTCCCCGTTCGCGGCCGACCGCTCCCACCGACGCCAAATCCCTTTGCCCCGAGGCGCATCGGGGCCCGACACTGGCCGCATGCTCGGATTCCCCAGAACCGACAACGAAGCCCTCGTCGCCTCCCTGGGCGACCCACAGCGCGCCGTGGCGGCCTACCGGGAGCTGCTGCGCCGCGACCACGACGCGCGCGACGCCATCCGCGCCGGCCTGTCCCACGAGGACGCCGCCGTCCGCGAAGGCTGCTGCCGCCTCCTCGACCACCTCGTCGACACCGACTCCATGGCCCAACTCATCACCATGGCCGACGATCCCGACGCGCGGGTGCGGATCGCCGCCTTCCACGCCCTGGCCTGCGACCGCTGCAAGGGCGACACCTGCGCCCCCGGCGCGGACCGGGTCCTCGACCCCGCCCTGCGCCACCTGGCCGCCGACCCCGACCCGCAGGTCCGGTCGCGGGCCGCCGAACTCGTCGGCAAGTTCGCCCACACCGACGCCGGGGCCCTCGCCGCGCTCCGGGCCTGCCACGCCGACGACCCGAGCCCGGCCGTCCGGAAGAAGGCCGGCTGGTACCTCCCCGGCGGCACCATCTACGAGCGCACCGCCCCGCGCGCCCTCCGGTAGGCGTGGGACGTCGGCCCGGCCGACGTCCCACGCGACCACTTCGCTCAAGCCGCGGGCGGCCGGGCGACCAGCCCCGGCCGCGCCGGATCCGGGCTCCGCCCCGGGCACCGCAACGTGAGCTGCCGACCGCGCGCCCGGGGCGTCCACCCGTGGTGGAGCAACGCCTCCCGGACGACGCCGGCCACCAACCCCGGCGCCACCACCACCCCGTGCTCGAACCACGCCACCACGCGCTGCCCGTCGCCGTCCTCGCCCAGGACGACGACCCCCACCCCGGCCTCGTCACCGGGCGAGACCACCCAGCGGTACCGGGCCCCGTCGACGACGAGGCCCCGCGTGCCCTTCTTCGCGATCGCCATGCCCCGAAGCCTGCCGGATCCGGGGCACGGCCCGCGCACCCGGCGGACACCGCCGTGCCCCCTCGGGCGACAGCACCACCCGGAAACTGTTGTCAGACACGGCGATCCCCAGGATGATCACGCCCGTGAACGTCCTCGTCATCCTGGTCCTGGGCCTCGCGGTGCCGCTCGCCTACCGCTACCGACTCGGCTCCCGCCTGCGGCAGTTCGGCCTGACGCGCTGGGTCGGCCCCCGCTTCGACCCGGCCGCGTACGGGCTCCCGCCCCGCGAACAGCTCAACGCGCACCGGGCCGGGCCGCCGCCCACCCACGAGCGCAAGGAGATCCGGGCCCTCGCGAACGACGCCCGGGACGGTGACTGGCGGGCCGCGGCCGCCTTCGTCGAAGCCGCCGGCCAGGACTGGGACGAACGCTGGTCCCGGCACGAACTCCTCCAGCAGCTCGCCGCCGAGGACGACACCTGGCTGAACGCCTGGCTCAGCGCCCGCCCCGGCGACGGCACCGCCGCCACCGTCCGCGCCCAGCTGCTCCTGCACCGCGCGTGGGCGGTCCGCGGCGCCGACTACGCGCACAACGTCCCGGCCGGCCGGATGGCCCGGTTCATGGTCCAGTTGAATGCCGCGATGGACGCCGCGCAGCAGGCCGCCGCGCTCGCGCCCGAGGACCCCGGGCCCTGGGTGGTCATGGTCACCGCCGCCCGTGGACTCCGGTACGACCGCGAGGAGTTCCGCCCGCTCTGGAAGGAACTCGTCGCCCGCGCCCCGCACCACTACGAGGGCCACGCCCAGGCCCTGCAGTACTGGTGCGCGAAGTGGGCGGGCAGCGACCAGCTGATGCTCGAGTTCGCCGAACGCGCCGTGCACAAGGCACCGGCCGGCAGCCCGCTCGCGGCGGTCCACCTGCACGCGCTGCGGGAACTCACCCGGCGCAAGGGCCTCTCCGCCCTCCCGTCCTCGCGCGCGGCCAAGGACCTGCTGGAGACCGTCGCCCGCTCGCTGAACCAGGTCCCCGACGACGACCCCGGCCTGCAGGGCCTCCGGCACCACCTGGCGCAGTACCTGCTCAGGGCGCGCCGCTACGACGCCGCGCTGGAGCAGTTCCGCCGCATCGGCCCCTGGTGCGGCGCGAAGCCGTGGACGGACGAGGGCGACCCCGTCGCGGCCTTCGACCTCGCCCGCGGTCTCGCGGCGCTCCGGTCCCACCCCGCGGCCAGGTCATGATCACTTCTCCCCTACCCTGTGCCGCATGACCGAAGCCCTGATGAACCTCCACCGCCAGGCCGTGGAACCGCTCCTCGCCCCGGGCGAGCGCCTGCTGGACGTCGCCACGGTCGTGCCGGTGTCCGGGGCCAAGGGCATCGGGGACGGCACGGGCGCCAAGGTCGGCAACGCCCTGGCCCGGCTCGGCGCGGTGACCGGGCAGTCGGGCAGCATCGCGAGCGGCTTCCCGAGCACGGACGGCACGGTGATGCACAGGCTGCTGATGGTCACCGACCAGCGGCTCGCCTTCGTCACGTCCTCCGTCGACCGCCGCAAGCCCGGCCAGGTCATGTGGCACGCCCCCCGCCACCTGATCCAGCGGATCGAACGCCGCCCGAGGCTCCAACTGATGGCCCGCTTCCGCCTCCACTTCACCGACGGCTCCGCCGTATCCCTGTTCACCGCCCGCCGCCGCACCATCGAGTCCCTCGCCACCCACCTCGGCCGCTAGGGCTTGGACTCGGCCCGTCCTGCCGGACGGGCCGCGCGGGAAGTCGGCCCGTCCGACGTCCCGCGCGGCAGCACGGGCCGCCCCTCAGCCGGCCGAGACCTGGAGCGCGTAGTCCACGGAGACCGCGAAGGACCCCGACGACCCCCTGATGCTCAGCGTGTGGCTGCCGGGCGCCAGCGGCTCCGCCTGCACCCACAGCCCGCAGGCCCGGGTGCTGAACCGGCCCCCGCGCTGGGTGAGCGGATTGCCCTCCACGCCGCTGATCGCCACGGTCGTCCCCTCGTACCGGTCGGGCTCCAGCGCCTTGCCGTCCAGGGTGGCGCTCCCCTTCGCCGTCGCCATGAACGCCTCGCAGTCGGCCGCCTCGCCGACGAGGTTCACCAGCGGGAACGCGACCGGCACGCCGGCGGGCACGGTGCACGAGCGCGTCACGGTCTCGCCGAAGCTGCCGGCCAGGAACCAGATGCCGCCCTTCTGCCCCTGCGCGCACAGGTGGCCGTCCCGGTCCGAGACGGGGTTCACGTCACTGGCGCTCGACGCCGCCCAGGTCCACCAGCGGCCCTGCACCTCGGCCGCGCTCAGCTTCGTCGGCGCGCCGCCGGAACCGGCAGCGGACGCCCCGGGCGACGCAGCCGAGGCACTGGACGTCCCGGACGCACTGGACGCCCCGGCGCCCGCAGACGCCGCGGGCGCCGGCGTGCTCGCGTCCGGGTGGGGCGCGGCGGGCGCGCTGGAGCATGCGCCGACCAGCGCCGTCGCGCCGACCAGCAGGGCTATGGATCTTCTGATGTGCATGCGCGAAGCGTACGAGGCCCCACCCGCCGCACCGGAAGTCGGCCCACCCGACGTCCCGCGCTGCGGCGCCCGCCGCCCGCCCCTACCGGCGGAACAGCCCGGCCCACAGGAACGGTGCCCCGAAGCGCGCCGAGTCGGGCGGCTCCTCCCGCATCCGGCGCAGTTCGACCTCCTCGTAGCCGTCGAAGATCCACCGCAGCGCCTCCGGCGAGTACGCCAGCCCGCCCTGCAGCGAGCCCGCCCGGTACAGGTCCGCGTCGCCGAGCTCCGACCCCATGCCGCCCTCCCCGGCCGCGAAGCAGGTCAGCGAGAGGACGCCGCCCGGCGCCAACACCCGCTCCAGCAGCGCCAGATAGCCGACCCGCCGATGCGGCGCCAGGTGGTGGAAGCACCCGGAGTCGACGACCAGGTCGTACGGACCGGCCAACTCCCCTCCCGCGCGGGCGAACGCGTCACCGCACAGGAACCGGACGTCCGCCCCCGCCTCCCGCGCCCGGTCCCGCGCCCAGGCCACCGCCACCGGCGACAGGTCCACGGCGTCCACCTCGAAGCCGCGCGAGGCGAGGTACAGCGCGTTCCGCCCGGGCCCGCACCCCAGGTCCAGGGCCCGCCCGGGCGCGATCGTCCCGCCCTCCACGTACCCGGCCAGGTGCTCGTCCGGCTTCGCCGCGAAGAACGGCACCGGCCGCGACCGGTCCGCGTAGAAGCCGTCCCAGAACTCCCGCCCGTCACCGGTCCGCAAGGGCGCGCCCCCGGCCCGGGGTTCCGCTGCGAAGAGCCCGTCCAGGAGCGCGAGAACGTCCTCGACGGTCCGTACGGTCCGATCCATTCGGCCCCCTCTCGAATGCCTCCGACCCTAGGCCGGGGAACGGGAAAAGACCAGGTCGGGCACCATGTGCCGAAGCCCGTGAAGGCCCACCACGGGCCCCCGCCCGCCGCGGCGGGCTCCCCACCCCGGCGCCCGCCCCCGCACCCGCCGGTGCACCCCCACAGCCCCGCTGAGGGGCACTTCCGGCCCGCGCCCGGCCCACGGGTTCCGACGGGTTTCCTCCGGCCCCGCCGCCGGAACTCCCGGCCGCCTCACACCCGTTGACCCACCATGCTGATGACGGCGAGCGTGCTCCTGATGTCCCTCCCGGTCCTGGTGCCGTTCCTGCTGGCCTCGGCCCGCTACGTCGTGGTCCGCTCCGGCCGTCCCGCCGGGCTGGCCCGCCGCCTCTCCGCCCGGCACCGGTCCGCCACCGGCCTCGGCCTCGGCGCCACCGCGACCGAGGAGTTGCACGCCCTCTTCAACGCCAACAAGCGCGTCCAGATCGAGCAGCGCCAGACCCGGCTCCTCCTGCGCGACGACGACCACGGCGACGGCGCCCCGCCCCGAGGCCTGCGGATCGACCTCGACAACGGCACCGTGACCGTCCCCCGGCGTTAGACCCCCTCCCGGTACGCCTCCAGCCGGTCCGCCAGTTCCTTCGGGTGCCCGAGCATCGGGCAGTGGTCGCCCGGCATCTCGTCCGGCCGGAAGCCGAGCCGCTCCGCGACGACCCGTCGCATCAACTCGGCCGGGAAGAAACGGTCGTCGCGCGCCAACAGGGCCCTGGTCGGCACCTCCGGCCACGCCGCCAGCGGCCACGGCCTCCCGAACGGCGCCGCCGACTGCACCCGCTGGTGCCCGGCGACGAACTCGGCGGCCAGCTCGGCCGGGGTGTCGTGCAGCACCAGCGTCCGCACGTCCTCCTCGACGCCCTCGGCGACGCCGCGCCGCCGGTCGGCCTCCTGCCGGGCCGCCCCGTAGCCGGTGTTCCCCCACCACTCCCCCGGCGACTCGCCGGGCGCCGGCACCTGCGCCTGCAGCATCACCAGCAGGTCGACGGGCACCCGGTCGCACACCAGCGGCCCGGTGAACCCGCCGAACGAGTGTGCCACGACGACGAGTTCGCCCCGCCGCTCGCCGATCGCCGCCACCACCGCGTCCGCGTACTCGACGAGCCCGGCCGACTCGTCCTCGCACGGCAGGTCCGGCGCGACCACCTCGTGGCCCCGCCCGCGCAACTCCGCGGCCAGCGGCCCCCAGTACCACGCGTCGACCGCCGCGGCATGAATCAGCACGTACGTCGCCATCGGTTCTCCCCCGAGCGTCAGCAGAGTGCCCCTGCGCCCCAACTATTCCAGAGGACACCGACATTCACCGCGTGCGAGGATCCGGCCATGTCGTCGACGATGCCGTTCGGAACGGACCTGCGCGCCGAGCTCGGCACGCCCCGCCGCAGCTGCCGCCTGGAGAGCAGCCCGCGGTCCCGGGTGTGGCGGGCCGAGGTGGACGGCACTCCGGTCGTCGTCAAGCAGCTCGTCGACGGCCCGGAGGCCGACGAGCGCTACGCCCGCGAGGTCACCGCCCTGCGGCTCGCCGCCCGCTCCGGCCCTCCCGTCACACCGCGGCTGCTCGGCACCGACCCGGCCGAGCGCGTCCTCGTCCTCGAACTCCTGGAGCACCAACAGCCCCGCGAGGACTGGCTGATCGACTACGCCACGACGCTCGCCCGCCTCCACGCGACCACCGGCCCCGCCGACGCGGGCGGCGCGCTCCCCGCCTGGTCCGGCCCGACCGAGCGCGACACCGAGTCCTTCCTCCACCTCGCCACCGCCCTCGGCGTCGAGGCCCCGTCCGCCGTCCGCGCCGAACTCGACGGCCTCCTCGCCCGCCTGCACCGCACCCCGGGCCACGCCCTGCTGCACGGCGACCCCTGCCCCGGCAACGACCTGCACACCACCCACGGCGTGCGCTTCATCGACTTCGAGCAGGCCTCGCTCGGCCACGGCATCGTCGAACTCGCCTACCTGCGCATCGGATTCCCCACCTGCTGGTGCTCCACCGCCCCGCCGCCGGCCCTGCTCGACGCGGCGGAGGCCGCCTACCGGACGGCCTGGCGCGACGCGACGGGCACCGACGTCGACGGCGACCTCACCGACGCCTGCGCCGGCTGGCTGCTGCGCGGCGACGCCCTCGTCCAGCGCGCCCACCGGGGCGCCACCGACCACCTGGCCGAACTCCCGGCGAGGGACTGGACGTGGGGCACGGCGACGGCCCGCCAGCGCCTGGCCCACCGCCTCGCCGTCGTCGACGGCCTGGCGGCCGACCGCGACGACCTCCGGCACCTCGGCCGGCTCGCCGCGGCCGTCCGCCGGGCCATGCTCACCCGCTGGCCGACCATCCGCCCGCTCCCGGCGAAGCGGCCGTAACGGCCGTAACGGCCGTCACGGCCGTCACGACCGTCACGACCGGCCCCCACCCAACCCGCCGCGCGGCTCAACGCCCCCAAGGCCCCCACCACTTGGGCGGCAGCGGGTCGGCCGGCGCGGAGGTCGGCTGGTCCGGGTGCAGCCCCAGCCGCCGCAGCACCTCGGCCCGGAAGCGAACGGCGACCGTGCCGTGCCAGTGCCCGTCCGCGCCCACGCCGCAGATCAGGTCGATCCGGACGTCCTCCCCCGCGAACGGGTACCAGTCGATCCCCCGGTCACGCAGTCAAACCGCGGTCAGCTGCCACGGCTTGGGGCTGCCGGAGACGTTGGGGAAGCAGAACAGGGTCACCCACTCGGATTCGTCCATCCCCCCATCCTCTCCGGCAACTCCCGGCAGTCGCCACCGCCTTACGCGGGCAGGTTCCCGTCCCCGCCCAGGTTGTCGACCATCCTCCGCAGCACGTTGATCGTCGTCACGAAGTCCCCCGGATCGATCCCCTCGTGCGTCCGAAGGTGCACCCGCAGGTTGCGCTCCCGGGCGCGCAGCCGCCCGGCCTCGCCCGCCCCGGTCAGCGTCATGGCGCCCTCGGCCCCCTCGACCAGCCTCTCCCGTGCGACCAGATCGTCGAACACGGCGTCGAAGTCGAGCCCGAGGTCCTCGTACCGCGCCAGTCGGTCGACCAGCGTCGCCCGGGTCCACGCCCCCGGCGCCCCGGCCACGTGGTTGAGCGTCCACCAGTGCGGCTGCGCAAGGCCCTCCACCGCCAGCTGCTCACGAAGTCCGCCGACCACCCGCCGGTACACCTCGCCGCTCCACGCCCCGATCGGCTGCCCGGCCAGTACCTCATGCGCGTACTCCTCGACTGCC
The DNA here is from genome assembly GCF_041053115.1 of Streptomyces sp. Y1. NCBI lineage: Bacteria > Bacillati > Actinomycetota > Actinomycetes > Kitasatosporales > Streptomycetaceae > Streptomyces > Streptomyces sp. Y1. The sequence continues at coordinate 5,700,440 of NZ_CP163445.1, read as the reverse complement.
ACGCGAGCACCCTCCCTCTCGTCGAACCCCCGCCGAACGTCTTCACGCTAGGAGTTCAAGCCGCCTTGAGGTCAAGGCGCCTTGAGGTCAAGCCGCCCCTGGGCCGAGCCACCCCGAGGCCGAGCCCGGCAGCCGCCCGTCACCCCTGCGGCGTCCAGGCCGCCACCAGGTCGAGCAGCCCGGGGAAGCGCGCGTTCAGGTCGTCCACCCGCACGTGGCTGCGCCGCTCCAGCCCGTACTGCCGCTGCCGGGTGACGCCGGCCTCGCGCAGCGCCTTGAAGTGGTGGGTGAGCGAGGACTTGGGCCGGTCGAGGCCGAACCAGCCGCAGGAGTGGTCGAAGTCCTCGGACTCCAGCAGGAGTTTGCGCACGATCGTGAGCCGCAGCGGGTCGCTGAGCGCGCCCAGCACGGTCTCCAGCCGCAGCTCGTCGACACCCGGCTCGGCCAGCGGTTCGGGCAGGTCAGTGGGCTCCGCGATCACCTTGAAGGCCGCAACACCCTTCGCAGCACCAGCCATTGACGACTCCTCACACCGCGCATCGATCCGGCTTTCCAGTACGACTCCAATCGTACTGCATGCTAAGTTCGACTCGACTCGTACTGATGAGGCAGCCCGACCCCGAACGGGAGACACCGTCATGCCCCGAACCGCCACCGCGCCCGCGCCGCCCGCTACCGCCACCGCCCCCACCACCGGGGCGGCACCGACCACCACCCCCCTGTGGTGGATCTGGCTCGCCGCCTGGCCGGTCACCGCCGTCTTCGTCCTCTCGAACGCCGCCACCCCGCTCTACGTCCTGTGGCAGCACGACATCGGCTTCTCCAAGGGCACCCTGACCGTCGTCTTCGCCTTCTACATCGTCGGCCTGATCGGCTCGCTGCTGGTCTCCGGCGTGCTCTCCGACCGCATCGGCCGCAAGCCCGTCCTGCTCCCGGCGCTCGTCCTCGCCCTCGCCGCCTGCCTGGTCTTCGGCACCGCGACCAGCGTCGCGGCCCTGATCGTGGCCCGGCTGTTCACCGGGATCGCGGTCGGCGCCGTCGTCTCGGCCGGCATGGCCGCCGTCACCGACGTGGCCGGCCCGGCCCGCAGGCGGACGGCCGCCCTGCTCGCCTCCTGCGCGATGGTCTTCGGCGCCGGGCTCGGCCCGCTGCTCGCCGGCGTGCTCTCCGAACTGGCACCCGCGCCGACCACCACCGTCTTCGCGGTCGAGGCCGTCCTGCTGGCCACCGCCGTCCTCACCGTGCTCCGCATGCCACTGCCCCGGTCCGAGCGACGCCCCCAGCCGAAGCCGACCGGCCCCTGGATCCGCGTCCCCGGTGTGCCGGCCGGCACCGGCCGCCAACTCGCCCTCGGCATCGCGGTGTTCGCACCCGGCATCACCGCGACCTCGTTCGTGCTCTCGCTCGGCCCCTCGCTCCTCTCGGGCCTGCTCGGCACCAGCAGCCGGATCGTCGCCGGCGCGATGGCCTTCGTGATGTTCCTCGCCGCCACCGGCGTGCAGTTCGCCGTCCAGCGGCTGCGCCGCCGCACCATCCTGACGGCCGGCGCCGCGACCACCGCGCTCGGCATGCTCACCCTGGTCGCCGCCGTGCGCACCGAGGCGGTGGCGCTCCTCGTCCTGGCCGCGCTGCTGGCCGGCGCCGGCCAGGGCATGGGGCAGCTCGGCGGCCTGTCGCTGCTCAACTCGGCCGTCCCGCCGCAGCGCCTGGCCGAGGCCAACGCCGCGCTCAACGTGGGCGGCTACCTCCCGGCCGGCCTCCTGCCGGTCTCGGCCGGCTACCTCAGCGACGCGGTCGGCCTGACCACCGGCGCCACGGTGTTCGGCCTGGTCCTGCTGGCCCTCGCCGTCCTCGGCGGCCTGCTGGTCCGCGCCGCCCGCCGCCGGGTCACCGACCCCGCGTGAACCACCGCCGGGTGCGGCCGGGGGCGACCGACCGCCCCCGGCCGCACCCCTCTACCGACCGTCCGGCTCCACCGACCGTCCGGCTCCACCGACCGTCCGGCTCCACCGACCGTCCGGCTCTACCGGCCGTCCAGCTCCGCCAGGAAGTCCAGCGCCGCCGCCCAGGCCCGCTCCGCCGCCTCGGCGTCGAAGTCCGGCAGGTCCGGGTCGGTGAACAGGTGCCCGGCGCCCCGGTAGCGGTGCACCTCCACGTCCGCCCCGGCCCGCAGCATCCGCAGGTACCAGGCGTTCAGCCAGTCCTCCGGCTCGAACGGGTCGGGCTCGGCCATGTGCAGCTGCACCGGGATCTCGGTCGCCGCGTCCTCCCGCAGGTCCGAGGTGCCGTGCAGGAGCAGCAGCCCGCGCGCCTTCTCGTCGGCCAGCGCCATGTTCTGCGCGACGGCCCCGCCGAGCGCGAACCCGGCGTACACCAGCCCGTCCGCGGACAGCGGGGCGACCGCCGTCACCGCGCGCCGCAGCAGCTCCTCGCTGCCGCCGATCTCCTCCTGGTACGCGCCGGCGGCCTCGTACGCGGTCGCCGCCTCGGTGTCGTCGAAGGTCCGCCCGTCGAACAGGTCCGGCGTGTGCACGGTGTGCCCGGCGGCGCGCAGCCGGTCGGCGGCGGCGTGCACGGCCGGGCGCAGCCCGTGGGCGGAGTGGAAGAGGACGATCTGGGCCACGGTTTCGGGTCCTTCACCAGACGAGATCAGCGGTACCCACCCATGATCCCCCACCCGCGATCCCCCGCCACCGCCACCGCCACCGCCACCGTCCTAGGACACCACGTCCTTGCGCGCGAACCCGCGGAACGCCAGCGCCAGCAGCACCGCCGCGTACGAGAGCGACAGCGACACGCCCTGCAGCATCCCGCCCCACTCCAGCTGCGGCTGCAGCGCGTCCGCCCAGGCGTACTGCCAGTGCGCGGGCAGCCACTGCCGCAGGTCGCCGAGCGCGGTGATGGTGTCCAGCACCGCCGTGATGATCGACGCGAACACCGCCCCGCCGACCGCCCCGAGCGGCGCGTCCGTCGCCGTCGAGAGCCAGAACGCCAGCGCGGCGATCACGACCTCGCTCAGGAACACGAAGGCCACCGCCAGCGCGATCCGGGGCAGCGCCTCCCCGGCCGGCAGGCTGGCCCCGGCGGGCAGCTTCAGGTCGCCCCACCCGTACGCCGCCGTCCCGACCGCCAGCCCGATCGTGGGCAGCAGCACCACCGCGACCGCCGAGAACGCCAGCCCGACCGCGAACTTGCGGGCGAGCAGCCGCGCCCTGGGCACGGGGGCGGCGAGCAGATAGCGCAGCGAGGACCAGCTGGCCTCCGAGGCGACGGTGTCGCCGCAGAACAGCGCGACCGGGATCACCAGCAGGAAGCCGGTGCCGACGAACAGCATGGTGACGGCGAAGTTGGCGCCGGAGGCGGTGGCCAGTTCGATGAACGTGGTCCGGTCCGGGCGGCTGGGGGTGCCGCCGATCTGGAACGCGGCCAGGATGACGAACGGCATGACGGCGAGCACCCCGCCGACCACCATGGTGCGGCGACGCCGCAGCTGCCGCATCGCCTCCACCCGCAGCGGCAGCGTCCGGCCCGCCCGGTACCCCTCGGCATGATCCGTAGCGACCACAGAGCTCACGCCGCACCTCCTCCGATCAACGACAGGAACGCGTCCTCCAGCCGGCGCTGCGGCCCGGCGCTCTCCACCGGCACCCCGAGCCGCACCAGCTCGGCGAGCAGGTCGCTCGCCGCCAGCCCGTCCAGCCGGACGAGCAGTCCGCCCTCGACGGCCTCCGCCGAGCCGACCCCGGCCAGCGCGCCGACCTTCCCGGCGACGTCCTCCGGGTCGCAGCCCGCCGCGACGCCGATCATCAGCAGCTCGCCGGCGCCGACGATCTCGCCGACCGGCCCGGCCGTGACCAGCCGTCCGCGGTCCATGACCACCAGGTCGGTGCAGCTCTGCTCGACCTCGGCCAGCAGGTGGCTGGAGACGATGACGGTCCGCCCGCCGGCCGCGTACCGGATCATCACCTCGCGCATCTCGCGGATCTGCGGCGGGTCGAGCCCGTTGGTCGGCTCGTCGAGGATCAGCAGGTCCGGCATGCCGAGCATGGCCTGGGCGATGGCGAGCCGCTGCCGCATGCCCTGCGAGTACGTCCGCACGGCGCGCTCCAGCGCCTCGCCGAGGCCGGCGATCTCCAGCGCCTCCGCGAAGTGCGCGTCGGCCTCCGGTCGCCCGGTGGCCTGCCAGTACAGCCGCAGGTTGGCCCGTCCGCTGAGGTGCGGCAGGAAGCCGGCGCCCTCGACGAACGCGCCGACCCGGGAGAGCACGGGGGCGCCGGGCCGGACGAGGTGTCCGAAGATCCGGATCTCCCCGGCGTCCGGCCGGATCAGGCCCATCAGCATCCGCAGCGTGGTGGTCTTGCCGGCGCCGTTCGGGCCGAGCAGCCCGAGCACCTGCCCCTGCTCCACCCGGAAGCCCAACTCCCGTACGGCGTAGCGGTCCTGGGAGCCCTTGTAGCGCTTGCTCAGCCCGGTGATCTGCAGCGGCACCCCGGCCAGCTCCGGATCGAACTCCACATCAGCGACCCTCCGACGCCGCAGCCGGGGCACCAGCAGAAGAGCGGCCGCCACCGCCACGGCGACCAGCGGCAGCGCCCAGGTCCGGGCCGGCAGCGGCGCCGCCTCGGTGACCAGCTCCTCGACGGTCGGCACGCTCAGCGCCCCGGCCGGGGTGACCTGGTAGGTGGCCGGCTCGACGGGCGAGGCGTAGGCCAGGTCGGTGGCCGCGAGCACGAGGCGCAGCCGGTGCCCGGCCGGGAAGTCGTGGTCGACGGCGGGCAGCGCCACCGTCACCGTCCGCCCGGCGTCCGCGCCGGTGACCCGCAGCGGGGCGGCGAGCTGCTGCGGCAGCACCGCCTTCCCGTCCGGCCCGACGTCGTACAGCTTCGCGAACAGCACCGCGTCCGACCGGTCGGCCTTGACCCGCACGGGCACGGTCGGCTGCCCGGTCAGGTGCAGCGCCTTGTCCAGCGGTTCCGAGTCGAAGGCGGCGTTCTGCCCGGGGAAGTCCAGCGACAGCCCGGCGCCGAGCGAGGCCGCCTGGCTGAGCGCGCCGATGCCGGGCAGCGTCGAGATGTTGGGCGGCGCGCCGCCGGGCGGGTTGGCGACGGTCTTCTCCCCGTCGGCCAGCTCCACCGTCCGCGTCCCCGTCCCGCCGAGCCCCGGGTACCGGTCCGCCGTGGCCCCGCGCAGCACCGCTTGGAATCCGGTCGAGTCGACGCCCCCGGTCCGGGTGACCCGGAACGCCGGCCCGGTGTCGCCGCCACCAGAGCCCTTCAAGTAGCGGTCGAACCAGGCCGTCACCCGGTCGTCCACCCGCGCACTGGTGTCCGTCCCGCCGTCGTGCCCGCCCGCGAACCAGTCCACCGCGACGGGCGCGCCGTTGGCCGCGACGGCCCGCGCGATCCGGTCTCCCTGGTCGAGCGGGAACAGCGAGTCCTGCTGCCCCTGCACGACCAGCGTCGGCGCCTTGAGCTGCCCGGCCACCGAGGACGGGCTGGAGCGGTCGAGCAGCGCGACGGCCTCCGGGTCGGCGTGCCCGGCGGTGGCCACCCGGTTGTACATCTGGCACAGCGACTCCAGGAACCGCCCGCAGCCGACCGGCCCGTCCCCGCCCTGCTGCGGCTTGTCGCCGGCGCGCGGCGCACCGCCGGAGGGCCCGAGGTCGCCGGCGGAGCCGGTGGTGAAGAAGATCCCGGCCCACAGCTTCTTGAACACGCCGTCCGCCGCGCCCGAGCCCTGCACGCCCTGCGGGAACAGCGCGTCGGCCAGGTTCCACCAGGTGATCTGGGTGGCCACGGCCTTGATCCGGTGGTCGTACGCGGAGGCGAGCAGCGAGATCGCGCCGCCGTAGGAGGCGCCGGTGATGCCGACCCGCGGGTCGCCGGGCCCGTCGAGCTGCACCTCGGGGCGCTGGGCCAGCCAGTCCACCAGGTGCTTGACGTCCTCGACCTCGCGGTCCGGCGCGTTGAGCCCGATCTTCCCGCCCGAGTGCCCGAAGCCGCGCGCCGACCAGGTCAGCACCGCGTACCCCTGCCGGGCGAGCTGCTGGGCGCGCTCGCGCTCGCCCTCCTTCGAGCCGCCGAAGCCGTGCGCGAGCAGCACCGCCGGGCGCGGGCTGTCGCCGGTGGTGAAGAACGAGGTGTCCAGCTGGACCTGCTGGGTGCTGCCGGGCGTCTCCGGCATGCTGAGGAATCGGTCCTCCTCACGGACCGTCCGCTCGCCGCCCGAGGCCACCGTGGCCGTGCCGACCCCGGCCACCGCCACCAGGGCCACCGCCCCGGCCAGCACCCTGCGTCTCACGGACGTCTTCCGGCCGCGCCAACGCCGCCACGCCCCACCGAACTCCATGGCCGCTGATCGTATCGGCCGCCCCGGTAGGCGTCCGATAAGGCCACCCCCCGAGCCACCGCACCTTTTGCCCGGTTCGCACCGGTGAACGCCGGTATCGTACGGCTCACCCGGCTCCCCCACCCCCGAGAAGGTGCCCGTGCTCTGGCCGCTGATCGCCCTGCTCGCCACCGCCGCGGGCGTCCTCGCGGTCGGCTGGATCGTCGACCAGGCCCTCCAGCGGATCAGCGCGAACCACCCCGAGGCCCCGGTCTGGTCGCTCCTGCGCCGCTCCCGGATCCCCCTCCAACTCGCCCTGGTGTCAGCCCTGTTGCTCGTCACCAATCCGGGCGGGCGGATCTTCCGCCGGCAGGACGACGACGGCGCCCACCACCTCGTCCTGCTGCTCCTGCTCGCCTCCCTCGGCTGGCTCACCGTCCGCGTGGTGGCCGCCGTCCTGGAGGCGCTGCTCGGCCGCTACGAGCGGACGGTCTCCGACGACCCGGCCCGCGTCCAGCGCGTCCACACCCAGATCAGCATGCTGCGCCGGGCGGTCAGCGCGGTGATCGTCGTGGTCACCGCGGCCGTGATGCTGCTGACCTTCTCCGCCATGCGCACCCTCGGCGCCAGCCTGCTCGCCTCGGCCGGCATCATCGGCATCGTGGCCGGCATCGCCGCCCAGAGCACCCTGGGCAACTTCTTCGCCGGCCTGCAGATCGCCTTCGGCGACACCGTCCGGATCGGCGACACCGTGGTGGTGGACGGCCAGCAGGGCACGGTCGAGGAGATCACCCTCACCTACCTGGTGGTCCGGCTCTGGGACTACCGCCGGCTGATCGTCCCGGTCTCCTACTTCGTCAGCAAGCCGTTCGAGAACTGGACCCGCCGCGACCCCGGCCTGCTCGCCGCCGTCCTGCTCCACCTCGACCACAGCACCCCGGTCGACGCCCTTCGCAGCGCCCTGCACGCCTACCTGGAACAGCACCCGCTCTGGGACGGCGCCGAGTGGGCCCTCCACGTCACCGACACCACCCCCAGCACCATCGTCGTCCGCGCCACCATGACGGCCCGCAACCCCGACGACGCGGCCCGGCTCCGCTTCGACATCCGCGAACACCTCGTCGCCCACCTCCGCGACGAGCACCCCCAGGCCCTGCCCCGCCTGCGCACCACGCCCGAGTAGCACGAAGCCCCGCGCCCCGAAAGGGGCGCGGGGACGGCGCGACCAGCCGTGCACTCAGCCGCGGGCCCGCTCATCACGGAACCCCGGCCCCCGAAGGGCTAGAGCACCCTCGTCATCGTCCGGTGCGGAATCCCGGCGTCGTCGTACACCGGGCCGTCCGCCGCGTACCCCAGCCGCTCGTAGAACCCGAGCGCCTGCACCTGCGCGTGCAGCTCGACCTCGACGCCCCCGCGCTCGGCCCCGGCCGCCTCGATCGCCCGCACCAGCGCGGCCCCGAGCCCGGTGCCCCGCGCGGCGGCCCGGACGGCGAGCCGCCCGAGCAGCACCCGCCCCTCGACGCCCCCGGTCAGCTCGGCCGCCTGCGCGCCGAAGATCAGCCGCCCGGTGCCCAGCGCCGTCCCGTCCTCGGCCAGCGCCAGCACGTGCACCGCGGTGGCGTCGTACTCGTCGTACTCCAGCTCCTCCGGCACGTTCTGCTCGACGATGAACACGTCCCGGCGGACGGCCCGCACCAGCGCGAGGTCCGCCTCCCCCCGGGCGGTCCGCAGGACGAATCCCATCAGCTCTCGGCCGCGATGACGTCGAGCGCCTTGCGCAGGTCGTCTGAGTACTCGCTGTGGAACTCGACCCACTGCCCGTCCGCCGGGTGCTCGAAGCCGAGCGAGACGGCGTGCAGCCACTGCCGGGTGAGCCCGAGCCGCTTGGCCAGCGTCGGGTCGGCGCCGTAGGTGAGGTCGCCGACGCAGGGGTGCCGCAGCGCGGACATGTGGACGCGGATCTGGTGGGTGCGCCCGGTCTCCAGCTTGATGGCGAGCAGCGAGGCCGCCCGGTACGCCTCGATGAGGTCGTAGTGGGTGACGGACGGCTTGCCGTCGCGCGTGACGGCCCACTTCCAGTCGGAGCTGGGGTGCCGCCCGATCGGCGCGTCGACGGTCCCGCTCATCGGGTCCGGGTGCCCCTGGACCAGCGTGTGGTACCGCTTCTCGGTGATCCGGTCGTGGAACTGCCGCTTGAGGTCGGTGTACGCCCGCTCGGACTTGGCGACGACCATCAGGCCGGAGGTGCCGACGTCCAGCCGGTGCACGATGCCCTGCCGCTCGGCCGCGCCCGAGGTCGAGATCCGGTAGCCGGCGGCCGCGAGCCCGCCGATCACGGTGGGGCCGGTCCAGCCGGGGCTGGGGTGCGCGGCGACGCCGACCGGCTTGTCGACGAGCACGATGTCCTCGTCGTCGTGGACGATCCGCATGCCGTCGACCGGTTCGGCGACGATCTGGACCGGGGCGGCGGGGGCCGGGATCTCGACCTCCAGCCAGGCGCCGGCGGTGACCCGGTCCGACTTGCCGGCCACCGCGCCGTCGAGCGTCACCTTGCCCTCGGCGGCCAGCTCGGCGGCCTTGGTCCGGGAGAACCCGAACATCCGGGCGAGGGCGGCGTCGAGGCGCTCGCCCTCCAGGCCGTCGGGTACGGGGAGGCTGCGGATCTGCGCTGCGGTACTCACCCGTACGAGTATGCCGGAAACGCGGCCCACGCCTCCCATCGGAGGCCGGCCGCCCTCCCGCTACTCCTTCTCGTCCTTCTCCGCCTGCTGGTGGACGGTCCCGTCCGGGTTGCTGCCCCGGAAGGAGAGGAGGACGACGAGGATCCCGCCGCAGACGATCGCCGAGTCGGCGAGGTTGAACACAGCGAAGTGCTGGACGGAGATGAAGTCGACGACGTGCCCGCGGAAGACGCCCGGCGTGCGGAACAGCCGGTCGGTGAGGTTGCCCAGCGCCCCGCCGAGCAGCAGTCCGAGCGCGATCGCCCAGGGCAGGCTGTACAGCCGGCGGGCGATCCGCCAGATGACGACGATGACGGCCGCGGCGATCATCGTGAAGACGACGGTGAGCGCCTGCCCCATGCCGAAGGCCGCGCCGGAGTTGCGGATCACCTGGAAGGTGACGACCTCGCCGACCACCTTGATCGCCGCGTGGTTCTCCAGCCGCGCCACGACCAGCAGCTTGCTGCCGAGGTCGATCAGGAAGGCGAGCACCGCGATGACCAGCAGGACGCCGATCCGCCGCGGGCCCTTGGGCTTCTCCGCCGCCGTGGCCCCGTTCGCGGGTGCCGCCTCCGCCGGCTCGGCGGGATCGGCCACGGGCACCTCCACGTCATCGGCGGGGTTCGGGACGGCGTCGTCCCAGGTCTGGGGGGAACCTTGCGTACTGATGATCCGCTCCGCTGCCGATGGAGTTCCCCCGGTCCGGAGCCGGAGGAGGTGCTGGGGGCCGACGCCCGCCCGAAATCACCCGGTCCAGCCGGTCCGGGCACGCCGGGCGACGTCACGGGGTCGAGCGTACGGCAAGCCCGACCCCCCGCGTCGCCCCGGTGACCCGGTTCAGCGGCGTTCCTGCTTGGCCTTGCACTGCACGCAGAGCGTCGCCCGGGGGAAGGCCTGCATCCGGGCCTTGCCGATGGCCTGGCCGCAGGACTCGCAGATGCCGAAGCCGACGCCCTCCAGCCGCTCCAGCGCCCGCTCGGTCTGGGCGAGGCTGTCGCGGGCGTTGTTGGCCAGGGCCAGTTCGCTCTCCCGCGAGATGTTCTTCGTACCGGCGTCGACCTGGTCGTCGCCGGCTCCGTCGTTGGAGTCGCGCATCAGGCCCGCGATGGCGGCGTCGGCGGCGTCGATCTCGCCGCGCAGCCGCTCCAGGTCGCTGATCAGCTCGTCGTGCAGCTCGTGGACCTCGTCGGCGGTCCACGGCTCCTCGCCGGGCCGGACCGGCAGCGTGGCCGGATCGACGGACTCGGCGCCACGCGGAACGGTCACGGTGTCGGTGCCGCTCTTCGGTGCGGTTGTGGTCACAATCCCCTCCCCTGGATCGACCGCCACGGCCTTGCGTGCCCGCTTGGTGGCGGTACCCGCGCCGGTTCCCTTCTCAGCCATGGCTTCGACCCCATCTACGAACGAATCGAGCCGCCGGTTCCCGGCGGCCTCCAGTGCCGGAACGATAATCCCGATCAAAACCGGTCACAACATGACATACCGACGCCTCACAACGATCCCACCCAGGCAGCCGCCCCAGCCACCACGCCCCTCGCGCTAGCAAGGTTGTGCCCAGATCACCCCCGCCTAACCACCTCCCGAAACCGCCCCTGACCGGGCCCGGAGCCGCGTGGCGGAATCGACTTGCCGCGGGCCGATACACTGGCCCTTGCAAGGCGCAGATGGGACGAGTACCGACGTACGCAGCCACCAGCGACCCGGGGACGGTGCGAGCCCGGGGGTGTGCACGGCGGGAAGATCACCCCGGAGCCGCCGGAAGAACGGCCGCCACCAGGCGGCCCACTAGACCCGGCAGCAACCCCAAACAAGAGGGCCGCAGCGCACCACCGCGGCCAAGGAGGGTGGTACCGCGGGTCGGCGAAGGCCGTCTCGTCCCTCCGGAGGATCCAGTCCCAGCATCCGCCGGAGGTAGACGCCCGCGATGAGCAGCTCCTACAACCCCGTCCCGGCGCAGGTGGACCTGCCTGCCCTGGAGCACCAGATCCTGTCGTTCTGGCAGGACAACAAGATCTTCCAGCGCAGCCTGGAGCAGTCCGAGGGCCGCCCCGAGTGGGTGTTCTACGAGGGCCCGCCGACCGCCAACGGCATGCCCGGCGCCCACCACATCGAGGCCCGCGTCTTCAAGGACGTCTTCCCCCGCTACCGGACGATGAAGGGCTACCACGTCGCCCGCAAGGCCGGCTGGGACTGCCACGGCCTCCCGGTCGAGCTGGCCGTCGAGAAGGAGCTGGGCTTCTCCGGCAAGCAGGACATCGAGGCGTACGGCATCGCCGAGTTCAACGCCAAGTGCCGCGACTCGGTGACCCGCCACACCGACGCCTTCGCCGAGCTGACCACCCGCATGGGGTACTGGGTCGACCTCGACGAGGCCTACCGGACGATGGACCCCTCGTACGTCCAGTCCGTCTGGTGGTCGCTCAAGCAGATCTTCGACAAGGGCCTGCTGGTCCAGGACCACCGGGTCGCCCCCTGGTGCCCGCGCTGCGGCACCGGCCTGTCCGACCACGAACTGGCCCAGGGCTACGAGACCGTCGTCGACCCCTCGGTCTTCGTCCGCTTCCCGCTGACCAGCGGCCCGCTGGCCGACCGGGCCGCCCTGCTGGTCTGGACCACCACCCCGTGGACCCTGGTCTCCAACACCGCCGCCGCCGTCCACCCGGAGGTCACCTACGTGGTGGCCACCGACGGCACCGAGCGACTGGTCGTCGCCGAGCCGCTGGTCGCCAAGGCCCTCGGCGAGGGCTGGGAGACCACCGGCGAGTCCTTCACCGGCGCCGAGATGGAGCGCTGGGCCTACCGGCGCCCGTTCGACCTGGTCGAGATCGAGGACGCGCACTACGTCCTCAACGCCGACTACGTCACCACCGAGGACGGCACCGGCATCGTCCACCAGTCCCCCGCCTTCGGCGCGGACGACCTCGCGACCTGCCGCAAGTACGGCCTGCCGGTGGTCAACCCGGTCCTCGCGGACGGCACCTTCGCCCCCGAGGTCCCGCTGGTCGGCGGCCAGTTCTTCAAGAAGGCCGACGAGGCCCTGGTCGCGGACCTCAAGGAGCGCGGCCTGCTCTTCCGCCACCTGCCGTACGAGCACAGCTACCCGCACTGCTGGCGCTGCCACACCGCGCTGCTCTACTACGCGCAGCCGTCCTGGTACATCCGGACCACCGCCGTCAAGGACGCGCTGATCCGCGAGAACGAGGCCACCAACTGGTTCCCGGAGACCGTCAAGCACGGCCGCTTCGGCGACTGGCTGAACAACAACATCGACTGGGCGCTCAGCCGCAACCGCTACTGGGGCACCCCGCTGCCGATCTGGCGCTGCGAGGAGGACCACCTCACCTGCGTCGGCTCGCTGGCCGAGCTGTCCGAGCTCACCGGCACCGACCAGAGCGGCCTCGACCCGCACCGCCCGTTCATCGACGACGTGACCTTCGCCTGCCGCGACTGCGGCGGCACCGCCACCCGCGTGCCCGAGGTCATCGACGCCTGGTACGACTCGGGCTCGATGCCCTTCGCCCAGTACGGCTACCCGTACCAGAACAAGGAGCTGTTCGAGAAGCGCTACCCGGCGCAGTTCATCTCCGAGGCGATCGACCAGACCCGCGGCTGGTTCTACACGCTGATGGCGGTCGGCACCCTCGTGTTCGACAAGAACAGCTACGAGAACGTCGTCTGCCTGGGCCACATCCTGGCCGAGGACGGCCGCAAGATGTCCAAGCACCTGGGCAACATCCTGCAGCCGATCCCGCTGATGGACCAGCACGGCGCCGACGCGGTCCGCTGGTTCATGGCGGCCGGCGGCTCGCCCTGGTCGGCCCGCCGGGTCGGCCACGGCACGATCCAGGAGGTGGTCCGCAAGACCCTCCTCACCTACTGGAACACCGTCGCCTTCCAGGCCCTGTACGCCCGCACCGCGAACTGGGCGCCGTCCGCGAGCGACCCGGCCCCGGCCGACCGCCCGCAGCTGGACCGCTGGGTGCTCTCCGAGCTGAACACCCTGGTCCGCGAGGTCGACGCCGCCTTCGAGGCCTACGACACCCAGCGCGCCGGCAAGCTGCTCTCCGGCTTCGTCGACGACCTGTCCAACTGGTACGTCCGCCGCGGCCGCCGCCGCTTCTGGCAGGGCGACGCCGCCGCGCTCGCCACCCTGCACGAGGCGCTGGAGACGGTCACCCGTCTGATGGCCCCGCTCACCCCGTTCATCACCGAGCGGGTCTGGCAGGACCTGGTCGTCCCGGTCGCCCCGGACGCCCCGGCCTCGGTGCACCTGTCGACCTGGCCGGTCGCCGACGAGGCGCTGATCGACGCCGAGCTCTCCAAGCACATGGCGCTGGTCCGCCGCCTGGTCGAACTGGGCCGGGCCACCCGTGCCGAGTCCGGCGTGAAGACCCGCCAGCCGCTGTCCCGCGCGCTGGTCGCGGCCCAGGGCTGGGAGGAGCTGCCCGCCGACCTGCGCGCGCAGATCGCCGAGGAGCTCAACGTCGCCGCCCTGGAGTCGCTCGCCGAGGTCGGCGGCTCCCTGGTCGACACCAGCGCCAAGGCCAACTTCCGTGCGCTGGGCAAGCGCTTCGGCAAGGGCGTCCAGGACGTCGCCAAGGCGGTCGCCGCCGCGGACGCCGCTCGGCTCGCCGCCGACCTGCGCGCCTCGGGCACCACCTCCGTCGACCTGGACGGCGAGACGATCGCCCTCTCCCCCGACGAGGTGATCATCACCGAGACCCCGCGCGAGGGCTGGGCCGTCGCCAACGAGTCCGGCGCCACCGTCGCCCTCGACCTGGCCATCACCCCGGAGCTGAAGCGCCTCGGCATCGCCCGCGACGCCATCCGCCAGATCCAGGAGGCCCGCAAGAACTCCGGCCTCGACGTCGCCGACCGCATCGTCCTTCGCTGGCGCGCCGCCAACGAGGAGACCGCCGAGGCCATCGCCGAGCACGGCCCCCTCGTCGCCGAGGAGGTCCTCGCCACCGACTTCGCCGCCGGCGCGGCCGACTGGGCCTCCGAGTCCTTCACCGACGAGTCCCTCGGCCTGACCTTCCAACTCCGCAAGGTCTGACCCGCACCACCGGAACCGCCGCCCCGCTCCCCGGAGCCGGGCGGCGGTTCCTTTTGTTCCGCGCCCTCCCCCGATCAGGCTCCCGAAGAACCAAAAGGGCGCCCCCTCCCCGACCCGGAGGTCGGAGAGGGGGCGCCCTCGAAGAGCCGAGCTACAACCTCAGTTGTCGCCGTCCTCGTCGATCAGGAAGCCCCGCATCGGCGCCGGAGCCTGCTGCATCGGCTGCGGCGGCTGCGGCCGGACGGCCGCCATCGGCTGGGTCATCCCGGCCGGCTGCATCTGGGGAGCCCCGCTGCCGCCGCCCGCCTGCCCGCCGAAGCTGGGCGCCGGCGCGTTCCCGCCGAAGGAGTTCTGCCCGCCGAAGGACGGCGTGCTGCCCCCGAAGGACGGCTGGTTCCCACCGAAGGACGGTGCACCGGAGCCCATCGCACCGGCACCGGCCGGCGCCATCGACGAGGCCGCCGGCGGCAGCGACGCGGTGGCGGGGATCCGCGGCGGGGCGAGCGAGTCGTCGGCCTGCGACTCCAGCTGGCGCAGCTGGGTCTCCAGGTACGACTTCAGGCGCGTCCGGTACTCACGCTCGAACGCCCGCAGGTCCTCGACCTTGCGCTCCAGCGTGGCGCGGGCCGACTCCAGCGACCCCATCGCGACCCGGTGCTTCTCCTGCGCGTCCCGCTCCAGCGCGTCGGCCTTGGCGCGGGCGTCCCGCTCCAGGCCCTCGGCGCGGCTGCGCGCCTCGCCGACGATCTTGTTGGCCTCGGAGCGGGCCTCGGAGATCGCCTGGTCGGCGGTCTGCTGCGCGAGCGCGAGCACGCGGGCAGCGCTGTCGCCGCCGGGGGCCTGCTGCTGCATCGGGCCGGGGCCGCCGAGCGGGCCGCCCATCTGCTGCGGCGCGCCCATGGGGCCGCCCATCGGCTGCATCTGCTGCTGGCCCATGCCCTGGCCCATCGGGTTGCCCATCTGCTGCGGGCCACCGGGGCCGCCCATGGGCTGGAGCATCTGACCGCCCATCGGCTGGACCAGCTGCTGCTGGCCGCCCATGGTCTGGTTCATCTGCTGCTGCGGGCCGCCCATCGGACCGCCGGGGGCGGCCGGGAGCTGCGGGGCGCCGGAGGGCAGGCCGAGGGGCTGGTTGCCCATCTGCTGCTGCGGACCGCCGGGGCCCATCTGCTGGGGACCACCCGGGCCCATCTGCTGCGGTCCACCCGGGCCCTGCTGGCCGGGGACCGGCGGGCCGGATATGGCGGCCGGCACCGGAGCGCCACCCTGACGGGGCGCCTCCTGCGGCGGTTCCTTCCGCATGTTGGCCTGGTTCTGCGCGGCGGCGCGAGTCGCGGCGGCCAGCTTGGCCCGCAGGTCCTCGTTCTCCCGGAGGAGGCGGGTCAGCTCCGCCTCGACCTCGTCGAGGAAGGCATCGACCTCGTCCTCGTCATAGCCTTCACGCAGGCGGACGGTCGTGAACTGCTTGTTCCGAACGTCCTCGGGGGTCAATGGCATCTCTTCACCTCAACGTGATCGTCGGCACACCGGCATCCTGTCGCATCGCTCACCTACGACTAGGGGTGCACAAGCGAGATCAGGACATACACAATGATCATCAGTACGAAGAAGGACAGGTCGACTGCCACGCCACCGAAACGCAACGGCGGGATGAACCGCCGAAGAAGCTTGAGCGGCGGATCCGTGACAGTGTACGTGGCCTCCAGGACCAGGACCATGGCCTTGCCGGGCCGCCACGAACGGGCGAACTGGAACACCCAGTCCATCACCAGCCGCACGAGCAGGAACACCAGGAAGACGAGCAGGGCGTAGTAGAGCACCGCCCACACGACGTTCATCGCGCTTCCCTCTCCCCGGTCGCGGCCCTGGGGCCGGCCTCTCGCTCGTCACCTGTCGTTGACCCACTGTTGATCAGATCCACACGTAAAGTCGTGGCCGGGTCAGCTCTGGTTGAAGAACCCACCCTCGGCGATCCGAGCCTTGTCCTCCGCCGTGACATCGACGTTAGCAGGCGACAGCAGGAACACCTTCTGTGTCACGCGCTCGATACTGCCGTGCAGACCGAAGACGAGTCCAGCGGCGAAGTCTACGAGCCGCTTCGCGTCCGTGTCGTCCATCTCGGTCAAATTCATGATCACCGGGGTGCCGCCACGGAACTGTTCCCCGATGGTACGGGCCTCGTTGTAGGTCCGCGGGTGCAGCGTGGTGATGCGGTAGGGCTCTCGTTCGTTCACTACCTTGGGCATGATCACCGGGGCGCTCTTCTCCAGGTTGTGGCGGCGTTCGGGTGTGATGGACGACACTGGGGCCATCCTCGGGGTCTCCTGCCGGATCGGCACCGCGGCCGGGACGGGCTGGGGGGTGATCGAGGAGACCGGAGCGGGCGCGGCGGCCGGCCGCGGAATGTCCTCGGTCCGCTGGCCCGTGCGGATCGGCTCGGGGTCCGCGTCGTAGTCGTCGTCGGGGTCGTACCCCTGGCCGTCGTACGTCTCGTCCTCCACGAGGCCGAGGTAGACCGCCATCTTGCGCATCGCGCCGGCCATGCTCCTGTCTCCTCCGCTTGTGGTGGACCGCCGGGCCACGGCCCTGCTCAGCGGATTCCGCAGTCCCCCCACGACGGCGCGTCAGGTCGACGACCTGTCAGAGTTCGTGGAGTGGGGGCCGCGGAGCTGCGATCCACGGTTCGCTAGCCGCCCCGAGGAGCTGCTAGATTCTGTCCTATTTTGTCCTGCAGTCTGATCTACTTACCCGGTGACGTTACCTGAGGGGTGACCTCACTCCGAGTACCGCCGTTCCGACGCGCACATGTGTCGCACCGGCGGCAATCGCCTGCTCCAGGTCCCCGCTCATCCCTGCGGAGACCATGGTGGCAGCCGGATGGGCCGCCCGTACGGCGGTTGCGATTTCCGCCAGCCGATCGAAGGCCCGGGCGGGGTCGCCGGCCAGCGGACCGGCCAGCGGAGCGACGGTCATCACACCGTCAAGTCGCAGCCCGGGCGTGTCGGCGATCGCGTCGGCCAGTTCGGCGACGTCCTCCGGCGCGACCCCGGCCCGGTGCTCGCCCTCTCCGTGCTCCTTGTCGAGCGCCACCTGCACCAGGCAGCCCAGCTCCGGCCGCTCGGCCTTGAGCACCGCCGCCGAGAGCGACTCGACCAGCCGCGGCCGGTCCACCGAGTGCACGTGGTTCGCGTACCGGACGACCGAGCGGACCTTGTTGGTCTGCAGCTGCCCGACGAAGTGCCAGTCAAGAGGAAGGTTTCTGCACTGCTCCGCCTTGGGCGCGGCGTCCTGGTCGCGATTCTCCGCGACGTCCGTCACCCCCAGTCCGGCCAGCAGTGCGGTGTCCTCGGCCGGGTAGGTCTTGGTGACGACGATCAGCGTGACCTCCCCGCGCGGGCGCCCGGCGGCCGCGCAGGCGTCCACGATCCGGCGTTCGACCACGTCGAGGTTGGTCCCCAGTTCCTCGTACCGGGCCCGCTGGCCCTCCGTCAGCGCGGCCGAGAACTCCGCGCTCCCCGGGAACGGTCCGTAGATGTCGTTCGTCATCACTGTTCAGAGCCCAACCAGACGTAGCTCGCGAGCCGGCCCGTGCGCTGCTCACGGCGATAGGAGTAGTGATCGGCGGATTCGAGGGTGCAGACCGGTGAGCGCACCAGTCCGGTGACCCCCACCGCGGCCAGCTGGGCCGCGACTCCCTCCGGCACGTCCAGGGCCGGCGTTCCCCACGAGGTCTCGGCGAACGCCTCCGGCACCACGGCGGCGACCTCGGCGCGCAGTTCGGCCGGCACCTCGTAGCAGCGGCCGCAGACCGCGGGGCCGGTGGCGGCGGTGATCCGCGCCGGCTCGGCCCCCAGTTCGACCATCGCCCGCACGGCCGCGGGCACCACGCCGGCCGCCAGCCCGGGCCGGCCCGCGTGGGCCGCGCCCACCACGCCCGCCACCGGGTCGGCCAGCAGCACCGGGGTGCAGTCGGCGGTCAGGACGGCCAGCGCGAGCGGCCGGTCGGTGACCACCGCGTCGACGGTGGGCGCCTGGCCGAGCGGCTGGCGCCCGGTCACCACGGCGACCTCGGCCCCGTGCACCTGGTTCATCCACACCACGTCGGCCGGGTCCAGCCCCAGCTCCCGGGCGGCGATCGCCCGGTTCTCCCGGACGGCCCCGGGGTCGTCCCCCACCGCGCCACCGAGGTTCAGCGCCCCGTACGGCGAAGTGCTCACCCCGCCCCACCGGTCGGTGAAGGCGAAGTGAGCACCGTCGCGTACCGCGTGATCGATCACTTAAGGAAGTCCGGCACGTCGAGCTCCTCGGCCGGGCTCTCCACGAACGGCTGCCGGGCGGGCTGCACCTGCGGCGGCACCGGGGCGGCCGCGGTGGTGGTGGCCGGGGTCTCGGTCGCACGGGCGGGCGTCGAGGACTCCCCCTCCGACCGGGACGTCACCGAGCCGATGCCGCCGTACGACGGCCGGCCGGCCGGGCGCTCCGGGGCGGCCGGCGGCGTGGCCGGGGCCGAGGCGGTGGCCTTGACGACCGGGTCGCGGACGATCGCCGGCGGCTGCCCGCCGTCGAAGCCGGCCGCGATGACGGTGACCCGGACCTCGTCGCCGAGCGCGTCGTCGATGACGGCGCCGAAGATGATGTTCGCCTCGGGGTGCGCGGCCTCGCTGACCAGCTGGGCCGACTCGTTGATCTCGAACAGGCCGAGGTCGGAGCCGCCCGAGATGGACAGCAGCACGCCGCGGGCGCCGTCGATCGAGGCCTCCAGCAGCGGCGAGGAGATCGCCATCACGGCGGCCGCCTTGGCACGGTCCTCGCCGCGGGCCGAGCCGATGCCCATGAGCGCCGAGCCGGCGTCCGACATGACGGACTTGACGTCGGCGAAGTCGAGGTTGATCAGACCCGGGGTGGTGATCAGGTCGGTGATGCCCTGGACACCGGAGAGCAGGACCTGGTCGGCCGAGCGGAACGCGTCGAGCACGCTGACCTGGCGGTCCGAGATGGACAGCAGCCGGTCGTTGGGGATCACGATGAGGGTGTCGACCTCTTCGCGCAGGCTCGCGATGCCGTCCTCGGCCTGGTTGGCCCGGCGACGGCCCTCGAAGGTGAACGGGCGGGTGACCACACCGATGGTCAGCGCGCCCAGCGAGCGGGCGATGTTGGCGACGACGGGCGCGCCGCCCGTGCCCGTGCCACCGCCTTCGCCGGCGGTCACGAAGACCATGTCGGCCCCCTTGAGGACCTCCTCGATCTCCTCGCGGTGGTCCTCGGCGGCCTTGCGGCCTACCTCGGGGTTGGCGCCGGCGCCGAGGCCCCGGGTGAGTTCACGGCCCACATCGAGCTTGACGTCGGCGTCGCTCATGAGGAGGGCCTGCGCATCGGTGTTGATCGCGATGAACTCGACGCCCTTGAGACCGACCTCGATCATCCGGTTGATGGCGTTGACACCACCGCCGCCGATACCGACGACCTTGATGACTGCGAGGTAGTTCTGCGGTGCTGCCACGTCGAAGGCCTCTCGCCTCGAGATTCCGGGTCGGTCCGACCCGGTGAAGGGGACGTAAACCGACGGATGTCGATGGGTAGGGAGCCTGGTTTCTGACTGAATGTCTGAAATGCCGACCACCGACCCCAACCCTAAACTTGACCTTTAGGGTTAGTCCTGTGCCTCCGTCACATCACCAAGGGACACAGTCTGGTGACACAGGACACTAGGTGGCCCTGGGCACGTGTTTCAACGAACACGCCGAGCTTCCCTTTTTCTTTTGAGCCTATGTGATCATCGGCCGGCATACGAAACCGGGGTGACCACCAAGGGTCGGGCCGACACTCCAAGGCGTCAACCCCTCCCTCAGCCACAGAACCTACCGGATCATCCGGACACTGCCGGCGCCTCCGGCGCACTCACGTCGAAGTTCGTGCCCTTCTGGTTCAGCAGTGCCACCAGGACCCGCGCTTTTCGGTCGTTCTGCTCCGGGCTCCCCCAGCGCACCGTCGCACCCCCGCTGAGCTGCAGTTCGATGTCGTCGTACGAGTGCACCAGCACCGAGCCGGCCCGCTTGGCCACCTCGGGCGGCAGCCCGGCGGCCACCGCCACCGCACCCTGCACGAGCTGCGGACGGGAGATCACTCCGTCCACGTCCTTCGCCTGCTGACTGAGCCGCAGCTCCACCACCGGCACGCCCTCCGGCGGGGCCGCCTCGGTGGCGAAGCTCACGCCGGTGGCGTCCACCTGGGTGAACTGGCCGTCCTCCCCCTTGACAGCGGCCGCGGCGGTACGCTGGACGATCTTCACCTGCAGGGTGTGCGGCCAACCCCGCCACACCTCGGCCTTGGCCACCCGGGGAATCGCCTCCACCCGCTGCCGGACGCCGTCCAGGTCCACCCGGGCCAGCGGTCCGCCGGCCAGGCCGCCGATCGCGTCCCGGACCTGGTCCGACGTCAGCTTGTCGTCCGTCGCGCCCTGGACGGCGACGTCGCGCAC
The DNA here is from genome assembly GCF_041053115.1 of Streptomyces sp. Y1. Lineage (NCBI taxonomy): Bacteria > Bacillati > Actinomycetota > Actinomycetes > Kitasatosporales > Streptomycetaceae > Streptomyces > Streptomyces sp. Y1. Next base: position 5,679,859 of record NZ_CP163445.1, on the reverse strand, counting down.
GTCCAGCACCGAGGAGAGGAACACCAGCCAGGCCAGCACGCCCAGCACCGCGGCGCCGAGCACGCTCAACACCACGATGCCCCGCCGGGAGAGCCGGAGGCGAGGAGCGGGCTCCTCGTCCTCCAGCTCGCTGTCCAGCGGGTCGGCGAGCCGGCCGTCAGCCACGGCGGCGGCCGCCGCGGTGGGCCTGGATGGCCTCGTAGACCATGCCGACCAGCAGGTCGTCGGCGTCCCGGCGGCCGAACTCGGCGGCGGCGCGGCTCATGTCCCACAGCCGCTGCGGGTCGGTGAGCACCGGCAGCACGTTCTGCAGCACCCAGTCGGAGGTCAGCTCGGCGTCGTCCACCAGCAGGCCCCCGCCGGCCTTGACCATCGGCTGGGCGTTCAGCCGCTGCTCGCCGTTGCCGATCGGCAGCGGCACGAAGGCGGCGGGCAGGCCGACCGCGGCCAGCTCGGCGACCGTCATGGCGCCGGCCCGGCACAGCATCAGGTCGGCCGCCGCGTAGGCGAGGTCCATCCGGTCGATGTACGGCACCGGGCGGTACGGCGGCATCCCGGGGACGTCCGCGACCTGCGGCAGCTCGTTCTTCGGGCCGACCGCGTGCAGGATCTGCACGCCGTACTGCTGCAGCCGCGGAGCGATCGCGGTGATCGTCTCGTTCAGCCGGCGCGCGCCCTGCGAGCCGCCGGAGACCAGCAGGGTGGGCAGCCGCTGGTCGAGGCCGAAGTACTGGCGGGCCTCGGGGCGGGAGGCGTTCCGGTCCAGGGTGGCGATGGTGCGGCGCAGCGGGATGCCGATGTAGCGGGAGTCCCGCAGCTTGCTGTCCGGGGTGGAGACCGCGACGAAGTCGGAGTAGCGGGCGCCGATCTTGTTGGCCAGGCCGGGGCGGGCGTTGGCCTCGTGCACGACGATCGGCACGCCGGCCCGCTTGGCGGCCAGGTAGGCGGGCATCGCGACGTAGCCGCCGAAGCCGACGACGCAGTCGGCGTTGACCCGCTCGATGATCTCCTGGGCGGCCCGGACGGTCCCGCGCAGCCGGCCGGGGACGGTGATCAGCTCGGGGGTGGGCTTACGGGGCAGCGGGACGGCCGGGATCAGCTCCAGCTGGTAGCCGCGCTCGGGTACCAGCCGGGTCTCCAGACCCCTCTCGGTGCCCAGGGCGGTGATCCCGACGGACGGGTCGTGCCTGCGGAGGGCGTCCGCGAGGGCCATGGCCGGCTCGATGTGACCGGCGGTCCCCCCGCCGGCGAGTACGACATGCACCGAAATTCACCGCTCCCTGCGTGCCGGCCCCGGGGCCGGGCGCGCTGTGGTTCGTCGTCGTGGCAGCACCCGGGCCAGTCGCTTCCTGATCCGGGAGTTCTTGCTCCGGGCGGCCAGGGCCGCCTTCGCGCCCGAGGAGCTGCGCGCCAGGCACAGCAGCACTCCGATCGCGGACATGGCCGACAGCATGGCGGAACCGCCGTAGGAGAACAGCGGGAGCGGGACGCCCGCGATCGGCAGCAGTCCCAGCGCCGACCCCAGGTTGATCATGGCCTGCGCCATGATCCAGGTGGTGGCGGCTCCCGCGGCGTACCTGACGAAGGGGTCCTTCGTACCGATGGCCACACGGATACCCGCGTAGCCTAGTGCCGCGAAGAGACCGATCACCGACAGCGTCCCCACGAGGCCGAGTTCCTCGCCGGTCGCGGCGAAGATGAAGTCGGTGTGCGCCTCGGGCAGTTGCCCCCACTTCTCCACGCCGGCGCCGAGGCCGGTGCCGAAGCCGCCGCCGAGGGCGAACGAGTAGACGCCGTGCAGGGCCTGGAAGCAGGCGCCGTCCGGGTCGAGCTTGGTGATGCCGATGCAGCCCAGGCGCTCCGCGCGGTGCGGGACGGTGATCACCAGGGCGGTGCAGACCACCACCGCCACCCCGAGGGTGGCGACGAACAGCCGCAGCGGTGCGCCGACCATCCAGAGCAGCGCGAAGACCATGGCCACCAGGATCATCGAGGTGCCCATGTCGCCGCCGATCATGATCAGCGCGAGCAGCAGCAGGGCCCCCGGCACCAGCGGCACCAGCAGGTGCTTCCACGAGCCGAGGGTGCCGGTCCGCTGCTTGCGGGCGAGCAGGTCGGCGCCCCAGAGCACCAGGGCGAGCTTGGCGAACTCGGAGGGCTGGAACTGGAAGAAGCCGAAGTCCAGCCAGTTCTGGTTGCCGTTGATCCGCACCCCGACGCCGGGGACCGCGACCAGCGCGAGCGCGCCGATCACGCCGAACATCACCGGGTAGACGATCACCCGCAGCACCGCCACCGGGACGGAGGCGAAGCCGACCAGCAGGACGAGGCCGAGGATGGCCGCGATCAGCTGCTTGAGGAAGTAGTACTGGGCGGTGTGGTGCTGGTTCAGGGCGAGGATCTGCGAGGCCGAGAAGACCATCATCAGGCCCAGCACGACCAGCAGCAGGACGGTGCCGAGGATCAGCAGGTAGGGCGTGAGCGGCCGGTCCAGCCAGTACCCGACGCGGAGCCGGAAGGCCCGCAGCCGGGCCAGCGGACCGGCCGACTTGTACTTGGTCGTGGTGGCGGAGATCACGCGCCACGGCTCGGCGGCGTCCCGCTCCCCCACGCCGGATTCCGCCCTGCCCTGCCCCGCCACGCCGCCCCTACCCGTTCCTTCTCGAGCCCCTGACCGCCAGCGGCCCTAGCCGTTCGCCAGCTCCCGCACGGCCGCCGCGAAGAGGTCGCCGCGCTCGCCGTAGTTGGTGAACATGTCCATCGAGGCGCAGGCCGGCGCCAGCAGCACCGTGTCACCCGATCGAGCGAGCGATGCGGCCGTTCGAACGATCTCGGCCATCGCCACCGCGCCAGTCTGGCCCTCGGCCGCCTCGATCACCGGCACATCCGGAGCGTGTCGCTCCAGCGCCTCCCGGATCAGCGCGCGGTCCTGGCCGATCAGCACCACCCCGCGCAGCCGCTCGGCCGCGCCCTGGACGAGGTCGTCGAAGGTCGCGCCCTTGGCCAGGCCGCCGGCGATCCAGACGATCGGCCGGAAGGCGGCCAGCGAGGCGGCGGCGGCGTGGGTGTTGGTGGCCTTGGAGTCGTCGACGTAGGCGACCTCGCGGACGGTGGCGACCTCGGCGATCCGGTGCGCGTCCGGGCGGAAGGCCCGCAGGCCCTCTCGGACGGCCTTCGGCTCGACCCCGTAGGCCCGGGCCAGCGCCGCCGCGGCGAGCGCGTTGGCGATGTTGTGCGGGGCCGGCGGGTTGACGTCCTCGACGGAGCCCAGCTCGGCCGCGTTCTTGGCCCGGTCCTCGACGAAGGCGCGGTCCACCAGCAGGCCGTCCACCACGCCGAAGTTCGACGGGCTCGGCGCGCCGAGGCCGAAGCCGACCGCCCGGCAGCCCTCCTCGACGTCGGCCTCGCGGACCAGCGCCTCGGTGGCCGGGTCGGCCAGGTTGTACACGCAGGCGACGACGTTGCCCTCGTAGATCCGGCCCTTGTCGGCGGCGTACGCCTCCATCGAGCCGTGCCAGTCCAGGTGGTCGGGGGCCAGGTTGAGCACGGCCGCCGAGTACGGGCGCAGCGAGGGCGCCCAGTGCAGCTGGTAGCTGGACAGCTCGACGGCGAGCACGTCGTACGGCTCCTCGGCGAGGACCGCGTCCAGCACCGAGACCCCGACGTTGCCGACCGCGGCGGTGCGCTTGCCCGCGGCGGTGAGGATCGAGGCGAGCATCTGGACGGTGGTGGTCTTGCCGTTGGTGCCGGTGACGGCCAGCCAGGGGGCCGGCTCGCCGGTGGCCGGCAGCGGCTTGCGCAGCCGCCAGGCCAGCTCGACGTCGCCCCAGACCGGGACGCCGGCCGCCTCGGCGGCGGCGAACAGCGCGCTGTCGGGGGCCCAGCCGGGCGAGGTGACGATCAGCCGGGTGCCCTCGGGCAGGCTCGCGCCGTCGCCCAGGCGCACGGCGACGCCGAGTGCCTCCAGCTCGGCGGCGCGGGCCTTCAGGCCCTCGCCGCTGCCGCCGTCCACGACGGTGACGGCGGCGCCGAGGCCGCGCAGCACGCGCGCGGCGCTGATGCCGGAGACGCCGAGCCCGGCGACCACGACGGGAAGGTCGGCAAACTCCAACTTGATCACCTGGGGATTGTTCGTCATCCGGTCCGGTATCCCGCGTAGAAGAGGCCGAGGCCGACGGCCACGCACAGGCCCTGGATGATCCAGAAGCGGACCACGACCAGGACCTCGCTCCAGCCCTTGAGTTCGAAGTGGTGCTGCAGGGGTGCCATCTTGAACACGCGCTTGCCGGTCATCCGGAAGGAGCCGACCTGGATGATCACCGACAGGGTGATGATCATGAAGAGGCCGCCGAGCAGGATGAGCAGCAGCTCGGTGCGCGAGCAGATCGCCAGGCCGGCCAGCGCGCCGCCGAGGGCGAGCGAGCCGGTGTCGCCCATGAAGATCTTGGCGGGCGAGGTGTTCCACCAGAGGAAGCCGAAGCAGGAGCCCATCAGGGCGGCGGCCACCACGGCGAGGTCCAGCGGGTCGCGGACGTCGTAGCAGCTGACGGTGGCGGTGGCGGCGTAGGCGCAGCTCTGCCCGTACTCCCAGACGCCGATGAAGGTGTAGGCGCCGAAGGCCATCACCGAGGCGCCGGTGGCGAGGCCGTCCAGACCGTCCGTCAGGTTCACGCCGTTGGAGGTGGCGGCGATCATGAAGTAGGCGAAGATGACGAACAGCACGGGGCCGATCGCCCACTTGAAGTCGCGCACGAAGGACAGCGATTCCGAGGCCGGGCTGAGTCCGCGGCTGTCGTGGAACTGCAGGGCCAGGATGGCGAAGGCGAGGCCGACGATGGACTGGCCGGCCAGCTTGGCCTTGGCCCGCAGGCCGAGCGAGCGGCGCTTGACGACCTTGATGTAGTCGTCCAGGAAGCCGACCAGGCCGAGGCCCGCGGTCAGGAAGAGCACCAGCAGCCCGGAGGCGGTCGGGGCCTCGCCCGTTATCGCCTTGGTCCCGAAGTAGGCGATCAGCGTCGCCAGGATGAAGGCGATGCCGCCCATGGTGGGCGTGCCCTTCTTGCTGTGGTGCGCCTTGGGGCCGTCGTCGCGGATGTACTGGCCGTAGCCGCGCCGGGCGAGCAGCTTGATCAGGGCGGGGGTGCCGACCAGCGAGAGGATCAGGCCGATCATCCCGGAGAAGAGGATCTGCTTCATCATCGGGCAGCACCGTCCGCCAGGAGGGCCTCGGCCACCTTCTCCAGCCCCACCGAACGGGACGCCTTCACCAGGACCACATCCCCCGGCCGCAGCTGACTGCGCAGCAGCTCGACCGCCGCGTCCGCGTCGGACACCAGCACCGACTCCTCACCCCACGAACCTTCGTTCCTCGCGCCGAGTTCCATGCAGGCCGCCTCGCGTCCGCCGACCGCCACCAGCTTGGTGACGTCCAGCCGGACGGCGAGCCGTCCGATGGCGTCGTGCTCGGCCAGGCTGTCCTCGCCGAGCTCCCGCATCTCGCCGAGCACCGCCCAGGTGCGGCGGCGCTCCGGGCCCCGGCCCCCCATCGAGACCAGCGCCCGCAGCGCGGCCCGCATCGAGTCGGGGTTCGCGTTGTAGGCGTCGTTGACGACGGTGACACCATCGGCCCGGTCGACGACCTCCATGCGCCAGCGGGACAGCGCACCCGCCTCGCCCAGGGCTGCCGCGGTGTCGTCGACGGACATCCCGAGCTCCATCGCCACCGCGGCGGCGGCGAGGGCGTTCGAGACGTGGTGCTCACCGTACAGGCGCAGCTGCACGGGCGCGGAACCGGCCGGGGTGGTGAGCGTGAACGATGGCCGTCCGGTGGCGTCCAGACGAACTCCGGTGGCCCGCACGTCGGCGTCCGGGGACTCGCCGAAGTACACGACCTTCGCCCTGGTCCGGGTCGCCATGGCGCGCACCAGCCGGTCGTCCGCGTTGAGGATCGCGGTGCCGTGCGCGGGCAGCGCCTCGACGATCTCGCCCTTGGCCTCGGCGATCGCCTCCTGCGAGCCGAACTCGCCGACGTGCGCGGTGCCGACGTTCAGCACCAGGCCGATCCGGGGCGGGGTGATCGAGGTGAGGTACTCGATGTCGCCCTTGTGCCGGGCGCCCATCTCCATGACCAGGTGCCGGGTGCCGGCCTCGACCCGCAGCGCGGTCATCGGGTGGCCGATCTCGTTGTTCAGCGAGCCGGGCGGGTAGACGGTCTCGCCGAGGCGCCGGAGCAGCTGGGCGATCAGGTCCTTGGTGCTGGTCTTGCCGGCCGAGCCGGTCAGCGCGACCACGGCGGTGTCCTCGGCGCGGGCGACCACGGCGCGGGCCAGCTTGCCGAGCGCGTCCACCACACTGTCGACCAGGACGGCGGGCACGCCGACCGGGCGGGAGGCCAGCACCGCGACGGCGCCGGCGGCGACCGCCGTGTCCGCGTAGTCGTGGCCGTCCACGTGCTCGCCGACGAAGGCCGCGAACAGGCCGCCGGGGCTCACCTTGCGCGAGTCGACCTCGACCGGGCCGGTGACCAGGGTGTCCGGGTCGGCGCCGTCCAGGGAGCCCCCGACTGCGGCGGCCACCTCGGCGAGGGTCAGTGCGATCACTGCTGCTCTACTCCTCGGTCGCCCCGGGCGGCCGTGGCCCGCGCGATCGCCTCGCGCAGCACCTCCCGGTCGTCGAAGGGGCGGATCTCGTCTCGTACGTACTGGCCGAGCTCGTGGCCCTTGCCGGCCACCAGCACGGTGTCCCCGGCCTGCGCGCGGGCGACGGCGAGGCGGATCGCCTCGGCCCGGTCGGGGACGACCAGGACGGCCCCGCGCTCGGCCTCGGGCACCGCGGCGGCGCCGGTCAGCATGCTGGCGAGGATCGCCAGCGGGTCCTCGCTGCGCGGGTTGTCGCTGGTCAGCAGGGCGGTGTCGGCGAGCCGGGCGGCGATGTCGCCCATCGGGCCGCGCTTGTGCGGGTCGCGGTCGCCGCCGCAGCCGACGACGACGTGCAGCCGGCCCTTGGTGACCTCGCGCAGCGAGGCGAGGACGGCCCGCAGGGCGTCCGGCTTGTGCGCGTAGTCGACGACGGCGACGTACGGCTGCCCGGCGTCCACCCGCTCCAGCCGGCCCGGCACGCCGGGGACGGCGGCGACGCCGGCCACGGCCCGCTCCAGCGGCAGCCCGGCGGTGACCAGCGCGGTGATCGCGGCGAGCGCGTTGGCGACGTTGAACGGGCCGGGCAGCGGGACGGCGGCGTCGGCCTCGGCGCCGTCCGGGCCGAGCACCCGGAAGGTGGAGCCGGCCGGCCCGAGCTGGACGTCCACGGCCCGCCAGTCGGCCTCGGCGGCGCCGGTCGCGGAGAAGGTGGTCATCGGGATCTCGGCCTCGGCGGCGAGCCGGCGGCCGTACTCGTCGTCCAGGTTGGCCACGCCGCGGCGGGACTTGCCGGGCTGGAAGAGCCGGGCCTTCGCCTGGAAGTAGTCCTCCATGTCCGGGTGGAAGTCGAGGTGCTCGGGGGTGAGGTTGTTGAACAGCGCGACGTCGTACGCCACCCCGTCGGTGCGGCCGAAGACCAGGGCGTGGCTGGAGACCTCCATGGTCACCGCGTCGGCGCCGCGCTCGGCCATCACGCCGAGGATCGCGTGCAGGTCGGTGGCCTCGGGGGTGGTGCGCTCGCTCTTGATCCGCTCGGCGCCGACCCGCATCTCGACGGTGCCGATCACGCCGGGGCTGCGCCCCGCGCCGCGCAGACCGCCCTCGACCAGGTAGGAGGTGGTGGTCTTGCCGTTGGTGCCGGTCAGCCCGATCATCAGCAGCCGCTCGGACGGGTGGCCGTAGACGATCGCGGCCAGCTCGCCCATCCGGGCCCGCGGCCGGTCGACGACCAGCAGCGGCAGGCCGGTGCCGGCCGCCAGCTCGGCCCCGGCCGGGTCGGTGAGCACGGCCACCGCGCCGGCGTCCGCGGCCTTGGCCGCGAAGGCCGCGCCGTGGTGGTTGGCGCCCGGGAAGGCCACGTACACGTCGCCCGGGCGCACCGCGCGGGAGTCGTGGGTGACGCCGGTGACGGCGCCGCCCTCGACGGGCGGCAGGCCCAGCCGGGCGGCCAGCTCGGCGAGCGGCAGGGCGGCGGTCCCGGTCGGGCGGGGCGGACTCACGGTGGTTTGATCGGGTTTCGGCACGGCGGGAAGGCTATCCGCCGAAGGGCGTCCAGGGCCAAACCGGCCCTGCGCCGCGCCGTCGTCCCGCCCGGTCCGCTGGTTGCTCATCCGCGCTCACGGCTTCCAGTCGACGGCCAGGTTCGGCGCCTGGCTGCCGCTCGGCGGGACCTGCATGGTCTTCAGGGTGAACTCCATCACCTGCTTGAACACCGGCCCGCACAGCTGGCCGCCGAAGTGCCCGTTGACCGGGCCCTGGAGGGTGCAGGAGACGGTGTACCGGGGGGCGTCGGCGGGGGCGAAGCCGATGAACGAGGCGGTGTAGCCGTCGTAGCCGACCCCGTTGGCGGCCCCCCGGTTGGCCGTGCCGGTCTTGCCGGCGACCCGGTAGCCGGGGATCGCGGCCTTGCCGCCGGTGCCCTGCTCGTCGTCGACGACCGACTCCAGCATCGAGGTGAGGGTCTTGGCGGTCTGCTCGCTGACCACCTGGGTCCGCGCCCCCGGCGGCGTCGGGGTGTACGTGCCGTCCGGGCCGGTGACGCCCTGGACGATGCTGGGCGCGACCCGCACCCCGCCGTTGGCGATGGTCGAGTACACCGACGTCGCCTGCAGGGCGTTCATCTGCATCGGGCCCTGGCCGAAGGAGATGTTGTACTTCTCCGAGGCGACCAGGTCCTCCGGCTTCTTGAGCTTGCCCGGGGTCTCCCCCGGGAAGTTCAGACCGGTCGGCTGGGCCACCCCGAACTTGCGCATGTAGCCGTCCAGCACCTGGTTGGCCTTCAGCTGGTCGCCGTCGCCGAGGGTCTCGATCGCCTCGATGGTGCCGATGTTCGAGGACTTGGCCAGCACCCCGGCCAGGGTCAGGTACCAGGTGCCGTGCTCGACGTCGTCCTTGAACTGCTGCCCGGCCCGGACCAGCGGGTACGGCACCGTCACCTTGGTGTCCCAGTTGGCCTTGCCGGTGTCCAGCACGGCGGCCAGGCTCATCAGCTTGGCGGTGCTGCCCGGCTCGTACGCGTCCTGGAGCGCGGCGTTGCCCAGCTGGGACTGCTTGGCGCTGGACAGGTCGCCCGGGTTGAAGCCGGGCGCGGTGGCCATCGCGAGGACCTGGCCGGTCTTCACGTCCTGGACGACGACGTAGCCCTTCTCCGCGCCGGAGTTGGCCACCTGGTCGGTGATCGCCCGCTGGGCGGCCCACTGGATGTCGCGGTTGATGGTCAGCCTGATGTCGCTGCCGGGCACGGCGGGCTCGCGCGAGCCGCCCGCGGTGGGCACCAGCCGCCCGCCCGCCTGGGCGTAGCTGCTGTGGCCGTCCTTGCCGGCGAGCTGCTTCTGGAACTGCAGCTCCAGGCCGCCCGCGCCCTCGCCCTCGCCGTTGACGAAGCCGACCAGGTTGGCGGCCAGCCCGCCGGCCGGGTAGATCCGCTTCTGGGTCTCCCGGTTGAACACCCCGGCGAGCGGGTTGGCGCACTCGTTGTCGATCCGGGTGCGCCCGCCCTGCTCGGCGGGCTTGGTCAGGAGCTTGCGCTGCGCCTGGCAGGTGCGCGAGCCGGCCTGCTTCTCCAGGCTCGCCTTGAGGTCGCTGATCTGGTTCTTGGCGGCCGGGGTCTGCTGGGCGGCGAGCCGCTTGTAGCGGGTCTTGGGGGTGTGCAGGTCGGCGGCGATCTTCTCCTTGGACACGCCGAGGATCGGCGCCAGCAGCGCGGCGGCCTGCTCCGGGGCGTCCGGGATGCCGGTCGACTCCGGGGTGAACATCGCCGGGTCGGCGGTGATGTCGTACGCGTCGACGGTGGCGGCCAGCGCGACGCCGTCCGAGGACGTTATCGAGCCGCGCTCGGCGGTGATCGGGATGTTCTGGTAGCGGTTGGTGTTGGCGTCGGCGGCCAGCGCGTCGGAGTCCAGCAGCTGGAGCTGCACCAGCCGCCCCGCGAACACCGAGAACACCAGCGACATCACCACGGTGATCACCCGCAGCCGGCGCTTGGGCTCGGCCAGCCGCAGGGCCTTGGGCCGCTGCGGCAGCCGCGGCTTCGGGCGCGGCCGGACGGCGGCCTGGCCCCGGGCCGGCGGGCGGCCCTCGGGGCGGCGCTGCTGCGGCGCGCGGGGGGTACGGGCGGCGGCGGCCTTGGCGGGCTGCGCCTTGGCGGCGGGGCCGCGGCCGGGCTGCGCCGACCGGGCGGGCTGGCCCTTCGGCGCCGCGGGTCTCGCGGCGGCGGCCTTCGCGGACGCGGGCTTCGCGGACTGCCCCCGGACCGGCTGCCCCTTCGCGGGCTGCGGCTTCGCGGGCTGGCCCTTGGCCGGCTGCGGCCGGCCGGTGGCGGAGCGCTCGCGCGGCACGCCCTGGCGCGGGGCGCCGGCGCGGGGCGGCTGGCGGCGGCCGCTGCCGGAGCCGTTGCCGGATCCGGAGCCGCCGGAGGGCTGGCGGGGCGTGGTCACCGGGCCGCACCCCCGCTGTGCTGCGGCTGCGCGGGCGCGGCCGGGGTAGCCGGGGCGGCGGGGTTGAGCTGGACCACCGGGTCACTGCTCGACGCCGCCGGGCTGGGCGCACCGGAGGGCGCGGCCGCCGGGGCGGTCGCCGGCGGGGTCGGCTGACCACTCGGCTGGCCGCCCGCCTGCGGCGCGGGCTTCATCGGCCACGGCTCGGCCGTCGAGCGCTTCACCGGCGGGCTGTCCTGGGCCGGCCCGGGCGTGCCGAGCACCTTGCCGCCGTTCGGGACGTCCAGGAAGGCCATCCCGCCGGCCGGCACCATGCCCAGCTCGGCGGCCCGCTTGGCCAGCGCGTCCGGCGCCGAGGACTGGTCGATCTCGTGCTGGAGGCCCTGCTGCTCGTCGGTGGCCTTGGTGGTCTGCTTCTGCAGCCGGGACAGCTCGAAGGAGCCCTCGTTGAGGGCGGTGTTCAGCGCCAGCAGCCCGAACAGCCCGCCGGCCAGCAGCACCACCACGAGCACGGCGAACGGCGTGCGCCCCCGTACCGGGCGCCGCCCCGGCCGGACCGTGATCCGCGCCCTGCCCTGCCCCGGGAGTGTTCCCCGCCCCGTCCGGACCCCACCGGCCACCGGCCCCACCGCTTTCCTCCGCCCTTCGGACCCCGCCGGGGCCGTCGTGTCAGCCCCGCTTGTTACGGTCCCTGATCCTCTCCGCCACCCGCAGCCGTACGGGCGCGGCGCGCCGGTTCTCCTCGATCTCCTCCTCGGTGGCCAGCTCGGCACCGCGGGTGATCAGTTTGAGCCAGGGCTGGTGCTCCTCCGGGATGAACGGCAGCCCCGGCGGGGCGGTGCTGGTCGCCCCGGCGGCGAAGTACTGCTTCACCAGGCGGTCCTCCAGCGACTGGTAGGACATCACGACGATCCGACCGCCGAGCGCGAGGACGTCCAGCGCGCCCGGGATCGCCCGGTCCAGCACCTCCAGCTCGCCGTTGACCTCGATCCGCAGGGCCTGGAACGTCCGCTTGGCCGGGTTCCCGCCGGTGCGGCGGGTCGCCGCCGGGATGGCGTTGCGCACCAACTCGACCAGACGCGCGCTGTTGGTGAACGGTTCCTTCTCCCGCTCCCGCAGGATCACCGAGGCGATCTTCCCGGCGAACCGCTCCTCGCCGTACACCTTGAGGATCCGGGCCAGGTCGCCGTGGCTGTAGGTGTTCAGCACCTCGGCCGCGCTGATCCCCCGGGTCTGGTCCATCCGCATGTCCAGCGGCGCGTCCTGCGCGTACGCGAAGCCGCGGTCCGCCTCGTCCAGCTGCATCGAGGAGACGCCGAGGTCGAACAGGATGCCGTCCACCCGGTCGATGCCCAGCCGCTCCAGCACCTCGGGGATCTCGTCGTAGACCGCGTGCACCAGGGTGGCCCGGTCGCCGAAGCGCGCCAGCCGCTCGCCGGACAGCTTCAGCGCCTGCGGATCGCGGTCCACCGCGACCAGCCGGACCTCCGGGAACTGGGTGAGCAGGGCCTCGCTGTGCCCGCCGAGGCCGAGGGTGGCGTCCACCACCACCGCCCCGGGGCGCGAGATCGCCGGCGCCAGCGCGTCCATGCACCGCTGCAGCATCACCGGAACGTGCTTGGGGCCGGGTTCGTTGCTGGTCATGCGCGGTGGCGCCCTTCCTCGGTGCGGAGCGCCCGACGTCCGGGAGCTGCGGCCATTCTCGCCCACCGGCCCCCGGCAGCACGACGCGGCCCGTGGTCCCCGCCCGCTCGAGGGGAAGGACGCGCCCGCCCGGCACCGGGGAAGGTGCGCCAGGAGAGCACGGAGCGGGTGGAGGCCACGGGCCGCGTCGGTGGAGCCGCACCGGCCGGGAAGGCCCGGTTGACGGGCTCCGGCGGCTGTGCTCGACCGCGCCACGAACTCTATCGCGCGGACCCTGCCAGTCAATGGTCCGCTCCGGCGCACCACCCGGGCGGCGGTACGGATCACCGCAGGTCGCGGCCGTTGGGGTGGGCTGCGGGCGGCCACGTCCGGGGGCCTTCGCGGGCCGCCGCGCGCCCCCGCCCGGACCCCGCTCGCGACCCCCGCGGGGACCAGCCCGGACAAACCCTCCCGTTGTGGCTATGCGCTCGGTCACAGCCTCGGGTTCTGTAGCTCTTCCCCCCTCCGCAACCCCGCGGATCGCACTAACGTCACCCCCATGACAGTGACCCCTGACCGGCCCACGCCGCACGCCGCCGCTGCCAATCCCGCCGCACCCACCATCATCGACCGCTTCGTGGGCGCCAACCGCGAGTACGCGGTGACCTTCCAGGACGGCGGCATGGACGCCCGCCCGGTCCAGAAGATCGCCGTGGTGGCCTGCATGGACGCCCGCCTCGACCTGTTCGCCGCGCTCGGCCTCGAACTCGGCGACGCGCACGTCATCCGCAACGCCGGCGGCGTCGTCACCGACGACACCATCCGCTCCCTGACCATCAGCCAGCGCGCCCTGGGCACCCGCTCGATCGCGCTGATCCACCACACCGGCTGCGGCCTGCTCGGCCTCACCGAGGACTTCCGCCGCGAACTGGAGGCGGAGGTCGGCCAGCGCCCGCAGTGGGCGGTGGAGGCCTTCGTCGACCTGGACGGCGACGTCCGCCAGTCCATGCAGCGGGTGCGCACCTCTCCCTTCCTCCTCCACACCGACGACGTCCGCGGCTTCGTCTTCGACGTCCACACCGGACTGCTGCGCGAGATCCACTAGCGAGCGCCCCCGCCCCGGGCATCCCGGGGCATCCCGGGCACCTCCGTCCGCACCGAACCCTGGGGTGACTTCCGGCCACCCCAGGGGGGAGAATGCGCCTGCCGGTCGGACCCCGAACCACCTGGGGCCGGCGCGGCCGCAGGCCACCCACGGCGCCGGATTCCACCCTCGGAACCGCCCTCGGGCCGGCCGCGTCCAGCAGGGGTGGGGTCCGGCCTCGGGGTGAGGCGGGACAGGGTGTCAGGGAGCGTAAACGGGTGACGAGCTACAACGATCAGGCCGGTCTCGGCGGTCCTGCGGGGGGCCAGGGGACGGACGGGTACCACCGGGTCGGGCTTCCCGAACTCGCCGCCGTCGTGGACAAGGTCCGCGCCAACATCGAGAGCGTGATCGAGGGCAAGCCGGAGGCCGTCCGGATCGCCCTCACGGTCCTGCTCGCCGAGGGCCACCTCCTGCTGGAGGACGTGCCCGGCGTCGGCAAGACCATGCTGGCCAAGGCGCTCGCCCGCTCGGTCGACTGCACCGTGCGCCGCATCCAGTTCACGCCCGACCTGCTGCCGTCCGACGTGACCGGCACCAACATCTACGACCAGCACCAGCGCGACTTCGAGTTCCGCCCTGGCGCCATCTTCGCCCAGATCGTGGTCGGCGACGAGATCAACCGCGCCTCGCCGAAGACCCAGTCCGCGCTGCTGGAGTCGATGGCCGAGCGCCAGGTCACCATCGACGGCACCAGCTACGAGCTGCCCTCGCCGTTCATGGTCGTGGCCACCCAGAACCCGGTCGAGATGGAGGGCACCTACCCGCTGCCCGAGGCCCAGCGCGACCGCTTCATGGCCCGGATCTCGATCGGCTACCCCAGCCCCGAGGCCGAGTTCGCGATGCTGGACGTGCACGGCGGCGCCGACCCGCTGGCGGACCTGCAGCCGGTCGCGCACGCCTCCGACATCCTCAAGCTGATCGACCTCGTCCGCTCCGTGCACATCGCCGACCCGGTCCGCCGCTACGCCGTCGACCTGGTCGGCGCCACCCGCACCAGCCACGAGCTGCGCCTGGGCGCCTCGCCCCGCGCCACCCTGCACCTGGTCCGGGCCGCCCGCGCCGCCGCCGCGCTGGACGGCCGCGACTACGTCATCCCGGACGACCTGCAGCGCATGGCCGTCCCGGTCCTCGCGCACCGCCTGATGCCGACCGCCGAGACCCAGCTGAACCGCCGCACCACCGAGCAGATCGTGGCCGAGCTGGTCTCCCGGGTGCCGCTGCCGCGCCCGCAGGGCGGCCCGGCCGTCCGGAGGGGCTGAGGTGACGGCATCCGACCAGGCCTCGGGGCTACGGGCCGGAATCCGCGGCCTGACCACCCGGGGCCGTTCCTTCCTGGCCGCCGGGCTCACCGCGATGGCCTGCTCCTACGTGCTCGGCCAGGACGCCCTGCTGCGCGTCGGCGTGCTGCTCGCCGTGCTGCCGGTGGTCGCCGTGCTGGTGGTCGCCAACACCCGCTACCGGGTGGCCAGCGGGCGCCGGCTCAGCCCGCACCGGGCCGTCGCCGGCCAGGAGGCCCGGGTCCACCTGCGGATCGACAACGTCTCGCGGGTGCCCACCGGCGTGCTGCTGCTGGAGGACAAGGTCCCGTACGTGCTCGGGCCGCGCCCGCGCTTCGTCCTGGACCGGGTCGAGCCGCACGGCTTCCGCGAGGTGTCCTACCGGGTCCGCTCCGACCTGCGCGGCCGCTACCCGCTCGGCCCGCTGCACCTGCGGCTGACCGACCCGTTCGGGATGTGCGAGGTCAGCCGCGCCTTCGCCGCCCACGACGTGCTCACCGTCGTCCCCCAGGCCCAGGCCCTGCCGCACGTGCGGATCAGCGGCGAGTGGGCCGGCCAGGGCGAGAGCCGCAGCCGCACCCTGGCGCTGGCCGGCGACGACGACGTGATCCTGCGCGAGTACCGGCCGGGCGACGACCTGCGCCGGGTGCACTGGAAGTCCACCGCCCGCTACGGCGAGCTGATGGTGCGCCGCGAGGAGCAGCCGCAGAAGGCCCGCGCCACCGTCCTGCTGGACACCCGGGAGATCGCCCACCGGGGCAGCGGCCCCGCCTCCTCCTTCGAGTGGGCGGTGAGCTGCGCCGCCTCCGTCGCCACGCACCTGCTGCACCGCGGCTACCAGACCCAGCTGCTCACCGACACCGGCCACTGGGTGCCCGGCCCGGACAGCGGAAGCCACCAGCCCGCCGAGATCTCCGGACTGATCCTGGACGCCCTCGCGGTCGCCGACCTGTCGGACGGCGGCGGGCTCTCCCGCGCCGAGGAGCCGCTGCGGGCCACCGGCGAGGGCCTGCTGGTCGCCGTCCTCGGCGAGCTGGACGAGACCCAGGCCGCCCGGCTCGCCCGGCTGCGCGGCCGCACCGGCGGGGCGATCGCCGTCCTGCTGGACACCGGCACCTGGACCGGTCTGCGGATGCTCGCCCCGCACACCGGCGGCGACGAGTTCCGCGCCCGGGCCCGCCAGCTGAGCGAGGCCGGCTGGACCGTCCTGCCCGTGCGGGCCGGCGACTCCCTGCCCGACCTCTGGCAGCGCGTCGACGGCGCCAAGACGACCGCCCACCATCGAGAAGGGGCCGGCGCGTGACCACCCGGGCCAAACTGACCGTCTACTCGGCGCTGGCCACCGCCCTCGCCTCGCTGTGCCTGCTCCCGCTGCTGACCACCCGCAGCTGGCTCACCTTCAGCCTGCTGGTGATCGCCGTGCTCGCGGCCGCCGGCGCCGGCCTGCGCCGCTCCCCGCTGTTCCGGTGGAGCGTGCCGATCGCCCAGCTGCTGGTCCTGCTGCTGCTCCTGCTGATCGGCTTCGGCGGCGGGTTCGTGCCCGGGCCGACGACCATGCGCCACCTCAGCAACACCTTCTCGGACGGCGTCTACGACATCGGGCAGTACGCGATGCCGGCGCCGCCCACGGCCGGCCTGCGGCTGATCCTGGTCTCCTCGGTCGGCCTGATCGCCATCGTGGTGGACACCCTCGCGGTCACCTACCGGCGCGCGGCGCTGGCCGGGCTGCCGCTGCTGGCGCTGTACTCGGTCGGCAACGGGCTGGCCAAGGACCGCGGCAGCTGGATCTGGTTCGCCCTGGCCGCGCTCGGCTACCTCGTCCTGCTGTTCGCCGAGGGCCAGGACCGCGCCACCCGCTGGGGCAAGGTCTTCCGCGGCCCGCAGGGCGTCGGCGGCGCCACCTCGGTGAGCCCGGGCGGCCGGCAGGTCGGCGTGCTCGCGCTGGCGGTGGCCCTGCTGCTGCCCGTCCTGATCCCGCAGGTCGGCGCCGGCCTGCTGGGCTCCGGCTCCGGCGGGTCGTCCTCCGGGAGCGGCAACGGCACCGGCGGCGGCACCGCGAGCAGCCTCGACCCGATGGTCAGCCTGGAAGCGGCGATCACCAAGCCCAACGACACCGTGCTGTTCACGTACAGCATGGACAGCGCCCAGGCCGACCAGACCTACCTGCGCACCGGCTCGCTCGACCAGTTCGACGGCACCAGTTGGAAGCTCAGCAGCACCACGGTCAACGACCTGCCGACCAACCTGCCCAACCCCGAGGGCCTGCGGGACTCCATGGTCCCCCGGATCGAGAGCGACTTCCGGGTCGGCGACAAGCTGGGCGGCAAGAGCTGGCTGCCGATGCCGTACCCGGCCTCGTCCGTCCAGGTCCCCAACCGGAGCGAGTGGAAGCTCGACCCGCTGACCCGCACCGTCGTGCCGGTCGGCGACAACGCGATCCGCGACCTGAACTACCACGTCACCTCGTACGACCTGCGCCCCACCGCCAACGAGCTGCGCACCGCGGCGCTCCCGCCGCAGGACATCCGGGACCGCTACACCGCGCTGCCGGACGGCCTCCCTCCGGTGGTCGCCGAGCAGGCCAAGGCGATCACCGCCGACGCGCACAACGACTACGACCGGGCGACGGCGCTGGTGCGGTACTTCACCAGCCCGCAGTTCACGTACGACACCTCGATCTCCGGCGGCACCGGCAACGACGCCATCGCGGTCTTCCTGCGCGACCGCAAGGGCTTCTGCGTGCACTTCGCCTCCAGCATGGCGGCGATGGCCCGCACCCTGAAGATCCCGGCCCGGGTCGCGGTCGGCTTCACCCCCGGCGACACCAAGGGCGGCGGCGTCTACTCGGTGAGCGGCAAGATGTACCACGCCTGGCCCGAGCTGTACTTCTCCGGCTACGGCTGGCTGCGCTTCGAGCCGACGCCGAGCCGCGGCGTCGCGCCCAAGTACACCGAGACGTCCAGCACCCCGACCACCGCGCCGACCGCGGCGCCGACCACGGCCGCGCCGACCGCCGGTGCCACGCCGACGCCGAGCGCCAGCAAGGCCTGCGGCGGCAAGCAGCAGCAGCTGGGCGACTGCGGCGGGCAGACCAAGACCGTCACCCACACCGCCGACGAGTCCTGGCTGCCGTCCTGGCAGCTGCTGGTCACCCTCGCCGCGGTGCTGCTGGTGATCGTCCTGCTGCTCGTCCCGATGCTCTGGCGGGGCGCCCTGCGCCGGCGCCGGCTCGGCGGCGGCGGGCGGCGCCGCCCCGGCGGCGACGGTCCGGCGGAGCTCACCGACGCCCAGGTGCTGGCCGCCTGGCAGGAGCTGGTCGACTCGGCCTGGGACCTCGGGCTGCCGCCGGACGAGTCGCGCACCCCGCGGGCGACCGCCCGCCGGATCAGCGACGCCTCGCGGCTGGACCCGGACACGGCGGCGGCCACCGGCCGGGTGGCGCTGGCCACCGAGCGGGCGCTCTACGCGCCGTCCGGTCAGGTCACCACCGCGCCGCTGACGGCCGACGTCCGGGCCGTCCAGCAGGTCCTGCGGGCCAACGCCGGCCGGGGCAGGCGACTGCGCGCGCTGCTGCTGCCGCCGTCCTCGGTGCAGCTGTGGTGGCGGGCCTCCGACGCGGTGCGGGCGGGCCGGGCCGCGCTCGGCGCCCGCGCCGAGCGGGTCTCGGCGGCCGTCCTCGGACCGGTGCGGCGGGCGTTCACCCGGCGCCCGAAGCCCTGAGCACCGGGGCCCCGGAGCACGCGTCTCCGGGGCCCCCGGCCGGGGAACAGCGAAACGCCGGGGCGGGCAGTCGGATCGACTGCCCGCCCCGGCGTTTCGAGGCTTCGGTGGGCGGTGGGCTCAGAACCCGCCGGTCTGCTCGTCCCGGCGGCGCTGCCAGCGCTGCTCCACCCGGTCCATCATCCCGGCCTTGCGGCGCGGCGCGGCGGCCGGACGGGGGCCGGAGCTCTGGCCCGCGGGCCCGCGCCGCCAACCGGTCACGGCGAACACCGCACAGCCGAGCATCACCAGGAAGCCCACGACGCTGACCCAGATCTGGTCCGGGACGACCATGCCGCCCATCAGCAGGCCGATGCCCACCACGAAGCCGGCGACGGCCAGGTAGACCCGCCGACGGGTGTAGGTGCGCAGCCCGGATCCTTCGAGCGCCGACGCGAATTTGGGATCTTCGGCATACAGCGCTCGCTCCATCTGGTCGAGCAGTCGCTGCTCGTGCTCCGAGAGCGGCACGGAGTCCTCCTACTCGTCGGTCGCGGGTGCGACCGGTCCGCCACCCCGGTCGGGGCGGCCAGTCCAAATCAGCCTTGGGGCACGTGGTCGGACGCCTGTGCGGGGGCCCGGCCCGT
Source organism: Streptomyces sp. Y1 (assembly GCF_041053115.1). NCBI lineage: Bacteria > Bacillati > Actinomycetota > Actinomycetes > Kitasatosporales > Streptomycetaceae > Streptomyces > Streptomyces sp. Y1. Next base: position 5,660,893 of record NZ_CP163445.1, on the reverse strand, counting down.
GTCAGCCATATGCCCCACGCGTCCGGCGGTCATGCTTTCCGGCTTTACCCAGATCATACGGTCCACGAGCCGGTTCCGGAGTGGTCTGCGCCGCGTGGGACGGGCCACTTCGGCCGGTCGGGGCCGCACCCGGCTCAACGCCGTGCGAGCCGGACAAGTGCCCGAACGGGTGGAATCGGCCCGGACCTGGGGAGCTTCACGAACGGGCCACGGCGCGACCCGAAGCGGGCGCAGGGCGTCCGGAAGGCGTCCGCGCGGCGAACCGCCGCCGGACGGGGTGCGAACCGTACGGCGGCGGACGGCCGGGACAGCGGCGGGCGGGGGGTTCCGCGGCGGTTTCAGGCCAGGGTGGCCAGCAGGTGCAGCTGGGTGGCGACGGCGTGGAACGCGGGCTGGGCGGCGGCCGCCTCCTCCAGCTTCAGCAGCGCCTCCATGGCGCCCGGCTCGGTGTCCACCAGCACGCCGGGAACGAGGTCGGCGAAGACCCGGACACCGTGCACCGACTCCACCCGCAGGCCCGCGGCCTCGGCCAGCCGGCCCAGTTCCTCGCCGGTGAAGCGGCGCGGCATCGGGTCCTGCTCGCCCCAGCGGCCGTCCGTGGCGGAGAGCACGGTGCGGGCCTCGGTGAAGTGCCCGGCCAGCGCGCGGGCCAGCACGGCGCCGTTGCGGTTGGCGGCCAGCAGGCTGACGAACCCGCCCGGGCGCAGGGCGGCGGCCAGGCTGCCGAGCGCCTCGGCCGGGTCGTCGACGACCTCCAGCACGCCGTGGCAGAGCACCGCGTCCACGCTGCCCGGGTCGACCACCTCGGGCAGCGTCTGGGTGTCGCCCTGGACGGCCCGGACGAGGTCGGTCACCCCGGCCTCGGCGGCCCGGCGCTCCAGCGCGAACAGCGCGTCCGGGCTCGGGTCGACCACGGTCACCCGGTGGCCGAGCTTGGCCACGGGCACGGCGAAGTTGCCGGTGCCGCCACCGGTGTCGACCACGTCGAGCACCGGCCGGTCCAGCTCGGCCGCCCGCTTCTCCAGGGCTGCCCGCACCACCTCCCACACCACGGCGGTACGCAGGGAACTGCGGGGACGCGTCGGGTACACGGTCGGGCTCCTTGGCACGTGGAGTTCGATCAGAACGCCTCCACCTTAGACCGGGTCGTCACACGCTCGGCCCACCCCCGCTCGGGTCACCGGCGTCCAGCGGCAGCCGGGGCGCGGGCGGGGCCGCGCGCAGGCCGAGCAGCCGCTCGACCAGCCGCAGGAACAGGGCGGAGTTGCGGATCAGGTCGTCGGCGTCGCGGGCGGAGGCCGCGCCCCGGATCCCGGCCTCGGCGGCGGCCCGGCGGCGGGCGCCGGCGCCGTAGTACACCGCCCACTCGGCGAGTTCGGGGGCCACCTCGGGCAGCACCTCCCAGGCGCTGCGGATCGCCTTGCGCCGGCGCGGGTTCTTCTCCGGCCGGCCGCGCACCGCCAGGACGGCCGCCACCGTGCGCAGCGCGGCCAGGTGCGCGGTGGCGTAGCGCTCCAGCGGGTCCTCCAGGGCCCGGGCCCGGGCGAGGGTGCGGTGCGCGTCGGTGAGCAGGTCGAGGGCTGCGGGCGGCGCGGCGATCCGGCGCAGCACGGGGTGGACGTCGCCGCCGGCGGGGCGCGGGCCCCGGTCGTACGGCAGGGCGGCGGAGTGGAGGCGGGCGGTGACGGGCTCAGGACGGCTGATGGTCATGGTCTCCCCCGTTCCGAGGCAGCGCGCGGACCGGGCGGCCCGTGCTCCTCCATCGTGAACGGGACCACTGACAACGCGGTCCTGACGGTGCTTCGGGCAGCATTCCGGCGGCGGGCGCGAACCGTTCCCCCGCTCCGCGCCGCCGCCGTGTGCCCCGCTCCGCCGTCCCCCCGCGGGCGGCGGAGCGAACTCCCCCCGGGTCGGCCGGTCTCCCCCCGGCCCGCTCCGCCGCCCCGTGCCGGCGGTGCGGGGCCCGTGACCGGCGCCCTCGACGGACCTCCGCCGCCGTCCGCCGGCCGTCGCGGCCGGGGACGGACGGGTCCGCCACCCCCGGGCGGTCGGACGCCCGACGCGCCGGCCTCCCGGGTGCCACCACTCTCCCGTCCCGGCGGGTGCGCGGGCATCCGCTCCGCTACTCAACCCCGGATCTGAGTACCCGTACTCAGATCCGCCCCGACCGGCCGACCGCCCCGGGAACCACCGCGACCTGCGCGGACGTCCCGGTCGGCGGGCCGGTACGGTACGGCCGGGGTCCGAACCATGGGAGTGCGATGACGATCGTGCCGCTGATCTTCACCAGCGGGCTGGCCAGCGGCATCAACGCGTACGCGGTGGTGCTGCTGCTCGGGCTGCTGGGCCGCTTCGCCGGCGCGGAGTCGGTGCCGCCCGCGCTGGAGCGCACGGACGTGCTGGTCGCCGCGGCGCTGCTGTTCCTGCTGGAGGCGGTGGCCGACAAGATCCCGTACGTGGACAGCGTCTGGGACCTGGTGCACACCGTGATCCGGCCGGTCGCCGGCGCCACCGTGGGCGTGCTGATGGCGAGCCACGACCCGGGGTCGCTCGGCGAGGTCGCCGCCGGCGCGGTGGGCGGCACCACGGCGCTGGTCACCCACCTGGTGAAGGCCTCGCTGCGGATGGCCGTCAACACCTCGCCCGAGCCGGCCAGCAACATCGCGGTCAGCCTGCTGGAGGACCTGTCGGTGGGCGGCCTGGTCACCCTGGCGATCTTCCACCCGTGGCCGGCCGCCTCGATCGCCGCCGTGCTGCTGGCCGCCGGCCTGCTGCTGGTGTGGCTGGCCGTCTCCCGGATCCGGGCCTTCCGGGCCCGCCGCCGCGAGCGCCGGGCCGCCCGGGCGCAGGCCCACGTCTGACGGCGATCTAGGATCGGGTGCCATGGCAGAGATCGTCGTCATCGGTGCAGGAATGAGCGGGCTCGCGGCGGCCTCCCGGCTGGCGACCCTCGGCCACCGGGTGACGGTCTGCGAGGCGAGCGGCACGTACGGCGGCATGGTCGGCCGGTACGAGCGCGACGGCTTCGCCTTCGACACCGGCCCCGGCCTGCTCACCCTGCCCGCCGTCTACCGCGACCTCGCGCTGAAGACCGGCAAGGAGCCGCTGGAGCAGCTGGTCGAGCTGACGCCCGTCGACCCGGAGAGCCGGCACCTGTTCCCGGACGGCACCGACCTGACCCTGCCCAACGCCTCGCGCGGCGGCGTCAGCCAGGCCCTGGACGCCGCCTTCGGCGCCGGCTCGGGCGCCCGCTGGAGCGCGGTGATGAACCACGGCCGCACGGTCTGGGAGGCCACCCGGCGCCCGCTGCTGGAGGAGCCGCTGCCGTCCGAGCACGGCGTGCTGACCCCGGCCGACCGCGCGGTGTTCGACACCGACCCGTACCCCGTCCCGCCGCGCACCGGCCTGGCCCGGCTGCGCAGGCCGGTCCGCTGGACGCTCGACACCGTGGCGCACCGGCAGCTCGGCGGCCATCCGGGCCTGACCGCGCTGCTGGGCGAGCCCGCGCTGCGGTACGGCCTGACCGCCGGGCAGGCCCCGGCCGGGGCCGCCGTGCTGGCGTACATGGAGCAGTCCTTCGGCGTCTGGTACGTCCGGGGCGGGCTGCGGGCGCTGGCGGACGCGGTGTACCGGCGCTGCGAGCTGCGCAAGGTCGCGTTCCGCTTCGACACGCCCGTCACCCGGGTGGTCGTCGAGGACGGCCGGGCCCGCGGCGTCGAGACGGCGGACGGCCGGATCGCCGCGGACGTGGTGATCTCCGCGATGGACACGGACGCGCTGTTCCGCCAGGGCATCGCCGACTGGCCGGGGGTTCCGCCCCGGGAGTGGGAGCCGGTCGAGGTGCCCGGCCGGTTCAGCGTGCTGCTGGCCCTGCGCGGCGGCCGGCCGGCCGGCACCGTGCACCGGACGGTCGTGCACGCCGCGGACCCGGCCGCCGAGGCGAACGCGCTCACCCTCAGTGAGCCGCCCTGCGAGCGCCCGACCGTCCAGGTGCTGCGCCCGGACGACCCGACGCTGCGCCCGGACGACGCGCACGAGAGCGTGGTGCTGACCGCGACCGTCCCGGCCCAGGACGAGGTCGACTGGACGGCCCCCGGCTTCGCCGACCACTACGCCGACCGGCTGCTCGCCCACGTCGACGCGGCCGGTCTCGGCCTGCGCGAGCGGGTGCTGTGGCGGGTGGTGCGCACCCCGGAGGACACCCGGCGGGAGACCGGCGCGCTGTTCGGTGCCGTCGCCCAGCCGGTGCTCGCCGGCTCCGTCGCGCCGTCCTCGGGCCTGAAGGCGGCCAACGAGTCGCCCGTCCCGGGCCTCTACCTGGTCGGCGGCGGCGCCCACCCGGGCGGTGGACTGGCCCGGGTCGGCATGTCGGCCTGCATCACGGCCGGCCTGATCGGCCCGGCGTGACGGGCGGGCCGGCTCAGCCCTGCTGCCAGGTGTTCTGCTGCTGGTAGCCGTAGTGCTGGTGCTGGTCGTAGCCCGGCTGCTGCGGGACGGCCTGCTGCGGGACGGCCTGCTGGGGCTGCCACTGCTGCTGGGCACTCTGGTCCCACCCCTGCGGCTGGGCCTGCCACTGCTGCTGGTCGTAGCCCGCCTGGTAGGCGCCGGCGTACGGGTCCTGCTGCTGGTGCTGGAGGTCCTGGTGCTGCTGCGGGTAGCCGCCGTACGCCTGGTCGTAGGAGGCGTAGGCCGGCTGCTGCTGGGTCTGCCACTGCTGCTGGTCGTAGCCCGCCTGGTAGGCGCCGGCGTACGGGTCCTGCTGCTGGTGCTGGAAGTCCTGGTGCTGCCCGGCCTGGTGCTGGAAGTCCTGGTGCTGCCCGGCCTGGTGCTGCCCGGCCTGGGGCTGGGCCTCCGGCTGCTGCTCGTAGTAGCCGGGCGCGTAGACGCCGTCCTCGGCGAGGCCCTGCGGCTCGAAGGCGGCCGTCCGCTCGACCTCCGGGACGTCCTGCGCGACCTCGTCCGGGGCCGCCTCCTCCACCGAGCCGACCTCGCCGACCCGCTCCTCGGCGGCCGCGGCCGCCGCGGCGACGGCGGCGCCGCCGGTCAGGGCGCCGAGCAGGGGCACCTTGGCGAGCGGACCGGGCAGGCTGCCGTCCGCCTTCCGCAGGGACCAGCCGGCCTGGTAGCCGCGCTTGACCGAGAGGGTGACGAAGGTCTGGCCGACCGCGAACAGGACGGCCCCGGCACCGATCACCACGACCGAGCCGAGCGTCATGCCGGCAGCGACGCCGAGGAAGCCGGCCAGCGCGAGGAGGCGCCAGTGCAGCGGCGCCCGGTTCTGCAGCAGCACCTCGGCGACCAGCCAGAGCGCCACCACCGCCAACGCGACGTACAGCAGCAGGTATCCGATGCCCATCCGCCCGCTACCTCCAGTCGCGTGCCCGCGCGCGCCGCGCGTGTGCGGCGACTGTACCGGTTCAACGGCCGAGGTACCGCATCGCGTTCCCTCCGCCCCGGGCCCCGGCCGCACACGACCGAGCCCGTCACCGTCCGGACGGTGACAGGCTCGTGAACGGGCGCGTGAACGGGCACGAACGCCCCGCTCAGCGCACGTGCAGGCCGAGGTTCTGGTAGATCTCCAGCGTCGCGGTGGAGTGGTTGAGCGTGATGAAGTGCAGGCCGGGCGCGCCCTCGGCGAGCAGCCGCTCGGCCATCGCGGTGGCGTGCTCCATGCCGACCGCCCGCAGCGCCGCCGGGTCGTCGATGGCCGCGCGCAGCCGGGCCTCCAGCTCGGCCGGGAAGGCCGAGCCGCTGAGCTGCGGGAAGCGCTCCAGCTGCTTGGCGTTGGTGACCGGCATGATCTCCGGGATGATCGGCGCCTCGCAGCCGGCCGCCGCGACCCGGTCGCGCAGCCGCAGGTAGTCGTCGACCTCGAAGAACATCTGGGTGATGGCGTAGTCCGCGCCGGCCCGGATCTTCCCGACGAAGTGCCGGATGTCCTCGTCCCAGTCGGTGGAGCGCGGGTGCATGTTCGGCGAGGCGGCGACGCCCACGCAGAAGTCGCCGATCCCCTTGATCAGCTCGACCAGCTCGTACGCGTAGGTGACGCCCTCGGGGTGCCGGACCCACTCGCCCATCGGGTCGCCGGGCGGGTCGCCGCGGACGGCCAGGACGTTGCGCACGCCCTGGTCGGCGTACTGGCCGATGATGTTGCGCAGTTCGGCGATCGAGTGGTCCACGGCGGTCAGGTGGGCGACCGGGGTCAGCGTCGTCTCGGTGGCGATGCGGCCGACCATGTTGACGGTGCGCTCGCGCGAGGAGCCGCCGGCGCCGTACGTCATGCAGACGAAGTTCGGGTCGAGCGGTTCGAGGCGGCGGATGGCGTCCCAGAGCTTCTGCTCGCCCACCTCGGTGCGGGGCGGCATGAACTCGAACGAGAAGGACCGCTTGCCGGCCGCCAGCAGCTCGCGGACCGTCAGTGCGCGGTCCGTCCGGGTGGAAGCGATACCGAGTGCCATGCTGACAGGCTATCGGCCGGGTTCGGGCGGCCGACAACCCGGTCCCACCTGGTGAGACGGTCGATGGGCGGTATTCCGGCTATGTCCGGCCATGGCCGGTACGGCCCCGGCGCCGGCTCGCACGGATGTTCCCAGCCGCCCCGCTACGCTTGCTGCACCCGAGTGAATCAGCGGAGCCCCATCGTGACCTCGTCCAGCAACCGGCCGGCCAACCCCATCGACGTGGAGGACGTCCGTACCCGCGTCAACGACGCCCTCGCCGGGTTCATGGACGGCCAGGCCGCGCTGCTCGACAAGATCTCGCCGCAGCTGGCGCCCGCCACCGAGGCGCTGCGCGACTTCCTGCTGGACGGCGGCAAGCGGCTGCGCCCCGCCTTCTGTTACTGGGGCTGGCGCGCCGCGGGCGGCCCGGCGGCCGGCGACGGGATCGCCCACGCGGCGGCCGCGCTGGAGCTGCTGCAGGCCAGCGCCCTGGTGCACGACGACCTGATGGACCGCAGCGACACCCGCCGCGGCCTGCCCTCCGTGCACCGCCGCTTCGAGGCGCTGCACCGGGACAGCGGCTGGCGCGGCGACCGCGAGCAGTACGGCGCCTCGGCCGCGGTGCTGCTCGGCGACCTGCTGCTGATCTGGTGCGACGAGCTGTTCCTGCGCTCGGGCCTGGAGCCGGCCGCCGTGCTGGCCGCCAAGCCGGTGTTCGACCTGATGCGCACCGAGGTCATGGTCGGCCAGTACCTGGACGTGCTGGAGCCGGTGGCCGGCGACTCGGCCGACGACGGCGCGCTGGAGCGCGCGCAGACCGTGCTGCACTACAAGTCGGCGAAGTACACCATCGAGCGCCCCCTGCAGGTCGGCGCCCTGCTGGCCGGCGCCGGACCGGAGCTGGTCGAGGCGCTCGGCGCGTTCGGGCTGCCGCTGGGCGAGGCCTTCCAGCTGCGGGACGACCTGCTCGGCGTCTTCGGGGACCCGGCGGTCACCGGCAAGCCCGCCGGGGACGACCTGCGCGAGGGCAAGCGCACCCTGCTGGTCGCGCACGCGATGCGCGGCCTGTCGCCCGACGAGGCCCGGCACCTGGACCGCCGGCTCGGCGCGCCGGACCTGGCCGCGGCCGAGGTCGTCGAGCTGCGCGAGCTGGTCGCCCGCAGCGGCGCGCCCGAGCGCGTGGAGCAGCGGATCGCCGAACTGATGCGGCACGCGCTGGCCGCGCTGGCGGCGGCGCCGCTGGCGGACGAGCGGGCCCGCGAGGTGCTGCTGGCGCTGGCCGAGGCCGCCACCGTCCGCAAGTACTGAGTCCGTACGTACTGGAGTCCGTACGGGCGGACGGCGACGGCGCCCGGTCATTCGGCGTCGTTCGGCGTCGTTCGGCTCAGACCGCCGCGCGCACCCGGCGGGCGAGCTCGGCGGCGGCCGCCCGCGGGTCGTCCGCCGCGGTGATCGCCCGGACCACCACGATCCGGCGGGCGCCGGCCGCCAGCACCTCGTCGAGGTTGCCGAGGTCGATCCCGCCGATCGCGAACCACGGCCGGCCGGTGGGCTGCTTCGCGGCGTACCCGACCAGGCCGAGGCCCGGCGCGTGGCGGCCCGGCTTGGTCGGGGTCGGCCAGACCGGGCCGGTGCAGAAGTAGTCCACGCCCGGCTCGGCGATCGCCGCGTCCACCTCGGACTCGGCGTGGCAGGAGCGCCCGATCAGGACGTCCTCGCCGAGGATCGCCCGGGCGGCCGGCACCGGCAGGTCGTCCTGGCCCAGGTGCAGCACGTCCGGCCGGGCCGCGTGGGCGACGTCGGCGCGGTCGTTGACGGCCAGCAGCTTGCCGTGCCGGCGGCAGGCGTCGGCGAAGACCTCCAGCGCCGCCAGCTCCTGCTTCGCCTCCAGGCCCTTGTCGCGGAGCTGGACGATGTCCACCCCGCCGGCCAGCGCCTCGTCGAGGAACTCGGCCAGGTCGCCCTGCGCGCGACGGGCGTCGGTGCACAGGTAGAGCCGGGCGTCCGCCAGGCGGGCGCGGCGGTCGGTCGTCACAGCGCCATGGCCTGGGCGCGGCGCTTGACCTCGGTCGCGCGGTTCTCCCACAGGGCCTGCACCGGGGTGCCGGGCAGCGACGCGTCCTCGGTGAACATCCACGCGATGATCTCGTCGTCGCTGAAGCCGCTGTCCCGCAGCACGGTCAGCAGGCCGACCAGGTGCTTGACCGGGCCGTCCTCGTCGATGAACGCCGCCGGGACCTGCAGCGACTTGTTGGGACCGCGGCGGACCGCGATCAGGTCACCCTTCTTGACCATGTTGCGGACCTCGGTGACCAGCACACCCCACCGCTCGGAGATGTCGGGCAGGTACAGCCACTCGGGGACCAGGGCGTCAGTCTTGGCATCGATCTCACTCACGGCACCAGACTGCCACCTCCACGGGGCCCCGCGCACCAAGGGCCCGGTCACGAGCACCCGTGAGGTCAGCGCACCGCCGCCTTGAGCGGCACTTCCGGGTCGGCCGCGCGGGCCGGGTCCAGCGCCGTGCCGCGCTCGATCAGCTTCCGCCCCTGGGTGAGGTCGCGCGGCCGGTCCACGGTCAGCAGCGCGCTCGGCACGCCGTCGCGCAGCCAGAGCACCGCCCAGGAGGCGTCCTGCGGGCTGCCGCGCCACACCAGCCGGTCGCCCTCGGCGTGCCGGCCGGCGTACTGCACCATCCGCCCGAACTGCTCGGACCAGAAGTACGGCACCGGGTCGTACGCGGGCGCGTCCGCGCCGAGCACCGCGGCGGCGGCCGCCTCGCCGGACTGCAGGGCGTGGTCCCAGTGCTGGACGGCCAGCCGGCCGCCGGCCCGGGCCGAGGGGTAGCTGACGCAGTCCCCGACCGCGAGGACGCCGGGCAGGTTGGTGCGCAGCCGCCCGTCCACGACGACGGCGCCGGTCGCGTCCAGCTCGACGCCGGAGCCGGCCAGCCAGCCGGTCGCGGGCCGGGCGCCGATGCCGACCACCACCTCGTCGGCGGCCAGGTGCGAGCCGTCCGCCAGCCGCACCGCGCCCGGCTCCACCGCCTCGACCCCGACGCCGCAGCGCAGCCCGATCCCGGCCTCCGCGTACCAGGCGGCCATCGCCGAGCCCACCTCGACCGGCAGCGCGCCCGGCAGCGGCGCCGGGCCGGCCTCCACCACGGTCACCTCGCAGCCGGCCTGCCGCGCGGCCGTCGCCACCTCGGCGCCGATCCAGCCCGCGCCGACCAGCACCAGCCGGCGGCCGGGGCGCAGCAGCGCGCGCAGCGCCAGGGCGTCGTCCAGGGTGTGCAGCAGGTGGGCCCGGTCGGCGCCGGGCAGGGCGCGCGGGACGGCGCCGGTGGCGATCACCAGCGCGTCGTACGGCAGCTCGCCGGCGTCGGTGTGCAGCACGCCGGGGGCCAGGCCGGTGGCACGGCGGCCGAGCAGCAGCTCGACGCCGAGCTCGTCGTAGTCGATGTCCAGGGTGGTGGCGTCGGCCTTGCCGAGGAGCACGTCCTTGGAGAGCGGCGGCCGGTCGTACGGCGCGCGCGGCTCCTCGCCGACCAGCACGATCCGCCCCCGCCAGCCGCCCTGCCGCAGCTTCAGGGCGCACTGCGCCCCGGCCAGCCCGGCTCCGACGACGACGACCACCTGGTCCGTTCCGCTCAGCTCTGCCACGCCCGTCACTGTACTCAGGGCCCTTCACGGCCCCGCCGGCCGCCCTGCGTACGGCCCTTCGGCCGCACCGACCCCCGGCGTTAAGGTGGTGGCACACACGGGAGCCCGGCGAACCGGGCTGAGAGGCGGGCTGGCACGGCCCGCGACCGTCCGAACCTGATCCGGGTCATACCGGCGAAGGGAGCAGAGCAGCTTTGTCACGCTTGCCATCGGGCGCCCGCGCCGACGTGCTGGTGATCGGCGGGGGCATCATCGGCCTCGCCGTCGCCTGGCGCGCCGCGCAGCGCGGCACGGGGACCGTGATCGTGGTCGACCCCTCCCCCGGGGGCGGGGCGGCCGCCGTCGCGGCCGGAATGCTCGCCCCGGTCACCGAGCTGCAGTACGGCGAGGAGCCGCTGCTGCGCCTCGGCACGGCCTCGAACGAGCGGTACGCGGCCTTCGCCGCCGAGCTCACCGAGGCGAGCGGCGGCGCGGAGACCGGCTACCGCCGCTGCGGCACGGTCGCCGTCGCGCTGGACTCCGACGACCGCGAGGAACTGCGCGAACTGCACGCCTTCCACCAGCGGCTCGGCCTGGACTCGACCTGGCTGAGCGGCCGGGAGGCCCGCAAGCTGGAACCGATGCTCGCCCCCGGCGTGCGCGGCGGCCTGCACGTCGCGGACGACCACCAGGTCGATCCCCGGCGGCTGCTCACCGCGCTGGTCGCCGCCTGCGAGCGGACGGACGTGCTGCTGCACCGCACCGAGGCCGTCGAGCTGCTGGTCGAGGACGGCCGCGCGGTCGGCGCCCGGCTCCGCACCGGGGAGACGGTGCGCGCCGACCAGGTCGTGCTCGCCGCCGGCCCGCACAGCCACCGGCTGCCCGGCCTGCCCGAGGGCGTGCTGCCCGCGATCCGCCCGGTGAAGGGGCAGGTGCTGCGGCTGCGGATACCGGACGCCTACCGGCCGTTCCTCTCCCGCAACGTGCGCGCCGTGGTGCGCGGCCGGCACATCTACCTCGTCCCGCGCGAGAACGGCGAGCTGGTGGTCGGCGCGACCACCGAGGAGCAGGGCTACGACACCACCGTCACCGCCGGCGGCGTGTACGAACTCCTGCGCGACGCGCATGAGTTGGTCCCGGGGATCACCGAACTCCCACTGCTGGAGACCTCGGCCGGGCTGCGCCCGGGCTCGCCGGACAACGCCCCGCTACTGGGCCCGACCTCGCTGCCCGGCCTGGTCGCCACCACCGGCCACTACCGCAACGGCGTGCTGCTCACCCCGGTGACCGCCGACCTGCTCGCCGACTACCTGACCACCGGCGAAGTCCCGGAGCTGGCAAGGCCGTTCACGCCCGCCCGGTTCGCCCAGGACCACCCCGTCACGAAGGCCTCCGCATGACCGAGATCGCCCTGACCGTCAACGGCGAGCCCCGCCGGCTGCCCGCCACGACCACCCTCGCCGAGCTGGTGGCCACCGTGAGCGCCGCCAACACCGGCGTCGCCGCCGCGCTCAACGAGGCCGTGGTGCCGCGCAGTTCGTGGTCCGAGACGACGCTCAGCGGCGGCGACCGGATCGAGATCCTCACCGCCGTCCAGGGAGGCTGACCATGGCCGACGACCTGCTGACCATCGCCCGGACGACCTTCTCCTCCCGGCTGATCATGGGCACCGGCGGCGCCCCCAGCCTGGAGGTCCTGGAGCGGGCGCTGCTCGCCTCCGGCACCGAGCTGACCACGGTGGCGATGCGCCGGGTGAACGCCGGCACCCAGGGCTCCGTGCTGGACGTGCTGACCCGCAACGGCATCCGGGTGCTGCCCAACACGGCCGGCTGCTTCACCGCCGGGGAGGCCGTGCTGACCGCCCGGCTGGCCCGCGAGGCGCTCGGCACCGACTGGGTGAAGCTGGAGGTGATCGCCGACGAGCGGACCCTGCTGCCCGACCCGATCGAGCTGCTGGACGCCGCCGAGACGCTCGTCGACGACGGCTTCACCGTGCTCCCGTACACCAACGACGACCCGGTGCTGGCCCGCAAGCTGGAGGACGTCGGCTGCGCGGCGATCATGCCGCTGGGCTCGCCGATCGGCTCCGGCCTGGGCATCCGCAACCCGCACAACTTCCAGCTGATCGTGGAGAGCGCGGGCGTCCCGGTCATCCTGGACGCGGGCGCCGGCACCGCCTCCGACGTGGCGCTGGCGATGGAGCTGGGCTGCTCGGCGGTGATGCTCGCCTCCGCGGTGACCCGGGCCCAGGACCCGGTGCTGATGGCCGAGGCGATGCGGCACGCCGCCGAGGCCGGGCGCCTGGCGCACCGGGCCGGCCGCATCCCGCGCCGCTTCCACGCCGAGGCCTCCTCCGCGATGGCCGGCCGGGCCGACCTGGACACCCGCGAGCACCCGGCCTTCTAGGGCTCCTGTCGGCCATGTCACAAGCCGGTCCCGGAGCAGTGTGCGCCGGGACCGGCGGTCCGGGACCGCCACTAGACTCCCCCGGGTGGACATGGCATCGCACGACCCGCTGACCGGTACCCTGCTCGACGGCCGGTACCGGGTCGAGCAGCGCATCGCGACCGGCGGGATGGCCACCGTCTACCGGGGCACCGACACCCGGCTCGACCGGGTCGTCGCGCTCAAGGTGATGCACCCGCAGCTGGCCGGCGACGAGGGGTTCACCGCCCGCTTCATCCGCGAGGCCAAGGCCGTCGCCCGGCTCACCCACCCCAACGTGGTCAACGTCTTCGACCAGGGCGCGGACGGCGGAAACGTTTTCCTCGCCATGGAGTACGTCCCCGGCCGCACCCTGCGCGACCTGCTGCGCGACCGCGGCGCGCTGTCGGTGCGGGCCGCGCTGGACGTCCTGGAGCCGGTGCTCGCCGCGCTCGGCGCCGCCCACCGGGCCGGGCTGGTGCACCGGGACGTCAAGCCGGAGAACGTGCTGATCACCGAGAGCGGCCTGGTCAAGGTCGCCGACTTCGGCCTGGTCCGGGTGCTGGGCAGCGCGGACGGCGCCCCCACCTCGGCCACCACCGCGACCGGCGCCACCGTCCTCGGCACCGTCTCCTACCTGGCCCCCGAGCAGATCCTCCCGGACGCGCCCACCGACCAGCGGGTCGACGTCTACGCGGCCGGCATCCTGCTGTACGAGATGCTCACCGGCCGCCGCCCGCACACCGGCGACAACCCCGTCCAGGTCATGTACAAGCACCTGCACGAGGACGTCCCCGCCCCCTCGCTGGTCGCCCCCGCCGTCGCCCCGGCGCTGGACGCGATAGTGGCCGGCGCCTGCTCCCGCAGCCCCGAGGCCCGCCCGTACGACGCGGTCGAGCTGCTCGCCGCACTGCAGCGGGTGCGCCGCGGCCTCACCCCGGCGGAGCTGGACGCCGAACCGCCCGCCTCCACCCGGCCCAGCCCGCGCTACCCGACCAGCGAGCCGACCTCGGTGATCCAGCCGCTGCCCCGGCCCGCCGACGCCCCGCCGACCGAGCGCACCAGCGTGCTGGACGTGCCGCCGGAGCTGATGGACCAGCTGCTCGCCGAGCCGCGCCCGTACGACGAGCCGGCCCCGGCCCGGGTGCGCCGACCGGGCCGGCCGCGCCGCCTCCCCCGCAAGCCGCTGATCTGGGCCTCCGTGCTGACCGCCCTGGTGCTGGCGGTCGGCGGCGCCACGTACGGGCTGACCCAGGGCCTGTACGGGCCGGTGCCCGGCGTGCTCGGCAAGGACCGCGCCGAGGCGCAGCGCCTGCTCGACGACGAGGGCATGCACGGGAAGTTCGTCGAGGTGTACAGCGAGTCCGTGCCAGCCGGGCAGGTGATCTCCAGCGACCCCGGGGTGGGCACGCGCACCCGCCGCAGCGACACCGTGACGGTCACCGTCTCCAAGGGCCCCAAGCGGATCGCGGTGCCGGACCTCGTCGGCAAGCCCGCCGACCAGGCCGCCGCCGCGCTGACCGGCGTCCAGCTGACCAGGGGCACGGTCACCGAGACCTACAACGACGCCGTGGCCGAGGGCGCGGTGATCAGCAGCTCGCCGGCCGCCGGGCAGCAGCTGCCGGAGAACACCGCGGTGTCGCTGGTGGTGAGCAAGGGCATGGTGCCCGTCCCGGACGTGACCGGGATGAGCAAGGAGGACGCGCAGAAGGCGCTCCAGGCGGCCGGCTTCACGATGCAGACCAGCGGGGTGAACCTGTTCGGCACCGGCAAGGTGTCCGGCCAGTCCCCGGCGGCCGGCGAGCGGCGCCCGCAGCGGTCCGTCGTGACGGTCAACTTCCCGTTCATCTAGAGCGGTTCGACAGAAGGACGCGGTTCAGCGCAGCGGTCCGTCCCCGGGCTCCTCCTGGTGGGAGTAGCGCTGCTGGCGCCACGGGTCGGCGAGGTTGTGGTAGCCGCGCTCCTCCCAGAAACCGCGCCGGTCGGCCCGCATGTACTCGACCGCGCGGACCCACTTGGGGCCCTTCCAGGCGTACAGCCGGGGGACGACCAGCCGCACCGGGAAGCCGTGCTCGGCGGTCAGCGGCTCGCCGTTGCGGTGGGTGGCGAGCAGGGTGCGCTCGTCGGCGAAGTCCGCCAGCCGCAGGTTGGCGCTGTAGCCGTACTCGGCCCAGACCATCACGTGGGTGACGCCCGGTGCCGGGGGCGCGAGGTCGAGCAGGGCGGCGGCAGGCACGCCCGTCCACTCGTTGCCGAGCACGGAGAACTTGGTGACGCAGTGCAGGTCGGCGCGGACGGTGGTGCGGGGCAGGGCGTTGAAGGCGGCGAAGTCCCAGCTGTGCTTCTCGGCCGAGGCGGTGGCGCCGAACACCTGGAGGTCCCAGGTCAGCCGGTTGAACCGGGGGACGGGTCCGTAGTGCAGGGCGGGCCAGCCGCGCTGCACGCGCTGCCCCGGCGGGAGCTCGGCCTCGGCCTCAGGCCGGCCCGGGTCAGACGGCGGAAGCGGTTCTTGCTCGGACTGACCCATGGCTCCATGGTGACAGACGGCGGGCGGCGCCCCACGCGCGCCCCTTGGCACCGGTTCGCGCCCCGCCCGTACGGGCCAACGGTCGATCGCCCACCCCTCCACTTCCGCACAAATCGGATATTCCGACACATGTCCTAGTGAGTGTGCACTTACTGGAATTTCTTCCCATCACGGTGCCAGGATGCCCAGCGCAGGCCCGACCGCCGGGCACCGCAGGACGTTTACGCAGGGAGGCACCGCCATGCAGGGCGACCCGGAGGTCATCGAGTTCCTCAACGAGCAGCTCACCGCCGAGCTGACCGCCATCAACCAGTACTTCCTGCACGCCAAGATGCAGGAGAACTTCGGCTGGACGAAGCTCGCCAAGTACACCCGGCACGAGTCCTTCGACGAGATGAAGCACGCCGAGACGCTCACCGACCGGATCCTGTTCCTGGAGGGCCTGCCCAACTACCAGCGGCTGTTCCACGTCCGGATCGGCCAGACGGTCAAGGAGATGTTCGAGGCGGACCGCCAGATCGAGGTCGAGGCGATCGACCGGCTCAAGCGCGGGATCGTGGTGATGCGGGCCAAGAACGACGTCACCTCGGCGAACATCTTCGAGGACATCCTGGCCGACGAGGAACACCACATCGACTACCTCGACACCCAGCTGGAACTGCTGGAGAAGCTCGGCGAGGCGCTCTACATCGCCCAGCTGATCGAGCAGCCGGAGTCCTGAGACGGTCCTGAGGCTCAGGCCACCCGGAGCGGCAGCACGGGTGCCACGGCGATCGTGGCGGGAGCCGCCGGGGCCGGTGCGGGGTCGGCCGGCGCGGCCTCGGCCTCCGGATCGGCCAGGCCCAGCTTGGCCGCCAGCCGGGCGGTCGGGCACGGCCGGGCGCCGTGCTCGCCGAGCAGCGCCTGGATCCGCCGGACGCAGGACCCGCAGTCGGTGCCGGCCTTGCAGCCCTTGGCTATCTGGCGGGGGGTGCTGGCACCCCCGTCGATCTCCTGCTTCACCCGGGCCTCGGTGACCGCATGGCACATGCACACGTACATCGCGGTCTCTCCCGGGGTGGAGCGGAGTGGATCTTGACTAAGGCAAGCCTTAGTTCACTGAGCCTCACCTTACCTGGCGAACCGGGTACGAAAAAGCCCCTCCGGCCTCGGCAATCCCGAATCCGGAGGGGCTTTCGTCACAGTCACTCGCCCGCTCGCCTCCAGGAAGCGGCTCGGGGCGGGCATTCGGGGCCCTACTGACCCCGGTACATCTCCGCCACCAGGAACGCCAGGTCCAGCGACTGGCTGCGGTTGAGCCGCGGGTCGCAGGCCGTCTCGTAGCGCTGGTGCAGGTCGTCGACCAGCACCTCGTCGCCGCCGCCGACGCACTCGGTCACGTCGTCGCCGGTCAGCTCCACGTGGATGCCGCCCGGGTGGGTGCCGAGCGCGCGGTGCACCTCGAAGAAGCCCTTGACCTCGTCGAGCACGTCGTCGAAGCGGCGGGTCTTGTGGCCGCTGGAGGCCTCGAAGGTGTTGCCGTGCATCGGGTCGCAGATCCACACCGGCTGGGCGCCGGAGGCGGTGACCTTCTCCACCAGGGTGGGCAGGTGGTCGCGGATCTTGCCCGCGCCCATCCGGGTGATGAAGGTCAGGCGGCCCGGCTCGCGCTCCGGGTCCAGCTTCTCGATCAGGGTCAGCGCGTCGTCCACCGAGGTGGTCGGGCCGAGCTTGACCCCGATCGGGTTGCGGATCTTGGACGCGAACTCGATGTGCGCGTGGTCCAGCTGCCGGGTGCGCTCACCGATCCACACCATGTGGCCGGAGACGTCGTACAGCTCGCCGGTGCGCGAGTCCACGCGGGTCAGCGCGGTCTCGTAGTCCAGGACCAGCGCCTCGTGCGAGGAGAAGAACTCGACCGTCTTGAACTCCTCCGGGGCGACCCCGCAGGCGTTCATGAAGGCCAGGGCGTTGTCGATCTCCCGGGCGAGCTGCTCGTAGCGCTGGCCGGCCGGCGAGTTGCGCACGAAGTCCTGGTTCCAGGCGTGCACCTGGCGCAGGTCGGCGTAGCCACCGGTGGTGAAGGCGCGCACCAGGTTCAGCGTCGCGGCGGACGCGTTGTACATCCGCTTCAGCCGCTCCGGGTCCGGGATGCGGGACTCGGGCGTGAACTCGAAGCCGTTCACCGAGTCGCCGCGGTACACCGGCAGCGTCACGCCGTCGCGGGTCTCGGTCGACTTGGAGCGCGGCTTGGAGTACTGGCCGGCGATCCGGCCGACCTTCACGACCGGCACGGAGGCCGCGTACGTCAGCACGGCGGCCATCTGGAGCAGGGTCTTCAGCTTGTTGCGGATGTGCTCCGCCGAGACGCCGTCGAAGGCCTCGGCGCAGTCGCCGCCCTGGAGCAGGAACGCCTCCCCACGCGCCACGGCTCCGAGCCTGGCGCGCAGCTGGTCGCACTCGCCGGCGAAGACGAGCGGCGGATAGGAGGCGAGCTCCGCAAGGGTCTTGCGCAGAGCCTCTTGGTCCGGCCATTCAGGCTGCTGCGCCGCGGGCAGGGACTGCCAGGAGTGGAGATTTGTCACGGTCACAGCGCCAAGGCTACGGGGTGACGGCGACGATCCGTGCCCTTTGCTCGCTGGGTGAGACACCTTCCGGACAATCGCCGCTCCCGAGCTCACCCGCTCGGCCCCATCCGTTACGCTCGGCCCCATGCACGCGCCCCACAACCACTCCTGGTGGTGGGCCTCCCCCGAGGGTGGCCCACCGATCGCGCGTTCCTAGACGACACGACGGCCGCCCCTCGGGGCGGCCGTCGACGTTGGAACAGACGGCCCTCCGGGAGCGGACCCAGCACCGCCCTCGCCATCCACCCCGGAAGGAAAGCCGTACTGTGACCACCGCCGCCGAGCTGCTCGCCCGTCTCACCGCCCCGGGCGCCCCCGCCTTCGCCCTGCTGCACCGCCGCACGCCCCGGCACGCCCCGGACACCGTCGAGGTGCTGCTGGGCACCGTCGACGCCTACGAGCACCTCGCCGACCTGCCCGTACCCGAGGGCGCCCCGCCCGGCGGCCCGGTGCACGACCTGCTCGCGCTCGTCCCGTACCGGCAGATCCGCGAGCGCGGCTTCGAGGCGCACGACGACGGCACCCCGCTGCTGGCCCTCTCGGTGGCCGAGCAGCACGCCCTGCCCCTGGCCCAACTCGCCGCCGCGCTACCCCAGTTGCCGGTCTCACTGACCGGCGGCGGGTTCGACGTCGACGACGAGACGTACGCCGCGATGGTCCAGCGGGTGATCGAGGAGGAGATCGGCAACGGCGAGGGCGCCAACTTCGTCATCCGCCGCGACTTCCACGCCACGCTGGAGGACTTCTCCCCCGCGCTGGCCCTCACGCTCTTCCGCCGGCTGCTGGAGCAGGAGCGCGGCGCCTACTGGACCTTCCTGGTGCACACGGGCGAACGCGTCCTGGTCGGCGCCTCCCCCGAGGTGCACGTCCGGCAGAGCGGCGGCACCGTCGTGATGAACCCGATCTCCGGCACCTACCGCTACCCGGCCGGCGGCGCCGACCTCGACTCGCTGCTCCAGTTCCTGCACGACCCCAAGGAACTGGAAGAGCTGACCATGGTCGTCGACGAAGAGCTCAAGATGATGTGCACGGTCGGCGACCTCGGCGGCCAGGTCCTCGGCCCACGGCTCAAGGAGATGTCCCACCTCGCGCACACCGAGTACGAGCTGCGCGGCCGCACCTCGATGGACGTCCGCGAGGTGCTGCGCGAGACCATGTTCGCCGCCACCGTCACCGGCAGCCCGGTGCAGAACGCCACCCGGGTCATCAAGCGCTACGAGCCCACCGGGCGCGGCTACTACTCCGGAGCGCTCGCCCTGATCGGCCGCTCCGCCAGCGGCGGGCAGCTGCTCGACTCCCCCATCTGCATCCGCACCGCCGACATCGACGCGGCCACCGGCCGCCTGGTCGTCCGGGCCGGCGCGACGCTCGTGCGCCACTCCGACCCGCACTCCGAGGTCGCCGAGACCCACGCCAAGGCCGCCGGCGTGCTCACCGCCATCGGCGCCCGGCCCGCCACCGCCCGGGTGCCCGGCCCCACCGGCCCCCGGCTCGCCGACGACCACCGGGTGCAGGCCGCGCTCGACTCGCGCCGGGCCGACCTCGCACCGTTCTGGCTGCGGATGCAGTCGCCCGCCGAGGTCACCGAGCCCGAGCCGACCCTGGTCGTCGACGGCGAGGACACCTTCACCGCGATGCTCGCCCACCTGCTCACCTCGCTCGGCCACCAGGTGGGCGTCGTCCGCTTCGACCGGCCCGGCCTGCGCGAGCTGGTCGCGGCGCACCGCGGCCCGCTCGTGCTCGGCCCCGGCCCGGGCGACCCGGCGCTCGCCGACGACCCGAAGATGGCGCTGCTGCGGCCGGTCGTCGCCGACGCCCTGGCCGCCGTCCGCTCCGGCGAGCGGACGGCCCCGCTGCTCGCCGTCTGCCTCAGCCACCAGCTGCTCGCCGCCGAGCTCGGCCTCCCGCTCGCCCGCAAGGCCGTCCCGTACCAGGGGGCGCAGGAGACCGTCGACCTGTTCGGCACCAAGCGGACGGTCGGCTTCTACAACACCTTCACCGCGCGCTGCTCCGACGCCGACGCGGAGCGGCTGGCCGCCCGGGGCGTCGAGGTCGCCCGGGACGCCGCCACCGGGGACGTCCACGCGCTGCGCGGGCCCGGCTTCGCGGGCCTGCAGTTCCACCCCGAGTCGGTGCTCACCCGCGAGGGCGCGGACATCGTCGCGGGCCTGCTGCGCTCCGCGACGGCCGTACGGCGCTGAGCGGTCGGGCGGGGAGCTGTAGCCGGGCCGACTACAGCTCCTCGTCCAGCCCCTGCTCGATCGCGTAGCGCACCAGCTCCACCCGGTTGTGCAGCTGCAGCTTCCCCAGGGTGTTCTGCACGTGGTTCTGCACCGTCCGGTGCGACAGCACCAGCCGGTCGGCGATCTGCCGGTACGACAGGCCCTTCGCCACCAGCCGCAGCACCTCGGTCTCCCGGGCGGTCAGCTTCGGGACGTCCGGCGCCGAGGCCGGGGCCGGCTCGGCGGCCAGCCGGCGGAACTCGCCGAGCACCAGGCCGGCCAGCCCGGGGGTGAACACCGCGTCGCCCACGGCCGTGCGCCGTACGGCGTCCAGCAGCTCCTCCCGCCCGGCCGACTTCACCAGGTACCCGGTCGCCCCGGACTTCACCGCCTCCAGCACGTCCTGGTGCTCGCCGCTGGCCGACAGCACCAGCACCCGCACCGCCGGGTCGTGCGCGACCACCTGGCGGCACACCTCGGCGCCGGGCAGGCTCGGCAGGTTGAGGTCCAGCACGACGACCTGCGGCGAGCTGGCCCGGGCCCGGCGGACGGCCTCCTCGCCGTCCCCGGCCGTGGCCACCACGTCCAGCCCGGCCTCGGCCAGGTCGCGCGAGACGGCCTCGCGCCACATCGGGTGGTCGTCCACCACCATCACCCGCACCGGCCGGTCGGTGCTCGGCTGCTCGGTCGTGCCCTGATCAGTCATCGGGTGGCCTTCCTCGGGACGCGCAGTTCCACCTCGACGCCCTCCCCGGGCGCCGAGTACAGCTCGGCCGTGCCGCCGAGGTCCGCCAGCCGGCCGCGGATCGACTGGGAGACGCCGAGCCGCCCGGCCCGTTCCGCCTCGCCGAGCCTCCCGGGGGCGAAGCCGGGCCCGTCGTCGCGGATGCTGACCGTGACGGCCTCCGGCTCGTCCTCGACCAGGATCCAGGCGCGGGCCGCCTCCCCGGCGTGCCGGCGCACGTTGTCCACGGCCGCGCCGACCGCCGCCGCCAGCTCGCCGGCCGCCGGGCCCGGCAGCAGCACGGGGGTGCCGGGCGCGGACAGCGTGATCCGCTCGTCGGTGTACGGGCGCAGCAGGGCGGTGAGGTCGCCGGGCCCGGCGGCGGTCGGCTCGGCGGCGCGCTGCGCGGGCAGCGGGCCGCCGGTCATCAACGCCCGCAGCGCGCGCTCCTGTTCGCCGGCCAGGCGGCCGAGCTCGGCGAGGCCCTCGGCGCTGCTCCCGGCACCGCTCTCGGTGCCGCGCCGCTGGACCAGGGCGAGCACCTGCAGCACCCCGTCGTGGATGTCCCGGGAGAGCCGCTCGCGCTCCCGGCTGGCGGCCTCGACCTGCAGCGCCCGGGTGAGGGTGGCCTCGCTGGCCCGGGCCAGCTCGACCACGTAGCCGATCGCGCAGCCGGCCGTCAGCAGCAGCACGATGTTGTGGATGTTGTCGCCGGTCGGGCCGCCGTGGCCGAGGATGTTGGCGACGCCGATCACCGAGCCGGAGGCGGCCGCCGGGCGCCAGCCGCCCTTGGCGGCGAAGCCGAGCACCGTGCCGGCCGCGAAGATCGTCGGCAGGGTGGGGGCGCCGTGACTGATCCGCGCCGGGGCGTCGATCATGCCGCTCATCACGATGCCGGTGACGACCAGGGCGAGGTCGAAGCCGAGGACGCACCAGGTGCAGCGGCGCGGGTCGCCGAAGGCGCGGGTGCTGGCGAGCGTCCACAGGGTGAGCGCGCCGAAGTAGATCCAGCCGGAGACGGGGTGCAGGAAGTGCAGGTAGGAGTTGACGTAGCGGAGCAGGGCGTAGCCGAGGGCCAGCACCCGGAAGTAGGAGATGGCCCGCCAGAGCGGCAGTTCGACCGACATGCCCCCGGCGGCGATCGTGCCGCCGACAGCAGCTCTGCCGTGCCCGTCGTCCGTCATCCCCGCCCAGCCCTTCCCCGTCCCCGCCGTGGGGCTCGCCCCGCCGGGCGGGTCAGGCCGACCCGCCCTCCTTCTGCTCGCCCTTCTCCGCGGCGGCCTTCTCGGCCTCCGCCTTCTCCGCTTCGGCCTCGGCCTTCTCGGCCTTGGCGGCGGCCTTGCGCTCGGCGTCCGCCTTCTTCTTGTCGTCCGCGATCTGCCGCTTGGCCGCCGTGGCGTAGATGTCCACGTACTCCTGGCCGGAGAGCCGCATGATCTCGTACATCACCTCGTCCGTCACCGAACGGAGGATGAAGCGGTCGTTCTCCATGCCGTGGTAGCGGGAGAAGTCCAGCGGGCGGCCGATCCGGATGCCCGGGCGGATGCCGAAGTTGGGGATCACCTGGCCGGGCGGCTGCACCTTCTCGGTGTCGATCATCGCGACCGGGATGACCGGCGCGCCGGTGGCCAGCGCGACGCGGGCCAGGCCGCCGACCTTGCCGCGGTACAGCTTGCCGTCCGGCGAGCGGGTGCCCTCGGGGTAGACGCCGAACAGCTCGCCGCGGTCCAGCACCGCGATGGCGCTGCGGATCGCGGCCTCGCCGGCGCCGCGCACGCCCGAGCGGTCCACCGGCAGCTGGCCGACGCCCTTGAAGAAGGCGGCGGTCAGCCGGCCTTTGAGGCCCGGGGTGTTGAAGTACTCGGCCTTCGCGATGAAGGTGACCCGGCGCTTGATCAGCGCGGGGAAGAAGAACGAGTCCGAGAACGACAGGTGGTTGCTCGCGATGATCGCCGCACCCTCGGCGGGGATGTTCTCCTCGCCCTCCAACCACGGCCGGAAGAAGATCCGAAGCAGTGGCGCGACGATCAACTTCATCAGTCGGTAGAACAACCCGGGCCTCCTGTTATGCGGACCGGTCGATCCTAATGCCCCGTGGGCGCGGGCCGTGCCCGGGCCCGCCGTAAGGGGGTGTACGGCCCGGCGCGCGGCGTGGGACGATGCGAATTCCCGCAGCCCGTCCCCCTCCAGCGTCCCCTCCCCCAGCGCCGTCCGCCCGCGAAGGAGCCCGCCCATGCCGCTGCTGCCCGGTGCCGAACCGTACCGCCACCGCGGCGGACGCGTGGGGGTGCTGCTGTGCCACGGCTTCACCGGGTCGCCGGCCTCGCTGCGGCCGTGGGCCGAGGAACTGGCCGCGGCCGGCCTGACCGTCTCGGTGCCGCTGCTGCCCGGACACGGCACCCGCTGGCAGGACCTGCAGCTCACCCGCTGGGAGGACTGGTACGCCGAGGTCGAGCGCGAGCTGCTGGTCCTGGCCGAGGAGTGCGAGCAGGTCTTCGTCTGCGCGCTGTCGATGGGCGGCGCCCTGGCCCTGCGGCTGGCCGCGCTGCACGGCCCGGGGATCAGCGGGCTGGTGCTGGTCAACCCTTCGGTGCGCTCGGACACCCCCGCGAGTGTGCTGCTTCCGGTGCTGCGCCACCTCGTCCCGAGCGTGCCGGGGATCTCGGACGACATCGCCGCACCGGGCGTGACCGAGCACGGCTACGACCGGACGCCGCTGCACGCCGCCTGGTCGCTGGCCCGGCTGTGGCGGGAGGTCCAGCGGCGGCTGCCGGAGGTGACCCAGCCGGTGCTGCTCCTGCACAGTCCGCAGGACCACGTGGTCTCGCCCGCCAACTCGGAACTGGTGCTCGCCCGGATATCCTCGACCGATGTGACGGAGCGGCTGTGCGAGCGCAGCTTCCACGTCGCGACGCTGGACCACGACGCGGCGGAAATATTCGCGGCGAGCCTGGACTTCATCCATCGGCTGGCCCCCGCGGACGCGGCGGGCGTCACCCGGGTCGAATCGGACGATCACCATGGCTGAAGGGCCGGAAGTGCACGAGAGCAGCACGGCGGGCGGCGGGGACGAGGCACCTCGCGAGGACGGCGCGACCAACGGCGGCACGGCCCGGGAGGACGTACCCACGGGCGGTGCGCCCGCGGCGGACGCGCCCACGGGCGCTGCGCCCAGCAGCGAGGCAGAGGCGGACGGCGGCGCGACGCCGCCGCCCGCGGACGGCGGCCCCGCCGCCCCCGCCCGGCCCCGGCCGCACCGGACCCCCGAGCGCAGCCAGGCCGAGCAGGACGAGATCTTCGCCGCCCTGGTCGCCCAGTTCGACGACCCGGTCGACCTGAACAACCCGAACTGGCCCGAGATCGAGAACCTCCGCGCCCAGAAGGAGTTGAAGGGCGGCTACAAGGACGGCCCGGACCGGGAGGCCGACCCCGGCGACCACTCCGACCTCGCCCCGCAGCCCCGCCCCCGTTCCGGCCGGCCGGTGCTCCCGGCGGGCGGCTCGGGCCCGCGCGACTTCGAGCTCGCCGAGGACGGCGACGACGACCACTTCGTCCCGCCGGAGCCCCCGCCGCTGCCGACCGGCGACGTGACCAGCCGGTTCGCCTGGCTGGCGGTGCTCGGCGGCCCGGCGCTGCTGCTGATCGACGCGGTGGTCTGGCAGGAGGTCTCCGGCTGGCCGGCCTGGGTCGGCATCACCGCCTTCCTCGGTGGCTTCGTCACCCTGGTCGCCCGGATGAAGGACCGCGACGACGACGAGCCGGAGGACCCGAACCACGGCGCGGTGGTGTAGGTCCGCGCCCCGAACAGGGCCCAGGCGAACAGGGCCTAGCCTTCGGGCAGTTCGAGCACGGCGAGCACCGGCAGGTGGTCGGTGGCGGCCCGCAGGTCGGCCTCGGTGACGCCGGGCAGCCCGTGCGGGACGCCGCAGCCGAGCACGGTGATCCCGGGCGTGGCGAACACCGCGTCGATCCGCTGGTACGGCCGCTCGGGCACCGAGGTGAACTCGCCGCCCCAGGGCGCGGTCGGGTGGCCGTCCTGCAGCCGGGAGGCCAGCAGCCGCCAGCCCGGCCCGTCCGGGTGCTCGTTGAAGTCCCCCGCCACGATGCCGAGTTCGGCGATCCGCAGCTGGTCGAGCAGCAGCTCGAACTGCCCGTACCGCTCCTCGGCGTCCAGGCTGAGGTGGCAGCTGGTGACGGTGAACGGCGCCGTGCCGGGCAGCCGCAGCAGCGCGCTCGCGAAGCCCCGGGCGTGCAGGCCGCGGGTCTTGGGCAGCAGCCGGTCGTGGACGGCCAGCACCCGCACCGCGCCGGGCCGGCCGAGCAGCAGCGGCCCGGCGGCCGTCCGTCCGCCGCCGGCCAGCACGACCGTCCCGGTGCTCCGGGCCAGCCAGGCCGCCTGGCCCTCCGGCCGCCAGTAGCGCGGCGACTCCTGGACGCAGACCAGGTCGGGCGCGCAGGCCCGGACCACCCGGGCCAGCGCCCGCCGGTCGTCGCGCAGCGAGCGGATGTTGTAGCTGAGCAGGCGCAGCCGGCGCGGGCCGGGCGGCGGCGGTTCGACGGGCGCGGCGGGCATGGTCCTCCCCGGGACGACGGCACTGCCCCCGACCGTAGTCGGACGACGGCGGTTCCCGCCCGGCATGCGTCGGCGGCGGCGCGTCCGGGATTGGTCGGGGCCCGGTCGCACCGCCGCCGGCGGGCTTGGTTCCCCCTGAGGCGAAGGGGGAGCAACCGTCAGGTGCGGGCGAGGTCCGCCGCGCCGACGATGCCGGCCGCGGAGCCCATCGAGGCCAGCACGACCTCGGCGCGGGGGCGGTGCACGCCACCGGTCAGGTAGTGCTCGAAGGCCTTGGCGACCGGGTCGAGCAGGAGCCGGCCGGAGTCGGAGACGCCGCCGCCGAGCACGAACACCGCCGGGTCGAACAGCGCGGCGAGGTCGGCCATGCCGCGGCCGAGCCAGTCGGCGAGCTCGCTGTAGCACTCCAGGGCGAGCGGGTCGCCGGCCTCGGCCGCCTCGGTGATGTGGATGCCGCGGATGGTCTCGGCGACGCCGTCGTTGAGCTCCAGCATCCGCTTGCCGCGCACCGGGTCGGCGGCGGCCTTCTCCCGGCCGTAGCGGCGCAGCGCCCGCCCGGAGCCGTACTGCTCCCAGCAGCCCTTGCCGCCGCAGCCGCACGGCAGGCCGTCCGGGACCATGTTGAGGTGGCCGATCTCGCCGGCCACGCCGAAGCGGCCGCGGTGCAGCCGCCCGTCCAGGACGATGCCGCCGCCGATGCCGGTGCCCACGGTGATCAGCACCATGTCCTGGTGGTCGGCGGCCGCGCCGAAGCGGAACTCGGCCCAGGCCGCGCAGTTGGCGTCGTTCTCGACGACGGTGTCCAGGCCGGTGAGTTCCTCGATCCGGCCGCGCAGCGGCTCGTTCTCCCAGTCGATGTTGGGGGCGAAGATCACCGTCGAGCGGTTGCTGTCGACGAAGCCGGGGGCGCCGACGCCGACCGCGGCGACGCCGGGGTGCTGCTCCTTCAGCTCGCGCACGGCCTGCGCGATGGCGTCGACCGCCCACTGCGGGTCCGCCGGGGTGGGCACCCTGGTCCGGGCGAGGATCGCGCCCGCCTCGTCGACCACGCCTGCCGCGATCTTGGTCCCGCCGACATCGACGCCGATGGTCAGAGCCATGTGTCCCTCAGCTATTCACTCGTTCCCGCTGGACGGAACGGTACCGCCCAACCCAGCCCCCGTACACCTCCCCGCATACATTATCCGAAGACAATTCCGGCCCAACCGGGCCGGAATCCTTTAAAAGTCGTATCAATCTCCCCCCCTCGTGACGCACGCGAGCCAGGTGATCACGCTTCGGAATCTACGGATTCACTGCTTGGCGGAGGGCCCGTCAGGGGTGTCGAGGTCGATCTTCTCCGCGGGGGCGCCCGGGCCGGCCGTCCAGCGGCTCTCGTGGCCGGCCACGGCGGCGCGGTAGGCGGCCAGCAGCTCGGCCCCGGCGGCGGCCAGCCCGGAACCGGCGGCGGCGAGGTGGGCGTAGACCTCCGGCTGCTGGGTGCGCAGGCGGTCGGCCAGCCCGGCGAGGGTGATCAGGGTGTCGGCGCCGGCCGCCTGCGCCTTCTCGCCGACCGCGCCGGCGAAGCGGCGGACCTCGTCCACCAGCGGGCCCAGCTCCGGCCCGAACGGGCTGCCCGGCGCACCGCCGCCCTCGCCGGCCCCGGCCGCGTTCGCGTCGGCGGACGGCTCGACGGGCGGCTCGACGGGCTCGGTACGGTCGTCGGTGCTGGTCATCGCGGGCGCCTCCTCAGCCGTGGCCGCACCGCGCGGCCCCCGCCCCGACGCTACCCGAACGGCCGCAGGGCCCCGGCCGGCCGGAACCGGCCCGCGAAGCCCGCGAAGCCCGCGGCCCCGGCGACGTCGCGAAGTCCGCGGAGCTCAGCCGCGCGGCCAGAGCGCCGGATCCGGCGCGAACCGCACCGCGAGCACCCCGTCGCCCAGCCCGGCCCCCGCCACCGTGCAGCGGCGCAGCGCCGAGGGCAGGGCGAGCACCCGGCGGTGCGTGCCGACCCCGACCACGAGTTCGTCGCCCCGGCGGACCAGGTCCAGCTCGGCGCGGTCGGCGCCGGGCAGGTCGAGGTGCCAGACCAGCAGGCCCTCCTCGGCGAGCCGGTCCTCGACGGCCCAGGGCTGCGGCGCCAGCCGCTCGGGCCCCTCCCCGTCGCCGTACAGCCGCTCGGCGACGGCCTCCAGGGTGGCCTCGGCCGGGCCGGTGACCAGCACCGGCGCGTCGGTCTCGGCGGCGAGCGCGGTCAGCTCCTCCGCCCGGCGGCGGGCCAGCGCGGCCAGCCACGGGTCGGGCGAGTCGACGGCGCCCTCGGGCAGCGCGCCGTGCACCACCACGGCGTCCGGCCGGTGCCCGTGCAGGGCCAGCCCGGCCCGGATCCGGCGCAGTTCCCCGTACGGGTGGCCGTCCGCGGGCACGACGAGCCGGATGCTGGTGCCGGGGTCGGTGATCGCCGCGCGGGACTCGGCGAGGGCCGCGGCGGCCTTGCCGCGCCCCTCGTACAGCCACTCGGCCGGCATCGGGACGCCGGCCAGGCCGGCCAGCAGCGGGCGCAGCGCCCGGGCGGCCTGCCGCTGCTCGGGGACGAGCCGGTCCAGGTAGCGGGTGAGCTGTTCGGGCAGGGCGAGGGTGGCGATGAGTTCGGCGGGCGGCGGGGCGAGCACCACCAGGACGTCGTCGTCGGCGGCGGGCAGGGCGCGCAGCAGGGCGAGCCGGGCGATGCCGGGGAGGGCGGTGAGCTCCTCCGGGTCGAGCCGGTCGGCGCCGAGCAGGTCGAACAGCGGGGAGAGCTTGTCGGTCAGCTCGCCGACCGCGTAGCGGAAGGCGGCCTGTTCGTCGATCCGGGAGACGGTCAGCCCGGGTGCGTACGCGGCCGGTTCGGGCTCCAGGCGGGTGCCGAGCGCGGCGTCGAGCGCGCGGTGCGGGTCGTCGGCGGCGAGCAGCCAGGTGCGGTGGCCGCGCCGGGCGGCGTGCAGGGCGGTGGCGGCGGCCACCGCGGGCGCGCCCGCGTCACCGCTGATCAGGATGGTGCGCTTCGCCGTCATGCCGCCCGGCCCCCGTTCCCGCCGCCGTGTCCCGTTCCCGTTCCCGTTTCCGTTCCCGCTCCGTCAGCTCTTGGCGGCGGTGTCCTCGACGCGCTTCTTCAGGCCGGCCAGCGCGCGGTCGATGATGACCTTCTCGGCCTTGCGCTTGATCATGCCGAGCATCGGGATCTTGACGTCCACGGCGAGCTGGTAGGTGACCTCGGTGCGGCCGCCGGCGACCGGGGCGAGGGTGTAGGAGCCGTCCAGCGAGCGGAGCATCTGGCTGCGGACGAGGGTCCAGGCGCTCTCGCGGTCGCCGTCCCAGGTGTAGGCGAGGACGTGCTCGTCGCGGATGGCACCGGCGTCGAGCAGCAGTCGGACCTCGGAGGCGCGGCCGTCCGGGCCGGTCGCCAGGACCTCGACCTCCTTGACCTCGCCGGTCCAGGCCGGGTAGGCGGCGAAGTCGGCGATCACGGCCATGACCGTGGCCGGGGTCGCGTCGATGGTGATGCTCGACCTGGTGTGCTCCGCCATGGAATGACCCTCCGCGTCGTCCTGCTGCCTGCCGGTCCGGTCGAGTCCCCGCTCGGGCCGGTCCGCCCGGAGCAGGCTACCGCGCCCGGGTGCGGCGCCCGACTGTCGGCCCTACGGGCACGGGCGCCGGCGACGGCCCGGTACCGGGGCGGTACGGGCCCGGCGGCGGCCCGGCGGCGGCCCGGCGACGGCCCGGTCGAGGCATGACGGCAGCTCGGGCGCGGTGGCCGGCGCGGAATGCTACCGACCGGTCACCCCCCGTCTGTCGTAGGGTGCCATTCGAACGACCCGGTCACGGCCTGGTCGAACCCGCCCGGATGTGACACTTCGAACACCGGACCCGACCCCCTGGCCGTAGCCGCCTACCGGGCAGTAACGTCCTGCCGTCCCGCAGCGTCGCGAACGAGGAGCAGTCTTGCTCGACTTCAGCCTTCCGGCCCTCTACCAGGTACCGAGCGGCGGTAACCTCTCCGACCTCGTGCACCAGAACGCCGAGCGGCACCCGGACGTCGCCGTCCTCAGCCGCAAGGTGGACGGCCAGTGGCAGGAGTTGACCGCCGCCCAGTTCCTGGTGGAGGTGCACGCCGCGGCGAAGGGCCTGATCGCCTCGGGCGTGCGCCCGGGCGACCGCGTGGGCATCATGTCGCGGACGCGCTACGAGTGGACGCTGCTGGACTTCGCGATCTGGACGGCCGGGGCGATCGTCGTCCCGGTGTACGAGACCTCCTCCGCCGAGCAGGTCCAGTGGATCCTCGGGGACTCCGGCGCCGTCGCCGTGATCACCGAGACGGACCAGCACCGCCGGACGGTCGAGGACGTCCGCGACCGGCTGCCGGAGCTGAAGCACACCTGGCAGATCGAGCAGGGCGCGATCGCCGCGCTGGCCGAGGCCGGCCGTCAGGTCGCCGACACGACCGTCACCGAGCGCCGCTCGATCGCCACCGCCGACACGATCGCGACCATCGTCTACACCTCCGGCACCACCGGCCGCCCGAAGGGCTGTCAGCTGACGCACGCCAACTTCATGGCCGAGTGCGGCAACGTGGTGGAGCGGCTGGCCCCGCTGTTCCGCACCGGCGAGAGCTCGGTCCTGCTGTTCCTGCCGCTGGCCCACGTGCTCGGCCGGATCGCCGAGATCGCCCCGGCGATGGCGCCGATCAAGCTGGGCCACGTCTCCGACATCCGGGACGTCACCGCCGAGCTGGCCGCCTTCCGGCCGACCCTGATCCTCGGCGTGCCCAGAGTCTTCGAGAAGGTCTACAACACCGCCCGCGCCAAGGCCCAGGCCGACGGCAAGGGCAAGATCTTCGACAAGGCCGCCGAGACCGCGATCGCCTACAGCCGGGCGCTGGACGCCGGCGGCGCGGGCCTGGTCCTGCGGATCAAGCACGCGGTCTTCGACAAGCTGGTCTACAGCAAGCTGCGCGCGGCCCTCGGCGGCCGGGCCACCCACGCGATCTCCGGCGGCGCCCCGCTCGGCGAGCGGCTGGGCCACTTCTACCGGGGCATCGGCTTCACCGTCCTGGAGGGCTACGGCCTGACGGAGACCTGCGCGGCCACTACCTTCAACCCGTGGGACAAGCCGAAGATCGGCACGGTCGGCCAGCCCGTCCCCGGCTCCGCCGTCCGGGTCGGCGACGACGGCGAGGTCTTCTTCAAGGGCCCGCACGTCTTCACCGGCTACTGGAACAACCCGCAGGCCACCGCCGACGCCCTCAAGGACGGCTGGATGGCCAGCGGCGACATCGGCTCGCTGGACTCCGAGGGCTACCTGACCATCACCGGCCGCAAGAAGGAGATCATCGTCACGGCCGGCGGCAAGAACGTCGCCCCGGCCGTGATCGAGGACCGCATCCGGGCGCACGCCCTGGTCGGCGAGGTCATGGTGGTCGGCGACCGCAAGCCGTTCGTCGCCTGCCTCATCACCGTCGACCCGGACTTCTTCCCCAAGTGGAAGGAGCTGAACGGCAAGCCCGCCGGCGCCACCGTCGCCGACCTCGCGGACGACCCGGAGCTGCTGGCCGCGCTGCAGGCCGCCGTGGACGACGGCAACAAGGCGGTCTCGCACGCCGAGGCGGTCAAGAAGTTCCGCCTGCTGGACACCGAGTTCTCCGAGGAGAGCGGCCACCTGACGCCCTCGCTGAAGCTCAAGCGCAACCTGGTGCTGAAGGACTTCGCGGCCGACGTGGAGGCCATCTACCAGAAGTAGCGCACGCGTACCGAGAGGGCCCCGGACACCGTCCGGGGCCCTCTCGGTACGTCAGCCGTCAGCCGTCAGCCCGCCAGCAGCGAGGTCAGCCGCCCGGCCAGCAGGTCCCAGCGCCAGGAGCGCTCCACCCAGCGCCGCCCGGCCTCGCCCATGCTCCGGCGCAGCTCCTCGTCCCGCAGCAGCCGGACGATCCGCTCCGCGGCCGCCGCGGCCGAGCCGCCGGGCACCACGTACCCCGTCTCGCCCTCCAGCACGGCGTCGGGCGCGCCGCCGGAGTCCCCCGCGACCACCGGCAGGCCGGTCGCCGAGGCCTCCAGGTAGACGATCCCCAGCCCCTCCACGTCCAGCCCGCCGCGCCTGGTGCGGCAGGGCATCGCGAAGACGTCCCCGGCCCCGTAGTGGGCGGGCAGCTCCTCCCACGGCACCGAGCCGGTGAACCGCACCGAGGCCCGCACGCCCCGGGCGTCCGCCAGCTTCTCCAGGTCCGCCCGGTACGGGCCGCCGCCGACGATCAGCAGCACGGCGTCCGGCACGTCGGCCAGGATCTGCGGCATCGCCTCGATCAGGGTGTCCTGGCCCTTGCGCGGCACCAGCCGGGAGACGCAGACCACCACCGGCCGGTCGGCCAGGCCGAGCCGCCGGCGCACCTCGGCGCCGCCGGACCCGGGGTGGAAGGCCGTCTCGTCCACGCCGGGCGGCAGCTGCACCATCCGGGCCGCGGCCTGCGGCCCGACCGCGCCGGCGATCCGCGAGCGGGTGTACTCGCCGAGGTAGGTCAGCACGTCGGTGCCCGCGCCGATCCGGCGCAGCAGCTGCCGGGAGCCGGGCAGCTGGGCCCAGGCGGCCTCGTGGCCGTGCGTCATGCCGAGCAGCCGGTCGGCGCCGGCCCGGCGCAGCGCGGGGGCCATCAGGCCGAGCGGGGCGGCGGCGCCGAACCACACCGAGTCGCACTTCTCGGCGCGCAGGATCTCGGCGGCCCGCCGGGTGACCCGCGGTGTGGGAACCATCACCTTCGTGCGGTCCCGGATCACCGGGAACGGCTGCTCGGCGTCGAAGCTCCGCACCTCGCTGCCGTCCCGCCAGGTGGAGGCGTAGACCACGACGCTTCCTGCGGGCTGACGGACGGCCATGTTGTGGACGAAGGCCTGGATGCCACCCGGGCGGGGCGGGAAGTCGTTGGTGACGATCAAGGTTCTGTGCATCGGGCCACGGCTCGCTCGGTAGGGGGTGCTCGGCGCACCGCTGGGTGATCCGTACGATAGGTCAACACCATGGCCCGCCGGGAACGGAACCGAACACGGCAACCGTTTGACCCCCGGGTCAGTCCTCATACCTAGGCCGCCTGCAAGGGGGCGCGGCCCGGGCGTCCGTCGGCACGACGCCTCCGGCGAGGACGTCCGAGACGAACGAGGGAGCGCAGTGGAATTGGCCCCGGCCACCGAGCCCGGTTCTTCGCGCGGCCGTCTCGGCCGCCCGCTCGGGGCGCTCGCCGCGCTCGGGGTGACCTGGCTGGCGACCAGGGCGGTGCTGATCCTCGCGATGACCGGGGTCCTGAAGGCGCCGGGCGGCGACGTCAGCGCCGACGTCTGGATGATCTACCACGCCTGGTACGGCGTGCTGCAGACCGGCACCTTCCCGTTCGACGACGTGACCTGGCAGTACCCGCCGGGCGCCGCCCTGGTGATCCTGCTGCCGGGCCTGCTGCCCTGGTCGTACCTGGTGTCGTTCTGGGTGATCTGCGGGATCACCGACGCCGTCGCGACGGTGCTGCTGGTGCGGACCGGCCTGCGCAGGGGCCGGGCGCTGACCGGCGCCTGGATGTGGGTGGTGGGCGTCCCGCTGCTCGGCCCGATGATCTACAACCGCTTCGACCTGATCGTCACCGCGATCGCGCTGGCCGGGCTGCTGGCGCTGGTGCGGCGCCCGGCGGTCGGCGGGCTGCTGCTGGGCCTGGGCGGCATCGTCAAGCTCTGGCCGCTGATCGGCCTGATCGGCACCCCGTCCGGCCGCCGCACCCGCCGCTCCTGGACGCTGGCGGCGGCGACCGCCGTCTCGGTGGGCTTCCTGCTGGCGGCCGGGATGAACGGCGCCTTCGGCTTCCTGGCGTTCCAGAAGGAGCGCGGCATCGAGGTGGAGTCGGTCGGCGCGCTGCCGCTGCACATCGCCCGGATCGCCGGCGGCTGGGACGGCCGGGTCACCATGAACTACGGCTCCCCCGAGATGCTCGGGCCGTGGGTCAGCGTGATCAGCAAGGTGATGCTGGCCGGC
Organism: Streptomyces sp. Y1; assembly: GCF_041053115.1. NCBI lineage: Bacteria > Bacillati > Actinomycetota > Actinomycetes > Kitasatosporales > Streptomycetaceae > Streptomyces > Streptomyces sp. Y1. Next base: position 5,627,714 of record NZ_CP163445.1, on the reverse strand, counting down.
ACCGTGCTGGGCTTCGGCTGGCTGCTGCTCTGGCGCTTCACCGCCAAGCGCCGCAACGCGGCCACCATGTACGACGCGGCGCTGTGCGCGCTGCTGATCTTCGTGGTGACCAGCCGGGTGATCAGCCCGCAGTACCTGGTCTGGCTGGTCGGCGTGGCGGCGGTCTGCCTGACGGTGCGCGGCAGCAGCCAGCGGCCGGTGGCGCTGCTGATCCTGCTGGCCTGCCCGCTGACCCTGGCCGAGTTCCCCACCATGTTCACCCAGGTGCTGGCCAGCGACCCGGGGGCGATCGCCCTGCTCGGCACCCGCAACCTGCTGCTGCTGGCCGCCGCGGTCCTCTCCGGCGTCCGGCTGTGGCGGGCCACCCGCGGCCCGGCGCAGCTGCCGGCCACGGTGGTGCTGGCCCCGCCCGAGCCGGTGTCGGCCGGCTACCCGGTCCGCCCGGGGATCGCGTACGAGCAGGACCTGCTCGACGGCATCGACCACCCGGGCACCGCGGCGGCCGAGCGGCGCTGAGGACCCCGGCCCCGTCCGGCCTGACGGGGCCCGGCGTTCAACGCCCCAGCGCGGCCACCTCGTCCAGCCAGAGCCGGGTGAACTCGGCCAGCCCGACGCCCAGTTCGGCGCGCAGCAGCCGGTCGGTGCGGCGCTCGCGGTCCTCGCCCGCGCCGTCCCCGGCGCCGACCGCGCGGTAGAAGGCGACCAGCCGCTGCGGCCCGTACCGGCGGTCGATCAGCCGGCAGGCGAGCCAGGACTGCTCGTACGCCTGGGCGATGCCCTCGGCGCCGGCCGCGAAGTCCCGGTCGGCGGGCAGCGCGGCGGGCAGCTTCCCGGCGGCGACGTCCCGGGCCAGCTCGGGGGCGATCTGCCGCGGGCTGCGGCCGGAGCCCCGGTAGGCCGTCCAGTCGGCGGCGCCCTCGGAGAGCCACAGCGGCGTCCAGGCGCGGGTGTCGGCCCTGGTGGCGACGTGGGTGGTCTCGTGGGTGAGGACGACCTGGCGGCCGAAGTCGCTGAGCGCGCGGTACGTCTCCGGGTTGACCAGCACCCGGTCCGCCGGGGTGTGCCAGGGCGCGCCGGGCGCCGCCACGGTGACCGCCGCCATGCCCGTCCAGCCGGTCGGGTCGGCTTCCAGCAGCCGGGCGAACTGCGCTTCGGTGGCGGGCAGTTCGAGCAGCAGTCGGCCCGGCCAGGCGGTGCCCCAGAGTTCGCTGACGGCCGGCGCCGCGTGGTCCCCCAGGGCGGCCAGGGCGGCGAGCGTCGGCCCGTCCGCGAGGCCCAGCACCAGGCAGTGCGCGCCGGCCGCGGACCGGGCGGCGCCGAGGTCCCAGAGCGCCGGGGGCCCGCTCGTGCTCTCCTCGTGCTCGACCTGCCAGCCGTCCCCGGCCCGGGCCAGGTCGATCCGGCGCGGGTACACCACGGGGTAGTCGTCGTAGCCGGCGACCTGGACGGCGAGGTCGGCGGCGACGGTCAGCCGGTCCGCCCCGGGCGCTTCCGGCGACAGCACCAGGTTGCGGTAGACCGCCCCGGTCAGCGGCACCCCGGCCAGGCCGGGCAGCGCCGCCGCGCGGGCCGTCAGCAGCGCCGTCACCCGGGCCAGCAGGTCTGCCGCGGGCCGCGCGGGCGCGGCCGGGGAGGCCGGCGGCAGCGACAGCTGGGCCAGCCCGCCGGCCGCGAGCAGCAGCGCGCCGCGCCGGGACAGCGGGCGGCGGGGAGGATCCTCGGCTATCGGGTCGGAGGTCGCCGCTCTCAGAGCCGGACCACCCCCGAGACCGGCATGGCGTTGACGCTCTCGTAGCGGACCTTCGCGCCCGGGTAGGGGGCGTGCACGATCACCCCGCCGCCGGCGTACATGCCGACGTGGTGCATGTCCCGGTAGAAGATCACCAGGTCTCCCGGCCGCGCTTCGGAGAGGCTGATCCGCTGCCCGGCGGACGCCTGGGCCTGCGAAGTGCGCGGCAGGGTCACTCCGGCCTGCCGCCAGCTGTAGTACATCAGACCGGAGCAGTCGAACGCACGGGGCCCGGTGGAGCCGTACACGTACGGCGAGCCGATCATCCGCACCGCGGCGGCCAGCGCGGCGGCCCCGCGCTCGGAGGCGGGCGGGGCGGTGCCGAGGTCCAGCCGGTCGGTGCCGCGGGTGGCGCGCTGCTCGGCCTCCCGGGCGTCCTGGGCGCTCATCCTGGCCCGTTCGGCCGCGCCCAGGCCGTTGAGCAGCTTCTGCGCCTTGGCGAGCCGCTGCTGGATCTGCTGCTTGCTGTCGGCCAGGGTGCGGCGGGACTCCTCCAGTGCGGCGAGCTTGCCGCCGGCCTCGGCGCGGCGCTGGTCGAGCCGGCGCTGACGGGTGACCAGCTCGTGCAGGGTCTCCTGCTGGCGGGTGGCGGCCTGGCCGAGCGTGCGGGCCCGGGAGAGGTAGCCCTCCGGGTCGCTGGAGAGCATCAGCTGGGCGGTCTGCGCCAGGCCGCCGCCGCGGTACTCGGCGCCGGCCACGGTGGCGAGGTCGCCGCGCAGCTGGTTGAGCTGGTCCTGGGCGGTGGCGATCTCGCCCTGGAGGGTGGTGGTCTCGCCCTGGAGGCGCCGCTGGGCGTCCTGCGCCGCGTTGTACTTCTCGGACGCCTGCTCGGCCTCGTCGTACAGCTGCTCCACCTGCGCCTTGACGTCCTTGCGGTCGGGCGCGTCCGGGCCTCCGGGGGCGGCCTGCGCGGAGCCGGCGGTCGTCACCCCGAGGGCGGTGGTGGCGGCCGCGGTCAGCACCAGCGCGCGGGCGAGCAGTTGGGAACGTCGATGCACGGGCATGGCGGCAGCGGCTCCAATCCTGCGGCGCGGCCCCGCCGCCGCACCGGAACGGGCGGCCCTGGAGCGGGAGTCCGGTGGCAGACGTTAGCGAGTCCGGGCAATCGAGTCCAAACCCCCACCGGTGCGAATATTCGCCCACCAATCGGACATCAGGACGAGCCGCCGACAAAGCCGCAGGCCCGGCCTTCCGTGGGGAAGGCCGGGCCTGACGGGAGCTCCGCGGGATCAGACCCGCACGATGGAGGCGAGCGGCATGTTGGAGACCGCCTCGTAGCGCACCACGGCGCCCGGCTTCGGCGCGTGCAGCACCTGGCCGTTGCCGGCGTAGATGCCGACGTGGTGGGCGTCGCCGAAGAAGATCAGCAGGTCGCCGGGCTGAGCCTGGGACAGGTCGGAGCCGATCCGGGTGCCGGCGCCGGCCTGCTCCTGCGAGGTGCGCGGCAGCGAGACGCCGGCCTGGTTGAAGGCCCACTGCATCAGGCCGGAGCAGTCGAACGAGCCCGGGCCGGTGGCGCCGTAGACGTACGGGCTGCCGAGCTTGGAGGCGGCGTACTGGAGCGCCGCGGCACCGTGCGAGCTGCCGGGGGCGACGGAGACCGGCGCCGACGACGCGGAGAGGTCGCTGCGGCTGCTGTCGCGCGAGGCGCGGTCGGCGGCCGGCTGCGCGGGCTTCGCGGCGGCGTCCGCCTTGGCCTTGGCATCGGCGGCGGCCTTCGCCTCGGCGGCGGCCAGCTGCTGGCGCTCCTGCTCGGTCAGCGTGTTGAGCAGGTCCTGGGCCGCCTTGAGCTTGCCCTGGACCTCCTCCTTGTCCGACTTGAGCTGCTTGGTGGTGGACTCCAGCTCGTTGAGCTTGCCCTGGGCCTCGTTGCGGTCCTGGTCGAGCTTGCGCTGCTGGTCCTGGAGTTCCTTCAGCTGGTTCTTCTGGGTGCCGCCGACCTGGTTCAGGGTGCCGGCCTGGCTGAGGAAGGTGTCCGGGCTGGAGTTGAACATCAGCTGGACGGTCGGCGAGATGCCGCCGTTGCGGTACTGCTCGCCGGCGATCTCGGCGAGGCCGCCCTGCAGGTCGGTGACCTGGCCCTGCTGGCGGGCGATCTTGTCCTGCAGGCCGGAGACCTGCTTCTGCAGCTCCTGCTGCTTCTCCTGCGAGGCGTTGTACTTCTCGGTCGCCTGCTCGGCCTGCTCGTTGAGCTTGTCGACCTGCTCCTTGACCTGGTCCTTGGTCGGCTGCGGGTCGGCGTGCGCACCCTGCGCGGAGAGGGCGACGGCAGCGGCGGCGACGCCGGTCAGGATCGAGACGCGGGCGCGGCCGGCGGGCTTGGGACGACGATGGGACGCCACGAAGGCGGACTCCTTCTTCCTACGTCCGCCTACCGGGTGAGCTGACGGGTTCGGGCCGGAAGCATGCCCTACGACGCCTCACGGCCGTTCCATCGGCCGACCTGGCGCCGATTCACCCCGGAGGAACGTGGTTCCCCGGCTCCGCTCCACAGCGCCCCCGACCACTGGGCTCCCCTGTCGGGCAGTCGCTTCGACCTGCCCCGCTGCTTCACGAACTCGACGGAAACCACCGCCGCCACCCGGGCTGGGTGATCGACAGTGCGGTGGTTCGGGTCATGACCCTAGTAACTGAACCGTGATCCGTTCAAATCCTTGTCAGAAAAAAGACGTAAGAATACCCAAGTTCTCTTGTGAAAATGACCGAAGGTGATCACGTCCACACGCATAGCTGATCGGATTTCACGAACCGCTCAGGCAGCGGTCGGCCGGCGGCCACGACCGAACGCCACCCCCCGGGAGGCGGGAGGTGGCGGGGATCACAGGGGATCAGGGGATCACAGGGGATCGCGGGGAACCGCAGGGGCCCCGGGCGGCCTTCCGGCCTGCCGGTCCGTCAGACCCGGCGGATGGTGTTGATCGGCATCGCGTCGGCCTTCATCACCTTCACCACGTCACCGGTGTGCGGCGCGTGCACCACCATGCCGTTGCCGATGTACATCCCGACGTGGTGCCGGTCGGGACCGTAGATCACCAGGTCGCCCGGCTGGGCCTGGTCCAGCGAGGGCACCCGGGTACCGACGTTGCCCTGCTCCTGCGAGGTGCGCGGCAGCGAGACGCCGGCCTGGCCGTACGCCCAGACCATCAGGCCCGAGCAGTCGAAGGTGCTCGGCCCGGTGGAGCCCCACTGGTACGGCGAGCCCTGCTTGCTCATCGCCTTGGCCACCGCGACGCCCGCGTAGCCGCTCGCCTGCGGCAGCTGGCCGATGTCCGGGCGGTCCGCGCCGCGCGAGGCTCGGTCGTCCTGCTGCTGCTGGGCGCGCAGCGCGGCGCGGTCGGCGGCGCTGAGCGAGTTCATCAGGTCCTGCGCGGCCTTGAGCTTCTGGTTGACGTCCGCCTTGGCCTGGTTCAGGTCCTTGGTGGTGGAGTCGAGCGAGGCCAGCACCGCGGCCGCCTCGGACTTCTGCTGGTCCAGCCGGCGCTGCTGGTCCAGCAGCCCCTTGAGCGCCTCGGCCTGACTGTTGCTGGCCTGCTGGACGCTGGACGCCTTCTGCAGGTAGCCGCTCGGGTCGGAGGAGAGCATCAGCTGGACGGACGGGTCGATGCCGCCGGTGCGGTACTGCTCACCGGCCACCTCGGACAGACCCGACTTCAGCTGGGTCATCTGGTCCTGGCTGCGCGCCACCTGGTCCTGCAGCTGGTCCGACTGCTTGCGCAGCTGGTCGGCCCGCTCCTTGGCGCCGTTGTACTTCTCCGCAGCCTGCTCCTGCTCCTGCTGGAGCTGGTCGATCTGCGCCTTGACGTCGGCCTTGCTGGGCTGGGGCGCGGCGTGCGCGGCCACCTGGGCCGAGAGGGCGACCGCGGTCGCGGCGGCAGCGGTGAGCACGGACACCCGTGCGCGGCTCGGCTGCTTCGGACGGCGGTGGGAGGCCAAGGGACCGGCTCCTTCTTCCATCGGTCTCACCTGTACGAGTGAGAATCCGGAAAATAGGTTTGACGCCAGACCCTAGTGAAGATCCAGGCGTTTCGCCAACCCCCCGATGGCGTGAAACCCGCTTCCGACGCTGACTTCACCGGATCCGCACACGGCCGCCATCCGGGCGCTGACCAGGCATCACGCCCATAGGCCCGGGTCAGGGCCGGGCCAGCCGGTTCAGCAGCAGCACCGAGGCGACCGGGCGCGCACCCGCCTTCCGCACGCCCTCCGCCACCTCGCGGTCGGTGGACACCACCACCACCGGACGGCCCTGCGGCTCGGCCCGCACCAGACGACGGATCAGTTCGTCCGCCGTCTCCCCGGTCCGGCTGAACCGCACCCGCACCCCGCGCGGCGGCGCCATGATCACCGGGACGTCCAGGTCCTGCCCGTCGAACACACAGGTGACCTCCGCCTGGGTGCGCTGGGCCAGCATCGCCAGCCCGCCCAGCAACCGGATCCGCTGCTGCTCCAACGGCAGCGTCGGATAGCCGGTCTTGGTCACGTTGTAGCCGTCCACCACCAGGTGCACCTGCGGGATCGCCAGCAACTGGTCCAGCAGCGCCGGATCGTCCTCCGCCAGGCCCCGCCTGGCCACGTCGTGCGGCGAGGCCGCCCCCGGCACGACCGCCTCCACCAGGTCCGCCGGGCGGATCTGCGAGACCGGCAGCGCCAGCTCCCGCTGCAGCCCCTGCGCCGACTGCAGCACCGTGTCCAGCAGCAGCCGCAGCCGCATGTCCTCCACGCTGCGCCCCTCGCGGGCCGAACGGCGCCCCTGCTCGGCGGCCGTCTCCAGCTCGGAGACCCGGTGCCGCAGCCGCCGCGCCTCGCTCTCCGCCGTACCGCGCTCGGCCGCCGCCTGCGCCCTCGCGGCCTCCAGCTCCCCCGCCAGCCGGCGCGTCTCGGCCTGCGCCCGGCGGGTGTCGCTCTCCAGCGACCGCACCTTCTTGCGCAGCGACTCGGCCTCCCGGCGGACCTCCTCGGACTCCGCCCGCTGGCGGTCCAGGTCCGCGCGCGCCGCCGCCCGCAGCTCGGCCAGCTCCGCCTGCAGCTTCTCCACCAGCCGCGCCGACTCCGCGGCCGCGCCCTCGGCCCCGGCCCGCTCGGCCTCCTCGCCGGCCTCCGTCACCAGCCGGCTCCACCCGGCCGAGCGCACCAGGTACGCGGCGGCCGCGACGTCCATCGGATCGGCGGCGCCCGGGACGGTGCCCGACTCCAGCGCCTTCACCAGGTCCGGCTGGCCGAGCCGCAGCCGCTCCGCTATCCGCACCCGGAAGGCCGGCTCCGACTCCAGCGCCGCCGCCAGGGCCGTCGCCGCGTACTTGGCCCGCCGCGCGGGGGTGAACTTCGCGTACTGGCGCAGGCTCTGCGGCAGTTCGGCCGCCGGCAGGCCGCCGAGCGCGTCCGAGGCCAGCCCGACCACCCGCCGGCGCACCCCCTCGGGCAGCGGCCGGTCGAGCTTCTCGGCCGCCCGTTCCGACGCCGCGCCGGACACCCCGGTCGCCCCGGACTCGGACGCCGCCGACTCGTCGGGCTCCTTCGCTGCGTCCACCACGTCCTCGGCTCCGATCCTGGTCCAGCGGGGCACGGCCGCGGCCGCCCCCTGTCGTCACGCTCCGTGCGTCTTGTCTGTATTGTCCCGTGCGGTGGACGGGCGCGCCCGCACCGCCCACCGCACCCCCGGCATCAGCCCTGCTCGGCGGGGGTCTCCGCACCCTCGGCACCCGGGCGGGCCACCAGCTCGACCTGGTCCACCGCGTTGCACCAGCGGCAGCGCACCGACTCGATCGTCTCGCTCAGCACCTGGGTCTCCTCGACCTTGGACTCGCCGGCCAGGTCGAAGTGGAGGAACTCGGTCACCCGCGCGGTGCGGGTCACGTCGAAGCGGGTCAGGTTGCCGCACAGGGTGCAGCGCCAGCGCGTCTGCGCGGTCAGGGCGGGGACGGTCATCGGGGGTCCTCTCGGGTGATCCCTGGGTGGGCCAGGCGCTCCCCCCGGAGCCCCGGCATCGGCGGCGGGAGGCGGGAATGCCCGCCCCAAGCCTATTGCCTGGGGCAACCACCCCGGCCACCAGTTCAGCCAAGCCGCCCCCTAGCCCACCTGCCGTACTGCGCCGTGTCACCTCGGCCGCCCGGAGGGATGCTTGGGCCCATGGCGCTCGCGGCCCCTGACCACACCGACGCACCGGCCGGGCCCGCCCCGGCGGTCAGCTACGCCCTGATCGCGGTCAACACCCTGGTGTTCCTGCTCGCCCCGGCCGCCGGCCTCAACCCGCTGTACGGCACCGGCCAGGCCCGGGTCTGCGCCGAGCAGCGGTACGAGCAGCGCTGGGGCGCGATCCCGGCCGAGATCCTGGCCGGCCGTCCGCTGACCTCCGAACAGCTGGCCGAGGCCCCCGACCCCGTCCCGGGCTGCCCGGTCGCCGCGACCCCGGGCAAGCACCCGGCGCTGTCCGTCCTCACCGGCCTCTTCCTGCACGCCGGCTGGCTGCACCTGCTCGGCAACCTGCTCTTCCTCCACGTCTTCGGCCCCACCGTCGAACAGCGCCTGGGCCGGGCCCGGTTCGCCCTCTTCTACCTGGCCGCCGGCAGCCTGGCCACGTACGGCTTCGCGCTCGCCGAGGCCCACTCGCCGGGCTCCACCCGCGTCCTGATCGGCGCCTCGGGCGCGATCTCCGCCGTGCTCGGCGCCTACCTGCGCTTCCATCCGCGCGCCCGGGTGACCGCCCTCGTCCCGCTGCTGCTCTTCCTGCCGCTGCGCTTCCCGGCCTGGCTGGTGCTCGGCCTGTGGTTCGCGCTGCAGTGGTGGTCGGTGCACGCGGCCGGCCCGGGCGTGGCCTACCTGGTGCACGTCATCGGCTTCTCGGCCGGGTTCCTCTACGCCTGCACCGTGCTCGGTCACCCCCCGCGACGACCCGGCCGACGCCCGATACCCTGGCGGCAACCCACGAAGGAGCGCGAACAGTGATCACCGCCATCGTCCTGATCAAGACCAGTGTCGACCGCATTCCGGAGATCGCCGAGGCCATCGCCGCGATCGAGGGCGTCAGCGAGGTGTACTCGGTGACCGGCGGCTACGACCTGGTGGCGATGGTCCGGGTGCGCCGTCACGACGACCTGGCCGACGTCATCCCGGGCCGGCTGAACAAGGTCCCGGGCGTGGCCCAGACCGAGACCCAGATCGCCTTCCGCACCTACTCCCAGCACGACCTGGAAGCCGCCTTCGCCCTCGGCCTCGACGAGTAGGACGCCCCGGGGCCCGCTCAGCCCTCCCGCCGGCTGTCGGCGACACAACGCCCGCCCTCGTTGCGGTAGTTCCACGCCGCGCCGTCCGTGACCAGCTCACGGACGGCGGTCAGGAAGCGCTCGACGTGCTCGTCCGGCGTCCCGGCGCCGAAGCTCACCCGGATCGCGTTCAGGCTGCGCTCACCGGGCAGCGACGCGTCGGGAGCACCGCACGCCGAGTCGGCGGCCGGGGTGTCGTCCCCGAGCAGGGTGCGCACCAGCGGGTGCGCGCAGAACAGGCCGTCGCGCACCCCGATGCCGTACTCGGCGGACAGCGCGGCCGAGAAGTGCGAGCTGTTCCAGTCCTGGACGACGAAGGACAGCACCCCCACCCGCGCGGAGCCGGGGCCGAACAGGTTCAGCACCTTGACCTGAGGAATCTCCGCCAGCCCCGCCGTCAGCCGGTCGATCAGCCGCTGCTCCCGGGCCTCCAGCGCCTCGAAGCCCGCCTCGGTCAGCGCCCGGCAGGCCGAGGCGATCGCGTAGGCGCCGATGACGTTCGGCGAACCGGCCTCGTGCCGGGCCGGGCCGGTGTGCCACTGCACGGCCACCGAGCCGTCCGTCTCCCGGGCCACCGTCCGGGTCGCCCCGCCGCCGGCCAGGTACGGCTCGGCCGCGTCCAGCCAGTCCGAGCGACCGGCCAACACCCCCGCGCCGAACGGCGCGTAGAGCTTGTGGCCGGAGAAGGCGATCCAGTCGACGCCCGACTCCCGCACCGAGACCCGGTGGTGCGGGGCGAGCTGCGCGGCGTCCAGCACCACCCGGGCGCCGTGCCGGTGCGCGGTCTCGGTCAGCGCGGCGACCGGCCACAGCTCCCCGGTGACGTTCGAGGCGCCGGTGACGCACAGCAGCTTGGGGCCCTCGGGCGCCTCGGCGAGCGCGGCGTCCAGCGCGGCCACCGCCTCGGCCCGCGAGCGCGGCGCCGCCAGGTACCGCACCTCCAGCCCGGCGTGCGCCCAGGGCAGCAGCGAGGCGTGGTGCTCGGTCTCGAAGGCGAACACCCGGGTGCCGGCCGGCACGGCCCCGGCCAGCAGGTTGAGCGAGTCGGTGGTGGCGCGGGTGAACACCACCTGGTCGCCCTCACGCAGGTCGAGGAACTCGGCGACGGTCCGGCGGCTCTGCTCGAACAGGTCGGTGGACAGCTGGGAGAGGTACCCGGCGCCCCGGTGCACGCTGCCGTAGTACGGCGCGTAGGCGGCGACGTCGTCCCAGACCCGCTGCAGCGCCGGCGAGCTGGCCGCGTAGTCGAGCGCCGCGTAGCCGACCTTCTCCCCGCTGGCGAGCGGGACCTGGACGTCACGGCCGAGGACGGCGAGCGGGGCGCACGGGAGGGGCCGCGCGACGGGGGTCCCCCCGGACGGAGTCCGGGGGAGCGTCGATGCAAGGGTGGTGGCGGGCGACGGGTGGGAGAGGGACATGAGGATGCACTCCTTCTACGGGTCAGGGACCCCGGGAGTGCTCGTCGTCCGGCGTCCGCGCTTGCCGCACGGACGATTCGCCGAGCGACCCGGTCCTCACCCAGGGCACCCCGCCACGGACGGAGGGTTGCCGGACAGCAAGCTGGGGCTTGTCGCTGTCACTCATGACCTGGCCAAGACTCTAGGTCGCACACATCGGACGGTCAAACACAGGTCCACCATCCGGACACGACAGGAGCCCGCGGCGACGAATCGCCACGGGCCCGTCAACTACCGCCTCAGCCCCGGCTGGTGGCCCCCGACCAGCGGCGCAGCAGCTCCTCCGCCGCACCCGAGTCGATGGCCTCGGCCGCCCGCACCATGCCCGCCGCGAGCTGCTCGGTGAGCGGCGCGTCGCCGGGTTCGAGCGCGACCAGCGCCGCCGCCGTGTTCAGCAGGACGGCGTCCCGCACCGGCCCGCGCTCCCCGGCCAGCAGCCGGCGCGCGACCTCGGCGTTGTAGGACGGGTCCCCGCCGCGCAGCGCCTCGATGCCGACCAGCTCGATGCCGACGTCCCGCGGGTCGAAGGAGGTCTCGGTGACGGCGCCGTCGCGCACGATCCACACCTGCGAGGTGGTGGTGATGGTGAGCTCGTCCAGCCCGTCGTCGCCGCGGAACACCAGGGCGCTGGCCCCGCGCCGGGCGAGCACCCCGGCGATCAGCCCGGCGAGCCGGGTGTCGAAGCAGCCGATCGCGTGCGCGCTGACCTTGGCCGGGTTGGTGAGCGGGCCGAGGATGTTGAACGCGGTCGGCACCCCGAGGTCGCGCCGCGCGGTGGCGGCGTGCCGCATCGAGGGGTGGAACTTCGCGGCGAAGCAGAAGGTGAGCCCGACCTCCTCGGCGACCTCGGCGACCCGCCGCGCGGGCAGGTCGAGCGCGACGCCGAGCTTCTCCAGCACGTCCGAGGAGCCGCTGGCGGAGGAGGCCGACCGGTTGCCGTGCTTGACCACCTTGGCGCCGGCCGCGGCCGCGACGATCGCCGACATGGTGGAGATGTTGACGGTCTTCGCCCGGTCGCCGCCGGTGCCGACGATGTCGACCGCCGGGCCGGCGATCTCCAGCGGCTCGGCGTGCGCGTACATCGAGTCCACCAGACCGGTGATCTCGTCGACCGTCTCGCCCTTGGCCCGCAGCGCGATCATGAAGCCGGCGACCTGGACGGGGGACGCCTCGCCGCTCATGATCCGGTCCATCGCCCACGCGGTGGCCGAGCGGTCGAGGTCCTCCCCCTTCAACAGCGCCGCCAGGATGTCCGGCCAGGTACGGACCACCTGCGCGGGGTCGCTACCGCCGTTCGCAGGGTTCGCGTTCACCATGGCTGACTCCACTGTTGTCGGTTCCCCCACCCACGGGGGACGTCCGTACGGATGGAAGTCAGCCTATCGAGCGGAAGGGCCGCCGCGGCGGCCCCTTCTCTCGTACTGAGACAGCACCGGCAACTTCGTACGGGAACGGCTCCGGGCCGTCCGCCGGCGCTCAGCGCGCGGCCGGCGCCCGCTTCGCCAGTCGGCCCCGCAGCAGGACGGCGGCCGCCTCGGCCAGCGCCACCGGGTCCACCGGGCGGGAGATCGCGGCGTCGGCCCGGCTCCAGGCGGCGAGCCAGGAGTCCTGCGGCCGGCCGATCAGCACGAGCACCGGCGGGCAGCCGTAGATCTCGTCCTTGAGCTGGCGCCCGAGCCCGAGCCCGCCGGCCGGCACCGCCTCGCCGTCCAGGACGCAGAGGTCGACGCCGCCCTTCTCCAGCGCCTTCAGCACCGCGGGGGTGGTCGCGCACTCCAGGTAGTCCAGCTCGGGAAGATCCTCGGCGGGCCGGCGGCCGAGCGCCGTCAGCACCTGCTCGCGGGTGTTGCGGTCGTCGCTGTAGACCAGGACGGTGAGCGTCTCGTCGGTCGTGTACGCCATGGACCCTGCTCCCTCAAGTGTGATCCGGACCACGTTCGCCTGATCCGGATGCTACTCCGCTTTCCCCCGTCGCCGACTCCCCCGCGCACACCTTCCTCCCCAAGCCGCCGCGCCCGCCGCTCGGCCGCCTGGAGGACACCCCGTCACCCCGTCACCCGCGGTCCACTCGTACGGCCGACCCCGGGCCCGCTCCCCTTACCTCCGCGCGCCCGCGCGACCCGGCAGCGACACGCTGGCCAGCGGGCCGCAGGGCCCCGTCGAGGAACCGTCAGAAAAGGGACACGCCGCTGCTCAGCCCCCGTCCGGCCCCCCGGCCACCCCCCAAGCGGGCATACCGCACGCACCGGACACTCCGAGGGACACCCCCCGGCGTGAAGACGGAATAAGGGACCGACATAATGTCCGTCGTGGCGACAGCAACAGCAGTAGAAACCGGGCACGCGCATGGATCGGTCAACCGACCGAACATGGTCAGCGTCGGAACGATCGTCTGGCTCAGTTCCGAGCTGATGTTCTTCGCGGCCCTCTTCGCGATGTACTTCACGCTCCGCTCCGTCAAGGGAGCCGAGTTCTGGACCGAGAAGGCGCACGCCCTCAACGTCCCCTTCTCCGCGGGCAACACCACGATCCTGGTGCTCTCCTCGCTGACCTGCCAGCTCGGCGTGTTCGCCGCCGAGCGCGGTGACGTGAAGAAGCTCCGCGCGTGGTTCGTCATCACGTTCATGATGGGCGCGATCTTCATCGGCGGTCAGATCTTCGAGTACACGGAGCTGGTCAAGAAGGACGGCCTCTCGCTGTCCTCCGACCCGTACGGCACCGTGTTCTACCTGACCACCGGCTTCCACGGTCTGCACGTGACGGGTGGTCTGATCGCCTTCCTGCTGGTCCTGGGACGGACTTACGCAGCCAAGCGCTTCACGCACGAGCAGGCCACCGCCGCGATCGTCGTGTCGTACTACTGGCACTTCGTCGACGTCGTGTGGATCGGCCTGTTCGCGACCATCTACCTGATCAAGTAACCAGCTGATCAGGTCGCTGGCCACCGGCTGCGGCCCCCGCCCTCACCGGCGTCGGGCCGCTTCTGCCGGTGCCGAAGCTCCCACCGACCGACCGCGCGCGCAGCCCTAGAGAGGCAGCCTCGTGCCGGCCAGACCGGCCGCCGGGTGCACCCACCAGTCGACCAGATCCTGACACCGGGGTTATTCCGTGAAAAAGCTCTCCGCACGACGGCGCCACCCATTGGCGGCGCTGGTCGTCCTACTTCTCGCCCTGGCGGCCACCGGGGGGCTGTACGCCGCGTTCGCGCCCGCCAGCAAGGCGCAGGCCGACGTCACCGCGCAGTCGCTCGAGATCGAAGAGGGCAAGAAGCTCTTCGCCGTCGGCTGCTCCTCCTGCCACGGCCTGAACGGCCAGGGCAGCAGCGACGGTCCGAGCCTGGTCGGCGTCGGCACCGCGTCCGTCGACTTCCAGGTCGGCACCGGCCGCATGCCGGCCCAGCAGCCCGGCGCGCAGGTCCCGCGCAAGAAGAACATCTACTCCCAGGCCGAGATCGACCAGCTCGCCGCCTTCGTGGGCTCGCTGGGCCCCGGCCCGGTCGCGCCGAAGGCTGAGCAGTACACCTCGACCAACCCGGAGGACATCTCCAAGGGTGGCGAGCTGTTCCGCACCAACTGCGCCCAGTGCCACAACTTCGCCGGCCAGGGCGGTGCCCTGACCAAGGGCAAGTACGCCCCCTCGCTGGAGGGCGTGGACGCCAAGCACATCTACGAGGCCATGCAGACCGGCCCGCAGAACATGCCGTCGTTCCCGGACACCACCATGCCCGAGGAGCAGAAGAAGCAGATCGTGGCCTTCGTCCGCCACACCACCTCCGATGAGCCCAACCCCGGTGGTCTCACGCTCGGCAGCCTCGGTCCGGTGACCGAGGGTCTGTTCGGCTGGATCTTCGGTCTCGGCACGCTCATCGCGGTCGCGATCTGGGTCGCCGCCCACACCACCAAGGCCAAGAAGTCATGAGCCACGACATGTCAGAGAACCTCCCGGAGTCGCACGGCTCCGCCGGCGAGGTCGCCGAGCACGGCAACCCCTTCGCCGACCCGGGCCTGCCGGCCCACGAGCCGCGTCGCACCGACATCGACGAGCGGGCCGCCAAGCGGGCCGAGCGCCAGGTCTCGCTGATGTTCGTGGTCTCGATGCTCGCCACCATCGGCTTCATCGCCTCGTTCGTGGCCATCGACCCCGACAAGATCGTCTACATCTTCCCGCTGGGCAAGGTCAGCGCGCTGAACTTCGCGCTGGGCATGACCCTGGGCGTCGCGCTGTTCATGATCGGCGCCGGCGCGGTCCACTGGGCCCGCACCCTGATGTCGGACGTCGAGGTCCCGGCCGAGCGTCACCCGATCGAGGCCGACGACGAGCTGCGCGCCGACATCATGGAGCAGTTCCGGCAGGGCGCCGCGGAGTCCGGCTTCGGCCGCCGCAAGATGATCCGCAACACCCTCCTCGGCTCGCTGGCGCTGGTCCCGCTCTCCGGCGTGGTCCTGCTCCGCGACCTGGGCCCGCTGCCCGAGAAGAAGCTCATGGGCACCGGCTGGGGCAAGGCCACCCAGGCCATGCCGCTGGAGCTCGTCAACATGAGCACCATGCAGCCGATGAAGGCCGAGGACATCGTCGTCGGTTCGCTGACCTTCGCCATGCCGAAGGGTCTGACCACCCACGACGAGGACTTCCAGCAGCGCATCGCCAAGGACGCCCTGATGCTGGTGCGCATCGCACCGGAGGACATCAAGGACGACAAGTCCCGGGAGCTGGGCTTCGAGGGCATCCTCGCCTACTCCAAGATCTGCACCCACGTCGGCTGCCCGATCAGCCTGTACGAGCAGCAGACCCACCACGCGCTCTGCCCCTGCCACCAGTCGACCTTCGACCTGGCGGACGGCGCGCGCGTCATCTTCGGCCCGGCCGGCCACCCGCTGCCGCAGCTGAAGATCATCACTGACGAGAAGGGCAACCTGGTCGCCACCGGCGACTTCGCTGAGCCCGTCGGCCCGAGCTACTGGGAGCGTGCTCGATGAGTAGCGCGAGCAGCACCACCTCCGGTGCCGCCAAGCCCGCCAGCACGCGCGCCAAGCCCGCGAGCAAGTGGGAAGCCGCCGCTGACTGGACGGACGGCCGGCTGGGGATCTACTCCCTCGCCAAGGCCAACCTGCGGAAGATCTTCCCGGACCACTGGTCCTTCATGCTGGGCGAGATCTGCCTCTACACGTTCATCATCATCATCATGACCGGCGTCTACCTGACGCTGTTCTTCAAGCCCTCGATGGGCGAGGTCATCTACGACGGCTCGTACGTCCCGCTCAAGGGCATCGGGATGTCCGAGGCGTACGCCTCGACCGTCGACATCAGCTTCGAGGTGCGCGGCGGTCTGCTGATCCGCCAGATCCACCACTGGGCCGCGCTGGTCTTCGTGGCGGGCATGCTCGTGCACATGATGCGCGTGTTCTTCACCGGCGCGTTCCGCAAGCCGCGTGAGATCAACTGGGTCTTCGGCTTCCTGCTGCTGGTCCTGGGCATGTTCGACGGCTTCTTCGGCTACTCGCTGCCGGACGACCTGCTGTCGGGTACCGGTATCCGCTTCATGGAAGGCGCGATCCTCGCCGTCCCGCTGGTGGGCACCTACGTCCAGATGTTCCTGTTCGGGGGCGAGTTCCCCGGCCACGACATCATCCCGCGGTTCTTCACGATCCACGTGCTGCTGATCCCGGGCATCATGCTCGGCCTGCTGGTGGCGCACCTGATCCTGGTCTTCTACCACAAGCACACCCAGTGGGCGGGCCCGGGCAAGACCGAGAAGAACGTCGTCGGCATGCCGCTGATGCCGGTCTACATGGCCAAGGCCGGTGGCTTCTTCTTCCTGGTGTTCGGCCTCATCGCCGCCATCTCGGCGATCGCCTCGATCAACCCGATCTGGGCGTACGGCCCGTACCGCCCCGACCAGGTGTCGACCGACGCCCAGCCGGACTGGTACATGGGCTTCTCCGAGGGCCTGATCCGCGTCATGCCGGGCTGGGAGATCAGCGTCTGGGGCGGCCACACCCTGAACCTGGGTGTCTTCATCCCGCTGATGGTGGTCTTCCCGCTGGTCCTGGTCTCGATCGCGGTCTACCCGTTCATCGAGAGCTGGATCACCGGCGACAAGCGCGAGCACCACATCCTGGACCGCCCGCGCAACGCCCCGGTCCGCACCGCGCTGGGTGCCGCCTGGATCAGCCTGTACCTGGTGCTGCTGATCGGTGGTGGCAACGACCTGTTCGCCACCCACCTGCACCTGTCGCTGAACGCCATCACCTACTTCGTCCGCGTCGGCTTCTTCGTCGTCCCGGTCGTCACCTTCATCGTCACCAAGCGCTGGTGCCTCGGCCTGCAGCGCCGTGACAAGGAGAAGGTGCTGCACGGCCGCGAGACGGGCGTCATCAAGCGCCTGCCGCACGGCGAGTTCGTCGAGGTGCACGCCCAGCTGCCGCAGAAGGACCTGCACACGCTCACCGCGCACGAGCAGATCCAGCCGGTCCAGCTGCCGGCCCAGACGGACGAGAACGGCGTGGCCCGCAAGGCCGGCGTCCTCACCCGCACCCGGGCCAAGCTCTCCCGCGGCTTCTACGGCGAGGGAAGCCAGATCCCCAAGCCGACCGCCGAGGAGCACCACGAGATCACCAGCGGCCACGGCCACCACTGATCCCGTACGCGCCACCCCGAGGGCCGCTGACCAGAGTTCACCTGGTCGGCGGCCCTCGGGCTTTTCCGTACCCGCCCGCCCGTACCCGCCCGCCCCGAACCCGCCGGTCCCGTACCCGCCCGTCGCCTGGAGCCCCCGTGCAGCTGTCCGTCGATCCCGCCGCCGCCACTCCCCCGTACGAGCAGATCCGCGCCCAGATCGCCGAGCGGGCCCGCACCGGCGAGCTGCCGACCGGGCTGCGGCTGCCGACCGTCCGGGCCCTGGCCGAGGAGCTGGGGCTGGCCGCCGGGACGGTCGCCCGGGCCTACAAGGAGCTGGAGGCGGACGGCGTGGTGGAGACCCACGGCCGGCGCGGCACCCTGATCGCCGCCACCGGGGACACCGCCCACCGCCTGGCCGCCGAGGCCGCCGCCGCGTACGCGGAGCGGGCCGCCCGGCTCGGGCTCTCCCGCGCCGACGCCCTCGCGGCGGTGGACACCGCGCTGCGGGCCCTGCCCGAGGCGTAGGGCGCTTCCTGGGCCTGCCTCAGACCTCCGGGCGGATCATCCCCGCGGCCGGGGCCTGGGCGGCCGGGGCGGTGGTGCTGACGGCCTGTCCGAGGGCGCTGTGCTTGGTCCAGTTCGCCCAGGAGACGTTCCAGTCGCCGAAGCCGTTGCCGAAGGGCTCCATCTCGGCGCCCCGGCTGTTCACCACCGTCACCAGGTCCCCCACCCGGGTGTTCTGGTAGAACCACTTGGCGTTCTCGGTGCTCATGCCGGTGCAGCCGTGGCTGACGTTCTCCACGCCCTGCGAGCCGACCGACCAGGGCGCCGCGTGCACGTACTCGCCGCTCCAAGTCACCCGGGTGGCCCATTCCACCTCCAGGTCGTAGGAGTCCGCGCCGCCGGCGGCTATACCGATCGTCTCGCCGTTCATCCGGACCGACCGCTCCTGGCCGAGCACCACCTTGACGCCGTTGCGGGTGTCGAAGCCGGGCTTGCCGGTGGTGACCGGGATGGTCCGGAGCACCTCGCCGTCCCGCTTGATGGTGAGCTCGTGGGCGGCGGCGTCGACCACCGACTCGACCCGCTCGCCGATCCGCAGCCGCAGCGAGCTGCGGTCGCCGCCGTACAGGCCGTCCGAGATCCGGCTGCCGGTGCCGTCGAAGGCCAGCGAGACGGTCGTGCCGGCCGGCCAGTACTCCTCCGGGCGGAAGTGCAGGTCCTTGTCGTCCACCCAGTACCAGCCGCCCGTGACGGCGGGCTGGGAGGTGATGGTCAGGGCCCGCTCGACCTCCTGCCGGGCCTGCGGGTCCTTCACCGCCTCGGAGAGCTGCACGGTGAGCGGCTGGCCGACGCCGTAGACGCCGCTGCCGGAGGAGTCCGGGCCGAGCTTGGCGGTGAGCAGGCGCTGGGCGGCGAGGGTGCTGAAGCCGGCGGTGGTGTCACCGCGGCCGTTGCGACCGTCGTCGGCGGAGATCCGGACGGTGTACGCGGTGCCGGCCTTCAGGTGCCCGGTGGTCTGCCAGCTGCGCTGGTCCTCGGCGAGCTTGCCGGCCACCACCCGGCCGTCCGGGCCGACCACGGTGACGTCGGTGAGCCGGCTGCCCGCCACGGCGGTCACGGTGACCGGCTGGGAGGGGTCGGCCTTGCCCTCGGCCGAGAGGTGCACCAGCGGGGCCGCGTCGATCCGGTGCGGTCCGGCGGTCTCCTCCTCGCCGGACGAGCACGCGGCCAGTGGGGCCAGGACGGCGAGGGTCAGCGAGATGCTGCCGATGCCTGCTATTGCGCGCCTGTCGGACATGCCCGCCTCCGGGGTTCGCACGATTGATCAGATCGTAGGAACGTCATGGGGCTGAGCGACATCCGAGCGTGCCGTCGTTCGGCCGGGCGGGTGAGACCCGCTCCGAGGCCCCCGGGCCGGGGCCCCGCTCCCCGGACCCCGGCGGGCCGGGGAAAACGCAGCGGGGCCGGCCCTCCCCTGCGGGAGGACCGGCCCCGGTGTCGGAGTCGGAACCTTACTGGTTCTGGTTCTCGCCCCGGTAGAACTCGAAGACCCATCCGAAGATGCCGATCGCGATGATCGGAGCGGCCCAGAACATCAGCCACCAGCCGAAGATCACGCCCAGGAAGGCGAGCGCGCCACCGAGCGCCAGCGAGAGCGGCTGCCAGCTGTGCGGGGCGAAGAAGCCCAGCTCACCGGAGTCGTCCGCGACCTCGGCCTCGGGGTTGTCACCCGCGCCGCTGTCCACCCGGCGGGCGGTGAAGGCGAGGTAGTACCCGATGAAGGCACACAGCGAGAAGGCGAGGAACAGCGCGGTGGTGCCGGCCGCCTCGATGCCGAGGTCGGAGCTGTTCGTCCACAGGCCGTAGGTGATGGCCATCGCGAGGACGAAGACCGCCAGACCGAGGAAGATCTTTCCCTGTTCCTTCATCAGGCGTCACCCTCCTGCTTGCCCTTGCCCAGCTTCGGGGCGTCGTACTTCGCCGGGGTCACACCGGCGAGGTGCTTGGCCTGCTCGCCGTGGTTCTCCAGGTAGTCCAGCGCGGCGATCTCCGGGTGGTGGAGGTCGAAGGCCGGGGATTCCGAGCGGATGCGCGGCAGCGTGAGGAAGTTGTGCCGCGGCGGCGGGCAGGAGGTCGCCCACTCGAGCGAGCGGCCGAAGCCCCACGGGTCGTCCTGCTCGACCTTCTCGCCGTACTTGGCGGTCTTCCAGACGTTGTAGAGGAACGGCAGGATCGACAGGCCGAGCACGAAGGAGCCGATGGTGGAGACGGTGTTCAGCGTGGTGAAGCCGTCCGACTCCAGGTAGTCGGCGTAGCGGCGGGGCATGCCCTCGGCGCCGAGCCAGTGCTGCACCAGGAAGGTCGCGTGGAAGCCGAAGAACAGCGTCCAGAAGGTGATCTTGCCGAGGCGCTCGTCCAGCATCTTGCCGGTCATCTTCGGCCACCAGAAGTGGAAGCCGGCGAACATCGCGAACACGACGGTGCCGAAGACCACGTAGTGGAAGTGGGCGACGACGAAGTACGAGTCCGAGACGTGGAAGTCGATCGGCGGGGAGGCCAGCAGGACACCGGTCAGACCACCGAAGAGGAAGGTGACCAGGAAGCCGACCGTCCAGAGCATCGGGGTCTCGAAGCTCAGCGAGCCCTTCCACATGGTGCCGACCCAGTTGAAGAACTTCACACCGGTCGGGACCGCGATCAGGAAGGTCATGAAGGAGAAGAACGGCAGCAGCACCTGGCCGGTGACGTACATGTGGTGCGCCCACACCGTCACGGACAGACCGGCGATCGCGATGGTGGCCGCGATCAGGCCGGAGTAGCCGAACATCGGCTTGCGGCTGAAGACCGGGATGATCTCCGACACGATGCCGAAGAACGGCAGCGCGATGATGTAGACCTCGGGGTGGCCGAAGAACCAGAACAGGTGCTGCCACAGCATCGCCCCGCCGTTGGCCGGGTCGAAGACGTGGGCGCCGAACTTGCGGTCCGCCTCCAGGGCGAACAGCGCGGCGGCCAGCACCGGGAAGGCCAGCAGGACCAGCACGGCGGTCAGCAGGGTGTTCCAGACGAAGATCGACATCCGGAACATCGTCATGCCGGGTGCGCGCATGCAGATGATCGTGGTGATGAAGTTGACCGCACCGAGGATCGTGCCGAAGCCGGAGAAGGCCAGACCCATGATCCACATGTCGCCGCCGATGCCGGGCGAGTGAACCGCGTCCGACAGCGGGGAGTAGGCGAACCAACCGAAGTTGGCGGCACCGTTCGGGGTCACGAAGCCGGCGACGGCGATGATCGAGCCGAACAGGTACAGCCAGTACGCGAACATGTTCAGACGCGGGAAGGCCACGTCCGGGGCGCCGATCTGCAGCGGCATGATCCAGTTCGCGAAGCCCGCGAACAGCGGCGTCGCGAACATCAGCAGCATGATCGTGCCGTGCATCGTGAACGCCTGGTTGAACTGCTCGTTCGACAGGATCTGCGTCCCGGGACGGGCCAGCTCGGCACGCATGACCAGGGCGAGGATGCCACCGATCAGGAAGAAGGCGAACGACGTGCCCAGGTACAGGGTGCCGATCGTCTTGTGGTCGGTGGTGGTCAGCCACTTGATGATGGTCGCACCCGGCTTGCGGGTCCGCTGCGCTCCGACCGTGACGGCCCCGGCGCCCCCGCCGGCCGCGGCGGGCTCGTTGAGGATGGTCACTTCTCTTCACTTCCCATGCTGATCAGGCCGGAAGGCACCGCACCGCTCTGGCCCTTGTCACGAAGCTCGGCCAGGTGCTTGTCGTAGTCGGCGCGGTCGACGACCTTGACGTTGAACAGCATGCGCGAGTGGTCGGTGCCGCAGAGCTCGGCACACTTGCCCATGTAGTCGCCCTTGACGGTCGGGGTGACCTCGAACTTGTTCACCACACCCGGCACGACGTCCATCTTCATCATGAAGTTGACGGGCCAGAAGTCGTGGATGACGTCACGCGAGGTGAGACGGAACTGCACCGTCTCGTTGACCGGCAGCCAGAGCGTCGGCGCGTCCTTGGGGGTGCCGACCTCGTACGCGGCGTTCTTGTTGGCCGGGTCGGGGGTCTCGGTGTTCTCGTAGTTGAACGCCCAGCTCCACTGGAAGCCGACCACGTTGACCACGTGCTGCGGCTTCTCGGAGACCTTGGTCAGCTTCGACTCGTCGCGGGCGACGAAGTAGAAGAGCACCGACACGATGATGATGGGGACCGCGGTGTAGAGCGCCTCGATGGGCACGTTGTACCGGGTCTGCGGGGGAACCTCCACACCGGTGCGGCTGCGCCGGTGGAAGATCACGCTCCAGATGATCAGACCCCACATCAGTACGCCGACCACCAGCGCCGCGATCCAGGACCCCTGCCACATCTGGAGGACCATCGGCCCTTCCTTGGTGACGGGGCTCGGGAGGCCAAGCCTGGGGAGGTCGTTGGCCGAGCAGCCGGTGGCGGTAGCGATGACGAGGCCCAGTGCCAGCGCCTGAGGCAGCTTCCGCCGCATCGTGCGCCGCGGCGAGCGGTCGGAGCCGTTGGGACTCACGTAGCGCCTTCCCGAAGTCTCGCCCGCCTTCGCGTCGCCCCGAGGAGGATGGTGAGCCTCCGGCGACCCGTCCACGGGCACGGTTTGAATGCTTATGCGGGCCAAACCCTACTCCAGCCTTATGCGCTCCTGACGGGCAGCCCCCGGTAACGCGCCGCCCGGTCGCCCGATCAGGCCCGGCAAGCACTGCGCCGCAGGTCATCGTAGGCATTCGAGGTCCGTACGCCCGATCGGGGGATGACCTCGAACAACACGGGTGACGGCTCGTCGGACGCGGACGAACCGGACATTCGGGATGATCGACTGACGGCCGGTGAGACGGAGCCACGGGAATTCCCCGCCGTTCTCCGACCCCGGGTGTGTCGTTAAATGTGACCGTGTACTTCGACGTGGCTTCGACGGCCCCCCTGCACCCCGTCGCCCGGCAGGCGCTGACCGCCGCCCTGGACGAGGGCTGGGCCGACCCGGCCCGGCTGTACCGCTCCGGCCGGCAGGCCCGGATGCTGCTCGACGCCGCCCGCGAGACGGTCGCCGCCGTGCTCGGCGCCCGCGCGGACGAGGTCTCCTTCACCGCGAGCGGGACCCAGGCCGTCCAACTCGGCCTGCTGGGCGCGCTCTCCGGCAACCGGCGCCGCGGCGGCCACCTGCTGCACTCCGCCGTCGAGCACTCCAGCGTGCTGCACGTCGCCGAGCGCCACGCGGCCGCCGGCGGCGAGGTGACGGTCGCCCCGGTGGACCGCGCCGGCCGGGTGGACCCGGCGGCCTTCGCCGCGCTGCTGCGCCCGGACACCGCGCTGGCCGCGCTGCAGAGCGCCAACCACGAGGTGGGGACCGTCCAGCCGGTCGGCGAGGTCGCCGCCCGGTGCGCCGAGGCGGGCGTGCCGCTGCTGGTGGACGCGGCGCAGAGCGCCGGGCGGATGGACGTCCCGGCCAGGTGGTCGCTGCTGACCGCGAGCGCGCACAAGTGGGGCGGGCCGCCCGGCGTCGGGATCCTGGCGGTGCGCAAGGGCGTCCGGTACGCCTCGCCGCTGCCGGCCGACGAGCGCGAGGGCGGGCGGGTGCCCGGCTTCGTCAACGTCCCGGCGATCGTCGCCGCGGCCGCCGCCCTCCGGGCCGTCCGGGCCGAGGCCGAGCGGGAGAACGCCCGGCTGCACGAACTGGTGGAACGGATCCGGGCCCGGGTGCCGCAGCTGGTGCCCGAGGTCGAGGTGGTCGGCGACCCCGTCCGGCGGCTGCCGCACCTGGTCACCTTCTCCTGCCTGTACGTGGACGGCGAGGTGCTGCTCACCGAGCTGGACCGGGCCGGCTTCGCGGTCTCCTCCGGCTCGTCCTGCACCTCGTCCACGCTGACGCCGAGCCACGTGCTGGCCGCCATGGGGGTGCTCACCGAGGGCAACGTACGGGTCTCGCTGCCGTACGGGACGGCCGAGGCGGACGTGGAGCGCTTCCTCGCCGTGCTGCCCGAACTGGTGGCGGGCGTCCGGGCCCCGCTCGGGCTGGACCTGCCGGCGCCGAAGGCCGAGCCGGCCGTCCGGACGCTCGTGATCGACGCGCTCGGCAAGCGCTGCCCGCTGCCGGTGATCGAGCTGGCGAAGCGGATCGGCGAGGTGCCGGTGGGCGGCACGGTCGCCGTGCTCGCGGACGACGAGGCGGCCCGGCTGGACGTCCCGGCCTGGTGCGAGATGCGCGAGCAGGAGTACGCGGGCGAGGCCCCGGCCGCCGACTACGGCGGCGACCGGGGCTCGGCCTACCTCGTGGTGCGTCGCTCCTGAGCGGAGCGGGCCGCTACTTGACCAGGTGGGCGCGGACGTCCGCGGTGGCCTCGGCGCCGTAGGCCGCCTCGAAGCGCGCCAGGAAGGCGGTCGGGCGCAGCTCGTACTCCTGGGTGCCGACGGTCTCGATCACCAGGGTGGCGAGCATGCAGCCGAGCTGGGCGGCGCGCTCCAGTTCGAGGTTCCAGGACAGGCCGGCCAGGAAGCCGGCCCGGAAGGCGTCGCCGACGCCGGTCGGGTCGACCTTGGCCTCCTCCTTGGCGCAGCCGACCAGGATCGGGGCCTCGCCCTTGCGCTCGATCCGCACGCCCTTGCTGCCGAGGGTGGTGATCCGGGTGCCGACCCGGCCGAGCAGCTCGTCGGCGTCCCAGCCGGTCTTGCTCTCGATCAGCGCGGCCTCGTACTCGTTGGTGAACAGGTACGCGGCGCCGTCGACGATGTCGCGGATGTCGTCGCCCTCCAGGCGGGCCAGCTGCTGGGAGGGGTCGGCGGCGAAGGCGTAGCCGCGGGTGCGGCACTCCTGGGTGTGGCGGACCATGCCCTGCGGGTCGTCGGCACCGATCAGGACGAGGTCGAGGCCGCCCACCCGGTCGGCGATCGGCTTCAGCTCGATGCTGCGGGCCTCGGCCATGGCACCGGTGTAGAACGAGGCGATCTGGTTGTGGTCCTCGTCGGTGGTGCACATGAAGCGGGCGGTGTGCCGGGTCTCGGAGATGTGGACGGAGTCGCAGTCCACGTTGTTGCGCTCCAGCCAGCTGCGGTACTCGGCGAAGTCCGCGCCGGCCGCACCGACCAGGATCGGGCGCAGGCCCAGCACACCCATGCCGAAGGCGATGTTCGGCGCGACGCCGCCCCGGCGGATGTCCAGGGTGTCGACCAGGAAGGACAGCGAGACGGTGTGCAGCTGCTCGGCGACGAGCTGGTCGGCGAACCGGCCGGGGAACGTCATCAGGTGATCGGTGGCGATCGAGCCGGCGACGGCGATACGCACGGAAGGTCTCCTCAGGGTGGCGGCATGGCCAGCGGGCAGGCATGGACGAACCCACACACGGTACCGGGCCGGGTGCGGGCATCGGCAAGAGCGCCTCTGTCGCCGCCCGGCCGGGGCCCGGCCGGTCGGTGGCCCGCAGTGCCATCGTGGCACCCCTCGGCATCGAACGTGTACTACCTCCGGGTAGCACTGGTGGCGGTCCGCACCCCGGCCTAGGGTCTGCCCAGGGGAGCCCCGCCGCACCGGCGGGCCCCGCCGCCGGCCGGGGCAGTGTCGCCGCGGCCCTGGAATCGGAGCGATGCCCGATGATGACCGATCATTCCCCGCTGCCCTCGCTGCGCGCCGACATGGACTACACGATGGACGCGCTGGTGGACAACTCGCGCCGGCTGCGCCGGTTCTGGCCGCTGCTGGCGGACGGTCCGCAGCCCGCCGCCGCCCCGGCACCGGCCGGGCTGGTCCGGGTGCCGTCCGACGCGCAGCGGCTGGTGGCGGGGATGGCCGAGTACGGCTTCTGAGCCGGCCGGAAACGGGTGGGAACCGGATTCGCCCGGGGCACGTCAGATCCGCGCGGAGCGGCCGAGGAGCGGCGCCGCTGAGCCCTCGGGAGGATGTGCAGATGGATCTGGAGACGATGCCCCGACGCAGTCGGCGGGCCGTGGCCCTGGCGGGTCTGGCGCTGGCGGCGGTGGTGACGGTGGCCGGCTGCAACGGGGACGGCAAGAGTTCGGACTCGGCGAGCAGCAGTGCCTCCGCGACGTCCGCGTCCGCGAGCGCCTCCCCGCAGGCGCCGACCGCCTCCGGCAGCCCGTCCGCGGGGGCGACCGGCCAGCCGGCCCAGCCGCCGACCGGGTTCACCCCCACGCCGGCCTCGCCCCCGCCGGGGCAGCCGGCGCCCGGGGCCACTCCCCCGGTCAACGGGATCGCCCCCGGTGAGCCCAACCCGAACGGCACCGGCGGCGCCCCGGCGCGCCCGGCGGTCGGCTACCGGATGGACGGCAGCAACAAGCTGACCGTCTACTTCTTCGGCGGGGTCTGCACCAAGTACGCGCTCAAGGTGGACGAGTCGCCGCAGGGCCGGGTGAACGTGCAGGTCGTACCGGGCCCGCCGACCACCCAGCCGGGCCAGGTCTGCAACGCGCTGGCCAAGCGGCAGTCCGTCTCCGCGGATCTGCGCGCGCCGCTGGCCGGGCGGACGGTGACCGACCAGCCGAGCGGCCAGGACGTGCCGCTGGAGGGCGACCCGCACGCCGGGCCGGACCCGGTCGGCCCGGACGGCGCCGCGCAGTAGCGGCGGCCGGAGCGCCGGAACGCGGAAGGCGGCCCCGGGATGATCCCGGGGCCGCCTTCTCCGCTCGCTCCAGGCTTAGCTGAAGGAGTCGCCGCAGGCGCAGGAGCCCGTGGCGTTCGGGTTGTCGATGGTGAAGCCCTGCTTCTCGATGGTGTCGACGAAGTCGACGGTGGCGCCGCCCAGGTACGGGGCGCTCATCCGGTCGGTGACGACCTTGACACCGTTGAAGTCCTTGATCACGTCGCCGTCGAGCGAGCGCTCGTCGAAGAACAGCTGGTAACGCAGGCCGGAGCAGCCACCGGGCTGGACGGCGACGCGCAGCGCGAGGTCCTCGCGGCCCTCCTGCTCCAGCAGGCTCTTGACCTTGGCCGCGGCGGCATCGGTGAGGAGGATGCCACTCTCGACGGTGGTCTCGTCCTGGACGGTCATCTGCTTTCTCCCGGTCTTTGACGACGGTCTGCCGCCAGTGCCAACCAACGGCCGTCCGGTTTCATTTCCCGGGCGGCGGACGTTTTTCGTGGCCTGTCGGCGGCGGTTTTCCGTGGGCCGGGCGAATCACCCGTGTCCCCTACGCCACCCATGCTCGCACAACCCGGCGGAACCGGGCACCGCCCCCGTTCCCGATCCGGCTGCCGACGCGGCTCCCGGCGCGACTCCCGGCGCGGCTCCCGATCCCGGTGAACGGGCCCCGGGGCGGCCCGGCGGTTGCCAGGATGGTCACCATGATCCTTCGCCCGGTCAGGGACACCGCCGCGGACGCGGAGGCCGTCCAGGAGCTGTCCTGCGCCGCGTTCGCCGAGCCCGCCGCCGACGCCGCCCCGCCGCGGCCGACCCCGCTGCAGCTGGCCCGGACCAGACACCTGGCGCGCACCGATCCCGGGGGCTGCTGGCTGGCCGTGGTCGACGGGGAGCCGGTCGGGGTGGTGCTGTCGCTGCGCCGGGAGGGCCTGTGGATGCCCTCGCTGTTCGCCGTCCGGCCGTCCGCGCAGGGCCGGGGCGTCGGACGGCTGCTGCTGGAACGGGCGGCGGCGCACGCGGGGGGCTGCCTGCGCGGGATGGTCTGCGCCGCGTCCGCCCCGGCGGCGGCCCGCCGCTACCGGCTGGCGGGCTTCACCCTGCACCCGGCGATGCGGTTGACCGGGCGGGTGGACCGGGAGGGGCTGATCGACCCCGGGGACATCCCGGTGCACCGGGGCAACGCCACCCACCTGCACCTGCTGGACTCGGTGGACCGGCGGCTGCGCGGCTCCGCGCACGGTCCGGACCACGAGCTGATGCTCGGGCACTTCGAGGAGCTGCTGGTCGCGGACGCACTGGCCGGCAGCGGCTACTGCTACCGGGACGGCGGCGCCGTCCGGCTGCTGGCGGCCACCAGCAAGCGGATCGCCGCCCGGCTGCTGCGCGAGGCGCTGGCCCGGGTGCCGGACGGTGCGCAGGCGCGGGTGGAGTACCTGACCGCCGAGCAGGAGTGGGCGCTGGACGTCGGGCTGGAGGTCGGGCTGACCCCGGAGACCCGGGGGTTCGTCGGGGTGCGCGGCATGCGGCCGCCGACGCCGTACCTGCCGAACGGCGCGTTCCTCTAGGGCCTCCGGAACCGGGTACGGCCCCACCGGGCAGCGCCGGTGGGGCCGTACGGGGTCCGCGGATGCGGATCAGGCCATGGTGTCCAGGATCTCCCGGACCATCTCCATGGTGGTGCCCGGGTGCAGGAAGGCGAAGCGGGCGACCGTCTCGCCGTCCCAGCCGGTGGGGGTGACGAAGCCGATCTGGTCCGCGAGCAGCTGCTGCGACCAGCGGTAGTAGTCGTCGTTGGTCCAGCCCGTGCGCTTGAAGCAGACGGCCGACAGCTGCGGGTCGAACAGCAGCTCCAGGTGCTCGGTGTCGCGGATCAGCTGGGCGGTGTCCCGGGCCAGCCGCAGACCGGTCTCGATGGCGTCGGTGTAGGCCTGGACGCCGTGGACGGCGAGCGAGAACCAGAGCGGCAGGCCGCGGGCGCGCCGGGTCAGGTGGTAGGCGTAGTCGGTGGGGTTCCACTCGTCGCCCTCGGTGTGCAGGACGTCCAGGTAGGAGGCGTCCTGGGTGTGCACGGCGCGGGCGAGCTGCGGGTTGCGGTAGATCAGC
This sequence comes from Streptomyces sp. Y1, assembly GCF_041053115.1. Lineage (NCBI taxonomy): Bacteria > Bacillati > Actinomycetota > Actinomycetes > Kitasatosporales > Streptomycetaceae > Streptomyces > Streptomyces sp. Y1. The sequence continues at coordinate 5,599,358 of NZ_CP163445.1, read as the reverse complement.
GCGGCGCAGTCGAAGGGGGCGAACAGCCACTTGTGCGGGTCGACGACGAAGGAGTCGGCGTGCTCGATGCCGTTGTAGCGCTCGCGCACCGAGGGAGCGAACAGGCCGGCGCCGCCGTAGGCGCCGTCCACGTGGAACCACAGGTCGCGCTCGCGGGCGACCTCGGCGAGGCCGGCCAGGTCGTCGACGATGCCCTCGTTGGTGGTGCCGGCGGTGCCGACGACGGCGATCACGGTCTCGGGGTTCGGGTCGGCGGCCAGGGCGGCGCGCAGGGCCTCGCCGGTGAAGCGCCGGTTCACGGTCGGGACCTTGAAGGCTTCGACGCCGATGATGTTGAAGGTGTTCTTGACCGAGGAGTGCACCTGGTCGGCGACGGCTATCCGCAGCCGCGCCTCCGGCCCACTGGGTCGACCGTCCTCGGCGAGCTTGCGGCGGGCGGTGTCGCGGGCGACGACGAGGGCGGACAGGTTGCCCGCCGAGCCGCCGGAGACGAAGCAGCCGCCGGCCGTCTGCGGCAGGCCCGCGCGGTCGGCGATCAGGCGCAGCACCTGGTTCTCGGCGGCGATCGCGCCGGCCGCCTCCAGCCAGGAGATGCCCTGCAGCGAGGCGCAGGAGACGACCATGTCGAACAGCAGCGCGGCCTTGGTGGGGGCGCACGGGATGAAGGACAGGTAGCGCGGGCTGTCGGCGGAGATGACCGCGCGGGACAGCTCGTGGTCGTACAGCTTGAGCACGTCGGCCGGGTTGTTGCCGTCCTGGTTGAGCAGGCCGGCCAGCTGGGCGCGCAGGTGCTCGCCGTCACCGGGGTGGTCGAGCGGGACGGGGTCGTACTGCAGCCGCTCCCGCATGTAGTCGAAAACCAGGTCGACCAGGTCGTTGTCGGGCCGGTGCATGCGGTCGGGTGCTGCGGACACGGCTGTCCCTCTCGGCTGTGGGGTGTCGGGGGGATCCGGTCTGCGGGACGGCTCACCGCGTTGGCCGGACGTGATCAGCGTAGGCAGCGAGGGCGCTTCGCCGCGCGTCGGAACGCGGCTGGTCAGGCAGGTTTCGGGCGTCTTCGGGCGGGTCCGCGCAGGATTCCTGCGTGGGCCGGACGGGTCACCCGATCAGCTGGGAGAGGACCACGGAGGAGCGGCTGCGCTGCACGCCGGGCTCGCGCCGGATGCGCTCGATGACGGCTTCCAGGTGGCGCATGTCGGCCGCCCGCAGGTGCACCAGGGCGTCCGGGTCGCCGGTGACCGTCCAGGCGGCGACGACCTCGGGGAACTGGCGCAGGCTGGCCAGGATCTCCTCGGGGGCGGTGCGCTCGCGGCAGTAGACCTCGACGAAGGCCTCGGTCTGCCAGCCGAGCACGGCCGGGTCGAGCACCACGGTGAAGCCCCGGACCACGCCGCGGGCGCGCAGCCGGTCGATCCGCCGGCGCACGGCGGTGGCGGAGAGGTTCACCTGCAGGCCGATCTCGGCGTACGAGGCGCGGCCGTCGCTGCCGAGCCGGGCGAGCAGGAGCCGGTCGGTCTCGTCCAGGTCGGCCCCGACCACCTCGTGCGCTCGGCTGCTGGTCATCGGTGCGGGGCTCCACGGGTCGTGCGGGGGGGTCGGCGGGGCGTCGCGGCTGCGGGCGGCACTGCCGAAACGGTTCGCCACCCATTCTGGCGGATGCCAGGAGCGAGTCCACCGCTGGCAGATGACGGTCGGGCGACGTCCGGCTCACCGGTCGGACGGAACCGGGACGGGACACGGGGACGAGAGCGGTTCTCGTCACATCGACAGGATGGCCATCGTCACTCTGACGCTAAGCGGTTAGAATAGATAGCGTCAGTTAGACGAAAAGGCCCCACCGCTAGATCGGCCGCACAGAAGGGCACCCGCCCGTGACCACCACCATCACCGAGCCCCACGGCGTAGACCCCACCCCGACGCCGCTCGCCCTGCTCCTGCTCGGCCGGGAGGCCGACCCGAACAGCGAGCGCGGCGTCGAGTGCCCCGGTGACCTCCCCCCGGCCTCGGACCCGAACCTCGTCGAGCGCGCCCGGGCGGCCAAGGCCGCGCTCGGCGAGCGCGTCTTCGTCCTCGGCCACCACTACCAGCGCGACGAGGTGATCGAGTTCGCCGACGTCACCGGCGACTCCTTCAAGCTCGCGCGCGACGCGGCGGCCCGCCCCGAGGCCGAGTTCATCGTCTTCTGCGGCGTGCACTTCATGGCCGAGTCCGCGGACATCCTCACCAGCGAGAAGCAGCAGGTCGTCCTGCCGGACCTCGCGGCCGGCTGCTCGATGGCCGACATGGCCACCGCCGAGCAGGTCGCCGAGTGCTGGGACGTGCTGACCGACGCCGGCATAGCCGACGTCACCGTCCCGGTCTCGTACATGAACTCCTCCGCCGACATCAAGGCCTTCACCGGCCGGCACGGCGGCACCATCTGCACCTCCTCCAACGCCCAGCGCGCCCTGGAGTGGGCGTTCGAGCAGGGCCAGAAGGTGCTCTTCCTGCCCGACCAGCACCTCGGCCGCAACACCGCCGTGCGCGACCTGGGCCTCTCGCTCGACGACTGCGTGGTCTACAACCCGCACAAGCCGGGCGGCGGCCTGACCGCCGAGCAGCTGCGGGACGCCAAGATGATCCTCTGGCGCGGCCACTGCTCGGTGCACGGCCGGTTCAGCCTGGACTCGGTGAACGACGTCCGCGAGCGCATCCCCGGCGTGACCGTCCTGGTGCACCCCGAGTGCAAGCACGAGGTCGTCGCGGCCGCCGACATGGTGGGCTCGACCGAGTACATCATCAAGGCCCTCGACGCCGCCGAGCCCGGCTCCAAGTGGGCCATCGGCACCGAGCTGAACCTCGTCCGCCGCCTGGCCAAGGCGCACCCGGACAAGGAGATCGTCTTCCTCGACCGCACGGTCTGCTTCTGCTCGACCATGAACCGGATCGACCTGCCGCACCTGGTCTGGGCGCTGGAGTCGCTGGTCGAGGGCCGGGTGCCGAACGTGATCACCGTCGACCCGGAGACCGAGAAGTACGCCAAGGCGGCGCTGGACCGGATGCTCGCCCTGCCGTAGGCGCGAACGCCCGGAGGCCGAGCAGGCGAGCGGGCGAGCAACGGCGAACGGGCGGGCCCCCTCCGCGTGGGAGGGGGCCCGCCCGTTCGTCTGGCAGCGAGCCGGGGTGCTACTCCGGGAAGCCCGGGATCACACCCTCGCCGTCGGCCATCAGCAGCTCGCGGACCTCTTCGATGGTCGCGTCCGCGCTCGGCAGGATCAGCTCGGACGGCTCCAGCGAATCCAGCGGCACCGGGGTGCCGTACTGCTTCACCGCGCCCAGCAGCTTGCCGTAGGCCTGCCGGAACAGCTCCTCGTCGCCCGACTCCACCGCCGTGACGAGGTCGGCGTCGAGCTGGTTGAGCAGGTTGAGGTGGTCCTCCCCCACCTCGAACTGCCCCTCGCCCATGACCCTCATGATCATGCCGTGCGTCTCCCTGGTCCGTGGGGTGGGGCTCAGCCCTTGTTGTAGTTGATCCGCGGGGTGTCCTGCGGGTGCGCGTCCTGCGGCGCCTGCTGGGGCTTGCCCTGCTCGATCGCGGCCGGGCCGGAGGACGGGCCGCCGCCCAGCTCGGCCTTCATCCGGGCCAGCTCCAGCTCGACGTCGGAGCCGCCGGCGACGCGCTCCAGCTCCGCCTCGATGTCGTCCTTGCGGCCGAGACCGCTGGCGTCGTCGAGCGCGCCGGAGGCCAGCAGCTCGTCGATCGCGCCCGCCCGGGCCTGCATCTGGGCGGTCTTGTCCTCGGCCCGCTGGATGGCCAGGCCGACGTCGCCCATCTCCTCGGAGATGCCCGAGAAGGACTCGGCGATCCGGGTCTGCGCCTGGGCGGCCGTGTAGGTCGCCTTGATGGTCTCCTTCTTGGTGCGGAAGGCGTCCACCTTGGCCTGCAGCCGCTGGGAGGCGAGCGTGAGCTTCTCCTCCTCGGCCTGCAGCTGCTGGTACTGCGTCTCCAGGTCGTTGATCTGGGACTGCATGTTGGCCTTGCGGGTCAACGCCTCGCGGGCCAGGTCCTCACGGCCGAGGGAGAGCGCCTTGCGGCCCTGGTCCTCGTACTTCGCCGACTGCTGCTGGAGCTGGGTCAGCTGGAGTTCCAGGCGCTTGCGCGAGGTCGCGACGTCCGCGACGCCACGCCGTACCTTCTGCAGCAGCTCGAGCTGCTTCTGGTAGGAGTAGTCGAGCGTCTCACGCGGGTCTTCCGCCCGGTCCAAGGCCTTGTTCGCCTTGGAGCGGAAGATCAGCCCCATACGCTTCATGATTCCGTCGCTCATGGGCCTCGGGTGCCCCCTTCTCCGGCCTGCGGTATTAAATCTCGTTACCAGACACGACGAGTGTATGTGCAGCGAGCCCGTCGCCGCAGTGCACCTGCCTGCAACAAGACTGCTACAGGCATCGACGGCAGTTCCTCATCCCCCGGGTGGATCTGCCGCTCATCCCCCCCATCGTCCATCCGACTGATCCCCTACGGGAAGGGGCCGGGAAACCCCGCCGCGGCCGCGGAGCCGGATATCGATACGGGTTCGGATCCGAGGGGACCGGTGGAAGCTCCTCCGCACCCCGTACGCTGGTGTTGTGTTCCGACGCCGTTCAGATGATGCCGCCGCCTCCTCCTCCGTGCTGGAGAAGCAGGACGAGACGCCGCAGTCCCGCCACCCGGAGGCCAAGAAGGGCCGCCCCACCCCCAAGCGCAGCGAGGCCGAGGCCAGCCGCCGCACCCGGGTGACGGTGCCCAAGGACCGCAAGGAGGCCGCCAAGCAGGCCCGCGAGCGGATGCGCGTCGAGCGCGAGAAGCAGCGCCAGGCCCTGATGGACGGCGACGAGCGCCACCTGCCGGCCCGCGACAAGGGCCCGGTGCGCAAGTTCGCCCGCGACTACGTGGACGCCCGCTGGTCGCTCGCCGAGTTCTTCCTGCCGGCCGCCGTGGTCATCCTGGTGATGAGCATCATCAAGATCTCCAACGTGCAGCTGCTGTCCACGCTGCTGTTCCTGCTGTTCTTCGTGTTCGTGATCCTGGACTTCGTCCGCCTCGGCTTCGGCCTGCGCAAGCAGCTCGCCGAGCGCTTCCCGAACGAGAACACCCGCGGCGTGGTCGCCTACGGCATCATGCGCACCCTGCAGATGCGCCGCCTGCGCCTGCCCAAGCCGCAGGTGGGGCGCGGGGAGAAGCCCTGACCGCCGAACCGGTGGACTCCGGCTGGGCCCCGCCGCACTGGGAGGGGCCCGGCCTCTACGCCGTTCCCGGGCAGGGCGGCACGCTCCCCGGGCAGGGCGACGGCGGCCACGACCGGATCGGCCAGGAGCGCCGGCTGCCCTCCCGCAGCGGCTCCTTCGCCGGCGGCACCGGCGCCTGGCTGGAGCGGCTCGGCGGACTGCGCAACTTCGTCCGCCAGGAGCTGGTCGCCCGGCAGCTCGCCGAACAGCTGGCCGGACGGCACGCCCAGCGCGTCCTCGACATCGGCTGCGGCCAGGGCACCCAGGCGCTCCGGCTGGCCCGGGCCGGCCACTACGTCACCGGCATCGACTCCGACCCGGTCGCCCTCGGCGTCGCCCAGGGCGCGCTCGCCGAGGAGCCGCCCGAGGTGCGCGGCCGGCTGCAGCTGCTCAGCGGCGACGGCCACCAGTGCGGACGCTGGTTCGGCCCGCGCAGCTTCGACGTGGTGCTCTGCCACGGCGTCCTGATGTACCTGCCCGACCCGGACCCGATGATCGCCTCGCTGGCCCGGCTGCTGGCTCCCGGCGGGCTGCTCTCGCTGCTGGTCCGCAACCGCGACGCGCTCGCGCTGCGGCCCGCCGCCGCCGGGGACTGGCGGGCCGCCCTGCACGCCTTCGAGAGCGACCGGTACTACAACCGGCTCGGGCTGGCCGCCCGCGCCGACCGGCTCGCCGACCTCACCGTGACCCTCTCCGAGGTGTCGGTGCCGCTGCGGCACTGGTACGGCGTCCGCGTCTTCACCGACAACGCGCCCGACGACGCCGCGCCGCCGGTGGACGGGCGGCAGCTGGCCCAGCTGCTCGAGGCCGAGGACCGGGCCGCCCGCACCGACCCGTACCGGCAGGTCGCGGCGCTGCTGCACGTGGTCGGAGCCAAGTAGGGCTCAGGCCTCGTGCAGGCTCATCGAGTAGACGACCCGGTCGTCCTCCAGCAGCACGGCGTTGTCCACGCCGTCCTCCGCGAGCTGCTTCCAGGTCTCCCCGATCCAGGTCTCGGCGTCGCCCTGACCGGCGAACTCCTCCTGGCCGCCGGCCGGCGCCACCACACTGCCGTCCGCCTTCTCGTACCGCCACGTCCAGACCATGTCGGCTCCTTCGCCCCTGACGCCGCGTTGCCCTGTGCACTGCCGCGTGTGCTGCGCACCATAGCCTGCCCGCCCGGATCTTCCGTATGCCTGGTCGGGCAGGATGGACGCCATGGCGACGCATCTCCCGCTCCCCCGCACGCTGCTGCTCGGCGGTGCCCGGTCCGGCAAGTCCACCCGCGCCGAGCAGCTGCTGGCCGAGCACCCCGATGTCCTGTACGTGGCCACCGGCGGCACCCGGGACGGCGACGCCGAGTGGGCCCAGCGGGTCGCCCTGCACCGGGAGCGGCGGCCGGCGAGCTGGCGCACCGCGGAGACCTGCGAGCTGGAGGCCGTCCTCGCCGACACCGCCGACCCGGCGCCGGTGCTGGTCGACTGCCTGGCTCTGTGGCTCACCGCCGTCATGGACGAGTGCGGCGCCTGGGACGACGGGGTGTGGGCGGACGGCGGCGAGGCGGCGGTGCAGCGGCGCTGCGAGTCGCTGGCCCGGGCCTGGGCGGCCACCGGGCGCACGGTGGTGGCGGTCAGCAACGAGGTCGGCATGGGCGTCGTCCCGGCGACCGCCGCCGGGCGGCGCTTCCGGGACACCCTGGGCCGGCTCAACATGGCCGTCGCGGACGCCTCGGAGCGCGTGCTGCTGGTCGTCGCGGGGCAGGTTCTGACGGTCAAGCCGAGCCCGAATACCTGTGGCGTGTAGCCTTCCGACCGATGGACACGACCGTGGATCTCGATACGTTCTCCTCGCTCGTCGAGCGCCCCGACGAGAGCGCCCGGCGGGCCGCCGACGAACGCTGGCAGGCGGCCGACCGGCCGCGCGGCGGGCTCGGGAAGCTGGAGGAGCTGGGCAGCTGGCTGTCGTCCGTGCAGGGGCGCTCCCCGGTGCGGCCGGTGACGGCCCCCAAGGTGGTGCTGTTCGCCGGTGACCACGGCGTGGCATCGCTCGGGGTCTCCCGGCTGCCCGCCGAGGGCGGCACCGCGGCACGGGTACGGGCGGTGCTGGACGGCAGCGCGCCGGTCGCCCGGCTGGCCGCGCGCTACGGCGCCGAGGTGCGGGTGGTCGACGTCGCGGTCGACGCCGACCCCGCCGACTTCCCGGAGGAGGTGACCGCGCACCGCGTCCGCCGCGGCTCCGGCCGGATCGACGTCGAGGACGCGCTCACCCCCGCGGAGACCGTCCGGGCGTTCCGGGCCGGCATGGCCGTCGCCGACGAGGAGGCCGACGCCGGCACCGACCTGGTGCTGCTCGGCGACCTCGGGGTCGGCTCCACCACGGTGGCCGGCGTGCTGGTCGGCGCGCTGTGCGGGACGGACGCGGCCGCGGTGTGCGGGCGCGGCTCCGGCATCGACGACCGGGTGTGGATGGTCAAGTGCGCCACCATCCGCGACGCGCTGCGGCGGGCCCGTCCGGTGCTCGGCGACCAGCTGGCGCTGCTCGGCACCACCGGCGGCGCCGACTTCGCCGCCATCACCGGCTTCCTGCTGCAGGCCGCCGCCCGCCGCCTGCCGGTGGTGCTGGACGGCGTCGTCTCGGCCGCCTGCGCGCTGGTCGCCCAGCGGATCGCCTTCCGGGCGCCGGAGTGGTGGCGGGCCGGGCAGCCCAGCGGTGAGCCCGCGCAGGCCAAGGCGTACGACCGGCTGACCCTGACCCCGCTGCAGGACCAGGGCATCACCATGGGCGAGGGCGTCGGCGCGTTGCTGGCGCTGCCGCTGCTGCAGGCCGCCGGGGACACCCTGGCGGACGAGGCGCCGGAGCCGTACGCGCCGCGGGCGCCGAAGGAGCCGAAGCCGCAGCCGCAACTGCCCTCCGCGGCGGACCTGCTCCGGCGGCTGTAGCCACGACCCACCCGACTGCCGCGCCATCGGCCCGACTTCGGGAACGGGCTCCGGCCTTCCCCGCGCCCGCTCAACGGGCGCGGGGTTTCTCGTTGCACACGTAGGAGGAACAGGGCCGATGCCGGACGAGCGGGAACGGGCCGACTGGGCCGAGGGGTTGCGGTTCGCGTTCGGGACGCTGTCGGTGCTGCGGGTACGGGTCGACCGCTGGGACCGCGCGGCGGGCGCCCGGGCGATGGCGGCGGCGCCGCTGGTGGGGCTGGCGCTGGGCGCGATCGCGGCCGGCGCCGGGGCGTTCACCGCCTGGCGGGCCGGCGGACCGCTCGGCGCGGTGGCCGCGGTCGGCGTGCTCGCCGCGCTGACCCGGGGGCTGCACCTGGACGGCCTCGCGGACGTCGCGGACGGGCTGGGCAGCGGCAAGCCGGCCGAGGACGCCCTGCGGATCATGAAGCAGTCCGACATCGGACCGTTCGGCGTGCTGACCCTGCTGCTGGTGCTGCTGGCCCAGGTCGCCGCGCTGGCCGGGCAGTTCGGGCACTCGACGCTGCGCGGCGCGCTCGCCGTGCTGGCCTCGGCGGCCGCCGCCCGCTGCGCGCTCGCCTGGGGCTGCCTGCGGTCGGTGCCGGCCGCCCGGCCGGGCGGGCTCGGCGCGATGGTGGCGAGCACGGTGACCCCGGCCGCGGCGCTCGCCGCGACCGGCGGCACGGCCCTGGCCCTGGCGCTGCTCGGACTGTTCGACGGATGGTCAGCCCTGCGCCTGCCCGCGGCCGTTGCGCTCGGCGTCGGCGGTGCCCGACTGCTGCTCAGCCGGTGTGTCCGGCGCCTCGGCGGAATCACCGGGGACGTGCTCGGCGCGATGGCGGAGACGGCCGCGACGGGCACCCTGTTCGCCTTGGCGTTGCTCGGCTGACACCGGGCGGCGCGTGATCCCACCATGCGGACTACCATGCGTGGAGCACCGCAGCCCTGCACCGTGGCAGGTCCTGCCCGTCCGGCCCGTACCGCGGAGCCGGGGCCTCTGGTGTGCGCGGCCGCGACGGCGGACGCGCGCGCCAGGGGGCCCGGACCCGGAGGCGCGCCGGCGGACCGGCCTGCGACGGCGGGCTGCGCCGGTGCGGCAGCCTCGCCGCGACCGGCCGTGGACCGCGAAAGAACAGGACGCATTACGTGACTGCATTGTCTGTGAGCACCTCCTCCGCCGCCTCACTGCGCGCGGACGCCCTGGTGGTCGGTGTCGCCAAGGGCCCCAAGGGCATCGTGCTGGCCCCGGGCGCCGAGGCCGTGAACGAGGCGTTCGAGGGCAAGCTGGCCGAGGTCCTCGGCACCCTGGGCGCCACCGGCGCCGAGGGCGAGACCGTCAAGGTGCCCTCCGCCGCCGGCCTGAAGGCCGCGCTCGTGCTCGCGGTCGGCCTCGGCGAGGCCGCCGAGACCGGTTACGAGCTGGAGGCGCTGCGCCGCGCCGCCGGTGTCGCCGCCCGCACCCTGGCCGGCACCAAGAAGGCCGCGCTGGCCCTGCCGGCCGAGTCCGCCGAGGAGATCGAGGCGCTGGCGCTGGGCGGTCTGCTCGGCTCGTACGCCTTCGGCGCCTACAAGGGCGAGGGCAACGGCAAGGAGCCGGTCGGCGAGCTGGTCCTGCTGACCGCCCGCAAGGGCAGCAAGGACGCCAAGGCGGCCGTCGAGCGCGCCACCGCGCTCGGCGAGGAGATGAACCGCGCCCGCGACCTGGTCAACACCGCGCCGAACGACCTGAACCCGAAGAGCTTCGCCGCGATCGCCCAGGCGGCCGGCAAGGAGCACGGCCTCAAGGTCGAGGTGCTGGACGAGAAGGCGCTGACCAAGGGCGGCTTCGGCGGCCTGCTGGGCGTCGGCACCGGCTCGGTCAACCCGCCGCGGCTGGTGAAGGTGGCCTACACCCACCCGAAGGCGAAGGCCACGCTGGCCTTCGTCGGCAAGGGCATCACCTACGACTCGGGCGGCATCTCGCTGAAGCCGGCCGGCCACAACGAGACCATGAAGTGCGACATGGCCGGCGCCGCCGCCGTGTTCGCCGCCGTGGTCGCCGCCAAGCGCCTGGGCCTGACCGTCAACGTGACCGCCTGGCTCGCGCTGGCCGAGAACATGCCGTCCGGCTCCGCCACCCGCCCCGGCGACGTGCTGCGGATGTACGGCGGCAAGACCGTCGAGGTGCTGAACACGGACGCCGAGGGCCGCCTGGTGCTGGCCGACGCGATCGTGAAGGCCGGCGAGGAGCAGCCGGACGTCATCGTCGACGTGGCGACCCTGACCGGCGCCATGGTGCTGGCCCTGGGCAACCGCACCTTCGGCGTGATGGCCAACGACGACGAGCTGCGCGACACCCTGCACGCCCTGGCGGGCGAGGTCGGCGAGCAGTCCTGGCCGATGCCGCTGCCGGCCGACCTGCGCAAGGGCATGACCGACTCGACCATCGCCGACCTGGCCAACATGGGCGAGCGGATGGGCGGCGGCCTGGTGGCCGGCCTGTTCCTGAAGGAGTTCGTGGCCGAGGGCATCGACTGGGCGCACCTGGACATCGCCGGCCCGGCGTTCCACGAGGGCGCGCCGTACGGCTACACCCCGAAGGGCGGCACCGCGAGCGCGGTGCGCACCCTGGTCCGCTTCGCCGAGCAGACGGCCGCCAACGGCAAGGCCTGATCCGGTAGCGCTCCACGACGGGGCCCGGCGCACTGCGCGCCGGGCCCCGTTTCGTGCTCTCCGGCGGGTTACCTGCGAGTAGGACGCGGATGTGGCGCGCACCCCTGTTCGCTGCGGGCGAAACTTTGTTCCACAGTGCGGAAGAGCCCCCGGCGGGCGGTGCGGAAGACGCCCGTCCGGCGGCTGTCAACACCGCGTTGAGCTGGGATGATGCCCTTCGCCGGGGGGTGTCACCGCCCCGGTGACCACTCTGTGGGACGCCTCCGGGGCAGACCCGGACATCAGCCACCGCGAACAAGTGCGAAGATGTATTTCCGGCACGACTGGGCGCCCCACAAAGGCTTCCGACCCACCGGACCGCGACCGGCCCGGCGACCCACCCCATTGCATGGAGGACGTGACGTGGCGAACGACGCCAGCACCGTTTTCGACGTAGTCATTCTCGGAGGCGGAAGCGGCGGTTACGCCGCGGCGCTCCGCGCCGCTCAGCTGGGTCTGAGCGTCGCCCTGGTCGAGAAGGGTGAGCTCGGCGGCACCTGCCTGCACCGCGGCTGCATCCCGACCAAGGCCCTGCTGCACGCCGCCGAGATCGCGGACGAGACGAAGGAGGCCGCCGAGTTCGGCGTGCTGGCCACCTTCCAGGGCATCGACATCAACGGCGTCCACAAGTACAAGGACGACGTCATCGCCGGCCTGTACAAGGGCCTGCAGGGCCTGGTGGCCTCGCGCAAGGTGACCTTCGTCCAGGGCGAGGGCAAGCTCTCCTCGCAGACCTCGGTGGACGTCAACGGCCAGCGCATCGAAGGCCGCCACATCGTCCTGGCCACCGGTTCGGTGCCGCGCTCGATCCCCGGCCTGGAGATCGACGGCAACCGCGTGATCTCCTCGGACCACGCCCTCAAGCTCGACCGGATCCCGAAGTCGGCCGTCATCCTGGGCGGCGGCGTCATCGGCGTCGAGTTCGCCTCGGTCTGGAAGTCCTTCGGCGTCGAGGTCACCATCGTCGAGGCGCTGCCGCACCTCGTCCCGCTGGAGGACGAGAACTCCTCCAAGCTGCTGGAGCGCGCGTTCCGCAAGCGCGGCATCAAGTTCGAGCTGAAGGCCCGCTTCTCCGGCGTCGAGTACACCGAGACCGGTGTCCGCGTCTCCACCGAGAACGGCAAGCAGATCGACGCCGACCTGCTGCTCGTCGCCATCGGCCGCGGCCCGGTCTCGGCCGGCCTCGGCTACGAGGAGAACGGCGTCGCGATGGACCGCGGCTACGTCCTGGTCGACGAGTACATGCGCACCAACGTGCCCACCATCTCGGCCGTCGGCGACCTCGCCCCGACCCTGCAGCTCGCCCACGTCGGCTTCGCCGAGGGCATCCTGGTCGCCGAGCGCCTGGCCGGCCTCAAGCCGATGCCGATCGACTACGACGGCGTCCCGCGCGTGACCTACTCCAACCCCGAGGTGGCCTCCGTGGGCATCTCCGAGGCCAAGGCCGTCGAGCTGTACGGCAAGGAGAAGGTCGTCACCCTGAAGTACAACCTGGCCGGCAACGGCAAGAGCAAGATCCTGAAGACCGCCGGCGAGATCAAGCTCGTCCAGGTCAAGGACGGCGCCGTGGTCGGCGTCCACATGGTCGGCGCCCGCATGGGCGAGCAGGTCGGCGAAGCCCAGCTGATCTACAACTGGGAGGCCCTCCCGGCCGAGGTCGCGCAGCTGATCCACGCGCACCCGACCCAGTCCGAGGCCCTGGGCGAGGCGCACCTGGCGCTGGCCGGCAAGCCGCTGCACGCGCACGACTGATCGCGCCCACCACCCCCCTTTTCCAGTACTTCCCGTACGCAAGACTTGATAGGAGTCGCTGAAACCATGGCGGTCTCAGTAACACTGCCCGCGCTGGGCGAGAGCGTTTCCGAGGGCACCGTCACCCGCTGGCTGAAGGCCGAGGGTGAGCGTGTCGAGGTCGACGAGCCGCTGCTCGAGGTCTCGACCGACAAGGTCGACACCGAGATCCCGGCCCCGGCTTCCGGCATCCTGGCCTCGATCAAGGTCGGCGAGGACGAGACCGTCGAGGTCGGCGCCGAGCTGGCGATCATCGACGACGGCTCCGGTGCTCCGGTCGCCGCTGCCGCCCCGGCCGCCGAGGCCGCGCCCGCCGCCGCCCCGGCTGCCCCGGTCGCCGCTCCGGCTCCGGTCGCCGAGGCCCCGGCTGCCGCTCCGGCCGCCGCCGCTCCGGCCGCCCCGGCCGGCGACGCCACCCCGGTGCTGCTGCCCGCGCTGGGCGAGTCGGTCACCGAGGGCACCGTCACCCGCTGGCTGAAGGCCGAGGGTGAGACGGTCGAGGTCGACGAGCCGCTGCTCGAGGTCTCCACCGACAAGGTCGACACCGAGATCCCGTCGCCGGTCGCCGGCACGCTGGTGAAGATCCTGGTCGGCGAGGACGAGACCGCCGAGGTCGGTGCCCAGCTCGCGCTGATCGGTGCCGCCGGTGCCGTCGCCGCCGCCCCGGCCCCGGCTGCCGCCCCGGCTCCGGCCGCTGCCCCGGCCCCCGTTGCCGCCCCGGCTCCGGTCACCCCGGCCGCTCCGGCCCCGGTCGCCGCCGCCCCGGCTGCCCCGGTCGCCGCTCCGGCTCCGGCTCCGGTCGCTGCCCCGGCCCCCGTTGCCGCCCCGGCTCCGGTCGCCCCGGCCGCCCCGGTGGCCGACGCCGGTGACGCCTACGTCACCCCGCTGGTGCGCAAGCTCGCCGCCGAGCACGGCGTGGAGCTGTCCTCCGTCGCCGGCACCGGCGTCGGCGGCCGCATCCGCAAGCAGGACGTCATCGCCGCCGCGGAGGCCGCCAAGGCCGCCCCGGCCCCGGTCGCCGCTGCCGCCCCGGCCGCCGCGCCGAAGGCCGCCGCCGCGCCGTCCGCCCTGCGCGGCCAGACGGTCAAGATGACCCGCATGCGCAAGGTCATCGGCGACAACATGATGAAGGCCCTGCACGAGCAGGCCCAGCTGACCAGCGTGGTCGAGGTGGACGTCACCAAGATCATGTCGCTGCGCGGCAAGGCCAAGGACTCCTTCCTCGCCCGCGAGGGCGTCAAGCTGTCCCCGATGCCGTTCTTCGTCAAGGCCGCCGCCCAGGCGCTGAAGGCCCACGCGGTCATCAACGCCCGGATCAACGAGGCCGAGGGCACCATCACCTACTTCGACACCGAGAACATCGGTATCGCGGTGGACTCGGAGAAGGGTCTGATGACCCCGGTCATCAAGGGTGCGGGCGACCTCAACATCGCCGGCATCTCGAAGAAGACCGCCGAGCTGGCCGACAAGGTCCGCGGCAACAAGATCACCCCGGACGAGCTGTCCGGCGCCACCTTCACCATCAGCAACACCGGCTCGCGCGGTGCGCTGTTCGACACCGTGATCGTGCCGCCGAACCAGGTCGCCATCCTGGGCATCGGCGCCACCGTGAAGCGCCCGGTCGTCATCGAGGCCGACGGCGGCACCGCCATCGGCATCCGCGACATGACCTACCTGTCGCTCTCCTACGACCACCGCCTGGTGGACGGCGCCGACGCCGCCCGCTACCTGGTCGCGGTCAAGGAGATCCTGGAGGCCGGCGAGTTCGAGGTCGAGCTCGGCCTGTAAGGCCCATTGGCCGTCGAACACGACGGCCGTGCGGAGCCCCGTGTCGTCCCGGGACGACACGGGGCTCCGCCGTTCCCGGGCATCCGCCCGGGTCGTGGCATGCGCGGAGACCGACGAACGGGGATGCTGGAGCGGTGATGGACGAGACGGACTTCTGGCAGATCATCGACGAGACCCGGGACGGCGCCGACGGCGATCCCGACGAGCAGGCCGACCTGCTGGTGGAACGGCTCGTGCAGCTCACTCCGGACGATGTGATCGACTTCGCCCGGCTGTTCGAGGCCCGGTTCCAGCGCGCCTACCGGAACGACCTGTGGGGCGCCGCCCACCTGCTGCTGGACGGCGCGTCCGAGGAGGTCTTCGACGTCTTCCGCTGCTGGCTGATCGGCCAGGGCCGGGAGGTCTTCGAGGGCGGGCTGGCCGAGCCGGACGACCTGGCGGACCTGCTGCCCGAGTTCGACGAGGAGGAGGACGGCGAGGCCGAGGACCTCGGCTACGCCGCCGACGAGGCGTACGAGCGGCTCACCGGCCTGCCGCTGCCCGAGGTGGGCGGGCAGCAGCCGGCCCGGCCGTCCGGGCCCGCGCTGGACTTCGAGGACCCGGACGTGATGGCGAAGCGCTTCCCCAAGCTGTGGGAGCGCTACGGGTACTGAGCCGGGGCGTCGGCGCGTCAGGTGGCGCTGCCGGAGCCGTCCTTGGTGACGCCCTTGAGGATCTGGTCGAGCACCGACGGGTCCGGCGCCTGCGGGTCGTCGTCCACGCCGCCCTCGAAGACCACGTAGCCGCCGCCCTTGGCCTGGACGGCGGCCAGCAGCACGTAGCCCTGGGTGCCGTCCGAGGTCCGGACGTGCCAGCGGACGGCGTAGCCGCGCACGCCGGCGACGCTGACGTTGTCGGAGCCGGCGTCGGTGTGCGAGGTGATCCCGGTGAAGATCTGCTCGGCGTAGGCGGGCATCGCGGCGTCGGCGGCGGCCTTGGCCGAGGAGCCCTGGATGACGTCCTTCTCGACCGAGAACTGGCCGCGGATGCAAGCCCCGCCGGTCGGGCAGGTGTACCTGCCGGTGCCGAGGTAGACGGTGGAGTGCGGGGAGTCGGAGTTCGCGTCCCAGCCGTCGTAGACCGGGACGGTGATCGAGTGCTGCGGGTCCGGGACCGTGGACTTGAGCGCGGGTGCCGGCTTGGGCGGGCTCGGCTTCGGCGTCGGCGTCGGTTTCGGCGCCGGGCCGGGGCCGGGGTCGGTGCTCTGGGTGGTGGCCGTGGGGTTCGGGGTCGGGTCCGCCCGGGTGTCGTCGCCGCCGCCGCTGAGCGCGAGGCCGGCGATGATCCCGCCGACGGCGAGCACGGCGACGGAGATGGCGACGATCACGCCCGGCTTGGTCCGGCCGGGGCGATGCTGCTGCGGGTGACCCGGGCCGGGGTAGCCGTAGCCGGCGCCCTGGAGCTCCTGGCCCGGGTAGCCGTAGCCGTCCTGGCCGGGGTAGCCGTAGCCGTCCTGGCCCGGGTAGCCGTAGCCGGGGGCCGGGGCCGGGGCGCCGCCCGGGTAGCCGTAGCCGGGCTGTTGGGGGGTGCCGTAGCCGTAGCCGGGCTGTGGGGAGGGCGGCTGCCAGCCCTGGGTCGGGGCGTCCGCGAGCCGGGCGGCGCCGTCCGGGAGCGGGCGGGTCTCGCCGGTCCAGGCGTTGCCGTCCCACCAGCGCTCCAGACCGGGGGTGCCGTCCGCACCGGGGACCGGGTACCACCCGGGAGGCGTCGAGTTGCTCACGGGCGTACGGTACCCGGCCCGGTGCGCCGCAGACAGCGCGGTTGGGTCACGACTCTGCACCACCGCGGCAGCGTCACTGACGGACCGTCAGGCGGTGCCGGGCGGGCGGCTCTCAGCCGGTCAGGCGGCGGGCCATCCAGATGTCGTCCACGTAGCTGCCGTCGATCAGGAACTCCTCGGCGAGCGAGCCCTCGACGACGAAGCCGCAGCTCTCGTAGAGCCGGCGGGCCGGGGCGTTCCAGCCGAGCACCCGCAGGCTCAGCTTGCGGGCGCCCTCGGCGCGCGCCGCCGCGCAGGCCGCCTCGACCAGGCGGCGGCCGAGGCCCCGGCCGCGCACCTCGGCGTCCACGGCCAGGCCCTGGATCTGGCGGACGTGCCCGTTGCTGGCCAACGGCGTCGCCGGGACCTGGCGGACGTAGCCGACGATCCGGCCGGCCAGGACGGCGAGCAGGTACTGCTCGGGCAGGTGGCGCTCGTCGAAGACGGTGTCCGTCTCGCGCGGTGCCGGGGAGACGTCGGAGAGGGTGGACCAGGCGGCGCGGTCGAGGGCGGCGAGCTCGCGCTCGTCCTCGGGCCGGGCGGGTCGGATGATCAGATCGTCGTCGGGCATGGGCGTCACCCTATTCAGGCGCGTGCGGACGTCGTACTGGTTTAAGGACTGCGAGGATGGGCCCATGCGCATCGCTGTCACGGGCTCCACGGGATTGATCGGTTCGGCACTGGTCCGCTCGCTGCTGGCGGACGGTCACGAGGTGGTGCGGCTGGTCCGCCGCCGCTCCCGGACCGGGCCGCAACCGGACGGCAGCACCGCGATCGGCTGGAACCCGCTGCTCGGCCAGGTCGAGCGGGACGGGCTGGCCGGGGTCGAGGCGGTGGTGCACCTGGCCGGCGCCGGGGTCGGCGACCGCCGCTGGACGGAGCGGTACAAGCGCGAGATCCGGGAGAGCCGGGTCTACGGCACCGAGACGCTGGCCGTCGCGCTGGCCGAGCTGAAGGAGCCGCCGCGCGTCCTGGTCAGCGCCTCGGCGGTCGGCTGGTACGGGCAGACGGGCGCCCGGGTCATCGACGAGGACTCCCCGGCCGGCGACGACTTCCTGGCCGAGGTCTGCGTGGAGTGGGAGGCCGCGGCGCGACCGGCCGAGCGGGCCGGCATCCGGGTCGTCCACCCGCGCACCGGGATGGTGCTGTCCGCGGCCGGCGGCGCCGGCCAGCGGCTGTTCCCGCTGTTCAAGCTGGGCCTGGGCGGGCGGCTCGGCGACGGGCAGCAGTACTGGAGCCTGATCTCGCTGGCCGACGAGGTCGCCGCGCTGCGGTTCCTGATCGACCGGGAGGACCTCTCCGGCGCCTTCAACCTCGCCGCGCCGGAGCCGGCCACCAACGCCGAGCTGACCGCGACGCTCGGCCGGGCGCTCGGGCGGCCGACACCGTTCCCGGTGCCGGAGGCGGTGCTCAAGGCGGTGCTCGGGGAGCTGGCGGTCGAGGTGGTCGGCAGCCACCGGGTGGTGCCGCGGCGGCTGTTGGACGCGGGGTTCCGGTTCGAGCACCCGGACGTGGACGCCGTGGTGCGGGCGGCGCTCTGACGGGCGCTCGGCGCCGAGGGGGCGCGCCTCGGCGGGGGCGCTCCCCGGCGCTCCCGGGGCCGTCGCTCGAACCGGGGGCGCCCTTCCGCCGACGCGCGCCGGGTGGGGCGCGTCGGACGGCTGCGCACGCCGGCTGCCGGTGGGTCGGACGAGTACGTCCGGTACGGCGTTCGCCCTGGCCAGGGGCATATGCCGAGCCTGGCGGGTGGACGGCGGGCGGGGCTCCGGGAGGGGGCGCACGGGAGCACACGGCGGGCGCGTCGCACGCCCCCGGTGACCGTGCGCGCCCGCCGACCCCGGCAGGCGGCCGCCACGGCGCACTGTCCGTGACCGCGCCCCCGGCCGGTGTCGCGCAACCCCTCCCGGCCCGCGGATCCGGCCCGGTGTGCCTGTCTGACGCTCACATCGACTGGGCATCACATCGTCGGACCGTGCCCGGCACCTCGCCGCCCGCGTCGGCCGGAGCCCCGGAACCCCTTGGGAGGGAGCACGCCAGTGCCCACGTACGACTTCACCCGCCGCGCCCGCCGACCGTCCGACCCGGACGTCGTCGTGGTCGGTGCCGGACTCGCGGGCCTGGCCGCCGCCCGCGTGCTCGCCGGCCACGGCCTCGCCGTCCAGGTCCTGGAGGCCACCGACCGGATCGGCGGTCGGATGGCCACCCGCGAACTGGACGGATTCCGGCTCGACGACGGCAGCCACCTGCTCAACACCGCCTATCCGGAACCGCGCCGGGCGCTCGACCTCGACCGCCTCGAACTGCGCCCGCTCGCGCCCGGCGTGCTCGTGCACAGCGCCGGCCGCCGCTACCGCACCGGCGACCCGCAGCTCACCACCGCCCGGCAGGCCGCCACCCGCGCCCCGCTCGGCAGTCCGCTCGACAAGGCCCGGCTCGGCAGCTGGCTCGGCCGCCTCGCCGCCACCCCGGCCGCCCGGCTGCAGTCCCGCCCGGAGACCACCGCCGCCCGCGCCCTGGCCGGCCACGGGCTCGCCCCGCGCACCGTCGACGGCTTCCTGCGCCCCCTGCTCAGCGCCCTGCTCGGCGATCCGGCGCTCGGCACCAGCAGCCGGATCGCCGACCTGGTGCTGCGCTCCTACGCGCGCGGACGGCTCTGTCTGCCCGCCGGCGGGATCGCGGCCGTACCGGCCCAGGTGGCCGAGTCGCTGCCCGCCGGCACCGTGCGCACCGGGGTGCGGGTCACCTCGATCTCCGCCGACGGCGTCGAGACGGCCGCGCACGGGCGGATCGACGCCCAGGCCGTGGTCGTGGCCACCGACGCCCGCTCCGCCGCCGACCTGCTGCCCGGGCTGCGGCTGCCGGACTTCCACCCGGTCACGACCTTCTACCACGCGGCCGACCGCTCCCCGCTCGGCGAGGCCGTCCTGCTGCTGGACGGCGACCGGCCGGGCGGGCAGCCGCCGCTGGTCTCGCACTCGCTGGTGCTCAGCGAGCTGCACCCCTCGTACGCACCGGCCGGGCAGGCGCTGATCGCCACCACCGTGCTCGGCCGGCGCGCCTTCGACGCGGGCGGCCCGGCCGGGCTGGAACCGGCCGTCCGGGCGCGGCTCGCCGAGCTGTACGGCGCCTCGACGGCCGGCTGGCAGTTCCTGAGCGTGCGGCACCTCCCGGACGCGCTGCCCGCGATGCCGCCGCCGCACAACCTGCGGCGCCCGGTGCGGGTGCTGGCCGGCCTGTACGTCGCCGGGGACCACCGGGACACCAGCACCGTGCAGGGCGCGCTGGTGTCCGGGCGGCGGGCGGCGCTGGCGGTGCTGCGAGACCTGGGCCTCCCGGCGGGGGCCAGGGAGGCGGAGGCGGCGGCCTGACGGGCCGTCGCGTCGCCGGGAAGCG
The DNA here is from genome assembly GCF_041053115.1 of Streptomyces sp. Y1. Taxonomy (NCBI): domain Bacteria; kingdom Bacillati; phylum Actinomycetota; class Actinomycetes; order Kitasatosporales; family Streptomycetaceae; genus Streptomyces; species Streptomyces sp. Y1. The sequence continues at coordinate 5,579,714 of NZ_CP163445.1, read as the reverse complement.
GCCGGGCTGGGGCCGGGACGCGGCCGTGGACACGTGGGCCGGTCTGTCCGGGTGACGGGCCGGCCGCGTGCCAGGATGCCGACATGACCGCTCTGACCGCTCTGACCGCTCATCGGACGATTCCGACGGCTTCTGCGGGCTCCGCGCTCGTTCGACCGGCTCCCCGGCCGGCCGCGCGGTGAGCGCCTCCGCCCAGCCGGTCGCGCTGATCCTGATCCCCGCGGCGGCCGTGGCCGCACCGCTGCTCGCCGACCGGCTGCTGCGGTGGATCGCCGTGCCGACCGTCGTGTTCGAGATCGTGCTCGGCGTCCTGATCGGCCCGGACGTGCTGAACTGGGCCCGCGTCGACCCCCTGATCGACGCGCTCTCCCAGTTCGGCCTGGCCATGCTGATGTTCCTGGCCGGGTACGAGATCGACTTCGCCAAGCTGCGCGGCGGCCCGCTGAAGCGGGCGGGCGCCGCGTGGCTGGTCTCGCTGGCGGTCGCCCTCGGCGCGGGCGCGCTGCTCAACCGGGACCCGCTGGGCGGCGCCTTCGCCGGGCTCGCGCTCACCACCACCGCCCTCGGCACGATCCTGCCGATCCTCCGCGACTCCGGCGAACTGCCCACCCCCTTCGGCTCGTTGGTGATGGCCACCGGCGCGGTCGGCGAGTTCGGGCCGATCATCGCGATCGCCGTGCTGCTCAGCGGCAACTCCCCCGCCCGGACGGCCGTCATCCTCGGCGCCTTCGCCGTGATCACCGCCCTCGCCCTGCTCGGTGCCCGCCGGCCGCGCCCGGCCTGGGCGACCGGACTGATCGAGCGCACGCTCCGCACGTCCGGCCAGTTCGCGATCCGGGCGGTGATCCTGGTGCTCGCCGCGATGGTCGCCGCCGCGCTCTGGCTCGACCTCGACATGCTGCTCGGCGCCTTCACCGCCGGGATCGTCTCCCGGCTGCTGCTCTCGGGCATCCGGCAGGCCGAGGAGGACGTGATCGAGGCCAAGCTGGAGAGCATCGGCTTCGGCTTCCTGGTGCCGGTCTTCTTCGTGGTCAGCGGGATGAACTTCGACCTGGACGCGCTGCTCGACGACCCGGGCACGCTGCTGCTCGTCCCGGTGTTCCTGGTCCTGCTGCTCGCCGTGCGCGGCGGACCGGCCGCGCTGCTCGCCCCGGCCGGGCTGGGGCGGCGGGACCGCGCGGCGCTCGGGCTGTACGGGGCGACGGCGCTGCCGCTGGTCGTGGTGATCACCACCATCGAGGTGGACGACGGGCACATGCCGTCCTCCACCGCGGCGGCGCTGGTCGGCGCCGGGATGCTGTCGGTGCTGGCGTTCCCGCTGGCGGCGCAGCGCGTGCGCGGCGCCGTCCGGGCGGTGGCGCCGGAGGAGGGGCAGCCGAGGGTGCGGGCCGAGAGCTGGTGATCCCGCTGTCGGCCCGGACCGTCGTGCCCGCTCGGATGCCGGCTCAGATCACCCCCGCCTGGCGGGCCGTCTCCTCGAAGGCGCGGGCCACCGGGCTGCCGCGGTAGGGGGTGAGGCGGCGGTGGAAGTCCCGGACGTACTCCAGCGAGCGCGCCGAGCGCATCTCCCCGGCCGCCCGCAGCGCGTCGGTGGCCATGGTGCAGGCCTCGTCGAGGTCGCCCATGCCGAGCCGGGCGGTGGCGAGCACCAGTCGGCAGAAGATCCGGCTGCGGGCGTAGGCGGGCGAGCGCAGCCGCAGCGACTTCTCGGCGTGCTGCGCGGAGGTGCGCCACTGCTGCAGGTCGCGGTAGCAGTGGGCGAACTCGTCGGAGAGCTGGGCCTCGTCGAAGTAGCGCGCCCACGCGGGCAGTTCGTCTCCCGTCCGGGCGGCGGCGAGGGAGCGCTCGGCGCGCACCAGGGCCGTCGTGCAGGAGCGGACGTCGCCCAGCAGGCCGTGCCCGCGCGCCTCGGCGGCGTGCATCAGCGCCTGGACGGTGGCCGGGACGGCGGTGCCCACGCCCTGCTGGGCGACCCGGGCGAGCTGGACGGCTTCCCGGCCGTGGCCGAGGTGGACGGCCTGCTGGCTCATCGTCACCAGGACGTAGCCGCCGAGCGCGCGGTCCCCCGCGGCCTGGGACAGGCGCAGCGCCTGGACGAAGTAGCGCTGGGCGAGGCCGTGCGCGGCGATGTCGAAGGACGTCCAGCCCGCCAGCCGGGTGAGGTCGGCGACCGCGCCGAACAGCGCCCGGCCGATCTGCTCTCCGTAGCGGCCGCGCAGCATCGGCTCGGCCTCGCTCTCCAGGTAGCGCACCAGCGCCTGGCGGGCGTGGCCGCCGCCGTAGGCGTGGTCGAGCGCGCGGAAGAGGTCGCCGACCGCGCGGATGGCGGCGATGTCGCCGCGGCCGACCCGCAGGGTGGGGCGGGCCTCGCGGGCCGGGTCGGAGTACGGCGGTTCGACGGCCGCGGGCGGGCGGCGGCTCTGGGTGGGGACGCGGCCGATGACGGCGGCGGTGCCGGTCACGGTGGGCGGCGGGGCGGCGGCGCCCGGGGTGTGGATGCGCGCCGGGCCCGTGGCCGGCCCGGCGGGGGCGCCGCCGCCCGGCTGGGCGCCGGACGGCGGGCCGGGTGCGGCGTCCGGGCGGGCCAGCGTGGAGCCGTCCCGGGCGACCCGCTCGTCGGTGCGGCCGATCAGCCAGTCCCGGCTGGGGACGACCAGGCCGGCCGGGGTGAAGGCGATCCGGCGCAGCTCGGACTGCGGGCCGTTGTCCTTGCGCCACATGCTCGCGACGATGTCCACCGCCTCCTGCGGCGTCTCGGCGAACTCCAGGCCGGCGTAGACCGGGGCGCAGGCGTCCAGGCCGAGGTCCTGGGCGGTCAGGCGGCGGCCGAGGCGGCGGGTGAACACCTCGGCGATCAGCGCCGGGGTGGCGCCGCGCGGCTGCTGGCCGCGCAGCCAGCGGGTGACCGAGGTCTTGTCGTAGCGCAGGTCGAGGCCGTGCTCCAGGCCGAGCTGGTCGACCCGGCGGGCGAGGCCGGCGTGCGAGAAGCCCGCCTCCTCGATCAGCGCGGCCAGCTGGCCGTTCTGCGGGGCGGGGCCGGAGTGCGTCTTCGCGGCGGCGGGGGCCGGCGCCGCGGCGGGCGCGTGCCGGTCGTCGGGGGTGGCCTGTACGGGCAGCCGCAGCTCGTCCGCGGCGCCGACCTCGGCGGTCCGCGGGTCGGCGGTCCGCGGGTCGGCGGCGAGGACGTCGGTGGTCAGGGCGTCGGGGGCGTCCGGAAGGGCCCGGCCGACCGGACCTCGGTGCTGGCCGAGCGGGTCGAGCGGTCCGTACGCCGGGCGGTCGGTAGCAGGCCGTTGGGGCATGATCAGTCAACACCTCTCGGACGTCGCACCGGGCTTCACCAGCACTTCGGCGGGCCGGGGCGGCGCCCCCTGTCGGGAATCGGCGTGAATGTAGCGAGCATTCGGGCGCTATGGGCGGATCTGACCGAGCAATCCTCCGAACGGGTGAAGCAACCGCGCCCATCGTGGTGAAGCCAGGTCAGGAGGGGTTTGGCCGTCCGGGGGCGAACCGTCCACCGGGCTCCCCACGACCCGCATGGCGTCCGCCGCCACAGCCCGCCGGACCGCTGTGGCGGCCCGCCACATGGGAGCCGGGCCGCCGGATTCCTACCGTTCACCACCATGGACACCACTACAGCCCGCCCGCTCGACGGCCGTACGGCCCTGGTCACCGGCGCCGCCTCGGGCATCGGCCGGGCCTGCGCCGAGGCCCTCGCCGGGGCCGGCGCCCGGGTCTACGTCGTCGACCTCGCGGCCGACCCGGCCCGGGACGTCGCCGAGCGGATCGGCGGGCACGCGATCGTCGCCGACCTCGCCGACCCGGCCGCCGTGGACGCCCTGCCGGACGACGCCGACATCGTCGTCAACAACGCGGGCCTGCAACACGTCGCGCCCGTGCACGAGTTCCCGCCCGAACGCTTCGCCCTGATCCAACGCGTCATGGTGGAGGCCCCGTTCCGCATCCTGCGCCGCACCCTGCCCCGCATGTACGAGCGGGGGTGGGGCCGCGTCGTCAACATCTCCTCGGTGCACGGCCTGCGCGCCAGCGCGTTCAAGTCCGCCTACGTGACGGCGAAGCACGCCCTGGAGGGCCTCAGCAAGACCGTCGCCCTGGAGGCCGCCCCGCACGGCGTCACCAGCAACTGCATCAACCCCGGCTACGTCCGCACCCCGCTGGTCGAGAACCAGATCGCCGCCCAGGCCCTCGCCCACGGCATCCCCGAGGGCGAGGTGGTGGACCGGATCCTGCTCGACCGCACCGCCCTCAAGCGCCTCATCGACCCCTCCGAGGTCGCCGCCCTCGCCCTCCACCTCTGCTCCCCCGCCGCCGCCTCCCTCACCGGCGCCAGCCTCGTCCTCGACGGCGGCTGGACGGCCGGCTGACGCCTCGCGCCCTTCGACTTCCGGCACCAAGCACCGCTCAGCCCGCGCCCCGGCCGTACGGGGGCGCGGGCCGTCGGCGCGGGCCCCCTCAGCGGGCCGATCAACGGACCGGGACGGGCAGGGACTGACGGGAGGTTATGGGGAGTCCCGGCACATCAACCCCATGGACTGTGTGGGTCGGACACATAGGCCCGGGAGCGTGGGATTCCTACCTTGTGGCGACGTCGTCTCCCCTGGAATCCCCCGGAACGGATGTGGTGGGCATGAGCGCCCCTGGTAACGGTGCTGCCGCGCGCGGGTCACTCCCGCGGGTGGTGGCCGCGAGTCTGATCGGGACCACCATCGAGTGGTACGACTACTTCCTCTACGGGACGGCCGCGGCGCTGGTCTTCGGGAAGGTGTTCTTCCCGGCGAGCGACCCGCTGACCGGGACGCTGCTGTCCTTCCTCACCTATGCGATCGGGTTCGCGGCGCGCCCGCTCGGGGCGCTGGTGTTCGGGCACTTCGGGGACCGGGTGGGGCGGAAGAAGCTGCTGGTGGTGAGCCTGCTGCTGATGGGCGGGTCGACCACCGCGATCGGGCTGCTGCCGACGTACGGGGCGGTCGGCGTCACGGCGCCGGTGCTGCTGACGGCGCTGCGGCTGGTGCAGGGGTTCGCGCTCGGCGGCGAGTGGGGCGGCGCGGTGCTGCTGGTGTCGGAGCACGGGGACCAGCGGCGGCGGGGGTTCTGGGCGTCCTGGCCGCAGGGCGGGGCGCCGGCCGGCAACCTGCTGGCGGCGGGCGTGCTGTCGCTGCTGACGGGAGCGCTCTCGGACGACGCGTTCCTGGCCTGGGGCTGGCGGGTGCCGTTCCTGCTCTCGGCGGTGCTGGTCGCGGTCGGGCTGTGGATCCGGCTGGCGGTGGACGAATCCCCGCTGTTCCAGCAGGCGTTGGCGGCGCAGGAGGAGAAGAAGGCGGAGCAGGCCGCGGTCGAGCAGCCGCCGCTGGTCGCGGTGCTGCGGCACCACTGGCGCGAGGTGCTGGTGGCGATGGGCGCGCGGATGGCGGAGAACATCTCGTACTACGTGATGACGACCTTCGTGCTCGCGTACGCCGTCAACCACGCGCACTTCGGCAAGCAGAGCGCGCTGAACGCCGTCCTGATCGCCTCCGCGATCCAGTTCGCGCTGATCCCGCTGTTCGGCGCGCTCTCGGACCGGGTCGGGCGCAAGCCGGTGTACCTGGTCGGCGCGGTCGGGGTCGGGGTGTGGGCGTTCGTGTTCTTCGGACTGGTGGACACCCGCTCCTTCAGCCAGCTGGTCGTCGCGGTGACCATCGGCCTGGTGTTCCACAGCGCGATGTACGCGCCCCAGGCCGCCTTCTTCTCCGAGATGTTCGCGACCCGGATGCGGTACTCGGGCGCGTCGATCGGCGCCCAGTTCGCCTCGGTGGCGGCCGGCGCGCCGGCGCCGCTGATCGCGACCGCGCTGCTCAAGGACTACGACAGCGCCACGCCCATCTCGGTCTACGTGGCCATCGCGGCGGCGATCACCGTGCTGGCCGTGCTCTGCGGCCGGGAGACCAGGGGGCGGGACCTCGCGGAGGTCGAGGAGCGTTCCGCGGACGGGGAGCGGGCCGAACGGGCCACCGTGGCCTGAGGGTTGAGGACCGGGGGTGGAGGGTTGAGGGTTGCGGGTGGAGCGCTGAGGGTTACGGAGTGAGCCGCTACCATCGCGAGTTCGCGGACCCGATGCCGATTGGCGGCCCCACCATGGACCACCCCGACGAGATCGCCGCACCCGCGCTGCGGCGGCTGCTCGACCTGCTCGCCTCCGGCGCCGCCACCGAGGACTTCGCCGAGGTACCGGCCGACGCCCGCCGCCGCGGCGCGTCGGCCGCCGTCCTCGCCGAGCTCGACCACGCCACCTGGCAGGCCCTGCGGGTGCACCGGACCCTGCGCCAACACCGGCGCCGCGAAGCCGAGTTGACGGCACTGTTCGACACCGCCGGGGACCTCGCCGCGTCCCGCGACCTGGACACCGTGCTGCAGGCGATCGTCCGCCGGGCCCGGATGCTGCTCGGCACCGACACCGCCTACCTGACCCTGCCGGACGAGACCGCCGGCGACACCTACATGCGGGTCACCGACGGCTCGGTCTCCGTCCTCTTCCAGACCCTGCGGCTCAGCCTCGGCGACGGCCTGGGCGGCCTGGTCGCGCAGACCGCCCGCCCGTACGCCACCCCCGACTACCGCACCGACGAACGCTTCCACCACACCGGCACCATCGACGCGGGCGTCCTCGACGAGGGCCTGGTGGCGATCATCGGGGTGCCGCTGCTGCTCGGCGGCCAGGTCATCGGCGTGCTGTTCGCCGCCGACCGCTCGCCGCGCGCCTTCTCCCCCGACGAGGTCGCGCTGCTCTGCACCCTCGCCGCACACGCCGCGATCGCCCTCGACACCGCCAAGTCGCTGGCCGACACCCGGGCCGCGCTCGACGAGCTGAACGCCGCCAACGAGCTGGTCCGGGCCCACTCCGCCGCCGTCCAGCGCGCCGAGCGGGCGCACGACCGGCTCACCGACCTGGTGCTGCGCGGCGCCGCGGTGTCCGACGTCGCCGCCGCCGTCGCCCACCTGCTGGGCGGGGAGATCGCCGTCCTGGACGCCGAGGGCGAGCCGCTCGCCGGACGGCCCGCGCCCGTCGACGAGTTGGCCCCGGCCGTCGCCGCCTCCCGGGCCGAGGGACGGTCGGTGCGGCACGGCGATCGGTGGATCTGCGCGGTGCTGGCCGGGCAGGACGCGCTGGGCACCTTGGTGCTGACCGGCCGACCGGACCTCGACGACCCGGACCGGCGGCTGTTCGAGCGGGCCAGCGTGGTCACCGCACTGCTGTTGCTGCTGCGCCGCTCGGTCGCCGAGACCGAGAACCGGATCCGCGGCGAACTCCTCACCGACCTGCTCACCGCCCCCGAACGCGACCCGGCCGGGCTCACCGCGCGCGGCCGCCGGCTCGGCGTGGACCTCGCCGGGGCGCACCTGGTGCTGGTCGCCGAGCCTGCGGGCAGCGGGGCGGGCGGTGGTGATGCGGGCGGCGGCAGCGCTGGTGACCGGGAACGGCTGGCGGGCGCGGCCCGGCGGTACCTGTTCGGCTCCCGGGGCGTCAGCGCCGAGCACGGCGAGGCGGTGGTGCTGCTCGTGCCGCTGGAGCCTGGCCCGGCCCCCGCCGCGCCCGGCGCCGTGCCCGGCGCGGTCCCGGGAGCCGCACCCGATGCCGCGCTCGGCGCCGCCGTGCTCGACGCCGCCGAGCAGACCGCCCGGCAGGCCGCCGAACGGCTGGCCCGGCTGGCCGGCTTCCCGGTCACCGTGGGCGCCGGCCGCCCCGCCGCCGGACCGCCCGCCCTCGCCGCCGCGCACGCCGAGGGCCTGCGCTGCCTCCGGGCCCTGCGGGTGCTCGGCCGCGCCGGCCAGGGCGCCTCGGCCGGCGCGCTCGGCTTCCTCGGCGTGCTCCTCGGCGACGGCCACGACGTGGACGGCTTCGTCGGCGCGACGCTCGGCCCGCTGCTCGCCTACGACGCCCGGCGCGGCACCGAGCTGGTCCGCACCCTGCGCGCCTACTTCGACTGCGGCGGCAGCCTCACCCGGGCCAAGGACGAGCTGCACGTCCACGTGAACACCGTCGTCCAGCGGCTGGACCGGGTGGAGGCCCTGCTCGGCCGGGACTGGAACCTGCCGGAACGCGCGCTCGAACTGCAGTTGGCGCTGCGGCTGCGGCTGCTGTCGGGCGACTGAACGACTTGTACGACCGGGGGCGTACAGTGGCGAGGTTGGTCTCGAACGCCCGGCAAGGAGCGGCAACGGTGAGCCAGAACGTGCAATTCGTGCGATGGGGCATAGGCGAGCACACCGTCCCCTACGAGGAGGCGTGGGCGGAGCAGCAGCGGCTGCACGCCCTGCGGGTCGCGGACGAGATCCCCGACACCGTGCTGCTGCTGGAGCACCAGCCCGTCTACACGATGGGCAAGCGCACCAACCCCGCCGACCTGCCGCTGGACGGCACCCCGGTGGTGCAGGTCAACCGGGGCGGCGAGATCACCTGGCACGGCCCCGGCCAGCTGGTCGGCTACCCGATCGTCAAGCTGCCCGACCCGATCGACGTGATCGCCTACGTCCGCCGGCTGGAGGAGGCGCTGATCCGCTCGGTCGCCGAGTTCGGCATCGAGACCACCCGGGTCGAGGGCCGCAGCGGCGTCTGGGTGCTGGGCGAGACCATCCCGGACGCCGTGGTGGACCCGGCGCAGGTGGTGGACATCGGCAAGCTCACCCTCCGGCTGGGCCTGCCCCTGGGCATCGACCCGCGCTTGGCCGGCCCCGAGTACGCGCCCTCCAACGCCGGGCAGCGCGGCGACGACCGCAAGCTCGCCGCGATCGGCGTGCGGGTCGCCCGCGGGGTGACCATGCACGGCTTCTCGCTCAACTGCGCCCCGGACATGACCGGCTTCGACAAGATCGTGCCGTGCGGCATCCGGGACGCGGGGGTCGCCTCGATCGCCGGTGAGCTGGGGCGCGACTTCACGGTCGGCGACGCGCTGCCGGCCGTCGAGCGGCACCTGGCGGACGTCCTCGCCGAGCTGCCCGAGCCGGCGCTCAGCCGCTGAGTCCGGCACCGGATCCGCCACGAATCCGCTGCGGAATCCCCTGCCGAATCGCTGCCGAATCGCTGCCGAATCGCTACTGATCCCCTGCCACTGGGAATCTACCGGCCGGTAGCCGTGTTGCCCTGCGATTGCGGGGCGGCAGGCCCGGCGAAGGCCGTACAACCACAGGCGTACCCTGGGGGTACCCCGTCTAGTTCTAGGAGTCGCACGTGTCCGCTGTCGCGCCCGACGGCAGGAAGCTGCTCCGCCTGGAGGTCCGCAACAGCGAGACCCCCATCGAGCGGAAGCCCGAGTGGATCAAGACCCGCGCGAAGATGGGCCCGGAGTACAACGCCCTCCAGTCGCTGGTGAAGAAGGAGGGGCTGCACACGGTCTGCCAGGAGGCCGGCTGCCCCAACATCTTCGAGTGCTGGGAGGACCGCGAGGCGACCTTCCTCATCGGCGGTGACCAGTGCACCCGCCGTTGCGACTTCTGCCAGATCGACACCGGCAAGCCCGCCGAGTTCGACCGCGACGAGCCGCGCCGGGTCGCCGAGTCCATCGTCACCATGGACCTCAACTACGCCACCATCACCGGCGTCGCCCGCGACGACCTGGAGGACGGCGGCGCCTGGCTGTACGCCGAGACCGTCCGCCAGGTGCACGCGATGACCGCCGAGCGCGCGGGCGGCCGCACCGGCGTCGAGCTGCTGATCCCCGACTTCAACGCGGTGCCCGAGCAGCTGGCCGAGGTCTTCTCGTCCCGCCCCGAGGTGCTGGCGCACAACGTCGAGACCGTGCCGCGGATCTTCAAGCGGATCCGGCCGGCGTTCCGCTACGAGCGCTCGCTGGACGTCATCACCCAGGCCCGCGCGGCCGGGCTGGTGACCAAGTCCAACCTGATCCTGGGCATGGGCGAGACCCGCGAGGAGGTCAGCCAGGCGCTGGCCGACCTGGTCGGCGCCGGCTGCGAGCTGATCACCATCACCCAGTACCTGCGGCCCTCGCTGCGCCACCACCCGGTCGAGCGCTGGGTGAAGCCGCACGAGTTCGTCGAGCTGCAGCAGGAGGCCGAGGAGCTGGGCTTCGCCGGCGTCATGTCGGGCCCGCTGGTGCGCTCCTCGTACCGCGCCGGCCGGCTGTACCGGCAGGCGCTGGAGCGGCGCGCGCAGGCGGCGGTCTGACCGTCCGCGTCGGTTTCGAGCCATGGAAGGGCGGAGCTCCGGCTCCGCCCTTCCGGCGTTCACCGTGCTTTGACCGGCGGGTCACGGACTGGTAACACGGGGTGGGGACGATGGACGCTCGGCGAGCGTTCGATTCTTCTCAGCCACGAGAGGAGCTGTTCGGCATGGAGATGCGGATCGGGCCGGTGGGGGTGGCGCTGCGCTTCGCGGAGAGCGTCCTGCTCGCGCCCGGCCAGCGGCGCGCGCGGCGCAACGCCTGGGCGGCGGTCTGCGAGAACCGCCGGTACGCGGCGGACCGCCGGCACGACGCGGCGGCGACGGCCACGACGGCGACGGCCACGACGGCGGGGGCCACGACGGCGACGGCAGCGGGCGGCCGGGGGGCGGGCCGGTCCGGGCGCCGCTGAGGGCCGGGCCGAGGCCGGGCCGAGGCCGGCTGCTCCGGACGGTCGCTGTCCGCGACGGCGCACCGACGCCCGGGTCACGGTTCGGGCGAACGGGTACCCGGGCTTGGATATCCCGCACCCGTGCCACGTACCATGAGCCTTATGGCGAGGGAAACATCCGAGAACCCCGGGCGGCTGAAGCAGATCGGCCGGGCGTACAAAATGACCAAAGAGGTCGACCCCAAGATCGGCCTGATCATTGCCGGCGTCGGCCTGCTGACCTTCGGCGTGTTCCTCGCCATCGGCTTCGCGATCGACCACCCCATCTACCTGGGCATCCTGGGCTTCATCGTGGCCGTCCTGACGGTCGCGATCGTCTTCGGCCGCCGGGCCGAGCGCGCCGCGTTCGGGCAGATGGAGGGGCAGCCGGGGGCCGTCGCGGCAGTGCTGGACAACATCCGGCGCGGCTGGAGCTCCAGCACCACCCCGGTCGCGATCACCCGTAACCAGGACGCGGTCTACCGCGCCGTGGGCCGGGCCGGCATCGCGCTGATCGGCGAGGGCAACCCGAACCGGGTGCGCCAGCTGCTGGCCTCCGAGAAGAAGAAGATGGCCCGGATCGTCGGCGACATCCCGGTGCACGACATCGTGGTGGGCAACAGCGAGGGCGAGGTCCCGCTGAAGAAGCTGCAGATCCACCTGATGCGGCTGCCCCGCGCCATCACCGCCGCCCAGGTCACCGAGACCAACGACCGGCTGCGCGCGCTGGGCGACCTGCTCTCCAAGGCGCCGATCCCCAAGGGTCCGATGCCCAAGGGCGCCCGGATGCCCAAGGGCGGCCAGGTCCGCTGACCCCCTCTCCCCCCGACTGGTACACCGAACGGCCCCGCCGCGGAAGCTCCGCGGCGGGGCCGTTCGGTGTTCGTGGTTCGTGGCTCGCGGTTCGTGGCGACGGCGGGCGGTTCGCGCCGGATCCCGACCTCGTCGGATCCCGACCCCGTCAGATCCTGACCTCGACCGTGCCGACCGCCTTGTCGTGCAGGCCGCGGGTGTCCCGGTCCCAGACCAGCGGCGGCACCACCAGGCAGAGCAGCAGGGTGCGCAGCAGGACCTGCGGGATGGTCGCGCGGCCGCCGTCCAGCCGGACGACCCGCAGGCCGAACAGCCGCTTGCCGAGCGTCGTGCCGGTGGTGGAGAGCAGCAGGGCCGCCATCACGAAGTAGAGCGGGCTGGTCCACAGGTTCGCCTCGGAGGCGTCGCCCTTGGCGAGCAGCCCGTACGCGATCATCGCGACCAGCCAGCCGTCCACGAACAGGGCGCCGATCCGGCGGCCCGGGCCGGCGATCGAGCCGGGGCCCTCCTTGGGCAGGCCGAGGCGCTCGCCGCGGTGGCCGAAGTCGGCGCCCATCTTCTCGGCGGCCGCCTTAGGGCCGTCGATCCACGATCCCAACGCTTCTCTGGTGTCCACGAATCCACACTAACCGGGCTCACGCGCCGGCCCGGCATCGGCTCCCCCGTCGCCGGGGGCGTTGTCCACGACCGAGTGAATCCCGGTGGCCGGCCCTTGAGACCGAACGCCCAAGTGGTCCAGACCAATCCAGCGGCGCCACCTCGGGAGGCGGGTCGTTTTGCCCCGTCCCGTACGCCTTTGCCGCCCGCTCGGCGACCGCGCGTAACATTCGGGAAATGAAGGGGTCACCGAGCGGAAACGACCCGTTCCTAGGGTGAGCCCCATTCGCACGCCGAGGAGGACGAATGTTCAACAACGCCGCCGAAGTGAAGCAGTTCATCCAGGACAACGACGTGAAGTTCGTCGACGTCCGCTTCTGCGACCTGCCGGGCGTCATGCAGCACTTCTCCGTACCTGCGGCGACCTTCGACCCGTCCGAGACCCTGATGTTCGACGGTTCGTCGATCCGCGGCTTCCAGGCCATCCACGAGTCCGACATGGCCCTCGTCCCGGACCTCGCCACCGCCCGACTCGACCCGTTCCGGGCCGAGAAGCACCTCAACATCAACTTCTTCATCCAGGACCCGGTCACCGGCGAGGCCTACAGCCGCGACCCGCGCAACGTCGCCAAGAAGGCCGAGGCCTACCTCGCCTCCTCCGGCATCGCCGACACCGCCTACTTCGGGCCCGAGGCCGAGTTCTACGTCTTCGACTCGGTGCGCTTCGAGACCAGCGCCAACGCGTCCTTCTACCACATCGACTCGGAGGCCGGCGCCTGGAACTCCGGCGCCGCCGAGGGCGACGTGCGCGGCTACAAGGTCAAGTACAAGGGCGGCTACTTCCCCATCCCGCCGGTCGACCACTTCGCCGACCTGCGCGCCGAGATGTCGCTGGAGCTCGCCGCGGCCGGCCTGGAGGTCGAACGCCAGCACCACGAGGTCGGCACGGCCGGCCAGGCGGAGATCAACTACAAGTTCAACACCCTGCTGCACGCCGCCGACGACCTGATGCTGTTCAAGTACATCATCAAGAACGTCGCCTGGCGGGCGGGCAAGACCGCCACCTTCATGCCCAAGCCGATCTTCGGCGACAACGGCTCCGGCATGCACGTCCACCAGTCGCTCTGGACCGAGGGCACGCCGCTCTTCTACGACGAGCAGGGCTACGCCGGCCTCTCCGACACCGCCCGCTACTACATCGGCGGCCTGCTCCGGCACGCCCCCTCGCTGCTCGCCTTCACCAATCCCTCGGTGAACTCCTACCACCGCCTGGTCCCCGGCTTCGAGGCCCCGGTCAACCTCGTCTACTCGCAGCGCAACCGCTCGGCCGCGATCCGCATCCCGATCACCGGCTCCAACGCCAAGGCCAAGCGCATCGAGTTCCGCGCCCCGGACCCGTCCTCCAACCCCTACCTGGCCTTCTCCGCCATGCTGATGGCCGGCCTCGACGGCATCCGCAACAAGATCGAGCCGCTGGAGCCCGTCGACAAGGACCTCTACGAGCTCGCCCCCGAGGAGCACGCCAACGTCCCCCAGGTGCCCTCCTCCCTCCCGGCCGTCCTCGACGCCCTGGAGGCCGACCACGAGTACCTCCTCGCGGGCAACGTCTTCACCCCGGACCTGATCGAGACCTGGATCGACTTCAAGCGCACCAACGAGATCGCCCCGATCGCCCTCCGCCCCCACCCGCACGAGTTCGAGCTGTACTACGACCTCTAAAGGGCCCTCCGGCCTGCCGAAACGCAGGTCGGTCCCGCAACGTTTCCGCAGGTCAGGCGTGGTCCTGACCTGCGGAAACGTGTGCGGGTGGGACGCCGGTCAGGAGGCCGGGGTGAACGCGGTCCACGGCTGCGGGCGGGCCAGGGCGAGGCGGGGTTTGGCTTCGGCCCAGTGGCGGACCGCGGTGGCCATCACGGCGGCGGGGTCGGTGACCGGGTGGGTGGGGGTGAAGGGCTCGGTCATCGAGGTGTAGCTCTGGAACATCGCGAGCAGCTTGACGGCTTGGGCCTGGAACAGGGAGAGGTGGCGGTCCGCCAGGGGGAGGAAGAAGCGGTTCCAGCGCTCCGGCGGGACGAGCGGCGGGCGCTCCACCGGGGCGATCCCGTGAGCGGCCCGACAGGAGTTGAGGGTGCTGCAGATGACGTCCAGCAGGGCGGAGAGCGTCAGGCAGGACGGCCCTGCCGCGATCACCTCGGTGCGCGGGGCCCGCGGGGGCTCGGCCAGGGCGGCCGCCGCGATCACTTCGGCGACCTGGTCGACGGGGCTGATCTCGGCGTAGCCGTCCGGGTCGCCGACCACGACGGCGGCCAGGCCGGAGACCAGGGCCTGCAGGATCGTGTAGGGCCCGGAGAAGCGGGCGATCCGCCCGTCCCCGCTGCGGCCGACGACCAGCGGCGGGCGGACCACGGTGAGCGGTCCGGGGTGCTCGGCCCGGGCCAGCTCCTCGCAGCGGGCCTTGGACCACTCGTAGCCGTTGCGGTAGCCCTCGAACTGCGCTCCGCGCAGGTCGCCGGGGTTGCGGGTGCCGCCGACGTAGGCGGTCGAGACGTGCACCAGGTGGGTGTCCCGGTCGGCCAGGGCGAGCACCGCCCGCAGCGGCTCCACGTTGGCGGCGACGGCCTCCGGACGGGTGAGGGTCCAGCGGGTGGTGGCCGCCGCGTGCACGATCACGTCCCAGTGGCCGGCCAGTTCGGGCGGCGGGGGTTCGGCCCCCATCCGCCAGGAGACCGGGCGCTCGGCGGTGGCTCGGCGGGCCACCGGTACCAGCGTGTGGTCCGCCGCCCGCAGCAGACCGCTGACCTCGGCGCCGACCACACCGGTCGCGCCGGTCAAGAGGATTCGCATGGGATGTCCCGGTACGAGGAGGGAATCGGAAGAGGTCAGGCGGGGACGAGCACCAGGCAGGCGTTCTGGCCGCCGAATCCGAAGGAGTTGGAGAGGACCGGCCCCGGCGGGATGCCGCGTGGCGCGGAGCGGACCAGGTCCACCAGGTCGGCCTCCGGACTGGTGCCCAGGTTCGCGATCGGAGGCACCTCGCCCCGGGCCGCGCAGAGCAGGCCGAGCGCCGCCTCCAGCGCTCCGGAGCCGCCGATCAGATGGCCCGTCACGCCCTTCATCGCCGTCACGGGCAGCGTCCCGGCGCCGAAGCAGCGTTCGATCGCCCGCGCTTCCGCCCGGTCGTTGAGCACCGTCGAGGTGCCGTGCGCGTTGACGTGACCGATGTCGGCCGGCGCCAGCCCCGCGTCGGCGATCGCGCGCCGCATGCAGCGGGCCGCCATCTCGCCGTTCTCGATCGGGGCGACGATGTGGAAGGCGTCGCAGTTGTCCGCGTACCCCGCCACCTCGCCCAGGATCGCAACACCCCGTGCCAGGGCCGCGTCCCAGCGTTCCAGCACCAGAACCGCAGCCCCCTCGGCCATCACGAAGCCGTCCCGGTCCGCGTCGAACGGGCGGCTGGCGAGGGCCGGTTCGCCGTTGCGGGCCGACATCGCCCGCATCTTCGCGAACGCGCCGACGATCACCGTGGTCACCGGCGCGTCCACTCCTCCCGCCACCGCCGCGTCCAGCTCGCCGTAGCGGATCCGCCGGGCCGCCTCGCCGATCGCCGTGGTGCCGCTGGCGCACGCCGAGGAGTACGTGGTGCAGGGGCCGCGGAAGCCGTAGCGCAGGGCCAGCCGGGAGGCCGCCGAGTTCGCCATGGTGCGCGGCACGGTGTGCACGGGCAGGCCGCCGGGGCTGTCCCAGTGGTCCGTGGTCACCTGCTCCATGCTGGCCAGACCGCCCATGCCGGTGCCGACCTGCACGCCCACCCGCTCCGGCGGCGGGCCGCCGCCCTCGGTGAGCCCCGCCGCGGTCACGGCGTCGGAGGCCGCGCACAGCAGCAGGGTCGCGGCCCGGTCGATCTGCCGGGCCTCACGGCGGGTCAGGTACGCGTCGACGTCGAACGGCGGCACCAGCGAGGCGATGGTCACCGAGACGCCCCGCTCCACCAGGAGGTCGACGACCCCGGCGGTGGGCCGGGCCTTGAGCACCGACTCGTAGGCCTCCTGCACGCCGGTGCCCACCGGACACTTCACCCCGATCCCGGTGACCGCCACCCGGTGACCGCCGTCCGGACGCCTGGAACCCCGACTCGCCGTCACCGGGCCTCCGCCGTCCGGAGCGTGAGCAGGTCGATCGCCTGGCCGACGTCCTCGGCCCGGGTCAGGTCCTCGACCTCGATCCGCAGGGCCAGCGCGCGTTCCAGGCGGGAGCCGATCTCCATCAGCTCCAGGCTGTCGATGCCGTGGTCGGCCACCAGGCTGGTGCGCTCGTGCACCTCCTCCACCTCCGTGCCGAGCACGTCCGAGATCGTCGTCCTCACCACCAGGGCCAGTTCCTCACGCGTGGGCATGTCCGTCCTTCCTGAGGGTGCGGGTTCATCGGGCGGCCACGGCGGCCAGGGCCTCGTCCAGGATGCCGAGCCCTTCGGCGAGCTCGGCCTCGGTGGCCACCAGCGGCGGCAGCAGCCGGATGGTGGTCGGGCGGCCCAGACAGGGCGAGACCAGCAGGCCGTGGGCGGCGAGTTCGAGCACCGTCGCGCCCGCGTGGGCGGGCGTGTCCAGGTCGACGCCGCGCAGCAGACCCCGCCCCCGCACCTCGCGCACCGTCTCCGGGTGGCGAGTGCGCAGGTCCGCCAGGCCGGAGTCCAGCAGGGCGGAGAGTGCCCGGCCGTGCCCCGCCAGCCGGTCCATCACCTCCAGTGCGGGCGGCAGGGCCGCACAGCTCAGCGGGTGTCCGCCGAAGGTCGCGGAGTGCAGGAACGGATCGGCGTCCAGCGGTGCGTACAGCCGCTCCGAGCAGACCAGGGCCGACAGCGGGACCACGCCGCCGCCGAGCGGCTTGCCCAGCAGCACGCCGTCCACCGGCAGGCCCGCGGCCAGCGCGAGCGAGGGCTCACCGCAGCGGCGCAGGCCGCACTGGATCTCATCGGCGATCACCATCGCCCCGTGTTCCACCGCCGCCGCGCACCACTGGCGCAGCACCTCCACCGGGAGCGGAACCGCACCGTTCTCCCCCTGGACCGGCTCGAACACCAGCGCGGCCACCGGTCCCGCTGCCAGCTCCCGGGCGAGGGCCCGCGCGTCCTGCGGGTCCAGGTGCGCCACCTCCACGGTGCAGCCGCGCAGGCCCACCCGGTAGAGCGGGCTGTGCGTCAGGGCCAGGGCGCCGAGCGACTTCCCGTGGAAGCCGCCGCGCACCGCGAGCACCCGCTCCCTGCCGGTCGCCAGCCGGGCCAGTTTGACCGCGACCTCCACCGCGTCCGAGCCGTTCAGCCCGAAGTGGACCTTCGGCAGGACGTGTCCGAGGTGTGCCGCCAACCGACCGGCCGCATCGGCCGCCACGGGGTTGGCCAGGCTCCGGGTGGCGGTGGGCATGGTGTCCAGCTGCCGGTGGACGGCGGCGAGCACCTCGGGGTGGCGGTGACCGAGCAGGGTGACGGCGTACGAGCCGAAGTCCAGCACCCGGCGCCCGTCGGACAGGGTCACCCTGGCGCCTTCGGCGGCCGTCTCGACCGCACCGCGCCCGGCGAAACCACCGGTCAGCGCGAGCTTCCCGGACAGGTGCCGGCGCACCTGGTCGAACACCTCGGTCGCGGCGGCCGGCGTCATCGGGTCACCGCCGTGACCGGGACGAGCCGGCTGCGCAGCGCGGTCAGCATCTGCTCGGCGTTCTCGCGCAGGGCGTCGGCCGCGATCGGGTTGAGCATCTCCGCGAGCAGCGGGATGCCGATGTCGAAGTCGGCGCAGAGCACCACGAGGCTGCCGCCGTCGGCCGCCTGCCTGACCGCCCAGTGGCCGGAGAACTCGCCCAGGTCTCCGGTGAGTTGGCGGAAGTCGAAACGCCGGGCCGCCGGGTCGATCACCTCCGCTTCGGTCCACCGCAGCACCGAGCCCTCCAGCCGCACCGACCAGGCGGTGGTGCGGTGGCATGCGTCGGTCCGCTCGACCACCACCACCTCGTCCACGCTCTCCATGCAGTGCTGGTACGACTCCACGTCCACCACCGCCGCCCAGACCAGCTCGGGCGGCGCGGCGATCGGCAGTTCCACCTCAACGTGCGGCACGGGACGACCTCTTCGGTTCGGGGAGGGACAGGGGGAGGTGTTCGGCCGCGTGCGGCCCGAGGGCCTTCGCCCTCGCGGCCACCAGGGCCGGGGGGAGCAGCCGGCGCAGCAGGGCCCGCCGCAGCGGGCGGAGGTGCGTCATCGCGTACCACTGCTCGACGAGGTCGCAGCCGAGTTCGACCTTCGGCTGATAGGCGGTCTGGGCGAACCGGATGTGGGTGCACCCCGAGTCGATGGCCAGCCGGATCGCGGCGTGGTGCACCGCGTGGTAGAGCCCGGCCTCGTGGGCGATCCGGTAGTCCAGGCCGATCCGGGCTCCGGTGGCGCCCGTCCCGGCGAACAGGCAGAGGAGG
Source organism: Streptomyces sp. Y1 (assembly GCF_041053115.1). NCBI lineage: Bacteria > Bacillati > Actinomycetota > Actinomycetes > Kitasatosporales > Streptomycetaceae > Streptomyces > Streptomyces sp. Y1. Next base: position 5,561,240 of record NZ_CP163445.1, on the reverse strand, counting down.
AAGGCCACCAGCCGCTCGCCCTCGAAACAGGCCACCAGTCGGCGCCCGGCCGGCTGCCCGCTGTGGACGGCGGCCAGGAAGTCGGCGTCCAGTACGTCCAGCCGCTGTTCGGCCCGATCCATCACCTGCCGATACAGCCCGAGCATCTCCGGCAGCAGGTGTGCGAAGTCCTCCAGCACCTCCGTCCGCAGCCCGGGCCAGGCCGCCGCCCGCCGCAGTTTGCTGCGCGCGTTGCGCCGCGCCTTGGCGGGCAGTCGGGTCAGGTAGTCCTCGAACCCTCCCGGGCCCAAGCGGAGTTCGGTGTCCGGGAGGGCGGGCAGGAAGAAGAAGCCGGCGCCGGCCAGGGAGGGCCGCAGCGCCGCCAGTTCGACGGGCGCGAAGTCCTTGAACACCACGGTGCCGAGCCCTTCGCGGCGGGCCAGCGCCAGCGCCGCGCCGATCAGCGCGTCGAGGGCCGGCGCCGGCAGCTGCCGGCCGGTCAGCAGGTGTCCCTGGCCGAGCAGGTGGCCGCAGAACAGCATGGGAACCCGCAGCAGGCCGGGGAGCAGGCGTCGCAGGGGGGCGAGGCGGCGCCGGACGTCCGCCCCGAGCACCTCGTCCAGCCGCAGCCGGGAGAACAGGCTGACCGGCAGCACCGCGAGCACCCCCGTCTCCCCGGGGGCGTCCTGACGGAGCACCAGGTAGGCGTACCCGTCCGGCCCGATCGCGGACACCTCCATCGCGCGCAGCACGTCGCGCGACCACATCGGGTCGCCCGGCGGCGCCAGGCGCTCCCACAGCCCCTCCGGGAGCGCGTCGACGCCGCGCACCACCTCGACCCGGTAGTCGGCCGCGGCTTCCACCCCCGTCATCCGATCCGCAGCGGACGGCCGTCGAGGTATTCGCGCAGCGGGCCGGCCATCCGTGCCCGGGCGGGCGGGTGGAAGCCGAGTGCCCCCGCCGCCGAGGCCAGGTAACTGCCCTCGGTCGAGCCGACGAACGCCATACCGCCCAGGGCGGCCAGGCAGCTGCGGCTGGTGCGGGCGATGGCGTCCTCCGCCGCGTAGCGGGCCATCAGCGCGGCCACCAGCAGGCCGTCGTCCCAGGGCTGGTGGCGGTCCGCCATCGCCCGGGCCACCGACTCCACCGCGAGCATCGCGGCCTCCACCTCCGCCAGGGGCCCGGTCGGGTCCTGCGGGGGGCCGCCGGGCTTGGTCAGCGCCCGCTCCACCAGTGCGCTGGCCACGCCCAGGTAGCCGGCCGTCAGCAGCAGCTCGAACCAGAGGAAGCCCGCCGTGTTGAGGTCGTCGGGTACCGCGTCGGCCGTGACCTCGGTGACCAGGACCATCTCCTGGTCGACCTCGACCTCGGTCAGCACCACCTCCTCGCTCTCCGCGCCGGCCAGCACCGTGTTGCGCCAGAACGGTCGCACCTCGATGCCCGGCGTGGCGGCGGGGACCAGCGCGACGGCCAGCCGCTCGACGCCGTCCTCGTCCGCGAGCAGCACCGAGGCCGTCAGCAGGTCCATCGAACGGGACAGGCTGCACGGCATCTTGCTGCCGTTCAGCACCACCCGTTCCCCCCGGCGACGGGCGGTGATGTGCGGCTTGAGGATGTTCTGGCCGGCCCGGCCCTCCGCGAAGGCGGAGGCCAGGAGCAGGCCGTCGGCGGCGATCGAGGCGAGCACCTGCTCCTCCGGAGCGCCCGGAGAGGCGGAGCGGACCAGTCCGGCCACCGAGAAGTGGTGCATGGTGGTGGCCACCGCGAGCGAGGGGCAGCGGGCCCCGACCGCACGCTGGACGCGCACCGCCTCCAGGGCGCTCACGCCCTTGCCGCCCAGGGCACGGGGCACCAGCAGGCCGGGGCCGCCGGCCGCGCGGAACGCGCCGATCGCCGGGCTGGGGGTGCTCTCCAGGCGCTCCAGGGGGTGGGCTGCCAGAGCGGCGTCCAAGCCGGGCAGGTGGGTCTCCAGGGCGGCACGTTCACGCTGCAGGAATTGCACGGGACCGGTTCCTCCAAGGACGGTGATCGGGACTGCGGGGGCGGGTCAGCCGGCCAGGGCCAGCGGGAGGCGGGTGAAGCCGCGCAGACCGTCGCCGGTGCGCCGGGTCGGCGGTCCGGACGGCGTCAGTCGCGGTAAACGGTGCAGTAGTTGGCGCAGCAGGACGACTCCCTCCAGCCGGGCCAGTGCGGTGCCCACGCAGTAGTGCGCGCCCGCGCTGAAGCTCAGCACCCGGCCGTCCGGCCGTCCGATCGTGAAGGCGTCCGGGTCCGCGAACACCTCGGGGTCCCGGTGAGCGGCCGCCATGACCGCGATGACGCTGGCTCCGGCCGGCAGGGGGACCCCGGCGACCTCCGTGGCCCGTGCCGTGATCCGTTCCGTCATCGGTACCGGAGCGTCCCAGCGCAGCGACTCCTCCAGCGCGGCCGGCACCAGCTCGGGCCGACGCCGCAGCAAGGCCCACTGCTCTGGATGGCTGAGCAGGGCGTGCACCGCCATCCCGAGCATCGCGGCGGTGGTCTCGAAGCCGGCGGCGAACATCAGGACCAGCACATCGACGAGTTCGTCGTCCGTCAGCCCGGCGCTGTCCGTCAGGGGGCCCACGGCCAAGGCCGAGGCGAGGTCGTCGGCAGGCCGGGAACGGCGTTCGTGCAGCAGTCCGGCGAAGTACGTCCGCAGCCCTCCCACCCCCCGGTCGGCCCGGGCCCAGTCCTCCGGGGTGCGGACGGGCTCCAGCAGCCGGACGGCATCGTCACCGAGCAGGCTCAGGCCCTGCTGATCCGCGCGCGGCACGCCGATCAGCTCGCCGACCATCGCGACCGGAAGGGGCAACGCGACCAACTCGTGGAAGTCCGCGACCGCGCCGCCGGCGGCGGCCTCCGCGAAGGCGTCCAGCAGTTCGGCGCCGAGCTCCTCCACCCTGGCCCGCAGTGCGGCGACCCGGCGGGCGCTCAGCTCCCGGACCACCAGGCGGCGGAGTCGATCATGGGCGTCGTGGTTGGTGGCCAGCATCGAGGAGTAGAAGAAGTCGGCGGCCGGGCGACCGATGCCTTCCGGAATTCTCCGCTCGCACCATTCCCGGTCGGGCACCAGGAAGTCGGGGCCGGTGAGAACGGCCTGGCAGCCTGCGAAAGTGGTCAAGAAATGCGAGCTGATCGTCACACTGTAGTAAACCGGCGCCACCTCCCGGAGTCCGGCCAGGGCGGGATAGGGATTGTCCCTGCCCTCCGGGGCAAAAACCGATAAAAGGATCTTCTCTGGATTCAACAGTCCAGCCTTGGGTCCGATCAACGGAAAAGACGGCTTCCACCCGCCCTTCCCACGATACCCGTGCAGCATATATCAGAGATTCCGACACTCGCTCAACCGGGCCATTCCAAAGGAATATGATCGTCAGTTCGAGCACATTCCAAACCGATATCGTCACGGCCGGCGAACTCGATACCGCGGAGACCGCGTTGCTCCGGGCCGGCCGGCGGACGACGGCCGGGTGGGCGGCGGGCCGGGCCGGTCAGTGTTCCGGGGTGAGGGCGAGGACGGCGAGGTCGTCGGCGAGGAGGCCGGCGAACTGGTGGACGTCCTGGGCGAGGAAGGAGACCACCCGGTCGGGGGTGGTGTCGCCGAAGGCGGTGAGGCGGGTGGCGAGCGGGTAGAAGGTGCCGGTGGCGTCGCGGGCCTCGCTGACGCCGTCGGTGTAGAGCAGGACGGTGTGGCCCGGGGGCAGCACGACGACGGTGGGTTTGCCGCGTTCGTCGGGCGGGCCGAGGTGGCCGAGGCCGAGCGGCAGCTCGTCGGCGCAGGACACCAGGGTGATGGCGCCCCCGGCGAGCAGCAGCGGGGTGGTGTGGCCGCGGTTGACGATCTCGACGCAGTCGGCGCCGGGCCGGTACTGGAGGAGGACGGCGGTGGCGAAGAGCTCGTCGTCGCCGCGGTCGGTGGCGTCGCGCAGGACGGCGCGGTCGAGCTGGTCGGCGAGGTCGACCAGGCCGGGGGTGTCGTGCGCGGCGGCCCGGAAGGCGCCGAGCACGTCGGCGACGGTACGGACCGCGCCGAGCCCCTTGCCCCGGACGTCGCCGAGCAGGACCCGGACGCCGAAGCGGGTGTCGCACACCTCGTACAGGTCGCCGCCGACCAGCACCTCCGCCTGGGCGGGGCGGTAGAGCCCGGCGACCCGCAGGCCGCCGGCCCGCTCGGGGACGGGCCGCAGCACGGTGCGCTGCAGGGTCTCGGCGACGGTGCGGGCCTGCAGCAGGTTGCGGTTCTGCCGGATGCGCTGCCAGGCCAGCGCGGTGCCCATCACGCCGGAGAGCAGGGTGGCGATGTAGACCCAGACGTGGTGCTGCTCGTTGATGTGCCCGGCCCGCAGGGCGAGCAGGATCTGCAGGGCGAGGGCCCCCGCGGTGGTGGCGGCGGTGAGCGCCGGCCCGTAGCTGAAGGCGGCGACCACGGGCAGGGCGGTGAGCAGGAAGCCGGCGGCCACGGCGTCCGGGACGACGGCCTCGATGAGCAGGTCGAGCAGCAGGAGGGCCACCGGCAGCCAGGGCACCCAGCGCGGCACCCGGGGCGGCTCGACCACGGGGGGCGGCGGGCGGCTTGGTGCGGGCACGGCGGGGACCTCCTGGCCGACCGGTCCGGCCGCCGGGGCCGGACAGGGCCCGGTACGACCGGTTCGTCCCTCCATGCTCCCCCACCGCCGCCCCGGCCACGAGCGGCCGGACGGCCCGGTGCCCGGGACCGGGTCGGCCTCGGGCACCGGGCGTCCGGGGGTGGTCAGCGCACGGTCACCGGCAGGGTCTGGTAGCCGCGCAGCACCAGCCGGTCCCGCCGGGTGGGGACGCCGCCGGGGGCGAGCCGGGGGAAGCGGTCCAGCAGGGCGGGCACCGCGATCTCGCCCTCCAGCCGGGCCAGCTGGGAGCCCAGGCAGAAGTGCTGGCCGCCGCCGAAGCTGAGCGGCTGGCTGTCGGTGCGGGCCGGGTCGAACACCTCGGGGCGGTCGTACCGGGCCGGGTCGTGGTTGGCCGAGCCGATCAGCACGGTCACCGTGCTGCCGGGCGGGACGGGCAGCCCGTCGACGGCCAGGCCCTCCTCCAGCGCGACCCGGACGGTGGCCTGGACCGGGGAGTCGAAGCGCAGCACCTCGTCGGTGAACAGGGCCGGGGAGACGGCGCCGCTGCGCAGCCCCTCGGCCACCTCGGGGTGGCGGAAGAGCAGGGCGAGGCCGTTGCCGAGCAGGTTGGTGGTGGTCTCGAAGCCGCCCACCAGCAGCAGCACCAGGTTGGCCAGCAGTTCCTCGGCGGAGAGCCGGCCGTCGTCCTCGGCGGCGATCCGGGCCAGGTCGGTCACCAGGTCGTCCTGCGGGCGGGCGAGGCGTTCGGCGGCCAGCTCGGTGAAGTACCGGGTCATCTCCTCGGCCGCCGCGTCCGCCGGGCCCAGTTCGTCGAGGTCCTTGAGGACCTCCAGGGCGACGGTCAGGTCGGAGGTGAGGCCGCGGAAGCGGTAGCGGTCCTGGTCGGGGACGCCGAGCAGCTCGCATATCACGCCGACCGGCAGCCGGAAGGCGAAGGCGTCCATGAAGTCGACGGGCGAGCCGTCCGCACCCTGCTCGGCCATCTCGTCGAGCAGCCGGCCGACCGCCGTCTCCACGGCGGGGCGCAGCGCGGCGACCCGGCGGGCGTTGAACACCGAGGCGATCAGCGCCCGGACCCGGGGCTGGTCGGGGGCGTTGCGCTGGAGGATCGAGCGGCCGAACAGGGCGAGCGAGGAGTGCGTCGCCAGCTCGGGAGCGGTGCCCGCCATCATCTCGGCGGTCGCCACGCCGAAGCCGGGGGTGCGCAGCACCTTGTTGACCGCCTCGTAGCCGCTCACCACGAACATGCCGTCCCCGGCCGGGGCGATCGGGCCCAGCGCGCGGGCCTTCCCGTACAGCGGGTACGGATCGGCCCTGACCTCCGTGGTCATGAGCTGTTCGATGATCGTCGCGCCGTCCATCCGGCACTCCCCTCCGAGACGATGGTTCCGGTTCCTGAACCGTCACCGGGCCCGGCGGAGTTCCCGTGCCGTTCACGCCGCTGCCACGGCGCCGCCACGCCGGGTGGGGCGGCGGGCGGCTCGGTAGGCTGGTCGGCATGGAGATCTGGATCAACCCCCGTTGCAGCAAGTGCCGGACGGCGCTGAGCGAGCTGAACACCCACGGGGTCGAGTACACCGTGCGCCGCTACCTGGAGGACCCGCCGACCGTCGCCGAGCTGGAGCAGGTGCTGGAGCGCCTGGGCCTGGAGCCGTGGGACATCACCCGCATCGACGAGGCGACCGCCCGGGAGCTGGCGATGCGGCAGTGGGGCCGGGAGCCGGGCGACCGGGCGCGCTGGATCGCCGCGCTGGCCGAGCACCCCGTGCTGATCCAGCGGCCGATCATCACCGCGGACGACGGGCACGCCGTGGTGGCCCGTACGCCGGAGGCGCTGAAGTCCGTCCTGCCGTAGCGGCCCCCGGGGAGCGGTCAGTGCAGCTGGATCCGCTCCACCGGCCGGCCCGGGTGCCAGTTGAGGACCCAGAGGTGGTCGCCCTCCAGGCTGGTGTGCACGACCTGCCGCAGGTCCAGCCGGAACAGGTGGAACGGGGTGGGCGGCGGCTCGGGCAACTCGGCGGCGAAGGCGAGGAGTTCGACCTCGTCGGTGACCTCGACCACGAGGCCGGCGATCTTGGAGTCGCCGCCCTCCATGGTCTCGTTCCCCGGGTGGGAGTGCAGCGCGAAGCGGCCGTCCCGCTGGAGGTCGCGGGCCTTGACCGCGTGGTACATGGAGCCGAGCCAGAGGTCGGCGCCGACGAACTCGACCTCCGTACCGCTCACCCGGGGTGAACCGTCCTTGCGCAGCGTCGCCAGGACGTGGTGCTTATCGGCCTCGAACCGGGCCCGTACCAGGGCCGCGAGTTCGGGTGCCTCCTGCTCGAAATCCTGCCAGGTAGCCATGGCGCCAGTCTGGCACCCACCACTGACAAACGCCGGGGACGAACGCCGGGGACGAACCGGCGCCGGGCGGCTGTCGGTGGCCGGTGCCACACTGGCCCGGTGACCACCACGACCACGACCACCTACATCGCGTTCCTGCGGGCCATCAACGTCGGCGGCCGGACGGTGAAGATGGAGCGGCTACGGGCGCTCTTCGCCGAGTTGGGGCTGGGCGGCGTCCGCTCGTACATCCAGAGCGGCAACGTCTTCTTCACCTCCGACGCCACCGACGGACCGGGCCGCGCCGCGCTGACCGCGCGGATCGAGGAGCACCTGGAGCGCGAGCTCGGCTACCCGGTGCCGGTGATGCTGCGGACGGTCGAGGAGGTCGCCGCGCTGCTCGCCGCCGAGCCGTTCCGGGGCGTCGAGGTGACGCCGGACGTCCGGCTGGTGATCGCCTTCCTGTCGGAGCCGCTGCCGGCCGAGCTGGCGCGCCCGCACCGCTCGCCGAAGGGCGACGTCGAGGTGCTGGGCGCCGATCCGGGGGCCGCGTACCTGGTGATCCACCTGCGGGACGGCAAGTGGGTCACCAAGGAGGTGTTCGACAAGGCCTACCGGGGGTCGGTCACCTCGCGCTTCCTGCACACCACGGAGAAGATCCTGGCCGCCGCCCGCAAGGGCTGACGACCGGGGCGCAGGCCCCAGCGCTCGGAACCGCGCGGAACCGCCCGGGCCGGGCGGGCGTCTGTCGCTCAGTGAGGTACTCCCCCGGCGCCGGCGCACGGCGCGAGCTGGACACTCCGAGTCGGCCGAGCCGACAATCGGGCCATGACGCCTGCTGAGTTCCACACCGGTGCGGTCCGGCCGTCCGACGCCGAACGGGACGAGGCACTCGGGGTGCTCAAGGACGGCGCGGGCAGCGGGCGGCTCTCGCACGACACCTTCCTCGGCCGGATGGAGATCGTCCTGCGCGCCGACAGCCGGGGCGAGTTGGACGCCGCGCTGGCCGGGCTGCCCGCCGGCGGCCCGGTCGAACGCTTCGTGCTGCGGACGGTCGGCCGGTTCTCCGCCTTCGGCGACCGGCTGGGGCGGGCCTGGCGCACCGAGCGGCTGCCCGGGCTGAGCCTCCCGCAGGTCGGTGCCGGGCAGTTGACGATCGGTCGGCTGCCCGGCTCGGGCCTGCGGCTGCACGACCCCTCGGTCTCCCGCCGGCACGCCGAACTGCGGCAGGAGGGCGGCGACTGGGTGCTGTACGACCTCGGCTCGACCAACGGCACGCACGTCAACGGGCGCCGGATCGCCGGAGCCGTCCGGGTCCGCCCGGGCGACCAGGTGCGGTTCGGCAACCTGGAGTTCCGGATCGCCGCGGGCTGAGCGCGGCCGTCGCCGGGAGCCGGCGACCGCCCGGCTCAGTGCGGGAACTGCCGGCGCGGCCGCTGCCGGGGCAGCTCGTCCTGGAACTCCGCGATGGCGGTGGCGATCTGGCGCATCAGCACGGTGTGCTCCAGCCGGTCCAGGTAGCGGTTCTCGGCGGCCAGCGCCTCGACCGTCACGCCGAAGTAGAGCGTCATCAGCGGGTTGATGAAGAGCTGCTCGCCCCTCGTCCGCTCGGTGAACCGGACGTCGCCGAACTCGCCGCGCAGCGCGGCCGCCACTGAGCCGTTGACGATGCTGGGGTGCTCGGGGAAGGCGGCCCGGGCGTGCTCGACGGCGTCCAGGTAGAGCGCGCCCTCGCGGCTGTCGCGCGGGACGGAGAAGGCGCCGAGGTAGCCGCCGGCCCGGTCGATCGCGGCCAGGTTCTCCAGCACCAGCGAGTGGTTGACGCCGTGGTGGGCGTCGACGCCGAAGCCCAGGCAGGCGACCAACCGCTCCGGGACCTCGGTCAGGCCGGCCACCGCGGCCAGGCTGGCCATGTCCTCCTCGGGGGTGCCGAGGCCGATCTCGTCGCCGCGCATCAGGATGTCGGTGCCGCCGTCGACCAGCAGGATCGCGTCCACGCCCAGGTGGTCGACCAGCCGCCGGTACGCCTCGCGCAGCGGCTGGACGCCCACCGTCGGGAAGGCCCACACGGTGTCGGGCAGGCCGTGCAGCCGCAGCCAGCGGGCCAGCGTGCGCTCGGGGAAGTAGCCCTCGGGGGCGGGGGTGTCCGGCCGGATCCGGGCCAGGTCGGGCTCGTGCCACACCTCGCCGGGCAGGCCGTAGAGGTGGGTGAAGGAGAGGTTGGCCAGGTGCACCTCCCTGCCGGCGGCGCGCAGGGCGAGGGCGATCGGGAGGCCGGCGTACACGTCGAATCCGCCGCCGGCCCCGGCCACGAGGATGCGCTCGGCGGCCAGCAGCCGGGTGATCAGCGGGGGTTGCAGCAGAGAGGTCACCGGCGGACGGTAGCACCGCCGGCGCGTCGACGATCTTCTTCCAGCGGTTGGCATATGCCCCCGACCTGTGCCACGCGCGTAGATCGACGGGCCGCGAAAAGCCCCCGCGCTCAGTCGGTGCCGTGCCCGGGGTTGCCGGACGAGAGCTCGCCGAACGGGAAGCCGATGGACCGCAGACCCGCGGCCGGGAGGTCGTCCGAAGCCCGGGTGGGAACGCCGGGCGCGAGGTCACCGGGCACGAGGTCGCCGGGCGAGCCCCAGAGCCGCGCGGTGCAGCGCTGGTAGGTGGCCTGCCAGTGCGGCCAGTTGCGCGCCACGTCGTCGTCGCACTCGGCCAGCAGCCGCTCGATCTGCTCCTGGTCGACGCCGTCCAGCAGCCAGGCCAGCGCGTCCGGCGTGCCGGGGCCGTCCGCCGAGCACAGCAGGTCCAGCAGCTCGCCCAGCCCGCCGAGCCGGGAGCCCTCCGTGAACACGAGCTCCATCCGGGGCAGCAGTTGGCGCTCCTCGATCCGCAGGTGGGTCTCCAGCCGGGCGGCCAGGTCCTCCATCGCATAGGCGACCGGCCAGGCGCTGCCGGTGTCCCGGGTGGCGATCCGGACCAGCGTGGTGACCCGGGTGAACGAGTGGTCCAGCGCGTGGTGGTCGTCCTCCAGCCAGTTGAGCAGCAGCCGCAGCTCGGGCGCGAAGCGGCGCACGATCGGCCAGATCCGGGTGTCCTGCTGCTCGTGGTGGCAGGTGAGCATCGCGGTCATGAAGTTCCAGTGCCGCAGCAGCGCCTCGCCCTGGTCGTCCTCCCCGGGCTGGAGCAGCCGCAGCGCGTTGGGCAGCCGGGCGAGGTCGCGCCGCAGCGCGGCGTGCACCAGCCGCAGCCCGGCGAACCGCATGGTCGCCGGCTCCTCGTCGGCGTCGTGCCCGTACGCGCTCGCGCCCCGGGCCTCGGCCCCGGACTGCGACCGCTGCTCGGGCACGGACGGGGACGGCTGCGGCAGGAGGTGGATCGGCATGGCACTCTCTTCACGGCTGGCGGGCGGATGGGGGCTGCCGGTGGTGAGGCGGCCCCATCCAAGGTGCTCGCAGTCGATCAGAAGCGAATCAATGTCCGATTGACGCGCAGGTCACAGGCGTTTTCCGGCACCCGGGCGGGGCACGCGGGACGGGCCCGAGCGGGGGTTCCGGGCCGGCGCCGGACCCGCGTCCGGGCACGCGAAAGCCCGGGGCACACGCGGTGCCCCGGGCCGTCGGATCAGCGGGCCGTCTGGTCGGCGGACCGGACGGGTCAGTCGGCGGCCGGCCCCGCCAGCTGCTTGGTCAGCCACTGCAGCGTGTCCGGGATCATCTTCTTGAAGTCCGAGGTCAGGTGCTTGCCGCCCGGCTGCTCGTAGTACTCGATGGACACCGGCGCGACGGCCTTCTTCACCCAGTTCGTGACCACGGCCTTCTCGTAGCCGTTGGCACCGCCCGCCGTGACGTACATCTTCACGTCGGCCTTGCCCTGGGTGACCAGGATGTCGGGGTTGTTGGCCGCCTTCTCGGCGTCGTGGCCCTTCCACAGCCCGGAGTCCGGGATGAAGTAGCCGTCGATCGGCACCGCGGCCTTGTAGACGTTGGGGTACTGCAGGGCGAGCTTGGCGCTGCAGAAGCCGCCGGTGGAGGCGCCCATGATGCCCCAGCCGTCGCGGCCCTTCACGGTACGGAAGTTGGCGCGGACGAAGTCCGGGATGTCCTCGGCCATCCAGGTGCCCATCTTGGGCTGGCCCGGGATGTCGGAGCAGTCCAGCGCGTTCTTCTCGTCGCTGTTGAAGTTCTGCACCGGCATGATCATGATGAACGGGTGGGCCTTGCCGTCCTTGACCAGCCGCTCGTCCTCCTCCTGGATCGGCAGCTGGTTGTCGGTCCAGGTGTTGTAGCCGTTGCTCTGGCCGCCCGCGTAGAGGGTGAGCACCGGGAAGCCGGTCTTGGCGTACTTGGGGTCGTTGTACTCGGGCGGCAGCCAGACCCAGACCTGGCCGGTCACGCCGGACTTCGCGCCGGTCACCTTGGTCGAGAAGATCGGGCCCGCGGCGGTGTCCCGGACCTTGTTGAGCGACGCGGCCGGACCGGTGGGCATCAGCACCTTCCCCGAGGCGGCGGCGGTCGTCGCGCCGGCCGCCGGGGTGCCGGCGGGGCTGGTCGGCGCGGCGCTGTCGGCCGCGGACGGGGTGGCGTCCGCCTTGGCGCCGTCCCCCTTCCCGCCGCCGGAACTCCCCCCGCAGGCCGCGAGCGTGGCGGCCAGGACGAGCGTGGCGGCGCCGGTCAGGAGGGCGCGGTAACGGGACGACTGCCTAAGCACGGTGAGGACTCTCCGACCGATGTCACACCCGGACCGTCTGACCGGGCGGCGGCCCCCCGGTGGGGCCGGACAGGCCCGGAACGCGGTGCTGGTGCGGCCCCCGGGCGACGGTTCGCCCTCCCTTACGGGCGGCGAACCTTCCTGCGATCCTATGACGTGGGCCGGGGCGGGCCGGTTGCGCGGTGGCCACCGGAAATCCAATGTTTGTTCGCGATCAGGTAAAACCCTTCACCTGCCCGCCGTCCGGCGGGGGTCGGACAGCGGGGGTCGGACAGCGGGGGTGGGATGCGGGGGCCGGACGCGGCCGCCGGTACGGGGAACGGCTCGGCGGCGGCCGCACCGGCTACTCGTCGTGCGAGTGCCGGTACCGCGGCGCACCGCCGCCGTCGTCGAGCCGGTAGACGCTGGTGGTCGGCCAGTACTCGCCGTCCTCGGCGGCCGGCAGCTCGACCCGCAGCAGCATCCGCAGCGCGGGCGGCGGGGCGGCGGCGTTGACGCGCTTGCGGTGGCCGTCCCAGCGGCCGCCGCACAGTTCGACGTCGAGGACGAGGGGGCTGGTTCTCATCCCGCGATGGTGGCAGGACCGTCCCCCGATCCGGGGGTTTCAACCGGCCCGGCCACCCCGGGGAGGGACCCTCGTCATCGCCGGACTGACGGGGGCCCCGGAATCTCCCCGCTTCGGCGACGGGACCGCCGCCACCAGCCCTACGGCCGCCAGGTGTCGTTCAGCGTCACCGTGCCCGAGCCGGGCACCGTCGCCGTCCGGTTGGCCCCGGACTCCCAGGTGACCGCGCCGCTCGCGTCCTTGCGCACGTACTTGTACTGGAAGGCGGTGCCGGGCGGCAGCGAGAGCGCCAGCGACCAGACCGGGTAGCCGGACGAGGACAGCGGCAGCGCCTTCGCCGGGTCCCAGCCGCCGAGCGCGGGGACGTCGCCGACCACGTAGACGTTCTGGCCGAGCGAGGTGGTCGCGTTGACGTTGAACGAGGCGCCGGAGACCGTCGCCCCGGGCTGGACGTACAGCGCGACCGCGTCGCCCGCCCCCACCGTCGCGGTGAACTGCCCGTTGGCTCCGACCTGGTACGTCGGGCCGGTGCAGCCGCCGCCCGGCTGCGGGTCGCCGTGCTGGACGTCGCAGTAGGTGCCGGCCGGCAGCGCGGTCTGGAAGGTCTGGGTGATCGCGCCGCTCTCGTGGTTGATCGCGACGTAGCCCCGGTTGCCGCGCCCGAAGGCGATCGCGTTGTTGCCGTTGGACCACCAGTCGGTCACCCCGGTGCCCGCGACGGCGTTGCGGAAGCCGACCATGTTGGCGATCTGCCGCCAGGCGTGGGTGCAGTTCCAGCCGTCCTGGTAGCAGGCGTTGACGGTGCCGCCGTTCGGCGGGCCGTCGTCCTTGTTCGTGAAGCCGTAGCCCGAGTAGACGTTGGGCGAGCCGTACGTCGAGGCCAGCAGGAAGACGTTGGCCAGCGTGTAGGTGTTGCCGTAGGTGTAGTTGAGCGTGGAGCCGTTGCGCTCGGTGTCCCAGTTGTCGACGAAGCTGCGGGCCTGGTTGCTCGGCAGGTAGCCCCAGGAGGCGCCCCAGCCGTTGAGGTTGGCGAGCTTGTCGCCGGTGAAGATCCGCTTGAGGTCGGTGCCGACCCGGAACTCGTCGACGTCGCCGTTGCCGGTGTACTCGGTGGGCTGGATCGGCTCGCCGGCGCCGTAGATGACCTCCTGCACCCAGTAGGCGTTCGGGTTGGCCATCCTGGCCTTGATCGCGGCGAGGTCGCCGGCGGCGATGTGCTTGGCGGCGTCGATCCGGTAGCCGTCGACGCCGAGCGAGCCGAGGTCGTCGAGGTAGTGCGCGATGGTGCTCTGGACCTTCGCGCTGCCGGTGTCCAGGTCGGCGAGGTCGACCAGTTCGCAGGTCTGCACGTTGGTGCGGTCCTGGTAGTTGGTGATCGGCTGCCGACAGGCGTGGAAGTCCTGGTCCTGGTACGTGCCGGGGTAGTTGTACTTGGTGTACGCCGTGCCGCCGGTGCCCGTCCCGGAGCCGGCCGACATGTGGTTGACCACCGCGTCGGCGATCACCTTGACACCGGCCGCGTGGCAGGTGTCGACCATGTTCTTGAACGAGGTGCGGTCGCCCAGCCGTCCGGCGATCTGGTAACCGACCGGCTGGTAGGAGGTCCACCATTGCGGGCCCTGGATGTGCTCCTGCGGCGGCGAGACCTCGACGAAGCCGTAGCCCTTGGGGCCGAGGGTGGAGGTGCAGGCCTGCGCGACGGAGTCGAAGCGCCACTCGAAGAGGGTGGCGGTGACGTCCTTGCCGTTGTTCGCGGGCGGGGCGGCCTGGGCGGCGGGGGCGGCGATGCCCGCGGTGAGCGAGAGCGCGAGCGCCGCCGAGGCGGTGAGCGCGCCGGCCAGGCGGGCAGGCCGGCGCGTGGGGGCGGTGGTGACCACATCGTCTCCATGGGGGTGGCTGGGGTGGGGGCAGCCGTTCTCTGCAGGAAGTTTCTGTAACTTGCCGGAAACTTGCAGCGAACCTAGAGGCGCCGGGACACACCGTCAAGGTCAAGGGCGAAACGTTTCCGCTTCGTGCCCGACCGCCCCGCACGGCAGGGCACACGACAGGACAGGAGACAGGACGCACGACAGGACAGGAGAACACGACAAGGGCCCGGCGGCCGTAGCCGCCGGGCCCCTCACCTGTCCTGGTTCACCGGTCCCTCAGGGAGCCGGTGCGACCTCAGCTGGTCTGGATGGAGGTGTCGTCGATCACGAAGCTCGTCTGCAGCGAGGAGTCCTCGACGCCGTTGAACTTCAGGGTGACCGTCTGGCCCGCGTAGGCCGACAGGTCGAAGGTGCGCTGCTGGTACCCGGCGGCGGCGTCCACGTTGGAGTAGGTCTTCAGCGTGGTGCCGTTCACCGACACGGTCAGCTTGTCGTACGCGGTCGAGCCGGTCTCCGCGGTGTCGATGTGCAGCCAGAAGCTCAGCGTCGCCTTGCAGCCGGCCGGGATGCTGACCGTCTGGGACAGCGAGTCGGTGTGGGCGCTGCCGTAGCCGTTCAGCCACGCCTTCCACGAGCCGCCGTGCGCCGCCTGCGAGGAGCTGTTGTCGACCACGCCGCTCGAAGCCGTCCACGGCGCCGCCGTGCCCGTCTCGAAGCCCTGGTTGCCGAGCAGCTGCGCCGGGGTGCAGGTGCCGCCGCCGCCACCGGTGACGGTCCAGGTGAAGCTGGTGGTGCCGGTCTTGCCGGCGTTGTCCTTCACCGTGACGGTGACGTTGGAGCTGCCCGCCGCGGTCGGGGAGCCGGTGATCACGCCGGTGGAGGCGTTGATCGCCAGGCCGGCCGGCAGGCCGCTCGCGCTGTACGACAGCGGCGCGGTGCCGCCCGAGGCCTTGATCTGCAGGTTGACCGAGCCGCCGACCGCGGTCGACTGGTTGCCCGGGTTGGTGACGGTGACGCCGCCCGGGTTCGGCAGCGAGCCGACGTTGACGGCGGCCCAGGCGGTGGCGACCTGGTTGTACTCGGCGCTGTTGGCGCCGTACAGGTCGGTGGCCGCGTTCAGGGTCGCGGTGCGGGCGGCGGCGTAGTCGGTGGTGGAGGTCATGTACGCGGTCAGCGCCTTGTACCAGACCTGCTGCGCCTTGTCCCGGCCGATGCCGGAGACGGTGATGTTGTTGACGGTCGGGCTGTTGTAGCTGACGCCGTTGATCACCTTGGCGCCGCTGCCCTCGGCCAGCAGGTAGAAGAAGTGGTTGGCGACGCCGGACGAGTAGTGCACGTCCAGGTTGCCGACGCCCGAGTACCAGGAGTCGGCCGACTGACCGTCCTTGGAGGGCTTGTCCATGTAGCGCAGCGGCGTGCCGTTGCCGTTGATGTCGATGAGCTCGCCGATGAGGTAGTCCGGGTTGTCGGCGGGCAGGTTCGCGTAGAACTCGACCATCGAGCCCATGATGTCCGAGGTGGCCTCGTTGAGGCCGCCGGACTCGCCCGAGTAGTTCAGGTTGGCGGTGGCCGAGGTGACGCCGTGGGTCATCTCGTGGCCGGAGACGTCGAGTTCGGTGAGCGGGTGGGTGTCGCCGGAGCCGTCGCCGTAGGTCATGCAGAAGCAGCCGTCGTCCCAGAAGGCGTTGACGTAGCCGGTGTCGTAGTGCACCCGGCTCATGGCGCCGACGCCGTCGTTCTTGATGCCGCTGCGGCCGAAGGTGTTCTTGTAGAAGTCCCAGGTGACGGCGGCGCCGTACTCGGCGTCGACGGCGGCCGACTCGCGGTTGCTGGCCTGGCCGTTGCCCCAGGTGTCGGTGGACTTGGTGAACAGGGTGCCGTTGCCGGACGTCCCGTTCTTCATGTCCGTGGTGTACTGGCCGCCGCGGGTGGTGTCCTTGAGCTGGTACTGCCCGCCGCTCTGGGTGGTGGTCAGCGGCACGTTGCCGACGAACACACCGGTGCCGGAGCCGCGCTTGATGCCGTCCGCCTTGCTCAGCACCTCGCCGGTCTTGGCGTCGGTGACGACGTGCAGCTTGCTCGGGGTGCCGTCCGACTCCTTGCCGTTGACGACGGTCTCGTACGCGAGCTTCGGGGTGTCGCCGGCGGCCCAGACGACCAGGCGCGGGGCGGTCTCGACGGTGCCCTGCTCGGCGGCCAGCGCGGCCTCCTGGGCCTTCGGCGCGGCCAGCGCGGGGGCGGTGTCGACGCCCGCGAGGTTGGCCTGGCTGGCCTTGGTCACGCTCTTGGTGGCGCCCGCGGCGTCCTGGTGGACGATCAGGTCGCCGCCGAGGACCGGGAGTCCGGCGTAGGTGCGCTCGTAGCGCAGGTGGCGGGCACCGTTGGCGTCCTGGACGACGTCCTTGGTGACCAGCTTCTCCTGGCCGCTGAGGCCGAGGGCCTGGGCGAAGGAGGCGGACTGCTGGTTCGCGGAGGCGATCAGCGCGGCCCGGGAGGACTGCTGGGCGGCGACGGCGGTCGGCGCGTCGGGCGTGGCGGCCTGCGCGATGACGGGTATGCCGGTGACCAGCAGCGCGGTGGTCGCGGCCATGACGACCGCCGCCTTCCGGACGTGAGCGGAACGTGACATGCGGACTCCTTTTCCGACCGGTGCCGGTTCGCACCCGGTGGAGAGAACCTGGGCCGCAGGGTTGCGGCGCAGTGGGGGCCCCCGCCCGCGGTGTGCGGCGGGGGTGCGGTCGTCGGTGCTCACTAGTCGTTGCAGGGACGCGCTGCACCTGGACTGGTCCTGCTGCACCGGGGGGTGGGGCCCCCTCGTCTGCAGCCGGAGGAATCGTGGCAGCAAACGACTCGTTAATGACAGATGCATGCCACTGATTGGCCGATTCATTACCGAAACCGTATGGGCGACTGGTCGTCAGTTGTGTTACGGCATGACCAAGCCTGAACACGGTTTTCATGCCACCCGGAAAGTTCGATCACCACCGGAAGTCGCTGACCAGCAACCGGTCTTGGCGCCCGTACCGCCGGGTAGGGAGCAGCACCGCCGGCGCCCGGCACGTCACAGTTCCGGCCGTGCCAACGACTGTTTCCGGCCAACCCCGCACGCCGGGTGAACCGGAAAGGGCCCCGCACCGCCGGGAACGGCGGTGCGGGGCCCGGTGGTGGCCGGCCGTCAGGAGATCAGTTCTGTACGAACACCGCCACCGTGCGGCCCGGCACGGTGAAGGTGCCGGTCGCGGCGTCGAAGCCGGAGCGCTTCACCACCTGGTCCGCGCCGCCCGCCTGGACGGGGTGCAGCGCCTGGCTCGTCCCCTTCAGTCCGTCCACGGTCTGCGACTGCGCGGTGGGCGTCGCGTTGAAGACCACGGTGACGCCCTTCTCCGCGCCCGCCAGCCCGGTGCCGTCCAGGTGCAGGGTGATCACCCCGGGCGTCTCGCCGGGCGTGCCGGAGAGCGGGTACGACAGCCGCTGCTGGACGTCGGCCAGGGTCGGCAGCGAGAACAGCGGCGAGGACCGCTTGATCCGCAGGAACTCCTGGAACTGCGCCGTGGTCGCCCGGATGTCGCCGGCCCCCACGGTCAGCCGCGGGTCGGCCAGCAGGGACTTGGCGGTCGGCCACAGCTCCTGGTTGTCCTTCGCCATCGGCAGGCCGCGCCCCCAGCCGTTGCCCTGGGCCGCGTCCCAGTGGATCGCGTTGAACCAGTCGCCCGAGTCGTAGGAGTTGGCGTCGAGCGACTTGGAGCGCAGCAGGTCGCTGCCGGCCTGGGCGAAGCCCGCGCCCTGGGTGAGCGCGGTCAGCGACAGCCCGAGCGCCTGCATCCGCGCGCGGTCGGCCGGCGAGGTGCCGGTCGGCAGCTTGTACGCGAGCGCGTCGAACAGGTCGGTGTTGTCGTGGGCGTCCACGTACTCCACCGCCTCGCCCGGCTTGGCCGCGTACCCGGTCGGGGCGCCGTTGTAGTCGACCTGGGCGCCGGTGACGGCCTTGCCCGAGCTGTCGGTGAAGGAGTAGCCGGCCAGGTTGCCGGTGAGCCCGACCTTCAGCTGGTCCATCTGGTGCAGCAGCCGGGCCTTCTGCTCCGCCGGACTCCCGTTCGCGGCCGAGCCGTTGGGGTCGGAGTACAGGCCGGAGGCGAAGCCCTGCTGCGGCGCGGAGCTCAGCATGAAGTTGCCGCCGCGGGCGGCGTCGCGCAGACGGTCGTCGAAGGTGGCGATGCCGGTGCCGGCCATGTTCCGCTGGGTGGCCTGCTCGAAGCGGGCGTTGTCGGCGACGGCGCCGAAGTTCCAGCCCTCGCCGTACAGGAAGACGTTCTTCCCGTCCACGCCGTCCGACTCCGGGGTCATACTCCGCAGCGCGGCCTGCACGTCCAGCATGGTGGACTTCGGGTCGAGGCCCATCAGGTCGAAGCGGAAGCCGTCGACCTGGTACTCGCGGGCCCACAGGGTGACCGAGTCGACCACCAGCCGGTTCATCATGGCGTGCTCGGGCGCCGTGTCGGCGCAGCAACTGTCGG
Source organism: Streptomyces sp. Y1 (assembly GCF_041053115.1). Classification (NCBI taxonomy): domain Bacteria; kingdom Bacillati; phylum Actinomycetota; class Actinomycetes; order Kitasatosporales; family Streptomycetaceae; genus Streptomyces; species Streptomyces sp. Y1. The sequence continues at coordinate 5,542,663 of NZ_CP163445.1, read as the reverse complement.
TCGTCACCTTGCCGTTGGCGTCCAGCCGCTGGTAGTAGCCGGGGACGACCCGGTCCAGCACGGAGTGCTCGGCCTGGCCGCTGGCGGCGGTGTGGTTGTAGACCACGTCGAGCACCACCCGCAGCCCGGCCGCGTGCATCGCCTGCACCATCTGCCGGAACTGCAGCGTCCGGGCCGTGCCGGTCGGGTCGGTGGCGTACGAGCCCTCCGGCACGTTGTAGTGCAGCGGGTCGTAGCCCCAGTTGTACGCGTCGTCGGCGGCGACGGCCGCCACGCACTCCTGCTGCTTCGGCCCGTCCGGCGGGAGGGACGCGAGGTCGCAGGCGGGCAGCTTCTGGTCCGCCCGGTTCTCCCGGATGGTGGCGATGTCGAAGGTCGGCAGCAGGTGGACGGTCGTCACCCCGGCCTTGGCGAGGTCCCGGAGGTGCCTCATGCCGGCCGAATTCGACTCGGTGAACGCCAGGTAGGTGCCGCGCTCGGCGGCCGGGACGCTCGGGTCCTCGACCGAGAAGTCCCGGACGTGCAGCTCCTGGATCTGCTGCTGCGCCGGCGGGACGGCCTGCGGGCGGGTCTGCTCGTCCCAGCCCTGCGGCTTGAGCTCCTTGGCGTCCAGGTCGGCGACCAGGCTGCGCGTGGAGTCGGCGGCGAGGGCCACCGAGTACGGGTCGGTGACGGTGTTGACCACCAGCTGCTGCACCGAGGGCGCCCAGACCTTCACCTGGTACAGGTAGTACTTGCCGTTCAACTCGCCCTTGTCGCGGACGAGTTCCCACACGCCGGTCTCGTCGTCCCGCGTCATCGGCAGCGTCTTCGGGGTGCCCCCGGTGGCGCTGTCGAAGACCTGGACGGACACCTGCTGCGCGGTCGGCGCCCAGAGCGAGAGGGCGACCTTGCCGTCGTAGTAGGCCGGGCCGAAGTCCACCTTGCCGGTGCGGCGCGCGTACAGGTCGTCCAGCACCCCGGGGATCTGGACGCCCGTGCCCGCCAGCACGGCGCCGTTCGGCAGGTGTTCGGTGAACAGCAGCTGGCCGCGCAGCGCGGCCGGGACGCGGGCGGCGTCCCGGGCGTCCACGGTGAAGGCCCGGTAGCCCGCCAGGTGCGGGTATGCGGCCTTCTGGGCGTCGGTCAGCCCGCCGGCGACGGGGGTGAGCCGGAGCCACTTGCCGGGCTTGGTCAGCACGCCCTTGTCGGCGCGGATGCCGCCCTCGGGGTCGTAGACCAGCTGGGCGCTGGTGCCGCCGGCCAGCGCGGCGTCGCTCGCGCCGTAGCCCGCCGGGACGACGACGGTCCGCGCGTCGATCCACTGCGCCTTGGCGCCGGAGAGGTCCACCTGCGAGGAGGCGGCCGGGTTCTGCGGCAGCAGGTAGCCCTCGCGGCCGCCCAGGATCCAGACCTCCCGGCCGTTCTGGGCGAAGTCCAGCGACTGGTCGGCGGGCAGGTCCTTGTCGTTGCCGTTGTGCAGGATGTAGCTGAGGCTGGTCGCGCCGGGGGCCAGCGGCACCTCGAAGACGGCGCCGAAGGCGTCGCGGCGCGCGGGCATCAGCGGCTTGCCCCAGTCGGTGGGGTTGGCGGCGCCGGTCCAGTCGTGCAGGCCCCAGCCGTCGTAGCTGCCGTCCGGCCGGTTGTAGTGGATGACGGCGGTGTTGGCGGGCTGGCTGTTCGCCGGGCCGGGGTTGGTGGTGCGCACGGTCGGGTCGCCCTGCTTCAGCCAGACCTCCCCGGTGCCGCCGACGTCGAGGTGCCGGTCGGCGTCGACGTCCTTGGTGCCGTTCTTCTCCACGATGAAGCCGAGGTCCGAGGCGCCCGGCTTCAGCTTCACGTACGCGAAGGCGCCGTACGCGTCCCGCCCGGTGAAGGGGTGCCCGGCGGGCCACTGGGTGCCCTCGCCGTCCGCGAGGTCGCCCCAGGCGTAGAGGTTCCAGCCGTCGTAGTCGCCGTCCGGCCGGTTGTAGTGGACGACGGCGTACGGGCGGGAGCCGGCGGTGGGCGCCGGCGCGGGCGCGGGGGTGCCGGTGGTGAAGCTCGCGGTGGCGGAGCGCAGGTGGCCGCCGGCGTCCTGCACGACGGCCTTGTAGCGCACCACCGTGCCGGGGGCGACGCCGCCCAGGTCCTGGGTGACGGCGTACTTCCCGGTGTCCGAGGTGCCCAGCGTCCGCCAGGGGCCGTCGCCGACCTGCGCGGCGAAGCTGACCCGGCCGAAGCCGCCGTCGGTCCTCGCCCCGATGGTCACCAGCCCGGTGGACCCGTCCGCGGGCGGCTGGACGGACAGCTGCGGCGCGGCGGCGGCCGGTGCCAGCCTGCCGCCCGCCTTGAACACGACGGAGGACAGCGCCGGCACGGTGACGGTGACCTTGCGGTCGGCGCCCGAGGTGAGCGCGGCATCGGCCGCCGGGTAGATCCGGTCGAAGCCCATGCCCGCCGAGAAGGTGTCCAGCGTGACGGTCTTCGCCTCGGTCGCGTTGTTCACCGCCACCAGGTACTCGACCTGCTGCCCGGCGTCGATCCGGGAGAAGGCGTACACGCCCGCGCCGTCCGCCGCGTACCGCTCGATCTGCGCGCCGTCGGCCAGGGCCGGGTTGTCCCGGCGCAGCTTCGCCAGCCCGGCGATGCCCTGGTACAGCTCGCCGCCCTGCCCGTACCGGTCGGCCGGCCCGGGCGTGCCGCCGAGCACCCGGTCGCCGTTGTAGGAGGCGGTCTTCGAGGCGAACAGGTCCTGCCGGGCGTCCTTGTCGCCGCCGGCGCCGGTGAAGCCCTGCTCGTCGCCGTAGTAGACGACGGGCTGGCCGCGGGTGAGGAACTGCAGCTCGCTGCCGAGCCGGTCCTTCCTGAGCAGGGTGGCCTCGTCGGCGCCGGGGTTGTCGGCGAGCAGGAAGGAGCCGAAGCGGCCCATGTCGTGGTTGCCGAGGAAGGTCGGCAGCTCGTACGCGTCGGTGTCGGCGCTGGTGTAGCGGTAGTCCTGGCCGTACACGTCGGCCAGGTTCTTCGCCGAGCCGCCCTGGGAGACGTAACTGCGGGCCGCGCCCTGGAACGGGAAGTCGAGGGTGGCCTGCAGCCTGCCCTTGGTGACGTACGGCGAGGTGACCGCCGGGTCGCCGGAGTAGACCTCGCCGAACATGAAGAACTTCTTGTTGCCCTGCTTGGCGGCGAAGTCCTTGAGCGCGGGCGCCCACTGCTGCCAGAACGCCATGTTGACGTGCTTGACGGTGTCGATCCGGAAGCCGTCCACACCGGCGTCCTTGACCCACTGCTGGTAGACCTTCTCGAAGCCCTGCACCACCCGGGGGTTCTGGGTGTCGAGGTCGTCGAGGCCGCTGAAGTCGCCCTCGGTGGCGGACTCGCCGACGAAGGTGGAGTCGCCGCGGTTGTGGTACAGCGCCGGGTCGTTGAGCCAGTCCGGGCTCTTGGCCTTCGCGTCGGCCGGGGTGCGGAAGACCGGGGTGTAGGGGAACGAGTCCTTGGTGGTCCGCGGCCAGCGCGTGCCCGCGTCGGCGGTGGCGGTCTCGTCGACGGGGTTGCCGTCCGCGTCGAGCGTCGGGTAGGCGCCGGTCGAGCGGTAGGCGTGCTGCTGCTCGGCGTAGTCGATGACGTCGGCGGTGTGGTTGGTGATGACGTCGAAGAAGACCTTGATGCCGCGCGCGTGGGCCTTGGCTATCAGCTCCTTCAGCTGCTCGTTGGTGCCGAAGTGCGGGTCGACCTGGGTGAAGTCGGTGATCCAGTACCCGTGGTAGCCGGCCGAAGCCTGGTCGCCGGTGCCCTGCACGGGCTTGTTCTTGAAGATCGGCGCCATCCAGATCGCGGTGGTGCCGAGGTTCTGGACGTAGTCGAGCTTCTGGATCAGCCCGGCGAGGTCGCCGCCGTGGTAGAAGCCCTTGTCGGCGGGGTCGAAGCCGTTCTCCAGCCGCCCGCCGGTGATGCCTCCGGTGTCGTTGCCGGTGTCGCCGTTGGCGAAGCGGTCGGGCAGGACGAAGTAGAACTGCTCGCGGCTGAGGTCGTGCCGCCCGGCGGTGGCCGCGAGCGCGGCGTCGGAGGGCGGGGCCGGCGGGGCGGCGGCCAGCGCGGCGGGGGCGCCGCCGAGGGTGGCGGCGGTCAGCGCGGCGGCGAGCAGGACGGCGGTGCGGCCGCCGGGTCCGGTCCGCGCGGCGCGTCGGGTGCTCCGTGGACGGCGGAGCGGCGTATCGGCCACTGAGGGCTCCCTGGGGGAAGGGTCGGGAAGGGGTCGATCGGGTTGCCAGGAAGCTAGCGGCCTGCAATATGTTTCAGCAAGATGCAGAAAGGGTTTCGGGCCCGGAAACTCGGGCCCCCCGGGGCGACGGCCACCCCGATTACGCCGGTGGAACGGTCGGCGTGACAATGGGACGTATGTCCGCCCCACCGGTAACCACCAGACCCGATCACGCCCCCTACCCCGGTGGGATCCGCCCCCTACCCCTCAAGGGGGACAGCCGGTGAAGAATCCACTTCCACAGGATGAGCAGACGGCTACGGGAGGTCTGGCAGACTTCTCGTCCATGGGGGAACCGACCGAGATCCAGCAAGGCGACGCCGGGCGCGCCGACGCGGCCCACGACGGCGGTTCCGCAGCGGCGGCGGGCACCACGGCCCGTACGCCCGAAGGAGCCACCCGTGTCGCCCAGTCCCGCTCCGCCGCGCTGCGCAGCCGCATCCGCGACCAGCGCCGCTCCCCCGCCCGCCCGCGCCTCTGGTTCGAGCTCGCGCTGATCGGGGTCAGCTACTGGCTCTACTCGCTGGTCCGCAACGCGGTCCCCGAGCAGGAGTCGATAGCCCAGAAGCACGCGCGCTGGATCTGGGACCTCGAACAGAACCTCGGCATCGCCGTCGAGCGCTCGGTCAACCACGCGATGGACGGCGTCGGGTGGCTCATCACGGGGATGAACTACTACTACGCGACGCTGCACTTCATCATCACGATCGGCGTCCTGGTCTGGCTCTACCGCAGCCACCCCGGCCGCTACGTCGCGGCCCGCACGGTGCTCTTCGTCACCACCCTGATCGCCCTGGTCGGCTTCTACGCCTTCCCGCTGGCCCCGCCCCGGCTGATGACCGACGGCGGCTTCATCGACACCGTGCAGACCCACCACACCTGGGGCTCGTTCGCCTCCGGGCCCGCCGCACACGTCTCCAACATGTACGCCGCGATGCCCTCGATGCACATCGGCTGGTCGATGTGGTGCGGTCTGGCGATCTTCTTCCTGGCCCGCCGCACGTGGGTCCGGGTGCTCGGCCTGGCGTACCCGGCCGCCACCCTGCTGGTCATCGTCTCGACCGCCAACCACTTCTGGATGGACGCCGTCGGCGGCGAGATCTGCCTGGCGGCCGGCTTCCTGGCCGCCCGCTGGCTCTACCACGAGTGGGTCTACCGGCTGCCGCGGGTCCCCGCCGCCCGGGGCACCGCCGAGGCGCCGATCACCGTGCCCGAGCAGTGGAGCGAGCCGGCGGTCAGCACCGCCCGTCGCTAGCCGTCCCAGCCGTACGACGAAGGGGCCCGCCGTTCCGGAGGGCCCCTTCTCGCGTGCTCAGCTGTAGCCGTAGAACAGCCGGTCCACCACCGCCCGGGCCCGCCGGGTGGTGCGCCGGTAGTCGTCCACCAGCTCCCCGCTGTGCCCGGCGCCGTACCCCAGGTAGCGGGCCACCCCGGCCAGCTCCCGGGCCTCCCCGGGGAAGCTGTCGCCCGGCCGGCCGCGCACCAGCATCACCGCCGAGCGCACCCGGGAGGCCAGCACCCAGGCCGCGTCCAGCACCTCGGCGTCCGCCGCCGTCACCAGCCCGGCCCCGGCGGCCGCCGCCAGCGCCGCCCTGGTCCGGGTGGTGCGCAGCGCGGGCAGCTCGTGGCCGTGCCGGAGCTGGAGCAGCTGCACCGTCCACTCGACGTCCGCCAGCCCGCCCCGGCCGATCTTGGTGTGGGTGGTCGGGTCGGCGCCGCGCGGCAGCCGCTCGGCCTCGATCCGGGCCTTGATCCGGCGGATCTCCAGCAGGTCCCGCTCCGGCACGCCGACGCCCGGGTAGCGCAGCGGGTCGATCAGCTGCCGGAACCGCGCACCCAGGTCCTCGTCCCCGGCGACCGGCTCGGCCCGCAGCAGCGCCTGGCTCTCCCAGGCGTGCGACCAGCGCCGGTAGTACGCCGCGTACGAGGCCAGGGAGCGCACCAGCGGGCCGCTGCGCCCCTCCGGCCGCAGGTCGGCGTCGACCAGCAGCGGCGGCTCGGTGGAGGGCGCGGCCAGCAGGGTGCGCAGTTCGTGGCAGACGGCCTGGGCGGCCCGGGCGGCGTCCTCCTCCAGCGAGCCGAGCAGCGGCTCGTGGACGAAGAGCACGTCGGCGTCCGAGCCGTAGCCCAGCTCCCGGCCGCCGAAGCGGCCCATCGCGATCACCGAGATCCGGGTCGGCAGGCCTCCGTTCGCGGCCTCCCAGCCGGCCACGCAGGCGCGCAGCGCGCCCTCCAGGGTGGCCGCGTTGAGGGCGGTCAGGGCCTCCCCGGCGGTGTCCAGCGCCTCGGCCGGGTCGTCGGCGAGCCGGCCGAGCACGTCGGCGGCGGCGGTGCGGAACAGCTCCCGGCGGCGCACCGAACGGGCGGCGGCCACCGCGGCGGCGGTGGACCCGGCCCGGCCGACCGCGGCCAGGACCTCCGCCTGCAGGGCCGCCCGGCCGCGCGGCTGCAGGCCCTGCGGGTCCCCCAGCATGGCCACCGCCTCGGGGGCGCGCAGCAGCAGGTCGGGCGCGAGCCGGCCGGCCGACAGCACCCGGGCCAGCTGCTCGGCGGCGGCGGACTCGTCCCGCAGCAGCCGCAGGTACCAGGGGGTGCGGCCGAGCGCGTCGGAGACCTGGCGGAAGTTGAGCAGCCCGGCGTCCGGGTCGGCCGAGTCGGCGAACCAGCCGAGCAGCACCGGCAGCAGGGTGCGCTGGATCGCGGCCTTGCGGCTCACCCCGGAGGCGAGCGCGCTGAGGTGGCGCAGGGCGGCCGCCGGGTCGGCGTAGCCGAGCGCCTCCAGCCGGGCCCGGGCCGCGTCCGGGCTCAACCCGGCCGCGCCGGTGGGCAGTTCGGCGACGGCGTCGAGCAGCGGCCGGTAGAACAGCTTCTCGTGCAGCCGGCGCACCTCGACGGCGTGCCGCTTCCACTCGCGCCGCAGCGCGGCCACCGGGTCGGAGCGGGTGTCGTCGTTGATCAGCGGGGCGAGCGAGCGGGCGAGGCGGCGCTGGTCCTCCTCGGCGGTGGGCATCAGGTGGGTGCGGCGCAGCCGGTACAGCTGGATGCGGTGCTCCAGCGAGCGCAGGAAGCGGTAGGCGCGGTCCAGCGAGGCGGCGTCCGCCCGGCCGACGTACCCGCCGCGGGAGAGCGCGGCCAGCGCCTCCAGGGTGTTGCCGCTGCGCAGCGCCGGGTCGGTGCGGCCGTGCACGAGCTGGAGCAGCTGGACGGAGAACTCGACGTCGCGCAGCCCGCCGGGGCCGAGCTTGAGCTGGCGGTCCAGTTCGGTGGCCGGGATGGAGTCGATCACCCGGCGGCGCATCTGCTGCACGTCGGCGACGAAGTTGTCGCGGGCGGCGGCCTGCCACACCATCGGGGCCAGCGCCTCGACGTAGGCGGCGCCGAGCTCGGCGTCCCCGGCGACCGGGCGGGCCTTCAACAGGGCCTGGAACTCCCAGGTCTTGGCCCAGCGCTGGTAGTAGGCGAGGTGGCTGGCCAGGGTGCGCACCAGCGGGCCGTTGCGGCCCTCGGGGCGCAGGTTGGCGTCCACCGGCCAGATGGTGCCCTCACCGGTGGTGTCCGCGCAGAGGCGGGTGAGGGCGGCGGCCAGCCGGGTGGCGGCCTTGATCGCCTCGTGCTCGTCGACGCCCTCGCGCGGTTCGGCGACGAAGACGACGTCCACGTCCGAGACGTAGTTGAGTTCGCGGCCGCCGCACTTGCCCATGCCGATCACCGCGAGCCGGCAGGCCTCGGCGGCCTCCCGGTCCTGCGCGGCGGCGAGGTCCAGGGCCGTCTGCAGGGTGGCGCCGGCCAGGTCGGCGAGTTCGGCGGCGGTCTGGGCGAGGTCGGTGGTGCCGGTGAGGTCGCGGGCGGCGATCGCCAGCAGGCAGCGGCGGTAGGCGATCCGCAGCGCGTCCGCCGGGGTGTGCCCGTCGCGCTCGACGCCCTCGGCGAGGGCGCGGCGGAAGTCCTCCGGGCCGGGGTGCATGTCGCGCAGCTCGAAGGTGACCAGCACGTGCCAGTCGTGCGGGTGCCGGGCGAGGTGGTCGCCGAGGGCGGCGGAGACGCCGAGCACGCCGAGCAGCCGGTCGCGCAGCGGTTTGGCGGTGGTGAGGGTGTCGCGCAGGGTGTGCCGGTCGGCCTCGTCGGCGGCCTCCAGCAGCCGGGCCAGGCCGAGCAGGGCGAGGTCCGGGTCGGCGGTGGCGCCGAGCGCGTCCAGCAGCACCGGGTCGTCGGCCAGCCCTTCCAGGCCCGGGCCCTCCAGCAGCCGTACGGCCTGCGCCGGATCGCCGAACCCGCGCCTGACCAGCCGCATCTCCGGCCGGCTCACCCGGCCTCCGGCCCGCTGCTCCTCCACCGTCATCGGCCCCTCCATCCGTCCCGTCCAGCAGGTTACGCGCCCGCCGCCCGCCGCGCCGGGTGTGACCACCGGACGGCCACTGCGGTGACGCGGCCCGTGACCGGCACCCGTGACCCGGCACCCGCCGGAATCGTTCACCCGGCGGATCCCCCCACCCCCGGAGCCCCGATGCCCAGTCGTCTGCCCTCGCTCACCGGGCTGCGCTTCTGGGCCGCCCTGCTGGTGGTGCTCTACCACCTGTCCCGCAAGGTCGGGGAGCTGCCGCTGCTCAGTCCCCTGGCCTGGTACGGGCGTTCGGGCGTCACGTTCTTCTTCGTGCTGTCCGGCTTCGTCCTCGCCTGGACGTACCAGGGCTCGGCCGCGTCCGCCGGTGCCTTCGCCCGCCGGCGGTTCGCCCGGATCTGGCCGCTGCACGCGCTGGCCACCGTGCTGTCGCTCGGCGCGGACGCCGCGATCGGGGCGGCGCTGCCCGTCGCGGCCGCCCTGTGGTCGCTGGTGCTGCTGCACACCTGGGCGCCGTCGACGGTGTACGGCGGCAATCCGGCCTCCTGGTCGCTGGGCGCCGAGGCCTGGTTCTACCTGCTGTTCCCGGCGCTGCTGCGGCTGTCGGGGGCGCGCCGGCGGGCCTGGCTGCCGCTCGCGGCGCTCTGCGCGGCGCTCGGGCCCGCCCTGTGGGCGGCCGGTGCGCTGCTGCCCGGCGACGCCGCGCTGCGCGGCTTCCTGCTGGACTACCTGCCGCTCACCCGCACCCCGCAGTTCGTCCTCGGCGTGGTCACCGGCCTGGCCGTGCGGCACGGCCTGCTCCCCCGGCTGCGGCTCGCCCCGGCCGCCGGCGCCGTCGCGGCCTGGCACCTCGCCCTGGTCCCCTGGCACGCCGCCGTCCCGGACGCGCTCTGGTACGGCCCGTACAGCGCCGCCCAGTTGCTGCCCGCGCCGCTGTTCGCGGCGCTGCTGGCGGCGGCCGCCCAGCGGGACGCCGCCGGGACGGCGCCCCGGCTGCTGGCCGGCCGGGCGGCCGTCCGGCTCGGCGAGTGGTCGTACGCCTGGTACCTGGTGCACGAGCTCGGCATCCGCTGCTGGCTGGCGTGGTACGGCCGCCCCGCCCCCGGGCTCGCGAGGGCGGGCGTGTGGCTGCTGCTGGCCGGCGGCTCGCTGGCCGTGGCGGCCGTGCTGTACCACCGGGTGGAGCGCCCCTGCGAGCGGCTGCTGCGCGGCGCGGCCCGCTCCCCGAACACGGCGGCGCCGCTGCCGCGGGTGGTGCGGCAGCGGCGCCCTTCCGAGGCGGACCGTCAGACGTCCGTCGAGCCGTCCAGGTTCACCCAGGCGTAGAAGACGCCGATGTCGTAGCCGTTCTTCGTGGTGTCGAAGATGGTCTTGATGTCGGTGTCCCCGTCCCGCAGGAACGGCGAGACGTCCCAGGTGTCGGAGTCGTAGCCGAAGTTGTTGCGGTAGGTCGGGTTCCGGGTGAACGCGTCGGCCGGGTTCAGCTCCTCGATGGTGGAGTTGAAGGCGTTGTCGGCCGGGTGGTTGACGTCGGAGAACATCGTCCTCGGCCCGTTGGTGGACTTCACGGCGAGGGTGTCGCCGGTCCACTTGAGGTCGCCGTCGTAGACGACCCAGCCCATCTTGGCGGCGGGCGGGCCGCTCTGCTCCGTCTGCAGCCCGGGCAGGTCGACCGTCAGCTCGGGGCTGTCCGGCAGCTCGACCTGGAAGCCGTCCCAGACGTGGAGGTGCCGCTTCGGCAGGCAGTCGTTCTCGTACACGACGACGATCGTCCAGCCGCCCCAGCTGTGCGGCTTCACCACGGAGTCCATGTTGGCGACGGTGTAGGTGCCGTTGCCGGCGTTCTTGACCAGGTCGGTGACGTCGGCGGAGGCCTGGTAGCTGCTCTCGTCGGTGGTGGTGATGTAGCCGATGGACGGCTGGTCGTTGGCGATGTTGCGGTACTGGTCCTCGCCCGGGACCTTCAGGTAGACCTCGTCGATCTGGCTCTCCGGCAGCACGGTGTCGCCGATGCCGCGGGTGCCGCCCCAGTACAGCCGCGCGTACCGGACCTTGGAGCCGTCGATCAGGCCGAGGTCGGCGGAGCTGGCCGAGTAGATCGGGTCACCGAGCGGGCCGATCGAGCCCGGGTCGATGTTGACGTACTTCATCTCGTACTTGTTGTTGATCGGCAGCGGGCCGAGCCCCTTGCGGGCGTCCAGGCACGACACCTGCGCCGGGTCGACCGGCGGCTTGGTCTCGTCGCAGGTCATCAGCGAGTTGCTGATCCGCTTGATGCCGCCGTGGAAGTCGCCCTCGAACCGCGTGGTGAACGGCAGCGGGTTCGCCGTGACGACGCTGTCCCGCGTGTGGGGCTTCGAGGAGCCGGAGCCGCGGGCGTCGGCCAGGGTGGGGGCCAGCAGCTGGCCGGCGACGGCGGCGAGGGCCGCCCCCGCGACGACGGCCCGGCGGGCGATCCGCCGGGCGCGCGCGACGCGGCTGAGGGGGGAGGGGAGCATGGTGTCCTCTCGGGAGGTGGAGAACGGGATCAGGCCCATCGGACCACACCGCTCCGTCACGCTCTCGTCACACTCCGCCATCGGAGAATCGTTCCGCCCGAGATCCACCCGCGAGGGGGGTCCGCCGTCACCCTCTCGAATGACGACGGGCCCCGAACGGTTTGCGCCTACAGCACCTGCAGGTTCTTCCGCAGCTCGAACGGCGTCACCTCGGAGCGGTACTCCTCCCACTCCTGACGCTTGTTCCGCAGGAAGAAGTCGAACACGTGCTCGCCCAGGGTCTCGGCGACCAGCTCGCTGCGCTGCATCAGGTCGATCGCCTCGCCCAGGTTCTGCGGCATCGGCTGGATGCCGAGGGCGCGGCGCTCGGAGTCGGTCAGCGCCCACACGTCGTCGTCGGCGCCCGGCGGGAGCTCGTAGCCCTCCTCGATGCCCTTCAGGCCGGCCGCGAGGGTGACGGCGTAGGCGAGGTACGGGTTGCAGCCGGTGTCCAGCGAGCGGACCTCGATCCGGGTGGAGCCCTGCTTGCCCGGCTTGTACATCGGCACCCGGATGAGCGCCGAGCGGTTGTTGTGGCCCCAGCAGATGTACGACGGCGCCTCGCCGCCCGCGCCGGCGGTGCGCTGCGAGCCGCCCCAGATGCGCTTGTACGAGTTCACCCACTGGTTGGTGACGGCGGCCGTCTCGGCGGCGTGCTTCAGCAGGCCGGCGATGAAGGATCTGCCGACCTTGGAGAGCTGGTACTCGGCGCCGGACTCGTGGAAGGCGTTGCGGTCGCCCTCGAACAGCGAGACGTGGGTGTGCATGCCGCTACCGGGGTGCTCGGAGAACGGCTTGGGCATGAAGCTCGCGTGCACGCCCTGCTCCAGCGCGACCTCCTTCATGACCAGACGGAACGTCATGATGTTGTCCGCGGTGGACAGCGCGTCCGCGTAGCGCAGGTCGATCTCCTGCTGACCGGGCGCGCCCTCGTGGTGCGAGAACTCCACCGAGATGCCCATCGACTCCAGCATGGTGATCGCCTGGCGGCGGAAGTCGTGGCCCACCCCGCGCGGGGTGTGGTCGAAGTAGCCGGACTGGTCGGCGGGGATCGGCGGGGTGCCGTCGCCGGGCAGGTTCTTCAGCAGGAAGAACTCGATCTCCGGGTGGGTGTAGAAGGTGAAGCCCTGGTCGGAGGCCTTCTCCAGGGTGCGCTTGAGCACGAACCGCGGGTCCGCGTAGGAGGGCGAGCCGTCCGGCATCAGGATGTCGCAGAACATCCGCGCCGTCCCCGGAGTCTCCGAGCGCCACGGCAGGATCTGGAAGGTGGTCGGGTCCGGCTTGGCGATCATGTCGGACTCGTACACCCGGGCGAAGCCCTCGATCGCCGACCCGTCGAAGCCGATGCCCTCCTCGAAGGCCTGCTCCAGCTCGGCCGGCGCCACCGCCACCGACTTCAGGTAGCCGAGCACATCGGTGAACCACAGCCGGACGAACCGGATGTCACGCTCCTCGAGCGTCCGAAGCACGAACTGCTGCTGCTTGCCCATGGGGACAGTCTCACCTCTGCTCTTTACGCTCGTGTTACGCCCCGGAGGCCGCGGAGGGACGTCGTGGGGCGACTGCCCCCATCATGGCCGATCCCCGCCCGGCACGGCACCGTCGACCCCGGCACCGACCGGGCGCGGAGCCCGGCGGCGAGCCCCGCGCGGGACATCGCGTCAGTTAGACGATTACACTCGTGGCATGCCCAATCTCCGTCTCGCCCTGAGCCAGATCGACCCCTGGGTCGGTGACATCGCGCGCAACAGCGATGAGGTGGTGCGCTGGACCAAGCAGGCCGTGGAGGCCGGTGCGCAGCTGGTCGCGTTCCCCGAGATGGCCCTGACCGGCTACCCGGTCGAGGACCTCGCGCTGCGCCGTTCCTTCGTCGAGGCGTCCCGCGCGGCGCTGGTCGAGCTGGCGGGCCGGCTGGCCGACGACGGGCTGGGCGGGGTGCCGGTGGTGGTCGGCTACCTGGGGCGCTCCGAGCACGCCTCGCCGCGCTTCGGGCGGCCGGCCGGGTCGCCGCAGAACTGCGCGGCGGTGCTGTACGGCGGTGAGGTGGCGACCCGCTTCGCCAAGCACCACCTGCCCAACTACGGCGTGTTCGACGAGTACCGCTGGTTCGTCCCCGGCGACCAGCTGCCGGTGCTGCGGGTCGGCGGGGTGGACGTCGCGCTGGCGATCTGCGAGGACATCTGGCAGGACGGCGGCCGGGTGAGCGCCGCCCGCGAGGCCGGGGCCGGGCTGCTGCTGGTGGTCAACGGCTCGCCGTACGAGCGGAACAAGGACGACCAGCGGCTGGAGCTGGTCCGCCGCCGGGCGGCCGAGGCGGGCTGCACCCTGGCGTACGTCAACATGGTCGGCGGCCAGGACGAGCTGGTCTTCGACGGCGACTCGATCGTGGTCGACGCGGACGGCGAAGTCCTCGCCCGCTCCCCGCAGTTCGAGGAGCACCTGCTGGTCCTCGACCTCGACCTGCCGGAGGCGAGCAGCGACCACACCGACGGGCTGCTGCTGAGCGACGGCCTGCACCTGGTCCGTACCGAGCTGGGCGACGAGCCGCGGCCGGCGCCCGCCGAGAGGCTGACCGCCGAGGTGGCGCCGCGGCTCTCCGACGAGGCCGAGATCTGGGCGGCGCTGGTCGCCGGCACCCGGGCGTACGTGCAGAAGAACGGCATGCGGTCGGTGCTGGTCGGCCTGTCCGGCGGCATCGACTCGGCGCTGGTGGCCTCGATCGCGGTGGACGCGATCGGCGCGGAGAACGTGTACTGCGTCTCGATGCCCAGCCGCTACTCCTCGCAGCACTCCCGGGACGACGCGGCCGAGCTGGCCCGCCGCACCGGGCTGCACTTCCGCACGGTCTCGATCGCCCCGATGTTCGACGCCTACCTGGCCGCCACCGAACTGACCGGCCTGGCCGAGGAGAACCTGCAGTCCCGGCTGCGCGGCACCCTGCTGATGGCGATCTCCAACCAGGAGGGGCACCTCGTGCTCGCGCCCGGCAACAAGAGCGAGCTGGCGGTCGGCTACTCGACCCTGTACGGCGACTCGGTGGGCGCGTACGGCCCGATCAAGGACGTCTACAAGTCGCTGATCTTCCGGCTGGCCCGCTGGCGCAACGAGGAGGCCGAGCGGCGCGGCGAGGTGCCGCCGATCCCGGAGAACACCATCAGCAAGCCGCCGTCCGCCGAGCTGCGGCCGGACCAGGTGGACACCGACTCGCTGCCCGACTACGACCTGCTGGACAGCGTGCTGGACCGCTACATCGAGGGCGACGAGGGCCGGGACGCGATCGTCGCGGCCGGCTTCGACCCGGCGGTGGTGGACCGGGTGGTCCGCCTGGTCGACACCGCCGAGTACAAGCGGCGCCAGTACCCGCCGGGCCCGAAGGTCTCGGCGAAGAACTTCGGCCGGGACCGCCGCCTGCCGATCACCAACCGCTGGCGGCGCGGCTAGGACGGTCAGTACCGGAAGGCGGCGGCCACCGGGAGGTGGTCGCTGCCGTCCCGGGGCAGGGTGCGGGAGTCGACCGGCTGGAGCCCGCCCCGGCTCATGATCTGGTCGATCCGGGCCATCGGGAACGACGACGGCCAGCTGAAGCCGAAGCCGTCCCCGGCGGCGCCCTGGGCCGAGCGCATCTGCGAGGTGACGGGCGCCAGGCTGCGGTCGTTCATGGTGCCGTTGAGGTCGCCGAGCAGCAGCACCTTCTTCAGCGGCTCGGCCTGGATCGCGTCGCCGAGCGCCTGCGCGCTGACGTCCCGCTGGTGGACGGTGAAGCCGCCCTCGGCCTTCAGCCGGACGGACGGCAGGTGCGCGACGTACACCGCGAGCGGGCCCTGCGGGGTGGTCACCTGGGCCCGGAAGGCCCTGGTCCAGCCCATCCTGAGGTCCACCGGGGACACCTCGCCGATCGGGTACTTCGACCAGAGGCCGACCGTCCCCTGCACCGTGTGGTACGGGTAGGCCCCGGCGAGCCCGGTCTCGTACGCGTGCAGCGCCCGGCCGGCCAGCTCCTGCA
Organism: Streptomyces sp. Y1; assembly: GCF_041053115.1. Classification (NCBI taxonomy): domain Bacteria; kingdom Bacillati; phylum Actinomycetota; class Actinomycetes; order Kitasatosporales; family Streptomycetaceae; genus Streptomyces; species Streptomyces sp. Y1. The sequence goes on along the minus strand of NZ_CP163445.1, from coordinate 5,527,562 downwards.
GGGCGACGATCTGCGCGCCGGAGTCGACCAGGCCGCGCACGGTGCCCGGCACGTCGGTGTTGTCGGCGGCGACGTTGTGGCTGACCACCGTCCAGTCCGCCTTCCCGCCGCTCTTGTCGGTGACCAGGCCGCCGAACAGGTTGGCCCACAGCGCGGCGGGCAGCAGCAGGGCGATCAGCGCGGTGGCGGAGCGGCGCAGCAGCGCGGGCACCAGCAGCGCCGGGACGGCCAGGCCCAGCCAGGGCAGGAAGGTCTCCAGCAGGCTGCCGAGGTTGCCGACGCCGTTGGGCACCTCGGCGTGGAAGGCCAGCAGCGCGCCGACGGCCACGGCCAGGGCGGCGACCACCAGGCCGCGCCGCCACGTGGTGCTGCCCCGCCCGTCGCGCCCCCACTGCCGGAGCCCGAGGAAGCCGCCGGGACGGGCCGCCTGGGCCGGGGCCTGTTCGTCGGCCCCGAGCCGTTCGGTCCGTTCCGCCTGCGTCATCCGTGACTCCCGTCGCTCGTGCCGTCCGCCGGTCCGGGCCCGGCCCGCGTCGGTCCGCGGGCGAAGTGCCGGATCGGTGCCGGTTTGATCGGATACCCGGCTCAGCCTATGCCGGGACAGACGTGGGGCCCGGCCGCCCGGGTTCCGGCGCGGCCCGTTCCGTGAGCTTGGCCACGTGGGCCGGAACGGCTACGAGGCGGGGGAGGTCGACGGGGCGAGGCCTTCGAGCAGCGAGTCGATCATCTTGCGGGCCAGGTCCGGGTCCTCCAGGTCGGAGTCGTCCCAGAGCATGCTGCGGTAGACGATCGGGCCCATCAGCAGGTCGCCGAGCAGGGCGACGTCGAGGTCGGCGCGCAGCACGCCCTCGTCGACGGCTCTGCGGATGACCCGCAGGGCCGCCTCGCGCCGGGGCTTGATCACCCGCTCGCGGTAGGCGAGGTGCAGCCCGGGCAGGCTCTGCATCTGGCCGAAGGCGGCCTTGAGGATCCAGGCGCTGCGCTTGGCGAGGCCGCGGCGGCGGGTGTAGTCGACGATGTTGATCAGGTCGTCGCGGGCGGTGCCGCCGGTCGGCTCGGGGATCTGGAGTTCCAGTCGGCCGACGACGTCGACCAGCAGGGCCTCCTTGTTGGGCCAGCGCCGGTAGATGGTGGCCTTGCCGACGCCGGCGGCGGTGGCGATGCCCTCGATGGTCAGCTCGGACATGGTGGTGCCGGCCGCCATCAGGTCCTCGACCGCGGTGAAGATGGCCTGCTCGGCGGCCTCGCTGCGCGGTCGGCCGCGGCGCGCGGCCGGGCAGGGCTGCCCGCTCGCGGCGGTCGGGTCGTCTGCTCCGGCGGCCGGGGTCTCCGTCTTCACCGCGTTGGTCTCCCTCGCTGTCCGGCGCGCGGGCGCCGCTGCCGTCTGTGCCGTGCGGCCGCGGCCGGGTGGGGCCCGGCGCGGACCGAGGCCCTGCCGACCGGGCTGCACCCGGCCGACAGGGCCATTGTCGCTCAGTGGTGTTTCGAACCGATTGCCCGTCAGGCGTCGGCGGCCGCGGTCTCGCGGGGCCGGTCGGTCTGCTCGGCGGCGCCGGCCGGGGCGCCGGGGGCGGGGGTGCGGCCCGGCAGCAGGAACCAGGCGACCAGCACGCCGAGCACCGAGACGCCCACGGAGAGCCCGGCGACGACGTGCATGGCGTGGATGAAGGAGTCGTTGGCGGGGCCGATCAGGGCCTCGCCCTTGGGGCCCATCCGCCCGGCGACGGCCAGGGTGGCCTCCAGCGACTCGCCCGCCTTGTCGCGGTACTCGGCGGGCAGGTGCTGGAGCGTGTCGGACATGCCGTCGCGGTAGACGGTGGAGAGCACCGCGCCGAGCACGGCGACCCCGAGCGAGCCGCCGACCTGCCGGAAGGTGTTGTTGACGGCTGAGCCCGCCCCGGCCTTCTCGCGCGGCAGCGAGCCCATGATGGCGACGGTGACCGGCGGCATGACGTGCGCCATGCCGGCACCCATCACCAGGCCGATCACGATCAGCACCCAGATCGGGCTGCTCGCGGTGATCACGACGTAGCCGACGAAGCCGAGGGCGACCAGCGCCATGCCGCCGGCGGCGGTGGCGGCGACGCCGAAGCGCTCGACCACCAGCCGGGCGCGCGGCGCGAACAGCAGCTGGGCGGCGGCCAGCGGCAGCATCAGCAGGCCGGCCTGCAGCGCGCTGTAGCCGCGCACGCTCTGGATGTAGAAGACGCCGAAGAAGGAGACGCCCATCAGGGCGAAGAAGATCACGCCGACGACCGCCACGGAGGCGCTGAACACCTTGTTGCGGAACCAGGTGACGTCCAGCGCCGGGAAGGGCGTGCGGCGCTCGAACCAGACGAAGGCGACCAGGGCGACCACGCCGACCAGGGTGGGCACCCAGGCCTCGGCGGCGGTGAAGTCGGCCAGCTCGCCGCCCTTGATGATGCCGTAGATCAGCGCGACCAGGCCGATGATCGACAGCAGCACGCCGACCGGGTCCATCCGGCCCGGGTTCGGGTCCTTGGACTCGGGGACGAGGACCACCATCGCGATCAGCGCGATGATCACGACCGGGACGTTGACCAGGAAGACCGAGCCCCACCAGAAGTGCTCGATCAGCAGGCCGCCGGTGATCGGGCCGATGGCGATGGCCAAGCCGACCGCGCCGGCCCAGATGCCGATCGCCTTGGGCTGCTCGGAGCGCTCGAAGACGTTCATGATGATGGCCAGCGTGGCGGGCATCGCGAGCGCGCCGCCGACGCCCATCAGGGCGCGGTAGCCGACCAGCTCACCGGGCGAGGAGGCGAGCGCGGAGAGCAGCGAGGCGACGCCGAAGACCGCCATGCCGGCCAGCAGCGCGCGCTTGCGGCCGAACCGGTCGCCGAGCAGGCCGGAGGTGAAGAGCAGCCCGGCGAACACCAGGGTGTACGAGTTGATCGCCCATTCCAGGTCGCTCTGGGTGGCGCCCAGGCCGACCGGGGCCGGGGTCGCGATGGTCTTCATCGCGACGTTGAGGATCGAGTTGTCGAGCACGATGACGAGCAGGGCGAGCAGCAGGCTGCCCAGGATCGCCCAGCGCCGGCGGTGGATGGCTTCCGGCACGCGAGGCGGCGCGGCTGCGGTGGTCATGGTCTTCCCCGTCCGTGTTGGCGTTGCACTGGCGGGACAGTTTCCGAGCCGCGGCTTCCGAGTCACGGTTTCCGAGTCGCAGGCGTCTCGTATCCCCCCGCCGCCAGGGTACCGCCCATTTCGATACGAGACGAATCCGTTTCGCAAAACGCCGGCAAAACCGGGAGTGACCGCCCGGTGTGGCGCGGATCGCACCCGCCCGCGTACACCCCTCTTTGCGCGCACGCCGGGGCGTGCAAGCATGGAGGTGATCCGGGGACGCCGCACGGCGCCTCGAGACGACAACCCTTCAGGAGCCCGTTCGATGAACGCTTCTTCGCCTTCGCCTGCCCAGAACCAGGCGTCGACCGCCACCCTCTACGGTGGGGTCACCAACCGCCGCGTCACCGTCCGCGACCTCGCCGCCGCCAAGCAGCGCGGCGAGAAGTGGGCGATGCTGACCGCCTACGACGCCCTCACCGCCGGGGTGTTCGACGAGGCCGGGATCCCCGTCCTGCTGGTCGGCGACTCCGCCGGCAACTGCCACCTCGGCTACGAGACCACCGTGCCGGTGACCATGGATCAGATGGTGATGCTCTCCGCCGCCGTCGTCCGGGGCACCAGGCGCTCGATGATCGTCGCCGACCTGCCGTTCGGCTCCTACCAGGAGTCCCCGGCGCAGGCCATGCACAACGCGGCCCGGCTGATGAAGGACGCCGGCGTCGGCGCGGTGAAGCTGGAGGGCGGCGAGCGCAGCGCTCGCTCGATCGAGCTGCTGGTCGAGGCCGGCATCCCGGTGATGGCCCACATCGGCCTCACCCCGCAGTCCGTGCACGCCTTCGGCGGCTACCCCGTGCAGGGCCGCGGCGACGAGGCCGCGCACCAGCTGCTGCGCGACGCCAAGGCCGTGCAGCAGGCCGGCGCCTTCGCCGTGGTGCTGGAGGCCGTCCCGGCCGAGCTGGCCGCCCAGGTGACCGAGCAGCTGGCGATCCCGACCGTGGGCATCGGCGGCGGGCCGGACACCGACGCCCAGGTGCTGGTCTGGACGGACATGGCCGGCATGACGGCGGGCCGGGTGCCCAAGTTCGTCAAGCAGTACGCGAACCTGCGGGCCGTGCTCGGCGACGCGGCCCGGGAGTTCGCCGAGGACGTCCGCGGCGGCGCCTTCCCGGCGGAGGAGCACAGCTTCCACTGACGCGCCTTTCAGCGGCCCTGCTCCGACCGGTCGGAGCAGGGCCGCTGTCATGCCCGGACGGGCGGTGACAGCGGCCTGACAGCGGCGCCGCTCCCGCGACAGGGGGCTGACAGCCGGGCCGGGCACCTTGGGGGCATGACAGGAATCGCCACCGCCCCGAACACGCGGGGAACTGCCGGCAACGCCGTCGAGGTGCAGGGCATCGTCAAGCACTTCGGCACCACCAAGGCCCTCGACGGGGTCGACCTCACCGTCCGCGAGGGCACCGTCCTCGCCCTGCTCGGCCCCAACGGCGCCGGCAAGACCACCCTCGTCCGCGTCCTCTCCACGCTGATCAAGCCGGACGCCGGCACCGCGTTCGTCGGCGGCTACGACGTCGTGCGCCAGCCCAAGCAGCTGCGCCGCACCATCGGCCTGACCGGCCAGTACGCCTCCGTCGACGAACTGCTCTCCGGCTACGAGAACCTCTACCTGATCGGCCGGCTGCTCGACCTCCCCAGGCGCGAGGCCAAGGCCCGGGCCGTCGAGCTGCTGGAGCGCTTCTCGCTCACCGAGGCCGCCAAGCGCGCCGCCAAGACCTACTCCGGCGGCATGCGCCGCCGCCTCGACCTGGCCGCCAGCATGATCGGCCGCCCCCGGGTGCTCTACCTGGACGAGCCCACCACCGGTCTGGACCCGCGCACCCGCAACGAGGTGTGGGACGAGGTGCAGCGGATGGTCGCCGAGGGCAGCACCGTGCTGCTCACCACCCAGTACATGGAGGAGGCGGAGCAGCTCGCCGACGAGCTGACCGTCATCGACCGCGGCCGGGTCATCGCCAACGGCGGCATCGCCGAGCTGAAGGCCAAGGTCGGCGGCCAGACCCTGCAGGTCCGCCCGGCCCACCCGGCCGAGCTGCCCGAGATGGCCCGCTGCCTGCACGAGCACGGCGTCACCACCGCGACCTACTCGGCCGACACCGGCCTGCTCGCGGTGCCGATCGCCGGCGAGGCGCAGCTGACCGCCGTCATCGGGGTGCTCGGCGGACGCGGCTTCGCCATCGCCGGGATCGACACCAAGGTGCCCAGCCTGGACGAGGTCTTCCTCGCCATCACCGGCAAGCCCGCCACCGCCGCCGACCAGCCCGCCCAGCCCGTCGAGGAGACCGTCGCATGACCACCGCCACGCTCGCGCCCGCGCCCGCGCCCGTCCGCGAGGAGGACCCGCGGATCGGCCTGTCGGCCAACCTGCGCCACATCGGCGCGCTGACCAGGCGCAACCTGATGCGGATCAAGGAAGACCCGGAGTCGATGTTCGACGCCGTGCTGATGCCGATCGTCTTCACCGTGCTGTTCGTCTACGTCTTCGGCGGCGCCATGTTCGCCGGGGACCAGGACAAGTACAAGCAGTTCATGATCCCCGGCCTGCTCGGGCAGACCGGCATGACGCTGGCCCTGGCCGTCGGCACCGGGCTGAACAGCGACTTCCAGACCGGGGTGATGGACCGCTTCCGCACCCTGCCGATCGGCCGGGCCTCCGTCCTGCTCGCCAAGATCGCGGCGGAGACCCTGCGGGCCCTGCTCTCCTCCGCGATCCTGCTGACCTTCGCCTTCCTGCTCGGCTTCGAGCTGAAGACCGGCGTTCCGGAGCTGCTGGCCGCGGTCGGCCTGTCGCTGGTGTTCGGCATGTCGATCGTCTGGATCTCGATGCTGCTGGGCATGTCGCTGAAGAGCGCCCAGGCGGTGCAGGGCGTCTCCATGCTGGTCCTGATGCCGATGCAGTTCGGCAGCTCGATCTTCGCGCCGACCGACACCATGCCCGGCTGGCTGCAGGCCTTCACCAAGGTCAACCCGCTGTCCCAGCTGGCCGACGCCTCCCGCTCGCTGCTCAACGGCGAGGGCCCGGTGGCCCACCCGGTGATGATCGTGCTGATCTGGTCCGCCGCCGCGACCGCGATCTTCGCCCCGCTCGCGGTGGCCCGCTTCCGCAAGCGGGTGTGACCCCCGCCGAGCCGGCCGGCCGTCGACGGGGGTGACGGCCGGCGGGCAGGACGGCGGGCGGACAGGACGGCGGGCGGCCCGGGACAGGCCGCCCGCGCGAGGAGGGGGAGGGCCGGACGGCGGCCTGGGGACGGTCGCCGGCCGGCCCTCCCCCGCTGTCCGGGTCCGTCAGCCGAGCACCTCGCCCAGCAGCTCCTGGGTCTGCCGCTGCGTCATCCCCGCGCCCTCCGCCCAGGCCGCCTGGTACGCCTCCGCACCCAGCAGCTCGCGCAGCGCGGCGACCGAGCGCTCCCGGTCCGTCTGCTCCAGGTAGCCGCCCTTGGGGCCGTTCAGCTTGCCGTGCGAGCCGACCAGCCGCGCCGCCAGCCGGGCCCGGTCCAGGTCCTGGTCGCGCTGGGCCAGTCCGACCAGGGCCCCGACCACGGCCGGCACCACCATGACCGTCATCTGCTCGGCGAAGCCGGAGACGGTCTGCATCGAGCTCAGCATCCGCCAGCCCTCGCCGATCATCGCGAACCCGGCGTCCGGATCGCCGGACCGGGCGATGATCCAGCCCCGGGAGATGCCCAGCAGACCGGCCGTCACGCTCGGGGCGAACCAGCCGACCCGGGTGCCGTCCAGCGCGTCGAGCTCGGCCAACGCCCGGTCGAACTCGCCGCGTTGGGCGTGGATGCCGCTGAGCGTCAGGCGGCCGAGCAGGACGGCCCCGGTGGTGGACTGGTCGGTGGGCGGGTCGTCGAAGCCGGCCAGCGTCTCCCGGATCATCCGCTCGCCGGCCGCCATGTCCCGCTCCAGCAGCGTGCCGGCCAGGTTCACCCGCAGGATCGGCACCTCCTGCGGCGCCCCCAGCCGCTCGGCCAGCTCGATCGCCCGCCGGTACGCCCGGCCCGCGCCCTCGTTGTCGCCCCGGTTGGCCAGCGCCTCGCCCTGGGCCGAGAGCGCCTGGGACAGCCCCCAGAGGTTGCCCTCCCGCTCGTAGATCTCCAGCGAGCGCTCGACGTCCCGGATGCTCTGCTCCTGCCCGCCCGGCCAGTCGTTCAACGCCTTGGCCCGCACCTGCAGGATGAACGCCAGGTCGTGCGGGTCGCCGTGGACCTCGCAGCCGCGCACGGCGTCGTCCAGCAGGTCCTTCATCAGCTCCAGACGGCCGGCCAGGAAGGCCCCGAACACCCGCATCAGCGCGGGGAACCGGTAGGACTGCGGCAGGTCCGGGCCGTAGACGTCGAGCAGGTGGTTCGCGATGGCGGCCGCCTCCGGGTCGCCGAGCACCTCCAGGTTGCCCTCGAACAGGCCGAGCAGCCGGTACATCACCAGCAGCCGGCGGGCCTCCTCGACCACCCCCTCGGGCATCGGCAGGCCGTACGCGAGGACGGCGCGCTCCAGCGGCGCAGGCGGCGGGGTGCCCGGGGCGAACGGGTCCGGGCCGAGGGCGGCGACCGCCCGGTACCAGCCGGCGGCCTCCTGGCTGTAGCCGCGCAGCGACCAGTACCAGGCCATGCCGAGGACGAGGGTCAGCGCCTGCTGCTCGTCCGCGAGGTCGACCGCGCGGCGCAGCGCGGCCCGGACGTTGTCCTGCTCGCGGTCCATCACGGTGATCCAGTGCAGTTGCCGCGGGCCGTGGAAGCCCGTGGCGGCGGCGGTGACGACGGCCCGGAAGTGCGCCAGGTGGCGGGCCTCGGCGGCGGCGCGCTCGACGGCGGACTCGGCCAGCCGCTCGGTCGCGTACTCGTGGATGGTCTCCAGCATCCGGTAGCGCGGCAGGGCGACGGCGTCCAGGTCGGCCACCAGCAGGGACTTGTCGACGAGCGAGAGCAGCAGGTCGGCGACCTGCTCGCGGGCGACCCCGGCGCCGACGCCCTCGGCACCGCCGTCCGCCGCGCTGCCGTCCCCTGCGCTGCCGTCCCCTGCGCTCTCGTCCGCGCAGACCGCCTCGGCGTCCTCCAGCCGCCAGCCGCCGGTGAACACCGAGAGCCGGCGCAGCACGGCCCGCTCCTGGTCGCCCAGCAGCTCCCAGCTCCAGTCGACCACCGCGCGCAGGGTCTGCTGGCGCGGCAGCAGGGTGCGGCTGCCGGCGGTGAGCAGCGCGAAGCGGCCGTCCAGGCGGTCGGCGATCTGTCGGGCGGTCATCACCCGCAGCCGGGCGGCGGCCAGTTCGATGGCGAGCGGCAGGCCGTCCAGGCGGCGGCAGATCTCGGCGCAGGCCTGCGGGTCGCTCGCCGGGTCGAAGCCGGGACGGGCGGCGGCGGCGCGCTCGGCGAGCAGCCGCAGGGCGACCGGGTCGGGCAGCGGCTCGACCGGCAGCACCGTCTCGCCGGGCACGCCGAGCGGTTCGCGGCTGGTGGCGAGCACGGTCAGCCCGGGGCATTCGGCGAGCAGCACGTCGACGAGGTCGGCGGCGGCCTGGATCAGGTGCTCACAGTTGTCCAGGACGAGCAGCATCCGGCGGTGGCCGCAGTGCTCGACGAGGCGGCGCACCGGGTCCTCGACACGCTTGTCGATCACCTCGGCGACCATGCTGCCGCCGGTGTGCAGCACCAGTTCGCGCAGCCCGAGCGCCGAGACCACGGCGGCGGGGACGGCCTCCGGGCTCTCCAGCGGGGCGAGTTCGGCGATCCACACGCCGCCCGGCCAGGCGGCCGTGGACTGCTGGGCGCGGCCGGCCTCGACGGACAGGCTGGTCTTGCCGGAGCCGCCGGGGCCGGTCAGGGTGACGAGCCGACGGTCCGTCAGCAGGTCGCGCAGGGCGGCGAGGTCGGTGTCGCGGCCGACGAAGCTGGTCAGCCGTCCGCGCAGGTTGCCGACCGGGCGCGGGGGTTGCGGCGCGGGGGCCGCGGGCGCCGGGCGGGGCGACGGCGCCGGAGCCGTCGTGGCGGACAGCAACTCCGCATACAGGGCCTGGAGTTGGCGTCCCGGGTCGACGCCCAGCTGCTCGGCGAGGGCGCGCCGGGTGCGTTCGTAGTGGCGCAGCGCCTCGGCGGTGCGGCCGCTGAGGTGCAGCGAGCGGACCATCAGGGCCTGCAGGGGCTCGTCCAGCGGCTGCCGTTCGCACAGTTCGGCGAGTTCGGCGACCAGCTCGGCGGCCCGGCCGAGGCCGAGGTCGGCGGTGATCCGGTGCCGGCGGGCCTCCTCGCGCTGGGCCTCCAGCCGGGCGGCCGGGCCGCTGCGGTCGGGCAGGTCGGCGAGGGCGGGGCCGCGCCACAGGGCGAGGGCGGCGTGCAGCCGCTCGGCGGCGAGCGCGTGGTCGTCGGCGTCGAGGGCGCGGCGGCCTTCGCCGCTCAGGCGCTGGAAGTCGGCGAGGTCGGTGGCGGGGGCGGTCAGCCAGTACCCGGCCGGGCCGGAGCCGATCTCGTCCCGGCCGATGGTGCGGCGCAGCCGGCCGACCAGGGTCTGCAGGGCGGCCGAGGAGTCCTGGGGCGGTTCGTCGTTCCACACCTCGTCCGCCAGCAGGTCGGCCGGGACGGGCCGGCCCTGGCGCAGGGCGAGCGCGGTGAGCAGGGCCCGCAGCCGGGCACCGCCCAGCGGCACCGGCGTGCCGTCGTCGCGGTGAGCGGTGGTCGTCCCGAGGATCCCGTAGTGCACCGGACCATTCTGGTCGATCGGCGGGCGAGCGCCAGTACGAAGGGCGGGCAGGACGATCTCAGCGGCGGCCCGCCCCGGCAGGCCGCGCCGGAACCCCGGCGGGGCCCGGGACGTTCACCCGGCGCGGCTTGTCGGGCCACCGGCCCGCCCGGCATCATCGGACCCGAGCCCGCCCGTCCCCCCTCCCCCGGCCCCTCGGAGCACCCACACCATGACCTTCGCCGCCATGCAGCGCTCCCGCAGCGAGGACCGCAGGATCAGCCCGGTGTTCTGGGTGCTCCTCGCCGTCCTCGGCACGTCCGCCTGGGCCCTGCAGGCCGACTACGGCAACATGCGGTTCGGGGTCTTCCTGTTCGTGGTGTCCGGCTGGATGGTCTCGCTCTGCCTGCACGAGTACGCGCACGCGCGCACCGCGCTGCACGGCGGCGACATCACGGTCGGCGCCAAGGGCTACCTCACGCTCAACCCGCTGAAGTACGCCAACGTGCTGTTCAGCTTCGTGCTGCCGCTCGTCTTCATCATCCTGAACGGCATCGGCCTGCCGGGCGGCGCGGTGTGGATCGAGCGCAGCCGCATCCACGGCCGGCTCAAGCACAGCCTGGTGTCGGCGGCCGGCCCGCTGGTGAACGTGGCGTGCGCGGCGGTGCTGCTGATCCCGGTCGGCGCGGGCTGGGTGGAGGGCCTGGGGCTCGTCTCGGCGATGTCGTTCCTCGGCATGCTGCAGATCAGCGCCGCCCTGCTGAACTTCCTGCCGGTCCCCGGCCTGGACGGCTACGGGATCGTCGAGCCCTGGCTGTCGTACCGGACGCGGCGGGCGATCGAGCCGTTCGCACCGTACGGCATGCTCGCGGTGTTCGTGCTGCTGTGGCAGCCGCAGGTCAACCAGGTGTTCTTCGACGCGGTGCGCGGCACGATGGACCTGTTCGGGGTGCCCGGGTACCTCGGCGACCTCGGCTACCACCTGTTCCGCTTCTGGGTCCAGTAGCAGCCGGGCGGGCGCCGGCCGGCCCGGGCGGGGCTCAGCCCCGCTCGGCCACGGCCTGGAGGATCCTGGCCCGGCGGCGGTCCATCCAGATCACGTTGCTCGCCACGCCGGCCATCAGCGGCCACAGGCCCAGGCCCCACCAGAACTGCACCACCGCCGAGATCACGGTGGCCGCCAGCGCAAGGACGACGACGATCAGGGCGAAGAGGGACGTGCGGGGCATGGCGGGGGCTCCTGGGGCGGGGGTACGGCCGGCCGGTCGCGGCCGGAACCCATTGTCGCCGACCTCACCTCCGGGACGGGCCCAGGGGTGAGGCCGACACGACGACGGGCTCGCCGAATCTCAGACGTCCGTGATCCGCAGGCCCGCGTGGGCCTTGTAGCGGCGGTTGACCGAGATCAGGTTGGCCACCAGCGCCTCCACCTGGTGCGCGTTGCGCAGCCGGCCCGCGAACACGCCGCGCATGCCGGGGATCCGCTCGGCCAGCGCCTGCACGACATCGGTGGCGGCCCGCTCCTCGCCCAGCACCATCACGTCGGTGTCGATCCGCTCCACCGACTCGTCCTGCAGCAGCACCGCCGAGAGGTGGTGGAACGCGGCGGTGACCCGGGAGTCCGGCAGCAGCGCGGCGGCCTGCTGGGCGGCACTGCCCTCCTCCGGCTTGAGCGCGTACGCGCCCTGCTTGTCGAAGCCGAGCGGGTTGACGCAGTCGACGACGATCTTGCCCGCCAGCTCCTCGCGCAGCGCGCTCAGGGTGGCGGCGTGCCCGTCCCAGGGCACCGCGACGATCACCACGTCGCTCTCCCTGGCGACGGTGGCGTTGTCGGCGCCGCGCACGCCGAGGCCGTCGCCTAGCCCGGCCGCCGCGGCCTCGGCCCGGGCGGCGTCGCGGGAGCCGATGATCACCTGCTGGCCGGCCCGGGCCAGCCGCAGGGCGAGGCCCCGCCCCTGGTCGCCGGTGCCGCCCAGGACGCCGACCACCAGCTGCGAGACGTCCGGCAGTTCACGGGCCGGCTTCGGCGCGGGCTTCGAGGCCGGCTCTGTCGCTGAATCGAGGGAAGTCATGGGCCGATCCTGCCAAACCCCCGGCCGGACGCGACATCCTGACCCGCATGGACGCGGTGCGGGTGGCGGCAATCCGGGAGCAACTGACAGGAACCGGCTGGCTGGAGGCGGTCGGCGGCTTCGCCGGATCGCTGCGCCGCTCGGTGGAGCGGCGCGGGGCGGGCGACCTGCTGCTGGTCGGCACCGAGGCGTACGAACCCTGGCACCTGGCCGCCCACCTGGAGGACGAGGCCGCCTGGTCGGCCGTCCCCCGGCTGGCGCCCACCCTGCTGCGGCACCGCCCGCCCGCCGGCGCCCCGGCCCACCTGGGGCACGGCCTGCGCCGGCTCGCCGAGGCCGGGCGCGGCGCCACCGTCCTGGTGGTGGCCCCGGAGGCGGCCGGCGGGCCGCTGCTGGAGCGGGTGCGGGACGCCCGGCGGCACGGCGCGACCGTCCTCGCCCTGGACGGCGCCGCACAGGCCCCGTCCGGCGACCTCGCCGGGCTGGCCCACGAGCGGCTGGTCGTCGGCACCGCCGCCGAGGAACCCTTCGACCTGGCCCAACACCTCGTCAGCGCCGCCGCCGGGCAGCGGCCGACCCGACGCTCCGCGCTCGGCCGCCTCGCCGACCTGGTCGGCCGGCTGGCCGCGCCGCCCCCGATCAGCCGCTGGTGAAAAACCCGTTGCGGCGCCCGAACGGCCGTCCGAGGATGGTCGTTCGTGAACGACGACGAACCACCGCATACGGGTCGGCTGCGCACCCTGCTGCGCTCGCTGGCGCCCGACCTGTCGCCGTGGCGCGCCTCCCGCGACTTCCGCTACCTCTGGACCAGCGGCTGCGTCACCAGCTTCGGCAGCTTCCTGACCTACGTCGCCGTGCCGATGCAGATCAAGGAACTCACCGACTCCTCCCTCGCGGTGGGCCTGATCGGCGCCGTCGAACTCGTCCCGCTGATCGTCTTCGGCCTGTGGGGCGGCGCCCTCGCCGACGCCCTGGACCGGCGCCGGCTGGTGCTGCGCTCGGAGGCCGCGCTGGGCCTGCTGGCCGCCCTGCTGTTCCTCAACGCCCTGCTGCCGCACCCGCTGCTGTGGCCGGTCTACCTGGTCGCCGCGCTGGTCGCGGCGTGCGACGGCCTGCAGCGCCCGGCGCTGGACTCGCTGCTGCCGCGGCTCGTCGCGCACCAGCACCTCTCCGCCGCCTTCGCCCTCAAGTCCCTGTACCGCAACGTCGCTTCGGTGGCCGGCCCGGCGCTGGCCGGTGTCGTGGTGGCGTTCTCCGGGGTGCAGACCGCGTACGCGCTGGACGTGCTCACCTTCGGCGTCTCGCTGCTGCTGCTGATCCGGATCAAGGCGGTGCCGCCGCCCACCGGCGCCGAACGGCCGTCCGTGCGGGCGGTGTTCACCGGCGTGGCGTACGCGTGGAGCCGCAAGGACCTGCTCGGCACCTACGCGATCGACGTCTGCGCCATGCTGTTCGCCTTCCCGGTGGCCGTCTTCCCGTTCCTGGCCTCGGAGTTGGACGCGGACTGGGCGCTCGGCCCGATGTACGCGGCCTCCGCCGTGGGCGCGCTGCTGGTCGGCGCGACCAGCGGCTGGACGTCCCGAATACACCGGCACGGCCGGCTGCTGGTGGCCGCCGCGGTCGGTTGGGGCGCCGCGATGGCGCTCGCCGGGCTGGCCGGGAACGTCTGGGTGGTGCTGCTGGGCCTCGCGCTGGCCGGCGGCGCGGACGAGGTCAGCGGGATCGCCCGCTCGACCATGTGGAACCAGTCCATCCCGGACGAGGTGCGCGGCCGGATGGCGGGCGTCGAACTGCTCAGCTACTCGGTCGGCCCCCAGCTCGGCCAGGTCCGGGCCGGCACCATGGCCGGGCTGATCGGGGTGCGCGCCGCCGTCTGGACCGGCGGCGTGGTCTGCGTCCTCGCCGTCCTGGCGGTCGCCGCCGCGCTGCCCCGGCTGCTCGGCTACGACGACCGCACCGACCCGCACACCGCCGCCGTCCGCGCCGCGCACGAGCGGGCCGAGCGGGAGCGGGCCGAGCGGGAACGGGCCGACCAGGCCGGACAGGCCGACCAGCAGCGGGCCGAACGGCAGCGGGCCGGGCACGAGCCGGCCGAGCGGACGGCGTGACGGCCTACTCCGCCCCGCCCTTCGGCCGGTCGCTCCAGCGCGGGTCGTTACGCCACTCCCGGTTGCGCTCGTCCGCGATCTCCAGGGCGTGCGCGGCCTCCTCGGGGCTGGCGTACGGGCCGAGGCGGTCCTTGGCCGGGCACTCCGGGCCCTCCTCGACCTTGCCGTGCTTGATGCAGTAGAACCACTCACCGGGCTGGCCGGTCGGCTTGCGGCGGAATCCGATGGGCATGGTGCTCTCCCGGTCCGTAGGGGTGGGTCGCTCCCGATCATTCCCCGCCCGGAGCCGCTCCGCACACCGCCCGGGCCCGGCCGGGCCGACGGCTAGACTCCGGACCATGGCTCTCGTACCCGGCATCCAGTCCCCCATGCGCAAGGTCCCGGCGCACATCGCGCGCCCCGAATACGTCGGCAAGCCCGCCCCGACGCCGTACACCGGGCCCGAGGTGCAGACCGCCGAGACGATCGAGAAGATGCGGATCGCGGGCGGCATCGCCGCCCGGGCGATGGAGGAGGCCGCGAAGCTGATCGCCCCCGGCGTCACCACCGACGAGCTGGACGCCGTCGCCCACGCGTACATGTGCGACCACGGCGCCTACCCGTCCGATCTCGGCTACCGGGGCTTCCCCAAGTCCGTCTGCACCTCGATCAACGAGGTGATCTGCCACGGCATCCCGGACTCGACCGTCCTGGAGGACGGCGACATCGTCAACATCGACGCCACCGCGTACATCCACGGGGTGCACGGCGACCTCAACGCCACCTACCTGGTCGGCGACGTGGACGAGGAGTCCCGGCTGCTGGTCGAGCGCACCCGGGAGTCGCTCAACCGGGCGATCAAGGCCGTCAAGCCGGGCCGTCAGATCAACGTCATCGGGCGGGTCATCGAGTCCTACGCCAAGCGCTTCGACTACGGCGTGGTGCGGGACTTCACCGGGCACGGCATCAACACGTCGTTCCACTCCGGCCTGATCGTCCCGCACTACGACAGCGAGCGGGCCACCGAGGTCATCAAGCCGGGCATGACCTTCACCATCGAGCCGATGCTGACCCTGGGCACCTACGACTACGAGATCTGGGCGGACGGCTGGACGGTCGTCACCAAGGACCGCAAGCGCACCGCCCAGTTCGAGCACACCCTGGTGGTCACGGCGGACGGCGCGGAGATCCTCACCCTGCCGTAGCGCTCCGCCGTCACGCCGGGCGCCGTCAGCCGATGAGCCACTGCTCCTCGGCAACGGCGCCCACCTCGGTGCACGCGTCCGTCAGCACGTCCAGGACGCGCAGCGGGTCCGGCAGCGGCTGCTCGGGCCCGCGCAGCCACCGCACCTGGGAGCCGTCCGGCAGGGCGGCGGGCGGCAGCAGGGTGTACGAGCCGCGGCAGTGCCAGCGCAGGCCGGGGTGCTCGGACACGGTGTCCGGGGTGGAGTCCAGCGCGCTGTCCCACCACTCGTCCTCGTCCTGCGGGGTGCCGCGGGTGGCGGTGAAGAAGAGGTATCGGTCCTCGCCCACGGCGGCGACCGGGCCCTCGACGCCGAGCGCGGTCAGCCGCTCCAGCGCCAGCCGTCCGGCCTCGGCCGGGACGTCCAGCACGTCGTGCACCCGGCCG
Organism: Streptomyces sp. Y1; assembly: GCF_041053115.1. Lineage (NCBI taxonomy): Bacteria > Bacillati > Actinomycetota > Actinomycetes > Kitasatosporales > Streptomycetaceae > Streptomyces > Streptomyces sp. Y1. The sequence continues at coordinate 5,511,954 of NZ_CP163445.1, read as the reverse complement.
GTGGCGGTGACGAAGTTGGCCTGCGGGTCGCGGGAGAGCCAGCGGGACAGCTGCTCGGGGTCGGTGGTCGCCTGGGTCTGCCAGGCGAAGGAGACCGGGTGCCGGGCCGGGGCCGGACAGGCCACCCGGTCGCAGGAACACCGGTAGCCGGCCGGGTGGGCGGCGGGTGCGAGCGGGAAGCCGGCGCGCACGGCGCCGAGCAGCTGATCCAGTCTGGCGGCGGGGTTGTCCGCGCCCCCCGGACGCTGACGATCACGCTTCTGCCACCAGGTCGTCCACCTGCTGCCGGCTTCCATCGGGCCCCTTCCGCGCAACTGCCGTGCCTGGTGCGACACAGCGTTCGACGTACCACTCCGACGCAACGCCCAGCGCCCGCCGCTGCTTCCCGGTTCCCGGGGCGGTGTTCGGCCCTGTCGTCCGCGCCCCGCCGACCGCGGTCCGGGGTCACCGGACGACCGACGTCGGGCCCGCGGCACGGAGGGCGGAAGGAGGTCGCGGCAACACGCTGTCCGCGCCGGTTCCCGGCCGGAGGGCACGCCGATCCGCGCCCCGCCCGGCCCGTACGGGGCCCGCTGACCCGGGGTGAACCCCGAGGGCGTACAGGAAAGGATAGGGGTGCGCGGGGCCTCCGGATGACCGGGGGCGGTGCCTGCCCGGTCACACTCCCGGCACTCCGCCCTCACCGGGCCTCCGTCTCGCGGTGGACACCTCGCGGAGGTGAGACCCTGGAGGGGTGAAGAGCGCGGACACCGAATTCGTGGGCGGCCCCCTGGACGGGCAGGTCCTCCCCATCCCGCTGGGCCCGATGCTCGGCGTGCCGAAGAAGTACAAGGTGCCCGTCCCCGCGCACGGCGGGAATCCCGCGCGCACACTGGTGTACGTCCGCAGCAAGCAGGTGCGGGGGCTCAGCTGGTTCTGGCGCTACGAGTACGACGAGGCGGCCTCCGGCTGACGGACCGCCCGCCCGCATCGCCTCCCCGGGAGGTCCGCATGGCCAGGACGGTACGGCACGTACGGCATCCCGTACGGCACGCCAGGAGCCGGGCGCAGGCGGTCGCGCACCACAACCGGCAGGTCGCCGGGGTCACCGGGGCGCTGCTGCTGGCGGTCTCCCTCTACACCGTGGTGATCGGCCCCAACGGCTGGCTCTGGTTCGGGTGGGCGGTGCTGCTGCTCGCCTGCGCGGCCCTCTTCGTGGTCCGCTGACCCCGCCGGCCCCAGGACGGCGGCACCGCCCCCGTGCGCGCAGCGGCACCGCCCGTCGCCACGGCCCCCCTCGCCGGTCAGTCATCCTCGGCGAGGATCAGGTACAGCTTCTTGCGGGCCTCGACCAGCACGGCCAGCCCCTTGGTCCGCTGCGCCTCGGTGCCGTTGCGCATGACCTGCTGGATCGCCTGGTCGACCGAGGCCAGCGTCTGGCCGATCTCCTGGACGGCCTCCCAGTCGACCTCCCGGCCGGCCTCCGCCCACGGCTCCGCCGGCCCGGCCTCGGCCTCGGCCCGGCCCGCCTCGGTGAGCGAGACCAGCCGCTTGCCGCCGGTCTCCTCCGCGACGATCAGGCCCTCCTCCTCCAGCAGCTGGAGGTTCGGGTAGATCGAGCCCGGGCTGGGCCGCCAGGCCCCGCCGGTCCGCTCGGTGATCTCGGCGATCATCTCGTAGCCGTGCATCGGCCGTTCCTTGAGCAGCGCCAGCAGCGAGGCGCGCACGTCCCCGCGCCGGGCCCGGCCGCCGCGCCGCCCGTGCGGGCCGCCCCGCCGGCCGCCGAGGCCGCCGAAGCCGTGCCCGTACGGGCCGCCGCGCGGCGGGCCGAAGCCGCCGAAGGCCTCCCGCCCCTCGAAGCCGTCCCCGGGCATCCCCCGGAACTCCGGGCCCGGACCGCGGCGGCGCCCACCGCCGCGCGGCCCCTCCCAGCGAGATCGCGTTCCTGAGCGCATCGCGCCCACCTCCTCGAATGTCGGCGAGACAGTCGAGTCACTGTCTCGATAGCTCGACGATATATCGCCGACTGTCACTCGTCAACGGATTCCGATACCCGGCCGCTCGTTTCCGGAACGCGAAACGCTACGGTTCACGCACGACCGCAGCCCCAACGCCCACGAAGGAGGGACCGCCGTGCCCGGAGGCCGACTCACCCAGCAGGAGCGCCAGCAGATCGCGCAGGGCCTGACCGACGGCCTCGCCTACGCGGAGATCGCCCGGCGCCTCGACCGGCCGACCTCGACGGTCACCCGCGAGGTGCTGCGCAACGGCGGCCCCGCCTCCTACCGGGCCGAGCTCGCCCAGCGCGCCACCGGGCAGCGCGCCCGGCGCCGCAGGCCGGCCGCCGCCCCCGCGCCCGCACCGGCCCCGCCACAGGACCACGGACGCGACCCGGAGGCGGTGCGCGCGTACGAGGAGACCTTCACCGCCGTCCTCACCGCGACCGGGATGCCCCGGATGATGTCCCGGGTGATGGCCTGCCTCTACATGACCGACGCGGGCAGCCTCACCGCGGCCGAGCTCGTGAAGCGCCTGCAGGTCAGCCCGGCGTCCGTCTCCAAGGCGATCGCCTTCCTGGACAGCCAGGGCATGGTGCTGCGGGAGCGGGACGAACGCCGCCGCGAGCGCTACTTCGTCGACGACGACATCTGGTACCGGTCGATGATGGCCAGCGTCCACGGCACCGCCCGGCTCGTCGGGACGGCCCGGGAGGGCGTCGGCGTCCTCGGCCCCGGCACCCCGGCGGCCGCGCGGCTGGAGAACATCGCCCGCTTCCTCGACTTCGTCTCCGAGAGCATCGCCCGCGCCGCCGAGCAGGGCCGCCAGGTCCTGCACACCAAGCCCGCGGACGACACCGCCGAGTAGCGGTGAAAAGGCGCGGCGCGGGCGCGGAGCAGCCGCTACGGTGGCGGGCATGGCCGGTGAACGAGATCTTGCGACGCTGCTGCGCGGCATGCGCCCCGTGCTCAACCCGGGGCGCTACGTCTACTGCACCCTCCCCGCGAAGGTGCCCGCCGGGATGCGACCGGTGGCGACCGTCGCCGAGCCCGAAGGGATCACGGTGGTGGTCGCCCAGGAGGAGGCCGACGCGCTCGGGCTGCGCTACGACTACGTCGCCGCCTGGATCACCCTGCAGATCCACTCCGCGCTGGAGGCCGTCGGCCTGACCGCCGCCGTCGCCACCCGGCTGGCCGAGGAGGGCATCAGCTGCAACGTGGTGGCCGGCTTCCACCACGACCACCTCTTCGTCGGCGCCGACGACGCCGAACGCGCCGTCCGCGCCCTGGAGTCCCTCTCCGCCCGCTCCGCCTGACGGTCCCACCGGGTGGCCGGCCCCGATCCGCGCTTCGACACTGGAAGGAGGCCGCCCCGTTCGGGGCCGGCCCCAGCGGAAGGAGCCGGCCACCATGGCCATCTGCGTCACCTGCGGCAACGACTACTGGCTCGCCTTCGAGATCAGGACGGTCACCGGCGACACGTACACGTTCGACAGCTTCGAGTGCGCCATGGAGAAGCTGGCGCCGCGCTGCGAGCACTGCAACGTCCGGATCGTCGGCCACGGCGTCGAGGTCGCCGGCATGTTCTTCTGCTGCGCCAACTGCGCCCGCGTCAACGGCGGCCTCGGCTCGCAGATCCGCGACGCCGTCGGCGCGCACCCGGCGTAGAGCCCACCCGGCACGGAGCGGAGAACGCGAAGGCCCTCCGACCCGTGCGGGTCGGAGGGCCTTCGAACGGTCCAGGGGCGGAAGAGTCGGCCTGTACGCCGGGTTCTGTCTCCCGGGGTGCTCGCGCGGCCCGGGGAGGCGGCCATCCATCTAGGGCTGCCGTTGCCGACAGCCTCGTGCGGTCCACCCGCGGACTCGGGCGAGCAGCCTTCAAGCGTCCGCGCACGGTGCCCGAGGGCACCGATCTTGACCTTGCTCCAGGTGGGGTTTACCTAGCCGGCCGGGTCACCCCGGTCGCTGGTGGTCTCTTACACCACCGTTTCACCCTTACCCACGCGCCGGAGCGGTGGGCGGTCTGTTTTCTGTGGCACTGTCCCGCGGGTCACCCCGGGTGGGCGTTACCCACCACCCTGCTCTGTGGAGCCCGGACGTTCCTCGGCGGGTCTGGGACCCGTCGCGACCGCCCGGCCGGCTCTTCCGCCGTAGTGGTCATCGTAGCCGCTCGGGCGGGGCCTCCCGTACACCGGAGCGGGCGACGGGCGGCTCGGCGCCGAGCCGGGCGGCCACCCGGGCCGCCGTGGCGGTGGCCCAGCCGGTGGTGGTGAGCAGGCCGAGGACGAGGATCGCGGCGCCCAGGCCGACCAGGATCCACCAGCCGGCGTGGCTGGCCGGGGCGAAACCGGTCGCGACCGGGCCGACCACGGCCGAGGTGACCACCGTGCCGATCACCGCCACGCCCAGCGACTGGCCGACCTGGCGGCTGGTCGAGGCGACCGCGGCGGCCACGCCCGCCTGGGCGCGCGGCATGCCGGAGACGGCCGCGTTGGTGATCGGCGGGTTGACCATGCCGAAGCCGAAACCGAACAGCGCGTACGCGACCAGCAGCAGCGCGGCCGGGGAGCCCGCGGTGAGCCGGGTGAGCAGCAGGCCGCTCGCGGCGAGGCAGAGCCCGGCCACGGCCAGCGGCAGGCGCGGGCCGTGACTGCTGACGATCCGTCCGGACAGCGGCGCGCAGACCAGCATCATCCCGGCCATCGGCAGCGTCCACAGGCCCGCCTCGACCGGGCCGTAGTGCCGGACGTCCTGCAGGTAGAGGGTGTTGAGGAAGAGGAAGCCGCCGAGCGCGGCGAAGGCGCAGACCGCGGTGAGGGTGGCGCCGGTGAACGGCGCGCTGGCGAAGAACCGCGGGTCCACCAGCGGCTCGGCGACCCGCCGCTCCCACAGCGGGAAGGCGACCAGCGCGGCGACCGCCGTCGCGGCGAGGCCGAGGATCAGCGGGGACGTCCAGCCGTTGCCCGGGCCCTCGATGATCGCGGCGGTGCCGCAGCCGAGCAGCACGACCATCAGCAGCTGGCCCATCGGGTCCGGTCGGCGCGGCCGCGGCGCGCGCGACTCGGGGACGTAACGGGCGGTCAGCGCCATGGCCAGCAGCGCCACCGGGACGTTGATCAGGAAGATCGACGGCCAGCCGGCGCCGTCCACCAGGAAGCCGCCGACCAGCGGGCCGAGCGCCATCGAGATGCCGACCACCCCGCCCCAGACGCCGATCGCCCGGGCCCGCTCGCGCGGGTCGGTGAAGGTGTTGGTGATGATCGACATCGCCACCGGGTTGAGCATCGAGCCGCCGACCGCCTGGAGCGCCCGGAACGCCACCAGCCACCCCAGGCTCGGCGCCAGGCTGCACAGCAGCGAACCGAGCGCGAAGCAGCACAGGCCGGTCTGGAAGACCCGGCGGCGGCCGAGGCGGTCGGCCACCGAGCCGAACAGCATCAGCAGCGAGGCCAGCACCAGGGTGTAGGCGTCGATGATCCACTGCAGTCCGGAGGCCGGGGCGTCCAGGTCGTGCTGGATCGCCGGGAGCGCGATGTTCACCACGGTGTTGTCCAGGCCGACGATGAACAGGCTCAGACAGCAGATCGCCAGCACGAGCAGACGGCGGCGCCGGTCGGGGACGGCGGGCGGAGGCGCGGAGGGGGCGGGAGCGTCGGACACGGACCGATCCTCCCACCCCCGGGGGCGGGCGGGCCCGCTCAGGCGGTGGCGAAGCGGACCGTACGGGTGGCCGGGTCGGCCGTGGTCAGCCGGACGTCGATCACCCGGCCGAGGGGGAGCCCCGGCCCGCCCGCGGCCGCACCGTCGCAGCGGGCCCGGACGGCCGGCTCGCGCAGCTGCACGGTGCCGGAGCCGGGCCGCCGCTCGTCCACGTCGATCACCACGGCGCGGAACTCCTCGCCCTCCCGGCCGGCCAGCAGCTCCGCCTCCACCAGGTCCACGCAGGCCCGCTCGACCTCGGCGGCCCGGCGGTCCCCGCCCGCCATCAGCGCCGGCACGCCCAGCAGCGCCTCGCGCGCCCAGTCCGGCACCTCCGCCCCCGCCGCGACAGCCGCGCACACCTCCTGGGCGAAGCGGTCGCCGAGCCGCCGCAGCGGCGCCGTGCAGTGCGCGTACGGGGCGGCGATCGCGGCGTGGCCCGGGTCGGCCGGGGCGGGCAGGCCGCGGGACTCGTCGAAGGCGTGGTAGCCGGCGCCGCGCAGCAGGCCGGTGCAGGCGTTGAGGAAGGCGGCGTCCAGCGGCGCCTCCGGGTCCAGCGAGCGGATCAGCTCCGGGTACGGGAGCGCCTGCGGCCAGTCGACGTCCAGCGCGGCGGCGATCCGGCGCAGCCGCTCGTACGCGGGGGCGGGCGCGGCGGGCAGGGTGCGCAGCAGGCCGATGCCCGCGTCCAGCATCAGCTCGGCCGCGGCCATGCCGGTGAGCAGCGAGATCTGGGCGTTCCAGCCGTCCACCGGGCTGGGCGCGCGGTAGCCGAGGACGTAGCCGTGCAGGGTCTCCTCGACCTCCTGCTCGGGCACCGGCAGGCTGATCCCGCCGCGCTCGCGCTCCTGCTGCTCGCGCAGCCGGCCGACGACGGCGAGCAGGGCCGGCTGTTCGTCGGCGCCGAGGTCGACGGCGCGCTGGACGGCCGCGTAGTCGAGGCGGAGGTGCGAGCGGACCAGGGCACGGCGCAGGTCGGCGAGGACGAGGGCGCCGTCCGCGTCGAGGTCGAGCTGCCAGAGCAGGGCGGGCCGGGGCTCGCCGGGCAGCAGACTGGCGGCGTCCTCGGAGATCCGGGTGGGGTGCAGCGGGACGCGGTGGTCGGGGAAGTACAGGGTCTCGACCCGGCGGCGGGCCTCGGTGTCGATCGCGCCGCCGGGGCGGACGAAGGCGGCGACGTCGGCGATCGCGTAGTGCACCCGGTAGCCGCCGCCCGGGCGGCGGGCGAGGTGCATGGCCTGGTCGAGGTCGCGCGAGCCGGGCGGGTCGACGGTGAACAACGGCAGGTCGGTGGCGTCGTGCTCGGGCATCCGGGGGCGCTCGGCCGCCTCCTCCGCCTCGGCCAGCACCGCCTCGGGCCACTCGGTGTGGATCTCCAGGCGGGTGCGGAGCTCGGTGAGCTCGGTGTTGATCCGGGCGGAGTCGGCGGCCTTGACGCGCAGTTTTCGGCGAGGCATGCAGGCCAGCGTAGGGCGAATCGGGTGATTCCGGACGGACGCCGCCGCCGGACGCGCCGGGGTCGATCCCTACCGCCCCAGCAGGGACTTGAGGTCCTTCGCCGCGAGCGCGACGGCGTCGTCGTAGCCGCCGGTGGCCAGGCGCAGCACGTAGGCGACCGCGTCGTCCGGGTGCGGGTCGGTGTACGGCTCGCCGTTGTAGTCCAGGAACAGCAGCATCGCCTCGAAGGCGGTGCGCTTGTTGCGGTCGACCAGGGGGTGGTTGCGGGCCAGGCTCTGGCCGAGGGCCGCGGCCTTGGTCCACAGGTCCGGGTAGGCGTCGCCGCCGAACAGGCTCGCCTGCGGGCGGGCCAGTGCGGAGAGCAGGCCGCCGAGGTCGCGGATGTTCCACGCGCCGCCGGCCAGGTAGGTGACGTCCTCCAGGTCCAGGTACTCGGTGGGCGGGGTCGGCCCGGTCACAGGTCCTTCAGCCTCTCCAGCGTCTCGGCGTTGGCCTCGCGGATCCGGGCCACCATGGCGGCCCGGCGCTCGGCCCGGCCCGGCCGGGGCGGCTGCTGCGGCGGCTCGGTGAGCGCGTCCGGCACCTCGGACTGGCGGACCTCGAACGCCAGCTCGGCGGTGTCCGACCCGGTCGGCGCCTCCGTCACCCGGACCCGGCCGGCCATCACGGCCTCCGCCGCCGCGCGCACGGCGAACTCCAGCGCCTGCCGCGTCTCCGCCGGCAGACCGGCGGGCAGGCGTACGGACAGGGACTCCTCCACGGCGTCGCCGTCGTCGGGCACCAGGTCCAGGGGTCGCAGGGTCATCGCACTCACTCTCCTCGCAGGTCACGGTAGTGCGGAACGCTGCGCCGGCCCACCGGTTTACCTCCCGGGGCAGTCGGGGCCGGGCGGTGTGAGGCGCCGTAGGGTGGGCCCAAGTGTCCGTTCGCGGAGGGGGTTTGGTGATGAGCGCGGTGAAGGCGACCGGGGTCGCGGTGTCGGCGGCGATGGCGGCGGTGGGGGTGCTGCACGCCGTGTGGGCGGTGACGCCGTGGCCGGTCCGGGACCCGAAGGAGTTCGCGGAGACGATGATCGGCGAGGGCGACGAGATGCCGCCGCCGGTGGCCTGCCTGGCGGTGGCGGGGATGTTCGGGACGGCCTCGTACCTGGTGGCGTCGGAGGCCGGGGTGGTGCCCGCGGTGGGGCCGAAGGCGCTGCGGCGGCTCGGGCTGCGGACGGTCTCCGGGGTGATGCTGGGGCGCGGGATCGGCGGGTTGGCGCTGTTCGGGACGGTCATCGGGCGCACGGATCGGTTCCTGCGCATGGACCGCCGCTACTACTCGCCGCTCTGCCTGGCCCTGGGCGCCGGGACGGCGTTGGTCGCCGGCCGGAGGGCGGGGGCGGCGGACCGGCCGCAGTAGGGTGGCGGGGTTCGTCCACCGGGCGGGGTTCGTCCGCCGCAGACCGTCGAGGAGTCCGCTGTGCTGGTGCTGTTGCCGCCGTCCGAGGGCAAGGCCGCGTCCGGGGACGGTGCGCCGCTGGCGCTCGACCGGCTGTCGCTGCCGGGCCTGACGGCGGCGCGCGGCGCGGTGCTGGACGCCCTGGTCGGGCTCTGCCGGGGGGACGAGGAGGCCGCCGCCGAGGTGCTCGGCCTCTCCCCCGGCCTGCGCGGCGAGGTCGGCAAGAACGCCGGGCTGCTCGCCGCCGGCGCCCGTCCGGCGGGCGAGGTGTACACCGGGGTGCTGTTCGACAACCTGGGCCTGGCCACCCTGGACGCGGCCGCGCACGACCGGGCCGAGCGGGCCCTGCTGGTCTTCTCGGGGCTGTGGGGCGCGGTGCGGATCTCCGACCGGATCCCGTCCTACCGCTGCTCGATGGGCGTGAAACTGCCGGGGACGGGGGCGCTCGGGGCGTACTGGCGGAGCGCGATGGCGCCCGTGCTCCCGGAGGTCGCGGACGGGCTGGTGCTGGACCTGCGCAGCTCGGCGTACGCGGCGGCGTGGAAGCCGGCCGGCGAGGTGGCCGCCCGGACGGCGACCGTCCGGGTGCTGCAGGAGCGCGACGGCAGGCGCACGGTGGTCAGCCACTTCAACAAGGCGACGAAGGGCCGGATCGTCCGGGACCTGCTGGTCGCGGGTGCCGAGCCGAAGACGCCGGGCGAGCTGATGGACGCCCTGCGGGAGCTGGGCCACCACGTCGAGCCGGCCGCGGAGGGCACGGCCCGCAAGCCGTGGCAGCTCGACGTGGTGGTCACCGAGGTGCACTGAAGCACCGTGCGGCTCAGCGCAGGTGCGAGGTGTCGTTGAGCAGCCGCAGCGAGGCGTTGCCGTCCGCGTAGTACTGGACGGCGCAGACCGAGGCGGCGGACAGCTCCATCCGGTACATCGAGTCCGGCGGGGCGCCGAGGGCGAGCCGGACCAGCGTCTTGATCGGGCTGACGTGCGAGACCACCAGCACCGTCCTGCCCGTGTACCGGGCCAGGACCTTGTCCCGGGCGACCCCGACCCGGTGGGTGAGCGTCGCGAAGCTCTCGGTGCTGCCGGTCGGCTTGGCCTTGGCGCTGCCGAGCCAGGCCGTCAGGTCGTCCGGGTAGCGCTCCCGCACCTCGGCGAAGGTCAGGCCCTCCCAGTCGCCGAAGTCGACCTCGCGCAGCCCGTCCTCGTAGCGGACCTCCAGGCCGAGGCGGGCGGCGACGGTCTCGGCGGTCTGCCGGGTGCGGAGCATCGGGGAGGCGACGACGGCCTGGATGCTGCCGCGCGCGGCCAGCGCCTCGGCGGCCCGCTCGGCCTGCCAGCGGCCCTTCTCGGAGAGCTCCGGGTCGGTGCCGCCGCTGCCGGAGAACCGCTTCTCCGGGGTGAGCGGGGTCTCGCCGTGGCGCAGCAGGACGAAGGTGGTGGGGGTGCCGAGGTCGGCGGGGGCGGCCCAGCCGGCCTTGGGGGCGGGGGTCTCCAGCGGCGGCTCGTCGGCCACGACGGGCTTGCGCGCGGCCTTCGGCTCCCACTGGCGGCCGTCCCGGCCGGCGTCCATCGCCTCGTTGGCCAGCCGGTCGGCGTCCTTGTTCCGCTCGCGCGGGATCCAGGTGTAGGTGACCCGGCCGCGCGGGTGGAGCGTGCGCGCTTCGGCGGCGAGCGGCTGCATGTCGGGGTGCTTGATCTTCCAGCGCCCGGACATCTGCTCGACGACGAGCTTGGAGTCCATCCGGACGTCCACCGAGGCGTCCGGGTCGAGCGCCCGGGCCGCGGCGAGGCCGGCGATCAGGCCCCGGTACTCGGCCACGTTGTTGGTGGCGTGCCCGATGAATTCGGCGGCTTCCGCGACGATCTGCCCGGTGTCGCCGTCCCGGACGACCGCGCCGTAGCCGGCCGGCCCCGGGTTGCCCCGGGACCCGCCGTCCGCCTCGACGATGAAGCGCGCCGCCACCGACTCAGACGCCCGAGTCGGCGGTGCGGACCAGGATCCGCGAGCAGTTCTCGCAGCGGACGACCTTGTCCTTCGGCTCGGCCTTGATCGCGTTCAGCTCGGTGATCGAGAACTCGGTGCGGCAGCCCTCGCAGCGGCGCTGGTAGAGCCGGGCCGCGCCGACGCCGCCCTGGGTGTCGCGCAGCTTCGCGTACAGCTTCAGCAGGTCGGCCGGGATGACGGCGGCGACGGCCTCGCGGTCGCGCTGGACCTTCTCGGCCTCGCCGTCGATCTCGCCGAAGGCGGCGTCGCGGCGGGCCTCGGCCTCCTTGAGCACGACGGTGGAGTGCTCCAGGCGGGCGGACAGCTCCTCGACCCGGGTCCGGGCGGTCTCCTGGCGTTCCATGATCTCCAGCACGACCTCCTCCAGGTCGCCCTGGCGCTTGGCGAGCGAGCCGATCTCGTGCTGGAGGTTCTCCAGGTCCTTCGGCGAGGTGATCGCGCCGGAGTCCAGGCGCTGCTGGTTGCGGGCGGCGCGGGCACGGACCTGCTCGACGTCCCCCTCGGCCTTGGTCAGCTCGCGGGCGGTGTCGCTCTGCTGGGCCTCGGCGGCGACGACGAGGTCCTTCAGCGCGGTGTGGTCGGCGGTGGCCTTGTCGATCTCGGCGTGCTCGGGCAGGCTCCGGCGCCGGTGGGCCAGCTGGTCGAGCTTCGAGTCGATGGCCTGGAGGTCGAGCAGGCGGATCTGGTCGGCGGGCGCGGCGTTCAAGCGGAAAGCTCCTGTGAATCGGGTCAGGCGGGGAAGGACATCGGGGCGTGCGCGGTCCACGGGTCGGTGACCAGGTGGGAGACCTTCGTCTCGACGGCCCAGCCGCGCTGGTCGGCGGCGGCCCGCAGGGAGCGCTCGGCCAGGGTGAGCCAGGGCCACTCGGTGGCCCAGTGGGCGGCGTCGACGAGCACGATCGGCGCGGCCTCGGCGGCCTCGGAGGCCGGGTGGTGGCGCAGGTCGGCGGTCAGGTAGGCGTCCACGCCGGCCGCCCGGACGTCGGCGAAGAAGCCGTCGCCCGAGCCGCCGCAGACCGCGACCCGGCTCAGCAGCCGGTTCGGGTCACCGGACACCCGGACGCCCGCGGCGGTCGCCGGCAGGCCCTTGGCGACCTGCGCGGCGAAGGCGGAGACGGTCAGCGGCGGCTCCAGCAGGCCGATCCGGCCGCTGCCGCGACGGCCCAGCGGGTCGGTCGGGTCCGGCACCAGCGGGCCGGTCACCCGCAGGCCGACCGCCTCGGCCAGCGCGTCGGAGACGCCCGGGTCGGCGTGGTCGGCGTTGGTGTGCGCGACGTGCAGGGCGATGCCGTTGGTGATCAGCGTGTGCACCACCCGGCCCTTGAAGGAGGTCGCGGCGACGCTGGTGGTGCCGCGCAGGTACAGGGGGTGGTGGGTGACCACCAGGTCGGCGCCCCACGCGACGGCCTCGTCGACGACCGCCTGCACGGGGTCGACGGCGAACAGCACGCGGCCGACCTCGGCCCCGGGGTCCCCGCAGACCAGGCCGACTGCGTCCCAGGACTCCGCCCACTCCGGGGGGTAGACCTCTTCGAGCGCGGTGATGACGTCGGACAGTTTCGGCACCTGTCGAGACTACCGTGCGCGCGGGGCCGGTCGGGCCTCGGCCGTTCGGGGGACTCGGCGCTCGCCCTCCGCCGGGCGTTCGGATACCGGTTCCGGGGGCGTACGGATGCGCGTCAACCTGCGGCGGAGGCGCCGGCGGAGCGTCCGGGACGCCGTGCGCGGGCCGCGCGCGCCCGCACGCCGGGCGCCCGTTACTCACAGCACGGTCTTCGTACGAATTCGAAACCGCCCCCGTATCACCCTTACGAGTGAAGGGAGTGGCCGTGCGTTGAACCTCCGGATTTTTCGAAACTAACTTCAGTCCTGCGAACGGGAGTTGCCCCAGGCACCACCGGCCCCACCGAAGGGCCGAAGGCGTGCCGGGGCCCCGCCGGGGAGCGTCGCCGCTCCCGAGGAGACCGATCGGGCCGGGCCGCGCGCCCGGGTGCCGGAAGCAGTGGGCACCCGGGCCGGCGGCGGAGACGAAGGGATGTGGTGGCGGATGGAAGCGGGCACATCGCTCCGTACGGCCGGCGGCGGGGGATCGGTGGGCCACGGGCCGGGTGCGGCCGGGGCGTGGCCGGACGTGGCACGGGCGGCGCTGGCCGGCGCCGGGGGCCGGGGAGGCGACGGCGGCTGGAAGGTCTCCGTCGAGGGCTTCTGGTGCACGGCCAGGCCGTCCGCGTCCGCACCCCTGCCCGGGCAGGGGTGGAAGCTGCACGTGAGCGCGGCCTCGGCGGCGGGCGAGGCCGTCCTCGCGGCCGTCGTCCGGGTGCTCGCCCAGGACCCGTGCGCCTTCAAGTTCGCCGCCCGGCAGGAGCGGCTGCACGAGCTCAACTCGCGCAACAGCGACCGTGGTTCGGCGGGCAAGTTCATCACCGTGTACCCGGCCGACGAGGCGCAGTTCCAGCGGCTCGCCGCCGAGCTCGACCGGGCGACGGCCGGGCTGCCCGGGCCCGTCGTGCTCTCCGACCGGCCCTACCGGCCGGGCAGCCGGGTGCACTACCGGTACGGCGCCATCGCGCTGCCGGCCGAACTGGGCAACGACGGGGAGTACCGCTCGGTGCTGCGCGGGCCGGGCGGGGAGCGGGCCGAGGACGTGCGCGGCGGGTCGTACCGGGCGCCGGGGTGGGCGCGGGACCCGCTGGCGGCGGGGGCGCCCACGCTTCCGGCCGAGGCCGCGGCCCGACCGGCGCAACGGCCCGGCGGGGTGCTGCTGGCCGGGCGGTACGCGGTGACCGCCGCCGTACGGCACGGCGCCAAGGGCGGGGTGTTCCTCGGGCGCGACACCCACGGCGACACCGAGGTGGTGGTCAAGCAGGCCCGGGCGCACATCGAGGTCGACCGCGCCGGGACGGACGCCCGGCACGCGCTGCGGCACGAGGCCGCGCTGCTCGACCGGCTGGCCGGGCAGGAGCTCGCGCCGCGCGCGGTGGAACTGGTCGAACAGGACGACTCCGTCTTCCTGGTGCAGGAACGAATCGCCGGACAGCCGCTGGGCGGCTGGGTCGCCGCCCGGCTGCGGCGCGACGGCAGCCCGGACGTCGACTGGGCCGAGGCCGGGCCGGTCGCGCACGCGCTGGTCGACCTGGTCGAGCGGGTGCACGCCCAGGGGCTGGTGCTGCGCGACCTCTCCCCCGGCAATGTGATGGTCCGACCGGACGGGCAGCTGCGGCTCGTCGACCTCGAACTGGCCGCCGAGGCCGGACGGACGGTCGGCGCCGCCGGGACACCCGGCTACCGGGCGCCCGAGCACGGGCCCGGCCGGCTCGGCCCGGTCGGCGGCGCGCGCGCCGTGTGCACGGCCGACCCGGCCGTCGACCGCTACGCCCTCGGCGGGCTGCTCTTCCTGCTCGCCACCGGACACGACCCGCTGCTGCCGGAGGACCTGCCCCGGGCCCGTCCGGTCGCCGAACGGCTCGGCCGCTGGCTCGCCCTCGCCGCCCGGACGGGCGAGACGGCGCGCCGGCTCGCGCCCGCGATCCTCGGGCTGCGGGCGGAGGCGCCCGAACAGCGGTGGGGGGTCGCGCAGGTACGGGCCTCCCTGGGCGGTGGGGCTGCCGGGCTCCGTCAGGCGGTCGTCCAGACCGTCGTCACGCCGCTGTGGCACGCCCCGACGCGGTCGGGCGGCGCTCGGGTCGACGGCGGCGCGCGGGTCGACGGCACGCGCCCCCACGGCACTCCTCGACCCGGCGCCTTCCGCCCCCGCGGTGTGTGGAGCGGCGATGTATGGAGCGGAGACACGCAACCGGGCGGCCGCGCAGCGGCCGGCGGCCCGCGGACGGGCGCCGAGCAGGGCGACGACGCACGGGCGAACGGCCCGCGGCCCGCCGTCGCACCGTCCGGCGCGAAGCCGTCCAGCCCCGCGCGTCGGCACCCCGCGCCCGTCGACCCCACCGCCGCCCCCGACCTCGACCGCGTCCTGCACGACGGCCTGCGGCACCTCGCCGCGACCGCGACGCCCGAGCGGCGGGACCGGCTCTGGCCGGTCGTGCCCGCCGGGGAGCGCACGGACCCGTGCAACGTGCAGCACGGCGCCGCCGGGGTGCTGGCCGTGCTGGCGCGGGCGGTGGTGGCCGAGGGCCTGCCGGGCGAGGCGCGGGAGGAGGCCGCGCGGACGGCGCGCACCGCCGCCGGGTGGATCGAACACCGGATCGCCGCCGAACCGCTGATACTCCCCGGCCTGCACTTCGGGCGCGCGGGCGCGGCCTGGGCCCTGCTGGACGCCGCCCGGGCGCTGGCGGACGCCGGCCTGGCCGGGCGGGCCGCCGGACTCGCCCGCCGGCTCCCGCTGGACTGGCCCAACCCGGACGTCTGCCACGGCACGGCCGGCTCCGGCTTCACCCAACTCCGCTTCGCCGCCGACGAGTTCCTGGTCCACGAGCGCTCCGCCTTCCTGGACCGCACGGCCCGCTGCGCCCGCGCCCTGCTCGACGCCGCCCGCCGCGAGCCGTACGGAACGGTGTGGCCGGTGCCGGCGGACTTCGACTCCGCGCTCGCCGGGATCACCCACCTCGGGTTCGCGCACGGCGCGGCCGGCGTGGGCGCCTTCCTGCTGGCCGCCGCCGGCCCGCTCGGGGACGACGCGCTGCTCGCCGGCGCCGCCGAGGCCGGGCGGACGCTCGCCGCGACCGTCCGGCGGGGCCCCGGCGACGCCGCCTGGTGGCCGCAGAGCGCGGGCGATCCGGAGCACGTACGCCTTGCCCACTGGTGCAGCGGCTCGTCCGGCGCGGGCAGCTTCCTGCTGCGGCTCTGGCAGGCCACCGGGGACGACACCGTCCGGGAGCTGGCGTGCGCCGCCGGGCGGGCGGTGCTGGCCGGGCGCTGGCACAGCGGGGTCAGCGCCTGCCACGGGCTGGCCGGCGACGGCGAGTACCTGCTGGACCTCGCCGTGGCCACCGGGGAGCCCGAATTCCGCGCCGGGGCCGAGGAGTTGGCCCATCTCGTCGCGGCCCGGTCGGCCCTGCGGGACGGTCTGCTGGTGCTGCCCGACGAGACCGGCACCGGTTGCGCGGCCGGCTACGGGACGGGCACCGCGGGCGCGCTGGCCTTCCTGCTGCGGCTGCGGCACGGCGGCCCCCGGCTCTGGCTGGACGCGCTGCCGCCCGTCGCGGACCGAGTCCCGTACGCGGTGAGCGGGGTGAGCGAGGCGTGAACGTGGTCATCGGCACCACCACCCAGGCGCTGCGCCGGCTGAGCTTCGGCTTCGCCGGTGACGGCAGCCACGCCGCCTGCCTCGCCTCGGCGGCGGACGGCGGCTGGTACGTGGAGAGTTGGCGGCTCCCGGCGGACGGCGGGCCTGCCGCGCCGGTCGCGCTGCCGCTGTCCGGGAACCGTTCCGAGCAACTGCACTCGCAGCTGCTCGCACTGCCGGACGGCTCGGTGCTGGTCTGCCGGCACGACGGCGAGCGGCACCACCTGGTCCGCCTCTCGTACGGCGAACCGACCGCAGTGGAGCAGCAGTTGGCGACGCTGCGGATGCCCGGGCTGCGCCTGATCGCGCTGCCCGTCCGGCCCGGCGCCGGGCCGGGCACGCCGGTGGCGGTCGCGCTCGGCACGGACACCCGCCCGGCGACCACCGCCTGGCTGATCCGGACGGACGGCAGCGAGCCCGAGCGGGTCGCCGAGTTCCCCGGGCTGCACGGCGGCGGCGCCTGGCTGGACCACGCGGGCGCGCTGCTCGCGCTGGACCGGGTGAACGCCGGGCTGGTCCGCAGCGTGGTGCTCGACCTGCGCAGCGGCGTCGTCACCCCGCTGCTGGAGATCGGCGAGCGCAGCAACGACCGGCTGGTGCTGTTCGACCCGGACAGCCGCTTCGCGATGGTGCGCAGCGACGCGCCCGGCACCGACCGGCTCGGCTGGGGGGTGCTCGGCGGCGGGGAGCCACTGCGCTTCCCGGAGTGCCTGCACGTGACGGGCATGTTCCTGCGGCCGGTCGCGCTGCGGCAGGCGGCGGACGGCCCGCGGGTCGCGCTGCAGATCGACCACGGCGCCGGGTCCGCGCTGGCCCTGTGGCGGCCCGCCGTGGGGCGGCTGGACCGGCTGCCGGTGCCGCCCGGGCGGCTCGGCGCGGTCGGGCACTGGAGCGCGGCGGGGCTGCGACTGCCCTACTCCTCGCCCGACCATCCGGCGGCGCTGGCCACCCTGGACGTGGACGCGCTGCTGGCGCACGGTCCGGCCCCGGCCGCCGCCGGACCGATGCCACTGCCGCTCCAACTCGCGCCGCTGGGCTCGGGGTTGCCCGGCCCGTGGCGGGACACCGTGCTGCCCTGGCAGCCCGGCGGGGCGCCCGCCGCCCGTACCGCGCCGCCCGGCTCGCCGGTGACGGGCTGGCGGCTGGACGGCAGCACCCCGCCCGGCGACGGCGGCCGCTGGCAGCCCGCACAGAGCCTCGAACTCGCGGGCCCGGCAGGCCCGTTGGAGGCGGTGGTGTACGGCGGGGACGCCTGGCTGAGCAGCCCGCACCTGGTGCTGGCGCTGCACGGCGGCCCGGCGGACGCCTGGCGGCTGGAGTTCGACCCGGCGCTGCAGCGGATGGCCGCCGAGGGCCTGGCCGTGGTCGCGCCGAACCAGCGCGGGTCCACCGGCTACGGGGTGGCGCACGCGCTGGCCATCCGCGGCGCCTGGGGCGGGCCCGACCTGGACGACGTGCTGTACCTGCTGGACGGCATCGCCGGGCAGCGGGCGGCGCTCGGGCTGGAGCCGCCGGCCCTGTTCGGGGTCAGCTACGGCGCGTTCCTGGCCCTGCTGGCGACCGCGCACGCGCCGGCCGGGCAGGTTGCCCGCTGCGCGGTGGTCGCGCCGTTCCTGTCCGGCGCCCGGCTGCTGGCCGAAGCGGCGCCGCCCGTAAGGGCGTTGACCACCCGGCTCGGCGGCGGCGAGCCGATCGCCGACGCCCGCGGCCCGCGCGACGTCCTGCAGCTGGCGCACCGGCTCACCGCGCCGCTGCTGGTCGTGCACGGCAACCGGGACGAGGTCGTACCGGTCAGCCAATCCCGGTCGCTGCGGCACGAGTTGCTGCGGATCGGCCGGGCCGAGGGCACGGACTTCCGGTACGTCGAGGCGGCCGGCTCCGGCCACGAGGTGCTCGCCGAGGAGGGCGGCGCCGTCCTGCACGAGCTGCTGGCGGCGTTCCTGCGCACCGGCCGGCCGGGCTGATCCCGGCATTCCACGGACTCCCGGGCCCGACGAGGCCCGGGGCACCACCCCCGGTGCGGCGGATGGAGGCCGCCCGGGGAGCAACACCCCACGCCCGCACGCAGATCGCCGCGGGCGCGAAACCCAGGGGAGGAACCCGATCATGGAGAACATGGTGGACTTCGAGACCGACCTCGCGGCGCTGCAGGACCTGCCGGAGACCGAGTCCGTCGAGCTGACCGGCCACGGCAGCGGCTGCCAGTACACCTGTCTCATCCTGACCTGCCTGATCTTCACCAACAGCTGATCGCGCAGTAGCTCGTAGTTACCAGGAGTAACCCGCAGTAGCCCCGGGTGCCGTTCCCGCCTGTCCGGACAGGCGGGAACGGCACCCGCTTTCGCCCCCGCCCTCCGTTGACTTGGAGCCCCAACGTGCCCCGGCGACCCACCGGCTGGACCCTTGCGCTCGGCCTCGCCCTGCCCGTCGAGGCCGCCACCACGCTCGCCCTGCCCGCCGTCCTCGCCGGAGCCGTCGACGCCGCCCTCGGCCACCGGCCCGGCCACGCCTACCTGCTGCTCGCCCTCGTCCTCGCGCTGGCCGCCGCGGCCAACGCCGTCGCGGCCGCCGCCGGTCCGGCCTGCTCCGCCGAAGCCACCGCCGAGCTGCGCGGACGCCTCGTCCGCCACCTGCTCGCCCTCGGCCCCGGCGGCCGCCTGCGCGGCGGACCACCGCCCGGGGACCTCGCCGCCCGGCTGCTCGGCTCGGCCGGCGACGCCGGCGGCCGGCTGCCCGCCCTGCTCGGCGCCGCCACCGCGCTGCTCACCTCGACGGGCGCGATCCTCGGGCTGGCGCTGCTGTCGCCCTGGCTGGCGCTCGCCTTCTTCGCCGGCGTGGTGCCCGGGGTGGTCCTGATCCGGCTCTTCCTGCGCCAGGCCGGCCCGGTGTTCGCCCGCTACCAGGAGGTCCAGGCCGAGCTCGCCGCCCGGCTCGGCGGCGCGCTCTCCGGGCTGCGCAGCATCCGCGCGGCAGGCGCCGAACAGCACGAAGCCGCACGGGTGTTGGCGCCCCTGCCGGACCTCTCCGCGGCCGGGCACGCACTGTGGCGGGCGCAGCGCCGCACCGCCTGGCAGGCCACCCTGCTGATCGCCCTGGTCGAGGTGCTGGTGCTCACCACCGCCGGGGCACTGCTCGCGGACGGCACCCTCGCCCCCGGCGCGCTCGCCGCGGCGGCCGGCTGGGCGGCGCTCGGCGCGGGGCTGTTCGAGCAGGTCGAGGCGCTGGTCGGGGTGGCGCACGCGCGGGCCGGGCAGGCCCGGGCGGACGAACTGCTGGCGCTGGCGCCGTCCCCCGCCGGTACGGCCGCGCTCCCGGCGGGCGGGCGCGGCGAGGTCGTGTTCCGGGGAGTCGTGGTGCGCGACGGCGAGCGGGTGCTGCTCGGGCCGCTCGACCTCACCGTGCCCGGCGGCCGTACGGTCGCGCTCGTCGGG
The DNA here is from genome assembly GCF_041053115.1 of Streptomyces sp. Y1. Taxonomy (NCBI): domain Bacteria; kingdom Bacillati; phylum Actinomycetota; class Actinomycetes; order Kitasatosporales; family Streptomycetaceae; genus Streptomyces; species Streptomyces sp. Y1. The sequence goes on along the minus strand of NZ_CP163445.1, from coordinate 5,492,709 downwards.
CGCTCCGGCTCCGGCAAGTCGCTGCTCGCCGCACTGCCCGGGCGGCTGCGCGACCCCGACGAGGGCGAGGTGCTGATCGACGGCGTCCCGGTGGGCGCGCTCGCGCCGTCCGAACTGCGGCAGGCGGTCGGCTACGCCTTCGGCCGTCCGGCGCTGGTCGGCCGGACCGTCCGCGACGCCCTGGCCGGCGCGGGCGAAGCCGAGGCGGCGGCCGCCCGCGCGGACGGCTTCCTGCGGCGGCTGCCCGCCGGGTGGGACACCCCGCTCGACGAACTCCGGCTCTCCGGCGGCGAACTGCAACGCCTCGGCCTCACCCGACTGCTGGCCCGGCCCGCCCGGGTCCTGGTCCTCGACGACGCCACCTCGGGGCTGGACCTCGCCACCGAGTACCAGGTCACCCGGGCCCTCGACCACGCCACCCACGGCCGCACCCGCCTGATCGTCGCCCACCGCGCCCCCGTCGCCGCCCGCGCCGACCTCGTCGCCTGGCTCGACGCAGGCCGCCTCCGCGCCCTCGCCCCCCACACCGACCTCCTCCCCCACCCCGCCTACCGAGCCGCCCTCTCCGACACCACCCTCCACGCGGCAACGGCCTGACCCGATGCACGCGGCAGCCGGAACCCACCCGCACAGGAAGTCGGCCCTGTCGACTTCCCGTGCACCTCTTCCCGGGGTCGCCCCCCCTTGCACAGGAAGTCGGCCGGGCCGACTTCTCGCGCGGGGCCGGCGAGCGGGGGCGACTTCCCGCGCAACACGTGGTCGCGCTGCGCCGCGTGCCGATCAGCGCGCGCAGGAAGTCGACCCCATCGACTTCCTGTGCGCCTCCCCCTGGGATCGCCCCTCGTGCGGGGCTCTGTCGACTTCCCGCGCTCGGATCCGGCTCGCAGGAGGCCCCCATACGGCGCGCGCCCAAGCGGCGGCGAGGAGTGGAAAGTCGGCCCGGCCGACTTCTCGCGCAGCACCCTGGCCAAGGCCACGGGCCAGCGGCACTCAACCCGCAGGGAAAGTCGGCCCGGCCGACTTCTCGCGCGGGGCCGGCGAGCGGGGGCGACTTCCCGGCGCAGCACATGGTCTCCCTGCGCCGCATGCCGATCAGCGCGCACAGGAAGTCGACCCCATCGACTTCCTGTGCACCTCCCCCGGGATCGCCCTGTGCGCGCCCGTGCCGCGGGGAGGAGTGGAAAGCCGAATGGGTCGACCTCTCGCGGGGCGAGCAGCAGGGGGTGCAGGGTGAGGAGTGGAGGAACGGTGAGTTCGCGGATACGCCGGGTGGGGCCCGGGTGGCGGTTGTTGGGGCGGCAGTTGGTGGTCACCCGGGGGGCGTTGGGGTGGCTGGCGGTGTGGTCCGGGGTGGAGGCGTTGCCGCCGTTGTTGTCCGGGTTGTTCGTGTCGGCCGCGGTCGATGAGGGGTTCCTCGCGGGTCGGCCGGGGGTCGGGGTGGCGTGGCTGGGCGGCTTCGGGGCGGTGACGGCCGTCCGGGCGTACGCCTCGCGGGCCGGTTTCCCGTACCTGGCCGGCGTGGTGGAGCCGCTGCGGGACGCGTTGGTGGAGCGGGTGGTGCGCAGTGCGCTGGCCCGGCAGTCCGCGGACCCGGCGGAGGTCGCCCGCCTCACCGAACAGGTGGAGTCTGCACGGCAGTTGACCGCGACCCTGCTGCGCACCCTGCGCGGGGTCGGGGTCACCCTGGCGGCGGCTCTGGTGGGGTTGGGGCTGCTGGCGCCGGTCGTACTGCCGCTGGTCCTGCTGCCGCTGCTGGCGGCCGGGGTGCTGTTCGCCCGGCTGCTGCGGCCGATGGTGGCGCGGCGGCGGGCGGTGGTCCTGGTCGAGGAGCGGCTGGCGGCGGAGGCGGGGCGCGCGCTGGAGGGGCTGCGCGACGTGCAGGCGACGGGCGCCGGGGAGCAGGTGGCGGCGTCGCTGGCCGCGGCCGCCGACGCCAGCGCCGCCGCGTCCCGGGCGCTGGGCCGGGCGTCGGCGCTGCGCGCGCTGGTGGTGGCGCTCGGCGGCCGGCTGCCGGTGCTGGCCGTGCTGGCGGCCGCGCCGTGGCTGCTCGCGCACGGCGCGCTGACGCCGGGCGAGCTGCTGGGCGTCAGCACCTACCTGCTGCAGCAACTCGACCCGGCGGTAAGGACCTTGGCCGGAACGGTCGGCGGCTGGCTGCTGAACCTCGCGGTGGTCCTGGACCGGCTGGCCGTCACGACGGCGCCGCCGCCCACCCGGCCGGACGGCCCGCCGGCCCGAACCCCCAGCCACGGCCCCAGCCACGGCGGGACGCGAGGCGAGATCCGCCTCCAGGCCCTCCGCTACGCCCACGGCCCCGCCGCCGCACCCGTGTTGGAGGGGCTGGACGCGGCGGTGCGCCCCGGGGAGCACGTGGCGGTGGTGGGGCCGAGCGGCGCGGGCAAGTCGACGCTGGCGGCGCTGCTGGCCGGAGTGCTGGCGCCGACCGCCGGCACCGTGACCGTAGACGGGGCGCCGCCGGCCGGCCCGCACCAGGTGGCGCTGCTCCCGCAGGAGGCGTACGTGTTCCCCGGCTCGGTCCGGGAGAACCTGTGCTGGCCGTCCCCCGGCATCCCGGACGCCCGACTGCACGCCGCCGTCGCGCAGCTGGGCGCACAGCCGCTGGTGGCGCGCCTCGGCGGGCTCGCCGGCACGCTCCGCGATCCGGGTGAACTGTCCGCCGGGGAGCGCCAGTTGCTGGCGCTGGTGCGGACGTACCTGTCCCCGGCCCCGGTGGTCGTACTGGACGAGGCGACCTGCCACCTGGACGCCGCCGCCGAGGAGCGGGTCGAACGGGCCTTCGCCGCCCGCCCGGGAACGCTCGTGGTGATCGCGCACCGGATCAGTTCGGCGCTGCGGGCGGACCGGGTGCTGCTGGTGGACGGCGGCCGCGGAGTGCTCGCCCGGCACGGCGACCTGCAGGTGCTGTCCCCGCTCTACCGGGAGTTGGTCGGCCACTGGCTCGGTTCGGCACCGGTCGGCGCCGCGCCCCGAGGCACAGCGGGGCTCGCGCCCCGATCTCGATAGGATCTCGTCCGACCCGGCGGTTATGGTGGCCGGGTCAGGGCCGCGATCACCGGCTGTGGGCGCGTACCGAGCGCCCGATCGGGGACCGGGCCGCGCGCCCCACAGCGCCGGCCGGGCGCCGATGACCTGCACCCTTCGCACCGAAAAACGGAAGACGATTCTGATGTCCGACACCCTCACCGACACCACCGGACCCGCGACCACCGGGACCGACGCCGACGAGAAGACGGCGGAGGACACCGCGTCGCACGGCCGCCACCGCGGCCGTTCCGCCGCCGACGAGACCCCGGAGTCCGACCCGCACGGCCGTCACCGCGCCGCCGCGCACCAGGCCTGACCTCCCGGCCGCAGCCCCACACGCCCGAGGGCCCGTCGAGCGACAGCTCGGCGGGCCCTCGGGCGCTCCGCACGTCAGCGGTCCGGCCTCAGCGGTCCGGCATCAGCGGTCCAGCCTCAGTCGCCCGGCCTCAGTCGCCCAGCGTCACGACCGTCCGCAGCGCCTCGCCGCTGCGCATCTGCGCGAGCGCCTCGTTGACGTCCGCCAGCGCCACCCGGTGGGTGACCATGCCGGCCAGGTCGATCCGCCCGGCCCGCCACAGGTCGACGACCAGCCCGATGGTGCGCGCCACCGGCGCCCCGCCGTACAGCGAGGGCAGCAGGCGCTTCTCGTTGAAGAACAGCTCGCCCATGGTGAACTGCGCGAGGTCGTCCTGCGCGCCCGCGCCGATGACCACCACCGCGCCGCCGCGCCGGGCCGCGTCGTAGCCGGCCCGGACGGTGGCCGAGCGGCCCACCGCCTCGAAGACGTAGTCGAAGCCGCCACCCGGCAGGCCCTTGGCGACGGCCTTCAGCTCCTCGGGCGCGATCGCCTCGGTCGCCCCGAAGGCCAGCGCCCGCTCCCGCCGCGAGACGACCGGGTCGACGACGGTGATCCGTGCGGCCCCGCACACCCGCGCGCCCTGCACGGCCGCGACCCCGACACCGCCCGCGCCGATCACCGCGACCGAGGAGCCGGGCTCCACCCGGGCCGTGTTGACGGCCGCGCCGATGCCGGTGGTCACCCCGCAGCCGATCAGCGCGGCGGCCTCGTACGGCAGGTCGGCGGGCACCTTGATGACGGCGTCCGCGGCGACCACCACCTCCTCGGCGAAGGCCCCGGTCCCGTAGAACCCGGAGGCCTCCGTGCCGTCCGCCGCCAGCCGGAAGCCGGGCGCGCCGAGCCGCCGCAGGCTGGCGACGCACAGGTGGCCCCGGCCCCGCTCGCAGTGCGCGCAGCGGCCGCAGGGGGCCATCCAGCAGAGCACCACCCGGTCCCCCGGCGCGAGGCCGGCGACGCCCTCGCCGACCTCGACGACCTCGCCCGCGCCCTCGTGCCCGGGGACGAACGGCGCGGGCTGCGGCAGCACGCCGCTCATCGCGGACAGGTCGGAGTGGCACAGACTGGCGGCGCGCATCCGGACCCGGACGGCGCCCGGGCCGAAGCCGACCGCCGTGACGTCGTCGCGGACGTCGAGGGTGTCCTGGCCGGTCTTGTGCAGGACGGCTGCGCGCATGGGGCTGCTCCCGGGGTGGTTCGTGGGGCCTCGGATCGACGGTCGGGGGCGATTCTGGCACGGCGGGCGGACCCCGACTAGAACGCGTTCCAGCCCGGCCCGGGAACGGGTGCGCTCCCGGACGGACGGCCCGCGAAAGCGATGACACCGTCCGCGCCCGCTGGCATCATCCCTGGTCGTGCCCACCGAGATACCCGCTACCGAACCCGGCGCCGAAGCCGCCGCGCCCGTCCACGACGGCCCCTGCCCCTCCTGCGGCGAGCCGCTGACCGCCGACCCGCGCTTCACTGCCTGGTGCCCGGCCTGCGACTGGAACCTCGCCCCGAGCTGGGAGACCGTCACCGCGAGCCGCCGCGAACGGGCCGCGATCGAGCGCACCGACCGGCTGTTCGCGGAACTCGCCGAGGGGCGGTCCGGCGCGACTGGCTGCTGGCTTCCTCGATCGCCGCCCTCGTCCACCTCAGCACCACCGCCCTGTTCTGCTGGGGCCTCTGGCTGCTCGTCACCGGGAACACCCTGCTGCGCTGCATCGGAGCCGCGGCGCTCGGAGCGGTCGTGCTGCTGCGGCCGCGCCTCGGCCGGCTGCCGCGCGACCGCGGCGTGCTCGCGCGCGCCCAGGCCCCGGCCCTGTACGGCCTCGCCGACCGGGTCGCCGCCGAGGTCGGCGCCGCGCCGGTCGACGTCATCCGGACCAGCGCGGCGTTCAACGCCTCCTTCGGCCTGGTGGGGCTACGCCGGCGGTCCGTCCTCACCCTCGGCCTGCCGCTCTGGGAGGTCCTGGACGAGCGGCAGCGGATCGCCCTGCTCGGCCACGAGTTCGGCCACCGCGTGAACGGCGACCACCGCCGCTCGCTGCTGCTCGGCAGCGCGCTCAGCACCCTCGCCACGTGGTACGAGCTGGCCCGCCCGAGCCGCTTCCGCCGCCCCGGCTCCCCGCTGTTCATCCTGATCGGCGAGGTGATCGCCCGCGCGCTGATGACCGGCGTCGCCTGGCTGCTGTACCGGGTGCTGCTGCTCCTCGACCGGCTCACCTCCCGGGCCGGCCAGCAGGCCGAGTACCGCGCGGACGCCCTCGCCGCCCGGACCGGCGGAACGGAGGCGGCCCGCGGCATGCTCGCGACGCTCCTCCTCGGCGACTCGGCGGGCATCGCCGTCGGCCGGTTCCGCGCGGAGGGCGGTCGCCGGCCCGTCCGGACCCGGGCGGCGAGGGCGTCCGCCGCGGCGCCGGCCCCGGACGTGCTCTGGGAGCGGCTGCGCGAGCACCTCGTCTCCGTCCCCGCGACCGAGCACGAGCGGCTGCGCCGCTGCAGCGCCTGGGCGCGCGCCGCCGTGGACGCCACCCACCCGCCGACCCACCTGCGGCTCGCGCTGGTCGAGGCCGCCCCGGCCCGGGAGGCCGCTGTGAACACCGACGCCGCCGAGGCCGCGGCGATCGCCGCCGAGCTCGCGCCGCACCGCGCCCGGATCGCCGCGGAACTGCTGAACGGCTGAGCCCGCGCCGCCGCCCGTGCCCGGCGGGGGTGAAGTGCGAGAAGGGACTCCCCCGGGCGGATCCGGTGGACCCCGAAGGTCGCGTTCGTCTCGCCGCCGCCCGTGCCCGGCGGGGGTGCGGCGCACCACGCCGGGGGCGTCCAACGGCAGGACGCGGCGATCCACGGCGGCGCGTCGTCGGCGCCGCCCGCCGAGTCGCCCCGGGCGAGCGCCCGGCCCGCGCGGACGGCCGCCGCCGCGAGCCGGTCCCGCAGGCTGGTCCCGCAGGCTGGTCCCGCGGGCCGGCGGCGAGGCCGCCCGGGGGTGCGAGCGGACCGCCGGCCGAGGCCCGGAGCAGGTCAGCCGCGGCATCGGTCATGCTCCACACGAGCACGCGCCCCCGCCCACAACCACTGCTCCCGTCCCCGGCGCAGGCCTTCCGGCCGCCCGGCCCCGGCGGACGGGCCCCGCCGCGAGCCGGTCCCGCAGGCTGGTCCCGCAGGCTGGTCCCGCGGGCCGGCGGCGAGGCCGCCCGGGGGTGCGAGCGGACCGCCGGCCGAGGCCCGGAGCAGGTCAGCCGCGGCATCGGTCATGCTCCACACGAGCACGCGCCCCCGCCCACAACCACTGCTCCCGTCCCCGGCGCAGGCCTTCCGGCCGCCCGGCCCCGGCGGACGGGCCCCGCCGCGCGCCGGTCCCGCAGGCTGGTCCCGCAGGCTGGTCCCGCGGGCCGGCGGCGAGGCCGCCCGGGGGTGCGAGCGGACCGCCGGCCGAGGCCCGGAGCAGGTCAGCCGCGGCATCGGTCATGCTCCACACGAGCACGCGCCCCCGCCCACAACCACTGCTCCCGTCCCCGGCGCAGGCCTTCCGGCCGCCCGGCCCCGGCGGACGGGCCCCGCCGCGCGCCGGTCCCGCAGGCTGGTCCCGCAGGCTGGTCCCGCGAGCCGGCGGCGAGGCCGCCCGGGGGTGCGAGCGGACCGCCGGCCGAGGCCCGGAGCAGGTCAGCCGCGGCATCGGTCATGCTCCACACGAGCACGCGCCCCCGCCCACAACCACTGCTCCCGTCCCCGGCGCAGGCCTTCCGGCCGCCCGGCCCCGGCGGACGGGCCCCGCCGCGCGCCGGTCCCGCAGGCTGGTCCCGCAGGCTGGTCCCGCGAGCCGGCGGCGAGGCCGCCCGGGGGTGCGAGCGGACCGCCGGCCGGGGCCCGGAGCAGGTCGGCCGCGGCACCGTTCATGCTCCACACGAGCGCGCGGCCCGCGCCCACAGCCACTGCTCCCGTCCCCGGCGCAGGCCTTCCGGGCGCCCGCCCCCGGCGGACGGCCGACGCTACCGTCGAGTAGGGTCCGAGCACGTCCGTCCGACCGTACGACCCCGAGGAGCACCGCATGTCCGACCTGCTGGAGAGCGCCCGCCCGGCGCCCGAGGTGCTGGCGGCGTTCGAGGCGGCCACCGGGTTCATGCCGGTGGACGAGGGCCTGGCGCTGTACGCGGCGGCGGTGACGGCGGCGCGCCGCACCGGGGCTCCGGTGCTGGAGATCGGCACCTACTGCGGCCGGTCGGCGATCCTGCTCGCGGCGGCGGCCCGGGAGGCCGGCACGGTCGCGCTGACGGTGGACCACCACCGCGGCTCGGAGGAGCAGCAGCCCGGCTGGGAGTACCACGACCCGACGCTGGTGGACCCGGAGGTGGGGCTGATGGACACCCTGCCGCGCTTCCGGCGCACGCTGTACGCGGCCGGGCTGGAGGAGCACGTGGTGGCGCTGGTCGGCCGCTCGCCGCGGATCGCCGCGCTGTGGGGCCGGCCGCTGGGCCTGGTGTTCATCGACGGCGGGCACACCGACGAGCACGCCACCGGCGACTACGAGGGCTGGGCGCCGCACCTGGCGCCGGAGGGCCTGCTGGTGGTGCACGACGTGTTCCCGGACCCGGCGGACGGCGGCCAGGCCCCGTACCGGGTGTACCTGCGGGCGCTCGCCGAGGGCTTCGAGGAGGTCTCGGTCACCGGTTCGCTGCGGGTCCTGCGTCGGGCCGCCGCCTGACTCGGCCCTGACCCCGGTCTGTTCCCGGCCTGTTCACGGCACCGCTCTCACCCGATCGGCCCCACGGCCCCGCGCCGATGCTCTAACGTCGTGCCGGGGCTGTCGGGCGGGGGCTCGAACGGTACGGTGTCCGCGCGGCACCAGGCAGAGCATCGGCGGACGGTGGGGGCTAGCGGCACATGACGGACCAGCACAACACCGCTCCGGCGGTCTGGGATCCGACCGCGCGCGGCGGTGCGGGCGGCTGGGTGCGCGGCCCGCAGCAGCCGGGCGGCGCCGAGCCCGCCCCCGACGCCGCCCCTCCCGCTGCTCTTGCCGCCACTCCTCCCGCCACGCCCCGGCCCGCTCCGCAGGCCGCGCCCGGCCCGGTCGCGCCGCCGCCCGCCGCGGGCGCGGTCGGCGACCAGGGCCCGCCGCTGGGCGCCCGCCCGTACCTGGCCACCGCGCCCGGCTACGACCCGCCGACCGCGGACTTCCCGCCGGCCGCGCCCGCCGCACCGCCCTTCCCGGCCCACGTGGACCCGCAAACGCCCCGGGCCGGGCAGGGCTACCCGCCGCCGCCCCCGGCCGGCCCGCCGCCCGGCTACGCCGCCCAGCCCGACCAGCCCACCGACCACCGGCCCGACTACCCGACCGGCTACCCGGAGCCCGACGACGAGGACCGCCCCGCCAACCGCCGCACCCCGCTGCTGATCGGCTTCGCCGTGCTGCTGGTGCTGGCGATCGGCGGCGGCCTGCTGCTGGCGTCCAACGGCGACGACTCCGACCGGAACGGCCAGGCCGCCCCCGCGCCCACGGCGGCCCCCGCGAGCGGCAACCCGCAGCCCGCGCCCGCCCCGACCGGGTCGGACGCCGCGCCGACCGGCGCCGCCACCACCCCCGCCGCGCCGACCGCGACGCCGACCCCGACCGCGACCACCGCCGGTCCGCAGGCCCAGACCCAGGCGCAGGCGCTGAACGACCTGCTCAGCAAGGGCGAGGACGCGAAGGCCCCGATCGGCAGCGCCCTCGCCAAGGTGATCAGCTGCCCGTCGAAGGCGGACATCGAGAACGCGGCGAAGGACTTCGACACCGGCGCCGCCCAGCGCCAGTCGCTGCTGACGGACCTCTCCCACCTGACCGTCACGGACCTGCCGGGCGGCGCCGACGCGGTGAACTCGCTGAAGTCCGCCTGGCAGTTGTCGGCCGACGCCGACAAGTCGTACGCGGCGTGGGCGCATGCCATCGCCCAGCAGGGCTGCTCGGACAAGGCGCCGACCACCGCGGACCGGACCCGCGCCGACTCGCTCAGCTCGCAGGCCAGCAAGGCGAAGACGGACTTCCTGAACAACAAGTGGAAGCCGATCGCGACCACCTACGGCTTCACCGTGCCGACCCAGGACAGGATCTGATCCGCCCGTGACCGGCCCGACCTCCCGCCAGCCCCGCCGCTCCGCCCTGCTGCGGCTCACCACCGTGGTGGCCGCGGTCGTTCCGCTCTGCACGGCGGGCTGGCTGGGCTGGCAGGCCCTGGACGACTCCGGCCAGGCCGACGCCACGGCCGGCGCCACGGCCGGGGCGACCGCCGTCGAGACCGCGCCGCTCTCCCCGCCCGCCGCTCCCCCGCCGGCCGGCAGCACCCCGAGCAGCCCGGCCGCCACCCCCACCACGACGCCGACCCAGACCCAGCCCCAGACCCAGGCGCCCACCCCCACCACCACCGCGCCCCTCGCCGGCCGCACCGTCGTGCTCGACCCCGGCCACAACCCCGGCAACTTCTCCCACCCCACCGAGATCAACCGCCAGGTCGACATCGGCAACGCCCGCAAGGAGTGCGACACCACCGGCACCGAGACCAACTCCGGCTACACGGAGGCCGAGTACACCCTGGACGTGACCCGCCGCGCCCGCGACCTGCTGGCCGCCCGCGGCGCCAAGGTGGTGCTGGTGCAGGACGGCGACCGCCCGTGGGGCCCGTGCATCGACGAGCGCGCCCGGGCCGGCGCCGACGCGCACGCCGACGTCGCGGTCTCGGTGCACGGCGACGGCGGTCCGGCGAGCGGCAGCGGCTTCCACGTGATCCTGCCGGCGAAGGTCGTCGCGGGTAAGGCGGACAACTCCGCGATCGTCGAACCCTCGCACCGGCTCGGCCTGCTGCTGCGCGAGCACTTCCGCGCCGCGACGGGCGAGCCCTACGCCGACTACACCGCGAACGACGGCCTGGACATCCGCTCGGACCTGGGCGGACTCAACCTCTCCGCGGTCCCCAAGGTGTTCATCGAGTGCGGTAACATGCGCAATTCGACGGACGCGAAGCGGATGACGGACCCTCAGTGGCGCCAGCAGGCGGCCGAGGGGATCGCCGACGCTCTGACGGCTTTTCTGACCACCCGGTAGGGCAAGTCGGGGCCCGCGCGGGGACGGGGCGCGGACGCTCCCGGCTCGCGCGGTTTGCAACGAATTCGCCCCGTTCCCGGTCCCGCCGTGCACCGGCAGGACGGTTGGGCCTAGGCTTCTGGTCCGTTCGGGGGTTTCGGCCGGTCAGCCCGACCGCACGAATCGCCGTCCACGACACGTCAACGAGGGGAACGTAAGTGAATCTGCGCGCTCTCACCAGGGGAGACGCCGCCGTCGCAGGCGGGGCCGTCCTGCTCTTCATCGCCTCCTTCCTGCCGTACCGCACCGTCGACTGCGGCGGTAGCCCGTACTGCCCCTCTTCGCTGAACGCGTGGAGCACCGAGCTGTTCCCCGTCCTCCCCTCGATCTACCTCCTCGGCATCCTCGCCGCGGTGCTGATCCTGGTGCAGCGCTTCCAGGGCCCGGCCGCCGCCACCCGTCAGGTGCTCGGCCTCCGGCTGGACCAGTGGGGCGTCGGGTTCGCCGTCGCCGCGCTCTGGACCTCGGTCTGGTCGCTGGGCGGCGGCCCGAACAGCAACGCCTTCGGCCACGGCTTCGGCGCCTGGCTCGGCTTCATCTCGCTGATCGTGCTGGCCGGTGCGGCCGCGGCCTCGCCGCTGGTGCCCGCGCTGAAGGCGCCGCTGACCACCGACCGTCCGGCCGCGCCGTTCCCGGGCGGCTACCCGGTGCCGGGCCAGCCCGGCCACCCGGGTGCGCCGGGCGCCCCCGGCCAGTACGGCTACCCGGCGCAGGGCCACGACCCGGCGTTCGGCGGCCAGCCCGCCGCCGGCGGCTACGGCTACCCCGGTGCCGGCCAGCCGGCGCAGCCCGGCCAGCCGCAGGACGCCGCCGCCCCGCAGCCGACCCCGGCGCCGGCCGTGCAGCAGCCGCAGCCGACCGCTCCGGCGGCGGACTTCCAGCCGTTCTGGTTCGCCGTCCCGGCCCCGCGCCCGCTGGCGCCGAAGGACAACCCGGCCGGTGCCCCGGTCGGCGAGCTCGTGCCCGGCACCTGGTACCTGGCGGTCGAGCAGCGCGGCGCCGCGCTGGTCGCCCAGCTGCAGGACGGCACCCAGGGCGTGCTGGCCGACACCACGGGCATCCAGCGCGGCTGACGCCGGCTGGGCCCGAGCAGGAACGACGAAGGGGCGGGACCGGAGAGATCCGGTCCCGCCCCTTCGTCGTCGTGTCTGCGGGCTCCGCGCTCAGCAGCAGTCCTGGACCACCAGCCCGGCGGGCAGCTGCTCCCCGCCGAAGACCGCGGCGGTCGCCGGGTCCCCGCCGAGCGCGGCCACCGCGAGCAGCAGCGCCCCGGCCGTCCAGGTGGTGCGCTCCTCCGGCCAGATCGCGTCGTCCTCGAAGACGTACCCGGTCCAGTACGAGCCGTCCTCGTGCCGCAGGTGCCGCTGGATCCAGCGCAGGATGTCCACGGCGCGGTCGGACTGCCCGATCGCCCACAGCGCGAGGGCGAGTTCGGCGCTCTCGCCGCCGGTCACCCAGGGGCGGTCGCTGACGCAGCGCACGCCGAGGCCGGGGACGACGAAGCGCTCCCAGTCGCGCTCGATCCGGGCCAGCGCCGCGTCGCCGCGCAGGCCGGTGCCGAGCACCGGGTAGTACCAGTCCATCGAGTAGCGGTCCTTGTCGAGGAACCGCTCGGGGTGGTGGGCGATCGCGTGCCGCAGCCGCCCGGCCGCCAACTCCCAGTCGGGCTGCGGCTCTTCCAGGTACTCGGCGATGGCCAGGCCGCAGCGCAGCGCGTGCAGGATGCTGGACGAACCGGTGAGCAGCGCCTCCTGGGTGGCGGCGCCGTCCTCGTCGACCCGCCAGGCGATCGGGCCGCCGGGCAGCCGCAGGCCGACGATGAAGTCCAGCGCCCGCCGGACGGCCGGCCAGACCCACTCCAGGAAGGCGTCGTCGCCGGTGCTGAGGTGGTGGTGCCAGATCCCGACCGCGATGTACGCGCAGAAGTTGCTCTCCTTGGCCCGGTCGGTGACCTCGCCGTCGGTGTACGCGGCGTACCAGGAGCCGTCCGGGTTCTGCGCGCCGACGAGCCAGCGGTAGGCGGCCTCGGCGGCGGCGTGCTCGCCGGCCGTGTCGAGGGCCATCGCGGCCTCGGTGTGGTCCCACGGGTCGAGGTGGTGGCCGGCGAACCACGGGATGGCGCCGTCCGGCCGCTGCTCGGCCAGGATGCTGCGGACGGTGTCGGCGGCCTGCTCGGCGTCCAGCACCCCGTCGAGCAGCAGCACCTCGGGGACGGCGGCGGTCATGCCGTCGCCTTCGGCTGCTGCGGCTTGGAGGCGTACGCGACGAAGCTCTTGCCGATGAGCGGGTTGAGCGCCTTCTCGGCGGCCTTGGTGAGGGTGCTGATCACCGGGGTGCCGACGATGTCCCAGACCAGCAGCTGGTGGTAGGCCTTGACCGGCAGCGCCTTGTCGTTGTCGACGCCCACCGCGCACTTGATCCACCAGTACGGCGAGTGCAGCGCGTGCGCGTGATGGGTGCCGTACGGCTCCAGGCCGGCGTCCTTGAGCTTGCCGAGCAGTTCGTCGCCCCGGTAGATCCGGATGTGGCCGCCCTCGACCTCGTGGTACTCGTCGGACAGCGCCCAGCAGATCTTCTCCGGCAGCCAGCGCGGCACGGTGACGGCGAGCAGCCCGCCCGGCTTGAGCACCCGGAACATCTCGGCGAGCACGCCCCGGTCATCGGGTATGTGCTCCATCACCTCGGAGATGATGATCTTGTCGAAGTAGCCGTCCTCGAACGGCAGCGCCAGCGCGTTGCCCTCCATGGCGACCGCCGAGGCGCCCTCGGGGGCCTCGCCGGCCTGCTCCATCGCGGCGAACCACTTCTTGACCTCGGCGATCTCCTCGGCGTTCTGGTCGAGGGCGACCACGTTGGCGCCGCGGCGGTAGCACTCGAACGCGTGCCGGCCCCCGCCGCAGCCCAGGTCGAGCACCCGGTCGCCGGGGGCGAGCGGGAAGCGCGAGAAATCGACGGTCAGCACTGCGGGGCTCCCATTCCTACTGCTACCAGGCGCTCCTGACGGTTCGTCAGGTCGTGCGCACGTTGCGGGACTCGAGCTCTCGGCCCGGCACCGGGGCCGGGCGGTCGGAGGACGGTACGAGGGTGTTCGGAGGACGGTACGAGGACGGTCGGAGGACGGTACGAGGGCGGTCCGAGCGGTCGCTCAGGCCACGTACCGCCAGCCGGGCCCCGAGCGGGCCCGGGCGCCGACGCCGGTGGCGATCGCGGCGCGGTACGCCTCGGCGGTCAGTTCGGCGGCCCGCTCCCAGGTGAACCGGGCCAGCACCCGCTCCCGGCCGGCCGCGCCGAGCCGGGCGCGCAGCTCCGGGTCGTCCAGCAGCCGGCCGAGGGCCGCCGCCAGCACGTCCGCCTCACCCGGCGGCACGGCCAGGCAGGTCTCGCCGTCCGGGCCGGCCACCTCGGGGATCGCGCCGCCGGTGGTGGCGACCAGCGGGGTGCCGGTGGCCATCGCCTCGGCGGCGGGCAGCGAGAAGCCCTCGTACAGGGAGGGGACGCAGGCCACCTCGGCCGAGCGGTACAGGTCGACCAGCTCGGCGTCGCTCAGGCCGGTGCGGAACTCGATGTGCTCCGCCAGCCCGAAGCGCCGCACCGCGTCGGCCACCGGCCCGTCGTCCTTCTGCGGCTTGCCGACGACGACCAGGTGCGCGTCCCGCTCGGTGCGCACCTTGGCCAGCGCCTCGACCAGGTACACCAGACCCTTGAGCGGGACGTCCGCGCTGGAGGTGGTGACGATCCGCCCCGGCACCCGGGCCACCGCGTCGGACGGGGACCAGAGCCGGGTGTCGGCGCCGATCGGCACCACCGAGATCGCGCCCGGCGCGGCGCCCAGGTGCTCGGCGATCTCCCGCTTCGAGGTGCCGGAGACGGTCAGCACGTGGTCCAGCCGGGCGGCGACCCGGCGCTGCATCCGGGTGAAGGCGTACCAGCGGCGCAGCGAGAGGCGCTTGACCCGGGTGGTGGCCGCGTCCAGCTCCAACCGCCGGTCCACGGTGATCGGGTGATGGATCGTGGTGACCAGCGGGAAGCCGTGCCGGGCCAGGCCCAGCAGGCCGTAGCCGAGGGTCTGGTTGTCGTGCACCACGTCGTAGCGGCCCTTGTGGGCGGCCAGGTACTGGCGGGCGCGCAGCGAGAAGGTCAGCGGCTCAGGGAAGCCGCCGGTGCGCATGGTGGCGAACTCCAGGGCGTCCACCGCGCCGCGGAACTCCGCGCGGGCGGGGGTGCGGAAGGGGTCGTCGGCGCGGTAGAGGTCCAGGCTGGGCAGTTCGACCAGGCGCACCGAGCCGGGGCCGTCCACCTCGTCCAGCACGGGGTACGGCTGGGCGCCGATCACGTCCACGTGGTGGCCGAGCCGGGCCAGCTCGCGGGAGAGGTGCCGTACGTACACGCCCTGACCGCCGCAGAAGGGGTCCCCGCGGTACGACAACAGGGCAATCCGCAGCGGCTGCGCGGTCATCCTGGGCCCTCATCTCTAGCTGCTGTCTGTGCTGCCGGTCGGTGCACCGGTCGCTAAAGTAGATCAGGTTTCAGTGGCTGTGGAACTCGTCATCGACCATGTGAACAATGAGAGACCTCGAAGATACCGGCCCGTAGCTTCCGCTCAGGAGCCAGGGCTGGTGATTCCCGCCACGCCGACCGCCTCGGCCGCGGGTCGACCTCGGTCGGCCCCGAGTCGACCTTTGTGGAGCACGCCGTCACCCACGCGCCCCCGGGAGCACCCTTGCCGTCGCCGACCTCGTCCGCGAGCCCCGTCCCGCCGTCGCCGGGCGAGCCGCCGCTGACCGCCAGCCAGGCCGAGCGCCGCCGGCGCATCCTGCGCTCCGCCACCGCGCTGGCCGCGCGCGGCGGGTACGAGGCGGTGCAGATGCGGGAGGTCGCGGAGGGCGCCCAGGTCGCCCTCGGCACGCTGTACCGCTACTTCCCGTCCAAGGTCCACCTGCTGGTCGCGGTCATGCTGGAGCAGCTGCAGGGCCTCCAGGAGCACATCCGGCGACACCCGCCCACCGACCCGGAACCGGCCCTGCGGGTCGCCGACGCGCTCACCCGGGCCTTCCACGCGCTGCAGCGCGAACCGCTGCTGGCCGAGGCGATGGTCCGCTCGATGTGCTTCGCCGACCGCTCGGTCGCGGCCGTCGTCGACCGCGTCGGCGCCGCCACCGGACAGCTCATCCTGGACGCCATCGGCCAGTCCGAGCCGCCCAGCGAGAGCCAGCGGGCCGCCGTCCGGGTCATCGAGCACACCTGGCACTCGGCGCTCGTCGCCTGGCTCTCCGGCCGCGCCTCGATCGCCGAGGTCCGGGCCGACCTGCACACCGCGGCACGGCTGCTGGACCTGCCGTGACGGCGGCGGCTCCCCGGGGCGGTTTCTGGAACCTGTTCCTGTCCGGGCCGGCGGCGCCGGCCGGGCCCGGCGGCTAGAGTCGACGGGCAGCACGTCCCGCACAACTTCATCCCGCTCCTCCCCCGGGGGAAGCCGGTGCCAATCCGGCGCTGACCCCGCAACCGTGAGCCCGGCCGCCACCCGATCGGGTGGCGGCCGGGCGAGCCGGACCTCCCGGGGAGGGGCGAGCGGCCCGCCCGGCGCCCCGCGCGCCCGGCACCCGTCGAGGACTACGGAACGGCCCCGCACCGGGGCCACCACCGCTCACCGAAAGGCACACCTCCACCATGCTGACCGCCGCCCGCCTGGGCGCCGCCGCCCTGTCCGCCGCCCTGCTGGCCGGCGCCGCCGCCGCACCGGCCCTCGCCGACAGCCCTGCCCCGGCCGCCTCCACCGCCCCGGTGCCCGAGGGCCTGTACGGCAAGGGCGACCCGCAGTACGACGGGGTGTGGCGGCAGTCGCTGGCCCTGACGGCGCTCGCGAACGCCAAGGTCACCCCGGCGGACACCGCCGTCGCCTGGCTCACCGGGCAGCAGTGCGAGGACGGCGGCTGGCCCTCCTACCGGGCCGCCGGCGCCCCCTGCCAGGCCAAGACCGAGGACAGCAACGCCACCGCCGTCGCCGTCCAGGCCCTGGTCGCCCTCGGCGGGCACCAGCCGGCCGTCGACAAGGGCGTCCAGTGGCTCAAGGACAACCAGAACGCGGACGGCAGCTGGTCCTACAACCCCGGCAGCCCCGGCGACGCCAACTCCACCGGGCTCGCCGTCAACGCCCTGTTCGCCGCCAAGGCCGACCCGGCGGGCGTCGCCAAGAACGGCAAGAACGCCTTCGACGGACTCGGGGCGTTCCAGCTCGGCTGCGCCGCCCCCGCCGACCAGCGCGGCGCCTTCGCCTACCAGCCCGACCCGGCCGGCGGCCCCCTCGCCCCGAACGCCCTCGCCACCGGCCAGGCCGCACTCGCCGCCGCCGGCGGCCACCTGCCCGTCGCCACCGGCGCCCGCACCGAGACCGCCCCCAAGCCGCTCGCCTGCACCGGGGCGGCCGGCGCCCCCGTCGCCCACGCCGAATCCGGCGAGGCCGCGGCCGCCTACCTCACCGCCCAGCTCACCGCCGGCGGCAACCACCTCACCCTCACCACCCCCGGCGCGGCCCCCGCCCCCGACAACAACGCCACCGCCTGGGCCGCCCTCTCCCTCATCCAGAGCGGCCACCCCCAGCAGGCCGCCGGCGCCGTCGACTGGCTCGCCGAGGAAGGCGGCACCTGGACCAAGAACGGCACCGACGCCGCCGCCACCGCCACCCTCCTGCTCGTCGACCAGGCCGCCCAGCGCGACACCGGCGCCCTCACCGCCCAGCTCACCGCCCTCGGCCCGGCCCCGCAGGCCGGCACCGCCACCGAGTCCCCGGCGGCGGCCGCGACGGCGGAGCCGAAGAAGAACGACGGCATCGGGCAGTACTGGCTGATCATCGTCGGCCTCCTCATCGGCGTCGGCGGCGGCCTGCTGCTCAGCCTCCAGCGCAAGCGCGGCCAGCGGCTTTGATCCCGCTCCCCGGAACCGCCGGCCGGGGCAAGGCCGGCCCCGGCGGTCCCGCCCGTGCAGGCGGGACCGCCGGGGCGGCCCGGCGCGGGCGCGCCGGGTGGTCGCTTCGGGCGCCGGGGCGAGGACGCCCGGGGGGCGCTCCGGGTGTCCGCGTGCGCCGGTGGGCGCGCGGGCTCGTGGCGGTGCTCGTCCCGCTGCTCCTGCTCGTCGCCGCCGCGCCCGCCGAGGCGGCCGGGTACCGGTACTGGTCGTTCTGGCGCGGCAGCGGGACGGACGGCGGCTGGGCGTACCAGCAGGCCGGGCCCGCGATCGCCGTACCGCCGGACGGCACCGTGGACGGCTGGCGGTTCGCCGTGAGTCCGGACGGCGGGCGGCAGGCCACGAAGCCCCGGGCCGAGGCCCGCTTCGACGTGATCTGCGCCGCGACGCCCCCGCAGGAGGGCCGCAAGCGGGTCGCCGTCGTGCTGGACTTCGGCACCGCCGAGGACGCCGGGTCGTCCGCCGCCGCACCGCCCGGGCAGCGGACGGCGTGCGCGAGCGTCGCCCCGCGCGCGACCTCCGCCGAGGTGCTGGCCGTCGTCGCCCCGCCGCTGCGCTACGACTCCAACGGCCTGCTGTGCGCCATCGCCGGCTACCCGCAGGCAGGGTGCGGCGAACAGGTGGAGGCCGGAGCGGCCGCCCAGCCGAACGGAAGCCCCGAGCCCGCCGAGCACCGCAGCAACGCCGCCGGCAAGGCCGCCGGCAGCGGCGCCGGGCCCGATGTCGGCCTGGTCACCGGCGGCGCGCTGATCGCCGCCCTCGCCGCCGGCGCCGTCTGGCAGACGCGCCGCCGCCGCAACCCGTGAACCCCCGCCCCAGGACGCACCCGTGAGCCGTACGCCCCTCCCCTCCCCACCGCCCACCGGGCCCCGCCACCCGCACCCCGCCGCCGGGCAGCTGCGGACGGGCGCGGCAGCGCCCCGCACCGACGATGCCCCGCACCCCTCCCCCAGGACGCGCCCGTGAGCCGCACGCCCCCCGCCACCCGCCCGCCCGCCGGCCCCCGCCAACTGCATCCCGGCGCCTGGTGGTTGTGGGCGCTCGAGATGGGCGCGGCGGCGACCCGGACCACGAACCCGGCGATCCTCCTCCTGCTCGCCGCGACCGCCGGCTACGTGGTCGCGGCGAGGCGCGGCGACGCGCCGTGGTCGCGGTCGTACGGGGCGTTCCTGCGCCTGGGCCTGGTGGTCCTGGGCATCCGCCTGGTCTTCGCGGTCCTCCTCGGTTCGCCGATCCCGGGCACCCACGTCCTGTTCACGCTGCCCGAGGTGCCGCTCCCGGCCTGGGCGCAGGGGGTGCGGATCGGCGGCCGGGTGACCGTGGAGGGCCTGCTGTCCGCGCTGTACGACGGGCTGCGCCTGGCGGTGCTGCTGGTGTGCGTCGGCGCCGCGAACTCCCTCGCGAGCCCGGCCCGGCTGCTGCGTGCCCTGCCCGGGGCGCTGTACGAGGCGGGTGTGGCCGTGGTGGTGGCGATGACGTTCGCGCCGAACCTCGTCGCGGACGTCCGCCGGCTGCGCGCCGCCCGCCGGCTGCGCGGCCGTTCGGACCGGGGTGTCGCGGCGGTGCTGAGTGTCGGACTGCCCGTCCTGGAGGGCGCGTTGGAGCGTTCCGTCGCGCTGGCCGCGGCCATGGACACCCGTGGTTTCGGCCGTACCGCCGACGTCCCGCGCCGGATCGCGGCGGCCACCGCGGGGCTGACGCTGGCCGGGCTGCTCGGCGTCTGCCTGGCCGCGTACGGGCTGTTGAGCGCGGGTGGGGCGGGCTGGGCCCCGCCGGTCCTGCTGCTCGGCCTGGCCGCCGCCTTCGCCGGGCTGCTGCTCGGCAACCGACGCTCCGTCAGATCCCGCTACCGGCCCGACCCTTGGGCCGTACCAGAGTGGCTGACGGCCGCCTCCGGCGCCGCCGTGGCGGCGCTCACCGTCGTGCTGGCCGGCCGCGATCCGGCGGCCTTCGCCCCGACCGTCGTCCCGCCGACCGTCCCCGTGCTGCCGCTGGGCGCCGTCCTGGTCGTACTCCTCGGCCTGGTGCCGGCGTTCGCCGCCCCGACCCCGCCCCGGAGGGCATCGTGATCACCTTCGAGCAGGTCTCCGTCCAGTACGCGGACGCCCCGGCGCCCGCGCTCAGCGGCCTCGACCTGACCGTTCCGGAGGGCGAACTCTGCCTGCTGGTGGGGCCGTCCGGGTCGGGCAAGTCCACCCTGCTGGGGACGGTCAGCGGCCTGGTGCCGCACTTCACGGGCGGTGTGCTGCGCGGCCGGGTCACGGTGGCCGGGCGGGACACCCGCGAGCACCGGCCGCGCGAGCTCGCGGACGTGGTCGGCACGGTGGGGCAGGATCCGGTGGCGCACTTCGTCACCGACACGGTGGAGGACGAACTCGCCTACGGCATGGAGTCCCTGGGCCTGCCCGGCGACGTGATGCGCCGCCGGGTCGAGGAGACGCTCGACCTGCTCGGCCTCGCCGACCTGCGCGACCGCGCCCTCACCTCGCTCTCCGGCGGCCAGCAGCAGCGCGTCGCGATCGGCTCGGTGCTGACCGTGCACCCGCGCGTCCTGGTCCTGGACGAGCCGACGTCGGCGCTCGACCCGGGCGCGGCCGAGGAAGTGCTGGCGGTGCTGCAGCGGCTGGTGCACGACCTCGGCACCACCGTGCTGATGGCCGAGCACCGGCTGGAGCGGGTGGTGCAGTACGCCGACCAGGTGCTGCTGCTGGCGCCGGGCGAGGAACCGGTGCTGGGCGAGCCGGCCGAGGTGATGGCGCACTCGCCGGTGCACCCGCCGGTGGTGGGCCTGGGCCGGCTCGCGGGCTGGCGCCCGCTGCCGCTGTCCGTCCGGGACGCCCGGCGCAAGGCCGCGCCGCTGCGGGAGCGGCTGGACGGCCGCGCGCCGGCCGGGACCCCGGCCACGGCACAGACCGCGACGCCGACCGCCACCGCCGACCGCCTCGCCGTCCGGCGCGGCCCGGTGCCCGCCCTGCGCGGGGTGGACCTGGCGCTGCGCCCGTACGAGATCACCGCCCTGATGGGCCGCAACGGCGCCGGCAAGTCCACCCTGCTGGGCAGCCTGGTCGGGCTGCACGCCCCGGCCTCCGGCAGCGTCCGGGTGGGCGGCCGCACCCCGCACCGCACCCGCCCGGCCGAGCTGATCCGCGAGGTGGGCCTCGTCCCGCAGGATCCGCGCGACCTGCTGTACGGCGAGAGCGTCGCCGCCGAGTGCGCGGCCGCCGACGCGGACGCGGGCGCCGCGCCCGGCACCTGCCGCGCCCTGGTCGAGCGCCTGCTGCCGGGCATCGCCGACACCGCCCACCCGCGCGACCTCTCCGAGGGCCAGCGGCTCACCCTGGCGCTCGCGGTGGTGCTCACCGCCCGGCCGCCGCTGCTGCTCCTCGACGAGCCGACCCGCGGCCTGGACTACGCCGCGAAGGCCCGGCTGGTCGGCATCCTGCGCGACCTCGCCGCCGAGGGCCACGCCGTCCTGCTGGCGACGCACGACGTCGAGCTGGCGGCCGAACTCGCCCACCGCACGGTGATCCTGGCCGAGGGCGAGATCGTCGCGGACGGGCCGACCGCCGAGGTCGTGGTCTCCTCGCCCGCGTTCGCCCCGCAGGTGGCGAAGGTGCTGGCGCCGGGGCCGTGGCTCACGGTCGGGCAGGTCGCGGAGGCGCTGCGCGCATGAGCGACCGACCCACCCTCAACCGCCCCGTCCCGCCCAACCGTCCCGTCCCGCTCGGCCGCCGGTCCGTCGCCTCGCTGGCCCTGGTCTCCCTGGTCGGCGTCGCCGCGTTCGGCTGGCCGCTGCTCGCCGCCACCGACTCGGCCCTGGTCGGCCACTCCGCCGACGCCCCCTGGCTGTTCGCGCTGCTGCTCCCGCTGCTCCTCGCGGTCGTCGTCGCCCAGATCTCCGAGGGCCGTACGGCGGGCGGCGGCGCGCCGGGCCTGGACGCCAAGTCGGTAGCGCTGCTGGGGGTGTTGGCGGCCGCGGGCGCGGCCCTGCGCCCGCTCGGCGCGGGGACGGCGGGCCTGGAGCCGATGTTCTTCCTGATGGTGCTCTCCGGGCGGGTGCTCGGGCCGGGCTTCGGCTTCGTCCTGGGGTCGCTGTCGATGTTCGCCTCCGCCCTGCTGACCGGCGGGGTGGGGCCGTGGCTGCCGTTCCAGATGCTCGCCATGGGCTGGGTCTGCCTCGGCGCGGGCCTGCTGCCCGGCGCCGCCACGCTGCGCGGCCGCCGCGAACTCGCCCTGCTGGCGGGCTACGGCGCCCTCGCGGCCGTCCTCTACGGCACGATCATGAACCTCCAGGGCTGGCCGTACATCGGCGGGCTGGCCGGCTCGATCTCCTTCGTGCCGGGCGATCCGCTGCCCGCCAACCTGGTCCGCTTCGCCGCCTACTGCCTGACCACGTCGCTGGGTTGGGACCTGCCCCGGGCCGCCCTCACCGTGGTGCTCTGCCTCACCCTCGGCACCCCCGTCCTGCGCGCCCTGCGCCGCGCCACCCGCCGCGCCGCCTTCGACGCCCCGGTCGACTTCCACCCACCGGGCGGCTGAGCCCCCACCCGGCCGCCCACGGGGCACCCGGCATCGCCATGTTCACCGTAAGGCCGTAACGAGGCGTCAAACTCCCACCGCTGTCACTCGTTCAGGCGGCGCACGCGCACTCGGCCCGGCGCGCGCTCAGACCACGCGCCGCCGGTCACCAGTCCAGCGCGGACCGGGACAGCGCGGCCAGGGCCAGCGAGGCGGGCAGTTCGACGAGCAGGGCCATCGCCAGCGCGAGGTACCAGGCGCCGCCGCCCTCGGCGGTCATCACGTCGAACCAGGCGTCGAGGAACAGCAGCGTCGCGGAGGCGGCGGCGGCCAGCGCCGCGAGGCGTGACCGGCGGGCCAGCAGCAGGCCGGTGGCGATCAGGCCGGTGACCTGGAGGACGTCCAGCCCGATCCACACGACGGACCAGTTCCGGACCTCGGCCTGCCCGCGGGTCGTCGACCCGAGCACCAGGATCCAGCCGAACAGCAGCGCGGCGACCGCCACCAGCGCCCCGGCCGTACCCCGGCGGAAGCGGTCCGCCCCCGGTCCTTCCGCCCCCAGTCGGTCGAGCACTGCCTGCGGCCACCGGCCGCCCCCCATCGGTGTTCTCATGATCACGAATCTAGCGGCCGCCGGGCCCGCCGCACCGCGAGGGCCGCCGCCGCGCAGGCCGCCGCCGGGAGCAGCATCGCCCAGGCCAGCGACGCGCCGGCGGCGAAGGCGCCCATCACGGCCACCCCGAGCGTCGCGCCGACCTGCCGTACGGCGTTGAGCAGGCCGCCCGCCGCACCCGCGCCGCCCTCGGGGGCGGTGGTGACGACGGCGGTGACCAGCGCGGGCAGCGCGAAGGAGACGCCGAACCCGGCCGCCAGCAGGCCCACGGCGAGCAGCGGGTACGGCGTGCCGAGCAGCACGGCCACGGCGAACACCCCGCAGCCGGCGGCCAGCAGGGCGAGCCCGCCCAGCACCGGCTTCCACGGCCCGACCTTGGCGACGATCCGCCCGGTGAGCAGCGGGTTGAAGCCGGGCGGCAGGGTCATCGGCAGGAACGCCAGCCCGGCCGTGGCGGGCGACAGGTGGAGCTCCCGCCGGAGCAGCAGCGGCAGCACGAACAGCACGCCCAGCAGCGCGAAGTTCACCGCGGCGCCCGCCAGCAGCAGCGCGCCCATTCCGCGCGCCCGCAGCACCGCCGCCGGCAGGACGGGGGCCGGGCTGCGCCGCTCGCGCCGGACGAAGGCCGCGACCGCGACGGCCCCGCCGAGGCCCGACCAACCCGCGTGCGGCCAGGCGGAGTCGCCCAGCGCGATCAGCGCGTCCGTGCCCAGGGCGAGGGTGGCGCAGGCCGCCAGCTGGCCCCACCAGTCGATCCGCCGCTCGCCGCGCGGGCCGTGCACGGTCCGGCCGGCCACCAGGCCGAGCACCAGGGCCGCCAGCGGAACGTTCACCAGGAACACCGCGCGCCACCCCGCGAGGTCGACCAGCACCCCGCCGACCATCGGCCCGAACGCCATCGCACAGCCGCTGACGGCCGCCCAGACGGCCACCGCCCGGGCCCGCTCGGCGGCGACCGGGTACAGCCGGGTGATCAGCGCCATGCTCGCCGGGACGCAGGCCGCCGCCGCGGCGCCGAGGACGGCGCGCAGCGCGACCAGCGTCCAGATGTCCGGTGCGAAGGCGCTGAGCAGCGAGCCCGCGCCGAACGCGGCGATGCCGAGGCGGAAGGCCCGGTGGGCGCCGTGGCGGTCGGCGACGGCGCCGGCGGACAGCAGCAGCGCGCCGAAGGCGACGCTGTAGCCGGTGACGGCCCACTGCAGTCCGGCGGTCGAACTGCCCAGCGAGGACGCCAGGTCGGGCTCGGCGACGGCGAGGACGGTGGTGTCGAGCAGCACCATGAAGTAGCCGAGCGAGATGCCCAGCAGCGCGCGGGTGCGGGAGCGCGCACGGTGGGCCGCCGCCGGCGTCGCGGCGGCGAGGAGGGCAGGAGAGGTCATCGGTGGGTCTCCGGGGTCGGGAGTCGAGGGTCGAGGGGGGATCGGGCACCCACTCTGCGCGGGCGGCACCCCGCCCCTCCACCGCCGGATCCTGATGCACCGTTCGGAATTTCCGAACGCACCCGTACGCTGTCCCGCAGCACCGGGGCCCCAGCCGTGCGGGCAGAACCACCACCGTTCGGGCAGGACCGCAAGCGTTCGGGAAGTCGGAGGGACCAGTGGAACTACGTCAGTTGCGCGTCTTCGAGGCCGTCGTCGCCCACCGCACCGTCACCGCCGCGGCGGTGGCGCTCGGCCTCGCCCCCTCCTCCGTGTCCGAGCAGGTCCGCACCCTCGAACGCAGCCTGGGCGTCGAGCTGTTCGACCGGGCCCCGCGCGGGATGACCCTCACCCCGGCCGGCGAGCGGCTGCTGCCCTGGTCCCGCAAGCTGCTCGACCAGGCCGACCAGGCCCGCCGCGAGGTGGTCGCCGACCGGCCCCGGCTGCGCCTCGGCGCCCTGGAGACCATCGCGGCCACCCACGTCCCCGCCGTGCTGGCCCGCCTCGCCGAGCGCCGGCCCGACCTGGACGTCTCCCTGCACACCGACACCGCCCGGGACGCCCTGCTCGGCGGCGTCGCCGCCGGGGCCCTGGAGGCCGCGCTGATCCTGGACACCGCCGGCCCGCTCGGCGAACTCGGCTTCTACCTCCCGCCCGCCCCGCTCGACCACGTCGACCTCAGGGACGTCCCGCTCGCCCTGGTCGCCGCCCCCGCCCACCCGCTGGCCCGCGCGACCGCACTCACCCGCGAAGCCCTCAGCGGCCACCGCCTCCTGGTCAACGCCCCCGCCTGCTCCTTCCGGCTGGCCGGCGAACGCCTCCTCGGCCACGACGTGGAACGCGTCCGCACCGGCGGCGTGGCCGTCACCCGCGCCTGCGCCGAACAGGGCCTCGGCATCGCCCTGCTCCCCCACTTCGCCGTCCACGACCAGCTCGCCTCCGGCGCCCTGGTCCGCCTCCCCCTCGACCCCCCGCCCCTCCACCTCCGCCTGGTCTGGCGCGCCGACCGCGAAACCGTCCCCGGCCTGCGCGAAGTCCTCTACGCCGCCGCGGCCTGAACAGCACGGCGCGCCCCGGATCCCCCGAACCGGAGCGCGCCGCCCGTCCTCCCCGCGTCAGGCCTTCGGGCCCGCCGACTGGACGACCTCGAAGGACCACAGGGTGGACCCGCTCGCCGCCGGCCGCTTCGGCGCCTCGCCACCCTCGCCGCCGCCCTGGTGCGCGGCCTTCATCGGCCCCTCCATCCAGGCCTTGAAGTCCTCCTCGCTGCGCCACCGGGTGTACACCAGGTACTGGTCCGTGCCCTCGACCGGGCGGAGCAGCTCGAACCACTCGAAGCCGTCCGAGTTCTCCACCGCACCGGCCCGGGAGGCGAAGCGCTGCTCCAGCACCTCGCGCTGCTCGGCGGGGACGGTCAGGACGTTGATCTTGACGACGGACATGCCGCACCTCTCCTGTTCCGCCGGGGCCGCCTGGTGCGGCCGCCGGGAGGGACGTTCCCGAGCAGTCTGCTACACCTCACGCGGCGGCCGTCAGGCGATCCACGCGGGGAGGACGCGCTCGTCGTCGCGCGGGGCGGCGGCGCAGGCGCCGGGCGGGGTGACGGCGTCGGGGTTGTAGGCGCGGGAGGGGGACGGGGCGGCGACGACGGCGGTGAAGGCCTCGACGGAGGTGATCCGGCGGGCGACGCCGGCGGGGAGGACGAGGGTGTCGCCGGCGGTGACGGTGTGGGTGTCGTCGCCCAGCAGGACGGTGGCGGAGCCGGTCAGGAAGGTCCAGATCTGTTCGGCGTCCATGGCGTGCAGCGGGCCCTGCCGGTCGGCCGCCATCTCGACCCGCCACAGGGCGAGGGAGGTGGCGCCCTGGGTGGGCGAGGCGTAGGTGGTCATGACGGCGTTCGGCGTCTCGGTGCGGCGGGCGTCGGCGTGACGGATGACGGGCATGGTGGAGGAACCCCCTAAGATGGTCAATGAAGTTGTCCATATAGTCAACGAGGTTGTCCATCCGTGTCAACAGACCCGACCCCGCCCGGCTTCGAACTGCCGCTGCGGCTCCTGCTCGCCTTTCGGACGATCATCGACGAGCTGCACGAACGCATCGCCCGCGAAGGCCACCCCGACCTGCGCCCGATGCACGGCTTCGTCTTCCAGGCGATCGGCCCGCACGGCACCACCGCCGTCGAACTCGGCCGCCGGCTCGGCGTCTCCAAGCAGGCCGCGGGCAAGACCATCGAGGGCCTGGAACAGCTCGGCTACGTCGAGCGCGTCAGCGACCCGGCCGACGCCCGGCGCAAGGTGGTCCGGCTCACCGACCGGGGCGTGGACTGCCTCGCCCGCTCGGCGCGGATCTTCGACGAGCTGCGCGCCGAGTGGTCGGCGACCCTCGGCGAGGAGCAGCTGCGCCGACTGGAGGACGGCCTGCGGCAGCTCGCCCCCGGGGACCCGTTCCGGCTCGACACCCCGCGCTGGTTCGGCACGCCGTGACCGTCGTCACCGGCCGCCCCAAACCCAACTTCCCCTTCGTTGCACGAACTTGACAGGGCGGAGGGCGTTCCTTGCCGCTCGACGGGCGCGTGGACCGTCATGGGCGGGTGGCCGATCCTGCGGCCACGAACCCACGAGAGGAGCACCACCCCCCGGTGCGCACCCTGGCGAGCCACGCGTTTCCCGGACGTTCACCCGGGCCCAACCACCACCAACCGGCACAACCACCCCATCGGACCCGAACGTCCCTGTCCCCCTTCCGGAGCGTCCTGCATAATCAGCGGCGATCGTGCGCCGGGAACCGCCCGGGGCGCCGTGGAAGCCACCCGAGATCCGAGGAGGACCGGCCGATGCCGGACCAGCACTGCCCGACGTGCGGCGCCGCACGAGCCACCGGGTGCGGCTGCCTCCCGGACCCGAGCCTCACCGAGACGGCCGTCCTGCCGCACCTCGAGGGCCCGCCGCTGGTGCGCCCGTACGTGTCGCAGACGCCCGGGCAGGTCGTCGAGGAGTACCCGGCCGAGTACCGGGCGGGCGGGCCGACCACCGGACCGGCCACGGGACCGACCGCCGCACCGGCCGCCGACCCGTTCGCGACCACGGTGCTGCCGCCCCTGCCGCCGACCGCCCCGCCGCTCCAGCCCGGCCAGCCCGGCCAGTCGAACCAGCACCCGGGCCCGGACGGCTACGCCACCACCCTGCTCCCCCCGGTGCCCGCCCCCGAGCCGCCCCCCGGGGAGGAGCTCGGCTTCTTCCCCTTCGGCAACGCCCCGTACGAGCCCGAGCCCGGCACCGAGCCGGACGCCCCCGGCGGCCGGGCCGCGAGACGGGCCGCCGAACAGGCCGACCGAAGCCCGCTCGCCCGGCACAAGGGGCTGCTCGCCGGGGTCGGCGCCCTCCTGGTGGCGCTCACCATCGGCGTCGCCTACGCGGTGACGCCCTCCTCCGACCCGGACCACCGCCAGGCGCAGCCGCTGCCGACCACCACCCTGGCCCCCTCCCCGGTCGACCCGCCCACGACGGCCGCGCCCACCCCGAGCGCGCAGCCCACCACCGAGGCGCCGAGCCCGACCGCCACGCCGACCCGCAAGCCGAGCCCGACCAGGACGGCGACCCCGACGCCGACCCACACGCCGACGCCCACCCCGACACCCACCCCCACGCCGACACCGACGCCCACCCCGACGCCCACCCCGACGCCGCCGCCGACCCCGCGCCTGCTCCAGCTCGGCATGACCGGCCCGGACGTCAAGGCCATGCAGCAGAGCCTGTACGTGGCCGAGTGCGGTTTCGTCGACCAGTCGATCGTCTCCGGCACCTTCGACGACTGGACCAGGACGGTGCTGCGCAGCTACCAGCGCGACAACCACATCCGGGGCGAGGACGGCGTGTACGGCCCCAAGACCCAGGCCGTCCTCTCCGCCGACCCGGGCTGCTGACCGGCCCCGGACACGACAGCGGCGCCCGCCGACCGGCAGGCGCCGCCGAGCAGCCGAAGAACCTCAGCCCGTGATCGCCCCGACGATGCTGACGCCCGCGAGCACGATCATGATCGCCGCCGCGACCCGGACGATCCACTTCATCGGCACGACCTTGAGCAGCTTCTGCCCGCCCACGATCGCGATCCCGCCGACCGCGCACAGCCCCAGCCAGGAGCCGAGGCCGACGGCCAGCAGGTCGGTGTACTTGGCGGCCAGGTTGGCGGTCATGATCTGGGTCAGGTCGCCGAACTCGGCGATCGCGACGACCACGAAGCTGGCCCCGGAAACCTTCCAGAAGCTGTTCGAGGACGGCTCCTTGGCGGCGTGCCCGTCCTCGTCGTCCCCGCCGCCGTGGAACAGCAGCATCGCCGCGCCGATCAGGAAGAGTGCGCCGGTGACGCCGGAGACCCAGCGGTGCGGCAGCATCGACAGCAGGTGGCCGGCGGCGAGCGCGATGACCACCTGGACCAGGAACGCGGCGGCGACGCCCGCGAAGACGTAGCTCGCCCGGTACTTGGTGCCGAGCACCAGGCTGGCCAGCGCGGTCTTGTCCGGCAGTTCGGCCAGGAAGATGACGCCGAAGGTCAGGGCGGCGATGGACAGACTCATCAGTTGGGATCCTCGGTCGGGCTGCCAGGCCGTCGCACTTCCCTCGGGGGACGCTTCGGCCCGACAGCACTGGAAATGGTCACAGCACTGCGGCCGAAGGTCTCGCCGGCACCCACCGTACGGGTGGTGCCCCGGGCGCCGGGCCCCTGGGGGCCAGTATGTCGACGGTCCGGTGGAGGGCTACTCCCCTTCAACGCGCTCCAGCCTACCCGACCCCGCCGACCGACCCGGCCGTCACCAGCCCCCGCCCGACCAGCTCCAGCACCACCACGATCGCCACCGCCTCCACCGCCAGCAGCGCGACCAGCACGAACAGCTGCACCGCCCCCGCCTGGGAGGGCGAGGCCCCGCCGAGCAGCATGCCGACGAAGGCGCCGGGCAGGGTGACCAGGCCGACCGTGCGGGTCTGGTCCAGCGCCGGGACGAGCGAGGTCGCGGCCGCCGTGCGGCAGATCTCCAGCCGCGCGTCCCGTTCCTCGAAGCCGAGCGCCAGCGCCGCCTCCACCTCGCCGCGCCGCTGCCGCAGCTCGTCCAGGGCGCGCCGCCCGGCCAGCGAGGTCGCGGTGAGCGCGCCGCCGATCATGATCCCGGCGACCGGGATGACGGACAGGCCCTTCGGCGGCAGCAGGCCGACGCCCAGCAGCAGGGCGAGCACCGGCAGCACCCCGGCGCCGATCGGGGCGGCCGCCCAGGCCCAGCCGGGGCCGGGGGTCATCCGCCGCCCGGCGGTGCGCACCGCGACGGTGAACATCAGCAGCACGAACAGCGCCGACCACCACAGCGAGCCGACCACCCAGGTGATCACCGCCGCGACGCCGGCCAGCTGCACCACCGCCCGCAGACCGGCCCGCAGCACCGCGTGCCCGTGGCCGAGCAGGCCCCACCCGGCGACCGCCACGGCGGCCAGCAGCAGCACCGCCGCCACCGCCCAGAGCGCCGGGGTGACCGGCAGCAGCTGGCCGCCCGAGGCCGCCGACCGCACCGGACCCTGCGCCACCGAAGCCAGCGCCACCGGAACCAGCGGCATCAGATCCAGCTGGTGAACCACATCCGGTCCTGCCAGGCCGACATCGGGATCACCTCCGCCGAGTACAGCGGGTAGAAGAAGGCGAAGCAGCCGACGATCGCGACCACGATCAGCCCGGCCCCGATCGCGCCGTAGCGGCGGCGCTCGACGCTGCAGCCGGGCGGGCCGAGGATGGCGCCGAGCATCTGGGCGACGGCCAGGCACAGGAACGGCACCAGCACGACCATGTAGAAGGAGAAGATCGTCCGCTCCTGGAAGCGGAACCAGGGCAGGTAGATCCCGGCGACCGCGGCCAGCACGGCGCCCGAGCGCCAGTCCCGGCGGAAGAACCAGCGCCATAGCAGGTAGGCCAGCGCGAAGCAGGCCGCCCACCACAGGAACGGGGTGCCCAGGCCCAGGATCTGCGCCGCGCAGCCGCCGGTGGCGGTGCAGCCGCGCTGACCGTTCGGCACCTGCTCCCAGTACATCGAGACGGGCCGGCCGTCGACCAGCCAGGCGAAGGGGTTGGACTGGTAGGTGTGCGGCTGGTTGAGGCCGGTGTTGAAGTCGAGCATCTGCGAGTGGTAGTGCCACAGGCTGCGCAGCGGCGCGGGCACCCAGCCCATCGGGACCTGCGGCAGCGACACGCCGAGGAAGCTGTCCGGGGAGAGGCCGGCCCGGCCGTCCGCCCAGTGCCGGTCGTAGCCGCTCGCGCCGTCCCCGCCGGCGCCGCTGGCCAGCCAGCCGCTCCAGGAGCCGACGTACACCACGAGGGCGGAGCCGACCACGGCGAGCAGGGCGGGCCCGGCGTCCCGGCGCAGCATCGAGCGCCAGGGGCGGCGGGCGCCGGCCCCGCGGCGGCCGGACTGGTCCCACAGCACGGTCAGGATGCCGAGCGCGGCGAGGATCGGGGCGCCGTTCCACTTGACGGCGCAGGCGGCGCCGAGGAACACGCCGGCGGCGATCCGCCAGGGGCGCAGCCCCAGCCGCGCCCGGTCGGCGTCGTCGGCCGCGGCGAGCCGGGCCCGGGCGTGGTCGCGGTCGACCAGCAGGCTGCCGAAGGCGGCGAGCACGAAGAACATCTGGATGCCGTCCAGCAGGCCGATCCGGCTCATCACGAGCTGGAGGCCGTCGACGGACATGAGCAGCGCGGCGGTGCAGCCGACCAGGGTGGATCCGAAGAGCCGGCGGCCGATCCGGGCCAGCATCAGCACGGAGAGGGTGCCGAGCAGGGCGGTGATGAACCGCCAGCCGAAGGGGTGCAGCCCGAACAGCTGCTCGCCGATCGACATCACCCATTTGCCGAGCGGCGGGTGCGCGACGAACTCGGGGGCGGCGTTCAGCGGGATGCTCTGCGGGACGGCCAGGATGTCCGTGTTGGCGTGGTCCGGCCAGGTGCCCTCGTAGCCCTGCTGGAGCAGCGACCAGGCGTCCTTGGGGTAGTACGTCTCGTCGAAGACGAAGGAGTTGGGGTAGCCGAGGTTCCAGAACCGCAGCAGGCCGGCGAAGAGTGCGACGCCGATCGGTCCGAGCCAGCCGGCGTGCCGGGCCATCCAGGGCGGCAGTCGGCGCGGGGTCGGTGCCGGGGCCGGGGTGGTGGGGGCCGGGGCCGCCGGGGGGTGCGTGAGCGCCGCTTGGGTCATAGCCTCGCCGATTTCGCCTGTCTTCGCCGGTGCGACTGGTCTGCTCTGCCCGGGCCCGCCGTACCGGTCCGCCCGGGTCTGCCGCGCCGGCCGGGGCCGGACGGGCGACAGGCACCGACACTATGTGGCGGTGCCCGCGAAGCCAAGCGCGACGGGCGCCGACCAGGTGACCTGGTCGGCGCCCTCTCGAACACCCTTGCGCGAGCCGGCGCTACGCGGCCGTCTGCAGCTCCCGGACCGGGGCCGTCGTGCGGACCACGGCCGGGGCCGCGTTGTCCTGCTCCGGCGTGAGGTGCGGGCGCAGCCGGACGGCCAGGGCGACGATCAGCAGCGTGCAGCCCGCCATGGCCGCGAGGTAGAGCGGCCAGGTGCCGGAGCCGACCAGGAGCACGCCCACGGCCGGGCCGACCGCGATGGCGATCTGCTTCACCAGGGCGTACCCGGCGTTGTAGGTGCCGAGCAGTCGGGCCGGGGCGAGGTCGGCGACCATCGGGCCCATGGTCGGCGCGAGCAGCGACTCGCCGACGCCGAACAGGGCGTAGATCGAGACGATGGCGACCGTGGCGGCCATGGTCTCGGTCCGTATCAGGCCGGCCACCAGGGCCATCCCCCAGGCGGCGAGCCAGACCAGGCCGGCGGCGGCCATCGCGGTGGTGCGGCGGCGGCGCGCGGTGATCCGCACCATGAACATCTGCAGGACGACGATGGTCACCGCGTTGGCGCCGATCGCGAAGCCCAGGGTGGACGGCGCGGTGCCGACGGTGTCGGTGGCGAAGGCCGCGACGCCGGACTCGAACTGGCCGTAGCAGGTGAAGAAGATCAGCCCGGCGAGGATGCTGAGCCGCAGCATCGCCTTGTCGGCGAGCAGGGCGCGCAGGCCGGTCGGGCCGTCGTGCTTCTCCTGGACGACGGTCAGGTTGGCCCGCGGCATCCGGGCGGTGCCGGTGACCAGGGCGAGGCCGAGGAAGGTCGCCGCCTCGATGGTGAACAGCCGGGTGAGGCTGGCCGGGTCGGCGACGTTCACGATCTGCCCGCCGACCAGGGCGCCGATGCCCATGCCCAGGTTGACCAGGGTGAACTGCAGCGCGAAGGCGTGCGAGCGGGTCGCCGCCGTGGAGCAGCGGACGATCATCGTGGCGAGCGCCGGCTGGCAGGTGGTGACACCCGCGCCGAACAGGAAGGAGGAGACCAGCAGGGCCGGGGTGCCGGTGGCGTGCCCGAAGGCGAACGCGCCGGTGGCGGCCAGCGCCGCACCGGTCAGCAGCACCGGGCGCGGGCCGTACCGGTCGATGCCGCGGCCGGTGAACGGCAGGACGACGAGCGCCGCCAGCGCGAACACGGTGAACACCATCCCGGCCGCCAGCGAACCCAGCCCGCGCACCTGGTCCACGTACACGAACATGTACGGCATCGTGAACCCGCTGCCGAACGCGCTGAGCGCGTTGCCGATCTGGACGCGGCGCAGCGGGCTGCCCGCCCCACGTCGCTGCTGCCTCTGCTGCTTCACCGTGCCGGTCACCGTGCACATCCCTTCCTGGGTCGACTGGTCACTCTTGAGTGCTGGACTCTTAAGGCCAGAAGATTTCAGAGCTAAAGTTTGACGAGATAAAGTCTTAGCACCGGAAGAGTGCGGTGTCAAAGTCTTAAGGGGTGCACAGCCGTGCGACACTGTTCGGCATGACTACGGACAAGCCGGGGCCGGCGACCGACAAGCCCGCGCCGGCCACCGCCCTGGAGATCGGCATCGCCGAGCAGGTGGCGCTCTACCAGCGGGAGTTCCCCACCGTGGACCCGCAGGTGGAGACGATCGTGCAGACCCTCAACCGGGTCTCCCGGCGGATGGGCGTGGCGTACGACCGGCAGCTGACCGTGCTCGGAATCACGTCCGCCGAGTGGGAGGTGCTCAAGGCCCTGGTGGTCGCCGGCAGCCCCTACCGGCTGGGGCCGGGCGAGCTCGCCAAGCGGCTCGGGCTCACCCCGGCGGCGATGACGCACCGGATCGACCGGATGGTCGCGGACGGCCTGGTCACCCGGGAGCGGGACGAGTCCAACCGGGTGCGGGTGATCATCGAGCTGACCGAGACCGGCCGCGACAAGTGGCTGGAGTCGATGCGGATGGCGGCGGTGTTCGAGGAGGAGCTGCTCCAGGACCTGGCCGGCGAGGACCGGACGGCGCTCTCCGGCCTGCTGGCCCGGATGCTGCGGCGGATCGAGGAGACCCAGCCGGACGCGCTCGGGCGCACCGCCGACCTGGCGCAGTGAACCGGAGCCGAAACAGTGAGAGTCCGGCCCGCCGGGGGAATTCCCCCGGCGGGCCGGACTCTCACTGTTTCGGGTGCCGGTCGGGTGCCGGTCGGGCGCCGGCCCGGGTCAGCAGGGCCCGTTGTCGGCCCAGACGCCCCACTGCCCGCTCTGCGACGGGTCCTCGCCCTTGGTCCACCACTTGTTGGTGTAGTAGTGGCCCTTCCACGACACCTTGGTGCCGCCGGCGGCGTAGGTGGTGTTCGGGTCCCAGCTCGGGGCGGCCGAGCAGGTGGCCGGGGAGGTCGGCGTGCCGGTCGGGGTCCCGGTGGGAGTGCCCGTGGGCGTCCCGGTCGGGGTGCCGGTCGGCGTGCCCGTGGGCGTCCCGGTCGGGGTCTGGGTCGGGGTCGGGGTGCCGGTCGGCGGGGCCGGGCAGCCGGCCGCGGAGCCGTTGGTGGCGTTCACCATCGTGTCGAACAGGGCGGTCTTGGTGCCCAGGTCGTACAGCGAGAAGGCGAAGGAGCCGCCGAGGCCGTTGCAGTGCGCGTAGTCGATCTTGGCCTGGATCGACCTGGCGTCCTCACCGCTCCAGAAGGTGGTGCCGTCGTAGAAGTACGTCGCCTTGGCGTCGTCGTCCCAGAAGGTCCTGGACGGGTTGTCGACGAAGCCGCCCAGCTCCTTGTACATCTGGATGCCGGGGACGCTGCCGGACATCGGGGCGCCGGCGGCCGGGCCGGTGGCGGTCTGGAAGAGGCCGTTCCTTCCGTTGTTCTGGACGCCGGTCCAGCCGCGGTAGTAGAACGGCACACCCATGTTGATCTTGTTGGCCGGGAAGCCGCCGGGGATGCCGTAGTCCGGGTCGCCGGCCGTCCACGCCTTGATCGCGTTGTCGATCGAGTACTTGCCGTGGCCCGGCTTGGCCGGGGTCATCGGGTCGTTCGGGCCGGAGTACAGCGGGGCCTGGTGGTTGGTCGGTCCCTGGGCGTCCCACGCACCGTGCATGTCGTACGTCATGACGTCGAGGAAGGTCAGGTACTGGCCGACCTTGTCGGTCTCGACGTTCATGATCTTGTCCTGGCCGGCGCCGACCGCCGCCGACAGGGCGTAGGTCTTGCCGTCCGCCTTGCCCTGCGCGTCCAGCTGGTTGCGGAACTCCTGCAGCAGCAGGGTGAAGTTCTGCTTGTCGGCCGGGTTGGAGAGGTTGCCGGTGTGGCCGCCGCCGCCCGGGTACTCCCAGTCGATGTCGACGCCGTCGAAGAGGCCGGCCGCCGAGCCCGGGCCGCCGTAGCCGGCGTCCGAGGGGAGGTTGCCCTTGATGAACATGTCGAGGCAGGAGGAGACCAGGTGCTTGCGCGAGGCGTCCGTGGCGGCCGCCGCCGAGAAGTACTTGGAGTAGGTCCAACCGCCCAGCGAGATCAGGATCTTGAGCTTGGGGTTCTTCGCCTTCAGCTTCTTCAGCTGGTTGAAGTTGCCCGCGATCGGCTGGCCCCAGGCGTCGCCGACGCCGTCGACCGAGATGTCCGGGCCGAAGCTCTTCTGGTAGTCGGCGAACGCGTCGCCCGCGCCGTCGCCCGCGTTGGGGTTGTTGTCGTCCCCGCTCGCCGCCTTGGTGGCCTCGAAACAGCCGAGGTCGGTCGGGTGGATGTTGGCGAACGAGTAGATCATGTAGTCCAGCTTCCCGGCGACGCCGGTGTCCTGGATCGTCTTGGGGTAGTACGCGTTCGCGTAGATCGACCACTGGTCGAAGTAGGCGACCTTGATGCCGCCGCTGGTGGCGGCCGCGCCGGTGGAGTTGGTGGTCGCGGCGTTGGCCGCGCCGCCGCCGGTCAGCGCGAGGCCCGCGCCGAGCAGCAGGGAGGCGGCGGTGCCGGCCGCGACGGCGGCCAGGCTCTTCGGCCGGCGTCGGCGGCCGTCCTGCGGAGCCGGCGTCCCGGCCCGTTCGATGCGTGAGCGCAGCATGGGTGCGTTACTCCTGGTTGTGGGGGTTCCGTCGCCCCGGGGGCGCGCGTCCGTGGTGGGGCCGGACGGCCGGGACATGACAGATCAGGGGTGGGGTGTCGGGGCTGGAGCGTCTGGGTGGAGTCGGCGGGGAGCGTGATCGGGCCTGGACGGACGGACACCGGGATGTGCCGAACCGGCGCCCCCGGCCCGGAGGCCGTTGACGCCGGTTCAGGGGCTCCCTGCACCTGGGGAATAAAAATGGACTAGACCAACTCCCCCGTCAAGGGGTCCCGTTGGGCCTTGAGCCGCGCTTAAGGTTCCGCCCCCGCGCCGAGCCGCGCCGTCAGTACCGGATCGCGTTCGCCACCACGGCCTTGACGGTGCCCGACAGCTGACGGTTGCTGCGCGCCGTGGCCTTGGCGCTCTGCCCGGCCGCCAGGTCGTCGACCGTCACCGCGACGGCGTCCAGCACCGTGCCGGAGTCGTCCGTGAAGTTCACCTGGACCACGTACCGGTACGACTGCTGCCCGTGGTTGGTGACGGTCAGCTCCACCTGCGCCTTCCCGTCCGAGCCGGTGGACACCTCCCCCGCGGCCACGTCCGCCTTGGCGTCCAGCCCGCCCTTGATCCCCGCGACCGCCGAGTTGGCCGCCGACACCGCCGCCGAGGCCTCCGCCTGCGCCGAGGAGATCAGCGCCCCCGCCCCGCCCGCCGCCGAGGCCAGCGCGGACGCGGCGGAGGCCGCGGCGCTCACGCCCTTCTCGATCTCGCCCGCGGCCGAGGAGGCGACGCTGCTCGCGCTCTTGCCGGAGGAGCAGCCGGCCAGCGCGCCCGCGCCGAGCACGGCCGCCGCCAGCACCCCGGCGACGGCCCGGCGGCGGTTCACCAGCGGTGCGTCCGGGGGCCGTTCGGTGACCCGCGGCGGGGCCGGCGGACGGGCCGACGCACCGGCCCGGGTGAGCGGCTGGCGGTCCATGCGCTCCTCGTTCCTTCCCGGCGCCGGCGGCCCGGCGCGCCCTGCCGCCCACCCTCGGAGCCGCCGGCCCGGGCCGCCAGCAGGCGTGCTCCCTCCAGGTGACACCGCCGGGACGGGGCTCCGGGACAGGGGCCTCAGGGCAGCGGCCTCAGGGCAGGGGCTCAGGACAGGAGCCTCAGGACAGCCCCGAGCCCTCCTGCTCGTCCGCCTCCACCGCCGCCCGCTCCTCGCGCAGCCGCACCACGTGCCGGCGCCGCGCCACCACCCCGTACGCGCCGGCCGCGCTCGCCACGAAGGACAGCAGCCCGACCCACGGCCGGTCGAAGGCGTGGCCGGTCAGGTGGTCCAGCGAGTACCGCCCGGGGCCGGCCAGGCCGATCGCGAGGCCGGTGGCGCCCAGGAACGCCGGGTACTCGTAGCCGCCGGACATGGCGAAGAAGCCGGCCGGGGCGTGCACCGACACCGCGCCCGCCATCGTCCCGGCCACCACCGCGCCGGCCGCCGGGGTCGCCAGCCCGGCCACCAGCAGCGCGCCGCCGCCGGCCTCGCCGAGGCCCGCCGCGATGGCGCTCTGCCGGGCCGGGTGGAAGCCCATGTGCTCCATCGCCTGGGTGGTGCCGTCGAGGCCGCCCCCGCCGAACCAGCCGAACAGCTTCTGGGTGCCGTGCGCGATCAGCACGCCGCCGACCGCGCCGCGCAGGGCCAGCAGGCCCAGGTCTCTCCGGTTCAGGCACATGTCGCATCCTCGCTTCCGCGCAGGGAGTCCTGCCTCCATGGCACCCGACCCCGCGCGCCCGTTCGAGCCGGGGCCGCCATCCGGGCGAATCCGCCGTCGATCGGGAATACGCCCTTGACGGCCGAGCCTCAGGGCGCGACCACCGGCCGCCACGGCACCGGGCTGGAGAGGATCATCGAGCTGGACGGCTGCCCGTAGCCGCCGAGCCGGTCGCACAGCGCCTCGAAGTCGGCCATCGTGGGCACCGCGACCAGCAGCGCGCAGCAGGCGCCGCCGGTGACCCGGTGCAGCTGCAGCACCTCCGGCCAGGTCGCCACCTCCGGGTCGCGCAGCACGCAGCGCGGCCCGTAGCACTGGATCTGCACCAGGGCGGTGATCGGCAGCCCGGCCCGGGTCAGGTCCACGTGCGCGTGGTAGCCGCTGATCACGCCGTCCGCCTCCAGCCGGCGCACCCGCTCGGCCACCGCGGGTGCGGACAGGCTGACCCGGCGGGAGAGTTCGTTGTACGAGAGCCGGGCGTCGCCCTGCAGCTCGGCCAGCAGGCGGCGGTCGACGGCGTCCATGGCGGCTCCCGGGGCGGCGGTGATCAGCGGTTTTTCATTCACAAAGCGATTCCGCGAAACGCCTCGCGCACGAGAGCCCGAAGCGCCGTTGCGGTGTCCGTCGACCATTCAACCGGGGGGTGGCACCGCCGCACAATGGGCTCGGTGGAACCGGGCCGTCCGCGCGGGTCCGCCGACCCGGGCGACGGAGCCCGGACGGATCAGGAGGGACCGGGATGGTGCACGACACGGTGGAGCACGACGCGGTGGAGCACGACGCGCTGGAGACACCGAACCTGTCGTTCGGACGGGGCGACCAGCCGGGCCGGGGCACCCCGTACGCGGACTACGTGCGGCTGGAGGAACTGCACGCCCTGCAGCGGCCGAAGAGCGACGAGCCGGCCGAGCTGTCGTTCATCATCACCACGCAGGTGATGGAGCTGCTCTTCGACCTGCTGCGCCACGAGTGGACGATCGCCCGGCAGGCACTGCGCGCGGACGACCTGCCCGCCGCCCTGGCCGCACTGCGCCGCGGCACCCACACCCAGGACGTCCTGGTGGAGTCCTGGGGCCTGCTGGCCACCATGACCCCGCACGAGTTCAACGCCTTCCGCTCGCTGTTCGGCGAGGCCTCCGGCTTCCAGTCCTCGGCCTTCCTGCAGCTCGAGTTCATGATCGGCAACAAGAACGCCGCGCTGCTGAAGATGTACGACGGCATGCCGCGGGTCCGGGCCGAGCTGGCCGAGACGCTGCGCTCCCCCGGCCTGTACGACGAGGCGCTGGCCCTGCTGGCCCGGCGCGGCCTGGCGGTGCGCCCGGAGACGTCCGAGGAGCGCCACCGCCCGTCCGAGGAGGTTGCCGCAGCCTGGCGGCGGGTGTACACCGAGCCGGAGTTCGCCGGGCTTCAGCCGCTGGGCGAGGCGCTGCTGGACGTCGCCGAACGGGTCACCCGCTGGCGCCAGCGGCACCTCTCCACGGTCAAGCGGACGATGGGCGGCAAGCCCGGCTCCGGCGGCTCCAGCGGGCTGGCCTGGCTGCGCCGGTCGGCGGAGCAGGACGTCTTCCCGGAGCTCTGGGCGATCCGGGACGAACTGTGAGCGGGACGGGCGGGACGGCCGGAACGACGGTCGGAACGGCGGTCGGAACGGCGGAGGTGGCCGAAGGGATGAGCATGATCACGGACACGGGTACGGACACGGGCACGGGCAGCAGCACGGGCGCGCTCACGCGCGAGCAGTGCGCGGCGCTGGACGCCGCCGACCCGCTGGCGGCGTTCCGCACGGAGTTCGCCCTGCCGCCGGGGGTGATCTACCTGGACGGCAACTCGCTGGGCGCCCTCCCGGTGCGCACCCCGGAGCGGGTGCGGCAGGTCGTCGAGCGGGAGTGGGGCCACGAGCTGATCCGCAGCTGGAACGACGCCGGCTGGTTCGAGCAGCCCTACCGGCTGGGCCGGCGGATCGCGCCGCTGATCGGCGCAGACCCGGCGGAGGTGATCGTCTGCGACACCACCTCGGTCAACCTGTTCAAGGTGCTGTCGGCCGCGCTGCGGCTGCGCCCGGGCCGGCGCACCGTGCTCGGCGACGGCGAGGCCTTCCCCACCGACCTGTACATCGCCGAGGGCGTCACCAGCCTGGTCGACGGCGGCCGCAGCCTGCTGATCCGCCCGGAGGAGCTGGACGCGCACCTGGACGGGGACGTCGCCGCGGTCGTCCTCTCGCACGTGGACTACCGCACCGGCGAGCTGCTGGACATGCCCGGCATCACCGCCCGGGTGCAGGACGCGGGCGCGCTGATGATCTGGGACGTGTGCCACTCGGTGGGCGCCCTTCCGGTCGAACTCGGCGCCGCGAACGCCGACTTCGCGATCGGCTGCACCTACAAGTACCTGAACGGCGGCCCCGGCGCGCCGGCCTTCCTGTACGTCGCCGAGCGGCACCTGGCGGCCGGCCCGGTGCAGCCGCTGAGCGGCTGGTTCGGCCACGCCCGCCCGTTCGCCTTCGAGCCCGGGTACGAGCCGAAGCCGGGCATCGGGCGGTTCCTGACCAGCTCGCCCTCGCTGCTCGGCCAGGCCGCGCTGGACTCCTCGCTGGACGTCTGGGAGCGGGCCGACCTCGGCGCGGTGCGGGCCAAGAGCCTGGCGCTGACCGACCTGTTCGTCTCGCTCGTCGAGGGCCTGGACGGCATCGAGGTGGTCACCCCGCGCGAGCACGCCCGCCGCGGCAGCCAGGTCGCGCTGCGGCACGCGGACGGGTACCCGGTCGTACAGGCGCTCATCGCGCGCGGGGTGATCGGCGACTTCCGCGCGCCGGACCTGATGCGCTTCGGCTTCACGCCGCTCTACCTGTCGTACACCGAAGTCTGGGACGCCGCCCGGCACTTGGCCGAGGTGTTGGCGAGCGGCGAGTGGCAGGCGGAGCACTTCTCCCGCCGGGGCGAGGTGACCTGACCGGCCCGGGCCCGAAACCGGCGAAGGCCGCCCGCGTCGCAAGCAGCGACGCGGGCGGCCTTCGGGCCGTCAACCGGACGGTCAGCCGTGGCGACCGCGGCGGCGGGCGGCCAGGACGGCCAGACCGCCGAGGCCGAGCAGGGCGGCACCCGCGAGGCCGAACACCACCGGGGCGTTGCCCGCGCCGGTGGAGGGCAGCTCACCGCCGCCACCGGTGTGGTGGCCGCTCGGGTGGTGGCTGGTCGGGGCCGGGCCGGCGCCGGACGTGCTCGAACTCGCCGAGGGCGAGGTGGTGCTCGCGGTCGGCGACGGCGAGGTGGGCCCGGGCGAGGTCGGCGACGGCGAGGTGGGCGTCGGGGACGTCGGGGTGGGGGACGTCGGGGTGGGGGACGTCGGAGTCGGTGAGGTCGGCGTCGGCGAGGTCGGCGAGGGCGAGGGGGAGGTCGGCGAGGGGGAGGTCGGCGACGGGCTCGGCGTCCGGCACTCCGGCAGGTCCCCGTCGAACGGGTAGCTGTGGATCTCGTAGCCGCCCGTCCCGGTGTGGATCAGGTTGCCCGCCAGGTAGACCCGCCCGTTCAGACCGGGCTGGGCGATGGTCGTCGTCCCGCCCGGGTTCCCGGCCAGCACGGAGCCCTGGAACTGCGCGCTGCCGAGGATCTGCGCCGAGGTCGCGGTCGGGAAGTTGTACATGAGCTTGGAGCGCATGTCGGTGGTCTGGTCGCCGGCGAGCCCGGTGCCGGTGTAGGTGTTGATGACCGGGCTGTCCCCGAGCATGTTCACCACCACGGTGGCGCCGGCCGGGATGTTGGTGAAGACCAGGCCGATCTGTCCGCCGGTCGGCGAGGTGAGGTTCTGAGTGACGTTGAAGACCTGCTTCGTGCTGGTCCCGTCGCCGGTGAAGGTCGCCTGGCTGGAGGAGACGTCGACGGTGCCGGTCGCGGTGGCCTGCCCGACGCAGTCGGAGACCT
Organism: Streptomyces sp. Y1; assembly: GCF_041053115.1. Classification (NCBI taxonomy): domain Bacteria; kingdom Bacillati; phylum Actinomycetota; class Actinomycetes; order Kitasatosporales; family Streptomycetaceae; genus Streptomyces; species Streptomyces sp. Y1. The sequence continues at coordinate 5,451,626 of NZ_CP163445.1, read as the reverse complement.
CCTCGATCCGGGTCAGCACGGTCTGGTAGGGCGCGGCGGCGTTCGGGTCCTGGATGGACTGGCCGGTGGGGTCGATGCTGACGGTGCCGGTGACGCTGCCGGCGTGCCGCAGGTTGCCGAAGGCCGGGCCGTGCGAGTCGCTGCCGCCGATCAGGATCGAGTTGCCGCTCTTGACGTCGACGTTGCCGCCGGTGGTGACGAAGTCGCTGCCGTTCGGCGGGACGACGCGCGAGCCGACGCCGACGACGCCCATGTTGTAGACGCCGCCGCCGTTCTTGTCGACGGTCAGGTTGCCCAGCGTGACGATCTTGCCCTCGGCCTCGGCGGCCCGGCCGTTCACCGTGTAGTTGCCGCCGGTGAAGACGTTGATGCTGGCGTCCCGCCCGGTGAAGTCGCCGTTGTTGGGGCCGGGCCAGACGGCCGGGCAGTCCGGCCCGGTGCAGGCGCCGAGCGGCGGGGCCAGCGGCGCGGCCGAACCGACCGTCAGCGCGGCGGCCAGCGGCACCGCGGCGACGGCGGTGGCCACGGCGATCCGGACGGCCCGGCGGCGGGCGGTGGCGGGGGTCCTGCTGACGGCGGTCGTTCTGCGACCCGGCGTCCCGGTGCGGCCCTGATCCATCGACACTTTCCTCCGCGCATAGAAAAGGGCAGGTGCCGAGGACCTGCCGCGTTCTGTGAGACCTGCTGTCGATCCCACAGATTCGGGACATCCAATCGTAAAACGGACGATTCCTACCCTACGGCCCCTCAGATCGGATCCGAGAATCGCCCGAACGACGCAGCGTGTCGCCACCCCCGGCCCGAACGTCCGTACGGAGGTAGGTTTGAGGACATGACCTCCGAGCCCCAGGACCAGCGCCCGCCGCTCGTCGCCGTCGCGTCCGCCGACGCCGTGCTGCGGCACCCCGAGGTGGGCGAGCACCTGCTCACCGCCCTGGAGCGCGAGCGCGCCGGGCGGTTCCGGCAGGAGTCCGGGCGGCTCGACTTCACCGCCGGGCACCTGCTGGTCCGGCTCTGCGCCGCCCGGCTGCTCGGCGTCCCGGCGGACGGCCTCGTCCTCGCCCAGCAGTGCCCGGACTGCGGCCTCGCGGACCACGGCAAGCCGTACCTGCCGGACCACCCGGAGGTGCACGTGACCCTCTCGCACACCCGGGGCGTGGTCGCGGCCGGCGCCGGCTTCCGGCCCATCGGGGTGGACGTCGAGCTGGCGGTGCGCGGCGGCTCGCTGCGCGCGGTCGCCCGCCGGGTGCTCACCCCCGGCGAGCTGGCTGCCGTCGAGGCGAGCCCGGAGCCGAACCTGGCCTTCCTGCGGCAGTGGGTGCGCAAGGAGTCGCTGATCAAGATCGGCCGGGCCCGGCTGGACACCCTCGGCGAGATCGACCTCGCCGAGCTGCCGCTGGACGTCCCGCCCGGCGCCCCGCTGCGCAGCCGCCACGGGGACCTGCACCTGCTCGACTGGACGGACCGGGAGCACGGCGCCGCCGTCGCCGCGGTCAGCACCGCCGCGCCGCGGGTGGTGGAGCTCACCTCCTAGGTCCTGTCCGGTCGATCGCGGGCCCGGCAAGATCGGCCGGACAGGGCCCAGCAGGTCCCCGCGCGCGGGGCAGGCGGATAAGAGGGTGTTAGCGTGCCTGGTCGCGGGCGCGCCGCCGCCGCGCACCGCCGTACCCACCACCCACCACCGGATCAGGGGTGTCCCCGCCATGGCCAAGTTCCTGCTGAGCCTGCACGTCCTCGCGTCGGTCCTGTTCATAGGCCCGGTCGCGGTCGCCGTCAGCATGTTCCCGCGCCGGGCGCGGGCCGCGCTGGCCGGCGGGCCGGACGCCGCCGGCGAGGCGGGCGTGCTGCGCGTCCTGCACCGGATCACCCAGGTCTACGCGCTGCTGGGGATCGCGGTGCCGGCGATGGGCATGGGCGTGGCGCAGGTGATGGGCGTCATGGGGCAGTCCTGGCTGATCGTCTCGATGGTGCTGACCGCGATCGCCGGGCTCGCGCTGCTGTTCTTCGTGCTGCCCGGCCAGCAGGCCGCCGTCGACGCGCTGGCCCTCGCCCCGGAGGACGAGCAGCGCGCCAAGGCGGTCGGCGGCCTGCGGCTGCTGCCGATGACGGCCGGGGTGTTCAACCTGCTGTGGGCCGTGGTCGTGGTGCTGATGATCATCCGCCCGGGGTCGACCACCGGCGCCTGACCGGCCCGCCCGCGGTCAGCCGGGGCCGAGCCCGAACAGCGCCGCCGCGTTGTCGTGGCAGACCGCCCGCAGCCACTCCTCCCCCAGCCCCAGCCCGGCCAGCGCCTCCAGCTGGTGGAGGTAGCGGTACGGGATGTTCGGGAAGTCGCTGCCGAGCAGGACGCGCTCGCGCAGGTCGCGCAGCCGGGGCAGCTCCGCGCGCGGGAACGGCGCGTCGGCCTCGGCGAAGTCGGTGAACGCCATGGTGGTGTCCAGCCGGAGGTCCGGGTGGCGCTCGGCCAGGTCGAGGAAGTCGCCGTACTCGGGCATGCCCATGTGCGCGACCAGCAGCACCAGCCCGGGGTGCCGCTTCAGCACCTCGCCGATCGGCCCGGGGCCGGTGAAGCGGCCGGGCACCGGCCCGGAGCCGCAGTGCGCGACCACCGGGGTGCCGGTGCTCGCGAGCAGGCCCCAGACCTCGTCCAGCGCCCGGTCGGCCGGGTCGTAGCCGCCGACCTGCAGGTGCGCCTTGAACACCCGGGCGCCGCCCTCGATCGCCCGGGCCACGTAGCCGGGGGCCTCGGGCTCGGGGTAGAAGGTCGCGGTGTGCAGGCAGTCCGGGGTGCGGGCGGCGAAGTCGGCGGACCAGGCGTTCAGCCAGGCGGCCATGCCGGGCTTGTGCGGGTAGAGCATCGCGGTGAACCCGCGCACCCCGAACTCCCGCAGCCGGCGCACCCGTTGCTCCTCGGCCTCGCGGTAGGTGATCGGCCAGGGGCGGTTCACCAGCGGGCCGGCCGCGTCGAAGTACGCCCACACCTTGTCGAGGACGTTCTTCGGCATGAAGTGGGTGTGCACGTCGACCAGCCCGGGCAGGCCGAGGCCCTGCCAGAACGCGCGGACGTCCGCGGCCTCGTTCACGCGGGCACCGGCCGGGCCCGGTCGATGATCGCCGCGCCGTCGACGCCGGAGGGCAGGGTGCCGAAGGCCGCGCCGTGGTCGCCGCCCAGGCGGCTGGCGCAGAAGGCGTCGGCCACCGCCGCGTCGCCGTGGCGGACCAGCAGCGAGCCCTGGAAGGCCAGCGCCATCGACTCGACCAGCCGGCGGGTGCGGTACTCCAGGTCGGCCGGGTCGCCGAGCTGTTTGCGCAGGTCGGCGACGGCCGCGTCCAGGCGGCGGTCCGCGCCGGCGGCGGCGTCGAGCTCGCCGAGGAAGGCCTCGACGCTCTCCGGGCTCCTGGCCATGGCGCGCAGCGCGTCCAGGGCGGCGACGTTCCCGGAGCCCTCCCAGATCGACACCAGCGGCGCCTCCCGGTAGAGCCGGGGCATCCCGGACTCCTCGACGTAGCCGTTGCCGCCCAGGCACTCCAGCGCCTCGGCGGCGTGCGCCGGCCCGCGCTTGCACACCCAGTACTTGGCCACCGCCAGGCCGAGGCGCCGGACCAGCGCCTCGTTCCCGTCGCCGGCCAGGGCGAGGTCGGTGGACCGGGCGAGCCGCATCGCGACGGCGGTGGCGGCCTCGGACTCCACCACCAGGTCGGCCAGCACGTTGCGCATCAGCGGCTGGTCGACCAGCGCCTTGCCGAACGCCCGCCGGTGCAGGGTGTGGTGGACGGCCCGGGTGGCGCCGTAGCGCATGCCGGAGGCGGCGCCGATGGTGCAGTCCAGGCGGGTCATGTTGACCATCTCGATGATGGTCGGCACGCCCCGGCCCTCCTCGCCGACCAGCCAGCCCACCGCGCCGTCGTACTCCAGCTCGGCGGAGGCGTTGGACTTGTTGCCGAGCTTGTCCTTGAGCCGCATCAGCCGCAGCCGGTTGCGGCCGCCGTCCGGCAGGATCCGCGGCAGCACGAAGCAGCTGAGGCCGCCGGGGGCCTGGGCGAGGGTCAGGAAGAGGTCGGACATCGGCGCCGAGGTGAACCACTTGTGGCCGGTGAGCCGGTAGGTGCCGTCCGGCTGCGGGGTGGCGGTGGTGGTGTTGGTGCGGACGTCCGAGCCGCCCTGCTTCTCGGTCATCGACATGCCGGCGATCAGCCCGCGCTTGGTGCGCGGCTCGCGCAGCCCGAAGTCGTACTCGGGGGCGGCCAGCAGCGGCTCCAACTCGGCGGCGAGGGAGGGGTTGTGGCGCAGCGCCGGAACGGCGGCGTAGGTCATCGAGATCGGGCAGGTGTGGCCGGCCTCGACCTGGCCCCAGACGAAGAACTTGGCTGCGCGGGCGGTGTGCGCGCCGGGCCGGCCGTCCCGCCAGGGCGCGGCGTGCAGGCCGTACGAGACGGCGGTGCGCATGAGCTCGTGCCAGGCCGGGTGGAACTCGACCTCGTCGATCCGGTGGCCGAAGCGGTCGTGGGTGCGCAGCACGGGCGGGTGCTCGTTGGCGAGGCGGCCCCACTCGGCGGCCTGCTCGGAGCCGGCCAGCCGGCCGAGTTCGCGCAGCTCGGGCTCGGCCCAGTCCGCGCCGGCCCGGCGCAGCGCGTCGAGCAGGGTCTCGTCGGCGGCGGTGTCGTGTCCGTACGGCAGGGGCACCTGGTTGGTGACCTCATGCGTCGCTGTCATCGCGTCCTCCCAGGGCACGCAGGGTGAAGGAGACCAGGGCGGGGACCACCTCGGCGGCGGCCCGCGCGGGGTCGGCGGCGGCGCCGCTCTCGGGCGCGCCGGCCAGCGGCCCGGCCAGCGCCTCGCCGACCGCGCCGACCAGGGCGGCGGCGGTCAGCACCGGGTCCTGCTCGGGGAGTTCGCCGTTCGCCAGGGCGGCGGCGATCTCGGTGGCGAGCATGTCGCGGAAGGCGCGCCGGAAGACCAGGCGTTCGCCGTCCACCACCGCGTCGGCGGGCTCGACCAGCAGGGCGTACGCCAGCCGGGGGGCGCGCAGGGCGCGGGTGGCGAAGGTCTCGACCACGGCGGCGATCCGCTGCTGCGGGGTGTCCTGGCGCGCGAGGGCCGTCCCGACCTCGGCGATCTCCCGGTTCACCACCCGGCGGAACAGTTCGACCGACAGTTCGGCCTTGTTGGCGAAGTGCTGGTAGAGGCTGCCGGTGGCGATCCCGGCGCGGTCGGCCACGGCGGCGACGGTGCAGCCGCCGTAGCCGCGCTCGGCGAGCAGTCCCACGGCCGCCTGCAGCACCACTTCGCGCTGGGCGTCCAGGCGGGCTTGGACGGCGGGGGTGCGTCGGTAGGCCATGGAAGCATTGAAGCACCCATTCACCTCTTCGGGGAGGGGTTCCGCCGAACCGGTGCGGACGCGCGGAGGCCGCCCCCGCGCGGGTGCGGGGGCGGTCTCCGGGCTGCGTCCGGGCTGCCTCCGGGCTGCCTTCGGGCTGCCTCCGGGCAGCGCCCGGGGGGCCTTTCGGGGTGCCCTTCGGGGCGCGTTACAGCGGGCGGCGCTCCTGCTCCAGCTTCTGCCCCTCGACGTCGAGCGGGCCGAACGCCGGCAGCAGCTGCGGGGTCTTCGCCAGCGAGCGGGCCGCGTCCTGGTCGCCCAGGCCCGCCCACTCCAGCACCTTGGCGGTCGCCTCGGCCGACTGCGCGGCCGGGAGCTTGCCGATGTTGGAGCCGTGGTTGCCGCCGGGCACGGTGTAGACGTAGCTGTCGTCACTGCCCCGGCCGAGGCGGAACGGCTTGGCGCCCCACGGGTCGTTCCCGCCGTAGACGTACATGATCCGCTCGGCGTCGTGCTTCACCCAGCGGTCGATGTCGCGCATCGCGTACGGGTTGAAGGCCGGGACGTTGATGTCCTTGGCCACGTACGAGCGGGACGAGTACAGCTCCTTGTAGTCGTAGTGCAGCAGGCCGTTCAGGTTCGAGACGTCGAAGTACGGCTGCCCCAGCTCGGTCGCGGCCTGGTAGTAGTACGCGGTGTACTTCGCCAGCGACTGGTCGCTGTTGCCGGTGATGCCGGACTGCGCGTCGAACCAGGCGTACAGCTCGTCGTCGGTCGCGGTGGCGGCCACCGGCACCTTGGCGCAGTCCGCCTCCAGGCTGTACTGCCAGAACGCCCAGACCGTGTCGAGCACGCCGGCCTCGTAGGCGCGGTCCGGGGTGCCCAGGGTGGTGAAGGTCGAGCCGGCGGCCTTGTTGTCGGCCACGTAGCGGGCTTCCAGGCGGTCGCGGCGCACCAGCAGCTCGCGCTGGGCGGCGGACAGGCGCGCCCGGCACTCGGGGGTGCCGACGGTGCGGAAGAACTCGCTGTACGCCGCGTAGTCGTCGACGTCGGTGTTGTTCGGCGCGACGTAGGCGACGGTGCCGGCCATGTCGTCCGGGTAGAAGCGGCGGTAGTAGGTGGACGACATGCCGCCCTTGCTGGCGCCGGTGGAGAGCCACTCCTGCTCGTAGATCCGCTTGAGCGCGGTCACCAGCCGGTGCGAGTCGGCGGCCTGCTGGCGGATGCCCGCCTTGGTCCAGTCGGCCGGCTCGGGGCGGGAGGGGGTGAAGAAGCGGTACTCGATGGAGACCTGGTTGCCGTCCACCAGCCGGGTCGGCTCGGTGCGGGACGGGTTGGTGCCCAGGGTGTAGCCGTTGGTGTAGAAGACGGTCGGGCGGTCGTAGCCGCGGTGCAGCAGGGTGAAGCGCTGCTGGAAGGTGCCCAGCCACGGGCGGAAGTGGTCGATCGGCTGGGTGTAGGTCGCCACGAAGAAGCGGTGGCCCGTGGTGGTCGGCTTCTCCTCGGTGATGGTCACCCCGGGGATCGCCGCCAGGCGGTCCTTGATGTCGGCGTTCGGGTCGTCGGCGGGGCTCAGGGCGCGGGCGGCCCCGGCCGTGTCGCCCGCCGCGCCGGCGGCCAGCGCCGGGGTGGCCAGGCCGCCGCCGAGGCCGAGCAGCGGTATCAGCAGGGCGGAGACCAGCAGTCTTCTCACGGTGGTGCGCATCAACTCTCCATCTGGTCAACGGACATGGCTCGCGCCGGGGTTCGGCACGACTCTGCGGTACGGATGGTGCCTCGGTCGCCCGGTGGACGGCCGAATGGGCCACCCGCCGGTCGCGGGTGGCCCATCGGGGGGAAGGTGCTGGTCAATGCGCCTCAGCTGCTCGGTGTTGTCGGCCGGCCCGGACCGGGCGGACCGCCGGTCACGGCCTCGGCAGCGTGCAGCCGGGCAGGGTGAGGTCGAGCTGGTTGCCGGCGGCGAAGCAGGCCGGGATGCCGTACGTCTCCTGGGCGTAGCCGATGCCCTGGTGCACCGTCACCGCGCCGTTCTCGTCCACCTCGCACGGGTTGTCGACCGTGCAGGACTCGCCGTTCTCGTTGATCGTGTTGTTCACCGCGACCAGCCGGCCGGTCGAGGCGTCGACCACCGGCGAGCCGGAGGTGCCGCCGATCACGTCGCAGCCGGAGGTGTAGCGGACGGAGTCCTTGAACGTCCAGTCGCCCTCGTTGAGTTGGTAGGCGAAGCCGTCGATCGAGCAGGAGTAGATCTTCTTCCAGTAGCCGGAGACCACCCGGATGTCCGCGCCCTGGGCGGGGTGGGTGTCCGCGATGGTGAGCGGGGCGATGCCGTACCGGGACTTGATCGAGGCGTAGGTCGTGTTGAGCTGGTAGATCGACACGTCGGTGTCGGTCATGGCGCCGTAGACCACCTTGGTCGCGCGCAGCGTGCCGAGCTTGCCGCCGGTGGCGCTGAGCAGGCTGAACGTCCGGCTGGACGGCTGGTTGAGGACGACCTCGCCGGGGCCGGGCATGCCGGACTCCAGGCAGTGCCCGTTGGACAGCACCAGGGCCGGGTCGGTCGCGGCCGAGCCGGGCAGCCGGACGAGCGAGCCGGAGCAGTTGCTGAGCGCGACGGTGCCGGCGAAGTTGACGGTGGCGCTGCTCGGGGCCGAGGCCTGGGCCGGGAGGGAGCCGGCCACGACGGTGGCCCCGGCGAGCGCGAGCGCGGCGAACGTACCTATGAGCGGCTTCATGGGCGACCTCTCGGTGTGGGGGTCCACGTGGGGGTCCACCAAACCTGTCGCGGACATGACCGACTGTCAAGAGGTGCGAACCGCCCCGGAGGCCGCTACCGGCGAGTCACTCCTGCGGGGATCGACGCGCGCTCAACTCCCCGGCCAGTGCCGCCGACCGAGGCTGATCAGGCGCAACTGCAGCCGCGTGGTGGCGGCGATCCGCTCCACCCGCGCCGGGTCGCCGCCGGAGTCGGCCTCCTGGGCCTCCAGCAGGGCCGCGGCCGTCGAGACCATGAGGTCCACGTACAGCTCGGCGAGCATCCGCAGGTCGCGCTCGCTCCAGTCGCGCGAGGACGGCTGGAGCGCCAGCGCGGCCCCCACCTCGGCGGCGAACCGCCCGAGTTCGGCGTCGATCGCCTCCCGCACCAGGCGCACCCCGCCGTGCCGCTCGCGCGCCAGGAAGCGGACGTGCGGACGGTGCTCGCGCACGTGCCGCTCGATCACGTCCACCGCGCGGTCGATCAGCTCCTCGGCGCCGCCGGCCTCCGCGAGCACCGCACGGATCATCACGTGCAGGCTGACCAGCGACTCCTCGACCAGCGCCACGCCGAGCGCGGCGAGGTCCGGGAAGTGCCGGTAGAACGCAGCCGGGGAGAGCCCGGCCCCCCGGGTGACCTCGCGGACGCCCAGGCTGGCCAGGTTCTGCTCGGCCAGCAGGTGCAGTCCCGCGTCCAGCAAGGCGCGCCGACTCTGCTGCTTCTGGGCCTGCCTGGCCCCCACGGTGTGACTCACGCCATTCAGTAAACAGTCGTTTGCCGAACTTGGCCAGCCGGGCGTACAGTGGTGCCCGAAGTCAGTGAACACTTGTCAACCGAAACACCGAACCGGAGGAGTCGGCCGTGATCCTGTTCTCCGCCCTCGTCGCCATGGGCGTCCTGATCGGCGCCGCCGCGCACACCTCGCTCCCGGTCTTCCTCACCGCCTCCGCCGCCATCGCCGCCTGGCTGCTCGCCTTCGGCGCCCGCGAGGGCATCGCCCGGCTGCGGCACCGCTGACCGGCCCCCACCGTCCACTCACCGAGAGGACCACCGCCGCCATGAGCACCACCGCCGAACACACCGCCCGCCCGAGCCGTCCCGGCCGGCAGACCGACCCCGGCCGTCCGGCCCGCCCGGCCACCGCCGAGGCCGACAGCCTCGCCGTCGCCTCCTTCCTGCTCGGCCTCCCCGGCCTGCTGATCTTCAACATCGCGCTGGGGCCGCTCGCCATCACCCTCGCCACGCTCGCCCTCGTCCGCGGCACCCGCCGGCGCGGCCGGGCCGCCCTCGGACTGGCCCTCGGCATCGCCTCGCTCGTCATCCTGGCCGTCACCACCGCCACCTCGCACGGCGTCCTGATGGACTTCCACTCCTGATCAACCGCGGTTCCCCGGTGGCAGATCCCGGCCAACCCCGCCCGAACCCGCGGTCCGCGCCGTAGGGTGGCGGTACAGGCGTGGTGAACACAGGGGGACGGAAGTGACGATCGAGAACCGCAGCGACACACCGGCGGCGCCCAGCGGGGCGGGCGGGCGGCTGCTCGCGGTGAGCGACCTGCACATCTCCTACCAGGAGAACCGCGACCTGGTGGAGAAGCTCCAGCCCACCCACCCCGACGACTGGCTGATCGTCGCCGGGGACATCGCCGAGAAGTCCGAGAGCATCGAGTGGGCCCTCGGCCTGCTCGCCGAGCGCTTCGCCCGGGTGATCTGGGCGCCCGGCAACCACGAACTGTGGACCCACCCCGAGGACGCCGTCCAGCTGCGCGGCACCGCGCGCTACGACCACCTCGTCCAACTCTGCCGCCGCCTCGGCGTGCTGACCCCCGAGGACCCGTACCCGCTGTGGCAGGGCGCCGGCGGGCCGGTCCTCGTTGCGCCGCTCTTCCTGCTGTACGACTACTCCTTCCGCGCCCCCGGGACGAGCACCAAGGAGGAGTCGCTGGCCGCCGCCTACGAGGCCGGCATCGTCTGCGCGGACGAGCACATGCTCCACCCGGACCCGTACCCGGACCGCGACTCCTGGTGCCGCGAGCGCGTCCGGCTCACCGAGGAACGGCTGGCCGCCTGCGACCCGTCCGTCCCGCTGGTGCTGGTCAACCACTACCCGCTGGTCCGCCACCCCACCGAGATCCTCTGGTACCCCGAGTTCGCCCAGTGGTGCGGCACCGAGCTCACCGCCGACTGGCACCGGCGCTTCAACACCGCGGCGATGATCTACGGGCACCTGCACATCCCGCGCCGGACCTCCTACGACGGGGTGCCGTTCACCGAGGTCTCGCTCGGCTACCCGCGCGAGTGGCGCAAGCGCGGGCTGCCGGACCCGCTGCTGCGGGAGGTCTTCCCCTCCGCGTGACTCCCTTCGCGGGGAACGGCGTTCGGGCGCGCTCCTGGCCGCGGAGCGCGCCCTGCCGGCCCGGCCGGGCTCAGGCCGTGGAGGCCTCCGGCCGCGCCATGGTGACCGTCAGCTCGCCGTCGCTCACGTCCGCGATCAGGGTGTCCCCCGCGCGCACGCTGCCGTCCAGCAGCAGGTTGGAGATCCGGTTGTCCAGCTCCGACTGGATCGTCCGGCGCAGCGGCCGGGCGCCGAACTCCGGCTGGTAGCCGCGGTTGACCAGGTACTCCTTCGCCGCCTCGGTGACGTCCAGCTCGACGTCCTGGGCGCGCAGCCGGCGCCGGGTGCGCTCCAGCAGCAGGTCGACCACGGACAGCAGGTCCTTGCGGGTGAGCGCGTGGAAGACGATCACCTCGTCGATCCGGTTCAGGAACTCCGGGCGGAACTGCTGCCGCAGGTCGCGCATCAGGTCGTCCCGGATCTCGTCCACGTTCCCGGAGTGGTCCAGGATCCGCTGCGAGCCGATGTTGCTGGTCATGATCACCACGGTGTTGCGGAAGTCGACCGTGCGCCCCTGCGAGTCGGTCAACCGCCCGTCGTCCAGCACCTGGAGCAGCAGGTTGAAGACGTCCGGGTGCGCCTTCTCCACCTCGTCGAACAGCAGCACGCTGTACGGCTTGCGGCGCACCGCCTCGGTCAGCTGCCCGGCCTCGTCGTAGCCGACGTACCCGGGCGGGGAGCCGACCAGCCGGGAGACGGTGTGCTTCTCCTGGAACTCGCTCATGTCGAAGCGGATCATCCGGTCCGGGTCGCCGAACAGCAGCGTCGCCAGCGCCTTGGCGAGCTCGGTCTTGCCGACGCCGGTCGGGCCGAGGAACAGGAAGGAGCCGGTCGGGCGGTCCGGGTCGCCCATCCCCGCCCGGCCGCGGCGCACCGCCTGGGCGACGGCGGTGACCGCCTCGTCCTGGCCGATCACCTTCTCGTGCAGGTGGTCCTCCAGCCGGAGCAGCCGCTCCCGCTCGGTCGCGTTCAACTCGGCGACCGGGATGCCCGTCCGGGCCGACAGCACCTGCGCGATGTCGTCCGCCGTCACGTCGACGACCTCCTCGCGGGCTTCCGCGATGGCCGCCAACTCGTCCTCGGTCTGCCGCAGTTCGGTCTTCAGATTGGCGGCGCGCACGAACTCCTCGTCCGCGACGGCCTCGTCCAGCTCGCGCTTCAGCTTGGTGATCCGGTCCTGGACGGCCGTCGCCTCGGTCGAGCCGCTCAGGCTGCGCAGCCGCACCCGGGCGCCGGCCTGGTCGAGCAGGTCGATCGCCTTGTCGGGCAGGAAGCGGTCGCTCACGTACCGGTCGGAGAGCGTCGCCGCCGCGTCCAACGCCTCGTCGCTGAACCGGACTTGGTGGTGCGCCTCGTAGGCGTCGCGCAGCCCCCGCAGGATCTCGATCGTCTCCTCGACGCTCGGCTCCGGCACCAGCACCGGCTGGAAGCGGCGCTCCAGCGCGGCGTCCTTCTCCACGTGCTTGCGGTACTCGTCCAGCGTGGTCGCCCCGACCACGCTCAACTCCCCGCGCGCCAGGGCGGGTTTGAGGATGTTGCCGGCGTCCATCGAGCCCTCGCCGCCACCGCCCGCGCCGACCACGGTGTGCAGCTCGTCCAGGAAGAGGATCACGCTCTTCTCGGCCGCCGTCACCTCGTCGATCACGCTCTTCAGCCGCTCCTCGAACTCGCCCCGGTACTTGGAGCCGGCCACCAGCGCCGTCAGGTCCAGCGACACCACCCGCTTGTCCGCCAGGCTCCGCGGGACGTCCCCGGAGACGATCCGCTGCGCCAGCCCCTCGACGATCGCCGTCTTGCCGACACCCGGCTCGCCGATCAGCACCGGGTTGTTCTTCGTCCGGCGGGACAGGATCTCGACGGTCTGCTCGATCTCCTCGGCCCGCCCGACCACCGGGTCCAGCCGGCCCGAGCGCGCCTCCTCGGTGAGGTCGCGCCCGTACTCGTCCAGGGTCGGCGTCTCGCTCGGCGCCGCGCCCGTACCGCCGCGCTCGCCGCCGGCGCCCCGGCCGTCCAGCACCGTCTTCAGCGCCTCCTGCGAGGGCGCCGCGTTGCGCAGCGCCGCGCCCGCCCCCGACCGCTCCTGGTCCAGCAGCGCGCCCAGCAGGTGCTCCGGGCCGATGTACGAGGCGCCGGCCTCCTGCGAACGGGCGTGCGCGGCCAGCAGCGCCCGCTTCGCCGCCGGGGTGAGCGCCGGCCGCCCCTCCAGCGCCTCGGCGTTGCCGGACGGCAGCGCGTGCTCCAGGTCCTCCGCCAGCTCGTCCGGGTCGATGCCCGCGCGCGCCAGCATCCGCCGCGACGGCTCCACCCGGGTGGCCGCCCACGCCAGGTGCGCGGTGTCCAGGTCGTTGCTGCCGTCCGTCGCGGCCCGCTGCGCGGCCAGCGCCAGCAGCTCCTGCGAGGACTCGCTCAGCAGCCGCCCGATCGGCACCCGCTGCACGGCCGGCGGGGACGCCAGCGGGCTCATCCCGAAGAACCGACTGAGCAGGTCGGAGAACGGGTCGTTCGATCCGAACGGGGGCATGGTCACGGAGGTTCACCTCTCCCAAGCGGTTTGCAGCCACACAAACACAGGGCCGCGCCGGCCGCCTCCCGAGCGCGTCACCCCGTGACGCCGTCCAGCAGCAGGCCGCCGGAGTACGTCACCGCCATCGCCAGCAGCCCGCCCGCCACGTTGCGCGCGACGGCCCGCGCCGGGCCCGCCCCGCCCAGGCGGGCACTCACCCAGCCGGACAGCGTCAGCGCGGCCACCACCGCCGCCACCGTCACCGGCAGCCGCCACGACCCCGGCGGCAGCAGCACCGCCAGCAGCGGCACCAGCGCGCCCAGCGTGAACGCCGCCGCGCTCGCCAGCGCCGCCTGCCACGGACTGGTCAACGCCTGCGGGTCGATGCCCAGTTCGGTCCGCGCGTGGGCCGCCAGCGCGTCCCGCTCGGTCAGCGCCACCGCCACCTCCCGCGCCAGCCCGTCCCCCAGCCCGCTGCCCCGGTAGTAGTCGGTCAGCTCGTCCAGCTCCCCCTCCGGATCCTCCGCCAGCTCCCGCCGCTCGTTCGCCAACGCGGCCCGCTCGGTGTCCCGTTGGGTGCTCACCGACACGTACTCTCCGGCCGCCATCGACATCGCCCCCGCCAGCAGCCCCGCCACCCCCGCCGCCAGCAGCGCCGTCCGCGAACCGGCCGCCCCCGCCACCCCGGTCACGATCCCGGCCGTCGACACCACCCCGTCGTTGGCCCCCAGCACGGCCGCCCGCAGCCAGTTCAGCCGCGCCGACAGCTCCGCCCGCTCAGCCATCCGCCCACCGCTCCCAGGGATCCGCCCGACCGCCCCGATCGTCACCCGCCCCCGGTCACCCCGCCACCCGCACGCGCTCGGGCAGCCCGTGCTCAGGCAGCCCGCCACCCGTACGCGCTCAGCCGGCCAGGGCCCGGCGCAGATCCTCCGGCCCCCGGTAGAGCACCCCGGTCATCCCCAACGCCACCGCCGCCGCGACGTTCTCCTCCCGGTCGTCGACGAACAGGCACCGCTCCGGCGCCACCCCGGCGCGCTCGACGGCGACCTCGTAGATCCGCCGGTCCGGCTTGGCGCTGCCCACCACCGAACTGTTCACCACCGCGTCCGCCAGATCCGTCAGCCCCAGCTCCGCCAGGTCCTCGTCGAACCACACCGTCGCGTTCGTCACCAGCACCACCCGGCAGCGCTCCCGCACCCCGCGCAGCAGCCCCACCACCGCCTCATCGGCCCGGAACGGCGCGTTCGCGAACGCCTCCGCCATCGCCCGCGCCGCCTCCCCCGGCACCCGCCCCGCCAGGCCCCGCGCGATCGACTCCACCCACTGCGCCTTCGAGATCCGCCCCAACAACAACGGCAGATCGTTCGCCGGCGCGAACCCGACCGCCGCCGTGCTCCCCACCTCGATTCCCGCCGCCCGCTCCAGCGCCGCCACCCCGTCCCCGTCGAAGAACCGGATCACACCGTCCACGTCGCACAACACCGCGTCGAACCCCGGCTCGCCCATCCCACCCACCCTGTCTCCGAATGCCCCACGGAACGCATTCCCATGGTCGCTGAACCGGAGTCACGCATTCAAGTTCGTCAAACCACCGTTCGTGCGTGATGGATGTCACCGAAGCGTCCGCATAACACCGATAGCCGGACGGGTACTGTCCGTTCGGAACGCCCACGATCAGTCACCTACTCGGCGGTACGGTCGATTCCGGTCCGATTCCGCGATATCGACACCACCGTTATGAGCACCATCGATGAGCACCCCACCGAATTCACCCAGGGAAAGGCGACGACGCATGCGTGTCGAGCGGAATGTCGAAGTACCGATGCGGGACGGCACGATCCTTCGAGCGGACATCTTCCGCCCCTTATCGGACGGCCCGTGCCCGGTCATCCTGCTGCGCCTGCCCTACGACAAGTCCGTCCTCACCGAGCCGTGGTTCCCCTCCGAGGTCAGGTACTTCGTCCCCCGCGGGTACATCTGCGTCGCCCAGGACGTGCGGGGGACATACACGTCGGAAGGCACGTTCCACCCCTTCCGTGACGAGACGCCGGACACCGTCGACACCATCGAGTGGGCCGCCGGGATCGAAGGATCCAACGGCAAGGTCGTGATGACCGGCCAGTCCTACCTCGGCAGCGTCCAGGTGCAGGCCGCCGCCGAGAAGCCCGCGCCACTGGTCGCCATCAGCCCGGTCTCGCCCCTGCTGGACTTCACCGACAACGGGTTCCGCCGCGGCGGAGCCGTCGAGTCCTCGTTCTACTTCGCCTGGGCGACCAACATGGCGATCCGCGAGGCCCGCCGCCACGGCCGCGAGGAGGCGGCCACGGCGCTCGCCACACTCACCGAGGACCGGCCGGTCGACGCGTTCCCGCCGCTGTCGCGGTCGAACGGCCTGCACGCCCCCTTCGACGAGGTCCTGCAGCAGTACGACGCGGTCGCGCCCTGGGTGCGGCAACTGCTGGACGAAGCCGGCCGGCCCGAGGGCGGTGGCTACCTCTCCACCCGGCGGCTCGTCCCGAACATCTCGGTGCCGTCGCTCTACGTCACCAGCTGGTACGACGCGTTCCTCGGCGGCAGCCTCAACGCGTACGCGGAGGGCACCTCCACCGGCGCCGCGCCGACCCACCTCGTCATCGGCCCGTGGGAGCACGCGCACTACGGCGCACCGCAGTCCATCGCGGGGGAAATCGACTTCGGGCCGACCGCCGAGCTCGACCTGTTCGCGCTCCTGGAGCAGTTCTTCGCCCCGCTGACGGGCCTGGGGCCGCGCGAACCCGTCCCCGGGGTGCGGTACTTCACCATGGGCATCAACGAGTGGCGATCGGCGGACGCGTGGCCGCCCGCCTCGACCCCCGTCCGGCTGTTCCTCCACTCCGCGGGCGGCCCCGTCACCAGCGGGCCGACCGGCACCCTCGACGCGATCGCACCGACCGACGGGGCGTCGACGGCGGCCGACGAGTGGACGCACGAGCCGAAGGCCCCGGTGCCGTCCACCGGCGGCCAGACCTGGGCCATCCCGGCCGGCCCCCGCGACCAGTCGGCCCTGGTCGAACGGGCCGACGTCCTCGCCTTCGACAGCGAACCGCTGCCGTCCGCCGTCGAAGTCACCGGCGCCGTACGCGCGAAAGCCTGGTTGGAAACCGACGCCGCCAGCGCGGACGTCATCGCCGCCCTCGTCGACATCCACCCGGACGGCCGGCGCTATCCGGTGACCCAAGGAATTCTGCGGCTCGGCACCGAATCGGAACCCCTCCACGAAAAGGGGCCGATCGCTTTCGACATCGACCTGTGGGCCACCAGCCACGTATTCCTGGCCGGCCACCGCATTTCCGTCCAGATCGCGTCCTCCGACTTCCCCCACTGGGACGTCAACCCGTCAGACGGAAAGCCCTGGCCCACGAGCTCCGCCCCGGAACCCGCCCACCACCGCCTCCTCCACGACGCCGCCCACCCCTCGGCCATCACCCTCCCCACCATCGGCCCCCTCCCGACCCCCCTCAGCCACACCCACCCCTGACCCCCACCCGCCCACCACCACGGCGGCCCATGATCTTTCGGGAGGATTTCAGGCGCCGGATCCGCGCACCGGGACGGCCACGCATCCGTCCGACACCGTGGCGGCCCCCTGAAACGCCGGCGGCCCAGATCGGGATCATTCTCCCGACCTGGGCCGCAGCCTCAGTTCTGCCTCTTCAAGGGGTGGGCGCGGACGGTTTCGAACCGCCGACATCTGCTTTGTAAGTTTTCCCCTGGCAAGGCGCTGACCTGCAGAAACGTTGACCACTTGGCCACTGACCTGCGAGAACGCCTCACCAGGGCTCTCGCAACCTCTCCGCGCTTCTCGGCCTCATGTGTGCCGATTCCGTGCTGGGAGGTGGTCCGCCGGCCTTCTGGCCGCCGCCGATTGCCTCGCTGCTCGGCCGCCTTGCGGCCCGACAAGTATCGCAGGCCCACGGCTCCCTTGCGGGTACCGAACGGGGCCGGACATCGCTGCGAACTTGTGGGCGGCAGCGCACCCTTGCCCACCCCGACTATCACGTAACGTGACCAAGGAGCCGACCGTGCACCTCGACACCATCACCCCCCAGCAGTTCGACGAACTGATCTCGGACTCGGCCATCCCCGTCGCTCAACGCACTCTGTGGGTGCTGCTCGCGGAGGTCAAGTTCAACCTCACGGCCTTCCTTTCTCTCGACGTCCGGGACGCGACCGACACCACGTTGTCCGCCGCTGGCGCTTCGAAGAGCAGGCTGGCGGAGATGCTCATCCCAGAAAGTGCCTCAGTCCTTCTCCGGGAGGCCATCGGCAACCGCACGGAGGGCGCCATCTTCACCGAAGGAGGGAAGGCCATGTCCCGACAGACGGCGGTCCGGGCGGCACGCCAATACGCCGGGTGCTCGATACACGCCTTCCGGAACTCCGGCTTCGGATGGAAGCCCAGGTCGGCGGACTGAGTCGCGGCTGCTCGGTGGATAGGACCTGTCGGCATCCCGCAGGAACTGTCGGTCTGCCGCGCCAGCCAAGCGGGAAACCAGCGGCGGTACGGGCATCAGGGCAGGCAGAATTGGGGGACCAATGATGCTCAGCTGGGGGAACCCGTGCAGGAACTGCGCTTCGAGAACGACATCAGGTTCACGCTGGAGATGGGCGAGCAGGTGTGGCTCCACCGCTCGATCGGCGGCCAGGAACTGCGAGTCCAGGCCGCGGTCGGCGTATCGCCGTTGAGTGAGGCCGGGAAGCTCCTCTCGCTGGAGGCAACCTTGTTCGGGTTCGCGGCATCGCCGATCAACCGGGCCCAGCTTGGGCGGGTGACGGCGAACCTGGCATACACGCCGACCGTCACCGTTCATCGGCAAACCTTGGTGTTCCCGCTCACCACCGTGCAGCTTCACGCGGTCGAGGCTGGCCGGTCTGGCGACGCCCGGTTCGAGGTGGAGGTGTCGGCGACGCTTCCGCAGGCGGCGGGTTATCCCGGCACCGCGCTCATCACGGACCAGATATCCATCCCGAGGAGTCGGTGGGAGGAACAGCTGGAGCAAGCGGCCCCATCCGCAGCGTTCGAGATGGCCGTCCCGTACCCGCTCCACGACTCTCGGCGTGCCGAGCCTGGACTCGCCCTCCGTGAAGCCCAGCGCTTGATCACCAGAGGCAGCATCCGGGCAGCGATTCTGGAAGTACGCCGTGTCCTGGAGTGGATGCAGCACAATGCCGGGTGGGACAACCCTGGTTCCAAGAAGCTCGCCAACCAGTGCACTCAGTCGGAGCGCTGGTGGCGAATCCAGGATTCGCTGTACAGCCAGACCTCCGGGGCCATGCACAACGACGCCATCACGAAGTCGTTCGAGTACAGCAGGGCCGAAGCCGAAACGCTGCTTGCGATGACCGCCGCACTCTTGCGAAACGTCCCCGAGCAACTTCCTGCATCGGCCAACTCCGACGACACGGGAGTTGACGCGTAACGCGCCGGGTCAGCCGCCCTCCGGCCCCAGGTTCGGCCGAAGTTGGGTGAGCACGGACTCTGAACGAGCAGCTCGGTCGTGTGGGAGGGTACGGCCATGGCCGTCACCTTGTTCCACTACACCGACCATGACGCGTGGAGTGTCCCTGCTGATCCCGCGCGACCCGGCCTCCAAGCAGTCGGCGCGATCGTCCCATACAGCATGAACGCCACCAGCTTCTTCGACGAGCTTCCACTGATCTGGTTGAGCGACAGCACCGACCCTAAGACGACAGGGCTTGAGGCAACCAGAACGACGATCCGAATAGCGGTCCGGCTGGACAGGGGGGTAGTGCCCTGGGCTGTGCACAAGCATGAGCTCGGGGTCGGGGACGCGCTTGCCAGGCCCCTTGAGATCGCGGGCGACTCCGACCCTGCCACCTGGTACGTCACCTCTACCGAAATCCCGATCGGGATGTGGATCGAGGCCGTCGAACTCTCGACTGGCGCGGTGCTCTGGCATGCCGAGCCCCGTGATTCAGCCGTTCTCCCATCCTGCGATCCGATCGGCCCCGTGGACTTGCGCGAGCTTGAATCCGACCTCCGTGCTGGCTACATGGCGTACGCGGAAGAGAACCGCGACGCCATGGCTCTCCAGCGCCAGGCTGTCGTGCTGACCAACCAGATCAACGCGGCGCGCGACCTCGCGCTGGACCAGAGCCCCCTCGGTCAGGTCCGGAGCAACTCCGCGCTCCGCGCGCTGTGCGAGCAGGCGGCAGCGCTACCGGCCTGCTCGGAGCGCTGGGCACTGTTCCTCGGAGAATAAACGGCCGAGGTGCCCCGGCTTAGCGATGACGCGGTCCCTGCTCCTGCCCAATCTCCCACGGCCGCGGCTCGACCGGGGACTCAGCCTGGCGGGGGTCACCGGCCTCAACTCGGCGGCTGACGACCTACTCCTCTCCACCCTGATCGACGTCGGGCGGTGTCTCGCCGAACCGCTCCACCGCCTGCTCCGGCGAGCAGCCGAAGGCGCGGCCGATGTACTCCCAGGTCATCATGCTGCTGCGGGCCTGGCGTCCGGCCAGCAGCGCGGTCGAACCGGCGGCGCGCTCGAACCGGGCCGCCGCACGGGCGGCGGCGTACGGCCTGTTCGCCCTCTCCGCCAGGTCACAGATCCGGTCCACCAGCGCCACGACCAACTCCTCGACCTCGCGCGGCACCACACCCTCGACCAGGTCGACCTGCCACTCCCAGTCCGCGAACGGCACGGTGGCCTCGCCCGCACTGGGCACGGCTTGGACTCGCCCAGGCCACGTCGTTACCCCTCCCAGGGGCGATGAGGCGTGGCTGGTGCCCTCGGACCAGAACCTCAAGGACGTGTTGCGACCCCTCCCAGGGCGATGAGGCCAGGGTGATCCGTCCGTCACCCCATCGTCGCGGTGAGTTGTTACCCCTCCCAGGGGCGATGAGGCGCCGGATGCCTGCGGGCGGGTGGACTGGATGGTCGGGTTGTTACCCCTCCCAGGGGCGATGGGGCCGGGCCCTCCGAGCACTGTGCGGTCAGCGTAGACCTGTTGCTGCCCCTCCCAGGGGCGATGAGGCGTCAGGCACCGAAGGCGAAGTCCGCATCACCCCCTTGTTGCTACCCCTCCCAGGGGCGATGAGACGTGGCCGCCAGCCGCGCGCTCCGCGACGTCGTCATATTGTTACCCCTCCCAGGGGCGATGAGGAGCTCTTCCACCCCGCGGGCCTCGTGCTGGTGTGTCAGTTGCTACCCCTCCCAGGGGGATGAGGCCGGAGGACGGACAGCGTGGCTGCACCACACACCAGGTTGCCACCCCTCCCAGGGGCGATGAGACGGCGGACCCGCAGGAGTTGGTCCAGGTCGGTGCCTAGTTACTACCCCTCCCAGGGGCGATGAGGCCGGCTGGACGAACGGCATGGTCTGCCCGGAGTGCACGTTGTTACTCCTCCCAGGGACGATGAGGCATCCGCTGGCCGCACCTGGACCGGCACCGACTACGAGTTGCTACCCCTTCCAGGGGCAACGAGGCGGGTACCGACACCGCTCGTATGCGGCGAGCCCTCGGGTTGTTACCCCTCCCAGGGTCGATGAGGCGTGCCCGCTGGAGGTTGGACGCGCGCGGCCCAGTCACGTTGCTACCCCTTCCAGGGGCGATGAGGCCGGCATCGGCATCCAGGTGCTGGACGGCGTCAAGTTGTTACCCCTCCCAGGGGCGATGAGGCGGGCACCGCCAAACCCTCGCTGTACTCGATGGACAAGTTGCTACCCCTCCCCGGGGCGATGAGGCTGGCGACCACCCCTCCGGCGCCGGCGAACCGATGGTGTTGCTACCCCTCCCAGGGGCGATGAGGCGGAGCCACTTCACGGCGTCTATGCCGCCGTGGTCGTGTTGCTACCCCTCCCCAGGGGGGGGTGAGGCAGCCGTCACCTCGACCACGTACAGCGGGTAGTAGGAGTTGCTGCCCCTCCCAGGGGGATGAGGCCGGCACGGTCATCACCTGGTGGGTGAAGCTCCCCAGGTTGCTACCCCTCGCAGGGGTGATGAGGCCGGCGTCGACTCCTATCACGTCGTCATGTACTACGGGTTGCTGCCCCTCCCAGGGGCGATGAGGCGTTCCTGGCGGCAGAGTCGGGAGATCCGGTCATGATATTGCTACCCCTCCCAGAGGCGATGAGACCGCACCGACGATCTTCCAGATCAGGACGATCCTCACGTTGCTACCCCCCGGGGGGCGATGAGGCATCGCGTGGTCGATCTGAGCGCGCTGTTCAGTTCCAAGTTGTTACCCCTCCCAGGGACGATGTGGACGCTCGCGCTGAGCCGCGCCCTCACCGGGTTGCTGCCCCTCCCAGGGGCGATGAGACGTGGGCATGTACACCAGCGTCGACTGGTGGCACCGCACGTTGCTACCCCTCCAGGGGGCGATGAGGCCACCTTCAGGCTCGAAGACTTGTGTGAGTACCTTTCGTTGCTACCCCTCCCAGGGGCGATGAGACCGCGTGGGCCCTGCCGGGCGGCTACGTCGACGAGGGGTTGCTACCCCTCCCACCGGCGATGAGACACTGGACCACCCGTCTCACCCCGGACGGGCTGAAGACGTTGCCACCCCTCCCAGGAGCGATGAGACCCGCCGGGCCGACACCGGGTTCTCCGGCTCCCTGGCGTTGCCACCCCTCCCAGGGGCGATGAGACCGCGCGGCGGAGCAGGCTCACCGGTCCATCACCCAGCGTTGCCACCCCTCCCAGGTGCGATGACGCTGGACGTCGAGGACTCCCTCGACGCCTACGTGCCCCTGTTGCTACCCCTCCCAGAGGTGATGAGGCGTCGAGGAGTTCGGCCACGGCGTGGACCACGGTGGCGTTGCTACCCCTCCCAGGGGCGATGAAGCGCACGTCCTCCGCGCCTCCCGGATCACGCACATGCTGTTGCTGCCCCTCCCAGGGGCGATGAGGCCGCCGAGCGCACCACCGCCTCCGCGCCGGCCGCCCTGTTGCTACCCATCCCAGGGGCGATGAGGCGCGGATCCTGCGCCAGTACGGGTGCGAGGGCTTCGAGTTACTACCCTCCCCGGGACGATGAGGCCGGCGCGCTGTCGAGGCTGTGGCTGCAGGTGGAGACGTTGCAACCCCTCCCAGGGGCGATGAGGCCCAGTCTGGCGCGTGGACCCTCGCTGAGGTGCTGCAGTTGCTACCCCTCCCAGGGGCGATGAGGCCCGCGCGGCGCAGGCCGGCCTCGTACCGGCGCTGCATGTTGCTACCCCTCCCAGGGGCGATGAGGCGCACGACGCGGCCGGCCACGCGCTCGGCGTCCACCGGTTGCTACCCCTCCCAGGGGCGACGAGGCCCGATGGTAAAGCTGCAGGTCAGACGCCGGATGTGACTGGTCAGTGAGTCAGGTTCTGCAGTAGGAGTCCGGTGATGCTGTTGGCCACGTCGTGGCGCTGCGGTGCGCAGCTCGGTGTTGGTCTGGGTGGTCGTGTTCAACGGTACGGCATCGAGTGCTGCCCGAGGCCACGGGTGACTGTGCGCAATCTTGTGACGGCTGTCAGTGGTGCAGTTTAGGGTCCTGGACTGTGCGGCTGGCGGTTCGTCAGCTTGCTGGTTTGTCATGCCGTTTGAGCGTTGGAGTGCGGGATGAGGGTGCGGCTGGCCGTGGTGACGGCGGCGGAGGAGGTGCCGTGGGGCAGCGTGCTGGCCCCTGGCCGGGGGGTGGTCTACGACGTGCTGGGGCGGGTGGCTCCGGAGCTTGGGCGCCGGTTGCACGAGCACGGTGAGGGGCCCCACGGGATGGCGCCGTTCGGGCATGGTGCGCCTGTGTTCTCGTCCGCACGTCGGCGGCCGGGGCGGTATGCGGCGGGCGGGCGGGGGGTGGTCGAGTTCGGCAGCCCGGTGCCGGCCATCGTGGAGGCGCTGGCGGCAGGGTTCGCGGAGCGTGAGTTGTTGGACTGGGGTGGGGTCGCCCTGCGCCTGACGGGCCTTGGCCTGGTGGAGCCGCCGGAGTTCGCGGGTGGCCGGGCGGTGTTGCGGACGTCAACTCCGGTGGTGATGAAGGGCTCCGGCTACAGTCCGGATGGGGTGCGCGGGCCGCGTCAGGCGTGGGTGCTGCCGACTGAGCTGGAGTGGGCGGGCTACTTCCAGGGGAACCTGCGGCGCAAGGCTGAGACCTTGGGCCTGGACGCCGGGGTCAGCCTGGAGTCGGTGTCCTGGGTGGGGCCGAAGAGGTCGTTCGTCGTGGGGCAGGGTGCCAAGCCCGGGGCCGCCGTCGAGGTGGAGCTGTCGGGAGCGCCGGAGACGCTGCGGGCCTTGTGGAGCTGGGGCCTGGGCCAGGCGAACTCGGCCGGGTTCGGGTGGGTGGCGGCATGACCGCGCCGGCTCGCGGTGACCTCGGCCAGGGCCGACTGGTGCTGACCGCGCACCCCTTGCAGCGGGTGGGGGCGTTCGCGCTCGCGGCCCTGGCCGGAGACGGCTCTCCGGAGGAGACCACCGAGGCCGAGTTCGAGACGGCGCTGTCGCAGATGGCTCGGGATGTGCTGAGTGCAGCACTCGGACGCGACAGTAAAGCTCCGGATGGTTTCTGGTTGAAGGTCAGCTACTCCTTCTTCCCCAACACCGCGATGAACCACCCCAGCAACGGCAAGCGCACCGACGCCGAGATCGCGGAGCGGGTGGAGCAGTGGCGGACTATGCCCCCGCCGTCCGGTTGGCCGCCCACGGTGTGCTCGCTGTGCTCGCGAGAGGCGGTCGGGTACTACGGGAAGAGCGACGTGCCGCTCGCCGAGAGCCAGTCGTACCGCAACACCACCCCGCGAGGCCACGACGGGATGGCCCTGTGCTGGCCGTGTCTGTGCAGCTTCTACGCGCTGCCCTACGGGGTGCGCCTGACCGGCGGCCCGTCCATCGCCCTGCACAGCTGGGACGACGACTTCCTCCAGCACGCCGTGGCCGAACAGGTCGACCACAACCGGATGCTCGCCGCCACCGGCGACGGCAGCAAACGGCAGACCAGCGCGCAGGAAGTCGTCGCACTTGTCGCGCTGCGCACCCACCGCCGCCCCATGGGCGCTGCCGTCGACCTCGTGGTGTTCAACAACAACAACCGCGGCCAGGAGCTGGAGACCCACGCGCTGGAGCAGCCGCTGGCCGAGTGGCTGCGCCGCACCCAGCGGCTGGGTGATCGGCGTGCCGGTTTCGCGGAGCTGGTTCGCGCCCACGCCAGTGCGTCGACGCCTGGGCTCGTGGCCTTGGCCCGCAACGTCTTCCGCTCGCCCGACCGAATCGTGGCAGTCGGCCACGGCCGGCTGCTCGGCTGCCTGACCCGCACCGGGCGTGACCGGTCCCGGGCCGAGGCCCTGGCCGTGCTGCTCAACTCCTTCGCGACCGAGGTAATGCTGATGACCGAGAAAGACCTGGCCGAGATCGCCAGGACCGCCCACAACGTGGCCGCGCTGCTGAATACCGCCACCACCGGCGGCCAGTTGCGGAGCTTCCGCACGCTGCTTCGCGACCCGTCGAAGCTGCGCGGGTGGCTCACATCCCAGGGCGTGCAGTGGACCGTCAAGCCGCCCGCCGGAGCAGCGGGGCCGCTGGTGACCGAGCGGGGCTTCGAGCTGCTGTTCAGCCCGGTCTCGCAGAACCCGGCCTGGTTCCACCGGGACATGCTCCTGGTCGGTGTGCTGCAGGAGCTGAACTCGCTCGGCTGGAAGCCCGAGCAACCGGAAGAGGAGATCGAGGAGGATCTCGATCCCCGCGACCTCGAAGCCCTGACGTTCGACACGGAGGATGAACAGCAGTGACGTACCTGGTTGGCAAGATCGTTCTGGATGTTGTGGCGGGAGCCCCGAACAACGGCTTGGCGGAGGACAACAACGGCAAGGTCAAGCAGTTGCGGGTCGGGCGGGACGTCCACCCGTACGTGTCCGCGCAGGCGTTCCGCCGCTGGCTGCGCGACAGCCTGCCCGTGCAGGAGTCGCGATCGCCGGTAATCCGCAGCGGCGCCGGCGCCAAGCAGCAGGCTTACACCGCGGGCCGCCCCGATCTGCACCTGGACGACGACCTGTTCGGCTACATGGTCGCGGTGAAGAAGGAGAGCTACGGCCGGGAGACGGTGCTGGCGACCGGCACGTTCGTCTCCGTCGTCCCGCAGCGGCCCACCAGCGACTTCGGCACCATGAGCCGGGACTTCCCCGCTGGCGAGCACCCGGTGATCCACTCCCACGAGCTCTACAGCGCTGTCCTGGCCGGGGACGTGCTTCTGGACCTTCCCCGTGTCGGCGTCTTCGAGACGGACGGGACGGGGCTGCGTACCGCGCTGAGCCCGGCCGCCGCGGAGGAGGCCGTCAAGGCGGGTGCCGAGAAGACGGTGCTGCGCAGCGTCGGCGCGGTGCGGCTGCCCCTGGCAGAGCGTCGACGGCGGGTGGACACCGTGCTGCGCACGCTCGCCGCGGTGCGCGGCGGCGCGAAGCAGGCCCTTCACTACGGTGACCGCGCCCCGGCGCTGGTGCTGCTCGCTCCGGTCAAGGGCGGGGTGAACCCGTTCACCCGGATCGTCGGCGCCGACGACGGCCGGCCTGTCTTCCAGGCCGATGTGCTGCGCGAGGAGATCGAGGCGTGGCGCGACGAGCTGGACGGTCCGGTGCTGGTCGGCTGGGCGCCCGGGTTCCTCGGCGACCAGCGTGAGAGGGCGGTCAAGGACCTCGCTGACCTCGTCGACAGCGGCGCCGTGGTCTTCGGGCACCCCCGGGCGATCCTCAACGGCCTGGCCGACCGGATCGGTGTGGGCGAGCACGACGCCTGGTTCGAGGACCCCGCGGCATGACGGCCGCCTCGGTCACGGCGCTGCGGGTGACGCTGACCGCGCCAGTGGTCTCCTTCCGCAACCACCTGTATGCCGGTGTGCAGGTCACTCATCCCTGTCCGCCGCCGTCCACCGTCGCCGGGATGCTCGCGGCGGCGGCCGGCGGCTGGGACGAGGTCGACGTTGGCCTGCGGTTCGCCATGGCCTTCCACGCCGCTGGCGCCGGGGTCGACTTGGAGACCTACCACCCGCTGGATGCCACTGGGAAGGCCACCACCCCGGTCCCGCGTACCCGGGAGTTCCTCGCCGACGCCACCGTGCGCATCTGGCTGCTGGACGATGCCGAGGTATGGCGCGGCCGGTTGCGGCGGCCGGTGTGGCCGCTGCGGCTGGGCCGAAGCCAGGACCTCGTCGGAATCCGCCTCGACCACACCGTCCTCACCCCGGTCGAGGGGGAGCAGCGCGGCGCCGTCGTCCCCGCCTTCCCCAAGGCCCAGGGCACGCTGCTGCGGCTGCCGACCGCGGTGGCCCCGGGACGGGAGCGGACCGTCTGGGGTGACTATCGGCACGACGCCACCGGCCGCAGCCGCACCCCTGTGCCCGGCAGTTGGTCGGATGCCGGCCAGGCCGTTCGGCTGCTGCCGCCGGTCCACCCCGGCGCCCACTTCACCGCCACCGTCAGCCCGGCCTGACCCAGAAGGAAGAAGGAAACGACCTTGGGCACGAGCGCCGATCCCCTACGGACGCTGCTGGCCAAGAGCGCCCGCGGCGCTGTGCCGCCCGAAGAACTGACGGTGCATCTGGAGACCACACTGACGGCGGGGATCGAACTCGCCCGGCGGGTCGGCCGGATCGAGGCCGCAGAGCATGTGCTGGACGACCGGTTCTGGCCGACCGCCCAGCTGAGCGGGCTGTACCACGACGGCGGCAAGCTCCCCGATGGCTGCCAGCAGATGCTCCTCGGCCGGGTCCGCTCCTGGGGCGAGCGGCACGAGGTCGTCTCCCTCGGATTCCTCCCCACCCTCGTACCGGACGAGCAACTGTACGGCTGGGTGGCCGCCGGCGTCGCCACCCACCACCGCGCACTGACCGGAAGCAACGGCCGCGATCTGCGCTTCCTCTACGACGGCCTGACACCGGAGGACCTCGCGAAGCGGATCGGCCCGATCGACGAAAACGCGGTGACGGCGCTGCTCGGCTGGCTGCACACCACCGCGACCGCGACCATGCTCCCCACCACCCCGAAGACCAGCCCGCTGAGCAGTACCGACCTCATCGACGCGGCACACCGCACCCTCACCGAGCTGCTGCACCGCTGGGACCGGCGGGTGACTCCCGACGTCGGCCTGGCCGCCGTCCTGCTCCAAGGGGCAGTAACGGTCGCCGACCACCTCTCCTCCGCCCACGGCTCCCTCCACACCACCCAGCCCTTCGACCACCGCTTCCGGCCCGCCCTCGAAGAGCAGATGGCCGCCAAGGGCCGGGCGCTGCGCGAGCACCAGGTCCTCGCGGCCGAGACCAGCGGCCACCTGCTCCTGCGGGCGCCCACCGGCAGCGGGAAGACCGAGGCCGTGCTGCTGTGGGCGGCCCGCCAGGTCACCGAGCTCACCCAGCACTCGGGCGGCGTGCCCAGGGTCTTCTTCACCCTGCCCTACCTCGCCTCCATCAACGCGATGGCCGACCGCTTCGCCGACCTCCTCGGCAACCCGGACCTGGTCGGCGTCGCCCACTCCCGCGCCGCCTCCTACCACCTGGCCGCCGCCATCCGCTCCACCGACAGCGAGGAGCAGGAGGAGGCCGGGCCCTGCCGACAGAGCGAAGCCACCAAGGCCCTCGCCAGGGCGGCGGCCACCCGGCTGTTCCGCGAGAGCGTGCGGGTGGGCACGCCCTACCAGCTACTCCGCGCCGCCCTCGCGGGCCCGGCCCACGCCGGCCTGCTCGTGGACGCCGCGAACTCGGTCTTCATCCTCGACGAGCTGCACGCCTACGACTCCCGCCGCCTCGGCTACATCCTCGCCACGGCCCGGCTGTGGGAACGCCTGGGCGGACGGATCGCCGTCGTCTCCGCCACCCTGCCCGACGTCCTCGCCGACCTCTTCGAGGACACGCTCGCCCAGGCACCCGCCCTGGTGGACACCCCCGATCTCGGCCTGCCGCCCCGCCACCGCCTTCAGGTCCGCCACCACCACCTCACCGACCCGGCCACCACCCACGAGATCCGCGCTCGACTCGACCGCGGTCAGAGCGTCCTGGTCGTCGCCAACAACGTCGCGCACGCCCTGGCCCTGTTCAGCGAACTTGCCCCGCACAGCCGGGCCCTCCACCGCGACGACAGCGCCTTCCTTCTGCACTCCCGCTTCACCCGCCAGGACCGCAGCCGTATCGAGCAGAACATCCGAAACCGATTCGCCAGCGCAGCAGCCCACCGCCGCCCCGGGCTGCTGGTCGCCACCCAGGTCGTCGAGGTCAGCCTCGACCTCGACCTCGACGTGCTGTTCACCGCAGCCGCTCCGCTGGAAGCCCTACTCCAGCGATTCGGCCGTATCAACCGCCTCGGCACCTACGACCCGGCCGACGTCATCGTCCACACACCAGCCTGGACGCGCCGACGCAACCAGCCCGGCGAGTACGCGGACGGCATCTACCCTCGCGAACCGGTCGAGGCCGGCTGGCACCGCCTTCTCGAACACCAGCACCGCATCGTCAGCGAAGCCGACGCAACCGGCTGGCTCAACACCATCTACACCACCGACTGGGGCCGGCGCTGGCACGACGAAGTCACCAACCACCGCGACGCCTTCGACAACGCCTTCCTCACCTTCCGCCGGCCCTTCGCAGACCGCACCGACCTCGCCCAGACCTTCGACGAACTCTTCGACGGCACCGAAGCCATCCTCGAACAACACCGCGCCGCCTACACCGATGCACTCGCCCAAGGCACCACCGCGGAGGGACGACTCGCCGCCGACCAGTACCTCATCCCCATGCCCGCCTGGGCCGCCCCACTCACCCGCTACGAGAAAGCCCTCAACGTCCGCATCCTCGACGCCGACTACGACCCCGACCTCGGCCTCCTCGCCATCCGCGGCCCCAACCAGCACGCCTACCAAACCAGCCAGGTCCTATGACAACCCCCGGTAGCATCAGGGCTGCGCTGTGGTGCACTCAGCATCCCGCAGCAGAGGTAGCAACTCATCAAGGTCGACCGTGACGAACCGCACGACGCCCTCATCACCCCTCGGAGGGGTACCAAGGTCGGCGCGAACACACCAACCCACAGCCCCTCGGCTCTCATCTCATCGCCCCTGTAAGGGGTATCAATTACCACTCCCACGGGTCGAAGCCGAATGTTCCGCCGCCAGCCGCCTGACCTGCCAGCACCTCGGTTTCCGGGCCCGGTACACCATCGCCCAGTAGCGGGCCTGAACCGACTGGCCCCACACCGCCGAGCTCGCGCCCGCGTGCCGGAGCAACACCAGCCGTTGTCTGATTTAGCGAAAGGGGCCGTCCTCCACGGAGGTGGGAGATCTTCTGGTCGACAGCTCCATCCGGATCGCCGACGCCGTCCACGTGCCCAGCCCCAGGCTCCTGCCTGCCTCGACGTCAGCGGGCTGAAGCTCGGGCCGCCGCCGTCGAGCTGGCGCGGCCCAGCTAGCGGGCCGCCGGGCGGCGTCTGGTGCCCGCTCGAAGTTCTCAGCGTGCGCCAACCAGGCGCCAAGGGCACCGTCGAGGTATGGGTGTACTGGTGCTGCTGGAGGTTCTTGAGGGGTTCGACCCGGATGAAGCGGACCCCGCCTTCGTCCGGTCGGTCCACGCCGCGGCGAGCGATCCTGAAGTGCCGGAGGACCCGCTGCCGACGACGCTCTGTGGCGTCCGTACCGACCCGTTGGTGCACACGCACTATCAGGCCGGTTACGGGGAGCCGTGGTATCCAGCAGCGTTCGAGGACCGGCGATGCCGTGAGTGCGAGAGGGCACTTCGACGGCTCTGACCTCGGCACCGGGCCTGGGAGCCTCGGCTTCGAACGGTCATGATCGTCAGCGGATGCGCGGACCGCGCTGGTCCTGCCGAATCTCCCACGGACGCGGCTGGACCGGGTACTCAGCCTGGCGCGGGTCACCGGCCTCAACTCGGCGGCTGACGACCTACACCTCTCCCCCTGGTCGATGTCGGGCAGCGTCTCGCCGAACCGCTCCAGCGCCTGCTCCGGCGAGCAGCCGAAGGCGCGGCCGATGTACTCCCAGGTCATCATGCTGTTGCGGGCCTTGCGGCGAGCCAGCAGCGCGGCCCCTTGCCGGCACCGCGCTGGAAGTCGGCGCGCCGCGTGGCGAAGTGCCGATCAACGGGTTCCCCTACACGATGCCGTGCCGCCCAGAGATAGACGCCGCGATCCACATACCTCGCCAGAGTCTCGACCGGCCACCACTGGTCACATCAGCATAGTTATTGAGGTCACCCATTCGGCGGGCCCATCGTTCGAATATCGATGACTACCCTTTCACCGCCAGGCCCTAGGAAATTTCCTGAGGAAATTTCCTAGGGCCTGGAGCTGCGCCGCCTGGCATCCGGTCATATTTTTCCGGAGGTCCGGCGAATCGAACAGGAGAGAGGATGGTCGCAATGGTGGACTACTGGAACGGGATGCCGGCCGGGTCGATCGACGGGGTCTGGGTCAAGAGCAGTGCGAGCGCGCCGACCGGACAGTGCGTGGAGGTCGCGGTCGCGGGGAACGGCGAGGTGGCGGTCCGGAACTCGCGCGATGCGCAGGGTCCGGCGCTTCTGTTCACGCCGGGCGAGTGGAGCGCCCTCCTCGCGGGCGCCAAGGGTGGGGAATTCGATCACATGATTACCGCCTAGTATTCTTGTCTGAATACAGGCGGTAAACGCGCGGGCCCCGATTGTGAGACGATTAGACCGTTTACCATCAGGTCTCTCTTTCTCACTGGGGCCCGCGTGTCAGATTTTGGCGATTCCGGAGCATTGAACGGCTATGTCCCGTTTGGGCGGTCGGGTGCCAATCCGGAGCAGAACCCTACGGTCGCCGCCGTCGTCCTGAGCGCCACCCTGCGCTCGATGCGGCTGTCCCGAAAGGCGAAGCAGACCGCCGCCGCGGAAGGCGGCAAGATGTCGCCTTCGAAGCTGTGCAAGCTGGAGCGCGGGACCGAGCTGCCCGGACAGCGTGATGTGGAACTCCTTGCCGACTTCTACGATGCCTCCTCCACGGAGAAGGCATGGCTCGTGCTGCTGACGAAACTGGCCCGTCAGCCGCCGGCGTGGATGCGGGCCGGAATCTCCCCTCCGCCGTTCATGTCCCATCTTGTGGGGCTGGAGCCCGCGGCCGAGGAGCTGTGCACATACGAGGTCTTGCTGTTGTCGGGGCTGTTGCAGACCGAGTCCTACATGCGGGCCGTCATGGTCCGCAGCGAGCCGCCCCTCGATCGGGACGAGGTGGAGGAGAGGGTACGACTGCGCCTCTACCGGCAGGCGCAGCTCTTCGCCGACCTGCCGCACTGTGTCTTCCTGCTCGACGAGAACATCCTGCACCGGCGTATCGGCACCCGGGACACCATGGTCGACCAGATGGACCACCTGGCCAAGGTCGCCGAGGACACCCGAATCCAGATACGCATCCTTCCGATGGACGGAGACCAGATCCTGTCCAACCTCGTGTCCCTGACCCGCCTCCAGTTCGGCAG
The DNA here is from genome assembly GCF_041053115.1 of Streptomyces sp. Y1. Classification (NCBI taxonomy): domain Bacteria; kingdom Bacillati; phylum Actinomycetota; class Actinomycetes; order Kitasatosporales; family Streptomycetaceae; genus Streptomyces; species Streptomyces sp. Y1. Next base: position 5,420,200 of record NZ_CP163445.1, on the reverse strand, counting down.
GACCGTCACGGGGCTGCCCTCCGTGATCTACATGGAGACCCACGAGAGCAGCAAGTACTTCGCCAAGGGCGACAAGCCGGAGAAGAAGAGTGACCCCTCGTACGAGCGCCTCAACACCACGCTCACCAAGCTCCTGGGAACGGCCGCCGACCGTGACGTGAGTCTGGAGATGGTGAGGCAGGCCCGGCAGCGTTTCTCCCGCTGACCGGGCCTGCCGGACCTAGTTGACCCGTGCGACTCCGCCGAACTCCAGCCACTCGTGCGTCTGTTGCGGCCGCCGGTGCAGGTCGTCCGGCCGCCAGTGGGTCACGTCCGCCAGGTACGGCGGCAGGACCGACAGTCCGGCGAAGTACCCCCGGACGTCGCGTTTCTGGCGCACGCGACCCCAGTGACCGCCCGTGCCCTGGTCCATCAGCTTGGTCACCTCGTCCCGCACCCGTTCGTCGTCGCTCACCAACTGGCAGATGACCATGTAGCTTCCGCGGGCGAGGCGCGCCCGCATGCGCTGGATCATCTCCCCAGGCTTCTCGGCGTCCTTCAGGCAGTGGATCACCGAGACGTACAGCGCCGCAACGGGCTTCCCGAAGTCAATGAACCCGTCCTTCGCTGCCTGCTCGACCACCAGGTCGGTGTCGGTCATGCTGGCCTCGATGAACCGCGTGCGGTCGTTCACGTCGAGCGACGTGCGGCCGTGCGCGATCACGATGGGGTCGATGTCTATGTAGGCGACCCGGGCTTCCTCGTGAACCGACTGGGCGATCTCGTGGACATTGGGCCTGGTCGGCAGGCCCGAGCCATGGTCGAGGTACTGGGTGATCCCGCACTCGCTCGCGAGAAAGCGCACGACGCGCTCCAGGAACCACCTGTTGTTCACGGCGAGGTCGCGACTGCTGGGCGCGATCGTCAGCAGCTTCTCGCACGCCTCCCGGTCCACCTCGAAGTTGAGCTCGCCGCCCAGCAGCCAGTCGTACATACGAGCCGCGCTTGGAACGGACGTGTTAATGGCATGCGCATGCCCACCCTCAGTACCCACGGTGCCCCTTCCGCGGACGGACAACCCAGGGGGTTCCCTGGGAAGTTGGGGACTAATCGTAGGCAGGCGTGCGCGCTTCCACCACGCGCCCGTTCGGGTGGTAGGTGTGCCAGGTGGCGCACGGTGGCGAAGGGGTAGTGGATCTTTGCAGGTCGCGCGCCACCTAGCCGGGCGGAAGGCAGCCAGAACTCGCCTTCGCCGCAGGCATGCCGGACCGGCAGTGAGTATCACGCACGGGCAAGTATGCGAAGGGCGGCGCGCAGCTGCACCTCCACGACACCCGTCCCCACACCCATGAGCCTCGCTGCGACCGGGAGTTCGACTCCCAGTCGATGTTTCAAGAGCACCGCGTCGGCGGCGTCATCGGGCAGGACGGTGTGCAGCCAGTTTCCCGGGAGTCGGCCGGGCGCGCTCCTGCGCGACACGGCTCCCCTCAGCACGGACCAGCATGTCGCCATCGGCTGGGAGCAGCCGAGGATGGCAGTCCACTCCGCTTCCAGGTAGCCGAGGGTCCACGCCACCGCCTCGGCGCCCAGTTCCTCGGCCGCCAGTCGAGTCCGCGCGTATTTCAGATAGTAGGGCTCGTTGAGCTGGACAAATGCGTCGAAGTCGCTGCGCGACCTCGGGCTCTGGTGCCGGCCGCCGCATGCCTGGGGGCTGCCGGGCGTCCTGGTCCACGGGTTCGGTCTCATGCTTGCGCCTGCTGCTCCTCGGTCCGCTTCTGCTCGGAAACGCAGAACGGCCCTCCGCAAGGGAGGGCCGTCCTGCACATTCAGACCAGCCGGACCCTGCGGACCCGGACCACCACCTCCCCGGTGTACCGGAGCAGACACAGCATCAGGGCTGCCCGGGAGAGGGGGACGGGCCCTTCACCCAGCGCGACGTAGGCGAGGAGGGGGGTCGCGAGCACGCCGCTCAAACGCGCGGCGACGTCGATTACTTCGAACGAGCGCAGAGCCCCGCTCGAAGGGAAATCGCTGGTAGCTTCGGTGGGACCGGAGTACGGCAGAATGCGCTGCCGGCCTCCATGGAATCGATCGAGCATGCGTTGTTCTCATCGTTCTTGATCGGTTTGGTTCGATCCCCGGGCACGGTGGGGCAAACCGTGCCCGGGGCCGTGCCGGATGTCCGGCACGAACATCAACTTACCGGCGCCACAAGGCCGCAAGGCAGTTGAGGCCCAACCACGCAATTTCTAGTTCGCGCGAGGCAACCTCGAACAGACAATTGACGTTTGCGCTCAAGATCCAGTCGGGATTCGTTAGTCCGTGCCCATATTCTGTCTCCACCAGAGAAACCGGATACACCCACTCCGGATAGCCTCCGGGGCGAGGGAGGAGCCAGGCGACGGTTACGGTGAACCACGGATGGCCCTCGCGATCCTTTGCCGGACTGGCGGACCGCGCTGGTCCTTGCGAGCCCGTGGCGGCTGCTGAACTTCCGGTTGCAGAGCGGCGGGGTTGTGCGCCGGGGCCTGAACTTGGTGGGGCCCTGACTTCGGCTCGGCGGCCGGGCGCAGACCTGGCGGTCTGGGCGAGCTGGCCGCCGCCCCAGTGCTGGCGCTGGTCGCGGTGGGCCCGGCGTTCGGCATGGGCCGCGCCTCCGGTGGCCTCGCTCGGAGGGTTCTCGGCGTGCGGTCTCCAATCATTCCGAGCACTGTCGAGGTATGGGCGTACTGGTGCTGCTGGAGGTTCTTGAAGGGTTCGACCCGGATGAAGCCGACCCCGTCTTCATCCGGTCGATCCACGCCGCCGCGAGCGATCCTGAAGTGCCGGAGGACCCGCTGCCGACGACGCTCTGTGGCATCAGCACTGACCCGTTGGTGCACACGCACTATCAGGCCGGTTTCGGGGAGTCGTGGTATCCAGCAGCGTTCGAGGAACAGCGATGCCATGAGTGCGAGAGGGCACTTCGACGGCTCTGACCCGACGTCGGACCAGGGCACCTCACCCCGAAGCGTCATGGGTGTCAGCGGATACGGGGACCGCGCTGGTCCTGGCGAGCCTGCGGCGGCTGCTGGACTTGCTGCGGCGCGGCGGGGCGCTGGACTGGGGCCTGAGCCTGACGCTGCTCGACGGGCTCGGGCCGGCGGCCGGGTACGGACCGGGCAGCTCGGGTGGGCTGTCCGCCGCGCTGCTGGAGCTGGTCGCGGTGGGCCTGGCGCTCGGCCTGTCGGCCGGCTCGGCGGCGTTCGGCGAGGGTGGGCTGGCGTCGTTCCTCGGCCTGCGGCTGCTCGGGCTGGGTGGCCTCTGCGGTCAGCTGGCGGCGCTCGGTGAGCACGGCACTGACCTGCTCGGCGACGGACGGTTGGGCCAGGGCGGCGTCGTCCAGGCGCGGGAGGTTGGCGAGCCAGGTGGCGCCGGTTCGGGTCGCGACGGCACGCAGGATCTCGGCCTGGTCCGCCGCGGGCAGGGCGCGGTAGACGTCGGCTGTGAGCTGGTGGCGGGCCTGCTGATCGGTGCTTCCCGTGTTGCCCGCCGAGCTCACGGGTGCGGCAGCAATATCTCGGGCGGCGACGGCGGCGGCGGTGGCCTGCCAGTAGGCGTCGTGGCCGGTGCGTCCCTTCTCGATGTAGGGGCCGGCCGGGCGGGCGGCGTTGTCGTCGGTGACCTTGTACTGGTCGCGGTAGGCGGCGACGAGGGCGAGTTCCTGCTGCCACTGGGCGCGTCGGGTGGGGTCGGCCGGGGCTTCGCCGAGGGTCCGGCTCCATTCCGGGCGGTTCTCCACGGTGCGGTCGGCGAGCACCGAGAGCCGGTTGGCGATCAGGGCGACGCTGTCGGTGAGGTACTCGTGGTGGCGCGGGTTGGCCGTGGTGGAGCGCGGCACGGCGCTGATCCAGGCGGGGAGGTCGGCGCGGCCGGAGGCGGCCCGGGCGTGGGCGAGCACCTGCTGCTGGGCGTGCTGGAGCAGTTCGGGCAGGGCGGTGCGGCCGGTCACCTCGGAGAGGGCGGTCTCCGCGGTGGTGCCGGTGTCCTCGATGGCCTTGAGGGTCCAGGCGAGGGTGCGCCACAGCTCCGCTTCGGCTCGGTCGTTCTGCCGCTCGGCGGTGGCCGGGGCGTTGGCGGCGAGCTGGCGGCCGATGCGCCAGGCGAGGACCTGGCTGAGGCTGTCGGCGCCGGTGAGCGAGCGGCGCTCGGCGGCCTGGCGCAGCAGGGCGGCGGGTTCGTGGCCGGTGGTCTCGGCGCGGCGCAGGGCGGCGGTGAGGGCGGGCCAGGTGTTCTCGTTGCGGGCGCGGGTGTAGTGCGCGTCGCCGAGGACGGCGGCGGCGAGGGCCTGGTGGCGGAGGGCTTCGGGGGCCTGCTGGTGGTCCTCGGGGATGCCGTCTTCGGCCAGGGCGGTGCGGGCGGCGCGGGTCAGGGCGGTGACCGGGTCGCTGGTGCCGATGGCCTGGGCGGTGGCGGTGGTGAGCAGGTTGGTGGTGTCGCGGCCTGTGCGTTCGGCGGCGGCCATGACGCCGGCGAGGTGGGGCCACTGCGGGTGGGCGGTGACCTTGTCGGTGGTGGTGTTGAGCGCGGTGGCGGTGGTGGTGGCGTAGCGGTTGAGGGTGTCGGCGGAGACGTGCGGGTGTGCGTCGGGGGCTTGGGCGGCGGCGGGCGCGATGCGCAGGGAGGCCGGTTCGGTGGTCGCGGTCTCGGGGTCGAAGCGGTGGGCGGGCAGGTTGGTGAGCTGCGCGACCAGGGCGGCGTAGCGGGTGGTGTCGGCGGTGGTGGGGGCGCTGAGGTGGGCGGGGGCGGGGCGCGAGTTGGTGATGGTGTTCAGGCGCCAGGCGAGGGCCTGGGCCGGGGAGTCGGCGGAGGTCAGGTCGCCGCGCCAGGTGGCGGCGGCGATCAGCCGCTCGGGCTGCCAGCCCATGGTTTCGGCGTTGCGCAGCGCGCGGGTGACGGCGGTCATCGCGTCGTCGGCGGTGATCTGTTCGGCGAGGGCGGGGCCGAGGAGTCGGTGGATGAGCTGGTGGTAGTAGGGGGTGGTCAGGGTCTCGGTGGCGTGCTGGTGGCGGGGTACCAGGGTGGCCAGGGAGACGGCGTCCTCCTGGGCGTTGCGGATGGTCTCGGTGGCGGAGAGCTGGGCGCCTTCGCGGCTCAGAACGCGCTCCAGGACCTCGCGGGCGGCGAAGGAGTCGGGGTCGTTCTTGGGCAGGTCGAGCTGCTCGTCGGTGTCGAACGGGAGGAGGTCGTGGGTGGCGGTGTAGAGGGTGGTCTTGTGGCGGGCGCGGGTGAGCTGGACGTACAGCTCCTCGCGGGTGGTGTCGTCGGTGACCAGGGGGTGGGCGGTGTCGACGGTGCCGCCCTGGGAGCGGGTGATGGTGGAGGCGTAGAGCAGCTGGACGTTGGCGGCGACGTACTCGGCGGGCAGGGTGAGACGTCCGCGGTGTTCCATGTGGCGGACGTTGAGGGAGCCGTCCTCGTGGCGCTTGAGGACCTCCCAGGCGTCGCCGTTCTTGAGGAAGTCGCGGCCCCGGTTGGTGGTGAGCTTGCGGTCGTTCTTGCGGGTGACGATCCAGTCGCCGCGGCCCGCGCGGTTGCCGTCGCGCAGCAGGACGCCGTCTGCCTCGACCTGGCCGGCGGCCACGCGGTCCTCGCGGGCGCGGGCGGACAGGGCGGTGACGTCGGTGCCGGTGCGGGCGCTGATCAGGGTGGTGCGGCCCGCGAGCATGTCGGTCTTCCAGCCCTCGTACGCGGCTTCGACCATCGCGGTGCGCGAGCCGCTGACCACCCGCTGGTTGGCGAAGTAGAAGTCCAGCCCGGCGGTGTCGCCAGTGCGGATCTTGAGGGTGGCGGCTGCTTCGGCCTTGTCGCTGAACCGGTGGAGGGTGGTGAGTTCGACGGCGCCGGCCTCAGCGGCGATCAGCCGCAGCGCGCCGCCCGCTTCGACGCTGCTGAGCTGGCGGTAGTCGCCGAGCAGGCGCACGGTCGCGCCGCGCTGAGCGGCGATCTTGACGAGGTTGTCCAGGTTGAGGGTGCCCGCCATCCCGGCCTCGTCCACCAGGACGACGTCGCCGGGGTTCAGGACGAAGCCGGCCCGGCTCTCGGGCACGTTCCGGCCGCTGAGCAGCTCGCTCATGTACGTACCGCCGGTGTACTCCCAGAGGAACTTGTGGAGGTTCTCGGCGGGCTGCTTGAGGTCCTTGGCGAGGACGGCGGCGGAGGCTGCGGAGGTGGCGAGCGGGACGACGCGCTGGCCGGCCTGGTTGGCGACGTGGACGTACGCCTGCATCGCGGTGGTCTTGCCGGAGCCGGCCGGGCCGAGGCCGAGGGACACCAGCCGAGGGTCCGTGATGAACGCGGTGACGAGGGCGCGCTGGCCCTCGTCGAGCGCGCGGTTGCGGGCCTCGAAGCCGTCCAGGGCGGCGCCGACGAAGGCCGGGTTCGGGCCCTCGGTGACGGGGGTGAGCGCGGCGGTGACCAGGCGGCGCTCGGCGTCCAGGATGGCGGTGCTGGTGTAGCGGGTGGAGGCGTGCTGGACGAACACGGAGTCGCCGTTGGCCCGGCGCAGTTCCTCGGGCTCGTCCAGCAGGGTGGGGGTGTCGATGCGGACGCTGTGCGTCGGGGAGATGGCCTCGGTGACGATCGCCTCGACCAGCTGCTGGTGCTCGGCGGTGCTGGTGGTGGGGTGCTCGGAGCGGGCCAGGCGCTCGGCGTGGGCGCGCAGGTTCCACACCGTCCACACCGCGCGCTCCTCACCGACAGCGGTGGTCACGGCGGCGGCGAGGGTGGGGATCTCGACCGGCTTCGGCTCCTCCTGCTGGGCGGTGGCCGGGGTGCTTTCGGGTGCGGGAACGGCCGCCATCACGCGCTGGACGATGTCCGGGCCGAGGGCGGTGGTGATGGTGTGGGTCCAGTCGGCGCGCATCTCCTCAAGGGAGCGGGCGGCCTTCTTGCCCTCACGGGTGTCGAGGTTGGCCTGGCGGGCGAGCTGGTGGGTCATGCCGCGGGAGGGGTCGTGGCCGTGCTCGCGCCGGTACTCGCGCAGGAGCTGCTCGTAGCGGGCTTCGATCTCGGTCCGGCGGGAGGAGAAGTGGGTGATCGCCTCGACGGGGACACCGACGATCTCGCGCACCGGCTGGCGCTTGGTGGCGGAGTCCTCACGGGCCTCGAAGGTGACGCCGAGCCGGGCGGTCAGCTCGGTCTCGAACCGCGAGTTGTAGAACTCGGAGGTGGCGACCGTCATCGCCAGGAGGCCGCGGGCGTCCAGCGAGCGCCACTTCCCGTCGATGCCCTGGATCTTGTTGGCGAGGACGACGTGGGTGTGGAGGTTGGGGTCGCCGGCCCGGGAGTCGAAGTGGTCGAAGGCGACGGCGACCAGGCCCTTGGTGTCGATCTGGGCCTGGCCGGTGCTGCCGGTGCGGGTGTACGCGGCGTTCTCCTCCAGCAGCTCCAGCGCGGCGTCGCGGGCGGCCTCGTGGGCTGCGCGGACGGCGGCGCGGACCTCCGGGCGCTCGTCCAGCGCCCACAGCACCGCGGCGGACTTCACCGGGGCGAAGACCAGGTCGAAGCCCGCGACGGCGGCGCGCTGGCGGCGGGACTCCTCGTGCTGGACCTTCTTGATCTCGGCGCTGCTGGGGGTGCGCCGGGTCTCCTTCTCGATGACGGCCAGGCGCCGCTCGACGCGCTGGGCGAACGGGTCCAGCGGCTCGTACTCGGGGTACTTGCGGCCGAGGGCGGCGGCCTTGATCGCGGCGGCCTGGACGGCCTTGAGCTGCTCATCGTCCATGTCGGCGCGCACGTTGGCGGCCAGGTGCTCGGCGATGATGCGCTGGGCGTCCGGGTGCTGGCCCAGGCCGAAGAGGTGCTTCATCTGCTGCTCGGTGACGGTGGTGCCGTCGAGCTCCAGAAGGGGTGCGCCGCGGCCGAGCCAGACGCCCGCCGGGTTGCCCTTCTGGGTGTAGTACTCCTCGGCGGACTGACCCCGCTGACGCTGTACGTCGCCGCCCGCGACCTGGCGCGTCAGGTAGGTGTAGCCGTTGCCGGCGGTGAGCTTGTGGATGGTCATCAACGCGACCACCCCCAGCTTTTCCGGTTTCGGATGAGGGTGAGTGCAACGGCTATTCGAGCCGCCTGTTCACCTGCCTCATCAAATGCCATGTGAGTACTTTAGCCCCGCGCAGCGGACCATGCTCAGAATATCTGCAAGAGGTGTCTGGATGACTTGGCCTGACTGGCATATGGCCAGCTCAGGACCTCTTGTTGGGCAGTTTTAGTGATTCGCCTCTCGGTTTTTCTATCGAGACTTCTCGATGTTTATCGGTGCCTATCATGCGAGGATCTACAGGGTTTATCACCTGCGGTTTTGCGGCTATGGTTCTGGCATGAGCGGACGAATTTCGGCGTCGCGGGCCAGTGCGGTTCGGGCGGCGCAGAAGGCGAAGGCAGCGCGGGACGCGGAGCGTCTCCGGCGCGAGAAGCAGGTGGAAGCGGCGCTGACCGACTTCTACGAGCAGACGGGGAGGGCGGAGCAGCTGCGGGCGAGCGCGAGCGCGCGGGCGGCGAAGGTCCTGGCGGACGCGGAGGCGGCTGCGGTGGAGCCGGAGCGACGGGCGCGGGAGGCGGTGGTCGCCCTCCATGGTCTGGGCGAGCCTCGTGATCAGATCGCCGAGCTGACGGGGCTGGCGCTGGGGGACGTCCGGACGATCCTGGCGGAGTCGGCCGGGTCGGCCGCGCCGCGGGACGGCGGGCGCGGGGCCGGGCCGGAGGTTGCGGCTGGGGCCGGGCCGGCGGGCTCGGCGGTCGGCTCCGGCAGCGCCGTGGTCGGCGAAGCGGTAGCGGGGTGAGCGGGAGGTCCGGGCGTTGCCGGGTGCCGCCCGGGGTGAGGAACGGCGACGGCGCTGCCGACCGTGATGGTCGGCAGCGCCGTCGTCATATCGGGTCCGGTTACCTGCGCCAGAAGGTGTCGAAGGCTCTCGGGTCGTAGCGCGTGCCCTCGTCGGTTTCGATCGGGGTCGGGCAGAGTGGGTCGCCGGTCTCCCGACCGCGCTTGAGTCGCCGGCTCACCGCGCTGAGGGTGACTCCGTAGTGGGCGGCCAGCTCGGTCGCCGAGCGGACGGGACCGACCAGCCAGGCACGGTGTTCGACGGTGCCCTCCTGGTCGTAGCCGAAGTCGCGCAGCACGGCCGCCTGCTCGGCACTCGGCTTCCCCGTCTCGGGGAGGTACCCGAGTTCGACGAGGACGGCGGTCTGCTCCGGGGAGAGCGGACCCGACTCGGGCAGGTAGCCGAGACGCCAGAGCACCGGCAGCAGGGCGGCGGCAGGCCACACCCGCGAGCGGCCCACCTTGCCGCTGCTGAGATCAGCGATCTCGGGGCGGCGGACCAGGGTCTTGACAGCTTCCTTGCCCCGGCCGGTGAGCCGTTCGATGGCGGCGGTGGTGAGCACGTCTGACGTCGGCGTGGTGGCCGGCTTCTCCGTCGTGACCGGGGGTTCGACGGTACCTCGGGGACCGGTGCGGCGGTGGCGTCGGCTGAGCCACGCCTTGACCTCGCCCCAGCTGTACGTGCCCAGGGCATCGCCGACCGGGAACGGGTCGCTGCTGTCCTTGTAGTGCGTGCGCATCGGGCTCAGCGTGCCGCGAGCGATGCCGGTCCGGTTCGCGATGTCGGTGATGGTGACCCGGTCGGTGTCCGCCCCGGGCAACTCGGTGACGTCGACCCGGGCGGCCTGGTGGGCTCGCATCCACTTCACGCAGGCATCGCGCGCGAACCGCTGCTCGCCTGCGTCCTCCGGCACGGTGCCCTCCGGCCACTGCGGGTCCTTGATCAGGCGGCGGACGGTGAACTCGGACAGGCCGGTCGCGCTGGCGATGTCGGCGACGCTGAGGCTGTCGGACGGGGCAGCGGCCAACCGCTCGGCAAGCGTCACGGGGGCCATCGGCTAGGTCTCCTTCGGGTAGGCCGGCGGGAGTGACGGCCTCCCTGTTCCGACATGCACTAATCTACCTGCGCGAGGTAGCCGTCTTTCGGGATCGGTCTTCTCGTGGGAGGGGGCCAGACAGCTTGCCCAGCCGACCCGAGAGGTCGGCACGGCTTCGGCCGTGCTGCTGGCCCCCGGCTTCCGTTCAGGTCACGCCGCAAGGGTGACCGAGCGCCGGGTTCCGGGCGCGGTCTGGTGGTGAAGTCGCTCCCACCAGGCGCCGAAGGCGGGCCGCTCTTTGTCGAGAACGCCGGCCGGTGCGAGGGCGAGCGCCTTCTCGATGGCCGGGTAGCCGATGGTGCGCGGGATGATCTCGGCCCTGGTGATGCCGTACTCGTCGGTGACCACGCTTCCGGCGGAGGTGGCGCGGAGCATGTGCTGAGCGTCGTCGTGGTTCCCGGTGAACACCGTACGGACGCTGCGCCACGCCGCGCCCTTGGCCGCGGGGTCGTCGCGGCGGGGGTGGACGATGCGGCGGACCTCGTAGACGCTCCACCGTTGCCGTCGAAGGTCCTCCTCGAACCGGGCGAGGACGTCGGTCAGCCCGTGGGAGCGGGCGAGGTCCTGGGCTGCGACGCTGCCGTAGAGCTTCGAGCGCGGGTTGAGGGCCATGGCGGTGAACTCCAGGGCGAGGGCTTGAGCGCCGATGGCCGGCTCCGCCCGCCAGCGTTCAATCAGCTCAGCCCGGCCTCGGTGGCCCGCCGAGAAGGGGCAGTAGCCGCACGCGGACCTCGACCAGGGCTCCCCGAAGAGGTCGAGCAGGTACTGCGCGCACTGCTGGCGGTCCCACCCCCAGTCGTTGATCAGCGGGTACTCGGGACGGCGGCCGGTGGCGGTGAACCCCTCGTCGCGCTCGGCTCGGCGCAGTTCCTCGGTGGCGAAGCCGAGGACGTGCCGGAAGGGTCGGCCGTCGAACTCGTCGCCGAGCCACCCGTCGAGTACATGGCCCTTCGCGTGCAAGCTGCATAGCCGACGTTTGGCCGCGAGCTGCGGGACGGTGCCGCTGGCGCGCAGCTCGTCGGACAGGCGCCACGGCCCCTTCATGATCAGCCGGAGCGGGGTTCGGGAGTCGTCCAGCACGGTGTACCCACCGCGCTGGCTGGTGCGGCTGATCTGGACGAGGCGCGTACCGGTGCCACGCAGCAGCGGCAGCACGTGTTCCTCGGTGAGGCGGCGGGTCACGTCCGGCTCGTCGCCGGTCATCGCGGTGAGCACGGTCAGCCGCTCCAGAGGGAAGTCGCGACTGGCCGGCTCGGTGAGCCAGCGGGCGAGGACGGCAGTGCTGTCCAGGCCCATGCCGTAGCTCAGCACGACGGGGAGGTCAGCGTCCGCGGGGGCATGGCCGGTACGGGTCATGCGGCACACCCCTCCGTACGCTCCCCCACGGTGCAGGATGATGCCCCGTACGGGTGCAGGGGGCGTACGGGGTCGGCGTCCGTACGCTCGGCGGCGGTGATGATCTGTTCCATCGACAGGTCGCGGCGGAAGGGCTGGCCGATCTCGTCTTCGACGAGGACGTAGTCGAGTGCGGTGTCGGGGGCCATCCGTGCGGCGGTGATGAGCTGGGCGCGTCCGGCGAACGGGCACAGGCGGCAGCTCAGGCGGGGCAGGTGCTGGTAGGCGGGGTGGGGCGGGATGCCGCTGGCCCGTACGGTCTTCCACACGTCGTCGGTGTTGAGTCGGTGGATGGGCAGCCAGGTGGTGATCTGGCGCCGGCCGGAGCTGGCGGCACGGTCCGTGCTGAGGGTAGGGCGGCGAGCCCGTACGGTGCTCTCGTCGGCGCGAAGCCCGAGCGAGGTGACGATGTGCGCGGGGCGGCCGGTGACTTCGAGCCGGGCGGTCAGCTCGGTGTAGAACTTCCTGGCTACGTCTCGCTTCAAGTACGAGCGGCAGAAGGGGGTGCCCGGTCCGGGCCACCGGCCGCGGGACCGGACGAGGTCGAGCAGTCCGCCGCGCTCGCGGCGGCGGACCTCGAAGGGCAGCCCGTACGCGGCGGCCTGGCGGGCGGCGAGGGCGGGCACTCCGTCCCATTCGGCTTCGCCGAGGTCGAGGTGTAGCACAACGGTGCGTTCCAGCATCTCCTCGGTGGCGGTGGTCGCCCACAGGTGGAGCATCGCGGCGCTGTCCTTGCCCGCGCTGTTGTTCAGCACGTACGCGTCGGCGTCACGCAGCTGCGGCGGTATGTGGAGGGTGGTGCTCACGTGCGGGTTCCTTGTACGGGTTCGGTGCGGGCTGGGAGGTGGGGGGTACGGGCTGGTCGTCGGCGTCGCGGGGCGTACGGACCGGGTTGAGGGGCTTCGGCGCGTCCGTACGGGCGGTGGCCTCCTGCGAGACGGAGGGTTCCGCACGGCCCCGGTGGAGCTTGCGGGCCTCGCCGACTCGCTTCTCGCACCAGGACCGGCCATAGCCGGTCGTACGGGTCAGCGCGTCGTAATCGGGCTTCCACTGCGGGTCGGCCCTCATCGCGGCGAGCAGCTCGGTCATGACGCTCAGCTGAGTCGGCCGCTGCTGGGGCGGCTGAGGCCGGTCGGGCTGCTCGTCGTTGTCGCGCTCGTCGGGGTCCGGCTCGGCCGGCTCCGGTTGCTGGGGCTCGTCCGCCGGTGGTGCCGGGGCCTGGTGCGCGGCAGCCTCGGGGTCGTCATCGTCGGTCTCTCCCGCAGGGTCGTCCTGCGGTTCACCGGATTCGGAGGGTGCGGCTGGGGCCTGCGGGTCGGTGGAGCGGGACTCGATGATTCCGGCGGCGGCCAGGAACGCGACGGCGGGCCAGGCGGCCATCACATATCCCCAGGGTGTGGGCTGTGCGACGGCGAGGTTGGCGGCCAGGCTCATGGCGACGCCGAGGACCAGGACGGCCCGGGGCCAGCGGGCGGAGTGTCCGTGGCGCTTGCGGCGGCGCAGTTCGGAGACGGCGCCCAGGGCCATCAACTCGACCGAGACGGCGATGGCGTACGCCACCCAACCGGTCTGGCCGGCGCGATCGGCGGTTTGGACGACGTGGGCGAAGGACACCGCGAACGCCGCGACTCCGAGGACTCCAACGACGATGTCCGCGGTGAGCGCGTCTCCGTCGCGCGGGAGGTGGAACCTGGTGGGTGCCGGCTTGACGGAGGCGTTGTGGAAGGGCGCTCTGTTGCCGGGGTGGGTTGGGGTGCTCACGTGGTGCTGGTCTTCCGGGTTCGTGGGAGGTCGTCGCGGCCCGGTTGCCCTCCGGGCCGCGACGGTTGACGGGGCCTGATGTCAGCGGTGCTCGCCCAGATGGCGCTTGCGGCTCTCGTCCACGTAGCTCTTGGTGGTGGAGCGGGTGGCCCACCCGCACGTGCACTCGGCGGTGGAGTAGGCCCGCCCGGGGCACCCCTCGGTGAGGGGCCTGCCGCTGCTGGTGTGCTTGTGGGTAGGCGGGCACTCGCTGTCGTCCGCGTGGTGGTCGGTGCGGGGTGCGCGGTACTTGAGCGAAGGAACGTTTCTTCTCGGCTGCCGGGTCGGGGGCGAGGTGGGGTGAACCTCGCGTTCGCGGCGCTCGGCGGTCGTCTTCATCGCGGCCCACTCGGCTTCCTGAGCGGCCCACTCGTCCTGGGTGAGGGCATCGCCGACCACGGGGTCAACGGTGTGGTGGAAGTGGGTCTTCCAGTCGGCCGCGACCAGGCGCCCGGCCTCGGCTTGGGCCGCTTCGGGGGTGGCCGCGGAGACGGTCACCACGTGCACGGTGATGTGGTCCACGGGAACGATGTACGTCGGCATGCTTCTGGTCTCCTGGGCAGTTGGGGGCTTGGTGCTGGCCGGGCTCGGCGTGGCCGGGTGGTTGCCGGGCCACGCCGAGGCGGTTCAGGAGTCGGAGGCGCCTGTCAGGGGCTCCCAGTTGCTGCCGTTCCAGAACTCGGTCACGGCGCCGAGGGTGAGGGGTTGGCCGAGTGCTTCGAGAAGCTGCTCCCGGGCGGCGGCGGTCTCGGGCATCACGGCGTTGGCGGTGATCCGGGTGCGGTCTGCGGTGACCTCTCGGACCATCGTGCGGCCGTTGCGAAGATGAGCCCGGAGCGCGCGGGCGATGTTGTACTCCTTGACCAGCAGGTCGAGCAGCAACGACGTGCTGACGGGACGGCCGTTGAGGCGGCATGCGTCGGCGAAGCGCTCGAAGTCGGCCGCGTTGAAGTCCTTACGGGGAACGAACTCGGTGTCGCCCCCCCGTGCCGTGGTTCTCCGCGCTTCCGATCGTCACGCGGCCGTGGCTGAGGGTGGCTTTGAACGGGAAGCCGCGCCGAAGCGTCAACTCACGGTAGGCCGTGACCTCGTAACGGGGCTGGTCGGGGGTCTGGAGCCCGGTGTGGGGCAGGGTCGGCACGGTGTGGTTCTCCTGGTGGTGCGAAGGGTGAGGGTGTGCAGCAGGAGGGCCGGGAGGGGTTGGGCCGAGGTGCGGGGTCGATCCCCGCAGCTCGGCGCCCCGGGCCGGGTGCCGGCTGGCCACGGGCGGCAGAGGCCGGCGGGCGGTGCGGCGCTTGGTGCTGCGATGAGAAAGCGGCGGGAGGGGTTGGGCCGAGGTGCGGGGTCGATCCCCGCTCCTCGGCGCTCCCGGCCGGTGGGCCGCCCAGCGTCGCGCTGGGCGGCGGTTGGACCGGTTAACCGGGCTGGTCAGCCTCGGCCTCGGGCGCGGGCTCGGGCTCGGCTTCCGTCAGCTCGCTGATGACCGTCTCGATGCCGATGGTCGTCCTGTGGAGCAGGTCACGGGCGGCGGCGGCGCGGACGTCGTACAGCTCGAAGTACCGGACTTCGTCGCGTGGTTCGACGGGGCAACCGTCGCGGTTCGGGTCGTACGTCGGGAGGGCTGCGCGCAGCTCCTCCTCCCACTCCTCTTCGAAGGTGGTGACCTCGGCGACCAGATCGCGCAGGCGGTCGGCGGTGGTGTTCATGGCGGGCTCTCCCTCGGGCGCACTGGGCTGCGGTGGCTGGTCCGTGGCGGGCCGCCCGGCCCTTTCGGGCCGGGCGGCGGGGCGGTCACAGCGAGGCAGCCAGCTCCATGGCGCGGATGCCGAGCGATTCGAGTTCGTGAGCCTCGTCAGCATCGGGGAGGGTCTGGGCGACGGAGGTCACGGCGTGCATGACGCCACCGGCGGACAGGTCCGCACCCCGGATGAAGTGGGCGAAGATGTCGGCCCGGACCGCTTCGGAGAACCGGAGACGCTGGCTGACGGTGGTAATCGCCTTCTCGGGGTCCGTGATTTGGGCTCCGGCCTTCTCCTCGATGTCCCGCAACTGCCGGAGGATGTAGTCGCGGTCAAGGAAGGTGCGCACGGCGTCGGCCGTCTGGGAGGTGACCAGGTCCAGGGTGCGGTCCTGGGTGGTGCCGCTCCACTGGATCACTCCGTCCGCCTGACGTCCGCCGATGTGCACGGACTTCATCGCGTCCTTGGTGATGGTCATGCCGTTGTCGCAGACCTGGACGACCAGCCGGGGCACGATGCTGAACGCTCCGCAACCCGTCTCCGAGTTGGAGATTTCGAACCCGGCGAAGACGGTGGGGTTGTCGGCGCCTCCCGCCCCGGTGAACGGGGAGCGGTAGTTGCGCAGCAGTTCGGGGGCGTAGGCGCGAACCTCGTCCGCGACTACGCGGACGTACATCCGCTGGTCGGTGAGGTCGCAGCTGTCCAGGCGGACCTGAACCCCCGCGTCGTAGACACCCCGGAGTGCGGCCGTCAGGATGTCCAGGTTGTCGATGATCCGGTAGCTCGCGGAGAGGAACGCGCGGGCCGTACCGGCGTCCTCGCCCTGGCCGGGCCTGAGCGTACGGATCATGTAGCTCTTGGCCTCGCGGCTCTCGTGGTTCAGCCAGCCGTTGACGTTCTGATCCCACAGCTCCGGGGCCTCGACGCGGGTCTTGCGCAGGTAGCCCACCGGGATGCCCAGCTTCTCGGCCAGCCCTGCCTCGGCGACGCCGGTGAGGCGAAGCTCGGTGGCCTTGCGGGTGACCCCGTCAGGGGTGATGTCGTACTCGTAGTCGCTGCCGTCCACGATCAGTCGACCACCTTCGGCGCGGATGTTCTGCGCCGGGGTGATGATGTCGGCCTTGCGGGGCTGCTGCTCCCGCAGGATGTCCACGATCTCGCGCAGACTGGCGTTACGGGTGGAGGTCTTGGCCAGGGAGATGGTCATGTGTGAGGTCCCTTCGCATGTGGTCAAATCGTGGGCCGCTGGCCGGGGTTGCCCTCCCCGACCAACAAGACAAGAATACATTAAAGAGGGTTTTTAAGCAAGTCACTGGACATGCGGACGCCTGGTCACCTCGTCCACCATGTCCGACATCTCTTGAAAGACGGACACGGTGACGGCCGCCGACCATCGCCGGGTGCAGGCGATGGCCTCCCCGGCACTCGACTCCCACGCGACCGCCGCGCGCAGGCCGGGCCGCACCGGAAGTTCGGGGCTGACGACGTAGTGCGCGCCGGGCAGGTAGGCGTTTCGCCACGCCCTGCCGATGGTGTCGAGGGAGCACACGAACGCCAGGCGCAACTGCCACGGGACAGTGAGCCTTCCGCCCTCGCGCACAGCCGAGACCCTGGCCTGCGCGCCCGCCAGGAAGGCGTCGAGCGCGACCAGCGCGCGGCACGCCTGCCCCCAGTCGGCGACTGCGAGCGTTGGAACGGAGGGCAGTTGCGCAAGCTCCTCCGGGGCCACCTCTCGGACGACGGCGGCGGCGGCGTCGAAGCGCGACCCGATGGCGGACAGGACGGCGAGGACCTCACGGGAGCGGGCCGGACGATCAACGATGAGATCGTGGTGGACGTCGATGATCTTCATGCAGTTTCCTTCGAGCGAGGGCAGGCCACGGCCCGGCGGTCCGGGCCGCGTGGAGGGTCAGTTACGGAGGCCGGACGCCCAGAGCAGGCCCGCGAAGCTGCGGGCGACGGCGGCGGGATCGTCGCCGCCCCGGGTCCACGTGGGCACCTTCTCGTCACGGACCTGCGCGGCGGGCGCGGCGTAGATCGCCCCGCGATACAGCGCGTACTCCTCGCCGGACGCGGGGACGCGCAACTCCCAGGTGCCCAGCTCTTCGCACATGATCTGGACGGCGTAGGTCCGCGCGGAGTGGACGATCACGACCGTACGGGGCGCACGGGGGATGCCGATCTCGGTAAGCATGTGGTCGAGTTCAACGGCGGCGGCCAGGCGTTCGGCGTAGGGGAGTTCGGTGATCGCTTCGGGGGTGAGCCAGCACCAACCGCAGCCGGCCCCTTCGGCATGGCCGCACTCGGCCCGCTTGGCTTCGTTGATCTCCCGGAGGCGCATCAGGTCGATCATGCTCAGGTGACACCTTTCAGTCAGTTCCTCGTGGGCTGCCGGTCGGGGTTGCCCTCCCCGACCAACAAGACCAGCATACACTAAAGAGGGTTTTCAAGCAAGTTCACGGACAGGACTCCCCGCCCGGGAAAGACGGGTGACGGACCGTCAGTTACGAGGGCGCACCTCCCCCGTCCCCCGACAGCTGCCTGGGGTCCGGGGCAAAGAGGCCGTCCGGGTCAAGGGCCGGCCGAAGGCCGGTGGCGCAGCCACGCGAAGCGCCCTTGAGGCGGGCGGCCGGCTCCGGATACTGGGCCGCGAAGGGGGGCCGGGGGAACCGCGCAGCGGGGCGCCCGGACCAGAAAAGCAGCCGCGCCGAAGGCGCGACCGAATCCCGCCCGCCCCCGGCAGCAACAACCACCGCCACCGGAGACAGTCCGGTGGCGGTGGCCGTAGCTCACGCGGCAGGCGAGGTTTCGTCCTCACGATCGGGGATGTCCACGGTGAGCGCCGGGTGGACAGCTGCGATGCGGCGCAGGCGGCTGCGAGCGTCGGCGCGGGCGGCAGGGCTGGGTGCCTGCCGGGCGGCCTCGGTGAGGTAGGCGATGAAGGCCGCAAGCGCGGCGGGGGTGTGCAGGATGATCCGGCGGGGCTGGAACACCGCTGCGCGGTCGCCGAGTCGGTGAGCGGCGGTCCATGCCCGGTAGAACTCCTGGGCGCCGGGGGTGAGGGGCTGGTGTCCGGCAAACTGGCCACTGAGCCAGTCGGCGAGGAACCCGCCGACTTCCACGGTGGTGGGGCTGGCCTCGGGGGCCCGCAGGCGGCTCCAGCGGGTGATACGGGTTTCCAGTGCGGCCAGGCGGCGGACGGCCGGGCGAAGTTCGTCGGCTTCCCGCGCGGCTCGGCGGAGTTGCTCGTCGGCGGCAGCCCGCAGGTAGTTCGTGTGTTGGGCGTGACGGTGGAGGTCTGCGCGGTACTCGGTGATGATCTTCTCTCCGACGTCCCGTGCGCGGGCGCGGGCTGCCTCGGTGGCTACTTCGTAGGGGCTGCGATGGAGCCGTTCCCAAGGGTCGCGGTCGCTGGTGGTACCGGATGGGAGCAGGGTGATGCCGTCGTAGATCCACGAGTTGTAGACGGCCAGGCGGTCGGTGTACCCGCTGGGGTTCTCGGTCGGGTCGTAGCGGCCCGAGACGAGGCGCAGGCTGGTGTAGGCGTCGGGGTCGTCGCGTTCACCGGGCGGGGCTTCGGGGTGCACGGTGATGGTGCCGAAGACGCGCGGGGCGCGGACGGTGTAGTAGGTGAGGCCGTTCTCTGCGTACTCGACGTCGTAGCGCAGCAGCAGGCGGGCTGCTGTATGGGTGGTGACCAAGGATTCTCCGGGTGGCCGGCCGGACCGTAGCGGCCCGGCCGGCTGGGGTCGGTCAGCGCTGGGCGCCGGACAGGAAGGGCGGGATGCCGCGTGCTTCGGCGGCTTCGTTGATGAGCTTCGGCAGGCGCAGGACCACGGTCTGGAGCCAGAGCAGGCCGCCGACGACGGCCAGCAGCACCACGGTGGTGAGGATCTGGTCGTGGACGGCGCACGCCGCGCCGAAACCCATGAGGGTGATGACGGCGCCGAACAGGCCGCGCTGGATGGTGTTGATGGTGCTGGTCAGCCCGGACTCGGGCGAGGTGCTGCTCACGGTTGGGGCCTTTCGGTGCCTGGGTTCGGCGGGCCGGGCGGCTTGGCGCCGCCCGGCCCGGTTGATCATCCCGCCATGGCCGGAGTCGGCCAGGGGTTGGTGGCGGGCGGGGCAGTGGGGCGGGGCGGCCACGTTGCGGCGGGCGCGGCCTGCTGGGGGGCGGCCTGCTGGAGGGCGGGGCGCTTGCCGGACGCCTTGGTGACCTCGGCGGTGGCGAAGCGCAGGCTCGGGCCGACCTCGTCGATCAGCAGCTCGGTGAAGCTGCGGCGGGGCCCGTCTGCGGGCTGGTACGAGCGCTGCTTGAGCGTGCCGGTGACGATCACGCGGGCGCCCTTGGTCAGGCTCGCTGCGATGTTCTCGGCGTAGCCGCGCCAAGCGACACACGGCATGGACAGGGAGTCGCCATCCCGCCATGCGCGGGTCGCACTGTCGTACACCTTCTCGTTCGCGATGACGGTCATGTTGACCACCGCCGCACCGCCGTCCGTGTACTGGAGGGTCGGGTTGTCCGCGAGGTTGCCGATGAGGGTGATCTTGGTCTCGCCTGCCATAGTCGCTGCTCCTCTTGAGGTTCGGTACGGGCGCCGTGGTCTCGGTCCGCCAATCGGGGGTGCCCTCCCCGACCAACAAGACAAGAATACACCAAAGAGGGTTTTCAAGCAAGCTCAGGGACGGGACTCCCCGCCCCGGGAAAGACGGGTGACGGACCGTCAGTTACGTGGGCGCACCTCCCCCGTCCCCCGACAGCTGCCTGGGGTCCGGGGCAAAGAGGCCGTCCGGGTCAAGGGCCGGCCGAAGGCCGGTGGCGCAGCCACGCGAAGCGCCCTTGAGGCGGGCGGCCGGCTCCGGATACTGGGCCGCGAAGGGGGGCCGGGGGAACCGCGCAGCGGGGCGCCCGGACCAGAAAAGCAGCCGCGCCGAAGGCGCGACCGAATCCCGCCCGGTTCGCCGTCGAGCACCCGGGCGCTTCGGCCGGTGCTCTACCCTGGTAGTCCGCATGCTCCACCCGTTCGCGGGGGTGCTGTGGTCTCTGGCCGGTGGACCGTGCCAACCCGCTTCCGCGGGGGTGTCCACCGGCCGCCCTCGTTTCCGGGGTCAGCGCCGGATGGTCGGCTGGTTGGACGGCCGGACGGCTGGTGGCTGGATCACTGGTGTCGGCGTCGGAGTCGGAGTTGCCCTGACGGTCGCGCTGCTCGCGGTTGCTGCTCGGGTCCTTGGTGCCGGCTGGTCGACGGTGAGGTCCGAGAGCATCGACCGCAACGGGCCGGAGTTGCCGTTGAAGCTGGCGATGGACGCGAGCGTGTTGCGGTCGGGGTCGAGGCGGGTCCAGTCGATCGGGTGCCCGGCCTCGGCTGCGAGCTGTCCCAGGAAGGCCCTCTGCGTCCGCCCGTTGCCCTCCCTGAACGGATGCAAGGCGTTGACGTCGCCGTAGAGGTCGGCCAGGCCGGTGAGGAAGCTGTCGCGGTCGAGGCCGCGGAGGTGGTTCTGGCGGCGGGCGAGACGGCCGAAGGTGTCGTTCGCGAAGTCGGGGATCATGCGGACGAGGCAGAACCGGGTGTTGTCCTTGGCGATCTCGATGCTGCGGATCTGGCCAGCCCACGGGTAGATGCTGCCGAAAACCTCCCGGTGGAACGCCTGGAGGTGCGCCAGGTCGTAGGTGCCGTGGATCGGCTTCTCGGCGAGGCGGGTGAGGCGGGCGGCGGTGATGTCGGCCTCGGCGGCGGCGAGGGCCTGGGGGTCGGTGATGCCGAGCCTATTTCGCAGAACGCCGCTGTCCGGGTCGGCGTACGGGTCGGCCATCAGGGGGCCGGCTGCTCGGTGCCCGGGGCGCGGTGGCGGGCCTCGGCGCGGGCCACCAGTTCGTCGGCGGAGATCGTTCCGGCGGCGTACTCCTCCGCGTCGGCGGCGTAGTCCGCCGTGGGGGTGAGTCCCTCCGCCTGGACCGAGCCCAGTGCGGAGGACAACGCGCGGCGGCGGCTCTCCGGGGTGTCGGGGTCGTGCATCGGTGCTGCTCCTCGTCTCCGCGCGGGGCGGGCGCGGGTGGTTCTCATCAGCGTACGTGCCTGGCGCTGACCGGCACACCGGCGCTCGGGACGGGCGCGGCAGACGGCCGGCCCCGGTCGGCGGGCGCGCGCGAGGGGGAAGGGGCTCGATGCCCCTCCCCCTCGGTGCCGGCCGCCGGTCCGGGCGGCCGGGTCAGGCGGCGATCGGCTGGGCCTCCGCCACCGGCTGAGGCAGCGCTGTCACGCGGCCCTCGCCGGTTTCGGCCTTCTCGATCACGACGGCCTGGGCCGCTGCCCGTTCCCGCTCCCGGGTCAACTGCTCCTGGAGCTGGGCCACCTCACCCTCCAACTTCCTGACGGCGTCCTGGTGGTGGCGATGGCGGGCGGGTGCGTGCTGCTCGTCGTGGGCCCGGCGCAGCTCGGCGGCCCACGGGCGGGAGAGCATGTGCCGTGTGATCGCGTAGACGATGGCGGCGGTCCTACGCTGGGTGCCTTCCGGGGCGCTGGGACTGTAGTGGCCGCCGATCTCCCGCCGGACGACCAACCACCTGTGACTGGTCGGGCTCATCGACTCGGGGTGGAAGACCGCTCGTTCGGCCAACTGGACTCCGTAGACGGTCGGCGCATCCTCAAAGTGCTGGGTGAACGGGCTCGGCGTCGGCTTGCCATACGTGATCTCGATGGCGGCGCCGGAGCAGCAACCCAGGTAGTAGTGCCCCGGCTGCCACCCCGCGGTGATGGTGCCGCCCAGCTCCGCGACGCGGTACAGGGCGGCCCCGTGTTCCCAGTCCAGGGTGATGGTGGCGTGCATCCGGTAGCCGCCTTCGGTGACCAGGGTGACGTACTGCGGGCCGACCGGCCGGGCGCTGTTCATGCCGCCGCCCGGGTGAGCGCGGGGGCCTCGGCGTCCTCGAAGATCGGCACCTTCCCGGCGGCCAGCTCCTCGATGTCGGGGAGGTTGCCCCACCGGCGCGCGGCGTGACGGTAGGCCGTGGTCCAGAGGTTGAGCTGGCTGGTGACGGCGTCCATGTCGGTGACGATCGTCAGGAGCCCGCCGATGCTGACGCGCAGCTGCGGCGCGCGAGTGGGGCTGAGCTTCGCGGGCAGCGCCTCCACGACTGGCGGGCGGACCGGGGCGTCGAAACGCAGGTGCCCGGAAATCAGGCCCTCGGGCTCCGGAACGACGCCGGACCGTACCCCCGCGAACAGGGCGGCGGCCTGAGCGGCAGCGCGCGACCACGCCTTGTACGCCTCGTAGGCGGGCTGCGGGTGGGCCAGGCGGATGCGGGCGGAGGGCATGGTCATCAGGATCGTTCGGGCGATCAGTACGGCGTGCGCCTCGTGGCGACCGGCGAGGTGCACGGCAAGATCGGTTCGGACGATGGGCGGCGGGTCGTCGGTGGTAGCGAGGTACAGCATGCGGGGCCTCCGGCCTTGGTGGTGTGGTCTCCGAGGGCCGGGGGTGTCCGGTGCCATCGGACACCCCCGGCGTGGCGGGGAGGGCGTCACCCCCCCGTGGTCAGGCAGCGATCGGTTCGTTGATCTCCGGGTAGCGGGCTTCCCAGTCGTCGGCCTCTTCGACCTGGTCATCCGTGCCGTCGCTGTCCGCATCTTCGGACTCGTTCTCCGTCACAACTGCGAGGTAGCGGTCCAGCGGGTCTTCCAGCTCCTCGTCCTCGTCCTCCTCGGCGACGGCCGCCAGCTCCGGCCCGTCCCCGCCCTCCTCGCCTTCCAGCTCCTCGTCCTCCTCGGCGACGGCTGCCAGCTCCGGCCCGTCCCCGCCCTCCTCGCCTTCCAGCTCCTCGTCCTCGTCCTCCTCGGCGGCGGCCTCGGCAGCAGCCTTGGCGGCGGCCTCGGCGATCCTCGCCCGGAGTACGGCCAACAGGTCGATCTCGGGCTCGTTCAGCTCGTAGCCGTAGGCCATGAGGAGTTCGAACCACGCCACGGCCACCGCCGCCTTCCCCCACCCGGAAACGGCCTGGCGAACCTCGCGTTCCGCGCGCACCGCCACGATGGCGAGCATCACCAGGGGCAGTCGTGCCTCGGCCGTCCGTCCGATGAAGCGTCCGAACCGGGCGGTGCGGTCGTCGTCACCTGGCGCCTGGAGGAAGGCCAGCACCTCGGGGTCATGCTGGTCAGCCCCCAGCGAATACAGCATCGCGAGCACCTTCCGGGTCATCCCCTTCGGCACCTTCTTGGACCGGCAAAGCTGCTGGATGTACTCGTGCCGCACTTCCTGAGCGATGGCGAGCGCCTCCTTTCGCTCACGGTTGGCCTGCTCCGCCGCCGCCTTCGCTTCCTCCTCGGCCGGGCTGCGGAACGAGTAGCTCCGCAGCAGCACCGTGTGCCCGTACTGGTGCGGGTCACGGCACAGCCACCTGGCCTTGATGTCGCCCTGTACGTTCTCGTTGAAGAAGGCCGCGTGTCCGCCACAGCTCTTGTGGTTCTCCGGCGTCAGCACCACCCCGTCAGCGTCGGCAAGATCCTCCAGGCCGACCTCCTTCGACCCGCCCCAACCGAATCCGTACGGCTCGCCGACCATCCGGACGCCAGCAGCCTTGAGCGCCTGCGTGGTCTCCCGACGCTGCACGGCCTTCACGGCCTTGGCACGCTCGTTCTTGATGGCCCAGCTGAGCTTGCCACCCCGCTCGATTGTGTCGAGCAACCGCTTGTACGCCTTCGGGTCGCCCTCGAACTCGGCGATCAGCTCGGCGTCCTCCAGCGTGAGCGCTCCCTCGTCCACGGCGCTCCGGGCGGTCTTCGGCATCGCTGACAGAGCGATCGAGGCCCTGACCTTCTTCGGGTCCTGAGCGACTCGCGCGGCGATCTGGTCGGCGTCGAGGCCGAGTTCGATGGACAGTTGTGCGTAGGCGTCGGCGATCTCGCTTTCGCGCATGTCCTCGCGGTGCATGTTCTCGACGAGCTGCGCGATGATCCGCGCTTCCTCGGCGCTCAGGTCGTTGCGCACGATGACGTCGACGGTCCGGTTGGCCTCGATCGAGCCCTTCGCGCGCCGGTTGCCCAGGATGATCGCGACCCCGCCCTCGTAGGGGGTCGCGATGATCGGCTGGAGCAAGCCGTGTTCCTTGATCGAGCCGACGAAGTCGGGCGTCAGCTCGGCCTTGCGGACGTTGCGCGTGAAGATCAGCTCGGCGGGGTCGATTCCTTCGAGGAGGATCTTCGCCGGGGCTTCCCCGGGTCGGTGGCCTCGTCGTCGGAGTCGACCTCGATTGCGTCCGTCGGCTCGATCAGCTCCGGCGCGCAGCTCTCGTCGTCCAGCAGCTCAGCGGGGGCGATTACGGTGGTCACAAATCCTCCAACAGGTGCCTGGTCTCTGCCCGTTGGGCGGGGGTGCCATCCCCTCCCAACAAGAACAATAATACCCCAATGAGGGTTTTTGGTCAACCAGACTTGATGGCTTCGGGCCACTTCGGCCGAGGTGGATTCATGATCGTTTGCGGGTCGCGCGGAAGGTACGGCGGCACAGCTGACCAGCCCGTACACACCTCCCCCGTCCCCCTGATAGCTGCCTGGGGTCCGGGGCAAAGAGGCCGTCCAGGTCAAGGGCCGGCCGCAGGCCGGTGGCGAAGCCACGCGAAGCGCCCTTGAGGCGGGCGGCCGGCTCCGGATACTGGGCCGCGGAAGGGGGACGGGGCCCTCTGCAACGTCGAGTACAACCGGAAAACCACCCAGCGCAACTACTCAGGTTGAACTCGCCTTGTCGTAGGTGCTGAGACGTGTCGATCGGCGGGCGTGCCCCTGCAGGACAGTTGGCCACTGTGCAGGCTTGGTGACCAGGGCTTTCAGGTTGGCTGGCCAAGCTGAGCCCCGTGCATGGTCGAGCCCTCGCCCGAAGCCCGGACTGGCCAGGCATCCGCAACGCTGGCTCGGGACACGCATCGGCGCCCAGCGGGTCGGCCTGCTCAAATGCAAGCGACGTCGGGTGTCACCTCCCGGCGCCATCATTCACCGCCGGCCCGGCACGGCCGGTGATCACCGTTCCCGCGCCAGTCCGACGACCCGTCACCCATTCGGGTTAATCGTCCCCAAAGAGCGTCCGACGCCGCGCCTCGACGGAGATGATCACCATCTGTGCGGCAGCCGCCGCTCCAGCAGAAGGAGCCACCATGATTCGCAAGGCTGCAGTATCCGCGTCCACCGCCCTCGCCCTGCTCACAGCCGCGCCAACTGCCGCCTGGGCCATCGGGAACGACACCGATGTCGCCAACGCCAACGGCGCCAACACCGGATACGGCAACATCAAGACAGGCGGCCAGGAGAACCCGCAGATGAGCCTCATCCAGGGCACCCTGAACAAGCCGTGCCTCGCGATCGGGAAGGCCGGGCTTCAGTCGGTCCTCAGCCTGATCAACATCGGCGTGCAGGACATCCCGATCCTCACCTCGCAGCAACAGCAGCAGTGCACCGACAACAGCACCATCAACGACGGCGACGACGCCTTGCGACACCTCGTGGACGAGATCCCGCTCCTCTCCGGCAACGGATCCGCCAACGGCCACTGACCGTGTAGCAGGAAAACTCTGACCATCTATGGTGCACAGTCACAGTGGGTATGTCCTGTCTGTGCGATACGCGCAGGGGGGCGGGTTCACCGCCCAGGAACAGCAGCGCCGGGAGCGGGTGCGGCTCGATGCCGCTGAGCGGTTCGAGCGTGGTGACAGCAACGGAATGATCGCCACTGACTTGCGGGTCACGGTGCGATCGGTCGAGCGGTGGCGCCGATCGTGGCGGGAAGGTGGCTCGGCGGCGCTGGAGTCGAAGGGGTCTCAGTCGCTGCCGAGGTTGAGCGAGCAGCAGTTCGTGCAGTTGGAACGGGAGTTGGAGAAGATCCAGTACCGTCCCCACCTCATCGACGGCTGCCTGGCCGGAACCGGGCTGGCCATCACCGCAACCTGACCACCGACATCGCGAGTTCAACCTGAGTAACGCCTCACCGGGCCCCTCGCGCACCTGGTCCGCTACTCACATGCAACGGGTCAGCCCCCGGCTCCCGCGGGTCGTGTGGGGCCCCTTTGAGCACTTCCTCGGCACCCGACAGGGCGCCCTCCATGCGGCTGCGGAAAGGTTCGGACAGGGCAGCGGAGCCGAGTGCACAAGAGGCGAGCATCCGTTCGTACTCGCCTGCAACGTCGGGAACGAGGCGCTCGCGGACAACCGAGTGCCCAAGCAGGTCGCGCAGCACGTAGCCGTCGCCGGTTTCATTCGCCTGGCCGGACACCTTCGCGATCAGGCTTCGGGCGGCAGACGTGTCCGGGTCGGCGGCGTCGAGTGCGGTCAGGGCGAGGCGGGTGGTGAACACCGTGAGGCCGTCTGCCTGCTGGAGCGCGAGATAGCGGTTGATCGCCATCTCTGCGGCACGCCGGTCACCAGGGCGGCACAAGGCGGTGAGCGTCGCCGTGACCGCGTTCTCCCATGCTTCACCCGGCTCGGTGTCCTCCAGCAGGGCGCGGGCGCCGGGAAGGTCGTTGGCGGTGGCTCGGGCGAGGACCGCGACCTGGCGGCCGTCGAAGATGCGCCGACCGATGCCGCGGTGCCCCTCGATGTGTCGCAGGGCCTCGTCCCAGCGGCCAGCGGACGTAAGGGCTCGGGTGCCGTCCGCGAGGACCACACGCCACAGCCACGCCCGGACCTCGGCGCGCTGTTCGTCGGTCTCGGTCAGCTGGGCGGGCACCACGATGCCGTCCAGTACGGCCTCGGTTCCGGCAGTCACGGCGCGGTAGAGATCGAGGAGGAGCTGGTGGCCGTGCTGGTGGTGTCCGGCGCGGATGTGAAGGCGGGCGACGTTGACGATGGGTTCGAGGCCGCGGATGGCGCTCGTCGCGGAGAGCGGGCCGCGGGTGAGGTAGAGGGCAGCGTGGCGGTGGCACAGCTCACGGGCGTAGTCGGGGAGGCCGACGTCGGAGGCCAGGAGGGCTGCCTGGTTGAAGACGGTGGAGGCCAGGCCCGGGTCGGTCTGCCGGGAGGCCGTGTCGGCCAGCTGCTGGAGCCGGCCGACACGGGCGTCGAGGGGCAGGCACGCGGGCCGGACACGGGCGACCAGCGGGAAGCGCTGGGCTGTGGGTCCGGTCGGGTGCACGGGGCTACTCCCAGATGACGGTGATCGGGTGGTGGGGGCGGTCCAGGACGAAGCGCCCGGCGGCCGGGTCGGCGGGAGCTCCGGCGGCGTCGGGGAGTTCGAAGCGGAGGGTGCGGTCGCGGAAGTGCTCGTTCCAGGTGCGGAGTTCCTCGCAGACGAGGTCGGCGAGGGCAGCGCCGTAGGGGCCGTGGCCGACGACGCCGGTCTCGTACACCTTGCGGCCGTCGCTGCCGGGTTCGCCGGCGCGCAGGGTGAGGTAGGCGAGGGAGCTGTCGTGGACGGTGGCCATGGCGCCCCACGGGAGCATGGGGGTGACGCCCCGGTCCTGGGCGGTCTTGGCCACGCTCATCCGCATGATCGACTTGGGGAGGGTGAGGGCCAGCCAGAGGTCGTGGTACTCGTAGGTGGTGCCGGCCGGGATGGTCACGCCGCTCCAGCGCTCGTGGCGCCGGGTGTCGAGGACCCCGAGCAGCTTGGAGGCGTCGACCGCGTCGGCCTGGTCCTTGTGGACCTGGAGGGTGACGTCGCCCTGGCTGGTGAGGGTGACGGTGCGGCGTTCGTCGTCCATGCTGCCGCGCAGGGGCATGAAGACGGCGAGCTGGTCGTTGACGGAGGCCCAGCCGTCCTCGCCGCGTTCGAAGGCGATGACCCTGCTGGCGGTGCCGCGCAGGCGCAGCGGCAGGACGATCCGGCCGGTGGGCTTGACCTGCTGGGGCCAGGCGGTGGGCATCTCGCTGGTGCTCACGGTGGCGATGATCCGGTCGTACGGTGCGCCTTCGGGGTGGCCGAGGGCGCCGTCGCCGAGGACGACGGTGACGTTGGCGGTCCCGGCGTCGGCGAGGTGCTTGCGGGCTCCGTCGACGAGGTCGTCGTCGACGTCGACGGCGACCACGTGTCCGTCCGGTCCGACGATGTGGCCCATGTAGGCGGCGTTGACGCCGGTCCCGGCTCCGGCCTCGAAGATCTTCTCGCCGGGCTGGGCTTCGAGCTGCTCCAGCATCATGGCGACGATCGTGGGCTGGGAGGCGGCGCTGATCTGGGTGCCGGAGCCGTCGGTCTTGGTGTAGGTCGGGTTGTCGGCGTAGGCGACGTCGAGCGGGAAGCCGGGCAGGAAGTGCTCGCGGGCGACGGCGCGGAAGGCGTTCTCGACCGGGGTGCTGGTGATGTGCTTGCCGGCGAGCAGGCGCTCGGTGAGAGCGTCGCGCAGCTGCTCGGCGGCCGGGGTGGTGCTGTCGCTGAGAGTAGTCACGTGGGCGACCCTAGTGGTTGTGCGGATGGTTGGCTGCGAGGGCGCGGGGTCCTCGCCGGAGTGGAAGACTGCGGCCACCGCCCTTGCTGCGGTGGCGGATTGGTGCTCGATGGGAACGCCGGCGCGGTTGGCGTGGAAGAGCGTGTGGTGGGCGAGGACGGCGCGTAGTCCGCGGGTGAGGCGGCCGTCGCGGTGCAGGCGGACGAGGTCCTGTCCGGCCTTCTCGAAGGCGTCGACCCAGGCGGTGTGCGCGGCGAGTGGTTCGCCGGGGCGGGTGAGCTGGCGGGTGTCGAGGGTCATCAGCCTGCGCATCGCGGCGGTCAGGGTGGTCACCCGCTCGGGCGCGAGGGCGGGCGGGTCGGGGCGTAGGTCGGCGACCCTGCTCCAGACGTCGCCCTGCTCGTACCAGTCGAGGCCGGCGGCGCGGAGCATGGCGGAGGCGAGGATGACGGCGGTCTCGGTGCGGCCGAGGGCGGGCCGGTCGGGCTGGGCGGCGCGGGTCATCAGGTGCCGGCTGTCGGTGTGGAAGAGCCGGTGGGCGGTCTCCATGGCCTCGTCGCCGCCGAACGCCGCGGTCTCGGGTTCGTAGATGACGCTCGCCCAGCGGGTGAGGAGTCCTTCCTCGGTGAGGGTGTCCAGGAGCGAGGTGACGACGGGGGCGGGGGCGTCGGCGAGGTAGCGCAGCCGCAGCCCGTGCTTGCGCATGTACCACCAGCCCTCCAGCGTGCCGGACTTCTCGGCGAAGTCGAGGGCGGGGGTGAGGTGGTGGGCGGCGATGGGTTCGACGGTGGCGGGGTCGGCGAAGGTGAGGTCGTGCTGAATCCAGCTGGTGGTCATCGGTCGGTCCTCGGTCAGGCGGTCAGGAGGCAGGCGTCCCAGCGGGTCGCCGGTGCGGCGTGGGTGGCGGGGGCGAGCAGCGCGAGGGCGGTGCCGGCGGCGCCGTCCAGGAAGGCGGGTCCGGTCTGGGCGAGGAGCCGCCGGGCCTGGGCGTCGGGGTCGGTGCGCGGCGGGTGGGTGGTGTCCAGGAGCAGGGCGGCGGCGGAGCGCAGCCGGGCCGCGGTGCGCGGAAGGGCGTCGGCGGCGGCTCGGTGGGCGATGTGGGCGAGCCCGGCGTAGCCGTGGCAGGCGGACAGGTCGGTGGTCGCCGCCAGCGACGGCGGGTCCAGCAGGGCGGTGGCGAGGGCGTCCTCGGCGTCGTGCCGTAGGCGCTGGTCGCCGAGGGCGAGGGCGGCGAGCTGCTGGGCGCGGGCGATGCCGGCGGTGCCGTAGCACCAGCTCGGCCGCTGCGGGGCCAGCGGTCCGCGGACGGCGCCGGTCAGGTGGGCGGGGGTGACCCAGTACGGCCAGGCGTGGCGCTCGCGCCAGCGCTCCAGCCAGGCCAGGATCGTGCTGATTGCGGACCGTTGGCCGTCGACCTCGACGCCGTGGCGCAAGGCCAGGGCGAGGAGGGCGAGGGGACCTGCGATCCCGTGCGCGAGCCCGTTGTTGGCGTGCCCGTCCGGGATCCGGTCGTCCGGTTCGCCGGAGGGGCCGCTAGGGGTCCACCAGCCGGGCAGGACCCGGCCGTGGTGCTTGACGTCGTCGGTGAGGCGGACCAGGTAGGTGAGCACGGTGCGGATCGCCTCGCCGCGCGGGGCGCGGTGCAGCAGGACGGAGCCGATGCCGGCCAGCCCGCGGATCGTGTCGAACTCGGCCAGGGCCGGGAGTTCGGCGGCGTCGATCCGGGCGAGCGCCGCCTCGCAGCGGCGCTGCGCGTCGGCGGCGACGGCCTGGCCGAGGTGGTCGAGGGCGCGCCGGTAGGAGCCGGGCCGGGTCTGGGCGGCGCAGCCGAGGACGTGCGCCAGGGCGGGGGCGCCGTAGTAGAGGTGGCTGTCGGGGCCGCTGGTGATCTGGTTGTCGGCCGCCACCTCCAGCCATGCCCGCGCACGGTCCCACGGGCCCCGCCCGGCGGCGGCGCGCTCGATGTGGAGCAGGGCGACGCCGGGGGCACCAGTTGCCAGGGACTGGCGCCACTGCGGACGCGAAGCCCAGCTCTCGGGGACGCGGTTGGGGTCGGCGAGGAGGTCGGCGATCCGGTCGGACAGGTGGAGGGCGGGGTGCGGGTTCACAGGTCACCGTCCCGGGAGAGGCGGGCGAACGCGGCGGCGCGGGCCAGGTACAGGACTTGGGCCTCGTCGTCGAAGTCGATGCGGTGGGCGCGGCCGTAGGAGCAGTGCAGCAGCGAGCCGAGGACGTCATCCGGCGAGACGCCCTGGGTGTGCGGTCCGGGGAAGAAGCGGCGGTAGGCGTCGAGGGCCTGGTGGCGCTCGGCCCAGGCGTCCACGATCGCGGCGCCGCCGGGCTGTTCGCGCAGCACCGCGAAGCCGTCTGCGGGGTCGGCGAGGCGGACAGCCTCGCGGAAGAGGGGCCGGGCGATGGTCGCGGGGGGCATGGCGGGGACGTTGCGGATGAGCCAGCGCAGCCCGGCGCAGGGCGAGCCGGTGAAACCTGAGGCGATGGCGACGGCGTGGGCGGTCAGCAGCGCCAGCCTCCCGGGCCGCGCTGGCTGGGACAGCTGGGCGAGGGCGGCGGCGGAGTCAGAGCGGAAGACGCCCTCGGCGGCGGCCCAGGCGGGGCCCTCGCCCCAGCGGCCGTGCTCCGTGTAGGAGGTGGGGTAGACGACTGCGGACAGCAGCCCGGCCCGGTGGAGTCCGGCGGTCCAGGTGCTGATCACCGTGGCGGCGTGCCCGAACGCGTCGGGGTGGGGCAGGGTGATGCGCAGCCGCAGGTGCTGGCCTGGGTCGCGGAAGCGCACGAACCACCAGTCGGGGTCACCGAGTTGGTCCAGGAGGTCGGGCAGGTACTGGGTGAGGATGACGTCCTGGCGGTCGAGGTCGCCGTACAGCGAGGCGAGCAGGAGGCGGGAGGTGCCGGGGGCGTCGCCGTGGCCGCGCGGCAGGAGCCGCGCGGTGGTGGGCCTGGGCAGCACAGGCCAGGGCGGCGTCTGGGTGGCGGTGACCGGGACGGCGACCTCGTGGGCCCGGCCTCCCGCCCAGCCCAGGTCGGTCGGGGCCGGTGTCTCCACGAGGACGGCGTGCGGCGCGGAGGCGAGGTGGGAGCGCAGCAGGACACGGTGGCCGGGGTGGTCCAGGTCGAGAGGCAGGCCCTGGCTGTCGGCGGCCAGCAGCACCCGCCGCGGTGCACGGCGCCGCTCCAGCAGGTCGAGCAGAGCCGCCTCCCACCGCTCCCACGGCTCCCGCGCGGGCGGAAGCTCGGAGGCGGACAGCCGCCAGGCGGCCGGCGAGAGGATGATGCGCCCGTGCCGCAGCCGGGGCCGAAACGGCAGGCTGGACAGCG
The DNA here is from genome assembly GCF_041053115.1 of Streptomyces sp. Y1. NCBI lineage: Bacteria > Bacillati > Actinomycetota > Actinomycetes > Kitasatosporales > Streptomycetaceae > Streptomyces > Streptomyces sp. Y1. Next base: position 5,388,631 of record NZ_CP163445.1, on the reverse strand, counting down.
CGCCCCAGGAGAAGGCGGTGACCTGCGCGCCCTGGGCACGGGAGAGTTCACAGATCAGCCGGGCCATCGGCGCCGTGTGGGTGCGCAGGTTCAGGGCGTGGGTGGCGTTCGCCTCGATCCGCACCCCGAGCGCGGGCGCGGCCAGGTACATCCGGCGCCCGTCGCAGCCGACCGCCAGATCCTCCAGCCGCACAACGCCCTCGGTGCCCGGGCGGTGCTCGGCGAGGCTGACGACCAGCTGCCCGGTCGCCGCACTGCGGGCCACGTGCCCGGTCGCCGGGTCCAGCGGCGGGCAGGACAGCTGCGCGGTGACCGCCTGGTCGTCCATGGTCGGCAGGTTCGTCAGCACGCTGGTGAAGGCCGCCCGGTGCTGCGGGTCGAGGAGGTGGAGGAAGCGTCCGGTCGAGACACCGGCGGCGCGGGCGACGGAGACGACCTCCAGCCAGAACTCGCCCCGGTCCAGGGCCTGTCGGCTGGCGGCGTGGAGGCCGAAGACGACTTCCAGGTGCGGGGGCAGGCGCGGCCCCTCGGCGGGGCCGAGGTCGAGCGCGTCCAGCAGCTGCTCGCCGAGGACAACTTCGCGGTGCCCGTCGAGCGCCGCCCGCTGGGCGAGGGCGGCCAGGATTTCATCGCGCTCGCCGAAACGCGGCGGCTCGGCTACCCGGGCGCCCGGGTAGCCGTCCGGCCAGCCGATCCCGCTGTCCGCGACCACGTCCAGCAGCGGTACCAGTGCGCCCCGGCCGAACCGCTCGTAGAACCGCTGGTGGTAGGAACGCCACGCCGCCGACCCGAAGGGGAGGGCGCTGAGGCGGGTGAGCAGCCCGGCGGCCTTCGCGGCCTCGTCGGCCACGGCCTGGGGCAGGACGAGGTCGGCGTCCAGGCGCACGTCCACGGCCAGCCCCGGCCGGTCCCGCGCGCCGGGCCGGTCGGTGGCGGCCATCGCCCGGGTGATCTCCGCACGGGCGGCACGGCTCGGCGACCGGGTGTGGGCGGCGATCGCACGGTCGGCGGCGCGCAGGTCGGCGAGGACCTCGGCGGCTTCCGGGACTTGGTCGGCGCCGGCCTTCTCCAGCGCGGCCAGCAGGTGAGCGAGCGGGTCCGGCTCGGTGGCCGGGGCCCGGAGGCTGGTGATCAGCGCGCCGTGGGCGACCAGCTCGGCCAGCACGCCCTCGATCCTCGCCGTGGCCGCTCCGGGAAACTCCGCACGGAGCTTGCCGGTCACCACCCCGAACGGGACCGGGCGGCGGGCGACATCGAGGGCGAAGGCGACCGGGCGGGTGTGGCGCAGGCTCACCTCCGCCGCGCCCGTACCGCCCCCGGGCCGCTCCAGCGGCCGGTGCGGGATCACCAGCCGGTCACCGCGAACGTGGCCGGTGTCGTTCGCCGCCACCTCCAGCCGGGAGAGCAGCGCAGGTATGCGCTCCAACTGGCCGATCACATGGGCGAGCCAGGCGGACGAGGCCCGCGCGACAACCTGGTGGCCGTCGCCCCAGCGCAGGTCGGCGACGGGAGCGAAGGTCGCCGCCTGGACGCCGGCGAAGTGCCCGAACGGGGTCGGCCTCCCAAGAGCGCGCAGCAGGTAGCGGGCGGTGGACAGGGCGGCGCGCCGCACCTCCCGCGGCCGCTGCTCACCGGAGAGCAGCTGTCGGACCTGGCGGGCCAGGGCAGGGCTTGCCAGCGCGAGCGCCTCGGCGGTGTCCTCGTCGGCCCACACCTCGCGCAGCCACCCGGCCTGTTGGACGGCTGGCTCGGGGCTGGTGGTGGTGAGGTCCGGCCAGGCGGGAACCAGCAGAGCGGGACGGGCGACAGCGCGCACCAGTGCCACGTCTGCAGCGCGGTAAGGGGCCGAACGGGCGGAGCGGCGCATCGGGGACCTCGGGAGTTGTCGGGACGCTGGCGGGGCGGTGGTGCCGCCGGAAGGACGGCTGTCCTTCCGGCGGCACCGGGTGGATCAGTGGAAGCCGGTGGTGCAGGCACCGCACGTCGCGCCGCAGCCGTCGTCCGTGAGGACCTCCAGGCTGGCGGCGTCGGTCCGCTCGACGATGGTCACGTCGAGGTCGAACTCGTCGGTGGCCGCCACCGGGGCGGCCGGGGTCTCGGCCTTGATCTGACGGGCCATGTGATACCTCCTGTTCGAACTTCCCTTGCGGGACCTGGCGTCGGGGCGCGGACGTGCGCCTCGCATCACCAGGAGATGGTGGGGCGACCTCGCCGCCCGTGGCCGGCATGTCCACGGGCGGCGGGCGGTCAGCCGTGCGCGCGGGGCGCTACGGCCGGTCGCGGTGACCGGGCGCGGGACGGACCGGGGAGCGGTCGTCGCCGGCGTGGCTCGTGCCGGTTCGGCCGGGGGCGGTCACGGGAGGTTCGCCTGGGTGATCCGGGCGTCGAGGCGCTCCATGTCCCTCAGGCTGGCCAGCGCGGTGTACTGGTCGAGGCTGGCGCTGTACCAGGCGAGCGCTGCCTCCTTCGCCCCCGCGCGTTCGGCGTCCTGGCCGAGGAACTCCGTGGCGTGGGCGCACCAGTGGGCGTGGCCGATCCCCTCGAAGGTCTCCCGGGCCTGGGTGAGGGCGGTGACGGCGAGGTCGTGCCGTCCGGCGAGGGAGTGGGCTTCGCCGAGGAAGGCCAGGGCCCGGGCGGCGTTGAGCGGGTCGGGCGGATTGAGCAGGGCCAGACTCGCGTGGGCTTCCGAGAGCGGGGCCACGCCGTCGTCGGGCTGGCCCTGGCGGGCGGCGGCCGAGCCGAGCAGGATGTCCGCCAGCGCGGCACCGCGGAGGTCTTCGAGGTCGTCGTAGAGGCGGGCGGCCTCGCTGAGGTGGGGCTTCGCGTCGGCGTAGTGTCCGCCGGCCCACAGGCACGAGCCGATGCCCATCGTGCACTGGGCGATCCCGCTGAGGTCCTCGTCGGCGGCGGCCAGGTCGAGGGCCTCCTGGTAGCGCTGTTGGGCGTCGGCGAGGCTGCCGGTCCCTTTCAGGGCGAGGGCCAGGGTGGTGGTCATCTCGCGGATCGCCATGTGGTCGCCCCAGAGCTTGGCGGACCACAGGCCCTGCTTGTGGGCGGCCACGCTGAGGTCGAGGCGTCGCAGGCGGTGGAAGAGCGGCCACAGGTCGTGGACCAGGGTGACGAGCGCCTGGTGCTCGCCGAGTTCGCGGGCGGCGTCGAGGGCGGGCTGGACGGCGGGTGCGATGGCCTCCAGCCAGGCCAGCGCGCTGTGCTCGCCGTCGAAGCGGATCGGTTCGCTGGGCAGGTGGCGGTGCTGGCGGGGCAGCACGCGGTGGTGCGGGGTGAGCTGCTGGACGGTGGCGTGCGCGGTGGCGGTCAGGACGTCCAGGTAGCGCTGGACGACCAGGACCCGGATCTTGTTCGAGTCGGCGCCGACTGCGGTGGTCCGGAAGCTGTCGTGCAGGGCGGGCCGGAACCGGTACACCTCGCCGCGGCCGGTACATCGGCCGGTGTGTTCCAACAGGTGACGGGCGGTGAGGTCTTGGAGCAGCTGTCCGGTTTGGACGACCGGGGTCGCGGTCGCTGCGGCGGCCGTGAGCACGTCGAAGTCGGGTGCGGGCAGCAGGGCCAGGAGCCGCAGCAGCCGGGACTCGGGTTCGGGCAGCGAGTCGTAGACGAGCGCGGTCGTCATCGTGACGGCCTCCGTGGTTGTGGGTGCCGTGAGCACCGGGTGATCGCTGAGCGGCCGGGCCGGGTCGAGCACGGCCTCCCCGGCGGCGAGGCCGACCGCGAGCGGGTTGCCGCCGCAGGCCAGGACCATCGCGGCGGCGGCCTGCGGCTCGGCGTGGACGCGCTGTTCGCCGACGATCCGGCCGAGCAGCAGGAGGGAGTGCTCGGGTGAGAGCGCCTCCAGGCGGTGGTGGCGTGCGCCGTGGGCGGCGAGGGCGGGAAGGGGCGCCGAGCAGGTGACGACGACCGCGCACTGAGGGCTGGCGGGCACGAGCGGGAGGACCTGCTCGGCCGCTTCGGTGTCCTCCAGCACCACCAGCAGCCGCCGGGTGGCGGTCACCGACCGCCACAGCGCCAGCAGCTCCTCGGTGTGCCACGGCAGCACCTCGCCGTTGCCGAGACCGAGCGCCCGGAGCAGGGCTCGGGTCACCTCGCCGACCGGGGCCGGACGGCCGGCGCGCAGCCGGGCGACCAGCTGGCCGTCCGGGAACCGTTCGGCGGCCCGGTGGCCCCAGCGGGCGGCGACGGTTCGCTTCCCGATTCCGTCCGGGCCGCTGATCACCGCGACTGGCGCGGTGGTCGGCGGCGGGTCGGCCAGCGCCGCGTCGAGGAAGGCGAGCGCGTCCGAGCGGTCGGTGAAGACCGCGGGCACCGCGAGCAGTTGCCGCGGAGTGGGCCAGGCCCGGCGCTCGGGGTGGAAGTGGATGGTGTGGATGTCACGCGCCTGCACGGCGGTGTGGAGCTGGGCGGAGCCGCCGATGGTGTTGCTCACCGAGCCGTGAGTCACTGTGCCTCCACAGCGGTGAGCACGGCCGGTGCGGGCCTGGGCTGGGTGGGTAGAGCAACCGCCTGGTACTGCTGGGCGAGGCAGGAATCGACGAGCGCGAGCATGCTGAACGCCTGCGGGTAGTTCCCCAACTGGCGTTCGCTCACCGGGTCGTACTCCTCGGCGAGAAGCCCGACGTCGTTGCGCAGCACCAGAAGGCGGTCGAGCAGCTCGGATGCTGCGTCCCGGTAGCCGATCGCGTGGAGCGCGTCGGCGAGCCAGAACGCGCAGGGCAGGAAGGCGCCCTCGCGCCCGGCCAGGCCGTCGACGTTCGCACCGCTCGCCGCGTGGGTCGGGTAGCGGTGGACTAGGCCATCGGGGGTGGCTTGTTCGCGCTGGACGGCCTCCACCGTGGCGATCACTCGCTTGTCGTCGCCGGGCAGGAACCCGAGCGCGGGGATCAGCAGGAGGGAGGCGTCCAGGTCCTCGCCGCCGTAGTACTGGGTGAACGCCCCGCGCTGTGGGTCCAGGCCCCGCGCGCACACGTCGGCGTGGATCTCCTCGCGCACCGCGCGCAGGTGCTCCAGCCTCTCCGAATCGACAGGAGTCCGGCGCTCCAGCAGCGTGACGAGCCGGTCGAAGAAGACCCAGGCGAGGATCTTGGAGTGGGTGAAGTGCCGGCGCGGCCCGCGCACCTCCCAGATTCCCTCGTCCGGGTCGCGCCACCGCTGCTCCAGCACGTCGGCCTGGAGGAGTAGCCACCGGTCGGCGTCCGGGTCGGGGGCGAGCCCGGCGTCCTCGGCGGCCAGCAGGGCGTCGGCCACCTCGCCGGGAACGTCGAGCTGGAGCTGGCCGGCGGCGCCGTTGCCCACCCGGACCGGACGCGAGCCCTCGTAGCCGGGCAGGTGGTCCAGGACGTACTCCTCCACGCCGGTCTCACCACCGATGCCGTAGAGCACGCCCGGGTCGACGGGGTCGACGTGGGCCAGCAGCCAATCGCGGAAGGTCCTGGACTCGTCCAGGAACCCGCACCTGACCAGCGTCTTGACCGCCAGCGACCAGTCGCGCAGCCAGGCGAAGCGGTAGTCCCAGTTGCGCTCGCCGCCGAGCGCCTCGGGCAGCGACGTGGTGGGGGCCGCGACCATCCCCCCGTCCGCGGAGCACATCAACTTGAGGGTCACCAGGGCCCGCAGGACCACGGCCCGGTGCGGCCCCTGGTAGGTGCACGCGGACGCCCAGGACTCCCAGAAGCGCAGGGCGTCCGCGAGTTCGGCCAGGCTGTCGGTGGGCGCGGGAAACGGCAGGTCGGCGGGCTGCCACGACAGGGCGAGCACCGTCTTCTGGCCGGCTGCCACCGTGAAGTCGGCCCGGCAGGGGCCCTGCTGGCCGACGCTGTGGAGCGGCCCGTCGAGGCAGAAGGAGTCGTGCCCGCTAGTGGCCACGAGCCGGGCCTGTCCGCTGTGCTCCACACGGTGGAAGACCGGGCTGAGGCTCCCGTAGCCGGGGCGCGGGTGGAACTCGGAGGCGAAGTCCACCTTGCCGGTCAGGCCCTCCACCACCCACACGATCCGGGCCGGGGCGTAACCCGTCGCGTCGGGTGCCGGCATGAAGAGCGTGACGCGGGCCGAGCCCAGCGGGGTGCTCCACTCCTGCTCCAGCACCGCGGAGTTGCCCGCGTAGCGCCGCCGGGTCCTGAGCGTCGGCGCACCATCGCTGTCGCGGGCGGGGGCGACGCGCCAGAAGCCGTGCTCGTCGTCGCCGAGCAGCGCGCTGAACACGGCGGTGGAGTCGAACCGGGGCCAGCACAACCAGGTGAGCATCGCGTCGCGGGTGACGAGGGCGGCAGTGCGGCCGTTGCCGATCAGGGCATGGTCCTCGATCGGCGGGGCGGACATGGGCAGGGACATGGTGGTCCTGACGCTGGGTGGAGAGGATGGCGGGGCGCCTCGTGGGACGGGCGTTCCCGGCGGCCTCGGGGCGGGTGGGGCGGCTGCGCGGCTACGGCCGGGTGTCGGGCATCAACTCGCCTGCTGCTGCGCGGGCGGGCTGGTGGTCGCGGAGAGCCAGGTGTCCGGCCAGCCGTTGCCCAGGGCGCTCAGCGGCACGATGCCGGTGAGGACGGCGAGGGCCGTTGCCTGCTGCCGGGTGCGGACGCCCAGGATGCGCATGATGGTCTGGAGGTAGGTGCGGACGCTGCTCTCGGCCAGGCCGAGGCGCTTCGCGGTCGCCCTCGGGTCCTCACCGGCGACCAGGCCGGCGAGCACCTGCTTGTGGCGAGGAAGCAGCGCCTCGCCGGTCGGGTGGGACACGGGCACGTCCTCAGGGCGCACCCATCCCCAGGCCGCGCCGAGAGCGGCGGCGCGGTGGCGGTACGGCGTGCCGAGCCGGGCCGTCAGCGCCTCGACGGCGGGGTTGACCGCCTTGGCGGCGAGGCCCGTGGCGCGGCTGATCGGGTCGATCAGGTGACCACCGGCGACCTGGCGCAGCAGCAGGACGTCGGCCTCGGACAGGTCCGGCCGGTCAGGAAGGGAAACGGGCATGACGAAGCTCCTTGGCACGATCAGGTGAGGGCAGGGTGGGGTGTGCTGCTACTGGGCGGCCCGGTCAAGGGCGGCCAGCAGCCTCGGGCCGCTGCGGCGGGCGCCCTCGCTGCCGATGGTGAGGATCACGTCGTCGGCGCGGGCGAGGGAGGCTGCCACCTCCTCGGCGCCCATCTCGCAGGGTCCGGGCTCGGGGATCACGAGCGCGCCGCCGTCCTGACCGCCGACACCGTCGCTGGCGCTGGCGAGCGCGGCGATGCCGTCAAGGTGGAGCTGGGGGCGGGCCGGGGTGGACAGGACGGGCAGCAGCACCGTGTGGTCGGCGGCGGCCAGGGCCGCGGTGATCCGCTCGGCCAGCGCGCCGGTGCGCAGGTGACCGACCGGCTCGAACACCGCGATCACCGCACCTTCGGTAAGCATCCGCGCCCCCTGGAGGTCGGCGGCGATCTCCTCCGGGTGCTGTGCGCGGGACTCCATCACGGTGACGCGGCCGACCGTGCCCAGCCGGGTCAGCGACCTTTCGGCCCCGGTGAACGCCCCGAGCCCGTCGACGAGGTCGGAGCCGGACACCCCGAGGGCCCATCCGGCCGCGAACGCCGCCGCGACGCCGAGGGCGGACGTGGTGCCCGCGATGGGCACGGTGAGCGAGACCCGTTCGCCGCCGGCCTGGATGGTGAGGTGGTGGTCCTCCCCGCTCCAGAGGAGACGGAGGATCTGCACGTCCATGCCCTGGCCCCGGCCCACCGTCACGACCCGCGGGCCTGGGGCTCGGCGCAGGCGCTCCAGCAGTTCGTCGCAGCCGGGCTGCCCGGCCCACACCACCACGCTCTCGCTGCTGCGGGCCAGGGCCTCGATGTCGTCCAACGCGTCCTCGCGGGTCGCGAACATCGGCGGTGCTGTGTCCACGGCGGTGACCAGCGTGACCGCCGGGTGCAGGCCCGAGCCTAGGGTGCGGTGGCGCCAGCCCGGCGGGGCGGCCTCGTGGAGAGCGGTGTCGGGGCAGAGGTCCACCACCAGGACGTCGCCGCTGCCGTCGTAGCCGGGTGCGTCGCCGTGCGGGGCGGCGGTCAGGATCCAGCCCGGGTCGCGGGCGGTCAGGGCGCAGGTCAGGGCGGCGGCGGCCATGGTGGTGGAGTGGCTGCCCACGACGGCCACGACGGTGGGCGCGGTGCCGCCCAGCAGCTCCAGCGCGCGCGAGTAGCCCATGCTCGGCAGGCCCTGGCCGGTTGCACGATCGAGGATCTCGTGCACCGCTGCGCCGTGTCCGCCCCAGAGCAGCGCCGTCGTCACGCCCGGCACCACGGGCTGCAGCACGGCGCCGGCGCGGGCGAGGCGCTGGAGCAGCTCGTCTTCGCGGCCGTCCTGCTGCGGCGCGACGGTCACGCGTGCACCGCGCCGGGCCAGGTAGGACGCGAGCCCGGCCATGCCGGGGCTGTGCGGGTCGACGACGTGCGGGGCGATCAGGACGTCGGGAAGCGGGCGGGGACATCGGAAGCCCCGGGCGGCGCGCCCGGCCGGTGCCGCTTTCACGCCGCCACCAGAGCGAGGAGGCCCTGCTCCGCAAGGCGGATCATCCGGTCCAAGAGTTCGCCCAGGTCCGTGGCCTCGGTGCCGACCACGGCGAGCATCGACTTGTCGGGCGCGCCGACCAGCGTGAGGTTCCGGCCGAGCCGGTCCTCGATGATGCTGTGCCCCCAGGGGTACCTGATGGAGGTGACGCTGCCGACGATGTCAACCCCGTTGGTGCTCACGGCACTCAGCGCCGCCATCACGGCGGCCCACTTGTCCGCATCGTCGCGGTCGAGCCCGGGAGAGGTGCCCACGACGAGGCCCTCGGAGCTGACGTGGATGGCGGCAACGGCACCGGTGGTGTCGGTGACCAGCTCCTTCAGGAACTGCGGGTGGGGTGAACTCACGGTGTTGCTCCTTCGCCAGGTCGTGCGGGGAGATGGCCGAGAAGTCGGGGCTGTCGTCTCTGAGTTGCGCGTGATGCCCCTATGGCCAGCGCGCCGACCTGCCCCGGGCCGTAGCCGCTGCTACGGCGGCCGGCCTGCCGCTCCGACTCGGGTGCTCGTCCACCGCTTGGATCACCCAGGCGGACGGCGCTCGTCTGGCGCGACAGGGGGAATCCTGCTCGTGTCCGACCGACTTCGGCTAGTAACCAAACGCTGACACGAGCCGACACAGGTGGACATGAGCCGACATGAGTGCCGACATTTCGCCGCTGCCCCTCCCGCCTCGGGCTGGGATCGGAGATCGTTGACCTGAGGCCGTTCCATCGATCGCCGTAACGGAGTTGTCATGGCGTCAGACCAAGAGATCTCCCTGTTCCAGGTCCTGGTGCAGCAGCGCGGGCTGGGTGAGTACCTCGTCTTCCTCAAGCAGCTGCAAACCGCTGCTGCCGAGGTAGCGCGCCTCGAACACAACCCCGCGCTGGCGAAGGTCACCATTGGAGAGCGTCAGTTCTCCAGATGGACGCGCGGACAGCACGGCAGCGGGCCCAGGCCGCTGACAGCGCGGGTCTTGGAGCACCTGTTCCAGCGCAGTGCCCGGGAGCTGTTCGGGCCTGCCCGCGCCGCGGGGGAGCGCAGTTCGCGTCTCCCTGCCGCACAATGCATAGAGCCGGGCGCCAGCTCGGACGCTCACACCCGGGACCTGCTGATGACAGCCGCCAGCGAATCGGCTTCCTTCGCCGCCTATGCGGAACAGAGCAACGTCGGCCCGCACAGCCTCGAACAGCTGTCGGCCGACATCCGCAGGATCGTCTCCACCTACCCCAACCGGCCGGTCGTCCCACTCTTCGAGGAAGTCCTCTCACTTCGGGACCGATGCTTCGAGCTTCTGGAAGGCCGACAGCCTCCGGCGTACACCAGCGACCTCTACCTGGCGGCCTCGGTGCTCTGCGGAATCCTCGCCAACGCGAGCTTCGACCTCGGCGCCTACCGCGAAGCGGAAACCCAGGCCCGGACCGCGTTCGTCTGCGCCGAACAGGCCGGCCACAACGGACTGCGATCGTGGATCAGGGGCACCCAAGCGCTGATCTGCTACTGGGAGGAGCGCCCGCACGACGCGATCCGCCTGGTGAAGTCAGGGGAACAGTACGTCCCGGAAAACGGAACCGCCCACATCCGTCTCGCCAGCATCGCCGCAAGGGCGCACGCCCGCCTCGGTCAGGAGCACGACGCAGTGGCAGCCCTGCGCCGGGCCGACGAGTATCGGGAGCAAGCGGCCGATGACGACATCCCTGGCGGGATGCTCGCCTTCCCATTGGCCAAGCAACGGTTCTACGCCGCCACCACTCGCCTGTGGCTCGGCGGCGACGCGAACAACAGGGAGGCAGCGGCCCTGGCCGAAGAGGCCGTCGCACTCTACGAGTCCGCCCCGCCGGAGAATCAGCGGCTGGGCGAGCTGTCTCTTGCCCGCATGGACCTGGCCCTCGCAGAGCTGGCGGGTGACGAGATAGAGGGAGCAGCCCACCAGATCGACGCGGTGATCGCCGTCGCGAGCAGGCGACCCACAGAGAGCGTCAGCCGACGACTCGGTCAGTTCGCGCGCCGACTTGCTGCGAGCCCGGCCGGTACCTCGGCGATCGGGTTGTCCCTCCAGGATGGGATCATGCAGCATCGAAGGGCCCGCAACGAACTACCAGCTGGGGGACGCGGTTGAGCACCATCACGGTTCTGCACCCGGGACAGATGGGTGCCGCCGTTGCCGCCCAGGCCGTCACCGCCGGGCACAGGGTGCTGTGGCTCCCGAAAGGCCGCAGCGAGAGCAGTCGGCGCCGTGCCGATGACGCGGGCCTGCTCCCCGTCGATGACCTGCGCACCGCGCTCGGGCAGAGCGAGATCGTGATCTCGATCTGCCCACCGGCCGCCGCCGAGGACGTCGCGGCTGACGTAGCGGCCGTCCCCTTCGCGGGCATCTTCGTGGACGCGAACGCGATCAGCCCCACCCGGGCCACGAACATCGCCCGTACCGTCTCCCGAGCAGGTGCGACCTTCCTCGACGGCTCCATTATCGGCCCGCCCCCAGCCGGTTCGACTACCGCACGTCTGTACCTTGCCGGCGCCCCGGCAGCGGCCAGGCAGGTGGCCGAGATCTTCGACAACACGTTGGTCACTGCCCGCTGCCTCGACCGGGACGCCGGTGCGGCCTCAGCGCTCAAGCTGGCGTTCGCCAGCTACCAGAAGGCCGTCAGGAGCCTGGTAGGCGTCGCACACGCACTCGCCGATCTCCACGGAGTGACAGCTGAGTTGATCGACGAAGGCAACACGATGGCCGGCCCGTTCCTGGCCGATCGGGACTACCTCCGCACCGTCGCCCCCCGAGCCTGGCGGTGGGTGCCAGAGATGCAGGATGTGGCCCGGACTCTGACGGACGCCGGCCTGCCCGCCGACCTCGCGCACGCAGCTGCCAGCACCCTGATGAGGTGGGACAGCCTGAAAGACCGTAGCGATCTCACGGTTGAAGACGTGCTCGACGCTCTCCGATCGACCGACTGACGTTCGATCCACAAACGAGCTCGCTACGAACGAGCAACGTCGGGCCCGGGGAGGTGGGGCGGTCGGCGGTCACAGGGTGAGCGCCTGGCGGTGGACGGCGGCCAGGCGCTCGCGCAGGTCCTCGTCGTGGATGAGTTCGAGGGCGCGCGGGTGGTCGGCGGCGCTGGCGGCGAGGAGGTCGCGCTGCTGGTCGAGGTAGGCGGTCAGGAAGGCGCGCACGTCACCTTCGGTGTGCTCCAGGACGCGGGCAGTGTAGAGCATGGTGAGGGGGAAGGCCCAGCAGGCGTGGAGGAAGCCGAACGCGGGCCGCATGCTCTCCCTCCAGGGGGAGTGAAAGACGGCCCGGTCGTCGAACGTGCACCCGGCGGCGGCGAGGGCGTCGTTGAGCCAGTTGTGGCCGGCCTCGTGGATGAGGTCGCGGGCCAGCACGGCGGGGTCGCCGGTGTGGTCGAGGAACACCGTGCCGGGTAGGCGGGTGATGGTCCAGCTGATCAGGGTCTGGCCGAGTTGCTTGGCCCGCAGCAGGACGACCACGAAGGCGTGCGCGGCCAGGAGGGCACCGAAGCCGGTCTGGTCGGCGGTGGTGAGCGCGTTGGCGACCAGCGTCCGCAGCCCAAGCGGGGCGGGTTCGGTGTCGGGGCCGAGCACGTAGTACGAGGTCTCAGAGATCGGGGAACGGGTCAGGTCGCCGAGGTCGGGGGCGACGACGACGCGCGGGCCGAGCACAGTGGGGGTGGAGCTGGCGGCGGCGTCGGCGTGCGGGTTGGCGGCGTACCAGTCGAAGGCGGCCCGCTCGCCGGAGCGGGCGGCGGCTTCGGCGCCTTCGAGAGCGTGGTGGGCCAGGCAGTAGTCGGCGACGGGCCCGAGGCCCGTGGGCCGGGGCCGGGCCCCGGGGTTGAGGATCTTGTGGATCTTGGCGGTGCGCTCGTCGTGCAGGCGGCTGATCGGCAGGAAGTCGAAGAGGCCGGGGTTGTCCACGTGCGGGCTCCTTTTCAGGTGAGGGGTGGCCCGGGGCCGGGCCCGCCGCGGTCAGGTCCGGCCCCAGGTTGGTTACCGCCGGCGTTCAACGCGCCGGGCGGTCAGGGGTGTTCAGGCGACGTCGCCCTCGGCGGTCAGCCAGCCCTCGGCGGAGACGCTGGAGGTGTGGGCGGTGGTGCGGACGGTCTCGTCCTCGCCGCGCAGGCCCTCGACGTCGGCCAGGAACTCGGAGATGCGGTCGTTGTCCATGGGGTCCTTCTCCTTCTGAGCGAATCGGATGGTTGTGCGTGCCCGTTGCGGTGGTGCGTGCTCGGGCACCGGGCGGTGATCGCGCCCGGGTCACGGCGGCCTCCCGGTCAGTGCGAGGCGGCGCGGAGGGCGGCGGCGAGGTCGCTCATGGCGGGGCGGTCGCCGCCCTGGTCGGAGAGTGCGGCGACGACCAGGGTCCGCAGCGCGGCGGGGATGAGGGCGAGGTTGGCGTGGCCGCCGAGGCGGGGGATGTCTGCGCACAGGTAGCGGTAGATCAGGACGGCCAGGCTGAACACGTCGGCGGCCGGGCCGGCCTGGTGGTAGCCGGTGAGGTACTCGGGCGGCCAGTGGACTTCGGGTCCGCGGTGCTCGGGGCCGCGCTCGGTGGCCAGGCGGCGGGCGGCACCGAGGTCGGTGATCAGACCGCGGCCGCCGTGGATGAGGATGTTCTCCTGGTAGACGTCGCGGTGGACGATGCCGCGCTGGTGCAGGGCGATCAGGCCCTCGGCAACGTCGGCGAGGATGTTCAGGCCCTCGTCGGTGTCCTTGCCCGAGGCCATGAAGGTGCGGAAGTTGCCGCCGTCGCACAGCGGCATGGTGTACCAGTCGAACCGCTCGCCGTGGCCGTGGTCGAGCAGGGGGACAACGTGGTCGGCGCCGGAGGCGGCCCGGGTGAGGTCGGCCTCGTGGCGGAAGTCCTCGCGGGCCAGGGCGCGTTCGGCGTCGGTCATCTGCGCGTACCAGTAGAAGCCGTACGCGGCGGGCCGCTGGTCGGTGGGGAGTTCGGCCAGGACGTGGTTGGAGCCGAAGCCGGCCTTGAGTACGGCGGGCTGGCGGTCGCCGTCGCGGTGGGCGGTGACCAGGGTGCTGGCGCGGGTGAAGGCGAGCAGGTCGCTCACCTGCCAGCCGTCCGCGCGGAGTTGGTCGAGGACCCAGGCGGCGGGGTGGAGGGGGTGGAGGTTCATCAGCTCGCTTCCTCAGGTCGCGGACGGGCGGGTGGAGCCGTTCAGGTGGGCGAGGCAGTCGGCGGCCAGCTGGTCGAGGTCGGCCTTGGTGGTGCAGGGCCGCTGCCAGACCTCCAGGCCGGTGCGGCCGGTCCAGGCGGTGGCGGCCTGCGGGTAGAGGTTGGCGAGGCGGGCGGCGGTCTCGGGGCGGTCGGTGAAGCGCGGGGCGCTCGCGCGGCCGGCGAGGCGGACCTGGCACAGGCCGGGCTCGGTGGTCAGGAGGACGGTCAGCTGCGGGCGGGCCCGCTGTTGCTCGGCGAGGCGCTCGACGTACTCGGCGACCGGGCGCCGGTGGACCAGGGCGAGCAGGCAGGCGGTGGACAGGCTGAGCCGGTCGGCGACCACCGGGCCGCGGGCGAGCGCCGGGGTGAGGTTGAAGCGGGCGTGGAGTGAGAGGTCCCGGCAGGCCGCTTCGACGGCTTCCTCGGGATCGTCGGCGCTGTGTCCGGCCCGCAGGCGCACCAGAGTGCGGGTGGCGGCCAGGGAGAGCCAGGAGAACTGGCCGGTGTGGTCGAGCGGGACGCCGCCGGTGCGGGCGTCGGCGAGGAGCCGGTCTCGCAGGGTGCTCTTGCCGGCGCCGGGTAAGCCTTCCAGGGCCACGAGCACGTCGGTCAGCTCCTCGGGTCCTCGGCGGCGAGCCAGCTGATGAACTTCGCGCACCGTCCGGCGGTGACCGGCAGGGTGCCGTGGGCGAGCTGGGAGCCGTACAGCAGCGCGGTGCCCGGCGCGGGATCGACAGACCAGCGGGTGCGGGGCATCTGCTGGAACCAGGCGGCGGAGTGGTCGGCGCCGTCGTGGGCCAGCCACGTGCCCTCGGCGTAGCCGTTCGCCTCGGGTTCGGGGGCCTGGCGGTACCAGAGCCGGTCGCTGGAGGCGGTCTCAACGTAGAAGTCGCCTCCGGCGTCGGCCTGGGTGATGACGACGCTGATGCCGGCGATCTGGCGTGGCCAGGCGAGCGGGTCGGGAGCGATGCCGTCGAGGTGACTGGTGATGTGCTGGCCTTCGCCGTACTCGACGTACGTCCACGGGCGGCACACGGTGATGGAAGGCATGATCCGGGCCAGGGCCGGGCGGGCGCGGTCGAAGGCGTTCTGGAGGATCTTCTCCGCCTCGGCGGGGATGCCGGGGATCTCGACGCGTCCGGCGGGCTCGTAGACAGCCATCGCCTGCTCGTGGCTGTGGCCGGGAATCTCGTGGATGGAGGTGCGTCGCTCGTCGCCGAAGCGGTCGGCGTCGGCGGAGTTCAGGACGTCGTGCATCAGGGCGGCGAGCCGGAGCCGCTCGCTGGAGCCGAGGAATCTCTCGATGCTGCCGACGCCGGTGGTCTCGGCGATGTGGATCGTCACGGGGTGAGCCTCCTGGTGTCGAGGACGCGGCGGATGTCGTCGAGGTCGGTGCAGTGGTTGAGCCAGCTGACGACCGGACTGCCGCCCCCGGACAGCGGGTCGCGCCACAGGGCGAGGAGTTCGCCGGTCAGCGGCAGCTCGTCCGCGCCGGGCAGCAGCCAGGCGCCGGCCTTCTCGTCGACATGGGCCGCGGGGCAGGGTGCGTGGTGCTGGTGGACGAAGACGCGGGTCAGCCGGGCGGCGACGGCCTCCCGGCACGCCTGCCGCATCGGGGCGCCCGGCTCAAGCCGCCGGTAGGCGCGGTGCTCGGTGGCCAGCCACGCGTCGGCGACGGCGGCGGCCGAGCCCGCGACGCGGCACGTCGCACAGCAGGCGTGCCCGTGCGAAGGGCACCGCCCGGCCCTCGCACCGAGGGTGGCGGCGACCTCGTCGAGGACCGCCCACGCGCTGTGAGCCAGCAGCCCGCCCACGCTAGGCCGCACCGTCTCTGCCGGTGTGCGGTGGTTGCAGCACGCCTCGCCGCTGGTGGCGGCCGTGGCCGGCGCGAGGGTGGGTTCGATGAACAGCGCGTGGAAGTAGGAGATACGACCGAGGAGCTGGTGGACGGTCACCTCGTCGCCGGGCCTCATCCCGCCACCGCCTGGTCCACGGCGGCCGGGGCCGGCAGCGGGCAGGAGCATGCGGTGCCCGCCGGGTGCTCGGCCGCCAGCACCGCGGCCAGGGCGCGGGCGGCGGCGTCGAGGTCGGCGAAGTAGGCGTCCCAGTCCTGGCGGTGGTCCGGGTGGAGGCTGAGGTCGAGCACCTGGACGGTGGTACCGGAGGTCTCGCAGGTCAGCTCTGAGCGGGCAACGCGGACCTCGACGCCGCCAGGCAGCGCGGAGGCGACGACGGTGGCCGTACGGCACAGGGCCGCGGCGGTGCGGGCGTACTCGGCGCGGTCGCGCGGCAGCAGGCCGACCCGCAGTTCGGCCGGGGCCAGGTCCAAGCCGTCGTACTGGTGGCCCTGGCAGCTGTCGTAGGTGATCAGGCCCCAGCCGGTGGTGAGGGCGTCCACCAGGGGCCAGACGCGCGGTTCGATCGCCTCGCGCCACATCGGGTGCGCGGGATCGAGGTCGTCGGCCTCGTGGACGCCGGGCAGGCCGACGGTGTTGATGTTGCCATGCTCGCTGGCGTGCAGCCTCACCGCGGCGCGGACGGCGGCGGGCGCGTCCCAGTGGGCGGTGAAGGCGTTCACGTCGCGCATGCTGTTCGGGGTGCGGGGGCGCCAGCGAAGCATCTGGCACCAGGCACCCTCGGGGAGGGCGGGCTGGGCGAGGAGGGCGGCGATGCCGTCGACCAGGCGCATACGGTAGTCGCAGTAGGTGTCGCCGTCCACGGCCGGGTCCTGGCGCCAGCGGGTGGCGATGCAGCCGCCGCCGCAGGTGCTGCGGTAGTCGCAGCTGGTGCACTTGGCCATCAGCGACTTGCCCTGGTTCAGCAGCAGGTTGCCCTGCTGGAGGCGGGCTACCTCGTCCTGGCCGGTGATCCCGTCGAGCTGGCCCAGGCGGGCTTGGGGCCAGGGCAGTTCGTCGCAGGAGCCGAACCGATTGTCGGGGTAGAGGGTGAAAACGTGGTCGCACTTGAGATCGGAGAAGTGGCAGAAGCCGCTGCCCAAGCCGCGCAGGCGCCGGATCGTGGAGACGGCCGGCTCCAGCTTGATCCGGATGAAGTGCCCGGCGCTGATCCAGTGGGCGGTGGCGGCGAGCACGAACTCGGCGTACTCGTCCGGGTGGATCGCCCAGGCCGGACCGCCCTCCCCGGCAAGGGCGGCCTGCTGGAGCAGGCGGCTGGCCGGGATGCGCCGGCCCCGCACGGTGGTGGAGCGGCGGATAGCGCTGTCGAAGGCGGGCACGAAGCTGACCGCGTTGACGGACGCGAAACCTGCGAGGTGGTCCAGCACCTGCCCGGCCCGGCCTAACACGGCCGGGGTCACGGTGGTGATGACGCCGACCTTGCGGCCCCGCTCGGCCAGCAGCTCCAGGGCCGCCGCGACGCGCGGATAGACGGGCTGGCCGTCGTAGCCGATGCGCCAGGCGTTGCCCTGGGCGTCGCCGTCGAGGGAGACGCCGATCTGCAACTGCGGGTAAAGCTCGTCGAACAGGTCGAGCCACGCGGCGTCAAGCTGGACGCCGTTGGTCTGCATCGACACGCGCACCACCTGCGGCTGGGCGGCGAGTTCGCGCAGGACCTCTGCGACGGCCTCGCGGCCGGCGGTCAGCGGCTCCCCGCCGTGGAGCTCAACGGCGAGCGGGCGGTCCCGGAAGAGCCGGGCCAGCTGTCCGATCTGGTCGGCGCTGATCCGGGCTCCGCCGGGAACCTCCTTGCGCTTCTCGTAGCAGTGGGGGCAGTCGATGTCACAGGTCTCCCCGCGCAGCTTGACGATCACCGACACCGCCGTGCTGGTGTCCTCGGACTGAAGGCTCCGGTAGAGCCGGTCGATCGGGTGGTGCTGTTCGGTGGTGCGGTGCATCGGCTGCCTCCCTTGCTGCCGTGACCGGGTGGTTAGTCGGACAGGCGTCCCAGCAGGGCGCCCTGGCCGGACTGGAGGATGTGCGCGGCCTCCAGCGGAATCCAGAAGCACTCGAAGTGGGTGGGCTCCTGCTCGCCGTCGTGGTCCTCCTGGCTCATCCACCGCTCCGGGGTGGGCTCGGTGAGCTCCAGGTGGAAGACGTGCCGGTGCTGCATCTCGAACCGGTACGGGCTGATGTCGTACTCGGTCTCGCCGAGCTTGCGCACGATCTTGAAGTCGTTCAGGCCGGTCTCCTCCCGGGCCTCGCGCAGGGCGGCGGCCTCCGGGGTCTCGCTGGGGCGGATGCTGCCAGCCGGGACCTGGATGCCGACCTCCTCGTAGGAGTAGTCGGTGTGCCGGAACACCAGCAGCCGCCCGTCGCGCACGACGTAGACGAGCACCTTCTCCTTGATGATCTTCTCGGGCATCGGAACCTCCACGTGGTCGGGAATGATCGTCTGGAGCCTGCGGGAGCGCGGCTCCAGCCCCTCGGTCCGGCGGTCACGCCGGACGGGCAAGCCCACGAGTCTAGGTCCACTGAGTTGCCGTCAACTCGCTTTCTCCCAGCCCTTGCCAGGGAGGTCGGACCACTGTGCGGTGGGATGATCAGCCGGGCGCCACGGCCATCGCCGGTGCCCCTACGAAGGCGCTTTCGCCCTCGCGGCCCGCGCACTGGAGGCTGAACCGGATCTCCTTGCCGCGCGGCTGGAGTTCGGTCTCCAGCCCGCCCACGAGGCTGGCGAGCAGGAGGAGCCCCCGCCCGCCGGTCGCGTCCTGCTCCGGCTCTCCGGCCAGCGGCAGCCGGTCGTCGAAGTCGGTGACGCCGACGCGGATGCCGTTCGAAGTCTCCCGCACCAGCAGTTCACCCCCGCCTTCGGTGTGCAGGAGGACGTTGGTCAGCAGTTCAGTCACCCCCAGCTCCGCCACGTCTGCGAACTCGCTCTTGCGCCAGATCCGCAGCTGGGCCCGCACGATCTCGCGCACGCGCCCCATCGCTTCGGGCCGCAGCACGGGAAGGACCAGGCGCAGCTCCCCGAGCTGGTCGACAGTCGCGGCAGACATGGGCCCTCCGGATGGCTTCGGATACAGGGCTGCCGTTGCGCTCCGTACCCAATGGGGCACTCTGCGCTCGGCCGGAGTTCGATGATGGACCCGCAATGGCAGAAGGGCAAGGTCTCCAGAGAGGAAAAGCTTTCCTTCTGGCGAACTGTCATATGCACTTACTGGCACGGGCACTACGCTTTCCCTGAGAAAGCTGCGGTTCCGGAGTCAGGAGGTGCGATGCCCGTCGAGCCGACCCCGCGCCGAAGGCGCTTGGGAACAGAGATCCGGCGTGCCCGAGAGGCGCTGGGATGGAGCCTGGAAGAGGCCGCCCAGCACCTCGGCTACAAGGCACTGTCGACCGTCAGCAAGATCGAGAACGGGACACAAGGAGTCAAGCTCCAGGTCCTTCCCCACTTCTTCGAAGTCCTGCAGATCCACGACCAAGCCCGGCGCGAGCAGTGGCGCGAGCTGGTCCGACGCGCCGGTGAGCCGGACTGGCACCAGCGCTACCAGGGCGTCGTCGAGGACCCCCTCAGTGACTACTTGACCGAGATCGAGGAAGCCCTCGACCTGTTCCACTGGAACTCCGGCGCCCTGCATGGCCTGCTCCAGATCCCGTCGTACGAGCGGGCGATCGTCGAAGGCAGCCGGGCCTGGACCACCGCCGAGGACATCGAGCGCTTCCTCGCCATGCGCACAGAGCATCGCCAGGCCATGGCCAAGCGCCAACCAGCCCTGCGCATATGGTCCGTGATCCCGAAGGGCTCCTCCGCCAGGAAGTCGGCGGCCGGGCCGTCGCCCAGGCCCAGGTCGAGCACCTCATCGACCTTCTCAAGAGCGACCCGAACACGACCATCCAAGTCCTGCCGCTGAGCGCCGGCGCGCACGCGGGCATGGACGGGCCATTCATGCTGATGTCGTTCGCCACCGGCAACGACACGGTCACCATAGAGGCCACCCGAGCGCGGCTCCACCTCACCGACCCGGAGTCGGTCGAGGTCTACCGCACCACCAGCAACCACCTGAAGTCCGATGCCCTCGGTCAGAAGGCATCCCTGTCCCTACTCAAGACGATCGCCAAGGAACTCGCGTCATGAACAAGAACGACCTCGACCCTGCCTGGCTCGAAGAGCAACTCGCCAGAGCCGAGTGGCAGACCGCCAGCAGTGGCGGCACCAACTGCGTAGAGGTCGCCTTCCTCGAAAACGCCATCGTCGCGATCCGAGACTCGAAGAACAAGCAGAAGCCGCCGCACATCTTCGACGACGCCGAGTACGACGTCTTCGTGGCGGGCATCTTGCGCGGCGAACTGCGCAGGGTCTGACAACCCCCGCGGCATGGGCCAGCTCCGGAAGTCGCACATGCCGCACGGACCGGCTCGATGACCTACATCGAGCACGCCGGGAGCGACTTCACCGACTACATCTGACGGTCCGGGAGCGCGACTTGGGGCGGAGGCCGTGGCGCCGCAACCGCGTGGATGCGGCCTCGCCTGGAGGCGAGGCCGCATCCCTACATGTCGTCGTCGGCGAGAATCCAGCCAGGAATCGACACTCCTTTTGCGTCGACGGTGATTCTTTGGAAGTTCCCGCGAGGCAAGCTCGTGAGATTCTCAACAATGCTATCCTCGTACACCCGATCATCCAATGCCAAGGTTAGGCCCTGCCGCGATCTCCTCATCTCCGGGTGATCGAGGAGTCTAACGGTATTTACAAGTCGCCTGCCCGTGAATCCGTGATCGCCGAATCGAACAATGCCGAACCCGATTGCGAGGCCGATGCCATTCGCCTCGCCGGGGGTGCCGAATGTTTCGGCGACGGAGGCCCACCGCAAGTGCCCTGGTGAAGTGCTCCACTAGATAGCACTCGGATGCATCGCGTGGCAGGATTCCAATGGCGCCATCCCCCGTCGACTGTACGTGCCAATCCCGCACGTCCAATCCAGAACTTTCGGCCGCCTTGTTGATGAGGTCATTAAAGTCCCTCTGCGACGTTAGGCCCTGGTCAAGGTCCCGATATTGACGAATCTCAGCGGCAAAAAAATTGCGCCGTTCTGGCCTTTGAATGGTAATCGTAACCGTCTCGACCTGGGAACTGCCGGCGTTAGATGACGGTGCTTTCCTAACTTCTTCGCGCTCTCGCGTGGAGCTATCGAGTCCTGTGGTTTCGGCCATGCCGATGGCTACTACCCACAGTCCTCGGATTCGTGCGACCTCGCCGGGAACATCCGCCGGCCCTGTATGCCAGATCAGAAGTTGCCGCACGAGGGCGTCCAGCTTAAGCCACCGCTGGGGAAGCGCCTCCCCTCTCAAGATCTTACTGATCCCTTCGTGGCTGATCGTGTCGTGAAAATCATCATTGGCACGAATTGCTGAGCTTGTCTTTTGGAGACCAGGGTAGCCCGCGTTCTTATAGAGCTCGTGAACTGCTTCCAGCAGCCGGCGGTGCGGGCCGTCGGGCAAATCGTCCTGTCCGGGCATCCGAATCGGCATGGAGCCTCCGCCATTGATGAAAGTTGATGAAGCTTGACAAGGAGAGGATGCCACGCAACTGGCCTCAACTGGGGTCATCTCCAGACAACTTCTGACCTTCGGACTGTGCGGGGCCGGAGTCTAGACATCAGGGGTCGCAAGACCTCGGACGAAGAGCAGCTCTCGTATGGAGGTCTGATGGGAACGACTAGCAAGGCAGCCAGCCGCGGTCGGTGGCTTCGAGTCGTAAGGTACGGGTTCGTTTGCGGCGCAGCTGGTGCAGTGGGACAGTACGCCATCGACGCGATGGTGTGGCTGGTCCATCACATGTAGCAGGCGGCGGCACTGCCGAGCTGAAAGGGGTCCGGCAGGTGGCCGGGCCCCTCAGGGCGTCTAGTCACTCGGCCACGGCAGCAAGCGAGCTGACCGATGCGCTCCACCAACGGGCCAGCGCCGGGGGACAGCACCGCCTGAGCAGGGGGTGACGGCCGCCCGCCTACGGCGAACACCCTCACCTCCTACTGCGCCCACGTCAGCTGCTGCTCCACCGCACGGCCTCGTCAGCGAGGCGCATGTTCGCTGCCATCAGGTCAAGGCCGGCCGCGACATCGGCTCTGGTGACCTCCCACCAGCCGGCCCGGTCGAAGATCCACCAGCTGGACCGGTACCAGGCGAAGTCCGTGATCGTCTCGCTGAGGTGGTGGGCGCTGCCGTCCGCGAGGGCGGCGTCCATGACGGCGTGGCTGAGGTCGGCCATCATGCCCGCGTCGGAGTTGGTCATCATGGTCCCCCTCACGGCCGGATGGTCGGCTGGATGCTGGGGGCCTGCTGCACCGGCGGTGGTTGCAGGAGCGGCGCTGGCTCCACCGGAGCGGTCGACGTGACGGCCCTGACGGTAAGGTCCGCCTTGGGCTCCGCCCCGGGAGTGCGGGCGATGATGTCGACAGCGGCGAAGTCCGTGGCGAGCTTCGTCCGGATGTCCTCCGCCATCATCTCCCCCGACAGCTCGATGGCGGCACCGACGACGACCGCGGTGGCGGCGAGGCGGGCGAGGTAGTCGGGGCGCTCCTCACGCTGCTCGACACGGACCTCCACGGTCACCTCGTACGCCTGGGGGTCCTGCTGGTAGACCTCCCACTCGACGGTCAGCTGGTCGACTGGTTCGTCCCGCTCCGCCACGACCACGATCGCCTCGTAGACCTCGCGGCGGGGGCCTTCCTCGAACACCTCGGGGTACAACCAGGTGCTCACCTCTCGGATCTGCTCTGGGTGTTGGAGAAGGTCCGCCAGCACGGCGTCCTGGCGCTCAAGGCGAGTCTCGAACCGGATCTCCCCCTCCCCCGCCGGCCTCGCCCGCGCCTCGTACGGCGCCGGGGCGGGCTCGCTGTACTTGGCCACCGGAGCGGCCTGCTCGGTGTGCCTCATCGCCTGGGCGAGGCGGTCGAGCACCGGGTCCGGTCCGCGTAGCCCCAGGGCTGCTGTCCGCAGTCGGTCGACGTGCTGGGCGAGGTCCCGGCGCACGGCCGACTCCTGGACCATGCGGGCGTAACTCGCGATGGCGCGGGGCTGCGGCGCAGCATCTGCGAGACGACGCAGGTAGTCGGCGGTGACACCAGGGATGGCGGTTCGCTGGGCGATCAGCTCCGGCAGCTGGGCGGTCGGGGTGGTCGGGCTGCTGGTCCGCGAGTCGATCAGCGCGGTCAGGACGGCGCGGTGGGTGGGATGGGCCATGCGGTCGGGGGTGAGGTAAGCGATGTCGTCCAGGCGTTGGCGGTCGCGGAGGGCGGCGCCGATGACGGCTTGCTCGGCACGGAGTACGAGGTCGGGGTGGGTCATTGTCAGTTCGTCCTCGACTTCGTTCCGGTGGTGGCTTCCCTGTAGCGGCGGGCGGCGTCGTCCGCGGCGGCCATCCGGGCGGCGGCGTCGTCGAGCCGTGCCAGCAGTTCCTCGTTGACGACGCGAAGCCAGGCGCCGTCGATGTCGACGGCCCACCAGGTGTCGGCGAACCGCACGTACTCGGGGATGCCGGGGCTGATCGGCGTGGCGAGGCCGCGGGCCCGGGCGTCGTCCATCTGGGCTGCGGTGAGGCGGTCCGGGCTACCGGCTTCGGCGGTGTCGGCGTGGGCGGCCAGCAGTCGGCCGGGGATGCCGGCCCAGGGGTCCGCGTCGGTCCAGCGCTTCTGGAGCTCCCGGTCCTCGGCGGCCGGGAACTCCTGGCCACGGTGGCCTGTCCGGCATGCGGTGGCGTAGACGGCGGTCGCATTGGCAACCACCGTGCGCAGTTCGGTGTGCCAGTAGCGAGCGGCCTGGCCAACCTGCTGGTCCAGGGCGGCACCGTAGATTTCCTCCCGCCAGACCTTGAGGGCCCACAGCTCTTCGATTAGGCCGGGGTGTTCGGCCCAGCAGCGTGGCAGCCTGGATTCGACGGCCAGCTCGTAGCGGTCGTGGAGCCAGGTCACCCAGTCGCAGAGGCCGCCCCAGGCCGCGATGCGCTCGGGTCCGGTCATCGTGTGCCACTCGACCAGCCGGGTACGGGGCTTCGCGTCGGAGCCGGCCGGGTGGGCGCCGGTGGTCGGCGTCGTGTCGGCGCGGCGCCCTCGGAGGCGTCGGATGCGGGTGCGCGGCCGGTGCTTGACCCTGCCGATCGGCGTGATCGCGGGCTCGGTCATGTCTGGTCCTGGAGCTGGGCGGGCAGGATTCGGGTGCGTTCGGAACTGGCGGTCGGGTACCCGGTGGGCTGCTTCCCAGCGTGCGCGGAGCTGGCGGCCGATGCCGCTCTCCAGTCGGTCATCACGAGGTGCACGGCGGCGTCGAGCGACTCGATCGACGTGCTCGGGGTGAGCATGAGCCGACGCAGGTAGGAGACGGTGTCCATGGACTCCGCGACCAGGTGCGCCAGTCGAGGGGACAGCGCGTCGGTGCTGCGGTGAACGTGGTCTTCGATGGCCGCGGGGGTCACCGTCTCGTTGTCCGCGTGCAGCGCGAGCATCGCCTCGTAGATGCCGTAGCGCACATGGGTGGTGAACGTGTCCACAGGTACCCAGCCGCCAAGGTCGGCGAGTTCACGGGGGCGCTGCACGAGGTAGGCCAGCACCAGGTCCTCGTGGTCGGCCCGGGTAGGCCGCCAACTGCTCAGCGGGAGGAACCGGCCGGTGGTGTCCGCGCGGTGGTCGGCCCAGTCATCGGTCGGCCAGTGCGCAGGGACGGTTTCCTGGTAGCCGGGGCTCCATACGGTGATCACCGGTGTGCCGGAGTGGTCTTCTCCGGGGTGGTAGAGGGCGCCGTCGATTCCGCGCACCGGTCCGCTCCACCGCAGGGTGGACTCGGCCGGAAGCTCGGAGCGGCGGAGCAGGCCGTGGTGGTGGCGTCGGTCGAAGCGGGCGAGCCAGCGCCGGTCGGCGTCGGTCCGCGGTTCGGCGTGGTGCCCGCTCCACGCGGGTCGGGGGGTCACGCGGCGGCCTCAACGGGGTCGAGTTCGCCGGCGCGGTAGCGTCGCGACCACTCGATACTCTCTTGGTACAACTTGCGGTCGGGGCCTTCGTAGTGGCGCTGCATGCGGACCTTGGTGATGGGGGTGGTGGCGTGGATAACCAGGGCTTCGCGCTTCTCCTCGTCGAGGGTGCGGATCTCGTCCGGGGTGACGGTCTTGCGGTCCTGAAGGGTGGTCTGCATCGTGGTGCCCTGCGCGCCGCTCTGGTAGGTCGTCAGGGACTCGCGGAAGATCCCGGCCAACTTCGAGAACTCTTCGAGTTCGTCGCCGCCGAGGCCGCCGAGGGCGATCTTGACGGTGGAGCTTCCCCAGAGCATCTCGGCCCCTTCGCGGCCCCAGACCTTGCGGGCCTGGGCCATGTTCTGGAGCACGGCGACGGTGAAGATGCCTGAGCCGCCCGCGAAGGACATCAGGTCGGGCAGGTTCGGCAGCGGCGTGACGTTGGCGACCTCGTCCAGCAGCGCTCCCATCGGCGGGTCGAGCCTGCCGCCGGGAGAGCGGTCGGCGAGGCGCTTGGCGGTGCCGAAGACCTCGGAGACGAAGGCGGAGATCAGGGGGGCAAGCGCGGTGGCATCTTCCTTGTCGACGAGCAGGTAGATGGTGCCGTTGCTGCGCAGCCAGTCCTCGATGTCGATGCCCTGGCCGGCCTTGGGGACGAAGGTGGAGCGGGCCAGCGGCGAGAAGAGAGGCGTCAGCGCGGTCTGTACGGTGGCGAAGAGGTTCGCCCGGGTGTCACCGGGGTTGCGGTAGAGGCCGTCGAGCATCTCGGCGACTCCGGGTTCCGCGCGGCGGGACTCGGCGAGCAGCTTGATCGGTTCTTCGAGATGGGCGTTGAAGCCCCAGCGCAGGACGTCCTCCATGCTGCGGTCGGCGATGGCTGCGGCGTGCAGCCAACCGGCGAGCAGGGAGGTTGCGGTGGCGCCGAAGAAGCCCGCGCCGCTGGAGTCGGTGGTCTCGCTCTTGCCGATCTTGACCATGAGGTCGGCTCTCTGCATGGCCTTGCCGAAGTCCTCGCAGCCGCTGGTGGGCGACCACTGCACCTGGTCGGGCCAGTCGACCATGCCGGTCGGCAGCATCGCCAGGGTCGGGCCGAGCCCGCGTCGGATCATCGCGGTCGCATCGAGGACGTCGGCTCGGACGCTGGTGATGAGCATCGGGCCGCGCCAGGCACGAATCCAGGGGATAATCACCTGGCTGGTCTTGCCCTGGCGCGGGGCGGCCAGCATCAGCACGGAGTTCTCGATGCAGACCCAGAGCAGCATGCCGGCCAGGGTGCGACCGAGCTGCACCGCGACGTCGGCGGCGGTGATCCGGTGGCCCTTGAGCGAGGGCCGGACGATGGGCCCGCGCCTGACCACCGCGGCGGCGGACAGGGTCTTCGACAGCTGGGAGACGGAGGCGAAGCCGCGCACGGAACGGCTCCGCCGGAGACGGCGCAGGGCGATGGCGCCAGCGGCGACCATCGTGCTGGCGACGATCGCGGCTGCGACGGCGAAGCCGGCCGGGCCGGGAAGGTCGCGGCGGACCTGCCCGGGCCAGGCTGCCCTAGGGTCGTCCAGATGGTGCGGCAGCTGCTTGGCAACGCTGAACGCGTCGCCGAACGGGACCGCCGGCCAGGAGGCGTGGGTGATCAACCCGGCGACCTGGCCGGTGGCCCACGTCCCCACGGTGACGGTGACCACCACGATGATCAGCAGTACGATCAAGTAGTCCGCAGGGCCGTCCAGCACCGGCCGCCGCGCGACGGTGGAGTTCGAGGCGGAGGCCATCTCACACAGCCATCCGCTCGTTGGTGTAGTACAACTGCCGCTCAGCCGGGCTCAAGATCGTTTGCACAACGTGGCTGGAGTTCCTGCCGATCTTCCAGATCGCGCGACCGATCTGTTCACCGCTCCAAGAGGCGATGTGCGCGCACTCGGTGTCGGTCAAGCCGATCACGTCGCGGGTCATGGCCAGGGGTGCGGTGTCCTGGCGCATGCAGATACGCACGTCGCAGCTGGAGATGAGGTTGCGGGCGATGCTGACCTCTTCGCTGCCCTGGGCGCCGACCGCCTCGAAGTCCTCCAAGCGATGGGTACTCAAGATCTGCATCGTTCCCTGGGCTCGCGAGAGCCGCAGGTCCGAGTCCAACTTGCGGATCATCGCCGGGACTCGCATCGCGCGCCACAGCTCGTCGCGCACGACCAGGCGCACGGGGCCGCCCGGTTCGTCGATCGCCGCCTGGCCCCAACTGCTCACACAAGCAAGGGTCATGGCCACGGTCTCGTCGCCGCGGCCATCGATTCTCGACAGGTCGACGGTCTGGATCGGCGCGCCGAAGTCCGGCCGAACGGTGGTGGGTCCGTCGAACAGGCCGGACAAGCTGCCGCGAACCATGTTGCCGAGGGCGTCGGCGGCCGGACGGATCATCTCCCGCAGCTCGGTGACGTCGGTGTCGCGGACGCGCAGGTCCTGGGCCATCTCGGGCAGCGGGTCGCGCAGCAGGGCCCAGACCTGAGGGATAGTCGGGTCGATCAGGTGGCTGGCGCCGGTGGCCTGGCCGGAGGCGTGCTTGATGGCGAGGGAGAGTGCGGCTTCCTCGGTCGGTGTGAGGTTACGGCCGAGGCGCATGACCAGCAGAGAGGAGAGCAACGTGATCCGGCGACGGTGGACTTCGTCCAGGCGCTCGCGCAGCTCCTCCGGGTCGGACGGCAGGTTGGTGCCGAGCGGTCCGCTGTCCAGCGGGTTGAGCCGGTTCCGCAGCCCGGGGCCGAGTTCGACCGGCTCGACGCCGAACGCCCGCGCCAGGGAGGCGTACTCGTTCTTGATGTCCCCGAGGATGAACGACCGGACGCCGTAGGCGGCCAGGCGGGTCACCAAGGACTTGATGGTCGCACTCTTGCCGGTGCCGGGAACTCCGGTGATCAGCAAATTAGGGTTTGTGATCAACCCACGGTGCAGCCACTCGATCGGATGGCAGGAGAAGGCGCCGCCGGAGAGGCAGTCGACGCCGATGTAGGCGCCGGCCGGAGGCATGGAGGCCCCGTACAGCCAGGGATACAGCCCCTGGACCTGCCCGGTGCTACCCCTGTAGACCGGGACCTCGGGCATCCGCGGTGCTCGCCCGGCGAACGGGCGGGCGTAGCCGCGCCGGGGCGCGACCGGTTCCCGGCGCACCTTCGGCGCCTTCCGGGACGCGGACTTCGGCTGCACCGGCACCGGCCGGCCCAGCACGTCGGTGAGGTCGAGGACGGGGAGGTCGGTGGTGGATCGGCGACGGAACATCAGGCCGCCCTCTTCTTGGGCAGGCCCATGCCGACCGGCAGCGCGCCGATCGCGAAGCCCACGTCCTGGGCCATCCACATGCGCTGGAGTTCGATGCTGCCGCTGTTGGCGTCGGCCAGGAGCTCGCTGCAGGCGTCCTCAAGGTCCGCGGGGTCGGTGACGGTAACGGTGCAGTAGGCGGTGTAACGGACCATGCCGTGGCCGGCGGCACGCTCCTGGTCCTGGGCCTCCGCGCGGCGCAGTGCCTGCTTCTCCGCTTCCGGGACGATCTGGCCGGTCTTGTGCCGCATGTTGACGGCGACCTCGCGGGCGGTGCGCTCCTGCATGATCTCGCGCTCGGCGGCGCGCGGGCTGCGGGGCTCGAAGTGGAGGTTCAGGGTCCTTCGGTACTTTCCTTCGCCCAGCAGGGGGGCGAGGGCGGTGGCGTATACCTTGTTCTTCGGCCAGCTGTGGACGGCGTAGGTGACCGAGACGGCGCCGTCGTGCTCGTACCGGCCGCGCCAGGCGTGGGCGGCGGACGGGCCGGCCGCTGTCGGGCTGACTCCCGCCGCGAAGGGGGCCTGGTCGCCTCGGAGGGCGGCGGAGGTGGCTGCGGCGCGGCGCTCTGCGAGCATCCGGCCGGAGTCCGGGTCGAAGGCGGTCCTCATGACCTCGGCCAGTTCGCGGGGGTTGAGCCAGCTCTCGACCTGGAGGTCTGCGGAGGCGATCGAGGACGTCATGGCCCGAAGGTTGCGGACCAGGACGGCGGCGGCTCCGGCGTCGCCGCCGCCCGCCGCCTTGATGGGGCTGGCGGCACGGGCGGCGGACATCGTGATCGCGAGGTACGCCTCCCGCTGGCTGGTCGCCAGCGTGGCGGTGGAGAGCAGCGACTTGGTGACGTCGACCGCGACGGCGGGCGCCTCGGCGGCGACGTGGTCGGCGTGCCAGCGCTGGAGCGCGGCGCCGGACTCCGGGACGATCCGCTGGAGCGCCTGAATCCGGATGATCGCGTTGCCCTCGGTGCACTGGGACTGGAGCAGCGAGCCCCAGTTGGCCACCCGCTGGTCACGCCTGCTGGAATCGGCAAGGCCGATGCCGGGAACGCGCACCCGGGCGACCGCCGTGTAGGTGCGATCGAGACGGTGGTGGATCACCGCGATCGGGGCGCCGCTGCCCCCGTCTGCTTCGAGGATCGCCAACGGGGCGAGGATGCCGGGCAGGTCCAGCCGAGGTTCGTCCGTCTCGGATACGCGGGGTGCGAAGGCGCCGGAGAGGAAACGATTCTGCCCGCGGAAGCGGAGGATTTCGAAGGACATGAAGGCGACCGCCCATTCATCGACCGTACGGCCGGCGATCCGGACGAACGCGAGTAGGAAGAGGACAAACGACACGGGCCATGTCACAAGTCCGGCCCGGATGTAGGAGATTGCGAAGGGCCAGATCAGTCCGAGGACACCGGTGCCGACCATCGCCGCCCGTTGTCCCGAGAGGCCGAACAAGAAGTTGACCTTCTCCTGCTGCCACCCGAAGTAGGTGCGGGTAGCGGTCTCGGTACTCATGACTTGCCTCCTCCTTCGGAGTGGTCAGGACGAGTGGTCTTGGCGGGAGGAGCAGCAGGGCGCTCGACCGGAGCGGCCTGGGTGCGGGAGGTACCGGGGCGGTCTGCCGGGGCTGGCGCGGGCGCGGTTTGCGCGGTCTGCCCCTGAGCCGACTCGGTTCGACCGGCTGCGGGTTGGCTGGCCTGGAGCGGTGCGGCGCTGGAGGCGGAGCGGTTCGCGGCGGCCGGGACCTGCGCGGAGGTCTCAGTCCCGGCGGGGGAGTCCGCGCCTACCGACGAACCTGCGCTCGGGCTTGCGGACACCGGGGGCATCTCGATGGTGGGCGGGTCGCTGCGCGGAGCACCAGCGACTGGCAGGCTCGGGGTGCTGTCCTGGAGGGCCTGCTGGTGATCGGCTTGCGCGCCGGCTGGCCCAACCGCGTCGGCCTGCTGCTCCTGCTGGTTCGACCAGTCCGGCTCCGGCTGGTCGGGCAGCAGACCTCCCGCCGTGGGCAACGGTGCGCTGGCATGGCGGTTGACGTACCCAGCAGGCTGCGCCGCGTACGGGTTCGCGCCCTGCACCCCGGCGTGGCCGGCCATCTTCTCCATGCCACCGGCCAAGGAGTTGACCGCTTGCTGGGCGGCCTTGACCGCTGCGACGGCGATCATCCCGACCGGGCCAGCTGCGGCGCCGGCTCCACCGGCCGCAGCGCCTCCGGCTCCACCGGCCGCACCACCTGCCGCACCACCACCGGCACCACCGGCGGCGCCTCCGCCCTTGCTGGCGAAGCTGTTCATCGTGCGGCTAGCGCTCTCCTGCCCGAAGGAATCCGGCGAGGCGCCGGTCAGTGGACCGCCCGCGGTGCTGAGTCGGCCTCCGGCGAAGCCGAGTAGAGCGGCGAGACCGGCACCGCCGCCGACCTGGACGCTTGCGAAGCTGAAGAACCTCGCGATGGCCGGCCACGCCAGGGCCGCGAGCAGCAGGATGAGCATCCCCGACAGGGTGGTCTGGAGGTCTTTCGAGTCGCCCGCGACGTTGAAGCCCAGGGCGAAGACCAGGGCGATGATCGGCTTGAGGATGATCAGCTGGACGGTGGAGGAGACGAGCTTGGACCACCAGGTCTTGGTCGAGTCGGACACCTGGCCTGCCGCCGAGATGGGCGAGGTGGCGACGAGCACGACGATCGCCGCATTGCGCAGGAGCATCTCGAACCAGAGCACCAGCGTCAGCAGGATGCCGATGATGGCGATGATCAGCAGGAGCGAGGCCGCCGTCCCCGGCGTGTAGGAGACGAGCTTGGCGATCTTGTCGCTGAGGGCCTGCTCTCCGCCGAGTGAGTTGTCGACGATGTACTTCGTCAGTTCGTCACTCGCCGCCAACGCGGTGGAGGCGACGACCAGGGTGAGAAGAAACGCCAGCGCCGCCTTGCCGACGCCTACGGCGGCGGTGGCCAGCGGGCGGCCGTCGTGGGTGATCACCGTACGGATGACCTGGAAGACGACCAGCAGGCAGGCGACGAGGGCGGCGACACCGAGGGATATCGCGTAGACGCTCCTGACTCCGTTGCTGGCGAGGTCTGGCGCCGGAATCTTGACGAAGGCCGTGGCGAACGTCTTGAGCAGCTCGGTCGCGGCGTCCGCGAAGGACTTGCAGATCGAGTCCCACGCGCTGCTCGCCACCTTGCCGGCGGCGTCGCCGGCGAGCCCGCCGAGGACGGTGTCGCCGATGCCAGGAACGCAGTCGAGGGGACTGGTCAGGCCGCAGGCCATGCAAGCCCCCTGGTGGTGGTGCTGGTGACCATGGTTATCGCTTCAATTCCTGCCAGCCCTTGGCCGCAGCTTGGGGGCTGCCCGGCTCGGCGACGAGGCTGGTGTAGTCGGTGGTGGAGTTGCCCGAAGGGGCGGGGATGCGCCAGTCGTTCGCGGACCAGGTGAGGTCGAGCGGGTAGACGCCCATGCGGGTCTGCATCCCGGTGCCGGGCACGCTGGTGGTGTAGGTGGACAGCAGCAGGACCTGGACGTTGTCGGGGCCGACCGAACGCACCTGGTACTCGATGGGCGACAGGACGACGGAGACTCCGGGCTGCAACTGGCCGCTCTGCGGCAGACCGAGCCCCTTGCGGGTGGCGACCGGGCCCTTGGCGAGGTCGTCCGCGGCGGAGGACCAGGAGTCGACGGCGACGAGGCGGGCGACGGCTGCGGCGCGGTCGGGTTCAAGGGTGGAGCCGAGCTGGCGCCAGTACTCGACCGCCGCCGAAACAGCGCCTACCGTGGAATGAGGGAAGCCCAACTGCACCCCGTTGACGAGGCGCTCTCCGCGCACGAGCTGGAGCGGGCCGGTCAGCCCGGGAGCGGGCGACCCCGTGGAGTCCACGCCGGTGACCGAACCAGGTCCGGGGATGGCGGCCGGCGGCGTGAACACCTTGGGCCCTCGGGGCTCACTGCTGGACTCGATGGCGACCCCGATGGCAACGCAGGCGAGCAGGCCAGCGACACCGAGGAGGAGCAGCGGCAGAATCCGGCGGCGGGGGCGGTGGTCGAGGAACTGGTTCATGGTGCGTCCTAGGCCGCAGCGCCGAACACGGTGTTAACCACCGGGATCGCGCAAGCGGTCACGATGACTCCGCCCAGGGACCAGACCAGGGAGCGCTTCCCCTTCTCCGCGGAATCGGGCCGGTTGGAGAGGTGGCCTATGCCCATCAGGCCCCCGGAGACCACGGCGGCGACGGCGCACGCGATCAGCGCGCCCCACTTCGCGTAGCTGAGCAACAGGTTCGCGCCCTTGCTGCCGTTGGTCGGGTCGGCCGGCGCGGGGTTCTGGATATCCGCGAGGTAGTGGACGTCCGCAAGGTGGTGAACGGCTTGCAGGGTGAGGGACATACCGGGCTCCCGGAAGGCAGACATGCCAGCGATCCCGCGGGATCTGTCCTGGTCAGAAGGAGCCGCCCCTGCTGTCGGGCATGGGGAGGCGAATGAAGCGGCCTTCACCTGGGTTCAGCACGTGAGGTCAGTGCGATTCACTTTGGCTAATTTCGGCCGTGAGCAAACGATAAACGCCCACAAGCCCGACCCGTCAACCAAAGTGAATGTGACTAGCCTCACCCGACCACTCTCTGTTTACGGTGGCTAATCGGCGTCACTGTACGCAACGATGAGACCCAGTCAGCAGCAAGGAGTGCTACGCGCGTCATGCCAGTCGAAGAATCCGCCGGGGCCGGCTCGGTTGCGAGCCGCTTGGAGCACTTGTTCGCGACGGTTCACCCCGCCGACCGAGGCCCCTACACCAACCCCGAAGTCGCCCAAGCGATCAACGAGAAGGCGGGCCACCAGGTCCTCGGTGCCACCTACCTGTGGCAGCTGCGCAAGGGCAAGCGGACCGACCCAACACACAGTCGCCTCACGGCAATTGCCGACTTCTTCGGCGTCTCCCCGCTCTACTTCTACGAGGAGGAGACGGCGAAGCGGACAGACGAGCAACTTCGCCTTGCGAGCGCCCTGCGCAGCGCGTCGATCCGGCAGATGGTTCTCGACATGGACGGCCTCTCGGAGCGCAGCATGGCGGCCATCGCGACCATGATCCAATCGGCACGGGCAATGGAAGGCTTGCCCGACTCCGGCGCCGCGCCCGAGTGACGAGCCCCACACGCCCCTCTACTCACCCGATCATCACAAGTTCACATAGTCGGCACACTCCCGGTATTCATTCGCATACAGTTCTGCGAGCCGGGAGGAGTGACCGGCCGACTACCGTCGCCCGCTCCAAGGAATGCCTCCCGACCAGGGAGGCATCTTTCATGAGCGCGTCGCAGCTCTGCGGCAATCGACAGCTGGACCATGGCGCACCTTCACAGCCGTCCCGGCAGTTGCCGGCGGCAGCCGCTCCGCCGACAACAGCCGGAGCGCCGCCGAGGCGGCGCCCGCCCGCAATGGCCGACATCCGGCTCCATGCGGCCGAGGCGGAGGGGGTCGCCGAAGCGGCCCTTCGCCTGGCTTTCCCGGACCTGAGGCCCGCAGCCCTCCAACACCTCTTCGGTCACCCCGGCGCCTGAGCCGCCCCCAGCACAAACCACAGCCACCTCACAGCAACCCGAGCCCTACGCCTCTCACGAGCCGTCCAGGGCGAGGCGCACCCGCGATCATTTACTTTGGCTAAGAAGTGGCATTGATCACGTTCACTCTGGTTGACCAAAGTGGTCCACATCAGCCTATGGTTCGAGCAAATCCGATTAGCTGATGTGAATCGGCTGTGCGCTGCTCCGCGGCGTCGGCCGCAGAGGTGGCACGTGAAGAAGGCAGCCCATCTGGCCCTGGCAGGCGTCCTGGCGCCCTTCGGGGTGGTCCTTGGCATCGCGCTCTCCGGCGGAGGAACCGCCGCCGCCACCCCAGCCGCCTCCGCCACGAACGGCGGGTTGGGCTGCTTCAAGCCGGCGGCACCTGGGCAGGTCACCGCAGACGGACAGCAACTGACCACAGAGCAGATCAACAACGGCCAGATCATCTACCAGGTCTCGGTCCAGCTCCAGCTGCCGCCGCAGGCGGCGGTGATCGCAATCGCGACCGCCTTGCAGGAGTCGACGTTGCGGAACCTCAGCTCCGGCGACCTGGATTCGCTCGGCCTGTTCCAGCAACGCCCGTCGCAGGGGTGGGGCTCGCCCACGCAGATCATGGACCCCGTCTACGCCGCGACCAAGTTCTTCGCTGCGCTGGTGAAGGTTCCGGGCTGGGAGGCCCTGCCGGTCACCGTGGCCGCCCAACGGGTCCAGGCCAGCGCGTTCCCCGACGCCTATGCGAAGTGGGAGAGCACCGCCCGGCAGCTGGTGGCCACCTACAGCGGGAACGCCACGGGCTGCTCACAGGGCAACGGCGACGGCCAGACGACGACCGAGGCCATCAGCCTCCCTGCAGGCTTCTCCCTCCCCGCCGGAACACCCGTCCAGGTCGTCACCGCGATCAAGTTCGGCATCTCGAAGCTGGGCATGCCCTACCAGTGGGGCGGAACCGGCGATCCGAGCTACGACTGCTCCGGCCTGATGCTGCGCGCCTACGAGGCCGCCGGCATCACGATCCACCGAACCACGTTCGAGCAGGTCTTCGACGGGACACCGGTCTACGGCGCGGCGCAGCTCAAGCCGGGCGACCTGATCTTTCTGGCCGGGACCGACGGCACCCCGACCTCCCCCGGACACGTCGGGATGTACCTCGGGTCGAACCTCGTCCTGGACGCTCCACGCACGGGCAAGAACATCCAGATCACGAACTTCACCGGCGGATACTGGGACAAGCAAGCGGTGGCCTTCCGGCGGATCGTTCCCTCGTAGGTTCGGTCCAGAGCGTACGGCGCCGCAGTGGTGGAGCTGCTGGGTCGCGTCGGCCGACCCGGCCAGCGGTCATGCCGGCCCACGGGATCGGCTCGCGTACATGGACAGAGGGCCGGGGCCTCACCGCGAACGGTGAGGCCCCGGCCCTCTGCCTGTCGTCACTCCCTGGCCAGCGTCCCCCTGTCGGTGGTGGTCCACTCGGCATGTTCATCACGGCCGCCCGAAGGCGGCCACTGGACGTGAACGCCTCCGGGGCGCACGTCGATGATCAATCCGCGCAGGTACTGGCCGGAGCCGTCCTTGGCCGTCGCCATCCAGTGCCGGCCTATCCAGGCGGCGGGAGGCTGCTCGGCGTAGCGGTCGTAGGTGTTGTTGTTCATGGTGACTCCTGCGGTGATGGGGGCAGCTTCGGCGCCGGTCTGTCGAGAGGAGCAGTTCCGGTCACGGTGGGCGGGGCGCGCGCGGGCATCCCACTGGGCTGGTCGCCCGGCGAGCGGGCACACTGGCGCGCCGTCGCGTCATCGCGCGTCCCTGTTCCATCCGCAGCTATCGCGCACCAGGCCCGCCGAGGCCCAGAGCCTCACGTCGGACGGCCGGTAGCGCCGCAGGCCGTCAGTGCTCTCGGTGTACCTGGGGCCGGTGCCGACAGCAGCCAGGTCCCGCAGGTCCGTGCTCGTGATGCCGAGGTAGATCGCCGCGTCGTCCACGGACCACCACGGGCGGCGAGTCGTGCAGCGCTGTCGCTTCATCGCTTGCTCCCCGTGTCGGAGGAGCGGCCTTCCAGCCACTGCCGCACGTCGTGCGGGTCGTACCGCCTGCATCGCCCGACCTTGTAGCTCCGCGGCCCGGTGCCCTTCCAGTTCATCTGGTAGATCGTCTGCGTCGGCACGCCCAGGAACTCCGCGAGCTCCTTCAAGGTCCACAACCTGTCCGTACTCATGAGCACTCACATCCCGTCCATGTGTCATTTCGACAACTCTGCTTGTCGTTTGGACAACCGAGATGAGCATCAGGCAGCGCTGGCTTCGTTGTCAATACGACATTCAAAGTTGTCGTTTTGACAACTAGGCCCAGACTCTCGGCACCTGCCGAGGGGTGCTTGTCGAATCGACAACTGCAGGGCGTTGCGAAGTTGTCGATTGCGCAATCGAGAGGTGATGAGTAGAGTCGCCGATACGACAAGCAAGGAGGCCAGATGTCGAGCGACTCGGCCCCGCCGACCCTGTCGGTGAGCGACGCAGTGGCGCTTCGGGTGAAGGAGGCCCGGAATCGACGCGGGTGGACCATGAAGCAACTAGCAGCTGCCTGCCACGATGTTGGCGCGACAAAGTTGACGGCCCCCGTCCTGGCCAACATCGAGACGGGTCGGCGTGACGCGAACGGCGTTCGACGGCGCGAGCTATCGATCGACGAAGTCGTGGCCCTCGCAGTGGCGTTGGACATCTCGCCGATGCATCTGCTGGGCCTTCCGGAAGAGGCCGAACCTGGCACGACGGTTCTGCTGACTCCAGAAGTGTCAGTTAGCGATGGCGAGTTGCTGATGGAGTGGTTCTGCGGGCAAAAGGCGTTGCCCCAGAGCGACTCCAGGCAGTTCTACTCGACAGCCATCCAACGGAGGCCGGCTAGCGACAGCCAACAGGCCCTCGCCGACTTCACCAGCTCGGTTCTCCAGGACCGGGCCGCCGCGATGACCGCAGCCTTCAACTCGGAGATGGCGGCGACCATGGCGAAGATCAACACTGCGGTTCGGTCGGGTGCAAGCCCGGAGGAACTCGCTGCCCTACTCAATCCGGACGACTCCGGCTCGAAGTAGGGCCCTGCATCACCAGGCGTTCGGCACGGCCGCAGCGCCAGTTCAGCGAACCCGATTGCGCGACCGACCGGTCCCGCACCCGTACGGGCAGAGAAGAGGAAGCTTCATGACATGCATCCATCAAAGATTGGCAAAGAACCATGCTCCACGCCCGGATCGAGGACCGCGGTAAGCACTCGGAGTACCTGCTGGCCGTCGCACGCGCTCGTGCGGCCGACCGCACCCCACCGGCCCGCTATCGCGTCCGCTGGCGCGACGAATCGGGCACTTCCCACAGCCTGATTGTGCCGTCTCCATACCTCGCGGCAGCCATGCGCGTCGACATCGCCTGCGGCCGGGCTCCACTGACGCTTGGCGATGTTGTCGACCGCTGGTCCTCCCTGCCGGTGCGGTCTCCCCGGCCTGGCCCGCCGAAGTTCCCGAACCGCCGACCGCTCGACAGGCACGTACTGCCGCGCCTTGGACGCAGGCTCGCCATCACGATCACGCGGGCGGACGTCGAGCGCCTGATGTCGGCCCTACATGCCGAGGGCCAGCTGAGCGCCACCACGATCAACAGCGTCCTCGCCGCGCTCAAGCGGGCCCTGGAACACGGCGTCCGCCACGGGCACTTGCCCAGCAACCCGGCGCTCGGCATCCGGCCGATCCCGCGGCCGGCCTAACCCCCGACGCAACGCCCCAGTCGCCGGACCCCGCTCTTCTGCGTCGCGAGGCCGTCACTGCCGACGCGCACGCGGATCACCGATAAACCATGCAACCCGATATGCGGCAGAATTCGCGCATTCGAACGGGCAGAAAGAAGGAATGGATATGACCATGAACACTGCAAAGCAGATCCAGGTGATTTATGTCCCGCGTTTGGATAGAAGACCGAATTAACCATGCCGACTTCAAGTCGGCAGTAGCAAAGGCAAAGTCCAGCGGACGCACGGCTCCCGGCAGATACCGCGTGCGATGGTACGACCCGGACGGCCAGGCACGCATGAAGACCGTCCAGCGCAAGGTCGATGCCGAAGCCACTCGGACCGAGCTGGAGGAAAAGCTCGGCAATGGAACCTACCGAGACCCATCCGCAGGCCGCACGAAGTTCGCAGAGGTTGCGGAAGAGTGGTTCACAGCCAAGCTCAATGTGAAGCGTTCGACCCGCGCCAGGTACCGAATCGCACTGGACACATACGTGATCCCCAAATGGGGATCAACTCCGGTCGCTCGCATCCAGTTCGACGGCATCGCCAAGTGGCTCGGCGACATCCTCGCAGACTCCGTATCCAGCGGAAAGCCCCTCTCCGCTAGTTCCATTCGGAAGATACACGTCGTCCTCAAGGGAGTACTGGACTATGCGGTTCACGCCCGCCGAATTGCTTATAACCCGGCAATCGGAATCCCGCTCCCTCGCTACGTCCCGCCGGAGCACGTCTACCTGGACAACGTGCAGGTGGAAAACCTCGCTGACGCCTGCGGCGAGTATCGGACGCTGATCCTATTTCTTGCCTATACCGGAGTCCGCTGGGGCGAAGCCACCGCAATCAAGATCAGTCGCGTAAACCTTGCCACCCGACGCGTTCGGATCGCCGAGACGTGGAGCCGAGACAAAAGCGGCCTATATCTCGACACTCCGAAGAACCATGAGCGCCGCTCGGTTCCAGTGCCCGCATTCCTTCTCAAGGAACTCGAATTGCTGATGGCCGGCCGAAATCCGGACGACCTTCTCTTTACAGCCCCCGAGGGCGGAAAGCTGATCGTCGGCAACTTCACACGTCGGCGATTCAAGAAGGCTCTGGAGAGCGCTGGCCTGGCAGACCTCGGCATCACGCTTCACAAACTGCGGCACACTGCGGCTTCCCTGGCGATCGCCAGCGGCGCCGACGTCAAGGTGGTCCAGACCATGCTCGGACACAAGACCGCGACCCTGACGCTGGACACGTACGGTCACCTCTGGCCGGACCGTCTGGACGAGGTGTCAGACCGGCTCGACAGCCAACGGTCGAAGGTGCTCAAGCTGGCGAAGAAGAAGGCCGAGAAGGCGCAGAAGAAGGCGGCCAAGCTCGCCGCCGAAGTGGCTGCCTTGGAGGCAGCCGCCGACGCCGCTGCGGCGTGATGTGTTCTAAATGTGTTTCGGGCCGTGGTGTCGGCTCCTTCGAGCTGTCACCACGGCCCTCTGACCTGCATGTTTGCTGTGGGCGCGGACGGTTTCGAACCGCCGACATCTGCTTTGTAAGAGCAGCGCTCTACCACTGAGCTACGCGCCCCCCGTCGTGGGCGGTGGGCGCACGACGATGGTCCAGGGTACCTGGTTCCGGGGGGTGGTGTGGCGCGGGTGGGGTGCCGGGGTGGTGGGGGGATCGGCGAGAATGGGGCCGGATCAGCGGACGGAGCAGGGAGCGCGCAGTGACGGTGGCCGGCGGGAGCGGGCGGGGGCGGCGGCGGGCGGCGGGTGCGCTGGTCGACGCGCTGGTGTTGCCGGTGGTGCTGGCGGGTGCGCTGGGCGCGGTGGGGCTGGCGTCGGCCGGGAGTGGTGGCTGGTGGGGCCGGCGCGGCGGGGAGGGTGCCCGGGCGGAGGCGAAGGAGGCCCGGGCGGGGGCGCAGGAGGCGTTCTTCGAGCTGGAGGAGACCCAGCGCGAGGTGCAGTTGGCGGTGGAGACGGTGCGGGCGGCCGAGGAGGACGCGGCCGCGCAGCGGGCGCTGGCCGGGCTGCCGGCGATCTCGGGGCGGGTCGAGCAGGTCACCGTGAACTACCTGGGCGCCCTGGACGCGTTCGACCTGGACAGCGAGGCGCTGGACGCGACGTCGGCGGCCCGGGCCCGGCGGCTGCTGGAGGACGTCCGGGGTCAGCTCGGTTCGGCCCGCGCGGAGCTGAACGACTTCCTGCGCCGCCTCCAGCCGACCCTCGACCACGCCGAGCAGCAGCTGATGCGGGTGACCCCGGCGGTGGAGCAGGCCAAGCGGGCGTTGCTGGCCGCGTCCAACGCGCTGGACGAGGCGCGCGGCGCGGGCCTGCGGGCGGACGACCTGGCGGCCCGGCTGGCCGAGCTGGCGCCGGAGCTGGGACGGCTGAACGAGGGCCCGACCCGGCACGGGGTGGCCGCGACGCTGCGCCGCGCCGAGGAGGTGCAGCAGCGCGCCGGGGCGATCGCTGCGGACGCCGGCCAACTGCCGGAGCGGGCCCGGGAGATCGACCGCCGGGTGGCCAGCCTGCGGACCCGCATCCAGGCGCTGGAGACGAAGGCGGCGACGGTCGAGCCGGCGCTGAGCGAGCTGCGCCGCCGGTTCAGCACCGCCTGCTGGCAGGACCTCCAGCGGGTGCCGGAGCAGGTCGCGGAGAGCGGCCGGGCGGCCGAGCGCAAGCTGGCGGAGGCGGCCCGGGCCCGGGACGAGCAGCGCTGGGCGGACGCGACGGCGGCGATCGGCACGGTCCGCGCGCTGCTGGAGACGGCGGACGGCTCGGTGCTCGCCGTGAACGAGCGGCTGCGGCAGCTGAACGAGGTGCAGCACGATCCGAGCCGCGAGGTGGAGCGCACCCGCTTCGCCGTCCGGGACGCGCAGCGGCTGGCGATGGCGGGCCGCAGCGCGCCGGACCCGCGGCACGCGGCCCCGCTGGACGAGGCGGTGGCCCGGCTGGACCGCGCGGTGGCGGCGCTGGAGGCGGCGGGCCGGCACCCCGACTACTGGCTGTTCCTGACCGAGCTGGCGGGCGTACGGGACACCGCCGCGCGGGTGATCGACCTGATCCGGGGCGATCTGGGCCACCACTAGCCGCGCTCGGTACCCTGCCGGTATGCCACGCTACGACTTCCGCTGCCGCTCCTGCGGCGCCACGTTCGAACTCCGCCGCCCGATGGCCCGGGCCGGCGACCCGGCGGTCTGCCCGCAGGGCCACGAGGACACCGTGAAGCTGCTGTCCACCGTCGCCGTCACCGGTGCGGCCGGGGCCGCGCCGCAGCCGCCGAGCGGTGGCGGCGGTGGCGGCTGCTGCGGCGGCGGGTGCTGCGGCTAACCGGCAACGGCGGCGGTCTCGGCAGCCTCGGCGACGGCCGCCACCGCCGCGAGGAAGCTCCGGACGATCTCCTCCCCCGCCGCCACCCCCACCTGCTCCAGGCCGGTGACGCCGGGGGCCGTCCAGCCGCTCTCGGCCAGTTCGCCGTGCCCGGGCCGCCAGGCGGCGTCGGCCGCGAGCAACAGGTCGGCGTCGAGCAGCGAGTCGCCGGCGGCGAGCACGGTGGACGCCCCGGTGCGCCGGACGACTTCGGCGAGCGCGGCGCTCTTGGTCAGCGGCTCCGGCACGGCGTACACCTTGCGGCCCTGCAGGGAGACCCGCCAGCCGCGCTCGGCGCACCAGCCGGTGAGGTCGGCGAGCCAGCCCGCCGGCAGGGCGGCGCGCTCGACCACCAGGTAGGTGAACAGCTCGTCGGCGACCCGCCGTTTGAGCGTCCACGGCGCGGCGGCGCAGCCCTCCAGGTGCCGGACGACCTCGGCCAGCGGGGCGGCGCCGGCGGCGATCCGGCCGGTGATCTCACGCCGCCAGTCGGCGTCCGGCACGCCGTCCGCGAGCAGCTGCCCGCCGTTCGCGCAGATCGCCCAACTCGGCTGCGGCCCTGGCAGGTTGACGCGCCGGTACTGCTCGACGGTCCGGGTGGTGACGGGCACGAAGGGGGCCCGCCGGGCGAGTTCGGCGAGCAGGTCGGCGGCCCGCTCGGTGAGGAAGGACAGCGGCCGCCCGCCGTACACCTCGACGCACAGCAGGCGCGGCGCCTGGTGGTCGGGGACGTCCAGGGCGAGGGCGCGCTCGGAGTAGATGAGCGTCCGGTCGAGGTCGCTGGCGATCAGTGCGCCACCCATCAGGCCCCCTCCCCCGCGACGGCCCGGCCGCTGGCGCCGGTCGCCCCACGAGTGTACCGGGGGTGGATCAACCCGACGCAGGAGTACGGGAGTTCGTCCACCTCCTCGACCTCGACGCCGCGCTGCGCGGCGAGCAGCCGGACGTGGTCGAGGTCGGCGCCGACGCCCCGGCGGGCCAGCACCCGCCAGGGGACGCGCCGCAGCAGCACCCGGGTGGTCTCGCCGACGCCCGGCTTGACCAGGTTGACGTCGTCGATGCCGTACGCGGCGCTGATCCGCTCGACGGCGGCCCAGCCGGCCCAGTCGGGCGCCCGGTAGGGGTCGGCGGCCAGTTGCTCGGCGCCGAGCACCGCCGAGGCCCGGACCGCGTCGAAGTGCCCGCTCACCGCGTCGAGGAAGGCCGCCGAGACATCGCTGCCGGCCAGCTCGCGGTAGTGCTTGGCGCCGTGGAAGTCGCCCGGTCCGATCAGCCCGGGCCGCAGCACGGTGCGCGAAACCAGGCCGGAGACGGTGGAGTTGAGGCAGGCGGACGGGATCAGGAAGTCGTCCCGGGTGCCGTAGGTGCGTACGCAGCGGCCGGGGTCGGCGAGCACCGCGAGCGCCGGGTCGAAGCCGGCGCCGGCCAGCGCGTCGACGGCCAGCGCGTCGGCGAGTTCGCGGGTGATCGCGCCCTTGCCCGTCCAGCCGTCGACGAACACCACGTCCGCGGCCCGGTGGCGGTCCGCCAGGTAGCGCAGCGCGACCTGGTCGATGCCGCGGCCGCGCACGATCGAGACGGCGTAGTGCGGCACGTCGAGGCCGTGGGCGAAGGCGAGCCAGCGGCGGATCAGGATGCCCACCGGCGTGCCGGCCCGGGCCAGCGAGGCGAGGACGAGCCCCGGCCCGCGCTCGCGCAGCAGGGTCTCGGCGACGGTGCCCACGGCGAGCGCGATCCGCCGGGCGGAGCCGTGCAGCGCCTGCTGGAAGAGCTCCTGGTAGGCGGGGCTGGGCTGGTACTCGACCGGCAGCGACTCCGCGTAGTGCGCGCCACCGCTCTGCACGGCCTCCTCGCGCTCCTCGGTCGGGGCCTCCAGCGGGACGCCGGAGAGGTCCTTGAGCAGCCAGGCCACCTCGTCCCGCCGGTACGAGGAGAAGGCCGGGCCGTGCAGCGGGACGGGCCGGTGCGAGGGCAGCACCGCGAGCACCACCAGGTCGGTGACCTGCCGGAGTTGGCCGAGCAGCGCGCGCTCGCCCCGGTGCAGCGCGGGCGTGTCGGCGACGTCGTCGACGACCAGCACCACGGCGTCGAAGCGGCGGGCCGGGTCGGCGCCGGGGGCGACGTTGTAGGCGTAGCGCTCGGGCGAGGCGCCTCCGCCGTCCGCGCCGTCTCCCCCGCCGTCCGCGCCACCGCCACCCTGGAAGTCGTGGGCGGGGAAGGCGAGCCGGGTGCGGATGGCGTAACCGGGGTCGTCGACGGCGAGGACCGGCGAGCGGGTGGTGGTGGAGTAGCGGACGCGGTCGCCGCCGAGCCGCTCGTCCAGCGCCCCGGCCAGCCGCAGCGGCGCGTACATCAGCTCCTCGCAGCCGAGCACCAGCACCCGCCCGTCGCCACGACCGGCGGCATCGGGAGCCCCCGCCAGCGCCTCGGCCACCTGCCCGGCCAGCGCGGGCAGCGCGGCGTCGAGCCGGGCGCGGTCGGCGGGCGTGAAGCCGTGCCGCCCGCCGTCCGGCAGCCCGGCCGGCCAGTCCAGGTCGACCCGGACGAGCGGCGCGGGCTCGGCCGCCGTCTCCCCGACCGCCGCAGCGGCATCGGTTCCGGCAACGGCATCGGCGATCAGCCGCTCCGCCCGCTGCACGACGTCCTCCGGCAGCTGGACGGCACCGCTCGCGGTGGCCACCAGGTCGAGCCGGACGCCGAGTTGGGCGGCCGTCTCGGCGAGCCGGTGACGGTCGGCGGCGGAGCGCAGGTCGACCAGGGCGACCACGACGTAGTGCTCGCGCGGGTACCGGGCGTGCAGCTCGCGGATGGTGTTGAGGACGGTCCGGCCGGTGGAGAACTCGTCGTCGACGAGCACCAACGCCCCGCCGCCGGAGAGGAGTTCGGGGTCGGTGGGGAGCAGCAGGTGCGAGGTGGCGTGCGAGTGCTCCTCCTCGAAGCCGCCGAGCGGGGCGATGCCGGGCACCGGGCGGCGGGTGGAGTGCAGGTAGGGCGCGTCCAGGCCGTCCGCGACGCTGTGGCCGAGGCCGGTGGCGGTCTCCGCGTAGCCGAGCACGACGGCCCGGGCGGCGGCCTGCTCGCCGAGCAACGCCCGGACGCGGTGGCCGAGTTCGAGCCCGGCGCCGTGCACCACCGAGGGCCGCTGCGGGACGTGCTTGCCGAGCACGTTGGAGACCAGCAGGTGGGCGCGCCGGCGGTTGCCGGCACGGAGGGCGAGGCCGACGAGTTCGGGCAGCCGCTCGGAGCCGAGCAGGCCGATCCCGGCCCGGTCGGCGACCCAACGGCCGTTCCAGGTCTGCTGAGTTGCGCTCACTGCTGTCCTGCCTTCGGTGGTGCGAAACGATCCGGCGGAGGGGTACGTGGAGGGGTGCGCGGGGAGGGGTACGCGGAGGGGCGCGGAGAGGTCACCCGCACAGGCAGGCCGCCAGCAGCTCCGCGAAGCTCACGTCCGCCCGCGCCACCCCGAACACCTCGGCCCGCAGCAGCACCCGCTCCGCCCACGCCCGGTGCGGCCGGGCCTCGTTCATCTTGTTGGTGTACGCCGAGCGCAGCACCCCGCCGCCGCCCCGGTCGACCCGCAGGATGTCCTGGGCGTCGCAGTACTCCTCGTGGGTGACCACGGAGAGGGCGTGCACGGCGGGGACGTGGCTGGGGTGGATGCAGGTCTTGCCGAGCAGCCCGTTGGCCCGGTCGAGTTCGACCTCGCGGATCAGCCCGTCCAGGTCGTGCTCGATGATCCGCCGCCGGACCTCCTCCCCGGTGGCGAGCGCGGTGCCGCCGGA
Source organism: Streptomyces sp. Y1 (assembly GCF_041053115.1). Lineage (NCBI taxonomy): Bacteria > Bacillati > Actinomycetota > Actinomycetes > Kitasatosporales > Streptomycetaceae > Streptomyces > Streptomyces sp. Y1. The sequence continues at coordinate 5,344,299 of NZ_CP163445.1, read as the reverse complement.
CGCGGCGAACGGCGTGCGGCGCAGCTGCGGCTTGAACATCCGCTCCTGCATCGGGAAGTACTCCCAGACCGGCCCGGTGACGGTGTGGCCGGTGCCGTCCGCGCGGCCGAGCACGTTGACGACGTCCCCGATCACCCCGGCGACCAGCGCGACGTCGTAGGCGGTGAGGTCGGGCGAGCGGCGCAGCCCGTACGCGGAGCACAGGTCGGTGACGCCGAGCCGGACGGCGAGCACCCGCTCCCGGTGCCCGGCGAGCAGCTCGGCGATGCCGTACAGCTGTTCGCGCCTGGTCTCCAGGTGGGCGAGCTCGGGCGACTCCAGGACGGGCATGGCGTACAGCCGCCGCCCGGTGGCGGCCTCGGCGGCGGCGAGGGCGGCCAGGTACCCGGGGCCGTTGCCGGGGGTGAACTTCGGCAGGACGAAGCCGCTGAGCAGGTCGACGGCCGGACCGAGCCGCCGGGCCAGATCGGGGATCTGCGCGGCACTGCGGACTCTGATGAAGAGCAGGGGGTGGTCCTGTGTGCTGTCGGTGAAGTCCTTGACGAGGTCATTGAGTTGCTCGACGAGGTTGCGCTCCCCCGCGCCGACCTCGTGGTCGGCGATCGCGTCCTCCAGGCAGAGCACCATCGACACCACGCCGCGCGCGGCCTGTTTGCGGATGTCGGCGGCCAGCGCGGGCCGGGTCGCGGGGCTGTAGAGGGTGCCGCCGAGGGCGGTGGCGAGCACCGCCGGCTCGCTCCGCGCGGTGAACGGACGCGGCTGCTCCAGGAAGAGCCGGCCGCGGACGTCCTCGGCGAGATGGCCGAAATGGCGCATGCTGCTCTCCTAGCGTTCGACGTACTCCGGTCCGCCGCCGGGCACGCGGCGACATGGGACGACACGGGACGACACCGTGGTGAACCGGCCCACCGGGCGCCGTGGCTCCCCGGCCGCGCGCCGGCGGACACCCCTCCGCCGGGCCCCCGGGGCCCTTCGAACGCCCATCGTACGGGCGGATTCCAGCCGTTCCGGGCGCCCGCCCACTGAACTCGCGGAACATCGCGGCCCGGTCCGGCGGTGACGGCGGGGTCGAGGACCGGGCGCGGCAAACCTCCGGAAACGCAAGTCTTGGCAAAGTCCGGGGCGCGCGCGGCCGTCCGGGTCACGTTGTCCGAAGGGGTGGCGAACAGGCAGGATGGTCGGCTATGACGCACGTGATGGCCAAGGGCGCCAACATCGCACTGCCGGCCGCGGCGGTCCGCGCCGTGCTGCGCTGGAGCGCCACGCCCGGTGCGCCGGACGTGGACGCGTCCGCGCTGCTGCTCGGCCCGACCGGCAAGGTCCGTTCGGATGCCGACTTCGTCTTCTACAACCAGCCGCGGCACCCGTCCGGCCTGGTGCGCCACCTGCCCAAGCAGCACACCGCCGGCGGTGCCGAGATCATCGACACGGTCGAGGTGGAGCTGGCGAAGCTGCCCGCCGAGGTGGACCGCGTGGTGCTGGCCGGATCCTCCGAGGGCGGACCGTTCCGCGCGGTGCCCGGGCTGCGCCTGCTGCTGTTCGACGTGTCGGCCGGCGAGGGCGCGCCCGCGGTCGCCGAGTTCGAGATCGACGACGCCGAGAGCGTCACCGCGCTGGTGGCGGGCGAGCTGTACCGGCGCAACGGGACGTGGAAGTTCCGGGCGATCGGCCAGGGCTACACCTCCGGGCTGATCGGCCTGGCCACCGACTTCGGGATCACCGTCGACGACGAGACCGAGCCGGCCCCGGCCGCCCAGCCGACCCGGGCCGCGCAGCCGCAGCCCGTCCCCGCCCCGCCGTCCACCGCCTCCCCGACCGGCGCGCTCGACCCGCGCGCCACCCCGCTGCCGGAGCAGCGCGCGCCCCGCTCCGAGCCGGGCACCTTCGCGCTCGCCCCGGCGGTCCCACCGACCGGCGCCCAGCAGCCCGGCACCCCGCAGTCCGCCGCGAGCGGCCCGGCGACCCCGCCGCCGCCCGCCACGCCGCCGCTGCCGCCGACCGCCCCGCCGACCATGCCCCCGGCCGCGCCGCCGACCGCCGTACCGCCTCCGCCGGGCACCCCGCCGACCCACCCCGGGCCGAACACCGGCGGTTACGGCTACCCCCAGCAGCCGCCCGCCCCCGGCTACGGCTACCCGCAGCCGCAGGCCACCGGCTACGGCTACCCCCAGCCCAGCACGGGCCAGCAGCCGCCCGCCCAGCCGTACCCGCCCCACCCCGGCACCGGCTACGGCTACCCCCAACCGCAGCCCCAGCCCCCGGCCACCGGCTACGGCTACCCGCAGCCCGGCACCGGCCAGCAGCCGCCCGTCCCACCGACCCAGCCCCCGGCACCGCCCGCCCGGCCGACCCAGCCCGCCGAGGAGTTCGCGCTGCCCCCGCAGGGCCCGCAGTTCCAGCCCCGCTGACCCGCCCGCCGGCGGGGCCGCCCACCACCCGGCCCCGCCGCACCGGTCTGCCGCGCTACTTCCCCACTGCCCTACTGCCCCTTGTACCCGCGCTGCCACTGCATGCCGAAGCCGTACAGCCGGTCGATGTCCGCCTGGAACCCGTTGACGTACCGCACCTCGCGCCGGACGGTCAGCTGGTTGTCCCCCGCGTTCTCGATCAGCACCACCGCGCAGGAGCGCGCCGCCCGGGCCCGCTCGTCCAGCTTGATCTCGATCCGCGGCCCGGTCTGCGGCACGATCGTGATCACCGCGTGGGTGTGGTCGAAGGCCGGCGTGCCGTCGTAGATGTAGACGAAGATCAGCAGCCGCTTGAACTTGTCCTTCTTCTCCAGGTTGACGTACATCGTCTCGCCGGAGGGCGCCCCGTACTGGTCGTCGCCGCTGAGCTTGATGTACGGCGGTTCCCGCAGGTCGCCGAAGAGCTCGCCGAGCGGCTGCACCACGCCCCGGGTGCCGTCCGACAGTTCGTACATGCAGGCCAGGTCGAGGTCGACGTTCAGCTGGACGCCCTGCGCGGCGTCCGGCTCCAGCGGGCTGAGGATCCGCGGGCTGAAGAAGCGCTTGAGGCTGTCCCGGGTGCTCGGCCGGGCGGCGCCGGAGCGAGTGGTCCAGTGCAGGTTGACGTAGAGGTAGCCGGTGGTGGCCGCCGAGCCGGTGATCGCGTGCTGCGGCGCCGACTTGGTGAGTATGACCTTGTGCTGACCGCCCGGGTTGTCGAAGGTGTAGCTCTTGTCCCCGCGCAGGTACTCCCAGATCGAGACCATCCCGTCCTCTCCCCCTGCCCCGTCAGGCGATCTGACGGTCCGCCGAACCATGATCGGGCATCGGCCCGGCCGCCGGATACCCGAACCTTCCCCTCCCCTACCCCGCCCGGCCTCCCGACGCTCACCCGGCGGCCGATCCCGTGCGCCACAAAGGAGTTCGGCCGGGCCGATTCGCCGGAGGAAGCCGCCCTCCCGTAACATGCCGCCCCTTCGGACGCGATATCGTCTAGCCGCACAGGTGTCCCGACCACCCCTGCCGCGGGGGCCGGGCATGCCGTGCGGTGACGAACGAACCGTCAGGCGGTGCCCGCGCGGCGGGAGCTGAGCGCCTGAGCGTCGCACCGTGTACCTGTCCCCTGCCGAAACCCGAGGCCCGACCCGCAATGAATCTGACCTCCATACAGCTGGTCTGGACCGTCGTCGGCGGCGTAGCCCTGCTGTTCGTCGCCGTCCTCCTCGCGACGCTGCGCTTCAAGAACAACTCGAAGAAGGAGGAGGGCGGCGACTCCTGGGAGCGCAGCGAGGAGCGCCGGCGCCGCAAGGAGATGATCTACGGCATCTCCTCGTACACCCTGCTGTTCTGCTGCGCCGGTGTCGCGGCCGCGCTGTCCTTCCACGGCCTGGTCGGCTTCGGCAAGGAGAACCTGGGCCTGTCGAACGGCTGGGAGTACCTCGTCCCGTTCGGCCTGGACGGCGCCGCGATGTTCTGCTCGGTGCTCGCCGTCCGCGAGGCCAGCCACGGTGACGCCGCGCTCGGTTCGCGCCTGCTGGTCTGGGTGTTCGCGATCGCCTCGGCCTGGTTCAACTGGGTGCACGCCCCGCGCGGCCTGGGCCACGCCGGCGCCCCGCAGTTCTTCTCCGGCATGTCGATCTCGGCGGCGATCCTGTTCGACCGCGCGCTGAAGCAGACCCGCAAGGCGGCGCTGCGCGAGCAGGGCCTGGTGCCGCGGCCGCTGCCGCAGATCCGGATCGTCCGCTGGCTGCGCGCCCCGCGCGAGACCTACGCGGCCTGGTCGCTGATGCTGCTGGAGAACGTCCGCAGCCTGGACGACGCGGTCGAGGAGGTGCGCGAGGAGCGCCAGGCGAAGCTGGACGCCAAGGCCCGCGCCCGCACCGCCGACCGCCGCGAGCGGGCCGAGCTGAAGGCGATCTCCCGCCAGGGCGGCATGCTCGCCCGGGCCCGCGGCGGGCGCCAGGTGCCCGCGCTCACGGCCGGGGACGGCCCGTCCGCTACGGAGCCTGCCCTAGCCGCCGAGTCCGACAGCACCTCCCCGAGCCGGTCCGGCTCGGCCGCGCTGGACTCCGGCCGCCACGCGCGCCCCGCGGTCGGCTCGTCGTACTCCTCCTCGACGTACTCCTCCTCGTCGAGCACCTCGTCGAGCAGCAGCTCGTACTCCTCCTCGGGCGCCGGCACCGGCTCGCACCGCAGCTCGACCATCGACCTGACGTCCGACGACGACACCCTGTCGATGCCGAAGCTGGACTCGCTGGAGCGCAAGCTGCGCGCGATCGAGCAGCAGCTGGGCTGACCCCGCACCGCCCCCGTACGACGAGAAGCGGCCGCCTCCCGGGATTCCGGGCGGCGGCCGCTTCTCGTGGTCAGGGCGGGGCGCGCTACCTGCCGCTGCCGACCAGTTCGCCGGGCTCCTCGGCCGACGGCTCCCGCCGGTTGCGCAGGATCGACGAACCGAGCGCCAGCCCGATGAAGGCGACGCCGATCAGGCCGGTGACGATCTCCGGGATGTGGTACTTGATCCCGACCAGCAGGATCACCGCCAGGGCGCCGATCGCGTAGTGCGCGCCGTGCTCCAGGTAGACGTAGTCGTCCAGGGTGCCCTTGCGGACCAGGAAGACGGTCAGCGAGCGGATGTACATCGCGCCGATGCCGAGGCCCAGGGTGATCTGGAAGATGTCGCTGGAGATGGCGAAGGCGCCGACCACGCCGTCGAAGGAGAAGGAGGCGTCCAGGACCTCCAGGTAGAGGAAGAGGAAGAACGCGGCCTTGCCGGCGACCTGGACGATCGACTTGCCGGACTTCTCGGCCTCCTCCTCGCGCTCGGCCTCCTCCTCCAGGCCCGACTCGAAGATGGAGGAGAGGCCGCCGACCGCGAGGTAGGTGATCAGGCCGAGGACACCGGCGAGCAGGACGGTCTCGGCGTGCTCGGCGGCGAAGAAGCGGGAGGCCAGCACCAGGGCGACCAGGGCGACGACGCTGGACAGCGCGTCCAGCTTGCCGACCTTCTCCAGCGGGCGCTCCAGCCAGCCCAGCCAGTTGTGCTCCTTCTCCTCGAACACGAAGTCCAGGAAGATCATCAGCAGGAACACGCCGCCGAAGGCCGCGATGGCCGGGTTGGCCGCCTCCAGGTACTGCCCGTAGGTGAGGCCGGCGTGGGTCTTGTCGGAGTGGAGCGCGAGGTCGATGACGGTCGCGGGGTTGAGCTTCGCGGTGAGGCCGACGACCAGCAGCGGGAAGACCAGCCGCATCCCGAACACGGCGATGAGCACGCCGACGGTCAGGAAGATCCTCTGCCAGTACGGGTTCATCCGCTTCAACACCGTGGCGTTGACCACCGCGTTGTCGAAGGACAGGGAGATCTCCAGGATGGAGAGGATCAGCACGATGCCGAAGCCTTGGGCCCCCCAGAGCAGTCCGGCCGCGATCAGGCCGATGACGGTGATCGCGAACGACCAGCCGAAGGTGCGGAGGAACACGGGACTTGGTTACCTTTCGGGTCTCAGGCGTGCCGGGGCCGGCCTCGTCCCGAGACGCCCTGACCGGGCCGGGCCCGGTCAGGTCACCCCCGCACCGCCCTCTGTTCTCATCATCAGTGGGTGCTATTTGTCTGTTTTGATCTGATCAGCCCTTACTGTACGTCGACACCGAAGTCGAGGGCGATGCCGCGCAGGCCGGAGGCGTAGCCCTGGCCCACCGCGCGGAACTTCCACTCGCCCGCGTACCGGTACAGCTCGCCGAAGATCATCGCGGTCTCGGAGGAGGCGTCCTCGGACAGGTCGTAGCGGGCGATCTCCTGACCGTCCAGGGAGTTGACGACCCGGATGTAGGCGTTCCGGACCTGGCCGAAGTTCTGCAGCCGGGCCTCGGCGTCGTAGATCGACACCGCGAAGACCACCTTGTCGGCCTGCGCCGGCACCAGCTCCAGGTTGACCAGGATCAGCTCGTCGTCGCCCGCGTCGTCGCCGCCGGTGAGGTTGTCACCGGTGTGCTCGACGGAGCCCTCGGGGCTCTTGAGGTTGTTGTAGAAGACGAAGTACTCGTCGCCGAGCACCCGGCCGGAGCCGCAGATCAGCGCACTCGCGTCGAGGTCGAACGGGGCACCCGTGGTCGAGCGGGCGGACCAGCCGAGACCGATCTGGACCTGCGTCAGGTTCGGCGCGGCCTTGCTGAGCGAGACGTTCCCGCCCTTGGCGAGCGTGACCACCATGACTGCTCTTCCTCCTTGTCCTCTCCCGGAGCGCGCCTTCAAGGTGTAAACCCCCACGGCCCCGGCCGGCCCCGGTTGGCCGGCTGAACTTCCTGAACTCACCCATCCTCGCAGCGCCGCGGAGCACCACGAAGCCGGGGCGGCCCCGGACCGCGAGGGGTCCGGGGCCGCCCCGGGAAAAGCTCGGACCGCGCACGGCCGCGACGAACTCCGAAGAACCGCAAGGGACTCCGCAGCGCCGGGCCGAGGGCCGCGAACCGTCAGACGTTGACGCCGAAGTCCTGGGCGATGCCGCGCAGGCCGGAGGCGTAGCCCTGGCCGATGGCGCGGAACTTCCACTCGGCGCCGTTGCGGTACAGCTCGCCGAAGACCATCGCGGTCTCGGTCGAGGCGTCCTCGGAGAGGTCGTAGCGCGCCAGCTCCACGTTGTTCGCCTGGTTCACCACCCGGATGAAGGCGTTGCGCACCTGGCCGAAGCTCTGGCCGCGGCCCTCGGCGTCGTAGATCGACACCGGGAAGACGATCTTCTGCACGTCCGCGGGGACGCCGGCCAGGTTGACCTTGATCGCCTCGTCGTCGCCCTCGCCCTCGCCGGTGCGGTTGTCACCGGTGTGCTCGACGGAGCCGTCCGGGCTCTTCAGGTTGTTGAAGAACACGAAGTTGCCGTCCGAGGCGACCTTGCCCTGCTCGTTGCAGAGCAGCGCGCTGGCGTCCAGGTCGAAGTCCGTCCCGGTGGTGGTCCGGACGTCCCAGCCCAGGCCTACCACGACGGCCTGGAGGCCGGGGGCCTCCTTCGTGAGCGAGACGTTGCCGCCCTTGCTGAGGCTGACTCCCACTTGCCCTCCAAGAATCGGGAGGCACGGCTGGTGCCCCCGGCGGTGCGGTGCGGGGCGTCGGCGCCCGAAATCGGACGTACGCCCCATCCGCCAACGGCCCGAGCGTAGTGCGCGGTTCCCGTGCGCACCCGCGAACGGCCTCAGAGACCCGCCAGGACCTTCAGGTACTCCCGCTCGTCCCGGGCGTCCGGGAGGCCGTTGACGACGCTCCAGCGGACCGTGCCGGCCCGGTCGATCACGAAGGTGCCGCGCAGCGGGCAGCCGCGTTCCTCGTCGAGCACGCCGTAGGCACGGGCGGTCGCGCCGTGCGGCCAGAAGTCGGCGAGCAGCGGGAAGTCCAGGCCCTCGCGGTCGGCGAACACGCGCTGGGAGAACGGCGAGTCGCAGGAGACGCCGAGCACCTGGACGTCGTCGTTCTGCAGCCCGTCCAGCTCCCGCTGGAGGGCGCCCAGCTCGCCGGTGCACACGCCCGTGAAGGCGAACGGGTAGAAGACCAGGACGACGTGCTTGGCGCCGCGGAAGTCGGCGAGCCGGACGGTCTGCCCGTGCTGGTCGGAGAGCTCGAAGTCCGGAGCCTGGGTGCCGACCTCGATGGCCATGAGCGGGACCTTTCTGACGGGACCGGGCCGCGCGAGGGGCGCGGCGGGCCCCATCCTCGCATTCGCTCGCGCACGTTCGGCCGAACGGATGACGCGGCCGCCCGGGCGGCCGCTCGCCGTTCGCCCTGGGCGAACACGCCGGAACTGGCCGGAAGCTGCCGAAAGCGCTGGAAAGCGGACGAAGCCGGACCGCGGCGGCCCGGCCGGGCGGGGAGCCGGAACGGCCCGGAAACGGCACCGGGCCCCGCCGGAGTCTCCTCCGGCGGGGCCCGGTGCGGGGCCACGGGGTCCGTGTCAGCGCTTGCCGGTCGCCTTGGTGGACTTGGTCGCGAGCCGGGTGGCCGCCCAGTCCTTCGCCACGGCGATCGAGCTGGTCTGCGAGAGGCCGGCGGTCTTGGCCGCGTCCGCGATGTCGGAGGCCTCGATGTGGCCGTCCCGGCCGGTCTTCGGCGTCAGCAGCCAGATCAGGCCGCCCTCGGCGAGGTACTCCAGCGCGTCGACGAGGGCGTCGGTGAGGTCCCCGTCGTCGTCGCGGTGCCACAGCAGGACGGCGTCGGCGACGTCGTCGTAGTCCTCGTCGACGAGATCCGTCCCGGTGATCTCCTCGATGCCCTCGCGGAGGTCCTGGTCAGTGTCGTCGTCGTACCCCAGCTCCTGGACGATCTGGCCCTCTGCGAAGGCGAGACGGGCTGCCGGGTTGGACTTGTCCGCGGGGTCCGCGGTCGCGCTCACGGGAATAACCTCCAGTATTCGGCTCGGCATCCATGCCGAGGCTGTGGCCGTAGTCCACACGGGACCGGCGGTTCGCGCAAGTACCCGACCCCCGATCCCCTCCAAAGGTTGACGTGTCGCGGGGGGACACGCCGGTCGACGTGTCGGGAATCACACCGATTTGCCCTTCTCTGCGTGGGACAAGGATGCTTCGGGTGGTCCCGGCCCACAGGCCGTACGCGTGCCCGAGATGCGAACGGCGTTCGGGTCCGCGCGTGCGCGGGCGTAGAGTCTCCTGTTGGCCCTCACCCCGGCCGCCCGCCATCGGGCGGACGGGAAACCAGGTCGGACCACCTCTGTTCGTAACACCCGGGGGTGTGCGGGGCGGGCGACGAAGCCCGGACCGCGCGCCGCCAGACCGACCCGCCCACCGGGCGAGACGGTTACCGATCGGTAGAGATGACGGATCTCCGAGCGCGGTAGCACGATGGAGGCGGCGCGACACACCTCAGTTTCGACCGACAGTGAAGGAACAGCGTGGCTTCCGGATCCGATCGCAACCCGATCATCATTGGCGGCCTTCCGAGTCAGGTCCCGGACTTCGATCCCGAGGAGACCGCGGAATGGCTGGAGTCGCTCGATGCGGCCATCGACGAGCGCGGGCGTGAGCGTGCCCGCTACCTGATGCTCCGCCTGATCGAGCGCGCCCGCGAGAAGCGTGTCGCCGTGCCCGAGATGCGCAGCACGGACTACGTCAACACCATCGCCACCAAGGACGAGCCGTTCTTCCCCGGCAACGAGGAGATCGAGCGCAAGATCCTCAACGCGACCCGCTGGAACGCGGCCGTGATGGTGTCCCGGGCGCAGCGCCCGGGCATCGGCGTGGGTGGCCACATCGCCACCTTCGCCTCCTCCGCGTCGCTGTACGACGTCGGCTTCAACTACTTCTTCCGCGGCAAGGACGCCGAGGGCGAGTCCGGCGACCAGATCTTCTTCCAGGGTCACGCCTCCCCCGGCATCTACGCCCGCGCCTTCCTGCTGGACCGACTCACCGAGCAGCAGCTCGACGCGTTCCGCCAGGAGAAGTCGAAGGCTCCGTACGGCCTGTCCAGCTACCCGCACCCGCGGCTGATGCCGGACTTCTGGGAGTTCCCGACCGTCTCGATGGGCCTCGGCCCGCTCGGCGCGATCTACCAGGCCCGGATGAACCGGTACCTGGAGCACCGCGGCATCAAGGACACCTCCGACTCGCACGTCTACGCCTTCCTCGGCGACGGCGAGATGGACGAGCCCGAGTCGCTCGGCCAGCTGTCGCTGGCGGCCCGCGAGGGCCTGGACAACCTGACCTTCGTGGTCAACTGCAACCTGCAGCGCCTGGACGGCCCGGTCCGCGGCAACGGCAAGATCATCCAGGAGCTGGAGTCCCAGTTCCGGGGCGCCGGCTGGAACGTGATCAAGCTGATCTGGGACCGCAGCTGGGACCCGCTGCTCGCGCAGGACCGCGACGGCGTCCTGGTGAACAAGATGAACACCACCCCGGACGGCCAGTTCCAGACCTACGCCACCGAGACCGGCGACTACATCCGCGAGCACTTCTTCGGCAGCGACCTGCGCCTGCGCGCCATGGTCGAGAACATGACCGACCAGCAGATCCAGCACCTGGGTCGCGGCGGCCACGACCACAAGAAGGTCTACGCGGCGTTCAAGGCGGCCCGCGAGCACAAGGGCCAGCCGACGGTCATCCTGGCCCAGACGGTCAAGGGCTGGACGCTCGGCCCCAACTTCGAGGGCCGCAACGCGACCCACCAGATGAAGAAGCTGACGGTCGAGGACCTGAAGCGCTTCCGCGACCGGCTGCACCTGCCGATCACCGACAAGCAGTTGGACGAGGGCTACCCGCCCTACTACCACCCGGGTCGCGACTCGGAGGAGATCCAGTACATGCACGACCGCCGGCGCGAGCTCGGCGGCTACGTGCCGACCCGCAAGGTGCGCCCGCGCAAGCTGGAGCTGCCCGGCGACGACGCGTACAAGGCGGTCAAGAAGGGCTCCGGCAACCAGACCATCGCCACCACCATGGCGTTCGTCCGGCTGCTCAAGGACCTCATGCGGGACAAGGGCATCGGCAACCGCTTCGTGCCGATCGCACCCGACGAGTACCGCACCTTCGGCATGGACTCGCTGTTCCCCTCGGCGAAGATCTACAACCCGATGGGCCAGACCTACGAGTCGGTCGACCGCGACCTGCTGCTGGCCTACAAGGAGTCGCCGAAGGGCCAGATGCTGCACGACGGCATCTCCGAGGCCGGCTGCACCGCCTCGCTGATCGCCGCCGGCTCGTCCTACGCCACGCACGGCGAGCCGCTGATCCCGGTGTACGTCTTCTACTCGATGTTCGGGTTCCAGCGCACCGGCGACCAGTTCTGGCAGATGGCCGACCAGCTGGCCCGCGGCTTCGTGCTCGGCGCCACCGCCGGCCGCACCACCCTGACCGGTGAGGGCCTGCAGCACGCGGACGGCCACTCGCACCTGCTGGCCTCGACCAACCCGGGCGTCGTCGCGTACGACCCCGCGTACGGCTTCGAGATCGCGCACATCGTCCAGGACGGTCTGCGCCGGATGTACGGCTCCAGCGCCGAGCACCCGAACGGCGAGGACGTCTTCTACTACCTCACCGTGTACAACGAGCCGATCAAGATGCCGGCCGAGCCCGAGAACGTGGACGTCGAGGGCATCCTCAAGGGTCTGCACAAGTACGCGCCGGCCACGGCCGGCCAGATCCCGGCCCAGATCCTCGCCTCCGGCGTGGCGGTGCCGTGGGCCCTGGAGGCCCAGCGCATCCTCGCCGAGGAGTGGAACGTCAAGGCCGACGTCTGGTCCGCGACCTCCTGGAACGAGCTGCGCCGCGAGGCGGTGGAGGCCGAGGAGTTCAACCTGCTGCACCCCGAGGAGCAGCAGCGCGTGCCGTACGTCACCACCAAGCTGCAGGGCTCCGAGGGCCCGTTCGTCGCGGTGTCCGACTGGATGCGCGCGGTGCCGGACCAGATCTCCCGCTGGGTGCCGGGCCAGTACCAGTCGCTGGGTGCGGACGGCTTCGGCTTCGCCGACACCCGCGGCGCGGCCCGTCGCTTCTTCCACATCGACGCGCAGTCGGTCGTGCTGGCGGTGCTCACCGAGCTCGCCAAGCAGGGCAAGATCGACCGTTCGGCGCTGAAGGACGCGATCGACCGCTACCAGCTGCTGGACGTGGCGGCGGCCGACCCGGGTGCCGCCGGCGGCGACGCCTGATCGGCCGGTGACGCCTGAAGGGCCGGACTCCCGTACGGGGGTCCGGCCCTTCGGCGTTCGTCAGGGCATCAGACGTGCACGGCCGGGCCCGCGTCGGTGCTGCCGCGGCGGGTCAGCAGGCCGAGCACGGCCGCGCCGAAGGCGACCACGGCGGCGATCGCGAAGGCGAGCGACATGCCGCTGACGAAGGACTCGTGCACGACGCCGGCCATCGTGTCCGCCGCCTGCTGCGAGGTGCCGGGCGGGGCCGGCGGGGCGATGCCGAGCTGGGCGGCCTGCTTGAGGCCCTCGGCCTGCTCGCCCTCGACCGGCGGCAGGCCGGCCGCGGCCCACTTCTCGGACAGCCGGTCGCCGACCCGGGCGGCCATCAGGGCGCCCAGGACGGCGGTGCCGAGGCTGCCGCCGACCTGCATGGCGGCCTGCTGCAGGCCGCCGGCCACGCCGGACAGCTCCAGCGGGGCGTTGCCGACGATCACCTCGGTGGCGCCGACCATGACCGGGCTGATGCCGAGGCCCAGCATGACGAACCAGAGCGCCATCACGCCGTTGCCGGAGCCGGTGTCCAGGGTGGACATGCCGTACATGGCGACGGTGGTGAGCAGCATGCCGGCGACGATCGGGATGCGCGGGCCGAACCTGCCGATCGCCAGGCCCGCCACCGGCGAACCGACGATCATCATGACGGTCATCGGCAGCAGGTGGACGCCGGCCTCGACCGGCGACATGCCGTGCACGTTCTGCAGGTAGAAGGTCACGAAGAAGAGCGCGCCGAAGAACGCGAAGGCCATCAGGACCATCAGCAGCGTGCCCGCCGACAGCGGCACCGAGCGGAACAGGCCGAGCGGGATCAGCGGCTCCTTCGCCCGGGTCTGCCAGAGCGCGAACAGCACCATCAGCACGGCCGCGCCGATCAGGCAGAGCAGCGTCCTGCCGTTGCCCCAGCCCCAGGTGGGCGCCTTGATGATGCCGAAGACCAGGGCGAACATCCCCGCCGAGAGCAGCGCGATGCCCGGCAGGTCGAAGGACTTGGCGGCCTTCTCGGCCCGGACGTCCAGCAGGATCCACAGGCCCAGGCCCAGCGCCAGCAGGCCGACCGGGACGTTGATGAAGAACACCGACTCCCAGTTGACGTGCTCGACCAGCAGGCCGCCGACGATCGGGCCGGCCGCGGTGGAGGCGCCGATGACGCCGCCCCAGATGCCGATCGCCATGTTCAGCCGCTCGGCCGGGAAGGCCCCGCGCAGCAGGCCGAGCGCGGCGGGCTGGAGCAGCGCGCCGAACAGTCCCTGGAGCACCCGGAAGACGATCACGGTCTGGATGTTGCCCGCGAAGCCGATCGCGGCCGAGGCGGCGGCGAAGCCGACCGCGCCGGTCAGGAAGGTCGTCTTGTGGCCGAAGCGGTCGCCGATCTTCCCGGCGGTGATCAGGAAGACCGCGAGGGCCAGCAGGTAGCCGCTGGTGACCCACTGGATCTCGGAGGGCGCGGCGTGCAGCTTCTCCTGGATCACCGGGTTGGCGATGGCGACGATCGTGCCGTCCAGCGCGACCATCATCACGCCGACGGCGACGGTCAACAGGGTGAGCCAGGGGTGCCCCTTGAGGCCTCCCCCGGCGGGTGGTGCGGACGGTGGCGGGGTGTCCGCCTCGGACTTCTTGGCGACGGACTGGCTCATCTCGGGCCCTCCAGGGGAGGCAGGGGCGGAACACGGGGGTGGCGCTGCGTCGGCCCACCCGTCCCCACGAGTGCCCGGCCGACGAGCGCCACTCCCGCAGATTATGTCAGCCACTGACATTCGGCAAACGCTGTCTTCTGACCTGCACTGACATTCGAACCGAGGGTTAAGGTGGTGCACCTCACCGACCCACCACCAGCGCTCCGGAAGAGGCCCCCGCCATGGCCGTTCACTCCCCCCGCCCCGCCGCCCGCGAGGACGTCGGCCGGACCCCCGGGCTCCGCGAGCGCAAGAAGCAGCAGACCCGCGACGCCCTCGTCCAGGCCGCCCACCTGCTCTTCCTCGGCCAGGGCTTCGCGCAGACCACCGTCGACGAGATCGCCTCCGCCGTCGACGTCTCCCAGCGCACCTTCTTCCGCTACTTCGCCAACAAGGACGAGGTCGCGCTCGCCGTCATGGCCGACGCCGAGAACTACTTCCTGGAGTGCCTGGAGCAGCGCCCCGCCGAGGAGACCCCGCTGGAGGCCCTGCGCGCCTCGATCATCAAGTCCTGGCGCGACCTCGGGAACGCCGAGACCTCCGGGCCCGGCTCGATCAGCAGAGCCCTCGAACTCCTGCGGATCATCGAGGACACGCCCGCGCTGCTCGCCGCCCACCTGCGCCGGGTCACCGAGCAGGAGCGGCGGGTCGTCCAGATCCTCGCCGAACGCGAAGGGCTCGACCCCGCCGAGGACCTGCGCCCGGTCGTCCTCGCCGCCGTCTTCGGCAGCCTGCTGCGCTCCGCCCACCTGTCCTGGACCGCCGGGCACCAGCCGGCCGGGCCCGAGGGCATGGTCTCCGTCATCGAGCGGTACCTCGACCACCTCGGCCCCGCGCTGGCCGGGCACTGGCAGCCGTGACCCGGCGCGCGGCGCGGGCGCCCGTACGGCGCCCGTAGCACCGGCGCGTCATACCCGGGTAGCACCCCCACCACCCCGGTAGCACCCGGAAGTTCGCGCTCCAGTCCGACGACCCGAGCGGGCCGGCCTCCTAGGCTGGCCCGCGATGAAGACGCCCACCGAAGCCGACGTCCGCGCGTACGCCCTGCGCCAACTGCGCACCCTGCGGCACCACCTGACCACCCCGAGCGGCGACCACACCCCGCTGCTCGGCACCTCCCGCCGAGGCTGGGTCCGGCGGCTGCCGTACGTCCTGGCCGCCCTCCTGCAGACCGGGCTGATCCCCAGCGGGATCGCCGCCCTGGTCAACTTCTACGGCCTGGACCTGCCCGTCGCCGCCGCGCTCACCATCGCCCAGACCACACCGCTGTTCCTCGCCATCACCCGGCCACTGGCCGCCTGGTGGATCAGCGCCGCCACCCTGGTCGTCACCGCCGGCATCACCGCCCGCCACCACCACTTCCACGGCAGCTGGCCGTGGACGGCGCCGATGATCATCGCGTACGTCGTCCTGCTGCTCGCCCTCGCCCTGCGCGAGAGCCGGGCCACCCTGGTCGCGGCCTGGGTCGCCACCGTCCTGCTCACCGTCCTCACCACCGCCCTCGGCCTGCCCCGCTCCGGCGACGCCACCACCGTCCTGCTGATCGCGCTCAGCGGCGCCGTGCTGCTGCTCGGCTGGGCCGTCCGGGACCGCGCCGAGGCCCGCCGGCTGCTCACCGAGCAGGAGCACATCAGCGAGGCCGAACGCGAACGCCGCACCCTGCTGGAGGAACGCGCCCGGATCGCCCGGGAGTTGCACGACGTGGTGGCCCACCACATGTCGGTCATCGCGGTGCAGGCCGCCAGCGCGCCCTACCGGATCGCGGACGTCCCGCCCGAGGCCGCCGAGGAGTTCGGCACCATCGCCGGCACCGCGCGCGAGTCCCTGGCCGAGATGCGCCGGCTGCTCGGCGTGCTGCGCAGCGAGGACTCCGCCGCCGAGAAGGCCCCGCAGCCCGGCATCCCCCGACTCGCCCAGCTGGTCGAGACGGTGCGGCGGGCCGGGGTGCCCGCCGAACTCACCCTCCCCGCGGAACTGCCCCGGCCGGTGCCGCCCGCCGTCGACCTGTCCGCCTACCGGATCGTGCAGGAGGCGCTGGCCAACGTGGTGCGGCACGCGCCCGGCGCGCGGACCTGGGTCTCGCTCGCCGTCGACGGCCCCGCGCTGCTGGTCACCGTCGTCAACGCGCCCCCGCCGCAGCGCACCGAGTCGCTGGAGGCCGCGGTCGAGGGCACCGGTCACGGCCTGGCCGGAATGCGCGAACGCGTCCGGCTGGTCGATGGCAGGCTGGACACCGGCCCGCTGCCGGACGGCGGCTTCAAGGTCGCCGCCGTCCTGCCGCTCGACCCGCCCGACCAGCCCGACCAGCCCTGACACCCTCCGGGAGACACCCGCATGACCATCCGCGTGATCATCGTCGACGACCAGGCCATGGTGCGGGCCGGCTTCGCCGCCCTGCTCAGCGCCCAGAGCGACATCGACGTGGTGGGGGACGCGGCGGACGGCTCCGAGGCCCTGGAGGTGACCGGCCGCACCCACCCCGACGTGGTGCTGATGGACGTCCGGATGCCCGTCATGGACGGCCTGGAGGCCGCCCGGCGGCTCCTCGACCCCGCGACGCCCGGCGCGCACCGCCCCAAGGTGCTGATGCTGACCACCTTCGACGTGGACGACTACGTGTACGAGGCGCTGCGCGCCGGGGCCAGCGGCTTCCTCCTCAAGGACGCCCCGCCCGCCGACCTGATCGCCGCCGTCCGGGTCGTCGCCGCCGGCGAGGCCCTGCTCGCCCCCTCGGTCACCCGCCGGCTGATCGAGGACTTCGCCCGCACCCGGCCCGCCAGGCGGCGCGACCCCAAGGTCCGGCTCAACGGCCTGACACCGCGCGAGACCGAGGTGCTGGAGCTGATCGCCCGCGGCCTGTCCAACCAGGAGATCGCGGCGCAGCTGGTGCTCGCCGAACAGACCGTCAAGACCCACATCGGGCGCATCCTCGCCAAGCTCGACCTGCGCGACCGGGCCCAGGCGGTGGTGCTGGCCTACGAGTCCGGCCTGGTGACGCCCGGCCAATAGCTGGGCCTGATACCCGCCTGATACCCCGGTAGCACCCCGGAGTTGGCCCCGCGGACCGATGTCCGCGGGGCCGTCGCGTTCCTACCTTCCTCCCCGTCGCAAGCCGAACGGACCAGGGAGAGCAGGAACATGGGCAAGCTTCGAGGCGCACCGGCGTTCGCCGCCGCGCTGGCACTGGCCGCGGTGCTCGGTGCGGGCGGCTGGGCCGCCGACACCCAGACCGCCGTCACCGGCCCGCCCCCGGGCGCCGCCGACTTCACTGCCGACGCCGCCCAGGGCCCGCGCCCGCCGGACCCGGCCACCGCCGCGCCCGCCGAAGTCGCCGCCTTCTTCGCCGCGTTGCCCCCCGCCCAGCAGGACGCGCTGGCCCTCCGGCACCCCCTGACGGTCGGCAACCTGGACGGCGCCCCGATCCGCCTGCGCTACCGGGCCAACGCCCTGGCCCTCGCCGCCGAACGCACCCGCGAACTCGCCCGCGCCACCGACCCCGCCCTCACCCCGCAGGATCACGAGGCCGCCCGCACCCGCGCCGAGCGCTACCGCACCCTGCTGGACGGCCACCGGCAGATCCTCGCCTTCGACCCGCGCGGCCGCGGCCAGGTCGCCGAGGTGTACGGCGAACTCGCCGACGCCGCACGGATCTCCGTGATCGTCCCCGGCTCGGACATCGACCTGCTCGACTTCGACCGCGCCGAGGACCCGTACGGCACCCCCGCCGGCATGGCCCGCGCCCTGTACGAGGCCACCGGCCACCGCACCGCCGTGATCGCCTGGGCCGGCTACACCACCCCGGTCGGCCTCGGCCCGGACGCCGCCACCGAACGGCTCGCCGCCGCCGGCGCCCCCCGCCTCACCCGCCTGCTCGACGGGCTCGCCGCCACCGCCCGCCCGCAGAGCCCCGCGACCGTCTTCTGCCACAGCTACGGCTCGGTGGTCTGCGGCCTGGCCCGCCCGACCCCGGCCGAGGCCTCCGGCGTGGTGGTGCTCGGCTCGCCCGGCATGGGCGTCGACTCCGCCGCCGACCTCGACCCGGGCGTGCCGCTCTGGGCCACCGAGCGCAACGGCTCCGACTGGATCGGCGACGTCCCGAACGTGCGGCTGTTCGGCCTCGGCCACGGCGCCGACCCGACCGACCCCGGCTTCGGCGCCCGCCCGCTGCCCGCCACCGGATCCCACGGCCACACCGGCTACTTCGCCCCCGGCACCGCCTCCCTCGCCGCCTACGCCGCCCTCGCCCTCGGTCCCGGCCGGGCCTGAACGCCGATCCCCGACAAGGAGCACCCACCATGGCCCTCGCCGCCACGCCCCTCGCCACCCTGCGCCGCGCCGCCCGGCAGGTCGACGCCCGCACCCCCGCCACCCGCGACCGCGCCCTGGACGGCCTGCGCGCCCTCGCCCTGCTCGCGGTGCCGATCGGGCACTGGCTGCTCGGCGGCTTCACCCGCTCCCCGGACGGCGCCCTGCACAACGCCAGCCCGCTCTCCACGCTCGGCTTCTTCGCCCCGCTCAGCTGGGGGCTGCAGTTGCTCGGGGTGTTCTTCCTGGTCGGCGGCCACTCCTCGGTCCGTTCGCTGGAGCGGGCCCGCGGCAGGGGCCTGACGTACCGGAGTTGGCTGTGGGCGCGGTCCGTCCGGCTGCTGCGCCCGGTGCTCGGGGTGGCGGCCGTGTGGGCGCTGCTGCTGCCGCTGCTGCCCGCGCTCGGCGTGCCCGGGGACACCGTGCACACCGGCGCCACGCTGGTGGTGCAGCCGCTCTGGTACATCGCGGTCTACCTGGGGCTGACGGCGCTCACCCCGCTGTGCGCGGCCTTCGGCCGGCGGTTCGGCGGCTGGTCGGCGGCCCTCCTGATGGCCGTCGTCGCGGCCGTCGACCTGCTGCGGTACGGCCCGTGGGCCGCGGCCGTGCCGTCCTGGGTCGGGCTGCTGAACATCCTGCCGGGCTGGCTGTTCGGCTACCAGCTGGGCGTGCTGTGGGCGCGGGGCGGGCTCGGCCGGCGGGCGGCCCGGGTGCTGCTGCTGGGCGGCGGCGCGCTGTTCGCGGTGCTGCTGGTGGTGTTCCACTACCCGGCGAGCATGGTCGGGGTGCCCGGGGTCGAGCGCACCAACTCGCACCCGCCGTCCCTGCTGGTGCTCGCGCTCGCCGCCGTCCAGTGCGGCGCGGCGGTCCTGCTGCGGGAGCGGCTGGGGCGGCTGCTGACGGGCCGTCCGCTGCTGTGGCTGCCGGTGGTGGCGGTGAACCTGTCCGCGATGACGATCTTCTGCTGGCACCAGAGCGCGATGCTCGCGGTGGCGGTGCCCGGCGCGGCCGGCCCGGGCGCCGTCCTGGGCCTCACCACGGCGCCGGACTCGCTCGGCTGGGTGGCCGCCCGGCTGGCGCTGCTGCCGCTGTTCGGGGCCGTCCTGGTGGCGATCGGGTGGTTCGCCCGGCGCTTCGACGGGCCGTGGACGGCCTTCTCCCGGGGCGGCAAGGCCCTGGCCGGGGCCGCGGCGGCGCTCTTCGCGGCGTACGCGCTGGGTGTGGTGTGACGGGCGCCGGAGCGCGGGGCGGAAACGGGAGCGCGGGGCGACCGACAACGCGCCCCCGGCCGCTCCCGGACGACGGCGACCACCCCCCGGTGCGCGCCGGGGAGGCGCCCGGGGGCGCGTTGTCGGCGCCGTGCCCTAACCTGCCGTCATGGTGACGTTCGACGAGTTCCGCGCGCTGGCGCTGGCCCTGCCGGAGGCCGCCCAGGAGCCGACCTGGGAGATCGAGACCCTGCGGGTCCGCCACAAGATCTTCGCGATGGGCGCGCCCGAGGGCGACAGCGTCACGGTCAAGGCCACCCCCGCCGACCAGGCCGAACTGCTCGCCGCCGAGCCCGAGGTGTTCTCCTCCGCCCGGTACGTCGGCCGGCACGGCTGGGTCAGCGTCCGACTGGACCTGGTCGACCCGGAGGAGCTGCGGGACCTCGTCACCGAGGCCTGGCGGCTCACCGCGCCCAAGCGCATGGTGCGGGAGTTCGACGCGGCGGCGGACGCGCGGACGAACCACTGAGAGACGCCGGGGCGACACCCCCGGTTCATGTGAGCCATCCCACAGTTTGGTCGGGTCCGTCACCCTCCCGTGACCTCTAGGCTTGCGCAGGGAAGTTCAGCAGTCCTCATAGACACCCTCCGGGCGCCGCCCGCGAAACGGTGACGGGCCCAAGGGAGTTGGTGCGGTGCGCAACCGTCGACGCTGGAAGCGGGTACTGGTCGGGGCGTTCGCGGGCTGCGCCGTGCTCGCCGACGCCGGTGCGGCAGCCGCCCAGGCCGCCGCCGCCACCGAGCAGCTGGCGATCAGCACCCCGCCGGCCGGCAGCGCCGCCTGGGTCCAGGACCACAGCTTCGGCCACGGCCTGCCCGACCCGGCCACCACCAGCCCGGCCACCGCCGCCGAGTTCTTCGCCTCCCTCGCCCCCACCGAGCTGGACCGGCTGATCAAGGCCTACCCGCTGGTCGTCGGCAACTTCGACGGCGCCCCGCTGGACCTGCGCTACCGCGCCAACAAGATCGCCCTCGCCGAGGAACGGGACCGCGCCCGGGCCCGCGCCGCCGACCCCAAGCTGGACTCGGACGCCCGCGCGCTGGCCGTCTCGCGCGCCAACGACGTCGAGCACCTGCTCGCCCCCGAGCGCCAGATCCTCGCGTTCGACCCGCGCGGCCGCGGCCTCGTCACCGAGGTGTGGGGCGACCTGGCGGACGCCGAGCGGATCTCCGTGGTCGTCCCCGGCTCGGACGCCGACCTCGGCCACTTCGACCAGGCCGCCGAACCGCTGCGCTCCCCGGCCGGCATGGCCCGCGCCCTGCACGCCGAGGAGCAGCGCCAGGCTCCGGGCATCCGGACCGCGGTGATCGCCTGGACCGGCTACGTCACCCCCTCCGGCCTCGGCCCGGACGCCGCGACCTCCCGGCTCGCCGACGTCGGCGCGCCCCGGCTGCAGCGACTGCTCGCCGGGCTGCACGAGACCACCCGGCCGGACGCGCCCCCGGCGCTGCTGTGCCACTCGTACGGCTCGGTGGTCTGCGGCAACGCGGCGCCGGAGATCCCGCGCGCGGCCGCCTCGCCGTCCGACACCTCCGGCATCACCGACATGATGGTGTTCGGCAGCCCCGGCATGGGCGTGCAGAGCACCGGCGAGCTCGGCGGCGGCGTGCACGTCTGGGCCACCCGCAACCCCAGCGACTGGATCGGCAACGTCCCGTTCCTGGAGGTCGGCGGCCTCGGCCACGGCGCCGACCCGACCGCGAGCGGCTTCGGCGCCGAGCAGATCTCCTCGGCCCGCGCGTCCGGCCACAACGGCTACTTCACGGACGGCACGGACAGCCTGCACAACTTCGCGGCGATCTCGCTCGGCCACTACCAGGACGTCGTCCGCAACCCCGACTCCTAGTCCTGCCTGCCCAACTCCTAGTCCTGGTAGAGCCGTAGGGCCTCCGCCGCCGCCCGCGCCAGCTCCCGCCGGGCGGCCGGCGGGGCCAGCACCTCGACGTCCGCGCCGAAGGCGAGCAGCATCCGGACGGCCGGCAGGGCCGGGAAGGCCAGCGCCAGCTCGGCCCACTCCCCGCACGCCCCGGGGTTCACCCCGCTCCCCGGCTCCGGCGGCGGCGCGGTGAGCCGGCTCCCGTGGATGCGCAGGAACATGTCCAGCCGCCCGCGCCGGACCCGCACCCGCACCGGCACGTCCTTCGGCACCCGCTCCACCTGCTCGCGCAGCGCCGCCCACACCTCGCCGAGCCCCACCCCCGGGCGGCGCCGCACCACCTCCTCGGTGGTCTCGGCGGCCAGGATCCGGTCGGCCCGGAACAGCCGCGGCTCGCCGTGCAGGTCGGCCACCAGGTACCAGACCGAGGCCTTGCTCACCAGCCCGTACGGGTCCACCGCGTACTCCACCGGCGCGGGGGTGCCGCTGTGCCGGTAGCGCAGCCGCAGCCGGCGGTCGGCGAAGACGGCGTACTGCAACTCCCCCAGGTCCGGCCCGGTGCCGGGCGCGGCCCCGGCCGGGGCGTTCTGCATCCAGCGGGCCGGGTCGACCAGGATCCGCTCGCTGACCCGCTCGGCGGCCGGGCGGTGCGGCGCGGGCAGCGCCGCCATCACCTTGCGCAGCGCGGAGCCGAGCGCGCCCTCCAGCCCGAGGTCGCTGTGCGCGCTCTGGGCGGAGAGGACGAACAGCGCGCGGGCCTCGTCGACGGTCATCCCGGTGACGTCCGTGCGGTAGCCGGGCAGCAGCCGGATGCCGCCGTGCCGCCCGCGTTCGCTGAACACGGGCACCCCGGCGACGGACAGCGACTCCACGTCGCGGTAGATGGTGCGGACGGACACCTCCAGCCGTTCGGCGAGCTCGGTGGCGGGCACCCGGCCCCGGGTCTGGAGCAGCAGCAGGATCGAGAGCAGACGGTCGGCCTTCATGAACCAGAGAATTCCAGCAATCCTGACGGCAGTTGTCAGGTTTTACTGGGAGATTGCTCTCCGCAAGGCCAACTTCCCCTCGACAGCACGGAGCTGACCACCATGACCGCCGTCCAGGACGCCCGCCCGCAGTACCACGCCGCCCTCGACCAGCTGGAGCGGCTGGTCGCGACGGTCACCCCGGCCGACCTCGACCGGCCCACGCCCTGCGAGGAGTTCACGCTCCGCCAGCTGCTGAACCACGTGATCGGCGCCACCCACCGCTTCGCCTACATGGGCGAGGGCGGCCACGCCGAGGACATCGTCCCGGCCATCGAGGACCCGTCCGACGACGGCTGGCAGGCCGCGCTGGGCCGCGTCCGCACCCGGGTGACCGCCGCCTGGGCGGAGGACGCCAAGCTCGGCCGCCCGACCTTCGCGCCCTGGGGCGAGGCGCCCGGCGGCGCCGTGGTCGGCGCCTACCTGATGGAGACGGTGACCCACACCTGGGACATCGCGAAGTCCCTCGACAACGGCTTCGTGCTGGACGAGGGCCTGTCGGGCGCGGCGCTGGGCATGGCCCAGCTCGTGCTGCCGGCCGGGCACCGCAGCGAGGACTTCCCGTTCGGCCAGGTCCAGCCGGTCGCCGAGGACGCCGACGTGCACACCCGTCTGGCCGCCTTCCTGGGCCGCAGGGCCTGACCCGGCACGACCGACCCGGCGCAACCGACCCGGCGCGGCCGCCCCCGGCACCGACAGCCGGGCCGGGGAGCCCCGCCGGAGGCTCCCCGGGCCCGTCCCCCGCTACTCCCGACCGACGTGGGTGAAGCCCATGTCGCTGTAGCGGTCGCCCGCCACCGCGCCGCCGATCGGCTCCAGCAGCGCCAGCTCCTCGGCGGTCAGCCGCAGCGCGACCGCCCCGGCGTTCTCGACCAGCCGGGTGCGCTTGCGGGTGCCCGGGATCGGCACCACGGTCAGCCCGTGCACCTCGGCCCGCTGCTGCACCCAGGCCAGCGCGACCTGCGCGAGCGTCGCACCGCGCGCCGCCGCGACCTCCCGCAGCGGGGCGAGCAGGTCGCCGTTGGCCGCCGCGTTGTCCCCGGTGAAGCGCGGCTGGCTGCGCCGGAAGTCGTCCGCCGCGAGCTGGTCGGCGGCCTGGAAGGAGCCGGTCAGGAAGCCCCGCCCGAGCGGGGAGTACGGCACGAAGCCGACGCCCAGCTCGGCGGCGACCGGCACGACCGTGCCCTCGACGTCCCGGGAGAACACCGACCACTCGGTCTGCACCGCGGCGATCGGGTGGACGGCGTGCGCCTCGCGCAGCTCGCCGGCGCTCACCTCCGACAGCCCGAGGTGACGCACCTTGCCCGCCGTCACCAACTCGGCCATGGCGCCCACCGATTCGGCGATCGGCACCCGCGGGTCGCGGCGGTGCATGTAGTAGAGGTCGATCTCGTCCACGCCGAGCCGGCGCAGCGAGGCGTCGACGGCGGAGCGGATGTACGCCGGGTCGTTGCGGACGGCCCGGTAGGTCGGGTCGTCCTCCTTGCGCTCGATGGCGAACTTGGTGGCGAGCACCACCTTGTCGCGGTTGGCCCGGACGAACGGGCCGATGAACTCCTCGTTGCGGCCGAAGCCGTACATGTCGGCGGTGTCGAACAGGGTGACGCCGGCCTCCAGCGCGGCGCCCAGGGTGGCGAGCGCCTCGTCGGTGTCGGTCGGCCCGTAGAACTCGCTCATGCCCATGCAGCCGAGGCCCTGGACGCCGACGAGCGGGCCATCGGTGCCGAGCTGGACGGTGGGGAGGAGGGGGTTGGTCATGCGCTCGGCTCTTCCTCTGTTCGGTGGTACTGGCACTGGACGGGGTCGCCGGTGTCGTCGAGGACGTTCCCGGCGTAGAGATCGATCTTGTGGTCGAGCACGGCGAGGGTGGCCTGCAGGTCGACGATCTTCCGCCGGACCTCCTCGCGCTGGTCGACCAGCAGCTGGCGCCGCTCGTCGTACGTCTGGCGGCCCCGGCGGGACAGGTCGACGTAGGTGAGCATGTCCGCCACCGACATGCCGGTCAGCCGCAGCCGGCCCAGGAACGCCAGCCGGTGCAGGTCGGCGTCGCAGTAGCGGCGCTGGCCGCCGGCCACCCGGTCGACCGGGTCGAGCAGGCCGATCCGCTCGTACCAGCGCAGGGTGTGCGCGGTCAGCCCGCTGGCGGCGGAGACCTCGCTGATGGTGTGCCGCGGCGTCCGGTCCGGTTCGCCGACCGGCAGGGCGAACACCTCGGCGCAGCTGCGCAGTTCGGCCCGGACGGGCACGGGTGTGGCCATGGACGTTCCCCCTGTGCGGTGCGACCTCTGCGGTGCGAGCCCTGCGGTGCGACGTGACGACGCTATCGAGTTGGAGTGCACTCCAAGCAAGCGTCCGCTCCGGGCGCCCGCGGCACCCGGCTAGAGTCGGTGGCATGGAGAGCTTGCGGATGATCGAGAACTGGCCGGTGCCCAACGCCGCCGCGGCGGTGGTGCGGGGGTCGGACGGCGCGGTGCTGGGCGCGCACGGGCCGCAGCAGCAGCTGTTCCCGCTCGCGTCGGTGACCAAGCTGCTCAGCTCGTACGCGGCACTGGTCGCCGTCGAGGAGGGCGTGTTCGAGCTGGACGACCCGGCCGGCCCGCCCGGATCGACCGTGCGGCACCTGCTCGCGCACACCTCCGGCCTGGGCTTCGACGAGGACCGGGTGTTCGCCGAGCCCGGCAACCGCCGGCTCTACTCCAACGCGGGCTTCGACGCGCTGGCCCACGCGCTGTCCGAGGCCGCCGGGATCGCGTTCCACCGGTACGCCGCCGAGGCGGTGTTCGAGCCGCTGGGCATGAACGACACCCTGATCAACACCGCGCACAAGTCCCCGGCCGGCGCCGGCGGCCTGTCCACCGTCGCGGACCTCGCCCGGTTCGCCGCCGAGCTGCAGGCGCCCAAGCTGCTCGACCCGTCCACCGTCCGGCGGGCCACCCGCGAGGTCGCCTTCCCGGGCACCTCCGGCGTGCTGCCCGGCTACGGCCACCGCCGTCCGAACGACTGGGGCCTCGGCTTCGAGATCCGCGGCGCCAAGTCCCCGCACTGGACGGGCACCACCAACTCCCCCGCCACCTTCGGCCACTTCGGCCAGTCCGGCACCTTCCTGTGGGTCGACCCGCAGGCCGGCGCGGCCTGCATCGCGCTCACCGACCGGGACTTCGGGCCGTGGGCCGCCGAGGCCTGGCCGCCCTTCTCGGACGCCGTCCTGGCCGAGCTGCGCAACTAGGCCCTCTCTTTCGGATCTTTGCCTGATCCGACAAGATCCAAAAGAGAGGACCTGAGGATCAGCCGTACGAGACCGGCGAGTGCATCTCCCAGAGCAGGAGTTCGGCGCCGGTCTCCCCCGCGGTCGGGTCGGCGAAGGCCTCGCCGGTGATCCGCACGCTGTCGCCGGGCTCCATCGAGCGGCCGCCGCCCTTGGGCCCGGGGACGGTCCGGTAGCCGAGCGAGCCGGCCGTCAGGTGCGCGTACCGCCAGGGCGCCTCGGGCAGTTCGGGCAGCGGCTGCCAGGGGCCCGCGGTGGCCAGCCAGAGCGCCGCGTCCCCGCGGCGCAGCCGCAGGGCGCCCGTGCCGGCGTCGCGCTCCAGCCCGGAGGCGAGCAGCGTCAACCCGCCGTCCGCCGGTTCCACCTTGCGCAGCCCGTACGCCGGGGCGGCGTCGAACTCGTCCGGCTGGAGCCACATCTGGACGAAGCGCACCGGGCCGGTGGCGCCGCCGACGTTGCGCTCGGTGTGGGTGACGCCGGAGCCGGCGCTGAGGTGCTGGACCATCCCGGGCCGGACGACGCCGCTGTGCCCGTACGAGTCCCGGTGCGCCAGCGCGCCCTCCAGCACCCAGGTGAGGATCTCGGTGTCCCGGTGCTTGTGCTCCTCGAACCCGGCGCCGGGGGCGAGCAGTTCCTCGTTGCAGGCGAGCAGCGCGCCGAAGTGGGTGTTCTTCGGGTCGTAGTGCCCGGAGAAGGAGAAGGCGTGCCGGGTCTCGACGCCCTCGGCCGGCGTGGAGCGGTAGCGTTCGGCGGTGCGCCGCAGGTCGGCACGGCCGCGGTCTGGGGCCTCAGTCACGGCCCCACGGTAATGGGTGTGACCCTTGCCACCGCACCGCTGGTCCGGGGGTGTGCGCGAGCAGTCACTCACGTGAGGCAGTCTTGTCCTTGTGCCAGCCGCCTCCGCGAACTCCAAGAGCGAACCCAACCCCGCCGCACCCGAACCGGCCGGGAAGACCCCGGCCGCGAGGACCGGCCGCGACCGCCCCGGGCGCGCGGCGCCCCGCCTGACCGCCCAGGAGCGCAGAAACGCCGCCGAGCGGGCCGAGCGACGGGCGGCGACGCTCAAGCGGCTGGAGAAGTCCTCGGGCAAACTGGCCACCGCCGCGATCTCCCGGATGGACGACCAGCTGGGCTGGTACCGCCGGATGCCGCCGGAGCACCGCTCCTGGATCGGCCTGGTCGCCCAGGCCGGCATCGCCGCCTTCACCGAGTGGTACCGCCACCCCGACGCCGCGCAGGCGATCTCCACCGACGTCTTCGGCACCGCCCCGCGCGAGCTGACCAGAGCCATCACGCTGCGCCAGACCGTCGAGCTGATCCGCACCACGATCGAGGTGATGGAGGAGGCCATCGAGGAGGTGGCCGCCCCCGGCGACGAGGCGGACATGCGCGAGTCGGTGCTGGTGTACGCCCGGGAGATCGCCTTCGCGACCGCCCAGGTGTACGCCCAGGCGGCCGAGGCGCGCGGCGCCTGGGACGCCCGGCTGGAGGCGCTGGTGGTCAACTCGCTGCTGTCCGGCGACGCCGACGAGGGCGTGCTCTCGCGCGCCGCGGCGCTCGGCTGGGGCCAGCCCAGCCAGGTCCGGGTGGTGATGGGCAGCGCGCCGGACGGTGACAGCGAGCTGGTGGTGGAGGCGATCCGCCGGGCCGCCCGGTACGCCAAGCTGCACGTGCTGACCGGGGTGCTGGGCAAGCGCCTGGTGGTCGTGGTCGGCGGCGAGAAGGAGCCGGTGCACGCGGCCCGGGCGCTGATCGGCCAGTTCGCGCCGGGCCCGGTGGTGGTCGGCCCGACCGTGCCGGACCTGCTCTCGGCGACCCGCTCGGCGCACGCCGCGGCGGCCGGTCTGCGGGCCTGCGCGGCCTGGCCGGACGCGCCCCGCCCGGTGCTGGCGGACGACCTGCTGCCGGAACGGGCACTGGCCGGGGACCAGGCCGCCCGGCGCCAGCTGGTGGAGGAGATCTACACACCGCTGGACGAGGCGGGCTCGGCGCTGCTGGAGACGCTGAGTGTCTACCTGGAGCAGGCGTCCTCCCTGGAGGGCGCGGCCCGGATGCTCTTCGTCCACCCCAACACGGTTCGCTACCGGCTCCGACGCGTGACCGACGTCACGGGGTACGCCCCCTCCGACGTACGTTCGGCGTTCACGCTCCGGATCGCGCTGGCCCTCGGCCGGCTCGCGGACGCGGGGGAGCCCGGCTGACTCCGGGTGTAGGGACCATACAATCCCGGATGGTTTTCTTCGTTACCGTCGCCTACCCGCCCCTGGGCGCCTGGCGAGAGAGGGTTGAACCGTGCTCGTAATCGTCGCCCCTGGACAGGGTGCCCAGTCCCCCGGATTCCTCAGCCCCTGGCTCGAACTCGACGGTGTCGCCGACCGTCTGCGCCGCTGGTCGGAGGTCGCCGAACTGGATCTGGTGCACGCCGGTACCGAGGCCTCCGCCGAGGAGATCAAGGACACCGCCGTCGCCCAGCCGCTGCTGGTCGCCGCCGGGCTGATGGCTGCCCGTGAGCTGTTCCCGGACGAGGCCGTCGCCCGCAAGCTGGTCGGCGCCGTCGCCGGTCACAGCGTCGGCGAGATCACCGCCGCCGCGGCCGCCGGGGTGCTGAACGCGCACGACGCGCTGACCTTCGTCCGTGAGCGCGGCCGGGCGATGGCCGAGGCCGCCGCCGTCACCGAGACCGGCATGATCGCCGTGCTCGGCGGCGAACCGGAGGTCGTCGCGGCGAAGCTGGCCGAGCACGGCCTGACCGCGGCCAACAACAACGGCGGCGGCCAGATCGTCGCCGCCGGCACGCTGGCCCAGCTGGAGGCCCTGAAGGCGGACCCGCCGGCCGGCGCCAAGATGGTCGCGCTGAAGGTGGCCGGTGCCTTCCACACCGAGCACATGGCCCCGGGCGTCGCCCGGCTGGCCGAGCTCGCCCCGAGCCTGACCGTGGCGGACCCGCAGGTCCGGTACGTGTCCAACCAGGACGGCGGGGTCGTGGACTCCGGCGCCGAGGTGCTGTCGCGCCTGGTGTCGCAGGTCTCCAACCCGGTCCGCTGGGACCTCTGCATGGAGTCCTTCGGCCGACTGGGCGCCACGGCCGTGATCGAGCTGTCCCCGGCGGGGACCCTCACCGCGCTGCTGAAGCGCAACCTCAAGGGCGTGGCGACGCTGGCCCTGAAGACCCCCGCCGACCTGGACAAGGCCCGCGCCCTGATCGAGGAGCACGCGGGCGAGCAGCAGGAGGACCAGGCATGAGCAAGCCGCAGATCCGCCCGGCGTCCGGTGCGCAGTACTCGCGCATCCACGGCGTCGGCGGCTACCGCCCGGTCCGGGTGATCCCCAATGCCGAGGTCCTGGAGTGGATCGACTCCTCGGACGAGTGGATCCGCACCCGCAGCGGGATCGAGCAGCGCCGCTGGGCCGGCCCGGAGGAGTCCGTCTCCGAGATGTCGGTGCAGGCCGCCGGCAAGGCGATCGCCCAGGCCGGCATCGCCCCGGAGCAGATCGGCGGCGTGATCGTCGCGACGGTCTCGCACCTCAAGCAGACCCCCGCGATCGCCACCGAGATCGCCGAGCGGCTGGGCTGCGGCACGGCCCCGGCCTTCGACATCTCGGCCGCCTGCGCCGGCTTCGGCTACGGCCTGGGCCTGGCGGACGGCATGATCCGCGGCGGCAACGCCGAGTACGTGCTGGTGATCGGCGTCGAGCGGCTGAGCGACCTGACCGACAAGTCGGACCGCTCGACCGCGTTCATCTTCGGCGACGGCGCCGGCGCCGCGATCGTCGGCCCGTCCGACAGCCCCGGCATCGGCAAGCTGATCTGGGGCTCGGACGGCTCGCAGAAGGACGTCATCTCGCAGACCCAGGCCTGGGACACCGCCTTCGCCCAGCCCGGTGCGATCAACGGCACCGGTGACGAGGTGAAGTGGCCCGCGCTGCGGATGGAGGGCCAGCCGGTCTTCCGCTGGGCGGTCTGGGAGATGGCCAAGGTGGCCCAGCAGGCGCTGGACGCCGCCGGGATCACCGCCGACCAGCTCGGCGCCTTCATCCCGCACCAGGCCAACATGCGGATCACCGACGCCATGATCAAGGCGCTCAAGCTGCCCGCGTCGGTGCCGGTCGCCCGCGACATCGCCGAGACCGGCAACACCTCCGCGGCGTCCATCCCGCTGGCGATGGAGCGGATGCTGGAGAGCGGCGAGGCCCGCAGCGGCGACCTCGCACTGATCATCGGGTTCGGGGCGGGTCTCGTCTACGCGGCGACAGTCGTTACGCTCCCCTAGGCGCGTATCGCCCCACCACCCACAAGCCCGCACCCGGCCGCCGGTCGGATGCGTTCAACACCTGTAGAGGAGCAGCCAGTATGGCTACCAAGGACGAGGTTCTGGAAGGTCTCGCCGAGATCGTCAACGAGATCGCCGGCATCCCGACCGAGGACGTCCAGCTCGACAAGTCCTTCACCGACGACCTGGACGTCGACTCGCTGTCCATGGTCGAGGTCGTCGTGGCCGCCGAGGAGCGTTTCGACGTCAAGATCCCGGACGACGAGGTCAAGAACCTGAAGACCGTCGGCGACGCGGTGGACTACATCCTCGCCCACGCCTGAGCGATCGACGCGTTCGATCCCTCCGATCCGTCCGGCGGCTCACCCGCCCCGGACGGATGACCGGTCGGCCCGACTCGCCCCGAGTCAGGCCGGCCCACCGGCCGGGACGCCCCACCGGGCGCCCGGCCGGGCCCATCTTTCGGCTCGCCGCCGACCGCACGCAACGTGAGAGAAGAAGAAACCAGTGACCGCTGAAAACCGCACCGTGGTCGTCACGGGTATCGGCGCCTTCACGCCGCTGGGCGGCGACGCCGCCACCACCTGGGAGAACCTGGTCGCCGGGCGCTCCGGAGTGGCGGCCCTGACCGAGGAATGGGCCGCCGACCTGCCCGTCCGGATCGCCGCGCGCACCGCCGTCGAGCCGGGCGAGATCCTGCCCCGCCCGCTGGCCCGCAAGCTGGACCGCTCCGCGCAGTTCGCGCTGATCGCCGCCCGCGAGGCCTGGGCCGACGCCGGCTACGACGGCCCGGCCACCGACGAGGCCTCCAAGCTGGCCCCGGAGCGCCTGGGCGCTGTCATCGCCTCCGGCATCGGCGGCGTGACCACCCTGCTCGACCAGTACGACGTGCTGCGCGAGAAGGGTGCCCGCAAGGTCTCCCCGCACACCGTGCCGATGCTCATGCCCAACTCCCCGGCGGCCAACGTCGGCCTGGAGGTCGGCGCCCGCGCCGGTGTGCACACCCCCGTCTCCGCCTGCGCCTCCGGCGCCGAGGCGATCGGCTACGCGATCGAGATGATCCGCAGCGGCCGCGCCGACGTCGTGGTGGCCGGCGGCACCGAGGCGGCGATCCACCCGCTGCCGATCGCCGCGTTCGCCAACATGATGGCGATGTCCAAGAACAACGACGAGCCCGAGCGCGCCTCGCGCCCGTACGACAAGGCCCGGGACGGCTTCGTGCTGGGCGAGGGCGCGGGCGTCGTGGTGCTGGAGTCGGCCGAGCACGCCGAGGCGCGCGGTGCCCGGATCTACTGCGAGGCCGTGGGCCAGGGCCTGTCCTCGGACGCCCACCACATCGCCCAGCCCGAGCCGACCGGCGCCGGCGTGGCCCGCGCGCTGGCCGACCTCTTCGAGCGCAACGAGCTGGACAAGGCCGAGATCGTGCACGTCAACGCGCACGCCACCTCGACCCCGCAGGGCGACACCGCCGAGCTGAAGGCGCTGCGCAAGGAGCTGGGCGACGACCTCGACCACATCGCCGTCTCGGCCACCAAGTCGATGACCGGCCACCTGCTGGGCGGCGCCGGCGGCATCGAGACCGTCGCCACCGTGCTGGCGCTGTACCACCGCGTCGCCCCGCCGACCATCAACGTCGAGGAGCTGGACGACGACGTGGAGGCGGACATCGTGCGCGACGAGGCCCGCAAGCTGCCCGAGGGCCGGATCGCCGCGCTGAACAACTCGTTCGGCTTCGGCGGCCACAACGTGGTGCTGGCGTTCCGCAGCCGCTGACGCACCCGGGACGGCACACGGAAGGGGCCGGCGCTCGTGACGAGCACCGGCCCCTTCCGCCGTTCCTAGACCACCTGGTGCAGCCAGCGCACCGGCGCGCCCTCGCCCGCGTACCGGAACGGCTCCAGCTCGTCGTCCCAGGGCTTGCCGAGCAGCCGGGAGATCTCGGTCTCCAGGTCGGCGCCCTCGCTGCGGGCGCGCAGCAGCACGGCGCGCAACCGGTCCTCGGGGATGAGGATGTCGCCGTGGATGCCCGTGACGGCGTGGAAGATGCCGAGCGAGGGCGTGCTGCTGTACCGCTCGCCCTCCGCCGTGGCGCAGGGCTCGCTGGTGACCTCGTACCGCATCAGCTGCCAGCCGCGCAGCGCGGAGGCGAGCTTCGAGGCCGTGCCGGGCTCCCCCTGCCAGGAGAGTTCGGCACGCCAGTGCCCGGGCGAGGCCGGCTGGCGGATCCAGTCCAGGCTCACCCGAACCCCGAGCACCCCCGCGACGGCCCACTCGACGTGCGGGCACAGCGCGCGGGGCGCGGAGTGGATGTAGAGAACTCCACGTGTCGTCACCGGGACCTCCAGGCTGTGGACGAGGGTCGCCTTCCCCAGCTGCCTCGTGCCTGCAGTCGATCCACGATCACTGATCCACGTTTACCCACGTTAGCTGACATTAAGCCACTAAATTGAGCAAAACGGACAGGCTTTCGCTCAATGCTAGTCGAATCCCCGACTGGGTCCACCCTTCGGTCGGATCTCTCCCCCGAACGGCCCCATCACTGGGCGAGACCCACCGTACCGCGCCCGGCCACAGGTCGACTGACGCACTTTCGAATCCGGCCGGAATGCGGTAGTGAGGCCCGATCCCCTGCGCCGTGCACGCGAACCGCCCCGCGCGCCCCGGTTCGGGCGGGCGGGGCGGTCAGCTTCCTGACGTGGAGTCAGCCCTCCAGGCGGACGACCATCTTGCCGGTGTTGACGCCGCGCAGCAGGTCGAGGAAGGCCTCGGCGGTGTTCTCGAAGCCGTCCACCACGGTTTCCTCGCCGCGCAGTTCGCCGGACCGCAGCCAGCCGGCCACCTCGGCGACGAACTGCGGCTGCAGGGCGTCGTGGTCGCGCACGAGCATGCCCTCCAGGCGCAGCCGCTTGCCGATCGCCAGGGCGAGGTTGCGCGGGGCGGCGGGCGCGGTGGTCTCGTTGTACTGGGCGATCGCGCCGCAGAGCACCGCGCGGCCGTGCACGGTCAGGGCGCCGATCGCGGCCTCCAGGTGGTCGCCGCCGACGTTGTCGAAGTAGAGGTCGATGCCGTCCGGGGCCGCCTTCGCCAGCTGCTCGGCGACCGGGGCGTCCTTGTAGTTGAACGCGGCGTCGAAGCCGTACTCGTCCACCAGCTTGGCGACCTTCTCCGCCGAGCCGGCCGAACCGACCACCAGCGAGGCGCCCTTGAGCTTGGCGATCTGGCCGACCAGCGAGCCGACCGCGCCGGCCGCGCCGGAGACGAAGACCTTGTCGCCCTCCTTGAGGCCGCCGACCGCGAGCAGGCCGGCGTAGGCGGTCATGCCGGGCATGCCGAGCACGCCGAGGTAGGCGGAGAGCGGCGCGGCCTGCGGGTCGACCTTGACGGCGTGCCGGGCGTCCAGCGTCGCGTACTCGCGCCAGCCGAGGCCGTGCAGCACCGCGTCGCCCGGGGCGAAGGCCTCGTCGCCGGAGGCGACCACGTAGCCGACCGCGCCGCCGTCCATCGCCTTGCCGAGCTGGAACGGCGGGACGTACGACTTCACGTCGTTCATCCGGCCGCGCATGTAGGGGTCGACGGAGAGGAAGGCGTTGCGGACCAGGATCTCGCCCGGGCCCGGGGTCCGGACCGGGGCCTCGACCAGGGCGAAGTCGGTCGGCACCGGCCAGCCCTGCGGGCGGGCGGCGAGGTGCCATTCACGGGCGGCGGCGGGGACGGCCTGCTCTGCCATGACGGGTGCTCCTTGGGGGTTCGGCGCATGAAAGGTTGACCAACTGAAGTAACCATGGGCATGAAAGGTTCATGATGTCAACTTTTCAGGTAGACTCGGAGGCATGGAAACCCAGCCGACCCAGGCCGCCGCGGCGGAGCCCGACGAGATCACCCGCGAGGTCGTCGACCTGATGGCGAACCTGGTCGCACTCTTCCACCGGGAGTACGAGGAGGCCGCCGCCGCCCGTTCGCTCACCGGCGCCCAGGCCAAGGTGCTCGCCCTGCTGCGGCGCGGCCCGATGCCGATGCGCCAGATCGCCCAGACGCTCAGCTGCGAGCCGTCCAACATCACCGGCATCGTCGACCGGCTCGAAACCCGCGGCTTCGTCACCCGCGCCGCCGACCGGCAGGACCGCCGGGTCAAGCTGGTCGCCGCCACCGACACCGGCGCCGCCGCCTCCGAGGAACTGCGCGAGTCGCTGAACTTCGCCCGCGAGCCGCTGGCCGCGCTCGGCCACGACGAGCGGGCCGTCCTGCGCGACCTGCTCCAGCGGATGCTCGCGGGCGCCGCCGGGCCCGGTGCGTGACCAGGATCACAACCCGCGGGCCCCAATCGGGCCCCGCCCGGCGGTAACCGAACCGCCCGCCAGAACGTCTAAAGTTCGAACGTCTGTCGAACGAAGAAGCTGAAGGCGGGGGGCTCGGAGGATGAGCAGCAGCACGCGCAGGCGCCGCTACCTGCGGACCGCCATCGGCCTGGCAGCCGTCCTGGTGCTGTCGGTCGTCGGCGCCGGCGCCTGGTTCTACCACCGGCTGGACAGCAACATCACCACCTTCGACGCGGGCGGCGTCGCCACCGAGCGCCCGCCCGCGCCCGTCCCGGCCTCGCCCGGCGCCCAGGTGCCGGTGAACGTCCTGCTGCTCGGCTCGGACACCCGGGACGACGGCAACAACTCGCTCGCCGGCGGCGACGAGGGCGTCGGCAACTCGGACACCGCGATCCTGGTGCACGTCTACGCCGACCACAAGCACGCGGTCGGCGTCTCGATCCCGCGCGACACCCTGGTCACCATCCCGTCCTGCAAGCTGGCGGACGGCACCTGGACCAAGCCCCGGACCGACCAGATGTTCAACTCGGCGTTCGGCATCGGCGAATCCCCCAAGGGCAACCCGGCCTGCACCCAGAACACCGTGGAGGCGATCACCGGGCTGCGGATCGACCACACCATCGTGGTCGACTTCAAGGGCGCCGCCGCGATGACCGACGCCATCGGCGGCGTGGACGCCTGCGTGCCCAACGACGTCGACCAGTACGGCATCCACCTCAAGAAGGGCCTGCAGAAGCTCTCCGGGCAGTCCGCGGTCGACTACCTGCGAATACGCCACGGCATCGGCGACAACTCCGACATCGGCCGGATGAAGCGCCAGCAGGCCTTCCTCTCCTCGATGATCAAGAAGGTCCAGGACCAGGGCTTCTCACTGCCCACCCTGCTGCCGCTGGCCGACGCGGCCACCAAGTCGCTCACCGTGGACGAGGGGCTGGGCACCGCGATGAAGCTGGTGGACTTCGCCCGCTCGGTCTCCGACATCAAGCTCTCCGACGTCACCTTCGTCACCGCCCCCTGGCGCTTCGCCGGGGACCGGGTGCGGCTCGTCCAGCCCGACGCCGACACCCTGTGGAAACTGCTGCGCGAGGACCGCACCCTGGACGGGCACAGCACCTCCGGCACCGGCCAGGTCACCGCCACCCCCAGCCCGACCGCCACCGCCCCGACCGGCACCGCCCCGACCGGGCCGCTCACCGCCGAACAGGCCGGCGCGCCGATCACCGTGGTCAACGGCGTCGGCACCTCCGGACTCGCCGGCTCCGGCGCCGAGGCGCTCAAGGCCCGCGGCTTCCACAACATCACGCTCGGCGCCAACACCCCCGGCCAACAGCACACCGAGATCGCGTACGACCCCGCCCTGAAGGCCGCCGCCGACCAGGTCACCGCCCTCTTCCCCGGCGCCCGAACGGTCGAGGCACCCGGCTCCGAGTCGATCACCGTCACCCTCGGCCCGGACTACGCGCCGACCCCCGGGACCAAGCTCGACTCGGTCACCACCCCGACCACCGGCCCCGGTACGGGCGGCAGTACGGGCCCGAGCAGCGCGCCCAGCGGGGTGCCCACCGGGATAGCGGAGAACACCCGCGGCGCCGACACCGACCCGTGCGCCAACCTGACCTTCGGCTGACCGGCGGCACGGGCGCATGCCGGGCGGCGGTCTCCTGACCGCCCGCCCTGCGCGCCCCTGTGATCCCACGGCCCGCGCGCGATGACAGCGCGCGGGCCCAGCGGGGAATCGCCCGGCACCGCGCCGGGAGATTCGCCGCATGTGCGTCGCGAGGCCGAGGTGACGGCAGGTCCAGGGCCGCCCGGCGGGTGGGGCCTACTCAGGGTCCGGTAGGCCGGTGACCACGGCGGTCAGCCGGGTCCCGGGTGGGAAGGCGCCGGTGGCGGCCAGGTCGGCCAGTGCCGCCAGTAGCTTGGCGACGTAGCGCAGTTCCACCGGGACGCCGTGCCGCTGCTCGAACTCGGCGGCGAAGGAGGCGAGTTCGGCGGGCACCCGGCCGTAGCCGCCGCCGTGGTGCCCGTGGTCGATCCGCCAGTTCGCGAACTCCCGGCCGTAGGCGGCCCGGTGCAGCCGGGCGACCTCCGCCTCCAGGTAGCCCTCGCCGCCGCGCAGCACGGCCACGCCGAGTGCCCGCGCGCCGGGCGGCAGGCCGGCCGCGATGCCGGCCAGGGTGCCGCCGGTGCCGACCGGGCAGCACACCACGTCGCGCTCGCCCAGGTCGGGCAGCTCGGCCGGGATCGTGGCGGCGCCGGTCACCGCGAGCGCGTTGGAACCGCCCTCGGGGAGCACCAGGCAGGGCTCCCAGCGGCGCCACGGCGCAGCAGCGGTGGCGGTGGAAGCCCCGGAGCCGTCCGCCCGGCCGGTGGCCTCGCGGTACTCGGCCCGGGTCAGGAACTCCAGCCGCATCCCGGCCCGTTCGGCGGCCCGCAGCGACCAGTTGCGCGGCCGGTCGGCCAGTTCCGCGCCGCGCACCAGCCCCACGCTCTCCAGCCCGAGCGCGGCGGCCGCGGCCGCGACGGCCCGCAGGTGGGTGGAGTAGGCGCCGCCGAAGGTGAGCAGCCGGGTGTGGCCCTGCTCGACCGCCGCGGCCACGTTCGGCGCGAGCTTGCGCCACTTGTTGCCGGGGACGGCCGGGTTGAGCAGGTCGTCGCGCTTGAGCCGCAGCTCCACCCCCGCCCGGGCGAACACCTCGTCGGTGCAGTCCACCAGCGGAGTCGGCAGCAGGGCGGGTTCGAGCATCCCGCCAGGCTAGGGCGTGCCCGCCGATTCCCGCCAAGCGGGGGACGCCCCGGCGCGTGTGGTCGTCGGCCACACGCGCCGGTTGTGAGACGCCCGTGCTGCCGGCCACCCGGCAGCGCGGGGCCGGACGCGGCCCGGCCCGGGGCCGGGCTCGCCGCCCAGCCCGGCGACGGGCGGCGCGCCGCTAGCGGGGCCGGGTGGGGGTGAGGAGGCCGAGGTTGTAGCCGGCGGCGACGGCGGAGGCGCGGTCCTTGACGTCGAGCTTGCTGTAGATGTGGATCAGGTGGGTCTTCACGGTGGCCTCGCTGATGAACAGGCGGGCCGCGGCCTCCCGGTTGGTGGCCCCGGAGGCGACCAGGTGCAGCACCTCCACCTCGCGCGGGCTGAGGGCTTCACGGGCCGGGTCGGGGGCGGGCTCGCGGACCTGGCCGAGGAGTTTGGCGGCGACGGTGGGGGCGATCACCGAGGCGCCCCGGGCGGCCTCCCGGACGGCGTGGAACAGCTCGTCCCGGGCCGCGTCCTTGAGCAGGTAGCCGGTGGCCCCGGCCCGGACGGCGGGCAGCACGTCGGCGTCGGTGTCGTAGGTGGTGAGCACCAGGACCCGTGCGGGCAGGCCGCGTTCGGCCATCTCGCGGATCGTCGTGACGCCGTCCATCCGGGGCATCCGCAGGTCCATCAGCACGACGTCGGGCCGCAGTGCGGCGATCATCGGCAGCGCCTCGGCGCCGTCGCCGGCCTCGCCGACCACCTCGAAGCCGGGGGCGGCGGTGAACATGCCGCGCAGCCCGTCCCGGACCACGGGGTGGTCGTCCACCAGCATCAGTCTGATCGTCGTCCCGTCCACGCCTCTACTCCTCCATGCTGATCGCCGGCAGGGTCGCGGACACCGTGGTGCCGGTGCCCGGTTCGGTCTCCAGGTCGAGCCGCCCGCCGAGCCGTTCGGCGCGGCGGCGCATCAGACCGAGACCGTAGCCGCCGCCGGTGGCCCGGGAGGCGGGTTCGGCGGCCGGGTCGAAGCCGATGCCGTCGTCCCGGACGTCCAGGGTGACCAGGCCGGGCATGTACGACAGGGTCAGCCCGACGCGGGAGGCCTTCGCGTACTTGGCGGCGTTGGCCAGCGACTCCTGGGCGATCCGCAGCAGCGTCACCTCGACCTCGGGGTGCAGCGGCCGGGCCTCGCCGGTGACGGTCAGCCCGGCGGCGGTGTCGTTGTGCCGCCGCCACTGCTCGGCGAGGTCGGCCAGCGCCTCGGGCAGGGCGGCTCGTTCCAGTTCGATCGGGCGCAGCGCGTGGACGGCCCGGCGGGCCTGGGTGAGGCTGTCGCGGGCGAGCGCGGCGGCGTTGTCCAGGTGGCGCTGCCACTGCTCGGCCGGGGCGTCCTGTTCGCGGGCGCCCTCGGCGGCCTGCAGCTGGGTGACGATCCCGGCGAGGCCCTGGGCGACGGTGTCGTGCAGTTCGCGGGCGAGCCGGCGGCGCTCGTCGGCGGCCCCGGCCTCGCGGGCCTGGACGAGGAGTTGGGCGTGCAGTCCGGCGTTCTCGGCCAGCATCTCGGTCAACTGCCGGTTGGATTCGGCGAGTTCGGCGTTGGAGGCCTTGCGGCGGGAGCTCAGCCGTTCGGTGATCTCGCTCAGCGTCACGAGCACCGCGACGATGACCAGGTTGAAGGCGAGGACGGCCAGGAAGCCGCCGACCTGGGCGGCGGTCTGCGGCACCACCCCGCCGCTCTGGGCGAGCGAGCTGGGCACGGTGGTGACGGCCACCCCGACCGCGCGGGCCCGGCCGCGCAGGTAGCGGACAGCCTGCAGGCAGCCGGTGAAGGCGAAGAAGCCGAAGGCCGGGTGGTCCAGGACCAGGACGGTGATCAGCAGCAGCAGGACGGCGAAGTGGGCTTCGGCGTACCGGGCGCGGCCGTCCGGGCCGGGCCGCCGGTCCAGCACCAGGCGCAGTGCCAGCCACAGGAACGCGGCGGCCGCCGCCGGGAGGACGGCGGCGGCGGAGCGCGAGGTCGGGGTCGGCGCGGAGAGGGCCAGGGCCAGGGCGAAGAGCAGCGCGCCGAAGCAGACCGGGCCGATCGCTCGTTGCAACCGGCCCTGCCAGGCTTCGAGGTCCACCTCGTCGGCGGCCCGTTCCTTGATCATTCCCACCGGAACAGCTTGGCAGCCGCACCGCCGGCGAGCAGCGCGTACGCGGCGAGTGTGAGCAGGCCCACGATGTGCGGGAAGTGGCCGTTCCAGGAGTCCTGGAGGGTCTGGACGGCGGCGCCGCTCGGGGTGAAGTCGCCGATCCGGTTGAGGAAGCCGGGCATGAACTCGCGGGGCAGCCAGATCCCCGAGAAGAACATCATCGGGAAGAAGGCGAGGGCGCCGACCGCGTTGCCGGCCTTGGCGGAGGGGACGGCCGAGGCGAGCAGCAGGCCGACCGACAGCATCGCGGCGGCGGCGAGCAGGAAGGCCAGCAGGAAGCCCAGCGGCTGCTTCGGCAGCGCGACCCCGAGCACCGGCCCGGCGAGCACCACCAGCAGCACCGAGCCGGCCGCGATGGCCAGGTAGAGCGGCAGCAGGGCGCCGAACAGCAGCGCCGGGCGGACCGGGCTGGCGGACATCCGGCGCAGCACGCCGCGCTCGCGGTAGGCGGCGAGCAGTGAGGGCAGCGCGTTGAGCCCGAGCAGCATCAGGGTGAAGACGGCGAGGATCGGCGCGTACAGCTGGATGGTGCTCATGCCGTGCATGTCCGGCGAGGTCTTGCGCAGCGACGGGACGGAGCCGAGCACGAGCAGCAGGGCGACGGGGAAGCCGAGGCTGAAGAAGGCGGTCAGCGGGTCGCGCAGGAACAGGCGGGCCTCGGCGACGGCCAGCCGGCGGACGGCGTTGACGGTCGGGGCGGTGCGGCGGGTGGGGCCGGTGCTGCGGGTCTCGGTCATGGCGATGCTCACGGTGGTGGTCCTTGTCGGCTCGGGCGGGCGGGATCAGGCGGCGTCGTGGCGGGTGAGGGCGAGGTAGGCGTCGTCGAGACTGTGCTCGCGGATCCGCAGGCCGGTGACGACGATGCCCTCGCGGGCGAGCAGGCCGGTGACCTCGTCGGCGAAGTCCCCGGTGCCGGTGACCTCGATCCGGCCGTCCCGCTCCTCGACCCCGGTGACCCCGCGCAGCGCGGCCAGCCGGCCGAGGTCCAGCGGGGCGGTGGGGCGGAAGCCGAGCGTTCCGCCGGTGCCGGAGCGGGCGATCAGTTCGGCGGGGGTGCCGGTGGCCACGATCCGGCCGCCGTCGAGCACGGCGGCCCGGTCGCAGAGCGCCTCGACCTCGTCCATGAAGTGCGAGACCAGCACCACCGTGACGCCCTCGTCGCGGATCCGGCGGATCAACTCCCAGGTGTCGCGCCGGCCCTGCGGGTCGAGCGCGGTGGTCAGCTCGTCCAGGAACGCCACCTCGGGGTTGCCGATCAGGGCGAGGGCGATGAACAGCCGCTGCTTCTGCCCGCCGGAGAGCTTGTCGAACGGCGTGCGGACCTGGTCGGCGAGGCCCCACTCGTCCAGCAGCTCCCGCCAGTCGCGGGGGTTCGGGTAGAAGGCGGCGTACAGCTCCAGCGCCTCGCCGACCCGCAACGCGCCCTGCAGCTGCGCCTGCTGGAGCTGGATGCCGACCCGGGGGCGCAGCGCGGCGCGGTCGCGCAGCGGGTCCAGGCCGAGGACCCGGACGGTTCCGGCGTCGGCCCGGCGCAGCCCCTCGCAGCACTCGACGGCGGTGGTCTTGCCGGCGCCGTTCGGGCCGAGCAGGCCGAACACCTCGCCGCGCTGCACGCTGAAGGAGACGTCCTCCAGCACCTGGCGCCGCCCGTAGGCCTTGCGCAGTCCCGCCACCTCGATCACGGCCATCGCGCCGCTCCCTCCCGTTCGTCCGGGGTGCTTCCCCCGGCCTGCAACGAGCTTCCCGCGCGGGGGCCCTACGGCGGATCGACCGGCCGGTCAGAACGGTCGGCGGCGGCGGTTGACCGGTGATCAACCGATCGGTTGATGGGGACGGGGGCATGGACGGGGACGGGGACGGGGCGGCCCGGCAGCGGACGGACAGCACGGAGCCCGGCCGCCGTTCCTCGGCGACCGGGCTCCGGTCTCTCCCCCGTACGGGCCGTCTCCCCCGCGGAGGGCCCGTCAGACCACGGCGGCCTCTCCCGCGCCCTCCAGCGCCCGGCCGACCGCGCGGGCGACCAGCGCCCGGCCGAGCGCCCGCGGGACGGGGCCGGCCGCCGGGGCGAGCTTCTCGATCCGGCCGCGGTACCGGCTGCGGCCCTTGGGGTCGAGCGCCGAGCGCAACCGCCCGGCGGCGACCAGGGCGACCAGGGCCGCGTCGGCCGGGTCGACCCGGCTGAGCGGGCTCTTGAGCGCCGCGGTGACGGCGCCGGCCAGTGCCGCGCGCACCCGGGGGTCGCCGGGGGCGATCCGGGTGACCGGGAACACCCCGGCCACCCGGCGCCGGTGCAGTTCGATCCAGCCGGCCTCGGCCAGGCCGTCCCGCACCCAGCGGGCGGGCTGGTCGCGTCCGGCGGTCCGGGCGCCGCCGATCCACCAGCCCCAGCTGTGCGGGCGCTTCTCCTGGATCCGGCCCAACAGCCGTGCGCTGTACGGGTCGAGGCCCGCCGAGGCGGCGGGCTCGCGGACCCGGGCGACGGCCGTGCGGCCCTCCTCGCGGATCAGCCCCCGGCGCAGCAGTTCGGTCAGCGCCGCCGCCTGCAGCAGCAGGTTGAGGCTCTGCGACCCGGTCATCCGCCCGCGCCGCGGGTCGTAGGCCAGCAGGTAGAGCTTCTCGGGCAGATTGGCGGGCAGGTCCGTCGCGCGGTCCGTCTCCCGGGACGTCTCTCGGGACGTCGCCTGGTGCGTCTCTCGGTGCATCTCTCGGTCTCCCTCCGAGTTCTCCGAAAGGTGGTGGAGCGGCCCGGTCAGCTCGGGTCGGAACCGTCGCCGTCCGGGCCCTCCTTGGGCGGGCGGCCGCGCCGGGGCAGCCGGGCCGCGCCGCTGGGCATCCGGCCGGCCTCGTTGAGGGCCCTCCGGAGCAGGAACTCGATCTGGGCGTTGGTGCTGCGGAGTTCGTCCGCGGCCCAGCGAGCCAGTGCGTCGTGAACCGAAGGATCCAGTCGCAGCAGGAGCTTCTTCCGTTCCGTCGCCAACTCCGCGCCTAACTAGTAGAGGGAGCCCGTGTTCACGACGGGCTGGGTGCCGCGGTCGCCGCAGAGCACCACCAGGAGGTTGCTCACCATCGCGGCCTTGCGTTCCTCGTCCAACTCCACCACATCGCGTTCGGCGAGCCGGTCGAGCGCCTCCTCGACCATGCCGACCGCGCCCTCGACGATCAGCCGGCGGGCGGCCACCACGGCCCCGGCCTGCTGGCGCTGGAGCATCACCTGGGCCACCTCCGGCGCGTACGCGAGCCGCGTGATGCGGGACTCGATGACCCGCACGCCGGCCGAGGCGACCCGGGCGGCGATCTCGGCGGACAGCTGACGGGCGACCTCGTCCGCGCCGTCGCGCAGCGACAGCCGGTCCTCGCCGTGCGAGTCGTACGGGTAGCTGCTGGCGATGTGCCGCACCGCGGTCTCGGTCTGGATGGCGACGAAGTCGGTGTAGTCGTCCACCTCGAACACCGCCATCGCGGTGTCCTCGACCTGCCAGACGACGACGGCGGCCATCTCGATCGGGCTGCCGTCCGCGTCGTTGACCTTGGTGGTCTCGGTCTCGTGGTTGCGGATCCGGGTGGAGATCCGGCGGCGGCTGGTGAACGGGTTCACCCAGGTCATGCCGGCGGTGCGGATGGTGCCGCGGTAGCGGCCGAGCAGCTGGACCACCCGGGCCTCGCCGGGCGAGACCACCGTGAGCCCGCACATGAGCAGCAGCGAGGTGACCGCGAGCACCGGCCCGGCGATCGCCAGCGGGATCCCCACCCCCTTGCTCCCGGAGGACAGTTGGACGGCTCCGGCGATGACCGACCCCACCCCGGCCAGCAGGCCGAGCAGCCCGCCCAGGAGCACCGGCAGGCCGGAGCGGGCGGTGATGGCGTGTTCGGTGATCTTCGGGGCCGGAAGATCGATGGCAGGGCCGTCCTCGACGGCGAAACGCGGTGTGGTCATGAGACCGACTCCCCCCGGTTCAGGTGCGTGCTTGAGCTGTCAAAGTGATATCACTTTTTTCGCGCACTCCACCAGGGGCGGGACGATCGCAAGGCGGAAGAAGGGCGGGGACACGGGCGGGGAGACGGGCCGGGACGCGGGCGGGCCGGTGCCCGCACTCGGGTGAATCGCGGCGCGCCACACGGAACCGGGACGTGGCCGCGCCCTAGACTCTGCGTCGTCGCGGGCGGTCGAACTCCACGCCTGCGGACGGGTCGAGAAGGTGGGGCGGGTGGGACTCGAACCCACGACCAAGGGATTATGAGTCCCCTGCTCTAACCGGCTGAGCTACCGCCCCGGTTCGCCGCGCCGGCCCGGTCGTGGGCCACGGCAACAGCAGACGGCCCCGGAAGGCCGTCCCGGGCAGCATAGCCGGTCGATCAGTGGTGGTGCGCGCCGGGGGCGCACCTGGGTGCGCCGGGACGTGCGCCTCTTCCGGTGGACGACCCCGGCTGGCGCGGGACGGGGCGCACGGGGCAGCCTGGACGGATGACGATGCGTGGGACGGGAGCGGCGGCCGGGGTACTGGTGCTGCTGCTCGCCGCGGCCGGCTGCACCACCGCCGCGCGGCCGGGCGGCGGCGCACCGACCGTCACCTCGGCGCCGGCGACGGCCTCCGGCTCCGGCCCGGGGAACGACCACGGATGGAACCGGCAACGGCTCAAGGGCGCGACCGGCAAGCACACCGGCGTCACCCGCACCGCCAAGGCGAACGTGCCCAACGGGCTGGTCGGCGCGGTGTTCACGCGCAACGCGGACGGCGACCACTTCTGCACCGCCAGCGTGGTCGACAGCGCCGGGCTCAACCTGATCGTCACCGCCGCGCACTGCGTCTGGGACCCGAAGCTCGGCATGCGCAGCGACCTGGTGTTCGTCCCCGGGTACCGCCAGGGCGACACCCCGAGCGGCGTCTGGCCGCTGCTGTCGGTCACCGTCGACGACGCCTGGAAGTCGGACGCCGACCCCGACATGGACGTCGCCTTCGCCGTCGTCCAGGCCCAGAACGGGCAGCAGGTGCAGCAGGTGCTCGGCGCCAACCGACTCGGCGTCAACCGCGGCTACCAGGTCACCGTGCGGATCACCGGCTACCCGGGCAGCAGCGACGTTCCGATCACCTGCTCCAACACCACCACCGAGCAGAGCCCCACCCAGCTGCGGATCGACTGCCCCGACTACACCGGCGGCACCAGCGGCAGCCCGTGGGTCACCGACTTCGACCCGGCCACCCGCACCGGCACCGTGGTCGGCGTGATCGGCGGCTACCAGGAGGGCGGCGACAACCCGGACACCTCGTACAGCAGCTACTTCGGCGACCGCGTCCAGGCCCTCTACGACCGGGCCACGGGCTGACGGATCCGGGGCCGGTGGCGTCGACGCGCCCGGGCTGGTAGATCTTCCTCACGAACGGCGGAACGCACGGCCCGGTGCCCGCCCCGAGGAACCGAGACGGAGCCCCGATGGCCCCCCGCCCGGCACGGCCCGCCCGCACGGCCGGCACCGCCGCGCTCGCGGCGCTGCTGCTCGCCGCCGGCGTCGCCTGCGGCGGCGGGGACGACCGGACGGTCCCCACCGCCGAGGTGGCCCAGCAGACCCCGGCCCGGGACCGGATCGGCACCCTCTCCGTCCGCTCCGCACAGGGCCCGCGGGCCTGCACCGCGAGCGTCGTCCACAGCCCCGGGCGCAACCTGCT
Source organism: Streptomyces sp. Y1 (assembly GCF_041053115.1). Lineage (NCBI taxonomy): Bacteria > Bacillati > Actinomycetota > Actinomycetes > Kitasatosporales > Streptomycetaceae > Streptomyces > Streptomyces sp. Y1. Next base: position 5,299,577 of record NZ_CP163445.1, on the reverse strand, counting down.
GGTCACCGCCGCGCACTGCGTGCAGAGCCACCGGGTCGGCCTGCTGGACGGCCTGGTGTTCACCCCGGGCTACCGCAACGGATACTCCCCGTACGGGAGTTGGCCGATCGCGGCGATCACCGTGGACCCGCACTGGACGGACGAGGGGGACCCGGAGTACGACGTGGCCTTCGTCACCGTGCGCCCGCTCGACGGCCGGCAGATCGAGGACGCGGTGGGCGGCAACCCGATCGGCACCGCGCAGGGCTTCGGACTGGCCGTCTCGGTGACCGGCTACCCGAACGAGAGCGACGAACCGATCACCTGCGCGGTCCGGACCCGCTCGCAGAGCCCCACCCAGGAGCGCTTCGACTGCGACGGCTACACCGACGGGACCAGCGGCAGCCCGTGGGTGACGGCCAACGGCACGGTGGTGGGCGTGATCGGCGGCTACCAGGAGGGCGGGGAATCCCCGGGCACCTCGTACAGCGTGACCTTCGACCGGCGGGTGGCCGACCTCTACCGGCAGGCCACCACCTGAGGGCCGGAGACGTCCGGAACGCCGGGAGGTCGCCGGACCTCGGGAACGTGACGAGCGCAACACCGGGGCGCGGCAACACGAAGGCCCCCCGGTCGTCCGAGGGGCCTTCGCTCTGAGCAGTCACCGGTCAGGCCGGCGCAGCTCCCCCAATTGGACTCGAACCAATAACCTGCCGATTAACAGTCGGCTGCTCTGCCAATTGAGCTATGGGGGATCGCTGAACTGAACTCCTGTACCACGCAAGGGAAACGAGCCCGCGAACGGGCTCCTTCCCAGCTCCCCCAATTGGACTCGAACCAATAACCTGCCGATTAACAGTCGGCTGCTCTGCCAATTGAGCTATGGGGGATCGGCTTCCGCTCCGGCCCCCGGTTTCCCGGGCTCCTCGGCGTTCGCTGCGGGACATACATTAGCGCACTCGGGGGGGTGGTCCGCCAATCGCTTTCCCCGGGCGGCCGGGCCGCAGCCCGGCGTGCCCGCGCGCGAGGGGTCGCGACCCCGGGGATCCTGGGGGCGCGGACGGTTCGCCGTCCCGACCAACGGGTAGGGCAAGGCGGCGGCAGGGCCGCCAGGAGAGGGAGGGTTGCGACCATGTGGAAGCTGTCCATGGCCGTGGGATTCGCGGCCGGCTACGTCCTGGGCTCGCGGGCCGGACGCGAGCGCTACGAGAAGATCGCCGAGGTCACCCGGCGGATCGCCGAGAACCCCTCGGTGCAGGGGGCGGCCGACCGGGCCCGGCACCAGGCCGGCGCGGTGGCCGGGAAGGCGGCCGGCGCGGTCGCGGACCGGGTCGGGGATCGGCTGCCGAACGCCGTCACCGACCGGGTGCCGTACTTCAAGCGCGACCGGGACGAGGAGGACGGCTGGGGCACCGTCCGACCGTGACGGCCCCGGCTACCGCCCGACGGTGACGGCCGGGTGGAACAAGGGCCAAGAACGCCCCAACGGGCCGTCCCGAACAGGCAACAGCCCACCCGGCCCGGACGCGTCCCGGGCCGGGCTGAGGCATGATCTCGACATGGCCATCGTCGCGGGGATAGACAGCTCCACCAGCAGCACCCGGATCGTCGCGTGCGACGCCGACACCGGCGCCGTGCTGCGCTCCGGCAAGGCACCCCACCCCACCCCCGACGACCAGGACCTGCGCCCCGGCGAGGCCGACCCGCAGATGTGGCTGCACTCGCTCGGCGACGCCGCCGCCGGCGGCCTGCTGGAGGGCGTCCGGGCGATCGGCGTCAGCGCGCAGCAGCACGGCATGATCGGCCTGGACGCGGGCGGGGTGCTGGTCCGGCCCGCACTGCTGTGGCACGACCCGCGCTCCGGCGGCGCCGCCGCCAAGCTGCTCGACGCCCTCGGCGGTCCGGCCGCCTGGACCGCCGCGATCGGCGCCGTGCCCGCCCCCACGTACACCGTCGCCAAGCTGCGCTGGCTGGCCGAGTTCGAGCCCGCCAACGCCCGCCGGGTCGCCGAGGTGCTGCTGCCGCACGACTGGCTGGTCTGGCAGCTGCTCGGCCACCCCAAGCGCCGCACCACCGACCGGGGCGACGCCTCCGGCACCGGCTACTGGTCCCCGATCACCGGCGAGTACCGGCAGGACCTGGTCGAGCTGGCCCTCGGCCACGAACTGAAGCTGCCCGAGGTGCTCGGCCCCGCCGAACCCGCCGGCCACACCCCCGAGGGCCTGCTGATCTCGGCCGGCACCGGGGACAACATGGCCGCCGCGCTGGGCCTGGGCCTGCGCCCCGGCGACGCGGTGGTCTCGCTCGGCAGCGCCGGCACGATCTTCGCCGTGCACGAGGAGGCCGTGGTCGACCCGTCCGGCCTGGTCTCCTCCTTCGCCGACGCCACCGGCCGCCACCTGCCGATGGTCGCCACCCTGAACGCCGCCCAGGTGCTGCGCTCCACCGCCGTGATGCTCGGCACCGACCTGGACGGGCTCAGCGACCTCGCCCTGCACTCCTCCCCCGGCGCGTACGGCCTGGTGCTGCTGCCCTACCTCGACGGCGAGCGCACCCCCGCGCTGCCGCACGCGGCCGGCACCCTGACCGGCCTGCGGGCCGAGGCGATGACCCCCCAGCACCTGGCCCGGGCCGCCGTCGAGGGCATGCTGTGCAACATCGCGGACGCGCTGGACGTGCTGCGCGGCCGGGGCGTCGCGATCAACCGGGTGTTCCTGCTCGGCACGGCCGGCCGGCTGCCCGTCGTCCGGCACGTCGCCCCGATGCTGTTCGGCGTCCCCGTCGTCGTCCCGCCGCCCGGCGCGCACGCCGCGCGCGGCGCCGCCCGGCAGGCCGCCTGGGCGCTGGCCGGCACCCCGGAGCCGCCGCAGTGGGAGCTGCCCGAGGCCGAGACCGTCGAGCCGGAGGGCGAGCAGGACCTGGCGATCGGCACCGGGGTGCGCCGGCAGTACCGGGCCGCCCGCGACCGGATCCACCCGGAGGCCGCCGCCTCGTAACGGCCCGTCGCCGTAACGGACCGTCGCGGTAACGGACCGTCGCGAAGATGCGACGCCCGGCGGCCGGTGGCAGCGTGGTTCGGGAAACGGCCACCGGCGGAGAGGGCGGCGGTACGCGATGGCGCTGCACAAGGGGGCCGGCGACGACCGCCGGCTGAGCATCGGCCCGTTCACCGACATCGCCGACCCGCTCGGCGCGATGCAGCTGGCGCCGCCGCTGCACCGGCTCGGCCCCGGCCCGGTGGCCGCCGACACCGCGTACCAGCTGGTCCACGACGAACTGCTGCTGGACGGCAATGCCCGGCTCAACCTGGCGACCTTCGTCACCACCTCGATGGAGGCGCAGGCCACCCGGCTGATGACCGAGTGCCTCGACAAGAACATGATCGACAAGGACGAGTACCCGCAGACCGCCGAACTGGAGCGGCGCTGCGTGTCGATCCTCGCCGACCTCTGGCACGCCCCCGACCCGGACGCCGCCATCGGCTGCTCCACCACCGGCTCCAGCGAGGCCTGCATGCTCGCCGGGATGGCCCTCAAGCACCGCTGGACGCGCCGCAACCCCGACCGCTACCGGACCGGGGCCCGGCCCAACCTGGTGATGGGCGTCAACGTGCAGGTGTGCTGGGAGAAGTTCTGCACCTTCTGGGAGGTCGAGCCGCGCACCGCGCCGATGTCCGGCGAGCGCTTCCACCTCGACGCCGAGCAGGCCGTCGCGCTGTGCGACGAGAACACCATCGGCGTGGTCGGCGTCCTCGGCTCCACCTTCGACGGCTCCTACGAGCCGGTCGCCGAGATCTGCGCCGCCCTGGACGCCTTCCAGGAACGCACCGGCCTGGACGTCCCGGTGCACGTGGACGGCGCCTCCGGCGGCATGGTGGCGCCCTTCCTCGACCCCGCGCTGGTCTGGGACTTCCGGCTGCCCCGGGTGGCGTCGATCAACACCTCCGGCCACAAGTACGGCCTGGTCTACCCGGGCGTCGGCTGGGCGCTCTGGCGGGACGCGGAGGCGCTGCCTGAGGAACTGGTCTTCCGGGTCAACTACCTCGGCGGCGAGATGCCGACCTTCGCGCTCAACTTCTCCCGGCCCGGCGCCCAGGTGGCCGCGCAGTACTACGTCTTCCTGCGGCTCGGCCGGGAGGGCTTCCGGGCCGTCCAGGGCGCCTGCCGGGAGGTCGCCGGCTACCTGGCCGGGGAGATCGGGAAGCTGGGCTGCTTCCGGCTGCTGACCCACGGCGACCAGGTGCCGGTGTTCGCCTTCACCACCACCGGGGACGTGCCCTTCGACGTGTTCGACGTCTCGCGGCGGCTGCGCGAGCGCGGCTGGCAGGTGCCCGCGTACACCTTCCCGCCGCACCGGGAGGACCTGTCGGTGCTCCGGGTGGTCTGCCGCAACGGCTTCTCCCGGGACCTGGCCGACCTGCTGCTCGCCGACCTCGGCCGGCTGCTGCCGGAGCTGCGGCGCCAGCCCGTCCCGCTGAAGGAGCTCGGGGTGCCGGCCCGCAGCGGCTTCCACCACTGACCGGGCTCCGGGACACGGCTACGGCGGGGAGGGCGCACCCCGTGCGCCCTCCCCGCCGCGCGGCCCGACGAACCGGGGCAGCCTCCCCCCGCGAGGCTGCCCCGATCGGTGGGGGTCGGGACCTGCGATCGAACCGGTCCCGGCGGACCGGGACGGTTCCCGAGCGTGTCGGCCGGTCGGCGAACCGGACCGGCCAGAGAACTCTGCACCACGGACACGTGAATGTTCGAGCGTTTCCAGGGGTTGTGAGACACTTCCGTCCGTCTCAGCGCCGGGACCAGGACTTTGAGACGCCGGACCGCTGAGGTTGGAGACGCGGAGACACCGAACGGCCGGGGCAGAGGCCGTCCCGCTCCGTCCGCCACCCGTCCCCCACTCGCATGTTTGGAAGGCCGCATTGGGTTCCGCCTGGAAGAAGCTGCCCGAAGAGCTGTCCGAGCCGGCCAGAGCGCTGGTCGACGGACTCCGGGCCGTCAAGGACTCCACCGGGCTGTCGCTCTCCGAGCTCGCCGCACGGACGCACTACAGCCGGGCCTCCTGGGAGCGCTGGCTGAACGGCAAGCGGATCATCACCGAGCAGGCGCTGGAGGCGCTGGTCGGGGCGGTCGACTGCGACGCGGCGGCGCTGCGGGAGCTGTGGCGGCGCGCGGCGGAGGGGCCGGCGGAGCTGCCCGCCGGGGAGGCGGCGGACGCGGACGCGCAGGCCGGGGCGGACCCGGAGACCGGGGCGGACGAACCCGTCGTCGAGGCGCCCGCCGTCGAAGCCACCGAGGAGACTGCCGCCGAGGGCGTCGAACCCCCCGAGGACGCCGAGGACGTCGAGGACACGGCGGAGCCCGCGCCGGCCGTCCGCTGGTGGCGGCGCCCGGCGGCGCTGATCGCCGGGGCCGCGCTGCTGGCCGCCGTCCTGGTGCTGACCGGCCTGAGCCTCTCGCGGCGCGGCGGGCCGTCCGAGCCCGTCGCCGACCCCCTCCCGACCGTCACCTTCACCGCCAAGGCCGCCCAGACCATCCCGGCCACCCCCGACTGCCGGGCGGTCGGCTGCGCGCACAAGGACCCGAAGTACACCGGCTGCGGCAAGGACGCCCGGACGCTGCAGACCCAGGTCGTCGGCAAGGTCGTCGTCTACCTCCGGTACAGCCGGACCTGCCAGGCCGCCTGGGCCGCGATCACCGAGGGCGAGCCCAAGGACTACGCGACCATCACCGACAGCAACGGGGAGAGTGAGACGGCGCTGATCCACTACGGCTACGACAACTACTCGCTGATGCTGAACGCGGCGGACCCGGCGCTCGGCTTCCGGGTCTGCGGCGACCAGCCCGCCGGGCACGACTGCACGGGGATCGTCACCGACCTGGCCTCGGTGGTGGAGTCCACCCCGATCCCGATCGGCCCCGCCTCCCCGCCGCCGGGCACGGGTGCGGGCGCGCAGCCGTCCACGGCGGCACCGAGCGGGACGCCCTCGGGAAGCCCCAGCCCCAGCCTGAGCCCCAGCCCGGCCCCGGGCCAGTAGCCGAGCCGGCCGGCCGGCCGGCCGCGCTAGTCGAGGTAGCCGCGCAGCTGTGCGGCGTAGGCGTGGTCGCGGAGCTTGACCAGCGTCTTCGACTCGATCTGCCGGATCCGCTCCCGGGTGACGCCGAACACCGCGCCGATCTCCTCCAGGGTGCGCGGCCGCCCGTCGTCCAGCCCGTAGCGGAGCTGGACGACCTGGCGCTCCCGCTCGCCCAGGGTGGCCAGCACCGCCTCCAGGTGCTCGCGCAGCAGCAGGAGGGTCGCGGACTCGGGCGGCGAGGCGGCGTCGGCGTCCTCGATCAGGTCGCCGAGCGCCACGTCGTCCTCCTCGCCGACCGGGGTGTGCAGCGAGATCGGCTCCTGCGCGAGCCGGAGCAGGTCGCGCACCCGGTCCTCGGTCAGCCCCAGGACGGCGGCGATCTCGGCCGGGGACGGCTCCAGGCCGCGCTCCTGCAGCAGCCCGCGCTGGATGCGCACCACCCGGTTGATCAGCTCCACCACGTGCACCGGCACCCGGATCGTCCGGGCCTGGTCGGCCAGCGCCCGGCTCATCGCCTGCCGGATCCACCAGGTCGCGTACGTGGAGAACTTGTAGCCGCGCGCGTAGTCGAACTTCTCCACCGCCCGGATCAGCCCCAGGTTGCCCTCCTGGATCAGGTCCAGCAGGGTGAGGCCGCGGCCGACGTAGCGCTTGGCGACGGAGACCACCAGGCGCAGGTTCGCCTCGATCAGCCGGCGCTTGGCGATCCGGCCCCGCACCACCAGGGTGTCCAGCTCGCGGGCCAGCCGGTCGGGCGGCGGCGGGTCGGCGTTCAGCCGCTCCTCGGCGAACAGGCCGGCCTCGACGCGGCGGGCCAGCTCCACCTCGTCGGCGGCGGTCAGCAGGCGGACCCGGCCGATCTCGCGCAGGTATTGGCGCAGCAGGTCGGCGGCCGGGCCGGCGGCGCCCGCCTCGGGCCGTTCGTCGGGCTCGGGCTCGTCGGGTTCGGCATCGGCTTCGGCTTCGGCTTCGGCTTCGGCTTCGGCCGAGCTGTCCGAGCTGTCCGGGTGCCCCTCCGGCAGCCCCTGGGCGGGGATCCGCGCACCGTCCGGTGGCGCCGCCCCGGCCCGGCCGTGGTCGGTCTCCTGCTCCCCGCCCGGTTCGGCGGGCGGCGGTCTGTGGCTGGTGGCGGTGGACGTCGCTGCGGCGGGGCCTTGATCCACGGGCATCCCCTCGGGGCGGGCGCGACTCTGGCGGACCCGCGCTGTTCGGAGGTGGGACGTCCTCCAGTCTGCGGTACGCCGCACTCCGCGGCCGAGACTCGTGCGCCGACTTTCTGCGCAGGCCCCCGGGCGCTCGACGTCGCCGCGGGGCGCCCTACAGCGCCGCCGCGCCCCGGCTGCGCAGCTGCTGGTCGTACTGCTGGAGCTGCCACAGCTCGGTCTGCACCGCGTGCAGCTGCTCCGCGTCCGCCCGGGGGCCGAGCCGCTGGAGGTAGGCCCGCACCTCGGCGATCCGCCGCTCCACGGCCAGGTGGCGCAGCTGGACCAGGAACGACCCCGCGTAGACGGCGTCCACCTTGCGGCGCGAGCGCACCGGCTCGACGGTCAGCTCGGTCACCAGCGAGCGCACCTGGTCGTCCGGGGCCGCCTCCCGCACCGCCGCGGTGAAGTCCGGCAGGGTCGCCCCGTACGCGGCGCCGCCGGCCTTGGCGATCGCCTGCCGGACGGCGGTGTACGGCGGGGTCGGGAACTCGTCCTCGCCGTAGTGGTCGAAGGCCGGGCTGACCAGGTCCGGGTGCTGCAGCGCCAGCTTCAGCAGCTCGCGCTCGACGAACTGCGCCGGGTCGCGCGGGTTCAGCCGGAAGGCCGGCTGCGCGGGGCGCGGCGGCTGGACCGGCTCGGGGCGGCGCTGGGCGGCCGCGCCGCGCGGGTTCTGCTGGCGCTCGCGGTCCCAGCGGGCCAGCTGGGAGATCCGGCGGACGACGAACTGCTCGTCCAGGATGCCGAGCATCCCGGCCAGCCGGACGGCGTACTCGTGCTGGATCGAGCGGTCCTTGATCTTGGCGACGATCGGGGCCGCCTCCTCCAGCGCCGCCGAACGCCCCTCCGGGGTGTCCACCCGGTGCCGGCCCACCACCGAGGTGAGCGCGAACTCAAACAGCGGGACCGGGTTGTCGATCAGCTGCCGGACCGCCTCGTCGCCCTGCGCCAGGCGCAGTTCGCACGGGTCCATGCCGCCGGGACTGACGGCGATCGAGGTCTTGGCGGCGAACTTCTGGTCGTCCTCGAAGGCGCGCAGGGCCGCCTTCTGGCCGGCCGCGTCGCCGTCGAAGGTGAAGACCGTCTCGCCCCGGTACTGCGAGGTGTCCATCAGCAGTCGGCGGATGATCTTGATGTGGTCCTCGGCGAAGGCCGTACCGCAGGTCGCCACCGCCGACGTCACCCCGGCCAGGTGGCAGGCCATCACGTCGGTGTAGCCCTCGACCACCACCGCGCGGCCCGACTTGGCGATCTCCTTCTTCGCCAGGTCGATGCCGTACAGCACGTGCGACTTCTTGTAGATCGGCGTCTCGGGGGTGTTCAGGTACTTCGGGCCGTTGTCGTCCTCGCGCAGGCGGCGGGCGCCGAAGCCCACCACCTCGCCCGCGATGTCCCGGATCGGCCACACCAGCCGCCCCCGGAAGCGGTCGATCAGGCCGCCGCGCTGGCCCTGCGAGGCCAGGCCGCCGACCAGGATCTCCTTGTCCGTGAAGCCCCTGCCGCGCAGGAACCGGACCAGGTGCTCCCAGCCCGCGGGCGCGTAGCCGACGCCGAAGGTCTTCGCGGCCTCCTCGTCGAAGCCCCGCTCGGCCAGGAACCGGCGGCCGATCTCCGCCTCCGGCGAGGCCAACTGCTCCTGGTACCAGGCCGCGGCCACCTTGTGCGCCTCGACCAGCCGGGTCCGCTCGCCCTGCTGGTGGCGGGGGCTGTAGCCGCCCTCCTCGTAGCGCAGCGTGATGCCGGCCTGGGCGGCCATCCGCTCGACGGCCTCGGCGAAGGTGAAGTGCTCGATCTTCATCAGGAAGGCGATGGTGTCGCCGTTCTCCTGGCAGCCGAAGCAGTGGAAGACGCCCTTGGCGGGGTTCACGTAGAAGGAGGCGGACTTCTCGTCGTGGAAGGGGCAGACGCCCTTGTACTCGCCACCGCCACCATTGGTCAGCTGTACGTAGTCGCCGACCACCGCGTCGATGGGCAGTGCGCTGCGCACCGCCTGCACGTCCTCGTCCCTGATCCGCCCGGCCACCCCGGAATTCTACTGGGGCGGCCGGGGGTTCCCGGCGCGCTGTGAGCGACGCCTCCCCGCCGGAGGGGCTGCTACGTCCAGGCGGAGCCGACGAGCTTGGCGTGCAGGGCCAGCGCGGAGGCGTCCGTGAGGGTCGCGATCTGGTCGATGACGGTGCGCAGGGCGGCCCGGTCGTCCTCGGCCTCGTGGTACATCGCGGCGAAGACCGGGTCGAGGCCCTCGGGGGCGCGCTCGGTGAGGACGTACGCCAGCTCGGCGATCACGATCCGCTGGCGGGCCCGCAGCTGGGCCTGCTCGTCGCGCTGCATCACGTACCGGACGGCGACCGCCTTGAGCACCGCGCACTCCAGCCGGACCTCGCGCGGCACCACCAGTTCGGCGGCGTAGCGGGTGAGCCGGCCCGGGCCGTAGCGGGCGCGGGTGGCCTGCTCGGCGGCCAGGCAGAAGCGGCCGATCAGCTGGCTGGTGAAGTCCTTGAGCCCGGCGCGGGCGCGGGCCGTGCCGTCGTAGGAGCGCGGCCAGAAGTCCTGGGCGAGCAGCCGGTCGAGGGCGGCGGCCAGTTCCTCGGGCTCGGCGTCCGGGGCGTAGCGCTCGGCGACCTTGAAGAGCTCGGCCCGCTCGCTCGGGGCGCGCAGCGCGGCCGGGTCGATGTGGCCGGCCTGGAGGCCGTCCTCGACGTCGTGGGTGGAGTAGGCGACGTCGTCGGACCAGTCCATGACCGTCGCCTCGAAGCACTTGCGCTCGGGCGGGGAGCCGGCCCGCAGCCAGCGGAACACCGGCAGGTCGTCGGCGTAGACGCCGTACTTGGGCGAGGCCGGGTCGGTGGGGTGGGCGCCGCGCGTCCACGGGTACTTGGTGGCGGCGTCCAGGGCGGCGCGGGTCAGGTTGAGGCCGACGCTGCGGCCGGGCCAGGGGGCGAGCCGGCTGGTCGGCTCCTCCAGGAGCGCGAAGCGCTTGGGTTCGAGCCGGGTGAGGATCCGCAGCGACTGGGCGTTGCCCTCGAAGCCGCCGCAGGCCTCGGCGGCCTGGTCGAGGGCCTCCTCGCCGGTGTGGCCGAACGGCGGGTGGCCGATGTCGTGGGCCAGGCAGCCGGTCTCGACGAGGTCCGGGTCGCAGCCGAGCGCGGCGCCCAACTCCCGCCCGACCTGGGCGCATTCGAGGGAGTGGGTGAGCCGGGTGCGCGGGAAGTCGCTGCGCATGGGGGCGACGACCTGGGTGGTGCCGGCGAGGCGCCGCAGCGCCGCCGAGTGCAGCACCCGGGCGCGGTCGCGCTGGAACGCCGTACGGCCGGGGCGTTTGTCCGGTTCGGGGACCCAGCGGGCCTCGGCGGCGTGGTCGTACGGGAGCGGGGCGGCGAGGCGGTGCGCGGTGTCATCCATATGCCTCTCACGGTACGCCGCGCCTCCGACACGCGGGGTGTGCCGCGCACGAAGGAGTGCGGGCCGGGGCGTGAACGGCGGTTGGCGCGCCGGTCTCAGCCGCGGACGGCCTTGAGGACGGCGGCGGCCATCGCCTGCTGCCCCTTGGCGTTGGGGTGGACGGGGGCGAGGCCCGGGGCCGGGAAGGGCGGTTCGATCCAGCGGGCGGCCTCGCCCGCGCACATGTCGTGCCCGGCCGAGGGGGCGGCCGCGTCCACGAACACCGCGCCGGCGGCCTCGGCGCGCTTCCTGAGCATGCCGTTGAGCTGCTGCTCCTCCTCCGTGAGGAAGCCGAGGTCGGCGCCGGCGAGCCCGCGGCCGAGCACCGGCGCGCAGCCGGCCGGGTCCGCCGGGAGCAGCGCCGGGTAGCCGACGACGTAGACCCTGGCCTGCGGGGAGCGGCGCCTGATCTCCTGGAGGGCCTGGCCGAGCCGGTCGCCGGCCGCGTCGACCTTGCCGCGGATCCGGTCGGTGCCGCCGGAGACGTAGTGGTCGCGGCAGGGCGAGTCCGAGCGGCCGTCGCCGATCAGGCCCTTGACCGCGTCGACCAGGTTCTCCTTGGCGCACTCGGTGAGGACGTCGGCGAAGCCCGCGTCGTTGCCGCCGATGCCGAGGGTGACCAGCCGGGTGGCGGAGGTGAGCGCGTCCAGCTGGGCCGGGTTGACGCCGCCGTCGGTCCGCTGCGGGCCGGTCAGGTCGCCGGTGACGGCGCCGCTGCAGCTGACGTCCCGGAACTGGCCGGGGCCCAGGCCCAGCTCCTTCGCCACCAGGGACGGGTAGTTCACCGACGAGCGGGAGCAGCCGCGCGGCTCGCCGGTCTGCGGGGCGATCTTCAGGCCGGCGGTGTACGAGTCGCCGAGCGCCACGTACGGGCCGGTGGGCGTCGGGGTGGGCGTGGGCGTGGGGGTCGCGGCGGGCCGGTCGCGCCCGGGCAGGGCGCCCGCGAAGCCCTTGCCGCCGCCGTCCGTGCCGCTCCCGGCGGTGCAGCCGGCCAGCAGCAGCGCGGCCAGACCGGCCGTCAGCGCCACTGCCGGGCGCGCGCCCGGGCGTGGGCGTGGGCTCGGTCGTGCGGTCCTCGGCATGGCATCCCCCGGGGGTCGGTCTCGACGGGCAGCGCGCTACGGCGGCCCGTCCCCCGGGCACCCGCCGGTCTCAACGCCCGGGCACCGCCCGATGACTCCCGGGCCGGAGGTGACCTAATCGGCGCCGCGCTCGTGCTCGGCCAGGAACTGCTCGAAGCGCCGGCCCAGCTCGTCCGCCGAGGGCAGGTCGACCGGCTCGGCGAGCAGGCTCTCCCGGCTCTCGGCGCCGGCGACGGCGTCGTACTGGCCCTCCATGCCGCGGATCGCGGAGCGCAACTCGCCGTCCCCCTGGGCCAGCTGCTCCTCGATGTCGGCGTACACCTCGCCGACCTGCTCGCGCAGCCGGACGCCCGGCAGCACCAGGCCGGTCGCGGACTGGACGGCCTCCAGGATCACCACGGCGGCCGCCGGGTAGGCGGAGCGGGCCACGTAGTGCGGGACGTGCACGGCGAAGCCCAGCACGTCGTGCCCGGCCTCGGCGAGGCGGTACTCCAGCAGGGCCTGGACGCTGCCGGGCACCTGCGCCTGCTCGAACCACTGCGGGTAGCCCGCCGCGAGGTCGAGCCGGTTGCCGTGCGGCGTCAGGCCGACCGGGCGGGTGTGCGGCACGCCCATCGGGATGCCGTGGAAGTCCACCGCGAGCCGGACCTCGAAGCGCTCCACCAGCTCGCGGACGGCGCGCGCGAAGCGCTCCCACTCCACGTCCGGCTCGGGGCCGGTGAGCAGCAGGAACGGCGCGCCGGCGGCGTCGCGGACCAGCTGGAGCAGGATCTCCGGCGGGTCGTAGGACGTCCAGCGGTCGCGGTCGAAGACCATCGCCGGGCGGCGCGCCCGGTAGTCCACCAGGCGGTCGTGGTCGAAGCGGGCGACGACCTGCGGCGAGCCCGTCTCCAGCAGGTGGGCCACCACCTGGCCGCCGGCCTCGCCGGCGTCCATGAAGCCCTCGAAGTGGTGGAGCAGCACCAGGCCCGCGCCGGTGTCGCGCAGCTCCGCGGTGGCCGCGGCCACCGCGGCCACGCCCCGCTGGTCCAGCTCGTACAGCGCCTGGAAGTCACGCACCGCGCACCCAACCCCGTTCTCCGACTAGTCCCGATTCTCCGGCTTCTCGTCCTCTCCAGCGTGCCGGGCCCCGCCGGAATTCCCGCGCCGCGGACCTCCCTCGCCCGCCGCGCCGGACCATGATCGCACCCGAAGGGAAAGCCCCTGGTCACAGGGGTGCGAAAGCCCTATCCTGGGCTCCCGTGGAGGGCCCGCCGACACATTCGCGCGCCGCGAAGTGACGCACCGCCTTCTGGCGGGTATCGTCCTCTCGCTGCCTCGCATCGTCGCGTCGTCGTCACGTCGTCCGTAACGCCGTCGATCACGTCCCGGTCCGATGTTCGGCCAGCCACCCCACGACGCACCTTGCCTTCACCTGGCCGCCTGCTTCCCTTCGCGCACTCGTTTCCTTCTCGGCCATTTCGCGGACGCACACTGTCCCCTCGCTCATCCCGCCGGACCGGTCCGTGGACCCGTGTCCGTTCCGGCACCGCGCCGCCCGTTCCGGGCCGCCGCCCCCCGCCCCGCCCGACCGGAGCCCTCCGGCGTGCACGGGTACCCGGTGGGCGGTTCCGGGCCGGGGCGAACAGTCCACGCAGCCCGTGCCGCACCCCGGCGTGGGAGGCACCCTCCGACCGATGAAGGACCGAAGGTTCCGTGCCCGTACCTGTCATCCTCACCGGCCGCACCGTGCGGCTGGAGCCCCTCGCCGCGCACCACGCCGAGGCCATCGCCGAGGCCGGCGCCGAGGACCGTACGACCTACGCCTTCACCCCCGTCCCGCACGGCCTGGAAGCGGCCCGCGACTACATCGCGCGCGCCCTCGCCGACCAGGCCGCGGGCCGGTCGCTGCCGTTCGCGACGGTGAACGTCGCGGACGGCCGGGTCGTCGGCTCCACCCGCTTCCTGGAACTCGACTACTGGCAGGGCCCGATGGTGTGGCCGCCGGTCCCCGGCGTGCCGTTCGGCGATCCGGAGACGGCCGTCCCCGACGCCGCCGAGATCGGCAACACCTGGCTCTCGCCGCGCGCCCAGGGCACCGGCATCAACACCGAGGCCAAGCTGCTGATGCTCCGGTACGCCTTCGAGACCTGGGGCGTGCAGCGGATCTCGCTGCGCGCGGACGCCCGCAACCTGCGTTCCCGGGCCGCGATCGAGCGGCTCGGCGCGACCTCCGAGGGGGTGCGCCGGGCGCACTCGCGCGGGCTGGACGGCGTGGTCCGCTCGACGGCGTTCTACTCGATCCTGGACGCCGAGTGGCCGGCCGTGCGGGACATCATCGAGCTGCGGATCGCCGCCGCCACCTCGCCGAGCGCCCCGGATCCGGCGATCAACAAGGAGTGCCTTAGACACGGCGGCAGTGGCGCCGGGCAGCTGATGATCACGGCCTGAGGGGGGACTGCTCACCCGTGGCGGCGTCGTGCAGGATCCGGGCGAGGTCGGCCTCCCCGGGATCCGCGTTCCACCGGTGAGGGCTCGACTCGACGACCGCCGAGACCGGTTGCCAGCCGCCACGGACCCGGACGACCGCCACCTCCCAGAGGACTTCGCCCTTCGGGTCACCGATCCGGAGGGCGCCCTCGTGGGTGTGGACGGTCCGGTGACCGTGCGAGGCCCCGGTCCGAATGCGCTGCCACTGCTCGTCCGTCCACTGCACCGCCGGCACGGGGCACGGGCGCGGGACCAGCATGCTGTCGCGGCCCCGGCCACCCGGGACGCTGCCCGCCTCGGCGAACGCCCAGGCGGGCAGCGGCTCGCGGGCGGCCATCCAGGCCGCGGGGATGCCTCGGGTGCCGGTGCACGCGGCGACCACGCCTCCGGTGATGGCGGCAACCGTGTCCATGTCGCCGCCGGCCGCGATCGCCTCCCAGATCGCGGCGGGGTAGTCGGTCAGGTGGCGGGCGGCGCACCAGAGGGCGTACGGGACGGTGTCGGCGGCTGACGTCCGGCTGCCGTTGCCGAGCACCGTGGCGGCGACCTGCGCGTTCGATCCGGCGAGCAGGAGGCGGATCGCCTCGCTCAGGCCGTCGTGGACCGCGCCGAACGGCGTGAAGCGCCGGACCCGCTCCAGAAAGGTGATCGGGGTCATCCGCGTTCCCCGGCCCACCTGGACGGCGAAGGCCGCCGCCACCGCGACGGCGATCGCGCCGTCCACGGCTTGCGGATGCGTGTGGGTGATCAGCGCGCTCTCGGCGGCCGGCCGGATCACCTTCGTCGGATCGGCGGAGTACGCCGCCCCCAGCGGGGCGACCCGCATCGCGGCGCCGTTGCCGTAGGAGCCCTGCCCGTCGAAGAGTTCGGCGGCGAGGGCCTTCGCGTCACCGCCCTCGCGGACCAGCCGGAGCAGCCGGTTGGCGGCCGGGCCGTAGCCGCGGTCGAAGTCGTGGCGGCGGGCGAAGGCGTGGGTGAGGTCGAAGGTGTCGATCGTGCCGCGCTCGGTGTGGGCGGCGTACACCGAGCAGGCCATCTCGGTGTCGTCGGTCCACGGCCAGGGACCGGGCGGGTCGGTGCGGTGCGCGAGGTGGGTGCGGGCGGTGGCCGGGACGAACATCTGGGCGCCGAGGGCGTCGCCGACCGAGAGGCCGTGGAGCGCGTCGAGCGCGGGACCGTTGTGTGCGGTTGTCATAGGGGCCCAAGCCCAGCCGCTCTTCCCCCGCCTCGTCAACACCGTTTCGTCAACACCGTTGCGTCAACACCGTTGCGCGGACTCCTTCGGAGGGTGATGTTTCGCATACCTCCGATCCCGGCGGGCAGCACCCGGGTATGACCCGCGCGAACGCCCTCGACCCCGTCGTGCTGCTCGGTGCCGACCAGCAGCACATCGCCACCCGCTCGCAGCTGCGCCGGCTCGGGGTGCCGTCCGGCACCATCGCCCACCGGCTGCGGCCGGGCGGGCCCTGGCAGCAGGTGCTGCCCCGGGTGATCTGCCTGCAGAGCGGCAGGTTGACGTTCCATCAGAACCTCCGGGCGGCCCTGGCGTACGCGGCGCCGAAGGGCCGGGAGGCGCGGGCCGGGGAGGTGCTGCTGACCGGGTTCGCGGTGCTGGCGGAGGCGGGGCTGCCGAGCGCCGGGCACCCGGCGGACCTGGCCGCGGTGGACGTCCTGATCCCGGGCCAACGGCGCGTCGGGGACAGGGAGTTCGTGCGGATCCACCGAGCGGCCGGGGCGATGCCGGGCGGCTTCGAGCGGGGCGACGGACTGTGGAGCACCACGGTGGCACGGGCGTTGGCGGACCTCGCGACGCGGGAGACCGGGCAGCACCGGTTCCGCGCGCTGTGCGCCGAGGCGGTGCAGCGGCGGCACTGCGAACTCGGCGAGCTGCTGGACCAGTTGCTGGCCCGGCCGGGCGCGCTGGGCCTGCCGCAGGTGGCCCGGGTGGTGGAGGACCTGACCGCCGGGGTGCGCTCGGTGGTGGAGGCGGAGGCCCGCGAGCTGATCGCGCACGCGGGCCTGCCGGAGCCGCTGTGGAATCCGGTGCTGTTCCTGGACGGCCGGTTCCTCGCCGTGCCGGACGCCTACTGGCCGCACGCCTGCGTGGCGTTGGAGATCGACTCCCGGGCCTACCACCTGCGCCCGGCCGACCACGAGCGCGGCCTGGCCCGGGCCAACCGGCTGACCGCCTGCGGCCTGCCGGTGGTGCGGACGACGCCGGTGCAACTGCGGCGCGACGCGGCGCCGGTGCTGCACGAGCTGACCGCCCTGGTCACCAGCGGGCCGCACGGGCCGCACGGCCGGATCAGCTGGCGCCGGGCGCGCTGAACGACCGCGGCCCCGCCCCAAGAAGGGGACGGGGCCGGGCGGCGCGGTCCGGCTCAGCAGCGCGGGTCGATCTCCTGGAAGGTGCCGTAGTGGTCCGGGGACCAGTACTGCTCGCCGGCGCCGCCGGTGACGACGCGCCGGGTGCCGCGGTCGTTGGAGCCGGGGGTGACCACGGTGAACTCGTGGTAGTAGCCGTCCCCCTTCTTCGGCAGCCGGCTCTCGCGGTTCTCGAAGACGATGCCGTCCCGGTTGTACGGGTACGGGCCGTTCTTGGCGATCAGGGCGAGGGTGTCCTGGGCCTGGCTGGGGAGCTTGGTGCGGCAGACGTCGGCGAGCGCCGGGTCGGCGGGTACCCAGGTGCCGCTCGGGGAGGGGGACCTGCCCGCGGGCGGGGAGGGCTTGGGGGCCGAGGAGCCCGCGGCCGCGGCGGCGGTGGACGTCGCGGCGGCCTTGGGGTGGCTGCTGCCACCGCCCTTGTTGAGGAGGTACCCGACTCCGGCGAGGACCGCCAGGACGAGGACGGCCACCACGATGAGCGGGCTTTTGCGTCTGGTCATGCGCCCCAGCTTGGCAGGCCCGGGGCCGGGGCCGAGCGGACCACACACGTGGTCAGCGCCACACGAACGTACGGCCGGGCGGGAACGGACGCCGTTGTCCGTTCCCGCCCGGCCGTGTTACGTACGCCGGTTCTCCTGCGCCGAGCTCCGGTGTACGCCCTCCCGACGGGAGGGGGAGCGGTCAGTCGTACCCGCGCTTGAGTAGGGGATGCCTACCCTCTCAGCGCGAGTCGCTGCCCGCCGACTCGATGGCGGCGCGGCCGGCCTCCAGGCGCGCCACCGGGATCCGGAAGGGGGAGCAGGAGACGTAGTCCAGCCCCACCTCGTGGAAGAAGTGGACCGAGTCCGGGTCGCCGCCGTGCTCGCCGCAGACGCCGAGCTTGAGGTCGGGGCGGGTGGCCCGGCCGGCCTCGACGGCGTGCTTGACGAGCGAGCCGACGCCGTCGCGGTCGATGGTCTCGAACGGGGAGACCCCGAAGATGCCCTTCTCCAGGTAGGCGGTGAAGAACGAGGCCTCCACGTCGTCCCGGGAGAAGCCCCACACGGTCTGGGTGAGGTCGTTGGTGCCGAAGGAGAAGAACTCGGCGGCCTCGGCGATCTGGCCGGCCGTCACGGCGGCGCGCGGCAGCTCGATCATGGTGCCGAGCTTGATGTCCAGCTGGACGCCGGTGGACGTGGCGACCTCGGCGAGCACGCGCTCGCACTCGTCGCGGACCAGCTCCAGCTCCTGGACGGTGCCGACCAGCGGGATCATCACCTCGGGGCGCGGGTCCCCGCCGGCCAGCTTGCGCTCGGCGGCGGCCTCGGCGATGGCCCGGACCTGCATGCCGAACAGGCCGGGGATGACCAGGCCGAGGCGCACGCCGCGCAGGCCCAGCATCGGGTTCTGCTCGTGCAGCTTGTGCACCGCCTGGAGCAGGCGCAGGTCGTTCTCGTTCGGGTCCTTGCGGGCCTCGGCGAGGGCGACGCGCACCGACAGCTCGGTGATGTCCGGCAGGAACTCGTGCAGCGGCGGGTCGAGCAGGCGCACGGTGACCGGCAGCCCGTCCATCGCCTGGAACAGCTCCAGGAAGTCGCTCTTCTGCAGCGGCAGCAGGGTGGAGAGGGCCTGCTCGCGGTCCTTGTCGTTGTCCGCGAGGATCAGGTGCTCGACCTCCTTGCGGCGCTCCTCACCGAGGAACATGTGCTCGGTGCGGCACAGGCCGATGCCCTGGGCGCCGTAGCGGCGGGCGCGCCCGCCGTCCTCGGCGTTGTCGGCGTTGGCCCGCACGGCGAGGCGGCGGCGGCCGTCCGCGTGGGACATCAGGCGGTGGACGGCCTGGACCAGCCCGCCCTGGACGTCGGCGCCGGCGTGCAGGGTGCCCTCGAAGTACTCGACCACGGGGGACGGCAGCACGGGCACCTCGCCGAGGTACACCTTGCCGGTGGCGCCGTCGATGGAGACCACGTCGCCCTCGTGGACGACCAGGCCGTCCGCGGTGGTGAACTTGCGGGACTTGGTGTCGACCTCCAGCTCCTCGGCGCCGCAGACACAGGTCTTGCCCATGCCGCGGGCGACGACGGCGGCGTGCGAGGTCTTGCCGCCGCGCGAGGTGAGGATGCCCTCGGCGGCGATCATGCCGTCCAGGTCGTCCGGGTTGGTCTCGCGGCGGACCAGGATGACCTTCTCGCCCGAGCGGGACCACTTGACGGCGGTGTAGGAGTCGAAGACGACCTTGCCGATCGCGGCGCCCGGCGAGGCGGCCAGGCCCCAGGCGATCTGCTGGGACTCGCCGGTCGGGGCGAAGCGCGGGAACATCAGCTGGGCCAGCTGGCCGCCGGTGACGCGCATCAGCGCCTCGTCCAGGTCGATCAGGCCCTGGTCGACGAGCTGGACGGCGATCCGGAAGGCGGCCGCGGCGGTGCGCTTGCCGACGCGGGTCTGCAGCATCCAGAGCTTGCCGCGCTCGATGGTGAACTCGATGTCGCAGAGGTCGCGGTAGTGGTTCTCGAGCTTCTGCATGATCGCCATGAGCTCGTCGTACGACTTCTTGTCGAGCTTCTCCAGCTCGGACAGCTGCAGGGTGTTGCGGATGCCGGCCACCACGTCCTCGCCCTGGGCGTTGGACAGGTAGTCGCCGTAGACGCCGACCGCGCCGGTCGAGGGGTCGCGGGTGAAGGCGACGCCGGTGCCGGAGTCCTCGCCGAGGTTGCCGAAGACCATGGTGCAGACGTTGACCGCGGTGCCGAGGTCGTTCGGGATGCGCTCCTGGCGGCGGTACAGCCGGGCGCGGTCGCCGTTCCAGGAGTGGAAGACGGCGTGGACGGCGAGGTCCATCTGCTCGCGCGGGTCCTGCGGGAAGGCCCGGCCGGTCTCGCGCTCGACGATGCCCTTGAACACCTCGACCAGCGTCTTGAGGTCGGCGGCGTCCAGGTCCAGGTCGTTCGCGGTGCCCTTGGCCCGCTTGGCCTCGTCCAGGGCCTCCTCGAACAGCTCGCCCTCGACGCCCAGCACGGTCTTGCCGAACATCTGGACCAGGCGGCGGTAGGAGTCCCAGGCGAACCGCTCGTTGCCGGACTGCGCGGCCAGGCCGACCACCGAGGCGTCGGAGAGGCCGATGTTGAGGACGGTGTCCATCATGCCGGGCATGGAGAACTTGGCACCGGAGCGCACCGAGACCAGGAGCGGGTTGTCGGCCTGGCCGAGCTTCTTGCCCATCTCCTGCTCGAGGGCGTCCAGGTGGGCGCTGATCTCCTCGTGGAGGGAGGCCGGCTCGCTACCGGTCTCCAGGAAGACCTTGCAGGCCTCGGTGGTGATGGTGAACCCCGGAGGGACGGGGAGCCCCAGGTTCGTCATCTCGGCCAGGTTCGCGCCCTTGCCGCCGAGAAGGTCCTTGAGGTCCTTGTTTCCTTCAGTGAAGGAGTAAACAAACTTCTGCTGGGACGTCACGGGAAGGTCTCCTCGTAAGCGGTTGCCCTGACGCCGGAGAACATACCCATTTCGAAGGCACTTCTCTGCCCTGAATAGGCCACACGAGGCCGGTACCCAGCGGTAACCCGCAAGATCGAATGTACATAAAGGCGTTCACCTCTGTTGGTGAAATCGTCCGGCTGACGCGAGCAAGCGTTCAAGTCTTGAACGCGGCGAAACACGCCGATCACACGAATCCGACGCAGGGTAGCGGCGGGCCGCCCCGCACGGCGGCCCGGCTTGATTTCCTGCACCCGGATCGGCCGATCCCCCGCCGCCCGGCTTCGGGAAGCGATTCACGGCCGACCTGTCCACTTCGTCCACTGACCCCACGTCAGTCGCCACCGCATGTGGCAAGCGTCACCAGCCCGTCCCACGGGTCGGGCTCCGGCCATCCTCACACTGTGCACTAGATCGCGCACCTTGCGTCAGATACCCGCGCCAAAAAGGAGCCCTCCTGTCCAGAGTGGACAAGAGGGCTGGGACCTAGTGGCGAGGAGGCCTTGAGGGCCGACTTCGCCAGCCCGTACAGATCATCCGCCGGAGGTGTCCGATTCGGCATCCTCGCCCGGCCGGGCGCAGTCGTACGGATCGTCCAACCAGCCCTCGGGCAGGACCACCCGGCCGTTGCCGCTGGTGCGGCCGCGCGGGCCGTCCGCGCCGACCGGCCAGGACTGGGACTGCTCGACCTGGGCGAGGGTTTCGGCCAGTTCGTCCAGCGAGGAGGAGTTCGCGAGCTTCACCCGCAGCTCGGAGCCGACCGAGAAGCCCTTGGTGTACCAGGCGACGTGCTTGCGGAAGTCGATCACACCGCGGGTCTCGTCCCCGATCCACTCGCCGAGCAGCTGGGCGTGGCGCACCATCGCCCGCGCGACGTAGCCGAAGTCGGGGCGGGCGTAGTCGACGTCGCCCTCGAAGATCGCGACCAGGTCCTTGAACAGCCACGGCCGGCCCAGGCAGCCGCGGCCCACCACGACGCCGTCGCAGCCGGTCTCGCGCATCATCCGCAGCGCGTCGTCGGCCGACCAGATGTCGCCGTTGCCGAGCACCGGGACGTGCGCCGGGACGGCCTCGCGCAGCCGGGCGATCGCCGACCAGTCCGCCGTGCCGCCGTAGTGCTGGGCGGCGGTGCGCCCGTGCAGGGCGATCGCGGCCACGCCCTCCTCGGCGCCGATCCGGCCGGCGTCCAGGTAGGTGAGGTGGTCGTCGTCGATGCCCTTGCGCATCTTCATGGTCACCGGCAGGTCGCCCGCGTTGGCGACGGCCTCGCGCAGGATCTCGCGCAGCAGGTTGCGCTTGTACGGCAGCGCCGAGCCGCCGCCCTTGCGGGTCACCTTGGGGACGGGGCAGCCGAAGTTGAGGTCGATGTGGTCGGCCAGGCCCTCGTCGGAGATCATCCGGGCGGCCTTGCCGACGGTCGCCGGGTCCACGCCGTACAGCTGGATCGAGCGGGGCTTCTCGCTCGGGTCGAACTTGATCAGCTGCATGGTCTTGGCGTTGCGCTCCACCAGCGCCCGGGTGGTGATCATCTCCGAGACGTACAGGCCCTTGCCGCCGCTCTGCTCGCGGCACAGCGTGCGGAACGGCGCGTTGGTGATGCCCGCCATCGGGGCCAGCACGACGGGCGGCCACACCTGGATCGGGCCGATGTCCAGCGGCGCGAACTCGGTGTCGAGCGCGGTGGGAGCGGGCGTGGCTGTCATGGCGCGGCTGACCTCGGGTGACCTCGGGGAGGGGGACGGGACTCTCCATTGTCCCCCACCCCGGTCACCCTCCCGGACTAATGGCCTAACCGGCGGTCGGTGCGGCCGGCGGCTTCGGGGTGTCGGAGCGGTAGCCGATGGTCAGCGCTCCGGAGCCGACGTCGGCCGTGAGGCTGTTCGGGCTGGTCGCGTCGCCCAGGTCCTTGTCGATGTCGCTGCTGCCCGAGCCCGTCCGGCTGTTGATCCGGTAGCGGCTGCCCTTCGGCACGAACACCTCCAACGCGCCGGAGGTGGTGCCCACCTTGACCTCCTGCGGCACCGACGCGAAGGTCAGGTCCACCGACCCGGAGACGCTGCCGACGTCCACCCGGGCGGAGGCCAGGTCGCGCCCCTCCACCATCCCGGAGGTGGTGTGGGCCCGCACCGGGCCGGACAGCCGGCGCAGGTTGATCGCCCCGGAGGAGCCGTCCAGGCTGATCCCGCCGGTGAGGTCCGACACCTCGACCGCGCCCGAGGTCACCGAACCGGAGACCTCGGTGCCGGCCGGCACCTCCAGCTCGATCTCGGCGCCGCAGTTGTAGAACGGCGCGGACCGGTGGCACTGCACGGCGACGTTCATCACCCCGTCGACGAAGTCGACCTGCACCCCCGGCTCGGAGACCGTCCAGTCGAGGTTCTTGCGCATCACGACCCGGCCCTGCACGCCGGCCTTGATCCGCAGGGACGCGCTGCCCGTCGAGAGCTTCAGCTTGTGGATCGATTCGGTGTACGTCTCCACCTCGGTCCGCTGCTGCTTGGCCACCAGGGCCAGGGTCTGCGCCCCGCCCATGACCAGCACGAACACGACGGTGAGCACGCCGGTGAGGCGCCACACCCGGGCGGACCGCGCGGGCTGTTCGGCCTGCGCGGGCTGCTCGGCCTGCTCGGGCTGCTCGGGCTGCTCGGTCCCCGTCCCGCCGGCCGCGCCGCTCACGCGATCTCCAGGAAGCGCAGCACCGCCATCACCCGGCGGTGGCTGTCGTCGGCCGGCGGCAGGTCGAGCTTGGTGAAGATCGAGTTGATGTGCTTGGCCACCGCACTGTCGCTGACCACCAGGGCGGCGGCGATGGCCGCGTTGGACCGGCCCTCCGCCATCAGAGCGAGGACGTCCCGCTCTCGCGGGGTCAGCTTCTCCAGCGGGTCCTGCTTGCGGCGCACCAGCAGCTGGGCGACGACCTCCGGGTCCAGCGCGGTGCCGCCCTCGGCGACCCGCTGCAGCGCGTCGACGAAGTCGTCCACGTTGGCCACCCGCTGCTTGAGCAGGTAGCCGACGCCGCTGGTGTTGGTGGCCAGCAGGTCCGCCGCGTAGCGCTCCTCCACGAACTGGGAGAGCAGCAGCACGGCGACCTCCGGCCACTGCCGGCGGATGATCATCGCGGCCTTGACGCCCTCGTCGTGGAACCCCGGGGGCATCCGGACGTCCGAGACGACGACGTTCGGCTGGTGCTCCTCGACGGCCGTCAGCAGCTCGGTGGCGTCCCCGACCGCGGCGACGACCTCGAAGCCCACCGCCTCCAGGACCTTGACCAGGCCGACCCTGAGCAGGACCGAGTCCTCGGCGATCACAGCACGCACGGCAACTCCACGGTGATGGTGGTGGGCCCCCCGAGGGGGCTGAGAACGGACAGGGTTCCGTCGACGGAGGCGGCGCGCTGGCGCAGGCCGGTGAGCCCGGTGCCGCGCGTGGCGTCCGCGCCGCCGACGCCGTCGTCGGTGACGACCAGGCGCAGCTTGCCGCCGGAGGTCCGCGCCGACACGTCGACGGCGGAGGCGCGGGCGTGCTTGGCGACGTTGGTGAGCGCCTCGGAGACGGTGAAGTAGGCGACCGCCTCGACGGTGGGGGCGATCCGCTCGCTCAGGTCGACGTCCAGGCGCACCGGCAGCGGGGCGCGGGCGGCGACGCCGGACAGCGCGGCGTCCAGGCCGCGGTCCTCCAGGACGGCCGGGTGCAGGCCGCGGACCAGGTCGCGCAGCTCGTCGATGGCCGCCTGCGCCTCCTCGTGCGCGGCGACGATCACCTGCATGGCGTCCGGCGGGCAGTCCTTGAGGGTGCGCCGGGCCAGGCCGAGGTTCATCGCGAGGGAGGTGAGGCGCTGCTGGGCGCCGTCGTGCAGGTCGCGCTCGATCCGGCGGCGCTCCGCGTCCACCGCGTCCACCAGGCCGGCCCGGCTCTCGGTGATCTCCTCGACCCGGCGCTCCAGCGCCTCCGCCCGGTCGGGCCCGAGCAGGGCCCGCGCCGAGCGGACCTCCAGCCAGGCGGTCAGCGTCGCCAGCCAGGGCGTCACCACCAGCAGGACCACGCCGACCACCGTGAACAGCACGTCCAGGCCGGCCAGTTCGGTGCGCAGTCCGGCCTCCATCGGGAGCAGCCAGACCCAGGCGTACAGGGTGGACAGCACCAGGCCGGCGCCCCAGAGGTAGACGACGCCCAGCGCGCCGAGCGCCAGGGACGGGCCGACCAGCAGGTGGTAGGCGAGCTGGCGCCAGCTCACGCCGATCCGCAGCCGGCCCACGCTCAGGACCGGGCCCGGGCCGGCCGGCGGCACCTCCACGCCGAGCAGGGCGTGCAGCCGGCCGCGCTGGGCGCGGGTGATCCAGCGGGTGCAGGTCAGCACGATCGCCAGGACCGGCATCAGCAGTGACGGCGCGACGACGCCCAGCCAGACCGGGAGGGCCAGCGGGATGCCGGCGGCTATGAGGCGCGTGTCGCGCCAGGCCTCCCGCGACCACGGGGGGCGCCGGAGGCTCCTGACGAGCGCTTCGCGCCACGTGGTGGAGGACGTGCTGGAGGACATGGCCGAAAGCCTAGGGCGCGGTGATCATCGGCCGCCATGAAGGGGGGTGCCGGGTGGGGGTGTACCTAGCACCACCCCCGATTCGGTGTGCGGCACCACCGACAACACCCCCGGTCGGACGGGAGTCTTGACGGCATGACGTTCACCGCATCGCACTCCGCCACCCCGCCGCACGGGCGGCCCGTCCCCGGGGACCACGGGGGTGTCCCCGGGGGCGCGCTCCGTCCGGCCGCGGGGCCGGAGGGGACGCTGCCGGTCGGCACCGGGCCCTGGTCGGTCCGGTCGGTCGGCACCGGTGCCGCCGGCCGCGGCCGGGCCGCGCTGGAGCTGTACCGCGACGGCGAGTTGGCCGACGTCCTGGTCGCCGCCCGGCTGACCTCGGAGCTGCTGCGCGGCGCCTGGCGCGGCCCGGCCCGCGGGCGGGCCCGGGCGCGGCAGGTGTTCGCCTGGGGGCGGCTGGCGGCGGACGGCACGGCGCCCTCGGTGGTGTTCACCGGGCGGGGGTCGCTGTGGGCGCTCCGGACTGCGCGGCGCTCGGTCGCGGCCGACGTGGCCGTCGTCGCCGGGGAGTTCTGGATCGCCGGGGCCGAGGGCCCGTTCGGCGCGGTGCTGGTCGAGCACCCGGCGGGCGGGGCCGTCGAGCGGATGCCGCTGCGGCGGGTGCGCGAGCCGCGCGGGGTCGCGTCGCACGGTGTCGAGGCGCCGGCCGCGTGGGTCGGGGGTGCCGCGTGAGCACCGCCGTCGCGTTCGCCGCGCCGTCCCTGCCCTCGCTGCGCGGGCGCCTCGCCAAGGTGCCGGTGGCGGCCGCCGTCGCGCTGCTGCCCTGGCTGCTGGTACTGGCCGCCCAGCACGAGACGCCGTGGGTCGTGCTGGACCTGGTGGAGTTCGCCGCGCTGCTCTCGCTGGACGGGCTGCTGCGCCGGCGCAGCGCCGCCGCGCCGTGGGCGGCAGCGGCCACGGCGGCGCTGCTCGCGGCGGACGCGCTGGCCGACGTCTCGCTCGCCGGGCCGGGGCACGCGGTGCTCACCGCGCTGGCGATGGCCTGCTGCGTGGAGCTGCCGCTCGCGGTGGTGTGCCTGCTGCTCGGGCGGGGCGTGCGCGTCCGGCAGGGCTTCGATTCCTAGCCGGGGAGCTTGTGCATCAGGGCGCGGGTCTCGTCGTCCAGCGGGGTGTAGGCGACCATCCGGGTACCGAGGCCAGGACTGAGCCAGAAGTTGGTGTACTCGCAGCGCAGCAGGCCGACGCCGGGCACCTGGAAGCGCTTGACGCCGTTGGTCGGCAGCAGGACGTCGTGCCGCTGCCAGGCCTCCTCGAAGTCCGGGGACGCCTTGCGCAGCCGGGCCAGCAGCGCCTTCCAGGCGGGCTCCGCGCCGTGTTCGGCCATCGCCGCGCGGAACCGGGCCACCATGCTGAGGCGTTCGGTGCGGTGGTCGATCAGCACCTCGCGGAACCGCGACGGGGTGAACGCCATCCACATCAGGTTCCGGTCCTCGGGCGGCAGTTCGTCCAGGTCGCCGATGAAGGCCTGGTACTGCGGGTTGGACACCAGGATCTCGTAGCGGGAGTTGAGCACCACGGCCGGGAACGGCGACAGCTGTTCCAGCAGCAGCCGCACGCCCGGCGTCACCGAGGGGCACTCCTTCACCGGGGCCGGGTCGTCCGCGCCGGCCAGGGTGAACAGGTGGGCGCGCTCGCTCGGGTCGAGCAGCAGCGCGCGGGCCACCGCGTCCAGCACCTGGACGGACACCTGGATGTCCCGGCCCTGCTCCAACCACGTGTACCAGGTCACCCCGACCGCGGCGAGCTGCGCGACCTCCTCGCGGCGCAGGCCCGGGGTGCGGCGGCGGCCGGTCATCGGCAGGCCCACCTGCTCGGGCGCGAGGCGCTCGCGGCGGCTGCGCAGGAAGGCGGCCAGGTCGTGGCGGCGGGCCTCGTCGGGGGTCGCGCGCGGCCGGTCCGCCGGTGAGGCCACCGATGAGGTCGCCTGGGCCCCGGTGCGCGGCGTACGGGCTTGTGCGGCCTGCGTCATGAGACTCATGCTCCCCAGCATGCGGTAGCTCGGAACCTGTTGCCAGGTACTTCTTATACCTGGATAACCACACTCTGGTACCAGGGTACGGCGTGCCCGATCGTAGGACCCGTGACTCAACGACTCGCCGTCGCCCCAGCCCCGATCCGTCCGGCCACCGCCGCCACCGCCACCGCCACCGCCACCGCCCGCAGCGCCACCCCCGCCCTCGGCACCGCCGGGCTGGTCACCGTCCTGCTCGGGGCCTTCCTGCCGATGCTCGACTTCTTCATCGTCAACGTCGCCCTCCCCACCATCGACCACGACCTGGCCGCCGGGCCCGCCGTCCTCGAACTCGTCGCCGCCGGCTACGGCATCGCCTTCGCCGTCCTGCTCGTCCTCGGCGGACGGCTCGGCGACAACCTGGGCCGCCGCCGGCTGTTCATCATCGGCGCCACCGCCTTCGCCCTCACCTCGCTCGCCTGCGGCCTCGCCCCCGACGCCTGGAGCCTGGTCGCCGCCCGCGCCGCCCAGGGCGCCTCGGCCGCGCTGCTGATCCCGCAGGTCCTCGGCACCATCACCGCCGCCACCACGGGCGCCCGGCAGGGCCGCGCGCTCAGCGTCTACGGCGCGGTCGGCGGGATCTCCGTGGTCATCGGGCAGGTCCTCGGCGGGATGCTGGTCGCCGCCGACGTGTTCGGCACCGGCTGGCGCTCGGTGTTCCTGCTGAACGTGCCGTTCGCCCTGCTCGCCGTCGTGATGGCCGTCCGGTACGTCCCGGAGAGCCGGGCCGAGCGGGCCGCCCGGGTCGACGTGCCCGGCACCCTGCTGCTCACCGCCGCGCTGCTCGCCCTGCTCGTCCCGCTGATGGAGGGCCGCGCGGCCGGCTGGCCGGTGTGGTCGTGGGTGCTGCTCGCCCTGTTCCCGGTCCTGGCCGCCGCCTTCGCCGTCGTCGAGCGCCGGGCCGAGCGGCGCGGGGACACCCCGCTGGTGCCGCCGTCCCTGCTGCGCGTCCCCGAGATGCGGCGCGGCCTCGGCATCGCGGTGCCGTACTTCGCCGGCTTCGGCGGCTTCATGTTCGTCATCGCCGTCGCCCTGCAGCAGGGCCTGCGGCTCGGGCCGGTCGCGGCCGGCTGGGCGCTGGTGCCGATGGCGGTCGGTTACTTCTCCGCCTCGCTGGCCGGCCCCCGGCTGATCGGGCGCTGGGGCAGCCGGGTGCTCAGCGCCGGGGCCGTCGTCCAGGCCCTCGGCCTGGCCACCCTCGCCCTGACCGTGCTCGCCGACTGGTCGCACTTCTCGCCGCTGCGGATGGCCCCCGGCGTCGCCCTCGCGGGCATCGGGCAGGGCCTGATCGGCACTCCGCTGTTCCGGGTCGTCCTGTCCAAGGTGCCCGCCGCCCGGGCCGGCGTCGGCAGCGGCGTCCTCGCCACCGGCCAGCAGTCCAGCCTCGCGCTGGGCGTCGCCACCCTCGGCACGCTCTACCTCTCCCTCTCCCCCAGCCTCGGCATGGACCGGGCGCTGGCCCTGTGCCTGGGCATCCAGCTCACGGGTTCGTTCACCGTCCTGTACCTGACCACCCGGCTCCCCCGTTCCATCGGCTGAGCCCCTGACGGGTGACGGCCCCCGGCGCCCCCGCGACCGGCCCTCCTCGGGCGGGTCGCGGGGGCGTTCGCCGTTCTCGGCGGAGGGTTCAGCGCAGGGCGTCGAGCCAGTCGCCGACCAGGCCACGGACCGTCCCGGCGCTCTCCAGCTGCGGGTTGTGGCCGACGCCGTCGAGCAGCGCCGCCGCCATCCGCGGGTAGTGGTCGAGCAGTTCCAGCTGGTCGCGCCAGCCGACCAGGGCGTCCTGCCGGGCGGTCACCAGCAGGTGGCGGCCCCGGTGCGGCGGCACCTGGTGCTCGGGCCACTGCGGCAGCATGAACTCCAGGTCCAGCTCGGCCGCGGCCACCTGGTCGTACGCCCGCACACCGGGCATCACGTACTGCTGGAACCGTTCCCAACTCTCCTTCGTCTGGCGGGCCATGACGTACGGGAACAGCACGCGCTCGGCGACGGCGGCGCCCTCCTGCGGCAGTGGCTCGTCCCGCTCCACCACGGTCACCTCGGGCAGCGTACGGCCGCCGCCCCAGCGCACCACCGGCACCAGCA
Organism: Streptomyces sp. Y1; assembly: GCF_041053115.1. Classification (NCBI taxonomy): domain Bacteria; kingdom Bacillati; phylum Actinomycetota; class Actinomycetes; order Kitasatosporales; family Streptomycetaceae; genus Streptomyces; species Streptomyces sp. Y1. Next base: position 5,270,806 of record NZ_CP163445.1, on the reverse strand, counting down.
GCGCCGAGCCCAGCACCCGCTCCCCGTACCGGGCCGTCACCGCGCGGGCCAGCTGGCCGCCGAAGGACTGGCCGAGCACGGCGAACGGCCGGTCGCCCAACTCGGCGTCGATCCAGGCGAACAGCGCCTCGGCCATCGCCTGCGCCGTGGTGCGGACGGCCAGCCTCGGGCTGGCGCCGTGGCCGGGCAGGTCGGGGTAGAGCCGGCGCCAGCCGGGGCGCTCCGCGAAGAGGGGTTCGAGCGGCAGCAGGATGCGGTGGTCGACGGTGTAGCCGTGGATCAGGACGAGCGGGGTGCCGGAGCCGAACTCGACGTGCCGCAGCGTGGATTCAGTCATGACGACAGCATCTCCCCCGCCACGGCGGCACGGTCGAGCGGGCGCCCGACCGGTGGTCAGGTCGGCGCGGAAAAAAGGGGTGGAGGGGCTCCGGAAGGGGTGCTAGCTTTCTCTCGTCCGTGAGACAGACCGAGGAGGTGAGACCCGTGAACGCAGTGACGACGTGGGTGCTCCCCCTTTCCATCACGGCCGGCCGATAGACGTAGGTATCGCCGGGGAGCGCCTGAACACCAACGCAGGCTCTCCCGAAAAAGGGTGATCACTATGTCCTCCACCATTCTCCGGTTCACCGCCGAGTCCACGACGAACGGCGTCCGCGAACGCGACTTCACCGTGGGCGGCGTCCCCGGTGTGCTCTGGTCCCCGGCCGTCTGCGCCGAGCGCGCACCCCTCGTCCTGATGGGCCACGGCGGCGGCAACCACAAGAAGCACCCCGCGATGACGGGCCGGGCCCGGCGCCTGGTGCTCGGCTGCGGCTACCACGTCGCCGTCCTCGACGCCCCCGGTCACGGCGACCGGCCCCGCAGCGAGCACGACGAGGCCGAGATCGCCGTCATGCAGGAGGCGATGGCCGCGGGCAAGCCGGTCGGCCCGATCGTCGTCCGGTACAACGACCACCTCGCCGAACTCTCCCTGCCCGAATGGCAGTCCACGCTCGACGCGCTCCAGCGGCTCCCCGAGATCGGCGCCGACGGCCCGGTCGGCTACTGGGGCATCAACATGGGCACCGCCATCGGCATCCCGTTCGTCGCCGTCGAGCCGAGGATCACCGCGGCCGTCTTCGGGCAGCACTGGCCCGACACCCTCGCCGACCAGGCCCGCCGGATCACCATCCCGGTCGAGTACGACCTCCAGTGGGACGACGAGCACATCCCGCGCGAGGCCGGCCTCGCCCTGTTCGACGCCTTCGCCTCGAAGGAGAAGACGCTGCACGCCAACGCGGGCCGCCACAAGGAGCTCCCCCGCTTCGAGGCCGACAGCGCCGTCCGCTTCTTCGCCCGCCACTTCGGCCGGGCGAACGCCGGGGCCGCCTGACGGCAGCCGTCCCCCGCGCCGGAGTCGATCCCGTCGACTTCCGGCGCGGGGGACGGGCGTTACCCGCCCAGCGCGGCGCGCAGGAACTCGCGGGCGCCGCGCAGGCGGGTCCGCAGGATCCGCTGCGTCCGCGCGCTGTCCAGGCGCACGTCCAGCGCGCCCGGGGTGCCGGTCTCGGCGCGGCGGCCGGTGGCGAGCGCCGAAGGGTCCAGCCCGTCGCGGGCGGCGACCAGCAGCCCGAGTTCGTGGCGGCTGAGCGCGTCCGTCCCCGCGAGGTGGTGGATGCCCGAACGGTCCGAGGCGCCCAGTTCGAGCAGCGCCCGGGCCAGGTCGGCGACGTGGACGGGGCACCGGATGTCGTCGGTGAACAGCACGCCCTCCCGCCGCCCGGCGGCCAGGTCGTGGATGAACGCCTCGTGCTCGGAGTCGCCCTCGCCGATGATCAGCGAGGTGCGGGCGACCACCGCGGCCGGGGCGAGCAGGCGGATCGTCGTCTCGGCCCCCGCCTTCGCGGCCCCGTACGGGGTGACGGGGTCGGGCACGGCGGATTCGTCGTAGCGGCCGTCCGCACCGGAGAACACGGCGTCGCTGGACACGTGCACCAGCCTGGCGCCGTGCTGGTTGGCGGCCACCGCCAGGCGGATCGCCCCCTCCGCCGTGATCGCCCAATCCGTCCTGCTGGCAGCCGCGTTGACGACCACCTCCGGCCGGCGCTCGCGCAGGACCCGGGTGACCTCCTCGTCACGCCGCAGGTCCAACGGCAGCCAGTCCGCCCCGCGCACCCCACCGGCCCGGCTGGCGAAGGTCGCCGTCACGGCATGCCCGGCCGCCACCGCCTGCCGCGTCAACTCCCGACCCAGGAAGCCACTTCCACCCACGATCAGAATGTCCATGATCAGCACCGTACGGGACCTCGGGCCGAGCCGGGCCCGACCGCCTGGATCGTTGGCCGGATCTGCCGGCACCCGCCCCGATCAGTGCGGGTGGCCGAGGTACGGGAAGGCGGGCAGGAGGTCCGTGTGGGGGCCGATGCGGTCGGTCGGGACCTTGCCGTCGGTGAGCATCGTCAGGCGGACCGAGGTGACGTCGTCGGTCAGGGTGCGCCCGTTGGGGTAGCCCGCCGGGCGGTCGCGGTCGTAGCGGAGGATGTCCGGCAGGACGACCCGCAGTTGGGCCTCGGCCGCGTCGGTGGTGTAGTCGCCGAAGTGCTGGAGGACGCCCGTCCAGGCCTTGCCGTAGGCCTCCCAGTCGTCGGCGGGCTCGGCGGCGTTGTAGGCGTCCTTGGCGTCCTCGGGGTTGAAGTAGGCGGTGAGGGAGGGGTGCGCGCCGCGGTCGACGGACACCAGCCGGCCGTCCTTGCGCACGCTCACCCGCGCCCAGACCCCGATCCGCGGGTCCGGCCCGAGCTCGGTGTCGGGCAGTTCCAGCACGATGCCGAAGACGTTCTTGTCCGCACCCCAGTCCACGCCGGTCCACTGGAACTTGGCGGCGATGCCGTCGAGGTCGGCGAAGAACGGATCGCTGCGCAGCCCCGCGCTGATCCGGTACGGGCCCGCCTCGACCACGGTCGGCTCCTTGCCGAAGCTCACCGGCACGCCGGCCGCCAGCTGTTCGCCCGTCGCCTCGTGGTCGCGGGCGCCGTCGCCGGTCGCGCGCCGCACGGTCATCGTCTGGGCGCCGCCCGCCGGCTCGGAGAAGGTGAAGCTGAAGGCGATGTCGGCCCGGTCGTCGCCGTCGGTGTCGACGTTGATCCGGTACACCGCGTCCGGGTGGAAGGCCTCGCCGCCGGTCGGCGCGATCGGGTTGACGTTCATGATCAGCACCGTCCGCCCCGGCTCCGGCGCGGCGAAGGCGAACAGGTCGGTGAGGTCGAGCCGCGCGTCGCCCTCGGGTGAGCGCAGGTTCGGTCCGCTGAGGTGGTGGGACAACTCAGTCTCCTGGAGTGGTGTGCGACGGCCCCCGCCCTCGGGCCATTGCTAACACGCCGGGCCCGGGCCCGGCCCCCGGAGTGCTCCGCCCGGCCTACACGCCCGATGCCCGGCCTACCACTCGATCCGCACCCGCTCGACGGGCGGCAGCACGCGCGGCATCTCGTCGGTCACCCAGGCGTACTCCAGGGCCGACAGGGTCGCGCCCCCGGCCGTCCACACCAGCAGTTCGCCGATGTACTCGCCGGCCTCGTCGTGGACGGCCGCGCCGACCGGCAGCAGCCCGGAGGCCCCGGCGTGCCGCACCGGCTCCCGGACCCGGAGGTCGACGCTCACCGATCCGGGCCCCCACCGGGCCACGACCTCGGTCCGGTCCAGCTGGCCGCGCAGCTCGGCGGCGCCGGGGACGTCGGCCGAGAGGACGTGTTCCAGCAGGGCCCGTTCGGCGGGGTTCAGCGGGCGAGGGGCGACGGGGAGGTTGGCCATGCCCCGATCCTCCCAGGGGCGGCCGACTGGCGGAGGGGCGGGCGGAAGGGCGGGCGCCCCTCCTTACACCCCGACTGCCAGCGGCCTTCAGGAGGCGGCGGCCGGGCAGAACTCCGCCTCCAGCTCGGCGGTGAAGACCCCGATCGGCGAGCCGAAGCCGCCCTTCGCCCAGTCGCCGTTCACCTCGGTGGAGAGCAGGTGACGCCCGTCGCGCGTCCCGAAGGTGTACGACCAGGAGCCGTTGATCGCGCCGCCCATGCCCCACACCGTCCCGCAGGACAGCTTCTGCGAGGAGACACCCAGCCCGTACCGGGAGTCCTTGATCCAGTGCCCCTGCGGGTCCACCGTGGTGAACATCTCGCGCTGCTGGGCCGGCGGCAGCAGCCGGCCTTCGAGCAGGGCGCGGAAGAAGGTGTTCAGGTCGCCGTTGGTGGAGATCATGTCGCCGGAGGCGTAGCCCCAGGAGGGGTTGAGCTCGGTCACGTCGTAGATCGGGGCGGTGTCGACGTCCTTCGCCATCAGCTGGGAGTAGTGGCGGCCGTGCGGGCCGTGGATGCCCATGTCGCCGGCGGCCGGTTCGTAGGTGTTCTTGAGGTGCAGCGGCTTGGCGATCCGGTCGGCGATCTCCTGCGGCAGGCTGCGGCCGGTGGCCTTCTCGACGATCATCCCGGCGAGCGCGTAGTTGGTGTCGGAGTAGGCGAAGCCGGTCCCGGGGGCGAACTTCGGCCCGTTGGCGACCGCGTCCTCGACGAGCTGGCGCGGCGTGAAGTCGTCGAACCGGTGCTGCAGGAACGGCGTGCCGACGAACTCCTTCCCCAAGGCCGGGTCCTCGGCGTAGTTGAAGACGCCACTGGTGTGGTTGAGGAGTTGACGGATCGTGATCTTGGAGCCGTCGTAGCCGTACCCGTCGACCATGCCGGGGAGCCAGTGCTCGACGCTGTCGTCCAGGCCGAGCCGCTGCTCGGCCGCCAGCTGGAGGACGACCGTGGCGACGAAGGTCTTGGTGGTGCTGCCGATCCGGAACCGGTCCTTCGCCGCGATCGCGCGGCCGGTGTCCAGGTCGGCGGTGCCGGCCGTCCCGAACCAGGTCGAGTCGCCGTCGCGGACCTCGGCCCGGGCCCCCGGCAGGCCGCCCTCGGTCACCGCGCGGTCGAGTACGGCCCGGACGCCGGCGTGGTCGGCGCCGTGCGAGGATTCGGCGGCGACGGCGGCCGGGGCCGAGACCGAGGCGAGCAGAGCGGCGGCGAGAGCGGCGCGGACGATGGTCTTCATGGTGGTCTCCCCCGTGGGTCGGATGCTGTTTCGCTTCGGGGAAAACATTAGGCCGGTGTTCGCGAACCCATCAATGCCCTGAGCGCTGGTCAGGAATGAACTCCCAGGTGAGAGGCGGTAATTCCTTGCAATGAGCTTGTCGACTAATGCAATCAGGGCGGCGACCGACTGTTGCAATGGAATCGGAAGCAGGCGCATACTCGGCGGCGACGAGAGGAGCGCCCGTGCCAGGCGCCAGACTGACCCAGGAAGAGCGCCGCGCGATCGCCGCCGGGCTCACCGCGGGGCTGGGCTACGGGGAGATCGCCCGGCAGCTCGCCCGCCCGACCTCCACGGTCACCCGCGAGATCGCCCGCAACGGCGGCCCGTCCGGCTACCGGGCGGACAACGCGCAGCGCGCCACCGTACGGCGCTCCCGGCGCAGCAGGGCCTCGGCACCCCGGGTGCCGGAGGGCAGCGCGAGCACCGGCGACGGGCGCGACCCGGCGGCGGTGGAGGAGTACGCGAGGCAGCTCGCCGAGCTGCTGGCGCACCTCGGCATGCCGCGCATGGTGGGCCGGGTGCTCGCGTGCCTCTACGTCACCGACTGCGGCAGCCTGACCGCCGCCGACCTGGTGCAGCGGCTCGGGGTGAGCCCGGCCTCGGTCTCGAAGGCGATCGGTTATTTGGAGGGGCAGGAGCTGGTACGGCGCGAGCGGGACGAGAACGGCCCCCGCGAGCGGTACGTCGTCGACGACGACATCTGGTACCGGGCGATGCTCGCGAGCGCCCAACGCAACGCCGCCCTGGCCGAGTTCGCGCGGGGCGGGGCGGACCTGCTCGGCCCGGCCACACCGGCCGGGGCGAGGATGGCGGAGGCCTCGGTCTTCCTGGAGCTCGCGGGGACGGACATCGTCCGGGCCGTGCAGCGCAGGCGCCGCCGGCAACCGGGCGGGGCGGCGGACGATCAGCGCGGCAGGTGACCGATCGGAACTCAGCCCGCCATCCGGAACGTGGTCCGGGCGGCGACCTCGCCGCCCGAGACACCGGAGAGCGCGGCCGACACCAGGTACGTGCCGGTCGGCGCGGCGGGCTGCTCCGGTGGCGCGCACTGCGGCCTGCTCCGGCTGCGGTCCCAGGTGAAGGTCTCGGCCTGCGAGGAACCGGCCGGGACCTCCACCCAAACGCTGCCCGAATCGCTGGGGCAGTCGGCCGAGGACCAGATCCGCTCACCGGTCGTGCTCGTCACGGTGAGCGCGGAAGCCGTGCGGCCCAGGTCCACGCGGCAGTTGTCGCCGCCCGCGTTCCGGACGGTCAGGACGAGGCGCGGCTTCTCCCCTGCCGGGAAGGAGTTCACCGCGGGGGCCAGCTCCAGCGTGACGGCCGGGGACGGGCACACCGACAGGGCCATGGTCCGGGGCGAGTTGATCGCAGGTGCGGTACCGGAGGCGGACGGCCCAGGTACCAAACCGGCGGCGGCGGTCGTGGTCGGAACGGCCGCGCCCGGTGCGGTCGTCCGGACGGAAGGGCTGCTACCGCTGCCGCCACCCGTCGCGGCGCCCCGGCCGGCGTCCGGGCTCAGGAGCCACCCGGCGGTGACGGCCAGGGCCACGACGGCCGCCGCGACGCCCGTCACCACGGCCGGTCGCCGACTCCGGCGCGCAGCGGGAACCTCCGCCGCCCGCAGTGCGGGCGCCTCCGCCCGTTCGGCGGCCGCGAGCACCCGGTCCAGCTCCTCGGCGTCCGGCCGGGCGGCGGGGTCGCGGGCGAGCAAGCGTGCCAGCACCGGGCCGAACGCGCCGGAGCGGGTCGACGGCGGCAGCGGCTCGTCCAGGACGGCCGCGAGCGTGGCCAGCGCGGTGGACCGGCGCAGCGGGTGGCGGCCCTCGACCGCGACGTAGAGCAGCATGCCGAGCGACCAGAGGTCGGAGGCCGGGTTGCCCTCCTCGCCCCGGATGCGCTCGGGCGCGATGTACTCGGGCGAGCCGATCAGCGCGCCGGTGGTGGTGAGGGTGGTGGCGTCCTGCACCGCGGCGATGCCGAAGTCGGTGAGGACGGGGGTGCCGTCCGCGCGCAGCAGCACGTTGGCGGGTTTGACGTCGCGGTGCTGGATGCCCGCCGCGTGGGCGGCGCTCAGCGCGGCGAGGACGCCCCGTCCGATCCGCGCGGCCTCGGGGACGGTGAGCGGGCCGCGGGCGAGCCGGTCGGCGAGGCTGCCGCCGGTGACGAGCTCCATGACGAGCCAGGGGTGGGGGTGTTCGGGGGTGTCGACGATGTGGTGGATCACGGCGACGTTCGGGTGCTGGAGGCGGGCCAGCGCCCGGGCCTCGCGCAGCACGCGCTCGCGCAACTCGTGGGCGGCGGCGGGGTCGTCGGCCGTCCGCGCCGGGTCCGGCGGGCGGACCTCCTTGAGGGCGACCTCGCGGTGCAGCATGGTGTCGCGGGCGCGCCAGACCAGGCCCATGCCTCCGCCGCCGAGGCGTTCGAGCAGTTCGAAGCGGTCGTCGATGATCCGCCTCTGCGGGCCCCCGGAGTCCATGGCCGACATCCTGGCAGCCAGGGGCGGGCGAGGCGAAGGATGTGGGGCGAAAAGGGGCCGCGCCCGGGACTGTTGCGTCCCGGGCGCGGCGGCGGAGGATCAGGCGTTCGCCAGGGTGATCTCGTCGTTGAAGATCACCCAGTGCTGCCCGGGGTCGGAGGTGTCGCACGGCTTGGTGCCGACGTTCGGAGTACCCCAGGCGTTGGCGAGACAGTAGGCCGGGGCGAAGGTGAGGGAGATCTGCTGGCCGGTGACGGTCCAATACTGGCCCATGTCACCGGGATCGCACGGCTTGGTGCCGACGTTCGCGGTGTTCCAGGCGTTCGCGAAGCAGTAGGCCGGCGCGTTGGAGAGGGCGATCCGCTCGCCCGAGAGGCTCCAGTGCTGGCCGGCGTCACCGGCGTTGCACGGCTTCACCGAGACGTTCGCGCTGCCCCAGGCGTTGGCGAGGCAGTAGAGGTTGGGGGTGCGCTGGGCCCGGTGGGCGGTGTCGGCGGCGCCGGCTCCGGCGGTGGGGAGGAATGAGGCCGTGAGCGCCAGGGCGGCGACGGCGAGCGTCTTGCGGAGTGCGATTGCCATGCGACGGTCTTCCGTTCTCGCTGTGATGAGGTGCGTGACTCAGGCCCGAGTGCACAGCAATTGGTAGCACCCATCGTTGACGAACTATCGGAGCTGAGCTGCGGGTTCACCTGAACGGTCTGCCATGGGCAAGCAAGACGGCCCGGTCGTCGGACGACGACCGGGCCGCAGGATGCGAACGGGCTCAGATGGCGGTGGTGCCGAACTCGCCCGAGCGGACGGCGGTCACGAAGGACTGCCAGGCCGCCGGGGTGAAGGCGAGGGCCGGGCCGCTCGGGTCCTTCGAGTCGCGGACGCGGCCGGGGTTGGCGTCGTCGACCTCCACACAGGAGGCGCCACTGCCACCACTGAAGCTGCTCTTACGCCATCGGGCGAGCGGCTGGGCTTGATTGGGCATGCTCGTGTTCCTCCGCCGCCGACAGGATCAGAGCCAGGGACGCCTCCGGCGACAATGCGACGGCCCGCACAAGATCGTAGGCCCGGCGACATCTGGCCACCAACTGAGAATCGTCCAGAAGTTGGCCAGCGTGAGGTCCTTCGGTATAGACCAGCGGAGGTGCTTCAGCGAAAGTCATCAGACACATCAGACCTTCGAGCAAGGCATGCGCCCCGGCTTCGTACGTGATCACCTGAATGACCGCACGTCGCCGCTTGATCACATCCGCGATGTGACGCAGCTGAGCCGCCGAAGTGCCGCGGGTGCCGACAACACGCCGAAGGACGGCTTCGTCCAGGATGAACCACAGTTCAGGCCCCGCAGGATCGGCGACAATCCGAGCGCGCTCCATCCGCGCCGCGACCAGTTCCGTCAGCTGCTCGTCCGTACGCGTCGGCTCAGCACCGATGAAGATCGCCCGCGCGTACTCGGGAGTCTGCAGCACGCCAGGCACGATGAGCGCCGCGAACTCGCTGATGCTCAACGCCTGACTCTCGTGCTCTTTGGCGTGCTTGAAGTAATCAGGAAATCGCGAGAAGTCCAGCAGCGAGTGCAATCGCTCAAGCACACCCCCCGTCTTGAGCACCTCATCGATCCGCCTCGACAGGTCGAGCTGCGGCACCCGGGCCATCGTCTCCAACTGCCCGATGTAGCCAGCAGAAACGAACACCAGCGCCGCCAGCTTCTCCTGCGACATCCTCGGGACCATCGCCTCCCGAAGCCTCTTCAACTCCGAGGCGTAGAACTCGCGAGGGGTCATACCGCCGAGAGAGACTTCGGGCGCGGGCATGGGCCGCTCCTAACTTGCGACTTGCTGTGACCATACGCCTTCACAGAGTAGCGCCCGATCCCCCACCCTGAATGGGCAATCATCAAATCCCCCAGGAGCCCCGCGCCATGTCTTCCATGCTCAGAAAGATCACCGCCGAGGACCGCCGGGAGGCCGCCGACGCGCTCGACGACCTCAAGTCGACCCTCTCCTACGCCGGCACCCAGCTCCCCTCCCCCGGGATCGACTGGACGTGCGCCTCGGCCACCGGCGTCATCCTGATCGACCTCGGCGCCGCTCCGACCTCCGTCGTCCTCCAGATCATCGACGTCCTGCGCGCCGGCGTCCGGGCCCGTCGCGAACAGGCCGCCCAGCACCCGTGGTTCCCCGAGCTGGGCTCGACCCTCACGCTCACCCGCCCCGGCGGCATCCCGCTCCCCGCCAAGGTGGTGGGCGCCAACAACAAGGTGATCACCGTCCGCCTCGACAGCTGGGTGCTCGTGTGACCCCCACGCCCACCGCCCCCTCCCCCGGCGAACTCGCCTACGACGCCCGCGCCAAGCGCCTCGGCGTCGTCATGGACACCATCGCCGGCCTGGTCTACCTCCGCCCGCCGCACGGCGGTACCGAGTGGACCACCCGCCCCCAGGACATCAGCCCGCCGCCCCCGGCCCCCTCCCCCGCATGACCTCACCGACCCGACCCCGGGCCGCCCTGGTCGCCACCGCAGCGTTCTCCGTCGCGACCGGGGCGGGCGCCGGGTTCCTCGCCTCCTACCCCGTCCGCGCCGCCGACCCCGGCGTCGCGAACCTCCTCTTCCTCCTGGTCCTCTGCGCCGTCACGCTGCTCCTCAACTCCTCCCTCAGCAGCGCGATCCAGCGCCGCCGGGCTCCAGCACCACCAGCCGCTGCGTCGCCCGCGTCATCGCCACGTACCGGTCGACCGCGCCCTCGATCCCGTCCCCGAACGCCGCCGGATCGACGACCACCACCAGGTCGAACTCCAGCCCCTTCGCCAGCGTCGGCGTCAACGACCGCACCCGGGCCAGCTCCTGGAACTCCGGAGCGCCGATGACGCACGCCGTCCCCTCCTCGTGCTCCGCGAGCCACCCCGCCAGCACGGCCTCCAGCTCGCCGACCTCCCCGCGCCGCACCGGAATTCCGCTCCGCCGGATCGACGTCGGCACGTTGGCGTCCGGCAGCGCGACCCGCACCGCCTGCTCCGCCTCCGCCATGACCTCCTCCGGCGTGCGGTAGTTGACGGTGAGCGACGCGAGCTGCACCCGGTCGACGCCGGCCCGCGCCAGCCGCTCCTCCCACGACTCGGTGAAGCCGTGCCGGGCCTGCGCCCGGTCCCCGACGATGGTGAAGCTGCGGGACGGGCAGCGCTGCAGCAGCATCTGCCACTCCGCGTCCGTCAGCTCCTGCGCCTCGTCGACGACGATGTGCGCGAACGGCCCCTCCAGCGAGGCGAGCGGGTCCTCCGGCAGGGCGCCGTCGTCGACCAGGGTGTCCCGCAGGTCCTGCCCGCGCAGCATGGTGACCGCGCCCTCGCCGTCCTCGTCGGCCGCGAGGATGTCGCCGATGACGTCGGCCATCCGCTCGCGCTCCGCCTCCGCCGCCGCCTCCCGCCGCCGCTTGCGGGCGGCCGCGTCGGGGTCGCCGAGGCGGTGCCGGGCGGCGTCGAGCAGCGGCAGGTCGGAGACGGTCCAGGCGTGCGGGGCGTCCTTGCGCTGCAGCAGCCGCACCTCGTCCGGGCCGAGCCAGGGCGCGCACATCCGCAGGTAGGCGGGCACCGACCAGAGGTCGCCGACCAGCTCGGTGGGCTCCAGCATCGGCCAGGCGCGGTTGAGGGTGGTGACCAACTCCCGGTTCTGGCGCAGGGATCGGCGGAAGAGCTGGTCGGAGACCGGCTCGTCCTCGTCCTCCACCAGCTTCTCCCGGAGGATGCCGGTCAGCTCGTCCCAGATCTGCTCGCGGGCCTCGTTGTGCGGGGTGCCCGGCTCGGGGGCGGCGAAGGCGTCCGCCCAGTCCGCGGGGGTGAGCGGCAGGTCGGCCCAGTAGGTCTCGACGGTCATGCCCTCGGTCGGCGGCTCCTCGTACAGGCGGACGGCCCGCTCGATCGCCTCCGTCGCCATGCCCGTCGAGGACTTCAGCCGGGCCACCTCCTCGTCCGCCTCCGGCGCCGCGCCCGCTCCCTCGGGGAGGAGGTCACGGACCGTGCACGTCCTTACACCCTCCTCGCCAAGACTCGGCAGCACGTCGGCGACGTACGCCAGGTACGGCTGGTGCGGGCCGACGAACAGCACGCCGCCGCGCCGGTGGCCCAGGCGCGGGTCGGCGTACAGCAGGTACGCGGCGCGGTGCAGGGCGACGACGGTCTTGCCGGTGCCGGGGCCGCCGTCCACCACCAGGGCGCCCTTCGACCCGGCCCGGATGATGGCGTCCTGGTCGGCCTGGATGGTGGCCAGCACGTCCCGCATCCGGGGCGAGCGGCTGCCGCCCAGGCTGGCGATGAACGCGGACTGGTCGTCCAGCGCGGCGTGGCCCGCCAGGCCGTCCGCGGTGAACACCTCGTCCCAGTAGTCGCTGATCCGGCCCGCCGTCCAGCGGTAGCGGCGGCGGCTGGCCAGGCCCATCGGGTGGCCGTGCGTGGCGGCGAAGAACGGCTCGGCGGCCGGGGAGCGCCAGTCCACCAGCAGGCGGCGGCCCTCACTGTCGGTGAGGCCGAGGCGGCCGACGTACACGGGGTCGCCGTCGCCGTCAGTGACGACGCGCCCCAGACAGACGTCCAGCCCGAAGCGGCGCAGGGTGCGCAGGCGGGCGGACAGGCGGTGCACCTCCACGTCCCGGTCCATCGCCGCCCGGCCGAGGCCGCCGGGGGCGCGACGCAGGGTGTCCAGCTGGTCGGACACCTCGGCGACCGCCTGCGCCAGCGCCTCCGCGACGGCGGCGAAGTGCCGCTCGTCGGCGGCGGTCAGTGCCGGGTCGGCCTTCGCGGCGAGGCGGGCGGGGAGGGCGAACACGCTGGTCGAGAGGGGGGTCATGGCATCATCTCCGATCTCAGGCCAGCGATTGTGCGCCCCCGAGGGGGCCTTGCCGCAAGGCCCCCCTTGCGCTATACGTTAGATATGGCGGGAGATGCGTTTTCCCGCAGTCTTGAGGGGGCCATGCAGGACCGACCCGGCGCATCGCCCTCCTCCCTCTCCCCCCGGCTCCGCGCCGCCGTCGCCGCCGTGCCGCGCCCGCTGTTCCTGCGGCCGGGGGTGTTCCGGCCCGCCCGAGGCGGGTGGCGGACCGTGACCGACACCGCCGGACTCGCCGAACTCGCGGACAACGAATGGCCGTTGGTGCTCCAGGTGGAATGGAACCGGGCGCGGTACCTCGCCGACCAGGCCACCTGGCGGCCCGTCCGCGGCCTGCCCGTCCGCCACCTCCCCGGGGCGACGGCGGTCGCGCGGCTGATCGAGGCGGCGGACGTCGCCCCGGGCTCGCGCGTCCTGGACATCGGCGCCGGGACGGGCTACTCCACCGCGCTGCTCTGCCAGTTGGGCGCCGAGGTCACGGCCGTCGAGGCCGACGCCGCGCTCGCCGGGCACGCCCGCGTCTCCCTCGCGGAGGCCGGGTACGCGGCGGACTTCACCACCTCGCCGTCCGGCCCGTACGAGCGGGTCATCGCGACCGAGCCGGTCACCCGCCTCCCGCACGGCTGGGTGCGGTGGACCGCGCCCGGCGGGACGATCACCGCCACGCTCGGCACCGCGCTCGTCCGGCTCACCGCCCGCCCGGACGGCACGGCGGACGGCCGCGTCCTCGGCCCCTCACCGATGCCGCCGCGCGTCACCGAGCCGTACCCCTGGTCCGGCATCGGCACCACCCCGGGGCGCGACACGCGCACCCCGCCCTCGCTGCTGACCTCCGGGACGCCGGCCCTGCTCGCCCAACTCGCCTTCCCCGGCTGCGAGCTGCACACCACGCTGGACGACTGCGCCACCGTCCACCTGCTCCACGACCCCGCCCGCCGCTCCCTCGCCGAGGTCGTCGACGACACCTACGGCTGGACGGTCCGCGAGTACGGCCCGGTCAAGCTCTGGGAGCAGGTCGAACGCCTCGTCGCCGCCTGGCGCGAGGCCGGCAGCCCCGACCTCACCGCCGTCCGCCTCCACCTCACCGAGCACACCCACACCTACCGCCTCGGCGACCACCCGGACCTGCGCTGGGAACACCCGGCGGGCCCCTGAAAAACTGCTCCCCATGCAGACGTTCGCGCAGAACCCCGGCAGCACCCCCGGCCTCGTCACCCTCCTCGACGACGAGGGCACCACCTGGACCCTGCACCGCAAACACCTCGACCTGCGCACCGTCCGCCGGCTCGTCCGCACGCTCGAAACCGCCCTCGTCTGGGGCCGCATGGGCGGCCTCGCCCCGGAAGCCACCACCGACGACCGGCGCCCCGAGCTGTGGGAGCTGATCAAGCGCGGCTACGGCGGCCCCGGCGGCGACCCGGACCACGGCCGCTACACCGCCCACGAATTCCGCTCCGACTCCGGCCGCCGCATGGTGTACGTCGAGGACCATTGCTGAACGCCCCTCAGGGCGCCAAAACCTGCTCGCCCTCACCGACCGGCTCCTCGAAGTTCGCCAGGTACCGGCCGGAACGCCGCGTGCCCGGCACGGAAGGTCCGTGCCGGGCACGCCGCACGGGCGGGCGGTCAGCCGGTGGCGGTGGGGAGCTTGGCGGTCAGCGCGGCGGGGACCTTCACCACGTCGGCGAAGCTGTAGCGGCCGGAGTCGAAGTCGGCGGCCACCAGGGCCTGCTTGCCGCCGCCGACGACCCGCCACACGGTGGGGGTGTCGGGCGAGAGCAGCAGGGTGCCGTCGGCGGGGACGGCCTTGGCGGCGGCGCCGCCGAGCCAGCTGCCGGGCACGCCCATCAGGGACTGGGTGTCGTAGCCGAGGCCGGTGAAGTCGGCGCCGGTCAGCGGGACGGCCATGCCGCCGGCCATCACGTAGACCGTGGGATCGGCACCGGAGCTGTCCTTGACGACGGTGCCGTTGCGCAGCGGCTTGGCGGCGGCCCCCTGCAGCCAGGCCTCGGGGACGCCCATCAGGGTCTGCTTGTCGTAGCCGTTCGCGGTCCACTCGGCGCCGGAGATGTGCAGGGCGGTGCCGTTGACCATGAGGTAGATCGAGGGGTCGGTGCCGCCCTGGCCGGTGACCACGGTCCCGGTGGGCGGGGTGGCGTTCGCGGCGGTGGCCAGCCAGCCGCCCGGCACGCCCAGGTCGGCGCGGGTGTTGTAGCCGTCCGCGGTCCACTCGGCGCCGGAGATCGGCAGGGCCGCTCCGCCCACCACGACGTACCGGGCCGCGCCGCCGGCCTGGTCGTGGACGACGAGCCCGGCCGGGAGGGTGGCTCCGGCGGCGCCCTTCAGCCAGGCGCTGGGCACCCCGAGGTCGGCCCGGGTGTTGTAGCCGGCGGCCGTCCAGTCCGCGGCGGAGATCCGCAGCGCGACGCCGGCCACCACCACGTAGCGGGCGGCGCCACCGGCCTGGTCGTGCACCACCGTGCCCGGCGGCGGGGTGGTGGGCAGGGCGTTGAAGCGGGCCTCGTCGACGGTGACGACCTTGCCGAGGTCGTAGCCGTCGGGCGCGACGTCGGAGCCGGCCACCGGCACGCCCGCGCCGTTGATCAGGACCCTGACGTCCGGGCCGGCCGGGGACTTGACCAGGGTGCCGGTGGGCAGCGAGGCCGGGTCCGGGTAGGAGGTGGTGGCCGGGTACGGGTCGGCGTGGTCGTTGATCAGCGGGCCGCGGCACCTGACGCTCCAGGCGGTGGGGCCCTGCCCGGCCAGGACCTTCTCGCCGATCAGGATCTGCTGCTGCTTGGTGGCCTGGTTGGCGTAGGGCGCGTACTGGGCGCCGCCGTAGGCGAGCCAGGTGCTCTGGGAGAACTGCAGGCCGCCGTAGTAGCCGTTGTGGGTGTTGATGCTCCAGTCACCGCTGCTCTCGCACTGGGCGACCTGGTCCCAACTGGCCACCGAGGCCGCGGAGGCCTGGCCGGCGCCGAGGACGAGCGGGGCGGCGAGGCCGAGCAGGACGGCGGTGGCGGCGAGTGCGGGCTTCTTGCGGGCGGCGGGCATGGCGGTGGAACCCCCTGGGGCGTGGCGCGGGTCGGTGGTCGAGGAGGGCCGGGCGGCCCGGCCGGAGCGGCTCGGCCGGGCCGCCCGGACGGCGGCGGAGTGGATCGGGCGGCCACGGCGGCTCGCGCCGCGACGGTGCATCAGACCGTGTCGGCGGCTCAGGCCGTGACGGTCGGGAGCTTCGCGGTCAGCGCGGTGGGGACCTTCACCACGTCGGCGGCGTTGTAGCTGCCGGCCGCGGCGGCCTTCTTGCTCCCGCCGACGACCTGCCACACGGTGGCGCTGTCGGAGGACTGGATCAGGGTGCCGTCCGCCGGGGCGGCCTTGGCGGCGGCGGCCTGCTCCCAGGTGCCCGGGACGGCGCGCAGCGGCAGCTTGTCGTAGCCGTAGCCGGTGTAGTCGGCGCCGCTGAGGAGGACGGCCATGCCGCCGGCCATCACGTAGACGCCCGGGTCGGTGCCGTTGACGTTCTTGACCAGGGTGCCGTTGGCGAGCGGGCGGGCGGCCTGGGCGGCCTCCCACTCCTCCGGGGCGCCCACGACGGGCTGGTTGGCGTAGGAGGTGGTGAACTCGGCGCCGGTCAGGGGCAGGGCGGAGTTGTTGACCATGACGTACACGCTGGGGTCGGTGCCGGCCTGGCCCTTGATCAGGGTGCCGTCGGCGACGCCCTTCTTGGTGAGGGTGCCGAGCCAGCTGCCGGGGGCCGCGGCGAGCGGCTTGCCGTTGTAGCCGTCGGCGGTCCACTCGGCGCCGGAGATGTGGGCGGCGGCGCCGCCGACCACCACGTAGCGGCTCGGGTCGGTGCCCGCGGAGTCCGCCAGGACGGTGCCGTCGGCGGGGCTCTTGGCGGCGGCGGCACCCAGCCAGGCGCCGGGCACGCCCAGGGTGGGCTGCTTGTCGTAGCCGTTGGCGGTCCACTCGGTGCCGGAGATCGGCGCGGCGGCGCCACCGACCATGGCGTACCGGGCGGAGCCGCCGGCCTCGTCCTTGACGACGGTGCCGTCTGCGGGGGCCTTGGCGGCGGCGGCGTTCAGCCACTGGCCGGGCACGCCCATCAGGGGCCGGAGGTTGTAGCCGTCCGCGGTCCACTCGTCGCCGGAGATGTGCAGGGCGGCGCCGTTGACCATCACGTAGCGGTTCGGGTCGCTGCCGGACTGGTCCATCACCACGGTGCCGGAGGCCAGCGAGCCCGCGGCCGCGCTCTTCAGCCAGTCCCCGGGCACGCCCATCAGGGTCTGCTTGTCGTAGCCGTCCGCGGTCCACTCGGCGCCCGAGATGTGCAGGGCGGTGCCGTTGACGATGACGTAGCGGCTCGGGTCGCTGCCGGACTGGTCCATCACCACGAGCCCGGTGGACAGGGTGTTGCCGACGGCACCCTGCAGCCAGGAGGTGGGGACGCCCAGGTCGGCGCGGGTGTTGTAGCCGTCCGCGGTCCAGTCGTTGCCGGAGATCGGCAGGGCCGCGCCGCCCACCACGACGTACCGGGCCGCGCCGCCGCCCTGGTCGTGCACGACGGTGCCCGACGGCGGGACGGTGGGCAGGGCG
This sequence comes from Streptomyces sp. Y1, assembly GCF_041053115.1. Lineage (NCBI taxonomy): Bacteria > Bacillati > Actinomycetota > Actinomycetes > Kitasatosporales > Streptomycetaceae > Streptomyces > Streptomyces sp. Y1. Next base: position 5,253,762 of record NZ_CP163445.1, on the reverse strand, counting down.
TTGAACGCGCCGTCGTCCACGGTCACGATCTTGCTGAGGTCGTAGCCGTCGGCGCCGACGTCGGAGCCGGCCACCGGCACGCCCGCGCCGTTGATGATGACCTTGACGGACGGGCCGTTCGGCGACTTGACCAGGGTGCCGGCGGGCAGCGAGGACGGCGAGACGTTGACGTCCTCGACGACGTTCTTGTAACGGCGGGCGTGGTACTCGCTGTTGGGGTGCGAGTCGAGGGTGCCGTTGATGGAGACGCCGGTGCGGTGCTTCACCGGGGTGGAGCCGAAGGAGTAGTAGGAGAAGGTGGTGTGGGCGTCGTCGTCCCACTTCTCGAAGAGGATGACGTGGTTGTAGTAGCTGTCGAGGATGTCGCCCGCGCGCAGGTCGCTGCGCGGGATCTCGTAGCTCTCGCTGTCCCAGAGCGACTGGGTGTTGGCGCTGTAGCCCAGGTGCCAGGCCATCGACACGTAGCCGGAGCAGTCGGTGCGGTAGCTGCGGCCGCTGGAGTCGCGGAACGTGCCGCCCTGGTTGTACGTCAGGCCCGGGTTCTGGCTGAACCAGTACTGGGCGCGGGAGAGGATCTCGGACCGGCTGATCTGACCGCCCACGGTGGACGTGGTGGCCGCGCTGGCGACGGTGGGGGTGAGGGCGGTCACGGCTATCGCGCCGGAGGCGGCGATGGAGGCGGCGAGGGCGACGCGGGTCAGCTTGGACAGCTTGGACGAAGACATGGCGGAGTGAGTCCTGACGGCGTGAAGGGTTCGGGGGTGGTGCTCGCGCGGACACCGGTGGTCGGCGCGGAAGTCTGTGCGGCGCGCGCCCGGCGGGGACGGCTGCCCTGCAGGAGCAGCGGTCGGGTGGCCTGGGCGGCGCGGGGTGGAGCGGAGCGGGCGGGCCTGCGGGGCCCGGGCCGTCAGTCCCAGATGGTGTTCGCCGGGGCGGCGGCGGAGGGGGCGTCCCAGATGGTGTTCGCCGGGGCGGCGGCGGTGGGGGCGTCCCAGATGGTGTTGGCGGACGCCTGGCCCGCGAGCGGGAGCAGGGCGGTGAGGGCGAGGGCGGTGACCGCGGCGGCCTTGGCGAGGGAGGTGCGCAGCATGGTGGTGGAGCCTTTCGGGAGCTGGAACGAAGGGGTGGTGCGGCCGGTCTCGCGTCCCGCGGTTGACGCTTCACCGTGTCGTCCGGGCTGTGCTCCCGGCTGACGAGTACTACTTTCGCCGCAGCTCAGGGCCGGTGGAAGGGCTTTCAGATGGACGGAAACGGCAGTGACCGATTCCGTCCAGCCGGACCGGTTCCGGACAGCAGGCGCTCGTAGAACGGCGCCACCAGCGGGGCCCCGACGCGCAGGACCGTCCACCCCCCGAAGGCCGGGAGGGTCGGCAGCGCACGGCGGCAGAAGCCCGCGACGGCGGATTCGGCCTCGGCGAGCCGCTCGGCGATCACGTAGACCCCGAGCACGGCGCCGGGGCCGGTGCCCTCGTGCACGACGACGTGCTCGATGCGCTCGGCGGGCAGGGCGGCGGCCAGCAGGGCCCGGGCGGGGTCCGCCCCGAGGGCTGCGCCGGGTGCGGGGGCCCGGAGTTCGGCGTGGATCAGGTACATGGGACGGACTCTGCCGAACCGGTGGCATCGCAGCATAGGGGGGCAACGCGGACGGTTCCGGCACTGTCCGGAACCGTCCACCGACCGCTCTGGCCTGGTCGAACACCGTGTGGAATGATCGCGTGCGCAGTGGTTCACGCTTGACGCACGGGGGAACGGGCATGCTTGCGGCGCTCGGATTGGACGCTGTCTCGGAGGCGGTCTACCGCGCCATGCTGGCGAGTCCGGGTGACGGGGTGCGAGCCCTGGCCCAACGGCTCGGACACTCCGAGGACGAGATCCGCCGCAGCCTCGACCTGCTGAGCGAACTCGCCCTGCTGCGCGTCTCCTACGAGCGCGAGGGCCAGCTGCGGGCCGTGCCGCCCGAGGTGGGCATGGAGCTGCTGATGGCCCGGCAGCAGGCCGAACTCGCCGCGCAGCAGCTGCGGATCGAGGCCTCCCGCGCGGCGGCGGCCCAACTGATCGCGGAGTACGCGGACCTGAAGCCGGCCGCCGCGCAGGCCGGGGTGGAGCAGCTGGTCGGGCTCGATCGGATCCGGGACCGGATCGCCTCCCTGGCCCGCGAGTTGACGACCGAGATCATGACCTTCGCGCCCGGCGGCGGACACAGTCCGGCCAGCATCGAGGCCTCCCGCCCGCACGACCACGCACTGCTGGCCCGGGGCGTGCGGATGCGGACGGTGTACCAGGACAGCGTGCGCAACAGCCTGCCGACGGTGGCGTACGTGGAGTGGCTGGCGGAGCTGGGCGGGCAGGTGCGCACGGCGCCCGAGCTGCCCACCCGGATGATCATCTTCGACCGGAAGGCCGCGCTGATCCCGGTCAGCGGGGAGGACACCCGCGCCGGGGCCGTGGTGCTGACCGGGCACGGCACCCTGGTGGCGCTGTGCGCCCTGTTCGAGCACGTGTGGACGCAGGCGCGGCCGCTGGGCGGGGCGACGGCCGCGGCGAAGGAGGAGGGCACCCTCAGCCCGCAGGAGACCACCGTGGTGCGGCTGCTGGCGCAGGGGCTGACGGACGACGCGATCGCCAAGCGGCTGGGGGTGTCGCCGCGCACGGCACGGCGGGTGGCGACGGAGCTGATGGACCGGCTCGGGGCTCGCAGCCGCTTCGAGTTCGGGGTCCGGGCGGTGCAGAACGGCTGGCTGCCGGCCCAGGCCTAGGGCTAGGGCTAGGCCTGGGGTCGACGCGGGGATCTCCGTCCCGTTCCGGACGACTTGACGCAGCTCGGACGGCCCCGGCGGCCCGCCCCCGCCCGAAAACCGGTTGGCCTGGAACCGGGCTTTGTGTCAGAGTGACGATATGAGCAAGACGCACCCCTCCTCCCCCGCCGATGCCCGCAGCCGTGCCGAGCTGTCCGCCCTGATGGCGGCCGGTGAGCGGCCCAAGTGGGTGATGTTCTGGGGGCACACCGAGCGCAAGGGCGGCGGCACCCGGCAGGAGTGCCTGAGCCAGTGGTGGCCCGGCGACTTCACCGTCGACGGCACGACGTACGCCTCGGCCGAGCACTGGATGATGGCCGGGAAGGCCCGGATGTTCGACGACCACGACACCGCCGAGCGCATCCTCGCCGCCCGTACGCCCGCCGAGGCGAAGAAGCTCGGCCGGCTGGTCCGGGGCTTCGACGACGCGGTCTGGGAGGCGGGGCGGTTCGAGCTCGTCGTCGAGGGCAACGTCGCGAAGTTCGGGCAGGACGAAGAGCTGCTCACCTACCTCCTCGGCACCGGCTCCCGCGTGCTGGTCGAGGCCAGCCCGCTGGACCGGATCTGGGGCATCGGGCTCGCCGCCGACGACATCCGGGCCCAGCAGCCGGACGAGTGGCGCGGGCTGAACCTCCTCGGCTTCGCGCTGATGGAGGCGCGGGCGCGGCTGGCCGGCTGACACGGGCCGCCCCGGAGCGCGACCGGCGCACGTCGCGCAACGCCCGCCCCCTGCGCGCTCCTTGACACCAGACGGACACAGCAAGTCGTGCGTTCTTAACTCCCCAGCCACATGACGACGCCAGGATGTCCCGCAGTCAGGGTCGAGATGGACAGGGTGGGGCGATCATGCGCATGCAGCCGACGGCACAACCCGCAGGCCAACCGCTTGACGGTGAACAGCAGGCGGTCGAACTCCGGGCGGAGCTGGACGAGTTGCTGAACGCCAGCCGCTACGCGGGGCAGCGCGAGCGGCGGCTGAACGAGGCGATACGGGCGTCCCCGGGCCGGCAGCGCCCGGACGGGGACCTGCTGCGCCAGCTCGCCCAGGCCCGCACCCTGCGCGAGGGGCTGGGTGCGCGCTGCCTGCAACTGAGCAACGAGCTGCAGGAGTTGGAAATCCGTCTCAGACACCCGCAACTCGACGAACCCCAACTCCAGGAACCCCGACTCCAGGAACCCCGACTCCAGCAACCCCAACCCCGGGCACAACGGCCCCAGGCACAAGAACCCACCCCGCCCCCGCCGCCCGTCCGCCCGGACCTCGGCGCCCTCACCGCGCGGATCACCACCCTGCACCGCGCCGGCGCCCACCCCGAGACCGCCGACCTGCTCACCGAGGCCGCCGCCCGGCTGGACGCCACCGACGCCGCCCTGCTGGTGGGCATGCTCTCCCAGCGCGGCCCGACCGGCGCCTCGCTCCAACTCGCCCGCAACTGCGCCCGGTCGGCGCCCGAGCGCGCGGTGGCGGTGCTCTCCGAGCTGCGCGAGCTGGGCCTGGCGGAGGAGGCCGCGGAGCTGTTCCACGCCTTCTGGTCCTATCCGGCGGCCGCCCTCCCCGCCCTGCTGGCCGCGCTGGAGCGGGCGGGGCAGCACGCGGACGGCGCGACCCTGCTGTGGGAGTGGGGTTCGGCGCCGACGCCCGAGCTGACGGCGCTCGCCGCCGGCCTCCAGCAGCAGGGCCGCCGGGCCGACCTGCGCACCCTGCTGCGCCAGGCGGCCGGCCGCCCGACCGCCGATCTGGCGGCCCTGGCGGCCGAGCTGCCTCCGGAGCTGGCCGGCGTCCTGCTCGGCGAGCTGACCGTCCTGCGCCCGCCCGTCGAACTGGCCCGGCTGGCAGCGGCGTTGAAGGACCAGCCGGCGCTGTACGGGCAGCTGCTGACGGCCCTGCTCGCGGACGAGGCCCGGCACCGCACCACCTTCGCCGCCCTGCGCACCGCGGGCCTGCCGACCACACCGCCCGCCGCCCCCCGCTCCCGCTGGGGCCGGCGGTAGGACCAACGGCAGGGAGCCCCCGCCCGCCCCGGCCGAAACCGGAACGAACGAGGGCTCCCGCACGAGCAGACGCGACCTCAGCGGCCGCGCGACCTCAGCAGCCGCGGCCTCAGCAGCCGATGAGCCGCGCGCCCAGGTACGCCTTGACCTGGTCGAGCGACACGCGCTCCTGCGACATGGTGTCGCGGTCGCGCACGGTCACCGCGTTGTCCTCCAGGGTGTCGAAGTCGACCGTCACGCAGAACGGCGTGCCGATCTCGTCCTGGCGGCGGTAGCGCTTGCCGATCGCGCCGGCGTCGTCGAACTCGACGTTCCACGCGGTGCGCAGGTCGGCGGCGAGGCCGCGGGCCTTCGGCGAGAGGTCGGCGTTGCGCGACAGCGGCAGGACGGCGACCTTGACCGGGGCCAGGCGCGGGTCGAGCCGCATGCCGACGCGCTTCTCCATGACGCCCTTGGCGTTCGGCGCCTCGTCCTCGAAGTAGGCGTCGAGCAGGAAGGCCAGCATGGCGCGGTTGAGGCCGGCCGCCGGCTCGATGACGTACGGGAAGTACCGCTCGTTCGACTCCTGGTCGAAGTACTTCAGGTCCTGGCCGGAGGCCTCGCTGTGCACCCGCAGGTCGTAGTCGGTGCGGTTGGCGACGCCCTCCAGCTCGGAGAACTCGCTGCCACCGAAGTTGAAGCGGTACTCGATGTCCACCGTGCGCTTGGCGTAGTGGGACAGCTTCTCCTTCGGGTGCTCGAAGAAGCGCATGTTCTCGGTGCGCAGGCCGAGGTCGACGTACCAGTCCCAGCGCTGCTGGAGCCAGTACTCGTGCCACTGGTCGTCCTCGCCGGGCTTGACGAAGAACTCCATCTCCATCTGCTCGAACTCACGGGTCCGGAAGATGAAGTTGCCGGGGGTGATCTCGTTGCGGAAGCTCTTGCCGGTCTGGGCGATGCCGAACGGCGGCTTCTTGCGCGAAGTGGTCTGGACGGCCCGGAAGTTGGTGAAGATGCCCTGGGCGGTCTCGGGGCGCAGGAAGGCCAGGCCGGACGCCTCCTCGGTGACACCGAGGTGGGTCTTCAGCATGCCCGAGAAGTCCTTGGGCTCGGTGAACTGGCCCTTGGTGCCGCAGTCGGGGCAGTTGACGTCCTTGAGGCCGTTCGGCGGCGGGAAGCCGTGCTTGGCCTCGTACTTCTCCTCCAGGTGGTCGGCCCGGTGACGCTTGTGGCAGGACATGCACTCGGTCAGCGGGTCGTTGAAGGTGGCGACGTGGCCCGAGGCCTCCCAGACCTCGCGGGCCAGGATGACCGACGAGTCGAGTCCGACGACGTCCTCGCGGGCCTGGACCATCGCGCGCCACCACTGGCGCTTGATGTTCTCCTTGAGCTCGACGCCCAGCGGCCCGTAGTCCCAGGCGGCACGCGTGCCGCCGTAGATCTCGCTGCAGGGGTAGACGAAGCCACGGCGCTTGCTCAGGCTGACGATCGTGTCGATCTTGTCGGCGGCCACAGTGCTCTCTTCAGTACGTACGGCACGGTCAGGGCACGGCTGGTTGCTCGTACCCGAATACCTCAGGTTACCGGCCACATGGGTACGGGGTTCAAATCGGTATTGTCCGGCCCCACCCATCCACCGACACCTGCCGTTCACCCGATCGAGTGATTTGACAATCATTTCCAGTTAAGATGAGAATGATTGTCATGATGATCGGACTTCCCCGTCGCCGGACCTCCACCTCCATAGCCCTGGCCGCCTCCGCCCTCGCCGCCTCCCTCGCCCTCACCGCGTGCGGCAGCGGCAGCGCCCACGGCGGCGGAAAGCTCAAGGTCGTCGCCTCCTTCTACCCGATGGAGTTCCTCGCCCAGCAGATCGGCAAGGACCACGTCGAGGTCACCGACCTCACCGCGCCCGGCGTCGAGCCGCACGACCTGGAGCTCACCGCCAAGCAGGTCGCCGCCGTCCAGAAGGCCGACGCGATCGTCTACCTCAAGGGCCTGCAGCCCACCGTCGACCAGGCCGTCGACCAGTCGTCCAGCACGCACAAGGTCGACGCCACCGCCGCCAGCCCGCTGGTCGACCACCACCTCGACGAGGGCGCCGAGGGCGACGGCCACAAGCACGAAGGCCCGGCCGGCGACCCGCACATCTGGCTCGACCCGACCCGCTACTCCGCGATCGCCAAGAGCGTCGGCGACGAGTTCGCCAAGGCCGACCCGGCGCACGCCGACGAGTACCGGAAGAACACCGACGAGCTGGTCACCAAGCTCGCCGCCCTGGACAAGGAGTTCCAGGACGGCCTGAAGGGCGCCAGGACCAAGACCTTCGTCACCAGCCACGCCGCCTTCGGCTACCTCGCCGACCACTACGGCCTCACCCAGGTCGCCATCAACGGCGTCGACCCGGAGTCCGAGCCCACCCCGGCCCGCCTCGCCGAGGTGCAGAAGGCCGCCAAGGACAACGGCGTCACCACGATCTTCTTCGAGACCCTGGTCAGCCCCAAGCTCGCCGACACCGTCGCCAAGGACCTCGGCCTGAAGACCGCCGTCCTGGACCCGCTGGAGGGCGTCAAGGACCCGACCAAGGACGACTACCTCTCCGTCATGAAGCAGAACCTGGCCAACCTGCAGGCCGCCCTGGGCGCCCCGGCGAACACCCCGGCCACCACCCCGAGCGCCACCACCCCGAGCACCGCCACCCCCGCGAGCTGACGGGACGCACCATGACCGACCCGATACCCCTGGCCCCCGCCGTCCGCCTCCGCGACGCCGTCGCCTCCCGCGGCGGCCGCCCGGTGCTGCGCGGCATCGACCTCACCGTCCGCCCCGGCGAGGTGGTCGCCCTGCTCGGCGCCAACGGCTCCGGCAAGTCCACCACCGTCAAGGCCGTGATCGGCTCGGTGCCGCTGGAGCACGGCACCCTGGACCTGTTCGGCACCCCGTACCGCTCGTTCCGCGCCTGGCACCGCATCGGGTACGTCCCGCAGCGCACCACCGCCGCCTCCGGCGTCCCGGCGACCGTGCGCGAGGTGGTCTCCACCGGACGGCTGGCGCAGCACCGGCTGCTGCCGTTCCGCCGCAAGGACCGCGCCGCCGTGGACGCCGCGCTGGACGCGGTCGGCATGCTCGACCGGGCCGGGGACGGCGTCGCCGACCTCTCCGGCGGCCAGCAGCAGCGGGTACTGATCGCCCGCGCCCTGGTCGGCTCCCCCGAACTACTGATCATGGACGAGCCGATGGCCGGCGTGGACGCCGCCAGCCAGCAGGTGCTCGCCGACACCCTGCGCGCCGAGGTCGACCGCGGCGCCGCCGTCCTCCTCGTGCTGCACGAACTCGGGCCGCTGGAGCCGCTGATCGACCGCGCCGTCGTCCTGCGGGACGGCTGCGTCGCGCACGACGGCCCGCCCGTGCCGAACACCGGCCTGCACGCGCTGCCCGGCCACGACCACGTCCACCCGCACGCCGACCTGACCCCGCCGAGGCTGCTCGCATGACCGAGATGCTCTCCTACGACTTCATGCAGCGCGCCCTGCTCGCCGCCGTCCTGGTGGGGATCACCGCCCCGGCGGTCGGCATCTACCTGGTGCAGCGCCGCCAGGCCCTGATGGGCGACGGCATGGGCCACGTCGCGATGACCGGCGTCGGCCTCGGCTTCATCTTCCAGACCAGCCCGGTCTGGATGGCCGTCCTGGTCTGCGTGCTCGGCGCCGTCACCATGGAACTGGTCCGCTCGCGCGGCAACCAGCGCGGCGACATCGCGCTCGCGATGCTCTTCTACGGCGGCATGGCCTGCGGCAAGCTGCTGGTCTCGCTGTCCGCCCAGGCCGGCGCCGGCTCGCTGGAGAGCTACCTGTGGGGCTCGATCCTCACCGTCGCCCCCGGCGACCTGGCCGTGATCGCGGCGCTCGGCGCCGTGGTCGTCGCCGTGACGGTCGGCCTGCGCCGCCAGCTGTTCGCGATCTGCCAGGACGAGGACTTCGCCCGGGTCACCGGCGTCCCGGTGCGGGTGCTCAACCTGCTGCTCGCGGTGATGGCCGCGGTCACCGTCACCGTCGCCATGCGGGTGGTCGGACTGCTGCTGGTCAGCGCGCTGATGGTGGTCCCGGTGGTGGCCGCCCAGCAGCTGACCCGGTCCTTCGCCGCCACCCAGGCCGCCTCGATCGGGCTCGGCGTGGTGGTCTCGCTGGCCGGCGTCACCGGCTCCTACCACCTCAACGTGCCCTCCGGGCCCGCCATCGTGCTGCTCGCCATCGCCGTCTTCGCGGTGTTCAGCGTGATCGCCGCGCCGCTCGCCCGGCGCCGCCACCGGGCCGGGGCCGGGACCGGGGCCGAGCCCGGGCCGAGGGTCTGCGACGTCGAAATCCCGTCACCGACTTCCCCCGGCACGACCACGCCGGAGCGGGGGGCGGGGCTGGCACAATGAGGTGCGTGACGCCAACGACCCCAGGAGGACCCACGGTGACCACCGCAGGCCCGTCGCCACGCGCCCGCTCGACCCGGCAGCGTGCCGCCGTCTCGGCGGCCCTGGACGAGATCGCGGACTTCCGCAGCGCCCAGGAACTCCACGACCTGCTCAAGCACCGCGGTGACTCGGTCGGTCTGACCACGGTCTACCGCACCCTGCAGTCGCTCGCCGACGCCGGCGAGGTGGACGTGCTGCGCACCGCGGACGGCGAGGCCGTCTACCGCCGGTGCAGCAGCGGGCACCACCACCACCTGGTCTGCCGGCACTGCGGCTCCACCGTCGAGGTGGAGGGCCCGGCGGTGGAGCGCTGGGCGAACGCGGTCGCCGCCGAGCACGGCTTCAGCGACATCGCGCACACGCTGGAGATCTTCGGCACCTGCGCGGAGTGCGCCAAGAAGGACTGAGCGGGTTCCCGCGCCGGGGCAGCCGGCACGGACGCAAGGACGCGAGGACGTACGGCCGCAGGCACGCACGGACGTACGGGGAAGGGCCCGCAGGAACGATTTCCTGCGGGCCCTTCCGTCGTCCGGGCGGGCTCAGCGCTGCGCGGGCAGACCCGCCGGCACCTCGTTCGGGATCGCCCCGCCGAAGCGGCGGTCGCGCCTCGCGTACTGCTCGCAGGCACGCCACAGGTCGCGGCGGTCGAAGTCCGGCCAGAGCACGTCCTGGAACACGAACTCGGCGTAAGCCGACTGCCAGAGCAGGAAGTTGGAGGTGCGCTGCTCGCCGCTGGGGCGCAGGAAGAGGTCCACGTCCGGCATGTCCGGGTGGTACATGTACTTGGAGATGGTCTTCTCGTTGACCTTCTTCGGGTCGAGCTTCCCGGCCGCGACGTCCCGCGCGATCGCCTGGGCGGCGTCGGTGAGTTCGGCCCGGCCGCCGTAGTTGACGCACATGTAGAGGGTGACGGCGTCGTTGCCCTTGGTCTGCTCCTCGGCGACCTGCAGCTCCTGCACGACGCTCTTCCACAGCTTCGGCATCCGGCCGGCCCAGCGGATCCGCACGCCCATCGCGTCCATCTCGTCGCGGCGGCGGGCGATGACGTCCCGGTTGAAGTTCATCAGGAACTTCACCTCGTCGGGCGAACGCTTCCAGTTCTCGGTGGAGAAGGCGTACAGCGAGATGTTCTTCACGCCGAGCTCGATGGCGCCCTTGAGGACGTCCAGCACCACGGACTCGCCGACCTTGTGGCCCTCGGTGCGCGGCAGCCCGCGCTCCTTGGCCCAGCGGCCGTTGCCGTCCATCACGATCGCGACGTGCTCCGGGACCAGCTCGCCGGGGATCTTCGGCGGCTGGGCACCGCTGGGGTGCGGGGTCGGGGGAACGTAGTTCCGCTGCTTGCCGCCGCCGAAGAGCCGTCGCGCTGCCATGTGCTCACTTCTCCACGTATCTCATCGAGCGGATGCCCCGCTCCAGGTGCCACTGCAGGTAGGCCGCGACCAGGCCGCTGCCCTCCCGCCAGTACCGGGGCTCGCAGGCATCGGCCGTCCGCCAGTCCCCTGACAGCAGCGCCCCGAGCAGTACCAGTGTCTCAGGGGAGGGTACGGCACATCCCGGCACTCGGCAGTCCGGGCAGAGCACGCCGCCCGCAGGGAGCGAGAAGAAACGGTTCGGCCCCTCCAGGCCGCACTTGGCGCAGTCCGTGAAGCTCGCGCCGTACCCGTTCACCGCGAGCGAGCGCAGCAGGAAGGCGTCCAGCACCAGGTGCGACTCGTGCAGCCCGGCCGCCAGCGTGCGCAGCCCGCCCACCAGCAGCAGGTACTGCTGGACGGCCGGCTCGCCCTCGTTCTCGGCGAAGCGCTCGGCCGTCTCCAGCATCGCGGTGCCGGCGGTGTAGCGGCCGTAGTCGGTGACGATCGAGCCGCCGTACGGCGCGATGGTCTCCACCTGGGTGCACAGCGGCAGGCCGCGGCCGACCAACTCGCTGCCCCGGCTGAAGAACTGCACGTCCACGTGCGAGAACGGCTCCAGGCGGGCGCCGAACTTGGACTTGGTCTTGCGCACCCCGCGCGCGACCGCCCGCACCTTGCCGTGCTGGCGGGTCAGCAGGGTGATGATCCGATCGGCCTCGCCGAGCTTCTGCGCCCGCAACACGACGCCGTCGTCCCGGAAAAGACTCATGCCAGCCATTGTCCCCCAGCCGCGGGCGCCCGCGGACAGCCGTGTTGCCCGCACCGGGCCCGTGGGGGAGGACCACTGCGGTGCGGGTCACGGCGGGCCCGGATGGGGGGATGCTCGGGCCCGTTTGTGGGGGATTCGAAAGGTCTACGGAGGCGAACGGTCTACGGAGGCGAGAGGTCTTCCGGAAGGTCTCCGGGGAGTCCGGCGGGCCCGGCCTCAGAGGTTCCCGTACGGTGCCCGGGTCGCCGCCTCCAGCAGCTCCGCGACCCGGGCCGGCGGCAGGTCCAGACATCGCCCGATGGCGGCCAGCGCCTCGCGCTCCTGCGGGAGGAAGCGCCCGTCCGCCAGGGCGATCGCCGCGCCCTGGCTCACCAGCCGCTCCCGGCCCTGCCGGGCGAGGTGCGGGGCGAGCGGTTCGAGCACCGCGTGCAGCTCGACGGCGAGGCCGCCGGCCTGCCCCAGCCGCCGCCCGCCCGGCTCCTCCAGGTCGTGCGCCTCGTAGAGCTCGGCGCCGAGCCCGGACAGCGCGGCCAGCGCCGCCAGCACCTGGGCCTCGCCGCAGTCCTCGAAGCCGGCCTCGCGCACCACCGCGCAGGCCGCCTCGCGGGCCGTGCGGTGGGCGGTGCCGCCGGCCGCGAGCATCGCCAGCGCGACGGTGTACTGGGCGTCCCGCAGCATCGAGCCGAGCCGCACGCAGGTGGGCTGCTCCAGGCTCTCCAGCCCGTACCGGCCGTGGCAGCCGGTGCACTGCACGCTGCCGGCCACCGTGCCGAGCGGGACCACCGGGGCGCCGAGCAACCGCAGCCACCGCCGGCCGTGCTGGCGGCGGTAGTTGCGGTCCCCGCCGCAGCCCGGGCAGAAGAAGTCACCGAGAACGTCAGTCCGCCACCTCGGGCGAACACCCCACAACCTGGTCACGGCGCCACTCCCCAGACATGGCAGGCGGCCTGCCCGACCACGGGCAGGTCACGCGACCCGGACACCAGGTCGTCCCACCGACCCGGCTTCCCGGTGGATCGATGTTGCCACGGTTGCCGGCACGTGTCAGTACCCCCAACGGCTTCCGATCCGAAAAAATGTGGCGCAGGCCACAGGAGGGCCCCGGCGCCGCCCGGAACCGGCGAAGGGCCGCCCCGCAGGGCGACCCTTCGCATGCCACCCTGACGAATTACCCGCGCTGGGCGCGGTTGACGGCGCTGGTCATCGCCTTCAGCGAGGCCAGCACGGTGTTGCCGTCGATGCCGACGCCCCACAGCACCTTGCCGTCCACCGCGCACTCCACGTACGCGGCGGCCTGGGCGTCGCCGCCCTCGCTCAGCGCGTGCTCGGCGTAGTCCAGGACGCGTACGTCCACGCCGATCTTCGCCAGCGCGTCCGCGAACGCGGAGACCGGGCCGTTGCCGACACCGGTCAGGGTGACCGGCTGACCGTCGACGACGGCGCCGGCGATCAGCGCGTCCCGCCCGTCCTCGGTGGTCAGGGTGCGCGATCCGCTCAGCGAGATCCGGCCCCACGGGTTGCCGGTGGTCGGCAGGTACTCGTCCTCGAAGACCCGCCAGATCTCGGCCGGGGTGACCTCGCCGCCCTCGGCGTCGGTCTTGGCCTGGATGATCCGGGAGAACTCGATCTGCATCCGGCGCGGCAGGTCCAGCTTGTGGTCGTTCTTCAGCACGTACGCCACGCCGCCCTTGCCGGACTGGCTGTTGACCCGGATGACCGCCTCGTAGGTGCGGCCGACGTCCTTCGGGTCGATCGGCAGGTACGGCACGCCCCAGGTGTGCTCCCCGACCGGCACGCCGGCCGCCGCCGCGTCCGCCGCCAGGGCGTCGAAGCCCTTCTTGATCGCGTCCTGGTGCGAGCCCGAGAAGGAGGTGTAGACCAGGTCGCCGGCGTACGGGTGGCGCGCGTGCACCTCCATCTGGTTGCAGTACTCGGCGGTGCGGCGCACCTCGTCGATGTCGGAGAAGTCGATCTGCGGGTCGATGCCCTGCGAGAACAGGTTCATGGCGACGTTGACCAGGTCCAGGTTGCCGGTCCGCTCGCCCTGCCCGAACAGGCAGCCCTCGACCCGGTCCGCGCCCGCCATGACGGCCAGCTCCGCGGAGGCCACGCCGGTGCCGCGGTCGTTGTGCGGGTGGCTGGACAGGCAGACGAACTCGCGGCGGGACAGGTTCCGCGACATCCACTCGATCTTGTCGGCGTAGACGTTCGGGGTGGATCGCTCGACGGTGGTCGGCAGGTTCAGGATGATCTCGCGGCCCTCGCCCGGCTGCCAGACGTCCATCACCGCCTCGCAGACCTCCAGCGCGAAGTCCAGCTCGGTGTCGATGAAGATCTCCGGCGAGTACTCGTAGCCGAAGACCGTCTCGTCGCCCAGGATCTTCTCGGCGTACTCCATCACCAGGCGGGTGCCGTCCACGGCGATGCCCTTGATGTCGTCCTTGCTGCCCTTGAAGACCACCCGGCGGAACAGCGGCGAGGTCGCGTTGTACAGGTGGACGGTCGCGCTCGGCGCGCCCTTCAGCGACTGCACCGTGCGCTCGATCAGGTCCTCGCGGGCCTGCGTCAGCACCGAGATGGTGACGTCCTCCGGGATCGCCCCCTCCTCGATCAGCGACCGCACGAAGGCGTAGTCGGTGGCGCCCGAGGACGGGAAGCCGACCTCGATCTCCTTGTAGCCCAGCCGGACCAGCAGGTCGAACATCATCCGCTTGCGGGCCGGCGACATCGGGTCGATCAGCGCCTGGTTGCCGTCCCGCAGGTCGGTGGAGAGCCAGCGCGGCGCCTTGGTGATCACGGCGTTCGGCCAGGTGCGGTCCGGCAGGTCGACGGTGCCGAACGGCAGGTAGCGGCCGTAGCGCATGCCCGAGGGCTGCTGGCGCACGGAGGCGGCGGTGATCGGCGTGGGCCGGTCGACGAAGGCGGGAGCGGCGGGGACGGACGCGGCGGAGCTCTGCTCGGTCATGGAGGTGACTCTCGGCTTCCTGTGGATGCGTGCTGCGGGCGGTTCGGGGTGGTCTACACCGATTGGCCGGCCTCTGCGGTGCCGCTCGCGATCCGCCGTTGGATCGCCGATGTGCGCGCACAGCTCTTTCCCCGCGGCGAGGGAGCCGGCCCCCTTGGGACTACAGGCCCTCGACGCGGCAGCTAAGAAGAAGCAGCCCGTTGCGCATGATGGAGCCCAGCGTAACCCAGTCCCGCGCGCCCCCGAAGTGATCCGGGCTACCGTTCCACCCCTTGAGACGACAAATGGTCATGCCAAAGGTGGTGACAACCGGTCATCGATGACTCACCCTGGGCCGCATGACAGCAGGAGTGCCGCTCTGCGCGATCGTCCCGCCGTACGTCCTGGACCGCCTCGCCGAGGCCGGTCACGAGCCCGCCGTCCGCTCCCTCGCGCTCGACGCCGCGCACCGCGCGGCCCGCCTCGCCCCGCCCCCGCCCGTCGCCGCGAGCCCGGCCCTCAGTCGGGTGATCGCCGACGCCGGGCACACCCAGCGCCTGCCCGGCCGCACCGTCCGCACCGAGGGCCAGGCCCCGACCGCCGACGACTCCGTCACCCACGCCTACGACGGCCTCGGCGCCACCTTCGCGCTCTACGCCGACGCCTACGGCCGCCGCTCCATCGACGACCAGGGGCTGCGCCTGGACGCCACCGTGCACTACGGCCAGAACTACGACAACGCCTTCTGGAACGGCCACCGGATGGTCTTCGGCGACGGCGACGGCGAGATCTTCGGCGACTTCACCGCCTGCATCGACGTCATCGGCCACGAACTCACCCACGGCGTCACGCAGTTCACCGCCGGCCTGGAGTACCACGACCAGCCCGGCGCGCTCAACGAGTCCGTCTCCGACGTCTTCGGATCCCTCGTCAAGCAGTACGCGCTGCACCAGGACGCCGCCCAGGCCGACTGGCTGATCGGCGCCGGCCTGCTCGCCCCCGGCATCCAGGGCGTCGCCCTGCGCTCGATGAAGGCCCCCGGCACCGCCTACGACGACCCCCGGCTCGGCAAGGACCCGCAGCCCGCGCACCTGCGCGACTACGTCAACACCTCGGAGGACAGCGGCGGGGTGCACATCAACTCCGGCATCCCCAACCACGCGTTCTACCTGCTCGCCACCGCCCTCGGCGGCCCGGCCTGGGAGCGCGCCGGGCGGATCTGGTACGACGCGCTGACCGGCCGCCGGCTGCCCGCCGACGCCGACTTCACCGCCTTCGCCCGGGCCACCGTCGCCGCCGCCAAGGCCCGCTACCCCGACCAGCCCTCGATCGCCGACACCGTGACCGCCTCCTGGGCCCAGGTGGGGGTCAGCCCGGGCTGAGGCCTGCCTCCCGGGCCTTGCGGCCGTCGATAGCGTGTCGAACCGGAACCAAGGTCACGGTCCGGGAAAACCGCCCCGAACCCCCACCCCCGGGTAGCACCATGGACACCATGCGCATCCAGGTGACCCGGACCGGCGGCTTCGCGGGAATCGTCCGCCACGCGGAGCTCGACACCGCCGACCGCACGGACGCCCCGCACGTCCACGCCCTCGCCCGCGAGGCCGTCGCGGGCGGCCTGCGCGCCCCCTCGTACGGGGTGCCGGACGGCTTCCACTACGAGATCACCGTCGACGGCCGGACGGTGCACTGCGCCGACCCGAAGCTCAGCGACTCGCAGCGCGAGCTGGTCTCCCTGGTGCTGCGCGAGGGTGCGTGACCCGCAACCCCCGCGCAGCACCGGCGCGTTGCCGGCTCAGAGGCCAGCTCAGAGGCCGGCTCAGAGGCCGGCTCAGAGGCCGGCTCAGAGGCCGGCTCAGAGGCCGGCTCAGAGGCCGGCTCAGAAGCCGAGCTTGCGCAGCTGCTTCGGGTCGCGCTGCCAGTCCTTGGCCACCTTGACGTGCAGGTCCAGGTAGACCGGGGTGCCGAGCAGCGCCTCGATGTGCTTGCGGGCGGTCGTGCCGACGTGCTTCAGCCGGGCGCCCTTGGCGCCGATCACGATCGCCTTCTGGCTCTGCCGCTCGATGTAGACGTTGGCGTGGATGTCCAGCAGCGGGCGGTCCGCCGGCCGGTCCTCGCGCGGCAGCATCTCCTCGACCACGACGGCCAGCGAGTGCGGCAGTTCGTCCCGGACGCCCTCCAGCGCGGCCTCGCGGATCAGCTCGGCGACCATGATCTGCTCGGGCTCGTCGGTGAGGTCGCCGTCCGGGTAGAGCGGCATGCCCTCCGGCAGCAGCTTGGTGAGCAGGTCCGCCACCAGCGACACCTGCTTGTCGCCGACCGCCGAGACGGGGATGATCTCGGCCCACTCGAAGCCGAGCTCGATGCCGAGCTGGTGGATCGCGATCAGCTGCTCGGCGAGCCGCTTGGAGTCCACCAGGTCGGTCTTGGTGACGATGGCGACCTTGGGGGTCTTCTTGATCTCGGCGATCTCCTTGGCGATGAACTTGTCGCCGGGGCCGATCTTCTGGTCGGCGGGCAGGCAGAAGCCGATCACGTCGACCTCGGCCCAGGTGGTGCGGACCAGGTCGTTCAGGCGCTCGCCGAGCAGGGTGCGCGGCTTGTGCAGACCGGGGGTGTCGACCAGCACGAGCTGGGCGTCCGGGCGGTGCACGATGCCGCGCACGGTGTGCCGGGTGGTCTGCGGGCGGTCGGAGGTAATCGCGACCTTCGTCCCCACCAGGGCGTTGGTCAGGGTCGACTTGCCCGCGTTGGGACGGCCGACGAAGCACGCGAACCCGGAGCGGAAGGAGGAAGGGGCAGTCATGGACTCCATTCTCCCTGATCACCGGAGCGCCGCCGCCCAGGCCCGGCCCCCGGGCCCGGCACCGGGGGCGCTCAGCCCTTCCCGCCGCCCTTCCCGCCGCTCTTCCCGGTGAGCGAGAACACCACCAGCAGCACCAGGTAGGCGACCGAGCCCCAGAGCCAGAACGGCGAGCCGGTCTCCTGCCACTTGCCCATGCCCATCACGAACAGCAGCAGCCCGGCGAAGAACGCCAACGCCCCCATGTCCCCAGCCCCCTCACCGAACCACTTCCGGTGAGATTATCCGCTGAGCCTATGGGGGCGACGGGGCGATGCCCGCGGTACGGCCTCAGCGGGCCCCGACCGACACCCGCAGCGTCCCGTCCGGGCCGGCCAGCAGCACCGGCGTCCCGGCCCCGCCGAGGTCCCGGACGGCCGCCAGGTCCGCCTCGGCCGGCTGCTCCGCCTCGCTCACCACGGCCGCCGCCTCCAGCGACTTGGCGCCGCTGGCCACCGCCATCGCCACCGCCGTCTGCAGCGCGCTCAGCCGCAGCGACTCCAGGGCGACCGTCCCGGCCACGTAGGTGCGGCCGGTCTCGTCACGCACCGCGGCCCCCTCGGGGACGCCGTTGCGGGCGCGGGCCGAGCGGGCCAGGGTGATGATCTTCTTGTCTTCGGGGTCGAGTTCGACGCTGTCACTCATGCCGCCGAGCATAGGCGGCCCGCCCCACCGCTCAGTGGCCGACCGGGTGGGTCCGCCCCGGGTTCGGGTTGAGGACCTTGACGAAGGTCTTCGCGGCACCGGACGGCCGGTCCTCCTCCTTCTCGATCCGCTCGCGCCAGAACGGGTTGTCGTGCGGCAGGTGGCTGCTGACCCGGCCGTACATCCCGAAGGTCGTCACCACGACCCCGAACACGAACGCGAACAGCACGTTGGACATCCGGAAGTTGAGGATGTTGGCGTCCGGCCGCCCGAGCACCGTCAGCCCGTAGAAGCCGGAGAGCACGAACAGCACGCCGACCACCATGTTGAGGTTGGACGCGAAGTTCCCGCCGATCACCGCCCCGGCCACCAGGACCGCGCCCGCCACGATGGACAGGATGCTCAGCGCCCCGTTGGTCGACAGCCCGGCGATCCGGTCGCCGTGGGTGGCCAGGAAGCCCGGGTGGTCGGTCAGCCCCAGGATCCCGAACACGATCAGGAAGATCCCCCCGAGCCCCGCCCCGATCCGCCACACCATGGCGAGCCGGGTACCGACGGTGGGCAGTTCGTCGTGCAGCTTCATGGCGACCTCCAGAGCTCGGCCATGATCCAACCGTGGCTAGCTGTAAGGGTGGCTCCCCTGCATGTGCGGCGTCTCGTGCATGTAGAGCGAGCCGCACTGCTGGCAGCACCTCAGCCCGGTGCCCCACTCCTGCTCGGGCCGGGTCTCGGCGTCGTCGGCCATGGTCCGGCCGCACAGCGCCGTCGACGGGTCCTCGTCCCGCACCACGTGCCAGGTCGAGACTCCGCCGGCCGCCCCCTGCGGGCCGTACTCCGCGCGAAGTTTGTGCGTCATGCCCTCCATGGTCGCGCGGCGGGCGGCCACCCGCTACTCGCCCGGCCCGCCCCCGTCGTCCGCCGACCCGCGCACCGGCGTGGCCACCATCGAGCCGATCCGGTTGCGCCGCCCGGCCGAGGACTCGGCGGTCAGCAGGATGCCGGTCAGGCCGTCGCCGTCCCCCGCGCCCTCCGGCAGCGGGATCTCGCAGGCCGAGCCGGGGATCGGCACCCGGCCGAGGTGCTTGGCCAGCAGGCCGCCGACGGTCTCGACGTCCTCGTCCTCCAGCTCGATCCCGAACAGCTCGCCCAGGTCCTCCACCAGCAGCCGGGCGGTGATCCGGTACGAGCCGTCGCCCAGGTCCTCGATCGGCGCGATCTCCCGGTCGTACTCGTCGGTGATCTCGCCGACGATCTCCTCCAGGACGTCCTCGATGGTGACCAGCCCGGCGGTGCCGCCGTACTCGTCGATCACGATCGCGACGTGCGAGCGGCGCTGCTGCATCTCGCGCAGCAGGTCGCCGGCCGGCTTGGAGTCCGGGACGAAGACGGCCGGGCGCATCACCGCGCCGACCTCCTCCGACTCGGCGTCCCGGTTGATGTGGGTGCGCCGCACCAGGTCCTTCAGGTAGACAATGCCGACCACGTCGTCCTCGTTGTCCCCGACCACCGGGATCCGCGAGAAGCCCGAGCGCAGCGCCAGGGTGAGCGCCTGCCGGACGGTCTTGTGCCGCTCGATCATCACCAGGTCGGTGCGCGGCACCATCACCTCGCGGACGATGGTGTCGCCGAGCTCGAAGACCGAGTGCACCATCCGGCGCTCCTCGTCCTCGATCAGGTCGTCCTTCTCGGCGAGGTCGACCAGGGCCCGCAGCTCCGCCTCGGAGGCGAACGGCCCCTCCCGGTAGCCCTTGCCCGGGGTCAGCGCGTTGCCGAGCAGGATCAGCAGCCGCGGGATCGGGCCGAGCACCGCGGCCAGCGGCAGCAGCACGAAGGAGGCCGCGGTCGCGGTGGTGAGCGGGTGCTGGCGCCCGATGGTGCGCGGCGAGACCCCGACCGCGACGAACGAGACCAGCACCATCACGCCGAAGGCCAGCAGCACGGCCTGCCAGGTCGGGTGCAGGTTGCGCACGCACACCGCGGTGACCAGGACGGCCGCCGCCATCTCGCTGGCGACCCGGATCAGGGTCGCCAGGTTGAGGTAGCGGATCGGGTCGGAGGCGACGGTCAGCAGCCGCGCGGAGCCGCGCCGCCCGTTGCGGACCGCCTCCTCCGCCCGGAACCGGGAGACCCGGGACAGGCCCGCCTCGGCGCACGCGGCCAACCAGCCGAGCACGACCAGCGCCACGGCGCCGAGGATGAAGCTCGTACTCTCACCACTCACAGGAGTTCGGGCCCCGCGCTCAGTGGGTGGTGGGGGCCGGGGAGATGCCGCCGAGGCCCTTGCCCGCCCGCCAGTCGTCCAGGATGCGCTTCTGGAGGGCGAACATCTCCTCCTCCTCCTCGGGCTCCTCGTGGTCGTAGCCGAGGACGTGCAGCACGCCGTGGACGGTGAGCAGCTGCAGCTCCTCGTCCATCGAGTGCTTGGAGGGGGCCGCCTCGCCCTGCTGCTTGGCGACCTCGGGGCACAGCACGATGTCGCCGAGCAGGCCCTGCGGCAGCTCCTCGCCGTCCTTGCCGGGGCGCAGCTCGTCCATCGGGAAGGACATCACGTCGGTCGGACCGGGCAGGTCCATCCACTGGATGTGCAACTCCTCCATCGCCGCGCCGTCCACCAGGATCACGGACAGTTCGGACTGCGGGTGGATCCGCATCCGGTCGAGGGCGAAGCGGGCGACGTCGAGGATGGCCTCCTCGTCCGCTTCCCAGCCGGACTCGTTGGCGATATCGATGGACATGAGGGGCTGGGTGCTCAGCTTTCGGTGCGGTGGGACTGTCGGGGTGCGCGGGCCGCCGCGGCCTTGCCGGGGCGGCGCTGGGCCGGCTTGCGGTCGAGCGGGGCGTTCTGCTCGGCCTCCTGCCGGGCGTCCCAGCGTTCGTAGGCGTCCACGATCCGGCCGACCAGCTTGTGGCGGACCACGTCGGTGCTGGTGAGGACGGAGAAGTGGATGTCGGGCACGTCGGCCAGGATCTCCTGGACGACCTTGAGGCCGCTGCGGGTGCCGCCCGGGAGGTCGATCTGGCTGGTGTCGCCGGTGACCACCACCCGGGAGTTGAACCCGAGGCGGGTGAGGAACATCTTCATCTGCTCGGGCGAGGTGTTCTGCGCCTCGTCCAGGATGATGAAGGCGTCGTTGAGGGTGCGGCCGCGCATGTACGCGAGCGGGGCGACCTCGATGGTGCCGGCCGCCATCAGGCGCGGGATGGAGTCCGGGTCCATCATGTCGTGCAGCGCGTCGTAGAGCGGGCGCAGGTACGGGTCGATCTTCTCGTAGAGGGTGCCGGGCAGGAAGCCCAGCCGCTCCCCCGCCTCGACCGCCGGCCGGGTCAGGATGATCCGGTTGACCTCCTTGGCCTGCAGGGCCTGCACGGCCTTGGCCATCGCCAGGTAGGTCTTGCCGGTGCCGGCCGGGCCGAGGCCGAACACGATCGTGTGCTTGTCGATCGCGTCGACGTAGCGCTGCTGGTTGAGCGTCTTCGGGCGGATCGTACGGCCCCGGTTGGAGAGGATGTTCGCGGTGAACACCTCGGACGGCGCCGGGCCGTCCGGACCCTCCTCGCGGAGCATGGCGATGGAGCGCTCCACGGCGTCCTCCGTCAGGGGCTGGCCGGTGCGCAGCACCAGCATCATCTCGGTGAACAGGCGTTGCACGAGGGCGACCTCGGCACGGTCCCCGGTGGCGGTCACCTCGTTGCCGCGGACGTGGATGTCGGCGGCCGGGAACCCGTGCTCGATCACGCGCAGCAGCGAGTCCGCCGTGCCGAGCAGGGTGACCATCGGGTGCTTCTCGGGGATCACGATCCGGGCGCTCACGCGACCGTCGTCGGCCGGCTCGGGCCGCGACCGTCCGTTGGTACGGGTCTGCGATGTGTCACTCATGGGTCGGCCCTGGGGCCTGCCTCATCCCATCCGTGGTCTCGTGTGCCGCTCGGTCTCTCCGGGGCACCAGGGTACGCCGCGCGCGTGATCGCCGCGGCGGGCGGCGGGGCCGCACCCGACGATGCTGCGGCAGATCGCGGAGCGGCGCGAGCCCTTTTCCGTCCGGCCGCGGCCTTCCGGCCCGGCCGTCACCATCACGGGCGGCGGGCCGGGACGGGCACCCGGGCGAGGTCCTCGGCGAGCACCAGCTCCCCGTCGAAGTGCTTGCGGGCGTCCGCCAGGTGCTGGCCCAGGTCCGGGTAGCGCTGGGAGAAGTGGGTCAGCACCAGGGTGCGCACGCCCGCCTCGGCGGCGGCCTTGGCGGCCTGCCCGGCGGTGAGGTGGCCGTGCTCCTCGGCGAGGCGGGCGTCGGCGTCAGCGAAGGTCGCCTCGGCGACCAGCAGGTCGGCGCCCTCGGCGAGCGCGTGGACGCCCTCGCACATCCGGGTGTCCATCACGAAGGCGAACTTCTGGCCCGGCCGCGGCTCGCTGACCTCGTCCAGGGTGACCGTCCGGCCGTCCACCTCGACCGCGCCCTCGTGCTGCAGCCGGCCCACCGCCGGGCCGGACACGCCGAGCGCGGCGAGCCGCTGCGGCACCAGCCGGCGGCCGTCCGGCTCGGACAGCCGGTAGCCGAAGGACTCGACGGGGTGGTCGAGCCGGACGGCGTCCAGCGCGAAACGGGCGCCGGGGGCCGGCAGCGGGCCGGGCTCGTCGATCGGCCGGGGGCGCAGCACCGCCGTCTCGTGGTAGGCGGTGGCGTGCCGCAGCCGCTCGAAGTAGACCTCGCCGGAGGCCGGGAAGTAGACGTCGACCGGGTGCGGGACGCGGTCGAGGTTGATCCGCTGGATCACCCCGGCGAGGCCCAGGCAGTGGTCGCCGTGGAAGTGGGTCACGGCGATCCGGGTGATCTGGGTCGCCGTGACCCCGGCGTGCAGCATCTGCCGCTGGGTGCCCTCGCCGGGGTCGAGGAGCAGGCCCTCGCCGTCCCAGCGGAGCAGGTAGCCGTTGTGGTTGCGGTGCCGGGTGGGCACCTGGCTGGCGGTGCCGAGGACGACGAGTTCGCGCTGGGACACGTCAGACCATGCGCTCGGTCATGGACGTGCCGCCGAGCACGTGCACGTGCGCGTGGAAGACGGTCTGCCCGGCGCCCGCACCGGTGTTGAAGATCAGCCGGTAGTCCCGCAGGCCCTCGTCCTTCGCCACCGCGCCCGCCTCGGCGAGCAGTTCGGCGGCGATCCCCGGCTCGGCGGCGGCCAGCTCGGCGGCGTTCGCGTAGTGGACGTGCGGGATGACCAGGACGTGCACGGGGGCCTTGGGGGCGATGTCGCGGAAGGCGAGGGTGCGCTCGGTCTTGCGCACCACCGTCGCGGGGATCTCGCCCGCCACGATCTTGCAGAACACACAGTCGGGCTGCGGCTCGCCGGCCATCGGTCTCTCCTCGGTTCGCGGGATGCTCTGGTCCGTACGGGCGCAGCCTAGCCGAGCCGCCCGACCGCCTGCTCGTACTCCCGCAGGTGCTTCCAGCGCACCGAGCGCATGCCGACGACGTCCCCCTCCCAGAGGTCGAAGTCGTCGTCGATGAGGTTGACCGCCAGGAAGACGAAACCGATCAGCCAACGCCGCGTCAGCCGCCACATGTTGGGACGCTGGACGTGCTTGCGGCGCACCACCCGCATGGCCAGGATGCCCTTGCCCACGCTGAAGCCGGTGAGCCGGGCGAGCACCACCTGGTTGAGGAACGAGGTGAGCAGTCCGACGCCGATGAACGCCACCCAGAAGGGCACCACCGGGCTCTGGGTCGCGAGGTGACCGGCGTGCGCCACGGGCTTGGCGTGCTCGGCGGTCTTGTCGTCGGCGAGGGCGGCGGCGAAACCGACCACGAGGGCGAGGAGGAAGTCGAGCACGATCGCCAGGAAGCGCCGCCCGGCGTACGCCTCCTCCGGGCACTCCGGCGGCGCGGGCTGCGCGTACGGCTGCGGGAAGCCCTGCGGCGGGTACGGCTGTTGCGGCTGCGCGTACGGCTGCGGCTGCGGCTGCTGGTACCCCTGCGGCGGGTAGGGCTGCTGTTGCTGCTGCGGGTACGGCTGTTCGTACCCCTGCGGCGGGTAGGGCTGCTGCGGCTGCTGGTACCCCTGCGGCGGGTACGGCTGCGGCTGCTGCGGCGGGTACGGCTGCGGCTGCGGTTGCTGCGCGTACGGATTGGGACCGTAGCCGTATTGCTGCTGCTGCGGCGGCGGATAGCCCTGCGACATGTGCTCCCCCGTGACTGTCGATCACACGATCTGGATCAAGAACAGCCCCGCATCCTACTCACAGCGCGGAGTGGGAAGTCGGTCCCGCCGACTTCCCACCCCGGGTGACCCCTTACTCCCAGGGAGCCGGCGGCGCCGTCCGGGCCGGCGTCGCGGCCAGCGCCTCCAGCGCGATCCGCACGCCCTCGGCCAGCTGCGGGTCCTGCCCCGCCGCCCAGTGGTGCGGGGCGCACGGCACCTCGACGTCCGGGTCGACGCCGTGGTTCTCCACGCCCCAGCCGTAGTTCTCCAGCCAGGACGCGTACTTGGGCTGGGTGACCAGGGTGCCGTCGACCAGCTGGTAGCGGCTGTCGATGCCGATCACCCCGCCCCACGTCCGGGTGCCGACCACCGGGCCGATGCCCAGCGCCTGGATCGCCGCGTTGACGATGTCGCCGTCCGAGCCGGACATCTCGTTGGCCAGCGCGACCACCGGCCCGCGCGGCGCGTCCGCCGGGTACGGCACCGGGTGGGCGAGGTCCCGGGCGAACGTCCAGCCGACGATCCGGCGGGCCAGCTTCTCGATCACCAGCTGCGAGGTGTGGCCGCCCCGGTTCTCCCGGACGTCGACGACCAGGCCCTCCTTCGCCATCTCGGTGGTCAGGTCGCGGTGCAGCTGCGCCCAGCCGGCCGCCTGCATGTCGGGGATGTGCAGGTAGCCGAGCCGCCCGCCGGACAGCTCGCGCACCGCGGCCCGCCGCCCGGCCACCCAGTCGTGGTAGCGCAGCGGCTCCTCGTCGGCGAGCGGGACGACGACCGGGTGGCGCCGGTCGGTGCCGTCCTTGCCGGCCACGGTCAGCTCGACGGGCTGCCCGGCGGTGCCGGCCAGCAGCGGCGCCGGGCCGGTGACCGGGTCCACCGGGCGGCCGTTGACGGCGAGGATCGCGTCGCCGGGGCGGATCGCGGCGCCGGGCGCGGCCAGCGGCGAGCGGGCCCGCGGGTCGGAGGACTCGCCGGGCAGGATCCGGGCGATCCGCCACTGCCCGCCGTCGTGGACCAGGTCGGCGCCGAGCAGGCCCTGCCGGCGGGCGGGCTCGGTGTAGCGGCCGTACGGCGCCACGTAGGCGTGCGAGGTGCCGAGCTCGCCGTGCACCTCCCAGAGCAGGTCGACCAGTTCGTCGTGCGAGCCGACCCGCTCGACCAGCGGCCGGTAGCGCTCCAGCACGCCCGCCCAGTCGACGCCGCTCAGGTCCGGGCGCCAGAAGTTGTCGCGCATCAGCCGGCCGTTCTCGGCGTACATCTGCCGCCACTCGGCGGCCGGGTCGACGGTCACCCGCAGCCGGGTGAGGTCGACGGCGGTCTCGTCGTCCTCGCCGCCCGCCTTGTGGTCGGCCGGGACGATCCGCAGCTCGCCCTCGTCCAGCACGGCCACCCGGGTGCCGTCCCCGCTGACCGTGAAGTCGTCGAGTCCGTGCACCAGTTGCTCGACGCGGCGCTTCTTCAGGTCGAACCGCTCCAGCACCGGCCGGGGCCGCTGGTCCTCCAACGAGGCGGCGTCGTCGCCGAGTTCGCCGAGCAGCGGGGAACGCGTCCACAGCACGCCGTCCCGGGCGGCGCGCAGCCGGCCGAAGCGGCCGCCCTCGACCGGGAAGGGCACGATCCGGTCGGCGATGCCGTCCAGGTCGACCCTGGTCACCGGTGCGGCCTCGGCCGCGCCCTCCTCGCCGTCCGCCTTCCGGGCGTGCGGCTCGTCCTCCTCCCCGCCGAGCGGGCGCCCGGACCGCTGCGGCCCGAACGGCGAGGGCGTGTCGGCGGCCAGCGTGACCAGGTACGGGCGGCAGCCGCCGGGGAAGGCCAGGTCGAAGCCGTGCGCGTCGTACACCGGGTCGAAGTTGCGCACCGACAGGAAGGCCAGGTAGCGGCCGTCCGCGGTGAAGGCCGGCGAGGTGTCGACGAAGCGCGGCTGGGTGGCCTCGCCGACCGTGCGGGTGGCGAGGTTCGCCAGCGCGATCTGGCGCAGCGAGTACGCGCCGAGGCCGTGCACCGGGCGGGACCAGGCCAGCCAGGCCGAGTCCGGGCTGAACACCAGCCCGGTGACCTCGCCGTCCCGGCTGCGGTCCAGCTCGTGCACGGCGCCGTCGGCCAGCGCCACCAGCAGCACCCGGCCGTCGTGCACGGCGAGCGCGGCCTGCTTGCCGTCCGGGGAGACCGCCAGCGAGTTGACCCGGCCCAGCTGCCCGGCGGCGAGCCGGCGGCGCTCGGCGTCGTGCACGGCCGGGATGAACTCCAGCCCGTCCTCGCCCTCGGCGTCGGACACCCACAGCACGCCCTGGGCGCCGTCCTCGCCCGGCACCACCCGGGCCAGCCGCCCGCGCACGCCCGGGGTCTCGTCGAGCACCCGGGCCGGGCCCTCGCGGTGGGTCAGCCAGTGCACGCCGCCGCGCACCACGACGGCGCTGGCCCGGCCGGTGCGGTCGGGCGAGACGGTCTCCAGCCAGTGCGCGGCGTGCACCGGGCGGGGGCGGCGGCCGGTGCGGGGGCCGGCCAGCCGGACGTCCGCGCGGCGCGGCTCGGCGCCCTCCAGGTCGTCCAGCAGCCAGACCTCGCCGGCCCGGTGGAAGACCACCCGGGTGCCGTCGGTGGTGGCGCCGCGGGCGTAGAAGCCGTCCGGGTCGGTGGTGTGGCGGCGCAGGTCGGAGCCGTCCGGGAGGCTGGACCACAGCTCGCCGACGCCCTCGTGGTCGGACAGGAACGCGATCCGGTCGCCGACCCACATCGGGGAGTCGAGCTGGCCGTCCAGCTCCGCGTGGACGCGGGCGAACTCCTCGCCGTCCCGGCCGAGCCACAGGGTGCCCGCCCGGCCGCCCCGGTAGCGCTTCCACCAGGCCGGCTCGCGGTTGTTGGTGGTGACCAGCAGCACGCGGTCGCCGCCCGGCTCGAAGGCCAGCCCGCCGACCGGCCCGTACGGCAGCCGGCGCGGCGCGCCGCCGTCCAGCGGCACGGCGTGCGCCCAGGTGCGGCGCAGGCCGGCCTCGCCGGCCGTGGTGGCGGCGATCGGGCGGCCGTCCGCCGTCCAGCCGAGCACCCGGGTCTGGTCGCTGCCCCAGTGGGTGAGCCGCCGGGACGGGCCGCCGTCCACCGGCACCACGTGCACCTCGGGGGCGCCGTCACGGGTGGAGGTGTAGGCGATGTGCCGCCCGTCCGGGGAGAACCGGGGGTGGTGCGCCGGCAGGTGATCGGCCGTCAGCCGCCAGGCCCGGCCGCCGTCCAGCGGGGCGAGCCAGAGGTCGTCCTCGGCGACGAAGGTGAGCAGGTCACCGTGCAGGTGCGGGTGGCGCGGATAGGCGCCCGTGGAGGTGCTGAGGGAGTCCGTCACCCGGCCAGCGTAGGCAGCCGCACCGCCCGCCCGCCCGGGATTTCGGCAGACGCGCCCGGCGCTCGGGAGCTGGGCCGCTCAGGACCAGCGGCCGGTGCGCCCCAGCAGCAGCGCGCCCGCCGCCACCCCGGCGGTCGAGGTGCGCAGCACCGAGGGGCCGAGCCGGTACGGCTTCGCGCCCGCCTCGGCGAAGGCCGCCAGTTCCTCCGGCGACACGCCGCCCTCCGGGCCGACCACCAGCACCACGTCGCCGTCCTCCGGCAGCGCGGCGTGCGCCAGCGGCTCGGCGCCCTCCTCGTGCAGCACGGCGGCGAACGCGGCCCCGGCCAGCACGGGCAGCAGCTGGCGGGTCGTCATCGGGTCGCCCACCTCGGGGAAGCGCAGCCGGCGGGACTGCTTGCCCGCCTCCCGGGCGGTGGCCCGCCACTTGGCGAGGGCCTTGGCGCCGCGCTCGCCCTTCCACTGGGTGATGCAGCGCGAGGCCGACCAGGGGATCACCGCGTCCACGCCGACCTCGGTCATGGTCTCCACGGCCAGTTCGCCGCGGTCGCCCTTCGGCAGCGCCTGGACGACCACGATCCGCGGCGCCGGCCGCGGCTCGCGGCGCACGGCGGCCACCGTCACGTCGATCGCGTCCTTGCCGAGCACCTCGGCGACCGTCCCGTCCACGCCGAGCCCCAGCCCGTCCGCCAGCGTCACCGCCTCGCCGGCCGCCAGCCGCTTCACCGCGGCCGCGTGCCGCCCCTCCGGCCCGTCCAGGCGCACCACCGAGCCGGGCGCGGCGGCGGCGATCCGCTCGGTCTCGACGACGAAGACGGGCGCGGTCATGACGGGGTACCTCCGGGTGGGTGGGAACACGGAAAGGGTGCCGGGGGTCTCCCCCCGGCACCCCTCACGACGAGCAGGACTCAGCGGCCGTTGAAGGCGTCCTTCAGGCGCGAGAACAGCCCCTGCTGGCCCGGCGCGAACTGGCCGGACGGCCGCTCCTCGCCGCGCAGCACCGCGAGCCGGCGCAGCAGGTCCTCCTGCTCGGCGTCGAGCTTGGTGGGCGTCTGCACCTCGACGTGCACTATCAGGTCGCCCCGGCCGCCGCCGCGCAGGTGGGTGATGCCGCGGCCGTGCAGCGGGATCGACTGGCCGGACTGGGTGCCGGGCCGGATGTCGACCTCCTCCAGCCCGTCCAGGGTCTGCAGCGGCACCTGGGTGCCGAGCGAGGCGGCCGTCATCGGGATGGTGACGGTGCAGTGCAGGTCGTCGCCGCGGCGCTGGAAGACGCTGTGGGTGGTCTCGGCGATCTCGACGTACAGGTCGCCGGCCGGGCCGCCGCCGGGGCCGACCTCGCCCTCGCCGGCCAGCTGGATGCGGGTGCCGTTGTCGACACCGGCCGGGATCTTGACCGTCAGGGTGCGGCGGGCGCGGACCCGGCCGTCGCCGGCGCACTCCGGGCACGGGGTCGGCACGACGGTGCCGAAGCCCTGGCACTGCGGGCAGGGGCGGGAGGTCATGACCTGGCCCAGGAAGGACCGGGTCACCTGGGAGACCTCGCCCTTGCCGCGACACATGTCGCAGGTCTGCGCGGAGGTGCCGGGGGCCGCGCCCTCGCCGCTGCACGTGGTGCAGGTGACGGCGGTGTCGACCTGGAGCTCCTTGGTGGTGCCGAACGCGGCCTCCTCCAGGGTGATCTCCAGCCGGATCATGGCGTCCTGGCCGCGGCGGGTGCGCGAGCGCGGGCCGCGCTGGCCGGCCGCGGCGCCGAAGAAGGCGTCCATGATGTCGGAGAAGCCGAAGCCCGCCGCGCCGGCGCCGAAGCCGCCCGCACCGCCGCCGCCCGGGGAGAGCGGGTCGCCGCCGAGGTCGTAGACCTGGCGCTTCTGCGGGTCGGAGAGCACCTCGTAGGCGGCGTTGATCTCCTTGAACCGCTCCTGCGTCTTCGGGTCCGGGTTGACGTCCGGGTGCAGTTCGCGCGCCAGGCGCCGGAACGCCTTCTTGATCTCGTCCTGCCCCGCATCCCGTCGGACGCCGAGTACCGCGTAGTAGTCCGTGGCCACCAAATGCTCCGCTTGTTCCGCCTGTAGATAGTGCTGCGACTGGTCGCCGGCCGTTAAAACTCCTAACGCCGGCTCTGTGCTACGACTCGGCCAGGATCTGGCCCACGTACCGTGCCACCGCCCGCACCGCCCCCATTGTGCCCGGGTAGTCCATCCGGGTCGGACCGATCACTCCCAGTTTGGCCACGCTCTCGTCGCCCGAACCGTAGCCGACCGACACGACCGAGGTGGAATTCAGCCCCTCGTACGCGATCTCCCGGCCGATCCGGACCGTCATCCCCGCGTCCGCGGTCTCACCCAGGAGGCGGAGCAGGACGACCTGCTCCTCCAGGGCTTCGAGCACCGGCTGGATGGTGAGCGGGAAGTCGTGGCCGAAGCGGGTCAGGTTGGCCGTGCCGGCCAGCATGATCCGCTCCTCGTTCTGCTCGGCGAGCGCCTCGAACAGCGTCGCCAGGACCGTACTGACGGCCGGCCGGTCGGCCTGTTCGAACAGGCCCGGCAGCTCCTCCAGGAGCCCCGGGACGTCCGGCAGGCGCTGGCCCGCCGCCCGCGCGTTGATCCGGGCCCGCAGGTCCGCCAGGAGGGTCTCGCCGACCGCGCCCGGGCAGTCCACCATCCGCTGCTCGACCCGGCCGGTGTTGGTGATCAGCACCAGCATCACCTTCGCCGGGGCCAGCGCCACCAGCTCGATGTGCCGCACCGTCGAGCGCGACAGCGACGGGTACTGGACGACGGCCACCTGACGGGTCAGCTGGGCGAGCAGCCGCACGGTGCGCGCGACCACGTCGTCCAGGTCGACGGCGCCGTCCAGGAAGTGCCGGATCGCCCGGCGCTCGGGGGCGCTCATCGGCTTGACCTCGGCCAGCCGGTCGACGAACAGCCGGTAGCCCTTGTCGGTGGGGATGCGCCCGGCGCTGGTGTGCGGCTGGTGGATGTAGCCCTCCTCCTCCAGCGCCGCCATGTCGTTGCGCACCGTCGCCGGGGAGACGCCGAGGTTGTGCCGCTCCACCAGCGCCTTGGAGCCGACCGGCTCCTCGGTGCCGACGTAGTCCTGGACGATGGCGCGCAGCACGGCGAGCTTGCGCTCGTCCAGCTGGCGGACCTCACCGGCCATGGGCACGCACCTCCGTCTTCGCACGTTGTCCGTCTGTGATGCTGCGGGCCGCTCCGGCGAAGGACCCTGATCCTGGCACTCTGAACACGCGAGTGCCAGAACCGTACCTGCCAGTGTACGGCCCGGGTCCGACCGCAGGAACGGCCCGGCGGGGGTGATCCTGCCCGCAGTTCCGCCCGGCCGGCGCGACACGACCCGCGCGCGGGTGGTGCCCGGCGGCCGTCCGGGTGGCAGCATCGAAAGCGACGGCGTTGGGAGGAGCAAGCGATGACCAGCTCGGGTCAGCACACCCGGTTCGCCCCCGACCGCGGCCTGACCAGCCGCATGGTCGCCACCATGTTCGTGATCGGGCTGCTGTACGTCGGATTCACCGGTCTGCTGATCGCGCTGCTGCGCGGCGCCTGGCCGCTGATCGTCCTGATCTCCGGCGGGCTGTTCGTGGCCCAGTTCTGGTTCAGCGACAAGATCACCGAACGGGCGATGGGCGCCCGCCCGGTCAGCCCCGAGCAGTATCCCCAGTTGCACGGCACCGTCGACCGGCTCTGCGCCCTCGCCGACATGCCCAAGCCCCGGGTGGCGGTCGCCGACAACGACATGCCGAACGCCTTCGCCACCGGCCGCAACCCGCAGAACGCCGTGGTCTGCGTCACCACCGGCCTGCTGCGCCGGCTGGAGCCCGAGGAACTGGAGGGCGTCCTCGCGCACGAGCTGTCGCACGTCGCCCACCGGGACGTCGCCGTGATGACCATCGCCGGCTTCCTCGGCGTCCTCGCCGGGGCGATGACCCGGATCGCCCTGTACGGCGGGTTCATGGGCGGCGGCGGGCGCAACAACAACGACCAGAACGCGGCCATCGCGGCCCTGGTCATCCCGCTGGTGTCGATGGTCGTCTACGCCATCAGCTTCCTGCTCACCCGGCTGCTCTCCCGCTACCGCGAGCTCGCCGCCGACCGCGCCGCCGCCCAGCTCACCGGCCGGCCCAGCGCCCTCGCCTCCGCCCTCACCAAGGTCACCGGGCAGATCGCCGCCATCCCCACCGAGGACCTGCGCAAGTCCCAGCCGTACAACGCCTTCTACTTCGCCCCCGCGCTGAGCGCCCGGGAGACCGCCTCGCAGCTGTTCTCCACCCACCCGACGCTGGAGAAGCGGCTGGAGCAGCTCGCGAGGATCTCCGAGCAGCTCGGCCGCTGACCGCACCGGCACACGAACACCGGCACACGAGAGGACCGCCGTGGGATTCCTGGACACCCTGTTCGGCCGCAGCAAGCCCGTCAAGCCCGACCTCGACCAGCTGTTCGGCGTGCCGTCCGCCGCCCTCACCCTGGAGGCCGCCGCCGGGTTCCTGCCCACCGGGCTCGGCGCGGTCTGCTTCGCGGCCGTCGAGGGCGCGGCCTTCGTCCAGGTCGAACAGCAGGTCCGCGCCCTGCTCGACGCCGACACCGCGCGCGGCGGCGTCCCCGTCGAGGCCTCCAAGGACGGCTACGGCTACTCCTGGCTGCTCGCCCGGCACTCGCCCGAGGAGCTGCCGGAGCTGGTCAACGACCTGCACGCGGTCAACAGCGAGCTGGAGGCGAACGGCTTCGGGCCGCAGCTGCTCTGCTCGCTGGTCGCCTTCCGTAACGCGCAGGGGCAGCCGCTGGCGCTGGTCTACCTGTACAAGCGCGGCACCTTCTACCCGTTCGCCCCGATGCCCGGCGGCGGCGAGCGCCGCAACAGTCCGCTGGAGCTGCAGGTCAACGCCGCGCTGGGGAACGACCTGCGGCTGGAGAAGGACCTCTCCCGCTGGTTCCCGGTCTGGGGCGCGCCGGGGCTCTGACGGTCCGTCCGTATAGTCGCTCCCATGCGCAGCCGCCAGTACGGACCCGACCTGACCCCGCCGTGGAAGAAGCAGGCCCCCGCCCCGGAGGTGGCCGCCGAGCGCGACCTGGTCGTGGAGGAGGCGGCCACCGGCTTCTGCGGGGCGGTGGTGCGCTGCGAGAGGACGGCGGAGGGGTTCACCGTCACCCTGGAGGACCGTTTCGGCAAGCACCGGGTGTTTCCGCTGGTGCCGCGCGGCTTCCTGCTGGAGGGCCGGGTCGTCACCCTGGTCCGCCCGGCCGGCCCCGCCCCCTCCCGCGCGCCGGGCCGCACCGCCTCCGGCTCGGTCGCCGTCCCCGGCGCCCGCGCCCGGGTCGCCCGCGAGTCCCGCATCTACGTCGAGGGGCGGCACGACGCCGAACTGGTCGAGCGGGTGTGGGGCGACGACCTGCGGATCGAGGGCGTCGTCGTCGAGTACCTGCGGGGCATCGACGACCTGCCCGCGATCGTCGCCGACTTCGCCCCCGGCCCCGGCCGCCGCCTCGGCGTCCTGGTCGACCACCTGCTCCCGGGCACCAAGGAGCACCGCATCGCCGCCCAGGTCACCGGCACGTCGGTGCTGGTCGTCGGCCACCCCTACATCGACATCTGGCAGGCCGTGAAGCCGTCGAGCGTCGGCATCCCCGCCTGGCCCGCCGTCCCCCGCGGCGAGGACTGGAAGGAGGGCACCTGCCGCCGCCTCGGCTGGCCGGCGGACACCCCGGCCGCCTGGAGGCACATCCTCTCGAAGGTGCACAGCTACAAGGACCTGGAGCCCGAACTCCTCGGCCGGGTGGAGGAACTGATCGACTTCACCACGCTCCCGGACTGACGGAGAACGGCCGCCATTGGGCCACTGATCAGTCCACCAAATCCCGCACGACCCCGTCCGCGAGGAGCCTGCCCCGGAGGGTGAGGGCGGCGCGGCCCTGCTCGTACGGGCCTGCGGCGAGGAGGCCGTCCGCGAGGGCGCGGGCGGCGGCGGTGCGGCCGGTCGCGGTGAGGAGGGAGAGCGGGACACCCTGCTCCAGGCGCAGTTCCAGGAGGATGCGCTCCACCCGGCGGTCCTCGTCGGCGAGGACCTCGCGGGCCTGGGCCGGGGTGCGGTGCTCGGCGAGGGCCCGGGCGTAGGCGGCGGGGTGCTTGGCGTTCCACCAGCGGACGCCGCCGACGTGGCTGTGGGCGCCCGGGCCGGCGCCCCACCAGTCGGCGCCGGTCCAGTAGAGCTCGTTGTGGCGGCAGCGGCCCTCGGGGGTGGTCGCCCAGTTGGAGACCTCGTACCAGGCGAAGCCGGCCGCGCTGAGCGCCTGTTCGGCGATGAGGTAGCGGTCGGCGTGCACGTCGTCGTCGATCATCGGCAGTTCGCCGCGCTTGACGCGGGCGGCGAGCCGGGTGCCGTCCTCGACGATGAGGGAGTACGCGGAGACGTGGTCGGGCCCGGCGCCGATGGCGGCGTCCAGGGAGGCCCGCCAGTCGTCGTCGCTCTCGCCGGGGGTGCCGTAGATGAGGTCGAGGTTGACGTGCTCGAAGCCGGCCGCGCGGGCCTCGGCGACGCAGGCCTCGGGGCGGCCGGGGGTGTGGTGGCGGTCGAGCAGCCGCAGCACGTGCGGGCGGGCGCTCTGCATGCCGAAGGAGATCCGGTTGTAGCCGCCCTCGCGCAGTTCGGCCAGGTAGGCCGGGTCGACGGACTCCGGGTTGGCCTCGGTGGTGACCTCGGCGTCGTCGGCCAGCCCGAACTCGTCGCGGATCGCGGCGAGCATCTTCACCAGGTCGCGGGCGGGCAGCAGGGTCGGGGTGCCGCCGCCGAGGAAGACGGTGCGCACCGGCAGGTCGGCGGAGCCCAGCACCTTCCGGGCGAGCCGGATCTCGGCGACCACGTTGTCCGCGTACGTCTCCTGGGAGGCGACGGCACCGGAGGAGCGCAGCTCGGTGGCGGTGTAGGTGTTGAAGTCGCAGTAGCCGCAGCGGCTGGCGCAGTAGGGCACGTGCAGGTAGAAGCCGAACGGCCGCGAGCCGAGCCCGGTGAGGGCGTGCGCGGGCAGGGAGCCGTCGGACGGCACCGGTTCGCCGTCGGGGAGTGCGGAGGGCATGCCCCCATTGTCCCGTACGGCCCGCCCGAACCGGCGCGGGCCGGCGGACCGTACGGGACGGGCGGGCTCAGGCCTCGTTGGCGCCCGCGTACATCGCGGCGACGGCGTCCGCGTAGACCCGCTCGACGACCGGGCGCTTGATCTTCAGGCTCGGGGTGAGCTCGCCGTGCTCGACGTCGAGGTCGCGCGGCAGCAGGTGGAACTTCTTGATCGTCTGCCAGCGCTGCAGCTCGCCGTTGAGCCGCTTGACGAAGCCCTCGATCAGCTTGTGCACGGCCGGGTCGGCGGCGACCTCGGCGTAGGACTTGCCGGCCAGGCCGTGCTCGGCGGCCCACGGCATGATCACCGACTCGTCGAGGCCGATCAGCGCGGTGCAGTAGTTGCGGCCGTTGCCGATCACCAGGATGTTGCTGGCGAACGGACACACCGCCTTGAACTTGCCCTCGACCTCGCTGGGCGCCACGTACTTGCCGCCGGAGGTCTTGAACAGGTCCTTCTTGCGGTCGGTGATGCGCAGGAAGCCGTCCGGGGTGAGCTCGCCGATGTCCTCGGTGTGGAACCAGCCGTCCGGCTCCAGGACCTCGGCGGTCTTCTCCGGCAGGTTGTGGTAGCCGCGCATGACGCCGGGGCCGCGCAGCAGGATCTCGCCGTCCTCGGCGATCCGCACCTCGGTGCCGGGCAGCGGGCGGCCGACGGTGCCGATCCGCACGTCCTCCCGGCGGTTGACGCAGGAGCCGGCGCTGGTCTCGCTGAGCCCGTAGCCCTCCAGGATGGGCACGCCGGCGCCGAGGAAGAAGTAGCCGATCTCGGGGGCGAGGGCGGCGCTGCCGGACACCGCACCGCGGAACCGGCCGCCGAAGGCCGCCCGGATCTTGGCGTACACCAGTCTGTCGGCCAGCGCGTGCTGCAGCCGCAGGCCGAGCGGGGCACTCTCGGTGCCGGTGGCGATCCGGCTCTCCTGGACGACCCGGGCGTACTCGCGGGCGACCTGGGCGGCCCACATGAAGATCTTGTACTTGGCGCCGCCCTCGGCCCGGGCCTTGCCGGCGATGCCGTTGTAGACCTTCTCGAAGATGCGCGGCGCGGAGGCCATCGTGGTCGGCCGGATCACCGGCAGGTTGTGGATGATCCGGTCGACCCGGCCGTCCAGGGCCATCACGTGCCCGGTGGCGATCTGGCCGGAGATCAGGGTCTTCCCGAAGACGTGCGACAGCGGCAGCCACATGTACTGGACGTCGTCGGCGGCCAGCAGGCCGCTGACCTCCTGGGCCCGCCCCTCGTACGCCCAGCAGTCGTGCACCAGGCGCACGCCCTTGGGGCGGCCGGTGGTGCCGGAGGTGTAGATGAGGGTGGCGAGCTGCTCCTTGTCGAGCGCGGCCACGGCCTTCTCGACGGCGTCCGGGTGCTCCTCCAGGTACGCGGCGCCGCGCCGCTCCAGCTCGCCGAGGGTGATCACCTCCAGGCCGGCCGCCTCGGGCGTCCCGGCCGGGGCGTCGAAGAGGACGACGGTGCGCAGCTCGGGCAGCTGGTCGATCTGCTCGACGGCCTTGGCCAGCTGGGCGGCGTTCTCGGCGAACAGCGCCTTGGAGCCGGAGTCGGACAGGATGAAGGCGGTCTCGTCCGTGTTGGTGCTGGGGTAGACCGTGGTGATGGCGGCGCCCGCGCACATCGCCCCGAGGTCGGCGAGCACCCACTCGAGCCTGGTGGAGGAGGCCAGCGCGACCCGGTCCTCCGCCTGGATGCCGAGCGCCATCAGGCCGGCCGCCACCGCCTTGACCCGGACGGCGGTCTGCGCCCAGGTGAGCGAACGCCACTGCTCCGCGCCGGGGGCGCCGTCCGCGGCCTGCGGGTCGACCGCCGCGGGGTAGCGGTAGGCCTCGGCGTTCGGGGTGAGGGCGACGCGCTCCAGGAACAGGTGGGCGACGGAGGCGGGGCGCCCGGCGACGATGTCGGCACTGCCGGAGCCGATCAGGGACTGCGCGGAACTCAACGAGGACCTCCGGAGGCGGGTGGCCGTCTGAGGGGTGGCGCGGCGCCGTGGGGGCCGGTCGCCGGGCCCGCTCGCGACCGGTGCGGAAACCTGCGTGGTACCGGCCAGTAACAAGGGGGCAACCAGCAGCCTAGGGGGAAATCGGTCATTCCGTAAGAGGGCGGGCCCAGCTGGCACACCCCCACCGGGCCGGTGCCCGCCCACCCCGGCCGCCCCGCCACCACCCCACCGGCGCCCCACCCCCGGGCCCGCCGAGCCGGCCGAAGAGTACGGCAAAACCCTGGCAAACTCCCCCGCTGATAGGCCGAATCACCCGTACGAGGCCCACGAGGGCCGAGAATTGGGATGCGAAACCACCCGCCGACGACAAGAGTGTGACAGTGCTGCTCAGACTGCTCAGGGCGTACCTGCGCCCCTACTCCCGACCGATCGCCCTGCTGGTCGTCCTCCAGCTGGTGTCCACCCTCGCGGCGCTCTACCTGCCGACCCTGAACGCCGACATCATCGACAGCGGCGTCGTCAAGGGCGACACCGGCTACATCATGCGCGTCGGCGCCGTGATGATCGGCGTCACCCTGGTCCAGGCCCTGTGCTCGATCGGCGCCGTCCACTACGGCGCCCACGCCGCGATGGCCTTCGGCCGGGACGTCCGCGCCGCCGTCTTCGACCGCGTGCAGAGCTTCTCCGCCCGCGAGGTCGGCCAGTTCGGCGCGCCCTCCCTGATCACCCGCACCACCAACGACGTCCAACAGGTCCAGATGCTCGCCCTGATGAGCTTCACGCTCATGGTCGCCGCACCCATCATGTGCGTCGGCGGCATCATCATGGCGCTCAACCAGGACGTCCCCCTGTCCGGCCTGCTGCTCGCCGTCATCCCCGTCCTCGGCACCGTGGTCATCCTGCTGGTCCGCTCGCTGCGCCCCAAGTTCCGCAGCATGCAGGTGAAGATCGACACCGTGAACCGGGTGCTGCGCGAACAGATCACCGGCATCCGGGTCATCCGCGCCTTCGTCAAGGACGAGCACGAGCAGACCCGCTTCGACGACGCCAACCGCGACCTCACCCACACGGCCCTCCAGGTCGGCCGGCTGATGTCCTTCATGTTCCCGGCCGTCATGTTCGTCGTGAACGCCTCCAGCGTCGCCGTCCTCTGGTTCGGCGCCCAGCGCATCGACAGCGGCGGCATGGAGATCGGCGCGCTCACCGCGTTCCTCTCCTACCTCATGCAGATCCTGATGAGCGTCATGATGGCCACCTTCATGTTCATGATGGTGCCCCGCGCCGAGGTCTGCGCCGAACGCATCCAGGAAGTCCTCGACACCTCCTCCAGCGTCGTCCCGCCCGCCACGCCCGTCACCGAGACGCCCCGCCGCGGCAACCTCGAACTGCGCGACGTCGACTTCCGCTACCCCGGCGCCGAAGCCCCCGTCCTGCGCGGCATCGCCCTCACCGCCCGGCCCGGCGAGACCACCGCCGTCATCGGCTCCACCGGCAGCGGCAAGTCCACCCTGCTCGGCCTCGTCCCCCGGCTCTTCGACGCCACCACCGGCCAGGTCCTGCTCGACGGCGTCGACGTCCGCGACCTCGCCCCCGAGGCCATCGCCGACACCGTCGGCCTCGTCCCGCAGAAGCCCTACCTGTTCACCGGCACCATCGCCAGCAACCTGCGCTACGGCCGGCCCGACGCCACCGACGAGGAACTCTGGCACGCCCTCGACGTCGCCCAGGCCAAGGACTTCGTCGAGAAGATGCCCGAAGGCCTCGACGCCCCCATCGCCCAGGGCGGCAGCAACGTCTCCGGCGGCCAGCGCCAGCGCCTCGCCATCGCCCGCGCCCTCGTCCGCAAACCCGGCGTCTACCTCTTCGACGACTCCTTCTCCGCCCTCGACTACGCCACCGACGCCAAACTCCGCAAGGCCCTCGCCCGCGAGACCTCCGACGCCACCGTGCTCATCGTCGCCCAGCGCGTCTCCACCATCCGCGACGCCGACCGCATCATCGTCCTCGACGAAGGCGCCGTCGTCGGCACCGGCACCCACCACGAACTCATGGCCGACAACCCGACGTACCGGGAGATCGTGCTCTCCCAGCTCACCGAGCAGGAGGCGGCGTGACCAGCCCCGGCGACAAGCCCGACCCCAAGGCCGGCGGCAAGCCCGGCGGCAAGCCCGCGGCCGCCGTCCCCAGCGACTCGCAGGCCGCCGCCGCCCGCCGCGGCCCCGCCGGACCCGGCCGCTTCGCCGGCGGCCAGGGCGCCGAGAAGTCCATGGACTTCAAGAACTCCGGCAGACGCGTCCTCGGCCTGCTGCGCCCCGAACGCGCCCTGCTCTCCGCCATGATCGGCCTCGGCGTGCTCGGCATCGGCTGCGCCGTCATCGGCCCCAAGGTCCTCGGCCACGCCACCGACCTGATCTTCGCCGGCGTCGTCGGCCCCCGCTTCGACCCCGGCCTCACCAAGGCCCAGGCCGTCGCCGGCCTGCGCGCCCACGGCGACAACGGCATCGCCGACCTGCTCTCCTCCGTCGACTTCACCCCCGGCTCCGGCATGGACTTCGGCGCCATCGGCACCGTGCTGCTCTGGGTCCTCGCGATCTACGTCGCCTCCGCCCTGTTCGGCATCGTCCAGGGCCGCCTCGCCACCACCGCCGTCCAGCGGTCCGTCTACCGGCTGCGCCAGGACGTCGAGGCCAAACTCGCCCGCCTGCCGCTCAGCTACTTCGACAAGCAGCCGCGCGGCGAGGTGCTCAGCCGGGTCACCAACGACATCGACAACATCGGCCAGTCCATGCAGCAGACCATGGGACAGGTCGTCAACTCGCTGCTCACCGTCGTCGGCGTGCTCGCGATGATGTTCTGGATCTCCCCGCTGCTCGCCGCGATCGCCCTGGTCGCCGTCCCGCTGTCGGTCGTCGTCGCCGCCAAGGTCGGCAAGCGCGCCCAGCCCCAGTTCGTCCAACAGTGGGCGTCCACCGGCAAGTTGAACGCCCACATCGAGGAGATGTACACCGGGCACACCCTGGTCAAGGCGTTCGGCCGCCAGCGCGAGGCCGCCGAGACCTTCCGCGAGCACAACGAGGCGCTCTACCAGGCCAGCTTCAAGTCCCAGTTCATCTCCGGGATCATCCAGCCCGCGATGATGCTGATCGGCAACCTGCAGTACGTGCTCGTCGCCGTCGTCGGCGGCCTGCGGGTCGCCAGCGGCGCCCTGTCCATCGGCGACGTGCAGGCGTTCATCCAGTACTCCCGGCAGTTCAGCCAGCCGCTCACCCAGGTCGCCAGCATGGCCAACCTGGTGCAGTCCGGCGTCGCCTCCGCCGAGCGCGTCTTCGAACTCCTCGACGCCCCCGAGCAGACCCCCGAACCGGCCATGCCCGAGAAGCCCGACGCGATCCACGGCCGGGTCGCCTTCCAGGACGTCTCGTTCCGCTACGACCCCGACAAGCCGCTCATCGAGGACCTCTCGCTCAAGGTCGAACCCGGCCAGACCGTCGCCATCGTCGGCCCCACCGGCGCCGGCAAGACCACCCTCGTCAACCTGCTGATGCGGTTCTACGAGGTCAGCTCCGGGCGGATCACCCTCGACGGCGTCGACATCGCCGCGATGTCCCGCGAGGAACTGCGCTCCGGCATCGGCATGGTCCTCCAGGACACCTGGCTGTTCGGCGGCAGCATCGCCGACAACATCGCCTACGGCGCCCAGGGAGCCACCCTCGACCAGGTCGTCGAAGCCGCCAGGGCCGCCCACGTCGACCGCTTCGTGCGCACCCTGCCGGACGGCTACGACACCGTCATCGACGACGAGGGCGCGGGCGTCAGCGCCGGCGAGAAGCAACTCATCACCATCGCCCGGGCGTTCCTCGCCCAGCCGTCCATCCTGGTCCTCGACGAGGCCACCAGCTCCGTCGACACCCGCACCGAGGTGCTGATCCAGCGGGCCATGGCCCGGCTGCGCGCCGGCCGCACCAGCTTCGTGATCGCCCACCGGCTCTCCACCATCCGGGACGCCGACGTGATCCTGGTGATGGAGAACGGCTCGATCGTCGAACAGGGCTCGCACGACGAGCTGATCGCCGTCGACGGCGCCTACGCCCGGCTCTACCAGGCCCAGTTCGCCGAGGCCGTGGCCGAGGTCGACTGACGCCGCACCGCGCGACGAGCCGGGGGGGGGGACCGTCCGCCCCGGCTCGTCGCGCCCCCGGCCCTTCGCCCCGGCGCCCCCAGGCGCTACCTTGGGCCCGTGATCGACCACCGGGCCACCGACGACGCCGACCCGTTCGAGACGAACCGCCGCTACCTGGGCTCCGTCGCCTACCGGCTGCTCGGCTCCTTCACCGACGCCGAGGACGTGCTCCAGGAGGCCTGGCTGCGCTGGCAGGCCGCCGACCGCGCCGCCGTCGACGACCCGCGCGCCTTCCTCACCACCGTCGTCACCCGGCTCTGCTACGACCAGCTCGGCTCCGCCCGCGCCCGCCGCGAGGCCTACTACGGCGAGTGGCTGCCCGAGCCGTCCGTCTCCTACGCGAGCACCCCCGACTCCCCCGCCGAACTCGCCGAACGCGGCGAGTCCGTCTCGCTCGCCCTGCTCGCCGTCCTCGAACAGCTCACCCCCGCCGAGCGGGCCGCGTTCGTGCTGCACGACGTCTTCGCGGTCGGCTTCGAGGACATCGCCGCCTCCCTCGACCGCACCCCCGACGCCACCCGCCAGCTCGCCTCCCGGGCCCGCCGCCGCGTCCGGGACGGCGGCCGGCACGCCAGCGCCGACCCGGCCGCGCACCGGCGGGCCGTCGAGGCCTTCGCCGACGCCAGCACCCGCGGCGACATCCTCGGCCTGATGGAGGTCCTCGACCCGGACGTGGTCTGGCACTCCGACGGCGGCGGCATCGTCCGCGCCGGCGTCCGCCCCGTCCTCGGCTCCGAGAAGGTGGCCCGGCTGGTGGGCGGCCTGGTCGCGAAGTGGTTCACCCCCGAGCACGGCCTCGACCTCGCCCTGGTCAACGGCGAACCGGGCCTGGTCTGGTACGACCGGCCCACCGGCACCGTCGCCGGCGTCCTCGCCTTCACCGTCGCCGACGGGCGGATCACCGAGGCCTACGTGGTGGTCAACCCGGAGAAGCTCGGCCGCATCACCCCGATCGGCTCCTGACCGGTCGGCTCCTGACCGGTCAGCTCGCGACCGGCGTGTGACGCGGGTCACCGTCACACTCCGGCCTGCCGCGTCGTCCCCCTCCCGAACAGCGCTCCGCAGGGGCGCACCCCGCAAGGAGGCGGACGAGATGAGCACCACCACCGAGCAGCGGATCGTCGTCCTGGGCGCCGGATACGCCGGACTCACCGCGGCCAAGGGCGCCGGCCGGCACCACGACGTCACCCTGGTCGCACCCGAGGAGCGGCTCCTGCACCGCATCCGCCAGCACGAGACCGCGGCCGGCCGCGGCCGCGACTGGCCCGCCATCGCCGACCTGGCCCGCGGACGACGCATCCAGCACCGCCGCGCCAGGGCCGTCGAGCTCGACCTGGACGGCCACAAGGCCGTCCTCGACGACGGCACCGTCCTCGGCTACGACACCCTGGTCTACGCCCTCGGCAGCCGCACCGCCTGGCACGGCGTCCCCGGCGCCGCCGAGCACGCCCACCCCGTGGAGCGCGCCGCCGAGGTCCGGCGCCTGATCCGCGACGCCGACCGCCCCGGCACCCTGGCCGTCGTCGGCGGCGGCGCCACCGGCATCGAACTGGCCACCGAACTCGCCGAGGCCCACCCCGACTGGCGGGTGCGGATCGTCGCCGCCGGCCAGGTCGGCGGCGGCTACTCGCCCAAGGGCCGCGCCCACATCCGCAAGGTCCTCGACCGGCTCGGCGTCGCCGTCCACGAGGACGCCACCGTCACCGAGGTCACCCCGGACGGGCCGCGCACCACCGCCGGCCCGATCACCGCCGACCTCACCCTGTGGGCCGCCTCGCTGGAACCCCACCCGCTGGCCGCCGAGGCCGGACTGGCCGTGGACGAGCGCGGCCGGGCCCTCGTCGACGACCACCTGCGGTCGCTCTCGCACCCGGACGTCCACGTGGCCGGCGACGCCGCCGCCGTCACCGTCCCCGGCGTCGGCACCCTGCGGATGGGCTGCGCCACCGCGCTGCCCATGGGCCAGTACCTCGGCAAGCTGCTCGACGGGCGCACCGACGAGCCGTTCGGCTACCGGTACGTCGTGCAGTGCCTGAGCCTCGGCCGGCGGGACGGGCTGCTGCAGCTGGTCCACCCGGACGACTCGATGAAGCCCACCGTCCTCACCGGCACCGCGGGGCGGCTGGCCAAGGCCGGGATCGTCGGCTTCGTGCTCGGCGCGCTCAAGTAGGCCCTGTCCGGTCGCCGGGCGGGGGCCCGGGAACGCGCGAGGGCCCGGGCGTGCTGCCCGGGCCCTCGCGTTCACACCGTTACTTCTTCTCCTTCGGCGCCTCGGCGTCGGTGGAGAGCGCGGCGATGAAGGCCTCCTGCGGGACCTCCACCCGGCCGACCATCTTCATCCGCTTCTTGCCCTCCTTCTGCTTCTCCAGGAGCTTGCGCTTGCGGGAGATGTCGCCGCCGTAGCACTTGGCGAGGACGTCCTTGCGGATCGCGCGGACCGTCTCGCGGGCGATCACCCGGGAGCCGATCGCGGCCTGGATCGGCACCTCGAACTGCTGGCGGGGGATGAGCTTCTGGAGCTTGCCGGCCATCATCACGCCGTAGCCGTAGGCCTTGTCCTTGTGCACGATCGCGGAGAACGCGTCCACCGCGTCGCCGTGCAGCAGGATGTCGACCTTGACCAGGTTGGCGGTCTGCTCGCCGATGGGCTCGTAGTCGAGCGAGGCGTAGCCGCGGGTCTTGGACTTCAGCTGGTCGAAGAAGTCGAAGACGATCTCGGCGAGCGGCAGGGTGTAGCGCAGCTCGACGCGGTCCTCGGACAGGTAGTCCATGCCCTGCAGGGCGCCGCGGCGGGACTGGCACAGCTCCATGATCGCGCCGACGAACTCGTTGGGCGCCAGGATGGTGCCGCGCACGATCGGCTCGTACACCTCGGCGATCTTGCCGCTCGGGAACTCGCTCGGGTTGGTGACGGTGTGCTCGGTGCCGTCCTCCATGATCACCCGGTAGATCACGTTCGGGGCGGTGGAGATCAGGTCGAGGTTGAACTCGCGCTCCAGGCGCTCCCGGATGATCTCCAGGTGCAGCAGGCCGAGGA
Source organism: Streptomyces sp. Y1 (assembly GCF_041053115.1). NCBI lineage: Bacteria > Bacillati > Actinomycetota > Actinomycetes > Kitasatosporales > Streptomycetaceae > Streptomyces > Streptomyces sp. Y1. The sequence continues at coordinate 5,210,158 of NZ_CP163445.1, read as the reverse complement.
AGCCGCAGCGGTAGCCGAAGCCGAGCGCGACCGAGGTCTCCGGCTCGTACACCAGGGCGGCGTCGTTGAGGCGCAGCTTGTCCAGGGCGTCGCGCAGCAGCGGGTAGTCCGAGCCGTCCAGCGGGTACAGGCCGGAGAACACCATCGGACGCGGGTCCTTGTAGCCGCCCAGCGGCTCGGTGGCGCCCTTGTTCTGCGAGGTGATCGTGTCACCGACCTTGGACTGCCGGACGTCCTTCACACCGGTGATGATGTAGCCCACCTCGCCGACGCCCAGGCCGTCCGCGACCTTCGGCTCGGGCGAGATGACGCCGATCTCCAGCAGCTCGTGGGTGGCGCCGGTCGACATCATCGCGATGCGCTCGCGCTTGGTGAGCTGGCCGTCCACGACACGGACGTAGGTGACCACGCCGCGGTAGGCGTCGTACACCGAGTCGAAGATCATCGCGCGGGCCGGGGCGTTCTTGACGCCGACCGGGGCCGGGATGGTGTTGACGATGTGGTCGAGCAGGTCCTCGACGCCCAGGCCCGTCTTGGCGCTGACCTGCAGCACGTCCGAGGGGTCGCAGCCGATGATGTGCGCGATCTCCGCGGCGTACTTCTCCGGCTGGGCGGCCGGCAGGTCGATCTTGTTCAGGACCGGGATGATCGTGAGGTCGTTCTCCAGCGCCAGGTACAGGTTGGCGAGGGTCTGCGCCTCGATGCCCTGGGCCGCGTCGACCACCAGGATGGTGCCCTCGCAGGCCGCCAGGGAGCGGGACACCTCGTACGTGAAGTCCACGTGGCCCGGGGTGTCGATCATGTTGAGGATGTGCGTCGTCCCGGCACCCGGCCCGGTCTTCGGGGCCCACGGGAGGCGGACCGCCTGCGACTTGATGGTGATGCCGCGCTCGCGCTCGATGTCCATCCGGTCGAGGTACTGGGCACGCATCTGCCGCGGGTCGACGACGCCGGTGATCTGCAGCATCCGGTCTGCGAGCGTCGACTTGCCGTGGTCGATGTGGGCGATGATGCAGAAGTTGCGAATCAGCGCCGGGTCGGTACGGCTGGGCTCTGGCACATTGCTGGGGGTCGCGGGCACCTTGGTCCGATTCTCCGTTGGTCCGGGGCCGGGGGTGTCCCGATCATCGCTGACCGGCTATCCCGGGGACCGGACGGTCTCGTCCGATCGAAATAGTTCCTCCCATCTTCCCACGACCGCGGCACGGCCCGCCGTTCGGGCACCTCGCGGCCTTCCGCCGCCCGCCTCCCGGCGGCAGGATGGCCACCCATGATCCTCGAAAGCGCACTGCTGGACGTCCTGCCCGGCCGGGAGGACGAGTTCCTCGCCGCCTTCGCCGAGGCCCGCCCGCTGATCGCCGTCCAGCGCGGCTTCCGCTCCCTGGAACTGCGCCGCTGCCTCGACGAGGGGCGCGGCTCGCGCTTCCTGCTCCAGGTGGAGTGGGAGACACTGGCCGACCACACCGAGGGGTTCCGCGGCTCCGCCGAGTACGGGCGGTGGCGGGAGCTGCTGCACCGCTTCTACCGGCCGTTCCCCGAGGTCGAGCACTACGGGGAGCCGGTGCTGAGCGCGTAGTCGTGGGGCGGCGTGCGGGCCGCCGTGCCTGCTGCTGTGCCTGCTGCCGCGCGGGCTGCCCGGTTTGGGCCGGGGAGCGGGCCCCTGGTAGCGTGGTCAGCTGCACCTGGCCCCGGCATGCCCTCTCAGCCTGACCGAAGGCCGCCGGTGCGGAACCCGTTCAACTTTTCACAGACTGAGGCTCCTTCGTGGCGAACATCAAGTCCCAGATCAAGCGCAACAAGACCAACGAGAAGGCGCGCCTGCGCAACAAGGCCGTCAAGTCCTCGCTGAAGACCGCTCTGCGCAAGGCCCGTGAGGCCGCTGCCGCCGGCGAGACCGAGAAGGCCGTCGTGCTGGCCCGCGCCGCCTCCAAGGCGCTGGACAAGGCCGTGAGCAAGGGCGTCATCCACGCCAACCAGGCCGCCAACAAGAAGTCGGCCATCACCAAGCACGTCGCCTCGGCCGCCCAGGCCTGACGTCGCCCCGGGGGCTCCGGCCCCCACCCCGCCCCGGAAACGACCCGGCCCTCTACCCGGTCCCCGAGGCGGACGAGAACTCGCACCGCACGCGGCCTGCGTTCGCCACGCGGGTGCGGTGCACACAGCAGTGCGGCAGGCGCCGCGGCAAGCCCCTTCCCCAGGGGCGGCCGCGGCGCCTGTCGCTTTGCGGGCCCGGGCCCTAAGGTCGGTCCCGCACCGCCACGGGGCGTCGAGGCGCAGGGGAGCGCCGGTGCGCCGGACCAGAGGGGGACTCCATGACCATGCCGCCGCCATCGCCGAACGGGCCCGGGTACGGCTACCCGCAGCAGACGCCCGGGCCCGCGGGCTTCGGGCCGCCGCAGCCGGCGGCCGGTGCGGCGGGTGCGGGGGGTGTAGCGGGTGCGCCGGGTGCGGCGGGAGGCTCGGACAGCGGCGCGGGCAGACCGGCCCGGGGCGGCAGCCTGCGCCGCAACGCCGTCTGGGCCTTCGTCGGCGCCGTGCTCGCCTCCGGCGGCTGGGCCGCCGCCGTCACCCTCGTCCCCGACCTGGTCCAGAGCGACACCTCGGCGCGCAGCGTCAGCGCCTTCAAGCTCTCCGACGACTTCTGCGCCAGCGGCAAACCGCAGGAACTCCTCCGGCTGTACAAGATCCCGGACAGCAGCCCGCCGTACAAGCACACCGACCGGCACGCCAACCTGGACACCATGGTCTGCTCCATGACGCTGGAGCGGAACAGCCCGAGCACCGACGACGCCCAGTACGCCGCCTCCTACATGCGCGCCGACCTGCACAAGGCCGTCAACCCGGCGCCCGAGTTCGCCGCCAGCAAGGACGCCTACCGGCAGCGGAACTACCAGCTCACCGACATCCCCGGCCTCGGCGACGAGGCCTACTTCGCGTACCTCGACGAGACCGGCACGGGCGGCGCCGACAAGACCTGGCACAACGTCCACGCCGAGGTGAACGTCCGCGACGGCGGGATGACCTACTTCTTCTCCTGGAGCGGCAGCTACTCGGAGGGCAAGACCAAGGTCCCGAGCAAGGAGGACCTGCGCGTCGCCATGCAGACCGACACCTGGGCGACCACCCGCTCCCTGCGCACGTAGGCGCGGGAGGACCGTCCGGCCGCCCGGCCCGCGGGCCCCGTCAGTACGACGGGCGGGAGCCGGCCCGGGCGGCGCGGGCCACCGCGACCACCGCACGCTCCAGCGCGTACGCCGGATCGTCCGAACCGCCCTTGACCGCCGCGTCCGCCTGCGCGATCGCGGTCAGCGCGGCCGCCACGCCGTCGCCCGTCCAGCCGCGCATCTGCTGGCGCACCCGGTCCACCTTCCACGGCGGCATGCCCAGCTCCCGGGCCAGATCACCCGGGCGCAGATTGCGCCCCGCCGTCGCCAACCGGCCGATGCTGCGCACCCCGGACGCCAGCGCGTAGGTGATGCCGGTCGGCGGCTGGCCGACCGCCAGCGCCCAGCGCAGCCGCTCCAGCGCCTCCGCCGCCCGGCCGGTCACCGCCAGGTCCGCCACCTCGAAGCCGGTCGCCTCCGCCCGGCCGCTGTAGTAGCGGGCCACCACCGTCTCGTCGATCGCGCCCTCGACGTCCGAGGTCAACTGGCTGCACGCGGCCGCCAGCTCGCGCAGATCGCTGCCCAGCGCGTCCAGCAGTGCCTGGCAGGCCTCCGGCGTGGCCGAGCGCCCCAGCGTGCGGAACTCGCCCTTCACGAACGCCAGCCGCTCGCCCGCCTTGGTCAGCTTCGCGCAGGCCACCTCGCGCCCGCCCAGCTTGCGCCCCGCGTCCAGCAGGCCCTTGCCCTTGGCCCCGCCCGCGTGCACCAGGACGACGATCACCTCGTCGGCCGGCGCCTCCAGGTAGGCCTTCAGCTCCTTCACCGCATCCGCCGAGAGGTCCTGCGCGGCCCGGACCACGATCACCTTGCGCTCGGCGAACAGCGACGGCGTGGTCAACTCGGCCAGACTGCCCGGCTGCAGGCCACCGGGCGGCAGATCCCGCACATCGGTGTCCGGGTCCGCCGCCTTCGCCGCCGCCACCACCTGGGCGACCGCGCGGTCCAGCAGCAGCTCCTCCTGGCCGACCGCGAGGGTCAGCGGGGCGAGCAGGTCGTCGGGTGCACTCTTCCTGGCCATCGCCTACCAGCATCCCACGGGCCGCGGACACTCCCCCGCGCTCCGGCTCCGGCCGTCCGGCCTGGAGAATGGTCCGGTGACCGAGAACCACCACCCGGCCGGCCTCCCGGCCGTCGACGACCCGTACGCGCGCCAGCTGCTCGTCCTCCCGGACCGCGACACCGCCGAGGAGACCGCCGAAGAACTCGCCGCCGCCCAGCCCGACCTCGACGAACCCGAGATCGTCCGCGACGCCCTGGCCGGCGAGGACGACGCCGAGGACGCCCAGTGGCTCCTCGTCCTCGACGCCCCGGACGGCGGCTGGACCCCGGCCCTGCTCCACGCCCTCGACACCCTCGCCGCCGCCCACGAAGGCTGGCGCGAAGAGGCCTGAGCAGCACCGGCGCCGCCGGCGCCCTCCGCCGGCGCCTCCACTCCGCCCACGCCCTCACCGACATCCGCACCGCCCCACGCCCGCTTCCGGGAAAGCGCCCTCGACGGCAAGATCGCCATCACCTTCCGACCCCCGGCCCCGGCGTGCCGCGGCACCGCCCGGCGGCACGCCGGAGCTCCCGGCGAATCCCCAAGTACCGTGGTGGGGAGCCCAGTCGGTGAGAAATCGGTAAGACGCCCGGCCCCCGCACACACGAGCCCGGCACCGTTCACCTGCCCGCCGCCGCCGGTACACCGACGACTCCCACCCTGGGGGCGCACCGCCGCAGCCACCTCCCCTCCCCGCCCACAGGAGCCCTCCGTGACCCGTCGCTATGTTCGGCTGGCCGCCACCCTCGGCGCCGCCGGTGTGCTCGCCGGATCCACCGTCGCCCAGGCAGCCGCCGCCCAGGCAGCCACCGAGGAGGGCCGCGGCGCCCACGCCCAGCACGTCCTCCTGGTCTCCGTCGACGGCCTGCACCAGTCGGACCTCACCTGGTTCGTGGCCCAGCACCCCCAGTCGGCCCTCGCCCGACTCGTCCACGGCGGCGTCGAGTACACCCACGCCGCCACCACCAACCCCTCCGACTCCTTCCCCGGCATGGTCGCCCAACTCACCGGCGGCGGCCCCGGCACCACCGGCGTCTACTACGACGACAGCTACGACGCCGCGCTGCTCCCCGCCGGCACCACCGACTGCACGAACGCCAAGCCCGGGGCCGAGGTGGACCTCACCGAGAACCTCGACCGGAACCAGGACGCGCTCGACGCCGGCCAGGGCCTCACCGGCCTGCCCGGCTCCATCCTGCGGATGACCGGCTGGCCCCAGACCCTGCTCGACCCGGCCAAACTCCCGGTCGACCCGCACACCTGCAAGCCCGTCCAGCCGCACTCCTACCTCCGGGTGAACACCGTCTTCGAGGTCGCCCGCCAGGCCGGGCTGCGCACCGCCTGGTCCGACAAGCACGCCGCCTACGACATCCTCAACGGCCCCTCCGGCGAAGGCATCCAGGACCTCTTCACCCCGGAGATCAACAGCAGGGCCACCGGGTACAGCGGCGACTGGACCAAGGACAACCAGGCCACCGAGCAGTACGACACGTACAAGGTGCAGGCCGTCCTCAACGAGATCGACGGCTACGACCACAGCCGCACCGCACCGGTCGGCACCCCGGCCGTCTTCGGCCTCAACCTCCAGTCGGTCTCCACCGCGCAGAAGCTCAAGACCTCAGACGGCCTCCAGGGCGGCTACGCCACCAAGGGCGTGCCCGGGCCGCTGCTCGCCAAGAACCTGGAATTCGTCGACCGGCAGATCGACGCGCTCACCCGCGAACTGCGCAAGCAGCACCTGGACGGCTCCACCACCGTCATCCTCTCGGCCAAGCACGGCCAGTCCCCGACCGACCCGACCGCGCTCAACCGGATCGACGACGGCCCGCTGCTGGACGGCCTCAACGCCGCCTGGAAGGCCGCCCACCCGGGCTCCGGCGCGCTCGTCGCCCACGCCGTCGACGACGACGGCGTGCTGCTCTGGCTGAACGACCGCTCCTCCGCCGCCACCCAATTCGCCACGGCCTACCTGCTGGCGCAGAACGGCAACGGCGTCGACATCGGCGGCAAGGCCCGCCCGTTCACCCGCAGCGGCCTCGAAACGGTCTACGCCGGCGAGGAGGCCGCCGACCGCTTCCACGTCGCCCCGGGCGACTCCCGGGTGCCCGACGTCTTCGGCGTCGCGCAGTACGGCGTCGTCTACACCGGCGGCAGCAAGATCGCCGAGCACGGCGGCGCCCACGCCGACGACCTCGACGTGCCGCTGGTCGTCTCCGGCGCCGGCACCCCGGGCGGCGTCCGCTCGGACGAGAAGGTCGAGACCAAGCAGATCGCGCCGACCATCCTGAAGCTGCTCGGCCTCCAGCCCCACGCACTGCAGGCCGTCCGCGAGGAGCACACCAAGGCGCTGCCGGTCCGCTGACACCCGGCCGGGCCACCTCGTCCTGTTCCAACCTGGCGCGCACAACGACCAGTTGGAAGAATCGGCAGCTGCAGCAGCACCCGCGGCGGCACACCGGACGGGCGGCGGAGGGCACATGGTCTACCGGTTCCACTTCACCGGCGCCGACCTCGCCCGCACCCGCGTCGCACCGTCCGTCCCGCCGCTGGAAGAGCTCAGCATCGCGCTGCGCGTCCTCCAGGACCGCAACCAGGCCCTGCGCTTCGGCACCTGGCGCCGCGAAGTCTGGGCCCGCCTGCCGCCCGGGGCGCGCATGGTGCTCGACCTGACACCCCGACACGGCTGGACGCCCGGCTTCCTGAGCCCCAGGGGGCCGGGCGGCGTCCCCGAGCTGCTGGAGCAGGTCGCCGCCACGCCGACCACGCGGCTCCGGACGACCCTGGCCCAGATCGCCGAGCGGCAGCGCCTGCCCGGCTGGGCCGCCCGGCTGGGCGACAGCCCCGAGGCACTGCGGCAGCTCGTCGACGCCCTCGGCCAGGTCCACGCGGTCGCCCTGGCCCCGTACTGGCCCCAGGTCACCGCCCAGATCGCGGCCGACCGGGCCGTCCGGTCCCACGACCTCCTGCACGGCGGCGTCGAACGGCTGCTGCACGGGCTCTACCCGCCGCGCATCCGGTGGCGGGCACCCGTCCTGGAGGTCGACCTGGCCTCCGGCCTGGAGGGAGACGTCCACCTCGAAGGCCGCGGCCTGCTCCTGGTGCCGTCCGTGTTCGCCACCCAGGCACCCGTGGTGAACCCGGACGCCGAACCCCAGCCCATCCTGACCTACCCCGCCCACCGCGACGAGCAGGCCGGACCCCTGACCCTCACCACCCGCACCGCGCCCCACGACACCCCGGCCCCACTCACCGCCCTGCTGGGCCGCACCCGCGCCGCCGTCCTGCACGTCATCGCGCAACGCCCCGGCTGCACGACCGGCGAGATCGCCACGGCCCTGGCCATCGGCCCCTCCGGCGCCAGCCAACACGCCACCGTGCTGCGCGAAGCCGGCCTGATCACCACCCTCCGCCACCACAACACCGCCCGCCACACCCCCACCCCCACCGCCCTCACCCTCCTCGGCCACCCCTAGCCGCCCGCGCCACCCCCACCGGCCCCGACTCCCGGCCCCGCCCGACCACAGGGCACGCCCCCGGTTCCCCTTGCCTCGATCCCCTCCGGAGCGGCTGCCTTTCAGCGGCGCGCTCCGGGCAGGCCCGGAGCGCGCCGCAATCCGTTTCCCCGGGCCCCCGCCCCCGCCCGCCCTCCCGCCCATTCCCACTTCGTGGATCACCCGCGCTGGGCGATGGGTCCGGCCCATAGTCGCGACATGCACCAAACGGTGACAGTGGGCCGATCCCGGCCGCTGCGCGTGCGCATCGGCCGGGCCGGGAGAGCTGGTGCGGGTCAGGGGCGGCCGAGGGCTCGGAAGGTCCAGCCGGCCGCGCGCCAGCGGTTCGCGTTGAGGGTGCCGCGGGCGTCGATGACCTTGGGGACAGCGATGTGCTGGGCGAGGTCGACCGGGTCGACATCGGAGTACTGGGGCCAGTCGGTGAGGTGCAGCAGCAGCCCGGCGCCGGTAACGGCCGTGGCGGGGTCGTCGGCGTAGTCCAGCCGGGGGTAGGCCCTGCGGGCGTTCTCCATCGCGGCGGGGTCGTGGACGGTGACCTCCGCCCCGGCCCGCTGGAGGGTGTCGGCGACCGCGAGGGCCGGGGAGTCACGGATGTCGTCGGTGTTGGCCTTGAAGGCGGCGCCCCAGATTGCGATGCGCTTGCCGATCACGGTGCCGCCGAGGGCCTCGCGGGCGAGGTCGACGGTGTGCTCGCGGCGGCGCCGGTTGATCGCCGCAACTTGGCGGAGTAGGCCGGTGTCGGCGCCCAACTCTTCGGCGCGGTGGGTGAAGCCGGCCAGGTCCTTGGGCAGGCAGCCGCCGCCGAAGCCGAGGCCGGGCCGCATGCCCTTGGCGCCGATCCGGTGGTCGTAGCCGAGGGCGAGGGCGATCTGCTGGACGTCGGCGCCGGCCAGTTCGCAAAGCTCGGCCATGGCGTTGATGAAGGAGATCTTGGTGGCGAGGAAGGCGTTCGCGGCGCCCTTGATCAGCTCGGCGGTCGCGATGTCGGTGACGATCAGCGGCGAGCCGGCGGCCAGGATTCCGGCGTAGACGTTCCGGAAGACGGCCTCGCTGCTGGTGTCTCCGTCCTCGATGCCGAGGACGATCCGGTCCGGCTCCAGGGTGTCCAGGACGGCGAAGGACTCGCGCAGGAACTCCGGCGACCAGGCCAGGCGGACGCTCGCTCCGTCGCGGACGTGTTCGTCCAGGGTTTGCCGCAGCTGGGCGACGGTGCCGACCGGGACGGTGGACTTGCCGACGATCAGCGCGCCGTCGCCGAGCCTGGGGGCCAGGCGGCGGACGGCGGTGTGGAGGTGGGTGAGGTCGTAGGCGCCGCTGCCGTGCTGCTGCGGGGTGCCGACGCCCAGGAAGTGGATGTCGGCGAAGCCGGCGGCCTCCGCGTAGGAGGCGGTGAAACTGAGCTGGCCGGTGGCGGTGTGCTTGGCGAGCAGGTCGTCCAGGCCGCGCTCGACGAACGGGGCCTGGCCCTTGTTCAGGGCGTCGACCTTGTCGGTGTCGGTGTCCATGCCGAGGACCTGGTGGCCGAGTTCGGCCATCGCGGCGGCGTGGGTCGCACCGAGGTAGCCGCAGCCGATCACGGTGAGCTTCACGAACGTGTCCTTCCAAGGGGGCGGGGTGCCGCCCGGCCCGGCGTCCCGGCCCCCTCGAGGACGGAGGCGTCAGACGCCGGGCTGGGCGGCGAGCAAGCGGTGGATGCCGTCGCGGATGAACGGCGGGATGGTCAGAACGGGCAGGTGCTCGGGGGCGAAGAACTGGAGCTTGACGCCCTCGGCCAACGGCAGCGCGGTCTCGTCGCCGTCCCAGGAGGCGGCGAAGAAGCTGATGATCTGCCCGGAGCCGTGGGCGTCCCGGGTCTCGAACAGCTCGGTCAGGCCGCCGGCCGTCAGGCCGGCCTCTTCGTCCAGTTCCCGGACGATCGCCTCGGCGGGGGTCTCCCCGGGGTCGCAACCGCCCCCGAGGAGACTCCAGTGGCCAGGCCAGGCAATGCCGTCGAGGTCGTCGCGCAGGTGCAGCAGGAGCTCGCCGCGCCGGTTGGTGATGATCGCGACCGCTCCGCGCGGTTCGGCGGCGGACGGGTTCGGGGGAAGGTTCTCCATGCGCTCACCGTAGTGAGCAGACGGACCGTCATGCCGCAGCGGCCAGGGTGTGGTCGGCGAACCATGCGGCGGCCATCAGGGCCTGCATGCGGGTGCGGTCGAACCGGCCGCCCGGCTTCAGGCCGCCGGCCAGCAGCGGGTGCAGCCCGCGCGGGGCCTGGTCCAGCGCTGAGCTGATCTGGGCGGTCGCCCAGGGCTCGAGCGGCCCGGACAGCCAGCTGGGGACCGGGGAGGCGAAGCCGAGCTTGTCCCGGCTTCCCCAGACCTCCCGGGGCAGGCCGAGGGCCTTCGCGGCGTCCCGCAGGATGCGCTTGCCGGCCGCCGGGTCGGCGATCTTGTGCTCGACGGGCAGCCGGTAGGCGAACTCGACCAGGTCCCGCGCCAGGTAGGGCGAGCGCCGCTCCAGCGCGAACGCGGAGGCCAGCTTGTCCGAGGTCATCACCAGCGGGCGCCAGGCCGTGGCCAGGTCCGCCAGCGTCAGCCCCCGTGCGAGATCACCATCCGCCCGGTGCAGGGCGTCGGCGACCAGCTCGCGCAGCCGCCCGTCCGGGTCCTGCCCGCGCAGGATCAGCTTCACGATCGCCTCGGCCGGCCCGAGCGGCTCGCCGGTGGAGCCGGTGAGCTTGGAGGCGAGCGGCCGGTAGGCGTCCAGCCCGGCGCCCAGCACCGCCCCCGGGCCGAAGAGGACGAGCGCGTGGCGGACGTAGCCCATGAGGAACTCGTCCGGCCCGAGTCCGCCGACGACGACGCGGATGCCGCGCTCGGCGACCGCCCGGTAGGCCATGTGCTCGGAGAACGTGGACGCGTTGCCCATCGGGTAGTCCAGCGCGCGCATGATCTCCGGCAGTGAACGGGTGAAGTCCTGGACGGTCGGCTCGATGACGACCAGCTCGGCGCCGATGTCCCGGGCGACGACGGCCGCCGTCGCGGACTCGTCCAAGCGGTCCTGGCCGGGATAGCGAACCGTGACGCAGACCTGCGGGCGCATCAGGTAGGCCAGTACCGAGGAGTCGAGGCCGCCCGACAGCAGCAGCGCGAAGTCCGAGCCGGGCGCCCGCATCGGGACGCGATCGGCCAGCAGTGTCGAGAACCGGGCGAGGGCGGTCTCGTAGTCGCCCTGCCAGGGCTCCAGGCCCTCCAGGGACCACCAGGTCCGCTGGACCAGCGAGCCGGTGGCGACGTCGAAGGCCAGCAGCCCGGCGGGCGGCAGGAGCTGGATGCCCTGGAACGGGGTGTCGGCGCCGGTCGGCGTCTCGATGCTGAGCATCTCGGGGCGGACGACCAGCGGGGCGGTGCCGTAGCCGGTCAGGGTGGTGACCTCGGAGGCGAACGCGAGGCGTCCGCCGTCCAGGCGCCAGTAGAGCGGCTTCTCGCCGAGCCGGTCCCGGGCCAGGAACAGCCGGCCCTCGCGCGGGTCGTAGGCGGCCAGGGCGAACATGCCGTCCAGGCCGGCCAGACAGCCTGGGCCAAGCTTGGCCCAGGCCCGCAGGACCAGGTGGGCATCCGTCTCGCCGGGCTCCAGCGGGATGCCCCAGGCCGCGGCGACCTGCCCGTAGTTGTAGATCTCGCCGTTGAACGTGAGGACGACGCCGCTGGCCGGGTCCCGGTAGGGGCCAGGGTCGGCGGCGGTGTCGACGATCAACAGGGTGTTCATGGACAGCACCGCCCGGCCGTCGACCGAGACCAGGTGACGGGTGCCGTCCGGGCCGCGATGGTGCTGAGCGAGCCCCATCGCGGCGACAGTGGTCTGGTGGCGGACGGCATCGGCGCCGGCCAGTCCTGCGATTCCGCACATCTGGTTGTCACCCCCGAGCGTGAAATCGGTGGCGGCCCCCGCCGGAAGGTCATTTCCCCAGGTTCCGGCGAAGGCCCGGAACACCAGGCAACCGCCTGCCGGCCGGTGCGGGCAGGGCTCGCAGGGGGGCTCACAACTCGTGAAAGCGGTTCACCGCGAGCAGCGAAGGCAATACCCTCGGTGATCCGGCGTCAGGTGCCGGGCACATGACTTCTCTTGTTCAGTCGAGCACAACTCCCCGTGCCCAACCGGGGACCGATGGAGGGGGACGCTGTGGCGTCGACCGCCCGCCGGGCAAAGCCGCCGAACGACGCGCTGGCCCGGATGATCGAAAAGTGCGAGGGCGCCAGCCACAAATCGCTGGCTCACCGCGTGAACCAGCTGGCCTACGAGGCCGGTCTGACCACCACGTACACGCACACCTCGGTCGCGAACTGGTGCCGCCGGGGCATGGTCCCCGACTGGCCGGTACCAAGGCTTCTGGCCCAGGCGATCGGCGAACGGCTCGGCCGGCCCGTGCAGTTGGCGGAGATCGGCATGGCCGACGCCGAGACGCCGGACGCCGCGGTGGGGTTGGATTTCCCGCGAGACCCTGTCGACGCCGTCCGCGTCGCCACTTCGTTCTGGAGTTCCGTGAACCGCCGCGACTTCCTCACCGGATCCAGCTTCGCCGTTGCCTCGTTCACGACCCCCGTGACCCGGTGGCTGGTGAGCCCTGCCGACGACCGCGCCGACCACCACGGCGGCGCCCGCGTCGGCCGGGCCGACCTGGACGAGCTCCGCGACGCCGCCGACGAGGCCCGCCGCTGGGACTCGAAGTACGGCGGCGGCAACTGGAAGGCGAACTCCGTCACCAACTGCCTCCAGCACCGGGCAGCCCCGCTGCTGTCCGGCACGTTCTCCGACAAGATGGGCCGCGAGCTGTTCTCGGTAACGGCCGAGCTGTCCCGCTTGGCCGGCTGGACCGCCTTCGACGTCGGCCAGCACGACATCGCCCAGCGCCACTTCATCCAGGCCCTCCGCCTCGCCCGGGCCGGCAGCGACGTGCAGCTCGGCTGCTATGTGCTCACCACCATGGCGATGCAGGCCCTGCTGCGGGGCTTCCCCAACGAGGCCATCGACATGACCCAGGGCGCCTTCGAACGGGCCAAGGGCCAAGCCGCCCCCCGGGTGCTGGCCTTCACCAAGCTCATCGAGGCCCGGGCCCACGCCCGCGACAACAACGCCCGGGCGGCCTCGGCCGCGCTGACCTCCTCCGAGACCTTGCTCGACCAGGCCCGCGACCGCGCCGACGAGCCAGCATGGATCGACTTCTATCACCACGCCCGACTCTCGGCCGACGCCGCCGAGATCTTCCGCGACCTGAAGAAGCCAAAGGAGGCCCTCGCCTGGAACGCGCAGGCCGCCGCCATGCAGCCCGGTGTGTTCACCCGCTCGGTCGGCATGCGCCTGGCCATCGTCGGGACCGCCCACCTCCAGAGCAAGAACCTCGACCAGGGCCTCGCGCTCGGCAACCGGGCCATCGACATCCTCGCCCGCGTCCAGTCCAGCCGGGCCCTCGACTACGTCCGCGAGTTCAACACCGCCCTCATGCCCTGGCGCCGGGAACCGGCCGTACGTGACTACCTCCACCGAACCCGTCATGAGCTCGGCATCGCGGCCTGAACGAGGACTCCGGTCGACCATCGCCTTTCGCTGCCGCTTCCCGCCAGAACCGCAATTGTCCATCCCGCGAACCTGATGGCCAGGTGAGCACAACGCTTCAGGGCGTCACACCGAAAGGCAACGAGGACCACTGCCGGGCCTGATCGCTGAGGGCGTCCACAGATCCTCGGCCGGGCTTGCGGGGCCAAGGCGGCTGCTTTTCAGCGGCGCGCTCCGGGCCTGCCCGGAGCGCGCCGCAATCCGTTTCCCCGGGCCCCCGCCCCCGCCCCCCTCCCGCCCTCCCCTCCTCCTCCCCACCCCCACCCCCAGCCCTTCCCCACTTCGTGGTCGGGAGGAGGAGAGCGGGCATCACCCGGGCGGGGCGCGCGGGGCGATGGAGCCGGCTGCGGTGGCCGCAGGGGTGGCGGCTGCAGCGGCCGCGGTGGCCACCCTGGTGCCCGCGGCAGAAGCGGGGACGGTGGCCACCCTGATACCAGTGGCCGGAGCGCTCGCGGTGGCCACCCTGATACCAGTGGCCAAAGCGGTGGTAGTGGCAGCCCTGATACCAGTGGCCAACGCCGCGGCATGCCCCGAAACGGTGGCAGTGACCCGGGGGTACGGCTTGCGCGCCCCGTGCGTGCCCGTCGACGCGTGAACGGACACCCCGAGAGCTGCCGGGGAGTCCCCTGTCACCGCGATGTCGCCGGCCCGGTCCGTCCGCAGCACCGTGGCACCGAGCGCGCGCAGGTGGTCGACCGTCCGCCCGGACGGGTGCCCGTACGCATTTCCCTCGCCGCAGGAGATCAACGCCAGCCGGGGCCGCAACGCACCGGCCAAGTCCCAGTCCTGATAGGCCGAACCGTGATGGGCGACCTTCAGCACGTCCACCCGCCCCACCCGCCCCGACAACGCCGCCTGGGCAGGAGGTTCGAGGTCTCCGAGCAGCGCCATCCGGAGGCCGCCCGCCAAGGTCACCGCCAACGCGACGCTCGCATTGTTCGCACCCGGCGCCTCGGCCGCCGCCCCCGGGTCGGGCCACAGCACCTCCCAGGACAGCCCCGCACCGGCCGAGCGCCGTTCACCCCGACCCGCTCGCAGCAGCGGGACGCCGGCACCCGCCGCCCACGCCGCCACCCGGGCGGCCTCGCCCGGTGGATCGTCCGCCGTCGTGCCCTCGACAGCACCGACCCGACGCCCTCGCAAGACCCCCGGCACACCCTCCACGTGGTCCGCGTGGAAGTGCGTCAGCACCAGCAGCGGGACCTCCGTCACCCCCAGCTCGCGCAGGCACCGATCAGCGGCGGCCGGCTCCGGACCGGTGTCGACCACGATCGCACTGCCCGACGCCCCCGCGGACAGGACCACCATGTCCCCCTGCCCCACGTCGCACATCACCAGCCGCCACCCCGGCGGCGGCCAGCCGGTGGCGATCCGGGTGAGCTGCGGCGGCCGCAGCAGCACGCCGAGCAGCACGATCAGCAGCACCCCGGTCACCAGCGCGCGCACCCACCGGCGGCGGGCCCGTACCGGGCGGCCGGGCTCGGCCCGGCGCGGCAGCAGGAGCGGCGCCGCCCAGCAGGCGGCCAGCACCCCGAGCGCGACCGTCACCGTCCCGAACCAGCCGCCCGGCCAGGCCAGTTGGCCACCCGGGAGCTCCGCACCGCGGCGCGCCACCTGGGCGAGCCAGGTGGCCGGCACCCCGGCCGGCTCCGCCAGTAGCCGGGCCGCGCCGGGAAGGACCGGCTGCAGCGCGAGGACCCCGAAGCCGAGCAGCGTGGCCGGGGCCACCGCCAGCTCCGCGAGCAGGTTGCACGGGATCCCGACCAGGCTGATGTGCCCGGAGAGCACCACCGTCACCGGCGCGCACAGCGCCTGGGCGGCGGCCGCCGCCGCGAAGGCGCCGGCCAGGTGGTGCGGCCAGCCCCGGGCGCGCAGGGCCTCGGCCCAGTGCGGGCCGAGGACGAGCAGCCCGGCCGTGGCGAGCACCGAGAGCAGGAAGCCGAAGGACCGGGCCAGGAACGGGTCGAGCAGGACCAGCACCAGGACGGCACCGGCGAGCGCGGGCACCGCCTGTCGAGGACGGCCGGTGGCCAGGGCCAGCATGCCGATCAGCCCCGTGCCCGCCGCCCGCAGCACGCTGGGCTCGGGCCGGCAGATGGTGACGAAGGCCAGCGTCAGCGCCGTACCGAGCAGCGCGCTGGTGCGCAGGGGAATCCCCAACACCGGTGCCAGCCCGCGCCGTTCCGCGCTCCCGGCCAGCCCGGGGGCGCCCAGCAGCACGCCGAGGACGATCGCCAGGTTGGCCCCGCTGACCGCCACCAGGTGCACCAGGTCGGTGGCCCGGAAGGCCTCGTCGAGGTCGTCGGGCAGCCGCGACACGTCGCCGACGACCAGGCCGGGGAGCAGCCCCCGCGCGTCCGGCGGCAGCCCGTCGGTGGCCGTGCGCAGGCCCTCGCGCAGCCGCCCGGCGATCCGCTGGGCGAGGTCGGGCGGCGCGAGGAGCCGCGGCGGGCCGTGGACGACCAGCAGTGCCGCGGACTCCGTGTCCCGGCCCTCCCCCGGCGGCCGGACGTCGGCCTCGGCCGCCAGCCGCGCGGACGGCAGCAGCCGCTGCCACGGCACGCTCTCCGCGCCCCGGGCCATGACCGTCACGGGCGTGCTGGTCCGGGTGGTGCCGCCGTCCGGCAGGACGGTGATCCGGTCGGCCACCGCGGCGACGGTCAGCAGCGTCTGCCCGCCGCCGGTGCCGCCCTGGACGTCATGGGCCTTCGGGTCCCCCGTGACGGTGAGCTCCACCTGCACCGCCGGCGCCCCCGCGCCCGGGGCGCGCTCGGCCGCGCGGACGAGCTCCGGCAGCGGGCCCCGGTGCAGGTCGGCGGTGTGCAGGGGCGTCGCGATGGCGGCCGCCGCCGAGGTGAGCAGGACGGCGGCGAGCGTCGCCACGGCTCCGTGCCGGAGCCGGAGCCCGGGCCGGGTGAGCAGCAGGACGGCCGCGAGGGCGGCGGTCACGGCCGCCCCGAGGACGAGGGGTTCGTGACCCGGCTCCAGCCGCAGCAGCGCCGCGGTGACGACCCAGGCCGAGACGGCGGGGAAGCACAGCCGGAAGTCGCTGCCCGCAGAACGGGCTGGGGACACCGGCGCGTTGACGACGGCGGACATGGCGGTACCTCCCTTCGGCGGACAGCGGACAGCGGCCGGCGACGGCGGGACGGGCGGACAGACGGGCAGACGGGCAGACGGGCGGACAGGCGGACGGAACGTCAGAGGGTGAGCAGCGGACGCAGCTCCGCGAACGTACGGACCCCGATGCCGCTGACCTGCCGGAGCTGGTCGACGGAGCGGAAGGAGCCGTGCGCGGCGCGGTAGGCGAGGATGCGCTGGGCGAGGGTCGGGCCGACGCCGGGCAGGGCGTCGAGCTGTTCGAGCGTGGCGCGGTTGAGGCTGACGGGTGGCCGGGGTGCGGCGGCCCCGGGCGGTCCGGCACCGGAGGCGGGGGCCGCCACCAGCGCGGGGGCGGGCGCCGGATCACCGACGACGATCTGCTCGCCGTCCGTGAGCACCCGGGCGAGGTTGAGGCTCCTGGTGTCGGTCTCCGGCAGCGCGCCGCCGGCCGCCCGGACGGCGTCGGCCACCCGCGAGCCGCCCGGCAGGGTGTGCAGGCCGGGCGAGCGGACCCGGCCGCCGACGTCGACCACGACGGCGGCCTCGGCGCCGGACGCGGCCGGGCCTTCCGGCGGGCCGGCCCCGGCCGCCGCCCCGGACGGCGCTCCGGGCCCGGCAGCCGGTACGGCCTCGGCCGGCAACCCCGCCGACACCGCGGCGGCCGGCAGCGAGGCGGAGGCCAGCGCGGGGACGGCGACCGCCTCCGGCCTGCCCAGCCAGAAGTGCTGGACGGCGTAGCCGACCGCGAACAGCAGCAGGACGGCCAGCCCGGCCACCGCCCGCCGGTCGAGCGCCAGCGCCGAGGCGAACCGCAGCCGCGTCCCGACGCCACCCGTCCGATCGGCCACCCCCACCGGGTCCGACGGAACCACCGGCCCCGCCGACACCACCGGCCCCGCCGGATCCACCGGCCCCGCCGGATCCACCGGCCCCGCCGGATCCACCGGCGCCGCAGGCTCGACCGACACCACCGGCTCCACCCCGCCCACCGGCTCGGCCACCGCCGCCGCGACGCCCGTCTCCCCCTCCGGCAGCAGCGCCGCCATCCGCAGCCGTACCGTCTCGTTGATCACATGGCGCTTCTTCGCCGCGCCCAGGCCCAAGGTCGTCATGGCGAGGACGGTAGGAGTCCGCCGCCGAACACGCGGAAATTTCCGGAAACCTGTGGATAACTCAGGGGTTGTGGATAAAAGCGTCACTCAGACGAGTGATGCGACCCCTCCGAAACTGACGCAGCGGCCGAAACGCCCGCCTCAGCGCGGCGCGACCACCACCGCGAGCAGCCCCGGCCCGACGTGCGCGCCGATGACCGCCCCCACCTCCCCCACGTACAGCTCCCGCAGCCCCGGCACCCGCGCCCGCAGCCGCTCCGCGAGCGGCTCGGCCCGGTCCTCGGCGGCCAGGTGGTGCACGGTGATGTCGACCTCGCCCTCCCCGGAGTGCTCGACCGCGATCTCCTCCAGCCGGGCGATGGCCCGCGACGCCGTGCGCACCTTCTCCAGCGGCTGGATCCGCCCCCCGTCCAGGTGCAGCAGCGGCTTGACCGCCAGCGCCGAGCCGAGCAGCGCCTGCGCGGCCCCGATCCGCCCGCCCCGGCGCAGGTACTCCAGGGTGTCGACGTAGAAGAACCCGCTGGTGCCGGCCGCCCGCCGGTCCGCCGCCTCGGCGGCCTCCGCCAGTCCCCGCCCGGCCGCGATCGCCTCGGCGGCCGCGAGCACGCTGTACCCGAGCGCCATGGCGACCAGCCGGCTGTCGACCACCCGTACGGGGACGGGCGCCTCGGCGGCGGCCAGCCGGGCCGCCTCGACGGTGCCGGACAGTTCGCCCGAGATGTGCACGGAGACGATTCCCTCGGCCCCGGCCTCGGCGGCGGCCCGGTAGGCGGCGGCGAACGCGTCCGGGTTGGGCATGGAGGTGGTCACCCGCTGCTTGGCCCGCAGCGCCTCCGCGACGTCCTTCGGGGAGATCTCGACGCCCTCGCTGAGGACCGAGTCGCCGACCGCGACGCTCAGCGGAACCACCGTGATCCCGTGCCGGTCCAGGGACTCCTGCGACAGATAGGCCGTGGAATCGGTGACAAGTGCGAGGTCGGAGGGCATGAGGCGGAGGTTACTCCCCGTTCGTTCGTGAGGACAGCGCCCCGACGCGCAGCGCCGCCGCACCGCCCCGAAGACCCGAAGATCGGCTCATCAGCTCGTGGAGGACCCCGTGGACGGCCCCGCCGAGGGCCCGGCGGACGGCTTGCGCAGCCGCTGCGCCAGCTTGGCCAGCGGATCGGCGAGCCCGAGCAGGTCCTCGGCGCTCGGCCGCCCCTTCCCGTCCGTGATCCCGGCCCGCCGCGTAGCCCCGGACCCCGCAGCACCCGCCCGAGAATCCGACGAGGACGACGACGCCGAAGCAGCAGACGAAGCAGCCGAAGCCCCGTCCCAGTGCCGCAGCGCCCCCGCCTCGCTCTCGCACTCCTGGCTCAGCCGGCTCAGCTCGTCGTCCGCGAACCGGTGCATCCGGTCCTGCGCCGCCCACCGCATGGTCTCCGCCGAGTGCGTGATCCGTTCGGCCCGCTCCCGCAGCTCCGGCAGCTTGGCGGCGATCCGCCCGGTGTCCGGCTCACGCTCCAACATCCGCAGTTCGCCGTCGAGTTCGGCCGCGTGGGCGTCGAGCCGGGTGAGCAGGGCGAGCGCCTCGCCGAGTTGCCCGTCCTGCTCGACGCCGCCCTCCAGCACCTGCCGGGTGCCGTCGAGCGCGGTGCGGAGCCCCAGCCGGACGGCGGCGATCTGCGCGGGCGGGCCGACCTTGGTGTACGTCCTGGCCTTGAGCGTGGCGTTCTCGACGACGCGCCGGGCGTTGGCCTCGTGCCGCTCGACCTTCGCGGCGACGGCCTTGGCGGCCTTGACCGTGCCGACCACGGCCAGCACCAGCACCGCGATCCCGAAGAGCATGACCAGGCCGATCATCACGCCGAACACGTCCATCGAGCGTCACCTTCCGCTACCAGTTCGGCCCCCACGCAGGCCCAACGAGGGCCGCATCGCCGTGGGTTCCACGGTAGCCGCCGGCCCCCTCCCGGGGCGGGCCGAACGGGCCCGGCAGCCGGAGATCAGGGACAGATCCGGGATCTCCCCGAGGGCCCGAACGCCTCGACCCCGAGGGCCCGGAACGCCCCGACCCCGAGAGCCCGAACACCCCGCCCCCGAGGCCCGGAACGCCCCCGCAGGCCCCCGAAAACGCCCCGGGCGGGCGCCCCGAAGGACGCCCGCCCGAGAACGAGCCGGAACGGGCCCGACCCACAACGGCCGAACTCAGCCCACTCAGCCCACTCAGCCCACTCAGCCCGTGACGATGTTCACCAGCTTCGGCGCCCGCACGATCACCTTGCGCACCACCGCGTCCCCGATCGCCGCGACGACCGCCGGCTCGGCCAGCGCCAGCGTCTCCAGCTCGGCGTCGGTGATGCCGGGCGCGACCTCCAGCCGCGCCTTCACCTTGCCCTTGATCTGCACGACGCAGGTGACCGACTCGTCCACCACGTACGCCGGGTCCGCGACCGGGTAGTCGGCGTGCGCCAGCGACTCGGTGTGGCCCAGCCGGCGCCACAGCTCCTCGGCGACGTGCGGGGCCAGCGGCGCGACCATCAGCACCAGCTGCTCGGCCACCTCGCGCGGCGTGGAGCCACGCTTGACCAGGTAGTTGTTCAGCTCGATCGCCTTGGCGACGGCCGTGTTGAAGCGCAGCGCCGCCATGTCGCCGCGGATGCCGTCGATCGCCTTGTGCAGGACGCGCAGCGTGGCCTCGTCGGGCTGCTCGTCGGTGACGACCAGCTCGCCCGTCGTCTCGGAGACGATGTTGCGCCACAGCCGCTGCAGGAACCGGTACGGGCCGACGACGGCGCGGGTGTCCCAGGGGCGGGAGACGTCCAGCGGGCCCATGGACATCTCGTACAGGCGCAGCGTGTCGGCGCCGTACTCGTCGGAGATGTCGTCCGGGGCGACGGCGTTCTTCAGGGACTTGCCCATCTTGCCGGCCTCGCGCTTGACCGGCTCGCCCTCCCAGAAGTAGCCGCCGTCGCGCTCCTCGACCTCGGCGGCGGGCACCGGGAAGCCGCGCTCGTCGCGGTAGACGTCGGCGGTGATCATGCCCTGGTTGAACAGCTTGTGGAACGGCTCGACGGAGGAGACGTGGCCCAGGTCGTGCAGCACCTTGTGCCAGAAGCGCGCGTACAGCAGGTGCAGCACGGCGTGCTCGGCACCGCCGACGTACAGGTCGGCGCCGCCGGCCGGCTTGGTGTCGGTGGGGCCCAGCCAGTAGCGCTCGTTGGCGGGGTCGGCGACGGCCGAGGTGTTCGACGGGTCGACGTAGCGCAGCTCGTACCAGCAGGAGCCGGCCCAGTTGGGCATGGTGTTGGTCTCGCGGCGGTACTTCTTGACGCCGTCGCCCAGGTCCAGTTCGACGTTGACCCAGGCCTCGTTGCGGGACAGCGGGGTCTCCGGCGAGGAGGAGGCGTCGAACGGGTCGAAGGTGCGCGGCGAGTAGTCGTCGACCTCGGGGACCTCGACGGGCAGCATCGAGTCGGGCAGCGCGTGCATGACGCCGTCCTCGTCGTAGACGATCGGGAAGGGCTCGCCCCAGTACCGCTGGCGGCTGAACAGCCAGTCGCGCAGGCGGTAGTTGACGGTGCCTTCGCCGATGCCGCGCTCGGCCAGCCAGGCCGTGACGTGGGCCTTGGCGTCGACGACGCTCAGCCCGTCCAGGGACAGCTCGCCGTCCCGCACGGAGTTGACGATGACCGAGTCGTACGTGTCGAAGGCGTCGTCCCACTGCGCCGGGTCGGCGCCGCGGCCGTCGGTCGGCTCGACGACGCAGCGCATCGGCAGGCCGAAGGCGCGGGCGAAGGCGAAGTCGCGGTGGTCGTGGGCGGGGACGGCCATGATGGCGCCGGTGCCGTAGCCCATCAGCACGTAGTCGGCGATGAACACGGGGACGGACTCGCCGCTGACGGGGTTGACGGCGTGCGCGCCGGTGAAGACGCCGGTCTTGACCTTGGCCTCGACCTGCCGCTCGACGTCCGACTTGGCGGCGGCCGCGGCGCGGTAGGCGGCGACGGCCTCGGCGGGGGTGGCGGCGCCGCCGGTCCACTCGGCGGGGACGCCCTCGGGCCAGGCGGCGGGGACGATGGCGTCGACCAGGTCGTGCTCGGGCGCCAGCACCATGTAGGTGGCGCCGAACAGGGTGTCGGGGCGGGTGGTGAAGACGGTGATCTTCTCGCCGTCGACGGCGAAGTCGACCCGGGCGCCCTCGGAGCGCCCGATCCAGTTGCGCTGCTGCAGCTTGATGGCCTCGGGCCAGTCCAGCATGTCCAGGTCGTTGATCAGCCGGTCCGAGTACGCGGTGATGCGCATCATCCACTGGCGCAGGTTGGACTTGAACACCGGGAAGTTGCCGCGCTCGGAGCGGCCGTCCGCGGTGACCTCCTCGTTGGCCAGCACGGTGCCCAGGCCGGGGCACCAGTTGACCGGCACCTCCTTGGCGTAGGCCAGCCGGTACTCGGCCAGCACCTCGTCGCGCTCGCCGGCCGTCAGGGACGCCCAGGCCCGGCCGCCCGGCACCTCGCGCGTGCCGTCCGCGAACTGCTGGACCAGCTCGGCGATCGGGCGGGCCTTGGCGGCGTCGGCGTCGTACCAGGAGTTGAAGATCTGCAGGAAGATCCACTGCGTCCAGCGGTAGTACTCCGGGTCGATCGTGGAGAACGAGCGGCGCGGGTCGTGGCCCAGGCCCAGCCGGCGCAGCTGGCGGCGCATGTTGGCGATGTTGGCCTCGGTGGAGACCCGCGGATGGGTGCCGGTCTGGACGGCGTACTGCTCGGCGGGCAGGCCGAAGGCGTCGTAGCCCAGGGTGTGCAGGACGTTGTGGCCGGTCATCCGCTGGTAGCGGGCGAAGACGTCGGTGGCGATGTAGCCCAGCGGGTGGCCGACGTGCAGGCCCGCGCCCGAGGGGTACGGGAACATGTCCATGATGAAGCTGTGCGGCTTCGCGGCGACGTCACCGGCGGACGGGTCGGCCAGCGGCCCGACCGGGTTGGGCACGTGGAAGGTGCCCTCCTTCTCCCAGATGTCCTGCCAGCGGGACTCGATCTCCGCCGCCAGCGCGGCGCTGTACCGGAACGGCTCGGTGGCGGCCTCGGCCGCGCCGGACGCAGGGGTCGTCTCGCTCATGGTCCTTCAAGCTCCATCGATGTCAGTGGGCGAACCGCGCGGCGCGGCCGGGCGCGGAACGAGGGCACGGGGCGGAAAACAAAAAAGCCCCTCGCAGGAGGGGACGCCACGCCGACTCCGGCACCGCCCGTGGGCTCAGCCGGTCCTGGTCAGCGCGGCCGGCTAAGGAGCAGGCGCACGGTTCGCATGGGCTCAGGGTACCGCAAGCGGCTCGACGCCCTCCCGGGCGTTCCCCCGGCCGCACGCGGCACGCCGCCGCCCCTGCCCCCGCCCTACCCCCACCCCCGCCTACGCCTACGCCCCCACCCCCGCCTACGCCCCCACCCGCCCCGCCGCGTCGAAGTCCCGCAGCGCCCGGGCCAGCCGCTCGGACTGCATGCCCGCCGCCAGGGCCCGCGCCAGCTCCGCCGTGCGCGCCGCCTCCCGCCGGTCGCCGAGCCGCCGGTGGGTCTCCGCGAGGCGCACCATCAGCAGCGCCTTGGTCCGCGCCCGCCCCGGCCCGAGCCCGGCGACGGCCTCGGCGAGCTGCGCCTTGGCCATCCGGTGCCGCCCGAGCGCGAGCCGCGCCTCCCCCACCATCCCGGCCAGGCAGGCCCGGGCCTCCTCGGCGCCGGGCACCCCGTCCAGTTCGGCGAAGGCCCGGGCGGCGGCGTCCTCGGCCGGCTCGGCCTCGCCCCGGCGGCCGTGCGCGCGGGCGATCCGGCCGAGCTGGCGGGCCCGGCCGCCGGGGCTGAGCGCCTCGCCGTGGCTGTCGAGGGCGGCGCTGAGCGCGGAGACGGCGTCCAGGCCGCGTCCGCCGGCGCCCTGGGTGGCGAGGACGACCAGCGCGCCGAGGACGGCGACCCCGAGCCGGACGTCGCCGCTGACGTGCGCGGCGCGCAGCGCGGCGACGAAGGCCCGCTGGGCGGCGGCGTCGTGGCCGAGGTCGTAGGCGGCCCAGCCGGCCAGCCGGGCGAACCGGCTGGCCGTGCCGTACAGCTCGCGGCCGAGCCGTTCGTCGTACGCGCCGAGTTCCAGCAGCTTGGCCAGCATGGCGAGTTCGGCCCGGGTGGGGCCGAGGACGAGGCCGCCGCCGCAGGAGCGTTCGAGCCGCTGCTTGCTGCGGTAGGACAGTCCGAGGTCGCCGACCAGCGCGGGGTCGACGCGCAGCGCGCCCTCGCCGCCGCCGACCGGCGGGGGCGGGGTGCTGAGGCGTTCGGCGGCCTGGTCGAGGTCGGCGCTGCGGAACAGGTCGGTGAGCCGGACGGGCCCGGCGTCCGTGGCGGCCTCGCGCAGCGCGGTCTGCGCGGTGTCGGCGGTCCACGCGTCGGTGAGCAGCCCGGGCGAGAGGATCTTGGCGCCGCGGTGGCCGCCCATCCGGCCCCACAACTGCTCGTAGGTGACGGCGATGCCGAGGGTGCGGCTGAGCACCTCGCAGACCGCCTGGTCGTGCGGGCTGCGCGGCACCATGCCGCGGTCGCGCCACTTGTACGGGGCGGTGGAGCTGATCGCCAGGCCCGGCGGCAGGGCCAGGCTGACCTCGCGGGCCAGCCGTTCCGGGCTCCAGCCGAGCTGGTGCAGTATCCGGGCCAGCTCCTCGTTCCGCCTTCGCTGCAGATCGGCCATGGGACGACGGTAGCGGGATCCGCGCCCGGGCCGCCGGTGGCATGCACACTCTGGGACACAACGGCGAAGAGCCGCCTCCCACATCGGGAGGCGGCTCTTCAACCACTGTGGAGCTATGGGGAATTGAACCCCAGACCTCTTGCATGCCATGCAAGCGCTCTACCAACTGAGCTATAGCCCCTTGACCTGCGATGTCACCGTGGTTCCGGTTCGTTTCCGTCCGTTTCCCTCGGCGACATCGACTACTTTACACGGTCCCGGGCGTGCTCCTGAAATCCGTTTCCCGCGGCCGGGCCGCGACCCGGCCCGGCCCGCGCGTCACCCCCTCGCCGCGCCCGCCGCGCCCGCCGCACCCGCCGCGCCCGCCCGCCGG
This sequence comes from Streptomyces sp. Y1, assembly GCF_041053115.1. Lineage (NCBI taxonomy): Bacteria > Bacillati > Actinomycetota > Actinomycetes > Kitasatosporales > Streptomycetaceae > Streptomyces > Streptomyces sp. Y1. The sequence continues at coordinate 5,185,559 of NZ_CP163445.1, read as the reverse complement.
GTGCGCGCCGCGAAGCCGACCCCCACGAGCACCATGACGGCGTTCACCGCCAGGGTGACCAGCACCGCGTGCCCCGAGTCGGCGGCCGGCGCCGGCAGGTCCACCTGCCCGAGGAACAGCGAGCCGAGCGCCGCGACCCCGACCACCTGCCCGAGCTGGAGGACGGTCACCGTCACCCCGCTGGCGTCGGCCGCGTCCTGCGGCGCCACGTGCGCGAGCGCCCGGGCGAACAGCGGCGCGTACGTGCAGCCGGCGACGAAGCCGAGCGCGCCGGTCTCCGCCAGCACCACCGGCCCGAGTTCGGCGCCGCCGCCGAGCAGCACCCCCAGCAGCAGGTAGCCGCCGCCGAGCAGCGCCCCGGCGAGCAGCGGCAGCACCCCGTGCAGCCGGCCCGGCAGCTTGTGCCAGCGCAGGCTCCCCAGGCCGAAGCCGATCGCGACGGGCGCCGAGCAGAGCCCGGCCTTCAGCGCGCTGTGGCCGAGGGCCGCCTGCTGGTGCAGGGCGAAGGTGAACATGAAGCCCGCGTAGGCGGCCATGACCGTGAACAGCGCGGCCAGGGCCGGGCGCAGGCCGGGGGCCCGCAGCACCCGCCCGGGGATCAGCGGCTGCCCGCCGCGCCGGGCGACGCCGCGCTCGACCGCCACGAAGAGGACGAACACCGGCACGCTGCCCGCGAGCGCCGCCCAGCACCAGTGCGGCCAGCCGAGCTCGCGGCCGAGCACCAGCGGCACCACCAGCAGGCCGAGCGCCACGGCGAGCGCCAGCAGGCCGGGGAGGTCGAAGCCGCGCGGGGCGTCGCCGGGCAGCCGCGGCAGCAGCCGGGCACCGGCCGCCAGCAGCACCAGCCCGATCGGCACGTTGACCAGGAACACCGGCCGCCACCCGGTGCCGAACAGGTCGGCGCTGACCAGCACTCCGCCGAGCACCTGCCCGGCCGCGACGGCCACCGCCAGCACCGCCGAGTAGAGGCCGATCGCCCGGGTGCGGGCGGCGCCGGTGAAGGTGCGCTGGAGCAGGCTCATCACCTGCGGGACCATCACCGCCGCCCCCGCGCCCTGGAGCAGCCGGAAGGCGATCAGCCAGCCGGTGCCCGGGGCGAGGCCGCAGGCCAGCGAGGTGGCGGTGAAGCCGGCCAGGCCCGCCTGGAACAGCCGGCTGTACCCGAACCGGGCGCCGAGCCGGGCGCCGGTGATGAGCAGCACCGCGTAGGCGATGGAGTATCCGGCGACCACGAGTTGCAGGGCGGCGCCGGAGGCGCCCAGGTCGGTGCGGATGGTCGGCACCGCGACGTTGACGATGGAGCCGTCGAGCACGGCCATGAACTGCCCGCACAGGACGAGCGCGAGGAGCAGCCCGGGCCGTACGGGCGGGGCGGCGCCGGTGCCCGCCGCCGCGGCGGGCCGGGTCTGGAGGTCGGTCATGGCGACCAGCCTGGGGGCGTGCCGGTACCAGTGGTTAGAGCCTGCTGATCCTGGTACTGCCAGCACCTGTATCGCCCGCGCGCCCTGCGGCACGATGGAGCCCATGACCGTCCTGGAGGAGCTCCCCGCCGCGACGGCCGGCCGCGGGCACCGTCGCACCGAGCTGGCCCGCTTCCTGAAGGCCTGCCGGGCGCGGGTCACGCCCGAGGACGTCGGCCTGCCGCCCGGGCTGCGCCGCCGCACCCCGGGGCTGCGGCGCGAGGAGGTCGCGCAGCTGGCCGGGGTCGGGGTCACCTGGTACACGTGGTTGGAGCAGGGGCGGCCGATCAACGCGAGCGAGCAGGTGCTGCTGGCGGTGGCCCGGGCACTGCGGCTGGACGGCACCGAGCGGCAGCACCTGTTCCGGCTGGCCGGGCTGGAGCCCTCACCGCTGGCGCAGCCGGACGCGCCGGAGCTGAGCCCGTCGATCCAGGTGATCCTGGACTCGCTCGCGCCGCTGCCGGCGGCGGTCTCCAACACCCGGTTCGACGTGCTGAGTTTCAACCGGCCGTACCGCTCGCTGTTCGGCACCGAGCGGATGCGCCCGGCGCACGGCGTCTACTTCAACAGCCTCTGGTGCATGCTGACCTCGCCGGAGTGCTGCAACCCGTGCGAGAACCCGGAGGAGACGCTGCCCCGGATGGTGGCGGTGCTGCGCTCGGCGTACGGCAAGCACGTCGGCGAGCCGGCCTGGGAGGCCCACGTGCGGCGGCTGTCGGCGCGCAGCGAGGTGTTCCGGGAGCTGTGGGACCGCCAGGAGGTGGCGCCGCCGCACACCCTGCTGCGGATCTTCCGCCACCCGGTGCTCGGGGTGATGCGGCTGAACGCGACGTACCTGACGATGCCGGGCGTGCCGGAGTGCTACATCGTCGTGTACGTCCCGGAGCGCCCCTGCGACCGGGAGCTGGTCGAGCGGCTCGACTCGCTGGCGCCGGGCGGCTGGACGCACACCTGCGAGGGCTGAGCGGCGGGGCCCGGGGCCCGGAGCGACCGGGCCCCGGGGCGCCCGGGCCGCCCGGGCCGCCCGTCCGGCCGCCCCGAAACGCCGGAAGGCCGCCACCCGTTGGGTGACGGCCTTCCGAACTGCTGTGGAGCTATGGGGAATTGAACCCCAGACCTCTTGCATGCCATGCAAGCGCTCTACCAACTGAGCTATAGCCCCGCGACACGGGCGACCCTGGACCTACCGACTTCCACGACCGCCGATGCGGAGTGGAGCTATGGGGAATTGAACCCCAGACCTCTTGCATGCCATGCAAGCGCTCTACCAACTGAGCTATAGCCCCGCACTCACCGGATCTCCCGCTTCCCTTCCGGGCCGCGTTCCTTCCCTGCGAACGAGGAAGACTCTAGCTGGTCAGGGCCGGAACTGCGAAATCCGCTCCCCCGGGCCCCCGCTCCACCCCTGTCGCGCCCCCGCCGCCACGTGGGCGACACCGTCCGGGTGCCACCGCTCGGGTGCCACCGCTCAGGTGTCGTCGCCGATGACCGGCTGCGGCAGCGTGCCCGCGTTGTGCTCCAGCAGCCGCCAGCCGCGCGCGCCGCGGCCGAGCACCGACCAGCAGCAGTTCGACAGCCCGCCGAAGCGCTCCCACACGGGCGCCTCCAGGTCGAGCAGCCGCCCGAGCATGGTGCGGATCGTCCCGCCGTGGCTGACCACGACGAGCGTGCCGTCGTCCGGCAGCTTCTCGACGGCCTCCAGCACCACCGGCACCGAGCGGTCGGCGACCTCGGTCGCCAGCTCGCCGCCGCCGCGCCGCACCGGCTCGCCGGCCGCCCAGGCCGCGTACTCCTCGGGGTAGCGGGCGCGGATCTCGGCGTTGGTCAGGCCCTGCCAGGAGCCCGCGTACGTCTCGCGCAGGCCCTCGTGGTGCTGCACGTCCAGCCCGGTGACCGCCGCGAGCTCCGCGGCGGTGCGCCGGGCGCGCTGGAGGTCCGAGGAGATCAGCAGGTCGGGGCGGAGCCCGGAGAGCAGCCGGGCCGCCCGCCGGGCCTGCTCGACGCCCTGCTCGGTCAGCTCGATGTCGGTCGTGCCCTGGAACCGCGATTCGAGGTTCCAGGAGGTCTGACCGTGCCGCCAGAAGACGATGCGCGGGCCCCGCGCGGCCCGGCTCAGTGCAGGTCCTCGGGCTTGCCGAAGTCGTCGGCGGGGGCGACGGCGTTGCCGGCCTCGTCGGAGTGGGCGTCGGGGCGGTTGCGCGACTCCATGGCGTCGGCGGGCAGCGGAAGCTCGGGGCAGTCCTTCCAGAGGCGGTCCAGCGAGTAGAAGGAGCGCTCCTCGGAGTGCTGGACGTGCACGACGATGTCCAGGTAGTCGAGCAGGATCCAGCGACCCTCGCGCTCGCCCTCGCGGCGCACCGGCTTGATGTCCAGCTGCTCGCGCAGCTGGTCCTCGATCTCCTCGGCGATCGAGCGGACCTGGCGGTCGTTGTTCGCGGAGGCGATCAGGAAGGCGTCGGTGATCGACAGCACCTCGCTGACGTCGAAGGCGATGATGTTGTGCGCGAGCTTGTCGGCCGCCGCCTGGGCGGCGACGGTGATGAGCTGCTGGCTGTGGTCGGTGACGGTCACGGTGTTCTTCCGGTCGGCGGCTTGGGGGCGCCCCGGCACGCGGCCGGGGGTCGCCTTCCAGGATCTCACGCCGCCCGGGCGCCCCCGGAACGCTTTTGCGCCGGGCACCGGCGCCGGACCGGTCGGCCGGGCGGGCCGCCGGACGACCGGGCGGCCCGCGGCCGCCCGGCCGGGCACCGGCCTACTGGTTCTTCGGCGGCTGGTAGTCCTTGCCGAGCACGACCACCAGGTCCGCGTTCTGCGCGTCGCCGACCTTCTTCGCCGCCGTATCCGGCAGCCCCAGGCTGGCCGCCAGCGACTTCGCCGCGGCCTGCCGGGCGTCGTCGGTGTAGCGGATCTCACTGGTGGCCTGCGGCGCGGTCCTGGATCCGCCGGGGATGAAGGTCAGGCCGGCGTTGACGACCTGGACCTGGGCGGCGGCCGCCGCCTGGTCGTTGCCGGTGGCGTCCTGGATCGAGACCCGGGCCGGGGCGGAGTCGCCGGCGCCCGCGGACTTCACGGTGCCGCCGAGCACGTCCTTGACCTGCTTGCCCGCGGTGGCCTCGTCCAGCCCGCCGTCCGGCTTGACGGTCAGCGCGGCGGTGCCGAAGTGGCCGTCCTTGGCCTGCTGGGCGAGTTGCACGAGCACCCCGGCGAGGGCGTCCTCGGGCAGCGAGGGGTCGAGCACCGCGTTCATCCGGTGCACGTCGTCCTTGGCGTCCTTGAACTCGGTCGGCATGGTGCGCACCACCGCGTCCATGACCTGCCCGAACCGGGCCAGCTGGGCGTCCCGGTTCTCGCCCGGCGCCTGCAGGGTGGCGTACGCGACCGCGGCCTTGCCGCTGAGCAGGACGTTCTTGCCCGCCGGAGACAGCTGCTTGCCCGCGGCGTCCTTGGTCTCGGCGTTGGTGTCGACCCGGATGCCGCCGAGCTGGGAGACCAGCAGTTCCAGGTACGGGGTGTCCAGCCGCCAGGTGCCGGCGACCGGGGCGCCGAGCACGGTGGACAGGCCGTCGCGGGTCGCCGAGGCGCCGATGCTGTCCATGGCCTGGCCGACCGTGGTCACCGGCGGGTCGCCGGGGCCGGGCAGCCGCAGGTTGTCGGGCAGCAGCAGCACGGTGCCCTTCTTGCCGCCGGTGTCGTCGACCAGCAGCGCGCTGGACACCTTGCCCTGAAGGTCGCGCAGGTGGACGACGTTGACCTGGCGCCCGCCGGCCGCGGCCGCCGCGGTCGGCTGGTCGCCGGAGAACCACAGGTAGCCGCCGGTGCCGGCGGCCGCGAGCCCGAGCACCACGCCGAGGGCGATCAGCCGGTTGCGCAGCTTGCGGCGTCGCTCGGCGCGCACCTCGCCCCGGGACTCGGTGAACTTCATCCAGTCGATGACGTCCTCGGACTCCTCCGTCTCCTCGTCGACGAAGGTGAACTCGCCCGTGGCGTACGAGTCCTTGGGCGCCCTGCTCCCGGCACCCTTGCCGCCGCGCGCCCCGGCGACCTGCTCGGACGGCGGCTCGGCCTTGGCCGCCGGCGCCTCGGCGGCCGGCCGGGCCGCGCCGCGGCGCGACGGCGGCACGGCGGCGGGAGCGGCCGGGACGGGCCGCGGCTCGGGTTCGGGCTCGGCGACCACCGGGGCGACGGGCTCGACCGGAGCGACCGGAGCCGCCGGAGCGGCCTGGTACGGCTGCTGGTAGCCCTCGTAGCCGTAGGTCTGCTCCTGGTACCCGTACCCGCCCTGCTGGTACGCCTGCTGCACCGGCTGCCCGTACTGGTCGTACTGCTCGTACGGCTGCTGCTCGTACCCCTGTTGCGGGTACCCCTGCTGCTCGTACGCCTGCTGGTGGGCCTGCCCCTGGTAGCCCTGCTCCTGGTGACCGTGGCCCTGGTAGCCCTGCTCCTGGTGACCGTGCTCCTGGTAGCCGCCGGTGTACGAGCCCTGCCCGTACACCGGCTGCCCGTACTGGTCGTACTGCTCGTACTGCTCCTGCGGCTGCTGCTGGTACCCCTGGTAGGGCTGCTGGTACTGCCCGGTGGACCAGTCCTGCGGCTGGTGGCCGCCGTTGCGATCACTCATGCGCCCGCTCCTGGGTCAGGTCCCGTGCGGGGCGTACAGCGCCCGCTTGTCGATGTAGCGGACCACGCCGTCCGGGACGAGGTACCAGACCGGCTCGCCCTTGGCGACCCGGTTGCGGCAGTCCGTGGAGGAGATGGCCAGCGCCGGGACCTCCACCAGGGAGACCCCGCCCACCGGAAGCCCGGCGTCCGAGAGAGTGTGCCCCGGGCGGGTGCATCCGATGAAGTGGGCCAGCGAGAAGAGTTCGTCGGAGTCGCGCCAGGAGAGGATCTGGGCGAGCGCGTCGGCGCCGGTGATGAAGAACAGGTCGGCGTCCGGGTGCATGGCGTGCAGGTCGCGCAGGGTGTCGACGGTGTAGGTCGGGCCGTCGCGGTCGATGTCGATCCGGCTGACCGAGAACTGCGGGTTCTCCGCGGTGGCGATGACCGTCATCAGGTAGCGGTCCTCGGCCGGGGTGACCTGCCGGTCGCTCTTCTGCCAGGGCTGCCCGGTGGGGACGAAGATCACCTCGTCCAGGTGGAACGCGCTCGCCACCTCACTGGCGGCGACCAGGTGGCCGTGGTGGATCGGGTCGAAGGTGCCGCCCATCACGCCGAGGCGCTTCTTCACCGGTTCCGGTCCGCCGGGATTCCCGGCCTGCTCTCCCATGCCGACACACCTTACGCGACGCCCGTTACGGGGCGGCAGCGCCGGGGTCGGGGGCCGTCCCGGCACGCGCGAGGGAGCGGCCGGCCACCGGCCGGGCGCTCCCCGAGAGGCTCCTAGGGCCGGTTCAGCGGTCCCGGTTGAAGCGGGTGACGATGAAGAGCAGGAGCAGCAGGATGAACAGCGCGGCGCCACCCGTCAGCGCCGGGTTCAGGCTGTCGTGGTTGCCCCCCTCGCCACCCTCGGCGAGCAGGTTCAGGACGGGGAGTGCGGCAGTGTTCATGGTCGGCGGGACCTTCTCGGCTCGGGGGAACTGGCCTGGGGGTTGCTCCGGGCCGGTGAGGGCCCACCGTCATCGTACGGGGGGTCACACGGCAACCGCTCGGCGGCCCACCGCCGCTGACCGGACGTGAGCCGCGCGCCCGGCGGGGATCCGGGGGGGGCGGGCCTCAGTTGCCGCGGAAGGCCTTGGCCATGATCCAGACCAGCAGGCCGATCCCGACGAAGGACGAGATCACGATGATCCGCAGGAACAGGCCCGGCCCGGCCTCGTCGGAGATGGGCGCGGCCAGGCTGACAAGCGCGTCGGTGGACATCTGCGGGGCTCCTCGAACTCTCGGTACCGCGGCCGGGTCCGGTCTCGGTTCTCCAGGGCAATCAGGGTAAACCGGCCTCACACCCCAGCCTCCCACCGGCCCCTGCGCGCCGCCTCCCGCCCGCCGGCCCGCCGCCTCCCGTCCCCCTCCCCGCGTCCTCCCCGCGTCCTCCCCACGCACGCTCCGCACACCCGCCGGCCGCCCCCGGCCCGGCCGCCGCCCCGCGCGTACGCTGGCCCCGGGGACGAGTACGCAACCACGCGCGTTGTACGGACAGTCGTCACAGGCGAAGAGCAGCGGGGGCCGGCCGTCCGGCCGGGGCCGCCGTCGACCAGGAGGTACTCAGACCATGACCCACAGTTTCGAGAAGACCCCGAGCCGGCGCCGCCAGCGCTTCCCCGAGATCTCCACCCGGGCCTGGGAGCACCCCGCCGACCGCTCCGCCCTGGTCGCGCTGCGCAGGCTGACCGGTTTCGACGACGTGCTCAAGAAGCTGGCCGGGCTGGTCTCCGAGCGGGCGATCCGGCTGATGTTCCTGGCGACCGCCGTGAAGACCTCCGAGCGGCAGTTCCCCGAGCTGTACGACATGGTCCGCGACGCCGCCTACGTGCTCGACCTCGACCAGGTCCCGGACCTGTACGTCAGCCAGGACCCGGCCGTCAACGCGTTCACCATCGGCATCGACACCCCGATCATCGTGGTGACCAGCGGCCTGGTCGAGCTGCTCGACGAGGAGGAGCTGCGCTCGGTCATCGGCCACGAGGTCGGCCACGCGATGTCCGGCCACGCCGTCTACCGGACGATGCTGCTGATCCTCACCAACATCGCCACCCGGATCGCCTGGGTGCCGCTCGGCAACCTGGCCATCACCGCGATCACCACCGCGCTCAAGGAGTGGTTCCGCAAGGCGGAGCTGTCCAGCGACCGGGCCGGTCTGCTCGCCGGGCAGGACCTCCACGCGTCGATGCGGGCCCTGATGAAGCTGGCCGGCGGGCACAACCTGGCCCAGATGAACGTGGACGCGTTCCTGGAGCAGGCCGAGGAGTACGAGAAGGCCGGGGACCTGCGCGACGGCGTCCTCAAGCTGCTCCAACTGCTGCCGCAGACGCACCCGTTCGCGGTGGTACGGGTCGCCCAGCTGAAGAAGTGGGCGGAGAGCGACGAGTACCGCTCGATCCTGGCCGGCGCCTACCCGCGCCGCACGGACGACCCGAACGCCTCCGTCTCCGAGCAGTGGAAGGCCGCCGCCGAGCACTACACGACCTCGGTGAAGGAGAGCAAGGATCCGCTGATGGGCCTGCTGCGGGACGTCGCGGGCGGCGCCGCGAGCGTCGGCGGCAAGCTGCGCGACACCTTCACCGGTGGCGGCGCCCGGGGCGGCTCGTCCGACCGCCCGTCCGACCACGACGACAAGTAGCACCCGCCGGACACGAGAACGGCCGGCGCCCCGCCCCGGGCGCCGGCCGTCGTCGTGTCCGCACATCGCGTCCGCACGGCGCGTCCCGCACCGCCTCAGCTCCCCGCCAGCACCCCGCACACCTGCCAGGCCGGGTGCCCGTGGTCACCCGGGTCGACCGGCGACGGCGGCACGGCGGGCGCGCCCGCGCCGCCCTGCGGGTCGGCCAGCACCGGCTGCAGGAAGCCCGCCATCGAGCTCGCGCAGGACTGCGGCCCGGCCTGCAGCACCGAGTCCACCAGCCGCAGCTGCGCCTGGGCGAGGTCGACCCGGTCGAACTCGAAGGTCAGCTGCCGGCGCACCGATTCCAGGGTGACCGGCGCTGCCGCCGGGGCACCGGCCGGCTTCAGCGCGTAGACGAAGGTGTGGTCGGTGGTGACCTGCAGCGTGCCGCTGTCCGCCTCGTCGACCCGCATCGCCCCGACCACCTTCACGACGCCGGAGGCCAGCGCGACCCGCGCCGGGTCGAAGCGCACCACCCAGCCGGTCAGCGCGTGGTGCCGGTCGTCCACCGGCTGCGCCGTGCTGCTGTCGAACTGGGCCTGCTCGCCGGGCGTGACGAAGGCCCGGACGTCCGCCGTGGCGCCCTGGACGAGCGCGGCCGGCGCCAGCGAGGAGGCGACCAGGTAGCGCTGGACGGTGTCGAGCGCCTTGCTCACCTCGACCCGGCTGAAGTGCTCGGTGGCGGCCGCCGCCGGGGTGTTCAGCCCGAGCGTCCCGTCGCCGTACCCGGTCGGCAGCGCCGCGAACGGGCTCGCCGGGTCGGCCACCGGCCGCACCGCCGAAGCCGGGCTCAACGCGACCAGACTGACGGTCAGTTGGCTGCCCTCGGGCCGGGCCGGGAGGCCCTTCGGCGAGCTGACGCCGAAGTACACGGCGGCCCCGAAGGCCAGCAGCACGACCAGCAGCAGGGCGAGCGCCTGCCGGGGCACGGTGCCCAGCGGGCCGAGCCGCACCCGCGGCCGGGTGGCCCGGCCGAACGCGCCCGACAACCGCTCGCGGGCCGACAGCTCCTGGATCCGGGCAGCCCGGACGAACGATTCGTCGAACACGACGGACCGGTACTCGTCCTCGTTGCCGGAACCGCCCTCGGGCACACCCTCGGGAGGCTCGCGCGGGTCACCCATACCACCAGGGTAGGCCGTGCACCGGCGCCGCCACAGGGCCCCGGAGCGATTGGTCGGAACACTCCGTGACCACCCGCCCCGGGCGTACGCCCGTCCCGCGGATCAACCCGCCGGGGCGGTGACCGCCGGCGTCGGCTCGGCCGGAGCGGGCCGCGGATCCACCCCCGCACTGCTGCTGCCGGACTCCGGGCGCCGGGGCGTCCCCGAGGAGCCGCCCACGCCCTGGTACACCGCCGCCACCGCGACCGCCACCAGGCTCACGCCCATGATCACCGCCAGCACCCAGGCCACCGGCCGGTGCCACCGCTGCTGGGCCACGTACCGGCCCCGGGCGCGCGCCGGATCGTAGCCGCGCCGCCCCCAGCGCCTGGCCCGCCCGCCGGTCGCCCGGCCCGGGCCCGACCACGGGTCGGGGTAGAAGTGGTCCTCGTCGAGTCCGCTCGGGTACGGGCGCAGCTCCAGCGGCAGCCCGTCCGCTGCGGTGACGTCACAGCCCCAGCCCGGGCCCGCCGTGTCCGGCTCGAACCGGGCCTCGGCGGCGGCGAGTTGCCGCTCCTTGGCGGTCGGCTCGTGCACGGCGGCGGACCGGACGAAGGCCTCATCGAAGACCACGGTGGCGAACTCGTCGTCCGCATCACCGTGGTCGGCGCCGTCGGGGTACGGCAAGCCCCCCACATCCTCAGCCACGGATTCAGCGTATTACCGGCCGGGCGATTTGTCTGTGGCTCATCGCAGTTGGTCCGTCACACGTGTGACGGCCGCCCCCGCGGCCCCGCTCAGCGGGCGTCCGCGCCCCCGCCCACGGTCTGCGTCGCCTCGCCCCGGACGTGCCCGTCACCAGTGACGATGTACTTGGTGCTGGTCAGCTCCGGCAGGCCCATCGGGCCGCGGGCGTGCAGCTTCTGGGTGGAGATGCCGATCTCCGCGCCGAAGCCGAACTCACCGCCGTCGGTGAACCGGGTCGAGGCGTTGACGGCCACCGTGGTCGAGTCGACCAGCTGGGTGAAGCGCCGGGCGGCGGCCTGCGAGGTGGTCACGATCGCCTCGGTGTGGCCGGAGGACCAGCGGCGGATGTGCTCGACGGCGGCGTCCAGCGAGGGCACCACGGCCGCGGCCAGGTCCAGCGAGAGGTACTCGGCGCCCCAGTCCTCGTCGGTGGCCGGCACCACGGTGGCGGCGCCGCCCTCGGCGGCCTTGAGCACCGCCTCGTCACCGTGCACCGTCACCCCGGCCTCGGCCAGCGCCGCCAGCGCGAGCGGCAGGAACGCGTCCGCGACGTCCTGGTGGACCAGCAGCGTCTCGGCCGCGTTGCAGACGCTGACCCGCTGCGCCTTGGAGTTCAGCAGGATGCCGACCGCCATCGCCAGGTCCGTCTGCGCGTCCACGTACACGTGGCAGTTGCCGGTGCCGGTCTCGATCACCGGCACCGTCGAACCCTCGACGACGGTGCGGATCAGCGAGGCGCCGCCGCGCGGGATCAGCACGTCGACCAGGCCGCGGGCACGCATCAGCTCCTGCACGGAGTCGCGGCTCTCCCCCGGCACCAGCTGGACCGCGTCGGCGGGCAGCCCGGCCCCGGCCACGGCGTCCCGCAGCACCGCGACCAGCGCGGTGTTCGAACGGTAGGCGGAGGCGGAGCCGCGCAGCAGCACCGCGTTGCCGGACTTCAGGCAGAGCGCGGCGGCGTCCACGGTGACGTTCGGCCGGGCCTCGTAGATGATGCCGACCACACCGAGCGGCACCCGCACCTGCCGCACGTCCAGGCCGTTCGGCAGGGTGTAGCCGCGCAGCACCTCGCCCACCGGGTCGGGCAGGCCGGCCACGTCGCGCACGTCGGAGGCGATCGCGGCGATCCGCTCGGCGGTCAGCGTCAGCCGGTCGATCACCGACTCGGGCGTACCGGCCTCGCGGGCCCGGGCCACGTCCTCGGCGTTCGCGGCGACGATCTCCGCGCCGCGGGCCACCAGGGCGTCCGCGACGGCCAGCAGCGCGGCGTCCTTCGCCCGGCGCGGCAGCGGGGCGAGCACGGCGGCCGCCGTACGGGCACGGCGCGCGGCGGCGAGGACGGGACTGTCGGCGGGGGCGAGGTCGCTGGTCATGCGCCCAGGGTAGCGACTGCACCGGGCCCGCCGAACTGCCATTTCGTCCGCTGAGACGTCCCTCGGACGCGACTCGGTGGAAGCGACTCAGTACGGGTGCACGCCGCCCAGCTGCGGCGGCGGATCGCCGAAGCCCTCCGCCACCCGCTTGTGGTACGTCGCCCGGTCGACCACCTCCAGCCCGACGATCTCCCACGGCGGCAGGCTCGCGGTCACCTTGTGCTCGCCCCACAGCCGCAGCGCGATCGCCGCCGCGTCGTGCAGGTCCCGGGCCTGCTCCCAGTAGCGGATCTCGGCGTGGTCGGCCGCGTAGCGGGCGGTCAGGAAGAACGAGTGGTCGTGCGCCAGCCGCTCCAGCGAGGCGCGCAGCGACGGCAGCGGGGTCGCCTGCCCGGCCACGCTCAGCACCACGTGCCACAGCCGGGCCTGCTCGGGCACACCGGGCGGCTGCGCCGCGTCCGCCTGCCGCGGCCGCGGCCCGCGCACCCCGGCGGGGCCCTGCGGCGGACCGGCCGGCTCGGCGGGCCCGTCCCCGCGCCCGCCGGCGATGCTGGTCAGCCGTCGGCCCGCCCCTGCGGTCAGCACCGCGTCGCGCCTGCGTTCCACCGGCGGCCTCCTGTTCGGCGATCTCGTGTCGTCTCCGCGCCGGCCCGCCGGACCTCGGCCGACCGGTACGGCTGCGCCCCTCCTCGCCCGCGGCCGGGCCGCTCCCGTACGGGGCGGACCGCCGGCCGGTCGTCGCCGATCGGCGGGCCACAGCAGGCCGATCGGCCGCGCAGCCGGCCCGCCGGCCGGTCAGCCGCGCAGAACGACCAGGTCGTCGCGGTGGACGACCTCGCGCTCGTACGCGGCGCCGAACTCCTGGGCCAGGTCGTGGGTGGACCGGCCGAGCAGGCGGGGCAACTCCCTCGCATCAAAGTTGACCAGTCCGCGAGCCACGATGTGGCCGTTTTCGGCAAGAAGGTCCACCGGATCACCCGCGGTGAAGTCCCCGTCGACCTTGACGACCCCGGCGGGCAGCAGCGAGGCGCCGCCGGAGACGACCGCCGCGACGGCGCCCGCGTCCAGGTGCAGGGCGCCGCGCGGGCTGCTCGCGTGGGCCAGCCAGAGCATCCGGTCGGAGCCGCGGCTGCCGGTGCGCAGGAACAGCGTGCCGGTGGGCCGGCCGGCCAGCGCGTCGGCGGCCTGGCTGGCGGCGGTGAGCACCACCGGGATGCCCGCGCCGGTGGCGATCCGGGCCGCCTCGACCTTGGTGACCATGCCGCCGGTGCCGACGCCCGCCTTGCCGGCGCTGCCGATCTCGATGCCGTCGAGGTCGTGCGGGCCGCTCACCCGCTCGATCCGGCTGGTGCCGGGGCGGGACGGGTCGCCGTCGTAGAGGCCGTCCACGTCGGAGAGCAGGACGAGCAGGTCGGCCCGGACGAGGTGGGCGACGAGCGCGGCCAGCCGGTCGTTGTCCCCGAACTTGATTTCGGCGGTGGCGACGGTGTCGTTCTCGTTGACGATCGGCATCGCGCCCATCGCCAGCAGCTGGTCGAGCGTCCGGTAGGCGTTGCGGTAGTGGGCGCGCCGGCTGGCGTCCTCGGCGGTGAGCAACACCTGGCCGACGCGCAGGCCGTACCGGGCGAAGGAGGCGGTGTAGCGGGCGACCAGCAGGCCCTGGCCGACGCTGGCGGCGGCCTGCTGGCGGGCGAGGTCCTTCGGGCGCTTGTCCAGGCCGAGCGGGGCGAGCCCGGCGGCGATGGCGCCGGAGGAGACGAGCACCACCTCGGGCGCGTCCGGGCGGGCGCGGACCTTGGCGAGCGCGTCGACCAGGGCGTCGACCCGGTCGGCGTCCAGCCCGCCGGCGGCCGTGGTCAGTGAGGAGGAGCCGACCTTGACGACGATCCGCCGTGCGGTCAGCACCTCCTGCCGCAGTGCGTCCTCGCTCATCTCGTTGCTCGCCCTTCCGGTGTGGTGCGGGTACGGCCGGCCCCGGCCCGGCCGCCGTCACCGAAATCTACGCGATCCGCGCAGGTCGCCGCCGGGGTGTTCCAGCCGCCGGACTCGCCCGGAAAGGATCCGAACACCAATCCGGCCGACTGGTATGGTCCCTGACCGAAAGCCAAGTCGGGGGACGGCTTCTTGCCCGCTGGACCCATCGTCTTCGACGTTCCTGCCATCGGGCGGCGCCGCACTGGGCAGGCCGGAGACGGTTCGCGGACGCGCCCAGGAGAAATGCGCACCATGCGTTCGTACACCACGAAGCTGACCGTCGCCGCCCTGGCGGCGGCCACCGCCCTCTCGCTCGCGGCCTGCGGCCCGGACAACTCGGACGCCCCGGCCGGCGGCGGCTCGACCGCCGCGGCCCCGGCGCCGACCAGCGCGGCCCCGGGCGCGACCGCCGGCGGTGCGGCCGGCGGCTCGACCGCGGCCCCCTCGGGCGCGGCCACCGGCGGTGCCGCGGCGGGCGGCGCCGGTACGGCCGGCGCGGCGGGCGGCGGCGCCGGGGCCGCCGGTGGCGGCGGCGGCGGCAAGCTGCCGCAGGCCGCGACCTCGGTGAAGTTCGGCCAGCCGGCCACCGTGGACTTCGCCGACAAGACCTCCAACGCCGCCGCCAAGCTGGAGATCACCGTCACCGGCGTCCAGCCCGGCTCGCTCAAGGACTTCCAGGACGCCAAGGCCCCCACCGCCGGCCTGGACGGCCGCGCGATCTTCTACGTCAGCTGGACGGTCAAGAACCTCGGGGACTCCAAGCTGACCTTCAGCGCCCCGGACTCCAAGTTCAGGGTGATGGACGCCGGCGGCAACCTGGGCATGTTCAACAACCCGACCAGCTCGACGCCGATCGCCAAGTGCACCACCCCGAGCTGGTCCGGCGCCACCAAGGGCGTCGCCTTCAAGGGCTGCGACGTCGTCACCTTCGCCGCGGGCGCCACCCCGGCCTTCGTCGGCTACGGCGACTCCAACGACCCGACCAAGGTCCAGGCCGCCTGGACGAAGTGACGTCCCGTCACCACGCGAACGGCGAACGGCCCCGCCACCTTCTTCAGGTGGCGGGGCCGTTCCGCTACTCGCCCGCTCGCCTCCGGGCCGTTCCGCTACTCGCCCGCTCAGTAGTCCTCGTCGTCGCCCTCGACCTCGGCCTGCCGGCCGCTGGAGAGCGCCTCGAAGGCGAGGAACTCGGCCTCGGCCGCGTCCCGGCCCTTCTGCTTCTCGCGGCGGCGGTCGACCGCCGGGCGGGGGTTCTCGAACCGGTGGTCCTCACCGCGGCGGCCGAGCATCTCGGCGCCGGCGGCCATGGTCGGCTCCCAGTCGAAGACGACGGCGTTCTCGTCGGGGCCGATGATGACGGTGTCGCCCTCGTGCGCCCCGACCTTCCACAGCCGCTCCTCGACACCGAGGCGGGCCAGCCGGTCGGCGAGGTAGCCGACCGCCTCGTCGTTGGAGAAGTCGGTCTGGCGGACCCAGCGCTCCGGCTTGACGCCGCGGATGCGGTAGGCGCCGTCCTCCTCCTCGATGGTGAAGCCCGCGTCGTCGACGGCGGTGGGCCGCAGCACGATCCGGGTGGACTCCTCGACCGGCTTGGCGGCGCGCGCCTCGGCGACGATCCCGGCCAGCGCGAAGCTCAGCTCGCGCAGGCCCTTGCGGGAGGCGGCGGACACCTCGAACACCCGGTAGCCGCGCTCCTCCAGCGAGGCGCGGGTGAGGTCGGCGATGTCCTGGCCGTCCGGCACGTCCACCTTGTTGAGCGCGACCAGGCGCGGGCGGTCGTCCAGGCCGCCGTACTCGGCGAGCTCGGCCTCGATGGTCTCCAGGTCGCTCAGCGGGTCGCGGCCGGGCTCCAGGGTGGCGCAGTCCAGCACGTGCACCAGCACCGAGCAGCGCTCGACGTGCCGCAGGAACTCCAGGCCGAGGCCGCGGCCCTGGCTGGCGCCCGGGATCAGGCCGGGCACGTCGGCGATGGTGTAGACGGTGTCGCCGGCGGTGACCACGCCCAGGTTGGGGATCAGGGTGGTGAACGGGTAGTCCGCGATCTTCGGCTTGGCGGCGGAGAGCACCGAGATCAGCGAGGACTTGCCGGCGCTCGGGTAGCCGACCAGCGCGACGTCGGCGACGGACTTGAGCTCCATCACGATGTCGCGGGCCTCGCCGGGCTCGCCGAGCAGGGCGAAGCCGGGGGCCTTGCGGCGGGCGGAGGCGAGCGCGGCGTTGCCGAGGCCGCCGCGGCCGCCCTGGGCGGCGACGAAGCTGGTGCCGTGGCCGACGAGGTCGGCGAGCACGTTGCCCTTGCGGTCCAGCACGACGGTGCCGTCCGGCACCAGCAGGACGAGGTCCTCGCCGTCCGCGCCGGTGCGGTTGCCGCCCGCGCCGGGCTTGCCGTTGGTGGCCTTGCGCTTGGGCGAGTGGTGGTACTCCAGCAGGGTGGTGACCTGCGAGTCGACGGTGAGGATGACGCTGCCGCCCTCCCCGCCGTTGCCGCCGTCCGGGCCGCCGAGCGGCTTGAACTTCTCGCGGTGCACGGAGGCGCAGCCGTGGCCCCCGTTACCCGCGGCGACGTGAAGTTCGACGCGGTCCACGAAGGTGGTCATGGGTGTGCCTCCAGTGCGCGAGAGTCTGCTTGCTACCTGCGTAAAGCGCGAAGGGTGGACCGGAGAATTCCGGCCCACCCTTCAGTGTGAGTCGTCAGACGACTCGGGAGTCCGCGGGGACTCAGGCCTCGACGGCCACGATGTTGACGACCTTGCGGCCGCGACGGTTGCCGAACTGAACCGCACCGGCGGTCAGCGCGAACAGGGTGTCGTCGCCACCACGGCCGACACCGGCACCCGGGTGGAAGTGGGTGCCGCGCTGGCGGACGAGGATCTCGCCGGCGGAGACGACCTGGCCACCGAAGCGCTTCACGCCGAGGCGCTGGGCGTTCGAGTCACGGCCGTTACGAGTAGAGCTTGCGCCCTTCTTGTGTGCCATTTTTCGCTATCCCCTTACTTGCTGACCGAGTCGATGCTCGTGATGCGCACCGCGGTGTGCTGCTGACGGTGACCCTGGCGACGGCGGTAGCCGGTCTTGTTCTTGTAGCGCAGGATGACGATCTTGTCGCCCTTGGTCTGGTCGACCACCTCGGCGTGAGCCTTCACGCCGGCCAGGACCCACGGGTCGGAGGTGACGGCGTCACCGTCGACGACCAGGATGGTCGAGAGCTCCACCGAGTCGCCCGGCTTGGCCTCGATACGGTCGATCTCCAGCACGTCGCCGACGGCGACCTTGTGCTGGCGGCCGCCTGCGCGAACGATCGCGTACATGCGGTACCTACTTTCCTAACTCGGTCGGACCTCCCGACGCCAGCCGCCTGGGTACGGACACAGGGGCCTCCTCCCGATCGCTGCGCGCGAGCGCGCGGCTCTCGGGAAGGTGATGTGCTCGGGAGCATGGCGTAGACACGCCGATGGTCAAGAATACGGACCGGCCGCCCGGGGGGCAAACCGGCCCGTACGGCCCGGGGCGGAAGCGGTTCCGCCCCGGGCGTGGGCACTACTCGGCCGCCGTATCACCCTCGGCGGCCGCGGCCTTCTTGGCCGCCGCGCTCGTCCGCTTGGTCGCGGTCTTGCGGGCGGTGGTCTTCTTGGCCGCCGCGGTGGTCTTCTTGGCGGCGGTCTTCTTCGCGGCGGTCTTGCGGGCGGCCCGCTTCTTCGGGGCCGGCGTCTCCTCGGCCGGGGCCTCCTCGGCGGCGGCCTCGACGGGAGCCTCGGCCTCCGTCCCGACGACCACGGCCTCCGCGACGACGACCGGCTCGGCCGGCTCCTCGGCGGTCTCCGCGGCCTCGACGGCGCCCTCGGCGGCCTGCAGGGCCGCCTCCAGCGCCGCGTCGGCCTTCGCCTGCAGCACCACGATCTCGGCGCCCTGCGGCGAACCGGCCGGAGCCGTCGCCTTGCGCACCGCGCGGCGGCGGGGCCGGGCGGCCGGAGCGGCCGCCGGCTCGGCGGGCGCCTCGACCACGGCCTCGACGACGGCCTCGGCGGCCGGCGCCTCGGTGGTCGGAACCTCGACACCCGGGACCTCCAGGGCCAGCTGGCCCTCGATCTCCTCGCGCACCGGCTCCGCGGCCTCGATCCCCGCCTCGGTCTCGACGACCTCGAAGGTCTCGACGGCCTCGGCCACCGCGGCCTCGACGGCCTGCGGCTCCTCGTGGCCCGCCCCGCCCTTGCCCCGGCGGCGGCGCTTGCCGCCGCCCGAGCCCGCCTCGACCGCGGCCGGGGCGTGGTGGTGGGCGCTCGGCTGCTCCATGTGCACGATCACGCCGCGCCCGTTGCAGTGCACGCAGGACTCGGAGAAGGACTCCAGCAGGCCCTGGCCGACCCGCTTGCGGGTCATCTGGACCAGGCCCAGCGAGGTGACCTCGGCCACCTGGTGCTTGGTCCGGTCCCGGCCCAGGCACTCCAGCAGGCGGCGCAGCACCAGGTCCCGGTTGGACTCCAGCACCATGTCGATGAAGTCGATCACGATGATGCCGCCGAGGTCGCGCAGCCGCAGCTGGCGCACGATCTCCTCGGCCGCCTCGATGTTGTTCCGGGTGACCGTCTCCTCCAGGTTGCCGCCCTGGCCGACGAACTTCCCGGTGTTGACGTCGATGACGACCATCGCCTCGGTGCGGTCGATCACCAGCGAACCGCCGCTGGGCAGCCAGACCTTGCGGTCCAGCGCCTTCATCAGCTGCTCGTCGATCCGGTAGGTGGCGAACACGTCCACCTCGGAGGTCCACCGCTGGAGCCGCTCGGCGAGGTCCGGGGCCACGTTGGAGACGTACTCGTGGATGGTCGTCCACGCCTCGTCGCCGGAGACGATGACCTTGGTGAAGTCCTCGTTGAAGATGTCGCGGACGACCCGGACGGTCATGTCCGGCTCGCCGTACAGCAGCGCCGGGGCGTTGCCCGTCGCGGCCTTCTTCTGGATGTCCTCCCACTGCTGCTGCAGCCGCTGGACGTCCCGGGTCAGCTCCTCCTCGGAGGCGCCCTCGGCGGCGGTGCGCACGATGACGCCCGCGTCGTCCGGGACGATCTTCTTGAGGATCTGCTTCAGGCGCGCGCGCTCGTTCTCGGGGAGCTTGCGCGAGATGCCGGTCATCGAGCCCTCGGGCACGTACACCAGGTAGCGGCCGGGCAGCGAGATCTGGCTGGTCAGGCGGGCGCCCTTGTGGCCGATCGGGTCCTTGGAGACCTGCACCAGCACGGACTGGCCGGACTTCAGCACCGACTCGATCCGGCGCGGGCCGCCGTGGCCCAGCGCGCCGAAGTTGACCTCGCCGGCGTACAGCACGGCGTTGCGGCCCTTGCCGATGTCGACGAACGCGGCCTCCATCGACGGCAGCACGTTCTGGACCTTGCCCAGGTAGACGTTGCCGACGTACGAGGTGGCCTGCTCCTTGTTGACGTAGTGCTCGACGAGCACGCCGTCCTCCAGGACGCCGATCTGGGTGCGCTGGCCGTTCTGGCGCACCACCATGACGCGCTCGACGGACTCGCGGCGGGCCAGGAACTCGGCCTCGGTGATGATCGGCACCCGGCGGCGGCCCAGCTCGCGACCCTCGCGGCGGCGCTGCTTCTTCGCCTCCAGACGGGTCGAGCCCTTGATGGACTGCACCTCGTCCGGGTCGAACGACGGCTCGGTGGAGCGGCGGCGCGGCTCGCGCACCTTCACCACCGTGCGGACGCCGTCCTCGGTGGTCTCGGCGGTCTCGACGGCGCCGGCCTCACCGCTGCGGCGGCGACGGCGGCGGCGACGGCGGGACGAGGACAGGCCGGCGGCCAGGTCGTCGTCCTCCTCGCCCTCCTCCTCGAAGCCCTCGGCCGGCTCCTCCGCGGCGGGCTGCTCGACGGTCTCGGCGGCCTCGAACTCCTCGGCCTCGCCACGGCGACGGCGGCGGCCGCCCCGGCGGCGGCGGCGCGACGGACGGCCGTCCTCCCACTCGTCCTCGGTCTCCGGACCGGCGGCGGGGGCCTCGACCACGGCCTCGACGGCGGGCGCCTCGGCCGCCGGCGCCTTCACGGCCGGGGCCTTGGCCGCGGGGGCCTTCGCGGCCGGGGCCTTCGCGGCGGGGGCCTCGACGGGCGCCTCGGCGCCCCGCTTGCGGCGGCCCGTCTCCACCCGGGTGCGGACCCGGCGGCGGCGGCCGACGCCGCTGTACTCGTACTCGTCCTCGTCCTCGCGGCCGGCGGCGGCGACCGGGGCCTCCGCCTCGACCGGGGCCTGGGCCTGGGCCGGGGCCGGGGCCGGGGCGGCGGCCTGCTGCGGCGCGGCCGGGGCGGCGGGCGCGGCGGTGAACGGGGCCGGCTCCTGGAACACCGGGGCCTGGAAGACCGCGGTGGCCGGGCGGACGGCGCGGCGGCGCGTGCGGTGCGGCGGCTCGGCCTCGACGGCGGGGGCGGCGGCGGCCGGGGCGGGCTGCTCGGCGGCGGCCTCCTCCTCGGGCTCCTCCTCGACGGCGGGCTCCTCGGCCACCGGCTCCTCGACGACCGGCTCCACGACCGGCGCGGCCTCGACCACGCGACGGCGACGGGCGCGGCGCGCCGGAGCGGCCGGGGCCTCCTCGGCCACCGGCTCGGCGGCGGGGGCGGGCGCGGCGGGCTCCTCGACGGCGGGGGCGGCGGGCTCCTCGGCCGCGACGACCGGGGCCTCGGCCCGCTTGCGGGTCCGGCGGGCCCGCACGGGCTTCTCCGCCTTCTCCTCGCTCTTCTCCTCGGCCTTCTCGGCCTTCTCGTTCTTCTCCTCGGCCGGCTTCTCGGCGGCTTCCGGCCCGGTGACCACGATCGCGGTCGCCTCCGGCGCCCCGGCCGGGGCCTCGGCACGCTTGCGGGTCCGGCGGGCCCGGACCGGCTTCTCGGCCGCCTGGGCCGGCTCCGCCTCCGGAGCCCGCTCGGCGGGCGCCTCGGCGGGGACGACCGTCTCGGCCGTCTCGGCGGCCGCGCCCAGCGGCGCACCGGCCGGGCGGGACACCGCCCGGCGACGGCGGCGCGGCGGCGCTGCGGCCGTGCCCTCGCCGGTCGCGGCGGTCTCGTTCTGTTCCGTGGCCGCAGACTGCTGCGGATCGGTGTTCTCGAGCATGCGGGTGGATCTCCCGTCAGGCCCCCGGGCTCCACGTCCGGGCACGGCACGGCACCGGTGGGCGGCCGGCATCGCAAGGATGCTCGGGCCGGACCCTTTCACGGTGCCACCGCGCGGACACGAAGCCGCACAGGGGCTCGTAGTCTCGCTCGGCGCCCCGCGCGTCGGCGGGGTGTCGAAAGTCTTCTGGTCTGACCAGTCTTCTGAGGTTTTCCCAAGCTGCGCCGTCCCCGGTCCCGGGTGGCTCCCGGACGGGGCCCCGGGCTCGCCGACCGTCCTGGTCGGCGGCCCCGAGTGGCCGGCCTGTGCTGCGACGACGTTCGCTCCCCTGGGGAGCCGCGGGAACCCCGGAGGACCTTCGGGGCCCAGTGAGGCACTGGACCCCGGCCTCCGCCCGCTAGGCGGACGCGGAAGCGCGCGGCCCGGCAGCCGGCTCCGAGCCGGTCGGGGCCGCGGCGCGGTCGAGCGCCAGCGGGTCGGTCACCGTGCCGGCCCCCTCGTCGAGCGGCCCCTGCGCCAGCCTGGTCACCTCTGCGGGGACCGGCGGCGCCAGGTCGGCCGTCGCACGGAGACCGGACAATACGTCGTCGGGTCGTACGGCGGGTGTGGCGTGTCGTACTACCAGGCGCAGTATCGCACAGGGACGGCCGGTCCGAACATCGCGCCCCGTCCCGGCACCCGGCTCCGCACCGTCGCCGACCTGCGGCGGGACGAGCTCCAGCGCCGCCACGGCACCGCGCGCGTCGAAGACCCGCAGGCCGTTCTTGGTGAGGCGTTCGACCTCGACCCGCTCCTCGGCCAGGAACACGGCGACCGCGCGGGCCGCCTCGTCCTCCTCGACCCCGTCCAGCCGGACCAGCCACTCGGAGGCCTCCAGGCGCTCCACGAAGTTCGGCGTCCGGACCTCGACGGCGTCGATCACGTCCAGGCCCTTCGGCAGCGACTCGTCCAGCTGCGCCCGCAGCGCCTCCGGGTCGCGGTGCGCGGCCAGGCCGATCTCCAGGTACTCCGCCTCGCTCGCCACCCCGGTCGGGGCGGCGTTGGCGTAGGAGACCTTCGGGTGCGGCGTGAAACCGGCCGAATAGGCCATCGGAACGGCGGACCGGCGCAGGGCGCGCTCGAAGGCGCGCTGGAAGTCACGGTGGCTGGTGAACCGGAGCCGGCCGCGCTTGGTGTAACGGAGGCGAATCCGCTGCACCGTCGGCGCGGGCGGCGGACCGTCGGGCGTACGGCGTGCCAGGGTCGCTCAGTCCTTCATCAGTGGTCCCCGTCCGGGTTACTGCACCGGACATCTGTCACCAGCAAGGGTACGCGCCCCACCCGTCCGCTCGTCCCGCCCCGCCCGGCCCGCGCCACCCGGAGACCGCCGGAGCGCGGCCCCGGGACGGGAAAGATAGGGCATCGAGAGGCAAAAGCGGTCGAAAAGCGACTGCACGGCCCGCCGACTGACGGACAGTCGGCCGGTAGTATCCTTCCTCATTCATCGACAGTGCACGAAAGCCTGCCTATAAAGAAAGGAACAATCTCGACAATGGAATGCGCGGCGCCTCTCCTCATTCCTTCTGCGACGGTGCGAATACCATCGTGATCAGGCGATTCGCAACTCCCCGGAAGAGCACCATCGCGATCACCGTCATCACCGTGGTCGCAGCGATCCTCAGACTGTGGCGTTTTCCGGATCTGCCCGGCGGCCTCAATCAGGACGAAGCCAGCGCCGGATACGAATCCTTGGCCCTGCTGACCGACGGCACGGACCGGTGGGGCAACGCCTGGCCGGTCTACTTCCCCAGCTGGGGTTCCGGACAGAACGTCCTGCTCTCCTAC
The DNA here is from genome assembly GCF_041053115.1 of Streptomyces sp. Y1. Taxonomy (NCBI): domain Bacteria; kingdom Bacillati; phylum Actinomycetota; class Actinomycetes; order Kitasatosporales; family Streptomycetaceae; genus Streptomyces; species Streptomyces sp. Y1. The sequence goes on along the minus strand of NZ_CP163445.1, from coordinate 5,162,656 downwards.
CTGAGCGTGCCGTTCGTCGGACTGTTCGGCCTGACCGTCTTCTCCGTGCGACTGGTCCCGGTGCTCCTGGGCATCGGCGCCGTCCCGCTGCTCCACGCCGCCCTGCGGCGTTTCGTGGACGTCCCCACGGCCCTGGTCGGGGCGGGCCTGCTCGCCGTCACCCCGTGGCACGTCACCGCGTCCCGGTGGGCGCTGGAGTCGAACATCCTGCCGTTCTTCCTGCTCGCCGGGGTCACCACCCTGGGATATGCGTACACCTCGTCGCGCTCCCGGATCCTGATCCCCTTCTCACTGGTATTCCTGGCACTCTCCCTGTACGCCTACGGGGTGGCGATCTTCGTGGTGCCGGTGGTCATCGGACTCTATTTCTGCACCCGGTACCGCACGGTTCTCAAGCACCCGGTCCTGGTCGGTTCGAGCGTGCTGGTATTCCTGGTCGTCGCCGGGCCGCTGCTGCTGTTCGTGCTGGTCAACAACGTCCTGCACCACGTTCCGCATTTCGTTTCCTCCCTGCCGTTCACCGTGCCGAACATCTCCTCGCGGCTGGACCAGATCACCAACGGCCAGGACCTGGCCGAGCTGAACACCCACTTCGTGACCGGCGGCTTCGGCGACGGCTACCTGTGGACCGTCCCCACCGGCTTCCTGGCACTGGGCGTGATCGGGTTCCCCCTGGTCGCCCTGGGCGTCTACTTCGCGGTCCGCACCCGCAGCCCCGAAACGAACCTGTTCACCTTCTGGCTGATCGGCGCGGTCATCCTGCTGTTCGTGGTGCCGGCCAACGGCAACCGGGCCAACGCGCTGTTCATCCCCCTGATCGCCTTCACCGCGATCGGCATCGGCGGCCTGTACCGCGCCCTGTCCGACCGGAAGACCGGCCGGGCGGTCGTCGCGGTCGTCATGGCCACCGCACTCGGCTACGGCGCGCTCTTCTTCCACGACTACACCACCCGCTACCCCGACAGGATCGCCGCCCCCTTCGGCAAGGGCTTCGACGACGCGCTGAAGTCGGCCAACGGGGCGCAGCACGCGAACGAGCCGATCTACATCTCCGACCGGTTCCCGCTCAACTACATGGAGACCCTCTTCTACCTGCGGACGGACCCGAAGGACTTCCGGGCGAACACCGAGAGCCGCCTCGTCGACGGGGTCTACCAGGTGCGCAACTACCGGCACTACTACTTCTCCGGCAACGAGACGTCACTGGACGCCGCCCCCAGCTACCTGGCGGTGCTCCGCGGCGACGAACAACGCAAGTGCGCCCGCACCGACACGCTCGCCAAGCACCACCAGTGGACCGTCATCCGCTGCGCGACCCGCTGACACCCCGGCGGTGAGCCCCGAACCGCCGGAGCCCTCCCCGACCGAAGTCGGGGAGGGCTCCTGCGCGTCGCTCAAGGGGTCAGACCCACTCGATCGAGGACTCGATGGACGCCTACTTCTGCTGGTCCGCGCCGCCGACGACGGTCAGCGGGAGCAGCTTCTTGCCGGTGGGCCCGATCTGGATGGCGGTCTGCATCTGGGGGCACACGCCACAATCGAAGCACGGGGTCCAGCGGCAGTCGTCGACCTCGACCTCCTCCAGGGCGTCCTGCCAGTCCTCCCAGAGCCAGTCCTTGTCGAGGCCGCTGTCCAGGTGGTCCCAGGGCAGCACCTCCTCGTAGCTGCGCTCGCGGGTGGTGTACCAGTCGACGTCGACGCCGGTGCCGGCGAGGCCCTTCTCGGCGCAGGCCATCCAGCGGTCGTACGAGAAGTGCTCGCGCCAGCCGTCGAAGCGGCCGCCGTCGTCGTAGACGGCGCGGATGACGGCGCCGACGCGGCGGTCGCCGCGGGAGAGCAGGCCCTCGATGATGCCGGGCTTGCCGTCGTGGTAGCGGTAGCCGATGTTCTTGCCGTACTTGCGGTCGCCGCGGATGGAGTCGCGCAGCTTGGCGAGGCGGGCGTCGGTGGCCTCGGCGGACAGCTGCGGGGCCCACTGGAACGGGGTGTGCGGCTTGGGCACGAACCCGCCGATGGAGACGGTGCAGCGGATGTCGTTCTGGCCGGTGACCTCGCGGCCCTTCTGGATGACGTTCTTCGCCATCTCGCCGATCTGGAGCACGTCCTCGTCGGTCTCGGTGGGCAGGCCGCACATGAAGTACAGCTTCACCTGACGCCAGCCGTTGCCGTAGGCGGTGGCGACGGTGCGGATCAGGTCCTCCTCCGACACCATCTTGTTGATCACCTTGCGCATGCGCTCGCTGCCGCCCTCGGGGGCGAAGGTGAGGCCCGAGCGGCGTCCGTTGCGGGACAGCTCGTTGGCGAGGTCGATGTTGAAGGCGTCGACGCGGGTGGACGGCAGCGACAGGCCGATCTTGTCCTCGCTGTAGCGGTCGGCCAGGCCCTTGGCGATGTCGCCGATCTCGGTGTGGTCGGCGCTGGACAGCGACAGCAGGCCGACCTCCTCGAAGCCGGTCGCCTTGAGGCCGCGCTCGACCATCTCGCCGATGCCGGTGATGCTTCGCTCCCGCACGGGGCGCGTGATCATGCCGGCCTGGCAGAAGCGGCAGCCGCGGGTGCAGCCGCGGAAGATCTCGACGGACATCCGCTCGTGCACGGTCTCGGCGAGCGGGACGAGCGGCTGCTTGGGGTAGGGCCACTCGTCGAGGTCCATGACGGTGTGCTTGGACACCCGCCACGGCACGCCGGGGGCGTTCGGCACGACGCGGGCGATCCGGCCGTCGGCCAGGTACTCCACGTCGTAGAACTTCGGCACGTAGAACCCGCCGGTGCGGGCCAGGCGCAGCAGCACCTCGTCGCGCCCGCCGGGGCGGCCCTCGGCCTTCCAGGCGCGGATGATCTCGGTCATGTCGAGGACGGCCTGCTCGCCGTCACCGACGACCGCGCAGTCCAGGAAGTCCGCGATCGGCTCCGGGTTGAAGGCGGCGTGGCCGCCGGCGAGGACGATCGGGTCCTCGTCGGTGCGGTCCTTGGCCTCCAGCGGGATGCCGGCCAGGTCGAGCGCGGTGAGCATGTTGGTGTAGCCGAGCTCGGTGGAGAACGACAGGCCGAACACGTCGAAGGCCTTCACCGGGCGGTGGGCGTCGACGGTGAACTGCGGGACGTCGTGCTCGCGCATCAGCGCCTCGAGGTCCGGCCAGACGCTGTAGGTGCGCTCGGCCAGCACGCCCTCGCGCTCGTTCAGCACCTCGTAGAGGATCATGACGCCCTGGTTGGGCAGGCCGACCTCGTAGGCGTCGGGATACATCAACGCCCAGCGGACGTCGCAGGCGTCCCAGTCCTTGACGGTCGAGTTGAGCTCGCCGCCGACGTACTGGATCGGCTTCTGGACGTGCGGGAGGAGGGCCTCCAGGCGTGGGAAGACCGATTCGACAGTCATGTACTAGGAACCCTTACGACGTGATTCGGTGCCGCGAGCCGGCACGGGAGGGGTGACCCTCAAGGGTAGCCCAATCCGGGGAACGGCCCGTCGGGCCGGACCGACGCCGGACCGACGCCGGCCCCGGACCGGACCCGACGCCGGAGCGGGACGGCCCGCCGGCCGCCGCCGACGCGCGCCCGGAGCGCCGCCACCGTCCTGGCAGGGCCCCGTCAGACAACTCTGCGCCCCTTCCCGACACCCGAGTTGAGTCGTACGCTCGGCCCCGCGCCGGTAGTCCCGGCTCCCCGTCCCCGCAACCCCGGTAGCACCCGTCCCCGGTACCACCCGTCCCCGGTACCGGCCGCCTCCCCGCACCCCGTCCCCCGGCAACGCCCGTCCCCCGGTGCCCACCGCTCCCACGCGGCCGCGCGCCCTGCGCAAGGAGAACCATGACCGACACCGGTCGGCGGATCCGCCCGCTGCGGACCCTCGACACCCGGCCGGCCCGCTACCCCACGCAGGCCCAGGCCGAGGCCGCCGCCCGGCGGCTCGCCCTGCGCCATCCGGACCGCTGCCGGCTGCGCGAAGTGGGCCGATCCCGGGCCGGCCGCCCCCTGCTGCTGCTCTCCGTCGACCGCGGCCCGCGCGCCGCGCTGGTGGTCGGCGGCCCGCACCCCAACGAACCGATCGGCACCGCCGGCGCCCTGCGGCTGGCCGAGGTGCTGCTCGACCGGCCCGCCCGCCCCGGCCTGTCCTGGCACCTGCTGCTCTGCCTGGACCCGGACGGCGCCGCGCTCGGCGCCGGCTGGCTCGACGGCCCGCTCACCATGGGCCGCCACTACGAGCACTTCTTCCGCCCCTCCTTCGAGGAGCAGCCCGAACTGCTGCCCGCGCCCGACTCCGGCCGCCCGCCGATGCCGGAGAGCCGGGCGCTCACCGACCTGATCGACGAGCTGCGCCCGTTCCTGCAGTGCTCGCTGCACGGGGTCGACTTCGGCGGTGCCTTCGTCCAGCTCACCGGCCCCGTCCCCGGCCTGTCCGAGCGCCTCGCGCGCTCCGCCGAACGGGCCGGCCTGCCGCTCGACCTGGACTGCTACGACGCGATCGGCTGGCCCAGCCCCGCCCCCGGCACCTACCTGATGCCCGAGCCCGGCAGCGGCCCGCAGGCGCTGCCGGACGAACCCGAGCTGTCCACCTGGTCCTACGCCGCGCGGTACGGCGCGGTCACCGCCGTCCTGGAGGTCCCGATGTGGGCCGTCGACGCGGTCGGCGACGCCCGCCCGCACCCGGCCGCCGCCCAGGCGGTCGGCGCCGCCGCCCGGGCCCTCAAGGCGCGCGCCGAGGAGCTGTCCGCCCTGCTCCCGTACGTCCCGCCCCGGGCCCGGGACGAGCACGCGCCGCTGCTGCGCACCGCCGAGTTCAACCTCGCGGTCGGCCCCGGGATGGCCGACGAGTGGCTGGAGCGCTGGCCCGCGCAGCCGCTCACCGTCGCCCGGGTCACCACCGCCGGCCTGGTCGCGGCCCGGCTCCCGCTGCGGGTGGCCTCGCTGCTGCTGCGGCTGCTCGCCGGCGCCCGCGGCCCGGGCGCCCAGGCCGCCCGGGAGCGCGCCCGCGCCGTCGTCTCGGACAGCCTGGACCAGCTGCGCCACCGCTTCGGCGCCCGCTGGGTGCCCGTCCAGGAGCAGCTGGCCCACCAGACCCGCGCGGTGCTGAGCACCGCCGACCTGCTGCTCTGACACGGCACGAGGGCCGGCCCGTACGGACCGGCCCTCGGGGACCCCGCGACTCCCGCGCCGCTTTGCCGCTCTACCGTTATGCCGCTTTGCCGCTTTGCCGCTACGCCGCTATCGGCCGCTGGCTGCGCACCGCCTGCAGCAGCCCGATCGCGATCCACACCGCGAACATCGACGAGCCGCCGTACGAGACGAACGGCAGCGGGATGCCGGCGACCGGCATGATGCCCAGGCACATCCCGATGTTCTCGAACGCCTGGAAGGAGAACCAGGCGATGATCCCGGCCGCCACGATCGTGCCGTACAGGTCGGTCGCCTGCCGGGCGATCCGGCAGGCCCGCCACAGGATCACGCCGACCAGCAGGATTATCGCCAGCGCCCCGACGAAGCCCAGTTCCTCGCCCGCCACGGTGAACACGAAGTCGGTCTGCTGCTCCGGCACGAACTGCCCTATGGTCTGGGTGCCGTGGAACAGCCCCTTGCCGGTCAGCCCGCCCGAGCCGATCGCGATCCGGGCCTGCGCGGTGTTGTAGCCGACGCCGTTGGGGTCGAGCTGCGGGTTGGCGAAGGCCGCGAAGCGGTCGATCTGGTACTTGCTCAGCAGCCCGAGCTTCCACACCGCGATGCTGCCGGCGACGCCGGCCGCCAGGATGCCGAGCACCCAGCGGTTGGCCGCGCCGGAGCCGAGCAGGATGCCCAGCACGATCGCCGACATCACCATCGTCGAGCCCGCGTCGGGCATCAGCAGCACCAGGCCCATCGGCAGGCAGGCCCAGATCAGGCCGCGGAACACGGCCCGGTGCGAGGGGAACTCCCGCTCCCCCGCGTCCACCTGGTCGGAGAGCACGACCGCCATCGACAGCAGGATCCCGAGCTTGGCGAACTCGGCGGGCTGGATGGAGAACCCGCCGCCGAGCTGGATCCACGAGTGCGCGCCGTTGACGGTCGAGCCGAGCGGGCTGAGCGTCGCGAGCAGCATGAGGATGACGGCGACGTAGACGAAGGGCACCAGGGTGCGGAAGCGCCGGGCTCCTATCGCTATCACCACGGCGCACAGCACCAGGCCGATCACGAAGTTGGTCAGGTGCCGGTACAGGAAGTACTGCGGGTCCCCGTGGGTGAGGTTGTCGCGCCCGCGGGTGGCCGACCAGACCAGCAGCGAGCCGCACATCGAGAGCGCCAGCCCGGCCAGCAGCAGTATCCAGTCGAGCCGCCACAGCGGGGAGTCCTTGGCCAGGGCCTTGGAGACGCCGGTGCGCTGCGGGGTCAGCCGCAGCTGCCGGTAGGAGCCGTAGGAGGTCACGCCCGCCCCCTTCCGGTGCTTCGGGTCGGTTCCAGCGCGGTGTCGGCGGCGGCGTACGGCACCGGGGTGCCGGTGGGCTGCGCCGGGTCGAGGAACGTCAGCGGCTGCACCTCTTCGGCACCGGCGGCCACCGGAGCGAGCAGGGTGCCGACGGAAGCGCCGGCTGCGGTGCCGGCCGCGGTGCCGGGGTACGCGACCGGCTTGATGATCGCGGTGCCGTCCGGGTTGAACTTGGGCAGTTCGGTCTGCGGCGCGGGCAGCAGCGCCTTGCCGTTGTCGACGTTGCCCTTGTCGTCCACGCCGTACAGCGCCTGGTAGATCCGCCGGACGGCATCGCCGGAGCCGCCGGAGCCGGTGCCGCCCTGGCTTATCGTCATGACGACCGCGTAGTCCTTGCTGTACGTGGTCAGCCAGGAGGTGGTCTGCTTGCCCTCGACCTCGGCGGTGCCGGTCTTGGCGTGCAGCTCGATCTTGCCCTGCGGCCAGCCGGCCCCGGCGAACTTCCAGGCGGCGGTGCCGCTGGTGATGACGCCGGCGGTGGCCTGGTCGATGTAGCTGAGCAGCTTCTGGTCGCCGGGGAACTTGGCGTCCTCGTGCGGGGCGATCTCGCGGACGAGCTGGCCGCTCGGGCTTATCACGGCCTTGGCGATGGTCGGCCGGTAGAAGGTGCCGCCGTTGGCGAGCGCCGAGTAGATCCGGGCCATCTGGACCGGGGTGACGAGCGTGTCGCCCTGGCCGATCGCGAAGTTGACGGCGTCACCGGCGCGCATCTGGTAGCCGTCGACGCAGTTCTCGCGGGCGATCTGGTCGGAGAAGCTGTTGCCGCCCTTCTGCGCCTGCGCGCACCAGGCGTCCTTGTTGTTGTCGTAGAAGGACTGCTTCCACTGCCGGTCGGGCACCCGGCCGGGGACCTCGGCCGGCAGGTCGATGCCGGTCTTGGCGCCGAGGCCGAACTGGTGGGCGGTCTTGAAGAACCAGTCGCCCGGGTCCTTCTTCGGCTTGATGCCGCCGTCCTTCATCCACTGGTCGTACGCCAGGCCGTAGAAGACGGTGTCGCAGGAGACCTCCAGCGCCTTCTCCAGGGAGATCGCGCCGAAGTTCTCGCTCTCGAAGTTCTTGAACTCGCGGCCGCCGATGGTCATGCTCTTCGGGCAGTCGTAGTGGCCGTCCAGCGAGTAGCCGGCCTGCACGGCGGCGGTGGTGGAGATGACCTTGAAGGTCGAGCCGGGGGCGGACTGACCCTGTATGGCGCGGTTCAGCAGCGGGAAGTTGGAGTCCTTGCTGGTCAGCGCCTGGTAGTCCTTGCCGCTGATGCCGCCGACCCAGAGGTTGGGGTCGTAGGTGGGCGCGCTGGCCATCGCGACGATCCGCCCGGTGTGCACGTCCATCACGACGGCGGCGCCGGAGTCGGCCTCGTAGTTGCGGTTGGTGACCTTGTCGAAGGTGTTCCGGGCGTCGTTCATGGCCTGCACCAGGTTGTCCTCGACGACCTTCTGCACCCGGGCGTCGATGCTGGTGACCAGGTTGTCGCCGGCCTGCGGGGCGACGGTCCCGGCGGTGCCGATCACCCGGCCGAGGTTGTCGACCTCCAGCTGGGTGATGCCGGCGGTGCCGCGCAGGTCGCGGTCGTACACCGACTCCAGGCCGGCCCGGCCGATCTGGTCGGCGGGCAGGTAGCGGTCGAGGCCCTTCTTGTCGGCGGTCTTGCTGACCTCGTCGTCGGTGACCGGGGAGAGGTAGCCGAGCACCTGGGCGAGGTTGGCGCCCTCGACGCCGGTGTAGCGGCGCACGGCGGTGGGCTGCGCGGTGACCCCGGGGAAGTCCTCGCGGCGCTCCATTATCTGCATCGCCTGCTGGGTGGTCGCCTCCTTGGTGACCGGGATCGGCTGGTACGGCGAACCGTTCCAGCAGGGCTGCTGGGTCTTGGCGTCGCAGAGCCGGACCTTCTCCTGCACGTCCTTGGCGGGCATCCCGAGCACGCCGGCCAGCCGGCCGAGCACCGCCTTGCCGCCGTCCTTCTGCTGCAGCAGCGAGGTGCGGCTGACGGAGACCACCAGCCGGGCCTCGTTGCCGGCGAGGATGCGCCCGGAGGCGTCCAGGATCTCGCCGCGCACGGCCGGCTCGACCACCTCGCGGATGTGGTTGCCGGTCGCCTTGGCGGTGTACTCCTTGGCGTTGCGGATCTGCAGGTACCACAGCCGTCCGCCGAGGGTGGCGAGCAGCGACAGCACCAGGATCTGCAGCACCACCAGACGGATCGTCACCCGCCGGGTACGGCCGGTCTCGGGGATGTTGCTCACGTCTCGTGCGCTCCAGGGTGCGGGAGGTGCGGGAAGAGTTCGGGGTTACGGGCGGCGGGCGAAGCCGGGCACGCGCCGCTTCTTGTACGTCGGGCCGGCCGACACGTCGCGGGTGGTGCGGTAGCGGGCGAGCGAGCCCAGGCCCGGGCCGCCAGTGTCGTCGTCGCCGCTGGCGGCGGCCACCGGGTCGCGCCCGAATCGGCGGCCGAGCAGCATCACCAGCGGCACCACGAACGGGGCCAGCAGCAGGTCGTACAGCAGGGCGCTGATCACCAGGCCGCCGAGGCCGACGTGCCGGGCGGCGGTGTCGCCGACCAGGGCGCCGACCATCGCGTACAGCAGGGTGGAGGCGATCGCGGCGGCGCCGACCACCAGCAGCGCGCTGGAGACGGAGCGCTGGCGGCCGTGCTCGGGGCGCAGCAGTCCGGCCGCGTAGCCCATCAGGCAGAGCACCAGGGCGTAGCGGCCGATCGCGTGGTCGGAGGGCGGGGCGAGGTCGGCGAGCAGGCCGGCCGAGAAGCCGACCAGGCAGCCGCCGGTCGGCCCGTAGACCATGGCCAGGCCGACCACGACGAGCAGCAGTATGTCCGGGGTGGCGCCCGGGAGCTGGAGCCGGCCGAAGACGCTGACCTGGAGGATCAGGCCGAGCAGGGTCAGCACGGCGGAGACGGGGATGCGGGCGAGGCGCATGGCTCAGTTCCCCCCGGTGGGCTTGGCGGGCGGGGCGGCGGGCGCGGTGGCCTGCGGCTGGGCGGGGGCGGCCGGGGCCTGCGGCTGCCCGGGGGCGGCGGCGGGCGGCAGGACGGCGTCGCGCGGGTCGGTGCGCGGCGGCACGACCACGACGCCGACCAGGTCGAGCCGGGTGAACTGGACGAAGGGCTCGACCAGGACGGTCTTGGTGAGCTGTCCGGCGTTGGCCTGGACCTCGGTGACCTTGCCGACCGGCACGCCGGGCACGAACGGGCGGCCGCTCTGCGAGCCGAAGGTGACCAGCCGGTCTCCGGCCTTGACCTGGGCCTTGCCGTTGAGCAGCGAGACCTTCATCGGGCTGTCGCCGCCGCCGGAGGCGAAGCCGATCTCGCCGGTGCCCTCCAGCCGGGTGCCGGCCGAGAAGCCGGGGTCGGAGGCGAGCAGCACGGTGGCGGTGGTCGGGGCGACGGTGGTGATCCGGCCGACCAGGCCCTGGCCGTTGACGACCGTCATGTCGCGGGTGAGGCCGTCGTCGCCGCCGGCGTCGATGGTGATGGTCCAGGAGAAGCCCTGGGCCGGGCCGATCGCGATGACCTGGGCGGCCTTGATGGTGTAGCCGCCGGCGCCGGCGGTGCGCAGCAGGTCGTCGAGCTGCTTGGTGCGGCCGGCGGCCATGTCGGAGGAGGCGAGCTTCTGTCGCAGTTCGGTGTTCTCGCGGGCGAGTTGGTCGCTGCGGCCGCTGTCGGTGGCGGCGTCGCGGAAGGCGCGGACGGTGTCGGCGACGGGGTCGACGACGGTGGCGGCGCCGCGCTCGACGGGGCCGAGGAGGCTCGCGGCGGCGTGCCGGGCGCCGCCGAGCGGGGAGTCCTCACCGCCCTTGATGTCCACGGTGATGAGCGCGAAGGCGACGGCCACCAGCAGGATGAGCAGTAGCCGGCTCTCTCGTGTGTCCCTCACGGTGCTGGTACTGCCCCTTCGTACCTGGCGGCCGCCCGGGCTGTGGGCCCGGGGCGGCGGCCCGTTCAGTTGAGTCGGTGTCGGGTGTCGTCGTGGTACTAACGGCGCGGCGAGGCGTCCAGTACCTGCTGGAGCGCCTCGAACTCCTCGACGCACTTGCCGGAGCCGAGTGCGACGGAGTCGAGCGGGTTCTCGGCAATGTGGATCGGCATGCCGGTCTCGCGGCGCAGCCGCTCGTCCAGGCCGCGCAGCAGGGCGCCGCCGCCGGTGAGCACGATGCCGCGGTCCATGACGTCGCCGGCGAGCTCGGGCGGGCACTGGTCGAGGGTGGTCTTGACCGCGTCGATGATCGAGTTGACCGGCTCGTCGATGGCCTCGCGGACCTCGGCGGCGGAGATGACGACGGTCTTGGGCAGGCCGCTGACGAGGTCGCGGCCGCGGATCTCGGCGTGCTCGTCCTTCTCGCCCTCCAGGCCGTAGGCGCTGCCGATGCTCATCTTGATCTGCTCGGCGCTGCGCTCGCCCAGGAGGAGGGAGTACTCCTTCTTGATGTGCTGGACGATGGCGTTGTCCAGTTCGTCGCCGGCCACCCGGATGGACTGGGCGGTGACGATGCCGCCGAGGGAGATGACGGCGACCTCGGTGGTGCCGCCGCCGATGTCGACGACCATGTTGCCGGTGGCCTCGTGGACGGGCAGGCCGGCGCCGATGGCGGCGGCCATCGGCTCCTCGATGATGTGCACCTGGCGCGCGCCGGCCTGCGAGGAGGCCTCGATGACGGCGCGGCGCTCGACGCCGGTGATGCCGGAGGGCACGCAGACCACGACGCGCGGGCGGGCGAGGTAGCGGCGGCGGTGGATCTTGAGGATGAAGTAGCGCAGCATCCGCTCGGTGATCTCGAAGTCGGCGATCACGCCGTCCTTGAGCGGGCGGATGGCGACGATGTTGCCGGGGGTGCGGCCGATCATCTTCTTGGCCTCGGCGCCGACCGCGAGGATGCCGCCGGTGTTGGTGTTGACCGCGACGACGGACGGCTCGTTGAGGACGATCCCCTTGCCCCTGACGTACACCAGCGTGTTGGCAGTTCCGAGGTCGATCGCCAAGTCGCGGCCGATGAACGACAGGTTGCTCGCCATGGGGTGTGGGTGCCTTCCCGGGCTCGGAGTTCTTGGAGGGTGGACGAATGCGTGCGCCCACGCTTGGCCGGAGACCAGCTGAGCTGCGTTACCGGGCCCTCGAGTCGCGTCCATCGTAGTCACGCCGTGCGGTACGGACGGCGAGGTGGGGCATACCGTCCATTGTCCGGAGCGTGATCGCTTCTCCGAGCATTGGGACGCCGTGTCGGCGCCCGTGGTTGCTTATTTCACGATAAGAATGCCCCGGCCGGGCCAACGGTCCCGACCGGGGCATGCCGAAGGTCACCCGGGTGTGTCGCCGGGTCCGCGGCTCAGGCGTGCGCCGGGAAGAAGATCTTGATCTCGCGCTCGGCGGACTCCGGGGAGTCGGAGGCGTGGATCAGGTTCTCGCGGGTGATCGTCGCGTAGTCGCCGCGGATGGTGCCGGCGCCGGCCTCCAGCGGGTTGGTGGCGCCGGCGAGCATGCGGATGCCCTTCACGACCTCCTCGCCCTCGACGATCAGCGCGATCGACGGGCCGGAGGTCATGAACTCCAGCAGCGGCTCGTAGAACGGGCGGCCGACGTGCTCGGCGTAGTGCTGCTCCAGGATCTCCCGGTCGAAGGTGCGCAGCTCGACGGCGGCCAGCCGCCAGCCGGCCTTGCGCTCGATGCGGCTGATGATCTCGCCGGCCAGGCCGCGGCGGACGGCGTCGGGCTTGAGCAGGACGAGAGTGCGCTGGGACACGGTGCGTCTCCTGGGGATTCGGTACGGCGGGCGGTCGGGCCGACGAGCGGGAGCCGACACGGCAGAGGTTACCTTGCGTGCACGGCGTGTCGGCTTGCCGGTCTACACCACTGGGCGTGGGCGGCCAGGTCCTGTCCGGTCGATCTTGGCGGATCAGCCCGCGGCGTTGGGCGCCCGGCTGGGCGTGCCGGCGGATCGTCCTCGTACTGGGTGTACTTGGGCGATTCGCCGGTGCGTCCAGGCGGGATGCCCGGCGTCGCGGGCCCGCCAAGATCGGCCGGACAGGGCCTAGGCGCGGGCGGCGGCGTACGCGGCCTCGGCGGCGGCGCGGGCGGCCTTGAACTCGTCGACCTTGCGGCCGTAGTGCACCGAGCACCACCACAGGCCGGCGAAGACGACGCCGAGCCCGAACATGGTCGGCAGCAGGAAGCCGCTGGCGATCAGGCCGATCTGCAGCGCCCAGCCGAGCGGCACCGCGCCGGGGCGGTTGATCATGCCGCAGAGCGCGATGCACAGGGCCATCGCGATGCCGCTGACCAGCCAGATCGTGCCGGTGGACACGTCGGTGAGCCGCATCGCGACCAGCGCCGCGAACATGACCAGGAGCGCTTCGCCGATCAGCGTCGAGGAACAGAGCGTCCTCATGTCACTTCCTCCCGAGCAGCAGGCGGGCCTCGCCCACCGTGATGACCGAACCGGTGACCAGCACCCCGGCGCCGCCGAGGTCGCCCTCCTCCTCGGCGAGGGTGACGGCGGCCGCGATGGCGTCGTCGAGCCGCGGCTCGACCTGCACCCGGTCCTCGCCGAAGACGTCGACGGCCAGCGCGGCGAGCGCGTCGACGTCCATCGCGCGGTGGGTGGAGTTCTGGGTGATGACGACCTCGGCCAGGATCGGCTCGAAGGCCTCCAGCAGGCCGGCCACGTCCTTGTCCCCCGAGGTGCCGATCACGCCGACCAGCCGGGTGAAGCCGAAGGACTCGGTGAGCGCGGAGACGGTGGCCTGGGCGCCGTGCGGGTTGTGCGCGGCGTCCAGGAGGATCGTGGGGCTGCGGCGCACGACCTCCAGGCGGCCCGGGGAGGAGACGCCGGCGAAGCCCTGGCGGATCTTGTCCACGTCGAGCTGCCCGCCGCGGGCGCCGCCGACGCCGAAGAAGGCCTCGACGGCCGCCAGCGCGAGGGCGGCGTTCTGCGCCTGGTACTCGCCGTGCAGGGGGATGAAGACGTCCTCGTACTCCGCGCCGCCGAGCCCGCGCAGCGTCACCAGCTGGCCGCCGACCGCGAGCTCGCGGCGGATCACGCCGAACTCCATGCCCTCGCGGGCGACGGTGGCGTCGACCTCGACGGCCCGGCGCAGGATGACCTGGGCGGCGTCCAGCTGCTGCTGGGCGACGACGGCGACGGCGCCGGACTTGATGATCCCGGACTTCTCGACCGCGATCTCGCCGGTGGTCTCGCCGAGCTTGTCGGTGTGGTCCAGGCCGATCGGGGTGATCACCGAGACGGCGGCGTCGATGACGTTGGTGGCGTCCCACGAGCCGCCCATGCCGACCTCGACCACGGCGACGTCCACCGGGGCGTCGGCGAAGGCCGCGTAGGCCATGCCGGTCAGCACCTCGAAGAAGGACATCGGCACCGGCTGCGCCGCGTCGACCATCCGCACGTACGGCTCGATGTCGCGGTAGACCTCGACGAAGCGCTCCGGGGTGATCGGGGCGCCGTCCAGGCTGATCCGCTCGGTGACGGACTCCACGTGCGGGCTGGTGTAGCGGCCGCTGCGCAGCTCGAAGGTGTTGAGCAGCTGCTCGATCATCCGGGCGGTGGAGGTCTTGCCGTTGGTGCCGGTGATGTGGATGGAGGGGAAGGACCGCTGGGGCTGGCCCAGGATGTCCATCAGCGCCTCGATCCGATCGAGCGAGGGCTCCAGCTTGTTCTCCGGCCAGCGCTTGGAGAGTTCCACCTCGACGTCGCGCAGGGCGTCGCCGGCGGAGCCGTCCGCGGGGCGAAGGGTGTACGGGTTCGGGTCGGCCTTGTCGCTCACGACCACAGTCTACGGAGCGTCGGCGGCGTGTCCCCACGGGGTGAGACGCACCACTTTGCCCAGCCTTTGCCTGGTGCTCCCAGTTTGCCCGATTTACTATCGATCCAGCGATTTGAGCCACTAGAAAGCATCGATTCGCAACCACGAGGAGCCGCAGACCTTTGATCACGAGGAGAACCGCGCCATGCCCGACGCTCTGCACGACTGGATCGTCCTCCGCCAGGAGACCGTGGTCCGGTTCGCCTCACTGATCTCCCTGGCCCTCGTCGGCTACATGGTCTTCGTCTTCGGCCGCTTCCTCGTCTACTGGGCCGGCTCCCGGCACGCCTACCGGCACAACGCGCCCGCCGAACCCGGCGACCCCGCCGCCTTCCAGTGGCACCTGGTCATCCCCTGCCGCGACGAGGAGGCCGTGGTCACCCAGACCCTCGACGGCCTGCGCGCCGCCGCCCCCGAGGCCCACCTGTGGGTCATCGACGACGACAGCGAGGACGCCACCCGCGACCTCGTCCTCGCCGCCGCCGACCGCGACCCGCGCGTCCACCTCGTCCAGCGCCGCCGCCCGCACGCCCGGATCGGCAAGGGCGCCGCCCTCAACGCCGCCTACCGCGAGATCTCCGCCTGGCTGCCGCCCTCCGCCGACCGCTCCCGCGTGGTGATCGGCGTCGTCGACGCCGACGGACAGCTCGAACCCGGCACCCTCGGCCAGGTCTGCAACCCCAAGGCCCTCGGCCGCGAGGACACCGGCGCCGTCCAGATCGGCGTCCGGATGCGCAACGCCGACGACGAACTCCCGCTGCCCGGCCGCGGCCGCGCCGCCAACGCCCTGGCCCGCGCCCTCGTCCGGATGCAGGACGTCGAGTTCCGGGCCAACAACGCCGGCATGCAGCTGCTGCGCCGCCGCACCGGCAGCGTCGGCCTCGGCGGCAACGGCCAGTTCGTCCGGCTCACCGCCCTCGACTCGCTCACCGCCGAAGAGGGCCGGGCCGGCCGCCCCTGGCCCGAACGCGCCCTACTGGAGGACTACGAGTCCGGCCTCGACCTGCGCCTGGCCGGCTGGCGGCTCACCCACGTCACCGAGACCAACGTCTCCCAGGAGGGCCTGATCTCGGTGCGCCGCTT
This sequence comes from Streptomyces sp. Y1, assembly GCF_041053115.1. NCBI lineage: Bacteria > Bacillati > Actinomycetota > Actinomycetes > Kitasatosporales > Streptomycetaceae > Streptomyces > Streptomyces sp. Y1. The sequence goes on along the minus strand of NZ_CP163445.1, from coordinate 5,147,291 downwards.
CCTCACCCAACGCACCCGCTGGGCCCAGGGCAACATGCAGTGCCTGCGCTACACCGGCCGGGTGCTGCGCTCCCCGCACTACACCCCGGCCGGCAAGGCCGAGGTGATGTACACCTTCCTGCAGCCGGTCGTCTGCGTGCTGCTCGTCCTGCTCCTCCCCCTCTCGCTCGCCATCACCGCCGCCGGACTGGTGCTCTTCCCCGCCGAGACCGCCGACTTCCAGCTCCGGTACGGGCCGTGGATGCTGCTCGCCTTCGTGCTCGCCACGCTGCCGATGGTGTTCTGGGGCCTCGCCTACCGCAGGCACGTCCACCCCGACCGCAGCCGGCTCACCGGGCTGCTCTGGGGCGTCCTGGTCTGGCTGTACGCCTACCACCTCTTCGTGGTCGCGACCCGCGCCGCCGGCCGGATGCTGCTCGGCCGCAACGGCTGGGCCAAGACCCGGCGCAACGCCGAGAAGGTCACCGTGGGCGCCCCCACCGCCCTCGAATCCTGAGCCCCCTCCCCCACCCGCACCTCCGGAGCACCCCCATGAGCACGTGCCTGCCCCCGTCCAGCGTCGCCGTCGTCCTCGGCACCCGCCCCGAGCTGGTCAAGCTCGCCCCGCTGATCCACGAGCTCGGCGACGCCACCCGCCTGGTGCACACCGGCCAGCACTGGGACGAGGCGATGTCCGGCCGCTTCCTGCGCGACCTCGACCTGCCCCGGCCCGAACTGCTCACCGGCGTCGGCGGCCGCCCCCGGGCCGGCCAGATCGCCCAGTCCCTCGCCCAGCTCGACGCCGCCTTCGCCGAGGACCGCCCCGCCGCCGTCGTCGTCCAGGGCGACACCAACGCCACCCTCGCCGGCGCGCTCGCCGCCAACGCCCGGGAGATCCCGCTGGTGCACGTCGAGGCCGGGCTGCGCAGCCACGACCGGGCCATGCCCGAGGAGCACAACCGCGTCATGGTCGACCACGTCTCCGACCTGCTCTGCGCCGCCACCGGCGACAACGTCGCCAACCTGCGCGCCGAGGCGCTCGCCGAGGAGCGGATCGCCCTCACCGGCAACACCGTCGTCGAGGTGGTCCGCCGCCAGCTGCCGGACGAGACCGCCCGCGCCGCCCTGCTCGCCGCGCACGGGCTGCGCCCCGACGCGTACGTGCTGGCCACCGTGCACCGCCCGGAGAACACCGACACCGCCGAGGCGCTCGGCGCCGTCCTCGCCGAACTGGACCGGATCGCCCGCGCCGGCACCCCGGTGCTGTTCCCGATGCACCCGCGCACCCGGGCGGCCGTCGAACGCTTCGCCCTGGACGGCCTGCTGGCGCACCTGGCCGTCACCGAACCGATCGGCTACGGCGACTTCCTGGGCCTGGCGAACCACGCCGCGCTCCTGGTCTCCGACTCCGGCGGCGTGCAGGAGGAGTGCACCGTGCTCGGCCGCCCGCTGCTGGTGGTGCGCCGCTCCACCGAGCGCCCCGAGGCGATGGCGGCCGGCTTCGCCGCGCTGGTGCGGCCCGGCGAGGAACTGGGCGCGCTCGCCCGCGCGTGGCTGTCCGATACCCCCGAGCGGCTGGCGCGCCTCACGGCCACCCCGAGCCCGTACGGCGACGGCCTGGCCTCGGCCCGGATCGCCGCGCTGACCGCCGAACTCGCCGAGCCCGCCGGGGCGTTCCTGCGGGCGGCCTGACACCGGGGCGGCCGCTCCCTCTTGACAGCCGGATTGGTCTACTCCACCTTGTGAGGCAAGTCCCCTTCCCCGACCGGGACTTGAGTTGTCGGTAGCTCCCGCACGCGCACCATCGACACCCCGGACGGCGCTCCACCCCCACCCGGGCGCCGCCGGGCCTCCCCCACTGGAGATGGAGTCATGCCACCTGCCCGACACCGGCGCCCGCGCGCCGTCCACTCCCTGCTGGCCGGGGCGAGCGCGCTCGTCATCGGCCTGGCCGGGCTCGCCGTCGCCGGCACCGGCGCGCACGCCGCCGACGGTGAACTGATCGCCAACGGCGGCTTCGAGACCGGCGACCCGAGCGGCTGGACCTGCACCGGCGGCACCGTCCAGAGCACCACCGCGCACACCGGCAGGTACGCCCTGCAGTCCACCCCGGGCGGCGGCGACACCGGCGAGTGCACCCAGACCGTCGCCGTGAAGCCCTCCGCCGGCTACCACCTGAGCGCCTGGGTGCAGGGCTCGTACGTCTACCTCGGCGCCCGCGGCACCGGCGGCGCCGACCCGAGCACCTGGACGAGCTCCGGCGGCTGGACCCAGCTGAGCACCGACTTCACCACCGGCCCGAACACCACCAGCGTCACGGTCTACCTGCACGGCTGGTACGGGCAGCCGGCCTTCCTCGCCGACGACGTCTCCCTGCTCGGCCCCGGCGGCACCCCGCCCTCCCCGAGCCCGACCGCCACCGCCACCGCCACCGGCTCACCCAGCCCCACCGCGACGGCCACCGGCTCACCCAGCCCCACCGCGACGGCCACCGGCTCACCCAGCCCCACCGCGACGGCCACGGCCACCGCGACGCCGACCAAGCCGCCCGGCCTGCCCAGGCACCTGCTCACCGGCTACTGGCAGAACTTCGACAACGGCGCCGCCGTCCAGCGGATCGGCGACGTCCCGGCCGCGTACGACATCATCGCGGTCGCCTTCGCCGACGCCACCGCCACCCGCGGCGCCCTGAGCTTCACCCTCGACCCGAAGCTCTCCTCCCGGCTCGGCGGCTACACCGACGCCCAGTTCAAGGCCGACATCGCGGCCAAGAAGGCCGCCGGGAAGAAGGTCGTGCTCTCCATCGGCGGGCAGAACGGCACGGTGTGGGTCGGCGACTCCTCCTCCGCCGCCGCCTTCACCGACAGCGCCTGGTCGCTGATCCAGAACTACGGCTTCGACGGGATCGACATCGACCTGGAGAACGGGATCGACTCCGCCTACCTGGGCCAGGCGCTGCACGCGCTGGCGGCGAAGGCGGGCAGCGGGTTCGTCCTCACCATGGCGCCGCAGACGATCGACATGCAGTCGACCGGCACGGAGTACTTCAAGCTGGCGCTGAACGTGAAGGACGTCCTCACCATCGTCAACATGCAGTACTACAACTCCGGCGCGATGAACGGCTGCGACGGCAACGTCTACTCGCAGGGCACCGAGAACTTCCTCACCGCGCTGGCCTGCATCCAGCTCAAGGGCGGGCTGCGGCCCGACCAGGTCGGGCTCGGGGTGCCGGCCTCGACCAGTGCGGCGGGCGGCGGGTACGTCAGCCCGAACGTGGTGAACAACGCGCTGGACTGCCTGGCGAGCGGCACCAACTGCGGCAGTTACAAGCCCGACGCCACCTGGCCGGGCATCGGCGGCGCGATGACCTGGTCCACCAACTGGGACGCCGGCGCCGGCAACCCGGTCTCGAACACCATCGGCGCCCACCTGCACGCCATGCCGTGACCGACCGGGCAGGCCCGGGCCGTCAGACCCCGGCCCGGGCCTCCGGGACCTGCGCGACGACGCCGCCGCGGCGGCGCAACTCGGCGGTGATCTCGGCCAGTTCGCCCTCCGGCAGCAGCGGCAGCATCATCGCGACGCCCTGCAGCAGGCCGCCCAGCAGGAAGGTGGTGTCGGCGGTGGAGGCGACCAGCCCGCGCACCTCGGCCACCTCGCCGGCCGCCACCGCCTCGATCAGCCGGGCGGCGTCGGCGGTCTCCTCGTCCACCGCCACCGCGCCGGTGTCGGCCGGGGCCCGTCGCGCCATCGCCCGCAGCACCCGGTCGCCGACCTCGGGGGCGTACGCCTTGCGGACGGCCTCCGCCGCGATCCAGGTGAGCAGCGTGGTCACCTCGCGCTCGGCGTGCTCGGCGATCAGCAGGTCCAGCTCGTGGTCGAACGCGAGCTGGTTCCCGTGCCGGAAGGCGAGCAGCAGCGTCGCCGCCCTGGCCTTGGCCTCCTCGACCGCCTCGGCAGGCAGTTCGTCGGCCAACTCCTCGGTCACCACCACGCCGTGCCCTCCCGTCCGTCGCCCAGCAGAACGCTCCGCGGAATAATCCCGCCGCGGAAACTCCGAGCACACCGTACACAGCCGACCTGGAAACTTCCGCGAACGCGCGCGGGCAAGACCGGAATCAATTCGCTCGGAATAAGACCTCACCCGGTCCAGGATGAATATTCGCCGGAAGGGAGCAATGTTGCTGAGCTAATCGGGCGAACGGAAACCGCACCGGCACCGCCGCCCGTGAAAACGCCCGAGGGGCCGCACCCCGCGCGAAGCGGAGTGCGGCCCCTCGGAGGCCCCGGGAGGCTCAGCCCTGCGGCAGCGCCGCGAGCTGGGCGGTGATCCGGGCGATGTCGGCCTCGGCGGCCTCCTGGCGGCCCCGGATCTTGGCGACGACCTCGTCCGGCGCCTTGGCCAGGAAGGCCTCGTTGCCGAGCTTGGCGGCGGTCTGGGCCTTCTCCTTCTCGGCGGCCGCGAGGTCCTTGGCGAGGCGCTTGCGCTCCGCCGCGACGTCGATGGTGCCGGAGAGGTCCAGCGCGACGGTGGCACCGGCCACCGGCAGCGAGGCGGTGGCCGTGAAGCCCTCCTCGGGGGCGGTCAGCCGCAGCAGCGAGCGGATGGCGTCCTCGTGGGCGACCAGCGCGGTGCCGCCCAGCTCCAGGGCGGCCGGGACGCGCTGGCGGTCCTGCAGGCCCTGGTCGGTACGGAACCGGCGGACCTCGGTGACCACCTGCTGCAGCGTGGCGATCTCGGCCTCGGCCGCGCCGTCGCGGAAGCCGCTGTCCTTCGGCCAGTCGGTGACGACCAGCGACTCGGCGCCGGTGAGCGTGGTCCACAGCGTCTCGGTGACGAACGGGACGACCGGGTGCAGCAGCCGCAGGGTGACGTCCAGGACCTCGCCCAGGACCCGGCGCGAGGCGTCGGCCTGCGCGTCGCCCTTGGCCAGGGTGGTCTTGGACAGCTCGACGTACCAGTCGAAGACCTCGTCCCAGGCGAAGTGGTACAGCGCGTCCGAGACCTTGGCGAACTCGTAGTCGTCGTACAGCGCGTCCACCTGGGCGACGGTGGCGTTCAGCCGCGACAGGATCCAGCGGTCGGCCGCCGTCATCTCCTCCGGCGCGGGCAGCGGGCCCTCGACGGTGGCGCCGTTCATCAGCGCGAAGCGGGTCGCGTTCCAGATCTTGTTGCAGAAGTTGCGCGAGCCCTTGACCCAGTCCTCGCCGATCGGCACGTCGGCGCCCGGGTTGGCGCCGCGGGCCAGGGTGAAGCGGACGGCGTCGGCGCCGTAGGCGTCCATCCAGTCCAGCGGGTCGACGGCGGTGCCGGAGGACTTCGACATCTTCTTGCCGAACTCGTCGCGGACCAGGCCGGTCAGCGCCACGGTCTTGAACGGCGCCTCGCCGTCCATCGCGTACAGGCCGAACATCATCATCCGGGCGACCCAGAAGAAGATGATGTCGTGGCCGGTCACCAGGACGTCGGTCGGATAGAACTTCTCCAGGTCGGCGGTCTTCTCCGGCCAGCCGAGCGTGGAGAACGGCCACAGGCCGGAGGAGAACCAGGTGTCCAGGACGTCCGGGTCCTGGTGCCAGCCCTCGCCGGTCGGCGGCTGCTCGTCCGGTCCGACGCAGACGACCTCGCCCTCGGGGCCGTACCAGACCGGGATCCGGTGGCCCCACCAGAGCTGGCGCGAGATGCACCAGTCGTACATGTTGTCGACCCAGTCGAAGTAGCGGCGCTCCAGCTCCTTCGGGTGGATCTCCACCTTGCCGTCGCGCACCGCGTCGCCGGCGGCCTTGGCCAGCGGCTCGACCTTGACCCACCACTGCAGCGACAGCCGCGGCTCGACCACGGTGTGGCAGCGCGAGCAGTGGCCCACGGCGTGCATGTACGGGCGCTTCTCGGCGACGATCCGGCCCTGCTCGCGCAGCGCGCCGACGACGGCCGAGCGGGCCTCCAGCCGGTCCATGCCGAGGAACGGGCCGTGCACGGTGATCGCGCCGTGCTCGTCCATGACGGTCAGGTTCGGCAGGTCGTGGCGCTGGCCGATGGCGAAGTCGTTCGGGTCGTGCGCGGGCGTCACCTTGACGGCGCCGGTGCCGAACTCCGGGTCGACGTGCTCGTCCGCGACGACCGGGATCTCGCGGTCGGTCAGCGGCAGCTTGATGGTCCGGCCGACCAGGTGCCGGTACCGCTCGTCCTCGGGGTGGACGGCCACCGCGGTGTCGCCCAACATCGTCTCGGCCCGGGTGGTGGCCACGACGATCGAGTCCTCGCCGTCGCCGTAGCGGATCGAGACCAGCTCGCCCGGCGTCTCCTCGTGCTCCACCTCGATGTCGGACAGCGCGGTGAGGCAGCGCGGGCACCAGTTGATGATGCGCTCGGCGCGGTAGATCAGGCCGTCGTCGAAGAGCCGCTTGAAGATGGTCTGGACGGACTGGGACAGGCCCTCGTCCATGGTGAAGCGCTCGCGCGACCAGTCGACGCCGTCGCCGAGGCGGCGCATCTGGCCGAGGATCCGGCCGCCGTAGTTGCGCTTCCACTCCCAGACCTTCTCCACGAAGGCCTCGCGGCCCAGGTCGTGGCGGGACAGGCCGGACTCGGCGAGCTGCTGCTCGACCTTGTTCTGGGTGGCGATGCCGGCGTGGTCCATCCCGGGCAGCCAGAGCGTCTCGAAGCCCTGCATGCGCTTGCGGCGGGTCAGCGCGTCCATCAGCGTGTGCTGGAAGGCGTGGCCCAGGTGCAGGGCGCCGGTCACGTTCGGCGGCGGGATGACGATGGTGTACGCGGGCTTGTCGCTGTTCGCGTCGGCGGTGAAGTAGCCACGGTCTACCCAGCGCTCGTACAGCTCGCCCTCTACGTCCGCGGGGGTGTAGGTCGTCGGGAGGGTTGCCGCGTCGTCCCCGGCGGAGGTGCTCTCGGGGCGCTGGTTCGTCGTGTCGGTCACGACGCACAGTTTACGTAACCGGGGGGGCGGGTTACGAACCGCTTTCGGAACGGTTCCCACGCTGGTACGACGGGGTTCGCGGTCGGCCCCGTGCGGTAGCGTTCCACGGCACTCGCCCGCACGTCGGGACGTGCACGGAGCGAGACACCACACCGGTACAGGCCGCGGGGGCGGCGGGGGAGCACACGCACATGTACGGCCAGGGCCAGCAGTACCCGCAGGGACAGCAGCCGTACGGGGGACAGCCCCCGTACGGGCCGCCGCAGCCGCAGCCGCCGTACGGCGCGCAGCAGCCCCAGTACGGCTACCCGCAGCAGCAGCCCTACGGCGCGCCCCAGCAGCCGTACGGCGCCCCGCAGCAGCAGCCGTACGGCGGCTACCCGGGCTACGCCGAGCCGCCCCGCAAGGGCAAGGGGGGCCTGGTGGCCGGCCTGGTGATCGGCGCGCTGGTGCTCGGCGGCGGCGGGTTCGCCGCGTGGAAGTTCCTCGGCGGCTCGGACAAGGCCGGCGCGTACAAGCTCACCGCCCCGCAGTCGCTGCCGGACGGGTACACCCAGAAGTCCTTCGAGGAGAAGCCGGTCGACCAGAGCAAGCCCGAGGCGGCGAAGTTCGGCAAGGACCTGCACGCCCTCGGCGCCAGCTACAACAAGGGCTCGGACGCGCTCGACTTCATCTCGGTGGCCGGCATCTACGGCGAGCTCAACGACCCGGGCCAGCTGATCGACCAGTCGCGCAAGGACTCCTCCACCGCGGTCACCTGGTCCACCCCGCTCACCGACTTCCCGGCGAACGACGACAAGAGCTCGTCCGGGCGGCTCGCCTGCGGCGTCACCAGCGTGATCGGCAAGCCCGGCCCGACCATCTGCGTCTGGGCCGACAACTCCACCTACGGCCGGGTCAGCTTCTCCAAGAGCGCCGGCGGCCAGGGCCTCACCGCCGCCCAGGCCGCGGACAAGACCCGGGCCATCCGCGACGCCATGAAGGTCGCGAAGTAACCCGTCACCCAGAAAGGGACACCCGTGTCCGAGCAGAACCCCTACGGCGCGCCCCAGCAGCCGGGGTACCCGGCGACCCCGCCGCCGGCCGCTCCCGGTTACGGTGGCGTTCCGGCCCAGCCGGGCTACGACGCCGCGCAGCAGCCCGGCTACCCGGGTGCCTACCCCGGCTACGGCGGCGCGTACGCCCCGGTGCCGCCGCCGAAGCGGTCCCGCAAGGGCCTGTGGATCACGCTCGGCACCATCGGGGCCGTGGTGGTGATCGGCGGCGGGGCGCTGGCGTACTTCGTCTACGACGCCACCAGCAACGCGGGCACCCAGAAGATCGTCCTCCCGGCGAACTTCAAGGACACCACCCGCAACGACGACAACCCCGTCAGCGCCGCCATGGAGAAGGCGATGACGGACAGCCTCGGCAAGGGCGACGGCAACTGGAAGCCCACCGGCGTCGCCGGCGTCTACCAGAACTCCTCCTCGGAGCCGGACCTGATCGTGGCCGGCGCCTACGGCAAGGTCCTGATGCCGAAGAAGGAGCTGGACGCGGCGTTCGACGGCGTCTCCTCCAAGGGCTCGGAGGTCACCGACCGGCACTCCGTGGACGCCGGCCCCAAGGGCGGCGAGATGGAGTGCGCCAACGTCACCCAGACCGACACCCCCAAGATGGGCATCTGCGCCTGGGCCGACAGCAGCAGCCTCGTCATGGTGATGAAGGTGCCCCAGGACGAGAACAGCAAGCCCGACCTGGACAAGCTCGCCGCCGACACCCGCGACCTGCGCGCGGTCTCCGAGGTGCCGAAGTAACCGGCGCCGCACGGCGGACACCGAACGCGCGAGGGGCCCCGCACCGAACGGTGCGGGGCCCCTCGCGCGTTCCGGGCGGTCAGGCGCTCTTCTCGCGCCGCTCGCGCTTGATCATGTCGCGCGGGACGAGGGTCGGGATCGCGTGCTTGGAGACCACGTCCCCGGTGACCACCACGCGGGCGACGTCCTGGCGCGAGGGGACCTCGTACATCACGGACATCAGCACCTCCTCCATGATGGCCCGCAGCCCGCGCGCGCCGGTGCCGCGCAGGATCGCCTGGTCGGCGATCGCCTCCAGCGCGTCCCGCGAGAACTCCAGCTCCACGCCGTCCAGTTCGAACAGCTTGCGGTACTGCTTCACCAGCGCGTTGCGCGGCTCGGTGAGGATCTGCAGCAGCGCCTCGCGGTCCAGGTTGTGCACGCTGGTGATCACCGGCAGCCGGCCGATGAACTCCGGGATCATGCCGAACTTCACCAGGTCCTCGGGCATCACCTGGCGGAAGTGGTCGCTGGCGTCCGACTCCCGCTTCGAGCGGATGTTGGCGCCGAAGCCGATGCCCTTGGCACCCGCGCGGCCCTCGATGATCCGCTCCAGGCCGGCGAACGCGCCGCCGACGATGAACAGCACGTTGGTGGTGTCGATCTGGATGAACTCCTGGTGCGGGTGCTTGCGGCCCCCCTGCGGCGGCACCGAGGCGGTGGTGCCCTCCAGGATCTTCAGCAGTGCCTGCTGCACGCCCTCGCCGGAGACGTCCCGGGTGATCGACGGGTTCTCGCTCTTGCGCGCGACCTTGTCGATCTCGTCGATGTAGATGATCCCGGTCTCGGCCTTCTTGACGTCGTAGTCGGCCGCCTGGATCAGCTTGAGCAGGATGTTCTCGACGTCCTCGCCGACGTACCCGGCCTCGGTCAGCGCGGTGGCGTCCGCGATCGCGAACGGCACGTTCAGCATCCGGGCCAGGGTCTGCGCCAGCAGCGTCTTGCCGGAGCCGGTCGGGCCCAGCAGCAGGATGTTGGACTTCGCCAGCTCGATGGCGTCCTCGCGGCCGTTGCCGCCGCTGCGGCCCGCCTCACCCGCCTGCACGCGCTTGTAGTGGTTGTAGACCGCGACCGACAGCGCCTTCTTGGCGAGGTCCTGGCCGACCACGTACTGGTCCAGGAACTCGTAGATCTCGCGCGGCTTCGGCAGTTCCTCGAAGCGCACCTCGGAGGTCTCGGCGAGCTCCTCCTCGATGATCTCGTTGCACAGGTCGATGCACTCGTCGCAGATGTACACGCCTGGGCCGGCGATCAGCTTCTTCACCTGCTTCTGCGACTTGCCGCAGAACGAGCACTTGAGCAGGTCGCCACCGTCTCCGATGCGTGCCACGAGGTGCTTCCCCTTCGCCAGGGGCCCCGCAGGGGTTCCGGGGCCTGGTGCTGTGGACCGTCGACGCCCGACGGCGATCGGTCTCGCTATCCGAAGGTACTCTGCCGGGCCGGGGATTCCGTCCTCTTCGCCGGGTCTGCCCTACGCCCTGGGCGAATTGATACCGAACAGATGCCGTCGCGGCAGAGACCGTCCGAACCGGCGCGGGGCGCACACCGGGGTGCGCGCCCCGCGCCGGCGGGTGCCGGCCTCAGGAGGTCAGCGAGGTCTTGCGGGTGGAGATGATCTGGTCGACCAGGCCGTACTCGACGGCCTCCTCGGCGGTGAGGATCTTGTCGCGCTCGATGTCGTCGCGCACCTGCTCCACCGACTTGTTGGAGTGCTTCGAGAGCATCTCCTCCAGCTGCTCGCGCATCCGGAAGATCTCCTTGGCCTGGATCTCCAGGTCCGACACCTGACCGCGGCCGGTCTCGGTGTACGGCTGGTGGATCAGGATACGGGCGTTCGGCAGCGCCATCCGCTTGCCGGGGGTGCCGGCGGCGAGCAGCACGGCCGCGGCGGAGGCCGCCTGGCCCATGCAGACCGTGGTGATGTCCGGCTTCACGTACTGCATGGTGTCGTAGATGGCCGTCAGGGCCGTGAACGAGCCGCCGGGCGAGTTGATGTACATCTGGATCTCGCGGTCCGGGTCCATCGACTCCAGGCACAGCAGCTGGGCCATGATGTCGTTCGCCGAGACGTCGTCGACCTGCGAGCCGAGGAAGATGATGCGCTCCTCGAACAGCTTCGCGTACGGGTCGTACTCGCGGATGCCCTGCGTGGTGCGCTCGACGAAGCGCGGGACGATGTAGCGGCCCTCCGCGCGCATGTCCTCGACGCGGGCCTTGGCGGCCGACAGGCTGGGGATGTTCATGGGGGTCCTTGTCCTCCGGGGCGTTGGGACGGTGGTGTCGTGGGCCGGGCGGAGGCTCAGGCGCCCGTGCCGCCGCCGCCGGGGACGTCCGCGGCGCTGTGCATGATGTCGTCGATCAGGCCGTAGGCCTTGGCCTCCTCCGGCGTGAACCAGCGGTCGCGGTCGGAGTCCTGGGTGATCTGCTCGAAGGTCTGGCCGCTGTGGTGCGCGATCAGCTCGGACATCCGCTTCTTGGTCCGGAGCAGCTGCTCGGCCTGGATGCGGATGTCGGTCGCGGAGCCGCCGAGGCCCGCGGAGGGCTGGTGCATCAGGATGTTGGCGTTCGGCAGCGAGAAGCGCTTGCCGGGGGTGCCCGCCGTCAGCAGGAACTGGCCCATCGAGGCCGCCATGCCCATCGCGATGGTGACGACGTCGTTCTTGATGTACTGCATGGTGTCGTAGATCGCCATGCCGGCGGAGATCGAGCCACCCGGAGAGTTGATGTAGAGGAAGATGTCCTTGTCCGGGTCCGCGGCCAGCAGGAGCAGCTGGGCGGTGATCTTGTTGGCGATGTCGTCGTCGACCTGCTGGCCGAGGAAGATGATCCGCTCGCCCAGCAGCCGGTTGTAGACCTGGTCGCCAAGGCCGCCGAGCACGTCACCAGCGGCGGCGTGCGGCGCCATCGGGCCAGGCATCTGCATCTGCGGGAACGTCACTTAGCCACCTGCTCAGTCGGTTTGGAGGGCCGCTCCACGGCTCTCACGGTGTCGCACAGCTTCCGGGTATCACGTCGTGAATGGTGCTGTCCAAGGACCCTAACGCGCAGGCCGGGCCGCAGAATCCCTCACGCAGAACTGTTCGCTGTGAGCGCAGGGTCGCGCCCTGCCGCGGGTGGGACGACGGCGGGCCCGGACACCGTACGGCGTCCGGGCCCGCTGCGCGTTGCCTCAGGGGGCTACCGGGGCACTCAGGCCTCGGTGCTCTCCTCGGTCTTCTCGTCGGCGGCGGCCTCGACGGTCTCGCCCGCCTCGTCCTCGTCGTCGAAGTTGACCTCGTTGCCCTCGGTGTCGACGACCTTGGCGGCCTCGACCACGGTGGCCAGCGCCTTGCCGCGGGCGACCTCGCCGACCAGCAGCGGAACCTGGCCGCCCTGGACGACCTGCTGCGCGAACTGGTCCGGGGTCAGGCCCGAGCCGGCGGCGCGGCGGATGAGGTGCTCGGTGAGCTCCTCCTGGTTAACACCCAGCTCCTCGTCGGCGACGATCTGGTCCAGGACGAACTGGGTCTTGATGCCCTTCTTCGCCTGCTCCTCGATCTCCGCGTCCCACTCCTCGCGGGTCTTGCCCTGGGTCTCCAGGTAGGTGTCGAGGTTCAGGCCCATCGGCTCCAGCTGGTGGTGCTCCAGGTTGTGCTTGCGGGTCTGGATCTCGTCCGCGAGCAGCTTCTCCGGGAACTCGATCTCGACCAGGGCGAGCAGCGCGTCGAGCACCTTCTCCTGGGCCTGGGTGGCCTGGTCGTACTCCTTCATGCGCTCCAGGCGCTTGCGGGAGTCGGCGCGCAGGTCCTCCAGGGTGTCGAACTCGCTGGCCAGCTGGGCGAACTCGTCGTCCAGCGCCGGCAGCTCCTTCTCCTGGACGGCCGTGACGGTGACGGTGACCTCGGAGGTCTTGCCCGCCTGGGTGCCGCCCTTGAGCTCGGTCTCGAAGGTCTTCTCCTCGCCGGCCGACAGGCCGACGACGGCCTCGTCGATGCCGTCGATCAGGCGGCCCGAGCCGATCTCGTAGCTCACGCCGGTGGCGGTGCCGTCCTCCGGCACCTCGCCGTCGACCTTGGCGACCAGGTCGACGACCACGACGTCACCCTCGGCGGCGGCGCGCTCGACGTCCTTGACGGAGGAGAAGCGCTCGCGCAGCTGCTCCAGCGACTTGTCGATGTCCTCGTCGGCGACCACGATCGGGTCGACGGTCACCTCGATGGAGGAGAACTCCGGCAGGGTGATCTCGGGACGGACGTCCACCTCGGCGGTGAACTTCAGGTCGCCGCCATCGGCGATCTTCTCGACACCCTCGATGTTGGTGATGTCGGGCTGGCCGAGGACCTCGATCTTGCCCTCGTCGACGGCCTGCGTGTAGAAGCGCGGCAGGGCGTCGTTGACGGCCTCCTCCAGCACGGCACCACGGCCGAAGCGCTGGTCGATGACCCGGTTCGGGATCTTGCCCTTGCGGAAGCCCGGGACCGAGACCTGCTGGTTGATCTTCTTGTACGCCGCGTCGAGGCTGGGCTTGAGCTCCTCGAAGGGCACCTCGACGGTGAGTCGAACCCGGGTCGGGTTCAGAGTCTCGACGGCGCTCTTCACGGTTAGGTCTCCTATGGGCTTGCGGTCGGGTTGCCTCCGCCCGTACCCGCCACCCGGCCTGGGGCCGGTACGGGCGGTTCGGACGAGACGGGCGATGGGCGGTTGGAGCTGCATCTCCCGTGGGGGTGGACGGTGAGCGTGACTCCTCGCCCTCGTGCGGTTGACCTGGGTTGACACCGCAGGCACTACCGCCAGCGCCCCATCCTACCGGTACCACGAAAGGCGGACGCCAGACGCCACCGTACCGCCCTACAGAACAGGGCCCCGCCCCGATGGGCGAGACCCTGCGCACTCACTGTCGGGGTGACCGGATTCGAACCGACGGCCTTCCGCTCCCAAAGCGGACGCGCTACCAAACTGCGCCACACCCCGTGGTGCCGAGAGGAAGCGTACACGGCGGGCAAGTTCGGCTCGCGGACTTATTCCGGGGCCGTTCACGGGTTCGCCCGGGGGCCGCTCGCGGGTTCGCCGGGGGCCGTCCGGAGCCGTTCCGGGGCCGCGGGGCGGAAATGCGGTGTGCATGAGGACGGCGGGACCAGGTACGCTGTCCCAGACCTTCCGGCCGGAGACGTCCGGATGATCATGCGGGCGTAGCTCAATGGTAGAGCCCTAGTCTTCCAAACTAGTCACGCGAGTTCGATTCTCGTCGCCCGCTCCACAGGTCCGGCCCCGGTGCGCTCCGCACCGGGGCCGGACGCGTTTCGCCGCCTACAGCCCCAGCCGGGCCGCCCGGGCGGCGGCCCGGTCGAGCAGCTGGTGGACGTCGCCCGCGCGGGTGGTGGGCCGGTCGTTGTACTCGTCCGGGGAGCGCGCCGGGCGGCCGGTGGCGTGCAGCACCTCCATCAGCTGGACCCGGGCCGTGCGCACGGTCGCCGGGGTGCCGTAGCCGTGCGCGAGGACGGCGGCCTGGGCGCCGAGCAGGCAGACCCGTCCGGCGGAGTCCCACATCGCGCCCTGCAGCCAGCCGTGGGCGCCGAGGTAGCGGGAGGCCAGCCGCAGGTGGTCGGCGGCGCTCACCGGCACCGGGCGCGCCGGGCGGCGCAGCGCCCGGTCGAGCAGGGTGGCGCGGGGCTGCGGGTACCCGGCGTGCCAGGGCCGCGGGGTGCTGCCGTACGGGCAGACGTAGGGCACCGGGGTACGGGCGGGGGCGGGCAGCGAGGCGAGGTAGGCCTCGATCTCGGCGACCAGGCCGGAGCCGTCCGGACGGACGGGGTACGGCGGCGGGGGCGTCAGGTCGGTGCGGGCCGTGTCGGTGCGGGCCATGCGGGTTCTCCGGGCGGGCGGGCGGCGGGTTCCGCTCACCAAAGTGGGGCATACCCGACATTTCCGCGACCGGAGGACGGAACGGAACGAACGGTTTCCGGGTTGGGGGCCGGGCCGATAGCCTCGGCGGCGTTCGAGCGCGGTTCGAACGGGTCCCGCCCGCCGCGCTCCCCGAGTGGAGGAGTCCCGGTGCGTCCCGAGGAGCGACTGGCCGTCATACAGCGCTGCGTGGTGCTGGAGATGGCGCGCCTGGGCCAGCAGTTCACGGTGGACGGCGAGGTCGTGCGCGGCCCCGGCACCACCGCGGTGGCGGTGCGCGAGCACCCGGGCGGCGACGGCGGCGGGCACGTGGACCTCGGCTTCGTGCTCCAGCTGGGCCGGGCGGACGCCCCGGTGGTGTGGGACTGCGCGGCGGGCCTCGGCAAGACCGAGGAGGAGAAGCTCGCCAACGCGGTGAAGATGTGGGCGACCACCACCGCCTCGGTGCTGGTCGAGCTGGCCGAGGGGCGCGGGGTGCACGCGGACCGCCTGGAGGTGCCGGGCCTGCCGGGCTGGCAGGCGGTGCAGGGGCCGGCCGCGGTGTTCGGCTTCGGCAACGAGCACCTGGCGGCCTGGCTCACCGAGAACCGGGTGCTGCCCGCGCTGGCACCCGCGCTGCGCGCCGGGCTGACCGGCCCCGGGCCGGTGGGGGTCAAGCTCTTCCTGGGCGGGAAGGCGGGCGACGACGTGGCCGAGGTCCGGGTGGGCGGCGAGGTCTCGGAGGAGGCGTCGGCGGCGCTGCGCGCGCTGGACTGGCCGCGCGGTGAACGGCTGTGCTGGGCAAGGCTGTTCGTGCTGCTGACGGCCGAGCGGGCGGCGGGAGCGGTCGAGCGGGTGGGCGCCCCGGCGCCCACGGCAACGGCCACGGCGGCCCCGGCGGCGAGAGCCCGGGGCCTGTTCGCCCGCTGGCGGCAGGCGAGACGGGCCGGCCGCTGACCGTAGGTCAGAGACGGCGCGGACGGCCCGGCCGGATCAGCCGCCGGTGATGCTGGAGATGCTGTGCGCCAGGTTGGACAGCAGCGAGTTGATCGAGCTGGCCATGGTGGTCTCGTGCAGCATGAAGCCGAACAGGGCGGCGACGATGCCGTGCGCGATCTTCATCTGCTTGTTGCGGATGAAGATGATGCACAGGATCGCGAACAGGACCAGCGCGGAGACGGAGAGTGCCACCCGGACTCACTTCCTCGTTTTCATAGCGTGGTGCCACCACCCGGCGGCACCTGCGAAAGCCGGACCCCGGCCTGTCCGACGGTCCCGAGGCGGAATCGCGGACCGTCCGGCACACCGCCGGTGCGGGAGGCCCACGGTGGACCGCTGTCTGCTGCGCCGCACGTGTCGCCCCCCATCCCCCGAATCCTGAACAGTCCCGCCCGGACTCAGTGTGGTCGACCGTGCCGATTGCGTAAAGGTCTGACAGTCAGCCCAACGCCGACATCCTGCGGTGCGGGACGAGTTTCCGCCGACCGGGACGATAGCCGAGCCGTTCTGACGAATCGTCGGCGGGGCGGTGCTGAGCGGCCGGGAAACGGCCGGAGGCGGCGAACGGAAGCCGCTGGTCCGGTCCGTCGACGGGCCGTCCGATTTGGCCGAAGATCTGCTCCCGGGCTTGACAGCTGCCGCTGGCACATGCGGCGGGAACGCGGCCTCAGTCGCGCCAGAGCAGCAGCACCGCGCGGTCGTCGTTGATGTCCCGGGCCACCGTCTCGATGAGCGCCGCGGCCGCGCCGGCACCGGTGCCGGGGCCGCCGCCGGGCACCAGCCGGTCCGCCTCCCCCATCAGCCGGTCCATGCCCTCGGAGAGGTCCCGGCCGGGCGCCTCGACCATGCCGTCGGTGCACAGCATCAGCACGTCACCGCGGTTCAGCCGGCCGCGCACGCCGTCGAACTTGGCGCCGTCGTAGATCCCGAGCAGCGGGCCCTCGGCCTCCTTGACCTCCCAGCGGCCCTCGCCGGCGAGGCGCTGCATGCCCGGCAGGTGGCCGGCCGACAGCAGTTCGTACTCGCCGGTGTCGAGGTCCAGCACCAGGTGGACGGCGGTGGCGAAGCCCTCCTCCCAGGACTGGCGCAGCAGGTAGCCGTTGGCGGCGGGCAGGAAGTCGTGCGCGGGCAGCGAGCCGACCAGGCCGCCGAAGGCACCGGACAGCAGCAGCGCCCGGGAGCCGGCGTCCATGCCCTTGCCGGAGACGTCCGCGAGGACGACCTCCAGCAGCCGCTGGCCCGGCCCGGTGCGGGCGGCGACCACGAAGTCGCCGGAGAAGGACTGGCCGCCGGCCGGGCGCAGTGCCATGTCGGCGTGCCAGCCGGCCGGCAGCTCGGGCACCCGGCTCTGCACCCGCAGCCGCTCGCGCAGGTCGAACAGCATGGTGGAGCCGCCCCACCAGGGCACGCCGACCCGGGCCCGGAACTGGGCCAGCAGTAGGCCGCCGACGCCGGCGGCGCCGACCACCAGGGCGGCACCGGGGGTGACGCCGTAGACGTAGGCCTCCGGGTTGTCGCTGGCGACCCGCTGGCCGGTGTGGATCACGGACTCGGCGGACAGGCCGATCGCGGCCAGCGCGTACAGCACCACCAGGCTGCCGGGGCGCAGCAGCAGCGCGCCGGCCAGGATCGGCAGGACCAGGGCGGTGGGCGGGGCCCAGTCGGGGATCCAGATGTTGAGCAGGATCATCAGCGGGACGAGCAGGGCGAGCGCGCAGAGCACCGGCCAGTCGGCGGCGCCGCCGCGGAAGTAGTCCACTCCGGCCGTGCGCAGCCTTCGGCGGGCCCGGCGGAGCCTCCTGCGCAACCGGGCCGTCACGGGGTCGGACGCCTTGGTGGCGCCGGGCCTCGTCGCAGTCGTCTGGGGCGGTGCGCCCGGCGGTCTGCCAGCCATGGGGTCCGACCCTATCCACGGGTGCGGCCCGGCGTCGACGGCCCGGGGGCGGGCGTTCGCGGACGGGCGCGGGGCGCTCAGTGGGTTTCGGCCGATCGGCGTGCCGGCGGGCGTGGCGTCAGGAGGCGTGCGCCGGTTGGCCGTCGGAGCCCGCGGGCGGTGTGCGCGCCCCGCGTGCGGGGGTGGTGCGCGCGCCGGCGGCTGTGGCCGATCCCACAGGTCGGCGGGGCCGCCGGGACGGCGACGGCCGGCCGCACGGAGGGTGCGGCCGGCCGGGGAGGGTGGACGGGAGGGGGATCAGCCCTGGGGGTGGTGGGCCGGGATCGGCGGCAGCTCGCCGGTGGTCTCGTACTCGCTCAGCATCTCGATCCGGCGGGTGTGCCGCGGCTCGCCGCTGTACGGGGTGTTCAGGAAGACCTCGACGAACTTCGTGGCCTCGTCCTCGGTGTGCATCCGGCCGCCGATGGAGATCACGTTGGCGTTGTTGTGCTGGCGGCCGAGCTCGGCCGTCTGCACGCTCCAGGCCAGCGCCGCGCGGACGCCCTTGACCTTGTTGGCGGCGATCGCCTCGCCGTTGCCCGAGCCGCCGATCACGATGCCCAGCGCCTCCGGGTCGGCGGCGGTGCGCTCGGCGGCGCGCAGGCAGAACGGCGGGTAGTCGTCCTCGGCGTCGTAGATGTGCGGCCCGCAGTCGACCGGCTCGTGGCCGGCCCCCTTCAGCCACTCCACCAGGTGGTTCTTCAGTTCGTATCCGGCATGGTCGGAGCCCAGGTACACGCGCATGCCATGAGTGTGGCATGCGGGTGCGCCCGGGCTCCGCAGGGGGCGTCGCGGGGTCGCTCAGCGCTTGCCGACGAGCTTCCAGGCCAGCGGCAGGGCGCCGGCCGCGAGGACGGCCTTGAGCGCGTCGCCGACCAGGTACGGGTAGAGGCCCAGCTCGGCGGCGCGGGCAAGCGACACGTGCAGCGAGGCGGCCAGGTACGGGACGCCGACCGCGTAGATCGCCAGGCTGCCGAGGACCATGGTGACGGCGGTGTTCACCGGGGTGCGGTCGGCGCCGCGGCGGGCCAGCGCGCCGGTCAGGCCGGCCGCGAGGACGAAGCCGAGCACGTAGCCGAGCGAGGGCATCGTCCAGCCGGAGGTGCCCTCGGCGAACCACGGCATGCCGGCCAGGCCGGCCAGCAGGTAGAGGGCGAGCGAGGCGACGCCGCGGCGGGCGCCGAGCGCGGTGCCGACCAGCAGGGCGGCGAAGGTCTGGCCGGTGACCGGGACGGGCGAGCCGGGGACGTTCACCGACAGCTGGGCGGCGGCACCGGTCAGCGCGGCGCCGCCGGCCACCAGGGCCAGGTCGCGGACCTGGGCGCCGAGGCGGGTGGAAGCGGCGGGCAGCAGGTCGGCGAGGACGGCGCGGCGCGGTACGGGGGTGGCGGCAGTGGCCATCGGGGGTTTCCTCCGTGAGGTCCAGGTGAGTGAACACCTGTGAACCTACGCGGTGATCCACTCCGGCACCGCCAGGGATTCGGACAAAGGTGCGACCACGTCCCTTGTCGGGTCCGGGCCCGACGAGCACGCAGCGTAGCGACCGTGAAGCGTTTCGTGACCACCCGGTCCGCATGGTGGGCCCGCACCGAAACCGGTTGGCATGGACAGTGGCCGCCCCGGATATTGGACAACTCATGCCGCATTCCGCACAGTCTGGAAACTCCGCACCCATGGCCCCCACCACCGCGCCCACGGCGCCCGGGACCACCGACGCCGGGCCGGCCACCGGCCAGCAGCTCGGCCACGGTCTCAAGCCGAGACACCTGTCGATGATCGCGCTGGGCGGGGTGATCGGCGCCGGCCTGTTCGTCGGCTCCGGCGCGGGCATCGCGGCCGCCGGCCCGGCGATCATCCTCGCCTTCGTCCTCTCCGGCCTGCTGGTCATGCTGATCATGCGGATGCTCGGCGAGATGTCCGCCGCCCGGCCCGCCTCCGGCTCGTTCTCGGTGCACGCCGAGAAGGAGATCGGCCCCTGGGCCGGGATCACCGCCGGCTGGATGTACTGGGTGATGCTCTGCTGCGGCGTCGCCGCCGAGGCCACCGCCGCCGGGAAGATCGTCAACGGCTGGATACCCGGGGTCTCCTCCTGGGTGTGGGTCGCCCTGTTCATGGCCTTCTTCTGCGCCAGCAACCTCACCGCCGTGAAGAACTTCGGCGAGTTCGAGTTCTGGTTCGCCGCCGTCAAGGTCACCGCGATCGTCGCCTTCCTCGTCCTCGGCGGGCTCGGCGTCGCCGGAGTGATCGGCCCCGGCGCCCCCGGCACCGCCAACCTCACCGGCGAGGGCGGCTTCCTGCCCACCGGCACCAGCGGACTGATCGTCGGCCTGCTCGCCTCCGTCTTCGCCTACGGCGGCCTGGAGACCGTGACCATCGCCGCCGCCGAGTCCGACGACCCCAAGCGCAACGTCGCCAACGCCGTGCGCACCGCGGTCTGGCGGATCGCGGTCTTCTACATCGGCTCGATGGCCCTGGTCGTCACCCTGGTCTCCTGGAAGGACCCGGCGGTCGTCGCGGACGGCCCGTACGTCACCGTGCTGCACCGCCTCGGGGTGCCCGGCGCCGGGGCGATCATGCAGGCCGTGGTGCTGATCGCGCTGCTGTCCGCGATGAACGCCAACATCTACGGCGCCTCCCGGATGGCCTACTCGCTGGTCGGCCGCGGCCAGGGCCCCAAGGCGCTGGCCAAGGTCAGCGGCGGGGTGCCGCGCCGGGCCGTCCTGGCCTCCTGCCTGTTCGGCTTCGCCGCCGTGCTCGCCTCCAAGGTCTGGCCGGACACCGTGTTCACCTGGCTGATGAACACCACCGGCGTCGCCATCCTGGTGGTCTGGCTGTTCATCTGCGTCGTCCAGCTGCGGATGCGCCGCCGGCTGGAGCGCGAGGCGCCCGAGCTGCTCACCGTCAGGATGTGGGGCTACCCGTACCTGACCTGGGTCGCGATGGCCGCCGTGGTCGGCATCCTCGGCCTGATGACCACCACCGAGGGCGACCGCGAGCAGCTGTACGCGGCCGGGGTGCTGGTCGCGCTGCTGGTCACGGCCGGGCTGCTCAAGCAGCGCCGCGACGCCGCAGCCGCCCGCTGACCCGTCGACGCGCGAGGGCCCCTGGAAGCCGAGCCGGCTTCCAGGGGCCCTCGGCCGTCCGCTACTCGAAGGACGGGCCCGCCGTACGGGTGCGCTTGATCTCGTAGAAGCCCGGGGTGGAGGCCACCAGCAGGGTGCCGTCCCACAGCCGGGCCGCGGCCTCGCCCTTCGGCGCCGGGGTGACCACCGGGCCGAAGAACGCGACCCGCTCGCCGTCCGCGCCCTCGACCGCGATCACCGGGGTGCCGACGTCCTCGCCGACCAGGCCGATGCCCTCCTGGTGCGAGGCGCGCAGCGCGTCGTCGTACTCCTCGCTGCCGGCCGCGTCCGCCAGCTCGACGGGCAGGCCCGCGGCCACCAGGGCGGCCCTGATCGTGTCGCGGTCCTGCGGCAGGCCCTGGTTGTGGAAGCGCAGCCCCAGCTCGGTGTAGAGCCGGCCCAGCACCTCGCTCCCGCACTTCTGCTCGGCCGCGATGCACACCCGCACCGCGCCCCAGGCGTTGTCCAGCAGCTCCCGGTAGTTCGCCGGCAGGTCCCGGTGCTCGTTCAGCACCGACAGGCTCATCACGTGCCAGCGCACGTCGACCGGGCGCAGCTGCTGCACCTCGATCAGCCAGCGGGACGTCATCCACGCCCACGGGCAGGCGGGGTCGAACCAGAAGTCGGCGGTCTTGCGCTCAGCGGCAGTCGTCACTGCGAGTCGTCCTTCGTGAGATGGTCCGAGGCAGGGCAGGGCACTCCACCCCCCACGGCCCCAACACCCGCCCGCCGCCGCTGATTCCGGCCCTCCCACGGCGATGTGTGCAATGGTACCGGCGCGAACGGCGTGAAAGGATGCCCCCGGGTGCGCGGTGCCTACCTGCGCACCGGACCCGCACCACCCACACGCGCACCACCGTGCGAGCCGGACAAAGGAGTACCGCCGTGCCGGGCAAGAACCTGAGCCGCGACGAAGCCCAGCAACGGGCCAGCATCCTGGCCGTGGACAGCTACCAGGTGCGGCTGGACGTGACCTCCGCCCCCGACCCGGCGGCCGCCACCTTCCGCTCCACCACCACCGTCGCCTTCCGCTGCGAGCGCCCCGGCGCCGCCACCTTCCTCGACCTGCTCGCCCCCGCCGTCCGCGCGGTCACCCTCAACGGCCGCGCCCTCGACCCGGCCACCGCCTACGACGGCGCCCGGGTCCACGTGGACGGCCTGGCCGCCGAGAACGTCCTCACCGTCGAGGCCGACTGCGCCTACAGCCGCACCGGCGAGGGCCTGCACCGCTTCGTCGACCCGGCCGACGGCGAGACCTACCTCTACACCCACTACGAGCCCGCCGACGCCCGCCGCGTCTTCGCGACCTTCGAACAGCCCGACCTGAAGGCCCCGTTCACCTTCACCGTGACCGCCCCCGCCGCCTGGGACGTGTGGTCCAACGCCGTGCACGAGAAGGTCACCGAGCACGACGACGCCCGCACCTGGGAGTTCGCGCCCACCCAGCCGATCTCCACCTACCTCACCGCCGTGGTCGCCGGCCCGTACCACATCGCCCGCGACCACTACCGCCGCGAACTCCCCGACGGCACCACCCTGGACATCCCGCTCTCCGCGATGTGCCGCAAGTCCCTCGCCCCGCACTTCGACCCGGAGGAGATCCTCGGCGTCACCAAGCTCGGACTCGACTTCTTCCACGAGGAGTTCGACTACCCGTACCCCTTCGGCAAGTACGACCAGGCGTTCGTCCCCGAGTACAACATCGGCGCCATGGAGAACCCCGGCTGCGTCACCTTCAAGGAGGACTTCGTCTTCCGCTCCAAGGTCACCGACGCCGCCTACGAGAACCGCGCCAACGTCATCCTGCACGAGATGGCGCACATGTGGTTCGGCGACCTCGTCACCCCGCGCTGGTGGGACGACCTGTGGCTGAAGGAGTCCTTCGCCGACTTCATGGGCTCCTACGCCCTGATCGGCGCCCGCACCCGCTACTCCTCCGCCTGGGTCACCTTCGCCAACCAGCGCAAGGCCTGGGCCTACCGGCAGGACCAGTTCCCCACCACCCACCCGATCACCGCCGACATCCGCGACCTCGAGGACGCCAAGCTCAACTTCGACGGCATCACCTACGCCAAGGGCGCCGCCGTCCTCAAGCAGCTCGTCGCGTACGCCGGTTCGGACGCCTTCTTCGAGGGCGCCCGCCGCTACTTCAAGCGCCACGCCTTCGGCAACACCGCACTCACCGACCTGCTGGACGTCCTGGCCGAGACCAGCGGCCGCGACCTCAAGACCTGGGCCGCCGCCTGGCTGCAGACCTCCGGCGTGAACGCGCTCACCCCGCAGGTCACCGCCGACGCCGAGGGCCGGATCACCGAGCTGGCGGTGCTCCAGGACGGCGAGGTGCTGCGCCCGCACCGGATCGCGATCGGCCTCTACGACCGGGACGCGGACGGCGCCCTGGTGCGCACCGAGCGGATCGAGGCCGACATCGCCGGCGCCCGCACCGTCGTCGCCGAGGCCGCCGGCCGCCGCCGCCCCGCCCTCGTCCTGCTCAACGACGAGGACCTCACCTACTGCAAGATCCGCTTCGACGAGGACTCCCTGGCGGCGCTGCGCACCGGCCTCGGCGACATCGCCGACGAACTGGCCCGCGCGCTCGCCTGGTCCGCCGTGTGGAACCTCACCCGCGACGCCCTGATGCCGGCCCGCGACTACGTCGACCTGGTGCTGCGCTTCGCCGGCCAGGAGGGCAACATCGGCGTCCTGCAGTCGCTGCACGCCCAGGCCAAGACCGCCGTCGACCTGTACGCCGACCCCGCCTGGCGCGCCGAGGGCGCCCGGCAGCTCGCCGACGGCGCACTGCGCGAGCTGCGCGCCGCCGTCCCCGGCAGCGACCACCAGCTCGCCTGGGCCCGCTTCCTCGCCCAGACCGCCGGCGGCGCCGAGCACCTCGGCCTGGTCCGCGGCCTGCTGACCGGCAGCGCCCGGATCGACGGCCTCGACGTCGACCAGGAGCTGCGCTGGGCCCTGTGGCTGGCCCTGGCCGCCGCCGGCCAGGCCACCGACGAGGAGCTGGCCGGCGAGCTCGCCGCCGACAACACCGCCGGCGGCAAGCGCCAGTACACCCTGGCCCTGGCCGCCCGGCCCACCCCGGAGGCCAAGGCCGCCGCCTGGTCCGCCGTCGTCGACTCGGACGAGCTGCCGAACGCCCTCGTCGAGGCCAACATCGCGGGCTTCGCCCTGCCCTCCCACCGGGAGCTCACCGCGCTCTACGCGGCGCCGTACTTCAAGCTGCTGGAGAAGATCTGGTCCGAGCGGACCATCGAGATCGCGATGCGCTTCGTCGGCGGCTTCTTCCCCGCCGCCCAGACCGACCGGCAGACCCTGGCCGAGGCCGACGCCTGGCTGGACGGGCACCCGCAGGCCGCGCCGGCGCTGCGCCGCCTGGTGCTGGAGCGCCGCGACGACCTGGCCCGGGCGCTGCGGGCGCAGGCCTGCGACCGGGGCTGACCCGCACGGAGGACGCGTAGCACCGAGCACGCGTAGCACCGAGCACGCGTGGAGGGGCCCGCCGTACGCGACGGCGGGCCCCTTCCCGTCCCCGGGTCGGTCGCGGCGCGGGCCGGCCGTGGCCGTACAGCGGGGCGCCGAGCGCCCGTTCCCCGAGGGCGCGGCACGCGAAAAAGGGGGCCGGGCCCGCGAGGTCGCGGGCCCGGCCCCCTTTCAGGAGCTACCGGACTCAGCCGATGAGCGAGCGCAGCACGTACTGCAGGATGCCGCCGTTGCGGTAGTAGTCCGCCTCACCGGGGGTGTCGATGCGCACGACCGCGTCGAACTCCTTGTCACCGGCCTTGACCTTGACGGTCTTCGGGGTGCGGCCCTCGTTGAGCTCGGTCACGCCGGTGATGGAGAAGGTCTCCTCGCCGGTCAGGCCGAGGGACTCGGCGTTCTCGCCCTCCGGGAACTGCAGCGGCAGGACGCCCATGCCGATCAGGTTCGAGCGGTGGATGCGCTCGTACGACTCGGCGATGACGGCCTTGACGCCCAGCAGCGCGGTGCCCTTGGCGGCCCAGTCGCGGGACGAGCCGGAGCCGTACTCCTTGCCGGCCAGGACGACCAGCGGGATGCCGGCGGCCTGGTAGTTCTGCGAGGCGTCGTAGATGAACGACACCGGCGCGTCGGCCTGGGTGAAGTCGCGGGTGTAGCCGCCCTCGGTGCCCGGCGCGATCTGGTTGCGCAGGCGGATGTTGGCGAAGGTGCCGCGGATCATCACCTCGTGGTTGCCACGACGGGAACCGTAGGAGTTGAAGTCGCGCTTGTCGACACCGTTGGCGGTCAGGTACTGCGCCGCCGGGGTGCCCGGCTTGATGTTGCCGGCCGGGGAGATGTGGTCGGTGGTGACCGAGTCGCCCAGCTTGGCCAGGACGCGGGCGCCGGCGATGTCGGTCACCGGGCTCGGGGTCTTGGCCATGCCCTCGAAGTACGGGGGCTTGCGGACGTAGGTGGACTCGGCGTCCCACTCGAAGGTGTTGCCGGTCGGGACCGGGAGCGACTGCCAGCGGTGGTCGCCGGCGAAGACGTCCTGGTAGCCCTTGTCGAACATCGCCTCGTCGATGGAGCCGGCGACCGTGTCGGCGACCTCCTGCTCGGACGGCCAGATGTCGGCGAGGAAGACGTCGTTGCCGTCGGCGTCCTGGCCCAGGGCGTCCTTGGTGATGTCGACGTTCATGTTGCCGGCGAGGGCGTAGGCGACCACCAGCGGCGGGGAGGCCAGGTAGTTCATCTTGACGTCGGGGTTGATCCGGCCCTCGAAGTTGCGGTTGCCGGAGAGCACCGAGACGACGGCCAGGTCGGCCTCGTTGACGGCGGCCGAGACCTCCTCGGGCAGCGGGCCCGAGTTGCCGATGCAGGTGACGCAGCCGTAGCCGACCAGGTTGAAGCCCAGCTTCTCCATGTACGGGAGCAGGCCGGCCTTCTCGTAGTAGTCCATGACGACCTTGGAGCCGGGCGCCAGGGTGGTCTTGACCCAGGGCTTGACGTGCAGGCCCTTCTCCACGGCCTTCTTCGCCAGCAGGGCGGCGCCCAGCATGACGGAGGGGTTGGAGGTGTTGGTGCAGGAGGTGATCGAGGCGATCACGACCGCGCCGTTGTCGATCTCGTAGGTCGAGCCGTCGGGGGCGGTGACGGCGGTCGGCTTCGAGGCCTCGGCGGAGTAGGTCGGCAGCGCCTCGGCGAACTTGCTCGCGGCCTCGGCCAGGATCACGCGGTCCTGCGGGCGCTTCGGGCCGGAGATCGACGGGACGACGGTGGAGACGTCCAGCTCCAGGTACTCCGAGTACACCGGCTCGTGGGCCGGGTTGTGCCAGAGGCCCTGCTCCTTGGCGTACGCCTCGACCAGGGCGAGCTGCTGCTCGTCGCGGCCGGTCAGGCGCAGGTAGTTGATGGTCTCGGCGTCGATCGGGAAGATCGCGCAGGTCGAGCCGAACTCCGGCGACATGTTGCCGATGGTGGCGCGGTTGGCCAGCGGGATGGCGCCGATGCCGTCGCCGTAGAACTCGACGAACTTGCCGACCACACCGTGCTTGCGCAGCATCTCGGTGATGGTGAGCACCAGGTCGGTGGCGGTGGTGCCGGCCGGCAGCTCGCCGGTCAGCTTGAAGCCGACCACGCGCGGGATCAGCATGGAGACCGGCTGGCCGAGCATCGCGGCCTCGGCCTCGATGCCGCCGACGCCCCAGCCCAGCACGCCCAGGCCGTTGACCATGGTGGTGTGCGAGTCGGTGCCGACGCAGGTGTCCGGGTAGGCCTGGCCGCCGCGGACCATGACGGTGCGGGCCAGGTGCTCGATGTTCACCTGGTGGACGATGCCGGTGCCCGGCGGGACGACCTTGAACTCGTCGAAGGCGGTCTGGCCCCAGCGCAGGAACTGGTAGCGCTCCTTGTTGCGGCCGTACTCGATCTCGACGTTCTGGGTGAACGCGTCCTTGGTGCCGAACTTGTCGGCGATGACCGAGTGGTCGATGACCAGCTCGGCCGGGGCCAGCGGGTTGATCTTGGCCGGGTCGCCGCCCAGCTCCTTGACGGCCTCGCGCATGGTGGCGAGGTCGACCACGCACGGCACGCCGGTGAAGTCCTGCATGATCACGCGGGCCGGCGTGAACTGGATCTCCTGGCTCGGCTGGGCGTTCTCGTCCCAGTTGCCGAGGGCGCGGATGTGGTCGGCGGTGATGTTCGCGCCGTCCTCCGTGCGGAGCAGGTTCTCCAGCAGCACCTTGAGGCTGTAGGGCAGCCGCTCGGAACCCTCGACGGCGGAGAGCTTGAAGATCTCGTACGACTCGTCGCCCACCTGCAGCGAGCTGCGGGCGTCGAAGCTGTTCGCGGACACGACTGACTCCTTCTGGGTGCTTCGTGCGGTATCCGGCGCGCACGCGGTGGTAAGGTCAGCCTTACTTAGGCTTGCCTTGCCGCGTCACCGGCGAGCGCCTCTCGGCAAGTATCTTGATGTCGAGATAAATCGTAAGGGGCAGTTATCTCGATGTCGAGATAAACCATAGTGCATGCCGCCGTCCACACCACCGCAGGCATGCCCCCGGTCCACCTTCACCTCCTTTCGCCCCGCCCGCACCCGTAACGTCCGCGCCGGGCTCGGGCGTCCAGTCGGGCACAGGGGCGGACGACGCCCGGCACACGGGGTGCGAGGGGACAGCGTGATCCGGAAGACACGACGGGCCGAGGAGGCCGCGGAGTTCGAGGCCTTCGCGCACAGCCGGGGGCAGCGGCTCTTCCGCACCGCACTGCTGCTCTGCGGCGACTGGCACCTGGCCGAGGACCTCACCCAGGTCACCCTCGCCAAGCTCTTCGCCGCCTGGCCCAAGGTCCGCCGCGCCGAGAACCAGGACGCCTACGCCCGCAGCGCCCTCGTGCGCAGCTACCTCTCGCACCGCAGGCTGCGCCGCACCGGCGAACGGCCTTCCCTCGGCGAACTCCCCGAAGGCGTCGCCCCCGGCGACGACCCGGCCCTGCGGATCACCCTGCTCACCGCGCTCGCCGAACTCACGCCCCGCGACCGGGCCGTCCTCGTCCTGCGCTACTGGGAGGACCGCAGCGTCGCCGAGACCGCCGCCGAACTCGGCCTCAACCAGGGCGCCGTCCGCGCCCAGTCGCTGCGCGCCCTCGGCCGGCTGCGCGCCGCCCTCGGCCCGGACGCCGCCGAGCACCTCGCCCGCTCCTGACGCCCTCCGCACCACCTTCCGTGCAGTTCCCCGTCGGAAAGGAACCCCAGCCATGAACGAACCGGACGCGGACGGCCGCAAGCTGTCCGCCGCCTTCGAACGGACGATGGACGGCCTCGGCCCCGAGCTCGGCCCGCTGGTCGCCGCCAGCGCCCGGCAGGGCCGCTCGATCCGCCGCCGGCGCCGCCTCACCGTCGCCGGTGCCGTCACCGCCGTGGCCGCCGTGGCCGCCCTGGCCATCGGCGGCACCGTCGCCCTGCGGCCGGGCGACGGCGGCACGACGGCGGTCGGACTGTCCGCCGCCTCCCCCACCGCCTCGCCCAGCGGCACCGACACCCCCGCGCCGACCCCGAGCCGGCGCTTCCCGCAGCCGCTCCAGCGCACCGAGGACACCGTCGAACCCCCGCTGCCGGGCAGCGGCCAGCACACCGGCAAGGTCGCCCTGACCGGCCGCACCGCCCTGTCCGCCCTCGTCAAGGCACTGCCCCCGGCCGGCCGGACCTCCGGCTACTCCGGCCACTCCGCACTGATCAAGGCCAACGCCGCCGACCCCGGCAGCGTGCTGACCATGGCCAACATGCTCTACGACGACGGCGCCGGCCCCGCCGACGTCCGGATCATGATCGAAGGAGGCCTCGGGGACCGCCTCAAGCGCGACTCCCACCCCAACGAGGACGACCTGATGAGCTGCTCGGTCATCAACCGGGGCGGCCAGTTCCGCTACTGCTCCGACACCGTGCTCCCGGACGGCGGCCACCTGCTGCTCATCGAACGGACCACCGGCGACACCCTCTCCCGCGAGGCCAGCCTGCTGCGCGCCGACCGAACCAGGGTCACGGTCAGCACCACCAACACGGCCGAGGTCGCCGACCACGCCAAGGTCCAGGTGGTCCGCGAGGGACTGCCGCTCACCCTCGACCAGCTGAAGGCCGCCGCGATGTCCCCCGGCCTGCCGGAGTGGATCACCCCCGAGCAGGCCAAGGACGCCGAGCACACGATCCGCCCGTTCCGCGACGACACCCCCGGGCGGACCGGGCCGTCCACCTCCGCGACCCCGAAACCCGGCGCCACCGGGTGACACCCCGACCGGTACGGTGGCCGGAGTGGTGACAGGCAGAGGGGGCCGACAGTGATCGTGGTGGACGCGTCCGCGCTGGTGCTGGCGCTGGCCGACCAGGGCCCGCGCGGAACCAACGCCCGGGCCGAACTCGCCGCCGGCGGCGAGTGGTTGGCCCCCGAGCACATCACCGTCGAAGTGATGCAGTCACTGCGCGGCCTCTACCTGGCCAAGGAGCTCACCGCCGCACGGGTCGCCGAACTCACCGGCGAGCTGGCCGCGGTGGCGATCCGCAAGGTCGAGGTGGCGCCGCTGCTCGGCCGGATCTGGGAGCTCAAGGACAACCTCACCCCGGACGACGCCGCCTACGTCGCGGTCGCCGAGCGGTACGGGGTGCCGCTGGTCACCGCCGACCTGCGGCTGATGCGGGCCAGCGGGCCGCGCTGCGAGATCCGGGGCATCCGACCGGACGCCTCCTGACGGCCGGACGCGTACCCGCAACGACGTCAACGGCGTCCTCCCACGGCCGACACCGTTGACAGGCCGACACCCTTGGCAGGGCGACACCGTTAGCAGGGCGACCGTCGCCCCGCCCCCGGAAGGCCCGCCCGATGACCGCTCCGCTCGCCGCCGCCCTGCTGCCGCTGGCCCTGCTCGCCCCGGCCGCCTCGCCGGTCTCCGTCGTCGACGCCGACTTCGACCCGGCCACCGCGTTCGTCCCGCCGGCCGCGATCAGCTACGCCCAGGACCTGGTCCCGTACGGCTCGCACGCCCGGGTGGTCACCGATCGCTCGACGCCCGGGCGGACGGTGCTCACCCTGACGGCGACCGGGCTGGCCCCCGCCCACGAGTTCCCGGTGCACCTGCACACCGGCAGCTGCGGGGCCGACCCGGCCGCCTCCGGGCCGCACTACCAGGACGCCGTCGACCCGGTGCAGCCGTCCACCGACCCGGCGTACGCCAACGCCCGCAACGAGCTGCGGATGGTGCTGCGCACCGACGCGCACGGCGACGGCACCGCCTCGGCCGCCGTGGCGTGGCAGCCGCGGCCGGGCGGGGCGCGCTCGCTGGTGCTGCACGCGGGCACCCCGGCCGGGCCGCACGCGGCGGGCGACCGGGTGGCCTGCGTGAAGCTGGAGAAGTAGTCGGGCCCTCTCGGCGAGGCCCTCTCGGCGGGGCCCTCGTCGGGCGCCCGCTCAGGCGCCGAGGGTGGCGACCAGCACCGCCTTGATGGTGTGCAGCCGGTTCTCGGCCTGGTCGAAGACCACGGAGTGCGCCGACTCGAACAGCTCGTCGGTGCACTCCAGCTCGGTCATGCCGGTCGCCTCGTACATCTGCCGCCCGAGCGAGGTGCCGAGGTCGTGGAAGGCCGGCAGGCAGTGCAGGAACTTCACGTCCGGGTTGCCGGTGGCCCGGACGGTGTCCATGGACACCTGGTACGGCCTGAGCAGCTCGATCCGCTCGGCCCAGACCTCCTTGGGCTCGCCCATCGACACCCAGACGTCCGTGTAGAGGAAGTCGGCGCCGGCCACCCCGGCGGCCACGTCCTCGGTCAGGGTGATCCGGGCGCCGCTGCGCTCGGCCAGGGCCTGCGCCGCCTTCTGCACGTCCTCGGCCGGCCAGAGCGCGCGCGGGGCGACGATCCGGATGTCCATGCCGAGCAGGGCGCCGGTGACCAGCAGCGAGTTGCCCATGTTGGAGCGGGCGTCGCCGAGGTAGGCGAGCGCGACCTCGGTGAGCGGCTTGGCGGTGTGCTCGGTGACGGTGAGCACGTCGGCCAGCATCTGGGTGGGGTGCCACTCGTCCGTCAGACCGTTCCAGACCGGGACGCCGGCGTACTCGGCCAGCTCCTCGACGACCTCCTGGCCGTGGCCGCGGTACTCGATGCCGTCGAACATCCGGCCCAGCACCCGGGCGGTGTCCTTGACGGACTCCTTGTGGCCCATCTGCGAGCCGGCCGGGTCCAGGTAGGTGGTGGTGGCGCCCTGGTCGTGGGCCGCGACCTCGAAGGCGCAGCGGGTGCGGGTGGAGGTCTTCTCGAAGATCAGCGCGATGTTCTTGCCGCGCAGCCGGGGCTGCTCGGTGCCCGCGTACTTGGCCGCCTTCAGGGAGGCGGCGAGGTCGACCAGGAAGCGGAACTCCTGGGGCGTGAAGTCGAGCTCCTTGAGGAAGTGCCTGTTCCGGAGGTTGAAGGCCATGCCGGGCTCCTGGTGTGACGTGGACGTTGACGGGATCGAGCGGAAGGCGGCAAGTGTATACGAGAGTACGAATTTATATGCAGAATCGAGGAGGGAGAGGGGGAGCCCCGGACGGAACTCCCCCTCACGGCCGCCGCTACAGGCGCGGGTCGACCGGCTCCGACTCCAGCGCCAGCACCGCGAACACCGGCTCGTGCACCCGCCACAGCGGCTCCCCCGCCGCCAGCCGGTCCAGCGCCTCCAGGCCCAGCGCGTACTCGCGCAGCGCCAGCGACCGCTTGTGGCCGAGCGCGCGCTCGCGCAGCCGGTCCAGGTGCTCGGTGTAGTCCGGACCGTAGATGATCCGCAGGTACTCCCGGCCGCGCACCTTCACGCCCGGCTGCACCAGGCCGCCCGGGCGGCCCTCGCCGCGGACCGTCCGCACCAGCGAGGCCAGCGGCTTGACCACCATGCCCTCGCCGCCCGCACCGGTCAGCTCCTCCCACCAGGCGGTGCCGGCGGCCACCGAGGCCTCGTCCCCGGTGTCGACCAGCAGCCGGCCGGTGCGCCGCAGCACCTGCGTCCCCACCTCCGCCGACCCGGCCTCGTCGGCGTCGACCAGGCGGTCGATCCGGGCCAGGTGCTCGTCGTGCGGGCGCACCGCGAGGTTCACGCCCTCCGCGGCGAGCAGCTGGAACGGCGCTAGCCGGATGCCCGACAGCCCCTCGGTCGGCCAGCAGTAGCGCCGGTACGCCTCGGTGAAGGCCCGCGCGTCCGCCGAGCGCCGCCGCTGCCGGGCGGTCAGCTCCGCCAGGTCCAGCCCGCGCCCGGCGGCCCGCTCCAGCGCGGACAGCACCTCGGGCAGCGCGGCGCCGGCCGCCGCGCCGACCGCCGCGTACTGGCGGCGCAGCAGCTCCACGGCCTTCAGCGACCACGGCATCAGCTCGGCGTCCAGCAGCAGCCAGTCGGTGCCCAACTCCTCGAACAGGCCCGCCCGTTCGGCCGCCGACCGGACCCGGCCGAGGATCGCCCCGGTCAGCCCGTCGTCGGCCAGGAAGGCCCGGCCGGTCCGGGTCCAGATCGCGCCCGGGCCGGCCGCACCGAAGCGCCGCTCCAGCGCCGCGTCGTCCCGGGAGACCAGCAGCACCGCGCGCGAGCCCATGTGCTTCTCCTCGCACAGGACGTGCCGCACGCCGTCCGCGCGGTAGGCCGCGAACGCGTCCTCCGGGTGCTCCAGGTAGCCGTCCCGGCGGGACGTCGGGGTGGGCGCCATCGTCGGCGGCAGGTAGGCGAGCAGCCGCGGATCCAGCGCGAAACGGCTCATCACCTCCAGCGCGGCCGCCGCGTTCTCCTCCCGGACGGCGATCCGGCCGTGCAGGGCGGTCTCGACGATCCGGCGGCCCGCCACGTCGGCGAGGTCCAGCGGACGGCCCTCGCGGGCGCCCGGCGCGTCCGTGACCAGCGGGCGCACCGGCGCGTACCACTCCCGCTCCGCCTCGACGCCCACCAGCTCGCGCTCCGGGTAGCGCAGCGCCGTCAGGCTGCCGCCGAAGACGCAGCCGGTGTCCAGGCAGATGGTGTTGTTGACGAAGCCCGCGGTCGGCACCGGGGTGTGGCCGTACACCACCAGCGCCCGGCCGCGGTACTCCTCC
The DNA here is from genome assembly GCF_041053115.1 of Streptomyces sp. Y1. NCBI lineage: Bacteria > Bacillati > Actinomycetota > Actinomycetes > Kitasatosporales > Streptomycetaceae > Streptomyces > Streptomyces sp. Y1. Next base: position 5,114,571 of record NZ_CP163445.1, on the reverse strand, counting down.
GCCCACGGGTAGCGCACCGGCAGGCCGTACTCGTCGGTCTCGCCGGTGGTCTCCCCGTACAGCGCGTGCGAGCGCACCCGGCCGGAGTTGCGGCCGTGGTACTTCTCCGGCAGACCGGCGTGGCAGACCACCAGGGCGCCGCCGTCCAGCACGTAGTGGCTGACCAGGCCGCGCATGAACGCGCGCGCCTCGGCCCTGAACTCGTCGGACTCCTGGGCCAGTTGGTCCAGCGACTCCCGCAGGCCGTGCGAGACGGTGACCTTCTTGCCGTCCAGCGCGCGGCCCAGCTTGTTCTCGTGGTTGCCGGGCACGCACAGCGCGTGGCCGGCCGCCACCATGCCCATCACCAGGCGCAGCACGCCCGGGGTGTCCGGGCCGCGGTCGACCAGGTCGCCGACGAACACGGCGGTACGGCCCCGCGGGTGGGCGGCGTCCACCGGGCGGCCCTCCTCGTCCCGGACGAGGGTGTACCCGAGGCGGGTCAGCAGGGTCTCCAACTCGGACCGGCAGCCGTGGATGTCGCCGACGATGTCGAACGGGCCGGTCAGGTGGCGCAGGTCGTTGTAGCGCTTCTCCAGCTCGATCTCGGCCGCCGCCACCTCGGCCTCTCCGCGCAGGACGTGCACCTTGCGGAAGCCCTCGCGCTCCAGGCCCCGCAGCGACCTGCGCAACTCGCGGTTCTGGCGCGGGATCACGTGCGCGGGCAACTGCCGGTCCGGGCGGGAGCGGTTGCGCTCGGCACACACCCCCGGCGGGACGTCCAGCACGATCGCGATCGGCAGCACGTCGTGCTCGCGGGCGATCGCGACCAGCTGTCGGCGCGCCTCCGGCTGGACGTTGGTGGCGTCCACCACGGTCAGGCGGCCCGCCGCGAGGCGCTTGCCGACGATGTAGTGCAGCACGTCGAAGGCCTCGGCGGAGGCCGACTGGTCGTTCTCGTCGTCGGCCACCAGGCCGCGGCAGAAGTCCGAGGAGACCACCTGGGTGGGCAGGAAGTGGCGGCGGGCGAAGGTGGACTTGCCCGCGCCGCTGGTGCCGATCAGCACGACCAGGGAGACGTCGGTGACGGGGAGGCGGCGGGGGGCCGCCGGCTCCTGGTCGGGCTTCGGCGCTGCGTCATCGGTCATCGGGGCTCGCCTCCTTCGGGCTTCGCGGGGGTGCCGCTCTCGGTCGTACCGTCGGTCGTGGCTTTGGTCGTGGCCTCGGTCGTGGCTTCGGTCGTACCTTCGACCGGGGCTTCGGCCGTGGCCTCGGTCGTGCCCGCGGTCGGGAACGTCGTACCCGCCGTGAACAGGGCCAGCTGGGTGGGCGCGCCGACCTCCCCGTCCTCCGGGCCGACCGGCCGCAGCTCCACCGCATAGCCGTACGCGGCCGCGACCTTCTCGGCCCAGGCGCGGAACTCGGCGCGGGACCACTCGAAACGGTGGTCCGCGTGCCGGTGCTCGCCCGCCGGCAGCGTCTCCCAGCGGACGTTGTACTCGGCGTTGGGTGTCGTGACGACCACCGCCCGCGGCCGGGCGGCGCCGAACACCGCGTACTCCAGGGCGGGCAGCCGCGGCAGGTCCAGGTGCTCGATCACCTCGCACAGCACCGCCGCGTCGTAGCCCTTCAGCCGCGCGTCGGTGTACGTCAGCGCGCCCTGCGCCAGCCGCACCCGGGACGCCTGCCGCTCCGGCAGCCGCTCCAGGCGCAGCTTGCGGCGCGCGGCCTGCAACGCGCGCACGGAGACGTCCACGCCGAGGACCTCGGTGAACCGGGAGTCCTTCAGCAGGGCACCGATCAACTCGCCCTGACCGCAGCCGAGATCGGCGACCCGGGCGGCGCCGGCCTCGTGCAGGGCGGCGAGGATCGCGGTGCGGCGCTGCTCGGCGAGGGACGGCGGCCTGGGCTGCTGCTCCTCCGCGGTGGACTCCGCGGTGGACTCCGCTGCGCCCTCCGGCGCGCTCTCCGGGGCCTCCTCGTCGGGGCGGTCGTCGACGGCGTTGTCGATCTCCTCGACCTCGCGGTCGTCCGCCTCCGCCAGCCGGGCCAGCTCCAGGCGCTCCATCGCGGCCCGGGTCAGCGACCAGCGCCGGGCCAGGTAGCGGCGGGTGATCAGGGCGCGCTCCGGGTGGTCGGCCAGCCAGCCCTCGCCGGCGGCGAGCAGCTTGTCCACCTCGTCCGGCGCGACCCAGTAGTGCTTGGCGCCGTCCAGCACCGGCAGCAGCACGTACAGCTGCTGCAGGGCGTCCGCCAGCCGGGCCGCGTCCGAGGACAGCTCGACCCGCACGTACCGGGACTCGCCCCACTCCGGGAACGCCTCGTCCAGCGGGACCGCCGCCGCCTCGACCCGCCAGCCCAGCGGCTCGAACAACCGGGCCACCATGGCCGGCCCGCCGCCCTCGCCCGCGCCGTTCGCCGGCACGGCGGGCAGCGCGATCCGCAACGGGCGGGCCCGGCCGGGCAGCTCGGGCCGCAGCGGGCAGTCGCCCTTCATCGCCGAGCGGAACACCGTGCGCAACGCCACCGCGAGCAGCGAGGACGCCGCGTACGGGCGGTCGTTGACGTACTGGGAGAGCGCGAAGTCCGGCGAGCCGCCACGGCCCTTGCCCCGGCCCTTGCGGACCAGCGCGACCGGGTCGACGTCCAGCAGCAGCGCGGCCGTGCACAGCTCCTCCCCCGCCTCGGGGTAGAAGACGTGCGCCTCGCCGTGCGACGTGCTGAACCGCTGGACCTTGCCGGGGTGCTTGTGCAGCAGGAACCCGAGATCCGTGGCCGGGCTCTCGGCGCTGCCGGTGGTGGAGATCGACATGAACACCCGAGCGAGTATCTCCGACCGCAGGGGCGCTGAGCACCGGGTTTTCCCGCCCGGCGGGTGCGCGCGGGCCGCGCGTCCGGACGCTGGGCGTGTTCGGCAGCGGGCCCCGGCATTGGTTAACGTGCTCGGTGTGACTGCTGAATCCACCACCCCCCGCCCGAACGGTGCCGTGGCCACCGGCCTGGCCACCATCGCCGCCGACGGCACCGTCCTCGACACCTGGTACCCGGCCCCCGCGCTGGCCGACGAGCCCGGCCCGGCCGGCACCGTCCGCCTGACCGCCGAGCAGGCCGAGGCCGAGCTCGGCGCCGGCGCCGCCGAGGCACTGCGCACCGACGCCCGCCGCGGCGTCGAGGTCGTCGCCGTGCGCACCACCATCGCCTCGCTCGACGAGAAGCCCCTCGACACGCACGACGTCTACCTGCGGCTGCACCTGCTCAGCCACCGCCTGGTCCAGCCGCACGGGCAGAACCTGGACGGCATCTTCGGGCTGCTCGCCAACGTCGCGTGGACCAGCATCGGCCCCGTCCCGGTGGACCAGGTCGAGCAGGCCCGCCTCGCGGTGCGCGCCCAGGGCGGCCAGCTGGCCGTGTACGGCGTCGACAAGTTCCCGCGGATGACCGACTACGTCGCCCCGGGCGGGGTGCGCATCGCGCACGCCGACCGCGTCCGGCTCGGCGCGCACCTGGCCGCCGGCACCACCGTGATGCACGAGGGCTTCGTCAACTTCAACGCCGGTACCCTCGGCACCTCGATGGTCGAGGGCCGGATCAGCGCGGGCGTCGTCGTCGGCGACCACAGCGACATCGGCGGCGGCGCCTCGATCATGGGCACCCTGTCCGGCGGCGGCAAGCAGGTCGTCTCGGTCGGCCAGCGCTGCCTGCTCGGCGCCAACGCGGGCATCGGCATCTCGCTCGGCAACGACTGCGTCGTCGAGGCCGGCCTGTACGTCACCGCCGGCACCCGGGTCACCACCCCGGACGGCACGGTCGCCAAGGCCGTCGAGCTGTCCGGGCAGGACAACCTGCTGTTCCGCCGCAACTCGCAGACCGGCGCGGTCGAGGTCATCGCCCGCTCCGGCTCCTGGGGCGGCCTGAACGCCGACCTGCACGCGCACAACTGACCTTCGGGGCACCGGATCCCGGGCCCGGACGCCGAATTCCCGGCGGCCGGGCCCGTTCGCTCTCCCGGGTGCTTCAGGACGGTTTGCGGTGGCGGCCCGGCGCCTTGTCCTGCCGACCCGGGGTCGGGTGGCCCGGGGTCGGGAGGCCCGGTGTCGGATGGCCCGGGGTCGACCCGTCCGACCTCACCACGCCGTCGCCCTCGACGCCGTACAGCGCCCGCTGCGCGGCGGCGTAGTCCTCCACCACCGCGTCGGGCAGCCACTGGTAGCCGTCCCAGCGCATGATCAGTCGCGGCTCGTCCGGCGTCACGTGGGCGCCGACGCGCTGCCCGTCCGCCAGCCGCACCGCCCGCAACTTCCCGACCGGGCGCCGCCGTTGCTCCCGCCGCGCGGCCCACTCCGCCAGCGACTCGTCCTCGTCCTCACGCATCGCCCCAGTCTGGCCTGCCGGGCGGCGGCGCGGCACCCGGCTTCACTCGTCCGGGGGACGGCGGCGTTCGCGAATCACCCTTCGTCGGGCGTGAGTTCGGCGGCGAGGCGGCGCAGCTCCGGCCCGTACTCGGGGTCGGCGAGGGCGGTGGCGAACTGGGCGCGCAGGTAGGCGACGGGGTTGCCGGTGTCGTACCAGGTGCCGTCGATGACCTGCCCGTACACGGCGCGGCGGGCCGCGTAGGCGTTGATCGCGTCGGTCAGGTACACCTCGTCCTCCGGCTTCTCGTGCCAGCGGCGGGTGAGTTCGCGGATCTCGTCGACGATGCCCGGGGTGACCACGTAGCCGCCGATGGCCGCGTAGGCGGACGGCGCGTCGGCCGGCTTCGGCTTCTCCACCAGGCCGCTGATCCGCAGCGACCCGCCGCCGAGGTCCTCCTTCACCACCGGCACGCCGTAGCGGTACGAGTCCTCCGGCGCCATCGGCATCAGCGCCAGCACCGGCGCGTTCGTCTGCTCGTACGCCCGGACCAGCTGCTGCGCGCGGGGCACCTCGGCGACGAACACGTCGTCCGGCCACAGCACCAGGAACGGCTCGTCCCCGAAGTGCCGCGCCGCGTTCAGCACCGGGGTGCCGTTGCCGTACGGGCCCTGCTGGTAGAGGTAGCTGATGTGGCCCTTGCGGGCCAGCTCCCCGATCTCCTCGACGGCGTCCGCGAACGCCGCCTTGCCGTCCCGGCGCAGCTGCTCGACCAGCACCGGGTTGGGGCGGAAGTGCTCCTGGATCAGGCTCTTGTCGCCCGACACGACGATGGTGATGTCGGTGACGCCGGAATCCACCAGCTCCCGGACGGTGTGCTCGATCACCGGCTTGTCCCCGACCGGCAGCATCTCCTTCGGGGTCGCCTTGGTCATGGGCAGCAGCCGGGAGCCCAGCCCCGCCGCCGGGATGACGGCACGGCGGATCGTCTTGGGAGCCATGTGACCCTCTCTCAGGTGTGTCGACACTCGCGCGCGGCCGCCGTCCCACCGCGGCCGTCTGCCGACGCTACCAACGCCGCGGGCATGATCATCCACCGTGCGGGATCGGGAAGTTGAACACCTTCGCACGGTCGGCCCAACAGCGCGGCGCGAGGTTGACGCCGGCTGCCACGGCCCGTCCGCCCGGGGGCCAATTTTCGCCCCTCATGGGTTGAGGGCCAGGCGGCTCAGCTTTTCAGCGGCACCCACCGATCGGCCCGCGCGAGAACCGCAAGCCGCACCCCGCCCCGAACCGGCTACCCCCTGAGGGGCCCTCTGGCTCCCTGTGCCGCAACCCGCGGCACCAAGGGCCAATTTTCACCCCGAGTCGCCCCAACATCGGCGGACGGACACCGCCCACCCCGAGGCCTTCCTGCCTCGGCGCCGCGAACTGGCGGCGCCGGGGCCAACATTTGCCCCTCTCGCATTTCCTTGGCCCCTCCCCCCTCCCCCACCCCCTGCCCACCCACCGCCCCAAGCCGCCACCCCAAAGCCGCCGCACCACCTCCTCCGGGCTGCTGGGCGCCGGGCACGCCAGCGCCCAGCAGCCACCAACCCACGAGTGCGCATGGAGGGCTCATCCCGCCGCCCCGCGCCACCGCGCGGGGCGGCGAACCCCTGGGCGCCTGCAATCACCGCACCTTGCAGAGCCGAGGCCATCCCCGAGGGCGGGCACCACGCCGCAGGACCGCTCTTCCCAGGGCCTCGGCGCCGCGGGCCCGCGGCGCCGAGGCCCAATATTTGCCCTCTCCCTCCACCCGCCCTTCCCTTGCTGCTCGGCGCCGGGCCCCGCCCGGCGCCGAGCAGACACCGCGGGCCGTCCTGAGCGCGCCCTTCCCTCCACCCTCCGCCCGCGGGCCGCCGCCCTCACCCACTTGTCCGCCGCCCGCCTCACCCACTCGCGCGCGCTCGCCTACCCGCCCGCCTACATGCCCGCCTACCTGCCCGCCTCGCCCACTCGGCGCCTAACGCAGGCCGCCCTGCGGCAGCAACCCCGGATCACCCGGGAGGCTTACCCCGTATCGGAGTTGGACCACATCGGGTGGCAGCCGGTGACCGGCCCCCGGAGCGGTTCGTTGAGTGCTGCGGCGGGGGCGCCTGCCCACGGTGGCCGGGCATCAGCCACCCCCGCCGCAACGGCCGAGCCACCGTCGGCCGTTTCACACTGCACTACCGATCCGAAGAGGTCCCGTCATGTCCGAACCGTCTGCCACGCCGCAGCTCCCGAGCAGCACGCCCAAGAGCCTGCTCGAACAGATGCAGGAACTGCTCGCCTCGGTGACCGCGGACCTCGCCGAGCTCCAGTCTCCCGGCCCCCGCGGCGCCGCCGGCTACCCCACCGGCACCGACACCTCCGACGCTCCGGCCGCGCCGGGCACCCGGTAGTCCGGCGCCTCCTTCCCCTCCTCACCCGGCGGGCCGAGCCGGACCTCCAGTAAGGGCGACCCCCGCCCGGCCCGCTCCGCCTCGGCGGCCCCGCCGAGCACCGTGCTCTCCTCTCCCGCGCCCCGGCCCGCCGCCTTCCGCAGCCGCTCCGCCAGGTCCTGGCAGTCCGATACCGCGTCGACACCGTCGATGCACGTCCAGTAGATGCTCTCGGTGTCGGCCCCGCAGGCCAGCACCACCAGCGTCTCCCCGACGTCCCGCAGCAGCCCGTCCAGCGCACCCAGGGTCGGCCCCAGGTCGCCGAGTTCGGTGAGCCGACCGGCCCGCCCGCCGCTCACCACGGCGGCCCGCACGACCGAGCGGTCCAGGCAGACCGCCGCGTGCGCTCCCGCCTCGGAGAGCTGCTGGCCGAGCCCGGTCAGCTCGTCGTCGTCCAGCTCCGCCAGCCTGGCGCCCACCGCCTCGGTGAGCAGCGCGGCCTGCCGCGCCTCGGCCAGCACGTCCGGCACGTGTCTGGCCGAGGCCAGCGCGTGCCGAGCCGTCTTGATCATGCGCAGCGCCTCCATGGACACCGCTCCTCTCGCTCGCGTTTCGCCGTCGACCACCGCCGCCGAGGGGCGGGTCAGGTGGTCACGGCGAAAGCGTGCGGAAATCGGCGCGGGCCCGCATCCACCATCCCGGAACCTGTGGACAACTCCGGGGTTGTGGATAACTTCGTCCCTCACACGGGTTGGTCGCTCACGTCCGAGTTGACGTCGGCCGCCGCGCCGGGCACCGGGAAGCGGTGTTCGTTCCGCTCGATCTTGGCCGCGAGCGCCTCCAGCGGGTCCACCCCGACCGCCGTGCAGAACTGCACCAGGTACGCGAGGACGTCCGCGACCTCGTCGCGCACCCGGTGGGCCCGCTCCGGGTCCGACATCACCTCGGCCGCCTGCTCGGGCGTGAGCCACTGGAAGATCTCCAGCAGCTCGCCCGCCTCCACGCTCAGCGCCGCCGCCAGGTTCTTCGGGGTGTGGAAGGGCTCCCACCGCCGGGCCGCCGCGAAGTCCACCAGCCGCTGCCGCAGCGCCTCCAGGGTCGGGCCGCCGGCCCCCGAGGCCCCCGCCGCACCGGTGGACGGCCCGGCCGCCCCCGTCTCTCGTTCGCTCATTCCCCCAGGTCTACCGCATCCGCTCCCACCGCCCGTTGCGCCGGCACCCGGGCCGGCTCCGGCCGCAGCACGGTGACCCCCGAGCCCGGGTCCCGCCGGCACTCCACCAGCAGCGCCCCGCGCCCGCCCCCGCCCCCGAGCGCTTCGCGCGCCGCGGCCGGCTCCTGCAGCGCCGCCAGGACCCGCAACTGGTTGCGCCCCGACATGTCGCGCGCCAGCCGCAGCAGCGACGCGGCCTGCTCGGTGGAGAGCCCGGAGCCGAGGTCCTCGGCGAGCACGGTGAGCTGCCGGTGCGCCCACGGCACCTCGGCGGCCACGTCGAGGTCGAGCACCCCGGCACCGGTCAGCAGCACCGCGGCGAACGCGAGGTGGCGCAGCATGCCGTCCGAGGCCTGGTCGGCCCGGGTGCGCCCGCGAACGCCCTCGTCGAAGACGGCGAGGACGCGCCGCCCGGCCGCCGTGTCCCGGTGGTCGAGGTCGATCCCGAGCAGCGCGTACGGCGCGGCGGCCTGCGCGACCCGCAGCAGCTTGCCGTACCGGCGCGGGCATTCGTTGCTGAGCCGGTCGACGACGGCGGAGATGTTGGCGGCGTTGCTGCGCAGCCGGGCCTGCGGGTCGGCCCTGGCCCAGCCGCGCATGAGGGCGGGGACGGGGTGGAGGGGGAAGACCTCGCGCAGCGCGGTGAGCAGGTCCTCGACGGCGGCGAGGACCTTGCGCTCGCCGCGCGAGGAGCCGGCGACCCGCAGCGGCAGTTGCGCGGTGATCATGGTGCTGCTGGGCAGCGGCGCCCGGATGTCGCCCTGCCGGGTGTCGTTGTGCCAGCAGACGTTGACGCGCCGGCGGCGCACGTCCTGTTCCCCGGTCTCGACGAGGGTGCGGCCGTCGAGGGTGAGCGTCTCGCGCACGATCCGGACCGGTTCGTCGGCGCGGATGACGAGGTCGAGCCGGATCGTGCCGTGCGGCGAGCGAACGGTGCAGCCGAGGCCGATGGCCTCGCGCCCGTGCGGGAGGCATCCGTCGAGGCCGCCGCGGACGGGCGTGGCGAGCGGGCCGGTGCGGTCGGGCAGGCCGTTGAGGGAGCCGGCGATCTCCTCGCCGAGGGCGAGCCGGGAGAGGACGGCGAGCGCGTCGAGGGCGTTGGACTTGCCGACGCCGGCGGGGCCGTGCAGGACGGTGAGGGGCGCGAGCGGCAGCGTCGCACGCCGGTAGGACTTGAACGAGGTGAGCCGGAGCTCCTCGACGGTCGGGCGCGGCACCGGCGGCTGCTCGGGTTCCGGCGCGGACTGCCGGGCGGATTCCGGCAGCGGCGGTCGGTCGGCCGCCGGCGCGGACGGCCGGGCGGATTCCGGGGCGGACGGTCGGGGGTGGGCCGGCGCGGCGGGCCGACTGGCGTCGCGGTTCACGGGTCGGACGTTAGCCGCAGGCCACCCGACAGAAACGTGCCTGCACGAACAGGTTCATCCCAACGTGGCGCCCCCGCCGACCGGGTGCTGACGGCCCGCACCCGAACCGGTGATCCGCCCGGACCGGTGTCCCGCCCGGACGGGCGCTCAGCGCCGGTAGGCAGCCACCGTCACCGAGGCCGTCACCTCGACCGGCTCCGGCAGCGCGCCCAGCGCCGCCGCGAGGGCGTCCGGATCGGTGTGCCAGGCGCTGGGCCCCATCCCGACGACGGTCCGCACGTCCGCCGGCCCGAGCCGCAGGGTGAACTCGATCTCCCGCCGCCCGGCCGGCGCCAGGTACGGGCCGAGCTTCTCGTCGATCCGCCGCTGCTTGTCCTCGTCGACCGACAACAGCCCGAGCGCGTCCACGAGTTCGCGCAGGTGCCGCGCGGTCGGCGAGACCAGCAGCAGGGTGGCGCCGGGGCGCAGCACGCGGTGGATCTCGGGCCCGTTGCGCGGCGCGAAGACGTTGAGCATCAGGTCGGCGGCGCCGTCGAGCAGCGGCAGGGGCCGCCAGGCGTCGCAGACCACGGCGCCGATCCGGGGGTGGGCCTTGGCGGCGCGGCGCAGCGCGTACTTGGAGATGTCGAGGGCGGCGCCGGCCCGGCCGGGCAGCGCGTCGAGGACGTGCGCCAGGTAGTGGCCGGTGCCGGCGCCGAGGTCGGCGATCAGCCCGTCGCCACCCAGCCCGTCGCCGCCCGGCCGGTCGTCTCCGGCGGTCTGCGCCAGCGCTTCGGCGGCGGCTTGCGCGAGGGCGTCGGCGATGGGCCGGTAGTGTCCGGCGGCGAGGAAGTCGGCGCGGGCGGCGACCATGTCGGCGGTGTCGCCGGTGCCGGTGTGGGCGTCGCCGGCGAGGAGGCTGACGTATCCCTGCTTGGCGAGGTCGAAGCTGTGCCCGGCGGGGCAGCGCAGGGTGCGCTCGTGCCGGGTGAGGGCCTGCGCGCAGTGCGGGCAGGCCAGGTGGTGCTCGATGTCCTGCAGCAACGTTCCGTCTTCTCTCTGGGGCCGTACGGCTCCGGGGCCCTGACCAGCCAGCCTAACCTTCAGCCGACGCCGCCAGTCCCGACGCCCGCCCCGACGCCCGCCCCGACGCCGGCCCCAGCGCCCCCGACGCCCGCCCCCACGCGCAGCGCCAGTGCGGCGAGCGCCTGCGGCGCGCCCGCCTGCCCACGGATGCCGGGGAAGGCGTTGACGTCGACGACTACCGGCTCGTCCGGCCCGTCGAGCAGGTCGACCCCGTAGACGTCGAGCCCGAACACCTCCCCCACCCGCAGCGCGAGCGCCGTCCGCCCGGCGGACGGCACCCACCCCTCGCCGCCTTCCGGCCCGCCATCGGGGGCCGCGAGTTCGGAGCGCCGCCGGGCCGCGAACACCTGCCCGTCGACCACCCACAGTTTCTGGTCCCAGCCCGTCCCCGGCACGAACGGCTGGGTGACGACCGGCTCCTCGGGCCACCGCGCGGCCAGTTCCCGCAGCCGCGCCTCGCCGTCGACCAGCGCGACCAGGTCGTGCCGCCGGCTGTGCCGGCTCTTGACCACGAACGGACGTCCCTGCCAGGTGAGTTCGGCCATCCGGCCGCCGACCGCGGTCGGCACGAAGGGCAGCCCGGCGGAGCGGGCGAGGTCCGCCATCCGCACCCGGTCCTGGCAGAGCTCCGTCGCCGCCGCCGAGTTGACCACCGGCACGCCGCGCCGCTCCCACTCCCGCGCCAGCGCCAGCGCGGGCCCGGTCCGGGCCTTCAGCAGGCACACATCGACGAGCTCCCCCGCGACCCCCGCATCCCTCGCGCCCCCCGCACCCCCCGCCGGCGCGACGTGCACGACCTCGCACCCCCGCCCCTCCAGCAGCCCCGCGACGGCCGCGAGCACCGGGTGCCCCGGATCCGCGGCGATCAGCCCGACCCTCACAGCGCGGCCCCCAACTCCCCGTAGGCGAAGGACTGTTCGGCGGGCACCAGGCCACCCGGCACGGTCACCGCGGTGCCGCTGCGCGCGAGCCGCAGCACCGCCCGGGCGACCCGCGCCACGGCGTCCGGCACCTGCCGGAAGCTCGGGAAGTCGTTGACGTCCACGACCACCGGCCCGTCCGGCCCGAGCAGCACGTCCACGCCGTACAGGTCGAGCCCGAACACCTCGCCGACCTGTGCGGCGATCCGCGCCACCTCCGCGGGCAGCGGCACCTGCCGCTCGCGCACGCCCTGCCCGGGGTGCAGCGGGGAGGAACGTTCCGTCGCGAAGAGTTCGCCGTCGACGCAGTACACCTTCAGGTCCGTGCCGGAGTTGGGCACGTACGGCTGCGCGATCAGCAGCCCCTCCCCGGCGAGGGCCGGCCCGAGGTCGAGCAGGTGGTCGGGGCTCGGCACGAGGTGGACGGCCCGTCCGGAGCTGCCGTCCGCGGGCTTGACGACGAGCGGGTACTCGGCGACGGGTATCTCGGCGAGCCGTTCCCAGCGGGCGGCGGCGTAGGTGACGGGGACGGGCAGGCCGCGGGTGCGGGCGATGACCGAGGCGAGCGCCTTGTCCCGGACGCCGCGGATGGAGCGGACGTCGTTGACGGTGGTCAGGCCCACGGCGGCGGCCGCCTCCAGCAGGGTCAGTCCGGGCCCGCCGGAGACGGTCTTGAGCACCCAGGCGTCGTGGCTGCCGGCCCGCACGGCCTCGGAGACCGCGAGCAGCGAGTCGCCGGGGCGCAGGACGTCCACCCGGTGCCCCCACGCGGTGAGTTGGCGCGCCACGTCGAGCGGCATGCCGTCGCGCCGGTAGTGCTCCTCCACCAGAAAGCAGAGCCTCATGGGCCTGACTTCCCCCCTTGCCTCGCCTCGCGTGATTCGCCGCCGTCCCCCTCCGGCGGAGCCGGAAAGGCTTCAGCATGCCACGGGGTTTACGGGCAAGATCGCTGCGAGCCGGTAATCGTTCGGCAACAATCGGAGGCCAAGGCTCCCCCAAGAGCCCTCCAAGAGCCCTTCATGAGCCCGCCATGAGCCCGCCAATCCGCCGCCAAGGGGGGTCCGCCGCCGCGCGCCCGCGCCGGAGCCCGGGGCGACACCGCCGCACCGCGCCGCCCAAAACGGTGGCGGCCCGCCCGGGTGCCTGCTTGGATGCACGCCGTGACTCCTGTTGATCATGCTCCCGACCCGGCCCTGCTCGACGAGATCGAGCGCTACTACGACGCCGTGCCCCGCGCCGCCGCCCGCACCGAGGACTTCGGCCCGCTGACCCTGTTCGTCCGCGACGGCGTCGGCTGGCCGTACTACGCCCGCCCGACGCTCGGCCACGACGGCCCGGCCGCGACCGCCGAGGACGTCCGCCGGGTGCTGGAGCGGCAGCGCGAGCTGGGCGCGCCGGAGGCCTTCGAGTGGGTGGCCGAGCAGAACCCGGCGCTGCGGGCGGCGGTGGAGGCGGCGGGGCTGGCGGTGCACGAGCACCCGCTGCTGGTGCTGGGCCCGCAGGACGAGCCGGCCGCGATGCCGGAGCTCCCGGAGGGCACGCAGGTGCGGGTGCTGTCGGCGGACGCGCCCGAGCTGGCGGCCGCGGCGGCCGTCCCGCACCTGGCCTTCGGCGAGCCGGGCACCGCCATCGGCACCGCCGGTACGGCCGAACTGCCCGAGGTGGCCGCGAAGTTGACGGCCGAGGGCCGGGTGGAGCAGGTCGCGCGGCGGATCGCCGCCGGCACCACCGCGATGGCCGCCGCCACGGCGGGCGGCGAGGTGCTGTGCGCCGGCCAGCACAACCCGGTGGGCGCGGTCACCGAGGTCGCCGGGGTCGGCACGCTCCCGGCGGCGCGCCGGCGCGGGCTGGGCCTGGCCGTCACGGCGGCGCTGGTCGCGCACGCGCGGGCGAACGGCGTGCGGACGGTGTTCCTGTCGGCCGCCGACGAGGACGTCGCCCGGATCTACCGCCGGATCGGCTTCCGCCCGTTCGCGACGGCCCTGATCGCCGAGCCGGCCGAGCCCGCCGAGCCCGCCCACTGAGCACCCGGGCAGCACGAACAGCACGAACAGCACGAACAGCACGAACAACGTGAACAGCACGGACGACGCGGACGGCGGCGCTCAGTCGTCGTCCTCGTCTTCCGCCCCGCTGACCCCCTCCCCCTCGGCCTCGTCCACCACCCACGCGGCCAGCCGCTCGGCGACCCCGGAGACCCCGAGCCGCCCTTCCCGGATGGCCCGGGAGAGGCTGCGCACCTCGCGGGCGGTGGTGGCGACGGTGCAGCCGCTGGCGACGAGGTAGGCGTAGGCGACGGCGGTCGCGAACAGCTCGTTGGTCTTCTCCAGGGCCGGCACCCGGATCAGCTGGTGCATCAACGCGGCGGCGCGGTCCTGCGGTTCGGGGTAGACGGCGATGTCGAAGATCTCGGCCTGGTGCCGGGTGACGGCCGCGAGCAGCGAGCCGTAGTCGGTGACCTGCGGGTCACCGGGCGTGTACTGCTCGGCGGTCATGAGCAGCCACGAGAGGTCGACCTCCAGCTTCAACGGCGCACGTCCTGGAGGTCGCCCGGCTCCCCGAACTCGGCGAGGAAGGCGGTCTCGTACTCCTTCATGAACTGCGCGGCGGCGTCGACGAAGGCCCGCCCGGACTCGCCCATGTCCTGCTGGACCAGGCGTTCGATGTACTGGTTCATGCTGATCCCCTGCTGCTCCGCCCGTTCCCGGGCCATCTCTGCGGTCGTCGCGTCGACCCGCACGTTCAGCTGCTTCTTGCCCATGTCGTTCAAGCTAGCGCCGATGCGCTAGCACAACAAGGGCGCGCGCTCACCGCCGGCACACCTCCCGCACGCCCCTGGGCAACCTGCCCGTCACCCGCACCCACGACACCCGAACAGCCGGGCCGACCGCCCAGCCCGCACCCGGGCACACTCGAAGGGCCGGGCCCGCGGCGGCTGCCACGGGCCCGGCCCGGAGGACCGGAGGAGGGTCCGGATCAGAACTGGGTGGAGACGGTCACCCCGCTGAAGTCGGTGTTCGCGTACAGGCTCACGTACCGGTACCCGGCGGTCGGGTTGCTGACCGTGATGCTCTGCGCCGTCCCGGCCTGGGTGGACGAGGCGGTAAAGGCGTTCGGCGAGGCCCAGGTGCCGTCGTTGTAGTACAGGTAGGCGGTGCCGGTGCCCCCGGAGGCGTTGATCTTCAGGGTGCTGGTGCCGGCCGGCAGGTAGACGTAGAAGTACTTCAGGTTGCCGGCGGTGGCGGACAGGTTGGCCCGGGAGCAGTTCTGGCCGAGCGCATCGGCGCGCGGGTCGGAGCAGGTCGGCAGGGTGGTCCCGGTGCCGGCGGTGACGGTGACCGAGGTCGGGGTGCTCGCGGTGCGGCCGGTGTCGTCGGTGACGGTCAGCGCGACGGTGTAGGTGCCGGCGGCCGCGTAGCTGTGGACCGGGTTCTGCTGGTCGGAGGACGCGCCGTCGCCGAAGGTCCAGTGCCAGGAGACGATCCGGCCGGAGCCGGTCTGCACGGACTTGTCGCTCAGCGTCACGGCCGCGCCGTTGACGGCCTGGTCGAACAGCGCGGTCGGGCCGGCCGCGTAGCAGGCGCCGGCGGCGCAGCTGTCGAGCCAGGCGTCGAAGTCGGCGTCGTAGCGGGTGCCGAGGCCGTTGTAGACCGCGTAGCCGCCCTGGTAGTCACCGGTGCGGAAGTGCTGCAGCATCGCGTAGATGTCGGCCGGGTGCTTCTCGAACATGTACCGGACGGCGAGGTAGCCCCACGGGTAGGTGCGGACGGTGTCCGAGTTGGCGTAGGTGTTCTGGAAGACGGTGCTGAGCTTGTACCGGTGGGTCGCGGCCTCGCTCATCGCCTGGGTGTCGGTGGTGCCGCGGTAGGCGTAGGACTCGTACTCGGCGACGCCCTCGATCCACCAGATGTCCGGGACGGAGATCTCGGTGGAGAAGTTGCCCTTCATGTCGTAGATGCCGTCGAGGTAGTGCGTGTACTCGTGGTTGAGGTTCCACACGTTGGCGGTGAAGCCGTCGTTGTAGGACTTCAGGTACATCACCGACACGGCCTGGTTGTTCGGGTCGGTCGGGTCCATGACGGTCTGTCCGCCGTTGTCGGTGGAGTTGTTGAAGATCGCCCAGGAGTAGGTCAGGTAGTCGGCCCGGTTGGCGAAGATCCCGAGGGTGATGGTCTTGTCGTACTGGCCGGGGACCGGGCCGTTGTCCTTCACCAGGTTGTGGAAGAAGCCGTCCTCGCCGCGCAGGCTGGTGCAGACCGCGGAGAGGTCGGCGGGCGACAGCGACTCGGTGAGGATGGTGCGGTTGTCGCAGACCAGCTGGTTGGGCAGGACGGCCGCGGTCAGCTTCGCCGGCAGGTTGCAGGTGCCGTAGTAGGAGCACAGGCCGGGGTCGTAGGTGTTGGCGTTGTAGGCGGTGTGGACGTACAGCGGACCGGTGGGGCCGGTGATCTGCACGCCGTCGAGGACCGCCTTGACCTGCGCCTTGACCGCCGCCTCGACGGCCGGGCCGTCGCCGGCCATCCGGCCGAGGTCGTTGCCGGCGTTGACGTCCAGGTACTCGTTGGCGGTGCCGAGCAGGTCCTTGTGGGCCAGCGCGAAGTTCCCGAGGGTGGTGGCGATGCTCGGGTCGGCGGTGACGGCCCGGACGAAGTCGGGGTTCCAGTTGCCGCGCCACAGCGGCGCGCTGAAGACCGCGTTGACCGCCTTGAGCATCTTCGGGTAGGCGTTGTACGAGTTGTTGTAGCTGGTCAGCACCTTCTTGTAGACGCCGAGGTAGCTGCCCTGCAGGTTGGCGCTGTCGGTGAGCACCAGGACCTCGTTGAGCACGACGCCGTTGGCGTCGGTGACGTCGGTCCAGTGCGAGCTCGCGAAGAACGCGTCGAGGGCGCCCTTGGACGCACTGGTCAGCGCCGCGTCGTACGGGCCCACGGCGCCCGCGTTGTTGGACTGCACGTACCAGCCGGCCCGCAGGAAGAGCACCAGCTGCAGGATGCCGGTGGAGTTGTCGCCGGTGTAGCCGGCCGCCTGGGCCTGGAGGGCCTTGGTGACGGTGAGCATCTTGTCTTCCTTGAAGATGCTGCCCGCGTCCGTGCCGGTGACGTTGAACAGGGTGTTGACGCAGTCCGTGGTCGAGCCGGTGACGAAGGAGACCAGGTCGGCCCCGCTGCGGCTGCCGAAGTCCGCCGGCGTGCAGGTGGCGGCGGCGGCCGTGCGCTCGGCCGGGTTCGTACGGGCGGCGGCGGCCTGCTTGGGTGCCGGTGCGGCGGGCGGCGCCTGACGCGTCAGCGGGCGGGCCGAGGTCTGCACGGCGGTGCCGGCCGGTTGGCCCATGACGACCTGGCCGAGCAGCGCGGGCGGCAGCGGCTTCGCGGCGGGCGCGACGGCCTCGGACGGGTCGGCCGCGAGGAAGGCCCCGAGGGGCTTCGGGACGTCGGAGCCGGGGTCGGCCGCGGGCCGGGCTCCGGCCGACGGCCGGTCAGCGGCGGCGGCACCGGGGGCACCGGGGGCGGCGAAGGCCTGGGCCGGCAGCAGCGTGGCGGCGGCGGCGCAACAGCCGGCCACGAGGCCGGCCAGCATGGTGGGGAGGGGTATCCGTTGGCGCACTGGTGGGGGCCCTTCTCCTGTGGGGGAGGCGCTGGAGGACTGCCGAGGCGGCGAGGGGGGGAACGCGGCATGATCCTGCCAGCCACAGGAGGCCAGAACAATGTCACAGGTCATATGACATGACGCAGGCTGGGCATAACACGGGCCATAACACCGGGCCCCACCTGGCCGACGGCCCGCCGCACACCCACCCGCACGCGCCCGACCGCACGCGCCCGCCCGCCGGCCCCCGGCCCGTCAGGACCGGTACGTCCGCGCCGCCCACGCCTGGAAGGCCGGCGCCGCCGCGATCAGGTCCCGGTACGCCGCGGCCGCTGCCCCGAACAGCGTCTCCACCACCTCCCCGCCCACCCCGGCCGGCCGCCAGACCAGAAGCTGCCGGCACCAGATCGGGGTGCCCGCGAGCGGCTTGACCACCACGTCGGCGAGCGGCCGGGTGGTCGCCTGGACGACGGAGATGCCGAGCCCGGCCGCGATCATCTCCTGCAGCTCCAGCCGGCCCCCGAGGAACTCGTGGACGGTCGCCGGCGCGAACCCGGCCGCCGCGCACGCCCCGTGGAACACCCGGTGCCAGCCGGCCCCGTCGTCGGGGGTCAGGAACCAGTCCTCCTCGGCGAGGTCGGCCAGCGCCACCTCGGTGCGGTGCCGCAGCCGGTGGCCGGCGGGCAGCGCGACGAAGGCGGGCTCGGTGACGATGCCCCGGTGCGCGACGGCCGGCGAGTGGCGCAGCTCCCGGCCCGGGTAGTCGACGGCGACGGCCGCGTCCGCCTCGCCGCGCTCCAGCAGGTCGACGATGTCCGAGGAGCGGTAGACGGAGGTCAGCGTGAGGCGTTGCCCGGGCCGCTGGTGCCGGGCCCGGGTGACCAGCCCGGGCAGGATCGGCGAGATCGTCGCCGCCAGCCGCAGTTCGCGCGGGGCGGGCCCGGCGGAGGCGTCCGGGCGGCGGCCCAGGCAGTCGGCGCGGGTGAGCAGGTCCCGCGCGGCGGCGACCACCTCGATGCCGAAGCCGGTCGGCGCGACGCCGACCGCGGTGCGTTCGAACAGCGGCGCCCCCAGGTGGCGTTCGATCCGGCGCAGCTGGGTGCTGGTCGCCGGCTGCGAGGCGCCGAGCAGCACGGCGGCCCGGCCGACGCTCCCGGTGTCGGCGATGGCACACAGCACGCGCAGGTGCCGCAGCTCCAGCTCCATGACGCTCCCCCTCACGCACCGGCCGGCCCCGGCCTGCGTCGCGGGGCGGCTGCCGCCGGCGGCGGGCGACGCCACGGCGCGGTGCAACGGCGCGGTGCAACGGCACACATGACATGTCAGCGGCTTACCTTCACCCCCGCGAATTGCCTCGTCAAGACCCCTCCGGGGGTCGGGAGGCCGCGCCGGCGCCATCTTTTACCGGCGCATTGCCCACCGCATGCCCGAGCCCCGGCCCGCCCGGGCGCGGGAGACTTGAAGAGTCCTTCAGCATCCGGGACTCTGAACTGTCCTGAGCGTTCCCCCGAGCGGCACCGACCGGTGCGGAGGCCGGCAGATGACAGCCATGTTCGACCAGGAGCTGCGCGAGCAGCTCGCCCGGGCCCGGCAGGACCTCGCGGTGGCCCGGGCGGAAGGGGACGCCGACGGCGTCCAGGCGTACGAGGGGCGGATCGCCGGGCTCCTCCGGCTCGCCGCCCAGCACGGCATCGACCTTCCGCACAGCGCCGACGAGGAGGAGCACAACGGGTAACCGCGCGGTCCGAACGCCGAGGAGGCGGCCACCCGGCACGGGTGACCGCCTCCTCCCACGACTCCCACGACTCGCACGAGTCCCACGACCCGCACAACCCGCGCGACCCGCACGACCCGCAGGGGGTCACTCCCCGGCCGGCTCCAGGATCGCCACGCACTCGAAGTGGTGGGTCATCGGGAACAGGTCGAAGGCCCGCAGCGACACCGGCCGGTAGCCGCCCTCGCGGAAGAACTTCAGGTCCCGGGCGAGCGCCGCCGGGTCGCAGGCCACGTACGCGATCCGGCGCGCCTCCAGGCCGACCAGGTGGGCGACGGTCTCCCGCCCGGCGCCCGCGCGCGGCGGGTCGAGGACGATCAGGTCGGTGGCGGTGATGCCGGTGCGCGGCAGCAGCGTCTCGACGCGGTCGCACTCGATCCGGACGTTCTCCAGCGCGGCCAGGTTGTGCCGGGCGTCCTCCACCGCCTGCTTGGCGGACTCGATGCCGAGCACCGCGCCGTCCTCGCCGACCCGGTCGGCCAGCGCGCCCGCGAACAGGCCGACGCCGCAGTACAGGTCGAGCGCGTTCTCGCCCCACTGCGGGTCCAGGCCGTCCAGCACGGCGTCGACGAGCGTGTCGGGCGCCTCGGGGTGGATCTGCCAGAAGCCGCCGTTGCTGACCCGCCAGGTCCGCCCGGCGGCCCGCTCGCGCACGAAGGAGCGCCCGTGCACCTTGTGCAGGCCGCCGTGGTCGTCCACCCGGGCGATCGACACCGGCTTGTCCAGTTCGACGATAGGCAGCTGCGCGCCGTCGCGCGGGGTGAGCACCACCTGGCGGTCCGAGGAGCCGGTCGCGGCGACCGCCTCGACGGTGGCCACGCCCGGCCAGTCGCGGGCCTCGATGCCGAGCTCGGTGACGCCCTCGGCGGCGATCAGGCAGCGGTCGATCGGCTGCACCTCGTGCGAGCGGTGCTTGCGCAGCCCGACCTTGCCGGTCGCCGCGTCCACCGCGTACTGCACCCGGGTGCGCCAGGCCGGCACCTGCCCGGCCGGCAGCTTGCCGCCGACCGGCTCGACGCTGCCGTCCCAGCCGGCCTGCTCGGGGGTGAGCCCGGCGAGCTTGGCCAGCTGCTCGGTCAGCACCGCGGCCTTGAGCTTGCGCTGCCCGCCCGGGGTGACGTGCTGCCAGTCGCAGCCGCCGCACTTGCCGGGCCCGGAGAACGGGCAGGGCGCCTCGATCCGCTCCTTGGCGGGCTCCAGGACCTCCACGGCGTCGGCCCGCAGGAACCGCGAGGTGGTGGTGCCCTCGGTCACCTGCGCGACGATCCGCTCGCCGGGCAGCGCGTGCCGGACGAACAGCACCCGGCCCTCGTGCCGGGCCACGCAGTGCCCGCCGCCGTGCGCGACCGGGCCGACCTCGACCTCGTACCGCTCGCCGACCAGCGGGTCCCCGGACGGCGCCTGCGGCCGCTGCGGTCGGGCCGCGTCACCGGCCGTGCGCAGCGCCTTCGGCGGCCGCACCGCCTGCTTGCGCGGCGCCTTGCGCGCACCGCCGCCCGCGGCGCCCTTGCCGGCCTTCGCCGGCTGCTCGCCCTTGGGCCCCTTCTCGGCCCGGGCCGGACGCTCGGCCTTCGCAGGCTTCGCGGCCTTCGCGGGCTTCTCGGCCCCGCGGGCCTCGGGCTCCCCCGGCACGACCGGCGCGGTGCGCGCCGTCAGCCCGTCACGGTCGGTGGCCTCCGGGCGGGCCGGCCGGCCCCAGCGCGGCCGGGCGACCTGCCCGGGCTGGGAGCCGCCCCGACGGGCGCCCTTGCCCTTGCCGGAGGCGCCGGAGGAGCGGGACGGAGTGTTGCGGGTCACTGGGCGGAGTCCTTGCTGCGGTCGGTGGGGGCGCCGGGGTTCGAACCGGTGCGCACGGAATCCTTCGACTGTACGGCCTTCGGCGCCCGCGGCTCGCCACGCCGGACGGCGCCCGGCGCCGACCAGGCCTTCTGCGGCCGGCGCCGCTCCGAGGACTCCAGCTGCCACGGCACCGAGGTGACCATCACACCGGGCTTGAACAGCAGTCGCCCCTTGAGCCGCAGCGCGCTCTGGTTGTGCAGCAGGTGTTCGTACCAGCGGCCGACCACGTACTCGGGGATGTACACCGACACCACGGCGCGCGGGCTGGCCCGGCGCAGGTTCTTCACGTAGTCCAGCACCGGTCCGGTGATCTCCCGGTACGGCGAGTCCAGCACCTTGAGCGGCACCTCGATGCCCCGCTCGTGCCACTCCTGCCGCAGCGCCGCCGTGTCCTCCGGGTCGACGTTGACGGTGATCGCCTCCAGCGTGTGGGGGCGGGCGAGGCGGGCGTAGGCGAGGGCGCGCAGCGCCGGCTTGTGCAGCTTGGAGACCAGCACGACGGCGTGCACCCGGGTGGGCAGCGCCGTGTCGTCCGGGTCGTCGACGGCGGTCAGCTCCTCGGAGACCCGGTCGTAGTGGCGGCGGATGCCCTTCATCATCACGTACAGCACGACCATCGCGGCGATCGCGATCCAGGCGTGGCTGATCTTGGTGACCAGGACGACGATCAGCACGGCCATGGTCATCACCAGGCCGAAGGCGTTGATCGCCCGGCTGCGCTGCATGTGGCGCCGCTTCGCCGGGTCGGTCTCGCCGCGCAGCAGCCTGGTCCAGTGCCGGATCATCCCGGACTGGCTCATGTTGAAGGAGACGAAGACGCCGACGATGTACAGCTGGATCAGCCGGTTGGGGTCGGCGTCGAAGGCGACGACGAGCACCATCGCGGCGATCGCCAGCAGGATGATGCCGTTGGAGAAGGCCAGCCGGTCGCCGCGGGTGTGCAGCTGGCGGGGCAGGTAGCGGTCCTGGGCGAGGATCGAGCCGAGCACCGGGAAGCCGTTGAAGGCGGTGTTGGCGGCGAGCACCAGGATCAGGCCGGTCACGGCGGCGACGAAGTAGAAGCCGGGCGTGAAGTTGTTGAACACGGCCTCGCTGATCTGGGCCAGCGCGGTCTTCTGGTGGTAGTCGGGGGCCGCCCCGGTCAGCTGCTCGGCCGGGTTCTCGGCCATCTGGACGCCGGTGAGGCGGGCCAGCCAGATGATGCCCATGAACATCACCACGGCGATGCTGGCCATCATCAGCAGGGTGGTGGCCGCGTTCTTGCTCTTGGGCTTGCGGAACGCGGGCACGCCGTTGGAGATCGCCTCCACGCCGGTGAGCGCGGCGCAGCCGGAGGAGAAGGACTTGAGCAGCAGGAAGACCATCGCGAAACCGGCCAGCGAGCCGTTCCCGGGGGTCGCCTCGAGGGTGAAGCCGGAGCTCTCGGCGGGCATGTCCTGGCCGAGCAGGAAGTGCCGGACGAAGCCGTAGCCGACCATTCCGACCACGCCGATCATGAAGGCGTAGGTGGGGACGGCGAAGGCGCTGCCGGACTCGCGCACGCCGCGCAGGTTCATGCCCATCAGCAGCACGATCACGACGACGGACACGAGCTGTTCGTGGCCGCGTAGCGCGGGGACGGCGGAGACGACGTTGGCGACGCCGGAGGTGGTGGAGACGGCGACGGTCAGCACGTAGTCGACCATCAGCGCGGCGGCGACCACGAGGCCGGCGTTGGGCCCGTGGTTGACGGTGGCGACCTCGTAGTCGCCGCCGCCGCTGGGGTAGGCGTGGACGTTCTGCCGGTAGGAGGCGACGACGGCGAGCATCACGATCGCCACGACGACGCCGATCTGCCACGAGAAGTGGATCGCCGAGGCGCCCGCGACGGACAGCGTGAGCAGGATCTCCTCGGGGGCGTACGCGACCGAGGAGAGCGCGTCCGAGGCGAAGACGGGCAGCGCGATCCGCTTGGGGAGGAGTGTCTCCCCGAGTTTGTCGCTGCGCAGGGCGCGCCCGATCAGGATGCGTTTCGGAAGGTCTGTCGGCATAGGCACGTTAAGGAATCGTAGGGGCTCCACCCGCGGACGCGCGCCGGAGTCACCCCCCTTCATCGCGACTGTGTTCGGTGGACCGGCTAGCGTGTCGGATACGAGCCGGCGGGCAACACTGTCGTTGTCGACCGCTGTCCGGCGTCGTCGACAGCTGGTCGGACGTTGCCGAGCCGGTCCCCCACACGAGCACTCGCCCCGGAGCCAGTCGGGGCGGGAAACGGAGATGAGCGGTGTTTGCGCAGGTCAAGACCCCTACGGAACGCGTGAGGTAGCGCCGGTGCACATCGTCATCATGGGCTGCGGCCGCGTGGGCTCGGCCCTCGCGCGCGCTCTGGAGAAACAGGGCCACTCGGTGGCCGTGGTCGACCAGGACCCGACCGCGTTCCGCCGGCTGGGCGCCGGGTTCAACGGCCGCCGGGTGACCGGTGTCGGCTTCGACCAGGACACCCTGCGCGAGGCGGGCATCGAGGAGGCGGGCGCCTTCGCCGCGGTCTCCAGCGGCGACAACTCGAACATCATCGCCGCGCGGGTGGCCCGGGAGACCTTCGGCGTGGAGAACGTCGCGGCCCGCATCTACGACCCGCGCCGCGCCGAGGTGTACCAGCGGCTGGGCATCCCGACCGTGGCGACGGTCCGCTGGACGGCCGACCAGATGCTGCGCCGGCTGCTGCCGAGCGGCGCCGAGCCGCTGTGGCAGGACCCGAGCGGCAGCGTCCAGCTGGCCGAGGTGGCGTACGACCCGAGCTGGGTCGGCCAGCGGATCGGCAGGCTGGAGGAGGCCTCCGGCGCCCGGGTGGCGTTCGTCACCCGGCTCGGCGAGGGCGTGCTGCCCTCGCCGCAGATGGTGGTGCAGGAAGGCGACCTGGTGCACGTGATGCTGCGCCGGGCCGACCTGACGGCCGTGGAGGCCGCGTTCGCGCAGGGGCCGAAGGAGGAGGGTCACTGATGCGGGTCGCCATTGCCGGGGCCGGTGCCGTGGGCCGCTCGATCGCGGGCGAGCTGCTGGAGAACGGCCACGAGGTCCTGCTGATCGACAAGAACCCGAACTCCATCTCGGTGGAGCGGGTCCCGATGGCGGAGTGGCTGCTGGCCGACGCCTGCGAGATCACCTCGCTGGACGAGGCGGCGCTGCAGCGCTGCCACGTGGTGATCGCCGCGACCGGCGACGACAAGGTCAACCTGGTCGTCTCGCTGCTCGCCAAGACGGAGTACGCGGTGCCGCGGGTCGTCGCCCGGGTGAACAACCCGAAGAACGAGTGGCTGTTCAACGAGTCCTGGGGCGTGGACGTGGCCGTGTCCACCCCGCGCCTGATGTCCGCCCTGGTCGAGGAGGCGGTCAGCGTCGGCGACCTGGTCCGCCTGATGCGCTTCAGCCAGGGCAACGCCAACCTGGTCGAGCTGACCCTGGCCGCGGACGCGGAGCTGGTCGGCACCCGGGTGGGCGACGTGTCCTGGCCGCAGGACACCGCGCTGGTGACCATCATCCGCGAGGGCCGGGTGCTGGTGCCGGGCAAGGACGACACCCTGGAGGGCGGCGACGAGCTGCTCTTCGTCGCAGCGCAGGAGCGCGAGGAGGAGCTGGAGGACCTGCTGTCCTCGTCCTCCGGCGCCCAGTAGGGCCCGGCGGTACGGCGAAGGGCCCGCACCCGGGTGGGTGCGGGCCCTTCGCCGTGCGCGGGCGGGAGCGGCTACTTCGCCGGCTCCTCCTCGTCGTCCAGCTGCGCCTTGATCGGCGGCGGCGCCTTCAGCAGGATCTGCCAGGTGACGTACATCGCCAGCAGCATCGGCGGGATGCCGAGGGCGACCTTCAGCCAGCCGAGCAGGTTGACGTTGTGGGTGAAGTACAGCGGGAAGAGGATCACCGGCTTGAGGCCCATGATGACCACCCAGGCCCAGGTCGCCTTGGTGTAGGCGGCGAAGCGGCCGGGGTTCTCCTTGCGCCAGGTGAACATCTCGCCGGTGATCGGGCCGAGCATCAGGCCGATCATCGGCCAGCGGACCAGGGCGGAGACCGCGAAGCCGGCGCAGTAGGCGACGTTCCAGAGCAGGCCGGGCAGGTAGAAGTCCTCGGCCTTGCCGCTCTTCATGGCGATCCAGGCGCCGAGGGCGACGCCGAACACGCCGCTGAAGGCGTGCTGGATGGTCTCCCGCCGCGCCAGCCGGGCCACCACGAACAGCGCGCTCAGGCCGAGCGCGGCCCAGGCGGCCGCGCTGACCTGGTGGGTGATGTTGTAGGTGACGATGAAGACCAGGCCGGGCAGCGTCATGTCGATCATGCCGCGCACGCCGCCGAAGGCCTGCAGGACGGTGTCGGCGGCCTCCTTGGAGGCGGCGGCCCGGCGGGCGGCCTCCTCCGCGGCGTCGGATCCGAGCTGGGTGGCGGCGTCTCCGCCGGGCTGGTTGCTCACGCTGACTCGCTCCCGTGTCCGACCGGACGCAGCTCGTATCGGGGGTTGAACAGCACGCGGCGCCCGCGTGCGTGGCTGATCCGGCCGCTGGCGACCAGCCGGCGGCCGGGCTCTATGCCCGCGATCGAGCGACGGCCCAGCCAGACCATGTCCAGCGCCTCGGTGCCGTCGAAGAGTTCGGCCTCCAGGGCGGGCACCCCGGCCCGGGGGCGCAGCGTCACCGTGCGCAGCGTGCCGGCGACGGTGACCAGCTCGCGGTCGGCGCAGTCGGCGATCCGCCGGCTGCCCGCCTCGGCCGCGCTCTCCTGGCGCAGCTCCTCGGCCTGCAGCTCCTCGGTCGAGGAGGTCAGCCGGCTGAGCATCCGGCGCAGGCGGCCGGGCGGCTGGTCGCCGTTCTTGTCACCACTCATGCCGGAAGGGTACCGGTTCCGCCGCCCCCGGCGGCAGGCCGTTCGACCGCCGGGGGCGCCCTCGGATCGGTCCCGAACTAGCTCTCGAAGCGGTATCCCATGCCCGGTTCGGTGATGAAGTGGCGCGGGTGCGAGGGGTCGCGTTCCAGCTTGCGGCGCAGCTGGGCGAGGTAGACCCGCAGGTAGTTGGTCTCGGTGCGGTAGGCGGGGCCCCACACCTCCTGGAGCAGCTGGGTCTGGCTGACCAGCCGTCCGGCGTTGCGGACCAGCACCTCGAGCAGGTGCCACTCGGTCGGGGTGAGGCGGACGTCGGTGCCGTCCCGGTTGACCTTCTTGGCGGCGAGGTCGACGGTGAAGCTCTCGGTGACGACCAGCGAGTCGTCCTCCCCGGCGACGGGCTCGGCGCGGCGCACGGCGGCCCGCATCCGGGCGAGCAGCTCGTCCATGCCGAAGGGCTTGGTGACGTAGTCGTCGGCGCCGGCGTCCAGGGCCTCGACCTTCTCGTCGGAGGCGTGCCGGGCGGACAGCACGATGATCGGCACCCGGGTCCAGCCGCGCAGGCCGCGGATCACCTCGACGCCGTCCATGTCGGGCAGGCCCAGGTCGAGGACGACGACGTCGGGGTGGCGGGCGGCGGCGAGTTCCAGGGCGCCGGCGCCGTCGTGGGCCGCGTCGACCTCGTACTTGCGGGCCTTGAGGTTGATCACCAGCGCGCGGACGATCTGCGGTTCGTCGTCCACGACGAGGACCCGGGTCATGTTCGGGCTCCGCCTTTCGGGGCTGTCTGACGTTCGGACTGGGGGCCATCTGGTCGGCGGGGCGTCCGGCCGGATCGGGCCGGTGCGCCGCCGGGTGTCACGTGATCAGGTGCGAGAGCGGGTCGCGGCCGTCGCCGGCCGGCTCGCCCGGGTCGGTGGGTTCGCCGGGGCCGCCCGGGTCGCCCGGTCCGCCCGCTCGGGCCGGCTCGGGCGGCCGCTCGGCGGCGGGCAGGCTGACGACCATGGTGAGGCCGCCGCCCGGGGTGTCCTCGGCGGTGACGGTGCCGTCCATCGCCTCGACGAAGCCGCGCGCCACCGCGAGCCCGAGGCCCACGCCGGCGCCGCGCGGCGCGTCGCCGTAGCGCTGGAACGGCGCGAAGATCCGCTCCTTGGCGTCCTCCGGCACTCCCGGGCCGCGGTCGACGATCCGCAGCTCGACCCGGCCGGGCCCGCCGATCTGGTGCAGCGCGTCGGCCTTGACCAGCACCCGCACGCCGTCCGGGCTGTACTTGACGGCGTTCTCGACGAGGTTGGCGAGCGAGCGCTCCAGCAGGCCGCCGTCCGCCCGGATCATCGGCAGGGTCTCCGGCACCTCCAGCCGTACGGCCTCCGGCGGCACGCCGCCGAGCGCGTAGGGCACCACCTCGTCGAGGTCGGTCTCCTGGATCAGCGGGGTGACGGTGCCGGTCTGCAGCCGGCTCATGTCGAGCAGGTTGTTGATCAGGTGGTCGAGCCGGTCCGCCCCGGCCTCGATGCCGGCCAGCAGCTCGGCCTCGTCCTCCGGGCCCCACTCGACGTCGTCGGAGCGCAGTGAGCTCACCGAGGCCTTGATGCCGGCCAGCGGGGTCCGCAGGTCGTGCGAGACGGCGGCGAGCAGGGCGGTGCGGATCCGGTTGCCCTCGGCCTCCCGCCGCGCGGCGGCCGCCTCCCGGGCCAGCCGGCGGCGTTCCAGCACCACCGCGGCCTGCGCGGCGAAGGCCCCGAGCAGACGGCGGTCCGCGCCGGGCAGCACCCGGCCGCGCAGCACCAGCGCCAGGCTGTCGCCGACCGGGACGTCCACGTCGGCGTCCTCCGGCCGCCCGGGCGGGTGCGGCCCGGCGCTCGCCACCGCCGCCCAGGGGCCCAGCGGGTCCGGCCGTTCCAGCAGTGCGGCGCTCTCCTGCCCGAAGGTCTCCCGCACCTGCTCCATCAGCGCGGTCAGCACGCCGTCCCCGTTCGGGGCGCCGCGCAGCACCGTGCCGGCCAGCGCGCTGAGCGTCTGCGCCTCGGCCTGGGCGCGGGCCGCCTGGTGGGTGCGCCGGGCGGCCAGGTCGACCACGGAGGCGACCGAGATGCCGACCACCGTGAAGATCGCCACCGCCATGATGTTCTGCGGCTCGTTGATGGTGAAGGTGTGGACCGGCGGCGTGAAGTAGTAGTTCAGCACCGAGGAGCCGACCAGCGCCGAGCCGATGGCCGGCAGCAGCCCTCCGACCAGCGCGGCCAGCACCGTCAGCGACAGGAACAGCAGCATGTCGGTGGACAGGCCCAGCCCGCCGATCGCGGTCAGCACGATCGCCATCAGCGGCGGCCCGGCCAGGCCGGTCAGCCAGCCGGCGACGGTCCGGGTGCGGCCCAGGTCGGTGATCCTGCGGACGGGGATCTTGCCGCGGCGCCCGTGCCCGGCGTGCTCGTGGGTGACCATGTGGACGTCGATGTCTCCGGCCTTCTGGGTGACCAGGGTGCCCACGCCCGGCCCGTACAGGTACTGCCAGCCGGGTCGGCGGCTGGTGCCCAGCACGATCTGGGTCGCGTTCACGCCGCGGGCGAAGTCCAGCAGCCCGGCGGCCGGGTCGTCGCCGAGGACGTTGTGGAAGCTGCCGCCGAGGCTCTCCACCAGGGCGCGCTGCTCGATCAGCGTCTGCGGAGAGCCGGAGCCCGCGAGGCCGTCCGAGCGGGAGATGTGCACGGCGAGGAGTTCACCGCCGGAGACCCGGGCGGCGATCCGGGCCGCCCGGCGGATCAGCGTCGCCCCCTCGGGGCCGCCGGTCAGGCCGACCACGATCCGCTCCCGGGCCTGCCAGGTGCCCTCGATGCCCTGCTCGGCCCGGTACTTCTGCAGGTACTCGTCCACCCGGTCGGCCGTCCACAGCAGCGCCAGTTCGCGCAGCGCGGTCAGGTTGCCCGGGCGGAAGTAGTTGGCGAGCGCGGCGTCGATCTTCTCCGGCAGGTACACGTTGCCGTGCGCCAGCCGGCGCCGCAGCGCCTGCGGGGACATGTCGACCAGCTCGATCTGGTCCGCCCGCCGCACCACCTCGTCCGGCACGGTCTCCCGCTGCCGCACCCCGGTGATGCCCTCGACGGCGTCGCCCAGCGACTCCAGGTGCTGGACGTTCACGGTCGAGATCACGTCGATGCCCGCGGCCAGCAGCTCCTCGACGTCCTGCCAGCGCTTGGCGTTGCGGCAGCCCGGGATGTTGGTGTGGGCGAGCTCGTCCACCAGCGCCACCTGCGGGCGGCGGGCCAGCACCGCGTCCAGGTCCATCTCGGAGAACCTGGCCCCCCGGTGCAGCACCTGCTGCCGCAGCACGACCTCCAGCCCGGCCACGAGGTCCGCGGTGCGCCGCCGGCCGTGGTCCTCCACGAACGCCACCACGACGTCCGTGCCACGCTCCTGCCGCCGGTGCGCCTCGGCGAGCATGGCGTACGTCTTGCCGACCCCGGGGGCAGCCCCGAGGTAGATGCGCAGCCTGCCTCGTCCCATGAGCACCATTCTTGATCCGGCCCAGCCGGGGAGCCACCCCCGGACACCTGTTCCCCTCCCCTTCGAGACTACGGCGTGGGAGGCGATATTCCGCTGATCAGTGCGCTGATCGCGGGGTTTTAGCGGCATATTGACGGCGAACCAGCCGGTCGGCGGGGGCCGGTCGGGGGGGCTCCGCCGACTCTCCGCAGGCTTTCCGCAGGGTGCGGCCGGTGCCCGGAAACGCGAAAAGGCCCACCCGGAAACCCGGGTGGGCCTTTTCTGAAGAATTGTTCGGCGGCGTCCTACTCTCCCACAGGGTCCCCCCTGCAGTACCATCGGCGCTGTGAGGCTTAGCTTCCGGGTTCGGAATGTAACCGGGCGTTTCCCTCACGCTATGACCACCGAAACACTATGAAACTGTCGACCCGCCGGCAAGGCGGTCGTTGTTTCAGAACAACACAGTGGACGCGAGCAACTGAGGACAAGCCCTCGGCCTATTAGTACCGGTCAACTCCACCCCTCACAGGGCTTCCATACCCGGCCTATCAACCCAGTCGTCTACTGGGAGCCTTACCCTCTCAAGGAGGTGGGAGTGCTCATCTCGAAGCAGGCTTCCCGCTTAGATGCTTTCAGCGGTTATCCCTCCCGAACGTAGCCAACCAGCCATGCCCTTGGCAGAACAACTGGCACACCAGAGGTTCGTCCGTCCCGGTCCTCTCGTACTAGGGACAGCCCTTCTCAACACTCCTACGCGCACAGCGGATAGGGACCGAACTGTCTCACGACGTTCTAAACCCAGCTCGCGTACCGCTTTAATGGGCGAACAGCCCAACCCTTGGGACCTACTCCAGCCCCAGGATGCGACGAGCCGACATCGAGGTGCCAAACCATCCCGTCGATATGGACTCTTGGGGAAGATCAGCCTGTTATCCCCGGGGTACCTTTTATCCGTTGAGCGACGGCGCTTCCACAAGCCACCGCCGGATCACTAGTCCCTACTTTCGTACCTGCTCGACCCGTCAGTCTCACAGTCAAGCTCCCTTGTGCACTTACACTCAACACCTGATTGCCAACCAGGCTGAGGGAACCTTTGGGCGCCTCCGTTACCCTTTAGGAGGCAACCGCCCCAGTTAAACTACCCACCAGACACTGTCCCTGATCCGGATCACGGACCCAGGTTAGACATCCAGCACGACCAGAGTGGTATTTCAACGACGACTCCCACCCAACTGGCGTTGGGCTTTCACAGTCTCCCACCTATCCTACACAAGCCGAACCGAACACCAATATCAAGCTATAGTAAAGGTCCCGGGGTCTTTCCGTCCTGCTGCGCGAAACGAGCATCTTTACTCGTAATGCAATTTCACCGGGCCTATGGTTGAGACAGTCGAGAAGTCGTTACGCCATTCGTGCAGGTCGGAACTTACCCGACAAGGAATTTCGCTACCTTAGGATGGTTATAGTTACCACCGCCGTTTACTGGCGCTTAAGTTCTCAGCTTCGCCTCGACGAATCAAAGCTAACCGGTCCCCTTAACGTTCCAGCACCGGGCAGGCGTCAGTCCGTATACATCGCCTTACGGCTTCGCACGGACCTGTGTTTTTAGTAAACAGTCGCTTCTCGCTGGTCTCTGCGGCCACCCCCAGCTCGGAGTGCAAGACTCGTCACCAGGAATGGCCCCCCTTCTCCCGAAGTTACGGGGGCATTTTGCCGAGTTCCTTAACCATAGTTCACCCGAACGCCTCGGTATTCTCTACCTGACCACCTGAGTCGGTTTGGGGTACGGGCCGCCATGAAACTCGCTAGAGGCTTTTCTCGACAGCATAGGATCATCCACTTCACCACAATCGGCTCGGCATCAGGTCTCAGCCTAATGAGTGACGGATTTGCCTATCACTCGGCCTACACCCTTACCCCGGGACAACCACCGCCCGGGCTGGACTACCTTCCTGCGTCACCCCATCGCTCACCTACTACCCCGTTGGGTCACCGGCTCCACCACTTCCCTTTGCCCGAAGGCTCCGGGACGGCTTCACGGGCTTAGCATCAGAAGGTTCAGCGTTGGCGCTTCAAAGCGGGTACGGGAATATCAACCCGTTGTCCATCGACTACGCCTGTCGGCCTCGCCTTAGGTCCCGACTTACCCTGGGCAGATCAGCTTGACCCAGGAACCCTTGGTCAATCGGCGCAAGAGTTTCCCACTCTTGTATCGCTACTCATGCCTGCATTCTCACTCGTATACCGTCCACGACTGGTTTCCACCGCCGCTTCACCCGGCACACGACGCTCCCCTACCCATCACAACAGCGTTAGGCCTTACGTTGCAATGACACGACTTCGGTGATGTGCTTGAGCCCCGCTACATTGTCGGCGCGGAATCACTTGACCAGTGAGCTATTACGCACTCTTTCAAGGGTGGCTGCTTCTAAGCCAACCTCCTGGTTGTCTCTGCGACTCCACATCCTTTCCCACTTAGCACACGCTTAGGGACCTTAGTCGGTGTTCTGGGCTGTTTCCCTCTCGACCATGGAGCTTATCCCCCACAGTCTCACTGCCACGCTCTCACTTACCGGCATTCGGAGTTTGGCTAAGGTCAGTAACCCGGTGAGGCCCATCGCCTATCCAGTGCTCTACCTCCGGCAAGAAACACGTGACGCTGCACCTAAATGCATTTCGGGGAGAACCAGCTATCACGGAGTTTGATTGGCCTTTCACCCCTAACCACAGGTCATCCCCCAGGTTTTCAACCCTGGTGGGTTCGGTCCTCCACACGGTCTTACCCGCGCTTCAACCTGCCCATGGCTAGATCACTCCGCTTCGGGTCTTGGGCATGCAACTCAGTCGCCCTATTCGGACTCGCTTTCGCTACGGCTACCCCACACGGGTTAACCTCGCTACACACCGCAAACTCGCAGGCTCATTCTTCAAAAGGCACGCAGTCACGGCCAGCCAGCAAGCTGATGACGACGCTCCCACGGCTTGTAGGCACACGGTTTCAGGTACTATTTCACTCCGCTCCCGCGGTACTTTTCACCATTCCCTCACGGTACTATCCGCTATCGGTCACTAGGGAATATTTAGGCTTAGCGGGTGGTCCCGCCAGATTCACACGGGATTTCTCGGGCCCCGTGCTACTTGGGAGATGAGCAAGCAAGCCGTACAGATTTCGTCTACGGGGGTCTTACCCTCTACGCCGGACCTTTCGCATGTCCTTCGACTACCCATACGGTTTCTGACTCGCCGACCGGCCGGCAGACCGATCAAGCTCATTCCCACGACCCCGATTGGCAACCCCTGCCGGGTCTCACACCAAACGGTTTAGCCTCATCCAGTTTCGCTCGCCACTACTCCCGGAATCACGGTTGTTTTCTCTTCCTGCGGGTACTGAGATGTTTCACTTCCCCGCGTTCCCTCCACACTGCCTATGTGTTCAGCAGCGGGTGACAGCCCATGACGACTGCCGGGTTTCCCCATTCGGACACCCCCGGATCAAAGCTCGGTTGACAGCTCCCCGGGGCCTATCGCGGCCTCCCACGTCCTTCATCGGTTCCTAGTGCCAAGGCATCCACCGTGCGCCCTTAAAAACTTGGCCACAGATGCTCGCGTCCACTGTGCAGTTCTCAAACAACGACCAGTCACCCACCTCAACAAGCATGGGACCGGCAACCACTGAGACAACGTTTCCGTTCCCTCAGGACCCAACAACGTGCCCGACACAGTCAATCCCCGACCACGTTCCACGCCCGAAGGCAGTACTAACGATCCGATCTCTTCCTGTGCCGAATAGTCAACGTTCCACCCATGAGCGAGCACTCCGGGACATTCGCCCGAAGCTGCTATGTGCTCCTTAGAAAGGAGGTGATCCAGCCGCACCTTCCGGTACGGCTACCTTGTTACGACTTCGTCCCAATCGCTGGTCCCACCTTCGACGGCTCCTCCCCTTACGGGTTAGGCCACCGGCTTCGGGTGTTACCGACTTTCGTGACGTGACGGGCGGTGTGTACAAGGCCCGGGAACGTATTCACCGCAGCATGCTGATCTGCGATTACTAGCAACTCCAACTTCATGGGGTCGAGTTGCAGACCCCAATCCGAACTGAGGCCGGCTTTTTGGGATTCGCTCCGCCTCACGGCATCGCAGCCCTTTGTACCGACCATTGTAGCACGTGTGCAGCCCAAGACATAAGGGGCATGATGATTTGACGTCGTCCCCACCTTCCTCCGAGTTGACCCCGGCAGTCTCCTGTGAGTCCCCATCACCCCGAAAGGCATGCTGGCAACACAGAACAAGGGTTGCGCTCGTTGCGGGACTTAACCCAACATCTCACGACACGAGCTGACGACAACCATGCACCACCTGTATACCGACCACAAGGGGGCACCCATCTCTGGATGTTTCCGGCATATGTCAAGCCTTGGTAAGGTTCTTCGCGTTGCGTCGAATTAAGCCACATGCTCCGCTGCTTGTGCGGGCCCCCGTCAATTCCTTTGAGTTTTAGCCTTGCGGCCGTACTCCCCAGGCGGGGAACTTAATGCGTTAGCTGCGGCACCGACGACGTGGAATGTCGCCAACACCTAGTTCCCAACGTTTACGGCGTGGACTACCAGGGTATCTAATCCTGTTCGCTCCCCACGCTTTCGCTCCTCAGCGTCAGTAATGGCCCAGAGATCCGCCTTCGCCACCGGTGTTCCTCCTGATATCTGCGCATTTCACCGCTACACCAGGAATTCCGATCTCCCCTACCACACTCCAGCCTGCCCGTATCGAATGCAGACCCGGGGTTAAGCCCCGGGCTTTCACATCCGACGCGACAGGCCGCCTACGAGCTCTTTACGCCCAATAATTCCGGACAACGCTCGCACCCTACGTATTACCGCGGCTGCTGGCACGTAGTTAGCCGGTGCTTCTTCTGCAGGTACCGTCACTTGCGCTTCTTCCCTGCTGAAAGAGGTTTACAACCCGAAGGCCGTCATCCCTCACGCGGCGTCGCTGCATCAGGCTTTCGCCCATTGTGCAATATTCCCCACTGCTGCCTCCCGTAGGAGTCTGGGCCGTGTCTCAGTCCCAGTGTGGCCGGTCGCCCTCTCAGGCCGGCTACCCGTCGTCGCCTTGGTGGGCCGTTACCCCACCAACAAGCTGATAGGCCGCGGGCTCATCCTGCACCGCCGGAGCTTTACACCCAGGAGCATGCACTCCCAGGTCATATCCGGTATTAGACCCCGTTTCCAGGGCTTGTCCCAGAGTGCAGGGCAGATTGCCCACGTGTTACTCACCCGTTCGCCACTGATCCACCCCGAAGGGCTTCACCGTTCGACTTGCATGTGTTAAGCACGCCGCCAGCGTTCGTCCTGAGCCAGGATCAAACTCTCCGTGAATGTTTACCGGTAATCCGGTCCACACCCGCGTTGAGCGGCACGGCAACCACCGGAATAGGGCGGCCCCGCGCACTGCGTCCTCGCTAGTGTTTATTTCAAAAGGAATCTCCAACCCCAGGAAACCTGAGGCCGGGGATGTCAACATATCTGGCGTTGACTTTTGGCACGCTGTTGAGTTCTCAAGGAACGGACGCTTCCTTCGAGCCGCCTTCCAGCGGGCCCTCCGGGCTTCGTTCTTTCGTGTTTCCAGCTTATCAGATGTTTTCCGCTCCGTTTTCCGGAGTTTCATTCATCCGATTTGGCTTTCGCCTTTCGGCGCTCCCGAACTCTATCAGAGTTTCTCGGTCCGTTTTCCCGGTCGTTCTCGAATTTCGATTCGAGTACTTCCTTGGGGCTCGTCCCGTGGGGCAACCCGGAGAACATTACGCACCGGGCCGCCCCACGTCAAACCGAGGTCGGCAGGGGCCGAACGAGGATCAGACCTCGACGACGACCGGCAGGATCATCGGCCGGCGGCGGTAGTTGTCCGCCACCCACTTGCCGATGGTCCGGCGGACCAGCTGCTGCACCTGGCGGGGCTCGAGCACCCCGTCGCTCGCCGAGCGGTCCAGGGCCTCCTGCAGCTTGGAGACGACCGGCACGAAGGCGTTGTCGTCGATGCCGGAGCCGCGGGCCTGGATGGTCGGGCGGCCGACGATCTTGCCGTTGGTCGAGTCGACCGCGACGAAGACCGAGATGAAGCCCTCCTCGCCGAGGATCTTGCGGTCCTTGAGCGAGGCCTCGGTGATGTCGCCGACCGAGGAGCCGTCCACGTAGACGTACCCGGCCTGCACCTTGCCGACGATCCGGGCGACGCCCTTCTCCAGGTCGACGCAGACGCCGTCCTCGGCGATGACGACCCGGTTGCGCGGCACGCCGGTAGCGATGCCGAGCTCGGCGGCGGCCCGCAGGTGCCGCCACTCGCCGTGGACCGGCATCAGGTTGCGCGGCTTGCAGATGTTGAAGAAGTACAGCAGCTCGCCGGCCGAGGCGTGGCCCGAGACGTGCACCTTGGCGTTGCCCTTGTGCACGACCTTGGCGCCCCAGCGGGTCAGGCCGTTGATCACCCGGTAGACGGCGTTCTCGTTGCCCGGGATCAGGGAGGAGGCGAGCACCACGGTGTCGCCCTCGACGATGCGGATCTGGTGGTCGCGGTTCGCCATCCGGGACAGCGCCGCCATCGGCTCGCCCTGCGAGCCGGTGCAGATCAGCACGACCTCCTTGTCCGGGAGGTCGTCCAGCTGCTTGACGTCCACGACCATGTTGCCGGGGACCTTCAGGTAGCCGAGGTCGCGGGCGATGCCCATGTTGCGGACCATCGAGCGGCCGACGAAGGCGACCTTGCGCTTGTACTCGTGCGCGGCGTCCAGGACCTGCTGGATGCGGTGCACGTGGCTGGCGAAGGAGGCGACGATGATGCGCTTGTCCGCGTTCGCGAAAACGTTTCGCAGCGCCGCCGAGATGTCGCGCTCGTGCGGGATGAAGCCGGGGACCTCGGCGTTGGTGGAGTCCACCAGCAGCAGGTCCATGCCCTCCTCGGCCAGCTTGGCGAAGGTCGGCAGGTCGGTGAGGCGGCCGTCCAGCGGCAGCTGGTCCATCTTGAAGTCACCGGTGGCCACGACCATGCCGGCGGGGGTGCGGACGGCCACGGCGAGGGCGTCCGGGATGGAGTGGTTGACGGCGATGAACTCGCAGTCGAACGGGCCGATGCGCTCGCGCTGGCCCTCCTTGACCTCCAGCACGTACGGCCGGATGCGGTGCTCGGCGAGCTTGGCCTCGATCAGCGCGAGGGTCAGCTTCGAGCCGATCAGCGGGATGTCCGGGTTCTCCCGGAGGAGGAACGGGACGGCGCCGATGTGGTCCTCGTGCCCGTGGGTGAGGACGATGCCGTCGACCTTGTCGAGGCGGTCCCGGATGTAGCTGAAGTCCGGGAGGATCAGGTCCACGCCGGGCTGCTCGTCCTCGGGGAAGAGGACGCCGCAGTCAACGATCAGCATGCGGTCCCCGTATTCGAGGACCGTCATGTTGCGGCCGATCTCGCCGAGGCCGCCGAGCGGGGTGATGCGGAGGACGCCCTCCTTCAGGGCGGGCGGTGCTCCGAGTTCGGGGTGCGGGTGGCTCAAAAGACTCTCCTCACGACGCACGCCATATGCCCGGGGTCCTCCCCCGGAGACATATGGCGTGCGTACTCAGTGTCGTTCTTCCTACTGGGTCTGTGCTCTCGCGCCTTCGGTCCGGTCCAGCGGCGGGCCCGTGAGGGTCCGGCGAGCCGGGGCGCGCACGTCCGTGTCTGCTACAGGTGTACCCCGCCTGCGGCGAGATCCTTCTTCAATCGCGCGATCTCCTCGGGCGTCGCACCGACCAGCGGCAGCCGCAGCGGGCCGGCGGGCAGGCCCTGGAGCTCCAGTGCGGCCTTGGTGAGGATCACGCCCTGCGTGCGGAACATACCGCTGAAGACCGGGAGCAGGCCCTGGTGGATCGTCGTGGCCTTGACCACATCGCCCGCCAGGTAGGCCTCGATCATCGTCTTCAGCTCGCCGGCGACGACGTGCCCGACGACGCTGACGACACCGGCGGCTCCGACCGACAGCAGCGGCAGGTTGAGGATGTCGTCGCCGGAGTACCAGGCGAGGTCCGAGCGGGCGATCGCCCAGGCGGCGGCGCCGAGGTCGCCCTTGGCGTCCTTGTTGGCGACGATCCGCGGGTGCTCGCCGAGCCGGACCAGCGTCTCGTGGCTCAGCGCGACGCCGCTGCGGCCCGGGATGTCGTACGCCATGACCGGCAGGCCGGTGGCGTCGGCGACCTGCGTGAAGTGCCGGTACAGGCCCTCCTGCGGGGGCTTGTTGTAGTACGGGGTGACGACCAGCAGGCCGTGCGCGCCGGCGGCCTCGGCCTGGCGGGCCAGCTCGACGCTGTGGTGCGTGTCGTTGGTGCCGACGCCGGCCACCACGTGGGCGCGATCCCCGACCGCCTCCACCACGGCGCGGACGAGCTGGGCCTTCTCGGCGTCGCTGGTGGTCGGGGACTCACCGGTGGTGCCGTTGACGACGAGGCCGTCGTTGCCGGAGTCGACGAGGTGCGTGGCGAGGCGCTGGGCGCCGTCGAGGTCGAGCCCGCCGTCGGCGGTGAACGGGGTGACCATGGCGGTCAGGACCCGGCCGAACGGGGTCTGGGGGGTGGAGGTCGGAGCCATGCGTCCAAAACTACTCGTAGGCGGTGGGGCGGTCCCCATGCCGGTCCAGGGTTCGGACAGGTGAAACGGGTCGGACGGGCGCGGACATGGGATTCCGGTGCTGCCCGCTCGGGGGTTCGGTCAGCACCGGAATCCGTGTTCACGAATGTAGGGAGCGGTCAGAAAAGCCGCAATCCAGACATGCCAGACACTCTGCCGGATGCCCGTCGTCCCAGGTCAGGGGGCGACCCGACCGTGCTTCTCGAAGGCCGCATGGGTGAGCGGCATGAGCCGGGCCCACTGCTCCTCCATCTGCTCGGCGACCATCTCGATCTCGCGCTGCGGGAAGGACGGCACCGCCGAGTTCTCCCGCTTGGTGCGCAGCGAGAGGAAGTGCATCAGCGAGCGGGCGTTGCAGGTCGCGTACATCGAGGAGAACAGGCCGACCGGCAGCACCGCGCGGGCCACCTCGCGGGCCACGCCGGCCGCCAGCATCTCCTGGTAGCGGGCGTAGGACTCGCGGTACGCGGCCTCCATCGCCCCGGTGGTGGTCCTGTGCTGCTCGGGGGTGCCCTCGGCGAACTCGTACTTGCCCGGGCGGCCGTGCTGGACGAGCTTGCGGTCCTCGGCGGGGACGTAGAAGACCGGCTGCAGCTCGCGGTAGCGGCCGGACTCCTCGTTGTACGACCAGCCGCTGCGGTGCCGGTGGAACTCGCGGAACACGAAGATCGGCGCGCTGATGAAGAAGGTCATCGAGTTGTGCTCGAACGGGGTGCCGTGCCGGTCGCGCATCAGGAAGTTGATCAGGCCCTTGGACTTCTCCGGGTCCTGCTGGACCGCCTCCAGGGACTGCTCCCCCGCGGTCGAGACGCGGGCCGCCCAGATGACGTCCGAGTCGGCGGCGGCGCTGCGGACCAGCTCCACCGTCACGTCTCCCCGGAAGCTGGGGGCCGTCGGTTCGTCGCTCACGCGTTACTCCTTGCGGGTTCGGTGCGGTGCAGCTTGATGGCGTGCTGCATGGTCGTGCGGGCGCGCGGGGTGTCGCCGGCGTCGGCGTAGGCGACGGCGAGGCGGAACCAGACCCGCCAGTCGCCGGGCGCGGCCTCCGCCTCGCTCCGGCGGCGGGCGAAGACCGCGTCGGCGGAGGCGCGGTCGATCCGTCCGCCGGTGGTGCGCTTCAACTCGTCCACCGGCAGGCCGCCTTCGGCCTCCAGCTCGCGGGCGAGCCGTTCGCTGTCCCGGCCGAAGCGGACGGTCTGGCGCAGGAACCAGACGCCGATCATCGGGATCACGAAGGCGCAGATCCCGATGCCGATGCCGAGCGGCTTGCCGGTGGCGATCAGCTGGACGCCCTCCAGCACGCAGATCAGCGAGACCAGCAGCAGCACGGCGGACAGGACGAAGAAGCCGGTACGAGAGGTCATTCGGGGCTCACAGGTCCAGGAAGTGTTCGAGGCCGAAGGTGAGGCCCGGGGTCTCGACGACCTTGCGCACGCCCAGCAGGATGCCCGGCATGAAGCTGCTGTGGTGCAGCGAGTCGTGCCGGATGGTGAGCGTCTCGCCGGTGTCGCCGAACATCACCTGCTGGTGGGCGAGCAGGCCGCGCAGCCGCACGGCGTGCACCGGCACCCCGTCCACGTCGGCGCCGCGCGCGCCGGGCAGGCTGTGGGTGGTCGGGTCCTGCTGCTTCGGGCGGCCGGCCTCGGCGCGGGCGGCGGCGATCAGCTGGGCGGTGCGGGTGGCGGTGCCGCTGGGGGCGTCGGCCTTGCGGTCGTGGTGCAGCTCGACCACCTCGACCGACTCGAAGTACTTCGCCGCGATCTGGGAGAACTTCATCCCGAGGATCGCGCCGATGGAGAAGTTCGGCGCGATCAGGACGCCGACGGGCAGCGGCGGGCGTCCGGTCGCCTCGGCCGGGACGAGCCAGCCCTCCAGCTCGGACAGCCGCAGGTCGTCCCAGCCGGTGGTGCCGGTCACCACGTGGATGCCGTTGTGGACGCAGTAGTCGAGGTTGCCCATCACCGAGTCCGGGTGGGTCAGCTCGACGGCGACCTGCGCCCCGGCCTCGGTCAGCTCCTCCAGCCGGGAGCCGCGGCCGAGGGTGGCCACCAGCTCCATGTCCGGCGCGGCCTCGACGGCCT
Source organism: Streptomyces sp. Y1 (assembly GCF_041053115.1). Lineage (NCBI taxonomy): Bacteria > Bacillati > Actinomycetota > Actinomycetes > Kitasatosporales > Streptomycetaceae > Streptomyces > Streptomyces sp. Y1. The sequence goes on along the minus strand of NZ_CP163445.1, from coordinate 5,075,018 downwards.
TGACGGCCTCGGAGCCGATCCGCCCCTTGGCGCCGATCACGGCGACACGCAGCGTCATAGCGAAGTTCCTCTCACACCAGCCGGTCTCAGACCAGCAGATCGGCGAGCTTGGCGGCCCGCTTGTCGTTGACCGGACCGATCAGCGCCAGCGACGGCCGGTACGCGCCCAGCACATCACGGGCGACCGCGTGGACGTCCTCCAGGGTGACCGCCGCGATCCGCTCCAGCATGTCGTCCACGGACAGGTGGTGGCCGTAGCTGAGCTCGGCCTTCCCGATGCGGTTCATCAGCGAGCCGGTGTCCTCCATGCCGAGCACGGTGGAGCCGGAGATCTGGCCGATCGCCCGCTGCAGCTCCTCCTCGGTGATGCCCTCGGCGACGACCTTGGCGAGCTCGGCGCGGCAGATCCGCAGCACCTCCTCGACGCGCTTGGGCTGGCAGCCGGCGTAGATGCCGAACAGGCCGCTGTCCGCGTAGGACGAGGAGTACGAGTAGACCGAGTAGGCGAGGCCGCGCTTCTCCCGGACCTCCTGGAACAGCCGGGAGCTCATGCCGCCGCCGAGGGCCGCGTTGAGCACGCCCATCGCCCAGCGGCGCTCGTCGTGCCGGGGCACCCCGGGCACGCCCAGCACCAGGTGGGCCTGCTCGGTGGAGCGGTTGAGCACCTCGACCCGGCCGGCCGTGCGCACCGCCTTGACGCCGCGGCGGGCCTCGGCGGGGGCGGCGGTGGAGCGGGCCAGTACCGGGGCGAAGGCCCGCTCGACCTGCTTGACGACCTTGCGGTGGTCGAGGTTGCCGGCCGCGGCGACGACGAGGTGCTCGGGACGGTAGCGGCGGTGGTAGAAACCGGCGATCTGGTCCCGGGTGAGGGACTTGATGGTCTCCTGGGTGCCGAGGATCGGGCGGCCGAGCGGGCCGCTGCCGAAGAGGACCTTGGCGAAGAGGTCGTGGACCACGTCGCCCGGGTCGTCCTCGGCCATCGCCATCTCCTCGAGGATGACGCCGCGCTCGGCGTCGACGTCCTCGGGGCGGATGAGCGAGCCGGTGAGCATGTCGCAGACCACGTCGACGGCCAGCGGCAGGTCGGTGTCGAGCACCCGGGCGTAGTAGCAGGTGTTCTCCTTCGCGGTGAAGGCGTTCATCTCGCCGCCGACCGCGTCGAGGGCCGCCGAGATGTCCAGCGCGCTGCGCCGCTCGGTGCCCTTGAAGAGCAGGTGCTCCAGGTAGTGGGTGGCGCCGTTGAGCTGCGGGGTCTCGTCCCGCGAGCCGACGCCGACCCAGATGCCGAAGGTCGCGGAGCGCACTGTCGGCAGGGTCTCGGTGACGACGCGCAGGCCGCCGGGGAGGACGGTGCGGCGCACCGTGCCGGCGCCGTCGACGCCCTTGAGCAGGGTCCGGGTGGTGCCGGGACGCTGCGTCGCGGCCGGGGCCTGGGCCACGGGGTACCTCCAGAGAAGCGCACGGGGGCGGTCACCGTGCGGACGAACGCGGGAACGACGGACTGCGGGGGACAGCAGAGCGCGGGGACAACAGGGTGCGGCCCGCACGCCGGGAGGCGTACGGGCCGCAAGGGTCAGCTAGCGGCGCTTCACTCGGAAGCGGCCTCGCCGCCTTCCTCGCCCTCGACGACCGGGATGAGGGAGAGCTTGCCGCGCGGGTCGATCTCGGCGATCTCGACCTGCACCTTGGCGCCGACGCCGAGGACGTCCTCGACGTTCTCGACGCGCTTGCCGCCGGCCAGCTTGCGGATCTGCGAGATGTGCAGCAGGCCGTCCTTGCCCGGCATGAGCGACACGAACGCGCCGAACGTCGTGGTCTTGACCACGGTGCCCAGGTAGCGCTCGCCGACCTCCGGCATGGTCGGGTTGGCGATCTGGTTGATCGTGGTGCGGGCGGCCTCGGCGGCCGGGCCGTCGGCGGCACCGATGTAGATGGTGCCGTCGTCCTCGATCGTGATCTCGGCGCCGGTGTCCTCCTGGATCTGGTTGATCATCTTGCCCTTGGGGCCGATGACCTCACCGATCTTGTCCACCGGGATCTTGATGGTGATGATGCGCGGCGCGTTCGGGGACATCTCGTCCGGGGAGTCGATGGCCTCGTTCATCACGTCGAGGATGTGCAGGCGGGCGTCGCGGGCCTGCTTCAGGGCGGCGGCCAGCACCGAGGCGGGGATGCCGTCGAGCTTGGTGTCCAGCTGCAGCGCGGTGATGAAGTTGCGGGTACCGGCGACCTTGAAGTCCATGTCGCCGTACGCGTCCTCGGCACCGAGGATGTCGGTCAGCGTGACGTAGTGGGTCTCGCCGTCGATGTCCTGGGAGATCAGGCCCATGGCGATGCCGGCGACGGCGGCCTTCAGCGGCACACCGGCGTTCAGCAGCGACATGGTGGAGGCGCAGACCGAGCCCATCGAGGTGGAGCCGTTGGAGCCGAGCGCCTCGGAGACCTGGCGGATGGCGTACGGGAACTCCTCGCGGGTCGGGAGCACCGGGATGAGCGCCCGCTCGGCCAGCGCGCCGTGGCCGATCTCGCGGCGCTTGGGGGCGCCCACGCGACCGGTCTCGCCGACCGAGTACGGCGGGAAGTTGTAGTTGTGCATGTAGCGGCGACGCGTCTCCGGGGAGAGCGTGTCGAGCTGCTGCTCCATCCGGAGCATGTTCAGGGTGGTGACGCCCAGGATCTGGGTCTCGCCACGCTCGAACAGGGCGGAGCCGTGGACGCGCGGGATGGCCTCGACCTCGGCGGCCAGGGTGCGGATGTCGGTGACGCCGCGGCCGTCGATGCGGACCTTGTCCTTGATGACGCGCTCGCGGACGGTCTTCTTGGTCAGCGCGTTGTAGGCGGCGCTGATCTCCTTCTCGCGGCCCTCGAACTCGGGGAGCAGCTTCTCGGCGGCGAGCGCCTTGACGCGGTCGAGCTCGTTGTTGCGCTCCTGCTTGCCCGCGATGGTGAGGGCCTGGGCCAGCTCGTCCTTGACGGCGGCGGTCAGGGCGGCGAGGACGTCGTCCTGGTAGTCCAGGAAGACCGGGAACTCGCCGGTCGGCTTGGCGGCCTGGGCGGCCAGCTGGGCCTGGGCGGCGCACAGCACCTTGATGAAGGGCTTGGCGGCCTCGAGACCGGCGGCGACGACCTCCTCGGTCGGCGCCTCGGCGCCGCCCTCGACCAGCTTGATGGTCTTGTCGGTGGCCTCGGCCTCGACCATCATGATCGCGACGTCGCCGTCCGGCAGGACGCGACCGGCGACGACCATGTCGAAGACGGCCGCCTCCAGCTCGCTGTGGGTCGGGAAGGCGACCCACTGGCCGTTGATCAGCGCGACGCGCACGCCGCCGATCGGGCCGGAGAACGGCAGGCCCGCCAGCTGGGTGGAGGCGGAGGCGGCGTTGATGGCGACCACGTCGTACAGGTGGTCCGGGTTCAGCGCCATGACGGTGCAGACGACCTGGACCTCGTTGCGCAGGCCCTTGACGAAGGACGGGCGCAGCGGGCGGTCGATCAGGCGGCAGGTGAGGATCGCGTCCTCGGAGGGCCGGCCCTCGCGACGGAAGAACGAGCCGGGGATGCGGCCGGCGGCGTACATCCGCTCCTCGACGTCCACGGTCAGCGGGAAGAAGTCGAAGTGCTCCTTCGGCTGCTTGGACGCGCTGGTGGCCGACAGCACCATGGTGTCGTCGTCGAGGTAGGCCACGGCGGAGCCGGCGGCCTGACGGGCCAGGCGGCCGGTCTCGAAGCGGATGGTACGGGTGCCGAAGGTGCCGTTGTCGATCACGGCCTCGGCGTAGAACACGTTCTCTTCCACCTGGAAGATCTCCTCTTTCGTACGTCTCCGGGAGAGCGTCCCCGCGCTTGCCTGCACGTGGGCCCGGGCCCTCCTGTCAGGGAGGGCGGCAGTCGGGCCGGTCTTCGATCGAAGCCTCCGGGGCGCCCCGCTCGTCTGCGGGGCTTCCGGGGGCCACTACCGAGGACCGGCGGCTACGGCTGCCGGGCCGGGGGCGGTCCGCGTCTGGACGCTCTCTCGGATGCGGGCGGCTTCCGTTTGAAGCCTTCGTCCCGCGGGGGGTTCGGGTCCTTCTGCCCGGGTGGCGCGCTGCTGCGCCATCACCCGGCATGCCCACAACCCTACGGTGCAATCCTCGGCCACCTGGGGAGGTGCGCGCGAGTTGTTATGTCCGGGCGCCGCGGCCCGGGGGCCGCGACATACGCGCGAGGGGCGGCTCCCCGGTGTGGGGAGCCGCCCCGAGCGGCGTGACTAGCGGGCGCCACCGGCGGCACCGCGGCGGATGCCCAGGCGGTCGACGAGCGTACGGAAGCGCTCGATGTCCTTCTTGGCCAGGTACTGCAGCAGACGGCGGCGCTGGCCGACCAGGATCAGCAGGCCACGACGCGAGTGGTGGTCGTGCTTGTGCATCTTCAGGTGCTCGGTCAGGTCCGAGATGCGGCGGGAGAGCATGGCCACCTGAACCTCGGGGGAGCCGGTGTCGCCCTCCTTCTGGCCGAACTCGGCGATGATCTGCTTCTTGACGTCAGAGGCGAGAGCCACTGCAACTCCTTCAAGGTCTACCGAGCGGTCCTGGTCGACAACACAGGACTCATCGAGAACTCGGTGTCGTGAGCGCGGGCCGCGGTCGGCGTCCCACGGAGTGGGTGGACACACGGCTGCGCTCGAAGGCCAAGCGTACCAGTGCCTCCCACCCGGCCGGTCGGCGGGTGGGAGGCACTGGTGGGTGACGTGCGGCGGGCGGTCAGCCGGTGGCGCCGCGCACCAGCCGGTAGACGTCCAGGACGGCGAGCGCGAGCGGGACGAGCGAGATCAGGGTGAGGCTGTCGACCAGGTCCAGCACCCGCCCCCAGAACGGGGAGACGCCGAGCCGGGGCACGACCAGGGCGATCGCGGTGAGCAGTGCGGCGCCGAAGGCGATGGAGGCGCCGAGCCAGATGGTTCGCAGGTCGAGCTCGGTGGTGGAGCCGGCGGCGCGCAGTACGAACTGGGGGGTGTGCAGGGACAGGCCGACGATCAGCAGGCACAGGCCGAGCAGGCCGGCGACGGTGAGGCCGAGCACCTGCGCGGTGTAGCGGAACAGCCGGGCGCGCAGCATCGCGGCCAGGCCGAGGGCGAGGGCGAGCAGCTCCGGGTAGGTGCGGTCGGAGAAGCCGAGGACGGCGCAGGCGCCGACGACGACGGCGGCGCAGCCGCCGACCAGGCCGACGAGCACCTCGTGGCCGCGGCGGGCCTGCTGGGCGATCCGCTCGTACTGGACGGCCTCGGCGCGCTCGGCCTCCTCGTCGTAGTCGCGGCTGCGGGTGCGGGTCTGGCCGGGGGCGCTGAAGCCGACCGGGAGCCGGGCGAAGCGGGCGGACAGGCCGGGCAGGAAGCCGATCGCGGCGACGGCGGCGACGCCGGTGACGGCGGCGATGTCGGCGGCCGGGGTGCGGGGCATCAGGACGGCGGTGAAGGTGGCGAGGGTGCCGGCGGCGGCGACCAGGGCGGCGGCGACGAACACCGCGTCCATGCTGGGCAGCAGGCCGACGAGGAGGACGGAGAGGACGAGGACGGCGACGCAGCCGACCAGGAACTGGAGGCGGCCGGGGCCGTCCCCGGGGTGGGCGACGGCGAGGACGCCGCTGCCGCCGATCAGGGCGTGCGGCAGGGCGCCGAGGCCGAGGGCGAGGGCGGCGTGGGCGTCCTGGTAGACCCGGGCGCGCACGCCGGCGAGGGCGGTGAGGACGACGGCGGTGACGCCGGCCAGGACGCCGGGCAGGCCGTGCATGTCGTGGCGCAGGTCGGAGAACCAGAGCGCGAAGCCGAGCAGGGCGAGCAGGACGCCGGCGCCGATGAGGCCGAAGCCGCGCATGAGTTCGGCGGTCCAGAACCGGTGGTCGGCCTGGACGGCGCTGGCGATGGCGTCGGCGACGTCGTCGTAGACGGCGGGCGGGAGGGATTCGGCGAACGGGCGCAGCGCGAGGAGGTCGCCGTCGCGGACCTGCTGGGCGGCGAGCGGCAGGCCGCTGTCGAGGACGGTGCCGTCGCGGCGGACGAGGTGGAAGCCGGTCGGGGCGCCTTCGGGCTGGCTCTGGTTGGCGAGCCGCAGCACCTCGGGGTAGACGTCCGCGAGCGGGACGTCCTCGGGCAGGGCGACGTCGATCCGGCGGTCCGGGGCGACGACGGTGACCCGGCAGTAGCCGGTCGCGGCGGGGCTCGTCATGGCCGCCCCTCGTTCCTTCGACGCACTGGGCGCTCCCCCTCGTTGACGGCCGCGGTCCGGCGGCGCTCGGTGTGGCTGCTGCGCGGGGGCCGGGGAACTGGGTCCGCCGGTCCGCGAGTTGGCGCGGCGTTACCCTACCGGGTCGGTTCGTGCCCGGTGCCGGGGCCGGTTGGGGCCGGTCGGGGCCGGGCCGTGGCGGGCGGTGCGGGGGCGACCGTTAGGATCGGCCCCTGCGCGTGGGGGGCGGGGTTCGTCGGTCTCGGGATCCCGTACGAGCCGTACGGGTCCGGTCCGTACGAGTCCAGTTGCGTGAGGGCTGATGCCGAAGTGATCGATCGACGCCGCGGGGTGGATGTCACATGGGTGTGATCACGGTCAAGCGCCCGGCCAGGGCCTATCCGCCGGCGGTGCCGGACGATCCGGTGGTGCTGGAGACGCCGCCGGAGCTGCCCCGGCAGGGCGGCGAGGACTGGCTGATGAGCATCCTGCCGATGCTCGGCATGGGCGGGTCGGCGGTGTTCTTCTTCTCGCCCGGCGCCCAGGCCCCGATGAAGATCATGGGCGGTCTGATGATCGCCTCGACGCTGGGCATGGTGCTGGCGCAGGTCGTGCGGGCCCGCAAGGGCGGTTCGACGGCGCTGGCGGACGAGCGGCGCGACTACCTGAAATACCTGCAGCAGATGCGCCGCCAGGTGCGCCGCACGGCGGAGAGCCAGCGCGGGGCGCTGCTGTTCCTGAATCCGGCGCCGGACCAGCTGTGGTCGATCGTGGCGGAGGGGCGGCGGCTGTGGGAGCGGCGCTCCGGGGACGGCGACTTCGCGCAGATCCGGGTGGGCCTGGGGCCGGTGCAGCTGTCGACGCCGCTGGTGGCGCCGCAGACCGCGCCGATGGACGAGCTGGAGCCGCTGTCGGCGGCGGCGATGCACTCCTTCCTGAAGGCGCACGGCACCCTGCAGGACCTGCCGCTGGCGGTGTCGCTGCGGGCCTTCTACCACATCACGGTGTGCGGGGAGCCGGACGCGGTGTACGGCAACGTGCGCGCGATGATCGCCCAGCTGACCACGCTGCACTCGCCGGACGACCTGCTGGTGGCGGTGGCGGCGGCGCCGGGCGCGGCCGAGGAGTGGGAGTGGACGAAGTGGCTCCCGCACAACCAGCACCGCAAGGAGGGTGACGGCGCGGGCTCGCGCCGGCTGACCGCGCACGACCTGGGTAAGCTGGAGTACCTGCTGCAGGACGAGCTGTCCGGCCGCCAGCGGTTCGTCCGGGACGCGGCGCCGGCGCAGGACCAGCCGCACCTGGTGGTCGTCATGGACGGAGCCGGGGTGCCGCACGACTCGCTGCTGGCGAGCCCGGAGGGCCTGCACGGGGTGACCGTCATCGAGGTCGTCCCGGGTGACGTGGACGAGCCGAGCGGGCACCTGATGGTGACGGTCAACTCCGAGGAGCTGGTGCTGCGTTCGGCCTCCGGGGCGACGTACACCGGCAAGCCGGACCTGCTGTCGACGTGGCAGTCGGAGGCGCTGGCGCGGCAGTTGGCGCCGTACCGGATCTCGGCGGGCGGCGACGACGAGCCGCTGCTGTCGAACCTGGACTTCACCGACATGATGAGCTCCGGCGATCCGGGCTCCTTCGACGTGGCGCGCAGCTGGCGCCCGCGCGCCCAGCACGAGCGGCTGCGGGTGCCGATCGGGGTGGGGGCGAACGGCGAGCACGTCTACCTGGACATCAAGGAGGCCGCGCTGGAGGGCATGGGCCCGCACGGCCTGTGCGTGGGCGCGACCGGCTCCGGCAAGTCGGAGCTGCTGCGCACCCTGGTGCTGGCGCTGGCGATGACGCACTCCTCGGAGACGCTGAACTTCGTGCTCGCCGACTTCAAGGGCGGCGCGACCTTCTCCGGCATGGCGGACATGCCGCACACCTCGGCGGTGATCACCAACCTGGAGGGCGAGCTCACCCTGGTCGACCGCATGCGGGACGCGATCGAGGGCGAGCTGCACCGCCGCCAGGAGCTGCTGCACCGCTCCGGCAACTACGCCAACATCCACGAGTACGAGCGGGCCCGGGCGGCCGGCGCGGCACTGGACCCGCTGCCCTCGCTGGTGCTGATCATCGACGAGTTCTCCGAACTGCTCACCGCCAAGCCGGACTTCATCGAGATGTTCATCCAGATCGGCCGGATCGGCCGGTCGCTGGGCGTGCACCTGCTGCTGGCCTCGCAGCGTCTGGAGGAGGGCAAGCTGCGCGGCCTGGACACCTACCTGTCGTACCGGATCGGTCTGCGGACCTTCTCGGCGGCCGAGTCGCGGGCGGCGATCGGCGTGCCGGACGCGTACCACCTGCCGCCGGTGCCGGGCGTCGGCTACCTGAAGTTCGGCGAGGACGTGATGGACCGGTTCAAGGCCGCGTACGTCTCGGGGCCGTACCGGGCGCCGGGCCAGCAGCGGTCGACGGGCGGGCGGCGGCTGAACGCCAGGCCGGTGGAGTTCACCGCGGCGTACGTGGAGCTGCCGGACCCGGTGGAGGAGGAGGCGCCGCCGGTCCAGGAGCAGGACGACGCGCTGGTGGACACCGTGCTGGACGTGTTCGTGCACCGGATGGCCGGCCAGGGCCCGGCGGCGCACCAGGTGTGGCTGCCGCCGCTGGCGGACGCGCCGAGCCTGGACCACCTGCTGCCGCCGCTGCAGGTGGTGCCGGAGCGCGGCCTGACCGCGCCCGGGTACCCGGGCGGGCGGCTGCGGGTGCCGATCGGCGTCGTGGACAAGCCGCGCGAGCAGAAGACGGACATCCTGGAGGTCGACTACGCGGGGGCGGCCGGCCACGGCCTGGTCGTGGGCGGCCCGCGCTCGGGCAAGTCGACGGTGGTGCGCACCACGGTGGCCTCGTTCGCGCTCACCCACACCCCGCGCGAGGTGCAGTTCTACCTGCTGGACTTCGGTGCGGGCAGCTTCGGCTCGCTGGCCGGGCTGCCGCACGTCGGCGGGGTGGCCGGGCGCCTGGACGTGGACAAGGTGCGCCGGATGGTGTCCGAGGTGCACGGGGTGCTGAACCGGCGCGAGGAGCTGTTCCGGGCCACCGGGATCGACACCATCGCCACCTACCGGGCCCGCCGGGCGGCCGGTCAGCTGCCGGACGAGGCGTTCGGCGACGTGTTCCTGATGATCGACGGCTGGAACACCTTCAAGCAGGAGTTCGACGCGCTGGAGCCGGTGATCGCCGACATCGCCCAGCGCGGCCTCGGCTACGGCGTCCACCTGGTGATCACCGCCGCGCGGTACGCGGAGGTGCGCCCGGCGCTGAAGGACCTGCTGCAGAACCGCACCGAGCTGAAGCTCGGCGACTCGATGGAGTCCGAGGTGGACCGCCGGGTGGCGCAGAACGTGCCGCCGCTGGCCGGGCGGGGCATCACCGCGGAGCGGCTGCACTTCCTGGGCGGCCTGCCGCGGCTGGACGGCTCCTCCTCGGTGGAGGACCTGCAGGACGGGGTGGCCGCGCTGGTCGCCGCGGTCGACGGGGCCTGGGCGGGGCCGCGCGCCCCGCAGGTGCGGATGCTGCCGGCCGTGCTGGACGGGACGTCGTTGCCGAAGGGCTCCGAGCACCCGGAGCGCGGGGTGTCCTTCGGCGTGGACGAGGCCGAGCTGGCGCCGGTGTTCGTCAACTTCGAGACGGACCCGCTGTTCATCGTGTTCGGCGACACCGAGTCCGGGAAGTCCGCGCTGCTGCGGATGCTGGTCAAGCAGATCACCGAGCGCTACACGCCGGAGCAGGCGGGCATCGTGATCGGCGACTACCGGCGCGCCCTGCTGGGCACCGTGCCGCAGGAGTACCTGGTGGAGTACGCGGCCGCGCAGCCGGCCATGTCGGCGATCGTGGAGATGCTGCGCGGGGCCTGCTCGCGCCGGCTGCCGGGCCCGGACGTGACGGCCGAGCAGCTGCGCAACCGCAGCTGGTACAGCGGCAAGGACATGTTCGTGATCGTCGACGACTACGAGCTGGTCGCGACGAGCTCGGGCAACCCGCTGGCGCCGCTGGCGGAGTTCCTGCCGTTCGCCCGGGACATCGGCCTGCGGGTGATCGTGGCCCGCAGCGCGGGCGGCGCCGGGCGCTCGCTGTACGAGCCGGTGCTGCAGCGGATGCGCGAGCTGGGCGGGCAGGGCGTGATCCTGTCCGGGAACCGGGACGAGGGCGCGCTGCTGGGCACCGTCCGGCCGCAGGCGCTGCCGCCGGGCCGCGGGGTGTACGTGTCACGCCGGGTGAGCGCCGGGCAGATGGTCCAGACGGGCTGGCTGCCGGTGACGTGACGGGTGTCCGCCGCCGTCCGGCCTCCGCCGGCGGCTACGGACAGTGAGCGGAAGGGGTCGGGCCCGGGAGGTCCGGCCCCTTCGGCGTCTCGGGTGCTGAAACGTTACAGAGATCTTTCCGGGCGAGGGCTGCGGTTCCCGTACCCGGCCGGTGCGGCTCCGGGGGCACGCGCGGCCACCTGGGCGTATCGCCGTCCGCCCGGCCGACGCCTTTGAATTCCGGAGCGCAATTCGACGTTCACCTTGGATTCAGATGCACGGCGGCCAAAGTAACAAGTCGGACAAACAGTGCGATGACCGAACGTGATCTTCGGATCGCATGTTCATGCGCCTGTCCGCAACGGAATCCGAAGCGGTCGCGGCGTTGACGCGCTCCATACGCCACGGTTCCATTGCGGCCCGGGAGCGCACTGACCAGGACCCGAGCAGCCAGCCAGCGGAGGCGATACCGCTCCCATCCCAGGACCGCACAGAGCCGATCGGAAGCCACATGACCGACACGCTTCGCCCGCCACAGTCCGTGACCGCCCAGGCGGCCGACGCGGGTGCCCCCCAGCAGCTCAAGCGCTCGATCGGCGTCGTGGGCGGCACGCTCCTCACGCTGTCCTGCGTCACCCCGGCCTCGACGCTGTTCGTGATCGTGCCGCAGCTGTTCGCCGGCATCGGCAGCGCGACCGCCCTGGCCATCGCCATCGGCTCGGTGCTCTGCGTCGCCGTCGCCTTCTGCTACTCCGAGCTCGGCACCCTGATCCCCAGCGCCGGCGGCGAGTACGCGATGGTCGGCACCCTGGCCGGACGGCTGATGGGCTGGCTGGTCTTCGTCCAGTCACTCATCGTGGTGATGATCGTCCCCTCGGTCATCGCCCTCGGCACCGCCGAGTACCTGGCACCCGTCCTGGACGTCCCCAAGCCGATCGCGGGCGCCGCGGTGATGCTGGCCGCCACCCTGGCCGGCCTGCTCGACCTGCGGGCCAACGCCTGGATCACCGGCGTCTTCCTGGTCCTGGAGGTCGTCGCCGCCGCCGTCGTCTCCGTGCTCGGCTTCGCCCACACCAACCCCGACCACCCGAGCCTGCTGCACGGCGTGGTCGCCGGGGACCACGGCGCCGTCAACCCGGTCGGCATCGGCGCCATCGTCGGCGCGCTCGGCATCGCCCTGTTCGTCACCCAGGGCTTCTCCACCGCCGTCTACCTGTCCGAGGAGCTGGAGAACCCCCGCCGCACCGTCTCCCGCACCGTGCTGTGGACGCTCGGCCTCTCCAGCGCCATCATCCTGATCCCGGTCGCCGCCATCACCATGGGCGCCCCCGACCTGGACACCCTGGCCGCCGGCGACATCTCGGCCATGGTCACCGCCTGGAGCAACTCCGCGGTCGGCACCTTCATCAGCCTCTGCATCGCGCTGGCCATCATCAACGCCGGCATCGTCATGGTGATCCAGAACTCCCGGGTGCTGTTCGCCTCCGCCCGCGACAAGGCCTGGCCGGAGCCGGTCAACAAGGCCTTCGGCACCCTCGGCCGGTTCGGCTCCCCGTGGGTCGCCACCCTGGCGGTCGGCCTGCCCGGCGCCGCGCTCTGCTTCGTCAAGGGCGAGCTGCTCAGCAACATCACCGGCGTCGCCGTCACCGCGATGTACCTGCTGGTCGCGGTCGCCTCGCTGCTGTCCCGCCGCGCCCACCACAAGCACGCCGCCGCCTGGCGGATGCCGCTGTGGCCGGTCATCCCCGTCCTGCTGATCGGCGTGCTGCTCTACATCATGACCAAGCTCGCCGCCGAGCCGCTGCTGTGGACCGGCGGCATCACCGCCGCCGCCACCCTCTACTGGCTGTTCTACCTGCGCCCCCGGCAGGAGACCCGCTGGGTGATCACCCTCCCCGAGGACCAGCAGCAGTCCTGACCATCCCCACCCCCCACACGGCGGTGCCCCGGGCCTCCCCCAGCCCGGGGCACCGCCGCGTCCGGGCGGCGGCTACTTCTTGAGCTTCCACTCCGGGCTGAGGGCGATCGTCTGCAGCTGCTCGTCGGTCAGCACCGGGGTGGTGCGGGTCGCCGGGGTGCGCTGGCTGCCGCTGTTGTACGCGGCGACCACCACCCGGGTGCCGTCCGGGTGCAGGGCGTCGACGATCCAGCCGGCCGGGTTGCCCGGCTGCTTGCGGACGACCACCTTGGACCCGTCCGGCTTCGTCTCGGCGTTGCCGAACACCTGCTCCTTGGTCACCTCGTTGTGGCCCCAGTCCTGGACGTTGACCTCGACCAGGGACTTGCCCTTGCCGTCGTCCAGCACGAAGTTGGCGTAGCCGTAGCCCTTGTCGTTGACCTCCGTCTCCCGCAGCCCGCTCGGCAGCAGCTTCGCGGTGATCTGCAGGATCTCCTGCGCGCTGTACTCCTTGCCGGTGTCCCGCGTCCTGACCGGCTTCGGCTCCGGGATCGAGGCGACGACCTTGTCCCAGGACTTGTCGGTCACGATCGCCTTCAGCTGCTCCGGCGACAGCGGCGGCGCCGTACGGCTGTCCGCCGCGTCCTTCTCGGCCGCCGAGTTCCACTCGGACAGCTCGATCTGGCGGCCGTCCTTGCCGATCAGCTTGGCGTTCCACCACTTGGTCGAGACGTGCTTGTCCGGGTACTCGTAGCCCTGGAAGACGGTCAGCGTGGACCCGTCCGGCAGGGTGGTCGCCGTGCAGGCGTCGTACGGGACGAGCTTCTTGTCCGGGCAGGTGTTCTGCGACCGGTTCGGGTCGTTGTCCCCGAGGCGGCCGAGCGAGATGCCCATCGCGGCCTTGCCGTGGCCGTCGTCGAAGACCAGCGAGGCCGTCGCCGAGATGCCGCCGCCGTACGGCTTGCCGGCCGGCGGCTCGGTGCCGGTGCCCTTGGCGTCGAAGGTCTGGCCCGCGGGCAGCAGCGCCTTGAAGGCGGCCACCACGTCGTCACCGCTGACCGGCGGCGCCGCCGGGGCCTCGGACGCGCTCGCCGCGGACGGCGAGGCGGCCGGGGTGAGCCCCGCCGAGCCGCTCGGGGCGGCCGCGGCCGCCACCGGGGCCGCGTCCTTGGCCGGCGACCCGGTCAGGTAGACGGCGCCACCGCCCACCAGGGCCAGCGCGGCCGCGCCGCCCACCACCGCGGCGGTCGAGCGCCGACGCCAGCGGCGGCGGCCGCGCTGGTAGCCGCCGGCCACCAACTCGCCCTGCTCGGTGCGGAACCCCTCGCCGGTGCGGGTCATGGCGACGAGCAGATCGTCCTCGAACTTCTCGTTTTCGGACATGGATGATCACCTTCTCCTTGCGTCATGGATGTTCGGGAACCGGTCCGCCGCCCCCGGCGCGGCCACCCGGGTCGGCCCCACGGGCTTCAACGGCCGGCGAGTTCGCCCAGCGAGTCGCCGAGCAGCGTGCGCAGCTTGGCCAACGCCCTGGTGGTGCGGGTCCGGACGGCGCCGGAGGAGGCGTGCAGCACCTCGGCCGTCTCCTCGACGCTGCGGTCCTCCCAGTACCGCAGCACCAGGACGGCGCGGTCCTTCGCCGACAGCCGGCCGAGCGCGTCGAGGAGGGTCAGCCGCAGCGTGCTGTCCGAGTCCTCCCGGCCCTCCGGCTCCGGCAGGGCGTCGGTGGGGCGCTCGCCGCTGGAACGGCGGCGCTGCTGCGCCAGGAAGGCGCGGACCATCACGGTGTGCGTGTAGGCCGCCGGGTTGTCGATCCGGGACCGGCCGGTCCACGCGCTGCGCCGCCACAGGACGTACATCCGGCTGAGGGCCTCCTGGACGAGGTCCTCGGCGTAGTGGGTGTCGCCGCTGGTGAGCAGGCAGGCCGAGCGGTACAGGTGGCCGGTGCGGCTGGACACGAGTTCCAGGAACTCGGCGTCCTTGGCCTCCCGGCCGTTCCCGATCCACCCCATGCGCACTGCCCCCCGTTGGTCCGCCCCGCTCCGACACCTGTTTGATGCGGCGGGTGGGATGGGGTGTTACACCGTCAGTTTCCGTTCTGCCGCGCGGCGGCGGTCGCGCAGCACCACGCCGCCGCCGACGAGCAGCGCGACCAGCAGCGCGCCGGTGCCGAGCACGTACGTCGCGGTGCGGCCGTCGCGGTCGGCCTGGGTCTCGCCGAGGCCGACCGGCTGCGGCACGATCGGGGCGGCGGCCAGCTGGACGGGCGCCTCGGGGACGGCCGCGGTCGGCGCGACGGCGGGCGCCTTGGTGACGGCCCGGACCGGGTCCACCACGCCCCAGCCGGTGAACCGGTCCGGCTCGCGCTGGGTGCGCTGGGCGGTCTGCTCGATCCAGGCCCGCACCTGCGCCGGCGACCAGTCCGGATGCGCGCCCTTCAGCAGCGCGGCCAGCCCGGAGACGTAGGGGGCGGCGAAGCTGGTGCCCTGGTCCACGCACTGGCCGCCGCCGGGGACGGTGGAGAGCATGTCGACGCCGGGCGCGGCGACCTTCACGAAGTCGCCGTACTGGGAGAACGGCGCGCGCTCGTTGTTGCGGTCGGAGGCGCCGACCGCGAGGACGGTCGGGAAGGCGCCCGGGTAGGTGTCGCCCTCCTTGCCGTCGTTGCCGGTGGAGGCGACCACCACGACGCCGGCGTCCTCGGCGTGCTGGATCGCGGCCTTCAGCTCCTGGTAGCCGCCGAAGTGGCTGTCGCCGGCGCCGCGCACGTCCTGGGAGATGTTGATGACCTGGACGTTGACCGGGCCGCCCTTGTCCGGGGCCCTGGTCTTGACGGCGACGGCCTCGTTGACGGCCGCCACCAGGCTGGAGACGTCGCCGTGGCCCTCGCTGTCGTTCTGCCGGACCGAGTAGATCTGGGCGTCGGGAGCGAGGCCGACGAAGCCGCTCTGGCTGACGCGGCGGGCGGCGATGATGCCGGCCACCTTGGTGCCGTGGCCGACCGGGTCGTCCTTGGCGGTGGTGGCGTCGATCGGCTGCTTGGTCTCCGGGTTGACCAGCAGGTTGGAGCCCGCCAGCACCTTGTCCTTCAGCTGCGGGTTGCGGTCGTCCACCCCGGTGTCGATGACCGCGACCGCCACGCCGCTGCCGGTGGTCCGCCCGCCCTGCCACAGCTCGTCGAGCAGCAGGCGCTGCAGCGACCACGGCACGGTCGGCACGTCCGGGGCGTTCTTCGGGCAGTCGCCCACGGCGGCCAGGCCCGGCCCGTCCGCACGGGCCGGCGCGGCGAGCGGGCCGCCGAGCACCGCGAGCGCGGCGAACGCCGCGGCCGCCTTCCGGTACCGGCGTCCGGACACCCTGTCGCTCCTCATCTCGCTCCCCCACTGGGCGGGTCTGGGCCGTTCCTGCCGGGCGCACCGAAGGGCGGGCCCCGGGATCCGGGTGCCCGCCCCCTGCCCGCTTCCCCCCTTCGGGGGACGCGGGATCAGCTCCAGTTCTTGGCGTTGGCGTCCTCGGTCTGCCGGTAGCTGACCGCGGCGCTCTCCAGCGCGTCGGCGATCTGCTTGCAGACGCTCTGCAGGTGGGCGGCGCGGGTGTCCCACTGCGTCTGGTGGGCCTGGTAACCCTCCTGGGCCTTGCCCACCCAGCTGCCGGAGATCTTCTTGACGTTGCCCTTGAGGTCGTTCAGCAGGTGGTCGATGCGCGAGGCGACGTTCTTGACCTCCTCCGAAGCGTGGTGGAGGGTCTCGAAGTTGACGTGGATCTGGTCGGACACGGTGTCTCCCTAGACGAGGAACGGGCGCCCGCGCGGTGGGCGGCGGGCATCCGGTGGAGCGACGGAGCGGAGCGGAGCGGCGATCGGCGCGACGGCGGGCGCCGTGATCAGCTCTGCGGCCGGAACTGGTCCTGCTGCTCGGCCTCGGTCTGGGCGTAGTGCGCGGTGGTCCGCTCGATCGCGTCCTTGATCGCGTTGAGGGACTGGTTCAGCGCCTTGATGTCGTCGTTGAACTGGGTCTGCAGGTTCGTGTAGGCGGTGGCCGCCTGGCCCTTCCACCCGCCGCCGATGTTGGTGACCGTGTTGTGGAGCTTGGTCTGCTCCCCCTCGATCTTGTGGATCGCCTCGCCGATCTGCTTGGCGAACTCCGTCATCTCCTGTGCTGTCATCGTGAACTGACCCATGCTCCACCGTCCCCCATGAGAAACACTGTGTGCACGGAGGGGCCCGGAGCGGCCCACCCGTCACATCACCCTTGTGATGCCAGCAGCACTGTAGTCGGCACACGCAACTCGCCCAACACCGAGCACCGACCGGTTACCAGACCATGACACACCGGCCAATTCCGTTGCGCCGCTTGGCCGCTCAGGCGTTCTGCGGCTGCGCGGCGCTCTTCGCGGTCAGCGGCGGACCGGCCGGCACCAGGTTCGACCACTCGTGCGGCACCGGCAGCGGCTGGACGCCCTGGTAGCCCAACCGGGCCTGGTTGCCGCCCGGTTCGTCCTGCTGCTGCGGCGGCTGCTGCGGGTCGCCCGGGGCCGGCGGCGCGGTGGTCGGCTTCGCCGTCGGCGTCTTCGGCGGGCCGGACGGCGGGCCGGCCGGGCCGCCGCCGTCGCCGTTGGACGGCACCGCGTAGCGCAGGCCGGTCTCGGTGATCAGGAAGTCCGTGCCCGAGCCGCCGGCGCCGGCGTCCATCGCCCGGTAGAACAGGCCGTGCCCCGGGGTCACGTAGGCCGCGCCGGCGCCGTTGTCGTACCGCGCCGGGTACGCCGTCCCGGCCCAGACGCTGCGCCGGGACGTCTTGCCGTCCTCGGCGACCCCGTCGAAGGTGCTGCACACCACCAGCCGGGCGTCCTGCGGGGCCTGCCAGTTGTTCACCGGCGCACCGGACTTCAGCGGCCAGTCCGCCGCGGTGTCCGGCAGCCGGACGTCGCTGTTGTTCTTCGCCTGGTCGGCCGGGGTCATCTCGTCGCTGCGCGGCTTCTGGTCCTGGTCGTACTTGTAGAGCATCTGGTACGCCGGGTTCTGCCGGATCAGCTCGGCCTGGAACGGGGTGACCAGGTACAGCCGGTCCTTGCCGACCACGTAGTGGCGGTCCTGGTAGTGCACCAGCCGGCCGACCCGGCGGTCGGCCTGGTTGTTCAGCTCCACCTTGGTGTTGGCGCCCTGGCTGTCGACCGCGCCCTCGACCTTCGGGAAGGTGACCGGGGTGCCGGGCAGCAGGGTGTCCAGCCACTCCCGCTTCACCCGCTGCGGCACCGCGTTCGGCCCGAACACCGCGGTGATCAGCGCCTTCCGCTCGTTGGCGTCCGACTGCGGCGAGCCGATCTCGTGCTTGCGGCCCTGCGCGTCCACCAGGAACACGCTCGCGGCGCCCGCGCCCGCGCCCGCGCCCGGCTGGCCGGGCGCCGGCGCGGTGGACACCTGCTGATCGTCCGCCTGCTGCACCAGCAGCAGCTGGTCCGGGCCGAGCATGCGGTCCTTGGCGGCCAGCGCCGCCGCGTCCTGACCGGCCGCCACGAACACCGCCTGGTTGACGGTCTCCTGCTTGTCGTCCGAGCCCGGGCGGTCGCAGACCGACCACTTCATCGCCTTGTCCGCGTTGTCCCGGCTCGGCAACTTGTCCGGCGCGTACGGGATCCCGATCGTCGGGCCGTGGTTGGGGTAGCGGTCCAGCACCTCGTCGGCGACCACCACCACCTGGGCGCCGGCCGGCAGCACCAGCCGGGCCGAGGACATGTTCAGCACCTGGTGCAGCCGCTTCGTCCTCCCGTCCGGGTCGGTCAGTATCACGTACCGGGTGGTCGAGGTCTTGCCCTGGATGATCGCCTTGCCCTCGTCCCAGTGCAGCGGCGCGCTCGGCTTGAACACCCCCCACACCCCGAAGCCCGCGACCACCAGCGCCCCGACCAGGACGCTCGGCAGCACCGCCTTGACCGGGCGCGGCGCGTCCTCGTCACTGCCGCCGCCGGTGGGCAGCAGGAACGCGCCCACCGTGCGCTTCCTGGCGAAGGTGTACGCGTTCAGCTCGTCCCGGCGCGATGCCATGTGCTCGTCGTCCCCCTTGTCGGACCTGCCCCTGTCGGCCGTGCCCCTGCCGGCCCCGCCGGACCGCCGCCCGGCGGCCCGCCCCGTGCCCCGCACCCGTTGGACCGGACCGGGCCCGAACCCTCTACGATGCGGCAGCGGACGGTGAGTACGGTACGGGTACGGTCCACGAGCCAGCCAGCCGGGCCGCGACATCCGAGTCAGAGGGGGCCACCGGGGGATGCCGAACCAGACCGCTCGACGACGACGCGCCGGCGCGGGGGAAGCGGCCGAAGCCGCGGCCGGGGCCGAACGCCCGCGCCGCGCCGGCCGCGGACGGCGCGGCGGCCCGCCCGCGAGCACCGCGGCACCCTCGGCCGGCACCGGCCCGCGGGGCGCCGCCGGCGGGCCCGTCACGGTCCGCGTCAACCCCCGGCCGGGGCTGCTCGGCGGCCGGTTGAAGCTCCACCAGCTGGTGCTGGTCGAGGTCGCCGCGGCCCTCGTCGCGGTCGGCTGGACGATCAGCCGCCCGGTCGCGGCCGGCTTCGGCGCGGTCTCCCTGGTACTGCTCCTGCTCGCCGTGATCCGGCTGCGCGGCCGGTCCGTCCCGGAGCTGCTGCGCGTCCGCTCGGCCCTCAAGTCCCGGCAGCGGCAGGCCCGTACGCTGCTGCCGCCGGCCGGCACCGACCCGGCCCTCGCCCCCGCCCTGGAACTCGAACCGGCGCTGCGCACCTGCACCCACGCCACCGAGGCCGACCTCGGCGGCCGGCCGGTGCGCCGGGAGACCGGCATGGTCGGCGACGGGACGTTCCTCAGCTCGGTGCTGCTCGTCCAGGCCAAGGACCAGCCGCTGCGCCCGGTGCGCACCGCGCTTCCGCTGCCGCTGGACGTCGTCTGCTCGGCGCTCACCGTGGACGACATCACGCTGGAGTCCGTCCAGTTGGTGCAGCACACCCAGCCCGCCCCGGCCCCGCACGTGCCCGAGCAGTCGCTGGCCGCCCGCGCCTACCGCGAACTCCCGGACGGCACCGCCACCCCCGGGCTGCGGCTCACCTGGATCGCGCTCAAGCTCGACCCGGAGCGGGCCGCGGCCGCCGTCCGGGCCCGCGGCGGCGGCGAGGAGGGCGCCCGCAGGGCGCTGAAGCGCGTCACCGACCAGCTGGCGGGCCGGCTGAACAGCGCCGGGTTCAACGCGACCGTGCTCGACGAGCGCGAACTGATCGCCGCCCTGGCCATCTCCACCTGCGCCAACCCGATCGCGGTCGCCGGCCGCCAGGGCACCGGCAGCGGCGCCGGCACCACCCGCCGCACCCAGGAGGGCAACCGGTTCTGGCGGATCGACGACCGCTGGCACAGCACCTACTGGATCTCCCGCTGGCCGCAGCTCAGCCGCCCCGGCGGCGGCGCCGGCCGGATCGCCGCACCCGACCTGGTCAACCTGATCACCGGCTCACCGGCGCTCGCCAGCACCTTCAGCCTGACCGCCGGGCACGGCACCGGCGGCTCCGTCACCGTCACCGGGCACCTGCGGGTCACCGGGCGCAACGAGGACGAGCTCGGGCAGCTCGGCCGCCAGGTGGAGACCCGGGCGCAGTCCGCCGGGCTCGGCCTCGTCCGGCTCGACCTGGAGCAGGCCCCCGGCGTGCTCGCCACCCTGCCGCTGGGAGGAGCGTCCTGATGGCGTACCAGACCTACCCCGCGCCCGGCCCGACGCCCGGCGCCGAGCGGCCCCGGGTGCGGCCGCGCATCCTGCCCGGCTTCGGGCTGCGCGGCCCGAAACGGGAGAAGCACGTGCTGGAGCCCGCGGACCTCGCGGCGCTGGCCTTCCCGGTCGGCGACGACGGCGTGGTGATCGGCGTCGACCCGCAGGGCCTGCCCGCGGTGCTCGGCCTGTTCCGCCCCACCGCCTTCGACCTGGTGCTGGTCGGCGGCGTGTGGACGGCGCAGATCATCGCGCTGCGGGCCGCCGCGATCGGCGCCCGGGTCGCCGTGGAGACGGCCCGCGGTCAGCTGTGGGGCCCGATGGCGCAGGCCGCCGGCGGCGGACAGCCCTGCGTGACGCTGCACCAGGTCGGCCGGCTCGGCCCGCAGGGCGCCTCGGTGGCCTCGCCGGTGCTGGTGGTGCGCGACCTCGGCGCCCGCCCGCCGCGCAGCCGGCTCTCCGCCGCGCCCTGGCAGTCCACGCTGACCGTGCTGCCCTACCTCGGCCCGAACGCGGCCCGGGTGCTCAACGCGGCCGACCTGGTCGGCGTGCAGCGGATCATGCCGCAGGAGGCGGAGCTGGTCGGCCGGGTGCTGTCGCTCCCCCCGGAGGACGTGGCCGCCCTGCCGACCCTCGGCGACGACCTCACCCTGTGGACCACCCGGATGCGGCGTCAGTACGTCCGGGCCGTGGCCGGGCAGGCCGAACAGCAGGTGCTCGGAGGCCCGCGCCGGATGGACTGAGGGGCGCTTGTGTCCCGGTCGATCCCGGTTCGGAACCGAAGCCGCCTTCAACAGGGGCAGCCGAACGGCCTAGTCTTTGTTGCGGCAACGGCACCGCTGAACAAGCGGCGGCGAACACGAGGGAGCCCTAGTGAGCAGCGATCGGGACGGCGTCTACGTCGGCGACAACGCGGCGGAGGACGACGACGACTGGTCGGACGCGCCTGACTACACTCCCCCGTCCTGGTACGTGCAGACGGACGTCTCGGGGGCGGCCGCGCCCCCGGCCGTACCCCAGCCGGCTCCCCAGTCGGCTCCCCCGGCCCCGACCGCGCCCGGGACGGCGGCGGCCGCCGCCGCGGGCGTCGAACCGGCTGCCGCCGCCGCTGCCCCGGCTGTTGCCGCCGGTGCCGGCGCGCCCGTGCCCGCGGCCGTGCCGCCGGTGCAGGCCGAGGCGCAGCACGTCCCGTTCCCGGCGCCCTCGCCGGCCGCCGGGCCCGCTGCCGCCGCCGCACCTGTCGTGCCCGCTGCGCCCGTCGCGCCCGCTGCGCCCGTCGCCGAGCAGCCGCCGGCCGGCGCGGCGGGGTGGCCGAGCGCCGAGGCGGTGGTGCAGCACCAGCAGTCCCAGCCCCAGCCGCAGCCGCAGCCGTACCCGGCGGCGGCCCAGGCCCAGCCCCCGGCCGCCCAGCCCCCGGTCGTCCAGCCGCCGGCACCGGCTCCGCAGGCACCCGCCGCCCCCGGCGGCCCGGTGCCGCAGCCCGCGCCCGGCTACGGCTACCCCCCTGGCCAGACGGCCCACACCCCGGAGCCCGCGCCCGGCTACGGCTACCCGCCGAACTGCTACCCGCAGTCCCCCGACCCGGCCCAGCCCGCGCCGGCGGACCCGATGGCCGCGTGGGCCGCCCAGCAGGCCGCCGCGCAGCAGCAGGCGGCCCAGGCCCCGGCCCCGGCCCCGCAGGCTCCGACGCCGCCGCCCGTCCCGGTCGACCCGCGCCAGGGCGGCTGGCCGCAGCCCGGCGCCTACCCGCCGCCGGCCCAGCCGGGGCCGCTCGGCCAGCCCGCCCAGGCCGCCCAGGCCGCGCAGCCGCAGCAGCCCTGGCCGCCGCAGGGCGCCGAGGCGGCCCAGCCCGCCGCGTTCCAGCAGGCGGCCGCGCCGCAGCAGACCGCGCACGGCGCGCCGCTCGGCTACACCGCCGCCGTCGAGCTGTCCTCGGACCGCCTGCTGCGCAGCCAGCCCAAGCAGCAGCGCCAGCAGCCGCGGTTCCAGTTCGGCGGCAAGGCCGCGGCCGCCGAGAAGTCCCGCAAGCTGGAGATCATCCGCACCCCGGTGCTGAGCTGCTACCGCATCGCGGTGATCAGCCTCAAGGGCGGCGTCGGCAAGACCACGACCACCACCGCGCTCGGCGCGACCCTGGCCAGCGAGCGCCAGGACAAGGTGATCGCGATCGACGCCAACCCGGACGCCGGCACCCTGGGCCGCCGGGTCAAGCGCCAGACCGGCGCGACCATCCGCGACCTGGTGACGGCCATCCCGTACCTGCGCAGCTACATGGACATCCGTCAGTTCACCTCGCAGGACCTTAACTCCGGCCTGGAGATCCTGGCGAACGACGTCGACCCGGCGGTCTCGACCACCTTCAACGACTCGGACTACCGCCAGGTGATCGACGTGCTGGGCCGCCAGTACCCGATCATCCTGACCGACTCCGGCACCGGCCTGCTGTACAGCGCGATGCGCGGGGTGCTGGACCTCGCCGACCAGCTGATCATCGTCTCGACCCCCAGCGTGGACGGCGCCTCCAGCGCCTCCACCACCCTGGACTGGCTCTCCGCGCACGGCTACGCGGACCTGGTGCAGCGCAGCATCACGGTGGTCTCCGGGGTGCGCGAGACCAGCAAGATGATCAAGGTCGAGGACATCGTCGCGCACTTCCAGACCCGCTGCCGCGGCGTGGTCGTGGTGCCCTTCGACGAGAGCCTGGCGGCCGGCGCCGAGGTCAACCTCGACATGATGCGGCCCAAGGTCCGCGAGGCGTACTTCGAGCTGGCCACCCTGGTCGGCGAGGACATCGCCCGGGCCCAGCAGGCGGCCGCCCAGCAGGCCGGCTGGCAGCAGCAGGCGCAGGCCGCCGTGCCGCAGCCGTACGTCGAACCGCAGCAGGCCCCGGCCCAGCAGCAGACCGCGCCGCCCGCCCCCGGCTCGCCGTGGGCACCCCAGCCCCAGCCGCAGCAGCCGCAGCCCCACCAACCCGGCCAGGCCCTGCCGCCCGGGTACGGCTACCCGCCGCCGCAGGGCGCCCCCTCGCCCTGGGCCCCGCAGCCGCAGCAGCCGGGCCCCGGCTACGGCTACCCGCCGCAGGCCCCCCAGCAGTGAGCCGAAAGGGCCCGCCGACCATCCGGTCGGCGGGCCCTTCCCGTGCGCAGGGTCAGCCGGCGTCGGTCAGCTCGCGGGCGCGCTTGACGTCGTCGGCCATCCGGTCCAGCAGCGCCTCGATGGAGTCGAACTTCTCCATCCCGCGCAGGTAGGCCAGGAAGTCCACGGCCACGTGCAGCCCGTACAGGTCCAGGCCCACCCGGTCGATGGCGTACGCCTCGACGGTGCGGGCGGTGCCGTCGAAGGTCGGGTTGGTGCCGACCGAGATCGCGGCCGGCATCCGCTCGCCCTCGGCGGTCAGCCAGCCCGCGTACACGCCGTCCGCCGGGACGGCGCTGTGCGGCACGGTCTCCACGTTGGCGGTCGGGTAGCCGAGTTCGCGGCCGCGCTGCGCGCCGCGCACCACCACGCCCTCGACCCGGTGCGGGCGGCCGAGCACCTCGCCGGCACCGGCCATGTCCCCGGTCTCGACCAGGCGGCGGGTCAGGCTGGAGGAGAACGGCTCGCCGTCCCCGGCCGCGCCGGACACCTGAAGGTCGACCACCTCGACCTCGAAGTCGTCCGCCCGGCCCAGCTCGGTGAGCAGCGCGACGTCCCCCGCGGCCCGGTGCCCGAAGCGGAAGTTGGGGCCCTCGATGACGACCCGGGCGTGCAGCGCGTCCACCAGGACCTGCTGGACGAAGGCCTCCGGGGACTCCTGGGAGAACTCCTGGGTGAACGGCAGCACCAGCACCGCGTCCACGCCCAGCTCGGCGATCAGCTCGGCGCGGCGGGGGTGCGGGGCGAGCAGCGGCGGGTGGCTGCCGGGGCGGATGACCTCGCGCGGGTGCGGATCGAAGGTCACCACGACCGAGGAGAGGCCCAGTTCGCGGGCGCGCTCGACCGCCCGTCCGATGATCAGCTGATGCCCGCGGTGCACACCGTCGAACGAGCCGATGGTGACGACGCTGCGCCCCCAGTCACCGGGGATCTCCTCCAGGCCACGCCAGCGCTGCACCCGACCGCTCCTTGTCCGTACGGTGCGTACCCTCGTACGCTCAAACGCCCAAAACCGAACCCCTATAGCGTGCCATGCGCCCGCCCCGGCTCCGGCACCGGAATACGGATTGGGCGCACCGCCGGTACGAGCGGCGCCCGCTCGGCCTCGGCGGCGGCGTACTGCGGGTCGCGTCCGGCCGCGGCCGGCGCCCTCAGCCGGGCCATCCCGGGGCCGTCCGGCGCGGCCGGGGCGGCCTCCCGGGGGTCGGCGAGCAGCCAGTCGGCCAGCAGCCGGGCGAAGGCCGCCGAGCGGCCGGCGCAGCGCACCAGCAGGTCGTCGGCGCCGGGCAGCGCGGGGGTCGCGCGGGCCAGGACGGCGCGCACCCGGGCGGGCTTCTCGGCCGCGCAGTGCTCGGCCAGCCGCTCGACGGCTTCGGTCAGGACGGCCGGGTCGGTCTCGGCGGCGAGCAGGGTGTCCAGGAGCTCGCAGCGCAGCGCGTCCGCCGCCGGGTCGGGCACCGGGCGGGAGAGCACCTCGGCGAACGGCCGCCGCACCGCCGCGGCCCGTGCGCCCAGCGCGGCGGCGAGCAGCACCCGCAGCTGCAGCCGGGCGGCCGATCCCCCGACGTGGCCGGGCGCGGCGGCGAGCCGGCGGCCGAGGTAGTCGGCGGCGACCGGGCCGGCCAGCGCCGGGTGCTCGCGCAGCAGCCGGGCGGCGAGTTCGGCGCCGCGCCGGGCGGCCACCGGGGTGCGGGCGTCGGCGAGCACCCGCAGCGTCTCGGCGACGGCCGCGCCGGGGGCCGACAGCGCGTCGGCGAGGGCGGCCAGCACCGGCTCCGGGTCGCCGTCCAGGGCCGGGGCGAGCGCGCGCGGGGTGAGGAAGGCGTCGCCGCCGGCCCGCAGCCGGGCGAGCGCGGCGGGCAGGTGCTCGGCCCGGGTGGCCGGGTCGCCGACCAGCAGCGCCAGTGCGGCGCCGTGCAGGCCGGGCTCGTCCTCGCGGGCGAGCAGGGTCAACGCGGTGTGCCGCAGCAGTTCGGCGCCGGCCCCGGTCGCGTACGGGGCCGTCCGCAGGGCGTGCGCGGCGGCCGCGACGTGCCGTTCGGGCCTGCGGTCGTGGCTCCAGCGGTCCACGGCGCGGCACAGCGCGGAGGGCTCCTCGGCGGCCAGGACGGTGAGCAGCGCGTCCGCCCTGGGGTGGGCGGCGTCGGCCAGCGCGTCGGCCAACTCGTCGAGGGCGAGCCGGCGGTGGGCGTGCAGCAGGTCGTGGGCGAGGTCGGCGGCGACGGGCGAGGTGCGGTCCTCGAACCATGCGCACAGCAGCGGGAAGACCGCGACGGGGTCGGCGCGCAGCCGTTCGGCCGCCGCGCCGAGGAAGCCCGGACGGCCGGGCCGGTCGGCGGCCACCAGGCGGCGCAGCAGGGCGAGTTCGGTTTCCGGGGGCAGGCCGAGTCCGGTCCAGAAGGCCGGGCCGAAGCGGTCGAGCCCGTCCGCCGCCGAGGTCGGCCCGGTCCTCGGCGCGGCCGGGCCGCCGGCGGACCGTTCGACGATCCGGCCGGCCAACCGGTCGAGCAGCTCGCGGTGTTCGGCCGGGTCCGGGCTCGCGGCCAGCCCGGCGGCCAACAACGCGGCGGCCCACCAGGCGGGTTCGCTGCCGGGCGGGCGCAGGTCGAGGGCGCGGTCGATCCGGTGCAGCCACGGGTCGAGGGCGCTCGCGCCCCAGGTCTCGGCCACCCGGGCCAGCGCGGCGGCGACCGGGCCGATCCGGTGCCGGGGAACGGCCTTGGCCGCGCCGTCCGGCGTGCTGTCCGCGGCCTCGCCGAGCAGCAGCCGCAGTGCCGCGTCCAGGTCCAGGTGCCGGCCCTGCAGCCAGTCGGCGAACTCCCCGTGGGCGAAGCGGAATCCGGGCCCGGCGGGCACGAGCAGGCCCTCGGCGAGCACCGCCGCGGCCCAGCCGCCCTCGGTCGGGAACAGTTCCTCGAAGGCGTCGCGGCCGAGCCCGCCGGGCCCTGCGCCGAGCATCCGCCGGGCCGCCTCGTGGACCCGACCGGCCACCGCGGCGGCGAGCCGGCGAACCCGCCCGGGCGTCGGCCCGGTGGGTGCGGCGGGCGGGGCGGCGCCCCGGCGGTGGGCGCCCGGGCGGCGCGGCCGGCCGCACTCCGTCGTCTGCCGGGTCGACCGCTGGGCCAGCCGCTGGGCGATCCGCAGGCAGCGCAGGTCCAGGTGGGCGGCGAAGAGCTCGCCGCGGCGGGCCGGTTCGCCGCGCACGCCCTCGGCCCACAGTTCGCCGGCCAGCCGGACGGCCAGCGGGTGCCGGGCGTCGGCGCCGCCGGGGCAGCCGGGCGGCAGCCCGTGGCGGCGGCGCAGCCGGTCGGCGGCCTCGGCGGGCAGCGGGCCGAGGCGGTGCCGGGCCAGGGTCGGCGTGCCGGGGCCGCCGCCGTCCATCCGTACGGTGGGGGCGCCGGCCAGGTCGCCGCCGGGGGCCGGGTCGTCCGGGCGGGGCGCGGGGCTGGGGCCGCGGCCCCAGGGTTCGGCGGCGAGCCGTTCCCCGAGCTGGTCGCCGCAGGCGGTCAGCAGCCGGGCCCCGCAGCCGGTGAGCCACTGCCCGGCGCCGCGCAGCCACCGCCCGTCCAGCGGGGCCGGGGCCTCCTCGGGGCCGTCCAGGACGATCAGCAGCGGACGGCCGGCGGCGGCGCACAGGGCCGCCACGGGTTCGGGCGCGGGGGCGGGGGTGCCGAGCTCGGCGGCGGCGGCCGCCAGCGCGCGTTCGACGGGCTCGGCGAGCGAGCGGTCCCCGGCGCGCAGGTCGGCGCCGCGCAGCCAGAGGGTGGGCAGCGGGTGGGCGGCGTCGGCGCGGCGGGCGGCGAGGGCGGCGAGTTCGGTGGAACGGCCGCTGCCGGGGGCGCCGACCAGCGCGGTGACGGTGGCCTCGGGTTCGTCGCCGGTCAGGCCGTCCGGCCGGTCGATCCGGTCGGCGGCGAGCCCGGCCACCCCGCCGGGCCCGGCGTCGGCGGCCGCCGTCTGCGCGGCGGCCAGCCGCAGGACCCCGGCGAGGTTGAGCGCCGCCCCGTACGCGGGCACGGCCGCCGCGTTGCGCGCCAGCAGGGCGGCCAGCGGCCCGGCCGTCGCCGCGCCGCCGCCGGCGGGCACCGCGGGCAGGGCGCCGCCGTACCGGGCGGCGTGCGGCCCGGGCAGGGCCAGGGCGACCACGGCGCCGCTGCGGGCGTCCAGCACCGGTGAGCCGGCCGGCACCGCGACGCCGCCGACCACCGGCACGTCGAGCAGCAGCAGGCCGTCGGCGGCCCCGAGCAGCCCGCAGCGCAGCGCGACCGCCCGGCCGTCCGCGCCGGCCAGCGCGGGCAGCAGCAGCTCGTGCCCGGCGCCGGCGGCGGCCACCGGCAGCGGCGGGACGGACGGGCCGCCGACCGCGTCGGTGCGCAGCAGGGCGAGGCCGTGCCCGGGCAGCGGCAGGACGGCGTCCGGGCCGAGCACCCGGGTCTCGCCGCCGGGGGTGTGCAGGACGAGCCGGTCGAGGGCGGCGACGCACTGGTGGGCGGTCAGCACGGTGCCGTGCGGGTCGGCGACGAAGCCGAGGCCGTGCAGCCGCCCGGCGAGGTCGCGGATGTGCAGCAGGTACCGCCCCGGATCGTCTTCCTGGAACTCCGGCATGGCGCTTCCCCCTGTCGGTCGTTCGGCCGCCGCGGGGAGCCTGCCCGGCGTGGGGGCGGCCCGACCGCGCCCGCGCCGCTCACCACCGGCGTTCACCTCGCGCGCTCCCCCGCAGGGGTGAACGCGCCCCCGGGAACGCCGAGACCCCCGCCGGGTGGAATCCCGGGCGGGGGTCAGGGAGGCGGGGGGCCTCCGGGGAGCGGAGGTCAGCCGACGAAGACCGCGACGGGCTTGGCCTGCCCGCCCTTCTCCTCGACCAGGGCGAGGAAGCGCCCGTCCGGCCCGAACACCGCGATCGGCCCGTCCACGCCCATCCCGGGCGCCTTCAGCCGGGCGCCGTGCGACAGCTTCTCGGCGGAGGACTCGTCCAGGTCCCAGCGCGGGAAGGCGGCGGCCGCGGCCTGCGCGATCGGCAGCACCTCCAGCCCGGTGGCGGAGTCGCCGGTGACGGAGTCCTCGAGCTGCTCCAGGGTGCGCGCCGACTCCACCCCGTACGGGCCGACCTTGGTGCGCCGCAGCGCGGTCAGGTGCCCGCCGACGCCGAGCCCGGCGCCGAGGTCCCGGGCCAGCGCCCGGATGTAGGTGCCGGAGGAGCACTCGACGGTCACGTCCAGGTCGATCACCGGCGTGCCGTCCTCGGCCACCGCCGCCCGCTGCCCGTGCACGGTGAAGGAGTGGATCGTGGTCGGCCGGGCGGCGAGTTCGAAGTCCTCGCCCTCGCGCACCCGCGCGTACGAGCGCTTGCCGTCGATCTTGATCGCGCTGACCTTGGACGGCACCTGCATGATCGGGCCGGTGAGCGCCGCGATCCCGGCGTCGATCGCCTCCCGGGTGACGGCGTCCGCCGGGGTCGAGGCGGTCACCTCGCCCTCCCGGTCGTCGGTGATCGTGGTCTGGCCGAGCCGGATGGTCGCCTCGTACGTCTTGGCCGTCAGCATCAGGTGGCCGAGCAGCCGGGTGGCCCGCTCGACGCCGATCACCAGGACGCCCGTGGCCATCGGGTCCAGCGTGCCGGCGTGGCCGACCTTCCGCGTCCCGGCCAGCCACCGCAGCTTGGCGACCACCCCGTGGGAGGTGATGCCCTCGGGCTTGTCGACGATCACCAGGCCGTCCGGGCCGGTGCCTTTGCGCTTCATCGAGTTCTTTCTCTCAACCAGCGGTTGTTCCGTGCGGTCAGGTGCTCCGTGCGGTCAACCGTTCCGTGCGGTCACCGCAGGATAGTCAACGCGGGACCGTCAGTGGGCGGGCCGCAGCGCCGCCCGGAACCGGTCCACCACCGCGGCCACGCCCTCCCGGGCGCTGAACCCGGCCGCGAAGACGTGCCCGCCGCCGCCCAGCTCGGTGCAGGCCGCGGCGACGTCCACCGCGCCCTTGGAGCGCGAAGAGCCCCGCAGCGTGCCGTCCGGGTCCTGCTTGAGCACCAGCGCCACCTCGGCCTCGGCGGGGCGGCGCAGCACGTCGATCAGTCCTTCGATCTCCTCGACCGTGACGCTGAACAGCGCGAGGTCCTCGTACGGCACCCAGGTCCACACCAGGCCCAGCCCGCCGGCCGCGTCCGGCTCGTAGACGGCCCGGTCGAGGGCGGCCGCGAGCACCTTGAGGTAGCCGAAGGAGGAGGTGTCCCACAGCTGCCGGGAGATCAGGTCGTGCCGGATGCCGGTGGCCAGCAGCCGCCCGGCGAGTTCGTGGGTGGCGGGCGTGGTCGCCCGGTACTTGAACGAGCCGGTGTCGGTGGCGACCCCGGTGTAGAGGCAGGTGGCCAGGTCCTGGTCGAGCTCGACGCCGAGCCGGCGCAGCAGCTCGTCCACCAGGACGGCGGTGGCCGGCGCGGCCGGGTCGATCAGCTGGTGGGTGCCGAAGCCCGGGTTGGAGGCGTGGTGGTCGAACACCGCCAGGACGGGCGCGGCGAAGGCCTTGTCGTGCAGCAGGCCGAGCCGGCTCTGCGCGGCCACGTCGAAGCAGAGCACCAGCTCGGGCACCTCGGGCACCTCGGCGGCGGGCACGATCAGCTCCTGGCCGGGCAGGAAGGCCAGCGACTCGGGCACGATCTGCGGCTCGTCGCCGAAGGAGACCCGCACCTCCTTGCCGAGCGCGCGCAGCGCCAGCCCGGCGGCCAGCGAGGAGCCCAGCGCGTCGCCGTCCGGGCAGATGTGGCAGATCAGGTCGATCGAGCGCGCCCGGCCGATCTCCGCCACCACCTGCTGCCAGACCAGTTCGCGGCCGCTCTCCTCGGCGCGCGGCCCCGGGAGCGCCGCGAGGGCACCCTCCACCGTGCTGGTGGAGGACGCCCCCGTGGTCGAACCGGTTCGCGAGGCGCCCCGCGCCGGCTCACCCGCCATGACTACTCGTCCTCGTCGTCACGCTCGGACGCCGGCACCCGGTACGGGTCGGCGTCGCCGGCGTAGGTCGCGCCCGCGGCGGTGGTGCGCACCGCCGCGTCGATGGCCTTGGCCCGGTCGAGCAGGTCGTCGATGTTCCGGGCGTTGTCCGGCAGCGCGTCCGCGACGAAGGTCAGCGTCGGGGTGAAGCGCACCCCGATCTTGCCGACCTCGGAGCGGATCACGCCCTTGGCGCTCTCCAGCGCGGCCGCGGTGGCCTCGCGCTCGGTCTCGTCACCGAAGACGGTGTAGAAGACGGTGGCCTCGCGCAGGTCGCCGGTCACCCGGGTGTCGGTGATGGTCACGAACCCGAGCCGCGGGTCCTTGATCCGCCGCTCCAGGGTCTGGGCGACGACCACCTGGATGCGGTCGGCGAGCTTGCGCGCCCTAGCGGTGTCGGTCACGTTGCCTCCTCGTGCAATGGGCCCGGTACCCGGGCGAGCTGCGCGCCCGTTCGGGGCCCACGCCCCAAAGTACCGGCCCGCGCCCGGCCTTGCGGGCGCTCTCGGTCCTGATCCGTGTGAGAACGGCGACTTCCGCCGACGCCTCCACGGTCCTCATTCGTCGTCGTCGTTGTGGTAGCGCCTCCTCGCGGCGAGGAGCTGCACCTCGGGGCGGCCGGCGACCAACCGCTCACAGCTGTCCAGGACCTCGGTGACGTACCCGGCATCGCCGGACACCACCGCCAGGCCGATCTCGGCCCGCCGGTGCAGGTCCTGGTTCCCGGTCTCGGCAGCGCACACGCTGTACTTGCGCTGCAGTTCGGCCACGATGGGCCGCACGATCGAACGCTTCTCCTTGAGCGAGTGGACGTCGCCCAGCAGCAGGTCGAAGGTGAGTGTTCCCACGAACATGTATGACAGGTCTCGCCGACCTGGAAGGCCTCGGGGACGCCGGCCCGGAACCGGGCCGACGCCGAGGACCCTACACAGCGAGACCGGGGCCGGTCGACGGAAATACCACCCGTCGACCGGCCCCGGTTGACACCGACTAGGCGCGCGGCTTCTCGCGCATCTCGTAGGTCTCGATGACGTCCTCGACCTTGATGTCGTTGAACGACCCCAGGGTGACACCGGCCTCGAAGCCCTCGCGGACCTCGGTCGCGTCGTCCTTGAAGCGGCGCAGACCCTCGATGGAGAGGTTCTCCGCCACGACCTTGCCGTCGCGGATGAGGCGGGCCTTGGCGTTGCGGCGGATGATGCCGTCGCGGACCAGGACACCGGCGATGTTGCCGAACTTGGAGGAGCGGAAGACCTCGCGGATCTCCGCGGCGCCGAGGCGCACCTCCTCGTACTCCGGCTTGAGCATGCCCTTGAGGGCGTTCTCGATCTCCTCGATCGCCTGGTAGATGACCGAGTAGTACCGGACGTCCACGCCTTCCTTGTCGGCCGCGGCGCGCGCACGGCCTTCGGCGCGCACGTTGAAGCCGATGATGATGGCGTCCGAGCCCATCGCCAGGTCCACGTCGGACTCGGTGATGGCACCCACACCGCGGTGCAGGACCCGGAGCTCGACCTCCTCGCCCACGTCCAGCTTGACGAGGGCGTCCTCGAGGGCTTCGACGGAACCGGAGACGTCACCCTTGATGATGAGGTTGAGCTGCTCGATGGAGCCGGCGGCGATGGCCTTGTCCAGGTCCTCCAGGGACACCCGGACCCGACGCTGCGCGAAGGCGGCGTTGCGGTCGCGGGCCGAGCGCTTCTCGGCGATCTGGCGGGCGGTGCGGTCCTCGTCGACGACGATGAAGCTGTCGCCGGCGCGGGGCACCGAGGTCAGACCGAGCAGCAGCACCGGGCGGGACGGGCCGGCCTCGGCGAGGCTGTTGCCGTTCTCGTCCAGCATGGCGCGGACGCGGCCGTAGGCGTCGCCCACGACGATCGAGTCACCGACGCGCAGCGTTCCGCGCTGGACCAGGACGGTCGCCATGGCGCCGCGGCCCTTGTCCAGGTGGGCTTCGATCGCAATACCCTGCGCGTCCTGGTCGGGGTTGGCCCGCAGGTCGAGCGAGGCGTCCGCGGTCAGGACCACGGCCTCCAGCAGCTGGTCGATGTTCAGACCCTGGCGCGCGGAGATGTCGACGAACATGGTGTCGCCGCCGTACTCCTCGGCCACCAGGCCGAACTCGGTCAGCTGGCCGCGGACCTTGGTCGGGTCGGCGCCCTCGACGTCGATCTTGTTGACGGCGACCACGATCGGCACACCGGCGGCCTTGGCGTGGTTCAGCGCCTCGACCGTCTGCGGCATGACACCGTCGTTGGCCGCGACCACCAGGATCGCGATGTCGGTGGACTTGGCACCACGGGCACGCATGGCGGAGAACGCCTCGTGACCCGGGGTGTCGAGGAAGGTGATCGGGCGCTCTTCGCCGTTCACCATCGTCGCCACCTGGTAGGCACCGATGTGCTGGGTGATGCCACCGGCCTCGCCGGCCACCACGTTGGACTTGCGGATCGCGTCCAGCAGTCGGGTCTTACCGTGGTCGACGTGACCCATGACGGTGACGACCGGCGGGCGCGGGGCCAGCTGGTCCTCGTCGCCCTCGTCGGCGCCGAAGTCGATGTCGAACGACTCCAGCAGCTCGCGGTCCTCGTCGTCCCGGCTGACGATCTCCAGGACGAAGCCCATCTCGTCCGCCAGCAGCTGCAGCGTGGCGTCGGAGACCGACTGCGTCGCGGTGACCATCTCACCGAGGTTGAACATGACGGAGACGAGCGCGGCCGGGTTGGCGTTGATCTTCTCCGCGAAGTCCATCAGCGAGGCGCCGCTCGACAGGCGAACGGTCTGGCCGTTGCCGCGAGGCAGCATCACACCGCCGACGGACGGGGCCTGCATGGCCTCGTACTCCTGGCGCTTCGCCCGCTTCGACTTGCGACCGCGAGCCGGGCGACCGCCCGGGCCACGACCGAAGGCGCCCTGCGTGCCACCACGGGCACCCGGGCCGCCGGGACGACCGCCGAAGCCACCCGGACGCGGGCCGCCGAAGCCGCCGCCGCCACCGGGAGCGCCGCCACCCGGGCGGGGGCCGCCGAAGCCGCCACCGGCCGGACGCGAGCCCGGACCGGCCGGACGGCCCTGGAAGCCGGGACGGGCACCGCCGGCACCCGGACCACCGGGACGGCCGCCGGGGCCACCCGGACCACGGCCACCCGGGCCCGGACGCGGGCCGGCCGGACGCTGCGGCATCATGCCCGGGTTCGGGCGCGGCATGCCGGACGGGGTCGGGCCACCGGGGCGGGGCGCGGCCGGACGGGGCATGCCGTCAGGACGCGGAGCGCCACCCGGACGCGGCGCACCGGCACCCGGGGCACCCGGACGCGGGGCGCCACCGGGACGGGGAGCACCGGCACCCGGCGCACCGGCCGGACGCGGACGGTCGCCACCGGGACGGGGGGCACCGGCACCCGGCGCACCGGCCGGACGCGGACGGTCGCCACCGGGACGCGGGCGGTCGCCGCCCTGCCCGGCCGGGGCACCCGGACGGCCACCCGGCGCGGCCGGACGGCGGTCGCCGGGGCGGGCCATGCCGGTGGCGCTGCCCGAGGTGAACGGGTTGTTGCCCGGACGCGGACCGGCCGGACGCGGGCCCGGACGGGCACCGCCGGAGGCCTGCGCCGCCGGACGCGGGGCCTGGGCGGCCGGACGCGGGGCGTCACCGGCCGGAGCCGGCGAGGAGAACTCGGCCGCGGGCGCGGCCGGGGCCGCCGGGGCGGCGGGGCGCGCCGCCGGGCGCGGGCCCGGGGTCGGCGCACCGGCCGGACGCGGCGCGGCGGCGGGGGCGGCCGGAGCGGCCGGAGCCGCGGCAGCCGCAGGGGTCGGACGGGGACCGGGGGTCGCGCTGGGGCGCGGACCCGGGGTCGGGGCACCCGGCTTGGGTGCACCCGCGGCGCCTGCCGCGGGCTGGGGCGCCGCGGGCTTCCGCGGGCCAGGCTTGGCAGCTCCACCAGAGGTGGGGGCCACACCAAGCGCGTCAGTCAGCTTGCGCACGACCGGCGCCTCGATCGTCGAGGACGCCGAACGGACGAACTCACCGAGCTCGGTGAGCTTGGCCATGACGGCCTTGCTCTCCAAGCCAAGCTCCTTGGCGAGTTCATAAACCCGGACCTTAGCCACTTCACTCCTGTCTATGAGTCCGGGGGTCTCGTCCGCCGGACTGTCGCTACTTCATGGGCGTACCCATCGCGTACTCATCGCGTACTCATCGAGTGCTCATCGCAATCTCGACCTACTTCCACATCGCGAGGTACCTGACTGGTGGCACGGCGCGCGG
This sequence comes from Streptomyces sp. Y1, assembly GCF_041053115.1. Taxonomy (NCBI): domain Bacteria; kingdom Bacillati; phylum Actinomycetota; class Actinomycetes; order Kitasatosporales; family Streptomycetaceae; genus Streptomyces; species Streptomyces sp. Y1. Next base: position 5,040,532 of record NZ_CP163445.1, on the reverse strand, counting down.
CTGCCCGAGCGCTGTGCTTGTTGCGGTGGTTCTCCGCCGCGCGGGGCGGCGGCCGTCGCGGGAGCGCGCCTAAGCGGCTCCGCCTGCCCGCTCCTCGATGAACCCGCGGAGCCGTTCCGTGTCGAGCGTCCCCTGGAGCCGGAAGGCCCGGGGGAACGCCCTGCGACGGACCGCGAGGTCGAGGCAGGCCTGATCGGGGTGCAGATGCGCGCCCCGGCCCGGCAGTGCGCCACGGGGATCGGGGACGCAGACGCCCTCGACCGCCGTGACACGCAACAGCTGGTGCTTGGCCGCGCGCTTGCGGCAGCCCACGCAGGTGCGTTCCGGGCGTGCTCGGACATGCGTCCGGCCAGACGAAGGCAAGTCTACCCCTCCGAAGCGACATGGCGCCGCCCCGCAGATCCCGAGGGGACCGGCGGGGGCGCCTGGAACAACACCGACTACTCGCCCGCCGATTCCGGCTGGCCCTCGGTGTCCGGTCGGATGTCGATCCGCCAGCCGGTCAGACGGGCGGCCAGACGGGCGTTCTGCCCCTCCTTGCCGATCGCCAGCGACAGCTGGTAGTCCGGCACGATCACCCGCGCGGAACGCTGGGCCAGGTCGACGATCTCCACGCTGGTCACCCGCGCGGGGGACAGCGCCGAGGCGACCATCTCGCGGGGGTCCTCCGACCAGTCGACGATGTCGATCTTCTCGCCGTGCAGCTCGCCCATCACGGCGCGCACCCGGGCGCCCATCGGGCCGATGCAGGCGCCCTTGGCGTTCAGGCCGGCCCGGCGCGACCAGACCGCGATCTTGGTGCGGTGGCCGGCCTCGCGGGCGATCGCGGCGATCTCGACGCTGCCGTCCGCGATCTCCGGGACCTCCAGCGCGAACAGCTTCTTCACCAGGTTCGGGTGGGTGCGCGACAGCGTCACCGAAGGACCGCGGACGCCGCGGCGCACCGCGACGACGTAGCACTTCAGCCGGGTGCCGTGCCGGTAGTCCTCGCCCGGGACCTGCTCCTGCGGCGGGAGGATGGCCTCCAGCTTGCCGATGTCGACGAGCACGTTCTTCGGGTCGTTGCCCTGCTGGACGACACCGGTGACGATGTCGCCCTCCTTGCCCGCGTACTCGCCGAAGGTCTGGTCGTCGGCGGCGTCGCGCAGGCGCTGCATCATCACCTGGATGCCGATGCTGGACGCGATCCGGCCGAAGCCGCTCGGGGTGTCGTCGAACTCTTTCGGCTCGACGCCCTCGTCCAGCTCGGCCGCGTCCTCCAGCGCCCACACGGTGACGTGGCCGCTCTTGCGGTCCAGGTGCACCCGGGCCCGGCGGCGCGAGCCCTCGGTGCGGTGGTACGCGGTGAGGAGGGCCGACTCGATGGACTCGACCAGCAGGTCGAAGGGGATGTTCTTCTCGTTGACCAGCGTGCGCAGGGCACTCATGTCGATGTCCACGGCTACGCCTCCTCGTCTTTCGTCACGTTCTGAATGCTGTGCCCGGCCCCCGGTTCACTGCGCACCGTCGTCACCGCCGTCCTCCTCGTCGAGGAGGTCGTCGTCGTCCTTGCGGTTGAACTCGACCTGGACGCGCGCCCGGGCGACCTCGGTGTACTCCAGCCGGCGCTCCTTGGGGCGGCCGCGCCCCTTCACCGGCTGCACCTCGACCAGCGCGCCGTCCTCGTCCGCCGCCAGCACCCGGGCGACGAGCTCCCCGCCGTCCACCAGGTGGATCGCGGCCAGCCGGCCCTCGGCCCGGTGCCAGTGCCGCGGCAGCGCCAGCGGCCGCTCCGCGCCCGGCGAACCGACCTCCAGCAGGTAGGGCTCCTCGCCCATCACGTCGGACGCGTCCAGGGCCTCGCCGACCACCCGGCTGAACTCGGCGACGGCGTCCATGTCCACGCCCTCGTCGGTGTCGACGTCGATCTGGACCTGCCGCCGGTTGCCCGCCTTGGTGACCCTGACGTCCTCCAGGTCCAGTCCGGCCTGCGTGGCCAGCGGCTCCAGCAACGCGCGCAGCCGGTCGGTGTGGGTGGTGCTCATCCGGGTGGACTCCTCGGCCGCGTCTGCTGTTGTCAGAAGGTCGCTCCGCGCCCCTCGGGTCACGGCAGCTCGGCCCAAAGCCTAGCCGGTGCTGTGCCCAACCACCGATTCCGGACCGCCCCCCGCCGCCGGCTCGCCACCCACTGCGAGCAAGCTCACACCCGCCCGCCGGGCCCGTCCCACCCCTTTTTCCCGCCCCGAATCGTGTGGATTCTGTAATCATTCACGCCATCGAGGGGCGGGGAGGCCGTCCTGCCGTGCCCACCCCCGGAGTGACCCCGATGCAGCCACCCAGCCGACGGACCTTCCTCGCCCTCGGCCTGCTCACCCTCACCGGCTGCACGAGCGGCACCGACGACTCCGACCGCCCCGGCGGGGCCGGTGCGACCCCCGACCCGGACGCCCCGGTCCGGCTGCGCGCCGTCGCCGCCACCGACGCCCTGCTGGCCGCCCAGGACGCCCAGCTCGCGGCCGGCGGCCCGCAGACCGCGCTGATCCAGCGACTGCACGGCGAAACGATCCGGCACCGCGCCGCGCTCGCCGACACGCTCCCCGCCGGCGCCACCGGGGCGTCGTCCGGCCCGGCCACCGGAACGCCCGGCCCGACCACGGCGTCCGGCAGCCCGGCCCCGGGCGCCACCCCGGCCGCACCCGCCACCCCGGCCGCCGCGGCCCGGCAGGCCGCCCAGGCCCTCCTCGCCGAGCTCGGTGCCGCCGGTCCGGACCTGGCCCGGCTGCTCGCCTCCGTCGCCGCCGCCGACCTGCTGCAGGCCGCCGACCTCGGCGACACCACCCCGCCGGCCGCCCCGCCCACCGCGTCGCCGTCGCCCTCGGCCGGCGCCACGGCCGCCCCCGGCCCGGCCCCGGCCGCCGCCCTCACCGCCCTCCAGGGCGCCCTCGGCGCCGAGCACGCCGCCGTCTACGGCTACGGCGTGGTCGGCGCCCGCCTCCCCGACGACCAGCAGCGCGCCGACGCCCGTACCGCCCTGGCCGCCCACGAGGCCCGCCGCGACGTCTGGCAGCGCCTGGTCACCGGTCTCGGCGCCACCCCCGCGCCCGCCGCCGCCGGCTACCAGCTGCCCTTCCCGGTCACCGACCCGGCCGCCGCCGGCCGCCTCGCCGCCCACCTGGAGACCCGGCTGACCACCGTCTACGCCGACCTGGTCGCCGCGCTGCCCGCCCCGCACCGGCCCGGCGCCGCCGCCGCCCTGCACGAGTGCGCCGTCCGCGCCCGCCGCTGGGGCGCCCCCGGCCAGCCCTTCCCCGGCATCGCCGAACCGGCGCCGACCGCCGCCGCCACACCCTCCGCCACGGCGACGGGCGCCCCGAGCTGACGGTCATCGCCGACAATGGACCCACCACCACCCGTGGGGGAGCACCAACCGGAAGGCCGGGCATGTCGGGAGCAACACCACACCTCAGCGTCCCCAGCCGGCTGACCCGCACCGTCACCGCGGCCCACGGGGAGCCCGGCCGCCGCTGGCTGGCCGGGCTCCCCGAGCGGGTCGCCGCCCACCTCGCCCGCTGGGACCTCACCCCGGAACGCACCCTCGACCCCGGCGGCAGCCTCAGCCTGGTCACCTACGTCCACCGGGACGACCTCTCCCCCGCCGTCCTCAAGACCGGCCTGCCGACCCCCGAGACGGTGCACGAGCACACCGCCCTCACGCACTGGGCCGGCCGCGGCGCCGTCCTGCTGCTGGACGCCGACCCGGCCGAGGGCGTGCTGCTGCTGGAGCGCCTGCACGGCGAGGTCCCGCTGCGCTCGCTGGCCGAGCCGAAGGCCATGCTGGAGGCGACCAGCCTGCTCCACCGGCTCTGGGTGGCGCCCCCCGAGGGGCACGCGCTCCCCGGGCCGGCCGACCGGGCCGCCGACACCGCCGCCCGGCTCGCGGAGCACCGGGACCACCCGGCCGTCGTCGAGGCCGGGGCGGTGGTCACCGAGGCGCTGGCCACCGCCGGGGAGCTCACCGCCGACGCGGGCGCCGAGACCGTCCTGCTGCACGGCGACTTCCACCACGGCAACGTCCTCGCCGCCGACCGCGCCCCCTGGCTGGCGATCGACCCGCGCCCGCTCGCCGGGGAGCGCGCCTACGACCTGGCCCGCCTCGCGCTGGACCGGGCCGACACCCTGATCGGCTCCCCCGGCGCCCCCGCCGCCGTCCGGCGCCGGCTCACCCAGCTCTCCGAGGCCCTGGAGGTGGACCGGGACCGCCTGCGCGGCTGGACGCTGCTGCGCGCCGTGGACCTCGCGCTGCGCGCGCTCGCCGAGGCCCGCCCCGAGGACGCCGAGCTGTACCTGGAGTTCGCCGGGGCGCTCTGACGTTCCTCCGGGCGGTACCTACCGGGCGGTGGGCTCGCGCAGCGGCAGCGGCGCCCCCATCACGGCGTACAGCCGGTCCGTCGCCGGGAAGCGCACGGCCCGCGCCAAGTCCCGGTAGCCGAGCGCCCGGTAGAGCCGGCGGGCCGGGGTCTCGGCGTCGATCGCCGACAGGATGCTGCGGTCCAGCCCCGACCGCTCGCACAGCGAGCGGATCAGCCGCGAGCCGATGCCCTGCCCCTGGTAGTCCGGCAGCACGTGCAGCTCGGTGATCGCGAACACCCCGTCCAGCCAGTCCCCGTGGCCCTTGGCCGTCAGGTACGGCTCGATCACCGTGCTCCACCAGTGCTCGCGCTGGTTGGGCATCCCGTACCCGAAACCGACCAGCCGCCCGCCGCTCATCGCTCCGAGCGCGATCACCCCGGGCTGCTGGGCGTGCCGCCCGACGATGTGCAGCCGGACGGCGACCTCCTCCGGCGTGAGCCCGAACGCCACCGCCTGGACGTCCAGCGCCTGCGGCGCCCAGGCCGCGAGGTCGATGGCCTCGATCGTCACCCCGGTCAGCTGATCCATGCCCCGGACGTTACTACCGACCGGGCGCCCCGGCGACGGATTCGCGAGCCAGGTCCTGTCCGGCCTAGAACAGCACGCTCATGAACGCCCCGACCTCCCGGAACCCCACCCGCCGATAGGCCGCGCGGGCCCGCAGGTTGAAGTCGTTGACGTACAGCGAGACCACCGGCGCCACCTCGCGCAGCGCGGCCTCCAGCACCGCCGCCATGCCCGTCTCGGACAGGCCCTGCCCGCGGTGCTCGGGCGCGACCCACACGCCCTGGATCTGGCAGGCCCCGGCCGTGACGGCGCCGACCTCGGCCTTGAACACCACCTGCCCGTCCTCCCCGAACCGCGCGAACGACCGTCCGGCGGCGACGAGTTCGGCCACCCTGGCCTGGTAGAGCAGCCCGCCGTCGCCGGCCAGCGGCGACACCCCGACCTCCTCGATGAACATCGCCACGCAGGCCGGCATCAGGGTCTCGACCTCGTCCCGCCGCACCCGGCGCACCAGCGGATCGGGCGCGATCTCGGCGGACGGCGAGGAGGTGGCCAACAGCGGCTGGTGGGCCCGGACTTCGCGCGCGGGCCCCCAACTGCGCTCCAGCAGCGCCCAGAAGGCGGCGGTCGCCGCGGCCGGCCCGACGATCGAGGAGCAGCGCCGGCCCTGCCGGCGGGCCCGCTCGGCGAAGGCGGCGACGGCCTGCGGCCCGGCGTCGACCAGGACGAGGTTGGCGCCCGCGTAGCAGAGGGCGTCGAGCACGCCGTCCGCGTCGTACCAGCCCCACATCTCCCCGCCGAGCCGCCAGGGGTCGAGCCCGACCGCCTCGACCCGGGCCGCGACGAAGGCGTTGGCGACCGGATCGCGGTGCAGGACGGCCAGGGCCTCCCCGAGATCGGCGGGCTCCAGCACGCGCGTGGTCGCCAGGGCGCGCGCGGCCTGGAACGAGCTGGGGAGCATCACACCTCGATCGAGCATCGAGACAGCACCTCACTGAGACGACTCTGGCCGCACCCTACTCCGTGTCCCCACCCGGCTACGGCTGCGGGGCCGTCCGCGAACGGACGGCCCCGCTTCCGGAAGAACTCACGTACCTACGGGGTCACTCCCCCGCGACGACGACCGGCGCCCCGGCCTCGACGCCGTCCGCCTGCATCTGCTCGGCGAGCTTGAGCGCCTCCTCGATCAGGGTCTCGACGATCTTCGACTCCGGCACGGTCTTGATGACCTCGCCCTTCACGAAGATCTGCCCCTTGCCGTTGCCCGAGGCGACGCCGAGGTCCGCCTCGCGGGCCTCGCCCGGCCCGTTCACCACGCAGCCCATGACGGCGACGCGCAGCGGCACCTCCATGCCCTCCAGGCCGGCGGTGACCTCCTCGGCGAGCTTGTAGACGTCCACCTGGGCGCGGCCGCAGGACGGGCAGGAGACGATCTCCAGGCCGCGCTGGCGCAGGCCGAGCGACTCCAGGATCTGGTTGCCGACCTTGATCTCCTCGGCCGGCGGCGCCGACAGCGAGACCCGGATGGTGTCGCCGATGCCCTCGGCGAGCAGCGCGCCGAAGGCGACCGCGGACTTGATGGTGCCCTGGAAGGCGGGGCCGGCCTCGGTGACGCCGAGGTGCAGCGGGTAGTCGCAGGCGGCGGCGAGCTGGCGGTAGGCGTTGATCATCACGACCGGGTCGTTGTGCTTGACCGAGATCTTGATGTCGCGGAAGTCGTGCTCCTCGAACAGCGAGCACTCCCACAGCGCGGACTCGACCAGCGCCTCCGGGGTGGCCTTGCCGTACTTCTCCAGCAGCCGCTTGTCGAGCGAGCCGGCGTTGACGCCGATCCGGATCGGCACCCCGGCGCCCTTGGCGGCCTTGGCGATCTCGCCGACCTTGTCGTCGAAGGCCTTGATGTTGCCCGGGTTGACGCGCACGGCGGCGCAGCCGGCGTCGATCGCGGCGAAGACGTACTTGGGCTGGAAGTGGATGTCCGCGATGACCGGGATCTGCGACTTCTTGGCGATGATCGGCAGCGCGTCGGCGTCGTCCTGGGAGGGGACGGCGACCCGGACGATCTGGCAGCCGGACGCGGTCAGCTCGGCGATCTGCTGCAGCGTCGCGTTCACGTCCGAGGTGAGCGTGGTGGTCATCGACTGCACCGAGACCGGGGCGTCGCCGCCGACCGGGACGTTGCCGACCATGATCTGCCGGGAGTAGCGGCGCTTGGCGAGCGGCTTGAGCGGCAGGGACGGAATACCGAGCGAGATCGCGGTCATGTGCGCAGGGTTCCCCGGGGTAGAGGTGTGGTCGACCGCCCGACCGCAGGGACGGCCGAGGCCGGGCACGCGATGGATCGCGCACCCGGCCTCCACGGTACGGCACGGTGTCGGGGCCGAGCACACCCGCGGTACCCGCAGCTCCTAGCTGATCTTCACCGGATTCACCAGGTCGGCGATCATCACCAGGACGGTGAATCCGATGAAGACGCTCGCCACCACGTAGGCGAACGGCATCAGCTTGGCGACGTCGAACGGGCCCGGGTCCGGCCGGCGCAGCACCCGGGCGACGCCGCGGCGGACCGACTCCCAGAGCGCGCCGGCGACGTGGCCGCCGTCCAGCGGGAGCAGCGGCAGCATGTTGAACAGGAACAACGAGAGGTTGATGCCGGCCAGCAGGTTCACGAAGAACGCGATCCGCTGGCTGCCGGGGATGTCCAGCGAGAAGACCTCGCCGCTGACCCGGGCGGCGCCGACCATGCCGATCGGGGAGTCCGGGTCGCGCGGGGCGTCGCCGACGACGGCGTTCCACAGGCCGGGGATCTTGCCGGGCAGGGCGGCCAGCGACCTCACCCCGTTCTCGGCCATGTCGTACATCCGGTCGACGGACTGCCCGAAGGTCTGCTGGACGACTTCACGCTTCGGAGTGAATCCGAGGAACCCGGCCTCGACGGTCTGGCCCTTGACCGGCCGGTCGTTCGCGTCGTACTTCTGCACCTGGTTGACGGCGATCGTCGGGCTCAGCGTGACCTGCTGCCCGTCCCGCTCGACCACGATCGCCACGGTCCTGCCGGCCGACTTGCGGATGTCCGCCTGCAGCTGGTCGTAGTCGCGGATGCGGTCGCCGTCGAAGGAGAGCACCTTGTCGCCCTGCTTCAACTGGACCTTGGCGGCCGGGGTCAACTCGGCGCCGACCGGGCAGGTGTCGGTCGGCTCGCCGGCCTTGACGATGCACTGGGAGACCGAGCCGATGGTCGGCACGGTGCTCGGCACGCCGAAGCCCATGTTCACGGTCAGGAACAGCCCGAACGCCAGGATCAGGTTCATGAACGGCCCGGCGAACATGACGATGACGCGCTTCCACGGCTTGCGGGTGTAGAAGAGCCGGTGCTCGTCGCCGTCCTGCAGCTCCTCGTACGAGGCCTCGCGGGCGTCCTCGATCATGGTCCGGAACGGCGAGCTGCTGCGCTTGGTGATCCGGCCGTCCTCGCCGGGCGGGAACATGCCGATCATCCGGATGTACCCGCCGAACGGGATCGCCTTGATCCCGTACTCGGTCTCGCCCTTCTTGCGGGACCAGATGGTCGGGCCGAAGCCGACCATGTACTGCGGCACCCGGATGCCGAACAGCTTGGCCGTGGAGAGGTGGCCGAGTTCGTGCCAGGCGATCGAGACGAGCAGCCCCACCACGAAGACCAGGATGCCGATCGCCGTCATCACCGCTACCACTGCTGCTCCTCCGTCATGCCGCTCCGATCGTCATACCGTCCTACCGCAAGCCTTGCGCCGACAGCGGCCCGGCGGGAGGGCCGGACCGCCGTTCGGCCGGGCCGTCAGCCCGCCGCCAGCTCGCGCGCCCGGGCCCGGGCCCAGTCCTCCGCGTGCAGGACGTCCTCGACGGTCAGGGAAGTTCCCGCCGCCGGCACGCCGTGCTCGCTCACGACCTTCGCCACAGTGTCCACGATTCCGGTGAAGGGGAGGCCGCCCTTCAGGAAAGCCGCCACGCACTCCTCGTTGGCCGCGTTGAAGACGGCAGGGGCCGTACCGCCCAGGGTGCCCACCTCGCGGGCCAGCTCCACCGCCGGGAACGCCTCGTCGTCCAGCGGGAAGAACTCCCAGGTCGCGGCCTTGGTCCAGTCGCAGGCCGGGGCGGCGTCCGGCACCCGGTCCGGCCAGCCCAGGCCCAGCGCGATCGGCATCCGCATGTCCGGCGGACTGGCCTGCGCCAGCGTCGACCCGTCGGTGAACTCCACCATCGAATGCACCACCGACTGCGGATGGACCACGACCTCGATCCGGTCGAACGGCACGTCGTACAGCAGGTGCGCCTCGATCACCTCCAGGCCCTTGTTGACCAGGGTGGCCGAGTTGATCGTGACCACCGGGCCCATCGCCCAGGTCGGGTGCGCCAGCGCGTCCTGCGGGGTCACCCCGGCCAGCTGCTCCCTGGTCCGGGTACGGAACGGACCGCCGCTCGCCGTCACCACCAGCTTGCGGACCTCGGCCCGGGTGCCGCCGGCCAGCGCCTGGAAAAGCGCCGCGTGCTCGGAGTCCACCGGCACGATCTGCCCCGGCCCCGCCACCGCCTTCACCAGCGGACCGCCGACGATCAGCGACTCCTTGTTCGCCAGCACCAGCACCCGGCCCGCCTCCAGCGCGGCCAGCGTCGGCCGCAGCCCGATCGAACCGGTGATGCCGTTCAGCACCGAATGGCACTCCATCGCGGCCAACTCGGTCGCCGCGTCCGGACCCGCCAGCACGGCCGGCAGCGCCCGACCCGCGGCCTTCGCCGCCAGCGCCTCGCGCAGCGCCGGCTCGGCCGCCGGATCGGCCACCGCCACGGTGTGCACGCCCAACCGCAGCGCCTGCTCGGCGAGCAGCTCCACCCGGCCGCCGGCCGCCGACAGGGCGACCACCCGGAAACGGTCCGGGTTGCGGAGCACCACGTCGATGGCCTGGGTGCCGATCGACCCGGTCGAACCGAGGATCACCAGCTCCCGGGGGCCGGAGGGGTCCGCCACGGTGGGCGAGAAACGCAGGTGCGGGTGGGCGAGCGAAGTCATGCGCCCATTGTGACCTGCGCTCGACACCCCGCAGGACGGCCGGGCCCGGCCGAACTACTGTCGAAGCCATGCGTACCGTCATCGCCGGGGGCCACGGACAGATCGCCCTGAAACTGGAACGGCTGCTCGCCGACCGCGGCGACCGCCCCGCCGGGATCATCCGCCGCCCCGAACAGGCCCACGACCTCACCGCGGCCGGCGCCGAACCGCTGCTGCTCGACCTGGAGACCGCCACCGCCGCGCAGCTCGCCGAACTCCTCGCCGGCGCCGACGCGGTGGTCTTCGCCGCCGGCGCCGGGCCCGGCAGCGGCGCCGCCCGCAAGAACACCGTCGACCGCGACGCCGCCGTCCTGCTCGCCGACGCCGCCGAACTCGCCGGAGTCCGGCGCTACCTCATGGTCTCCTCGATGGGCGCCGACGCCGCCGCCCGCCACCCCACCGACGAGGTCTTCGAGACCTACCTGCGCGCCAAGGGCGCCGCCGACGACGCCGTCCGCTCCCGCGACACGCTGGACTGGACGGTGCTGCGCCCCGGGCGGCTCACCGACGGCCCCGGCACCGGCCTGGTCCGCCTCGCCCCCTCCGTCGACCGCGGCGCCGTCGACCGGGCCGACGTCGCCGCCGTCCTGGCCGCCCTGCTGCGCGAACCGGGCACCGCCGGGCAGACCCTGGAACTGGTCGCCGGGAACGCCACCGTCGAGGAGGCGGTGGCGGCCGCCGCCGGCCACGACGGCTGACCGCCGGGTGCTCCCGCACACGACGGAGGGCCCGGTCCGCCGCGTGGACCGGGCCCTCCGGGGATCCGTACCGGTCAGAGGTCCAGACCGGTCAGGACCATGACCTTCTCGACGGTGTAGTCGTCCATCGCGTACTTGACGCCCTCGCGGCCGACGCCGGAGTCCTTGACGCCGCCGTACGGCATCTGGTCGGCGCGGTAGGACGGCGCGTCACCGATGACCACACCGCCGACCTCCAGCTCCCGGTGCGCCCGGAAGGCGGTCTGCAGGTCGTGCGTGAACACGCCCGCCTGCAGGCCGAACGGCGAGTCGTTGACGGCCGCGAAGGCCTCGTCCACGCCGTCCACCCGGTGCAGCGACAGCACCGGGCCGAACACCTCGGCCTTGGCCAGGATCGCGTCCGCGGGCAGCTCGGCCAGCACGGTCGGGGCGTACGTCGCGCCCTCGCGGCTGCCGCCGGTGAGCACCTTGGCGCCCTTGGCGACCGCGTCCTCCACCCAGGACTCGACCCGCTTCGCGGCGTTCTCGTCCACCAGCGGGCCGACGTCCGTCGCGTCGTCGTTCGGGTCGCCGGTGACCTGCGCCTTCACCTTGGCCACCACCTTCTCCACCAGCGCGTCGTACACCGACGCGTCGGCGATCACCCGCTGCACCGAGATGCAGGACTGGCCGCCCTGGTAGTTGGAGAACATCGCGATCCGGGTGGCCGCCCAGTCCAGGTCCGCCTCCGAGGACCAGTCCGCGAGCACCACGGCCGCGGCGTTGCCGCCCAGCTCCAGGGTGGTGTGCTTGCGCGGCACCGAGTCCATGATCTGGTAGCCGACCTTGTCCGAACCGGTGAAGGAGATCACCGGCAGGCGCCGGTCCTGGACCAGCGCCGGCATCCGGTCGTTGGGCACCGTCAGCACCGACCAGGAACCGGCCGGCAGGTCCGTCTCGGCCAGGATCTCGCCCAGCACCAGCGCCGACAGCGGCGTCGCCGGAGCCGGCTTCAGGATGATCGGAGCACCCACCGCGATCGCCGGGGCGACCTTGTGCGCCACCAGGTTCAGCGGGAAGTTGAACGGGGCGATCCCCAGCACCACGCCGCGCGGGAACTTGCGCACCACCGCGAAGCGCCCCACGCCGCCCGGGTCGGTGTCCAGCCGCATCGTCTCGCCGTTGGTGCGGCGCGCCTCCTCGGCGGCCCAACGGAACACCGACACGGCCCGGCCGACCTCGCCGCGGGCCCACTTGATCGGCTTGCCGTTCTCCGCGGTGATCAGCCGGGCGATCTCCTCGGTCCGCTCCGCCAGCCGCTTCGCCACGTGGTCCAGCGCGGCGGCACGCTGGTGCGCCGGCGTGGCGGCGAACACCGGCAGCGCGGCGACGGCGGCGTCCAGCGCCTCCTCGACCTGCGCCGCGGTCGGCACGCTGACCCGGCCGACCAGCCGGCCGTCCCAGCTGTTGTGCACCTCGAAGTCGGCGTCGCCGCTCGCCCGGCGGCCGGCGAGCCAGAAATCGTGCGTGGTGGTCACCGTGGTACCGGCCTCTCCTCGTCGTCGTACGGCCCACGGGAGTGGGACCTGACCCGAGGGTAGGTGCGACCGTCCGCCGACCGGATTGGCCGCCGAGGAGCGTTCCGCTCCGGGGCCACTCCATCCCGTCCAGACTGCGGCCGGTCCCCGCTCACTCCTCGCCGGAGCGCAGCGCCAGCCACAGCTCCATCCGCACGTCCGTGTCGTCCAGCGAACGCCCCAGCAACTCCTCGACCCGGCGCATCCGGTACCGCAGCGTGTGCCGGTGCACCCCCAGATCGGCCGCCGCCGCGTCCCACTGCCCGTGCCGTGACAGCCACGCCCGCAACGAGGCCACCAGGTCACCGCGCGCCGTCCGGTCGTGCTCGCGCAACGGCCGCAGCAGCCCCTCCGCGAAGGCCGTCACCGCCTCCTCGCCCAACAGCGGCAGCAGCGACCCGGCGCCGACCTCCTCGTGGTCCACCGAACGGCGGCCGCCGCGCAGCGCCACCGCCAACGCCCGCTCGGCCTGCGCGTGCGCCGTCCCCGCGTCCTCCAGCGCCGCCGGCGCCGACACGCCCAGCGACAGGCCCTCGTGCTCCTCCACCGCCCCCAGACACGCCCGGTGCACCGCACCGTTGTCCAGCGCCAGCACCACCAGCCGCGGCCCGTGCGCCCCCTCCCCCCGGGCCACCAGCAGCTTCTCGCCGACCCGGCCGCCCGCCTGCTCCGCCCGGTCGCCCAGCTCGCCCAGCGCCTCCGCCGCATCCGCGGCCGCCGCCCCGGCCCCCGCCACCAGGACCCGCACCGTCCCCTCCGGCAGGCCCCCGAACAGCCCCGCCGCCACCTGGCGCGCCGTCGCCACCTCACCGGCCAGCACCATCCGCAGCAGCGCGGCGCCCATCCGCTCCTCCGCCTGCCGCAGCTCGCGCGAACGCTCCAGCGTCAGGGTCAGCAGCGCCACCGCCGCGTTCAGCACGTACCGCTCGGTCGGCGTGATCCGGTCCTCGGTCCCCACCGCCAGGAAGCCCCGCGCCCGCCGGTCCGCCCCCAGCGACTGGACCACCACGTAGTCCTCGTCCGCCGTGTCTATCCCCGGCGACCGCCCCTGCAGCGCGGCACTCGACGGCGCCGGCCGCCGACGCAGCCGGTCCACCTCCGCCGCCAGCCGCCCCGCCCGCCGCGCCGCCCAGTCCGGCGCCACCACCGACAGCGCACCCGACCCGTCGTACAGCGCCGCCCAGCCACCCAGCCGCGCCGCCAACCGGCGCACCACCGCCGTCGTGCCGTCCTTGCCCAGCGCCGCCCGGGTCAGCTCCTCCTGCGCCTCGAAGCTCGTCGTCACCGCCTCGTACTGCTCCGCGGCCAGCGCCGCCGACACCACCTTGCTGATCGCGATGAACGGCGTCGGCTCCGGCACCCGCAGCAACGGCAGCCCCCGCTGCGCCGCCGCCTCCACCAACGGCTGCGGCACCTCCGTGTGCGACAGCCCCACGCCCAGGCCCAGCCCCACCACCCCGGCATCGGCCAACCGGTGCACGTACGCCTGCAACTGCGCCGCCGTACGGCCCAGCTTGATCCCGGTGGTGAGCAACAGCTCGCCACCCTCCAGGAACGGCGTCGGATCGTCCAGCTCACTGGTGTGCACCCAGCGAACCGGCCGCTCCAGGTGGTCCGCACCGGCGAGAACCGTCAGATGGAGCGAGGTGTTGCGGACGACGGAGGCGAGTGTGGGGGGCATGGCACCTTCGAAGGATCGACCTGACCGCGCCATTGCGGCCGGGCGAGGAGAGGGACGTGGGACTGGTGAGGGTCTCTCCCCTTCATTATGGACGCCCCGGACAACGCGCACTGCCGAATCCACCTCGAAGGCGACTTCCGCCCGGCGCGGCGGGCCGGGCCCGGGTCGGGGGCGGGTCGGGCCCGGACCGGGCCCGAGGTCGGCTCCGGTTCAGCCGCGCAGGTCCACCAGCAGCGGCGGCACCTGCTCGCCCGACACCGCCGTCAACGACACCACCGCGTGCCCCGCCGGCAACGCGTGCGCCAGATCCGACGGGGACCACCGCAAGCGCTCCACGTCCCGCGTCGTCACCGACTCCGTCTGCGCCGTCGTCCCCGACAGCGCCTTCCGCCCGAGCCGACCGGCACGCCTGATGACACCACCGGAGGTGTCGGGGGTGTGGGTGACCGCCGTCTCCTGCACCAGGTGCGTCCCCCAGGCCTCCGAGAACAGCCGGCCGTCCCACGGCGCGATCCCCGGGAACGCCATCCGGCACCCGACCGCCCCGAACAGCGGCGCCCGCAACGCCTCCGGCAGGTCCACCAGGGTGCGCAGCAGCAGCACCGCCCCCGCGTTCGCCCCGCGCATCCGCTGCAGCCCGCGCACCGCCGTCGCGTCCAGCGCCGCCGAGGCGTCGTCCACCACCAGCCCGGCGAACAGCGAACGGTCCTCACGGACCCCGGCCGCCTGCACGAACTGGCCCACCACCAGCCGCGACAGCATCCGGGCGGCCTCCGGGTTGCCGCGCTCCGGCAGCTTCACCCGCACCCGCAGCGGGTGGTCCAGCACCCGCATCGCGAAGGGGGGCCGACCGGTGCCGTCCGTCGCGAACGCGCCCTCGAAGGCGGGTCGGTCCAGCAGTGCCAGCCGGTCCGCCAGCAGCGCCCCCGGGTCGTCCGCCCGCCCGCGCTGGCGCTCCCGGTGCTCCAGGTCCCGCTCGTACGCGGCCAGCCGGCCGGCCACCCCGAGCGCCTTCACCAGGGCCGCCAGCACGTCCGGGTCCCCGCCCAGCAGCGCCCGCAGCTCCCGCACCCCCGGGTAGCGGCCGTACGCGGCGTGGAACGGGCCCACCACCTGCTGCAGCGCGGTGCGGGCGTGCTCCGCGCGGGCCGTCAGCTCGTCCGGGAGCAGCGCCTCGGCCAGCCGGGCGGCCGCCTC
Source organism: Streptomyces sp. Y1 (assembly GCF_041053115.1). Classification (NCBI taxonomy): domain Bacteria; kingdom Bacillati; phylum Actinomycetota; class Actinomycetes; order Kitasatosporales; family Streptomycetaceae; genus Streptomyces; species Streptomyces sp. Y1. The sequence goes on along the minus strand of NZ_CP163445.1, from coordinate 5,025,418 downwards.
GTCCGGATCCCGCGCCGCGCCGTACAGGTCCAGGCCGTACACCGAGGCCGGATCTCCGGGCGCGATCACCACGTCGTACCAGGCGTCGGGGCCGAGATCCGCGTCCGCCGCCCCGACCACGACGACACAGGCGGTACCGGCCAGGGCCTGCAGGCACAGCGCCTCCGCCACCGGCCGCGCCAGCCGCGCCGTCTTCCCGGTGCCCGCCGGGCCGACCGCCAGCAGCGAGGTGCCCAGGACCGCCGGGTCCAGCGCGAAGCCGGCCGCCCGGTGGTCCAGCGGGTTCTTCGGCACGTCCTGGGCGGTACCGAGCCGCACCTGGCCCAGCAGCAGGTCGTGCAGCTCGGCGCGGCCGGGCAGCTCCCGCATCTCCGACGGGTGCGCGAAGGCCGCCGCCCCGCGCGCCGCCACCTGATCGACGAACGCGGGCACGAACACCCGGTCCGCCTGCGCCGACTCCCAGGCGCGCTGGATCCGCACGTAGTCGACGTCCCCGACCGGCTCCGCGTCCAGCCGCACCGCCGCCTCGGCCGCCCCGCCCTGCCGCAGCCCGTCCCACGGGTCCTGCCGCCGGGCCGCCTCCCCGGCGGCCCCGTCCACCGGGTCGGGCGCCTCCTGCGTCACCGTCCGCGACAGCAGCGGAGCCACGTACCGGCGCCACACCTCGGGCCAACGGCCCATCCGGCCGAAGACCTTGATGACGATGCCGATGACGAGGGCATTGACCACAAGGAGCGTGAGCATGGCCTCGGCCTCGGAGGGCGAGGCGAGCGGACCGATGCCGGTCTGCCCTCCGAACCACACCAGTACGTAAGTCAGGAGCTGCGTGCCGTAGAGATAGGCCAACCACCCCACCACCGCGTTGAGCACCGCCCGCAGCAGCAGCGGCCAGGTCGCGACGCGCGCCGCCTCCGCCCGTTCCGGGTCGATCCGGCGGTAGCCGAGCCGGAAGACGCCCGGTTCGGCCTCGGGGCGGGGGGCGCAGGCCCAGGTGGCGAGGTCGAAGGGCGGGGTGGACGGGTCGCCCGGCCGCTGGTGCGGGAGGGGGGTCGGGGGGCGGCTGGTGGTGGTGCGCTCGCGGTGGTGGTGTGCCCCGTCCTGTGCCATGTGTACGGCCCCGCTCCCTCGCCCGCCCGGCCCGACCGCAGTCGGTGCCGCCATACCCATGCCGCCGCGTCGGCGACCCGCCCGCGCTCAGGGTAGTGGAGCCGGGCCTGCGGGTAGTCGCACCGCTCGTGCTGGCCGTGCCGGACAAGTCGGACGGCGCAGTGCTACCGAGTGGCGCATGCCCGGCCGGTGAGGGCGGCCGTAGCCTGCGAAGCACCGAGCCGAGAAGTCTGGAGAACCCCATGAGCGCCGCAACGCCGCTCCCGCAGGAGCGCCGCCTGGTCACCGCGATCCCCGGTCCGAAGTCGCAGGAACTGCAGGCCCGCAAGCTGGGTGCGGTGGCGGCCGGTGTCGGCACCACCCTGCCGGTGTACGTGTCCCGCGCCAACGGCGGGGTGCTGGAGGACGTGGACGGCAACTCGCTGATCGACTTCGGTTCCGGCATCGCCGTGACGAACGTCGGCAACAGCGCCGAGGCCGTGGTGGCCCGGGCGAGCGAGCAGCTGGCCGCGTTCACGCACACCTGTTTCATGGTGACCCCGTACGAGGGTTACGTGGCCGTCGCCGAGCAGCTGAACGAGCTGACCCCGGGCGACCACGAGAAGCGCACCGCGCTGTTCAACTCGGGCGCCGAGGCGGTGGAGAACGCGGTGAAGATCGCCCGCGCCTACACCAAGCGCACCGCCGTCGTGGTGTTCGACCACGGCTACCACGGCCGCACCAACCTGACCATGGGCCTGACGGCGAAGAACATGCCGTACAAGCAGGGCTTCGGCCCGTTCGCCCCGGAGATCTACCGGGTGCCGGTGGCCTACCCGTACCGCTGGCTGACCGGCGCGGAGAACTGCGCCGCCGAGGCGGCCGCGCAGGCGATCGACGTCATCACCAAGCAGATCGGCGCGGAGAACGTCGCCGCGATCATCATCGAGCCGATCCAGGGCGAGGGCGGCTTCATCGAGCCGGCCAAGGGCTTCCTGCCGGCGATCGTGGAGTTCGCGAAGGCGAACGGCATCGTGTTCGTCGCGGACGAGATCCAGACCGGCTTCTGCCGCACCGGCCAGTGGTTCGCCTGTGACGACGAGGGCATCGTCCCGGACCTGATCACGACCGCGAAGGGCATCGCCGGCGGTCTGCCGCTGGCCGCGGTGACCGGCCGCGCCGAGATCATGGACGCCGCGCACGCGGGCGGCCTGGGCGGCACCTACGGCGGCAACCCGGTGGCCTGTGCGGCCGCGCTGGGCGCGATCGAGACGATGAAGGAGCAGGACCTCAACGGCAAGGCGCAGCGGATCGGCGAGGTCATGCTGGGCCGTCTGCGGGCGCTCCAGGAGAAGCACGAGATCGTCGGCGAGGTCCGCGGCCGCGGCGCGATGGTCGCGGTCGAGCTGGTGAAGCCGGGCGGCAAGGAGCCGAACCCGGAGGCCACCGCGGCGATCGCGAAGGCCTGCCACGCCGAGGGCCTGGTGGTGCTGACCGCCGGCACGTACGGCAACGTGCTGCGCTTCCTGCCGCCGCTGGTGATGCCGGAGCACCTGCTGAACGAGGGCCTGGACATCCTGGAGGGCGCGTTCGCCGCCGTCTGAGCGGCGCCGCCGACCAGGTGGTGACTCCCGCCGGAGGGTTGTCCGGACAGCGCTGAACGGCCCGTGGGGACCTCTGGTCCTCGCGGGCCGTTCGGTTTCTCAAGGGGCGCGAGGGGCGCCCCGGTGGTCGGCGCAAAAGACCGGTTCGGCGGCCGTGGGGTTGCCCGGGGCAGGGTGAAGATGATGTGCGGAATCGCTGAAGGCGCTCGGACGGGAACGGCGGGTGACGTAGTGTCATCACGGATGGACAGCGAGCCCCAGCCCCTGGCTGAGCCGTCCGCGGAGCCGCCCCCGGTGGGGGGCCCGCGGGCGCACCGCACGGACAACCAGGCCGACCCGGGAGGGTCGGCACACACCGAAGACCGATCGACCGACCGTCCGACCCACACCCCCCGGGGCGCACGGAACGGCGATCATCCAAGCCGCCCCGGAGCTCTCCCCCCTGCTCCGGGGCGGCTGTCCGCTGCCCTGGGCCGGGCGGCCCGCTCGGTGGCGGTGCCGGTGGTCGCGGCGGTGGTGCTGCTGCTGGTGTCCTGGCAGGTGGTGGTGGACGGGCCGTTGCTGGGGCTGGACCGGGCGGTGCGCGGCGCGGTGCGCTCGGCCCGCCCGAACGCCGTCCTCGATCCGCTCGGCCACGCCCTGTCGGACCTGGGCAGCGGTGTCCCCGCCGTGCCGGTGCTGCTGGCGTGCGGCGTGCTGGCGTCCTGGTGGTGGCGGCGGGCGGGGGCGGCGCGCTGGTGGTGGCCGCTGCCGGCGGCCGCGGCGACGGCGGTGCTGATCCCGCTGCTGGTGGTGCCGGCGAAGGCGGCGTTCGCCCGGCCGGGCCCGCTCGGGGAGCCGCTGACGCCGGGGCAGTGGGGCTGGTACCCGTCCGGGCACACGGCGACGGCGACGCTCTCGTACGGGGTGGCGGCGCTGCTGCTGGCCCGGGCGGCGGGGCCGCGGACGGCCCGGGGGCTGACGGCGGGCGCGGTGGCGCTGGCGCTCGGGGTGGGCGCGGGGCTGGTGTGGAGCGACTTCCACTGGCTGTTGGACGTGGTGGCCAGCTGGTGCCTGGCCGTGCTGGTGCTGTGGGCGCTCGACCGGTGGCTGCCCCGGCCGAGCGGCCGGGGTCGTCAGGCCTCGGGGTCGTCGTTGCGGTGAACGAGGCCGGCCTCGCCGTTGTCGCGGTGCCAGGCGACGACGAGTTCGTCGCGGGCGCCGAAGCGGACGAGGTGGCGGCCGACGACGTCCTCCAGGCCGGGCAGGTTCTCGCGCTCGCCCTCGACGACGAGCAGCAGGGCGTCCGGCTGGGCCTCCAGGGTGGCGGTGCCGGCGCCGAAGACGAGGGTGCCGCGGCCGGTCTCCTCGGAGAAGGTGGCGTCGATCTTGCGGCCCATGTGGGCGGCGAGCTGCTTGGCGTAGCGGGCGGGGCGGTCGGTGGCGACGCGCGCCTCGGAGCGGGGCATGGGCCCTCCAGGTTCGGGGAGGGAACTTAGGGTCCCCTCACTGAAGGACAAGCTAACGCAGATACTGAGCTTGGCTCAACATCTTTCCCGGCGCTCGCCCACCACCGGCCACGGGTCCCGGAGCGGCGCCGATACGCTTGGGCGGACGCCTGCCGAGGAGACCGCCCATGACCACCACGCCGACCGACGACCCGGCGGGCGCCCCGACCGGCGACCAGGCGCACGCCGCCGGCCGCCCGGAAGCCGTCGACCGGGCCGACGACCGGACGGGTGAACAGGCCGGTGAGCAGGCTGCTGAGCGGGCCGGCGAGCAGGCCGATGAGCAGGTCGGCGAGCAGCTGGACGCCGCCGAGCTGGCCGACGCGATGACCAGGGCGATCAAACGCATCCGCCGCCGCACCGGCGAGCGCCTGGACCCGTACGGCATCACCCCCGGCCAGGCCCGGGCGCTGCGCACGCTGGCGCACGCGCCCGGCTGCGAGCTGCCGGACCGCGCGATGCGGCTGAGCGACCTCGCCGACAAACTGCACATCGCCCCGCGCTCGGCGACCACGGTGGTCGACGCGCTGGAGGAGGCCGGCCTGGTCGAGCGCAGCCCGGACCCGGCGGACCGGCGGGCCGTACGGATCCTGCTCACCGAGGCCGGACGGGCGGCGGTCGAGCGGATCGGGCGGGTCCGGGACGAGGTGGCGCAGGAGTACTTCGGCGAGGTCAGCCCCGCCGACCAGGCGGTGCTGCTGCGGGTGCTGCGCTCCGCCGAGGCGCGCTTCCTCGCGGCCGGGCCGCCGCGCCGGCCCGCGCACCCGGGCGGCGCGGCGCGCTGAGCCCGCCCCCGGCGGGCGCCGGGGAGGCGGCCACGGGGCCCGCCTCAGTTGGCGAGGCCGATCACCAGCCACATGAAGCCGACCCCGGCGAGGGTGCAGAGCAGGGTGCTGCGGGACGGGTGCGGGCTGTGCGCCTCGGGGAGGATGTCGGAGGTCGCCAGGTAGAGCAGGAAGCCGGAGAAGAAGCCCAGGTAGAGGCCGAGCAGGCGCTCCGGGATGGTGAAGGCCAGGGTGATCGCGGCGCCGGAGACCGGCGCGAGGGCGTCCGCCGCGAGCAGGGTGAGCGCCCGCCGCCGGTTGTTCCCGTAGAGCCGGGTGATCGTGTACGTGTTGAAGCCGTCCGCGAAGTCGTGGGCCACCACGGCGATGGCGACGACGGTGCCGACCGTGGTGCCGGCCTGGAAGGCGGCGCCGATCGCGAAGCCGTCCATCACGCTGTGCCCGACCAGGGCGAGCGCGGCGGTCAGGCCGATGCCCTGCTGCCCTTCGCGCGGCCCGTGCTGGTGGCCGCCGTGGCTGTGCTCGGCGTACTCGCCCTCGTGACCGCGGTGGATGGCGACGGCGCGCTCGACGACGTGGATGGCGAGGAAGCCGGCCGCGAACATCAGCAGTGCCTGCGGGACGCCGTGCACCTCGTCGGGAGCCTGGTGCAGTGCCTCGGGCAGCAGGTCGAAGGCGACCACGCCGAGCATCAGGCCGGCCGCGAAGCCGAGCACCAGGTGGCGGCGGTCGCCGGTGCGCTGGGCGACGAAGCCGCCGATCAGCGTCATCAGGAAGGCCCCGGCCGCGACGGCCACGGCGGTCATCGGGCCGCCTCCGCCGTCTGCCCGACCGCCTGCCCGACCGTCTGCCTGGTGCCGTCGTACGGTCTGCCGAGCGCTCTGCCCATGCCTCTCCCCCCGGGGTCCGCCCGTGGCCGGGCCGACCGCCGACCGTACCGGACGGCCGTTCGACGGAGATCGGCCGGGGTACCGTCCGGCCGGGCCCGCTCCTCAGCCTCCGGTCGGCGGTGGTGCGGCGCGCGCCGGGCGGGCCGTAGGGGTGAGCCGGGGCCCGGTGGTCCGGCAGGCTCAGGAGCTCAGGGACTCAGGAGCTCAGGAGCCCTGGGGAAGCCCTGACGCCCTGACGCCCTGACGCCCTAGTGACCCGCGCCGAACGGGAGGCCGAGGTGGGTGCGGGCGAGTTCGCGCAGGCCGTCGCCGTCGACCAGGTGGATGTGCCGGTGGCTCTCCTCGGCGGTGAGGTCCAGGGCCTCGTCGGTGAAGCGGCCGGTGGTCAGCCGCAGGCCGCGCTCGACGGACTCCTCGCGGACGCCCTCGGCGAGGGTGGCGATGTGGTCGGTGCCGACCGGTTCGGCGTCCCGGGAGGCCCAGACCAGCCAGCGGCCGGGCAGCGCGCTGCCGGGCGTGCCTTCGGCGGTGGCGACCAGTCCGGCCGGGCCGCGCAGCCGCACGCTCCACTCCGTCAGACCGCCCCGGGTGAGCAGGTCCCGCACCAGCTGGGCGAACTCGTTGGCGGACAGGTCGGCCGCGGCGGGCACCGCGGCGCCGGCCCGGGCGGCGGGCTGGACGGCCGTCCGGGCGTACGGGTCCGGGGTGACGGCGGCGCCGAGCTGGCGCAGCCGTACGAGCGCCTCGTCCTGCTCGGCGTCGGCGTAGACGCCCTCGTCGTCGCGTTCCTCGTACGGCGCGGCGGGCGGCAGCAGCCGGGTGCGGGCCAGCGCGTCGCGGTCGGCGTCCACGCTGACCAGGCAGAGCGGCTCGGCGGTGCCGGGCCGGCCGGCACCGGGCTCGCGCAGCCAGCCGTTGAGGACGACCCCGGCGAGTATCTCGTCGGTGTCGACGGCGTCGGCCGCCTGCAGCGCGCGCAGGGCGAGCCGGGCGACCAGCCGCAGGTAGTCGGTGGCGCGGTCGGCGGGCGGGCGCGGCACGGGGGTGATCTCGCCGTCCGGGGCGAGCCGGTAGCCGGTGAGCGAGGGCACCAGGTCGAGCGGCGGCAGGTCGAGGTCGAGGACGGCGGTGCGGGTGAGCGGCCGGAAGACCGCCCGGCACGGGGCCGGGAGGTCCTGGGTGGCGGTCTCGGCCGCGGCCAGCGCCCGCTCCAGCAGCGACTCGACGGCGGCCGGTTCGGCCTGCCGGTAGGCCCGGCGGCACTCCTCGAGGCTGTCGTTGTACTCGCGCACGGCGCGGGCGCGGGCCTCCTCGGCCTCCTCGTGGGCGCGCCTGGCGTCGTCGGCGGCCGGGCTGCCGGCCTCGGCCCGGCGGGTGCGGAACTCGCGCAGGGCGCGCTGGTGGGTGAGCCGGGCCTGGGCCAGTTCGCGCTGGTAGCCGGAGTCCAGCAGGCGGCGGGAGGGGCCGCTCTCGGGGTCGGCGGCGGGCGGCTCGGCGGGGGCGAAGTCCTCCCAGCGGGGCTCGGCCTCGGTGTCCGGGCCGGGGCCGTCCGCCGCGAAGGGGCGGGGTTCGTAGTGGCGCAGCTGGCTCTCGAAGTCCATGGCCGAGACGGGCAGGGCGGCCCGGCGCAGCAGGTCGGCCAGCCGGTCGTGCTCGGTCCGGACGGTCTGCGTGCGGTGGTGGGTCAGGGCCGCGGCCCGGGCGTGCGCCGCGACCGCCTCCTGCTCGGAACCGGACGGGCCGTCACCGGGCGCGCCGTCGCCGTACGGTTCGGGGGCAGTGCCCTCCGGGCCGGGGGCACTGCCGCCCGGCTCGGCGGCGCCCCGGTCCGGGTCGGCGTCCTGGTCGACGCCGAGGTCGCGGAACACCGAGGCCAGGAAGCCCGGTTGGGGGAACTGCGCGGTCGCGGTGCCGTCGGGCCGGCCGTCTGCTGAGTACTGCATCGGTCGTCGTTCCCCCATGCTCGTCCGACACCTGCCCGGGGCGACCGGAGGCCCTTCGGCCCCGCCCCTGTCGGACATTGTCCACCGAACCGGCTCGGTGGTCAGCCAGGTCTCCGGGTCGGTACCGCTCGATACCGCTCGATCCCGGCCGACCCCCGGGCCGGTCGGCCCCCGCGGTGGACGGCCCCGCGCGTCAGTTGGTGCGGGTGTTGGTCAGGTGCAGGCCGATGTAGCCGACGTAGATCCGGCCGCTGCCGGAGCAGTCGTCGAGGTAGTGCAGCCGGGGCGCGGTGCGGCCGCCGCCGATCCGCAGGTGGGCGCCCATGAACGCGCGCCGCGAGGCGTCCACCGACTCGGGTACCGGCAGCATCCGTTCGCGTTTCCACTTGGTGTGGCTGAACACCGTCCGGGACTCCCCGCGCACGGCCTTGCGCGGCGGGAAGTGGTGGCAGCCGGCCGGGGTGTGCTCGCACCACTGCTTGAAGTCGCCGCCGGCCGAGCCGCGCACGGCCGCCTCGGCGTACTCCTGGAGGGCGGTCAGCCCGTCCCAGGCGAGCCGGGCCCAGCCGGCGCCGGTGCACTGGAGCCCGTCCAGGGCGAGCGCGGCCTTCTGGTCGCCGGTGAAGGTGAGCAGCGGGAACTCGGCCAGCCTGGCCATGAGTTCGGTGAAGGTCGCGGGCTTGCCGGAGCGGTCGGCGGACCTGCCGGACGGCGGTGCGGCCGGGCGCCCGGCGGGGCCGCCCGGGACGGTGCAGTGGCGGCCGGTGAGGGCGCGGGCAGCGGACCGCAGGCGCCCTTCGTGGCCCTCGCGCCGGCCCGTGCGCTCGCGGTGCTCCCGGCGCTCCTGCCGCAGGGTGCGCCGGACGCGCTCCAACTCGTCGGCCCTGGCCTGCTGTTCGGCCCGGTCCTGCCGCTCCTCCCGCGCCAGCACGGCCAGTTCGGCGACGTCGGCCGCGTCGGCGACATCGGCCGGGCCGGACGCGGCAGCCGGCCCGGTGCGGGCGGCGGGAGCCGATGGCGGGGGGACGCGCAGCACCGGGACGGCGGCGAGCGCCGGTGGCAGCGGCAGTTCGGCGGCGAGCCGGCGCGGCTCGCGCGCCAGCAGCCCGGCGGCACGGCGCACGTCCTGCTCTATTCGGCCCCGGACGAGCACCGGGTGCCGGGCACCGTCCTGCCGGGAGGCCGGGTCGACCTCGGGCAGGTAGGTGCGCACCGCCCCGCCGTAGACGCTGTGGTACTCCAGCGCGACGTTGAACCCGAGCCGGGCGTCGGCGTCCAGCACGTAGGCGGTGGCGAGGCCGGGCAGCTGCAGGCAGAGCGGGCGCACCACCTGCTCGACCCAGCGGTCGAGCTCCTGGTGCGCCGGGACGCTGGCGACCACGGTGGGCAGCCGGCGCTCCGGGTCGCAGAGTTCGTCGATCAGCCCGTCCACCCCGGCGGCCGTGATCACCTGCGGGGCGAGGTGGACGGCGGCCGGGCCGTCCGTGGCGTCCAGCAGCGGGAGGAGGGAGTAGGCCAGGTCGGGCACCGGCACCCGGCAGGGGGTGCGCACGCCGCTGCCGGTGCTGTGCGTCTCGGCCTCCAGCCGGACCCAGGTGGGGCCGCCGGCCGCGGTGGCCACGGTGAGGGTGAGCTGCCGGGTGCCGTGCGGGGCCGGGGTGCGCAGGCGGCGGCGGTCGTAGCGGCCGGCTCCCCGGCCGCCGCGCAGCGGGCCCTGGTCGCGGTCGAGCAGGACGCGGTCGCCGAGGCGGAGGCGTTCGGCCACGGGCGGCTCGGCCCCGGATGGTTCGGTCGGCGGCGGTTCGGTCGGACGCGGTTCGGTGGCGGCCCGGCCGGTGTCGGCACGGCGGGCGGGCGGGGGCTCCTCGCAGCCCTCCTGCTTCAGCCAGGAGGCGAGGTGCTCGTCGGCCAGGGCGACGGCCTCGGCGTGCGGGAGGGCGGTGGTGACGGTCATCCGGTAGGGCGTCGCGGCCCCGCGGGGGCCGGCCGGGTCGGCGCCGGTCTGCGACGGGAAGCGGGCTGAGGTCATGCGCGTACCTCCGTGGTGCGGCGTGGGGTCCTGTGTCCTCCATCGATGGGTCATTCGTCCGGTTCTGCCGGAACCTTGCCCAGGAAACGCCACAACCCGGAGCCGAAGTTCCGACTCCGGGACACGTCCCTACATTCGGGTGAATCTGTTCAAGCGGTCTCCCGCGTGGCGCGACGCCTCGGCTACGGGGGGCGACCGCCGGGCCGGTTCCGTCAGACCGGCACCTCGACGTACGTCCGCCCGGCCGGGACCGCCACCGAGGTGCCGCCGGTCGCCTCGGCCAGCCAGGTGTGGAACGCCGCCACCTCCGGCTCCGGCACGCCCACCTCGATCCGCACCCCGGCGACCTCGTAGGCGAGGTCACTCACCGCGTACCCGGCCGCCCGCAGGTCGTTCTCCACCCGCCCGGCGCGCCTGTGGTCGGCCGCCACCGCGAGCAGGGCGACCGGCCGGCGCTCCAGCAGGCCGATCTCGTCGACCGCCTCCGACACCGCGCTCCCGTACGCCCGGACCAGGCCGCCGGCGCCGAGCTTGATCCCGCCGAAGTACCTGGTCACCACGGCAACGGTGTCGGTCAGGCCGCGCCGGCGCAGCACCTCCAGCATCGGCACCCCGGCCGTGCCGCCGGGCTCGCCGTCGTCGTTGGAGCGCTCGCGGCGCTGCTCGTCGCCGACCACGAAGGCGGTGCAGTTGTGCCGGGCGTCCCAGTACTGCTTGCGGATGCCCGCGATGAAGGCCTGCGCCTCGTCCTCGTCGCGGACCCGGGCGAGGTGGCAGATGAAGCGGGACTTCTTGATCTCGATCTCGTGGCTGCCGGCCCGCCGAATGGTGAGGTACGGCCTGGCGGTGGGTTCCGGCGTGGCGGACATGGCGCGGTGCTTCTCCCGGGAACGGCGACGGCGGGCGGGGCCGCCCCGGTGGGCGGGGCGGCCCCGCCAGCCTAGTTGGCGCGTGGCGGGCGGAGCAGCGGTCGGCCGATCAGCGGCCCGGCGATCAGCGGCCCGGGGATCAGCGACCCGCCAGGGCGTCCAGCCGGGCGCGGTCGAGGCCGGTCAGCGCGGTGACCTCGGCCGGGTCGACGGCGCCGCAGTCCAGACCGCGCAGCAGGTAGCCGCTGAGCGCGCGGGCGGTGGCGGGCTCGTCCATCACGTCCCCGCCCGCCTTGGCGACGTAGGCGGCCAGCCGGGCGGCGGCGGGCCCCAGGCCCTCGCGGTAGAAGGAGTAGACGGCGGCGTAGCGGGTCGGCAGGTGCGCCGGGTGCATGTCCCAGCCCTGGTAGTAGGCGCGGGCCAGCGAGCGGCGGACCAGGCCGTGGTGGAGCTTCCAGGCCGCGTGCACCTGCGCGGTCGGGCCGGTCGGGATCACGTTGGTGGAGCCGTCCGAGAGCCGGACCCCGGTGCCGGCCGCGGCGACCTGCATGACCGCCTTGGCGTGGTCGGCGACCGGGTGGTCCATGCTCTGGTGGGCCGCGCTGACGCCGCAGGCGGCGCTGTAGTCGAAGGTGCCGTAGTGCAGGCCGGTGACCCGGCCCTCGCCGGCCTCGATCATCCGGGCCACGGTGGCCCGGCCGTCCGGGCCGAGGACGGCCTGGGTGGTCTCGATCTGGACCTCGAAGCCGAGCCGGCCGGCGGGCAGGGCGGCCCGGCGCTCGAAGTCCTCCAGCAGCCGGACCAGCGCGGTGACCTGCTCGGCGTAGGTGACCTTGGGGAGGGTGAGCACCAGGCCGTCCGGGAGGCCGCCGCCGGCCAGCAGGGTGGCGAGGAAGAGCTCCAGGGTGCGGATGCCGCGGGCGCGGACGGGCGCCTCCAGGCACTTGATCCGGATCCCGACGTACGGCGGCGCGGAGCCCTCGGCCACCGCGGCGGCGACCAGCTCGGCGGCGCGGACGGCGGCCGCGTCCTCCTCGGCGTCCGGGCGGGGGCCGTAGCCGTCCTCGAAGTCGATCCGCAGGTCCTCGACCGGCTCGCGCTCCAGCTTGGCGCGGACCCGGGCGTGCACGTCGGCGAGCAGTTCGTCGTCGGCGACGCCGAGGGCGCGGGCCAGCTCGGCCGGGGTGGCGGCGTGGGTGTCGAAGGCCTCCAGCGCCCGGCGGCCCCAGTCCCGTACGGTGTCGGCGCCGAAGGCGTCGGCGGGGACGTAGACGGTGTGCACCGGCTGCCTGGTGCCGCGCTCGCCCGGGTAGCGGCGCGCCAGATCGGCGTCGACCGGGGCGAGCAGCGCCTCCACGGCGGCGCGGGCGGCGGCGGAGAAGGAGGCTCCGCCCGTCTGACCGTTACCGCCGACCTCGACCTGCGCCATCGTGGCCTCCCGTGCCGAACCTTCGCTTCAACAATTTGTTGAGGCGAAGGTAGTCCCGGTCGGATCGGGCGTCAATGGGCGGTCGGTCAGTCCCTCCCGGCGGCCTGGTAGCGCTCGTTCAGCTTCGGGTAGAGGTCGGCGACCTCCTTGGGGTGGACCGAGCCGTCCGGCCCCTTGCCGGTGACGCCGTGCTCCGTGGTGAGCCACTCGGCGAGGCGCTGGGCGTCGGGCTGGTGGCCGTTGTTGTCGATGTACGAGAGCAGGCCCTCGTACGCCACGTCGAGGTCCAGGTGCGCGGACGCCGGAACCGGGACGGGCTGGTCGGCGGCGGCCGGCTCCTCGGCGAGGACAGCGGCCGACTCCTCGGGCGCCGGGGCCCCCGCGTTGAACCACGGCGAGGACTTGGCGGGCGTCCGGACGGCGGGGGCCACCGGGACGACGTCGACGGGGGCGGGGGTCGCAGGAACGGGGCTCGCCTGGGCGGGGGCCACGGGCGCGGCGGGCGCCGCCGGGGCGGCGTCGGGGCGGTGGCCGGCGGGGCGGACCTGGCGTGCGGCCCAGACGTCCAGTTCCTCGCCGCGCTGCTGCGGAGTCTCCTCCGGCTCGTCGGCCGGCTCGTTCTCGGCACGGCGGCGCACCGCGGCCAGCTTCGCCAGCACCGGGCCGGCCACCTCCACGGGCACCGGCGGGACCGTCGCCGGGGCGGGGGCCGTGGCTTGGGGCTGCTGGGCCTGGGGCTGCACCTGGACCTGGGGCTGGGGCTGGATCTGGGGCTGCGGAAGCTGCTGCGGCTGGACCTGCGCCTGGGGCTGCCCGGGTTCCGGGCGGAACTGCGGGTGCTGCGGGTGCTGCGGCGGCACGGCCTGCTGGGCGTGCTGCGGTTGCGCGACCACAGCCGCCTGCGCCGGGGCGATGGCCGCGGCCACCTGGATCTCCTGGAGCTCCGGCTCCCCGGCCTCCAGCTCGGCCTGGGCCGTCGTCGCGACCTCCTTGGCCTCGAGCTCCCGGCCTTCGTCGTCCAGCCGGTCGAGCAGCGACGGGTCGAGCGGCACGCCGAACTTGGCGAGCTTGAGCGGCAGCAGCGCCTGGATCGGCGCCGAGCGCCGCCAGCCGCGGCCGTACCGGAAGCGCAGCTGCGCCCGGTAGACCAGGCGGTTCTGCTCCAGCCGGATGACCTCGTCGTAGGAGCGGAGCTCCCACAGCTTCATCCGCCGCCAGAGCCGGAAGGTCGGCACCGGGGAGAGGATCCAGCGCATCACCCGGACCGACTCCATGTGGCGGTCCGCCGTGATCGCCGCGATCCGGCCGACCGCGTGCCGGGAGGCCTCGACCACGACGACGAAGAGCACCGGGATGACGGCGTGCATCCCCATGCCGAGCGGGTCGCCCCAGGACGCCGCCGCGTTGAACGCGATGGTGGCCACGGTCAGCAGCCAGGCGGTCTGCCGCAGCATCGGGAACGGGATCCGCAGCCAGGTCAGCACCAGGTCGAGCGCGAGGAGCACGACGATGCCGGCGTCGACGCCGATCGGGAAGGCGTAGGAGAAAGCGCCGAAACCTTTCTTTTCCGCCAGCTCGCGCACCGCGTTGTAGGAGCCCGCGAAGCCGATGCCCGAGATGATGCAGGCGCCGGCCGCGACCAGGCCGAGCAGGCCGCGATGGGCCTTGGTGAGCGTTGGGCGTGCCATTACGTCTATCAACCCCTGGATGTCGGCTGCTGCCGTACGCTGCCTCGACTGCCGACCGCCGACCGCCGGTCTCCCGTGGTCGGTCGTCGGTGGTCGGGCCTCCGGGACGGCTGGGCGACCTCCGGGCTCGGCTCATCGGAGTTTACTCGTACGCCTGTTTCAGCGTTTCCGCAGCCTGGACCGTCACCGCCCGGCCGCCTCCCGAGCGGCGGCCCGCCCGACTCGGCGCCCGCCTCGGCACCCGGCGGGCTTCCGGTCGAGCTGTCAGGCGGCGTGCCCCGCCGTGCCGTTGAGGTAGGTCAGGACGGCGAGCACCCGACGGTTGGCATCCTCAGCGGGGGCGAGCTCGAGCTTGGTGAAGATGTTGGCGATGTGCTTGGCCACCGCACCGTCGCTCACCGACAGCCGGGCGGCGATCGCCGAGTTGGAGCAGCCCTCGGCCATCAGCTCCAGCACCTCGCGCTCCCGCGGGGACAACCGCAGCAGCGGGCCCGGGCGGCGCGAGGTGGTGTGCATCAGCTTCGCGATCACGTCAGGGTCCATCGCCGTCCCGCCGGCCGCCACCCGGCGGACCGCGTCGATGAACTGCCCCGCGTTGAACACCCGGTCCTTCAGCAGGTAGCCGATCCCCCCGGTGCCGTCCGCCAGCAACTCCCGCGCGTACAACTGCTGGACGTGCTGGGACAGCACCAGGACCGGAAGGCCCCGGATCTCCCGGCGCGCCTTGAGGGCGGCCTGCAGCCCCTCGTCGGTGAGCGTCGGAGGCAGCCGCACGTCCACCACGGCGACGTCCGGCCGGTGGGTCAGCAACGCGTCCAGCAGCTCGGGACCGGTCTCGACGGCCGCGGCGATGGTGAAGCCGTGCGCTTCCAGCAGCCTGATCAGACCTTCGCGAAGGAGGTAGAGGTCCTCGGCGAGGACAACTCGCACGGCAGCTCCAGGGTGATGGTGGTCGGACCGCCCGACGTACTGTCGATGGCGAGGACACCGTCGAAGGTACCCAATCGCCGCTCTATGCCGCGCAGTCCGCTCCCCCGCGACGGATCGGCCACGCCCATGCCGTCGTCCGTCACGGTCACCCGCAGGGATCCCGCCCGGTACAGGATGTCCACCCACACCTGGTCCGCCCGCGAGTGCTTGGCCGCGTTGGCCAGCAGCTCGCAGATGCTGAAGTACACGGCCGCCTCCACCGGGGCCGGCAGCCGCTCCGGCACGCTGACGCACACCTCGGTCGGCAGCGCGCTGTCCAGCGCCAACGCCCGGACGGCGTCGCCGAGTCCGCGCTCGGCCAGCACCGGCGGGTGGATCCCCCGCACCAGGTCCCGCAGCTCCTGCAGGGCCCGCTCCGAGGACTGCCGGGCCTCGGCGAGCAGAGTACGCGCGGCGGTCTGGTCGGTGTCCATCAGGTGCTCGATGGTGCTCAGGGTCATCCCGATCGCGACCAGCCGGGCCTGCGCGCCGTCGTGCAGGTCCCGCTCGATCCGCCGGAGCTCGGCCGCCTGGCTGCCCACCGCGTCCGCCCGGGTCTCGGTCAACCGGGCCACCCGCCTGGTCAGCTGGGCGTGCGTCGCCCGACCGTCCTGGTCCAGCACCCGGCGGGCCACCGTGGCGTACGCCCGCACGGCGTGCGGCGCGAGCAGCACCCCGGCCGCGATCATGCCGAGCCCGAGCCCGCCGTTGATCACCAGCGACACCATCCGGCCGTTCAACGGGCCGTAGCCGCCGCCGACCTCCGGCCCGGCCAGGCCGTAGGCCGCCCCGAACAGCAGCAGGAACGCCACCGGCCCGGCCAGTGCGAACACCGCCGCCGGGTTGACGAGCAGCCAGAGCATCTCGCTCCTGGTCGCCCGGTCCCGGAACGCCCAGTGCAGCAGCTGCGCGAGCTGCGCGACCGACCGCGAACGGTGGTAGGAGTACCCCGTCCACCAGTGCCCGCGCTCGTCCGACTCCAGCTCCGGACGCGGCTGGTACACCACCGGTATGCGGATCCCGTACCAGTTCTCCAGCTGCCGCCGGGTGCCGGCCGCCGTCCGGCGGACGAACAGGGCGCCACCCACCGCACCGATCCCCAGGAGCCCCGCTGCAAGGGCGCAGGGCACGACCAGGGCGAAGCGCTGCAGGATGCCCACCGTGCTCGCCGCCGCGAGCCAGCCGGCCACCAGCGGCAGCACGAACCCGGGCGCCGCCCGCAGCACCAGCACCGCCAGCCGCGCCAGGGCCTGGCCGCCCGCAGCCAGCGCCGCCTCGGCCTGCGTGCGCATCGGCGCACCACTCGTTCGCGTCTCTGTCGTCGTCACGGAAGCTCCTGATACCGGTACCGATCGTCGACTCACAGTGTTCACGAACCACCGGGTCCGCACACTGGCCATGACACCCCAGTTCCGAGGTGGACCTAGCACCACCTGCAGGTGGTCACAGCAGCACTCAGGAGGTGCGGGCGGGTTCGCCACTCGCCGCCGGAAACGCGAAAAGGCCCACCCGGGAACCCGGGTGGGCCTTTTCTGAAGAATTGTTCGGCGGCGTCCTACTCTCCCACAGGGTCCCCCCTGCAGTACCATCGGCGCTGTGAGGCTTAGCTTCCGGGTTCGGAATGTAACCGGGCGTTTCCCTCACGCTATGACCACCGAAACACTATGAAACTGTCGACCCGCCGGCAAGGCGGTCGTTGTTTCAGAACAACACAGTGGACGCGAGCAACTGAGGACAAGCCCTCGGCCTATTAGTACCGGTCAACTCCACCCCTCACAGGGCTTCCATACCCGGCCTATCAACCCAGTCGTCTACTGGGAGCCTTACCCTCTCAAGGAGGTGGGAGTGCTCATCTCGAAGCAGGCTTCCCGCTTAGATGCTTTCAGCGGTTATCCCTCCCGAACGTAGCCAACCAGCCATGCCCTTGGCAGAACAACTGGCACACCAGAGGTTCGTCCGTCCCGGTCCTCTCGTACTAGGGACAGCCCTTCTCAACACTCCTACGCGCACAGCGGATAGGGACCGAACTGTCTCACGACGTTCTAAACCCAGCTCGCGTACCGCTTTAATGGGCGAACAGCCCAACCCTTGGGACCTACTCCAGCCCCAGGATGCGACGAGCCGACATCGAGGTGCCAAACCATCCCGTCGATATGGACTCTTGGGGAAGATCAGCCTGTTATCCCCGGGGTACCTTTTATCCGTTGAGCGACGGCGCTTCCACAAGCCACCGCCGGATCACTAGTCCCTACTTTCGTACCTGCTCGACCCGTCAGTCTCACAGTCAAGCTCCCTTGTGCACTTACACTCAACACCTGATTGCCAACCAGGCTGAGGGAACCTTTGGGCGCCTCCGTTACCCTTTAGGAGGCAACCGCCCCAGTTAAACTACCCACCAGACACTGTCCCTGATCCGGATCACGGACCCAGGTTAGACATCCAGCACGACCAGAGTGGTATTTCAACGACGACTCCCACCCAACTGGCGTTGGGCTTTCACAGTCTCCCACCTATCCTACACAAGCCGAACCGAACACCAATATCAAGCTATAGTAAAGGTCCCGGGGTCTTTCCGTCCTGCTGCGCGAAACGAGCATCTTTACTCGTAATGCAATTTCACCGGGCCTATGGTTGAGACAGTCGAGAAGTCGTTACGCCATTCGTGCAGGTCGGAACTTACCCGACAAGGAATTTCGCTACCTTAGGATGGTTATAGTTACCACCGCCGTTTACTGGCGCTTAAGTTCTCAGCTTCGCCTCGACGAATCAAAGCTAACCGGTCCCCTTAACGTTCCAGCACCGGGCAGGCGTCAGTCCGTATACATCGCCTTACGGCTTCGCACGGACCTGTGTTTTTAGTAAACAGTCGCTTCTCGCTGGTCTCTGCGGCCACCCCCAGCTCAGAGTGCAAGACTCGTCACCAGGAATGGCCCCCCTTCTCCCGAAGTTACGGGGGCATTTTGCCGAGTTCCTTAACCATAGTTCACCCGAACGCCTCGGTATTCTCTACCTGACCACCTGAGTCGGTTTGGGGTACGGGCCGCCATGAAACTCGCTAGAGGCTTTTCTCGACAGCATAGGATCATCCACTTCACCACAATCGGCTCGGCATCAGGTCTCAGCCTTAATGAGTGACGGATTTGCCTATCACTCGGCCTACACCCTTACCCCGGGACAACCACCGCCCGGGCTGGACTACCTTCCTGCGTCACCCCATCGCTCACCTACTACCCCGTTGGGTCACCGGCTCCACCACTTCCCTTTGCCCGAAGGCTCCGGGACGGCTTCACGGGCTTAGCATCAGAAGGTTCAGCGTTGGCGCTTCAAAGCGGGTACGGGAATATCAACCCGTTGTCCATCGACTACGCCTGTCGGCCTCGCCTTAGGTCCCGACTTACCCTGGGCAGATCAGCTTGACCCAGGAACCCTTGGTCAATCGGCGCAAGAGTTTCCCACTCTTGTATCGCTACTCATGCCTGCATTCTCACTCGTATACCGTCCACGACTGGTTTCCACCGCCGCTTCACCCGGCACACGACGCTCCCCTACCCATCACAGCAACCGTTAGGTCTTCACGCTGCAATGACACGACTTCGGTGATGTGCTTGAGCCCCGCTACATTGTCGGCGCGGAATCACTTGACCAGTGAGCTATTACGCACTCTTTCAAGGGTGGCTGCTTCTAAGCCAACCTCCTGGTTGTCTCTGCGACTCCACATCCTTTCCCACTTAGCACACGCTTAGGGACCTTAGTCGGTGTTCTGGGCTGTTTCCCTCTCGACCATGGAGCTTATCCCCCACAGTCTCACTGCCACGCTCTCACTTACCGGCATTCGGAGTTTGGCTAAGGTCAGTAACCCGGTGAGGCCCATCGCCTATCCAGTGCTCTACCTCCGGCAAGAAACACGTGACGCTGCACCTAAATGCATTTCGGGGAGAACCAGCTATCACGGAGTTTGATTGGCCTTTCACCCCTAACCACAGGTCATCCCCCAGGTTTTCAACCCTGGTGGGTTCGGTCCTCCACACGGTCTTACCCGCGCTTCAACCTGCCCATGGCTAGATCACTCCGCTTCGGGTCTTGGGCATGCAACTCAGTCGCCCTATTCGGACTCGCTTTCGCTACGGCTACCCCACACGGGTTAACCTCGCTACACACCGCAAACTCGCAGGCTCATTCTTCAAAAGGCACGCAGTCACGGCCAGCCGGCAAGCCGACTGACGACGCTCCCACGGCTTGTAGGCACACGGTTTCAGGTACTATTTCACTCCGCTCCCGCGGTACTTTTCACCATTCCCTCACGGTACTATCCGCTATCGGTCACTAGGGAATATTTAGGCTTAGCGGGTGGTCCCGCCAGATTCACACGGGATTTCTCGGGCCCCGTGCTACTTGGGAGATGAGCAAGCAAGCCGTACAGATTTCGTCTACGGGGGTCTTACCCTCTACGCCGGACCTTTCGCATGTCCTTCGACTACCCATACGGTTTCTGACTCGCCGACCGGCCGGCAGACCGATCAAGCTCATTCCCACGACCCCCTGAGCGCAACCCCTGCCGGGTCTCACACGCTCAAGGTTTAGCCTCATCCAGTTTCGCTCGCCACTACTCCCGGAATCACGGTTGTTTTCTCTTCCTGCGGGTACTGAGATGTTTCACTTCCCCGCGTTCCCTCCACACTGCCTATGTGTTCAGCAGCGGGTGACAGCCCATGACGACTGCCGGGTTTCCCCATTCGGACACCCCCGGATCAAAGCTCGGTTGACAGCTCCCCGGGGCCTATCGCGGCCTCCCACGTCCTTCATCGGTTCCTAGTGCCAAGGCATCCACCGTGCGCCCTTAAAAACTTGGCCACAGATGCTCGCGTCCACTGTGCAGTTCTCAAACAACGACCAGTCACCCACCTCAACAAGCATGGGACCGGCAACCACTGAGACAACGTTTCCGTTCCCTCAGGACCCAACAACGTGCCCGACACAGTCAATCCCAGACCACGTTCCACGCCCGAAGGCAGTACTAACGATCCGATCTCTTCCTGTGCCGAATAGTCAACGTTCCACCCATGAGCGAGCACTCCGGGACATTCGCCCGAAGCTGCTATGTGCTCCTTAGAAAGGAGGTGATCCAGCCGCACCTTCCGGTACGGCTACCTTGTTACGACTTCGTCCCAATCGCTGGTCCCACCTTCGACGGCTCCTCCCCTTACGGGTTAGGCCACCGGCTTCGGGTGTTACCGACTTTCGTGACGTGACGGGCGGTGTGTACAAGGCCCGGGAACGTATTCACCGCAGCATGCTGATCTGCGATTACTAGCAACTCCAACTTCATGGGGTCGAGTTGCAGACCCCAATCCGAACTGAGGCCGGCTTTTTGGGATTCGCTCCGCCTCGCGGCATCGCAGCCCTTTGTACCGACCATTGTAGCACGTGTGCAGCCCAAGACATAAGGGGCATGATGATTTGACGTCGTCCCCACCTTCCTCCGAGTTGACCCCGGCAGTCTCCTGTGAGTCCCCATCACCCCGAAAGGCATGCTGGCAACACAGAACAAGGGTTGCGCTCGTTGCGGGACTTAACCCAACATCTCACGACACGAGCTGACGACAACCATGCACCACCTGTATACCGACCACAAGGGGGCACCCATCTCTGGATGTTTCCGGCATATGTCAAGCCTTGGTAAGGTTCTTCGCGTTGCGTCGAATTAAGCCACATGCTCCGCTGCTTGTGCGGGCCCCCGTCAATTCCTTTGAGTTTTAGCCTTGCGGCCGTACTCCCCAGGCGGGGAACTTAATGCGTTAGCTGCGGCACCGACGACGTGGAATGTCGCCAACACCTAGTTCCCAACGTTTACGGCGTGGACTACCAGGGTATCTAATCCTGTTCGCTCCCCACGCTTTCGCTCCTCAGCGTCAGTAATGGCCCAGAGATCCGCCTTCGCCACCGGTGTTCCTCCTGATATCTGCGCATTTCACCGCTACACCAGGAATTCCGATCTCCCCTACCACACTCCAGCCTGCCCGTATCGAATGCAGACCCGGGGTTAAGCCCCGGGCTTTCACATCCGACGCGACAGGCCGCCTACGAGCTCTTTACGCCCAATAATTCCGGACAACGCTCGCACCCTACGTATTACCGCGGCTGCTGGCACGTAGTTAGCCGGTGCTTCTTCTGCAGGTACCGTCACTTGCGCTTCTTCCCTGCTGAAAGAGGTTTACAACCCGAAGGCCGTCATCCCTCACGCGGCGTCGCTGCATCAGGCTTTCGCCCATTGTGCAATATTCCCCACTGCTGCCTCCCGTAGGAGTCTGGGCCGTGTCTCAGTCCCAGTGTGGCCGGTCGCCCTCTCAGGCCGGCTACCCGTCGTCGCCTTGGTGGGCCGTTACCCCACCAACAAGCTGATAGGCCGCGGGCTCATCCTGCACCGCCGGAGCTTTACACCCAGGAGCATGCACTCCCAGGTCATATCCGGTATTAGACCCCGTTTCCAGGGCTTGTCCCAGAGTGCAGGGCAGATTGCCCACGTGTTACTCACCCGTTCGCCACTGATCCACCCCGAAGGGCTTCACCGTTCGACTTGCATGTGTTAAGCACGCCGCCAGCGTTCGTCCTGAGCCAGGATCAAACTCTCCGTGAATGTTTACCGGTAATCCGGTCCACACCCGCGTTGAGCGGCACGGCAACCACCGGAATAGGGCGGCCCCGCGCACTGCGTCCTCGCTAGTGTTTATTTCAAAAGGAATCTCCAACCCCAGGAAACCTGAGGCCGGGGATGTCAACATATCTGGCGTTGACTTTTGGCACGCTGTTGAGTTCTCAAGGAACGGACGCTTCCTTCGAGCCGCTTTCCAGCGGGCCCTCCGGGCTTCGTTCTTTCGTGTTTCCAGCTTATCAGATGTTTTCCGCTCCGTTTCCGGGGCTTCGTCATCCAACTCGCCGGTGTCTTCCGGGGCTTGACGCCCTGTCCGACGTTTCAAACTCTAGCCGATCCCCGCTCCGAAAAGCGAATCCAGCCGAGTCCGACCGCAATCCGATAAAACGCGCACACCGAATAAGCACCCTGCCGCGACGCGAAAACGCAAACGCGACCCAGTGCGAACCAGGAAGTGGTGTTTCGAAGGATTGGCCGCTCCGGGACCGTCCGCGCAGATGCGTGTCCGGTGCTCCCTGCCGAGCGACTAGAGAACACTACCCCTGTCCGGCACGGCGGGCAAGTCACTCCCGGAGACGGTCCGGGTACAGAGCGAGCGGCCGGCCTTCACGTACTCGCCGTTGGGGTGGTCGTTGCCGCTGACCCATCGGCGGGCGGCGGTCTCGTCGCGCCCGCCGTCGCGGTGGCGGCTCAGCAGGCGCTGCTCGCGGACGGCGTCGTCGGTGTGGACGTACCAGAGCTCGCGCAGCCGGCGGCGGGCGTCCGGCCAGGGGGCGTCGGCGGCGGCGAGGTAGTTGCCCTCGGTGATGACGAGACGGGTGTGCGGGTGGACGACGTGGCGGGCCGCGACGGGTTCGTCGAGGGTGCGGTCGAAGTCGGGGACGTAGATGTCCTGGAAGCGGTCCTCGGCGATGCGGCGCAGCAGGGCGACGTACCCGTGGGCGTCGAAGGTGGCCGGGGCGCCCTTGCGGTGGGCGAGGCCGAGGCGGTCGAGCTGGGCGGCGGAGAGGTGGAAGCCGTCGAGGGGGACGTAGGCGGCGGTGCCGGGGCCCTCGATGCGGTCGATCTCGGCCACCAGGTGCCGGGCGAGGGTGGACTTGCCGGCGCCGGGCGGGCCGGCAAGTCCGAGGATCGTGCGGGCGGTGCTGCCC
Source organism: Streptomyces sp. Y1 (assembly GCF_041053115.1). Classification (NCBI taxonomy): domain Bacteria; kingdom Bacillati; phylum Actinomycetota; class Actinomycetes; order Kitasatosporales; family Streptomycetaceae; genus Streptomyces; species Streptomyces sp. Y1. The sequence goes on along the minus strand of NZ_CP163445.1, from coordinate 5,002,839 downwards.
GGGCCGCGGAGGAGTCCGAGGGCGAGGGCGGTGGGCTGGGCCTCGTTCATGGCCGCACCCTAGTGCGCTCAGCGGGTGGCGGGGGCGGGTGTGGCGAGGGCGGGCAGGTCCAGGGTGAGGGTGCCGGCGTCGGCGTCGAGCAGGGCGGGGACGCCGAGCGGGACGGTGAGGCTGGACGGGCAGTGGCCGAAGCCCAGTTCCCACAGCACGGGTATGCCGAGCGGCCCGAGGCGGTCGAGCATCACCTGCCGCACCCGGTCCGGTCGTCCGCAGCCCTCCCAGGAGCCGAGGGCGATGCCGGCGACTCCGTCCAGAGCGCCGGAGCGCAGGAACTGGGTGAGCAGGCGGTCGAGCTGGTAGGGGTGCTCGTTGACGTCCTCCAGGACGAGGATGCTGCCCGCGAAGGACGGCCGGGCGGCGGGGGTGCCGCGTTCGGCGGCGAGGACGTGGACGCACCCGCCGGCCGTGACGCCGCGGGCCCGGCCGCCGACGAGCGGGGTGGCGGTGGGCGAGGTGAGGACGGTGGTGGCGGCCGGGTCGAAGAGGGTGCGGCGCAGGTGCTCGGCGGTGGGGCCGTCGTCGACGAAGGCGGCGCCGGCGGCCAGCGGCCCGTACAGGGTGGCGAGGCCGAGGCGCTGGGCGAAGGCCTCGTGCAGGGAGGAGACGTCGCTGAAGCCGATGAACGCCTTGGGCGGGACGGCGGCCATGGCCGTCCAGTCGAGGAGGTCGACCATGCGGTGGACGCCGTAGCCGCCACGGGCGGAGATGACGGCGTCGACGGTGGGGTCGAGCCAGGCGGCCTGGAGGTCGGCGGCCCGGTCGGCGTCGGTGCCGGCGAGGTAGCCGAGGGTGGGGTGGGTGTCGAGGACGTGCGGGGCGACGGTGACGCGCAGGCCCCAGGAACGGAGGATCTCGCAGCCCGCGGTGAGCCGCACGGGGTCGATCGGGCCGCTGGTGGCGACGACGGTGATGTGGTCGCCGGGGCGCAGGTGCGGCGGTCGGGTCAGCCCCGGGCCGGGTGGGGTCGGGTGCTGGGCCATGGGCCGGTCCGCCTTTCGGGAAGGTGGGGAGGGTGCGAGCGTTCGGGCGGCCTCGAACACGCCGGGGCCGCCCGTGACGATATGCCCTCGCATCGACCGCTCGATGTTCCGATCCGCTGACGCACCGGGGTCCGGTACGGCGGCGTCCCGGCCCGAGGGGTGAGCGCCCTTCAGGCGATCGCGCCCATCACCTCCCGGACTTCGGCGAGGGTGGCGTCGGCGACGGCGTTGGCCCGCTCGGCGCCGTCGCGCAGGACCTGCCGCAGGTGGCCGCGGTCGGCGGCGAGTTCGGCGCGGCGGGTGCGCAGCGGGCGCAGGTGCTCGTTGACGGCCTCGGTGGCGGCGCGCTTGAGGGCGGCGGCGCCGCCGTCCCCGATCTCCTCGGCGACGGTCTCGGGGTCGCGTTCCTGGCACAGCGCGGTGAGCAGGACGAGGCTGGAGACCTCCGGGCGGCCGGTCGGGTCGTAGCCGATGCGGCGTTCGGCGTCGGTCTTGGCGCCGCGGATCAGTCGGGCGGTCTCGTCCTCGGTGGCGCCGAGGGTGATCGCGTTGCCGCGGCTCTTGCTCATCTTGCCGCCGTCGGTGCCGAGGAGCAGCGGGGCGTCGGAGAGCAGGGCCCGGGGGGCGGGGAAGACGCCGCTGCCATCCGCGTGCGGGTAGCGCTCGTTGAAGCGGCGGGCGATGGTGCGGGCGACTTCGAGGTGGGGCACCTGGTCCTGGCCGACCGGGACGAGGGTGGCCTTGCAGGAGAGCAGGTCGGCGGCCTGGTGGACGGGGTAGGTGAACATCAGTCCGCTGACGGCGGACTGGCGGGAGTGGGCGATCTCGTCCTTGACGGTGGGGTTGCGGCTCAGTTCGGCGACGCTGACCAGGCTGAGGAAGGGCAGCATCAGCTGGTTGAGGGCGGGGACGGCGCTGTGCGCGAAGATCGTGGCGCGGTCCGGGTCGACGCCGGCGGCGAGGTAGTCGAGGACGAGGTTCTCGGTGTGCTCGGCGAGCCGGTCGGCGACGTCCCGGTCGGTGATCACCTGGTAGTCGGCGACCAGGACGAACAGGTCGACGCCCTGGTCCTGGAGGCGGACCCGGTTCTGCAGGGTGCCGAAGTAGTGGCCGAGGTGGAGCGGCCCGGTGGGGCGGTCCCCGGTCAGGACGCGCTGGGTGGCCGGGTCGAAGGTCGAGGTCGGGGCGGGTACCTGGGTGGTCATCGGGGTTTCTCCTCGGTGCGGCTGCGGTGGTGGCTGCGGCCGTCCGGGGCGCGGGGCCCGTCCCGCGGAGAAACGCGTCAGGGCCGTCCGAAATCCCGGACGGCCCTGGTCAGGCGAGCGTGGTGGCCGTCCTAGGACGGCCACCAGCACAGGCCCGTGAAGCGCTTCATGCGGCCCATCGTAGCGTCGGTCCCCGGTGGCGCCGGTCCTCGGTGGCGTCAGTCCTCGGTGGCGTCAGTCCTCGACGACGAGGGCGGAGGCGTCCTCGCGCAGCGTCTCGCCGCGGAAGAACTCCGGCCGGACGCGGCCGTACCAGGTCATCAGCGCGGCGCCGAGGAGCAGGATGCCGACGCCGATGACGAACACCGAGCCGATGCCGAGGACGGCGCCGCTGCCGTAGTCGGGGGACCAGGCGTCGGTGAGGGTCTGCAGGAAGACGGCGGTCAGCAGCACGCCGCCGAGCAGCGGGGCGATGCCCCTGAGCAGGAGGTCGCGCGGGCTGGTGCGCAGGGTGCGGCGGAAGTACCAGGCGCAGGCGAAGGCGGTCAGCGCGTAGTAGAAGCAGATCATCAGACCGAGCGCCAGGATGGTGTCCTGGACGACGTTCTCGCTGATCAGACTCATGCCGACGTAGAACACCGCGGTCGCGACGCCGGCCGCGACGGTCGCGTAGCCGGGGGTGCGGAAGCGCGGGTGGACGGTGCCGAAGCGCGGCGGGACCGCGCGGTAGGCGCTCATCGCGAGCAGCGTGCGGGCCACCGGGATGAAGGTGGTCTGCAGGCTGGCGGCGGCGCTGGCGACCACGGCCAGGAACAGCAGGACGCTCCACGGCGAGCCCAGCACCGGACGGGCGAGCGCGGCGAAGACGTTGTCGGCGGTCGCCGGGTTGCCGAGGCCGGTGCCGGTGGTGCCGACGCCCGCGAACATCTGCGCGGCGACCGCGACCAGCAGGTACGAGCCGACCAGGGTGACCATCGAGATCATCGCGGCGCGGCCGGGCGTCCTGGCGCTGCCGAGGGTCTCCTCGTTCATGGTGAGGCAGGTGTCCCAGCCCCAGTACATGAAGATCGACAGCGACAGGCCCGCGGTGAACGCGCTGAAGGAGCCGACCTGGAGCGGGTCGAGCCAGGAGGGCGAGAAGCCGATCGAGTCGGGCAGGCCGCCGGAGACGGCCCTGCCGACCGCGATGCCCGAGAACAGCAGCAGGACGGCGAGCTGGAGACCGACCAGGCCGTACTGGAACCACTTGGTGGCCGTCATCCCCCGGTAGCTCATCGCGGTGGCGCCGGCGATCAGCAGGACCACGGTGAGCAGGTGGACGGCCTTGTCCTGGTCGAGCTCGGCGATCCACCCGCTCCCCGTCATCTCACCGAGCATCAGGTAGAGGAACTCCGTCGCCACCCCGGCCAGGTTGGACAGCACGACGATGGTGGCGACGGTCAGCCCCCACCCGGCCATCCAGCCGACCCGGGGGCCGAACGCCCGGGCCGCCCAGGTGAAGGACGTGCCGCAGTCCGGGAAGTCCTTGTTCAGCTCCTTGTACGCGAACGCCACGAGCAGCATCGGCAGGAAGCCCGCCAGGAACACCGCGGGCATCTGCACGCCGACCGCGGTGACGGTCGGGCCGAGCGTCGCGGTCAGGCAGTAGACCGGGGCCACGGTCGACACGCCCAGCACCACGCTGCCCAGCAGGCCGACCGAGCCTCCCCGCAGGCCCTTGTCCCCCGCTCCCCCCGCCGTCCCCCGGTCGGGGAGCTCACCACTGGTGCCACTGACCGGGGCACCCTGCGGAGCACCGGGCGCCATTGCCCGGCCGCTACCTCTGCGCTCTGAGAGCTGCTGATCAGACACCAGCGCACTCTAAGTGCGGGTGCGAAATGTTGAATAGACCAACTCTTGGTGATTCTTTGCACTTCGTTGGTATTCGTCCACGGGCTCCGCCGGGGCCGCGCGTCGGCGCGTAGGCGTGCACGCCAGGCGCGCGACCGGCGCCGCACGCTCCGCCCGGCAAACCCCGGGAACCCAGCGGACCCGTCGCGCCCGGCAGTTGGGCGGCCACGCCCCGTAGGGGCGGCGGAATCCCGCGGGCACACGCCCTGAAATGACGCTTGGAGCTGGTCGCGCCGTGCGGGAGGATCATCAGGACCGTCCCCGAAGGGCCCGCCGATGACTTCGCTCCACCCCACCGCCACCGACCCGTCCCGACCGTGCCCGCCGGTGGACGGTGCCGGGGCCCCGCCTCCGCCCGCCGCGCGCTGCTCGATCACGACGGCCGCCGACCCCGGCCCGGCCGACGCGGAGCCGTCCGGCCTCGCCCGGCACGACTCGGTGCCGCAGCCGCGCGGGCCGCGCGACGCGGCGGTGCGGGATGCGGCGGTGCGGGAGGTCTCGGTGCGGGACGCCGAACTGCCGGACGTCGCACCGCAGGAGGGTCGGGCGCGGGACGTCCAGGCGCTCGCGGCCGCGCCTGCGCCTTCCGGTCAGTCGGCGCCGACGCCGGGGCCCGTGCCGGTCCCGGTGGCGCTGCCGCGTCCGGTGCGCGAGCGGCCGCACGGGCTCGGCCCGTTGCGGCCCTCGCCCTCACGTCGACTGCGCCGGATGCACCCCCAGTCGGCCCCGACCGGGCAGGAGGCGGCCGCACGGGAGACGGCCGCGACCGACCCGGCCGGGACGGCACCCCGAGCCGATCTCCGTACCGGCCCCGGAGCAGCCCACGAAGGCGCCCCGACGCACGGCGCCACGAACCTCCAACCGGCTCCGGCCGCCGATGCGGTGGCCGCCTGGGTGCCGCCGGGCGCGGGCTGGGCGGGCGCGGGTGCGGGTTGGGCGGCCGGTGGGGTCGTCGAGGCCGGGGCCGGCCCCGGTGCCGGGCTCGGCCGTGCCGAGCCGCCGCTGGGCATCCTGATCAGCTCCGGCCCCGGCCAGCCCGAGGCCGCCGGACGGCCGGAGGAGCGGGCGCCGGTCCGGGTCGCGGCGCACACCGTCCGGGTCGGACGTGGTACCAGCCTGGTCGTCCTGCCGTCCTGGCGGCCCGCCATCGCCGTGTCGGTGCCGACCGAGCAACTGCTGTCCGCGACCGGGCTCACCATCGAGCGGCTGGGCACCGCCCGGCTGACGGTGCTGATGAACCCCGGCGCGCTGCACGACCGGGAGTTGGACCTGCACGGCTGGGAGTCCACCCCGGCCGGACGGGGTCGGCGGGGCGGACGCCCCTAGCGGACCCCGCCCCTGCAGGCCGGACGCCTGTGGTTGCCCGGACGTCCGCGGCGGCCCCGCCGTCCGCGGCGGCCCGAGCGTCCGTGGCGGCCCCGACGCCTGTGGCGGCCCGGTCGTCGTCACTCGGCCGAGCGGATCGTCAGCGGACCACCGGGGCGTTCGGGACGTACCCCAGGTCGACCGGCACCGGGGCACGCCCGTCGACGGCCCAGCCCTCCCGCACGGCGTCCAGCAGTTCCGGCAGTCGGGGCGGCCAGAGCGCGTCGGCGTTCTCGTCGGCGAGGTCGGCCCGGGTCCACCAACGCCAGTCGAGGATGCGGTCGGTGGCGTGCACCGCGCTGACGTCGCCGACCGGGCCGCGGTGCGGGCCGGTGGTGAGGTAGATGTGCTCGTGCTGGCGCACCGGGGTGCCGTGCCAGGTGAAGTCGTGCTCCCAGGTGCAGAGCAGCGGGCCCGGTTCGAGGTCGGTCCAGCCGGTCTCCTCCCAGAGTTCCCGGCGGGCGCCCTCCCGCGGTGTCTCCCCCGGTTCCAGGCCGCCGCCCGGCATGGTCCAGTGCACGCCCACCTCGTCGTTGTCGGACCGGAGCAGGAAGACCGAGCCGCCCCCGTCCAGCACCACCGTGCGGGCGGCCTGACGGGGAACGCGCTTGCGGCGCAGCAGTTTTCGCATCGGACCACTCTCGCAGCGGCCGGTGGGGGCGTCGAGCGGATTCCGGCACGGTGCCGACCGCTCCCCCGCCCCGCCCGCCGGCCGTACCCTGACCGCCATGCGTGTACCCGCGATCATCTTCCCCGCCGATCCGCTCAACCCGCGCCGGCCCGACCCGCACTTCGCCTGGGAGGCCCGGCTGCTGCGGGAGTTGGGCGGGCGGCACCACCTGGTGGATCACGACGCGCTGCTCGGCGGGGACGCCCGGGAGGCCGTCCGGCAGGTGCCGGAGGGCAGCGGCCCGCTCTGGTACCGGGGCTGGATGGTGCCCTCGGCCCGCTACGCCGAGTTCGCCGCCGCGCTCGCCGGGCGCGGCGGCACCCTGCTGACCAGTGCGGCCGGGTACGCGGCGGCGCACGAACTGCCGGGCTGGTACCGGGTGTTCGAGGGCGCGACCCCGGACAGCACGTGGATCCCGTGGGACGGCTCGGCGGAGGGCCCCGGGCCGGAGGAGCTGGCGGCGGCGGTGGCACGGCTCGGCGGGAGCGGACCGGCGGTCGTCAAGGACTACGTGAAGTCGCGCAAGCACGAGTGGCACGAGGCCTGCTACGTGCCGGAGTTGGCGGATCTGGCGGCGGTCGGCCGGGTGGTGGGGCGGTTCGTCGAGCTGCAGGGCGAGTTTCTGGCCGGCGGGGTGGTGCTGCGGCGGTACGAGCGGTTCGAGCGCGCGGACGGCGCGTCGGCCGGGGGCGAGGGCGGAGGCGGAGGCGGGCGCGCCGTGGAGGCGCGGGTGTGGTGGCTGGACGGGCGGCCGGTCCTGATCGGGCCGCACCCGGACACCCCGCACCTCGCCGCCGAGCCCGACCTCGCCGACGTTTCCGCGCTGGTCCGGGCGCTCGGCTGCCGGTTCGTCACGACCGACCTCGCCCGGCTGGCGGACGGCTCCGGCTGGCGGGTGGTCGAGGTCGGGGACGGGCAGGTCAGCGACCTGCCGCACGGGATCGACGCCTCCGGGCTGCTGGCCTCGCTGATCGCCGCCTGACGACGGGGCCCGGCCCGGCGGGGGCCGTCCTGTCGGGCCGTCCTGTCGGGCAGCCCGGGAGGGAACGGGCCGGATCTGGCCGGATCTGGCCGGATCGAGGCGGATCGGGTTCGAGCACGGTTAGGAGCGGTCGAACGCGGTCGGACCCGGTCGGAGTCGACCGGGCCCGTCCGGCCGTCAGGTGAGGCGGCGCTCCGCGGGCTAACCGGCCGGGACCGGCTCGGCCGCGTGGTGGCCCTCCGCGATGAACGCCTGCCAGAGCCGGGCGTACGTCCCGCCCCGGGCGAGCAGTTCGGTGTGCGTGCCGTCCTCGACCACCCGGCCGTGGTCCAGCACGACCACCCGGTCGGCGCGTTCCGCGGTGGTCAGGCGGTGGGCGATGACCAGCGTGGTGCGGCCGCCGCTGAGCCGGTCCGCGGCCCGGTTGACCGCCGCCTCGGTGGCCAGGTCGAGTGCCGCGGTGGCCTCGTCGAGCAACAGGACGTCCGGGTCGACGAGTTCGGCCCGGGCGAGCGCGATCAGCTGGCGCTGGCCCGCCGAGAGGTTTCGCCCGCGGCCCGCGACCTCGTGGTCGTAGCCTCCCGACAGCCGGACGATCATGTCGTGCGCGCCGACCGCCCGGGCCGCCTCCTCCACCTCGGCCGCCGTGGCGTCCGGCCGCCCGTACGCGATCGCCTCGCGCACGGTGCCCGCGAACAGGTAGGCCTCCTGCGGCACCACGCCCAGCCGGTGGCGGTACTGCGCCAGGTCGTAGCGGGTGAGGTCGACCCCGTCGACCCGCACGGTGCCGGCCGTCGCGTCGTAGAACCGGGCGACCAGCTTGACCAGCGTCGACTTCCCGGCGCCGGTCTCGCCGACCAGCGCCACCGTCTGACCGGCCGGGATGTGCAGGTTCACGTCGCTCAGCACCTCCGGGGCGCCGTCCGCACCGCCGTTGTAGGCGAAGCCGACGCCCTCGAAGGCGATCTCGCCGCGCAGCCGACCGTCGACCGGCACCGGGTCGGCCGCCTGCGCGGTGGTGGTCGGGGTGCGCAGCAGCTCGCGGATCCGGCCGAGGCCGACCGAGGCCTGCTGGTAGCCGTCGAACACCTGGGACAGCTGGTTGACCGGCGCGAAGAACAGGTCGATGTACAGCAGGTACGCGACCAGAGCGCCGACCGTCAGCGTCTTGTCGTCGACCCGGGCCGCGCCCACGATCAGCACCAGCGCGGCGGCCACGCTGGAGAGGAACTGGACGAACGGGAAGTACAGCGAGATGTAGAGCTGCGCGCGGACGCGGGCGTCGCGGTAGGCGATGCCGCGGGCGACGAAGCGGTCGGTGTTGGTGTCCAGGCGGCGGAAGGCCTGGACGATGCGCATGCCGGCCACGTTCTCCTGCAGGTCGGCGTTGACCGTGCTGATGAGGTCGCGGGACAGCTCGTACTGCTCCCTGGACTTCCGGCGGAACACCAGGGTCGCGATCACCAGCAGCGGCAGCACCGCGAAGACCACCAGGGCCAGGCCCGCGTCGATGATCAGCAGGGCGGCGAAGATGCCCGCGAAGGTCAGCAGGCTGACCACGGCGGTGACCAGGCCGGTCTGCAGGAAGGACGTCAGCGAGTCCAGGTCGGTGGTCATCCGGGTCATGATCCGGCCGGTCAGCTCGCGCTCGTAGTAGTCCAGGCCGAGCCGGTTGAGGTGGGCGAAGATCTTCAGCCGCAGCGTGTACAGCACGCGCTCGCCGGTCCGGCCGCTGACCCGGTTCTCGGCGCCCTGCACCAGCCAGTCCAGCAGCACCACGACCAGCGCGACGAGCCCGGCCACCGCGACCCCGGACATCAGGCTCTTGCTCACGCCCTCGTCGATGCCGTTCCGGATCAGTACCGGGAGCACCAGGGCGGCGGCCGCGTCCAGGGCGACCAGCAGGAAGGCGAGCGCCAGCGGGCGACGGAAGGGGCGCAGCAGGCGGCCGAGGGTGAAGTCGGGGTCGCCCGCCTCGGCCTCGGCGCGGGGGACGGCCGGGGAGTCGGTCGCGGGCGGCAGGGCGGCGACCTTGGCCAGCAGCTCCGGGTCGGCGCCGCGGGCCGCCTTGGCCAGGGCGGGGGTGGGGAGGTCGGGCGTGGGGAGGTCGGGCGTCCGCTCGGCGGCCGGGGCGGGCTGGTCGGTCTGGTCGGCCTGGTCGGTCCGCTCGGTGCGGTCGGCCAGGGCCGGGTCGGCCGGGGAGTCGTGCTGCCCGTCCTGGGCGGCCGGGGTGCGGCCGGCCTCGGGGTCGGTGATCAGGGCCCGGTACTGGGGACATCGGGCGTCGAGTTCCTCGTGCGTACCGATGTCCAGCAGCCGGCCCTGCTCCAGGACGGCGATCCGGTCGGCGAGCTGGAGGGTCGAGCGGCGGTGGGCGATCAGCAGCGTGGTGCGGCCGGTCATCACGGACCGCAGGGCGTCGTGGATCTCCGCCTCGATCTGCGGGTCGACCGCCGAGGTGGCGTCGTCCAGCAGCAGGATGCGGGGGTCGGTGAGGATCGCCCGGGCCAGGGCGATGCGCTGGCGCTGGCCGCCGGAGAGGGTCAGCCCCTGCTCGCCGACCTTGGTGTCGTAGCCCTCCGGGAGCGCGCGGATGAACTCGTCGGCCTGGGCGGCCCGAGCGGCGGCGACGATCTGCTCGTCGGTGGCGTCCGGGCGGCCGTACGCGATGTTGGTGGCGACCGACTCCGAGAACAGGAAGCTCTCCTCGGGGACGATGCCGACCGCCGCGCGGACCGAGTCCAGGCTGAGGTCGCGCAGGTCGTGGCCGTAGAGGCGGACGGCGCCGGCGGCCGGGTCGTAGAAGCGGGGCACCAGCTGGGCCACCGTCGACTTGCCGGAGCCGGAGGCTCCGACCAGGGCGAGGGTCTCGCCGGGGGCCAGCGTCAGGCTGAGGCCGTGCAGGACCGGGGCGGGGTGTTCGGGGTCGTAGCGGAACTCGACCTGGTCGAACTCCAGGGCGACGTCCCGGGTCCGGGGGCCGGCCGTGGTGGCGGACGGGGTGGCGGGCGCGGTGGTCGTGGCGGGCGCGGCGGCGGCGGGCGCGGCGGCGGTGTCGGTGTCGGTGTCGAGGGTGAGGTCCAGGGTGAGCGCGCCCGGGCGCTCCTGGACCAGCGGGCGCTCGTCGATCAGCTGCAGGACGCGCTCGACGCCTGCCCGGGCCTGCTGGCCGACCGTGATGACCATGGTCAGCATCCGCACCGGGCCGGTCATCTGCGCGACGTAGGTGGAGAAGGCGACGAAGGTGCCGAGCGAGACCTGGCCGTCGACGGCCAGCCAGCCGCCGAAGAACAGCACTGCCACCTGCGCGAGCGCGGGTATCGCCTGCATCGCCGGGTTGTAGCGGGCGTTGAGGCGGATCGAGCGCAGCCGGGCGGCGAAGAGGTTCCGCGAGGCGCCCTCCAGCTTGTCGAGCTCCTGCGCCTCCTGGCCGAAGCCCTTGACCACGCGGACGCCGCCGATCGCGCCGTCCACCACGCCGGCGACGGCGGCGGCCTCCTGCTGGGCCGCCCAGGTGGCGGGGAACAGGCGCTTGCGGCTGAGCACCGATATCCACCACAGCGCGGGGGCCATCACCAGGGCGATCAGGGTGAGCGGCGGGGACAGCCAGACCATGACGCCCAGCGACATGCCGAACATCAGCAGGTAGCCGGTCATCATCGGCAGCATCGAGAGCAGGCCGTTGACCAGCTGGAGGTCGGAGGTGGCGCGGCCGACCACCTGGCCGGTGTCCAGGCGGTCCTGGCGGTGGCCGTCGAGCCGGCCGAGCGAGCGGAACAGGTCCGCCCGCATGTCGTGCTGGACGTCCAGGGCGAGCTGGCCGCCGTAGTAGCGGCGGACCTGGGTGCAGCCGAAGACCACGGCGGCGGCGAGCAGCAGCACCACCGCCCACGGCGCCAGGGGGCGGGTGTGGGCGGTGATGACGTCGTCGATGATCAGCTTGGTGACCAGCGGCACCAGCGCGGTGACGGCCATGCCGAGCAGCGAGGCGCCGAAGGCGAGCAGCAGGCTGCGGCGGGACCGCCAGCAGTAGCCGAGCAGGCGGCGCAGCCAGCCGGCGGCCTCCGGGGCGTCACCGGCGGCGGCCGGGCCCGGGGCGTCGTCGGGTACGGCCTGGCTCGGGGCGGGGGCCGTGTCGGCCGGGCCCTGGGCCGGGGTCGAGGCCGGGGCGCCGCTCGGGGATGGCTGGGATTGCTCCACCGTAGATCCGTGAGTCTCGGGCATATTTAGGGATGCTAACCATTTCGTCGGGTGGCCGCCACGGCGTTTTCGGCCCCGATGGAGCCGAAGGGCGCGCCCGGGCGGCCCGGATCGTCCGGTCCGGCGGACAGGCCAACAGCCTGCGGCCTGCCGCGATTCCCGGTCGAACGCGGATTCGGGCCGGCCGACCGACCGCACCCCTTCCAGGGTCGGCGAACAGCCGTCGCGCACCCAGCGACCAGGGGCGGGCGGGCACCGGCCTTTGGGCCTAGGGCCGGGGGCGGGGACGGGGGTGCGGGTGGGGGCGAGGGTGCGGGTGGGCCTCCGGGCGGGGCGGCTCAGTCCTCGGTTTCGGCCCCGGCCCCGGCCCCGGCCCTGGCGTTGGCGTTGGCGTTGGCGTCGGCCGGGGCTCCAGCGCCGGCTTCAGCTTCGGCGCCCGCGCCGGCTGCCGAGTCCGCGGCGGCCGCGAAGGCGCCGTGGGCGAGGGCGTGCAGCAGGGCGGCCATGCCGTCGCGCTGGAGACCGGCACGCTCGCCCTGACCCGGGTTCGAGCCGAGGCTGTGCGGGGTCGAGTTGATCAGGCCAAAGACGGCGTGCACGGCCGCCCGGGCCACCGGCTCGGCGCCGGGCGCGGCCAGCGGCGGGTAGGCCTGCCGGACCACGTCCACCCACAGTTCGACGTAGCCGCGCTGGAGGCGTCGGACGGTGCGGCGGTCCTCCTCCTTGAGATTCAGCAGCTCGCGGTCGTGGAGGGTGATCAGGTCGCGGTCGTCGAGGGCGAACTCGACGTGGCCGCCGATCAGCGCGTCCAGGGCGGCGTGCGGTCCGCCCCCGCCACCGGCCCGTCGCCGGCCCTCCTCCAGCAGGCGCTCGCTGATGCCGATCAGCAGATCGGCGAGCATCGCGTCCTTGCCGGCGAAGTGACGGTAGAGGCCGGGGCCGCTGATGCCGACCGCCTTGCCGATCTCGTCCACGCCCACGCCGAGGAAGCCCCGGGCGGCGAACAGCCTCGCGGCCTCCCGGCGGATCTGGTCACGGCGCGTGAGTGCGGAGGCGGTCGGGGCGTTCGGCATGCCGTCCATCGTAGACAGTCGGGTTATCGACCGTTAACCTGGCCGCGTAAGTTAACGTTCATTAACGTGGGGACCGTGGCCGCACCGCACCCGGCCGCCGTCCTGGTGCCGAGGGCAAGGGAGCTCTTGGGAATGGTCATCTCAACCGCCGGAACGCCCACCGGCGTCCAGCTCAGCGCAACCACCGGCACCGCTGCCGTGCCGGGTGCCGCAGCACCGGGAGCAGCCGCCCCGGCGCCCCGGCTCGGTACCTCCGCGGACCCGGGCTCCGCCGCCTACCAGGCCAACGCCGAGGCGCACCGGGCCCTGGTCGCCGAACTGCGGGCGAAGCTCGACGCGGCCGCGCTCGGCGGCGGCGCCAAGGCCCGCGCCCGCCACACCTCGCGCGGCAAGCTCCTCCCCCGCGACCGGGTGGACACCCTGCTCGACCCGGCCTCGCCGTTCCTGGAGCTGGCCCCGCTGGCGGCCGACGGGATGTACGGCGGGGCGGCGCCCGCCGCCGGGGTGATCGCCGGCATCGGCCGGGTCGCCGGCCGCGAGGTGGTGGTGGTCGCCAACGACGCCACCGTCAAGGGCGGCACCTACTACCCGATGACGGTGAAGAAGCACCTGCGCGCCCAGGAGGTCGCGCTGGAGAACCGCCTCCCCTGCGTGTACCTGGTGGACTCGGGCGGCGCCTTCCTCCCCATGCAGGACGAGGTGTTCCCGGACCGCGACCACTTCGGCCGGATCTTCTACAACCAGGCCCGGCTCTCCGCCGCGGGCATCCCGCAGATCGCCGCCGTGCTGGGCTCCTGCACGGCCGGCGGCGCGTACGTCCCGGCGATGAGCGACCAGGCCGTGATCGTCCGCAACCAGGGCACGATCTTCCTGGGCGGCCCGCCGCTGGTGAAGGCCGCCACCGGCGAGGTGGTCACGGCCGAGGAGCTGGGCGGCGGCGAGCTGCACTCCCGCACCTCCGGCGTGACGGACCACCTGGCCGAGGACGACGCCCACGCCCTCTCCCTGGTCCGCACGATCGTGGCCGGGCTCGGTCCGCGTGAGCCCAGGCCGTGGCCGCTCGCCCCGGTCGAGCCCCCGGCCGTCGACCCGGCCGGCCTGTACGGGGTCGTGCCGGTGGACCCGCGCACGCCGTACGACGTCCGCGAGGTGATCGCCCGGCTGGTCGACGGCAGCCGCTTCGCCGAGTTCAAGGCCGAGTACGGTTCGACCCTGGTCACCGGCTTCGCCAAGATCCACGGCCACCCGGTCGGCATCGTCGCCAACAACGGCGTGCTGTTCGCCGAATCGGCCCTCAAGGGCGCGCACTTCATCGAGTTGTGCGACCAGCGCGGCATCCCCCTCCTCTTCCTGCAGAACATCACCGGCTTCATGGTCGGCCGGCAGTACGAGGCGGGCGGCATCGCCAAGCACGGCGCCAAGATGGTCAACGCCGTCGCCTGCACCCGCGTCCCGAAGCTGACCGTGGTGATCGGCGGCTCGTACGGAGCCGGCAACTACTCGATGTGCGGTCGGGCCTATTCACCTCGCTTCCTGTGGATGTGGCCGGGCGCCAAGATCTCCGTGATGGGCGGCGAGCAGGCGGCCTCCGTCCTCGCCACCGTCCGCCGCGACCAGTTGGAGGCGCACGGCGAGCAGTGGCCGGCCGAGGCGGAGGAGGAGTTCAAGCGCCCGGTCCGCGAGCAGTACGAGCACCAGGGCAACGCCTACTACGCCACCGCACGGCTCTGGGACGACGGCGTGATCGACCCGATGGACACCCGCACCGTGGTCGGCCTCGCCCTCACCGCCTGCGCCAACGCCCCGCTGCCGCCCGCCGGCCCGTACGGCGTCTTCCGGATGTGACCCCCGGCGCCGGCGAACCGCGTTCGCCGGCGCACCTCCCCTTCACCTCCACCTCCTTCGTACGGCCCCCTCGACCCGGAGGAACGCCTCCCATGTTCGACACAGTTCTGGTCGCCAACCGCGGCGAGATCGCCCTGCGGGTGATCCGCACCCTGCGGCGGCTCGGTGTCCGTTCGGTCGCCGTGTTCAGCGACGCGGACGCCGACGCCCCGCACGTCCGCGAGGCGGACGTCGCGGTCCGGCTCGGCCCGGCCGACCGCAGCGACAGCTCGGCGGCCGAGACCTACCTGCGGACCGACCAGATCCTCGCCGCCGCCCGCCGCACGGGCGCCCAGGCCGTCCACCCCGGCTACGGCTTCCTCGCCGAGAACCCCGGCTTCGCCCGCGCCTGCGCCGACGCGGGCCTCGTCTTCATCGGACCACCTCCCGGTGCCGTCGAGTTGATGGGTGACAAGATCAACGCCAAGGAGGCCGTTCGGGCCGCCGGCGTTCCGGTGGTCCCCGGCAGCCAGGCCACCGCGCCCAGCGACGAGGACCTCGTCGCCGCCGCCGACGAGATCGGCTACCCCGTACTGCTCAAGCCGTCCGCCGGAGGCGGCGGCAAGGGCATGCGCCTCGTGCGGGACCGCGCCGACCTGCCCACCGAGATCGCCGCCGCCCGCCGCGTCGCCCGGACCGCCTTCGGCGACGACACCCTGCTCCTGGAGCGCTGGGTCGACCGGCCGCGCCACATCGAGGTGCAGGTGCTCGCCGACGCCCACGGCACCACCGTCCACCTCGGCGAGCGCGAGTGCAGCCTGCAGCGCCGCCACCAGAAACTGATCGAAGAGGCTCCCTCCGTTCTCCTCAATGCCGAGACCCGCGCCGCGATGGGCGCCGCGGCCGTCCGCGCCGCGGAGTCCTGCGGCTACACCGGGGCCGGCACCGTGGAGTTCATCGTCCCCGGCATCGACCCGGACTCCCCCGCCTCCGCCTCCACCGAGGGGGTACGGGACTTTTTCTTCATGGAGATGAACACCCGCCTCCAGGTGGAACACCCCGTCACCGAACTCGCCATCGCCATCGGCGAGGACTCAGCCCGACTCGACCTGGTCGAGTGGCAGCTGCGCATCGCCGCCGGCGAACCGCTCTCCTTCGATCAGTCCGACGTCTCCTTCCAGGGCCACGCCATCGAGGCCCGCATCTGCGCCGAGGACCCGGAACGCGACTTCCTGCCCACCGGCGGCCGCATCCTCACCCTCGAAGAGCCCCGGGGCGAGGGCATCCGCGTCGACTCCGGGGTCGCCCCCGGAACCGTCATCACCAGCGCCTACGACCCGATGCTCGCCAAGGTCATCGCGTACGGGCCCGACCGCCCGACCGCGCTGCGCCGGCTCCGCGCCGCGCTGGCCGACACCCGCGTCCTGGGCGTCACCACCAACACCGGCTTCCTGCGCCGACTGCTCGCACACCCCGAGGTCGTCGCCGGCCGACTGGACACCGGCCTGGTGGAACAGACGGCCCAGCAGCAGCCGGCCCTGCTCGCCTCGCCCTACTCCCCGGCGAACGCGTCCCCGGCGAACGCGTCCTCAACGGACGCGGCCACCCCGGTGGATCCCGCCGCCCCCGCGGCGACCGAACCTCCGTCATCTGCCCACCTCCTCTACTACGCGGCCGCGCTGGCGCGGCACCTGGACCTGACCCCGGCCGCCGACCCCGGCGGCTGGACCGACCCGTTCTCCCTTCCCTCCGGCTGGCGCCTGGGCGGCACCCCCGCCTGGACCGCCCACCGGCTCCGGGCCCCCGGCCAGGACCCGGTGTCGGTGCGCATCCGTTCGATCACTGCGGGCAACGTAGCCGACACCACTGACAATTCCGCCGGGCGCATCATGGAGGTGGAGCTCCGCCTCGACGCCGGGCCCGTCCACCGCGCCCGCGCGGCCCGGGTCGGCGACCGGCTGCACCTGACCGTCGACGGCCTGCAGACCGCCTTCGCGCTGGCCACCGACACCGACCCCGGCCTCGCCGCCGGCCCGGTGACCTGGCTCGGCATCGAGGGCGACGCCTGGCCGGTGCACGCCCACGACCCGGTCGGCGAGAGCGCCGCCGCGGCCGGCGCCCACCACGGCGCCCTGACCGCCCCGATGCCCGGCACCGTCACGGTCGTCAAGACCACGACGGGCGAGACGGTCCGCAAGGGCCAGCCCCTGCTCGTGCTGGAGGCCATGAAGATGGAACACGTGATCGCCGCGCCGCACGACGGCGTGGTCGCCGAGCTGCGGGCCACCGCCGGCGCGACCGTCGCGATGGAGGACCTGCTGGTCGTGGTCACCCCGACCGAGGACGCTGCCGGGCCGGCCGCCGCGGAGGTGCGGTCGTGACCGCCGCGACGCACGAGCCCGACGCCCTCGACCTGGGCCTGCCCGACCCGGTCCGCGCCGCCGACCTGCCCGAAGAGGTCCGCATCCACGAGGTCGGGGCGCGCGACGGGCTGCAGAACGAGAAGTCCCTGGTGCCCGTGGAGGTCAAGGCGGAGTTCATCGCCCGGCTCGCGGCCGCCGGGCTGCGGACCGTCGAGGCCACCAGCTTCGTTCACCCGAAATGGGTACCGCAGCTCGCCGACGCCGAGGAGCTGATGCCCCGGCTCGCCGACCTGCCCGAGCGTCACCCCGGCCTGCGGCTGCCGGTGCTGGTGCCCAACGAGCGCGGCCTCGACCGCGCGCTCGCCCACCGCGCCACCGACATCGCGGTGTTCGCCAGCGCCACCGAGACCTTCGCCCGGCGCAACCTCAACCGCTCCGCGGACGAGGCCATGGCGACGTTCCGCCCGGTCGTGGCCCGGGCCACCGAGGCCGGGACGGCCGTCCGGGGCTACCTCTCGATGTGCTTCGGCGACCCGTGGGAGGGGCCCGTCCCGGTCGAGCAGGTGGTCCGGTACGGCGCCGAGCTGCTGGACATGGGCTGCGCGGAGCTGAGCCTCGGCGACACCATCGGCGTCGCCACGCCGGGCCAGGTCGACGCCCTGCTGGCGGGCTTCGCGCGGGCCGGCGTGCCGGTCGACCGGATCGCCGTGCACTTCCACGACACCTACGGCCAGGCGCTCAGCAACACCCTGGCGGCGCTGCGCGCGGGCGTCACCACGGTGGACGCCTCGGCCGGCGGCCTGGGCGGCTGCCCGTACGCCAAGAGCGCGACCGGCAACCTGGCCACCGAGGACCTGGTGTGGATGCTGCACGGGCTCGGCATCCGGACCGGCGTCGACCTGCGCGCGCTGGTCGCGACCAGCGGCTGGATGGCCGAGCGGCTGGGCCGACCGAGCCCGTCCCGAACCGTCCAGGCCCTGCTCGGCGCCGCCCGGGGCTGACCCGCCCCGGCGGCGGCGCCCCCGCTCGGCGCCGGCTCCCGCACCGGTTCGGCGTCGGCCTCGGCCCCGGCCGCACGGCCCGGCCGGCGCCGAGCACCACGTTCATCCCTCAACCACACCGCGCGACTGTCACACCGTCAGACAGGAGCCGGTCATTCCGCGAATGCCCGCGGCCACCCCGGCCGGGCACCAGGAGGATCAGATGCTCGACCACCGACTCAGCAGCGAGTACGAGGAACTGCGGCGCACCGTCGCCGAGTTCGCCCAGGACGTGGTGGCCCCGAAGATCGGCGAGTTCTACGAGCGGGAGGAGTTCCCGTACGAGATCGTCCGGGAGATGGGCCGGATGGGCCTGTTCGGCCTGCCGTTCCCGGAGGAGTACGGCGGCATGGGCGGCGACTACTTCGCGCTCGGCCTGGCCCTGGAGGAGCTGGCCCGCGTCGACTCCTCGGTGGCCATCACCCTGGAGGCTGGCGTCTCGCTCGGCGCGATGCCGATCTACCGCTTCGGCACCGAGGAGCAGAAGCGCGAGTGGCTGCCCCGGCTGACCTCGGGCGAGATCCTCGGCGCCTTCGGCCTGACCGAGCCCGAGGGCGGCTCGGACGCCGGCGCGACCCGCACCACCGCGCGGTACGACGAGACCACCGACGAGTGGGTCATCAACGGGACGAAGTGCTTCATCACCAACTCCGGCACCGACATCACCGGGCTGGTCACCGTCACCGCCCTCACCGAACCGATCGCTCGTTCGAGTGAAGAAGGCGAATTCCGCTCGCCCACGCGGGAGATCTCGTCCATCATCGTGCCCACCGGGACCCCGGGGTTCCAGGTATCGAAGAAGTACTCGAAGGTCGGGTGGAACGCCTCCGACACCCGCGAACTGTCCTTTACCGACTGCCGCGTTCCCGCGGCCAACCTGCTGGGCGAGCGTGGCCGAGGCTACGCCCAGTTCCTGCGCATCCTCGACGAGGGGCGCATCGCGATCGCCGCCCTGGCCACCGGCCTGTCCCAGGGGTGCGTGGACGAATCCCTCAAGTACGCCGGCGAGCGCCGGGCCTTCGGCCGGCCGATCGGCGCCAACCAGGCCATCCAGTTCAAGCTCGCCGACATGGAGCTGCGCGCCCACACCTCCCGCCTGGCCTGGCGGGACGCGGCTTCCCGGCTGCTGCACGACGAACCGTTCAAGAAGGAGGCCGCGATCGCGAAGCTGTACTCGTCCGAGGCCGCCGTCGACAACGCCCGCGACGCGACCCAGATCCACGGTGGGTACGGCTTCATGAACGAATTCCCGGTCGCCCGGTTCTGGCGCGACTGCAAGATCCTGGAGATCGGGGAGGGGACGTCCGAGGTGCAGCGGATGCTCATCGCCCGGCACCTCGGCGTCGAGTCCTGAGAGTCGATTCCTGAGAGTCGATTCCTGAGAGTCGATTCCCGAGGGACGTCACCGAGTGGTGTCCCTGAGGAACCTGCCTGAGGAACCTGCCTGAGTCGTCCGGCCCACCCGGTCGGCCGGCTCAGGGGATCACGATCACCGGGCGGTTGGCCCGCCGCGCCAGCCGTCCGGAGACCGAACCGAAGATCTTGCCGAGCAGGCCGTGCGTCGTGCCGACGACGATCGCGTCGGCGGCGTACTCGCGGCCGACCTCCTCGATCTCGTGGCAGATGTCGCCGCCGCGCTCGATCAGGATCCAGGGCACCCCACTGAGGAAGTCCGCGCAGGCCAGCTCCAGGCCCAGGACCTCGGTCCGATGGTCGGGAAGGTCGACGAAGACAGGAGGCTCACAGCCCGCCCAGACCGTGGCGGGCAGGCGGTTGGCGACGTGCACGATCACCAGGCCGCACTGGGAGCGGCGCGCCATGCCGACCGCGTAGGCGAGGGCGCGCTCGCTCGACAGCGAGCCGTCGAAGCCGACCACCACGCCGTGCTGGAACACCGGGTCGGGGGCGCCCGTCTCGGTCTCCTGCGCCGAGGGCTCGCCGTGCGCACCGCCGGGCACGCCGGGCCCCGCCTCCGGGCGCTCGGCGCCCGGGCCCAGGCGGCCCGTCACCGGACGTCCCCCAGGGTCGGCCGGGAACTCGCCACGCCGCTGGCGGGGCCCGGGGCGGTCACGGCGGTCGGCGCCGACGCGTCCGGCCTCGCCACGTCCGGCGAGACCGCGCCCGGCAAAACCGCGCGGGACGAGGCCACGCCCGACGAGACCGCGCAGCGCTCGTGCCAGGCCTCGGGGGCCGGCTCGCTCGGTGCCCGCCTCGCCAGGGCCCGCGTCGCCGGGAGCAGGGGTGTCGGGGGCTGCGGTGCCGGGGCGCTCGTCGCCCGCTTCGCCGTCCGCCTCGCCGGCCGGTCGGCGGCGGTTCGGGACGCCGGGGCGCTCGTCAGGGCGCTCGCCCGTGCCGGGCCGGTCTCCGGCCTGCCCCCGGTCGCCGCAGGCGTCGTCACCGCGGACGTCGGCCAGGTCGTCGCCGCGTGCCTCGTCGGCATGCCCGCCGTCACCGCGATTCCCGTGGTCGTCGGCCGGGACGAGGTCCGCGCGGCCGCCGTCGGCGCCGGTTCCTGCGCCGGTGCTGCGGGACGCGTCCGGTTCCACCGGTCGGGAAGGCTCAAAACCAGCCATGGCTCACGGCTCTTCGAGGGAGAGGGGCCGACAGGAGTGGACAACGCTGCCCGGGCAGCAGGCCCGCCCACGGGATGACGTCGGTCTGCGCCGCGCAGCACCGTATGTGACCTGTTCCTTTCAGAGTACGACGGGCGCGGGGCCCGGCCCACCGGCCGAGCCCCGGAGCGACGTTGTTCCCGCGAAAGGGGGATGCGCCCGCCGCGGCGGTGCGCCCTGCCCGCGAGCGGTCGCGCCCCCTCCGGAATGGAGGTTCCCTGGAGCTTGACTGAGCGGACCGGGCGGCGCAACAGGCCCACGGGACACCGTGACCGGACTGTCATGGATCGGCGACGATCCGTTGCCGGTTGTCGCGAACCGTGACGTCACACGCGCCCCACCAGCCCCGGGCGGCTCCTCCGGCCCACCCGCCCAACTGGTGCCACAGTCCGTTTCGGCCACTTCGTACGGCTTCGCGACGGCGTCTGGCATTTGCCACATGCATAGGCGCCGACGCTGGCACCATGCTCGGCATGCCCCTGCTGCTGTTCGACCTCGACAACACCCTGTTGCCCCGGGACGCCGCCTTCCGGGCCTGGGCGCAGGACTTCCTGTCCGAACACGACCTACCGCCCGGCGACGTGGAATGGTTCGTCACCCTCGACGGCAGCGGCTACGTGCCGCGCAGCACCGTACTGTCCGCCGTCCGGCGCCGCTACGGCCTGGACGCCTCCGTCGAGTTCCTGCTCGCGCACTTCCGACGCGGCATCAACTCGCACATCCGCTGCCCGTCCGGGCACATCGCGGCGCTGGAGGCCGCGCGGGCGGCCGGCTGGACGCTGGGGATCGTCAGCAACGGCGGCACCCGGCCGCAGTTGGAGAAGATCCGGCGGACCGGGCTGGGGGCACTGGTCGACGGCTGGGTCATCTCCGAGGAGGCCGACTGCGTCAAGCCGGACCCGCTGATCTTCGAGATCGCCGCCCGGCGGTGCGGCGTCGCGCCGACCGGGGACTGGACCGCGCACACCTGGATGGTCGGGGACCACGCCCCCGCCGACATCGCCGGCGCCGAGCTCTCCGGACTGCGCAGCGTCTGGTTGCACCACGGGCGGCCGTGGTCGGAGATCGGCTACCGGCCGACGTTGAAGGCGGCCGGCCTGCCGGAGGCGGTGGGCCAGGTGCTCTCCGCCCGCACCGCGCCCTCCCTCCGGCCGGGCATCCGAGCGGGGGGAGCGGCCAAGCGGCGGATCGCGGGCGCGCCGGCACGGGCGACGGCGCCGCTCGGCGCGCGATCCGGCGCGCACTCGGCGACGGCCGCCCCGGACGGCCCGGGTGCGCCCGTTGCCGCGAACGCCGGACCGGGCGGCGCCCCGGGCGCGGGGGCCGGGTCGGGTGTCCGAAACCGCTCCGGCGGGTTTGCCGTGCTCGCGGACAAGCCCCCACGCGCGGGCGCGGGCGCGGGCTCCGGCACCAGGGCGGGCGCGGCGACGGGCGCCGCGCCGGAGGCGGGGCCGCAGGGGCATCGCGCTGCTGCGGCCGTGCGCCCAACTCCCCTCCGCGCGACGGGCGATGGAACGGGCTCCACCCCCACCACCGGACCGGCCACGGCACCGGTCACCGCCCCCGCCGCCACCCCCGCCACCCCCGCCACCGCAGCGGTCGGCGGGCGCAGCGGCGCCCCGCGCACCTCGCCGATCAGCGCCGCGCGCCCCACCCCGATCACCGAACCGGCCGCTGTCGCCCAGTAGTTACGGCAGCCGCGACGACGGCCCGGGAGCCGGGCCGACCGTCGCGCTCACCCGCCCGCGACGGCGAGGGACCACCGGCAGGTGCGGGCCGATTCGGTGAAGCCCAGCTTCCGGTAGACCGGTTCGCCGAGCGTGGAGGCGACCAGGGTGGCCGGGCGGTCCGGGTGGGCGTGGGCGAGCGCCGCCCGCGTCACGGCGGCGCCCACCCCCTGGCCGCGCCGGCCGGGCAGCGTGGCGACCCAGTAGACGCCGGTCATCAGGCCGTCGTCGTAGGTGAGGCAGGCGCCCCCCGGGTCGCCGTCGATGCTCCCCAGCCAGCCACGGCAGCCGGGTTCGGCCAGCAGCCGCCACGGGAGCGCGTCGCCCCGGACCCAGGGCTGCCGGGCGGGCAGCGGGAATCCGTCCACGATCACCCGCTCGACCTCGGCGAAGGTGTCGGCGTCCAGCGCCTCGACGACCGTCAGAAGGCTGCCGTCACGGGTCCGCGAAGTCGCGGGCGGCACAACCGCCCCGTGCTCGGCCGCCCCGTGCTCGGCCGCCCCGTCAACGGCCGGTCCGGGTTCGCGGAACATCACCGGCATCACCGAGACCCGGCCGGGCCCGAAGGGGTGCAGGTCAAGCCCGCCGTACAGGTCCTCGACGGCCAGGCTGACGGTCGACCACTCCGCCACGAGCTCGGTCAACTCCCGTTCCACTAATCCTGGTTCGGCATACGGGCGGGTGATCACCACGCGGTGGACGTCGTCCGGGGTGCGGGCTCCGCGCACGGCCGTCCAACCGGGGCGGACGCGGGTCTGCCAGCCGTGGACGCGGGCCTGGGCGAGCCAGAAGGATGCTGAGTTGTCGTTGGCCTGTTCGAGCCGGCGGTCTGTGTTCACGGCAGGACCGTAGCCCGGCCGCCGGGGTGCCGGTTCCGCCGCCCCGGCCATGGCCGGATGAAGCCTGGGAGGCGCACGGTCCGGGCGCGTGCGCCCTCGCGTGCACCGCCGATTTTCGGTCAATTTCGCGCGGGCGACTCCCGCTTGGACATATCCGCAGCCCAGACCCGCCGCTCGGGCGCGCGGAGGCCGGGCGCCCCGGGAACCGCCCCGCAACAACCGGCCACCCTTGCACCCGCCCTCTTCCCAGAAAGGTCGACGGGTGCCACGCTTCGTGATCGAATGCATCACGCCAAATTGCCATGTCGACATAGCGTCGGATGGTGAACTTGTCACAACGGCAATGGTCCACCGGATAGATTTCGATCTTGGCTAGCAGTGCCGCACCACCCACACCACACCACCGAGGGGGCTTGAGCGCCTTGAGCAGGGTGAGCAGGAGCGACGCGGGTCCGGACAGCGGCCAGGCGGTGGCCGGTATCGCGGCTCGATCCGCGAGAAGCACTGGCACCTCCGCGATCGCCGCCACCCGCAGCTCCGGCGCCCCGGGCACCTCCGGCCCGGCCTCGCACTCCCCCTACGCCTCGGCCCCGTCCGCCGCCGGCCCCGCTCCGGCCGAGCACGGCGGCAGCCCGGCACCGTACGGCGCGCAGCCCGCCCAGGGCGGCCACCCGGGCTTCGCCGGACCACCCGTCAGCCGAGGCACCGTCAACCAGGCCCAGGGCTACGGCGGCGACCACGCCACCGCCCCCGGCCATCTCGGAGCGCCGGGTCACCCCGGCCACGCCCCCTACCCCGGCCACCCGGGCACCGGCACCGCCCCGTTCCCCGGTGGCGCCGGTGGCGCCGGTGGCACCGGTGCCACCGGCGCTCTGGGCGGTTCGCTCGCCGGCCTGGCCGGCGGCACCACCCTCGGCCATCCCCCGCTCGGCCACAGCCCCCTCGGCTACGGCGGCGGCAACGGCAACGGCACGAACGGCTCCCCCGCCTCGGCCACCACGGTGGTCGCCCCGCGCAAGCTGTCCGGTCGGCGCCGCCGGGAGACCGTCGCCGTCCTGATCTTCGGCGGCGCCCCGATCTTCGAGAGCTCGATCCCGCTCTCGGTCTTCGGCGTGGACCGCCAGGACGCCGGGGTGCCCCGCTACCGCCTGCTGGTCTGCGCCGGGGAGGACGGCCCGCTGGCCACCACCGGCGGCCTGACCCTCTCCGCCCCGTACGGCCTGGAGGCCCTCGCCCGGGCCGGCACGATCGTCGTACCGGCCTGGCGCTCGATCTCCCAGCCGCCACCGGTCGAGGCGATCACCGCGCTGCGCAAGGCCCACCACGAGGGCGCCCGGATCATCGGCCTCTGCACCGGCGCCTTCGTCCTCGCCGCCGCCGGCCTGCTCGACGGCCGTCCGGCGACCACCCACTGGATGTACGCGCCGACGCTGGCCAAGCGCTACCCCCGGGTGCACGTCGACCCGCGCGAGCTGTTCGTCGACGACGGCGACGTGCTCACCTCGGCGGGCACCGCCGCCGGCATCGACCTGTGCCTGCACGTGGTGCGCACCGACCACGGCGCCGAGGCGGCCAACGCGCTGGCCCGCCGGCTGGTGGTGCCGAGCCGCCGCGGCGGCGGAGGACAGGCCCAGTACATCGATCAGTCTTTACCGGAGGAGATCGGCAACGACCCGCTGGCCGAGGTGGTCACCTGGGCGTTGGAGAACCTGAACCAGCAGTTCGACGTCGAGGTGCTGGCGGCCCGGGCCTACATGAGCCGGCGCACCTTCGACCGGCGGTTCCGCACGCTCACCGGCAGTGCGCCGCTGCAGTGGCTGATCACCCAGCGGGTGCTCCAGGCGCAGCGGCTGCTGGAGACCTCCGAGCTGTCGGTGGACGACGTCGCGCGCCGGTGCGGGTTCCGCTCGCCGGTGGCGCTGCGCGGGCACTTCCGGCGGCAGCTCGGGGTCTCCCCGGCCGCGTACCGGACCAGCTACCGGGCACGCCGCCCCGGCCAGCAGGCGCCCGCGCCGGTCGGCGGGCACGTCGGCGACCTGCGGCTGCCCGGCGCGCTGCCGCACCCGGTGGGGGCGTCGATCGGCGCGGCGGCGGGCGGCGCGGTCTTCGCCGGGACGGCGCACGGCGGTTCCGGCGCGCAGCCGGCGCACCCGTTCGCGGCCGGGCCCGGGGCGTCGACGCAGGTCGGCCCGCACGGCCAGCCGGTCGGGCCCGGTCCGTACCCGCAGCAGGGCCAGCACGGTCAGGGCGCGCCCTTCGCTCCGGGGCAGCCCGGGGCGCCGGCCGCCCAGGGCTTCCACCCGCGGACCGGTCAGCCGTACCCGCACCAGCAGGCCGCCCAGCAGCCGTACCCCGCGCAGCAGGGTCAGGGCGCGGGGCGCGGTCCGGCGCGGCCGCCGGTGGTGCCGCCGCAGGTCGGGCCGGGTGCCGGGCGCCCGCCGCGGACCGCCGAGCACGCGGCGGCCGAGGACGGCCACCCGCAGCCCGGCGTGCGCGGCCAGGGCCAGGGGCACCGCAGTGCGGCCGAGCGGCCCTCGGACGAACCGGGGGTGCCCGGCTCGGGCGCGGCCGCGCGCGGTCACGGCGCTGCCGCCGGACGGATGCCGGCCACCGCCGCCGGGCAGCCGACGGCCGGGGCGGGCGACCTCCGCGGCCGTCCCGTCCGGGCGCCGCAGGTCCGCGCCCAGGCCGCCCAGGGTCTCCCGGGCGCTCCGGGTGGCCGGGCGGCGGCGGCCGAGGGCGGCCGGGCGGCGGCGGCCGAGGGCGGCCGGGCGGCGGCCCGCGAGGCCCGTCCGGGCCGGGACGGCCGGCTTCCGCACGAGGCCGGGGACGAGTCGGACGGCTCCGGCCCGCACGGTGGGGCCCAGGAGCACCGGGCCGAGGCCTGCCCGCCGGACGCCCGCTCGGCTCCGCCGGTGCCCGCGGCGCGTGATCGCGCCGTAGGGTGAGGTGCGTGAATGACCGCTTGGTATGGATCGACTGTGAAATGACCGGCCTCGACCTCGACCGGGACGCCCTGGTCGAGGTCGCGGTGCTGGTGACGGACTCCGAGCTGAACATCCTCGGCGAGGGCGTGGACGTCATCATCCGCCCGCCGGCGGAGGCGCTGGCGAACATGCCCGAGGTGGTGCGCACGATGCACACCGCCTCCGGGCTGTTGGACGAGCTGGAGCAGGGCGTGACCCTGGCCGAGGCCGAGGAGCGCGTCCTCGCGTACGTGCGCGAGCACGCGCCGGAGGCCGGGAAGACGCCGCTGTGCGGAAACTCGGTGGCCACCGACCGCGGCTTCCTCGCCCGGGACATGCCCGCCCTGGAGAAGCACCTGCACTACCGGATCGTGGACGTCTCCTCGATCAAGGAGCTGGCCCGCCGCTGGTACCCGAAGGCGTACTACAACAGCCCGCCGAAGGGCGGGAACCACCGGGCGCTCGCGGACATCCGCGAGAGCATCGACGAACTGCGGTACTACCGCGAGGCGGTGTTCGTCCCCCAGCCCGGGCCGGACGCCGACACCGCGCGGGCCATCGCGGAGAAGTACCGGGCCGCGGCCGACTGAACCGGAGCGCCTCCCGGCGCGGCCCCGCTCCTCCGGCCCCCGCTCCCCTCGTCCCCGCTCCGGGGCGTCGGGGCGGGGGCCGCGTCGTCGTCGGAGCGGGGGCCCGGGTTCACCGGAACGGAACCCTGGCGCGAGCACCCTCTCGGATCCTGTAGAGTTCTTCCTGTCGGAACGGGAACGCGAGAGCGGGAACGGACCGGACAGATGGTGGGTGTAGCTCAGTTGGTAGAGCACCTGGTTGTGGTCCAGGTGGCCGCGGGTTCGAGTCCCGTCACTCACCCCAGAGCCTGAGGGGCCGATCTCTTCAAGAGATCGGCCCCTCAGGCGTTTTCGCGTGCCCTCCCGGCGAGGCCTCAACTGCGGCCGGTGGTCGGGCTTTTCCGCTCCGCCCCTGCCGCCGGAAGCTACCGGCTAGTAACATCGTCGCCATGACCACACCTACGATCGGCCAGATGCTCGACGCCACCGTGCCGATGGCGCACACCCTCAAGCTCGAGTACCTGGAGACCACCCCGGAGCGCGCCGTGCTCCGGCTGCCCGACCAGCCCGCGTACCACAACCACGTCGGCGGCCCGCACGCCGGCGCGATGTTCACGCTCGCCGAGTCCGCCAGCGGCTGCATCGTGCTCGCCGCCTTCGGCGACCAGCTGTCCCGGGCCGTGCCGCTCGCCGTGAACGCCGAGATCGCCTACAAGAAGCTCGCCATGGGCGAGGTCACCGCCACCGCCGTGCTCGGCCGCCCGGCCGCCGAGGTCGTCGCCGAGCTGGATGCCGGCGGCCGCCCCGAGTTCCCGGTCACCGTCGAGATCACCCGCGCCGACGGCGCCGTCACCGGTGTGATGACGGTCACCTGGACGCTCCGCCCCAACTCCTGACCGCCGCACGGCCGGTGGCCCCGGACGCGGGACCCGCGGGGCCACCGGCGCGATGACCGTCCGCGACGGCGCGCATGACGGGAGGCGGCACGGCGGCCGAGACGGCAGGCGTGACGGCAGGCGTGACCTGGCCGCCCATCGGCTCGTTCTCGATTCACGTGCGAGCCAATCACGCGACCGATCCCCAGGAACCCGCCCCCCGCGGCGTCACCGGTGCGGCCGCAGGTGCGGCCACCGGTGCGCGGCACACGATCGGCCGGTGGCTGCCCCGCCCGCGCGTCGCCGCGGCCGGCGGGGCCCTGCTCGCCCAGCTCTGGGGCTTCGGCACCCCCGCGGCCTACGCGGTGACCGCCGACCCCGCCGCCGATCAACCCCACCCGGCCGTCCGCCGAGCCCCCTACGGCGGGACCGCTCAGCACGGGACCGCACCGGGCGGAGGCGTACGGAACGGGGACGGGCGCGACCGGGCCGTTCACGACGGGACGGCGCGCGACGGGCAGTCAGCCGGACGGTCCGCCGGGCAGGGGCCGGCCGCCGGGAACGGAGCGGCCAACGCCCCCGGACCGGTCGGGCCCCCGGACGGCGACGGCCTCCGGGAACGCGTCCGGGCGGGCGGGCTGCCCCTGCCCGGCGAACGGGCGGCCCTGCCGGACGCGTTCGCGCTCGCCTCCGGCCTGCTCGGCGGCATCCCCGCCCAGACCCGGCCCACCGAACCACGCGCCACCCGCGCGGGCGAACCCACCGACCTGCCCACCGTCCCCCGGCAGCGCGCCGCCACCACCCGGCCCGCCGAAGCGCAGCTGCCGTCCGGAGCCGCCACCGCGCGCCCGGCCCGGGACGCCACGGGCACGACGGACGGGCCCGGCGCCCCGGCCGCACCGGACGGGGGCGCGAACCCCGCGCGGAGCGCCACCGCGCCCACCACCACGCCGGTCGGTGCCGCGGCGCCCGAGGAACTCGCCCTGGCCGACACCGCCACGGTGACGACGGTGGACGGCTCCGCCACCGCGACCGCCGTCCTCGCCCCCATCGCCGCCGGACTCCTGCTCACCGGCGCCGCCATGTGCAAGCACCGCGGACTGCCGCGCGGACACTGAGCGGGAGGATGTGGGGAGGACGGCAGGCTGACGCGCGGGCACCGGGGTCGGCCACGGCGGCTCAGCCCGCCGGGGCCAGCTCCACGACCAGCAGCGGGAGTTCCCGCCCGGGTATCGAGCCGGAGGGCGTGGCGCCGACGCGGACCGCGCCCATCGCCAGGTAGAAGCGCTCGGCGTTCGGGTCGGAGTCGATGGTGAACCGGCGCAGGCCGAGCGCCACGGCCCGGCCGCGCACGTGCTCGAACAGCGCCCGGCCGACACCCCGGCCGATCGCCGGCGGGTCGACGAACAGCATGTCCAGCGCGCCGCCCGGCGGGACGGCGGTCAGCGCGACGAAGCCCAGCACCTGGCCGTCCTCCTCGGCCAGCTCCACGAAGCCCCGCTCGATCGCGGCGGCGTCGACGGTCAGCTCCTCGCGGCAGGCGGCCATGAACGCCTCGTCGTAACCCCAGTGCGCCTTGGACCGCAGGGCGAGGTCGGTGAGCTGCGCGGCCTCGCCCGGCCGAGCCGGTCTGATCTGCATGACGCCCCCTCCGATCGGTGACGGCGCCATTGTGAGCCGCAACTCGGTCGCCTGCAAACGGTTTTCGGGAGCAGCGCGGCGGCGTACGACCCGGCGGCGGAGGCGACCGGCCGCAGCGGCCGTGGTGCGCGTCAGCGGAAGACGCCCGGCGG
This sequence comes from Streptomyces sp. Y1, assembly GCF_041053115.1. Taxonomy (NCBI): domain Bacteria; kingdom Bacillati; phylum Actinomycetota; class Actinomycetes; order Kitasatosporales; family Streptomycetaceae; genus Streptomyces; species Streptomyces sp. Y1. The sequence continues at coordinate 4,973,806 of NZ_CP163445.1, read as the reverse complement.
TGGCGCCGGGGACGGGGCGGCCGTGGCGTCGGTGGCCGGGGTGGCGCCGGCGGCGAAGTCGGTGAGGGGGCGGCCGTGTTCGACGCGGGCGTGGGCGGGGTCGGAGGCGACCCGGCGGGTGAGTTCGGCGATCGGGAGGGGGGTGTGGGCGGCGGCCAGGACGAGGTTGCCGAAGCGCTTGCCGCGCAGGACGGCGGGGTCGGCGATCAGGCACAGTTCGGGGAAGACCGCGCCGAGGGTGGCTATCTGGGAGCGCGCGAAGGGCAGCGCCGAGCCGTCCGCGATGTTGGCGGCGTACCAGCCGCCCGGGGCGAGGGCGCGGGCGGCGAGGGCGGTGAACTCGACGGTGGTGCAGTGGGCCGGGGTGCGGGCGCCGGAGAAGACGTCGGTGATGACGAGGTCGACGGCGCCTTCGGGGGTGCGTTCCAGCACGCTGCGGGCGTCGGCGCCGCGCACCTTGATCTGCCAGCCGCGTTCCAGCGGGAGTTCGGCGCGGACGAGTTCGGTCAGCTCCGTGTCGATCTCGGCGACCTGCTGCCGGGAGCGCGGCCGGGTGGCGGCCACGTAGCGGGCCAGGGTGAGGGCTCCGCCGCCGAGGTGCAGGACGGTGAGCGGGCGGCCGGGCGGGGCGACGAGGTCGATCACGTGGCCGAGCCGGCGCTGGTACTCGAAGCCGAGGTGGGTGGGGTCGGCGAGGTCGACGAGGGACTGCGGGGCACCGTCGATGAGCAGCGACCAGGCGGCGGGGCGGTCCCGGTCGGGGCGCAGCTCGGCCAGCCCGGAGCCGACCTGGCGGCTGAGCGGCCCCTGTGCGTGGCTGCGGCCCGTCGAGCCGGTCGCGCCCGCCGAGCCGCCCGTGCCGGTCGCGGCGGTCGGCGCCGCCGCCGGCGCACCGCCGCGGCCGGATCTGCTGCTTCGGCTGCTTCGTCCCATGGCGGCCATTATCGCCGCAGAACCGAACACGCTCTCGATCGGGACGGGCGGCCGCGCAGCTCAGGGGCGTGCCGGGTGGATCCGGCCGGAGGTCACGCCCGGCTGGTGGCCGAGGCGCGCGAACCCGGCGGGATCCGCGGGACACGCTCCGGGAACGCCTAGAACGGCCCGAGGCCGCCTGCGGTGAGCGTGCAGGCGGCCTCGCAGAGGGCGGAGCGGAGCACCCAGGCGTCGGTGGGACGGGCGGCGCAATCGGCGCCGGCCGGGGGGATCACCCAGCGCGGGTCGGTGGCGGCGGGGAGCAGGGCGCCCGCCGTACAGGTGCTGCCGGGCAGGTGCCAGGTCTCCCGGGTGCCGGCCGGGACGAGGAAGGCGACGGTGCTGCCGCTGCGGCTCTGCAGGACGGCTCCGCAGGCGCGGCGCAGCCGCAGGATGTCGACGGCCTCCAGGCCGTGCCGCAGGGCGACCGTCACGGTGTCGCAGCTGGTGACGAGGGCGCCCTCGGGGGGTGCGGTGCGGTCGCGGCGGGGGCCGCCGCAGGGGGCTCTGCCGCCCTCGACCGGGCCCCGGCCGGGGATCCGGTCGTCGGCGGGGTCGGGCAGCAGGGCCGGTGCGGCGCCGGCGGGGGCGCGCCCGGCGACGGGGCGGTACTGCGGCAGTCCGGTGGCCATCACGGGCCCTCCTCCATACCTCGCTCTATACCTCGTCCGTACCTCGTCCGGGTGCCGCGCACGGACACCTCGTGCGGGTACCTCGTCGGGTCGGAAGCTCCGCCGCCGCGGGTGGGGGCCGGCGGGGGCGGCGGCCGGGGCTTCCACGTACCAGGACAACGCGGCGGAGGCACCCGAGGCCACGGGGCGCCTTACAGCAAGGCATGGCATTTCATGGCAGATTACCCACAACATCGTCCGTTTCCTCCCGAATTGACAGCAGACCTCCCGCAAACCCGCTGTGTCCGGTCGGTGACTCCGAGTACTGTCGCCCCCATGGCAGCCACCCCACCGGCCGAGCCCGACCGACCGTCCCCCAACACCGTGATGCGCACCCTCCGCGGCGACCGCTCCCCCGGCGAGTTCGCCATGGCGGTGCGCCGGGCCGCCCGCGAGATCGGCGAGCACGTGTCCTGCGACGCCCGGTACGTCGGGCGGGTCGAGTCCGGTGAGATCCGCTGCCCCAACTACGCCTACGAGCGGGTGTTCCGGCACATGTGGCCGGGCCGCACGCTCACCGACCTCGGCTTCGCGCCCCGGTCCGCCGTCCGCCGCCGCCCGGTGGACGGCGGACCGGGGGGCGGCGAGGCGGCTCCGCTCCATCCGCCGTTCCCGCCCCTGCCCGCCCCGCGCTCACCGCTCTCCACTCAACTCCCGTACGCTGCCTCGCCGTACGCGGATTCCGCCGCTCCGGACGGGCCGTCGCGGCCGGGTGCCGGCGCGGGGCCCAGGGGGCCCGGCGGATCGCCCCATCTCGACGAGGAGAACGACGACGTGCGTCGCCGTACGTTCCTGGCCGGCGGCACCACCGCGCTGGCCACCGTGATCGGCATCGACCGGCCGGCCGCGGCCGCGACCGGCCCCACCGCCGGCCGCTTCCCCGCGGCGGGCGACGGCGCCGCCGCCCGGGCCGCCCTGTTCGACGCCGGCCCGATGTCCGACGCCGGCCGGGCCGGCTTCGTGCCCGGCCGCCCCGGGCCGGTGCCGCCGCCGCGCCGGGTCGGCACCGCCGAGGTGCTCGGCGTCGAACAGGCCGTCCGGGACATCCGGCTGGCCGACGACGCGCACGGCGCCGACGCCCTGTACGAGCTCGCCGGCCAGTCGCTGCGCCACGCCTACGTCCTGCTCAACGACGGCGAGTACGGCCTTGAGACGGAGCGCCGGCTCCAGGCCGGGGCCGGCGAACTCGCCATCTCGGTGGGCTGGTTGGCGCACGACTCGAACCGGCTCGCGGACGCCCGCTCGTTCTACGCGGAGGCGCTCGCCACCGCCCGGATGGCCGGCGACTCCGCGCTGGAGGCGCACGTCTTCTGCAACAGCGCGTTCCTGGCCCGGGACGCGGGGCGCCCGCGCGAGGCGCTGCGCGCCGCCCAGGCCGGGCAGGCCGCCGCCCGGCAGCTGGACTCCGACCGGCTGCTCGCGCTGCTCGCCATGCGCGAGGCCGGCGCCTGGGCCGTGCTGCGGGACCGCGCCGCCTGCGAACGGGCGCTCACCCGGGCGTACGTGCTGTTCGACCGCGGCCCCTCGGAGGCCGATCCGGAGTGGATGTCCTTCTTCGGCGAGGCCGAGATCGCCGGGCTGCAGTCCCAGTGCTGGTCGGCGCTCGGCGACTGGGACCGCGCCAGCGAGCAGGCCCTGCTGGCCATCGACCTCCAGGAGCCGCAGTTCGTCCGCAACCGGGCGCTGTACACCGCCGAGCTGGCCCACGACCGGCTCGGCCGGGGGGACTTGGCGGGGGCGGCGCACCACGGCGACACCGCCGTGGTGCTGTTCGAGCAGGTCCGCTCGGCCCGCGTCCGGGGCATGCTCGCGGACACCGCCGAGCGGCTGCGCGCGCACGCCGCGGTGCCGGAGGTCCGCCGCTTCCTGGCCGGGTACGACCGGTCCGCGGCGGCCTGACGGGCGGACGAGCGGGGCGGGCCGACGAGCAGACGAGCCGCCACCGGCCGGGCCAGAGGCCGGGTCAGAGTCCGGGTCAGTGGCCGGAGTTCAGCCCGTCCAGGTGGGAGAGGTCGTTCCAGACCTCGACCGCCGGCGCGCCGTACTCCCAGGACAGCACGCACAGCGCCGCCGTACCGAGCTTGAACCGCTGGGCGAACTCGGGCGGCAGGCCCAGCCAGCGGGCGGCCAGGATGCGCAGCAGGTGGCCGTGCGCGAACAGGACGACGTCCCGGTCGGCGCAGTGCATGGTCGTGGTGTCCGGCGCGGGGACGCCGTGCTCGTCGTTGAGTTCGGCGAGGAAGCCGTCGACCCGGGCGGCGACCTCGGAGAGCTTCTCCCCGCCGGGCACGCCGTCGCGCCAGATCAGCCAGCCGGGCTGGTCGGTGGCGCGGATGTCGGCGCCGGTACGGCCCTCGTACTGCCCGTAGTCCCACTCCAGCAGTTCGGGGCGCTCGACCGCGCGGTCGCCGAAGCCGGCCAGCTCGCAGGTCTCCTTGGCGCGGCCGAGCGGGCTGGTGTAGACGAGCGCGTCCGGCAGCCCGTTCCACGGGGCCTCGGCGAGCCGGGCGCCGAGCGCCCGGGCCATCGCGCGGCCCTCCTCGGTCAGCGGGATGTCGGTGCGGCCGGTGTGTTGGCCGGTGGCCGACCACGCGGTCTCGCCGTGGCGGACCAGCACGATTCGGGCGGGCATGGGGGGCTCCTCGCAGCGGGGCGGTCAACGGTCGGTCTCACCCTTGAGCACCGGGCTCCATGATCCCCCACCCGCCCGCGCCCTGCCCGGCGCCCCCTCCCGCTGCCCGGTTCCGGCCGGAACGGGCCGGTCCGCACCGCGTTGTCGGACCCGGATGCGACACTGGGCCGCACCATGAACGTCTCGACGAACGTCCCGCTCGGCGGGCCCGCTGAGCCGCTCGCCCAGCGGCTCGCCGAGCTGCGCGGACCGGCCCCCCAGCGCAGCCTGAACGCCCGCTCCCTCGCCGCGCTCGCCGCCAATCCCGGCTGCCACCGCCGTGCCGTGCTCGACGCGGCCGGGGTGGACAAGACCGCGCTGGCCGCCCGGCTGGGCCGCCCCGCCCCGTTCGGGCAGTCCCCGTTCGCGATCGCCCGCGGCGTGATCTTCGAGTCCCGGCTGAAGGCGGACGACTACGCCGCGCTGCTGGAGCCGCTGCGCGCGCACCTCGGCCTCCCGGCCGGCGACGGCGCCCCGCTGGAGGTGCCGGACCTGCTGCACCGCTCCGGCCCCGCCGTCCGGGCCGACCGGACGGCCGAGGCGCTGGCCCGGGCCGCCGCCGAGCCCGAGGCCTGGACCCTGCTGGACCACCCGATGCTGCGGCTGGAGGTGGCCGGCAGCGCCGCCTACCTGGAGCCGGACGCTCTGGTGGTGCACGGCGGGCGGTGCACAGTGGTCGAGATCAAGTCCTTCCCGGTGCTGGACGGCAGCGCGGACCCGGCCAAGGTCGGCGCCGCCGCCCGCCAGGCCGCCGTGTACGTGCTGGCGCTCCAGCAGCACGCCGCCGCGGCCGCCGGCCGTCCGCTCGCCGCCGACCCCTACACCGAGCAGCGGCTGCCGGGCAGCCCCCGCACCAGCGTGCTGCTGGTCTGCCCGAAGGACTTCGGCAACCGGCCGACCGCGGTCGCCGTCGACGTCCGGCGCGAACTCGCCACCACCCGCCGCCAGTTGAGCCGGATGACCGACATCGGCCGGCTGCTCGCCGAGCTGCCCGCGGGTACCGACTTCGACCTCGCGGCCGACCAGGACGGCGTGCCCGCCCGGACCTCCGAGCAGCTGACCGCCGCCGTCGAGACGATGCCCGCCGCCTACAGCCCGGACTGCCTGTCCACCTGCGAACTCGGCTTCCACTGCCGGGCGCGGGCCCGCTGCGACGACCGGGTCGAGCAGCTCGGCCGGGGCGTGCGCGGCGAGCTGGGCAGCATCCGGACGGTGTCCGCCGCGCTGGCCGCCGCCACCGGCGCGGACGGCACGGACGACGCCGCCGAACGCCTGGCCTACGCGGCCGCCCTGCGCGCGGAAGCGCTCGGCGTCGCGGTGGGCGCTGGGGTCGGGGCCGGTGCCAGCGCCGAGGCGGGCGCATGAGCGAGCGAATCGTCGAAAGGCGCGCGTGGGCGAATGCCCCTGCCGAGCGAAGCGAGGCGGGTGCATGAGCCTGCTGACCACCCTCGCCCGGCTGCAGGCCGTCCGCAGCGGGCGGGCCGAGCCGCTGGCCACCGTCCGGCACCGGCACCTGTCGGACCGCCCGATGGTGCTGGTCCCGCTGACCGCGGCCGGTGAGTCCGGCGCCCCGCTCGCCGTCATGCTGGGCACCGACCGGGACGCCCCCCGGCTGCACCTGGTGCCGCAGCCGCTCAACCGCACCCTGCGGTTCGACTTCCTGGCCGAGCTGGCCGCCGACCTGCTGCCCTACCTGGAGTCCTTCGCCGGCGACGTGGAGCAGATCGAGGGCTCCGAGAAGGACCCGGAGACCGGCGAGAAGACCCAGGTGTTCCGCGAGCTGTGCGCCGACGCGCCGCAGCTGATCGTGCCGAACGGCGCGGGCGTGCGGCACCTCGCGCTGATCGGCCGCTCGACCCGGTTCCGCCGCACCGTCGAGGACGAGGAGCCGGGCCCGTACCCGGCGCCGGCCCGGGTGCCGCTGCTCGGCCGCTGGCTGACCCACCTCACCGACCGCGCCCAGGTGCCCGGCTCCAGCCTGCTGCTGCCGATGACCGGCCTGCTCGCCCGGCACTGGGCCACCGGCCAGAGCCACCTGGAGGACCAGCACCTGGCCGCGCTGCTCGCCTGGCACGCCCCGCCGCCCGGGCTGACCGGCGCGCAGGCGGCCGAGCGGGCCGAGTCCGCCCGGGACGAGCAGGGGCAGCTGCTGCACCCGCCGGCCGGGCCGGCCACCGACCCGCGCTTCGACGAGTTCGTGCTCGCGCCCGCGATCGCCCGCTACGACGCGGCGGTCGCCGCGCTGCAGCACAGCGCCGAACAGCGGGACGAGGCCGCCGCCGAGCGGGCCCGTACGGCCGTCAAGGACGCGGTCGGGCAGCTGGAGCAGGTGCTCGCGGCCGTCCTGCTGCCCACCTGGCGGGACGTCTGGCACGGCCTGGACCTGCTGCGCGCCCTGCCGCCGGCCGGCCATCTGGAGGAGCGCTGGACCGGCGACCGCTGGTCCTACACCGGCCACCGGGACCGTCTGGCGGCCGGCGAGCCGCCGCAGCCCCGGCAGGACGACGCCGTCACCGCCGCCCGCAAGCTCGCCCAGCGCGAGCGCGAGCAGACCCGGCTGGACGTCCAGGAGGCCCTGGACGACCCGCTGGCGATGGCCGAGCACCGGCTGGCCGGCGAGGCGTTCGCGGGCGTGGTGACCGAGGTGGTGCCGGACTACGACACCACCGGCCGCTCCCCCAAGCCCCGCCCGCTGGTCACCCTGCGCACCGCCGACCGCCCGCACGCCGACCTCGGCCGGGAGGCGCACCGCGTGCACGGGCCCTCCGCGCAGAAGGCCGAGATCGTCGCCGTCGACCCGGCCGAGGGGACCGTCACCCTGCGGGTGCTGTCCGGCATGGGCCGCAGGAAGGAGCCCGAGCCGGGCAGCCTGCCCGAGCCCGGCGAGTCGGTCACCTTCACCCTGTTCGAGCTGACGGCCCGCCAGTCCGCGCCGCTGCCCGAGCCGGACGACACCCCGTGGACGCACGGCGGCCCGCCCGGCGGCGCGCCCGTGCCCGCCGTCCCGTCCGCCTCCGAGGAGTGGGAGTGATGACCGAATCGATCAGCGGGCAGCACCCGGGCGCGGCCGCCGACGCCGCCGTGGCCCGGATCCTGGCGGCCACCGTCCGCCCGCCGGCCGGCGCCCCGCGCGGCGTGGTGGTGGACTCCCCGCCCGGCGCGGGCAAGTCCACCCTGGTGGTGCGGGCCGCCCGCGAGCTGGTGGCGGCCGGCGAGCGGCTGATGATCGTCGCCCAGACGAACGGCCAGGTGGACGACCTGGTCGGCCGACTGGCCGAGAAGGCGCCGGAGCTGACGATCGGCCGGCTGCACGCGGCGGACTCCCGGCCGGGCCCGGAGGTGCTGGCGCACGCCAACGTGACGCCCTCCGACAAGGTCGCCGACCTGGTCGAGCACGACGTGGTGATCTCCACCTCGGCCAAGTGGCAGTGGGTGCGGGCCGAGGCGCCGTGGCGGCACGCGATCGTCGACGAGGCGTACCAGATGCGCTCGGACGCGCTGCTCGCCGTGGCCCGGTTGTTCGAGCGGGCGCTGTTCGTCGGCGACCCGGGCCAGCTGGACCCGTTCACCGTGGTCGGCACCGAGCAGTGGGCCGGCCTGTCGTACGACCCGTCCAGCAGCGCGGTGGTCACGCTGCTGGCGCACAACCCGCAGATCGAGCCGCACCGGCTGCCGGTCTCCTGGCGGCTGCCCGCCAGCGCGGCGCCGCTGATCTCGCGGGCGTTCTACCCGTACACGCCGTTCCGCTCGGGCACCGGCCCGGACGACCGCCGGCTGACCGTCGCCGTCCGCCCGGACGGCTCGGCGCTGGACGCGGTGATCGACCGGGCCGCCGAGCACGGCTGGGCGCTGCTGGAACTGCCCGCCCGGCACACCGTGCGGACCGACCCGCAGGCGGTGGCGGCCGTCGCGGCCACCGTCCGCCGGCTGCTGGAGCGCGGGCTGACCGCCCACTCCGAGCAGGGCGAGGGCCCGCTCACCGCGGACCGGATCGCGGTCGGCACCGCCCACCGGGACCAGGCGGCGGCCGTCCGCGCCGCGCTGGTGGCGGTGGGCGTCCCGGTGGACGGCGCGGCCGGGCCGGCCGTCACGGTGGACACCGCCAACCGGCTGCAGGGCCGCGAGTACGACGTCACCGTGGTGCTGCACCCGCTCTCCGGCCGCCCCGACGCGACCGCCTTCCACCTGGAGACCGGCCGGCTGTGCGTGCTCGCCTCCCGGCACCGGCACGCCTGCATCGTGGTGGCCCGGGCCGGGATCGCCGAGCTGCTGGACGAGCACCCGGCCACCGAGCCGGTGCAGCTGGGCGTCCCGGTGGCCTTCCCGGACGGCTGGGAGGCCAACCACCAGGTGCTCCAGCACCTGAGCGGCCACCGGGTCCACCTGCGCTGAGGGTCAGTCCTCCGTCTCGCACACGGCGAAGGCGACCACCGAGCCGTGCTCGGCCTGGGCGCTCCACCCGGTGGCGTCGGTGGTCGGCCCGCTGGCGCGGACCGGGCCGGCGGCGTCGGGCTGGAGCCGGTAGCCGCCGCCGGTCAGGTGGGTGCCGAGCGGGCAGGTGGCGGTGGAGACGCCGCCCGGGCTGCTCGGCGGCCCGCTGACCACCTTCGCGGTCTCGGCGGCGGCCGCCGCCGGGGCTCCGGCGAGCAGCAGGGCCGACGGCAGGGCGAGGGCGGGCAGGACGAGGACGGGCAGGGCCTTGAGCAGACGCATGCATGGCTCCCGGTGCGGTGGACGGCGCGGACACCCGGGACAACCGGTTCGCGTGCGATCCGGATGCGCGGCGCCCGGAGCGACGGACCGGCGCGCTCCGGGAAGTCCGGCGCGCGGCCCGGGAATAGCGCCCGCACGCGCACCGTTCCGCTACCGGCCGTCTCCGCGAGACAATGGACGACGGCCACGACCGGGCGGGCCGGCCCGGAACCCCCCGCCCACCCCACCCTCAGACCCCGGAGGTGTCCGTCCATGCCCGACTCCCGTGCAGAGTCGACCGAGCCCACCAGGCGCCTGCGCCCCGCGGAGCTGCGGTTCGAGCCGCAGGCTGCCGAGGCCGAGCCGGAACGATTCTTCGACCTGGAGTCGATCGAGGACCCGGCCGAGCTGCTGCGCCGCTCCACCGAGTTGGCGCTGGCCTTCCGGGCGGCCGCCGAGCGGGCCACGGACTTCCAGGCGGTCGCGGCCGCGCAGCTGGCCGACCCGCGCCGCTTCGACGCGCTGCCGCCCGCCGAGATCGCGCAGCGGGCGGACTGGACGCCCGACTACGCCGCCAAGATGATCGAGTACGGCCGGGGCCTGCTCCAGCCGCGCCGCCACGAGGACTGACCTCTGGCATATGCCAGCGGCGGATGGTACGCGATGACCCGCCGCCGTGTCCGGCGAACCGCGCTTTCCGCCCCGCCGGGCCCGCCCGCCGCGCAGGCTGCTGTGCGTGGACATCTGGACGCACCAGTCGGTGGAGTACGTGACCGTGGCCGGGGAGGCCTGGCTCGCCTCCGCCAGTGAGTACCCGCGCAGCATGCGCGCCCTCTGGGAGGACCGCCCGTGGGCTCCTTCGGTGCTGCCCTGCGGGCGCGCCTTCGACGTGATCAGCATGCCGGGCCTGTTCGGCCGCCGGGTGCTGGACGAGCTGTGGGCCTCCGGCCCCGGCTGCGGCCCGGTGGCGGCCTACCGCGGCCGGACCCTGCTGTTCGTCCAGCCGGGCGCGGCGCCCCGGCTGCGCCGGCTGCTGGCCTGGGAGGAGTGGGCCCGGGACGTGCCGCCGCTGCTGTGCCACGGCCGGGGCGACACCGTGACGGTGCCGCCGGTCCAGCGGATGGTGCACGGCCCCGAGTCCCCCGGGCAGGGCTCCGGGCGGTGGATCGTCGCCCCGGAGGAGCGCGAGCCCTGGCTGCCCGGCGCCTCGGTGGTGCTGTGGGCCTGCGTCCGGGCGGCGCGCGAGGCGGACGCCCCGCCCCTCGCCGACCCGGCCGCGCTGACCATCGGCTGAGTTGGCCGGGGGGTGAACGGCGGGCGGCCGGTATTCGATTTTGGCCCGGACGCACGGCGCTGCTAGAGTCTTCTCTGTCAGCAGGCGCCGCTAGCTCAGTTGGTTAGAGCAGCTGACTCTTAATCAGCGGGTCCGGGGTTCGAGTCCCTGGCGGCGCACAGACAGCCGGAAGGCCCTTCGCGAGAGCGAAGGGCCTTCCGGCGTTTTCACCCCGCCCCCCAAGGGGCCCGGGCCGCCCACCGGAGCGGACGGCCCGGCCGGGGCTCAGCGGCCGCGCAGCGCGCGGTAGCGGGCGACCAGCGCGGCGGTGGAGCCGTCCAGCTGCTCACCGCCCTCGCCGGAGAGCAGGACCGGCTCGATCCGCTTGGCGAGCACCTTGCCCAGTTCGACGCCCCACTGGTCGAAGGAGTCGATGTTCCAGATCGCGCCCTGGACGAACACCTTGTGCTCGTACAGCGCGACCAGCTGCCCGAGCACCGAGGGGGTCAGCTCGGCGGCCAGGATGGTGGTGGTCGGGTGGTTGCCCTGGAAGGTCTTGTGCGGGACGAGCTCGGCCGGCACGCCCTCGGCGGCGACCTCCTCCGGGGTCTTGCCGAAGGCCAGCGCCTGGGTCTGGGCGAAGAAGTTGGCCAGCAGCAGGTCGTGCTGGGCGGCCAGTTCCTCGGACAGCTCGGCGACCGGCCGGGCGAAGCCGATGAAGTCGGCCGGGATCACCTTGGTGCCCTGGTGCAGCAGCTGGTAGTAGGCGTGCTGGCCGTTGGTGCCGGGGGTGCCCCAGACCACCGGGCCGGTCTGCCAGTCGACCGGGGTGCCGTCGCGGGTCACCGACTTGCCGTTGGACTCCATGTCCAGCTGCTGCAGGTAGGCGGTGAACTTGGACAGGTAGTGCGAGTACGGCAGCACCGCGTGCGCCTGGGCGTCGAAGAACGCGCCGTACCAGACGCCCAGCAGGCCGAGCAGCAGCGGGACGTTCTGCTCCGGCGGGGCGGTGCGGAAGTGCTCGTCGACCAGGTGGAAGCCGTCCAGCATCTCGCGGAAGGCGTCCGGGCCGATGGCGATCATCAGCGAGAGGCCGATCGCCGAGTCGTAGGAGTAGCGGCCGCCGACCCAGTCCCAGAACTCGAACATGTTGGCGGTGTCGATGCCGAAGTCCTGCACGCCCTGGGCGTTGGTGGACAGCGCGACGAAGTGCTTGGCGACCGCCTCGGTGCCGGCGCCGAGGCCGGAGAGCAGCCAGGAGCGGGCGGAGACCGCGTTGGTGATGGTCTCGATGGTGGTGAAGGTCTTCGAGGCGACGATGAACAGCGTCTCGGCCGGGTCGAGGTCGCGGACGGCCTCGTGCAGGTCGGCGCCGTCCACGTTGGAGACGAAGCGGACGTCGAGGTCGCGCCGGGCGAACGAGCGCAGCACCTCGTAGGCCATCGCCGGGCCGAGGTCGGAGCCGCCGATGCCGATGTTGACGACGGTGCGGATCCGCTTGCCGGTGTGGCCCGTCCACTCGCCGCCGCGGACCCGGTCGGCGAAGGCCGCCATCCTGTCCAGGACGGCGTGCACGGCGGGCACCACGTTCTCGCCGTCGACCTCGATCACGGCGTCGCGCGGGGCGCGCAGCGCGGTGTGCAGGACGGCCCGGTGCTCGGTGTTGTTGATCTTCTCGCCGCGGAACATCGCGTCGCGCAGCGCGGCGACGCCGGTGGCGGCGGCCAGGTCGCGCAGCAGTTCCAGCGTCTCGTCGGTGACGAGCTGCTTGGCGTAGTCCACGTACAGGTCGCCGACCTGCAGGGTGAGGCGGCGGCCGCGCTCCGGGTCGGCGGCGAAGAGCTCGCGCAGGTGGGTCTCGCCCAGTTCGTCGCGGTGCTTGGCCAGGGCGGCCCACTGCGGGGTGCGGTCGAGCGGGGTGCGGGCGTCGGCGCGGGTCTCCGACATCGGTGGGTCCTCGATTCATCTGGGTGCAGAAACCGGCAGGGCCAGGCGGTGAGGGTTCGCGAGGTCGTGCGGCTACTGGATGGTGTGCCGACGCCGTTGACGGCCTGCCCGGGCTCAGCCTATGCAACCCCGGACCCGGTCACGCACATTCCGCCGGGCCCGGGCGGACTGCTCGTCACTTCCGTTCGGAGCGCAGGTCCAGGCCGCGCAGCACCTGGTCGACCAGCTCCGGGTCGGCGCCGGCCTCGCTGCGGGCGGCGAGCATCTCGCGCCGGGAGGCGGCGATCATCTCCTGTTCGACGTCCCGGGCGGCCCGCCACTGGGCGAGGCGCTGCTTGGCCTCGGCGGCCTCCTCCTCGGCGTAGTTCTCCGGGCAGAGCCGGGCCAGCCGGTCGTGCTGGCGGTCGCGCAGGCGGTCGGCGACCTCGCCGGGCAGCCGGTCCTGCTCCTCCAGTTCGCCGAGCCGGGCGAGCCCGGCCTTGGCGGCCCGCCACCAGAGCCGGCGGACGGCCTGCTCGTGGGCGTCCTGGTCGATGTCCAGCCGGAGCCGCTTGGCCAGCCAGGGCAGGGTGAGGCCCTGGACGAGCAGGGTGAACAGCACCACGCTGAAGGCGATGAAGACCAGTCGGCCGCGCTCGGGGAAGTCCTCGCCGGAGTGCAGGGTGAGCGGGATGGCGAGGGCGAGGGCGACGGTGGCCACGCCGCGCATGCCGGACCACCAGAGGACCACGCTCTCCTTCCAGCTGAACGGGGTGTCCTCGTCGGCGCCGCTGCGCAGCTTCTTGGAGAGCCAGCCGGCGGGCAGCAGCCACAGCAGCCGGACCACGACGACGACCGCGATGACCACGGCGGCGTCGCCGAGGAAGCCGGTCCAGCCGTTGCCGGCCTCCTTGAGCACGGTGGCCAGCTCCAGGCCGATCAGGCCGAAGGCGACGCCGGTGATCAGGATCTCGACGACCTCCCAGAACGCGTTGCCGACCAGCCGGTAGGAGACGGCGTCGGCGTCGGAGGCCCGCTCGGCCAGGTAGAGCGCGCAGACGACGACGGCCAGCACGCCGGAGCCGTGGATCTCCTCGGCGATGGTGTAGGCGGCGAAGGGCACCAGCAGGTTGAGGGCGACCTGCTGGGTGGGGTCGTCCAGGCGCTCGGCGACCTTGGTGTTCACCCAGCCGAGCACGACGCCGACGACCACAGCGAGCACGGCGGACAGCACGAAGCGCAGCACCGCGTTGCCGACCGAGAAGTCGCCGCTGACCATGGCCTCGATGGCCAGCGAGTAGATGACGATCGCGGTGACGTCGTTGAACAGGCCCTCGCTCTCCAGGATCGCCACCAGGCGCCGGGGCAGCCCGATGCTGCCGGCCACCGCGACGGCGGCCACCGGGTCGGGCGGGGAGACCAGCGCGCCGACCGCGATCGCGGCAGCGAGCGGCAGGGCGGGCAGCAGCGAGTGCACGGTGGCGGCCACCGCGATCGTGGTGACCACCACCAGGGCGACGGCGAGCAGCAGGATCGAGCGGGCGTTGGCCTTGAAGTAGCGGACCGAGGACCGCCGGGCGACGGCGAAGATCAGCGGCGGCAGGACCATCGGCAGGATCAGCTCGGGCTCGACGGTGACGTCCGGGATCTGCGGGACGAGGGCCATGACGATGCCGAGCAGGGTCATCAGGACCGGCTGCGGCACGCCCGTCCGGCGGCCGAGCGGCATGGTGACCACGGAGGCGAGCAGCACCAGGAAGAACAGGGGCAGCTGGCCCACGGGGAGGTTCCTCTCGACGACGGACGGCTGAGCGCCGCCCAGGATAAATCTGACAATGCGCTCATTCATGACGACACGCTGGACGACAGCTTGACCTCAAGTGGACTTCAGCTCCGAGGATCGGTGGCGGTCGACGGCATGTCGAGCCGAAGGCAATCGAACGGCCGGCGAACGGCTGCGCGTCGAGGGGAGCCCGTCATGAAGGCAGTCACCGTCCCGGTGTTCGGCGGACCGGAGGTCCTGCGGATCGCCGAGCTGCCCGACCCGCAGCCCGGGCCGGGCGAGGTGCGGGTGCGGGTGCACGCCGCCGGGGTGCAGCCGGTGGACATCGCCGTCCGGGACGGGTACAGCCCGCCCGGGGCGAAGCTCGACCTGCCGGCCGTCCTCGGCAACGAGTTCGCCGGGGTGGTGGACGCCCTGGGCCCGGGCGTCGGGCCGTGGCGGGTCGGCGACGAGGTGATCGGCTTCCGGACCCTGAACGGGCAGGCCGAGCTGGTCGTCGTGGACGCCGGGCAGCTGGTCGCCAAGCCCGCCGGGATGCCCTGGGAGCACGCCGGCGCGCTCTCCGCCTCCGGCCAGACCGCGCACACGGCGCTGCGGCTGCTCGGCGTCGGCCCCGGCGACACCGTGCTGGTGCACGCCGCCGCCGGCGGGGTCGGCACGGCGGCCGTCCAGCTGGCCCGGGCCTGGGGCGCCACGGTGATCGGCACCGCGAGCGAGCGCAACCACGACTACCTGCGCGGGCTGGGCGCCGTCCCGGTCACCTACGGGGAGGGGCTGGTCGGGCGGGTCCGGGCGGTGGCGCCGCAGGGGGTGGACGCGGCCTTCGACGCGGCCGGGCGCGGCGCCCTGGAGGCGTCCGTCGAGCTGGTCGCGGACCGGGGGCGGATCGGCACCGCCGTCGACTTCGAGGGCGCCGAGCGGCTCGGGCTGCTGAAGGTGCGGACCGACCGCACCGCCGGGCGGCTCGCCGAGCTGGTGGAGCTGTGGGAGGCCGGCGGGCTGCGGCTGGAGATCGCCGAGGCGCTGCCGATGGAGCGGGCCGCCGAGGCGCACCGGCTGGTGGGCGCCGGGCACGTCCGGGGCAAGGTGGTGCTGACCTTCTGAGGCGGGCCGGCGGCGGGCGCCGGACCGATTGTGTGTTTCGGCTGCTGACCAGGTAATGTTCTCCACGTCAGCAGGCGCCGCTAGCTCAGTTGGTTAGAGCAGCTGACTCTTAATCAGCGGGTCCGGGGTTCGAGTCCCTGGCGGCGCACAGACAGCCGGAAGGCCCTTCGCGAGAGCGAGGGGCCTTCCGGCGTTTCGGCGTACGCACCTGCCTGCCGGTGGCAGGAAAGGTGGGAAGCAGGTCATTGCTGCCGTCCCGGCCCGCTGACAGGCTGGCCGCATGAGAGCGCGCAGCGTGGTCGTCGTCCTCTACGAGGGCGTGCAGAGCCTGGACGTCACCGGCCCCGTGGAGGTGTTCGCGGGAGCCGCCGCGGCCGCCCGGCGGCCGGGCGCGTACCGGGTGACCACGGCCTCGCCGGGCGGCGCGCCGGTGCGCAGCTCCAGCGGGCTGCGGCTGCTGCCGGACGCGGACCTGGCCGAGGTCGGCCCCGTCCACACCCTGGTGGTGCCGGGCGGGGTGCGCCCCGGGGGCCCGGACGCGGACGCGGACCCGGACCTGGACGAGGGCCCGGACGAGCGCCCGGACGCGGACCTGGTCGCGCGGATCCGGGAGCTGGCCGGGCGGGCCGAGCGGGTGGTGTCGGTGTGCACCGGCGCCTTCCTGCTCGCCGAGGCCGGGCTGCTCGCCGGGCGCCGGGCGACCACGCACTGGGCGTACTGCGAGGAGCTGGCCCGGCGGTTCCCGGACGTGGTGGTCGACCCGGATCCGATCCACGTCCGGGACGGGCACGTCGCCACCTCGGCCGGGGTCACCGCCGGGATCGACCTGGCCCTGGCCCTGGTCGAGGAGGACCTCGGCCGGGACACCGCGCTGCTGATCGCCCGCCACCTGGTGGTCTTCCTGCGCCGGCCGGGCAACCAGGCCCAGTTCAGCACCCAGCTGGCCGCCCAGGTGGCGGCCCGGCAGCCGCTGCGCGAGGTGCAGCGGTGGATCACCGAGCACCCGGAGGCCGACCTGTCGGTCGAGGCGCTGGCCGCCCGCGCGGCGCTGTCGCCGCGGCACTTCGCCCGGTCCTTCGCCGCCGAGGTGGGGGTCACCCCGGGCCGCTACGTGGACGGGGTCCGGCTGGAGGCTGCCCGGCGACTGCTGGAGGACACCGAGGACGGCATCGAGGAGATCGCCCGCTCCTGCGGCTACGGCACCCCGGAGGCGATGCGGCGCGCCTTCGTCCGGTCCCTGGCCGCCCCGCCCGCCGAGTACCGACGCCGCTTCCGTTCCACTCCCGATGGAGGTCGATGATGCGCATCGCCGTTCTGCTCTACCCCGAGTTCACCACCCTGGACGCGGTCGGCCCGTACGAGGTGCTCTCCCGGATCCCGGGCGCCGAGGTGGTGTTCACCGCCGCCGAGCGCGGGCCCGTCCGCAACGACATGAGCAGCCTGGCGCTCACCGCGGACGCCGCCCTGGACGAGGTGGACTCGGCCGACCTGCTGCTGGTGCCCGGCGGGCCCGGCACGAACGCGCAGCTGGCGGACGAGGCGCTGCTCGACTGGGTGCGCCGGGTGGACGCGACCACCACCTGGACCACCTCGGTCTGCTCCGGCTCGCTGCTGCTGGGCGCCGCCGGGCTGCTGGAGGGCCGCCGGGCCACCTCGCACTGGTGCTGTCTGGACGAGCTGAGCCGGTTCGGGGCCGAGCCGACCGGGGCGGAGCGGGTCGTCGTCGACGGCAAGTACGCCACCGCCGCCGGGGTCTCGGCCGGGATCGACCTCGCGCTGACGCTGACCGGCCGGCTCGCCGGGGACACGACCGCGCAGGCGATCCAGCTGCTGATCGAGTACGACCCGCAGCCGCCGTACGGCGCCGGCTCGCTCGCCAAGGCGTCGCCCGAGGTGGCGGCGGAGGCGAACGTGCTGCTGTTCGGCTAAACCCGGACGGCTAGACCCGGACGGCTAGTCCTGGACGGCTAGTCCTGGACGGCCCGACCGCGCTCGGCGGGGAAGCCGTGGCGGCGGGCGGCGAGGACTACCGCGAGGGCCGGCAGCAGCAGGGCGAGCACCGTCCAGGGCAGCGCGCCGGTGCCGAGGCGGCCGAGCACGAGGCCGCCGATGACCCCGCCGCCCGCCATCGCCGCGTTCCACAGGGTGACCAGCATCGCCTGGGCGGCGTCCGCCCGTTCGCCGCCCGCGTCGCCGACCGCGGTCTGCAGCAGGGTCGGCGCGCCGCCCCAGCCCAGGCCCCAGAGCAGGGCGGCGAGGTGGACCAGCGGCACACTGTGCGACCAGAGGCCGAGCAGCCCCGCGGTCAGGGCGATCAGCAGCGCGCCGCCGATCGTCAACTGCCGTAGCCGGCGGTCGATGTGGGCGCCGACGAACCAGATGCTCA
The DNA here is from genome assembly GCF_041053115.1 of Streptomyces sp. Y1. Classification (NCBI taxonomy): domain Bacteria; kingdom Bacillati; phylum Actinomycetota; class Actinomycetes; order Kitasatosporales; family Streptomycetaceae; genus Streptomyces; species Streptomyces sp. Y1. Next base: position 4,956,328 of record NZ_CP163445.1, on the reverse strand, counting down.
GCAGCGAGGCCAGCCCGAAGACCAGCAGCACGGTGCCGACGCTCCCGTCCAGGCCGGCCCGGTCGAGGAAGGGGGCGACGTAGGTGAACAGGATGGTGTGGGCGAGCACGAGGAGCACCGTCACGGCGAGCACCGGGACCACCCCGGGCACGGCGAGCGCGCGCCGCACTCCCCCGCCGGCCTCCGGCCGCTCGCCGACCGCCCGGCCGGGCTGCTCGGGCAGCAGGGCCGCGATCCAGCCGACCACGCCGAGCGCCAGTGCCGTCATGGCCAGGAAGGGCACCCGCCAGTCGAGCGCGTGGCCGAGGAAGGTGCCGACCGGCACTCCCAGGGACAGCGCCACCGGCACGCCCGCCATCGCCACCGCCATCGCCCGGCCCTGCTGGTCGGCCGGCACCAGCCGCCGCGCGTACCCGGCCAGCAGCGCCCAGGCCAGGCCGGCCGCGACGCCCGCGAGGAAGCGGGCGGCCAGGGTGAGCGGGTAGCTGCCGGAGGCCGCGGTGACGGTGTTGGCGGCGGCGAAGCCGGCCATCGCGGTGAGCAGCAGCCGCTTGCGGCCCCAGCCGGCGGTGGCCGCGGTGAGCGGGATCGCGGTCGCGGCGGTGCCGACCGCGTAGATGGTGACGGTCTGCCCGGCGGCCGACTCGCTCACCCCGAGCGACCCGCCCATGCCGGGCAGCACGCCGGCGGGCAGGGTCTCGGTGAGCGCGGTGACGAAGACGGCGGTGGCCAGGGCGAGCAGCGCCGGAAGCGGAAAATCCTTGCGGGATACCGTGGTTGTGAGCTGTGTGGTCGCCATGGGGCCATGCTCGGACCTCACACCGGTGTCAGGTTCAAGCGAGGAGGAGGATTCGCCACTGGCACGTGCTCCGGCGCGCCCTCGGACACCCCCGGCCCGGCACCCGAGTTGGACGAGACCACTGAAGGGGATCCGCCGGTACGCCGTCAACGGTCCGGACCGGTCGCGGTCAGCCCGCCCGGGTTGCCGGGGGTGACACCCCGTCGAAGGATGGAGAGGTGACCCAGCCCGGCTACCTCCGCCACCCCCACCTGCACGGTGACCTGCTCGCCTTCACGGCCGAGGACGACGTCTGGGTCGCCCCGCTGGACGGCGACGGCGGCACCGGCCGGGCCTGGCGCATCACCTGCGACCGCACCCGGGTCAGCCACCCCCGCTTCTCCCCGGACGGCACCGTCCTCGCCTGGACCAGCTGGCTCGGCCCCACCCCCGAGGTGTGGACCGCCCCGGTCGGGGGCGGCGAGGCCGCCCGGCTCAGCTTCTGGGGCAGCCAGGACACCCGGGTGCGCGGCTGGCTCCCGGACGGCGAGGTGCTGGCCGTCACCTCCTACCACGAGCCCTTCGGCCACTACACCTGGGCGCACGCCCTGCCGCCGGACGGCTCCCCCGGCCGCCGGATGCCCTGGGGCCCGGTCGGCGACGCCCAGATGAGCCGCACCCGCACCGTCCTGCTCACCGGCACCGCCCCGCACGCGCCCGCCGCCTGGAAGCGCTACCGCGGCGGCGCGACCGGCCGGCTCTGGGTCGACGGCGAGCGGATCCTGCCCGACCACCCCGGCCACCTCTCCTCCCCCATGCCCGTCGCCGGGCCCCACGGGGACCGGATCGCCTTCCTCTCCGACCACGAAGGCATCGGCAACGTCTACTCCTGCCGCCCGGACGGCACCGACCTGCGCCGGCACACCGACCACGCCTCCTACTACGCCCGCGAGGCCGCCGGCGACGGCACCCGGATCGTCTACCAGCACGCGGGCGACCTCTGGCTGCTGGACGGCCTGGACGCCCCCGCCCCGCGCCGGCTGCACGTCCCGCTCGGCGGCGCCCGGGCCGGCCGCCGCCCGTACCAGGTCGGCGCCGCCGCCCAGGTCAAGGACCTCGCCTGCGACCAGAGCGGCCGGGCCGGGGTGATCACCGTGCGCGGCAGTCAGTACTGGCTCACCCACAAGGACGGCCCGGCCCGCGCGCTCGCCGACACCCCCGGCGTGCGGACCAGGCTGCCGGTGGTGCTCGGGCACACCGGCGAGGCCGCCTGGATCACCGACGCCGAGGGCGCCGACGCGATCGAGGTGATGCCGCTGCCCGGGCACGAGGCCGCCCCCGGGCACGAGAGCGGCCCGAAGCACCGCCACCGGGTGCTCGCCGCCGGCCGGCTCGGCCGCGTCCTGGAACTGACCGCCGCCCCGGACGGCACCCGCCTCGCCGTCGCCTCCTCGGACGGGCGGCTGCTGCTGGTCTCCGCCGAGGACGGTGCGGTCCGCGAACTCGCCGCCTCCGGCTACGGGCCCGTCTCCAGCGCCCGCTTCTCCCCCGACTCGCACTGGATCGCCTGGTCCCAGCCGGTCGCCGGGCGCTCGCTGCGCCGCATCCGGCTCACCCGCACCGACGCGCCCGCGCCGATCACCGAGGTCACCGACGGGCGCTTCGAGGACGAGCAGCCGGTCTTCACCCGGGACGGCCGCTACCTGGCGTTCCTGTCCTGGCGCGGCTTCGACCCCGTCCACGACGTGCACACCGGCGACCTCTCCTTCCCGCTCGGCTGCCGCCCGTACCTCGTCCCGCTCGCCGCCGACACGCCCTCCCCGTTCGCCGCCCCGAGCGAGGACGGCACCCCGCGCGGCAACGGCGGCGGGGACGGCACCGTCCGCGTCGACCCGCAGGGCATCGGCGAACGGCTGCTGCAGTTCCCGGTGATCTCCTCCAAGTACTCGGCCACCGACGCGGTGCGCGGCGGCCTGGTCTGGCTGCGCTGGCCGATCTCCGGCACCCTCGGACAGACCTTCGCCAACCCCGACGACACCTCCGCCCGCCCCTCGCTGGAGCACTTCGACCTGGCCCGGGGCACCCGCACCACCCTGGTCGACAAGCTGGACGGCTACGCCGTGTCCGGGGACGGCGGCTCCATCGCCGTCTACTCGGCCGGCACCCTGCGGATCGTCCCCGCCACCGCGCCCTCCGCCGGGACGTCCGTCGACCTGCGCCGGATCACCCACACCGTGCACCCGGCCGCCGAGTGGCGCCAGGCCTACCACGAGGCCGCCCGGATCGTCCGGGACCAGTTCTGGGACGAGCGGATGTCCGGCCTGGACTGGCCCGCCCTGGTCGCCCAGTACGAGCCGCTGCTGGAGCGCGTCTGCACACCCGACGACTTCGCCGACCTGCTGCGCGAACTCCTCGGCGAACTCGGCACCTCGCACGCCTACGTCACCCCCTCCCGCCGCGGCGAGGGCCCCACCCTCGGCCAGCAGCCGCTCGGCCTGCTCGGCGCCACCGCGCACCGCAGCCCGGACGGCCGCTGGCTGCTCGACCGGGTGCTGCCCGGCGAGTCCTCCGACCCGCGCGCCCGCGCCCCGCTCGCCGCCCAGGGCGTGCGCGACGGCGACGAACTGCTGGAGGTCGGCGGCCGCCCGGTCGACCCGCACCGCGGCCCGCTGCCGCTGCTGGCCGGCACCGGCGGCACCACCGTCGAACTCGCCCTGCGCACCGGCCCGGACGGCCCGGTGCGGCGGATCGCGGTCACCCCGCTGACCGACGAGCGGCCCATCCGCTACCAGGACTGGGTGACCCGGCGCCGCGCCCTGGTCCGGGAGTTCAGCGACGGTCGGTGCGGCTACCTGCACATCCCCGACCTCGGCGGCTCCGGCTGGGCGCAGTTCAACCGCGACCTGCGGCGCGAACTCGACAAGCCCGCCCTGGTGCTGGACGTGCGCGGCAACGCCGGCGGCAACGTCTCCGAACTCGTCCTGGAGAAGCTCACCCGGCAGGTCCTCGCCTGGGACTTCAGCCGCGACCGCCGGCCCGTCCGCTGGCCCCGCCACGCGCTGCGCGGCCCGCTGGTCGCGCTCGCCGACGAGGCCACCAGCTCGGACGGCGACGTCGTCATCGCGGCGATCAAACTGCTCGGCCTCGGCCCGGTCATCGGCACCCGCACCTGGGGCGGGGTGGTCGGGATGACCGGGCGGCACACCCTCGGCGACGGCACCCAGATCTCGGTGCCGAAGAACGCGTCCTGGTTCGGCGGCGGGCTCGGCTGGTCGGTGGAGAACCGCGGCGTCGAACCGGACGTGCACGTGCTGCGCGCCCCCCGGGACTGGGCGCGCGGCCACCACCCCGAACTGGTCGCGGCCGTCCAGCTGGCCCTGGAGCTGCTGGAGGACGCGCCCGCGGCGACGCCCCCGCCCGAGGACACGCCCCGGCCGGACCTGCGGCGCCCGCCGCTGCCGCCGCGGGGCCGGTAGGACTCGCCGATAGGACTCGCCGATAGAACTCGCCGGTGGGACTCGAAGGGGCTCAGCCCCAGGGGTCGCCCTCGGCCGTCATGTTCTCGGCGGCACGCCGGTCGGCCTCGTCCTGCGCCGTCCGCTCCTGCGACTCCCGGCTGCGCTCGACGTCGTCGGTGTACGCGTCGGCGGCCTCGTCGTGGGCGAGGGCGGCCCGCTGGGCGGCGTCCGCGCCGGTCTCCTCGTGGTGCGGGGCGCGGTGGAACAACCTGTCGAAGATGCCCATGACTCCTCCTCCGGAACGACGGAATGCGGAACGACGGAATGCCGGGCTGCCCCCACTCTCACACCGGGGCCGTACGGATGCACCTCGAACCATCGGCCCCGTTGGGTCCTTGGTCCCGGTCGGTCGCGCCCAACGGCCGTGGCCCGGCGGCCCGCGCCGGGCGCAGGGTGGCGGTGTGAGGAACGCGATCGACGACCCGCACGACGGGCCGCGCCGGCAGGTCGGCCCGCTGGCCGCGCTGGACGGGCGGCTGCCCGGCCCGCACGACCTGCTGCTGATGCAGTGCCCCAGCTCGCTGCGCCCGGTGGCCGGCGGCGAACTGCCCGACTGGGCGCGGACGGTGCTGCGCGCCCACCCGTGGGTGACGGTCGGCCGGGCACCCGCCGTGACCGGCGCCCCGGCCGACCTGCCGCACCCGCGGCGCTGCACCCGCGACCCGGAGGCGGCGCCCGAGCACTGGATCCCGGTGACCGTGCGCGGCCCCCGCCCCGGGCAGCGGCTGGAGGCGCTGGCCCCCTGGGCGGCCGTGGCCCGGACCCTGCGGCCGGAGCGGCTCGCCGAGCGGCACGGCCGGCCGGCCCCCGAGCGGATCGCCGCCGTCCCCGCCCTGGCCCTGCTGCCGGAGGCCGGACGGCTGGTCGCGGACCACCGGCTGCCCTGGGGCCCGATCGGCGCGGTCGGCTACGAGCTCGCCTCCGGCGTACCGGTCACCGGTCCGCTGAGCCCGCTGCGGCTGGTGCTGCGCGCCCCGCAGCCGGTCAGCCGGCGGGACGCGCTGCAGCTGCGCCGGGCGCTGAGCAAGCTGCCGGTGCCGGTGCAGGCCGAGCTGGTGACCCGGCACGGCGCGGTGCTGCTCGCCGAGTACGCGGCGGCGCCGCTGACCGTCACCCTGCTGACGCCGTACGGGCCCCGGGAGGTCCACGATCCGTGGTTCCCCCGGGGCCCGTACGCCTAAGTGGTGCGGATCAGCCGCTGACGCTGGCCGCGCCCGTCTCCAGGTGGCCGGTGAAGCGCTGCGACCAGCTGCCGTCGACGTCCACGGTGACGGTGAAGTCGTACCAGCCGTTGTTGTAGGCGACGGCGTTGAAGAAGTCGCTGACGCTGCCGCCGGCCGGGACCTGGTACGTCCAGGGGCCGTCCGTGCGGTAATTGTTGGACGTGATGGTGAAGGTGATCGGCGTGCTGCCCGCGTTGGCCATCCTGAAGTAGACCGCGAGCTTGCCGGTGCCCGGCTCGACCGCGTACGAGGCGGTGACGGCGGCGTTCTTGCCCGGCTGGGTGAGGTCGCCGGTGAAGCGGCGCAGGAAGCGGTTCGGGCCGACCACGGACAGGTCGTACTTGCCGTTGCCGAAGCCGTTGGTGCCGCAGTTGAAGAAGTCGGTGACCTGGCCGCCCGGGTCCACCGTGTACTGCCAGGGGCCGCCGCCGCGGTAGGCGTTGGCGTAGGCGGAGAAGTGCGCGGCGCGGGCGGCGCCGTCGTCGGTCATCTTCAGCCAGACGTGCATGACGCCGCCGGCGTTGGTGTCCCAGTGGTCCAGGTTGGCGTTCGGCTGGTAGGGCAGGGCGCGGGCCGGGCGGGTGCCGGGCTCCTGGGCGGGCAGCGCGTTGTTGGTCGGCGAGGGGTTGGGCAGCGGGCCGCAGGTGGACAGCCCGATGGTCTGCGAGGTGTCGGGCAGCGCGGGCATGCCGTAGACCGGGTTGGCGAAGTCGAAGACCGAGGTGAGGTCGCCGCAGACCTTCCGGCGCCAGGCGCTGATGTTGGCGCACCGGGCGGGACGGCCGAGCGCGGCGGTCCACACCTCCAGGAAGCGCAGCACCGAGGTGTGGTCGAAGGTCTCGGAGTTGACCCAACCGCCGCGGCTCCACGGGGAGATGGCGATCAGCGGGACGCGGAAGCCGAGACCGATGTTGGTGGAGTTGTAGAACTCGTCCGCGGTGCCGGCGGGCGCGGCGGGCGGCGGGACGTGGTCGAAGAAGCCGTCGTTCTCGTCGTAGTTGAGCAGCAGGACGGTCGAGTTGAACACGGTGGGGTCCGCGTTCAGGGCGTCCATCACCAGGTGGACGAAGTGCGCGCCGTCCTCGGGGGTGGCGTACGGGTGCTCGGAGGACTGCTGGTCGGCGACGATCCAGGAGACCTGCGGCAGGGTGCCGGCCAGTACGTCGGCCTTGATCGCGGCGGCGATGTCGTCCGGGGTCCGGCCGGTGACCTTGGGGACGGAGCCCATGCCCTTGACGGCCAGCGGGCTGCCGGCCGGGGCGCCGGAGAACTGGTTGAAGTAGGCGAGGGCGTTGTCGCCGAAGTTGTCGGCGGCGTTCTGGTAGACCTTCCAGCTGACGCCGGCGTTCTCCAGCGCCTCGGCGTAGGTCTGCCAGTGCAGGCCCTTCTCGTCGCCGCCGTCGTAGGCCGGGCCGCCCGCGGTGCCGGCCGGGTCGATCCAGCCCGACCAGTGGTAGGTGCGGTTGGGGCCGGTCGCGCTGAGCACCGAGCAGTGGTAGGCGTCGCAGATGGTCCAGTTGTCGGCGAGCGCGTAGTGGAACGGGATGTCGGCGCGCTGCAGGTAGCCGAGGGTGCGGACGGTGCCCTTGGCGGACACCCAGGAGTCCATCTTGCCGCCGTTCCAGGCCTTGTGCTGGTCGGACCAGGCGTGCGAGAGGTCGCCGTTGCACTGCGCGATCTGCTCGCCGCTGCTCGCGCTGAGCGCCCACGGGTACTGGCGGGCGAACAGGCCGTTCGGCTGGTTGAAGACGCTGTAGCCGCCGGGGATCTGGATGGCGGCCCGGTCGGCGAAGCCGCGGACGCCCTTGAGCGTGCCGAAGTAGTGGTCGAAGCTCCGGTTCTCCTGCATGAGGATCACGACGTGCTGGACGTCGGTGATGGTCCCGGTGGTGCTCGTCGTCGCGGCCGCCGCCGGGCTGCCGCCGGCGGCGACGGACCCGCCGGTCACCGCCGCTCCCGCCGCGGCGCTCGCGGAGAGCGCCATGAACTTCCTGCGATTCAGCTCTGCCATCTGACCGGCCCGTCCAATCCCGAGGTGTGTATACAGGTCGTGTCCCAGCACCCGAACGGCGAGCATCGTTGCGCAGGTGGGAGCGGCGGGACAGACCCCTCGCTCAAGCTTTGGCGGACTGTTCACCGGCCCATCGCCGAACGACCGAGCGGTGAACGAGTTGTTCAGACATCCTTCACCTGGATCCCCAGCGCATGGGCGAACTGCGGCGCCAGGTCCAGCAGTTGGCTGGAACTGATGAGGGCGCCGCGCAGCCCCTGGTGGCCGTCCGGCAGGTCGAGCCGGGCGGCGCCGCGCAGGTCGACCTTGCTCAGGGTGGCCCCGCGCAGCCGGACCTCCTCCAGCGTCGAGCCGGGGAAGGACACCCCGGTCAGCTTCGCCTCGCCGAAGTCCACGTCGCGCAGCAGGCAGTCCTCGAAGACCACGTCGCGCAGCACCGCCGCGCGCAGGTTGACCGCCTCCAGCTTGCAGCCGCGGAACACCACCCGGCGCAGCGCCGAGCCGTACCCGGCGATCCCGGCCAGCACGCCGCCGGTGACGGCGCTGTCCTGCCAATCGCTGTCGCTCAGGTCGCAGGCGACCCAGCGGCCGGCCTGCACCCAGACCTCGTTGAACCGGGCCTGGCGCAGCTTGACGCCGCTGAGTGCGACCCCGGTGAAGGCGCACTCCAGGAAGGCCGCGCCGGCGCCCGACTCGTCGGTGTGCTCGCCGCCGTCGAAGTGCGCGGTGTCGTAGCGCGCGTCGGCGCGCAGCGGCCCGGTGTGCGGGCGCAGCAGGTCGGCGTACGGCAGGTCGGCGAGCTGGTCGGGGACGGCACGGGGCATGGCGGAACCTTTCGGGACGGGTCTCGCCCGCATGCTCGCACGCCCCACCGACACCGCCCCGGAGGGCAGCGCCCCGGGCCGGCCGCGGGGGTCGGCCGGCCCGGGGTCACTCACGGGTGCCGGGTCAGCCGCGGGCCCAGAGGGAGTTCACCCGGCTGCGCTCGGTGCCGTTCGGGTACGGGTTGGTGCAGGAGGTGCCGGGGCCGCCGCCGGACATCAGCTCGCTGCACGGCCCGGAGTAGTGGTCCGGCAGGCCGAGCACGTGGCCGGTCTCGTGCGCGGTCACCCGGACGGAGTTGTACTGCCGGTTCTGCTGGTAGTCGAGGAAGATGTAGCCGCGCCCGTGGCCGTCGGTGCTGGCGTAGGAGCCGCGGCTGTCGTTGCCCTCGTAGTAGCGGAAGTCGGCGGCCGAGCCGGAGCGCAGCTGGACGTTCTGCACCGAGCTGTTCCAGATCTGCGCGGCCTGGGCTATCTGGTTGCGGAAGCTGGGCGCCGAGCTGGCGTCGTAGGTGACGGTGACGGTCGCCAGGCCCGGGTTGGCGGCCTGCTTGGCCTTCGCGGAGGCCATCACGGCCTGGAAGAAGGCCTGGTTGTCCGCGGCCTCGGCGGACGAACCGGCGTACGTCGAGCCGGAGTTCGCCGAGGCGGTGTAGCCCTGCACGGCGGCAGGGGCGGCCGGGGCGGCGGACGCGGCGGTGGCGGGCAGGACGGCGAGGCCGGCCGCGAGGGCCAGGCCGAGGGTCGCGGACAGGACGGATCGCTTCATGTGGGGGCTCCGAATCCCTGGAGTGCCGCGCCGGGTTGGGGGCCGGCGCGGGGGGCACCCGGTGAACGGGTGGTGTTCCCAGAGCTTCGGGCAGCCCCCGGGGCGAGCGGATGATGCCAGTCGGCGATAGCCCGATCCAATAGCCCGTGATTCCCCGGGATTTGAGGCGGCTTTAAGCGGCCTTGACCCGCCCATGCCCCTGGCATTCCGTTCGGCCGGCGGCTAGGCTCCCCGGCGGGGAAGTTACGAGCGGCGGGCCGACCGTTTCCGGCCGGTCGGCCCGCCGTGCCCGAACTCCCTGGTGGCCGGCCCTACCTGGCCGTGGCCACGCCGTTCGCCCAGAGGTCGTCGACCTGGCTGCGCTCGTTGCTGTCGGGGTACGGGTTGGTGCAGGACGGGCCGGGGCCACCGCCGGACATCAGCTCGCTGCACGGACCGGAGTAGTGGTCCGGCAGGCCGAGCACGTGGCCGGTCTCGTGCGCGGTGACGCGCAGCGAGTCGTACTGCTGGTTCTGCGAGTAGTCGAGGAAGACGTAGCCGTGGCCGTGGCCGTCGGTGCTGGCGTAGGAGCCGCGGCTGTCGTCGCCCTCGTAGTACGAGAAGTCGCCGGTGCCGCTGGACTGCTGGAGCTGGACGTTGCGCACCGAGCCGTTCCAGATCTGCGCGGCGTTGGCGATCTGGTCGGTGAAGGAGGGGGCGCCCGAGGTGTCGTAGGTGACGGTGATGGTCTGCAGCCAGGGGTTGGCGGCCTGCTTGGCCTTCGCGGAGGCCATCACGGCCCGGAAGAAGGCCTGGTTGTCGGCCGCCTCCTGGGCCGAACCGGCGTAGGTCGAACCGGCGTGCGCCGAACCGGAGTTCGCCGAGGCGGTGTAGCCCTGCACGGCGGCGGGCGCGGCCGGGGCGGCGGACGCCGCGGTGGCGGGCAGGACGGCGAGGCCGGCCGCGAGGGCCAGGCCGAGGGTCGCGGACAGGACGGATCGCTTCATGTGGGGGCTCCGTGGCTCGCGACGCGCCGGCCCGCCGGGGCCGGTGGGGGCCGGCGGACGGCGGTGGCGCGCGGTGGGGGCCGCCCCGGCCGGGCCGGGGCGGTGTGCTGCCCCGAGCTTCGACCCGCCGGGGGCCGTCGCGGATGATGCCAACCGGCGATAGCCCGGCCTTATGGCGGAGGAGGCGCGGGACTCGGCGGAGTTGAGTGCCTGTCATGTCCTTGGCGAGGCCGGTCGACGGCGTCTATGCTCCGGACGTGGAGCTCGACGTGAGACACCTGCGGGTGCTGTGCGCGATCGCCGACACCGGCAGCCTCCGCAAGGCCGCGCTCCAGCTCGGCATGACCCAGCCCTCCCTCACCACCCAACTGCACCGGATCGAACGGGCCATCGGCGGAAGCCTGTTCACCCGCGAGCAGACCGGCAGCCGGCCCACCGCGCTCGGCCACTCGGTGCTGTCCCGGGCCCGCCCGGTGATCGCCGAGATGGCGGCCCTCGTCTCCGCCGCCCGCCAGGAGGCCCGCGAGACCGCCGGCTCGGGGCGGCACCGGCGGCTGCGCATCGGCAGCGTCGGCAGCCGGGCGGTCGCGGCCTGGCTGCGCCGGGTGCACGAGCGGCTGCCGGACACCGACACCACCATCCACGTCGACATCTCGGCCAGCGCGCTGCTGCGGATGGTCGCCGCCGACCAGCTGGACGTGGCCTTCGTGTACGAGAGCGAGGGCTTCCCGCTGCGGGTGCCGCCGGACGCCGAGCACCGCGTCCTGATGGCCCGCGAGCCGCAGTTCGTCGCGCTCTCCGCCGGGCACCCGGCCGCCGCCCGGCCGGTCGTCCACCTGGCCGACCTCGCCGGGGACACCTGGATGGTGGACCCGACCGCCGACCACGAGTACGCGGCGATGCGCCGGGTGTTCAGCGAGGCCGGCCTCAACCCCCGGGTGGTGCAGGTGCGGGACAACGCCACCGCCGCCGAGCTGGTCGCCTCCGGCGAGGCCGTCCGGCACTGCCAGCCGACCTCCCTGCCCGGGCCGGGCACCGTCGTCCGCCCGGTGCACGGGGATCCGCTGGCCGTCCGGCTGCTGTTCACCTGGCGGCCGCGGGTGCTCAGCCCGCCCGCCCTGGACGCGCTGTACGCCGACCTGCGGGCCGCCTACCTGGATCTGGCCAAGGTCAACCCGGCGTACCTGGCCTGGCTGGCCCGGCACGAACCGGTGCTGCTGGACAGGGACCAGGACCGGGCCCAGGACCGGGTTCAGGACCGGCAGGACCGGGTTCAGGACCGGGTCTAGGCCCGGGAGCGGTTTCCGGTCAGGCCGCCGCGGTCTCCCGGCTGTGCAGCACCACCCCCACCACGACCATCAGCGCGCAGACCAGGCCCGCCGCCAGCACCCCCGAGCCGCCGAACGCCGTGCAGGCCAGCACCAGGACGGCCGTGGTCGGCGCCACCGCCTGCGCGAGCAGGCCGCGCTTGGTGTGCCGGGAGTGCAGGTACCAGACGGTCAGCAGGTAGACGGCGGTCGGCACGGTGACGGTCGCGGTGGCGGCCGTCTCGGAGATCTCCGTCTTGTGCACGGCCGACTCGACCGCCACCTCCAGCCCGGTGCCGATCGCCGCCGCCGAGGCGAACACCACGTAGTGGCCGTAGCCCCAGGCGAAGGCCTGCCGGTTGGAGCGCAGGTGGCCGTGGACGGGCCGGGCGAAGTAGATCCACCAGGCCGCGAAGCAGATCAGCAGGCCGCCGACCGCCACCAGCAGCAGCCTGCCCAGCCCCTCGTGCTCGTCCACCGCCGACTGCACCGCCACCGTCGCCGCGGACACCGTCTCGCCGAGCACGATCAGGGTGAACAGCCCGTACCGCTCCGCGATGTGGTGCGGGTGCCAGGCGGTCTGCGTCCGCAGCTCGGCGACCACCGGCACGGCCAGCTCGCACAGCGCGCCGACCGGAATGATCACCGGCCGGGCGGCGTCCGGCAGGAGCAGCAGCACCACCCAGCCGACCTGGCAGAGCGTGATCCCGACCGCGTAGCGCAGCGCGACCCGACGCGCCTCGCCCTGCTCGCTCGCCGCCGCGCGCAGCCACTGGGTGACCATCGCGAGGCGCATCACCACGTACCCGGTGATCGGCAGCGCCAGGTCGTGGGTGGCGAACAGCCGCGGCACCCCGGCCGCGAGGATCAGCACCCCGGCGATCTGCACCAGCGTGGTGACCCGGTACGGCACGTCGTCGCAGTCGTAGGCGGAGGCGAACCAGGTGAAGTTCATCCAGGCCCACCAGATCGCGAAGAAGGACAGCACGAAGCCGCGCAGGCCGTCCCCGTAGTGCCCGGCCGCCAGCGCGTGGGCGAGCTCGCGCCCGGCCTGGCCGACCGCGACCACGAAGCAGAGGTCGAAGAAGAGTTCCAGGGGGGTCGCCACCCGGTGCGGCTCGTCGCGGTCGCGCGGGACCATCCGGCGCACCGGGCGCGGATCGACGTAGTGCGGTCGCGGTGCTGCGGCGGCGGAATCGCTGGCCATCGGTGCTGCTCCACAGGGTGCCGGGGTGGGCTGTCCCGCGCATCCTGGCAGCGGCGGGGGCCGGACGCACGCACCGGCGCGACGCGCCGCAGCGACCCGAACACCCGCGTCAACCCAGCCCGAACACGGTCGAGATGATAGAGAATGTCCCTTTTTTCCTTACCGTCAGCCGTAGTTGACGGCGCGGTGCGCGAAGTGGGTGACAGCCCGGCGGGTTTCCGGGCGCGCCCGGCGCGCGCTGCGGCGACCGGCCGGAGCACCCCGCTACATTCGTGCCCGGTTGGAAGCGAGCGCGGGCCCCGCGGGGCCCCACGACACGGGCGGCCTGCGGGCAACGCGGAAGGTCAAGGCTGGTGGCGGAACGGCGGGGGCGGCGCGACCGGCCCTCCGCTGCCCGCGCCACCCGCCTCGTGATCACCGCGCTGCTCGCCAGCGCCCGCCGTGCCGTCCACCACCACCGCTTCCACCCGCACTTCGACCGCCACCCCGGCGTCCGTCGATCACTCGCGGTCACCACCCGGATACGATTCGGCGGATCGGCCGGGCGGCATGTAAGGTCTTCCACGTCAGCAAGCGCCGCTAGCTCAGTTGGTTAGAGCAGCTGACTCTTAATCAGCGGGTCCGGGGTTCGAGTCCCTGGCGGCGCACCCGACAACCTCAGGCCGTCCACTCCGGTGGGCGGCCTGAGGCGTTTCCGGGGCGGGTAGTGCTAGTCCCCATGACCTCCTTCGACACGCGCCCCCTGGCCGAGGACCTGCTGCTGCTCTGCGCCGAACCGACGACCGGACGGCTTCGGCTCCCCACCACCTTCCCGACCGTGATCGCCGGCGCCGCCCTCGCCGAGCTGCACCTGGGCGGCGCGATCACCCTCGACGGCCGCCGGATCACCGGCTTCCGGCCGCCGGGCGACCGCGACGGGTTCGCCCCCGGGGTGCTGGCCGAGCTGGAACGGGCGGGCGAGGCCCGGCGGCCGACCACCCTCGACCACGCGCTCCGCAAGCTGCCCCGACGCGCCGGCCCCCGGTACCACCTGGACCGGCTGACCGAGCAGGGCGCGCTCACCGTCGCCACCCACCGATTCCTCGGACTGCCCCACCGCCGCTGGACCGCCGTACGGCCGGACACCGCGGCGCTGATCGCCGGGCGGGTGGCGGCGACCCTGGCCCGCACCGCCGACTCCGGCCCCGCCACCCCGGCCGAGGAGCGGGACCACCAGCTGGCCGGGCTGATCGGCGCGGCCCGGCTGGACCGCCGGCTCTACCCGGGAGCGGCGGGCGCCCCGACCCGCCGGGCGGTGCGACAGCTGGCCCGGAGCCTGCCGGTCGCCGGCGCCGTGAAGCGGGCCCTGGACCGGCGCCGGTCCGCGGCGAGCGCCTGAGGCCGGCGTCCGCGTCGCCCCCGGGGGCTCAGCCCGTTTCGAGGACGGCGGAGGCCACCGCGTCCGGGCGGTCGAACATCACCAGGTGCCCGGCCGGGGCGGTGCTGCGGTACTCGGCGCCGAGCAGCGCCGCCAGCTCCCGCTGCTCGGCCAGCCGGGCCTCGGTGCGGCGGTTGCGGCAGCCGTCGTCGGCCGCCAGGACGGTGACCGGCAGCCCCGGGGGCAGCGGCCGGGTGCGGCGCAGCCCGTCCAGCTCGGCGGCGACGTCGAGGTAGCGGGCGTTCTCCCGCAGCAGCGCGCGCAGCGCCCGTCCGGTGCGGTAGCAGTGCCGGGCCAGCGGCGCCGGGGCGAGGTCCTCGTGGCGGACGGTGGAGAGCCGGGCCGCCGCCCGGCGGGCGGCCGGGCCGAACAGGTAGGGCACCGCGACGGCGGTGGCGGCCCCGGCGAGCGCGCGGACCGCGAGGTCGCGGGCCCCGGGCGCGGGGTACGGGCGGGCCGCCGGCTCGACGCTGCCGTCGACCAGCACCAGGGCGGCGGTCCGCTCGGGGTGCAGCCGGGCGAAGGCCTCGACGTGGAAGCCGGCCAGCGAGTGGCCGACCAGGGTGCAGGGCCCGGGCAGCCCGAGGCCGTCCAGCACGGCCCGGATCCGCTCGGCCTCGCCGGCCGCCGTGGGCGCGGGCCCTGCGGCGGCGGGCTCGGGGGCACTCAGCCCGTAGCCGGGCCGGTCGAAGCGGACGACGGTGCGGTAGGGCGTGAGGAACGGGACGACCAGGTCCCAGTCGAACCAGCTGCTGCCGAGGCCGCCGGTGAGCAGGCACACCGGGCCGCTGCCCTCGGTGCGCACGTGCAGCGGCACCCCGCCGATCCGCAGGAAGCGGGCCCTTTCGTCGTGCAGGTCCGGGGAGGGGAGCGACGGCTCGCGGTGTGCTGGCTGGGGGCTGGGCACCGTTCCACCCTAGCCCCGGGCCGACTCCACCCCAATCGGCAGGAAAGGGGTGATTCGGACGGCCGCGGCCCCGGATGGTCCGGAGCACCCCTCGGAACCGTGTATTGTTTTCCAGGTCAGCAGGCGCCGCTAGCTCAGTTGGTTAGAGCAGCTGACTCTTAATCAGCGGGTCCGGGGTTCGAGTCCCTGGCGGCGCACAGACATCGGGGAGCCTCTCGCAGCAGCGAGGGGCTCCTCGAATTTTTTTGGCCCTCGACGTCCGTTTTGCGTGTGATGTCGGTCTCGATCGCCGCTCGGGCGGAGCCATTCGGCCCGCCGGGTCGTCCTGGGCAGTACACCGGAATCGGGACGAAGGTCCCCGTACCGTCGCCCCCAGTCTGTGCAGGCCGGCGAGTCCGCCCGCAGGAAAGGCCGCGCTTTGTCCCGAAACGCCCAGGGCGGCCGGATGCCGTCGATCAGTCTCCGGCCGGTCAAGCGGCTCAAGCGGTCCACCGGCCCGGCGGTCGGCGGCAAGAAGCCGCGCCGCCCCAAGCGCACCGGCTGGCGCCGGCTGATACCCACCTGGCGGATGACGCTGCTCGGCTTCGTCTGCGCGGTGCTGCTCGGCGTCGGCCTGTTCGCGCTGGGCATCGCCCTGGTGAAGGTGCCGGACGCGAACGCCACCGCCGTCGCGCAGAGCAACACCTGGCTGTACTCGGACGGTTCGGTGATCACCCGCACCGGCCAGACCAACCGGCAGAACGTGACGCTGGACAAGGTCTCCCCCGCCGCCCAGCACGCCGCGCTGGCCGCCGAGGACCGCAACTTCTACAACGAGGGCGCCGTCAACGTGCAGGGCCTGGTGCGGGCCGCCTTCAACACCGCCAAGGGCGAGGGCACCCAGGGCGGCTCCACCATCACGCAGCAGTACGTGAAGAACACCTACCTGAACCAGAAGCAGTCGATCAGCCGCAAGGTGCAGGAGCTGTTCATCGCCGTCAAGGTGGACGCCACCGAGAGCAAGGACGACATCCTCGCCGGCTACCTGAACACCTCCTACTACGGCCGCGGCGCCTACGGCATCCAGGCCGCCGCCCAGGCCTACTTCGGCCTCGACGCGTCCGCGCTCAACCCGGCCCAGGGCGCCTACCTGGCGACCCTGCTGAACGCGCCGAGCGCCTACGACGTGGCCACCGCGACCCCGGCCGGCAAGCAGAACGCCGTCAACCGGTGGAACTACGTGATGGACGGCATGGTCAAGGAGAACTGGCTGTCCGCCGACGAGCGGGCCAAGGCCGCGTTCCCGGACGTCAAGGACCCGCAGCCCAACCCGGGCCTGTCCGGCCAGGCCGGCTACCTGGTGGACGCGGCCACCCAGTACCTCACCTCGAACGGGATCATCAACGAGACCGAGCTCGCCAAGGGCGGCTACACGATCAAGCTGAGCATCGACCCGGCCCGCCAGCAGGCGCTGCAGGACTCCGTCCAGGCGCAGCTGCACGACACCCTGAACCCGGACAAGCGGAAGAAGGACGCGGCCGCGCAGGCCGGCGCCGCCTCCGTCGACCCGAAGACCGGCGCGGTCGTCGCCCTGTACGGCGGCGTCGACTACGTGAAGCACTACGTCGACAACGCGACCCGGCGCGACTACCAGGCCGGCTCGACCTTCAAGGCGATCGCCCTGGCGGCCGCGTTCGAGAACAACGCCAAGACCCAGGACGGCCGCACCGTCACCCCGCGCACGGTCTACGACGGCACCAGCGGCCGCAAGGTCCGCGGCGGCAAGGGCACCCCGTACGCGCCGCCGAACGAGGGCGACAAGAGCTACGGCCAGATCAGCCTGCAGCAGGCCACCGACTGGTCGGTCAACTCGGCCTTCGCCCAGCTCGCCCAGGACACCGGGCTGCAGAAGGTGAAGGACACCGGCATCGCGCTGGGCCTGCCCGCCAACACCCCGGGGCTCGACCCGGTGCCGTCCATCCCGCTGGGCGCGGCCACCCCGAGCGTGCTGGACATGGCCGGCGTGTACGCCGCGCTGGACAACGGCGGCAAGCAGATCACCCCGTGGCTGGTTCAGTCGGTGGACCGCGAGGGCGAGGCCGTCCAGCTGCCCGCGCACAAGACCACCCAGGCGATCAGCACGGACACCGCGAACCAGGTCACCTCGATGCTGCAGGGCGTGGTGAGCGACCCGGGCGGCACCGGCTGGCGGGCGAAGGCACTGGGCCGTCCGGTGGCGGGCAAGACCGGCACCACGGACGACCAGAAGTCCGTCTGGTTCGTCGGCTACACCCCCGAGCTGGTCACCTCGGTCGCGCTGTTCGGCCAGGACCCGGGCACCGGCGCCCAGGTCTCGCTCAGCGGCGTCGGCGGGATCGACGGCGCGGCGGGCGGCCAGTACCCGGCGCAGATCTGGACCAGCTACATGAAGGCCGCGCTCAAGGGCCAGCCGGTGAGCGACTTCGCGACCCCGGCCGACGACGCCGGCGACGCGGGCGCCACCGACCTGCCGACCGCGCCGAGCACGCCGACCGGCACCCCGTCCACCGGCCCGACCGGCGGCGCCAGCACGCCGCCGAACGACGGCACCGGCTGGAGCGGCAACAAGGGCACCGGCGGCGGGGCGACCACGGCCCCGACCACGCAGCCGACCACCCGGCCCACCACCCGGCCCACCACCCGGCCGACCCCGACCGGCCAGCCGACCACCCCGCCCACCACCCAGCCGACGACGCAGCCGACCACCCAGCCCACGGGCGGCACGGACACGGGCACCGGCACGAACACGGGTGCCGCGGCGGGCAACTAGGTCCCCCGTAGTGGCGTGGTCGCCGGCCGCCGGCGACCACGCCACTACGGACAGTTCAGAGCAGGACCGAATGACGGAATGGCACCTTACCGAGGTGCCGGTACGACTGTCAGAATGCGTCGGTGCTCAGCTCAACCGCCTCGTCGGCCCGGCCCTCGGGCCGCACCCTCGGCCTCACCCTCGCCCTGGTCTCCGCCGTCGCCTTCGGCGGCTCCGGCACCGCCGCCAAGCCGCTGATCGAGGCCGGCCTGTCCCCGCTGCACGTGGTGTGGCTGCGGGTCACCGGCGCCGCCGTCGCCCTGCTCCCGATCGCCTACCGGCACCGGGACGCCGTCCTGCGCCGCCCCGGCCTGCTGCTCGGCTTCGGCCTGCTCGCCGTGGCCGGCGTCCAGGCCTGCTACTTCGCCGCGATCTCCCGCATCCCGGTCGGCGTCGCGCTGCTCATCGAGTACCTCGGGCCGCCGCTGCTCATCGGCTACGTCAAGTTCGTCCAGCGCAGGCCGATCGGCCGCGGCGCGGCCATCGGCGCCGGCGTCGCGGTGACCGGGCTGGCCTGCGTGGTGGAGGTGTGGAACGGCCTGAGCTTCGACGCGCTGGGCGTGCTCTTCGCCCTCGGCGCGGCCTGCTGCCAGGTCGGCTACTTCGTGCTCGCCGACGCCGGGCGGCGCGGCGAACGCCCCGTCGACCCGCTGGCCGTCAGCGCGTTCGGGCTGCTCATCGGCGCCGTGCTGCTCACCGCCTTCACCCGGCCCTGGCAGGCCGACTGGAGCCCGCTCGGCGGGTCCGTGGTGATGAACGGGCACACCCTGCCCGCGCTGCTCCCGGCCGCCTGGATGGTGCTGGTCGCGACCGTGCTCGCCTACCTGACCGGCGTGGTCTCGGTCGGCTACCTCTCGCCGCCGGTCGCCGGGGTGGTGGCCAACCTGGAGGCGGTGGTCGCCACCGTGCTGGCCTGGGTCCTGCTCGGCGAGCACCTGGGCCTGCCGCAGATCGCGGGCGGCCTGCTCGTCCTGGCCGGCGCCTTCGCCGCCCAGACCGGCAAGGCGCCGGAAACGACGGACGTCCCGGCGCCGGAGCGGGCTTCGGTCTAGGCGATCAGCCAGGCGATCAGCCAGGCGATCAGCGACCGACCCAGCCGAACCAGTCGAAGTGGCCGACCGGCCACACCACGGCCGCGACCGGGCCGACCACGTTGTCCACCGGCACGGCGCCGCCGCCCGGGCCGCGCTGGTGGTAGCGGGAGTCCGCCGAGTCGCTGCGGTGGTCGCCCTCGACCCAGATGTGGTCCGCCGGCACCGTCACCGGGCCGAAGTCCAGGCCCGCGCAGGAGTCGTCGCCGGGGTGCAGGTAGGGCTCGTCGACCTTCTTCCCGTCCACGGTCAGCGTGGTGCCCGAGCACTGCACGGTCTGGCCGCCGGTCGCGATCACCCGCTTGACCAGGTAGTTGTCGTCCTTCGGCGGGACCAGCCCGACGAAGGAGAGCACCGAACTCGCCGCGCCGGTCAGCGGGTTCGAGTCGGCGGGCTGCGGCGGCAGCCAGCCGCCCGGGTCCTTGAACACCACCGGCTGCCCCGGCTCCGGCTTCCAACCGGTCAGCGGCGCCAGCTTGTTCACCCCGACCCGGTCGCCGACCCGCAGCGTGTTCTCCATCGAGCCGGACGGGATGGTGAACACCTGGAACAGGCAGGTCTTGATCAGCAGCGCGACCGCCAGGCCCACCACCACCATCACCGGCAGCTCGATCCACCACGGCCGGGGCCTGCGCCCCGGCCGCCCGGCCTTCCGGCCGCGGATGCCGCGGGCACGGCGCCGGGCCTCGGCCCGGCCACCGGGAGCGGGACGCCCGGCGGCCTCGGCGGCGACGTCCGGGGCCGGACCGGGGTCGGACCCGCTGGGCGTTTCGGGCAGGTTCACCACCATCGTCGCTGCTCCACCTCTCCGGCTGGGGAAACCTGCACGCTACGCCAACCCCGGAGCGTGGAGAAATCGGGCGTTTAGCCGCCCCCGACATCCCGGGGCGGGTCAGGCGCGGGCGATGGCCTCGTGGTGCCGGATCACCTCGGCGATGATGAAGTTGAGGAACTTCTCGGCGAAGACCGGGTCCAGCTTCGCCCCGGCGGCGAGCTCGCGCAGGCGCTTGATCTGGTCCCGCTCGCGCACCGGGTCGGCCGGCGGCAGCTTGTGCTCGGCCTTCAGCCGGCCCACCCGCTGGGTCGCCTTGAACCGCTCGGCCAGCATGTGGACCACGGCCGCGTCGATGTTGTCGATGCTCTCGCGCAGGCTGGTCAGCTCCGCCCGCACGGCGTCGTCGATCCCCTCGGTCGGGCCGGCGGCGGGGGTCGTGGGGTAGTCCGTCATCGGGGCGGCTCCCGGTGTCTGGGTGGGGCGCCCGACCGTACGGCGGCCGGGCTCGGGCCCGGGCAAATCTAACAGGGCACCCGCTCCGGATCCCCATGCCGGACGGCCCGGTTCCAGCATGCGGACACGTCGCTGGACCGGTGGTGCGCGCACGGCCCGTAGGCTGTTGCGCGCATGACCGGATGCGACGACCCCGCAGTCCCCGTATCAGCAGTCCCCCAGTGATGGAGGTACCGATCGTGGCAACCACCCGCACCGCGCACACCGAGTGGGAAGGCAACCTGCTCGACGGCAAGGGCCTGGTGACCTTCGACTCGTCCGGGATCGGCGAGTTCCCCGTCTCCTGGCCGGCCCGCGCCGAGCAGCCGAACGGGAAGACCAGCCCGGAGGAGCTGATCGCCGGCGCCCACTCGGCCTGCTTCTCGATGGCCCTCTCGAACGGCCTGACCGGCGCCGGCACCCCGCCGGCCAAGCTGCACACCAAGGCCGACGTCACCTTCCAGCCCGGCAAGGGCATCACCGGCATCCACCTCACCGTCGTCGGCGAGGTGCCCGGCCTGGACGAGGCCGGCTTCGTCAAGGCCGCCGAGGACGCCAAGGCCAACTGCCCGGTCAGCCAGGCCCTGACCGGCACGACCATCACCCTGACGGCCTCGCTGGGCTGACCCCTCCGGGGGGCGCGAGCCCCCGCCGGACGCGCCCGTCCGATCCGGCCCGTTCCGGCGCGCGACCGGCGCCCGGGGGCGCGGCTTCGGCGCGCACACTCCCGGCGCACGTCATGTGATGTGCACCGGGAGCGTGCGCGCATACCGCCACACATGATCACAAAGCGGTTGAATCACCCTGGCGGCGGTCACCGCGCGTTGCCGTCGCGGCCTATGATCGGCCGCAGCGCCCTGTTCTTCACGCGGGTCACCGCGCGACAGCGCCCCACGGCGGGCGCCCCGCCGGCGGACCGACTCCGAGGACCGCGACAGAGTGCGGAGCCGGCCGCCGGAGCCCCGTTCGGCCGGCCTGACCAGCATCGAGCGTCAGCAGCGGACGGGAGCATGCCGTGCCGGGCCAGAACGAGGGGGCCGACGCACACCACTCGGGCGTGCAGCACGAGGAGCCACCACACCACCGCCCCGGCACGGCCGGCGCGGGCGCGGCCTGCGGCACGCTGGAGGAGCCGGAGGTGCTGCTCTGCCCCACCTGCTCGGCCCCGCTCACCGGCGGCGCGCACCCCGGCCCGTCCGACCCGTCCGGCGAGGCGGCCCCGCTGGCCGCGCTGCGCGCCAGCGAGTCCCGGTTCCGCGCCGCCTTCTGCGACGCCGTCATCGGCATGGCGCTGATCGGGCCCGACGACCGGATCATCGAGGTCAACCCCGCCTTCGCCGCCCTGGTCGGGCGCAGCGTCGGCGAGCTGGTCCGCACCCACCTGCACGAGATCGTCGACCCGGAGGGCATGCCGAGCAGCCTGTTCCCGGAGCTCGTCGACGGCGGGCGGGAACGGTTCCGCGTGGAGAAGCAGCTCCGGCACCGGGCCGGCCACACGGTGTGGAGCAAGCTCACCGTCTCGCTGATCCGGGACGGCGCCGGCGAACCGCTCTACATCCTCGCCCTGGTGGAGGACCTGACCGAGCAGCGCCGGCTCGGCGACCGCCTGGAGTACCAGGCGCTGCACGACCCGCTGACCAGGCTGCCCAACCGGACGTCCTTCTTCGAACGGCTCGACGCCGCCTGCCTCACCGCCGCGGACGCGACGGCCGACGGCTCCGGGAGCGCGGACGGGCGCCGGGTGGGCGTCTGCTACCTGGACCTCGACGGCTTCGCGGCGATCAACGAGACCCTCGGCCACCACATCGGCGACCAGCTGCTGATCGCCGTCGCCGCCCGGCTGCGCAGCGGCTTCACCGGCCCCGGCGCCCCGCTGGTGGCCCGGATGGGCGGCGACGAGTTCGCCCTCCTGGTCACCGACAGCCTCGGCAACGAGCAGCTGACGGCGGTGGCCGCCCGGATCCTGGAGCTGCTGGAACGTCCCTTCGACATCGCCGGGCACCGGCTGGTGGTCACCGCCAGCGTCGGCGTGGTGGAGCGGTCCGTGCACGAGACCACCCCGACCGACCTGGTCAAGGACGCCGACGCCACGCTGTACTGGTCGAAGGCGGACGGCCGCGCCCGCTGGACGCTCTACGACCCGGACCGCGGCGCCCACCAGCTCACCCGCCAGCTGCTCGCCACCGCGCTGCGGCCGGCCCTGGAGCGGGGCGAGTTCACCATCGAGTACCAGCCGCTGGTCGGCCTGGCGGACGGCACCGTGCACGGCGCCGAGGCCCTGGTCCGCTGGCGGCACCCCCGCTACGGGACGCTCTCGCCGGACCGTTTCATCCCGCTCGCCGAGGAGTCCGGCGCGATCGTGCCGCTCGGGAAGTGGGTGCTGGAGGAGTCCTGCCGGCAGGCGCGGCGGTGGCTGACCGAATTCCCCGAGACGGAGACCTTCGTCAGCGTCAACCTGGCCGCCCGGCAGATCTGGGACTCCGACGTGGTCGCCGACGTGGCCCGGGCGCTCGAGCGGACCGGGCTGCCGGCCCGGCTGCTCCAGCTGGAGATCACCGAGAGCGCCCTGCTCGGCCCGGGCGGCCGGCCCTCGCAGGCCCTCCAGGCGCTCGCCGACATGGGCGTGCGGATCGCGATCGACGACTTCGGCACCGGCTACTCCAACCTGGCCTACCTGTCCCGGCTCCCGGTGCACGTGCTGAAGCTCGACGGCACCTTCATCAAGAGCTTCCGGGACCCGGCTCCGGCCGCCCGGCCGAACCTCCCGGGGCCCGGGGCCCGGCGCAGCGACGCCGACGAGCAGATCGTCGGCGCCATGGTGCAGCTGGCCCACACGCTGGGCCTGACCGTCACCGCCGAGGGGATCGAGAGCGCCGCCCAGGCGGAGCGCCTGCGGCTCACCGGCTGCGACACCGCCCAGGGCTGGTACTTCGCCCGGCCGGGCGAGGCCGAGCTGGTCGCGGCCATACTGCGCGAGGGCCGCCCGGCGGCCGCCTCCTAGGCGGACGCCTCCGCAACGGACGCGGTCAGGCCGTACGCCTCGGCGATCAGGCCGTAGGAGCGGAGCCGGGCCTCGTGGCCGTGGACGTGCGAGGTGACCATCAGCTCGTCCGCGCCGGTGCGCTTGCGCAGCGCCTCCAGGCCGTCCGCGACCCGGCCGGGGGCGCCGAGCACCACGTTCTCGAACCAGGTGTCGACGAAGTCCGCCTCGGCCGGGCTGTACGGGTACTCCTCCGCCTCCTCCGGGGTGGGGATCGGGCCGGGGGTGCCGCGCCGCAGCCGGAGCATCGCGAGGGCGGCGGAGCGGGCCAGGCGGCGGGCCGCCGGTTCGTCGTCGGCGGCGACGGCCGTCACGCCGATCAGCGCGTACGGCTCGGAGAGCACCGCGGAGGGGCGGAAGGACGAGCGGTAGAGGTCCAGCGCGGGGATGGTGTTGGCGCCGCTGAAGTGGTGGGCGAAGGCGAACGGGAGGCCGAGGCGGCCGGCCAGCTGGGCGCTGAAGCCGGAGGAGCCGAGCAGCCAGACCGGCGGGCGGCCCTCGCCCTTGGGGACGGCGGTCAGCCCGCGGTACGGGTGGCCGGCGGGGAAGTCGCCGTCGAGGAAGTGGGTCAGCTCGGCGAGCTGCTGCGGGAACTCGTCCGGGCCGTCCGTGCGGCCGCGGCGCAGCGCCCGGGCGGTGGCCGGGTCGGTGCCGGGGGCACGGCCGAGGCCGAGGTCGATCCGGCCGGGGTGCAGGGCCTCCAGCAGGCCGAACTGCTCGGCGACGGTCAGCGGGGCGTGGTTGGGCAGCATGACGCCGCCGGAGCCGAGCCGCAGGGTGGTGGTGCGGGCGCCGAGGTGGGCGAGCAGGACGGGCGGGGAGGAGCTGGCCACGCCGGGCATGCCGTGGTGTTCGGCCACCCAGAAGCGGTGGTAGCCCCAGCGCTCGGCCTCCCGGGCCAGCGTCGTGGTGGCGGCCAGGGCCTCGGCGGGGGTGTAGCCGGAGCCGACCGTGGCGAGGTCGAGGATCGAGAGCGGGGCGGGGGCGGTGCCGCGCGCGGTGCCCCGGATCGCCACCTCGGCTCCCGGCCCGGTTCCGTGCGTCTGCTGGTCCTCGCTGGTCATGCCGTCCGTCCTCCGGGCTGTCCTCGGGCCGGCCTGGCCGCCGGCTCCCGTCGTCGGCGACCGCACGGGCTCGGGTGGCCCCGCGGTCGCTGCTGCCGACCGGGGTCAACCACCGCCGCGGGCCCGCTGTTCCCGCCGTCCGGCGTCGGACCCGGCAAGGATCCGGGCGAGCGGGCGTTGCGTGCGGCACCTCGCCCCGGGGGCTCGTGCCGTGGTGGAGGGGACGTGTGGGAACACCGCGCAGGAACACCGCGCAGGAACACCGCGCCGGGACCGTCCGTTCACGCATTGGCCGGGAACCGCGGCTTCCCCGGGGTGCTTCAGGGCATGAAAAGTCGGGACGCTAGCGTTGACCCAGCAGCCACCTGCTCCCCCGGGCGGCGGTGGAGGGAGTTAGGGCCTTGGACTTCGTGGCGGCGATCGGATCCTCGTGGATCTGCGCCCTGGCGCTGTGCGCCGTGCTCGGGGACGCCCTGCTGCCGTTCCTGCCCAGCGGGACGCTGGTGATCCTGGCCGTGCTCAAGACGGCGCGGATCGACGGCGCCCCGGTGCTGCTCGGCCTGGGCGTGGCGGTGGCCTCCTTCCTCGGCGACGTCCTGCTGCTGCACCTGGCCAGACGCGGCGCGCCGCTGCTGCAGCGCCGGCTCGCCCGCCGGCCGAAGCTGGCGGCGAGCGTGGCCCGGGTCCAGCAGGCGCTGGTCGAGCGCCCGCACGGCGGGGCCGCCGCGATGGTGGTGATCGCCCGGTTCGTCCCGGGCGGGCGGACGGTGCTGGACGTGGCCATCGGGCACTCCCCCGCGCATCCGCACCGCTTCCTGCGCTGGTCGGCCGTGGCGGCGCTGGTCTGGGCCGCGTACATCGTGACGCTGGGCTGGCTGAACAGCCACTGGTTCGACACGGCCTGGCTGAGCATGGCGGTGTCCTGCGCGGCGGCGACCGCGATCAGCACCGCGATCGCCCGCGTGGTGCGCCGCAACCGGCGGCTGGCCGCGCTCTGAGGCCGGCCCCGGGGGCCGCGGCCGGAAGTCTGCCCGGACGGGCGACGGATCCTACCGGCCGCTGACGAACCCTGACCGATCCGGACGGACCGGCGGTACCGTACTGCCCTGGCGGTGCGGCGAGCGAAGCGTCACAGGACGGCAACAGACGACCGGTCGCCGCAGCCCGGACCGGCCCGTCCGGCGTGTACACCGTCGTCGGAGCCGTACGACCCCGGGCGACCCCCGGGCGACCTCGGCCGAGCTCGGGCGACCCCCGGGCGGCCTTGGTGGCGGCTTCGACCACATGACATGCTTGCGACGGAATGTTCATCAATTGCCCGATTTGACCGGTGCGGCCCCCGCCGCCTCACCCACCGGCGTCGGCAACCAGGGGAGACCATGACCAAGATCTCGCGCAGGACGGTGCTCAGTGCGACCGCCGCGACCGCCGCCCTCGGCGCGGTCGCGGCCTGTTCCAGCGGCGGGTCGGGTTCGGGCCAAGGCTCCTCGTCCGCGCCGCCCGGCGGCGACGCGGGCACCCCGCAGGGCGCCACCGGCGACCCGACCAAGGCGCAGGTGCCCAAGGGCACCCCGATCGGCGACGGCTCCAACGCCGACACCGGCCCGCAGCCGAACCAGCCCAAGCCGGAGAAGCTCAAGCCGGGCGAGCGCCCGCCCCAGTTCGTGGTGTTCTCCTGGGACGGCGCGGGCGGCACCGACGACGGCCAGTTCCCCCGGTTCCTGAAGCTGGCGGAGCAGTACAAGGCCACGATGACCTTCTTCCTGTCGGGGATCTACGCCCTGCCGAAGGGCAAGTCCGACCTGTACCACCCGCCGAAGCACTCGGTCGGCGCCTCGGACATCCCGTACCTGTCGGACGGCGCGGTCAAGAGCACCCTCAAGCTGGTCAGCCAGGCCTGGCTGGCCGGGCACGAGATCGGCACCCACTTCAACGGGCACTTCTGCTCCAGCCGCCCGGACAAGAACGGGGTCAACATGTGGACTCCGGAGGACTGGCAGAGCGAGATCGACCAGGCGATCGGCTTCGTCACCCAGTGGCGGACCAACACCGGCTTCACCGACGTCGACCCACTGCCCTTCGACTACAAGAAGGAGCTGATCGGCGGCCGCACGCCGTGCCTGGAGGGCCAGAAGGCCCTGCTGCCGACCATCGCCAAGCTGGGCTGGAAGTACGACGCCAGCTCGCCGGGCGGCCTGCAGATATGGCCGCAGAAGGTGCAGGACGGCAAGGTCTGGGACTTCCCGCTGCAGGGCATCCCGTTCCCCGGGCACACCTTCCAGGTGCTGTCGATGGACTACAACATCCTGGCCAACCAGTCCGCCGGCAGCACCAAGGGCGACCCGGCCAAGTACAACGACTGGCGCACCCAGGCCACCAACTCCTACCTGGCGGGCTTCGACCGGGCCTACAACAGCAACCGGGCGCCGTTCTTCATCGGCAACCACTTCGAGCAGTGGAACGGCGGCATCTACATGGACGCCGTCGAGCAGACCCTCAAGACGATCGCGGGCAAGCCCGAGGTGCGGCTGGTCTCCTTCAAGCAGCTGGTCGAGTGGCTGGAGGTGCAGGACCAGTCCACGCTGCGCAAGCTGCGCTCGCTCGGCGTCGGCCAGGCCCCGGCCGGCGGCTGGGAGGCCTTCCTCGGCACGGCGGGCTGACGCGGCGGGCTGACGCGTGCCACCCCGCGCGCTCCGGCCGCGCACTCGCGCGGCCGGAGCGAATTCGGGCCGCTATCACCTTCGCGCGTCAGGATGGCCTGGAACCATAGTATTTTCACGCCTGAGTGGTGATCATTTTTCCGATCGGTTGCAATCATCCTTGCGTTCCAGGAGAGTTGAACGCGTGGAGGAACAGACGAATAGCTGAACCCGCCGCACGATTCACGTGCTGGAACGCCCGGAAACCGCACTGATGAGTGCAGTTCGCCGGGCGGTGGTCTGTTCCGGAACTTCACGACGAAACACGTCGCAACACTCCGGGGGGAGAGCCACATGACCATGCCGTTCTCACGACGAGGGGACGTCGGAACGGCCCGGGAGAGCAGTGCCGGAGAACGGATCGACCACGCCCTGGCCACCGTTCCCACGCCCGAAGCCCCGTACGACTACGTCCACTTCAGCCGCCTCGCCGGCCCCGCGACCGAACCGGACGACCTCGGCGGCGTCTACCGCCCCGACCCGGGCGCCGCGAAGGCCGCCCCGACCGCCCCCTACCGGGTCCGGTACCGCAGCCTGCTGCGCCGCGAGCCGCACCGCGTCCGCGCCGCCCTGCTGCTGGTGGCGGCCCCGCTGCTGGAGGCGGTGCTGCTGGTGTGGCTGCTGCTGCCGGAGCACTGGCCCGAGCGCGCCGACGAGACGAACGTCCTGGTCCTGCTGGGCGACAAGGTGATGATCGGGATCATCGCCGTCGTCGAGGTGTTCCGGCTGGTCAACGTCGTCTCCAACACCCACGCCACCCTGGCCGCCCGCGATCCGGTGCCCGTGACGCCCGAGGCCGGCACCCGGGTCGCCTTCCTCACCACCCGCGTCCCCGGCAAGGAGCCGCCGGAGATGGTGCGGGCCACGCTGCTGGCGGCGCGCGGCGTGCGGCACGACGGCCCGTACGACGTCTGGCTGCTGGACGAGGGAAACGATCCTGCCATGCAGGCCCTGTGCGCCGAGCTGGGCGTACGCCACTTCAGCCGCCTCGGCCGCCCGCACTGGAACCGGCCGAAGGGCCGCTTCCGCGCCGGGACCAAGCACGGCAACTACAACGCCTGGCTCCAGGCGCACGGCGACGACTACGACTTCTGGGTCTCCGTGGACACCGACCACGTGCCGCTCCCGGACTTCTGCGAACGCATGCTCGGCTACTTCCGCGATCCGGACGTGGCATTCGTGGTCGGCCCGCAGGTGTACGGGAACTACCGCAGCTCGGGCTCGGCCGTGACCGCATTCTCCGAGAGCCAGCAGTACCTCTTCCACGCACTCGTCCAGCGCGCCGGAAACCGTTACGGGGCGCCGATGTTCGTCGGCACCAACAACGCCGTCAGAATCCGCGCGCTCCGGTCGATCGGCGGGTTGTCCGACTCCGTCACCGAGGACATGGCGACCGGCCTGGAGTTCCACGCGCGCCGGAACCCGGAGACCGGGGAACGCTGGAAGTCCGTGTACACCCCGGACGTGCTCGCGGTCGGCGAGGGCCCGTCCTCCTGGACCGACTTCTTCTCCCAGCAACTGCGCTGGAGCCGCGGCACCTACGAGGCCCTGTTCACCCGGTACTGGCGGCTCGTGTGGCGGCTGTCGCCCGGCCGGCTGCTCAACTACACGCTGATGCTGGCCTTCTACCCGATGGCGGCGCTCACCTGGCTGCTCGGCGGCGTCTCCAGCGTGCTCTACCTGGGCTTCGGATCCTCCGGCGTGCACGTCTCCTCGGAGATCTGGATGATGCTCTACAGCGACGCCGCCGCGCTCCAACTGCTGCTCTACACCTGGAACCGCAAGCACAACGTGAGCCCGCACGAGCCGGCCGGCTCCTCCGGGGTCGCGGGCATGGTGATGTCGGCGCTCTGCGGCCCGGTCTACACCGCCTCGCTGCTGCAGGCGCTGGCGCGCCGGCGCAACCGCTTCGTGGTCACCCCGAAGGGCCGCTCGGCCAGCGCCGACCGGCTCGGCACCTTCCGCTACCACCTGTTCTGGACGCTGGTGTTCGGCGGCGCCCTCGTCGCGTCCTTCCGCACCGGCTACGACCACGTCGCGATGCGCACCTGGGCCGCGATCGCGCTCGGCCTGACCCTGCTGCCGATCCTGGTGCTGGCCGCCGACGGCGTCCGCCGGCGCCGGAGCAAGCCCACCGCCACCCTCACCGTCACCGGCGCCACGACGGCCCCGGGGGTCGTCCTGGAGAAGCGCGGCCCGCGCCACGCCCGCCCTGCGGGCGCCCGCGCCCCGAAGGCAGCGCCCACCGCGCCGGGTTCGACCGCGCCGACCCCGACCGTGCCCGCCCAGGGCGGTCCGCTCGACAGCCCGACCGTCCCGCTGCGCCTGCCCGCGCCCGACCGGGCCGGCCGCGGACCCCACTGAGCCGGCCCGCCCCACGCCCGGCACCCTGCCAGCCTCCTGAGGGGACCTCAGCACCGTGAAGATCCAGAAGATCCACAAGACCGGCCGGACCAAGCGCTTCGCCCTCGGCAGCACCGTCGCGCTGACCGTCGCCGGGATGAACGCCCCGGCCGTCCTCGGCTTCGCCAACGACCAGTACCACAACTACGTGATCAACCAGCCCGGCTACAAGGCGGAGTACGGCCACTGGCAGACGCTCGGCCTGCCCGCCGAGTTCCGCGTCAACGCCGTGCACGCCACCGTGCTGCGCACCGGCAAGGTGCTCATCGTGGCCGGCTCCGGCAACGACGAGAAGCAGTTCAACGCGGGCACCTTCAAGAGCCTGCTCTGGGACCCGGCCGCGAACACCTACAAGCTGATACCCACCCCCGCCGACATGTTCTGCGGCGGCCACACCTCCCTGCCGGACGGCCGGGTGCTGGTCGCCGGCGGCACCGCCCGGTACGAGAAGCTGGACGGCGCGGTGAAGAAGGCGGGCGGCGTGATGCGCGTCCGCAACGAGAGCCCGGACCGCGCCCGGAGCTTCCCCAAGGGCACCGTCTTCGTCGCCCCGAACGGGCGCGAGTACGCCTCCGCCGCGGACGTGACCGTCCCGGCCGCGACGAAGTCCGGCGCCGGCGCACAGACCAGGGTCACCGCCGGCGAGACGCGCGTCTTCGTCGAGGCCCTCGGCGCGGGCCAGGACTGGGTCTCCGGCGCGCCCGCCCAGTACCGGATCAAGGGCCTGGCCGGGGCCGACGCGCACAACCTGTACGGGCAGAGCGCCAAGATCACCCTGGACAAGCAGGAGTACCAGGGCATCCGCTCGGCCTTCGAGTTCAACCCCGACACCGAGCTGTACGAGCAGGTCACCGACATGGCCCACGCCCGCTGGTACCCGACCCTCACCGGGCTGGGCGACGGCCGGGTGGTCACCGTCTCCGGCCTGGACGACACCGGCGAGGTCCTCAACGGCAACGACAACGAGATCTACGACCCGAAGACCAGGACCTGGGCCAAGGGCCCCGACCGCTACTTCCCGACCTACCCGTCGATCTTCCTGACGGCGAACGGGAAGCTCTTCTACTCCGGCTCCAACGCGGGCTACGGCCCCGCCGACAAGGGCCGCCAGCCCGGCGTGTGGAACCTCGCGGACAACAGCTTCCAGCCCGTCCCCGGCCTGCGCGACCAGAACCTGACCGAGACCTCCTCCTCGGTGCTGCTGCCGCCCGCGCAGTCCCAGAAGGTGATGCTGCTCGGCGGCGGGGGCGTCGGGGAGTCCCCGCTGTCCACCGCCCGCACCGACATCGCCGACCTCTCGGCCGCCCAGCCCGTGTTCACCCCGGGCCCGGACCTGCCGGCCGGCGGCACCCGCTACCTGAACAGCGTGATCCTCCCGGACGACACCGTGTTCACCACCGGCGGCTCCAGCGGCTACCGCGGCCGCGGCGACAGCGACCTGCTCAAGGCGCAGGTGTACCACCCGGATTCCAACACCTTCAAGAAGGCCGCCGAGCCGACCGTGGGCCGCGACTACCACTCCGAGGCGGTGCTGCTGCCGGACGGGCGGGTCGCCGTGCTCGGCTCCAACCCGCTGTTCGCGGACAAGGCCGAGACCCAGCCGGGCGGCTTCGAGCAGCGGATCGAGATCTACACGCCGCCGTACCTGTACCACGGCGACCGCCCGCAGGTGACGGACGCTCCCGGGGCGGCGAAGCTCGGCGGCACCGTCCGGGTCGGCACCGCGCGGCCGGGGGCGGTGGCCACCGCCAAGCTGATCCGGCCGAGTTCGGTCACCCACGCGACGGACGTCGAGCAGCGCTCGGTGGCCCTGGACATCACCGGGCGGACTGCGGACGGGGTCTCGCTCGCCCTGCCGGCCAACCCCAACCTGCTGCCGCCGGGCTGGTACATGCTGTTCCTGACGGACGGGCAGGGCACGCCCTCGGTGGCGCGCTGGGTCGAGGTGAAGGCGTAGGCCCTCTCAGCGGGCGGCCCGGGCCAGCCCCAGGGCGTACGGGAGCCAGAACTCCCCCGCCCGGGGCTCGCCCCGGCCGCACTCGCCGTCCGACTCGCCCGGGTTCTTGACCCACAGGTAGGCGTCGACCCCGGGCCGCCCGGTGTCGGCGGTGGGCCGCTCGCCGAGCGCCCGCCCGGGCGGGTTGCACCAGGAGTCGCCGCCCAGCGGGCCGTTGCCGTTGCGGCTGGTGTCGATGACGAAGTGCTTCCCGCCCAGGGCGGCGGAGAGCCCGCCGCCGTAGGCCGCGTTCCGGCCGGTCTCGTAGAAGTTGGCGACGTTGACGGCGAAGCCGTCCGCCGCGGCGATGCCGGACTTGCGCAGGGCGCCGGCGAGCTCGGCCGGGTCCTGCGCCCAGCCGGGGTTGCCCGCGTCCAGGTAGACCCGGACGTTCGGGCGCTTCTTCAACTCCTGGACGGCGAAGGCCAGCAGGCCGTACCGCTCGGCGGCCTGGTCGCCCTTGACACCGCAGCCGTCCAGGGTGTGCGGGACGGCGTCCGGCTCCAGCACCACCCAGGCGCGGCGGTCGGCGAGGGCCTCGGCGACGCCGGTGATCCAGGCGCGGTAGGCGGCGGCGTCGGCGGCGCCGCCGGCCGAGTAGAGCCCGCAGTCGCGGTGCGGGATGTTGTAGGCGACGAAGACCGCCGTGCGGTCCGCCTCGGTGGCCCGGCGGCTGACCTGTTCGGCGATCTCCTGGGCGTCCTGCTCGCCGAGCCACTGCGCGGAGGGCTGGGCGGCGATCCTCAGCAGGCTGTCGGCGTCCGCCGTGCGGCCCTGGCCGCGCAGCGCGGCGAGCTGCTGGGCGGCGTTGGTGCGGTCGGACACGTAGAAGGCCTGGCCGGGGAGTTGGGGCAGTCCGACGTTCGCGGGGGAGGTCGCGACGGGCGGCGCCGGGGCCGCGGCCGGGGCGCTCGGCGACGCGCCGTCCGAGCCGCTGCAGCCGGACCCCGCCAGTGCCAGTGCGGTGGCCAGCGCGGCCCACCGAAGCGCTCCCGCCCGTCCCAGCACGTGCACGTACCGCCCTTCCCCCGCTCCAGGCCTGGGCCCTGCCGGCACCAGCTAAGCACACCCGGGGCGGCCGCACGGCCCGCATCGGTGAACGCCAAGTGGCCGCGGGCGGACGGAAGTCCACCCGCGGCCACGAACCCCCCGGGGGGTGGCTCAGACCTGCTTCAGGTTCGGCACCTGCCAGTCGATCGGCTCGCCGCCGAAGCCGTCCAGCGCCGAGTTGATCTGCGAGAACGGGCGGCTGCCGAAGAACAGCCTGGCGGACAGCGGCGACGGGTGCGCGCCCTGCACGACCGCGTGCTTCTCGGTGTCGATCAGCGGCAGCTTCTTCTTCGCGTAGTTGCCCCACAGCACGAAGACCACCGGCTCCTCGCGCGCGCTCACCGCCTTGATCACCGCGTCGGTGAACTTCTCCCAGCCCTTCGCCTTGTGCGAGTTGGCCTCGTGCGCGCGGACCGTGAGCACCGCGTTGAGCAGCAGCACGCCCTGCTCGGCCCAGTGCATCAGGTAGCCGTTGTCGGGGGCGGGGATGCCCAGGTCGGCGTCCAGCTCCTTGAAGATGTTGCGCAGCGAGGGCGGCGTCCTGGTGCCGGGCAGCACCGAGAAGCTCATGCCGTGCGCCTGGCCGTCGTCGTGGTACGGGTCCTGGCCGAGGACGAGCACCCGGACCTTCTCGTACGGCGTGGCCTCCAGCGCGGCGAACTCCTGGCCGCTCGGCGGGAACACCTGGTGCTCCGCGCGCTCGGCCGCCACGAAGTCCGCCAGCTGCGCGAAGTACGGCTTCTCCGCCTCGGCGCCCAGCACCGCGCGCCAGGACTCGGGCAGCTCCAGCCCGCCGCCCGCGCCGGCCTCGACCGCGCCCGCCTCGACCGTCTCCGTCACGACATCTACCTCCCACACCGCGGCTGGTGTGCCGCACGCCCTCTTTCACCCCGAACGCTACACAGGCCCACCGACAGACCGGTCCGCCGGAGCGGCCACGGGCTCCTCCGCCGCGATCTCCCGGGCAGCACCGGCCGCCGCCCGCGCCACCCGGACGTGCTCCACCGCGTTGAGCGCCACCAGCAGCACGGCCAGCACCACCAGCACCACCAGCGCGGGCAGTCGCACCATCGCGGGCAGCAGCGCCAGCACCAGCGCGGCGGCGACGAGCCGGGTGACGGCCACCCGGCGGAACATCATCCAGCGGGTGTAGCCGAAGGTCAGCAGGTACAACCCGCAGCCGCCGTACAGCAGCGCCACCGAGCCGGCGCCCAGCGCCTCCCCCGGGTCGGCGACGGTCTCCTCGAAGCCGACCGCCACCCCGATCACCCCGGCGGCCAGGGCCAGGTGGCCGTACTGGAAGATCCGCCGGATGACGTCCCGGCGCGAGTCGGCGGTCTCCACGGCGTGCCGCATCGCGTCCGCCGCGTAGACGAAGTACTGCCACCACAGGCCCGCCGAGATGGTGAACGCGGCCGCCACGGCGGCGAGTTCGGCCGCGTCCAGCCGGGCGGCGGCGGCCGGGCCGCCGATCCCGACGACCGACTCGCCGAGCGCCACCAGCAGGAACAGCGCGAACCGCTCGGGCATGTGCGCGGGGTGGTAGGCCACCACGGCGAGGCGCCGCCGGAACACCAGCGGCGCGGCCAGGTCGCAGAGCGCGGCCAGCGACCACAGCGCCAGCCGCGGGCCGTCCGGCAGCAGCCCGCCCGCCACCAGCAGCGGCCCGCTGACCAGCACGGCCACCCCGTACGGGCCGCGCCAGACACCCGGGAGGCGGGCCACCAGGAGCAGCAGCACCAGCCGGGCCAGCCAGTACGCGACGCCGAGCAGCAGGCCGCGCCGGCCGTACGCGCCGGGGACGGCGAGCGCCATGAACAGCCCGCCCAGGCCGACCAGCAGGATGCCCAGGCGGTCGCGCGGGTTGTCCACGTCCCGGATGTTGGCCTGCACGGTGGTGCCCACCCAGCACCAGTACACCGGGACGAACACCACCAGCGCCTCGGCCAGGCCGACCAGGTCGTGCCGGTGGTGCAGCAGGGCCGAGACCTGGGTGATGGCGAAGACGAAGACCAGGTCGAAGTACAACTCGGCCCAGGTGACCCGTTTCTCCGCCGCCTCCACTGCCGTGCTCATCCGCCCGTTCCTCCCCCACCCGTGACGCGCGGGCCCCGCCCCGGCACTCGGCCGGAGCGGGGCCCGCGATGGCACGGCAGAGGCTAGACCAGCTCGACCAGGTCCGCGATCGACTTGACGACCCGGGTCGGCCGGTACGGGAAGCGCTCGACGTCCTCGGCCGCCGTGAGGCCGGTGAGCACCAGGATGGTCTCCATCCCGGCCTCCATGCCGGCCACGATGTCGGTGTCCATCCGGTCGCCGATCATCACGGCGCTCTCCGAGTGGGCGCCGGCGGTGTTCAGGGCCTCCCGCATCATGAGCGGGTTCGGCTTGCCGACGAAGTACGGCTCCACGCCGGTGGCCTTGGTGATCAGCGCCGCGACCGAGCCGGTGGCCGGCAGCACGCCCTCGGTGGACGGGCCGGTCTCGTCCGGGTTGGTGCAGATGAACCGGGCGCCCTGGTTGATCAGGCGGATCGCCTTGGTGAGCGCCTCGAAGGAGTACGTCCGGGTCTCGCCGAGGACGACGTAGTCGGGGTTGTTGTCGGTCAGCACGTAACCGGCCTGGTAGAGCGCGGTGGTGAGGCCGGCCTCGCCGATCACGTACGCGGTGCCGCCCGGGCGCTGGCCCGCGAGGAACTTCGCGGTGGCCAGGGCGGAGGTCCAGATGCACTCCTCGGGGACCTCCAGGCCCATGCCGGCCAGCCGGGCGCTGAGGTCGCGCGGGGTGTAGATGGAGTTGTTGGTGAGGACCAGGAACGGCTTGCCGGACTCCCGCAGCCTGCGCAGGAACTCCTTCGCGCCGGGAATGGGCGTGCCCTCGTGGATGAGGACCCCGTCCATGTCGGTCAGCCACGACTCGATGGGCTTGCGCTCTGCCACGTAGGTGTCTCCCTCGGTCTTGCAACGGTTCTGAACGATCTCGCACATCGCTCCGGACCGGACACCGTCGGCCGGCCGGGCACCACAGGCTGCCCCAACGCCGACCAGCGTAGTCGTCCATCGGCGCGGCCCGCAGTGCCCACCGGATCGGTCAGCGGGGCAGCACGGTGATCCCGAGCGACTTCCAGGTGCCGAGCACCCCGGGCCCGTTCCGACCAGCTCGCCGAGCACGCCGGACTGTCCAGCCGTACACGTTGTCGGTGAGGACCAGGAGCGGATTGCCGGATTCCCGCAGCCTGCGCGGGAACTCCTCCGCGCCGGGGATCGGCGTGCCCTCGGGCATGAG
The DNA here is from genome assembly GCF_041053115.1 of Streptomyces sp. Y1. NCBI lineage: Bacteria > Bacillati > Actinomycetota > Actinomycetes > Kitasatosporales > Streptomycetaceae > Streptomyces > Streptomyces sp. Y1. The sequence continues at coordinate 4,920,662 of NZ_CP163445.1, read as the reverse complement.
GACGCCGTCCATCCGGCACCTGGGGAGATACCGGGAGCAATCGGGCGGGGCGTGGTTGAGTGGGCGCATGACTGCTGAGATCTCCCGTCCGCTGCGGGTCGGGCTGGTCGGGTACGGCCTGGCCGGGTCGGCGTTCCACGCGCCGCTGATCGCCGGCACGCCGGGGCTGCGGCTGGAGGCCGTGGTCACCGCCAATCCCGAGCGCCGGGAACGGTTGGCGCGCGAGCACCCCGGCGCGCGGGCGGTGGACACCCCCGAGCTGCTGCTGGCCGACCCGGAGGCGCTGGACCTGGTGGTCGTCGCCACCCCCAACCGCACCCACGCGCCGCTCGCCCGGGCCGCGCTGCGGGCCGGGCTGGCCACCGTGGTGGACAAGCCGCTGGCCGGTACGGCGGCCGAGGCGCTGGAGCTGTGCCGGCTGGCCGGGGACCGGGGCGTCCTGCTGTCGGTGTTCCAGAACCGGCGCTGGGACGGGGACTTCCTCACCGCGAGCCGGCTGGTGCGCGGCGGCGCGCTGGGCCGGGTGCACCGCTTCGAGTCCCGCTTCGAGCGGTTCCGGCCCAAGCCGAAGCCGGGCTGGCGCGAGCTGGCCGACCCGGCCGAGGCCGGCGGCACGCTGTACGACCTGGGCAGCCACCTGGTCGACCAGGCGCTGACCCTGTTCGGCCCGGTCGAGACGGTCTACGCGGAGATCGACGTGCGGCGCGACGGCGCGGTGGTCGACGACGACGCCTTCCTCGCCCTCACCCACGCCTCCGGCACCCGCTCGCACCTGTGGACCAGCGCCGTCACCCCGCTGACCGGCCCCCGGCTGCGGGTGCTCGGCGACACCGCCGGGTACGTCAAGTCGGGCATGGACCCGCAGGAGGCCGACCTGCGGGCCGGCCGGCGCCCGGGCGCCGGCCGGCCGTGGGGCGTGGACCGGCCCGAGCGGTACGGCACCCTGGGCACCGACGGGTCGGCGATCTCGCTGCCCACCGACCCGGGCGACTACCCGGCCTTCTACGCGGGCGTCGCCGCCGCCCTGGCCGCCCCCGGCACCCCGCCGCCGGTCGACCCGTACGACGCGGTGGCGACGCTGACCGTCCTGGAGGCCGCCCGCGGCGCCGCCGCGACGGGCCGGACGGTCCGGCTGGGCTGACGGGCACGGCTGGGCTCACGGGCCGACCGGGTTGACCGGGCCGACCGGGCCGGGCTGACCGGGCTGACCGGGCTGACGGCCACTTTGCCGGTCCTTTAGGCTGCCCGGATGACTGATCAGCGGGGGTGGCGGGCACCGACCGACGCGGACGAGCGGCGGCGCCGCGAGCAGGAGTGGGCGGCCGGGCAGAAGGAGCGCGAGAAGGCCTGGAACGCCGAGTTCGAGAAGCGCCAGGCCGCCGGGGAGGCCGAGGCGCGCGAGCAGCAGCGCGTCACCAGCACCGCTCGGGAGCGGGAGTCCTGGGGCGGGGGCAGGCGGAGCGGGTCCATCGGCTTCGTCGACGTGACCGGGCCGGACGGGCAGCCGGTGCGGATCGCGGTGGTGTGGCTCGGCCGGTTCCGGGCCACCGCCGGGAGGCTGCACGCCTACGAGCCCATGCGCAACCTCGACGGAGGCGGCGGCACCGGCGAGGGGGTCCTGCTGCTGATCCCCATCGCCCTCCTGGTGGGCCTGAACTTCGGCCTCCGCTGGCTGGTGCTCGCCCTGCTCCGCCGCCCGCGCTGGGCCGTGGCCGCCAAGGCGGGGAGCGAGCGGGGCAAGGCCGGCGGGAACACCGTCCTGCTGCGCACCCGGGACCGGGCGGAGGCGTACCGGTACGCGGCCGCCCTGGCCGACCGGGTCGAGCGGGACGGCAGCGCCGCCCTCACACCCCGATGACCTCCACCGCCGAGCCCAGCCCGCGGAAGTCCGAGACGTTGCGGGTGTAGAGCGGCAGTCCGTGCGCGGAGGCGACGGCGGCGATCATCAGGTCGATCCGGCGCGGCCTCGGCTGCCGCCCGGCGGCGATGGTGAGCGTGACCAGCGTCCCGTAGCGGGCGGCGGCGGCCGCGTCGAAGGGCAGCGGGTCGAAGTCGGCCATCGCGGCGCCCAGCACCTCCAGCCGGGCGGCGCGGCTGGCCGGGTCGCGGGCCATCGACACGCCCTGCTGCAGCTCGGCGAAGGTGATCGCGGTCAGCTCGGGCACGGCCGGCAGGTCGGCCGGGTTGAGCAGCGCGAGGTCGATGTAGACGCAGGTGTCCAGCACCCCGGCCGGCCGGCGCCGGGACGCGCGGCGGCGCTCAGCCACGCCGGCGCTCGAACGGGTCGTCGCCCTCGTCGCCGATCAGGTCCTCGGGGCCGAAGTACTCCTCGGCCTCCTTGCGCATCTGCTGGTAGTCCACCTTGGGCAGCTTCACGTGCCGGGCGACCAGCTCCTCGGCCGTGAGCCGGCGCCGCCCGGTGACCGGCCGCAGCTCGGCGACCTCGACCCCGTTCCGGGTGATGTGGAAGGTCTCCCCGGCCTCCACCGCGTCCATCACGGCGGCGGAGTTGTTCCGGAACTCCCGCTGGGTAATGGTCTTCATGTCCTCCACGGTAGCCCCGCGTAGCACCGGCGGCTACACCCCGCGCGACAACCCGTTGACGGCGGGAACCCGTCGGGCCGTACGATCGTCGTGCTGAACGCATGAATGGCAGGGGTAACCGGCCGGACACCGAAGGGGGGAGCGCTGTGGGCGTCGTCGCGATGCTGCTCGGGCTGCTCCGGGTGTTGACCGGGGACCTGGTGACCGAAGGCGGCGCGCTGACGTCCGTCGCCGCCGCCGCGGCCGTGGCCCTGGTGGCCGGTGCGGTCGCCGGGGCACTCGCCGGGGCGCGGCTGCTGGGCGCGCGGGCGCCGGCCGTGGTGCGCAGCGGAGTGCTGCGGCGCCGGGCCTTCCGTACGGCGTTCCTTCCGCAGCGTGATCCGGACGCCCGGGGCAGGCGACGCCCCAGGGCACCGGGCGCGGCCCCGGCGGCCGCGTAACCCGTACTCCCGTACTCCCGCACACCTGCTGTCGGCAGCTGCGCGCGGCCGTCCTCCGTCGACCACTCATGTCCTGAGACCCCGGAGGGCTCGCTTCACCATGTCCGTTCTCGCCGTTCTCGACCCGGCCGTCGCCGTCGCCCACGCCGCCGTCGCCGCACTCGCCCACGTCGTCCCGACCGCGCTCGCGATCGTCCTGTTCGTCCTCGTCGTCCGGCTGTCGCTGCACCCGTTGGCGCGGGCGGCGGCGCGCGGGGAGAAGGCCCGCTCGAAGCTCGCGCCGAAGATCGCCGAGCTGAACCGCAAGCACAAGGACCGCCCCGAGAAGCTGCGGGAGGCGATGGCGGAGCTGTACCGGAAGGAGCAGGTCTCGCCGGTCGCCGGATGCCTGCCGGTGCTGGTCCAGATCCCGTTCTTCTCGGTGATGTACCGGCTGTTCACCACCCCGAACGACCTGCTCGACCACACCCTGTTCGGCGTGCCGCTCGGCCTGCACGTCGGGAACGCGCACGGCGCCGGGCAGGTCGCGGTGTTCGCGGTGCTGTACGCCGGGCTGGCGGCGGTCGGGTACGTCAACTACCGCCGGGCCCGGCGTGCGGCGGCGGCGCAGACCACCCCGCAGCCCGGGGCGGCGCTGCTGCCGTACCTGTCGTTCGGGTCGGTGTTCTTCGCGCTGCTGGTGCCGGTGGCCGCGGCGCTCTACCTGCTGACGACGAGCGTCTGGTCGGCCACCGAGCGGGCCTGGCTGTACCGGGGCGTTCCGGCCCCGGCGGCCGCGCTCGCCGTGTAGTCCGGCCGCCGGGCGGTCCGGCTCGTCCGGGCCGTCCGTACTGTCCGGCTCGTCCGGCTCGCTCAGAAGTGGCGCAGCAGCTCCGGGAAGGCCGTGAGCCGCAGCGTCGCCTCGTCCGGGCGCAGCTCCTGGTGCTCCAGCACCCAGGTGTGCTCGTGCGGGATGAAGACGGTGCGCAGGCCGGCCGCGCGGGCGGGGGCGATGTCGGACTTCGGCGAGTTGCCGATCATCCAGGTGCGGGCGGGGTCGAGGGCGAGCTCGGCGGTGAGCTCCCGGTAGGTGCCGGTCGACTTCTCGGCCACGATGTGGATGCCGCGGAAGTGGTGGTCGATGGTGGAGGCCGCCACCTTCGCCCGCTGCTCCTCCTGGTCGCCCTTGGTGAGCAGCAGCAGGTGGTGCCGGCCGGCGAGGGCGGCGAGGGTGTCGGCGACGCCGGGGATCAGCTCGATCCCGCCGCGCCGGGTGAGCGGGGCGAGCAGGTCGTCGATCCGGGCCAGCTCGGCGGCGGTGGGGGTGCGGTCGCCGTTCAGCCGGCTCAGGCAGTCGGCGAGGCTCTGCCGGAAGGAGCCGGCGCCGTAGCCGAGGGTGGGGACGTTGGCGGCCTCGATCCCGGCGAGGAGGGTGCGGGTGCGCTCCCGCTCGGCCGGGGCGGCGACCCAGTCCAGGAAGGCGTCGGTGACCCGCTCGAAGATGACGTTGTTCTCCCAGAGGGTGTCGTCGGCGTCGAAGATGAGGATCTGGTCGGTGTGCATCGGGGGGTCTCTCCGTCGAGCGAGCAGGTGAACGGGCGGGGCGTCAGGCGAGCAGGCGGGCGGCGCGGTCCAGGGTCTCCCGCAGGTTCTCCTCGGTGGTCCGCTCCTTGGCCTCCTCGATGGTCAGCCATTCCAGCGGCACGGCCGGGTTCTCCGGGCGGGCGTCGTCCGGGGTCGCGGTGGCGAGCAGGAAGCGCAGGTCGGCGTGCTCGTGCGCGGGCTCGACGGGCGAGGCGGGGACGGGCACCACGACGAGGTGGACGAGCGCCGCGTCCGGCCAGGGGGCGAGGTCGGTGAGGCCGGTCTCCTCGCGGCCCTCGCGCAGGGCGATGTCCAGCGGGCTGGTCTCCCCCGGGTCGCCGTGGCCGCCGACCTGCAGCCAGGCCTGCTGGCGGACGTGCCAGCGCAGCAGCACCCGGCGGGTCGGCGGGTGGACGATCAGCGCGGAGGCGGTGAAGTGCAGCGGGGTGGCGCGCTCCCAGGCGTCCGGGGCGTCGGCCCGCGGGCGGACCCGGGCGAGGTCGGCGGTCTCGGCCGGACCCTGCGGCCGGTGGCCGTCCAGGAGTCGGGCCGGCTCGGGGCTCTGCGGGGCGCCCGTGGTCACCATGGTGCTGTGCTCCTCGTCATCCGCCCCGGGGCCCCGTCGAACCAGCTCAACCGGCGTGCGGGAGCGGGCGATCGGGCCCGGGGGCTCCGGTTCCGGCGAACCCGCGCAGCCTAGCCCGGGGGCCTTGGGCGGCCCACCGGTTTTCGGGGCCGCCGGCGGGCTCCGGGGGCTGGTCGGAGCGCCCTCCCGCAGGCCTTAGCCTTCGTGGTGGCCGTTTCGGGCCAGGTTCCAGAACAGGTGGAGGGAATTCGTCATGGTGGCTGCTCCGGCGCTCGCCGATCTGCGCGAGGTGTGCCAGCCGCAGGCCAAGCTGCAGAGCCGCAACGGTGAACACTGGGCGGGCCGGCTGTACATGCGGGCCCTCTCGCTGCGCACCACCCGGCAGTTGGTGCGCACCTCGGTGTCGCCGAACACGCTCACCTGGGTGATGGTGGTGTGCGGGGTCGGCGGCGGCGCGGCCCTGCTGATCCCCGGCCTGACCGGTGCGGTGCTGGCCGCCGTGCTGTTCCAGCTGTTCCTGCTGTTCGACTGCGTGGACGGCGAAGTGGCGCGCTGGAAGCGCCAGTTCAGCATGGCCGGGGTGTACGTGGACCGGCTCGGCGCCTACCTGGCGGACGCCGCGCTGATGATCGGTGCCGGTGTCCGGGCGGCTCGCGGCGGTTCGGACCTGTGGGTGTCGGCGGGTCTGGCGGCCGCGCTGGGCGTGGTGCTGCTGAAGGCCTCGACGGACCTGGTGGACGTGGCCCGGGCCCGCAGCGGGCAGGCGCCGGCGGACGAGGAGTCGACCCAGCCGCGCTCGCAGGGCATCGCGACGGCCCGCCGGCTCGCCTCGATCTTCAAGATCCACCGGGTGACGAACGGCATCGAGGCGTCCCTGGTGCTGCTGGCGGCGGCCGCGGTGGACGCGGGGCTGCACAACCTGGACGCGACGCGGTGGACGCTCGCCGGGATCACGGTGATCACCTGGGGGATGGTGGTGGCGCACCTGGCGTCGATCCTGTCCTCCTCGCGGCTGCGCTGAGCGACTGCGCTGAGCGGCCGCACTGAGCAGCTGCACCGAGCGGCTGCACGCGCCCGCCCCCGTTACCCCACGGCGGCGCCGAGCGGCCCGGCTCCCGGGTGGAGGCGGCCCTCCCCCACCGGGGGGAGGCGGCGGCGCGAAGCCCGTCGCAGGTCGGAGGCGGCGGTGCCGGTTCCGGTGGGAGGCTGGAGGCATGACGACGGGCCAGCGTGCCGCCGTCACCGTCGAGGCCACCTCGACCACCTGACCGGAAGCAGGCGCCGGCCCGCTTCCCTTCGACCGATGACCTCGGCCGCCACCCCCGTGCGGCCGGGGTCGTCGGCTTTCCGCACACCGGCCTTCCGCGCACCGGCCTTCCGCTCACCGGCCTTCCGGTCGCCGCGCCGAGCCGTCAGGCCCCGCCGTCCTCCTCGGCCTCCTGCGCCTCCTGCGTCTCCTCGGCCGCCCGGCCGTGGGCGGCGAGGACGCTGTCGAGCAGGCCGGGGAAGCGCTGCTCCAGGTCGACGGCGCGCAGGGCGCTGAACCGGCGGTTCCCCTCCTCCCGCTGGCGGATCAGGCCGGCCTCGCGCAGCACCTTGAAGTGGTGGCTGAGCGTGGAGGGCGCGACGTTCACCGGGAAGGTGCCGCAGACGCGCTCCGGCTCGGCGCGCAGCACACTCACGATGGTCATCCGAGTGGGGTCGGAGAGCGCGTGCAGAACGTCGAAGAGATCGATCTGCTCGGGCTCGGGGTGCGCGAGCGCCGGTCGGCGGCGGGTGCTTCGGGGCATGTGACGACCTCTCTGAGCTGCGATGTTCGACAATCACCGAAACGGAGTGGTACCACTGTCGCAACACCAAATTCGATGTTCGTAGAACATCGTAACGGAGGGGGTTCCGACATGCGTGCACTGGTGATGACGGCGGCCGGCGGGAGCGAGAACTCGCAGGTCCAGGAGATCGACGCGCCGCGCCCCGGCCCCGGCGAGGTCACGATCGACGTCGCCTACGCCGGGCTCAACTTCGTGGACGTGATGGCCCGCCGGGGCGACGGCGGCTACACCGCCGCGTGGCCGCACCTGCCGGGCAAGGAGGTGTCCGGCACCGTCCGGGAGCTCGGCGAGGGCGTCACCGGCCTGGCGGTCGGCGACCGGGTGGTGGCCGCGCCGGTCGGCGGCGGGCTGGCCGAGGTCGCGATCGCCGCGGCCGTGCTCACCGTGCCCGTTCCGGACGGGGTGCCGCTGCGCGAGGCCGCCGCCGTCCCGCTCGGCCTGGCCACCGCGATGCTGCTGCTCGGCGACGCCGGCCGGTTCGCCGCCGGGGACACCGTGCTGGTGCACTCGGCCGGCGGCGGGATCGGACACGCGATCGCCCAGCTCGTCCCGCTGCTCGGCGGCGGCCGGCTGATCGGCACGGTGGGCCGCCCCGAGAAGGCCGCCGCCGCCGTCGAGGCCGGCTACGACCACGCCTTCGCCCGGGACGCCGACCTGCTCGACGCCGTCCGGGAGGCGACCGGCGGAAAGGGCGTCGACCTCGTGCTCGACCCGCTCGGCACGGAGGCGCTGGACCTCGACCTCGACCTGGCCGCGCACGGCGGCCGGATCGTCCTGTTCGGCAACGCGGGCGGCGGCGCCCTCGACGCCCTGCCCCCGCTCGGCCGCCTGATGGCCGACAACCTCACCGTCACCGGCTTCAGCCACCGCGCCATGGCCGCCGGCGACCCCGCGCGACTCGGCCGCGCGATCCGCCGGGTCCTCGACCTGCTCGCGGGCGGCGGGCTCGACCTGCCGGTCACCGAACTGGCCGGACTGGAAGCCGTCCCGGCCGCGCACGACGCCATGCAGGAGCGGCGGGCGCTCGGCAAGTACGTGGTGCGCGTGGCCGGTTGAGCCGAGGAGCCATGCCGCCACCGGACGACTCGACACCGTGACGCAGGTCACCGGAAAAGGGTGACAGGGTGTTGTCGCGGACGGCTGCGAACGTTCGACGCATGACGATCACAGACGAGGACTGCCTCGCCGAGACCCTGGCCTTCAACGAGCAGTTCGAGACGGCCGCCGCGAGCCGTCCCGTTCGCGGCCGAGCACCGGACGCGGCCCTGCTGGCACTCCTGCGGCGCAACCGGCTCGCCGGCGACACACCGCCGGTGAGACTGCCGCAGGGCCGGGACCGTACCGTCGCGGACGGCGTGAAGGTCCGGACGTTCGTCCCGGATCAGGTCGACGGCGTGTACCTGCACATCCACGGCGGCGGCTGGGCGTTCGGCTCCGCGGACGGGCAGGACGAACGGCTCTGGAGGCTCGCCGTGCAGGCGCGGCTGGCCGTGGTGAGCGTGGAGTACCGCCTGGCGCCGGAGCACCCGTTCCCCGCCGGGCCGGACGACTGCGAGGCGGCCGCCCGATGGCTGGTGGACCACGCCACCACCGAGTTCGGCACCGGGCGGCTGCTGATCGGCGGCGAATCGGCCGGCGCGCACCTGAGCGTGCTGACCCTGCTGCGCCTTCGCGACCGGCACGGCATCACCGGCGCCTTCCGGGCGGCCCACCTGCTCTTCGGCCCGTACGACCTCTCGATGACACCGAGCCAACGGCTGTTCGGATCCAGGCGACTGCTGAGCAACACCGACGCGCTGCGCGGCAGTTACGGACTCTTCACACCGGGGATGGGGCCGGAGGAGCGCCGCGACCCGGAGGTCTCGCCGCTCTTCGCCGACCTGGCCGGCCTGCCGCCGGCCCGGATCGTCGTCGGCTCGGAGGACCCGCTGCTGGACGACTCGCTCTTCCTGGCCCAGCGGTGGCGGGCGGCCGGTGCGCCCGTGCAACTCGGCGTCGTCGCGGGCGCGATGCACGGCTTCACCCTGTTCCCGCTGACCGTCACCGAGCGGGAGCTGCGGCGCGAGCGGGACTTCCTGGCCACGGCGTGACGGGCCACGGCGCGCCGGTAACGTCGAGCCCCGTGAATCGCACTCCTCGGCTCTACGCACTGGTGGAAGAGCTGCGCGCGGCGGCGCCGCGGCCGTTGACGGTCGCGGCGCTCGCCACGCGGTTCGAGGTCAGCACGCGCACGGTGCAACGCGACCTCCAGGCGCTGATGGACGCCGGCGTACCGGTGCGCGCCACCTCCGGGCGGGGCGGGGGCTGGTCGATCGACCCGGCGATGACCCTCCCGCCGATCCGCTTCACCACCGAGGAGGCCTCGGCCCTGGTCGCCGCCCTCGCCGCGGCCGACGCCTCCGCCCCCTACGCCGGTGCCGCCCGCACGGCCTCCCAGAAGATCGCGGCCTCGATGACCGGCCCCGCCTCGCTCGCCGCCCAGGAGCTCGCCGCACGGATCGTCGCGCTGCCGGCCCGCACCGCCGAGTCCGTCCGAACCGCGGTGGAACAGGCCCTCACCGGCGGCACGGTGCTGCGGCTGGCCTACGTCGACGCGGCCGGGCGGGAGAGCGAGCGCGCCGTGGAACCGGCCGGGCTGCTCACCGCGGACGGCAAGTGGTACCTCATCGCCTGGTGCCGCACCCGGCAGGCGGGCCGGGGCTTCCGGCTGGACCGGATCGCGGCGGCGACCCCGACCAGCGAGCAGGCGCCGCCCCACGACCTGGCCGCCCTGCTGCGCGGCTCGGCCGCCTCCGGCGCGGTGCGGCCTTCGGCGCTGGCTGCGCTCGGCTAGGAATTCGAGGGCGTCGCAAGCCCGGCAACTGCCCCTTATTTTATCACGACAATGATCGAAAGTCATATTCCCGCGACGATGGATAATTGATTGGCCATTCGCTAGATTGGCGGCCATGACTTCACGCGCCGAGTTATTCGTCGAATCCGGTGAATTGCGACTCCGGACCGAACGGGTCGGCTCCCCGGACGACCCGGCCGTCCTGCTGGTGATGGGCACGGCCGCGCCCGGCATCGGATGGCCGGACGAGCTGGTGGACGTCCTGGTGGCCGGCGGCCGCCAGGTCATCCGCTACGACCACCGGGACACCGGCCGGTCCACGTGCGTGGACTTCGCCACCCACCCCTACGCGCTGGCGGACCTGGCCGCGGACGCGACGGCGGTGCTCGACGGCCACGGCGCGGCCGCCGCGCACGTCGTCGGAGCGTCCCTGGGCGGCGCGATCGCCCAGTGGCTGGCCGTGCACCGCCCCGAACGCGTGCTGACCCTGACCGCGATGATGACCGGCCCGATGGGCCACAGCCCGGGCCCGGCCTGGGCCCGCGCCCTGGCCGGCCAGGCACCCGACCCCGACGACCTGCCGCCGCCCGCCGCCCGCTTCCTGGCCCACCTCGCCCACCGCGCCACCCTCCCCCAGGGCACGCGGGACGCGTACGTCGCGGCGAACGTCGAGACGTGGCGCGTGCTCAACGGCGACGCCCTGCCGTTCGACGAGCCCGCCGCCCGCCGCTTCGTGGAGACCTCGTTCGACCTGACCGGCAACCACGCGGCAGCCCTCAACCACGACCTGGCCGGACGCGCCATGACCGAGGACCGCCTGGCCCCGCTGTCCACGATCGAGGCTCCGACCCTGGTCCTGCACGGCACGGAGGACCCGCTGCGCCCGCTCGCGCACGGCCGGGCCCTGGCCGAGGGGATTCCCGGTTCGCGATTCCGGCCGATTCCGGGAATGGGGCACACACTGTTCTCGCCCGGCCTTCCGCAGCGGATCGGCGAATTCATTCGGGAGCGCATCGCATAAGCGAGGAAATGCCTGCGTAGGTAGTCGGCCCGGCCACTACCTACGCAGGCGCACACGGCCGGACCGCCTCGTCGGCCCGCTGGACGGCCGAGAAGGTTCGAGACGTCACGCAACCATCGGGTCCGGGTACGAAGTCAGAGGAGACGTGAACTCCGATTCCGACGTGAACTCCGGTGCAGCGGCGCAGGACCGGCCGGCCCGCCCCCAGATCGACCGCAGGCGGCTGCTGCTGAGCGCCGCGGGCGGCGCGGCCGCGCTCGCCGTCGCGGGCGGGGCCCGGTGGTGGGCGCGCCGGGACGCCGCCCGTGGCCCCCGGCTGTGGAGCACGACGGCCGCGAGCGGGCGGGTCGTCCTGTCCGGCGGCCCGCAGGACGGCCTCTTCGTCTCCGGGTACGACGGCGACCTGCGCGCTCTCGACCCGCGCACCGGCGCCGTCCGCTGGAGCCGGGCGGTCGGCGCGGCCGACCCCATGACCGAGAACTACGGCCGCCCGTCGGCGGTCGGGGACGGTGTGCTGAGCGTGGCCGCCCCGACCGGCCTGCAGACCCTCGACGCGGCGACCGGGGACGTGCGCTGGCAGGTGCCGGTCGCGCGGTGGACCGGTCTCACCTGGGGGCAGGGCCCGGTCATCGGGGGCGGCAGCGTGTTCGCGGCCCACGACGGCGCGCTGAACGCCTACGACGCGGCCACCGGCGAGCGCCGCTGGAGCAGGCCGTTGGGCCCCGAAGGCTACCTGGCCCTGGCCGACGACACCGTGTACGCGGTCGGCCGGGAGTACGGCGCCCGCGCCTTCGACGCGCGCAGCGGCGAGCAGCGCTGGGCCCAGGGCTCCGTCCTCGGCGCCTACAACACTCCCGTCCTCCACCGTGGCGCCCTCCTGCTCACGTACGCCACCGAGGACAGGACCGGCACCTGGGTCTGCTCCCTGGACGCGGCCACCGGCCGGGTGCGCTGGCAGCGCCGGCACGGCGCGACCAACTGCGCGGTGTCGGCCGCGGGCGGAACGGTCTGCTTCCTCAGCGGCGACACTCTGAGCGCGATGGACACGGAAACCGGCGAGCCGCGCTGGACGGCCACCACGACCCTCAGCCTGGGCCGCGGGGAGAGCTCGATGACCGTCGCAGACGGCAGTGCGTACGTCGGGACGAACGACGAACGACTGTTCGCCTTCGACCTCGACACCGGCAAGCAGCAATGGCAGGACGCGCCGGACGACCTGCGCTCCGACACCGAGTACACCCGCGTCTCGCTGGCGGCCGCCGGTACGGCTGTCTACCGCAGCACCCGTACCGGCGTGCACGCCCTCGGCACGCTGTCCTGAGACGCCGCGCTGCGCAGGAAGTCGGCGGGGTCGACTTCCTGCGCAGCGGGGGTGGTCAGCGAGGGTGATCAGCGGGTGGTGTCGGGCCAGGGGATCTCGGTGGCCACCGGGGCGGTGTAGTCGATGCCCGGCACCGAGAAGCCGTACAGGCGCTGGACCTCGGCGCGGAACCAGTCGAGGTCGGCGAGACCGGCGATGGAGTCGGTGGTCGCGGCCTCCCAGCGTTCGGCCACGGCCGCCTGGACGTCGTCGGTGAGCTCCCAGGTGTCGAGGCGGACGCGGCCCTCGTCGTCCAGGGCGAGCGGGGTGGCGCCGGTCAACTGGTCCCACAGGGAGGCGAGCTGGTGCACCGGCGGGACCAGGCGGTCGCCGAGGACGGCGCGCAGCAGGCCGAGGTACAGGGCGATGCCCGGGATGGCGGTGGAGGACTGGGTGACGGCGGCGCCGTTGACGGAGGTCACCGCCCGGCCGCCCACGGTCTTGTCGAGGCGGTCGTCGAGCGTACGGGCGGTGGCCTCCAGGTGGGCCTTGGCCGCGCCGATGGTGCCCTGGCGGTAGATGGCGGCGGTGAGGGGCGAGCCGATGTAGGAGAGCGCGGCGGTGGCGAAGCCCTCGCCGAGCAGACCGCGACCGGCCAGGTGGTCGATCCAGCGCTCCCAGTCCGCGCCGCCCATCACGGCCACGGTCTGCTCGATGTCGTCGCCCTCGGCCGGGGCGGTCTCGACCTCGCGCACCTCGGGGGCGCCCTCGTCGTCGAAGACCAGGGTCCGGGTGCGGTTGGCCGCGCCGATCGGCTTGAGGACGGAGGAGTAGGTGACGCCGGTGTCCGGGTCGGTGCGACGGGGTGCGGCCACCGAGTAGATGAGGTAGTCCAGTCGGCCTCCGAAGCGCTGCTCGATGAGGTCGGCGACCTCGTCCTTCATGGCGTCGGAGAAGGCGTCGCCGTTGAGGAAGACCAGGTCCCGCCCGGCGGCGCGGGCGAGGTCGGCGGTGGCGGCGGTGCGGTACCAGCCGGCCGTACCGGTGCGGCGGGCGGTGGGGGCCTTCTCGAAGGAGACCATGACGCCACGGATGCCCGCGCGCTTGAGACCGGCGACGGTGGCCGCCAGGCCGTACCCGGCCGAGGAGCCGATGATCAGCGCCACCGGGCCGTCGCCCTCGGGGGTGGTGGCGGGCTCGGGGCAGGCCTGCCACATGTCGGCCACCAGCTGCGAGCAGCCCGCCGGGTGGGAATCGAGGAAGAGGAAACCCCGGTTGCGGGGGGTGAGAACGCGCTCGCTCACGATGGCCGTCCTTGGTGTTCTTGGTCCTTGCGTCCTGCACAGTCTGCGACAGGGCGGGGGTGGGCACTGGACCGGTGGCGACAAGGATCGCGAGTCGATCTTGGAGTTTTCGGCTACTCCCGAACGCCGTCGCGGGTGCGCTTGTACTCGCGCAGAAGCGCGAGGAGGTTGATGAGGGTGCTGGCCGGGATGTTGCCGAGGTTGACCAGGCGGCGGCCGTGCAGGTTGGCCTCGCCGGGCTCGGCGGACGGCCAGAGGAGGCCGAACTCGCGTCCCTCGGTGCGGAGTTCGACGATGAGCTCGGCGATCTCGCGGCCGGTGAGGTGGAAGAGGGCGGGGTCGGCGGGGTGGATCGGGTGGTGGGCGCTCACGCGGCACCGCCCTGGTGCAGCTCGAACCAGACGGACTTGCCCAGTTCCTGGGGGTCGACGCCCCAGCGGTGGGTGAGTCCGGCGACGAGCTGGAGGCCCCGGCCGGTCTCGGAGAGGAGGGAGGTCGGACGCTGCTCGGGGAGGAGCGGGGAGCGGTCGGAGACCGTGACGCGGAGGGTGTCGGGTCGGAGGAGGATGACGACGGCGGGCGAGGCCGTGTCCCCGTGGCGCCAGGCGTTGACGATGAGTTCGACCATGGCGAGCTCGGCATCGAAGGTGGTGGCGGCCGGCCACCCCTCGCGGGACATCGCGGAGCGGAGCGTGTCACGGGAGAGGGTGAGGGAAGGGGAGTTGAGGTTGCGCACAGGGTCTCCCAGAGGAAGGAGGGATGCGCCGAGCGGCTACTGGCAGCCGCATCGGTGATGGGTGCGTCACTGACTGTAGGGCAGCGGATAGCAAATTTGCTAGCTGACTACGGAAAGTGTGCCTATCTGTTCGCTGGACTCGTCGCGCCCGGACGATGGATGCTGGGGAGATGCCACCTACTCCAACCGCACGCCGGAAGCGCGTCGGCATCGAGCTGCGAAAGATGCGAGAAGCCGCCGGGCGCACGGCTGGAGACGCTGCCGCTGTTCTCGGGCTGGACCGCAGCAAGATCACGCTGATCGAACAGGGCAGCTACCCGATCAGTGGGGAACGGGTCCTCGCGCTCGCCTCCGAGTACGAGGAGGCCGACGCCGCATACGTCGACGCGGTCGCCGAGATGGCCGCCGACCGCACCAAGGGATGGTGGGAGGAGCACAGGGGGCTGGTCCCTGCCGGAATTCTTGAGATCTCCGAGGTCGAGCACTACTCGCGGGCATTGGTGACGTATCAGATCTGCCATGTGCCAGGGCTCATGCAGACCGAGGACACGGCTCGGGCGATCTTCCGCGAGGTCTATCCGCCGCTGCGCCCGCTGAACATCGAGGCGCGGGTTGAGAACCGAATGCGGCGGGCCGAGCTCCTGACACGCAGCGACCCGCTCGAATACGAAGCGATTGTCCATGAGGCTGCGCTACGCATGGAGTTCGGAGGATCGGCAGTCGCCAAGGAGCAACTGAAGCAGCTGCTCGCACTCTCCGAGGCCCCCAACGTCACACTGCGCGTGTTGGAGTTCAAGGCCGGCGGTTTCAAGGGCGCCGGGCAGGCTGTGCTTTATGCGAGCGGGCCCGTACCCCGGCTCGATACAGTCCAGCTTGACTCCGTAGGATCGCCAGCGTTCCTGACCGAGATGAACCAGCTGGAGAACTACCGGAGCATTCTCGGGGCGATGCGTGATCGTGCGCTCGATCCATCCGCCTCTCGTGACGCGATCTCCAGCATCACGAACAGCCTGTGAGGCCCCTGTGGAAGACATCGCATGGCGGAAGCCCAGCGCATGCGGCGATGGCAATAACTGCCCAGAGGTAGCCATCACCTCAGACAGCGTGTACGTCCGCAGCACCCTCCACCCTGCTGCCATCGCCCAACTCACTCCCACCGAGTGGCGCGACCTCGTCTCCGCCATCCGCAACGGGGAGTTCGACCTCTAGCCGCCCTCCGATTCGATCTACGCCCGCTGACCTGCTAATCTTCTTCTCGTTGCGAGGGACACAATCCCTCGCCAGGCGTCAGCGGTGCTACCAGAGCACGTCCTACTTTCAGTAGGAAGAGTCCGTGCAACCCGGGCCTGGCGCTCCATCGGACGGGGTCCGACACCTTCGAGGTGTCGGGCCCCGTCCTCGTTCCCGGGCATAGATCGCCGCTCCCCCGTGTTGCGGCACGGCATGGGAGAGATTCTTGTCATCGGGGCGAACGGAAGTGTCGGGCGGCACGTCGTCAGCGAGCTCGCCCAAGGGGGCCACTCCGTAAGGGCGTTGGTCCGCGATCCGGCCCGATCGATCGAGGGCGCCACATCCATAACCGGCGACCTCTCCGACCCCGCCACCATCCGTGCCGCCCTGCCCGGTGTCGACCGCGTCTACCTGATGTGGCCCGGCCTTCCCGGCATCGACCCCCGCCCGATCGTCGAAGCGATCGCCGAGCACGCCACCCGGGCCGTCTACCTCTCCACCGACGTCGCCGACCTCGCCGACGACGAGTCACCCTCGATCTTCCACCAGGAGATCGAGCGCCTGATCCGCCGCTCCTCCCTCTCCTGGACCTTCGTCCGGGCCATCGACTTCGCGGGCAACATGCTCGGCTGGGCCGACCAGATCCGCCAGGGCGTCGTCCGCTGGCCCTACGGACAGGCCCGGCGCTCGCTGATCGACGAGCGGGACATCGCCGCCGTCGCCGTCCGCGCCCTCACCGAGGACGGCCACGCGGGCGCCAAGTACCTGATCACCGGCCCGGAATCGCTCTCCCACGCCGAACTCGCCCGGATCATCGGCGAGGAGGCCGGCATCGAGGTCCGCTGGGAGGACCTGCCTCCCGAGGTCGCCCGCGAACAACTCACCGCCGCCTGGGGCAACGCCGCCTTCGTCGAATCCCGCCTCCGCGCCTGGGAGTCCTTCACCCGCGAACCCGAGCGCGTCACCGACACCGTCGACCGCGTCCTCGGACGCCCGGCCCGCAGCTTCCGCACCTGGGCCCGGGACAACGCGGCATCCTTCCGCTCACAGTGCCAGGATGCCCACCATGTCTGAACGCGCCCTGAGCTTCGGAGCGATCGCGGCCGCCTACGAGCGCTACCGCCCCGGCTACCCCGCCGCGCTCCACGACCTGGTGGCGTCCTACGCGGGCCGCCCGATCCGGACCGCGCTGGAAATCGGCGCGGGCACCGGCAAGGCGACCCGCCTGTTCGCCGAACACGGCATCGCCGTCACCGCGACCGAACCCGACCCGGCCATGCTCGCCGAACTGCGCCGGCACGCACCCGTGAGCGTCCGTGCGGAGCAGGCCACGTTCGAAGAGATCCGACCCGACCACCCGTACGACCTCGTCTACGCGGCCGCCGCCCTGCACTGGACGTCCCCGGACGGCCGGTGGGAGCGGGCCGCCGCCCTGCTGGAGCCGGGCGGCGTCTTCGCCTCCTTCGGCGGGCCCGTCCAACTCGCCGACCCCGCCGCGCAGGAGGCCGTCGACGCCGCCCGGGCGCCGTTCCTGGCCACCGACGAGATCCCGTCCCCGGACGGCACCCCCTGGGACGCCGCGATGCTGTGGCCCGGCACCGAACTCCAGCGGTCCGACGACTTCACCGACGTCCAGCAGCACGTGATCGAGCGCCGGTTGACGATGCCCGCCCACGACTACGTCGGCCACCTCTCCACCGTCTCCGCCTACCTGATGCTGCCGCCCGCCGACCGGCAGCAGGTGTTCGAGCGGATCCTGGCGGCCCTGCCGCCGCAGGTCGAGGTGGCCGCCGACGTCACCGCCCACCTCGCCCGCCGCCGCGACGGCTGACGGCCCGTGCGTTCGCCGCACCCCCGTGACGGCGAACGCACGGGCCCACTGCCCGTTCCGGGCGGTTCAGTCGGCCAGGTGGACGATCATCTTCCCGGTGTTGGCGCCGCGCATCACGCCGAGGAACGCGTCCACCACCCGGTCGAAGCCGTCCACGACCGTCTCCTCCGCCACCACCGCGCCCGAGCGCAGGTGGGGGACGAGGAAGTCGTAGAGCTCGGGGCGGGCGTCGAGGTGGTTGCGGACCAGGAAGCCCTCCAGGCGCAGGCTCTTGCCGACCACGTCGTACAGGTTACGCGGCGCGGCCGGCGGGTTCCGGAGGTCGTCGTACTGGGCGACGGCGCCGCACCAGGCGATGCGGCCGTGGTCGCGCAGGGCGCCGATCGCGGCTTCCAGGTGGTCGCCGCCGACGTTGTCGAAGTAGACGTCCAGGCCGTCCGACGCGGCCTCGCGCAGGCGGTCCGCGAGCGGGGCGTCGTGGTAGTCGAAGGCGGCGTCGAAGCCGAGGTGGTCGACGAGCCGGGCGGCCTTGGCGGCCGAGCCCGCGCTGCCGACGATCCGTCCGGCGCCGAGCAGCCGGGCGAGCTGGCCGGCGGCGGTGCCGACGCCGCCGGCGGCCGCCGAGATGAAGATCGACTCGCCGGGCTGGAACCGGGCGATCCTGGTCAGGCCGACCCACGCGGACAGGCCGGTGCCGCCGAGGACGGACAGGTGGTTGCTGAGCGGGACGCCGTCGAAGACGGGCAGCAGGTGGGCGCGCTCGGGGGTGACCACCGCGTGGGTGCGCCAGGCCTGCCGGTGGAAGACCAGCGCGCCGACCGGCAGGGCGTCGGTGCGGGACTCGACCACCCGCCCGAGGGTGCGGCCCTCCAGCGGGGCGTGCAGGTCCCAGCCGCCCTCGTCCATCTCCTCGCGCATGTACGGGTCGACGGACTGGTACAGGTTCTCGACCAGCGCCTCGCCGGACTCCAGCGCGGGGACCCGCTCCTCGACGAAGGCGAACTGCTCGGCGGTCGCCGCGCCGGTGGGACGGGCGACGAGGTGGACGGCGCGGGCGGTGGGGCGGGACATCGGGTAGCTCCGAACTGACGGTGGCTTCTGTCGTTGACGGTGCTCACGCTAGGAACCGGGCCCACCCCTCGGGCAGGGGTACGCGTCGATGGAACAGCCGCTTCCATGAGCGGGATCGATGGAACCCGATAGGGTCGGCGCATGACCGACCTCGCCCCGCACGAGCTGCGCATCCTGGTCGCGGTCGAGGAAGAGGGCACCTTCACCTCCGCCGCGACCCGCCTGGGCACCACCCAGTCCGCCGTGTCGCACGCCGTGCGCGGCTGCGAGCGCAAGCTCGGCGCGGTGCTGTTCGAGCGCGGACGCCACGGCGCGCGACCCACCGAGGCGGGCGCGCGGGCGGTCGGGTACGCCCGGCGCGTCCTGCGGCTGCTGGCCACGATGGGGGCGGAGGTCCGGGGCGCGGGCGCGGACGGGCCGCTCACCGGCACCCTGCGGATCGTCGCCTTCCGCAGCGTCGCCGCGCACCTGCTGCCGCCCGTCCTCGCCCGGCTCGCCGAGCGCCACCCGGGCCTCGGCACGCGGGTGCGGATCGTCCGGGAGATCGGGCGCGGCACCGCCGGGGAGGTTGCGGACGGCCGGGCCGACCTCGGGCTCGCCACCCTCCCCGCCGAGGGCCCGCCGCCCGTGCCCGGCCTGGTCACGGCCCGGCTGTACGAGGAGGCGTACGCGCTGGCGCACCCGCAGGGCCACCCGGATCCGCGCCGGCTGCCGCTGGTCGACTGGGACGAGAACTGCGGCTCCTACACCCGGCGGTGGTGGCGGGAGCAGGACTGGATCCCGCCCGCGACGGTCGACGTCGAGGACGACGCGGTGGCCGTCTCGATGGTCGCCCAGGGCCTCGGCATGGCCATCATGCCCGCCACCGCCCTCCTCGGCGCCCCGCCCGGCCTCGCGGTCACGCCCCTCGACCCCAACCCGCCCACCCGCCTGGTGGGTTACGTCACCACTCCCGAGCTGGCCCCCACCCCGGCCGTCCGTGCCCTGATCCGCGAGCTGCGCGATCTCCCGCTCCCGGAGGGTCTGGCCCCGGCCCGGACTCAGCCCGCCCGGCCCGGCGCCACTCGATAGGCCACGGCCCGGGCGGCGGATGGGTCCGCCGTCCGGGCCGTGGGCATCCACCGGCCGTACCCCCGTCACCGCCGGTAGAAGACGCTCCGCGACCAGAAGAAGCCGGCCAGCGTCAGCGCGGTGCACCAGCCGAGGGAACTCCACGCGCTGACGGCGCCGATCTCGGTGCCCATCAGCAGGCCGCGCAGGGTCTCGATGATCGGGGTGAAGGGCTGGTACTCGGCGAACCAGCGCAGCACGGTGGGCATCGAGTCCGGCGGGACGATCGCGCTGCCGAGGAACGGCAGGAAGGTCATCGGCAGCGGGGTGTTGCTCGCGCTCTCCGGCGTCTTCGACACCAGCCCGATCCCCGCGGAGATCCAGGTCAGCGCCAGCGTCACGAACAGCAGCAGCCCGGCGGCCGCGAGCCACTCCACCGGGCCGGCGCTGGAGCGGAACCCCATCGCGAAGGCCGCGCCGGTCACCAGCACCAGGGCGATCACCGTCTGGATGACGCTGCCGATCACGTGCCCGGCCAGGAACGCCGACCGGGATATCGACATCGTCCGGAACCGGTTGACGATGCCCTCCGTCATGTCGACGCAGACGGCCACCGCGGTGGCGACCGCCCCCGAGGTCGCCGTCATCAGCACGATGCCCGGCGTCACGTAGTCGATGTAGCTCCCGCCGCCGATGCCCGCGCCGAGGGCGCCCCCGAAGGCGTAGTTGAAGAGCGCCAGCATCATCACCGGCATGACCACCACGGAGAAGGTCATCGCCGGATACCGCTGCGCGCGCCTGAGGTTGCGCCGCAGCAGGGTCAGCGAGTCGCGCGCCGCGTAGTTGATGGTCAAACTCATTGCCCACCCTCCCCGGTGAGTTGCAGGAACACGTCGTCCAGGTCGGCCGTCTCCACGACCAGCGATTCCGCCCGTACCGAGGCGTTGTCGAGCGTGTCCAGCACGGCCTTGACGGTCAGCACCGAGTTGTCGCCCGGTATGTCGAGCCGCAGGGCCTCCGCGTCGACGGTGGCGTAGTCGAACAGCGCGGCGGCCGCGCCGAGTTGGGCGGCGTCGGCGAACTGGAGCCGGATCCGCCCGCCCGGGACGATCCGCTTCAGCTCCTCGGCCGTGCCCTCGGCGACGATCCGCCCGCCGTCCAGGACGGCGATCCGGTCGGCGAGTTCGTCGGCCTCGTCCAGGTACTGGGTGGTGAGGAAGATCGTCACCCCGTGGTCGGCGACCAGGCTCCGGATGATCTCCCACATGGTGCGCCGGCTGCGCGGGTCCAGCCCGGTGGTCGGCTCGTCGAGGAAGATCACCTTCGGTTCCCCGACCAGCGTCATCGCCAGGTCGAGCTTGCGCCGCATGCCGCCGGAGAACGTGGTGGCGGGGGTGCCGGCGACATCGGTGAGGTCGAAGCGCCGCAGCAGCTCCTCCGCCCGCCTCCGCCCCTCCCGACGGGGGAGGTGGTGGAGGTCGGCCATCAGCATCAGGTTCTCCTCGGCGGTGAGGAGGTTGTCCACCGCCGAGAACTGGCCGGTCACCCCGATCGCCTTCCGCACGCCGTCCGCTCCCCGGACGAGGTCGTGGCCGGCCACCTGGGCCGAGCCGCCGTCCCCGGGGATCAGGGTGGAGAGGATCTGCACGGTGGTGGTCTTGCCCGCGCCGTTCGGCCCGAGCAGGGCGAAGACCGTGCCGGCCGGGATGGCCAGGTCGATGCCCCTGAGGACCTGCTTGTCGCCGTAGGACTTGGTGAGTCCGACCGCCGAGATCGCGGGGGCGGTCGAGACCGCCACCGTCGTCGGGATCGCCGCCATCAGGCCCTCCGGATCACGATGCTGCCGACCTGGGTGCGGCCGTGGACCTCGACGGTCTCCCGGGCGTCGCCGGGGCCCTCGGTGGTGCCGAGGTCGCTGCGGACGGCGCCGAACTTGCTGTGCACGTCGAGGAAGGCCGCGGTGCCCTCGGCGACGCCGACCTCCACGTCCCCGACGCCGGCCTGCAGGAAGACCTTGCCCCGGACCACCTGGCCGACCCGGATGTGGCCGTTCGCCGTCTTGGCGTCCACGCCCGCCTCGGCGAGGCCGATGTGGATCCGGCCGTTGGAGGCGTTGGCGGTCAGCTCGCCGTGCACCTCGTCGACCTCGGTGTCGCCGTTGCTGTTCTTGACCGTCAGCGTGCCGGTGACGGTGCCGATCTCGATCCGGCCGGCGCCGGACACCTCGGCGTCCCCGGCGACCGTGCCGAGCCGGATGTCGCCCATGTCGGCCTTGAGCCGCACGCTGGCGGCCCGGTCGACCTGGACCCGGCCCATGGACGTCTTCAGCCGGAGGTCGCCGAGCGGGCCCTCGGTGACGACGTCCGCCATCGGGCTGTCGAGCTCGACCTCGGAGCCGGCCGGCAGCTCGACCTGGAGGTCGATCGAGCCCTTCTTGCTGGAGAACACGGTGCGCTGCTTGGGGCCCTTGACGACGAGCCGGCCGCCGGTGAAGTCGACCTGGGTCAGCTGGGCGGCCTTGACGTCCGCCTCCCGGGAGTCGCTGGTGGGCCGGACCTCGACCACGGCGTCGGCGCGCTTGCCGGCGGTGATCCGGACCGTGCCGATCTCGAAGTCGAAGGTGGCGGAGATCGGTCCGTTGGTCTCGTACGAAGGCATGGCTGTCCCGTCCTCTTGGCTCGTGTGGGTGTTCCCGCTGGTCGGAGCGGGGGTGACGTCGAAGGTGCGAGGGGTCTGGAAGGTGCGGGGGCTACGGAGGTGTCAGTGGACCCAGCCGGTGAAGCTCTGGCCGCCGATGCCGCGCGGGGAGCGGCCGCCGAGGTCGGCGGCCGGGCGCGCGGCCGGCCTGCCGCCGTCCAGCGCGCCGGCCACGGCCCGGACCAGCCAGGCGTTGAGGGAGAGGCCCTCGCGCCCGGCGGCCTCCTCCGCCCTGGCCTTGAGGTGGGCCGGCAGGCGCAGGTTGATCCGGGCGGTGCCCGACTCGTCCGACTCCGGCACCGCCGATGGCGCCACCGGCGGTGCCACCTGCGTCGCGGACGGCACCACGGGGCCCGCCTGCGGCGCCACCGGCGGCACGTCGCCGTGGAAGGCGTCCGAGCCGGGCGGCACCGTCACCACGAACTCGGGGTCGAGTCCGCGCAGGCGCACGTCCACCGAGCCCGGGGCGAGGTCGCGGGTGACTTCGCCCATGGCGGCCGAGAGCGCGTTGAGCAGGGTGAGCCGCGTGGCCGACTCCAGCGGAAGGGTCAGCCGCTCGGCCAGCGCGCGGGCTTCGTCCCCACCGGCGGCGGCGGCCACCGCGAGCTCGTTCCGGAGGTTTTCGACGTACGGCGTGAGGTCCATGGCTCAAGCATGGCACGGCGATGGCACCACGTCCAGCCCATTTGGCACCACAGTGGCACCATCACTCGAAAGAGTGCGGCACCAACGACGGAGCCGCCCCGCCGACCGAGGTCGACGGGGCGGCTCACCAGCGAAAACGCAGGAGGAACGCGGGAAGGGCGTCAGCGCTGCCAGCCCGCCAGGTAGGTGTCGATCTCGCCGACCAGCCGCTTCTTCCCGGCCTCGTCCAGGAAGGAGGCCTCGACGGCGTTGCGGGCCAGCGCCGCCACCCCGGCCTCGTCCAGCGCCAGCAGCCGGGCCGCCACCGCGTACTCGGTGTTGAGGTCGGTGCCGAACATCGGCGGGTCGTCGCTGTTGACGGTGACGAGCAGCCCGGCGTCGACCATCTGCTTGATCGGGTGGTCCTCGATCCGCTCGACGACCCGGGTGGCGATGTTGGAGGTCGGGCAGACCTCCAACGGGATCCGGTGCTCACCGAGGTAGTCGACCAGCGCCGGGTCCTTGACGGACTGGGTGCCGTGCCCGATCCGCTCGGCGCCCAGCTCGCGGATCGCGTCCCAGACCGTCTGCGGCCCGGTGGCCTCGCCGGCGTGCGGGACGGAGTGCAGGCCGATCGCCCGGGCCCGGTCGAAGTAGGGCTTGAACTGCGGCCGCGGCACGCCGATCTCCGGGCCGCCGAGGCCGAAGCTGACCAGGCCCTCGGGGCCCAGCTCGGTGGCCAGGCGGGCGGTCACCTCGGCCGACTCCAGACCGGCCTCGCCCGG
Organism: Streptomyces sp. Y1; assembly: GCF_041053115.1. NCBI lineage: Bacteria > Bacillati > Actinomycetota > Actinomycetes > Kitasatosporales > Streptomycetaceae > Streptomyces > Streptomyces sp. Y1. The sequence goes on along the minus strand of NZ_CP163445.1, from coordinate 4,897,215 downwards.
GATGTCGAAGCACCAGCGCAGCACCACGCCGAGGTCCTTCTCGGCGCGCAGCCGGGCGTCCTCGATCGCCTCCATGAAGGCGACCTCCGGGATGCCGCGCCTGACCGAGGAGTACGGGGTGATGGTCAGCTCCGCGTACCGGATGTTCTGGCGGGCCATGTCCTCGGCCACGCCGTAGGTGAGCGCGCGGACGTCCTCGGCGTCGCGGACCAGGTCCACGACGCTCAGGTAGACCTCGATGAAGTGGGCGAAGTCGGTGAAGGTGAAGTACTCGGCGAGCGCCGCCGGGTCGGTCGGCACCTTGGAGCGCCCGGCGTGGCGGGCGGCGAGTTCGGCGACGACGCGCGGCGAGGCCGAGCCGACGTGGTGGACGTGCAGTTCCGCCTTCGGCATCCCGGCGATGAACGCCTCGATGCCCCGGTCGCTCCCGGCGTTCCCGGCGCTCCCGGCGTTCCCTGCGTTCCCGGTGGGGTTTCCGATCCGACTTCCGTCCGGCTGGACCACGGTGGGTTCCCTTCTTCCTTCTTCGTCGTCTCCGCGCGTGCCCGCGCGCCGCCAGCGTACGCTCAGCCGCCGAGCGCCACCGCGACGGTGTGGATCAGCAGCCCGGCCAGCGCGCCGACCACGGTGCCGTTGATCCGGATGAACTGCAGGTCGCGCCCCACGTTGGCCTCGATCTTGCGGGAGGCGTCGTCGGCGTCCCAGCTCGCGACCGTCTCGGAGATCAGCGAGGTGATCTCGGCGCGGTAGGTGTCGACCAGGTACTGGGCGGCGTCCTGCAGCCAGCCGTCCGCCTTGGCCTGCAGCTTGGCGTCGGTGGCCAGGCGCTCGCCGAAGCGGCGCACGCCCTCGCGGATGCGCCGGCGCAGTTCGCTGTCCTCGTCCTCGGCGGCGCCCATCACCAGGGTCCGCACGGCCGCCCAGGTGGAGTTGATCAGGTCCTGCACCTCGGGGCGGGCCAGCAGGTCGCCCTTGGCCCGCTCGACCCGGGCGATGGTCTCCGGGTCGGTCTGCAGCTCGGTGGCGAAGTCGGCGAGGAAGTTGTCGACCGCGCCGCGGGCCGGGTGGTCCGGGTCGTCCCGGATGTCGGTGACGAAGCGCAGCAGTTCCTTGTAGACCCGCTCGCCGACCTGGTGGTCGAGGAACTTCGGCGTCCAGCCGGGGGTCTTCTGGGTGACCTTGCGGACCACGTCCTCGTGGTTGGCGGTCAGCCAGTCGTGCGCCCGCACGGCGACCAGGTCGACCACGCCGTGGTGCCCGCCGTCCGCGACCACCTTGCCCAGCATCCGGCCCATCGGCTCGGCCACCGAGGTGGCGGCCGCCCGCCGGGTGACGGCCTCGGCGACGACCGCCCGCACGTCGTCGTCGCGCAGCACCGCGAGCACGCCGCGCAGCGCGGCGGAGGCCTCCTTGGTGACGCGCTCGGCGCTGCCCGGCGCGGCCAGCCAGTCGCCCAGCCGGCGGGCGATGCCGAGCGAGGCGAGGCGGGTGCGCACCACGTGGCCGGCCAGGAAGTTCTCGCCGACGAAGTCGCCGAGCGAGCGCCCGAAGGCGTCCTTCTTGGTCGGGATGATCGCGGTGTGCGGGATCGGCAGGCCGAACGGGCGGCGGAACAGGGCCGTCACGGCGAACCAGTCGGCCAGCGCGCCGACCATGCCGGCCTCGGCGGCGGCGGCCACGTACCCGGCCCAGGAGCCGGCGCCGGCCGCCTTGGCCCAGGTGGAGAGGGCGAAGACCAGGGTGGCGAAGGCCAGCAGGCCGGTCGCGATGGTCTTCATCCGGCGGACACCGCGCCGCTTCAGCTCGTCGGCGGCGGTGAACCGGACCCCGGGGCCGGTTCTGCTGAAGGCTTCGTCAGTCACTCCGCCAGTCTGCCCGCTGCCCGGCGCGAACGGAGGCGCGGACGGCGATCACGCGCCGCCCCGCCCCGAGCCGAAGGGCGCGCCGGTGCCGAAAGCGAGGAGCGACAAGCGACCGACGAAGGAGGGAGTGCCGGAGCGACGAGTGTCGGCGCCGGGTCAGAGCGCCCGGAGGCGAGCGGGCGAGCAGCAGCCCCGAGCCGAAGGGCACGCCGGTGCCGAAAGCGAGGAGCGACAAGCGACCGACGAAGGAGGGAGTGCCGGAGCGACGAGTGTCGGCGCCGGGTCAGAGCGCCCGGAGGCGAGCGGGCGAGCAGCAGCCCTCTCCTCACGCCCCGCCGAGCACGATCCGCCGCACCCCCGGCCCCGCCCAGCGCGCCGGGTCGGTGCAGCGCCGCCCGTCCAGCAGCACCCGCACCCCCGGCAGGTCGGCCGGCGCCAGCTCCCGGTACTCCGGGTGGTCCGCCTGCAGCACCGCCGCCACCACCGGCTCCCCGCCGTACGGGGGCAGCCCGAGCGCCGCCAACTCCTCCGCCCGGTACAGCGGATCGGCGACGTACGGCCGCGCGCCCGCCGCCCGCAGCGCCGCGACCAGCGGGAACACCCCCGAGTACGCGGTCTCCTTCACCCCGCCCCGGTAGGCGGCGCCGAGCACCAGCACCCCCTGCCCGGCCAGGCCGCCGGGCACCGCCCCGGCCAGCACCCCGGCCGCGTACCCGGGCATCTCCAGGTTGGCCTCGCGGGCGGCGCGGACCACCGTCGCCGCCGGGTCGTTCCACAGGTACAGCCGCGGGTACACCGGGATGCAGTGCCCGCCGACCGCGATGCCGGGCCGGTGCAGGTGGCTGTACGGCTGCGAGTTGCAGGCGTCGGCGATCTCGGCGAAGTCCACCCCGATCCGGTCCGCGTACCGGGCGAACTGGTTGGCCAGCGCGATGTTGACGTCCCGGTAGGTGGTCTCGGCGAGTTTGCTGAACTCGGCGGCCTCGGCCGAGGCCAGCTCCCACACCCCGTTGGGCCGGGCCAGGTCGTGGCGCGGGTCGAAGTCCAGCACCGCCCGGTAGAACGCGGCGCCGCGCCGGGTGGAGCGCTCGTCGAGGCCGCCGACCAGCTTGGGGTAGCGGCGCAGGTCGGCGAAGACCCGGCCGGTGCGGACCCGCTCCGGGCTGAACACCAGCGCGAAGTCCCGCCCGGCGGCCAGCCCGGAGCCGGCCGACAGCCGGGGCGCCCAGCGCTCCCGGGTGGTGCCGACCGGCAGGGTGGTCTCGTAGCTGACCAGGGTGCCCCGGCGCAGCCCGGCCGCGACCGCGTCGGTGGCCGCGTCGAGCAGGGCGAAGTCCGGGGTGCCGTCCGCGCCGGTGACCAGCGGGACGACCAGCACGACGGCCTCCGAGGCGGCCACCGCGGCGGCGGTGTCGGCGGTGGCGCGCAGCCGCCCCTCGGCGACCACCCGCTTCAGCGCCTCGTCCAGGCCCTCCTCCCGGGGGAACGGCGGCACGCCCAGGTTGACGCTGCGGACGACCTCGGGCGCGATGTCCACCCCCGTCACCCGGTGGCCCTTGAGCGCGAACTGCACCGCCAGCGGCAGGCCCAGCTTGCCGAGGCCCACCACGCAGACGTCCAGGCCCACGTCCGTGCCCGCGTCCGTACCCACGTCCGGGCTCCCGTCCTTGCCCACGTCCGTACCCACGTCCGGGTTTCCGTCCGGCCTCATCCCCGGCCCCCGTTCACCGAGTCGGCCAGCCGCCGCCACACGGAGTGGCGGCGCAGCCCGCGCCGCAGTTGCTCGGGGACGAGGCCGCGCCACAGCTGCTGGGCGAGGTTGAGCGGCACGGCGGCCACGGCGGGCGGCTCCTCGCGCAGCAGGAACAGCTCGTCCGGCAGGCCGAGCCGGGCGTCCCGGAACGCCGGGTAGCCCGCGTAGTGCCGCCGCCCGTCGCGGACGGCCGGCGGCTCGCCGTGCGCGGCCTCGTAGCGGATCTGGTCGCGCAGCGCCTCCGGCCGTCCGGCGGCGGCGAGTTCGAGCCGCAGCCGGACGGCGACGGGCAGCCGGTCGTAGACCTCGCGGGCGCCGAAGCGCTCGACCAGCCGGGCCACCTCGGCGCACACCCGGCCCTGCTCCGCGCCGTCCAGCAGCAGGAAGCCGTCGGCCAGCAGCCGGGGCACGTCCCAGGCGAAGCTACGGGCCCGGATGGCGTCCAGCTCCCCGCCCGGCTCGGCGAGTCCGGCGGCGACCTGCTGGAGCGCGGCGATCCCGCGCAGCCGGTCCAGCACCCCGGCGCGCTCGGTGACGTTGCCCCGGTCCTCGCGCAGGACGAGGTGGTAGCAGTCGTAGGAGGCGAGGACGGAGACCTTGCGGGCGCGCAGGCAGGCTTCGAGGGTGAACGGCTGGTCGGAGAAGACCTTGAGCGTCTCGTCGCGGCGCAGCCCGTGGCGGCGGATCAGGTCGAGCCGGAAGAGCTTGGTGTCGGCCAGGGCCCAGGCCAGGGCGGAGTCGGTGAAGCGGACGGACTCGGCGTCGGCGTGGAAGATGCCCTGCGGCACCAGTCGGCCGTTCACGCCGACCTGCTTGGGCACCACGACGTCCGAGCCCCAGGCGTCGGCGGCGGCCACCAGGCGTTCGAGGGCCTCCTCGCCGAGCCAGTCGTCCGCGCCCAGGAAGAGCACGTAGCGGCCGCGGGCCAGGTCCAGGGCACGGTTGGTGGGGGCCGCCGGGCCGCCGGAGTTGGCCTGGTGCACCACCCGGAACAGCCCGGGGTGGCGGGCGGCGTACTCGTCCAGCAGCTCCCCGCCGCCGTCCGTGGAGCCGTCGTCGACGGCCACCACCTCCATCCGGCCCGGCTGCTGCGCCAGGGACTGCCCGACCAGCGAGTCCAGGCAGGCGGTGAGGTAGGGCAGGGTGTTGTAGACCGCGACCACCACGGTCACGTCGGGTACGGTCATCGGGCGGCGGGCCTCCGGTCCTGGTGCGGCGTGTGACGCATGGTCAACTCGACACGCTCGTGGAGGGTCACGTCCGTCACCCGTATCGGTGACGGTCTTCGGCGACAGGGGGAACGACGTGTACGTGCACCGCGACCACCGCTCGGGGCCCGTCGAGGGTTACGTCGACGGGGGCGGCTACGTCCACCGCGACCACCGCTCGGGGCCCGTCGTGGGCTTCGTCGACGGGGGCGGCTACGTCCACCGCGACCACCGCTCGGGGCCCGTCGTGGGCTTCGTCGACGGGGGCGGCTACGTCCACCGCGACCACCGCTCGGGGCCCGTCGCCGGGTACGTCGACGGCGCCGCCTCCCGCGTCCTGGCGGGCGGCGCCGCGCTGCTGCTGCTCCTCACCGACTGACGGGCTTCCCCGGCTCAGCAGCAGCGCCCCCGCTCAGCCGATGGCGACCTCCGCGTACATCCGCGCGATCACGTCCTCGATGGCCGGCTCGCGCACGGACAGGTCCACCAGCGGGTACCGCGCGGCCACCGCCGCGACGATCGGCGCCGCGCTCTCCTGCGCCGGGAAGGCCAGCCACTGGCGCGGCCCGTCGACCTTCGCCACCCGGGCGCCGGGCACCTCGATCGGGGGCCGGGCCTCGGCGAGGTCGACCACCAGGGTGCGTTCGCTGCGCCCGGCGGCGTGCAGCCCGTCCAGGCCGCCGTCGTGGACCACCCGGCCGTGGTCGATCACCATCACCCGACCGCAGAGCTGTTCGATGTCGGTCAGGTCGTGGGTGGTGAGCAGCACGGTGGTGCCCTGCTCGCGGTTGACCTCGCGCAGGAACTCCCGCACCCGGCCCTTGCTGACCACGTCGAGGCCGATGGTCGGCTCGTCCAGGTAGAGCACCTGCGGGTCGTGCAGCAGCGCCGCGGCGAGGTCGCCGCGCATCCGCTGGCCGAGCGACAGCTGGCGCACCGGGGTGTCCAGCAGGCCGCCGAGGTCGAGCAGGCCGATGCAGCGGTCGAGGTTGGCGCGGTAGCGCTGGTCGGGGATGCGGTAGATCCGGCGGGCGAGTTCGAAGGAGTCGCGCAGCGGCAGGTCCCACCACAGGGTGGTGCGCTGCCCGAAGACGACGCCGATCCGGCGGGCCAGCGCGACGCGCTCGCGGGCCGGGTCGACGCCGGCGACGCGCAGCCGGCCGCTGCTGGGGACGAGGATGCCGGTGAGCATCTTGATGGTGGTGGACTTGCCGGCGCCGTTGGGGCCGATGTAGCCGACGCACTCGCCGGCCTCGACGGTGAAGCTGAGCCCGTCCACGGCGCGCACCTCGCGCTTGGTCCGGCTGAACCGGCCGGTCCGGGTGCGCACGGTGAAGCTGCGGCGGACGTCCTGGAGTTCGATCAGTGCCACGGTTCTTCCTTACGGGAGGAGGGTTCAGCTGCCGGTGCCGCGGTAGGCGCGCAGCCCGGCCCGCCAGGCGAGCCCGGCGGCGGTGACGCAGAGCGCGGCGGCGACCGGCGAGGCGTACTGGAAGGCGGTGGGCAGGCCGAGCGGGTCGGGCCGGTCGAGGATGCGCAGGCTGGGCAGCCAGTTGACGAAGGCCAGCGGGATGCCGAAGACGACGCCGGCGACGAGTTCCTTGGCGAAGACGGTCGGCGGGTACTGCAGCAGGGTGGCGCCGCCGTAGGTGAAGGAGTTCTGGATCTCCTTGGACTCGCCCCACCAGAACTGCACGGTGGCGCCGCCGACGAAGACCGCGCCGAAGATGGCGGTGCCGCAGACCAGCAGGACGGGCACCAGCAGCACCCGGTCCCAGGTCCAGTGCACGTCGAGGGCCGTCAGCGCCCAGACGAGCACGATCGCGGCCTGGAGCGGGCGGCCGAGGCGGCGCAGCGAGAAGCGTTCGGCGCACAGCTGGGAGAGCGCGGGCGCGGGCCGCACGAGCATGCTGTCCAGGGTGCCGGCGACGATCCGCTGGCCGAGCGCGTCGGCCGAGCCGACCAGCAGGTTGGCGACGCCGAGGGAGAGGGCGGAGGTGCCGTAGAGGAAGGCGATCTCCGGCAGGCTCCAGCCGCCGAGGGTGTCGGTGTGCAGGAACATGATCACCAGCACGGCGAAGTCGAGCGCGTGGATCGCGATGCCGGAGAACACGCCCAGCACGTAGGAGGCCCGGTAGGCCGCCATCGAGCGCATCCACATCCGGGCGCAGAGCCACCAGGAGCGGACGGCCCAGGCCGTACGGGCGGCGAGGCCGTCCGCGACGATCAGCTGCTCAGCCACCCTGCACCACCACCTTGCGGGTGGCGAGCCACTGCGCGCCCCGGCCGGCGGCCAGCAGGGCGGCGGCCCAGCCGAGTTGGAAGCCGAGCGCGCCGGCCAGCGTGGCGCCGGAGGACCGTTCGAGGAAGACGTCGGTGGGCACCTTGACGAGCGAGGCCCAGGGCAGCGCCTCGCCGAGCGTGCCGAGCCAGCCGGGGAAGAGGGCGATCGGCAGCAGCATCCCGGAGAAGAACATCGAGACCACCACCATCACCGAGCGGATCCCGTCCGAGTCGTGCAGCCAGAAGCCGGTGATCGAGACCAGGAACCGGATGCCGAAGCTGACCAGCACCGCGAGCAGCACCGAGAGCAGGAAGAACACCCAGGTCAGTGGCTGTTCGGGCATCCGCGTGCGGAACACCAGGGCGCCGAACAGCAGCGGCACGGTGCCGCGGACGAGCACCTGGAAGCCGGCCCGGCCGAGGTCGGTGGCCAGCCACCAGCCCTGGAAGTCAACCGGGCGGTAGAGGTCGACGGCGATGTCGCCGCTGCGGAAGCGGTCCTGCACCTCGTCCTGGAAGCCGCCGCCCCAGACGGCGACGGTGACCAGCAGGCCCTGGCTGACCCAGATGTAGGTGACGGCCTGGCTCTGGTCGTAGCCGCCGAGGTGCGGGCGGGCCTGCCAGAGGGCGAGGAAGGAGGAGGCCAGGATGACGCCGAAGACGGTGTTGGTGAAGGTGCCGGCCAGGGTGGCGGCCCGATAGGTGGAGTAGCGGCGGAAGGCGCCGCGAGCCACGGCGGCGTAGAGCATATTGTCTCCTTATCGACAAATGTGGGCGCAGAGAGGTACGCCTCGACGGGCGGACGCCCGACCGGTGCCGACGGCGTCCGCGCACGCCCCAACGGCTCCGACCGGCCGACCCCGGGGGTACCGGGCCGAACGGGCGGAGCTGCCGAAACGGGTTCGCTATGCGGTTTGCATCTTTCACCGTACCGCCGGGCTCCCGGGCCCGCACCCGGTTTTCCCGGAGCCGCGCACCCACCCCGCCCGACACTGATCGCACGTCAAATAGCACATAATCGCGGCATGAGCATCGCGACCCGACGCCAGGCCAAACGAGCCGCCCGCCGCGCGGCCCGCCGCGCCCTCCCCCGCTGGCGCCGGCTGCTCCCCACCTGGCGGATCACCCTCGGCACCCTCACCGGCCTGCTGCTGCTCGCGGTCGGCGCCTTCGCCGTGCTCTACGTGATCGTCCCGGTGCCCGACCCCAACGCCCACGCCGTCGCGCAGAACAACATCTACCTCTACGCCGACGGCACCACCGAGATCGCCCGCACCGGCGCCGTCAACCGCACCGACGTCACCATCGACCAGATCCCGCTGCAGACCCAGCAGGCCGTCGTCTCCGCCGAGGACCGCACCTTCTACCAGAACCGCGGCATCGACCTGAAGGGCATGCTCCGCGCCGGCTGGAACAGCCTCACCGGCAAGGGCATGCAGGGCGGCTCCACCATCACCCAGCAGTACGTCAAGAACTACTACCTGACCCAGGACCGCACCGTCGAACGCAAGGGCCGCGAACTCCTCATCGCCCTCAAGGTCGACCAGCAGCGCAGCAAGAACGAGATCCTCGCCGGCTACCTCAACAGCAGCTACTACGGCCGCGGCGCCTACGGCATCCAGAGCGCCGCCCGCGCCTACTACGGCGTCGACGCCTCCCAGCTCACCCTCGGCCAGGGCGCCTACCTCGCCTCCCTGCTCCAGGCCCCCAGCATCTACGACGTCAAGACCGCCACCCCCGCCAACCGCGAGAAGGCCGTCGCCCGCTGGAACTACACCCTCGACGGCATGGTCCAGATGGGCTTCCTCACCGCCGCCGACCGCGCCGCCACCACCTTCCCCGAACCGCTCGACCCCCACCCCGCCACCGGCCTCTCCGGCCAGGCCGGGTACCTCGTCGGCGTCGCCGACGACTACCTCGTCTCCACCGGCACCATCGACGCCGCCACCCTCAAAGCCGGCGGCTGGCGCATCACCACCACCTTCGACAAGCCCAAGCAGGACGCCTTCGTCAAAGCCGTCCAGGACGAACTCACCGACGAACTCGACCCCCAGAAGCGCCCCGACACCGACACCGACGTCCGCGTCGCCGGCGCCTCCGTCGAACCCGCCACCGGCCGCGTCGTCGCCGTCTACGGCGGCCCCGACTACGCCAAGCAGCCCTTCAACGACGCCCTGCGCCAGGACAACCAGATCGGCTCCACCTTCAAGCCCATCGACCTCGCCGCCGGCCTGGTCGCCCAGCACACCCTCGACGGCCGCCCCATCACCACCGAGAGCCGCTACGACGGCAGCAGCGAACGCGCCGTCACCGGCGGCCCCACCCCGTACGCCCCGCCCAACGAGGACGGCGTCGACTACGGCAGCATCACCCTGCGCTACGCCATGGTGAAGTCCGTCAACTCCGTCTACGCCCAGGAAGGCGTCGACGCCGGCCTCGCCCGGGTCCGCGACACCGCCGTCAAACTCGGCATCCCCGACAGCGTCCGCGGCATGGACCCCGCCAACACCTCCATGACCCTCGGCACCGCCACCCCCAGCGCCCTCGACCTCGCCGGCGCCTACGCCACCCTCGCCAACCACGGCCAGGCACACACCCCGTGGTCCGTCCTCAAGCTCGAACGCGTCAACCCCGGCGGCGCCGTCGACGTCCCCAAGATGCCCGAGCACAAGGCCACCGACGCCGTCGGCCGCAACGTCGCCGACAACGTCACCGACGTCCTGCGCGACGTCGTCAGCCCCCGCGGCACCGGCGCCGCCGCCCTCGACCTCGGCCGCCCCGCCGCCGGCAAGACCGGCACCACCGACTCCAACCTCTCCGCCTGGTTCGCCGGCTACACCCCCGAACTCACCACCACCGTGGGCCTGTTCCGCGAGAACCCGAAGACCCACGCCAAGGAACCGCTCGCCGGCACCGCAGGCCTCACCCGGATCAACGGCGGCGCCTTCCCCACCAAGATCTGGACCGCCTACATGGCCGCCGCCCTCGACGGCACCCCCACCCAGCAGTTCGACCTGCAGAACGGCCGCGGCAACCAGGACACCGGCAACTGGCCCACCGCCACCGGCACCAGCAGCCCCAGCGCCACCCCCAGCGCCGCCCCCACCAGCGCCGAGCCGGCCCCCACCCACGCCCCCGAGCACACCCCCGACGCCCCGGCCGCCCCCACCGCCCCCGGCCCCGCCGCCCCCAGCCCGCAGAACCCGCAGCCCACCCCCAGCCCGGACCAGCCCACCCCCGCCCCCAGGCCCACCCCGACCCGGCCCGAACGGCCCACCAACCCGCCCACCGCCACCGGCGGGCCCACCGGGGCCGCCACCCCGGCCGTCAGCGGATAGGGCGAGCGGGCCCGGTCACCTCACCAGCTCCCGCTCCAGCGCCGTACGGAACCGCGGCGTCACCCGCACCTCCCCCAACCAGCCCGCCAACCGCGCCGCCTCCGCCGCGACCGCCGCCCGCCCGTCCGCCCCCACGTCCCGGAACAGCCGCCACACCACCTCGCCGTCCGCCCGCTGCGCCCAGCCGCCCACCACCTCGCCGCACCACCACACCGTCGGCCCGGCGTTCCCCGCCCGGTCGAACAGCGCCGGCACGTCCTCCGGCCGCAGGTACCAGTCCCGGCCCCGCCAGCCCATCACCGCCGGATCCAGCGCCGGCAGCAGCGCCGCCCACGGCTGCGGATCCGCCGTCGCCCCGACGTCCCCCGGCAGCACCAGCGCGGCCGCGCCGTCCGCCAGCGCCACGTCCCGCGCGCCCACGTCCGCCAGCGCCCGCCGGACGTCCCCCAGCGTCCAGCCCGTCCACCACTTCACGTCCTCGACCGTTCCCGGCCCGTACGACGCCAGCCAGCGCCGCACCACCTCCGCCTTCGCCTCCCGCACCGGCACGTCCGGCCACTGCGGCACCGGCGCCCACGGATAGACGCTGCTCACCCACGACCCGCGCGGACGGCACCGGCGCACGTGCCCGTCCGAGGCCAGCAGCCGCAGCAGCCGACTGCCCACGCTCTGCTTCGCCTCGTACGCCTTGCCCGCCGACATCAGCATCGTCTCGCGCAACTGCGGGACGTCGTCGCCGAGCTCCTTCGTCGTCGCCTCGCCGCGCGCCGCCAGCGCCGCCAGCACCTCGCGCTCCGTCGCCGCCAGCCGGGCCTCGTCCCAGCCCACCGCGTGCTCCCGCAGGTGCTTCAGCAGCGTCGCCCGCTCCTTCACCGCGATCGCCCGCGCCGCCCCCGAGCTCACGTACGGCGCGAAGCCCTCCGTCACCGCGAAGATCGTCCGCCGCATCGACAGCAGCTTCACCAGCGAGACGTCCTCGTACAGCGCCCGCTCCACCTCCGCCGCCGAAGGCTCCGCCAACCGGGCGCACGCCGACAGGTACACCGTCGCCGCGTCCGTCGCGTGCAGCCCGACCACCGCGTCCGCCACGGCCTCCACCCGCGCCGCCCGCACCGCGGGCTCCAGCAGCAACCGCCGACCCAACCGGGCCCGACGCTCCACCTCACCGATCACCGGCACAGCTGCAGTCATGCCCGGACCCTAACGCCCCCCACCGACACCTCGCCCCGCTGCGCGTGCTCCCGCTCCGCCAGCTCCGCGAACCCGGCGAGCAGCGGGGACGTCCGCCCCGCCGCCCAGGCCAGACACACCCGGTGCGGCGCGACGTCCGACACCGGCACGTGCACCACGTCCGAACGGGTGTAGAAGGCCGCCATCGACCACGGCAGCACCACCATCCCCTCCCCCGCCGCCACGTACTCCAGCTTCTCCTCCACCGTGTCCGCCCGCGGCCGCGACGCCACCGTCACCCCGGGAAGGTCCCGCCACTCCGGCACGAAGTCCGGATCCTGCAGCAGCACCTCCCCGCCCAGCTCCGCCATCGGCACCGACACCTCACCCGCCAGCCGGTGCCCCGCCGGCAGCACCGCCACCCGCGGCTCCTCGAACAGCGGACGCACCACCAGCCCCCGCCCGTCCACCGGCAACCGCACGAACGAGACGTCCACCCGGCCGTCCAGCACCACCCGCGCCTGATCGGCCCACGACGTCCGCACCACCTCCACCGCCAGCCCCGGATGCCGCCCGCGCATCGCCCGCACCGCCGCCGTCACCGTCAGCCCCGGCATGAACCCCACCACGAACCCGGCCGGCCCCTCGCCCCCGCCCGACCGCGCCACCCGCCGACGCAACGCCTCCGCCGCCGCCAGCAACGGCGGCGCGTCCTCCAGCAACTGCCGCCCCGCGTCCGTCAGTTCGGTCGACCGCCGGTCACGCCGGAACAACATCGCACCGAACTCCGCCTCCAGCGCCCGGATCTGCCGCGACAACACCGGCTGCGCGATGTGCAACCGGGCCGCCGCCCGACCGAAGTGCAACTCCCGCGCCACCGCCACGAAGTACCGCAGCTTCCGCAGATCGACGTCCACCCGCCACCCCCGACTCCCCGCTGATACCCCGAGGGTATGACAGCCGGCCGAACAGGTCTTGGACGCCACCGCGCCACCCGGCGCACGATCGATACAACTCCCCGGCAGCACAAGGAAAGGCACCACCACCATGTCCCTCAAGGACCAGCACGTCGCCGTCCTCGGCGGCACCTCCGGCATCGGCCTCGCCACCGCCGCCCTCGCCGCCGAACGCGGCGCCCGCGTCACCGTCGTCTCCAGCCGACCCGACAGCGCCGAACGCGCCCTCGCCACCCTGCCCGCCGGCACCGCCGCCGAGACCGCCGACCTCACCGACAGCCACCAGGTCACCGACCTGTTCGACCGCCTCGGCCCGCTCGACCACCTCGTCTACACCGCCGGCGACCCGCTCGCCCTGCTCACCGTCGACACCATGGACCTCGACGCCGCCCGCCGGCTCTTCACCCTGCGCTACTTCGGCGCCCTCGACGCCGTCCGCGCCGCCACCCCGCGGCTGCGCCCCGGCGGCTCGATCACCCTCACCTCCGGCACCGCCGGCCTGCGCCCCGTCCCCGGCTGGAGCGTCCCCGCGAGCATCTGCGGCGCGGTCGAGGCGCTGGTCCGCGCGCTCGCCGTGGAACTCGCCCCGATCCGGGTCAACGCCGTCCGCGCCGGGATGGTCCGCACCCCGCTCTGGTCCGGCCTGCCCGAGGCCGACCGCGAACAGCTCTACGCGCAGACCGCCGCCGCCCTCCCGCTCGGGCGGATCGGCGACCCCGAGGACACCGCGGAGGCCTACGCGTACCTGATGGAACAGCGCTTCGCCACCGGCAGCGTGGTCACCGTCGACGGCGGCGGGCTGCTCGCGTAACCGCCCCTACAGGTAGAGGCCCGTCGACCCCTCGGTGTCGCCGAAGCGGCCCGCCGCCACCGCGTGCAGGTCGCGCTCGCGCAGCAGCACGTAGGTGGCGCCGCGGACCTCCACCTCCAGCTTGTCCTCCGGGTCGTACAGGACGCGGTCACCCGGCTCCACCGAGCGCACGCTCTGCCCCACCGCGACCGCCTCGGCCCAGGTACAGCGCTTGGACAGCTCCGCCGTCGCCGGGATCAGGATGCCGCCGGTGGAACGGCGCTCGCCCTCGCTGCCCTCGGTGCGCACCAGCACGCGGTCGTGCAGCATCCGGATCGGCAGCTTCTCGCCCAGCCGGTCGTGCCGGGCGGGCTCGTGGTCGGAGGAGGAGGAGCGGGTCGCTTCGTCGTTCGTACTCACGGTCCCGAAGGTACCGCTCCCGGGCGCGGAGCGTGACGCCAGCCCGGCAGTCGACGCCGCGACGCCGGGTACGCGCAAGGCCGGGCGCGGTGTGCGCCCGGCCTTCCGCGTACTCGTTCGGGCCCCCTCGGGCCACGCTCGGGCCCCGCTCAGGCCTCGCGGCGCTTGCGGCGGGAGGCCAGCAGCAGCACGATGCCGACGCCGACCGCCGCGACGGGAATGATCCGCTCCTTGCGCGGCTGCCCCTTCTCGTCCACGAAGTTCGCCCGGACCTGCTCCAGCAGGCCGCTCGCGGCCACGTACGCCTTGGCGGTCTTCTCCTCGACCACGGCCGACGCCTTCGCCTTCATCTGGGCGCTGATCGTGCTCGGGTGCACGCGCATGGCCAGCTCGTCCAGGGTCGACGCCAGCTGGGTGCGGGTCCGCTCGATGTCCGCCTCGATCTGGGCGGTCGTCCGCGCCGACTTGTCCTGCGTGCTCGCCTCGCCCACTCGGGCCACCCCATTCACTCGCCGTGGTCGTCCTGGTCGTCCAGCACGACCGACCCAGTCTCTCAGCTCCCGGACGGCGCCGCGCGGCCCCACCCACCAACGGAGGTAAGTTTGCCGTGGTACGACCGCCCGTCCCAGCCCCCAGGAGAGTACGACCGTGAGTGAGCGTCTCCAGCCCGGCGACACCGCACCCGCCTTCAGCCTGCCCGACGCCGACGGCAACCAGGTGTCGCTCGCCGACCACCTGGGCCGCAAGGTCATCGTCTACTTCTACCCGGCCGCGCTCACCCCCGGCTGCACCAAGCAGGCCTGCGACTTCACCGACAACCTGGACGTCCTCGCCGCCGCCGGCTACGACGTCATCGGCGTCTCCCCCGACAAGCCGGAGAAGCTCGGCAAGTTCCGCGACACCGAGGACCTCAAGGTCACCCTGGTCTCCGACCCGGAGAAGAAGGTGCTGGAGGCGTACGGCGCCTTCGGCGAGAAGAAGCTCTACGGCAAGACCGTCACCGGCGTCATCCGCTCGACCGTGATCGTGGACGAGCAGGGCAAGGTCGAGCACGCGCTCTACAACGTGAAGGCCACCGGGCACGTCGCCAAGCTGCTGCGCGACCTCAAGGTCGAGACCTCCTGAGCTCCTGACCAAGCAGCGGTGGCGGCACACCCCCCGACCGGGTGCGCCGCCACCGCCGTTCCTCACCCCGGCGGGCCGCCGTCAGGTCAGCAGGCCCCGAGGTCGCTCCAGACCCCCCACGCGCCACTGGCCGTGGGGTCGTCGCCCTTGGTCCACCACTTGTTCTGGTAGTAGTGGCCCTTCCAGGAGACCTTGGTGGGCGTCGCGTAGGTGGCACCCGCGTCCCAGCCCGGCGCACCCGCGCAGCCGGCCGGCGTGGTCGGCGGCGTCGTGGGAGGCGTGGTCGGGGGCGTCGTCGGCGGCGTCGTCGGCGGGGTCGTCGGGGTCGGCGTGCCGCCGTCCACCGCACCCCGGGTCAGGTCGCCCCTGATCCCGTACAGCGTGCCGCCCACGTTGACCGTCCAGTTCGACGGCGTCGACACCGGCAGGTAGTAGACGAAGTCCATGTCCACCGACGCGCCCGGCGCCAGCGACTGCCAGCCCGGCAGCTTGACCGACACCCGGTTGTACGTCCCCTTCAGACCGCCCGCGTTGCCCGGGCCCGGGTTGTCCTGCCGGATCACCTGCAGGCCGAAGCCCGACTGGTCCTTGGCGTTGCCCGGCGCCGAGTTGCTGTAGTCGAACTGGAACTCCGTGCCGCCCGGCAGGGTCAGCGTCGAGTTGTTGACGATGTGCAGCTTCGGGTTGATCGGGTAGTTCGAGTCGCCCAGCGCGAAGTTGGTGAACGACACGTCCACCGGCAGGGTCTGCGCCGGCAGCGGCACCGTCGAACGGACCGCGCCGTACGGGCTCGCCGCCTTGAACCGGTCGTACATCAGCGAGGTCAGCGTGTTGCCGGGCACGTACTCGCCCTTGCCGCCGTTGGCCGTCGCGTCCCACCGGTAGTCGCCCGCCAGCTCCCAGATCATCGCGCCGCCGGCGCCCTGGTTGACGATGTAGTCCGCCTTCGCGCCCACCGACTGCTCGTCCTCGGTGGACAGGAAGACCTTCTTGGCGTCGTTCCACAGCCACGGCGCCACCAGGGTGTCGCTGTAGTTGCGGGTGTAGGTGCCCTGCAGCGCGGTGTCCGTCACGCCGTACTTGGAGAGGTAGTCGGGCAGGATGCCCTTCTCCAGGTTCTTCGCGTGCCACATCGGGTTCGACCCGGCCGGGGACTCCTTGCCCGCGTCGTCCTTGTCGTTCCAGATGTTGTCGATGCCGACCGCGCCGTCGCCGCAGGCCGTCAGGCCCGAACCGGCCGGGCAGGTGGTCGCCGCGGCGGTGCCCCACAGGCCGTTCGTACCGCCCTGCACGTTCTTGAACCCGCGCGTGTAGTACGGCAGTCCGACGTTGATCCGGCCGCCCGGCAGCGCGCCGCGGAAGTAGTGGTACGCCCAGTCCGCGTTCAGGTAGCCGATGCCGCCGTACTGCCCGGTGCCGTACACGTTGGCCGCCGCCAGCTCGCCGTCCTTGCCGTCGTCGAACAGCGAGGCGTTCGGGCCGACGTACTTGTTCCAGGCGCCGTGCAGGTCGTACGACATGATGTTGACGTAGTCCAGGTACTGCGCCACCTGGAAGGTCTCCATGCCGCGCAGCAGGTACCCGGAGGACGGGGCCGCCACCGACAGCAGGTAGTGCCTGCCGTCCGCGGCACCGGCCTTGTCCAGGCTCTCCCGCAGCGTCTTCATCAGCGCCGCGTAGCCCTTGGCCAGCGAACCGCGCTTGGCGTTCGCCAGCTGCCAGTCCAGCGGGTTGCCGGCGTCCTTCATCGAGGTCGGGTACTCGTAGTCGATGTCGACGCCGTTGAAGCCGTACTTGCGGATGAAGTCCACGGACGAAGCGGCGAAGGTGTCGATGCCCGCCTGGTTGACGCTGCCGTCCGGGTTCACGGTCATCGAGTAGAAGCCGCCGGAGTTCACCCGGCTCCCGCCGTCGTCGAAGTACCCGCCGGTCTCGGTCCAACCACCCACCGAGATCAGGGTCTTGACGTTCGGGTACTGCTTCTTGAACTTCGTCAGCAGGTTGAAGTGGCCCTTGTACGGCAGCGTCGGGTCCAACTGCGCCGCCGGCACGCCCGGGAAGTCGATCCCGGTCGCCTCGTTCGTCGGACCGTCCGCGCCCACCGACAGCTTGTTGTCGCCGCCGACGTGCCCGAAGGCGTAGTTGAGGTGGGTCACCTTGTCCCAGGGGATGTCGCTGACCAGGTACGGCTGGTCGCCCTTCTTGCCGGTGCGCCAGCCGGTGAAGTACCCGATGATGCGGCGCTGGTGGTCCGCGCCCATCTTCTCGCGCCCGCCGGTGTCGTAGACCGAGCAGTACGGGACGTCGACGCCCGGGGTCCGGTACAGCCCGTCCGGCCGACACGCCGCGTTGTCGACGGCCGCCGACGCCTGCGACGGCGCCGCACCCAGCGTCGCCATCACCAGCCCGGCCACCGACGCCGCCGCCAACGACACCGCACCGACCCTTCGCCCAACGGCGGTGGGACGCCGCTGCGCAGTCCTTCGGATCAACACTCGGTCCTCCAGGAGAGAGTGTCCGCGCATGCCTGTGGGGCAACACGCACGTGGGGGATTTCAATTGGCGCCGAAGCTATGTGGTCTGAACCACAGAGGTCAATAGGTCTGTACCAATTGGTCATCAGCGCCTAAACATCCGGCAACCCGTAACCAAACCCACCGCCGATCGTTCGCACACCGGGGGACGGGCACACAACTGCCCGAAGGGGACGACCATGCCGGTCAAGTACACCCGCGAGCTGCTCGCCGAGCTCGCGGCCGAATCCAGCAGCGTCAACGAGATGATGCGCAAGCTCGGCGTGCCGATGGCGGGCGGCACGCACAGCTACCTGAGCAGGCGGCTCCGGCACTACGGCATCGACATCTCGCACTTCAACCACGCCAGGCCCGACTACGGGCGCCGCCGCTACTCGCGAGAGGCGTTGGCCGAGGCGGCCGCAAACAGCGACAGCATCAACGGGATCATGACCTACCTGGGCGTCACCCCGTACGACAGCCTCTACGCGTACCTGAAGAAGCGCCTGGCCGAATTCGACATCGACACCTCACACTTCAGGTTCAGGGGCGACGGCCGCAGCAGAGTCGAAGCCATTCCGCAGGGCCCCCTCACAGAGGCCGTCGCCGCATCCCGAAGCATCCGTGGCGTGATCCTCGCCCTGGGGATGACCGACTGCGGCAGCACGCGGACGCTGGTGCGGGAGGCCATCGACCTCCATCGGCTCGACACCGGCCACTTCACCGGGCGGGCTCACAACAAGGGCCTGAAGACCGGACCACGGCGCACGGCCGAGGAGTTGCTGGTGCGGCGCCCACCGGGAAGCCAGCGCGTTCCGGGCGAGCGACTTCGGACCATGCTCGTGCACATCGGGCATCCCGACGTCTGCGAGGAGTGCGGCACTCCCCCGACTTGGCGCGGGCGACCGATGACCCTGGAGGTCGACCACGTGAACGGCGACTGGCTCGACAACCGGCGCGAGAACCTCCGGCTGCTCTGCCCCAACTGTCACTCCATCACACCGACCTACTGTGGTCGGAACAAGAACCACACCGCAACCGGGGGCGACGCCGCCGCCTAGCCGCCCGCCGGACGAGAAAAGCGCCTCGGTCGATTCCATCTACCGGTAGGCTTGGTCTGGCGTGCGCCCGTACCCCAGCTGGCGAGAGGGCTGCGGTTTAGGTCCGCAGGGTCGTGGGTTCGAGTCCCACCGGGCGTACCGAGTGAAATGGCCCGCTTCCCTTCGAATCGAAGGGAAGCGGGCCGTCCTCGTTCCTGCGGGGTGTCAGCCCAGCAGCTCCTTGACCACCGGGGCCAGGGCCCTGAAGGCCTGGCCGCGGTGGCTGATGGCGTTCTTCTCGGCGGCGGTCAGCTCCGCGCAGGTGCGGGTTTCGCCGAGGGGCTGGAGGATCGGGTCGTAGCCGAAGCCGCCGTCGCCGGCGGGGGCCGTCCGCAGGGTGCCGAGGAGGCGGCCCTCGACGACGCGTTCGGTGCCGTCCGGCAGGGCGAGGGCGGCGGCGCAGAAGAAGTGGGCGCCGCGGTGCGGTTCGGCGATGTCGGAGAGCTGGGCGAGCAGCAGGTCGAGGTTGGCGCGGTCGTCGCCGTGCTTGCCGGCCCAGCGGGCGGAGAGGATGCCGGGCGCGCCGCCCAGGACGTCCACGCAGAGGCCGGAGTCGTCGGCGACGGCGGGCAGGCCGGTGGCGCGGGCGAGGGCGTGGGCCTTGAGGAGGGCGTTCTCGGCGAAGGTGACGCCGGTCTCGGGGACGTCCGGGATCTCGGGGTAGGCGTCGGCGCCGACGAGTTCGACGTCCAGGCCGGCCTCGCCGAGGATGGCGCGGAGTTCGGCGACCTTGTGCTGGTTACGGGTGGCGAGGATCAATCGGGTGGACATATCGCCCACCCTACCCATCACCGCCGCCGGGCCGTCAGCTGCCGCAGACGGAGGTGAGGTTGCCGGCGGCGTCGCCGAGGGGCTTGAGGTCGGGGGCCTCGCCGCGGTCGACGGCCTGCTGGACCTTGTCGGTCTGCTTGCGCAGGTCGGCGACGGCCTTGGCGACGTCGGTGTTCTTGGAGTTCCTGCCGACCTGGTCGAGGTCGGTCTTGAGCTTCTGGAGCGCCTTGCCGGCGGCGGCGGAGTCGTTGCTCGCGTTGTCGTAGGCCTTGGTGACGTCGGCGAGGTCGCCGGTGATCTTCACGGCGGTGTTGCCGCAGTCGAGGGCCTTCTGCGCGGCGGAGCAGCTCACGATGCTGAGCGGGAGGATCACGATCAGGCCGGCCACGGCGAGTGCGGCGGGGCGGGCGATGCTCGACGGCATCCGATCCATCCGGTCCTCCTGAGCGGGCGCGGGTTCCGTGGGAAGGACGCGCGCTCGGTGGTGCGCGGTTCCCGCAGCGGGAGTCGCTGCGGGAACCGTACGGCTCCGGGGCCCGGCGTGTACAGCGGCGGGGCGCGCGGGTGTCCGTTCAGGTCGACGGCCGCGCGGCGCGCGCCGGTTCAGCGAGCACGCCGCACGGGGGCGCGGGTCAGCCTTCGAGGGCCTTGCGCTGGATCTGGTCGAGCTCGGCGCAGCCGAGGCTGCCGAGGTCGAGCAGCTGGTCGAGCAGGGCGCGGTCGAAGGGGGCGCCTTCGGCGGTGCCCTGGACCTCGACGAAGCGGCCGTCCGAGGTGCAGACGATGTTCATGTCGGTCTCGGCGCGGACGTCCTCCTCGTACTGGAGGTCGAGCATGGGGACGCCGTCGATGATGCCGACGCTGACGGCGCTGACGCCGCCGGTGATGGGCTGGCCCTTGGCGCGCAGGAGCTTGCGCTCGCGGGCCCAGGAGACGGCGTCGACGAGGGCGACGTAGGCGCCGGTGATGGCGGCGGTGCGGGTGCCGCCGTCGGCCTGGAGGACGTCGCAGTCGAGGACGATGGTGTTCTCGGCGAGGGCGCGGTGGTCGACGACGGCGCGCAGCGAGCGGCCGATGAGGCGGCTGATCTCGTGGGTGCGTCCGCCGATGCGGCCCTTGACGGATTCGCGGTCGCCGCGGGTGTTGGTGGCGCGCGGGAGCATGGAGTACTCGGCGGTGACCCAGCCTTCGCCGCTGCCCTTGCGCCAGCGGGGGACGCCTTCGGTGACGCTGGCGGTGCACAGCACCTTGGTGTCGCCGTAGGAGATGAGGACGGAGCCTTCGGCGTGCTTGCTCCAGCCCCGTTCGATGGTGATGGGGCGGAGCTGGTCGGGGGTGCGGCCGTCGATGCGTGACATAGCCACTGAGCGTAGCCGCTCCGGGTGTTGACTCCGACTGTCGGCTGCGGATGCGCCTCGGCCCGCCGTGCCCGGGTGCGGGTCGGCGGGCCGGGTGGGGTGAGCCCGGGCGGCTCACGGGTGAGCCGGGTGGCTCAGCTCACATCATGTCCTCGATGTCGGCGGCGATCGGGTCGGCGTCGGTGCCGATGACGACCTGGATCGCGGTGCCCATCTTGACGACGCCGTGGGCGCCGGCGGCCTTGAGGGCGGCCTCGTCGACCAGGCTGGCGTCCTTGACCTCGGTGCGCAGGCGGGTGATGCAGCCCTCGACCTCTTCGATGTTGTCGATGCCGCCCAGACCGGCGACGATCTTCTCAGCCTTGCTGGCCATGTGGTTCTCTCCCTCTGTTTCCGGCCGGCCGGCGGCTCTGCCGGTGACCGTCCTGCGCTGTGCTGGGGTGTGCTGGGGTGTGCCCTCGGCCGGGTGGGCGGCGAGGGGTCGGCCGGTGCTGACGCGGGTTCAGCGGCGGTCGTGCTGCCGGGCAGCGCGACCAGCATCGCCCGCGCCGGTCCGGTCTGCCACGTTAGTCCACTTTCGGCGCATTCCGGCGGGCATGCTCCCGACCGCCGCCCGAGGATGGCGGAGCGGGGCTCGCGTCCCGGAGTGCGGCCTGCGTCCCAGAGTGGTCTACACCAATATATGTGTACTCCGATGAACGCAGGAAGGGCCCCGGGTGTTCCCGAGCTCCGCCCGGGGTCCCGCGGGGGCCGCGGCCGGCAGCTGCTCCCGGAGGGCGAAGGATGAGTTCGGCAGGCGCCACAGCCCCGCAGACCACGTGGTGGCACGGGTTCTACGGCGGGCTCCAGAAGATGGGCCGCTCGCTCCAGCTGCCGGTGGCGGTCCTGCCGGCGGCCGGCATCCTGAACCGGCTCGGCCAGCCGGACGTCTTCGGCAAGGACGGGCTGGGCTGGGACAACGTCGCCAAGGTCTTCGCCTCGGCGGGCGGCGCGCTGCTCGACTCCACGCTCGGCCTGCCGATGCTGTTCTGCATCGGGGTGGCGATCGGCATGGCCAAGAAGGCGGACGGCTCGACGGCGCTGGCCGCCGTGGTCGGCTTCCTCGTCTACTACAAGGTCCTGCACGCCTTCCCCGAGCACTGCAAGGCGCCGACGGTGCTGGTCAGCGACCAGTGCGTGGACTACTCCTCGGCGAAGTCGGCCAACGCGACGTACCAGAACCCGGGGGTGCTGGGCGGCATCCTGATCGGCCTGATGTCGGCCTGGCTGTGGGTCCGCTTCCACCGCACCAAGCTGGTGGACTGGCTGGGCTTCTTCAACGGCCGCCGCCTGGTGCCGATGATCACCGCCCTGGTCGGCATGCTGACCGCCGTCCTCGCGCTGTGGGTGTGGCCGCCGATCGGCCGCGGCCTGAACGACTTCTCGCAGAACCTCGCCGACCTGGGCGCGGGCGGCGCGGGCATCTTCGGCCTGTTCAACCGCGCGCTGCTGCTGATCGGCATGCACCAGCTGCTGAACACGTTCGTCTGGTTCCAGTTCGGCGAGTTCACCAAGGCGGACGGCACGATCGTGCACGGCGACATCCCGCGCTTCCTGGCGCACGACCCGACCGCCGGCCAGTTCCAGTCCGGCTTCTTCCCGATCATGATGTTCGCGCTGCCGGCCGCGGCGCTGGCGATCGCGCACGCGGCCAAGCCGCACCGGCGCAAGGAGATCTACGGCCTGATGCTCTCGGTCGGCCTGACGTCCTTCGTCACGGGCGTCACCGAGCCGATCGAGTACTCCTTCGCGTACATCGCCCCGGCCCTGTACGGCGTGCACGCGCTGCTGACCGGCGCGTCGATGGCGGTGACCTGGGGGCTGGGGGTGCACGACGGCTTCAGCTTCTCGGCCGGCCTGATCGACTACGTGATCAACTGGAGCCTGGCGACGAAGCCGTGGCTGATCATCATCATCGGGCTCTGCTTCGCGGCCGTCTACTACACGCTCTTCCGGTTCATCATCGTCAAATTCGACCTGAAAACCCCTGGGCGCGAGGACGAGAGCGAGGTCGAGGACGTCACCAAGGCCTGAGCGCCTCCGACCCCCGCCCGACCCCGCCCGATCCCCGCCCCGGGCCCCGCCCGGGCAGTCCCCGCAAGGCCCCTGGACCCGCCGGTCCCGGGGCTTTCGGCCTTTTCCGAAGGGGACCGAATACCCGGGGCGATATTCGGCGCAAGGATAATTCGGTCACATCCCGGATGCGCCGCGATCCGGATCCGCCAATACGGGGAAACGTTCCGACCGCTATTCCCGCCACTTCCCCGGCGCCGCCCGATCCGCCCGCGACGCCCTCCCCGCCCGCCTCCGGCGCTGCTCCGGCCCGAGCAGGGGACCGGCCCGGCCGGCGCGCGGGGCCCGGATCTTTTGTTGCGCAAATAGCCAAAATCCCAATCCCGTAGGCTAATCAAGATCGTCGTTCCGCGCGTAGGTTTCGATTTCATAGCGCTTCCCCGGGACCGCGCTTTCGAGGGTTCCGCACCTTCTCCACCCGTGCTACAAAACTGGTCTACACCACACGTGGTGTAGACCAGTTCGCGGTTCGGCCCCCGTGCCCGTCCCCCCGACCGACCCGCCATGCCGTTAGGAACCCACCCCCATGAGTCAGTCTGCGCAGGCACCGGCGCCCGCCACGGCTCCGGCCACGCCAAGCCCCGCCAAGAAGTTCGGCCAGAGCCTCCTCCAGGGCCTGCAGAAGATCGGCCGCAGCCTCCAGCTGCCGGTCGCGGTCCTCCCGGCCGCCGGCATCCTGCTCCGGCTCGGCCAGCCCGACGTCTTCGGCGCGGACGGACTCGGCTGGGGGAAGGTCGCCCAGGTCTTCGCCACCGCCGGTGACGCCGTCTTCGGCAACCTGGCGCTGCTGTTCTGCGTCGGTGTCGCCATCGGCTTCGCCAAGAAGTCGGACGGCTCGACCGCGCTCGCCGCGCTGGTCGGGTACCTCGTCTTCCACAAGGTGCTCACCGTCTTCCCGGTCGACGGCTCCGTCACCGCGGCGCTGCCGGCGGGCAAGCCGCAGGACCCGGGTGTCTTCGGCGGCATCGTGGTCGGCCTGCTGAGCGCCGTGATCTGGCAGAAGTACCACCGCACCAAGCTCGTCGACTGGCTCGGCTTCTTCAACGGCCGCCGCCTCGTGCCGATCATCATGGCCTTCGTCGGCACCCTGCTCGGCGTCGTCATGGGCCTCGTCTGGGGCCCGATCGGCACCGGCCTGACCCACGCCAGCGACTGGCTCACCGGCCTCGGCACCGCCGGTGCGGGCATCTACGGCGTCGCCAACCGCGGACTGATCCCGGTCGGCATGCACCAGTTCCTGAACACCTTCTTCCAGCAGCAGGTCGGCAGCTACACCGATGCCACCGGCCACGTCTGGACCGGCGACATCCCGCGCTTCTTCCACGGCGACCCGACCGCGGGCCAGTTCATGTCCGGCTTCTTCCCGATCATGATGTTCGGCCTGCCCGCCGCCGCCCTGGCGATCGCCCACACCGCGCGTCCCGACCGCCGCAAGGCCGTGATCGGCATGATGGTCTCCGTCGCGCTGACCAGCTTCGTCACCGGTGTCACCGAGCCGGTCGAGTTCTCGTTCATGTTCATCGCCCCGGTCCTCTACCTGATCCACGCGCTGCTCACCGGCCTCTCGATGGCCGTGACCTGGGGCCTGGGCGTGCACGACGGCTTCGGCTTCTCGGCCGGCCTGATCGACTACCTGCTCAACTGGAACCTGGCCACCAAGCCCTGGATGATCATCCCGATCGGCCTGGTCTTCGCCGCGCTGTACTACTTCCTCTTCCGCTTCGCGATCATCAAGTTCAACATCAAGACCCCCGGTCGCGAGGACGACGACGAGATCGAGGACGTCACCAAGGCCTGACGCCCCGTCCCGCCCGCTCCGCAGGCCCCGCCCACCGCCACTCCCCCGGCGGCCGGGCGGGGCCTTCGGCGTTCCCGGGGCCCCGTCCCGGGCCGTGGAAGCCGGTTGACGAACCGGCGCGGGCCCTGGTCAACTGAACGCGTGTACCCCTCGTGCCCGCTGGTGACCCGCAGCCACATCGACTTCGGTCGCGTGTGGTCCGCGGCGTGTCGCGGCTGAGCCGACCCCTTCCGCCGCCGCCCGGCCGAGGCTGAGTCCCGCCCGGCGCCGGCCGTCCTCCTCCCCCTCCGCCCGCCGCGGGCTCCCCGCCCGCCCCCGGGCCGTCACCACGCACCCGCGCCCCGCCGCGCTCCCGTCCCCGGATCCGCGTACCCGCGTCCGTACGGCAGCCGGCGGCCGCGCGCCCGCGCACGAGGAAAGCCAGGCACACCATGACCCGTCCGTTGCACCTCTCCGCCGCCCTCGACAGCCCCGGCCGCCTCGACGCCGGGCACTACGCCGCGCTCGCCCGGATCGCCGAGCGGGCCACCCTGGACTTCGTCACCCTCGACGACTCCTTCGCCGCCGCACCGCAGCGCCCCGACGCGCTCGCCACCCTGGCCCGGATCGCCCCGCTCACCGAGCGGATCGGTCTGGTGCCGACCGTCACCACCACCCACACCGAGCCGTTCCACACCTCGATCGCGCTCAACACCCTGGACTGGGTGAGCGAGGGCCGGGCCGGCTGGCTGGTCGGCGTCTCCACCACCGAGGCCGAGGCCAGGGCCTTCGGCCGCCGACCGGTCGCGCCCGCCGACGAGCTGTGGGCCGAGGCCGCCGACGCCGCCGAGGTCGCCGCCCGGCTCTGGGACAGCTGGGAGGACGACGCCGAGATCCGCGACACCGCCACCGGCCGGTTCGTCGACCGCGACAAGCTGCACTACGTCGACTTCGAGGGCCGGTACTTCTCGGTCCGCGGCCCGTCCATCACCCCCCGCCCGCCGCAGGGCCGCCCGGTGGTCGCCGTGCCGGTGGCCGCCGCCGACCTCGCCCCGGACGCCTCCGCCGCCGGCCGCGCCCGGGTCGCCACCGCGATCCGCCACGCCGACGTCGTCCTGCTCGACGCCCCCGACCGGGCCGCCCGGCTCACCGCCGCCACCGAGCTGCGGCTGCGCTCCGGCGAACACCTGCGCATCCTCGCCCGGCTCGACGCCGCCCTGCCCGACCGGGCCGCCGAGGAGCGCCTGCTCGCCGAACTGACCGCCGCCGGCACCGGCGTGGACGGCTTCCACCTCGTCCCCGCCGAGCCCGAACGCGACCTCGCCGCCCTCGCCGAACGGACCGCCCCGGCCCTGCGCGCCGCCGGGCTGCTGCGCGCCGACTACCCCGGCCGCACCCTGCGCGAGCACCTGGGCCTGGTCCGCCCGGCCAGCCGCTACGCCGCCGCGCCCGCGGCCGGCGCCACCGACTCCCGCTCCCTCGCCGAGGTGACCCGATGACGGACCGTCCGCTCAAGCAGATCCACCTCGCCGCGCACTTCCCGGGCGTCAACAACACCACGGTGTGGAGCGACCCGGCCTCCGGCAGCCACATCGCCTTCGACTCCTTCCGCCACCTCGCGCGGACCGCCGAACGCGGCAAGTTCGACTTCTTCTTCCTCGCCGAGGGCCTGCGGCTGCGCGAGACCAAGGGCCGCATCCACGACCTGGACGTGGTCGGCCGCCCCGAGTCGATCACCGTGCTGAACGCGCTGGCCGCCGTCACCGAACGGCTCGGCCTCGCGGCCACCGTGAGCGCCACCTTCAACGAGCCGTACGAACTGGCCCGCCGCTTCGCCACCCTGGACCACCTCTCCGGCGGCCGCGCGGCCTGGAACGTGGTCACCACCTCGGACGCCTTCACCGGCGAGAACTTCCGCCGCGGCGGCTACCTCGACCACGCCGACCGCTACACCCAGGCCGCCGAATTCCTCGGCCTGGCAAGGGAGTTCTGGGACGCCGGGGAGGCCGGCGTGCGGCACGCCGGCCCGCAGTTCGAGGTCGAGGGCCGGCTCTCGCTGGCCCGCCCGCCGCAGGGCCACCCGGTGGTCATCCAGGCCGGGGACTCCGACGAGGGCCGGGAGTTCGCCGCCGCCCACGCCGACGTCATCTTCACCCGGCACTCCACCCTCGCCGCCGGCCAGGCCTTCCACGCGGACGTCAAGCGCCGCCTCGCCGCCTACGGGCGCGAGCCGGACGCGCTGAAGATCATGCCCGGGGCGACCTTCGTCCTTGCCGACACCGACGCCGAGGCGGTCGAACTCGCCGCCGAGGTCCGCCGGGCCCAGGTGAGCCCGCAGACCGCGATCGACTTCCTGGAGCAGGTCTGGGGCGTCGACCTCTCCGACCACGACCCGGACGGGCCGCTGCCGGCCGTCGACCCCGTCCCGGCGAGCACCCTGGTCCAGGGCCGGGTCCGGCACGGCGACCCGCTCGCCACGGCCGCCCGCTGGCGCGAGGTCGCGGCCGAGAAGGGGCTCAGCAGCCGGGAGTTGGTGATCGAGGTGACCGGCCGGCAGTCCTTCGTCGGCGCCCCCGCCACCGTCGCCCGGCAGATCGACGAGTTCGTGCAGCACGACGCGGCGGACGGCTTCATCCTCGTCCCGCACCTCACCCCGGGCGGCCTGGACGACTTCGTCGACCGGGTGGTGCCGCTGCTCCAGGAGCGCGGGGTGTTCCGCACCGAGTACACCGGTTCGACCCTGCGCGACCACCTCGGCCTGCCGGTGCCGGGGCGCCGGAAGCCGGCGCCCGACACCGTCGACTGACGAGCCGTCAGCGCGTAGCGCGACGCCGCCGGACCAGGACCAGCCCCGCGCCGCCGGCGCCGAGCAGCAGGGCGGCGACGCCCGCCGAGCCCGCCCAGTGGAGGTCGGTGCCGGTGGCCGCGAGCTCGCCCTCCGCCGGCTTCGCCGGGTTCGCCGCCCACGGGGTCACGCCGCCGTCCGCCGCGATCACGGGCTTGTCGTCCGTGATCGCGGCGGCCTGCGGGGTGACATCGGCGGCCGGCCGGGCACCGGCGGCGGCCGGGGCGCCCGTCCGGTCCGGCGCGGTCGACGGTGCCGGCGCCGCGGGGGCGACGACCTGGACCTCGGCACCGGCCGAACACATGGTGGTGCCCTGGAACGGGTGGCCCTCGCCCTCGTTGACGAAGACGCAGGGGTTCAGCGCGGTCCCGCCGAGCGGCATGCCGGCCGGGTAGCTGACCCGGACCTTCGCGACCTGGTCACTGCCGGGCTCGGCGGAGGAGTCGGGGCCGTTCACGGAGAAGCCCGCCGGGTCGTCCGGGATGGTGACGACGGGCTCCAGCGACACCCAGTTGCCGTCCGCGGCACGGGCCTCGACCCTGGCGCGCCGGTCGGCGAACAGCACGTTGCCGAGGTTGGTGTGGGCGGACGGCGTCGGGTTGGTGAGGTGCACCTCGAACTCGATCGGTGCACCGCCGGCCACGGCCGTGCCCGGCACCCCGACGACCGAGTTGGCGATCGAGCCGACGACGATCCGGTGGGTGTCGGTCGGCGAGTCCGGCGCCCCCTTGACGGTGCTGCGCAGGACGAGGGCGGGGCCGACGCCGCCGTTGGAGGCCCCGTTGTGCGGCTCGCCCATGGGCGCGCCGATCCGCAGCCGGCCCCGCCGGATCGGCGGGCCGGGTCGAGCGGCTCCCCGCCGCTCACTTACATGGACGTGCGGGGGCCCGGGGGGTTGCAGGTGGATCCGAGAATTCTTCCGGCCGCGCGAAAGGCCGGGTCAGAGCTCGTAGACCGCGCCGGGGCGGGCCAGTTCGACCGGCCCGGGGTAGGCGGCCGCCGCGTCGCGGAGGTTGCGCTCGGCGTCCGTCCACGGCGGGATGTGGGTGAGGACGAGCCGGCGGGCGCCGGCGGCGGTGGCGTGCTCGCCGGCCTCCCGGCCGTTGAGGTGGACGGCCCGGTAGGTGTCGCGGCCGTCGAGGTAGGCGGCCTCGCACAGGAACAGGTCGGTGTCGCGGGCGAGTTCGACGAGTGCCGCGCTCTCCCCGGTGTCGCCGGAGTAGACCAGCGAGCGCCCGCCGTGCTCGATCCGGAAGGCGAAGGCGTCGACGGGGTGGTTCACCTGGGCGACGGCGATCCGGAACGGGCCGAGGTCGAAGGTGCCGGGGGTGATGGTGCGGAACTCGAAGACCTCCTTCATCCCCGGGTTCTCCGGCATGTCGTAGGCGCGGGCGAGGCGCTCGGCGGTGCCGGTCGGGCCGTAGACGGGCAGCAGGTCGGGGCAGCCCTCGGCGCGGTAGTTGCGGGCGACCCAGTAGGCGCACAGGTCGACGCAGTGGTCGGCGTGCAGGTGGCTGAGCAGCACGGCGTCGACGTCGTACAGGCCGGTGTGCTGCTGCAGCGCGCCGAGGGCGCCGTTGCCGAGGTCGAGCACGATGCGGTAGCCGTCCGCCTCG
Source organism: Streptomyces sp. Y1 (assembly GCF_041053115.1). Taxonomy (NCBI): domain Bacteria; kingdom Bacillati; phylum Actinomycetota; class Actinomycetes; order Kitasatosporales; family Streptomycetaceae; genus Streptomyces; species Streptomyces sp. Y1. The sequence goes on along the minus strand of NZ_CP163445.1, from coordinate 4,868,218 downwards.
ACCAGGTAGCTGGAGCAGGCCGAGTCGGCGGACGGGAAGCTCCCCGAGCACCCCACCACGGTCAGTTTCATCCGAGCCCCTCCGCCCCGACACGTCCTGGCTGCTGCTGGAAAACGGCATGGAAACAGCAGGCCGGGCCGGTGAACCGGCCGGTAGCACTGCGTTGGTGTGTCGAGGGTAAGGGCGGCGGGGCACTTTGCCCCCGTCCCCGTGCCGGGCTGTGGCTGGAATCACCAGAAGGGCGGGGACGGCCGCGGGCGGCGGGTCAGCGGTGCCGGGGGCGGTTGCGGGCCCAGGCGCGGACGGTGTCCGGGTACCAGCGGGGGTGGCCGTTGGCGTCGATGACGTCGGGGTCGGGCAGCAGGCCGTGCCGCCGGTAGCTGCGGACGGTCTCCGGCTGGACGTTGATGTGGCGGGCGATCTCCGCGTACGACCACAGTTCGGCTGTCACGGGGCACCTCCGGGGCGGCGGGCGGTCGTGAGGCAGCTTTTCCGGACACGGCGGGGCGTTCGCCGCGGAACGGGCGACGTGGCGGATCCGTGACGAACCGGGAGCAGAACCCGGACAAATCCCCGGCGGCCGTGGCCGTCCCGGTGGTGGCGTGCGCCGCCGCCCCGGTAGGTTCGGCGCCATGAACGCGAGCACGGTGGCCCTGGTGGTGGCGGCGGCCCTGGTGGCCGTGGTCCTGGCGGTGCTGCTGCGGCGCACCCGCTCGGCCGGGGCGCCGCCCGGGCCGCGCCGGCCGAGCGGGCCGCGGCCGGCCGGTGGCGGGGCGGCGGGGCCGCGGCCGCGGGAGGTCTGGTGGGCCGAGGTGCCGTTCGAGGACGGCCCGGGCTCGAAGGACCGCCCGTGCCTGGTGCTGCGGGTGAACGGCCGGACGGCCACCGTCGCGAAGATCACCAGCAAGCACCACGCGGAGCGCCCGGGGGTGCTGGCGCTGCCGCCCGGCGCGGTGGGCGACCGGCAGGGCCGGGCCAGCTGGCTGGAGACCGACGAGCTGCGCGAGGTGCCGCTGCGGGACTTCCGCCGCCGGGCCGGCACGCTGGACGGCCAGGTCTGGGCCCGCGCCCAGCGCGAGCTGCAGAACCGTTAGAACCGTCAGAACCCGTCAGAACCGTCAGGCCCTCGCGGGCGCCGGGCGGTCAGGCCCAGAGCTGGCCCTGCAGCGCCTCGACGGCGGCCTCGGTGGTCTCGGCGGTGTAGATGCCGGTGGAGAGGTACTTCCAGCCGCCGTCCGCGACCACGAAGACGACGTCCGCGCGCTCCCCGGCGGCCGCCGCCTTGCGGGCGACGCCGATCGCGGCGTGCAGGATGGCGCCGGTGGAGACACCCGCGAAGATGCCCTCCTGCTGGAGGAGTTCGCGGGTGCGCCGGACGGCGTCGGCGGAGCCGACCGAGAAGCGGGTGGTGAGCACCTCGGCGTCGTACAGCTCGGGGACGAAGCCCTCGTCGAGGTTGCGCAGCCCGTACACGAGGTCGTCGTAGCGCGGTTCGGCGGCGACGATCTTCACGCCGGGGACCTTCTCGCGCAGGTAGCGGCCGACGCCCATGAGGGTGCCGGTGGTGCCGAGGCCGGCCACGAAGTGGGTGACGGTCGGCAGGTCGGCGAGGATCTCGGGGCCGGTGCCGGCGTAGTGGGCGCCGGCGTTGTCGGGGTTGCCGTACTGGTAGAGCATGACCCAGTCGGGGTGCTCGGCGGCGATCTCCTTGGCGATCCGGACGGCGGTGTTGGAGCCGCCGGCGGCCGGGGAGGAGATGATCTCGGCGCCCCACATGCGGAGCAGTTCGCGCCGTTCCTCGCTGGTGTTCTCGGGCATCACGCAGACCATCCGGTAGCCCTTGAGCTTGGCGGCCATGGCGAGCGAGATGCCGGTGTTGCCGCTGGTGGGCTCCAGGATGGTGCAGCCGGGGGTGAGCCGGCCGGCGGCCTCGGCGCGTTCGATCATGTGCAGCGCCGGGCGGTCCTTGACGGAGCCGGTGGGGTTGCGGTCCTCCAGCTTGGCCCAGAGGTTCACCAGCCCCTCGGTGTTGCCGGGGACGGCGGCGGACAGCCGGGGCAGGCGCACCAGCGGGGTGTTGCCGACTGCTTCGAGCGGACTGTCGTAACGCAAGGGGGCCTCCGGCCGCGGCGTCGGGGATGAGGAGCGGGGCTCCCCCGCCACCACCGGGCGGGGGGAGCCCCGGGAGGTCAGCGGGCGCCGCCGGCCACGGCGGGCAGGATGGTGACGCTGTCGCCGTCCGCGAGGGTGGTGGAGATGCCCTCCAGGAAGCGCACGTCCTCGTCGTTCAGGTAGACGTTGACGAAGCGGCGCAGTTCGCCGCCGTCCACCAGGCGGGCGGCGATGCCCGGGTGGCGGGCGTCGAGGTCGGTGAAGAGCTCGCCCAGGTTACTGCCGTTGCCCTCGACGGCCTTGGCGCCGTCGGTGTAGGTGCGGAGGATGGTCGGGATGCGGACCTCGATGGCCATGGGTGTGCGCTCCTGTGCGAGTCGTGACGTCAGGTGAGGGTGGGCCGCGGCGGGCGCGGCGGGGCGGGCGGTGCCGGGCGGGCGGGCGGTTGCCGGGGGCTCGGCGCCGCCGGCGGCGGGCCCGGGGTGCGGGGCGGGCGGCTCAGCGCGAGCGCGCGGGCGTGCCGGGACAGATCGCGCCGGCGTGCCGGCACAGGTCGATGTGCAGGCGCGCCACGAGGCGGGTGCCCGGGGCCTGGTTGCTCACATCGACGGAACGCATGGGCTCATCGTATAGATTCCCGGGCCCGCTTGGGCATGCCCGTCTCGTGATGCGGATGTTCCCGTTTCCCGTACTGAGACGGTACGGGCCCGCCGACCGCTCGCACGGGGTCGGCGGGCCGCGTCCAGGTGGGTGCTGGTCAGGCCGGGTAGGCCTCGACGACCTGGACGTCTTCCTCTGTGATCTCGCCGTCCACGATGCGGAACGAGCGGAACTGGTACGGGTCGTCCTCGTCGGCGCCTTCGGCGGTGGAGACCAGGACGTAGTGGGCGAACGGCTCGGAGGCGTAGCTCACGTCGGTGCGGGAGGGGTAGGCCTCGGTGGCGGTGTGCGAGTGGTAGACGATCACCGGCTCCTCGTCGCGGTCGTCCATCTCGCGGTAGAGCTTGAGCAGGTCGCCCGAGTCGAACTCGTAGAAGGTGGGCGAGCGGGCGGCGTTGAGCATCGGGACGAACCGCTCGGGCCGTCCGGTGCCGGCCGGTCCGGCGACCACGCCGCAGGCCTCGTCCGGGTGGTCGGCGCGGGCGTGGGCCACGATCCGGTCGCGGAGTTCTCGGGTGATGGTCAGCATGGGGTCAGGATAAGCACGCCCCGGCGGGCCTCCGCCGGGGCGTCCGAGGCGTGATCAGCGGGCGTCCACGTTTCCGCCGCGGGCGTGCAGGTGGTCGTGGGCGAGGCCGTGGGCGGCCTGCGGGTTGCGGCGCTTGAGCACCTGGTAGCCGATCACCAGCACCAGTGCCCAGCCGGGGAAGACGTAGAGCGAGATCCGGTTGTCCTCGTCGAGGGCGATCAGCACGACGACCATGGCCAGGAAGGCGAGCGCGGCCCAGCTGACCCAGGCGCCGCCGGGCGCCTTGAAGGTGGGCGCGGGCAGGTGGCCGGCCTTCCAGGCCTTCCGGTAGCGGATCTGGGAGATCAGGATCATCGCCCAGGTCCACAGGCCGCAGACCGTGGCGACGGAGGTGATGTACTCGAACGCCCGTGCCGGGACGAGGTAGTTGAGCACCACGCCGGCTCCCATCAGCAGGCAGGAGACGGTGATCGCGAAGGCCGGGGTGCGGCGGGTGTTGAGCTTGGTGAGCTGCCCGGGGGCCTGGCCGCGCAGGGCGAGGTCGCGCAGCATGCGGCCGGTGGAGTACATGCCGGAGTTGCAGGAGGAGAGCGCGGCGGTGAGCACCACGAAGTTGATGATGCCGGCCGCCGCCGGGATGCCGATCTTGCCGAAGGCGGCGACGAACGGGCTGACGCCGGGCTGGAATTCGGTCCACGGGACGAGCGAGAGGATGACCACCAGGGCGCCGATGTAGAACAGCGCGATGCGCCAGGGCAGGGTGTTGATGGCGCGCGGGAGGGTCTTCTCGGGGTTCTCGCTCTCGCCGGCGGTGACGCCGACGAGTTCGACGCCGAGGTAGGCGAACATGACGATCTGCAGGGTCATCACGGTGGCGCCGATGCCCTTGGGGAAGAAGCCGCCGTTCTCCCACAGGTGGCTGATCGACGCGGTGTCACCGGCCTTGCTGAAGCCGAGGGTGAGCACGCCGATGCCGATCAGGATCATGCCGATGATGGCGGTGACCTTGACCATGGAGAACCAGAACTCGATCTCGCCGAACAGCTTCACCGAGATCAGGTTGGCCGCGTAGAGGATGACCAGGAAGGTCAGCGCGCTGAGCCACTGCGGGATGCCGGGGGCCCAGAACTTGACGTAGACGGCGGCGGCGGTGGTCTCGGCCATGCCGGTGACGACCCAGAACAGCCAGTACGTCCAGCCGGTGACGTAGCCGGCGAAGGGGCCGAGGAACTCCCGGGCGTACTCGGCGAAGCTGCCGGAGACCGGGCGGTAGGTGAGGAGTTCGCCGAGGGCCCGCATGATCGCGAAGATCACCACGCCGGCGACGGCGTAGGAGAGGATCAGGCTCGGGCCGGACTTGGAGATGGCGGTTCCGGCGCCGAGGAAGAGGCCGGTACCGATGGCGCCGCCGATCGCGATCATCTGGATCTGGCGACTGCCCAGCCCCCGCTCGTATCCCTCCTCGTCCGGGGTGGTGTCGACCACTTGGTCGTACGACTGCTCGGCCATGGGGCACCGTCCTGGGTGGGTCTCGTGGGGTGGAGAAGTCGTACCACGCAGGGTTCGGACAGCGGTGTGCATCTGAGCGATATTTGAGCATGACCTGATAGGGTTCGCCCGATTTGAACGGAAATGCCCCGGCCAACCGTCCAGATGGTGGACGAACCGGCCGGGGCGTGCCCGCAATCGGGCAGGATCACCCGGACGGAGCGGGCGATCAGGGCGCGATCAGCGCTCGATCGGTGTGCGCTCGGGCCGCCGTCAGGGCGCGATCGCCTCCAGCAGCGACTCCTGGAGCGCCCCGAACCACACGTAGGCGATCACCAGCGGCTTGCGGTCGTCACCGTCCGGCAGCTGATAGAGGCCCGTCTCGTCGTCCTCGGTGACCTCCAGCCGGGTGCCGAGCGCCAGCCGGAGGTCGTTCAGCGCACCCAGCCAGCGCAGGCAGTCGGGCGCGCCCAGTTCGAGCACGCCGGCCCCGCCGAGGCCGTCCAGCGAGCGGACGACGGCCAGCGCGTCGTCCCGCTTGCGGGTCCGCAGGTCCGGCTCGGTGTAGCGGCGGAACTCGCCGGAGGCCGCCTCGGCCTCGGCGTCCGCGGGCTTCTCCGGGTCGACGTAGGCCTCCGGGAACAGCCGGGCCAGCGCCGGGTCGGCGGGCGCCTCGGTCGGCCCCTCGGCGAACAGCGCGGCGAGCGGGTCGCTGTCGTCGCCGCCCGGGCCGGGGCCGATCAGCTCCAGCATCTGCACCTCGAAGGTCCGCAGGATGGCGGCCTCGACCTCGTCCAGCGCGAGCGCCGCGCCGCCGCCTCCGGTGCTCTCGAACAATGCGGCCATGTGTATCGGTCAGCCCGTTCTCGTCGTCTTCGGTCCTGCGGCCGCGCGCCGGGGCCGGCCGCGGCGGGTGCGCAGGTCGGGTCAGTCGTGCTGCAGCGTCGCCCAGAGGCCGTAGCCGTGCAGGGCCTGCACGTCGCGCTCCATCTCCTCGCGGGAGCCGCTGGAGACCACCGCCCGACCCTTGGTGTGCACGTCCATCATCAGTTTCCGGGCCTTGTCCTTCGGGTAGCCGAAGTAGGCCTGGAAGACGTACTGGACGTAGCTCATCAGGTTGACCGGGTCGTTGTGCACGATGGTCACCCACGGCGTGTCCGGTTCCGTCACCGGCAGTCCTTCGACCTCCGGGCGCTCGATCTCCACGGGCGCGACACTCACCGCCGGGCCTCCTCGTTGCACACTCGTCCGCTCCCCCTACACGCCCCATGCTGCCATCCGGGGGACGGCCGGGCGATTCCGCCCCGGCGCGCGTCACGAGAAATCGTCACTTTGACGCTAAGTGGTAGTAGCATCATCCTCATGGACGCCACTTCCGTGCGCGCGGCCGGTTCGACCGCGCTGCTCACCGACCGCTACGAGCTCACCATGCTGCAGGCCGCCCTGCGCAGCGGGGCCGCGCACCGCCGCTCCGTCTTCGAGGTGTTCACCCGCCGCCTGCCGAGCGGCCGCCGCTACGGCGTCATGGCAGGCACCGGCCGGGTGCTCGACACCGTCGAGGACTTCCGCTTCGACAGCGCCCAGCTGGACTGGCTCTCCGACCAGGGCGTGGTCGACGAGGACACCCTGCGCTACCTCGCCGACTACCGCTTCAGCGGCGACATCCACGGCTACCCCGAGGGCGAGGTCTACTTCCCCGGCTCGCCGCTGCTCACCGTCGAGGGCACCTTCGCCGAAGCGGTGATCCTGGAGACGGTCATCCTCTCGATCCTCAACTTCGACTCGGCCATCGCGGCCGCCGCCTCCCGGATGACCGCCGCGGCCGGCGGCCGCCCGGTGATCGAGATGGGCGCCCGCCGGGCCCACGAGCAGGCCGCCGTCGCCGCCGCCCGGGCCGCCTACGTCGCCGGCTTCGCCGCCACCTCCGACCTGCAGGCCGGCTTCACCCACGGCATCCCGACCACCGGCACCGCCGCGCACGCCTTCACCCTGGTGCACGACAGCGAGCGGGACGCCTTCCAGGCCCAGATCGCCTCCATGGGCAAGGGCACCACCCTGCTGGTCGACACCTACGACCTGCGCGAGGCCGTCCGCACGGCCGTCGAGGTGGCCGGCCCCGAGCTGGGCGCCGTCCGGATCGACTCCGGCGACCTCACCCTGCTCGCCCACCGGGTCCGCCGGCAGCTGGACGAGCTGGGCGCCGAGCAGACCCGGATCATCGTCACCTCCGACCTCGACGAGTACGCGATCGCCGCCCTGGCCGCCGCCCCGGTGGACGGCTACGGCGTCGGCACCAGCCTGGTCACCGGCAGCGGGCACCCGACCTGCGCGATGGTCTACAAGCTGGTCGCCCGCGCCGAAACCGAGGACGGCCCGCTGGTGCCGGTGGCCAAGCGCGCGGCCGGCGGCAAGACCAGCGTCGGCGGCCGCAAGTGGGCCGCCCGCCGCCCCGACGCCGAGGGCGTCGCCGAGGCCGAGGTGGTCGGCACCGGGCCGGTGCCCGCCGAACTGGAGCCGCACCTGATCCAGGTTCCGCTGGTGCGGGCCGGCGAGACGGTCGGCCGGGAGCCGCTGGGCGCCGCCCGCGAGCGGCACGTCCGCGCCCGGGCCGCGCTGCCGCTGTCGGCCACTCAGCTCTCCAAGGGCGACCCGGTCATCCCCACCGAGCTGATCGCCTGACCGCGACCGTCCGGAGGCGAACCGCCGCCCGGCCGGCCCCCGCGCGGGCCGGCGGCGGTCGCGGGGCCGGTCCCGGGGCTCGTGACGGACGAGCCCCGGCCCGGTCCCAAGCCTTCCGCCCCCGCGCGCCACTCCCTAGAGTCAGCCGTAGAGTTCCCGGGAGTCCCCTCACGAGGGCCCCCACCACCGGGGCACACCGCCCCCACATCCGAGGACGCGAACCATGCACCGGGCACTGATCGTCGTCGACGTGCAGAACGACTTCTGCGAGGGCGGCAGCCTGGCCGTCGCCGGCGGCGCCGAGGTGGCGGCCGCCATCACCGACCTGATCGCCGAGTCCTCCCCCGGCTACCACCACATCCTCGCCACCCGGGACCACCACATCGACCCGGGCGAGCACTTCTCCACCGAGCCCGACTACGTCACCAGCTGGCCCGTGCACTGCGTCGCGGGCACCGAGGGCGTCGGCTTCCACCCCAACTTCGCGCCCTCCGTGATCTCCGGCGCGGTCGAGGCGGTCTTCGACAAGGGCGCCTACTCGGCGGCGTACAGCGGCTTCGAGGGCCTGGACGAGAACAGCCGCGGCCCGGTGGAGTGGCTGCGCGAGCGGCAGGTCGACGAGATCGACGTGGTCGGCATCGCCACCGACCACTGCGTCCGGGCGACCGCCCTGGACGCGGCACGGGCCGGCTTCACCACCCGGGTGCTGCTCGACCTCACCGCCGGGGTCGCGCCCGGGACCACGGCCGCCGCGCTGGAGGAACTGCGGGCGGCCGGGGTCGAACTGGTCGGCACCCCGGTGGTCCGCTCCTGAGGATCCGCGGGCCCGTGGGCCCGGGCTCTCGGGCTCTTGGGCTCTGGGCTCTTGGGCTCTCGGGCTCTTGGGCTCTGGGCTCTGGGCTCTGGGCTCTTGGGCTCTGGGCTCTGGGCTCTGGGCTCTTGGGCTCTGGGCTCTGGGCTCTGGGGCTCTCGGGCTCTTGGGCTCTGGGCTCTGGGCTCTGGGCTCTGGGCTCTGGGCTCTTGGGCTCTGGGCTCTGGGCTCTGGGCTCTTGGGCTCTGGGCTCTGGGCTCTGGGCTCTTGGGCTCTGGGCTCTGGGCTCTGGGCTCTTGGGCTCTGGGCTCTTGGGCTCTCGGGCCCTCAGATCGCCAGCAGCTCCACCACGTCCGTGCCGCCGGCCCGGTAGGCCTCGCGCAGCTCCTCGCCGACCGCCTGCGGGTCCGCGGCCAGCCGGGCGCCGGACACGTACACCACCCGGATGCCCAGGTACTCCATCCGGTGCTGGCCGCCGCGCACCCAGGCGGCCTCGCCCTCGCTGACGCAGCGCAGCTCCGAGTCCACCTCGACCGCGACGCCGCGCTCCGGCCAGTAGAGGTCGGGGACGGCGATGTAGGTGCCGCCGCGCATCCGCAGTTCGGGGGAGCGCAGCGCGGCGGGCAGCGGCCACCCCGAGACCAGCCGGCCGAGCTCCGCGATGGTGAAGTCCCGTTCGGAGGCGAGGAGTTCGTCGAGCGCGGCGCGCACCCGGGGCTCGTCGGCCAGCCCGCACTCGGCCAGCTCGGTCACCAACTCCCGTACCGTGCAGCGGCTTTCCGGGCGGGACACGGCCTCCCGCAGCACCGCGCGCAGCGGCGCGGCGGCGGCCGGCTGCGCCGTCCACTCCAGCAGGGCGTCGGCGACCGCCCGGGCCACCGGGGCGCAGGCCAGGCCGTGCACCGATCGGGCCTCCAACTCCCGCCCGGTGCGCCGGATCCGCACCTCGCCGGCGTCCTTGAGCCGGCGCTGCCGGGGCACCAGGACGTCCACCCCGGTCACCGCGGGCAGCCGGGGCACGGTGGCGAAGCCGTACAGCGCCAGCGCGGCCGCCCCGGTGATCACCGCGCCCTCGCGGCGGCCCTCCTCGCGGCCGTTCTGCGCGGCGTACAGCAGCGCGGCCCACATCCGCTGCTCCGGCGTGGGCTCGCCGGACTGCAGCAGGTAGACCCTGGGCAACAGCCGCTGCCAGGGGCCGCCGCGGCGGCAGTGCTCGGTGACGATCCGGCCCGGCACGCCCCTGGCGCGCAACTGGCTCGCGGTGACGACGTTCTGCTGACGCTTCGCCAGCTCCTCAAGAGACGGCGGCGGCGAGGGAATCCGGTAGTTCATGCCGACACCATCCCCAACGGCCCGGGCTCGCGACCGGCCGCCTGACGCACTGTTACGCAACCGTCGTTAAACCGGGACCGACCCGCACTAAAGTCCTCATACCCTCACCCATTCGGAGTAATTGCCGTTCACGAGGTTGTCGAACCCGATCGAAAACGATCAGCAACCTGGACCTCTGACCCAGAGTGATCAAAGGCATACGCCGAGGGACCCTCCGAACGCCAATCCCACCCCGGGGATTGCCTAGGCTTACGTCATGTCACGTGACGAGACCGCCGGCCTCCGCGCGGCCCAGCTCCGCCTCGGCCGCCTGCCCGGATACGTCCGCCGCCCGGACCCGGCCCGCCGTAGCGGCGAGAAGGGCCATACGTACAAGAAGGGCTGGGAGGTCCGCTTCACCGCCCGCAGCGAGGCGGAGATAGCGGAGATCCGCGACCTCGTGGTCGCCGCCGGGTTCGCGCCGGCCAGACCCTTCTTCAAGGGCCACCAACTCATCCAGCCGGTCTACGGCATGGCGGCCGTTCAGGCGTACCTGACGGCGAGACAGCTGGCGGAGGAGCACGCCGCCCGGGCGGCGCTCGGCCGGCAGCGGCGGTCGGCGCACGAAGGCGGGGAGGAGACCGGGTCCGGGTCCGGGGACGAGGCCGCGGCCCGGCTCGCCCGACGGGCCGTCGAGTCCTTCCCCGCCCAGGTCGAGCGCGGCACCGCCGTCGACGACCTCGCCCCGCCGGTCTCGCCCGGGCCGTCCGCCGCACCGGCGGAGTCGCGCACGACGTCCTGAGCCCCGCATTCCCGACATCCAGACATCCAGGCATCCAGACATCCGGACACCTCGACTTCCCGACACTTCGACTTCCCGACACCTCGACTTCCCGATCTCCTCGCGTCCCGGGATCCCGACCTCCCGGGCCCCTGGCGTTCGGGTGCGCCGACGTCCGGCCGCCGCCCGCCGACCGTGACCGCGTCCGCCCCTCCGGGTCCGGACCGCCGCGTCGTGGTCGAAGCGCACGGTGGCGGCCAGCAGGGTGCGTGCGCCCTCCGCGGCCACGTCCTGCCCCGGCGCGCGGCGAGTGCCCGATCCAGCGCATCCGCAGCGCGCCCACCCCGCGCACGCCCCCCGGCTCGCGGCGGCCCGCCACCCGGCACCGGCGGGCACGCCGCCACGGTCGACGGACCGGCCACCGCTTGGGCCGTCCGGGTGCGGATGACGACACCCCCGGGCGCGAGCGCGGTTGTGCGGGCGGTTGCGCGGGCACCGCTTCGCGCCGTGGGCGTGGACGCCGGCCCCGGCAGGCCCTACGGTGGCACATCAACCGCCTTGCGGCACCGCCGTTCCACGCCCTCTGACCAGCTGCGACGTGCTCGCACCAACGCCCTCCGGACCACCGCGCGACCCTCCCCCGACCGACCCCCGACCCCGCCTCCCCGCCACCGCTCCCCAGCCCCCGCGGCGCACCACCGCCGGCGCGCCGCGGCGGCCGCCACCGGAACCGGACGGGCGGCGGCGGGTTCCGGGCATTCCATCGGATTGGTCACCCAGTGCACCGAGGGCCTACCGTAGAGTGAGCACAGATGATCGACCGTCAGATACCCATCTCCGTTGCCGAGAAGACGAGATGACCAACCGTCACGCGAGTTCCGCCGGGCCGGCCCCCGAGGCCGGCCCGGGCGAATCGGAGGACGTGCCGCTGGAGTTCGCCGCCTTCTGCGAACTCCACCGCCCCCGGTACCTCAGCTATGCCCGCGTGTGGCTGACCGAGCACAGCGCCGCGGCTGCCGCCGTCCAGCAGGCATTCGCCGAAATCGCCGTGCACTGGCGCGAATTACTGGGCAGCTCCAACCCCACCGCACTCGCCTGGCAGATCCTGCGCGGCACCGTCGCCGAGCACACCCGCCGCGAACCCCCCGAGCCGGACCGCCACCCGGCCGACGACGACCTCGCGATCCTGCACTACGTGGTCGGCCTCGCCGCCCCCGAGATCGCCGACGTGATCGGCACCGACACCGCCAGCGTGGCCGGCCGGCTCCGCCGCACCATGCTGCGCGAGGCCTCCGGCTGGTGACCTCCCCCGCGGGGCCGTCCCTCAGACCCGCTCGCCGGTCACGTCGAAGAGGTGGTGGACCGGGTCGTGGATCAGGTAGCGGGAGAAGGACTCCACGGTGAAGCGCGCCCCGTCCGACCGGTCGCCGGTGCGGTGCCACTGCTCCCCCGCCACCGCTTCGAAGGCCGCGGCCAGCGTCTCCGCGGCCTCCGCCAGCTCCCCGGCCACCGTCCGCGGCCGCTGCTCGCCGTAGCGCTCGGCGACGGCCGTCTCGTCCTGGTCCCAGTTCGGGAACAGCGGGCCGTCCTGGTCGAGCATCAGGTTCAGCCGGTGGTGGAACAGCCGGAAGACGTCCCGGACGTGGCACGCGTACTCCAGCGACGACCAGGTCCCCGGGGCCGGGCGGCGGCGCAGGCCGTCCTCGTCACCGGCCGCCAGCAGCTCGACCCAGGCGCGGGCGTTCGCCCGGACCATCCCGGCCACGTCCTCCCGCGCCACGGCCGGGGTGTCCAACCCGCAGTCGGCGCACGGGCGTTCCAGCACCCAGGTCCAGTCCTTGGTGTCCGGGGTGATCTCGTCGGCCGGGCCGGCGGACGCGGCCGCGTGCTCAGAAGCGTTCATGGGCCCAGCATGGCCGCGGGGCCGGGGCCGCCACCAGCGGCACCGTCGCCAGCGAGCGCCGAAATACCGCCAGCGGCCGAGCATGCCGCCAGCGGGCCGCGCCCCTTCAGTGCCCGCGCTCGTGCTCCGCCCGGGCCGCCAGCAGGCCCGCCAGGTTCTCCCGGCTCCACGCGCACATCGCGTCCATCGGCCCGAGCAGCGTCCGGCCCAGCGGCGTCAGCGCGTACTCGACCCGCGGCGGGTTCTCGTCGAACTCCGTCCGGACCAGCACACCGTCCTGCTCCATCGAGCGCAGCGACTCCGCCAGCACCTTGGCGGTGATGCCCGCCAGCGGAACCCGCAGCTCCGAGAACCGGCGCGGCCCGTCCTCCAGGCAGCGGATGATCCGCCAGGCCCACTTCCGGCTGCCCAGCACCGGCACCGACGGCACCGGGCAGTCGGCGGGGAGGAGATCGGCCGGCAGCGGCGCGGGATCGGTCTGCGTCATGCCCCGACCGTACCCCGGGCGTGCGCGCGACCGAGGTGGCGATAGCCGCCGTTGAAGGCCGGTTCCCTTGAAGTAACTGGCACCCCCTGCCCTACCGTCCCGTCAGCGGCGGGCGACAGCGCCCCCGCAGGAACGGACGGGAGAGCACCATGAGCAGCACCACCGAGGAGCAGCAGCACACCGACGTCATCGTCTACGGCGCGGGCGGCCAGGTCGGCCGGGCCGTCGTCGCGGAAGCCCGGCGGCGCGGGCTCACCGTCACCGCCGCCGTCCGCGAGCCCGACCGGCACGCCGACCTCGCCGGGCCCGGCGTCCGGCTGCTGCGCTGCGACGTCACCGACCCGGCGGCCGTCGCGGCCGGCGCGCGCGGGCACGCCGCCGCCGTCAGCTCCGTCTACACGCCGGACACGCCGTCCACCGAGTTCTACGGCGCCGCCACCACCGCCCTCGTCGCCGGGCTGCGGCAGGCCGGCGTCCCACGCCTGGTGAGCGTCGGCGTGGCCACCACCCTGGAGACCGCGCCCGGCACCGCCGTCCACGACGACCCCGAGTTCCCCGAGGCCCACCGCGCCTTCTCGCTCGGCCACGCCACCGCCCTCGACCTGCTCCGCGCCGCACCCGCCGAGCTCGACTGGGTCGTCGTCACCCCGCCCATGGACCTCGACCGCACCGACCCCGGCACCGGCCGCTACCGGGTCGGCGGGCCACAGGTCCTCGGCCCCCGGATCGCCCAGGCCGACCTCGCCGTCGCCATCGTCGACGAACTCACCGCGCCGGCCCACCACCGGGAGCAGATCGCCGTCGCCGAGTAGCAGAGAGGGGCGGCGGACGGGGCGAAAAGCCGTGGACGAACGGGATGCCGGCTCGCCATCCTGGCCGGCATGACCTCCGACCTCGCCGCGCTCGCGGACCTCGCCGCGCTCGCCGTGAAGCCCGTGCTGCACGGGCCCACCGTCCGCCTCGTCCCGCTGGACGCCCGGCACACCGAACCGATGTACCGGCTCTGCACCGACCAGGAGACCAACCGGCTCACCGGCACCCGGACGGCCTTCACCCGCGAACAGATCCGGCAGTGGTGCGCCACCCGCCCCGAACAGCCCGACCGCCTCGACCTCGCCGTCGAGGACCCGGCCACCGGCCGGTTCCTCGGCGAGGTCGCCCTCAACGACCTCGACCCCGACAACTCCGCCGCGGACTACCGGATCGCCCTCACCCCCGACAGCACCGGCCGGGGCATCGGCACCGAGGCCACCCTGCTGGTGCTGCGGCACGCCTTCGAGACCATCCGGCTCCACCGCGTCCAGCTGGAGGTCTACGAGTACAACGAACGCGCCGCCCGGGCCTACCGGAAGGCCGGCTTCACCCTCGAAGGCCGCGCCCGCCAGGCCCACCACTGGGACGGGCGCTACTGGGACGTCCTGCACATGGCCGCGCTACGGGAGGAGTGGCTCCGCGCTCACTGATGCGGGCCGGGGCCCGGGCCGCCGTACGGGGGGTGGGGCGGATACGGCACGCCCTCGGCCGCCCGCCGCTGCCTCCGCCGCCGCGCCCGCACCACCAGCACCACGGTCACGACGATCCCGCCGATCACCGCCACGACCGCCGCCACCAGCAGCGTCACTCCGAGCGCCTGTCCCGCCGTCTCGGCGATCCCGTTGCTCTCGTCCTCCCCCGGAGCCATCGGGGTCGGGGTGTCGTACTCCTCCGGTGCCCCCTGCGACTCCGCCCTCCCCACCAGTGGGTTCTCCCGGGGCCCGTTGTCCACGGCCGGATCGGCCTCCAGCGCCTTCGCCGGCGACAGCATCCCGTACCCGTCATGGTCATTGGGCGTCACCGACCCGTCAGCCGGGCGGGCGGCGGACTTGATCATCCGGTTGATGACCTGCCCGGCGGACAGGTCCGGGAATTTGGAGCGGATCAGGGCAGCGGTCGCGGAGACGTACGCGGTGGAGTCGGACGTGCCGTCCGCCACCCCGTAGCTCGTCGGGGATTTAGCAGTGGCGTGATAGATCTCCGCCCCGGGTGCGACGAGTGTGGTCTCCGGCCCCGAGTTGGAGCGTTCCCAGACCTTGCCCGTGGAGTCGACCGCGCCCACGGCCACCACTCCCGGGAAAGCCGCCGGGTACGCGACGAGCGACGCGCTCTCGTTACCGCTGCTGGCAACCATCACGGCGTCCTTCGACACCGCGTAGGCGATGGCCTTGCGCAGCTCCCTGTTGTACCGGTAGGGCCCGCCGAGGGACATGTTGATGATCTTGGCGCCGTGATCCACCGCGAACCGGATCGCGTTGGCGATGTCACTGTCCAGGGGGTCGGGGTTGTCACCCGTTCCCTTCACCTTCACCGGGAGGATCTTCGCCTTGGGGGCGAGCCCCATCACGCCGGCCTGCGATCCGTGCCCGTGCCCGGCGATCAGGCTCGCCATCGCGGTTCCGTGACCGTCCTTGTCCACCCGGCCGTCTGTCCCGGCACCTGAGAAGTCCGCCCCAGGCAGTACCTGCCCGGTGAGGTCCTGATGATCCGGGCTCACACCGCTGTCGATCACGGCGACGACCACGCCCTCGCCCTGACTGACCGGCCAGACCTTCGTCTCGGCCTCGAAGGTCTTCAGGGCCCACTGCTGGTCCCTGATCTGGTCGGCCGACGCCCCCGGCGCCGCGACGCCCCACAGCAGCGCCCCGGCGGCCAGGGCCGCCGTCCCTCGTGCCAACCGGCGGCGCGTCAAACCTGGTTCACCCCACTCAGCGAGGCATCCCACAGATCGTCGATCTGCGGGATGCGGTCCGGTCACCGTCCGTTGACGGACGGCCTCATTTCACCACGTTCGGATTGACGGGCTCGTCCGACGCCCAGGTCTCCTCGTCCTCGACGAGGTAGTCCGGCCGCTTGCCGTCCTTCCCCGTCCCCTTCCGGCGGCGCTGTCCGTCGCTCATCGGCACGCCGTGCGGCATCCCGCCCGTGCCGCCGACGCCGGACGCTCGGTTCCGGGCGCCGAGCCCGGAACCGCCCTCCGTGAACGCCTGCTTGCCCCGTCGCTCGCCGGGCCCGGGCAGTACCGTCTCGCCCACGACACCGCCCGGCCGTCCCAGCGGCCCGCCTCCCGGCTTGGCGGCAGCCGCGCCGCGGCCACCGCCCCCGGTGCCCGTACCGCCGCCGGCAGCTCGACCGTCACGTAGCCCGGGGCCCTCTACCGGCGGCACTCCACCCGGCGTGGCCGTCGTGGGCATCGTGGGCCGAACCTCCTGCCCGCCGCCGCCGAACGGCCCGGTGCCGGGAGCCACGGTCTGCGTGGTGCTCAGCACGGAGGTCTGGGTCCCAGCGGTGGCGGGGCTGGGCACACTCCCGGTGGGAGTCGACACCGGAGTGCCGGAGATGCCGGCCGCCGGAACCCGGCTCCCCGAGCCGGACGGCTTCGGCAGAGCCTGCGCCGTGCCTCCCTTGATACCGGAGTCCGTTGGGACCGATGTGCTCTTGGCCGTGACGGTCGTCGCCTTCGGCGGCAGGGGGGACTTCGACCGCCGCGGCTCCGGGCTGCTCACCGTCCGCGCCGGCATGCCGACCGAGGTGCTCGAGACGACCGCGGCCGCCGCAGCCGCGGCTCCGCCGGGGTCCGGCTGTGCCGCCGGGTCCCGGGAATCCTGCTTCCACGTCGACAGCGGCGGCGGCACCTTCAGCGCCGTCGTCGACACCCGGTAGTGCATCGCGAGCGTCTGCATGATCGCGGCCGCCTCGGCCTTCTTCCGGTCGACGAGGCGGATGTGGTCATCATCGGAGAAGACCCCTCCCACGTCGTCCTTCCGCTGGTCCCACCAGCCCGGCTCCTCGGGCATGTCGCGCTTGGCCTTGGCCATCGCCTCGGACATGTCGTGCAGCGCGTTCCCAGCGTCCTGCGCGTAGGCGGCGGCGGTGTTGAGCTTGGTGGCCAGGTCGAGCATGTGGGTGTGGAAGGCGTCGCTGGTGGCGCCGTCCCAGCTCTCGATCGCCTCCCCGCTGAAGCGGTTCAGGCGCTGGCGGATGTCCTTGAGGGTCGCGGCGGCCTTGTGCCAGGGGTCGCCGGCCGCCATGACCGCTCCGGGGTCGAGGGCTTGGGCCATCTTGCGCAGGTCGGCGTGGCTGAAGTCGTGGAAGTTGGTGTAGCCCACGGGCGCCTGCCCTCCGTTCGGTGCGGGTGAGCGGTCAGCTGACGGTCGTGTTGCGGCTGGCGGTCGGGTGGAGGTTCGTCCGGTAGGCGGCTTCCGCCGCCGTACTGGAGTTGGCGGCGGACCAGCCGTCACCGGCGAGCTTGAGGCTCTTGGCGGTGTGGTTCTCGTGCTCCTCGTAGCCGGTGGCGGTGAGTTCGGCGTTGCGCTGGGCGTCGTCGACGGCCTTCTCCAGCGCGTTGAGGATGTCGCGCAGCGCGTCCCGCATGCTCTGGTACCGCTCGTGCAGTTCGGTGGCCTCGGCGAAGGTCCCGAAGGCGCTCTTGCCGACCGCGGTGCGCCCGTGGGTGGTGGTGCCGTTCGCGTCGTTCTGGAAGGTGCGGAGCATGACCCGGACGTGGCCGGCGAAGGTGCGGAGCTGTTCGACCTCGACGCGGTAGCCCTGGCCGGCTCCGCCGGTCGAGCCGGTTCCCGTTGACACTTCGGCGCCTCCCCGGTGCGTCCGTCCGTCCGTGCCGGGGGCCGCCCCGGTGCGACATGTCTAACACACCGGGGCCGAATTCGGCCTGGGCCAGGGTCAGTTCGTGTTCGTCCCGGTCCGCAGGGCGTCGGCGAGGGCGCGGCGGCAGAGCGAGTCGGCGTGCCGGGTGGTCTCGGGGAGGCGGTAGCGGCGGGCGAGGTCGAGGGTGGTGCGGACGGCGGTGTCGAGGCCGATGCGGTGGCCGACCGAGACGTAGACGGGCTTGACGCCGGGCCTGGTCCGGACGGCGCGGCCGACCTCCTCGCCGGTGGCGGGGTCGGTGAGCGGGGTCCAGGAGCCGCGTTCGGCGCCGGGCTCGCGGTTCTCGAAGACGAAGGGGGTCTTGGCGACGCCGAGGGTGCGCAGCCCGGTGTGGACGCCGAGGTGGCTGGCGAGGCCGAGGCGGCGGGGGTGGGCGAGGCCGTAGCCGTCGCAGACGACGGTGTCGGGGGTGCGGCTGAGTGCGGCCAGGGCGTCGAGGACGGCGGGGAGTTCGCGGAAGGCGAGGAGTCCGGGGATGTAGGGGAAGGCGATCCGGCCGACCGCGGTGGCCTGTTCCACGACGTCGAGGGTGTCCCTGTCGAGCAGGACGGCGGCGGCCGCGACGAGGTCGTGCTCGTCGTCGTAGGCGACGTCGACGCCCGCGATCAGACGGCCGGGGGCCGGGCGGCCGTCCTCGTCCTCGTCGTCCTGGGCGAGGACGAGCGGCCGGAGCCGTTCCTGCTCGGCGAGTGCCTCGGTCTCGGTGGTGGGCCAGTCGGCTGGGATGGGCACGGACGATTCCCCCGGTTCGCGGATCGACGGACACGAAAGGTCCCCACCGTACCGAGGCGGGCGGACGACCCCGCGGTGAGCCCGTGCGCCCCCGTGTGCCCCCGGCCCGCGGGCCTACCCTGGAACCGTCGAACTCCCGTGCCGGGCAGGCTCCCTGGAGTCGGTACCGCTCCCGCCCGACCCCGACGTGCGAAGGACCTCAGCCATGCCGCGTCCGTCCGCCGGCCAGCTCTGCCTCGGCTCGTTCACCGTCGTCGCCGCCACGGTGGCGCTGCTGGCCGTCTCGGGCGCCACGGGCGTCCTGGCGGTCGCGGTGCTGGTGGGGTTCGCGCTGGCGCTCGGCACCGCGGTGACGCTGCTGTCGCAGCCCGCCTCGGACCGGCGGTCCGCAGCGGCGCGCCGGGCCGAGCACTTCTCCCCGACGACCGGTCGCGCCCACGCCCGACAGCCCTGAACCCGACAGCCCTGAGCCCGACAGCGTCGGGACGCCGCCGGGCTCGAAGGCTCGACCACCTGCCTGACTGTCAGATCTCCGTGGTGACCACCACGGTCTTCGCGGCCTTGTCGTGGATGCACTGCCGGTAGGGCTTGTCGAAGACGCCGAACACGCCGTCGACGATCCACCAGAGCCCGGCGCAGCAGAGCACGGCGGGCAGGATGTAGACGGCGGCGCGGGTCCAGGCGGCGGACTGGGTGGGCGGGTTGCCGTCGATCAGCATGGCGGCGCGGATCTTCACCGCCTTCTTGCCGAGGGTCTGGCCGTCCCGGCTGAGCATCAGGGCCTCGTAGACGAGGTAGATGAGCGCGGCGAGCCAGAACGCGCTCGCCTCGCCGTTGCGGGTGCCGAGGTCGACGAAGGGCGCGACGACGGCCACGCCGATGGCCTGCATGAGCAGGTAGTCGATCAGTCGGGCGAGGATGCGCCGGGGCCAGGCGCCGATCGCCGGCATCCCGGGGACGGGGCCGGCGCCGGGCGTCCCGTACCCGGCGGGGCCGTAGCCGGGCGGGGGCTGGTCGTACGGGTTCTGCCCGCTCTGGTGTCCGTCCTGGCCGTACGCCCCGGGCGGGGGCCCGCCGTAGGTGCCGCCGTACGCGCCGGGGCGGTCCGCTTCCCCGCCCGACGGAGCGCCGGACGGTGCGTCGGACGGTGCGTCGGACGGGGTGTCGTACGGGCCGTCGCCCGGCCGCGGGGGCTGCTTGTCGAAGGAGGGCTTGCCGCCCTTCTCCGGCTCAGGGTTCGAGGGGTCGTAGGTGCTCATCCCCCGAGTAGAACATCGCGCATTCACACACTTCGCGACATTAAGTCCGTTTTGCCGGATGACCGGACGGCCGGCCGCCCGGTGCCCTCAGCCGCGCACCACCCGGGTCCGGGCGGCCCGGTCCTGCCAGCCGCGCCGGGCCGGGCGGTCCAGCACCGGCCAGACCAGGCCGAGCAGCAGCACCACGCCGAGCTGTCTGACGACCCAGCGCAGCAGCGAGCGGCCGAGGCTCAGCCGGGTGCGGCCGGCGGGGGCCCGGTCCTCGCGGGCGGCGTCCACCACCCGGATGCGGACCAGCCGCTTGCCGAAGGTCTGGCCGGTACGGGCGGTCGGCAGCACCTCGTAGAGCAGCCCGACGAACAGCAGGATGCCGAGCAGCACGGCGGCCTTCCCCACCACGACGCCGTCCACCAGCCAGACCTGGACCTGGCGGTGGGTGAGGGCGCTGGCCATCTTGGCCTGGTCGAACTTCTGCTGGAGGTGGTCGGACACCGAGCGGCCGAGCGGGATGCCGGCGGCCGCGGCGACGGCCAGCAGGACGAGGGTGTCGACGACGCGCGCGGCCAGTCGGCGCCCGAGCCCGGCCGGCACCTGCGGGGCGGGGCGGCGGCGGACGGCGCCGTCCCGGGCCGACCGGGCGGCGGGCAGCACGGCGGTGGCGGCCGTCCGTCCGGGCGCGGAGGCGGGCGGGCCGGCCTCAACGCGCCCGACGCGCTCGCCGCGCTCAACGGACCCGACTGGCTCTACGGACTCGACCGAAGCAACGGAAGCAACCGACTCCACCGCGGTGACGGGCTCGACGCGCTCCACGACCGGCGCCGCCACCTCCCGCACCGCCACCGCCATGGCCGGCGCGACGGCCGCGGCCACCTCCACGGCAACCGGAGCACGCTCGCCCTCCGCGCGCCCCTCCTCCGCCTCGGGCGCCCCCGGAAGCACCCCCCAGGAGACCCAGCGCGGCGCACCGCCGGTCTCCAGGAGCCCGCGCTGCGTCCGCGGATCGGCCTGCCAGCCGGAGGTCTCCGACGCCGGACCCGCCCCCACGGCCCCGACCGCCCCGACCACTCCGACCGCTCCCTCCGCGAGCCCCGCTCCCGGCGCGTCGACCGTCCGGAACACCGGCCCGCCGATCACCTCCGCCACCCGCGGCCCGAGGACGAAGGACGCCCCGCCCGTGGTCTGGTCGAGGTAGACCGGCCCGGTGTCCCCGGCCCCCGCCCCCGCCCCCGGCGAGGTCACCGAGGGCGCCAAGGTCACCGAGGGCTCGGAGGGCACCGCGTGCACCACGAGCTCCGGCTGCGCCACGAGCTCCGGCTGCACCACCGGCTCCGCCTGCGCAGAACGCGCCGCCGCCTCCACCGGCACCACCGGCGGCGGCACCGCCCGCGCCCCCGCCGCGACCCCGCCCGGCGCGGGCCGCCGGGTGGCGAAGCGGGGCGGCTGCAGCACCTCGCCCTCGGCGGGTGCGAGGCGGCTGGTGCCGGGCACCCAGGCCGAGCCGCCCCAGTACCGGACGAAGCCGGGGATGGACGGGTCCGGGTAGTACCCCGGCTCGGGTGCGACGGCCGGGTCGCCGTCGGCGGCGATGGGGCGGTCCGTCATGGGGGTCTTCTTCCTGCCAGGTCCCGGCGGGGGCCGGGGGTGACCGGTGCGGCCGGGCGGCCGCGAGCGTGGGCGGGGGGCGGCATGCGCGCCCGCGTGCGCCCGGCGCACGGCGCGCGTGGGGGCGCCATCGGTGGGCGGACAGTCGCCGGGCAGTCACAAAGGGTAGTACCTCGCCGGGGCGGCGGCGGAAGCTTGGCGAATCCGCGGACAGCCGGGGGCCGTACGGGGTATGGGCGGCCCGCGAACCCCGGCGCGCGACGACCGTCCGCGCGCCCCGCGTCCGGCTGTTCACCACCTCCCGCCGAACTTCCCGAAGAAATTCGGGAAACGCGTGTAAGAGCCCGCGTCGACCGCCCTCTCAAAGGTCACAGGGCCCGGAAGCGGGCACGACCGAAGGCCGCCGAGCGACGGCCGAACGTCACGGAGCGGCGGCCGGAGGCCGCGGAGCAGAGAGGAAGACGGTCATGGAACGTCCCGTCAGCGTCGTGGAGCACGAACTGGAGCTGAACCTGGTGCTCTCCCCGGAGCACAGCGTCCCCGTCCCGGCCCGGCTGTCGTACGGCAGCCACGACCCGTACGCGGTGTACGTCACCTTCCACCTGGACACCGGCAACCCGGTGACCTGGGTGTTCGCCCGCGAGCTACTGGTCGAGGGCACCTTCCGCCCGTGCGGCCAGGGCGACGTGCGGATCTGGCCGACCCGCTCGGGCCGGCGCAGCGTGCTGTGCCTGGCGCTCAGCTCCCCGGCCGGGGACGCGCTGCTGGAGGCGCCGCTGCCGGCCGTGGCGGCCTGGCTGGAGCGGGCGCACCGGCTGGTCCCGCCGGGCAGCGAGATGTCCACGCTCGACATGGACGGCTCGCTCGCCGAGCTGCTCGCCTAGGCCGTGCGCCGCAGCGTGCACTGGTACGTGCACACGCAGCAGCAGGCCCTGGCCCAGGACGCGGGCGAGCGGACGCGGCCCGGGCGGGCCACCGACGACGGGCGCGGCGCCGCCGGCTCAGCGGGCCGCGGGGGCCTGCTGACGACCGCGGGCGGCGTCCGGGCCGCCGTCGCCGCCGCGCTGGCCGGGGAGCCGGACGAGCGGGGCGCCGGCGGAGCGGCGGCGGGCCCTTATCCGGATCGCGGCGGCGAGCAGGAAGCAGAGCCCGACCCACGGATAGACCGAGGTCGGCAGCTGGCGCAGCGGTGACATGTGGAGCACGGCCGGGCCGAGCGGCTTGGCGGCCCACATGGCGAAGGACAGGAAGGCGACCAGGGTGGCCCAGAACGCGACCCGCCAGCGCGGTCGGCGCACGGCGGCCGGGCGGGCGTGCTCGGCGGAGGCCTCGGCGGCGAGCAGGACGAGGACCGGCACGCACCAGACCCAGTGGTGGGTCCAGCTGATCGGGGAGATGAGCACGGCGGTGACGGCCGCGCAGCAGACGCCCCAGGCCTCCGCGCGGGGCAGCCAGCGGGCACTGCGCACGGCCCAGGCGGCGACGCCGAGGCCGGCCAGCGCGACCAGCCCGGCGCCGAGGGTGGCGAGGGTGCCGGGCTCGGCGGTGTGCAGCAGCCGGGCGAAGGCGCCGCGCAGCGACTGGTTGTCGACGATCTCGGTCTTGCCGACCCGGGAGGAGTCGTAGAGGTACTTGGTCCAGAAGCCCCAGGTGGCGTCGGGCAGGACGAGCGCGCCGAGCAGGAAGGTGCCGAGGAAGGTCCCGGCGGCGACGAACGCGGCCCGGACGCGGCCGGTGACCAGCAGGTAGACGGCGAACAGCCCGGGGGTGAGCTTGATGCCGGCCGCGATGCCGATCGCCACGCCCTTGCTGCGGCGGCCGTCCGGGCGGGTGAGGTCCCAGAGGATCAGGCAGGCGAGCGCGAGGTTGATCTGGCCGTACCGGAGCGTGGTGAAGACGGGCTCGAGCCAGACGCCGAGGCCGGTGACCAGCACCACGCCGATCGGCCGCAGCTCGCGGCGCGGCCAGCCGACCAGCTTGAACGACAGGTGGGTGAGCAGCGCGAGCAGCCCGAGGTTGCCGAGAGTGATCACCACCCGGAGGACGGGGACGGGGAACCAGGTGGTCGGGACGAACAGCATGGCCGCGAACGGCGGGTACGTCGCGGGCAGGTTCCACTCGGTGACGCGCAGCGCGTACAGGTCGGTGCCGTTCGCGACGGCGGCGCCCTCGGCGCGGTAGACGATCATGTCCACCATCGAGGTGTGGACGAAGTGGCGGACCACCGCGTACACCAGCAGGGACAGCAGCGCCACCGCCGAGGCGGCCAGCAGCGGGCGGCGCGGGGCCTCGCGCAGCGCGCGCACGGGGGCGCCGAGCGCGTGTCGCAGCCGGTCGGAGCGGGGGGCGGGCGAGGGGTCGGGTGCGGTCCGCACCTGGCTGCGCTCGTCTTGCACCGCTGTCACCGCTCACTCCGTCCGCCGCTCGGCCAACCAGCGACGATACCGGATGGCGCCGCGGCGGGCCCGGGCACGTTCGACTACGTACAGTGACGATGGCGCCCCGGCCGCCCGTGCTCGGCTGCGGTGGGAGCACGGGTGGCCGGGGCTGTCAGGGGGGCGCGACCGAGGCTAGCGGCGCCGGACGGGCCGGACCGGCGGGCTGAGCCGGCGATACGACTCCCTTAGGCCGCGGTTGAGGAAGACCCCTCCTTCCGCACGTTCACCTCGGGAAGAGCACGCCCCGGCTCCGCCGCCGCCCGCCCCGCACCGGCGCCCCGTCCGGGCGGGTGCGCAGCCGCAGCCGGATCTCGGCGCCGCCGAGCACGGCGGAGCGGCCGAGCGCGAGGTCCCCGCCGGTGGCCTCGGCGAGCTTGCGGACGATGTCCAGGCCGAGCCCGGTGGAGCCCTCGCCGCCGTCCCCCTCGCCGCGCCGGAGGGCGGCGGCCGGGTCGTTGAAGCCCGGTCCGGCGTCGCCGACCAGCACGATCACCGAGGTGTCGGTGGCCAGGACGTCGACCGAGAAGGCGGTGCCGACCGCGGTGTGCCGGAACACGTTGCCGAGCAGCGCGTCGACGGCGGCGGCCAGGTCGCCGCGCTGGACGGGCACGGGCACCGCCCGTTCGGCGCCGGCCAGTTGCCAGCGCCGGCCCTCGTCCTCGGCGAGCGCGGACCAGAAGCCGACCCGTTCGCGGATCACCTCGGCGGCGTCGCAGCCGACCGCGACGGCGGGCGCGTCCTCGGGGTCGCGGCGGGCGGAGCGGATGATCTGGTCGACCTCGCGCTCCAGTTGGGCGACGGCGTGCCGGGTGGCGTCGGCCGCGTCGCCGTCGCCGAGCGAGGCGGCGTTGAGCCGCAGCACGGTCAGCGGGGTGCGCAGCCGGTGCGACAGGTCGGCCGCCAACTCGCGCTCGGCGGCGAGCAGTTGGACGACCCGGTCGGCCATGGTGTTGAACGCGTGGGCGGCCTCGCGGAGTTCCTCGGGGCTGTCGGCGGCCTGCCGGCCGTCCAGCGGGACGCGCACCGCGAGGTCCCCGGCGCCGAGCGCGCGGGCGGCGGCGGCGAGCCGGCGGGCGGAGGCGACGATCCGGGTGCCCATCCGGTCGGCGACCAGCACCGAGATGGCGACCAGTCCGAGCGCGACGGCGGAGAGCACCAGCCAGGCGGTGGCGACGCCCCGGGTGAGGTCGCTCTCGGCGACGAACACCTCGACCACGGCCGTGCGCCCGGCGTCCACCGCGACGGGCTGCAGCAGCGCGTAGCCGCCGGGCACCGCGACGGTGAAGGAACGTCCCTGCACGCCCGCGGTGACGACCTCGGCGTCGTCCGCCCGGGCCACGCCGATCGTCGGGCCGCCCGGGCCGGCCCCCGCGGACGGCCCCGGCAGCACGGCCGGCCCGGCCGGCACCGGCAGGTGGACGGCCATCCGGCCCTGCCCGCCCGCGTCGGTGCTGGCCACGGCGCGGTCGATGGCCTCCTGGTCGGTGGTGATGGCCAGCGCCGGGCCGAGCGCGCCGGCCTGGCGCTCGGCGGCGGTGAAGGCCCGGTCCCGGGCGGTCTGCTGGACCATCAGGCCGAGCGGGATGAGGAAGGCCAGCGCGACCATGGTCGTCCCGGCCACCGCCGCCTTGACCAGCGCCCAGCGCAGCGAGCGCCTGAACCTCCTCACGCCCGCCGCTCCCCGGGGCCGGGGCCGTCGACGGCCTCCAGCCGGACCCCGACGCCCCGCACGGTGTGCAGGTAGCGGGGGTTGGAGGCGGTCTCGCCGAGCTTGCGGCGCAGCCAGGACAGGTGGACGTCGATGGTCTGGTCGCCGCCGTAGGTCTGCTGCCAGACCTCGGCGAGGATCTCCTTGCGCGGGACGACCACGCCGGGGCGCCGGGCGAGGAAGGCGAGCAGGTCGAACTCGCGGCGGGTGAGGTCGAGCGGTCGGCCGTCCAGGACGGCCTCGCGGCGCTGCGGGTCGATGGCGAGCCCGCCGACCCGCAGCACCTGGCCGACGGGGGCGGCGCCGCTGCCGAGCCGGCGCAGCACGGCGGCCATCCGGGCGCTCAGGTGCTCCCCGGAGAAAGGTTTCACCAGGTAGTCGTCGGCGCCGTCGTTGAGCAGCCGGACGATCTCGGCCTCGTCGTCCCGCGCGGTGCAGATGATCACCGGCACGTCGGTCAGGCCCCGGATCATCTTCAGCGCCTCGCTGCCGTCCAGGTCGGGCAGGCCCAGGTCCAGGATCACCAGGTCACAGCCCACCTGGGCGACCTCCCGCAGCGCTTCCAGGGCGGTGCCCACGCTGCGCACGGCGTGGCCGGTGTCGGTCAGGTGGCGGATGAGGGCGGAGCGGACGAAGGGGTCGTCCTCGACCACGAGCACTGTTGCCATGGCCCTGCACGGTACGCCATCGGCGGTCAGTGGTCTGTACCTCGGGTCGGACCTCGGGCCCGTCCCGGCATTGTTCAACTCCCCTGATTAATACGGGGGTAACGGTCGGCCCGGGTCCGGGGATGCGGCAGGATGTGCGCACGATGCGGAACGGACTGGTACAACTCGGCGCCTGGGCGGCGGCCACCGGGGCGGCGGTGGCGCTGTCCTGGCTCGGCGTGCACGCGGTGCTGGCCGGCGCCGCGTTCGAGCAGCCCACGGCGCTGCCGCTGCCCTCGCCGAAGGCCACCGTCGTCCCGCGCGCCGCGACCGCCACCCCCGACCGGGCACGGCCGGCCGACCAGCCCGAGGCCTCGTCCTCGGCGGCCGCCCCGTCCGCCCCGGCCTCCCGCACCCCGGCGCCGAGCGCCCCGCCGACGGCCCCGCCGCCGACCCGCCGGCCGACACCCACCGCCACCGCGACGTCCACGGTGAAGAGCTACCCGATCCCCGGCGGCCGGGTCGCGCTGGACCTCCGCCCGGACAAGGCCTCGCTGGTCTCGGCCACCCCGGACCCGGGCTGGCAGATGCAGGTGTGGAACGGCGAGGGCTGGCTGCGGGTGGACTTCACCAAGGACGACAAGGCCAACTCGGTGTTCGTGGCCTGGAACGGCCACGCGCCGACGGTGGAGACCGCGATCCGCTGAGCGGCGCAGCCGGGCCCCGCGGCCGTCACCAGCCCTGGAAGGGCACGTACCCCGGCAGGTACGGCCCGGCGTACCCGGACCGGTCGACCAGCGTGTGCCTGGTCCCGCCGGGCACCCCGATGGTGGCCAGCAGCACCGTGCCGAACCGGTCCCGCGTCTCGTACGGCTCGGCCAGCGACAGCGCGCCCCGGTCGACGGCGTAGTCGTACGCGTAGTGGACGTCCGGCACGCCCACCGCGAGGTCCAGGACGCCGTCCCCGTGCCGGGCCAGGTGCGCGGCCAGCTCCCGGCCGCGCGGGCCGATCACCTGCACCAGCGAGGTGAGCACGATCCGGGTGCCGGGCGCGGCCAGCACGTACGAG
The DNA here is from genome assembly GCF_041053115.1 of Streptomyces sp. Y1. Taxonomy (NCBI): domain Bacteria; kingdom Bacillati; phylum Actinomycetota; class Actinomycetes; order Kitasatosporales; family Streptomycetaceae; genus Streptomyces; species Streptomyces sp. Y1. Next base: position 4,841,301 of record NZ_CP163445.1, on the reverse strand, counting down.
ACGGTCTCCGGCTCGCCGGTCTCGGGCCCGGCGTACGCGGCGGGGCGCAGGCCGAGCGCGGCGCAGTAGCGGCGGGCCGCCCGCTCGGCGTCCCCGACCGCGAAGACCACCGCGTCGGCCCGGCCCACCGGCAGCAGGTCGGGCTCCCCCGGGGCCGGTGCGGGGCCCACGGCGTGGCCCGGGCCGGCGCCCGCGGCGCCCAGGGCGGGTTCGGCGGCGGTGTCGGTCATGACGGCCCTCCCGGTTGGCGTACCGACCACAGCTGGCGGCCCCGCACGCCCGGGTGGGGCCCGGGCACGGGGTCGTGGCTGGAGGGTGGCGCCGGGGCGACCTGCGCGCAACTGTTCCGTTTCATCCTGGTCAAGCTGTGCGTCCGGGCGGGAGAATCGGCCGCGCCGCTGTACAGAATGCCCATCGGAGGACGGAGCCGCGATGCCCCCCGCCCACTCCCCGAGCCCGCCGGGCTCACCCAACTCCCCCGCCCCGCAAGGGCCTTCTCCCGTTCCGGCGGGCGGGAACGACGCGATCGACGCCCTGGACGGCCGGCTGATCCGGCTGCTCGCCGAGGAGCCCCGGATCGGCGTGCTGGAGTGCTCGCGCCGGCTACAGGTCGCCCGGGGCACCGTGCAGGCCCGGCTGGACCGGCTGCAGACCAAGGGGGTGATCGGCGGCTTCGGCCCGGAGGTGGACCCGGCCGCCCTCGGCTACCCGGTGACGGCCTTCGCCACCCTGGAGATCTCCCAGGGCCAGGGCGCGGTGGTCCGGGAGCACCTGGCGGGCGTGCCGGAGGTGCTGGAGCTGCACACCATCACCGGGGCCGGGGACATGATGGTGCGGATCGTGGCCCGCTCGAACGCCGATCTGCAGCGGGTGATCGACCGGGTGGTGGGCTTCGAGGGGATCGTCCGCTCGTCCACCGCGATCGCGCTGGAGAACCCGGTGCCGTACCGGATCCTGCCGCTGGTGGACCAGGCCGCCGCCGAATAGCCGTCCGGTGGGGTCAGCAGCCGGGGTCAGCAGCCGGGGACGGCGCCGCCGGTGCGCAGCGCCTCCAGCGCCGCGATCGAATCGTCGAGCGTGCCGACCGGCACCAGCCGCAGGCCCTTCGGCGTGTTGACCTTGGCGTCCGTGCACTCGTCCTTGGGCAGCAGGAACACCGTCGCGCCGTCCCGGGCGGCCGCCTGGGTCTTCAGCGGGACGCCGCCGACCGGGCCGATCGTGCCGTTCCTGTCGATGGTGCCGGTGCCCGCGATCTTCAGGCCGCCGGTGAGGTCGCCGCCCTTGCCGTCGCCGGCCAGCTTGTCGACGATGCCGAGCGCCAGCATCTGGCCGGCGCTCGGGCCGCCCACGTCCCCGAGGTCGACCTTGACCTTCACCTGGTCCGGCGAGAGGTGGAGGTGGTTCAGCGCGGCCGCGGTCGCGCTGTCCTGCGACTCGGTCATCTGCTTGGCCGTCTCCTCCTCGGCCTTGGCGGGGTTGCCCTGCGGGTAGACCGTCTCGGTGGGCCGCACGGCCTCGTCCGGGTCGAACCAGGCCCGCAGCGCCCGCCAGAAGGTGGTCCGCTCGCCCGGGTTGGTGGCCGAGATGGTGACCATCCGCAATTCGCCCTCGGTGGTGCGCAGCGGCGCCCCGGTGATGGTGATCACCGGTCGGTCCTGGTACGCGCCCAGGGTGTCCGCGGTCAGCCCCGGCCAGGTGACGGTGTACGGCAGCGGGACGAAGGCCGCCACGCCGAACAGCGCGGTGACCAGCACTCCGCTCAGCGCGAGCGTGCGGGTCCGCGGGGAGGTCAGGGCCTGGGTCAACTTGGTGTCGGACACAGAAGGAATCCAAACACACCCGGAGCCGGGTACCGGCCCTACCGCAGGGCGTCGGCCACCTCGGTGGCCGCCTCCACGACCCGGGGCCCGACCCGCTCGGGCACCATCCCGTTCAGCATCACCACGCCGACGCTGCCCTCGATGCCGCTCAGCCCGACCAGCGCGGCGGCGGCACCGCTGGCCCCGGACTGCTCCTCCGCGCGGGTGATGACGAAGCCCTGTTCGGGGCGGCGCTGGCTGGGGAAGCCGCGGGCCTCCAGGATCGCCCGGCCGGCGGCGCTCTCGGCGAGCGGGTGGCGCAGGCCGGTGCGGTAGGCGACGTGGAAGTCGGTCCAGCTCGGTTCGACGACGGCGACGGCCAGCGCCTCGTTGCCGTCCACCAGGGTGAGGTGGGCGGTGGCGCCGAGGTCCTCGGCGAGGCTGCGCAGGGCGGGCAGCGCGGCCTCGCGCAGCAGCGGGTGCACCCGGTGGGCGAGCCGCAGCACGCCGAGGCCGACCCGGGCGCGGCCGCCGATGTCCCGGCGGACGAGGCCGTGCTGTTCGAGGGTGGCGAGCAGCCGGTAGACGACGGTGCGGTTGACGGCCAGCCGGGCGGCCAGCTCGGTGACGGTCAGTCCGCGCTCGGAGTCGGCGAGGAGCTTGAGCACCCGGACGCCACGGTCCAGGGTCTGGGAGGTCTCGGCAGTCACGACGGCAGTCCTTTCCGCGGCGCTCGCGGGCGTGCGGCGCCGGGCCGAGGGTTCGGTGTCGCGCTCAGGCGGGTGGGTGCGCTGGGGCCGCGCGGGTGTCGTCCTTGGCGCCCGGCGGGAGAGCGTGGGGGAAAGGTAGTGAAGGAAATGTCGCGGCGGAAGTGCTTGTCCAAAATTCGGGCGTGATCGTCACCAACGTCGCCGCGGAATCCGGACGAACCCCCGCAGATCACCCGGCCGATCGGCACCCGGGTCGGCCATCGGTCCGAAAACCGGACACACCGGGGCAGAGAGTCCTGCCCCGGTGTGTCGGTCGGAAGGCTGCCGGACGGCTGCCGGACGGCTGCCGGACCGTTACTTCGCCCACTCCCGGATCTTGGCGATCCGCGCCTTCAGCTGGTTGGCGGTGGCCTGCGCGGTGAGCGGCCCGCCGCACTGGCGGCGCAGCTCGTTGTGGACGGTGCCGTGCGGCTGGTTGGTGCGGTGGTGCCAGGCGGCGACCAGCGCGTTCAGCTCCTTGCGCAGTTCGCGCAGCTCCTGGTGGGTGACGACCGGCCGCTGCTCGGCGGGCAGCTCCAGCAGGTCGGCCTCCTCGGCGGGCTTGGTCTTGCTGCGCTGGATCTGCCGGTGCTGGCGCTTCTGCAGCAGCATCTGCACCTGGTCGGGTTCCAGCAGGCCCGGGATGCCGAGGTAGTCCTCCTCCTCCTCGCTGCCCGGGTGGGCCTGCATGCCGAACTCCATGGCGTTGTACAGGACCCGGTCGAAGACCGCCTCGGAGCCCAGCGCCTCGTAGGAGAACTCGTCGCCGCCGGCGCCGTCCGGCCCGTCGTTGGCCCGCTCGGCCTCGGCGAGCAGCCGGTCCTCCTCGTCGAAGAGGCCCTCGCCCTCCTTCTTCGGCCGGTCCAGCACGTGGTCGCGCTGGACCTCCATCTCGTTGGCGAAGCCGAGCAGCATCGGGATGGTGGGCAGGAACACCGAGGCGGTCTCGCCGCGCTTGCGGGCACGCACGAAGCGGCCCACGGCCTGGGCGAAGAACAGCGGGGTGGAGATCGAGGTGGCGTACACGCCGACGCACAGCCGGGGCACGTCGACGCCCTCGGACACCATGCGGACGGCGACCATCCAGCGGGAGGTGCCGGCCGCGTAGTCGGAGATCCGCTTCGAGGCCTCGGCCTCGTCGGAGAGCACCAGGGTGACCTTCTCGCCGCTGATCTCGCGCAGCATCTTGGCGTACGCGCGGGCCACGTTCTGGTCGGTGGCGATCACCAGCCCGCCGGCGTCCGGGATGGCCTTGCGGACCTCGGTCAGCCGCCGGTCGGCGGCCTGCAGCACGGACGGGATCCACTCGCCCTGCGGGGAGAGCGCGGTGCGCCAGGCCTGGGCGATCAGGTCCTTGGTCATCGGCTCGCCGAGCCTGGCCTCCAGCTCGTCGCCGGACTTGGTGCGCCAGCGCATGTTGCCGCTGTAGCTGAGGAAGATCACCGGGCGGACGACGTGGTCGGCGAGCGCGTGCCCGTAGCCGTAGGTGTAGTCGGCGACGGACTTGCGGATGCCGTCGCTGCCCGCGTCGTACGCCACGAACGGGATCGGGTTGGTGTCCGAGCGGAACGGCGTCCCGGTCAGCGCCAGCCGGCGGGTGGCCGGCTCGAAGGCCTCGAAGCAGGCCTCGCCCCAGGACTTGGAGTCACCGGCGTGGTGGATCTCGTCCATGATCACGAGGGTCTTGCGGGCCTCGGTCCGGTTGCGGTGCAGCATCGGGTTGACCCCGACGCCCGCGTAGGTGACGACGATGCCGTGGTACTCGCGGGACAGCGGCCCGGAGGAGTACGCCGGGTCGAGCTTGATGCCTATCCGCGCGGCGGCCTCGGCCCACTGCTTCTTCAGGTGCTCGGTCGGCGCGACGACCGTCACCTGCTGCACCAGGTGGTTGTGCAGCAGGTACGAGGCGAGGGTGAGCGCGAAGGTGGTCTTCCCGGCGCCCGGGGTGGCGACGGCGAGGAAGTCGCGCGGCTGGGTCTCGATGTACTTGTCCAGCGCACCCTGCTGCCAGGCCCGCAGCTTGCCGGCGGTGCCCCAGGGGGCGCGGCCGGGGAAGGCCGGCGAGAGGTGGTGCGAGGCGGTGGGCGCGGCGTGGCCGGCGGCCCGGACGGACTCCTGCGCCGGCGGCGCGTCGGAGAACAGCGGCATCGAGGAAGCGGCGGCGGTACTCACGGGCTCCGAGGGGGATCATCGCAGGTCAGAGGCGGTTTTTCAGCCCCGTCCCGCGGTCGGGCGGCGATCGGACAACCCGCCCAGCCTACCGGCCCGGCGCCGTTCGGGCCTCCAGCCGAGCGCCCGCGCCGGGGCCGGCGGCCGGAAACCGATGTGACGCGGATCACAGTGAATCGGCCCCGGAACCGGGTAATCGCGGTAATCCCCAGGACTCTCACCAGGGTGAGTCCGCCCCGACCCTCCCTGCTGTCGCGGCCTCGCCCAGAACCGAAGGGACCGCCCTGTGCACACCTCCGCCGAAGAGACCGTCCAGGCCCGGCTGATCCTGTCGCCGCACCGCTCCGCCCGCCTGCGGGTGGTCCTGACCTACCTCGCCGAGGACCCGCTGGCCGTCCGGATGGCCTTCCCCGCCGAGTTCTCGCTGGACGACTCCGCCGAGGGCCCGAGCGGCGACGACATCGTCTGGGTGTTCGGCCGCCAGCTGCTCTCGGCCGGGCTGGAGCTGCCGTCCGGGGCCGGCGACGTCCACGTCCGGCCCGCGGTCGGCCGCCGCACCCTGGTCGAGCTGCGGGCCCCGGAGGGCACCGCGCTGGTCCGGTTCGACACCGCCGACCTGCGGCGCTTCCTGTGGCGCAGCCGGCTGCTCGTCCCCGAGGGCGAGGAGCACCTGCACCTGGACGCCGACCGCGCGCTCGCCGAACTGCTCGGCTGACGGCGGTACGGCGTCCGGGAGCTCCCCCGGGCTCCCGGACGACACCGGCGACACCTCCGACACCTCCGACACCGCCCGACACCGCCCGAAACCGCCGACGACGCCCGGGTCCGGGGCCCGGGTCGGGCCGCCGCGGCCGCCGCGGCCGCCGCGGGGCCGAACCGGTTCAGCCCGACAGCCGACGCATCAGCCGGACGCCCTGCGCCGCCGTGAGGTGCGGCAGGTAGGCCTTGCCGATCGCCCTGGTGATCGCGGGCAGCGCCGCCGGGTCGGGATAGCTCATGTACATCGGCCGGTACTCGGGCTGGAACTTCGCCTTGAAGGCCAGCAGCGAGCGGAAGCCGTACACCGGCTCCAGCACCCGGCCCATCCAGTCCAGCATCCGCTGCAGCCCGGTGGGCTCCTCGTCCTGCCCGGTGCGGGCCAGCGGCGCGCCGGAGAGCGACAGGAAGCGCGCGCCCTCCTCCTTGAAGCCGAGCGCCGCGGAGGCGATCAGGAACTCGCTGACGCCCCGGAATCCCTCCGAGCGCCGGCGCATGAAGTCCAGCGTCCAGCCGACCGGCACGCCGTCCTCGTAGACCGGCATCCAGCTGGTCAGCCCGTGCACCGTCCGCTGCTCGTCGACCGCGACCAGCACCCGCACGTCCGGGTCGTCCAGCTCCTCCAGGCCGCCGAGGGTGAAGCCCATCTCGGGCAGGCCCTTCTCGGAGACCCACTCCTCGGAGATCGCCCGGATCTGGTCCTTCAGCGCCAGCGGCGCCTCGTGGTACGCCCACCACTCGGCGGTGATGCCCTGCTTGCCGGCCTTGTTGAGCGCGGTGCGGATGTCCTGCCACTTCTTGCCGGTGAAGGCCAGCTCGGGCAGCGCGACCACGGTGTCCTCGGCGACCTGCACCGAGCGCCAGCCCAGCTGCCCGGCGGCGTCCCTGGTCTGCGGGGAGACGCTGTAGAAGCACGGCGTCCAGCCGCGCGCGTCGCAGTACCGGGCGAAGCCGAGCACCGCCCCGGCGCGGTCCTCCGGGGCTCCGAACGGGTCGCCGGTGGTGAGCGCGACGGTGCCCAGCACCCGGTAGGCGACGGCCGCCCGGCCGGACTCGTCGAACCAGTAGTGGTTGCCGTCCCAGGTGGTGATGAAGGACAGCGTGCCGCCGCCGTGCTCGGCGAGCAGCGCCCTGGCCCGGGCGGCCGCGTCGGCGTCGGTGTGCAGCACCGGCCGCCGGAAGGCGGACAGCAGCGCGCCGAGCGCGACCACCCAGAACGCCAGGCCGCAGTACGTCTCCAGGAAGCGCGCCACCGGGCCGACCGCGATCGGGTAGTCCGGCAGCAGGTCGTTGTAGGCCGGCGGCAGGAACTGCGCGGGCAGCCCGTCGATCAGCCCGCTCACGCCCGCACCGGGCTCGAACTGGTTCGCCACCAGCCGCCCGAGGCCGACGTACGCGGCGGCGGAGGCCAGCGCGGCGCCGCCGACCAGCAGGCCGAGCCGGCGCACCGACCGGCCGGGCAGCCGCAGCCGGAACCGCTGCCGGGTGGCCAGCAGCAGCGCGGTGGTCAGCAGCGGCAGCAGCATCGCCTCGACGAAGTACTGCACCACGTCCCGGTCGACCGGCCCGGCGTCCAGGTACAGCCAGCCCAGCAGCGCCACCCACAGCAGCTCGGTGGCGACGGTGATCCGCCAGGCGAACCGCAGCCCCCGGCGCAGCCCCTCGGCGAGCACCAGCAGCAGCCCGGGGAACAGCGCGGCCATCATCCGGCCGGGAGTGTCGAAGATCCGCTCGACGGCGTGCGCGCGGGCGCAGTCGTGCGCCGACATCGCGCAGAAGTCGGCCACCTCGTCCGGGCCGAGCCGGTGCGAGAAGTACAGCTCGGAGAAGGTGTTGAACGGCCCGCTGGCGTTGTCGTACAGCGAGGCGATCAGCGGCCCGAAGGCGGCGGCGACCAGGCAGAGCGCGACCAGCACCCGGGTCTCGGTGTGCGAGGAGCGGCGGCCGACCAGGTTCGGGCGGCCGCGGCTGAGCAGCGCGCCCGCGCCCAGCCCGACGAGCGCGGCGGCGCACCGCTGGACGCTCTGCAGGTGGCCCACGTACAGCGTCATGACCAGCGGGAGGAGCAGCACCAGCAGGTGCAGCCGGCGGCGCCACAGCACGGTGAGCCGGTAGCCGAGCACCCCGGCCAGGGCGAACAGGCCGACGCCGGGGCCGACCGAGGTCTGGTCGGCCACCGAGGCCGTCCACTGCTCGCCCGCCGCGGAGCCGGCCGCGACCAGCGCGGTGCCGGCCAGCGTGCCGACGACCTGCCCGCCGGCCAGCACCGCGAGGGTGCGCAGCCGGCCGAGCCGCCGCTCGGCGGTCGGGCCGACCAGGAGCAGCAGCAGGCTGCTGAAGACGTACGAGCCGATGCCGGAGCACCACAGCAGCGAGCTGAGCGGCGTCCACCAGCGGCCCGCGGCGAGGGTGTCCGCGCCGACGCCGGTCCGGGCGAGCAGGTGCGCGGACGGGCCGTGCGGGAGGCTGTGGGTGGCCGCGCCGAGCGCCCACAGCCCGACCAGCAGGGCGAGCGTCAGCGGCGCCGCGCGCAGCCTGGCGCCGAGCGCCCGGGCGGCCCGGCGGACCCGCTGCGGGCGCGGCTCCGCCGTCCGGGTGACGGGCGCCGGGTCGGTGTCGGCCTCGCGCGGGGTCGGCACGCGCTCCGCGTGTCCGGAGCGCTCGGCGGCGGGCGCCGTCCGCAGCCCGATCACCTGGCCAGTCCGGTCTGCTGCGCCAGCCACGGTATCTGCCGGGCGATGCCCGGGCGGAACACGACCCAGCCGTGGCCGCCCGGCATCAGCTCGAACCTGGTCCTCATCCCGGCCTCCTGTGCGGCCTTGTAGACCTTCTCCATCTGGGGCCGGAACTCCCCGTCGCCCTCGCCGACCACGAAGGCGACGGACGTGTCGGGGAACTTCCGGCGGGCCATCAGCTGCAGCGGGTCGACCGCGTCGAACCGCTTGCCGTCGCCGCCGAACGCGGCCTTGACGGTCTCCGCCCGGGTGCCCAGGGTGGGCTCCTCCTGGCCGGACATGTCGAGGACGGTGCCGTACACGTCGGGCGCGTTGACACCGAGCTGGAGCGCGCAGGTGCCGCCCATCGAGGCGCCGCCGACCGCCCAGGCACCCCGGCCCTCGGCGGTCTGCAGGTTGTGCCGGACCCACTCGGGCACGTCCACCGACAGGTAGGTCTGGGTCCGGGCGATCTTCGAGTCCAGGCAGAGCGTGTTGTTCCAGGTGGAGCCCAGCTGATCGGGCATCACCACGATCGGGGCGAGCCCGTGGTGCTCGGCGGCGTAGGCGTCCATCGCCTCGTTCACCTGACCCGCCAGCACCCAGTCCCCGGGCGTGCCGGGCTGACCGGTGATCAGCACCACGACGGGCAGCAGCGGCCGGGGGGTGGCCTGGTAGGCGGGCGGGAGGTAGACGTACGCGGGGCGGGCGTTGAAGCCCGACCGCAGGCCGGGGATCGGCACCACCGAGACGGTGCCCTTCGCCGGCAGGTCCGCCGGGGCCTGCCAGACCTCGTCCAGCACCTTGCCCGGCGGGGCGGCGACGGTCTGCCCGACCTTGGGGGTGAGCGGCTCGCTGGTGTCGGTGAGCCAGGGCGCGAGGATCACCCGCCCGGTCGGGTACTGCCCGAAGCCGATGTTGACCTCGGAGGCGGCCATCAGCAGCACCAGCAGGCCCGCGCCGAGCGCGAGCCCCCGGCCGCGCCAGCGCAGCCGCCCCATCCGGTAGCCCGCCAGGCACAGGCCCAGCAGGGCGGTGGCTATCCACCAGGTGACGTACCGGGGCGTGCCCTCGGGGAAGGGGTGCCACCAGCCGTCCACCACGACGTCGAGCAGCAGGCTGAGCGCGGCCGCGGTGAACAGCGCGGCGGGCAGGCGGACCCGCCACCAGCCGCGGTCGCGGCCGATGGCGAGCGCGATCAGCGCCAGCCAGCCGGCGGCGTGGACGGCGTGCGGGATCGGGCCGTGGGTGAGCGGCCAGTCGATCGGGTTCCAGCGCGTGGCGAGGTTGAGCGTGGTCATGCGGCTTTGCCCGGTCGGGTGGTGTCGGCCAGGAACCCGTAGGCGACGACGTTGCCCTCGTAGCCGTGTTCCTCGCTGTACGCGCCGCCACAGGTGATCACCCGCAGCTGTGCGTCGGCGGCCTGACGGTAGACCCGATCGTCCGGGAAGTCCTTTCGGTCGTGCACTTCGATGGCGTACAGCTGGTAGACGGCGGTGGCGCCGTCGGCCCGGGCGATCTCGATCCGGTCCCCCCGCCGGAGCGCGCCCAGATGATAGAAGACGGCCGGGCCGGCCTTGTTGTCGACGTGCCCCGCGAGGATCGCGGTGCCGCGCTGGCCGGGGCTGGCGCCGCCCCGGAACCAGCCCGCGAGGTTGCGGTCCTCGGCGGGCGGGGTCTGCAGGTGGCCGTCCGGGTCGAGGCCGAGCGCGGTGACCGGGGCGTCCAGCTTGACGGCCGGGATGCGGACGCGGGTCGGGGCGGACGGGCCCAGCGGCGGGACGATCGAGACCGGGGCGAAGCCGGACAGCGACTGCCCCGCGCCCGGGGCGGGCGGCAGGACCGGCGAGCCGCCGTCGTGCAGCAGCCAGGCGCCGAGCACCAGCGCGGCACCCGCCGCCAGGGTGCCCGGCCAGGGACCCCTGCTCTGCTGGCCGCCCACGGGCGCTCCCCTCTGTCGTACCTGCTGCCGGAACCTGCCGTCGAACCGCTGGGCCGCCCCCGGCGGACGCCGGGTCGAACACCCGCCGGAAGCGCGGTCCCGCATTCTGGGAATTTCCTGAGAACCCATTCAATCGGATCGAACCGTAAGGCACGTCCGCACTACGGTCGTACCGGCACCCCCCGATCGGCAGGGGCCGGGCCCCCGCGGACACGGTGCGTGGAAGCCCACGAGCGCAGGGTGAGGCCCCCGACCGGCGCCGGACCCGCGCAGGAGCGACCCCGCACGAGCATCGACGGCCTGTCGGCCCGATCGGTTGCGTCAATCGAGCGATCGAATCCGAACGGCCGACGAGCCGCGACCGCCGCCGCCGCCCGCGTGCCATGCTGACCCGGTCACGGGTTCTATCACCCCACTTGTCCGACCGGACCTTCGCACGCCCGCACGCCTGCCGAACGCCTCATGAACGGAGTGACCATGGACGCACTCTCGCGCCGCACCCTGCTGGCCGCCGGCGCGGCGACGGCCGCCACCCTGGCGGCCGGCTGCGGCAGGGACGGCGGCAACGGCGGGGAGCACGCCGCGGGGAGCGCCGCCCCGGCCACCGCCGCGGCCGCCGAGCAGACCACCACCCCGGCCCCGGTGCCGCAGCCGCAGACCGTCCTGATCGGCGACGGCTCCACCGCCGACACCGGCGCCCAGCCGCACCAGCCCGTCCCCGACCGGCTCCAGCCCGGCCAGCGCCCGCCGCAGTTCGTGGTCTTCTCCTGGGACGGCGCCGGCGAACTCGACAACGGCCTGTTCGCCCGCTTCCGCAAGCTGGCGCAGGAGCACGACGCGAAGATGACCTTCTTCCTCAGCGGCCTCTACCTGCTGCCCGAGTCCAAGAAGGACCTGTACCGCCCGCCGCAGCACAAGGTCGGCGCCTCCGACATCGGCTACCTGAGCGACCAGCACATCCGCGACACCCTGGAGAACGTGCACGCGGCCTGGCTGGAGGGCCACGAGATCGGCACCCACTTCAACGGCCACTTCTGCGGCAGCACCGGCGTCGGCAAGTGGTCCCCGGAGGAGTGGGACAGCGAGATCCAGCAGGCGATGGACTTCGTGATGAACTGGCGCACCAACACCGGGTTCACCGACCTGCCGCCGCTGCCCTTCGACTACCGCAAGGAGCTGATCGGCAGCCGCACCCCCTGCCTGGAGGGCCAGCGCAACCTGCTTCCCACCGCGGTCAAGCGCGGCTGGCGCTACGACAGCAGCGGCAACGGCACCCAGGTGTGGCCGCAGAAGATCCAGGGCGGCGCGCTCTGGGACCTCCCGCTGCAGTCCATCCCCTTCCCCGGGCACACCTTCCAGGTGCTGTCGATGGACTACAACATCATGTACAACCAGTGCGGCCCGAACACCAAGGCCGACCCGGCCCTCCACCCGGGCTTCCAGACCCAGGCCCGGGACTCCTACCTGATGGGCTTCGACCGCACCTACAACAGCAACCGGGCGCCCTACGTCATCGGCAACCACTTCGAGGAGTGGAACGGCGGCATCTACATGAACGCCGTCGAGGACGTGATCAAGGCGATCGCGGGCAAGCCCGAGGTCCGGCTGGTCTCCTTCCGCCAGCTGGTGGACTGGCTGGACGCCCAGGACCCGGCGGTGCTGCGCAAGCTGCAGGGCCTCGCCCCCGGCCAGTCCCCGACCGGCGGCTGGGAGGCCTTCCTCGGCACCCCGGCGGCGGCACCGGCGGCCACCGCGAGCGCCACCGCCGGCTGACGGCCGGGCCCGGCCGTCAGGTCCGCGCCCGGACCCGGCCGGAGAGCAGGGCCCCGATCAGCGCGACCCCGGACATGGTCAGCAGGATCACCGCGAAGGCGCCGGCCGAGCCGGCGGCTTCGGCGCCCTCCTGGCCGGCCGCGAGCGAACCCCCGCCCAGCGCCGCGAACAGCACCCCGGCGAGGCCGGTCAGCAGCACGTTGCCCAGCGCGTCGCTCATCTGCAGCGCGGCCGAGTTGGCCCCGGCGTCCTCCGGCGCGGAGAGCTTCATCATCAGCACGCTGACGCTCGCCACCGTCAGCCCCATCCCGATCCCGCCGACGCCCCACGCCACCGCGGCCGCCCAGGCCGGCACCGCCGGGACGAGCACCAGGGCGGCGCCGGCTATCGCCACCCCGGTCGCCAGGAAGCCGCCCCGGATCATCACGGTCCGGTACCGCTCGGCCCCCGGCCGCCCCTGCAGCCAGGAGCCCAGCGCCCAGGAGAGCCCGCCGCTGGTCAGGGTGAGCCCGGCCAGCGTCGGCGACAGGCCCCGCTGGGTGACCATCATCAGCGGGATGAACGCCTCGGCCGCGAAGAACGCCCCGGCCGCCACCCCGCGCAGCAGGATCACCGCGGGCAGCCCGCGCCCGGCCCGCAGCGTCCGCTTCGGCAGCAGCCCCAGGACGGCCGGCGCCAGCAGCGCCACCCCGGCCAGGCCCGGGACCAGCCCGATCGGGTCGAGCCGCTGGCCCGCGTACTGCAGCAGGCCGGCGCCGAGCGCCGCCATCGCGGCCAGCAGGGTGCGTCGGCGGTCGAAGTCCGCGCCCTTGAGCACCGGGTGCTCGCGCTCCGAACGGGCCAGCGCCGGGCCCATGACGGCCAGCGGCAGCAGGATCAGCGCCGGCACCGCCAGGAACACCCAGCGCCAGCCCAGGTGCTGGGTGACGGCGCCGGCGACCAGCGGGCCGACGATCGAGGGCAGCACCCAGGCCGAGGAGAAGGCCGCGAAGACGGCCGGGCGCAGCCGCTCCGGGTAGGCCCGGCCGACCACCACGTACAGCGCGACGATCACCAGCCCGCCGCCCAGGCCCTGGATCGCCCGCCCGGCCACGAACACCCACATGCCGGGCGCCGTCCCGGCCACCACCAGGCCCGCGCCGAACACCGTGATGCCGGTCAACAGCGGCTGCAGCGGCCCGCGCCGGTCGCACCACTGGCCGGAGACGACCAGCGCGAACAGCGTGGTGGTGAAGTAGCCGGAGAAGGCGAAGGCGTACAGCCCGAGGCCGTCCAGCTGCCGGGCCGCGATCGGCATCGCGGTGTTGACGGCGGTCGCCTCGAAGGCGATCACCAGGACGACCGAGACGATCCCCAGTGTCAGCGCCCGGTAGCGCCCGCTGAGCACCCCGCCGCCGGGGTCGGTCGCGGAGGCTGTCGGGGCGGAGTCGACCGAGGTGGGGGAGGCAGTGGTCATGGATGCCATGGTAAGAGCCGATCACGCCGATGACTCCTGACCGGAGTCGGTGATCTCCTAGGTCCCTGGGCGTAGGACCCGGGCCGGGGCTCAGTGCAGCACCTTGAGCCCCACCACGCCGGAGACGATCAGCAGCAGGCAGCCGATCCGGGCCGCGGTCACCGCGTCCCCCAGGACGGCCATCCCGTAGAGCGCGGTGCCGACCGCGCCGATGCCCACCCAGACCGCGTATCCGGTGCCGATCGGAATGGTGCGCATCGCGTACGCCAGCCCGCCCATGCTCAGCAGCAGGGCGACGCCGAAGACGGCGCTGGGAACGAGGCGGGAGAAGCCCTTGGACGATTCCAGGGCCACCGCCCAGACGGTCTCCAGGAGACCCGAGACGATCAGAACGAGCCAGGCCATGACGAGCCGTACCTCCGCAGTCCACAGCGGCCGGATTGCCGCTGAACTGCGCCGTCTTGTCGTCACCGGGTACGACGCGCTCGTCCGGGGCGGCCGGCCCGCCAAGGGGAGTCGGCCACCTGTCCCCGACCGTAGCACATCGCCTCGAAAGGAATTCACACAGCGCAATACGGAATTCACAGAGGGTCATTGACCCCGTTCCGGCGGTGCGCCATTCTTAATGCACTGGCCGTGTGCCCGAGTGGTTGAGGGGACCGCCTGCAAAGCGGTGCACGCGGGTTCGATTCCCGCCATGGCCTCGCAAAAGGAATTCGCCGGTCGGCTTTCCCAGCCGACCGGCGAATTCCGTTTTCCCGCTCTTCCCGCTCTTCCCGCTCTTCCCGTCAGGCCGTGACGGCGTCCTCCGGCCGGATCGGCAGCCGGCCGACCGGCAGCCCGGTGGCGGCCCGGACGGCGGCGGCGACGGCCGCCGGCGCGACCACCGCGGGCACCGCGCTGACCGCCTTGGCGCCGAAGGTGGCCACCACGTCCCGCTCCTCCAGCAGCGCGGCGATCCGCACCTCCGGGGTGTCCAGCGCGGTCGGCAGCCGGTACCCCGTCAGCGAGGGGTTCAGCAGCACGCCGCCCGCCGTCCGCAGGTCCTCCAGCAGCGCCAGGCCCACGCCCTGCGCCACGCCCGCCTCGATCCGGTCCTCGATCTGCCGGGGGTTCAACGCCCGGCCGACGTCCTGGGCCACGGCCATCTCGACCACCCGGACGGCGCCCAGCTCGATGTCCACGTCCACCACCGCGCGCATCGCGCAGAACGAGATGGACACGAAGGCGTCGCCCTGCCCGGCGTCGTCCAGCGGCTCGGTCGGGTGCGGGCGGCACTGCGCGGTGGCCCACAGCTCCTTGCCCTCCAGCGCCTCGGCGACCGGCATGCCGAGCACCCCGTCGTAGGAGGTGATCTTGCCGTCGGCGATCTGCAGCAGCTCCACCGACATCCCGAAGTTGGCCGCGATCGGCTGCAGCAGCTGGTGGCGGACCATCAGCGCGGCCCGCTCGATCGCCCCGCCGGAGACCCAGGTGTGCCGGCCCCGGCCGGACGGGCCGGCGACCGACTGGTCGCTGTCGGCCGGTGCGATGTAGACCTCGCTGACGCCCAGCACGGTCTGCACGATCTGCCGGGCCAGCGTGGCGAAGCCCTGCCCCGCGTCGACCGCCGCGCAGATCACCGTGGCGTGGTCGCCGCTGACCCGCACCGTGGCGGTGGACACCTCGTCCTCGCCCTCGGCGCCGAGCATGTGCACCATGCCGACCGCGTAGCCGATGCCGCGCCGCACCGCCGCCGGGTCCCCGGCGCCGCCGGGCCCGCCGGGCAGCAGCCACTCGGCGTCCGGATCGTCCACCGGCAGGGCCGGCAGCGGCTCGGCCGCCACCGCGTCCAGCAGCGCCTTCACCGGCGCCGGGCAGGTGACGGCCTGCCCGGTGGGCAGCGGGTCGCCGGTGGCCATCGCGTTGCGCCGGCGGATCTCCACCGGGTCCACGCCGACCCTGGCCGCCAGCTGGTCCAGCTGCGCCTCGTACGCGAAGCAGGCCTGCAGCGCGCCCTCGCCGCGCATCCGCCCGGCCGGCGGGTTGTTGGTGCGCACCGCCCAGGCGTCCACGAAGACGTTCGGGCAGTTGTACGGGCCGACCGAGAAGGCCGTCGCGGAGGCCAGCGCCTCGGCGGAGACGTCCGCGTAGGCGCCGCCGTCCAGCAGGATCTGCGCCTCGACCTTCACCAGCACGCCCTCGGCGTCGGCGTGGTGGCGGTAGCGCAGCAGCGCGGGGTGGCGCGAGGTGTGGGTGTGGAAGGACTCCTCGCGGGTGAGGGTCATCTTCACCGGGCGGCCGGTGCGCAGCGCCAGCAGCGCCAGGGTGACCTGGAAGGACAGGTCCTCGCGGTCGGTGGTGGCACCGGGCACGCCGGTGGCCACCAGCCGGACCCGGTCCGGCTCCAGCCCGAGGCAGGCGGCGGTGCGGTCGCGGTCGCCGTGCGGGTCGGTGGAGGACAGGTGCAGCTCGACGCCGCCGTCCGGGCGGGGAACGGCCAGCCCGGCCTCGGCGCCGAGCGGCGCCGGGTCCTGCCGGCCGACCTGGTACAGGCCCTCGACGACGACCTCGCCGACCGCGTCCGGGTCCCCGGTGCGCAGCGGCAGGTGGCGGAACAGGTTGCCGTCCGGGTGCAGCGCCGGGGCGGTGAAGGCCTGCTCCGGGTCGGTGACGGCCTCCAGCGGCTCGTAGTCGACCGTGATCAGGCCGACCGCCAGCCGGGCGGTGTCCGGGTGGTCGGCGGCCACCGCCGCGACCGGCTCGCCGTGGTGGCGCACCACGCCGACCGCCAGGACCGGCCGGTCGGCGACGATCGGGCCGGACGGCGCGCCGTCCGGGGTGCCGTCCGGGCCGGGCGGCAGGTCGGCGGCGGTGACCACGGCGTGCACGCCGGGCAGCGCCAGCGCGGCCGAGGTGTCGATGCCGCGGATCCGGGCGTGCGGGTGCGGCGAGCGCAGCACGGCGCCCCACAGCAGCCCCTCGGCCCACAGGTCGGCCGCGTACGGGTAGATGCCGAGCGCCTTGGGCAGCGCGTCGCTGCGCAGCGGGGAGCTGCCCAGGCCGACGGGCTCCGGCGTGCCGCCCGCGCCGCCGTCCTGCTGGAGTGCTGCGCCGATGTCGGTAGGCGACGTCATGATGCGTGGTCGTCCTCGGGGAGCCGGATGCCGTGGGCGGGGGTGGCGCCGTACGGGAGGCCGTCCGCGGTGGCGCCGGCGGCCGGGATGCCGTGCGGGTGCGGGTCCGGGTACGGGGTGCCGTGCGGGGGCGTGCCGTCGAAGGCGGCGTTCGGCAGCGGGGTGCCGTGCGCGGGGGTGGGCTCGTAGACCGGGGCGTCGTACCCGGCGTCGTAGCCGCCGGGCTGCGGGTAGCCGTCCGGGTAGCCGGCCGGCACGTAGGTGCCGTGGGCGGGGGTGGTCTGGTAGTGCTGCCCGGGGTAGCCCTGCGGCTGGTGGTAGACCTGGTCGTCGGCGGCCTGGGCGGGGATGCCGGGCTGGGCGCCCGTCAGGACGGAGGTGTCGTAGACGCCGGTGTCGTAGCCGCCCGAGGGGTCGGCGTACCCGGCGCCGGCGCCGTGCTCGACCGGCGGCTGCTCGACGGCCGGGTGGGGGACGTGCTCGATCCAGGCCTCGGCGTCGGCGTAGACCGGCGGCTCGACGGCGGCGGCCTCGGCGGCCGGCCCCGGTTCGACGGCCTGCGGTTCGACGGCCTGCGGTTCCACGGGCTGCGCACCGGAGGCGGCAGCGGCGGCGGCCTCCTCCTCGGCGAGGGCGGCGGCCTCCGCCTCCTCCGCCTCCAGGGCGCGGGCGTCCGCGACGGTCTGGACGGCGGCCAGCACGCCGCGGTAGCCGGTGCAGCGGCAGAGGTTGCCGCACAGCGCCTGCCGGGCCTCGACCTCGGTGGGCCGGTGGTTGCGCTGCAGCAGGTCGTGCACGGCCATCGCCATGCCGGGCGCGCAGTAGCCGCACTGGACGGCGCCGGAGGCGGCCAGCGCCTGCTGGACGTCGCTCGCGCTGCCGCCGGCCGACAGGCCCTCGACGGTGTTGATCTCGCAGTCGGCGGCGAGCGCGGCGGGCACCAGGCAGCCGGCCACCAGCTGGCCGTCCACCTGCACCGAGCAGGCGCCGCACTCGCCCTGCTCGCAGCCGTCCTTGGCGCCGGCCAGGCCGAGCCGCTCGCGCAGCACGTAGAGCAGGCTCTCGCCGATCCAGGCGTCGGTGACGGGCCGTTCGAAGCCGTTGACCCGGAGCGTGTACGAGGTGCACGGGCGCAGCTCGCGGCTGACCTGCGGGGCGGCGAGGCCGAGCGGGTCGGCGTCGAGGCTCTCGATGGGGTCTGTGCTCACTTCAGCGCCCTTCCCAGTGCCCGGCGGGCCAGCACCGCTACGGTACGCCGCAGTCGAACGGCCGCCGCGGTCGGCCCCTCGGTGACGGCCTCCCAGGCACCCTCGGCGCCGTAGTCCTCGGGGACGCAGGCGGCGGCCACGTACTCGCCGAACGCGGCGGTGGCGGCCGGGTCGATCTCCCGGCTGCCGTCCCAGTCGATGCAGCCGGCCACCCAGGCCTCGGCCTCCAGCGGGCGCAGCGGCACCGGGGCGACGGCGCCGACCGCGCAGCGCACGGCGCGCCGGGCCGGGTCGAGGACCAGCGCGACGGAGGCGGCGGCGCGGGCCGGGCCGCTGCGGCCGGTGGCCTTGAGGAAGACCTGCGGCGCGTGGAGCAGCGGGACGCGCACCCAGGTGAGCAGTTCGCCGGGGCGCACCGGGTCGAGGCCGGTGAGCAGGTGGCCGACCGGCACCTCGCGGGTGGCGCCGGCCCGGGCGAGGGTGACGGTGGCCTCCAGCGCGGAGAGCACCGGGAGGGTGTCGCCGGCCGGGGCGGCGGTGACGATGTTGCCGCCGAGGGTGCCGACGTTGCGGACCTGCGGCGGTCCGGCGGTGCGGGCGGCGTCGGCGAGCGCGGGGATGAGCGCGGCGAAGTCGGGGCGGTCCATCCGGGCGTGGGTGAGTCCGGCGCCGAGGACGGCGGTGCCGCCGTCCTCGTAGCGCCAGCCGCGCAGTTCGGTGATCCGGCCGAGGCCGAGCAGGGCGGCGGGGCGCAGCCGTCCGGCGTTGACGGCCTCCATCAGGTCGGTGGCTCCGGCCACCGGTACCGCGGCCGGGGCGGCGGCCAGCGCGTCGACGGCCTCGTCGAGGGAGGCCGGCAGCATGATCGTCCGGTTCACCTGGGTCCCACCGTGCTCCACTTGCTCATCGATCGCCTGCCGCCCGCGGCCGGGGCCGCACTGTCCGCGTCAGCAGCCCGGCCTGGCCCGTAGGGTACGGGCGATCGGGCCGGGTTGGGCAACTCTGGCACACAATGCTCGATGATCATTTCGGGGCGGGTGAACGGGACTGCCCGATTGGGACGGATACCGGGCGGTATCTGCCCCGACCCGGACCGGGCCAGGGCAGATGTTCATCTGTTCTTGACGTCAGATGATCGCTCATTAGTTCCCGAACCGTGTGATCACCGCTGCGGCGGCAGCCCCTCGATCGGCCGGCCGGCCACTCCCGGCCACCGCTGCCAGGGATGCGGGCCGTCCGCCGGGCGGTACTCGACGCCGAGCGCGTCCAGCACCTCCAGGTGCCCCCGCAGCCGCCGCTCGAAATCGGCGAAGTCGCGCTCGGCCGGCTCGGCGGGCAGGGCGGACCAGGCGACCTCGGCGAAGGCGACCAGCCGGGGGAAGGCCCGGTAGTCGACGTCCCGGGCGCTGTCCATGAACTCGCTCCACAGGTTCGCCTGGGTGCCGATGACGTGCCGGGCGGCGGCCTCGTCCAGCTCCCGCGGCACCGGCTCGAAGCGGTAGACGTCCTCCAGCGTGCGCACGAAGCCGACCGGGATCGGCTCGTCCGGCCCGTCCGCCTGCCGGTGGTCGAGGTAGACGTGCTGCTCGGGGCACATCACCACGTCGTGCCCGGCCCTCGCGGCCGCGATCCCGCCGCCGAACCCGCGCCAGGACGACACCGCCGCGCCGGGGGCCAGGCCGCCTTCCAGGATCTCGTCCCAGCCGATCAGCCGGCGGCCGCGCGCGGCCAGCCAGCGGTCGAAGTGCCGGATCAGGTGGCTCTGCAGCTCGTCCTCGTTGGCCAGGCCGAGCTCGCGGATGCGCGCCTGGGCGGCGGGGCTGTCCTTCCACTGCTCCTTGGGGCACTCGTCGCCGCCCAGGTGGATGAACTCGGACGGGAACAGCTCCAGCACCTCCTCCAGCACCCCCTCGAAGAAGCGCAGGGTCTCCTCGGAGGCGTTGAGGACGTGGTGGCTCACCCCCCAGTCCGTCCAGACGCCGAGCGCCGCGGTGTCCACCACGTCGGTGTTGCCCAGCTCGGGGTAGGCGGCGACGGCGGCCTGGGTGTGGCCGGGCAGGTCGATCTCCGGGACGACGGTGATCCCGCGCGCGGCCGCGTAGGCGACGATCTCGCGCAGGTCGTCCTGGGTGTAGTAGCCGCCGTGCGGGCGGTCGTCGCGGCGCCCGCCGGCCCGGTAGCCGACCATCGAGCGCTCCCGCCAGGCGCCGCGCCCGGTCAGCCTCGGGTAGCGCTTGATCTCCACCCGCCAGCCCTGGTCGTCGGTCAGGTGCAGGTGCAGCACGTTGAGCTTGTGCACGGCCAGCAGGTCGACGAAGCGCAGCACGTCGGACGTGGGCAGGAAGTGCCGGGCGACGTCGAGCAGCACGCCGCGCCAGCCGAACCGGGGGGCGTCCGCGAGGTCGACGCCGGGCAGCACCCAGCCCTCGCGGCGCAGCGGGGAGCGCCGGTGGGCGTCCGGGCCGAGCAGCCGCCGCAGGGTCTGCGCGCCCCACAGCGCGCCGGCCGGGCCGCCCGCGGCGAGCAGCGCGTGGCCGGGGCGCACCGTGATCCGGTACGCCTCGGCGGCCAGCGCGTCGTCCTCGACCAGCTCGATGCCCGTGCCCGGCCGGCCCGGGCCGAGCGGCAGCCCGGTGGCGGCGCCGAGCGTGCCGCGCAGCCACCGCTCGGCGTCGGCCAGCCCGGGCGGCGCGGTCAGCGTGGTGGCGGCGTCCAGCGGGAAGTCCTCGCCCGGACGGCGGACGGCACTCGACGGTGCGGGGATGAGGTCCATCCCGTCATCCTGCCCACGCCCGGCGCGAGTGGCATAGACCACCGCGGAAACGCGGTGCTATGCAAAACGCCGTTCCGGCGCGCGCGGACTACTTGCCGCCGCCCTCGCCGTCGCCGCCCTGCGGCTTGCCGATGCCGTCGTAGATCTCCTTGCACATCGGGCAGACCGGGTACTTCTTCGGGTCGCGCCCGGGCACCCACACCTTGCCGCAGAGCGCCACCACGGGCGATCCGGAGAGCGCGCTCTCCATGATCTTGTCCTTCTGGACGTAGTGCGCGAAGCGCTCGTGGTCGCCGTCCCCGTGGGACACCTGCGGGACGGGCTCGACCAGGGTGCCGGTGCCGAGGCCGCGCTCGGGCTCAAGAGTGCTCATAGGTGCCAAGTCTATGGGCGCCCCCGGAAACCCGGCCAGTGTCGCGCGACCGCGCCCCGCCCACTCGCCTCCGGGGCGTGGGTTCAGTTCAGCGTCGGGTCGTCCGGGTAGGTCGCGAACAGTGCCAGCGGGCCGCGCTGGCGGCGCAGCACCGCGCGCCACAGCCGCTCCGGCTCGGGGCTGGAGATGTCCCCGGGCTCGCAGTCCACCAGGTACCAGGCGCCGCTCTCCAGCTCCGCCTCCAGCTGGCCGGGCGACCAGCCGGCGTACCCGGCGAAGATCCGCAGCGCCCCCAGCTCCCCGGCCAGCACCTCGGGCGGCGCCTCCAGGTCGACCAGGCCGATCGCCCCGTGCACCCGCCGCCAGCCGAGCGGCTCGCCGGTGCCCGGCTCCCCCGGCGCCACCGCGAGGCCGAGGGCCGAGTCCAGCGCCACCGGCCCGCCCTGGAACACCACGGCGGGCCGGCCGACGAGTCTGCCCCAGCCGTCCAGCACACTGCCGACCTCGACCGGTGTCGGCCGGTTGAGGACCACACCGAGCGCCCCCTCGACGTCGTGGTCGAGGAGCAGCACCACCGACCGCGCGAAGTTCGGATCGGTGAGCACGGGCGTCGCGACGAGCAGACGGCCGGTGTGTGACCGGCCTGCGTGCGAATGGGCCGCCGTCATGCCACACATGATCCCGCAGAACGGCGCCGGTCGGACACCGAAACGGTCGAAACCGCGCCACGCCGAACGAACACCCGTACGGCCGTACCGGCGGGCGGGAGGAGCCCCGGAGAGAGCACCATCACGGGAGAGGCTCACGGGAACCGTCCAGACGCCTACTACCATCTACGGATGGTGGACGCCCTTCTACGGTGCCGACTCGGTTTCGCCGGGGGCCCGAACGCGCCCGTACGGCCGTACCACCGGTCCACCAGCGGCTCTGCTCCAGAGCCCGTCCCACTCCTCTGGCACCCCGGATTGCGAGAACGATGACCGACGACGTCCTGCTGGTCCACGGCGGAAACCCGCTCGAAGGCGAGATCCGCGTCCGCGGTGCGAAGAACCTGGTCCCCAAGGCCATGGTCGCCGCCCTCCTCGGGCAGGGCCCCAGCAGACTGCGCAACGTCCCGGACATCCGCGACGTCAAGGTGGTCCGCGGACTGCTCCAGCTGCACGGCGTGACCGTGCGCACCGGTGACGAGGACGGCGAGCTGATCCTCGACCCCTCGCACGTCGAGAGCGCCAACGTCGCCGACATCGACGCGCACGCCGGCTCCTCGCGGATCCCGATCCTGTTCTGCGGCCCGCTGCTGCACCGCCTCGGCCACGCCTTCATCCCGGGCCTGGGCGGCTGCGACATCGGCGGCCGCCCGGTCGACTTCCACTTCGAGGTGCTGCGCCAGTTCGGCGCCACCATCGAGAAGCACCCGCAGGGCACCTACCTGGTCGCCCCGCAGCGGCTGCGCGGCACCAAGATCGAGCTGCCCTACCCCTCGGTCGGCGCGACCGAGCAGGTGCTGCTCACCGCCGTCCTCGCGGAGGGCGTCACCGAGCTGCGCAACGCGGCCATCGAGCCGGAGATCGTCGACCTGATCTGCGTGCTGCAGAAGATGGGCGCGATCATCACCCTGGGCACCGACCGCACCATCCTGATCACCGGTGTGGACGAGCTGAACGGCTACACCCACCGGGCGCTGCCGGACCGCCTGGAGGCGGCCTCCTGGGCCTGCGCGGCGCTGGCGACCAAGGGCGACATCTACGTCCGCGGCGCCCGCCAGCTGGAGATGATGACCTTCCTCAACACCTTCCGGAAGGTCGGCGGCGCCTTCGAGGTCGACGACGAGGGCATCCGCTTCTGGCACCCGGGCGGCGAGCTCAAGGCGATCGCCCTGGAGACCGACGTGCACCCGGGCTTCCAGACCGACTGGCAGCAGCCGCTGGTGGTCGCGCTGACCCAGGCCACCGGCCTGTCCATCGTCCACGAGACGGTGTACGAGTCGCGGCTCGGCTTCACCGGCGCGCTGAACCAGATGGGCGCGCACATCCAGCTCTACCGCGAGTGCCTGGGCGCGACCCCGTGCCGCTTCGGCGCCCGCAACTTCCTGCACTCGGCGGTCGTCTCCGGCCCGTCCAAGCTGATGGGCGCCGAGCTGGTCATCCCGGACCTGCGCGGCGGCTTCTCGTACCTGATCGCGGCGCTGGCGGCCGAGGGCACCTCGACCGTGCACGGCATCGACCTGATCAACCGCGGCTACGAGAACTTCATGGACAAGCTGCGCGACCTGGGCGCGCACGTCGAGCTGCCCAGCGAGCAGCTGGTCGACGCCTGATCAGCGCCCGGTGACACGGCGAGAGGCCGGGCTCCCCGCGGGGAGCCCGGCCTCTCGGGCGTTCAAGGTGCGGTTCAGGCGCCCTTGGCGGCTTCCTTCAGCTTGGAGCCGGCGCTGACCTTGGCGCTGTAGCCCTCGGGGATCTGGATCGGCTCGCCGGTCTGCGGGTTGCGGGCGGTGCGGGCAGCGCGGTGGGTGCGCTCGAAGGTCAGGAAACCGGGGATGGTGACCTTCTCGTCGCCCTTGGCGACGACCTCGCCGACGATCTCGGCGAAGGCGGCCAGAACGGCGTCGGCGTCCTTGCGGGTCACCTCGGCGCGCTCGGACAGCGCGGCCACCAGCTCACTGCGGTTCATGTGTACTCCTGTGGTCTGTTCGCTTGCGGTGTGCGGGGGCCCATCGGTGCTCCCACCGGGGGGCACCCGGATGGGCCGCAGGTCCGCACACTGTGCTCATGCAGGCAATGCGTGGTCGCAGGCCGGGTCCGTACCCGTACGCCGCGCGCCGGTGCCGTCGAAAGGCCCGCCCGCCTGCCTGGGAACGAATCCTGCCCCGACCGGCCCCGAGAAAGCCAATCGGGCCCCGGCCGAGCCACCCGAACATCGCCCGCCCGTTGGAGGTGTGACGCTCCGTCGGCTCCGGCGGACCGGGAGCGGGCGGCGGTCGGGACGACACGCCGGAAGACCAGGGGGACGTTCCGTACTTGTCGGACACGCCTGCCCCGTGCAGGGCTACCGTACGCCCTAGGACTGACAAGCCCAAACACGCCCCTCGCCCTTGTGTCGCAAGGGTTCGGGGCGGGCTTGGGCGGGTATGGCGCCAATCGGACATTTGACCGATCCGCGACACGTCGCCGGGAGGGCGCGTCAGAGCTTGACGGCGGCCGTCACGGCTCGACGACGGCCCTCACAGCTTGACGACGGGAAAGGCCGACGTGTCGAGGGTGCCGACGATGCCCGGGGTCGGGCGGGAGGGCACCGGCGCCTCCTGGGCGCCGGCCAGGGCGGCCTCGCGGACGGCGGAGGCGACGGTCTTGGCGACGTCCTTGTGGAAGACGCTCGGGATGATGTAGTTCGCGTTCAGCTCGTCGTCGGCGACGGTGGTGGCCAGCGCCCGGGCGGCGGCGATCATCATCTCGGTGTTGACGGTGCGGCTCTGGGCGTCCAGCAGGCCGCGGAAGACACCCGGGAAGACCAGCACGTTGTTGATCTGGTTCGGGAAGTCGCTGCGGCCGGTGGCGACCACGGCGGCGGTCTGCCGGGCGACGGCCGGGTCGACCTCCGGGTCCGGGTTGGCCAGCGCGAAGACGATCGCGTTCTCGGCCATGGTGGCCAGGTCGTCGCCGTCCAGCACGTTCGGGGCGGAGACGCCGATGAAGACGTCGGCGCCCTCCACGGCCTCCTTGAGGCTGCCGGTGCGGCCGGAGCGGTTGGTGTGCTCGGCGATCCAGCGCAGGCTGTCGTTGAGGTCGTCCCGGCCCTGGTGGACCACGCCGCGCACGTCCGCCACGGTGGCGTGCTCGACGCCGGCGGCCAGCAGCAGCTTGAGGATCGCGGTACCGGCGGCGCCGGCGCCCGACATGACCACCCGGATGTCGCCGATCTCCTTGCCGACCACCTTCAGCGCGTTGGTGAGGGCGGCCAGCACCACGATCGCGGTGCCGTGCTGGTCGTCGTGGAAGACCGGGATGTCCAGGGCCTCGCGCAGCCGGGCCTCGATCTCGAAGCAGCGCGGCGCGGAGATGTCCTCCAGGTTGATGCCCGCGAAGCCGGGGGCGATCGCCTTGACGATGGCCACGATCTCGTCGGTGTCCTGGGTGTCCAGGCAGATCGGCCAGGCGTCGATCCCGGCGAAGCGCTTGAACAGGGCCGCCTTGCCCTCCATCACCGGCAGCGCGGCCGCCGGGCCGATGTTGCCCAGGCCCAGCACGGCCGAGCCGTCGGTGACCACGGCGACGCTGTTGCGCTTGATGGTGAGGCGGCGGGCGTCCTCGGGGTTCTCGGCGATCGCCATGCAGACCCGGGCGACGCCCGGGGTGTAGATCATGGACAGGTCGTCGCGGTTGCGGATCGGCAGCTTGGAGGACATCTCGATCTTGCCGCCGAGGTGCATCAGGAAGGTGCGGTCCGAGACCTTCCCGATGGCCACGCCGTCGATCGCGCGGAGCTTCTCGACGATCTCCTCGCCGTGCGCGACGGAGGAGGCCGCCACCGTGACGTCGATCCGCAGGGCCTCCAGGCCGGAGGCGGTGACGTCGAGGCCGGTCACCGAACCGCCGGAGGACTCCACGGCCGTGGTGATCGCACTGACGGCGTTGCCCCGGGCCGGGACCTCCAGCCGTACCGTGATCGAGTTCGAGACACTGGGCACCGTCGCCATCGACGCTTCCTTCTTCCGTCCGTCCCGCAGGCTCAACATCGTCGAGATTCAACATTTTGTTGAAGGCATCGCCTGCGCGCATGCTAGACCTCGATCGTCGCACCTTCCAAGGGGTAGCCAGAAATAACGTTCATTGAGTGTGCGGATCCCACAACGCACCCTCCGGCTCGGGGCGCGTCACGCGCCGGACTCCTTGCCTCTGCGGGCCGATGCGTTACATTGGACAGGCACCGGCTCGATCCAAGCCCCCGGGCCCAACCTTCGTCCCTTCGAGGGACCACTTGCCGCGAGGCGAGCATGGCGGGTCGGTGTTCAAACGTCTGAAGGCCCCTCACCATCGGTGAGGGGCCTTCGTGCTGCCGGGGCTCGTCGGCCCCGGCGCCGGTCAGCCGCGAAGCAGGGCGGGCACGCCGGCCGCGTCCGGCAGGTCGTCCGGGCCGGAGAGCACGGTCAGCCGCTGGGTCGCCCGGGTCAGCGCCACGTACAGCACCCGCAGGCCGGCCTCCGACTCGCCGGCGATGCCGGTCGGGTCGGCGACCACCGTCGCGTCGTACTCCAGGCCCTTGGCCTCCAGGCTGCCGAGCGCCACCACGCGCTCGCCCAGGCCCTCGGCCCACCCGGCCGCCTCCGCCCGGCGGTCCATCGGCACCACGATCGCCACGGTGCCGTCCACCTCGCCCAGCAGCCGCTCCAGCTCCGCCCGGGCGGCCCGGCCGAAGGCCTCCGGCGACGGGTCGGCGACGGCGGCGAAGCGCGGCTCCACGCCGACCTCGCGCACCGCGCTCGGCGACGGGGTGCCCGGCGCGGCCAGCGCCAGCACCTTGGCCGCGACCTCGGCGATCTCGGCCGGGTTGCGGTAGTTCACGGTCAGCGTGAAGCGGCGGCGCGGCTTGCCGGACAGCACCTCGTCCAGCGCGGCCTGCGCCTCCTGCGGGAACGGCCAGGAGGACTGCGCCGGGTCGCCGACGATGGTCCAGGTGGCCATCCGGGAGCGGCGGCCGATCATCCGCCACTGCATCGGGGTGAGGTCCTGGGCCTCGTCCACGATGACGTGCGCGTACTCCTTGCGCTCCACCGGCTGACGCTCGCGCTGGCGGGAGTTGCGGTCGGCGAAGGTGGTCACCTCGTCCAGGCCGGTCAGCAGGTCCATCGCGTCCACCTCGCGGACCTTCGGCCGGGCCGGCTCGCCGAGCAGCACCTGCAGCTCGTCCACCAGGGCGACGTCGTGCGCGGACAGCGCGCCCTCGCCCGCCGGGGACAGGTGCCGCCAGGACGCGGCCAGCCGCTTCGCCTCGTCCGGGGTGACGGCGCGGCGGGCGATCCGGTTGGTGTGGCGGTACTGCTTGAGGGTGCCCAGCACCCGGCGCGGGGTCAGGGCCGGCCACCAGGCGTCCAGGAAGTCCAGGAACGGCGCCTCGTCCGAGACGTACTCGTCGAAGGCCTCCTTCTCCTCCTGGCGCTGCTCGCGGGCGTAGTGGTCGGTGGGCTTGGGCAGGTGCCGGGTGGCCTCCTGCCACAGGGCGTCCAGCAGCAGCCGGCGGGCGCGCGGGCGCAGCAGGTTCAGCGGGGTGCCGCCGGAGCCCACCACGTTGCCCCGCACGGCCTTCAGCCGGGCCGCGTCCAGCTTCAGCACCTCGCCGCGGGCGACCACCTTCAGCTCCTGCGGGGCGCCCTGCTCCAGCGCCGCCCGGGCGGCCCGGCGCAGCAGCTGCACCATCCGGGCCGAGCCCTTGATCCGGGCCGCCTCCGGGCTGTCGTAGGTGCCGGCCTCGATGCCGTCCACCAGCGAGCCGACCGCGCGGATGGCGACCTGGCCCTCCTCGCCGAGCGAGGGCAGCACGCCCTCGGTGTAGGAGACCAGCAGCGGGGTCGGCGAGACCACCAGGATGCCGCCGGCGTAGCGGCGGCGGTCCTGGTAGAGCAGGTAGGCGGCGCGGTGCAGGGCGACGGCGGTCTTGCCGGTGCCGGGGCCGCCGGTGACGAGGGTGGCGCCGGCCGCGGCGGCGCGGATCACCTCGTCCTGCTCCTTCTGGATCGAGGAGACGATGTCGCGCATCGAGTGGCTGCGGGCGCGGCCGAGCGAGGCCATCAGCGCGCCGTCGCCGACCACGGCCAGCTCCTCGCCGTCCAGGGTGGGGGTCAGGTCGGGGCGCAGCAGGTCGTCCTCGACGCCGATCACCCGGCGGCCCTTGGAGCGGATGACCCGGCGGCGGATCACCCGGCCGGGCTCGACCGGGGTGGCGCGGTAGAAGGGCGCGGCGGCGGGGGCCCGCCAGTCGATCACCAGCGGGCCGTACTCGGCGTCCAGCACGCCGAGGCGGCCGATGTGGAGGGTCTCGGCGACGGCCGGGTCGGCCGGGTCGAGCGGGGTGTTCGACGGGATGCCGTGCTCCTCCGGGGCGTCCGCCCGCTGGAGGTCGATCCGGCCGAACAGGAAGTCCTCGAACTCGCTGTTGAGCCGGTGGAGGTGGGCGCCCGCCCGGTAGACCTGGGCGTCGCGCTCGGCGAGGGCGCCGGGGGTGCCGACGTGGACCCGCTTGGCGGCGTCCTCCAGGATGTACTCGGCCTCGGCGAGCTTCTCCTCCAGCCGGTGGTAGACGGTGTCGAGGTGTCGCTGCTCACCGGCGATCTCGCGCTCGCGGACGGTCTCGTGGTCGGGGGCGGAGGTGGTATCCGTGTTGCTCTGCATGGCCCTCGGTGGTCGCGGCTGAATCCGGCTCCGGAAAACGAGCGGACGGATGATCCTACGCCCGGCCGGGCGCGGGCGCCTCACCCGGGATCGTGACCCGCCCGCTCGCCCGCCCACCTCCGGCCCGGGACGGAGGAAATGCGAAGGCCGCCCCCCGCTGAGCGGTGGACGGCCTTCACTGTGAACATGGGGTGGTGGAGATGCCGGGAATCGAACCCGGGTCCAGTGGAGTTAATTCAGGGCTTCTCCGAGCGCAGTCCGCTGTGCTTTTCTCGGCCCTGGCGGTCACACGGACAAGCCGCCAACAGGCCCAGCTGCTGTTTGATTTCCCCTCCGCCCCCGCAGCCCGGGCGGACGGTTGAGTTCCCTAGATTATGCCAGGGTCCGGGTCGGGAACTCCCCGGGCTGACACCCAAGCGCTATCGGTGCTTATTAGGCAGCGAGAGCGAACTGCTGGGAATCGCGCTTAGAGTTGGCGATTATTTTTTTGCGACACGTGGTTAACGAGATCATTGCCGCGTTCCTCGGCTCGCTTCCCCTGTTTCAACATCCCCTGTCGAAACCGATCATCCCCATGTTTTGTTGAGAAACAGCTCGGACGGTGACCGTCCGTGTTGCTTGCGCCATAGTACGCGAGGCGACGGGCGGGGGTCCAGCGGATTAACCCCGCCGTCTTGACAGGCCGCCGCCGGTCAGCCCTGGCGCCGCCGGGCCGCCGCCACGGCGCGGGCCGTCTCGCGGGTGTCCTGCTTCTCGCGCAGCGTCTGGCGCTTGTCGTACAACTTCTTGCCGACCGCGAGCGCGAGTTCCAGCTTGACCCGGCCGTCCTTGAAGTACAGCGACAGCGGGACGAGCGTGTGGCCGGCGTCGCGGACCTTGGTCTCGATCTTGCGGATCTCCAGCTTGTGCAGCAGCAGCTTGCGCTTGCGCCGGGCCGCGTGGTTGGTCCACGTCCCCTGGGTGTACTCGGGGATGAAGACGTTGTCGATCCACGCCTCGTGGTTCTGGATGTAGGCGTAGCCGTCGACCAGGTTGGCCCGCCCCTCGCGCAGTGACTTCACCTCGGTGCCGGTGAGTACGAGGCCGCACTCGTAGGTGTCGAGGATCGTGTACTCGTGTCGCGCCTTCTTGTTCTGCGCGATCAGCTTCTGTCCGGTTTCCTTTGCCATAGCGCGGTCATTCTCGCACTTCCACGCCGTTCCGGGCAGCTCCTTTAGGCACGGGTGCCGATCCCGGCGAGCACCCGCAGGGCCAGCGCGTCGGCGTCCTCCCCGGCCGCGGCCGGGACGTCCGGGGCGAGGCCGGTGCCGTCCGGCGAGCGCCCGGCCGGGGTGTGGTAGCGGCCCACGGTCAGCTCCAGCACGGCGCCGTCGGCGAGCCGGCTGGGCTGCTGGACGGTGCCCTTGCCGAAGGTCCGGGCGCCGACCACCAGGGCGCGGCTGCGGTCCTGCAGCGCGCCGGCCAGGAGTTCGGCGGCGCTCATCGTGCCGCCGTCCACCAGCACCACCAGCGGGGTGCGCTGGTCGCCGCCGGGCGGGGCGGTCAACTCCCGCTTCTCGCCGCGCTCCTCGTACGAGCCGACCGGGCCGCCGTCCAGGAAGATCCCGGCGGTGCCGACCGCCTCGTCCAGCAACCCGCCGGAGTTGCCGCGCAGATCGAGCACCACGCCGGAGTGCGGGGCGCGCAACGCGGCGCGCACCTGGTCGGCCACCCCGGTGGTGAAGGCCCGGACGGTGATCCGCAGCGCGCCCCGGTCCAGCCGCTCGGCGGTGACCTGCTGGCTGTCCAGCAGCGCCCGCCGCAGCCGCAGTTCGCGCACCTCGCCGCCGTGCTGGACGGCCAGGGTGACCTCCGAGCCGACCTTGCGCTCGTCGCCCTGCCCGCGCAGCCGGGCCACCACCTCGGTGACCGGCAGCCGGTCGGCCTGGTCCCGGTCGATCCGCAGCAGCCGGTCGCCGGGGGCGATCCCGGCCTCGGCGGCCGGCCCGGCCGGGGTGACCCGGGAGACGGCGGTGACGCCGTCCTCGCCACGGCCGACCGAGAGGCCGACGCCCAGGTACCGGCCGTCCAGGCCCTGGCTGAACTCGGCGTACTCCTGGGCGTTGTAGTACGCCCCCCAGCGGTCGCCGCCGGCCGCGAGCAGGTGCTCGGCCTGCTGCTCGGACAGCGCGGCGCCGGCCGGGTCCGGGCCTGGACCGACCGCGACCGGGGCCGTGTCGGCGGACGGGCGGCTCGGCGGCCGGCTCGGGTCGCCCCAGGCGCCGGTGGCGGCCCCGGCCAGCAGCAGGGCGCCGAACACCAGGCTGAGGGTGGCCACCTGCCGTGCCCTGCGCGGAGTTTGCAGCATGGCATCGGAGTGTAGACACCGCGTCGCGCGCGCCGGGCCGGAACGGCGGACCGCGGAACGGCGACGGCCCCGGACGGCGCAGTGCCGTCCGGGGCCGAAGGAACCGCTCGGGATCAGACCTTGAGGTACTTGCGCAGCGTGATGAACGCCGCGATGCCGGCCATGCCCATACCCACCACGACCAGCAGCGGGATGACCGCGAGCACCGAGCTCAGGCCGATGAAGTGGATGAACTGCACCCGGTCGGCCAGCCAGTGCTGGACGAAGAAGTGGCCGCCGAGCAGCAGGCCGGAGGCCATCACCGCGCCGAGCAGCGCGGAGAACGCGGCCTCCGCGATGAACGGCATCTGCACGTAGAAGTTCGAGGCGCCGACCAGGCGCATGATGCCGGTCTCGCGCCGCCTGCTGAACGCGGACACCCGGACGGTGTTGACGATCAGCAGCAGGGCGACGAAGAGCATCAGCACCATGATCACCCAGGACGCCGTCTGCAGGCCGTTCAGCAGGCCGAACAGGTTCTCCAGGATCTTCCGCTGGTCCTCGACCGACTTGACGCCGGGCTTCCCGGCGAAGGCGCTCTGGATGACGTCGTACTTGGTCGGGTCGTTGAGCTTGACCCGCCAGGACTGCGGCATGGCGTCCGGGCCCAGGACGGAGATGAGCGGGTTGTCCGGGTTCATCTCCTTCCAGTGCTTGTACGCCTCGGCGGAGCTCTCGTAGGTGGAGGACTGGACCACCGAGTCCATCTTGTCCAGCTGGCCCTTGATGTCCTGGACCTGCTGGTCGGTGGCCGCGCCCTTGTCGCACTGGGGCGAGTTGCGGGCGTCCGCCTTGGTGCAGAAGTAGATGCTCACCTCGACCTTGTCGTACCAGTACCCCTTCATGGAGTTCACCTGGTCGCGGACCAGGAGCGAGGAACCGGCGAGGGCGAGGGAGAGCGCGACACTGACCACGACCGCGATGGTCATGGTCAGATTGCGGCGGAGACCCACACCGATCTCCGACAGGACGAACTGGGCACGCATGCGGGAAACAACTCCAGGGTCGGTACTGCGGGGTCGGGCGATCCGGGCCGGCGGCCCTGCGGGTCAGCGCTGGTCGGTCAGTGCTGGTACCCGTAGACGCCGCGAGCCTGGTCGCGGACGAGCAGCCCCTTGTCGAGCTCGATGACGCGCTTGCGCATCTGGTCGACGATCGCCTGGTCGTGGGTGGCCATCAGCACCGTGGTGCCGGTGCGGTTGATGCGGTCGAGCAGCTTCATGATGCCGACCGAGTTCTGCGGGTCGAGGTTGCCGGTGGGCTCGTCCGCGATCAGCAGCATCGGGCGGTTCACGAAGGCGCGGGCGATGGCCACGCGCTGCTGCTCACCACCGGACAGCTCGCCGGGCATGCGGTCCTCCTTGCCGCCGAGGCCGACCAGCTCCAGCACCTCGGGCACCACCTTGTTGATGGCGCTCTTGGGCTTGCCGATGACCTCCAGGGCGAAGGCGACGTTCTGCGCGACCGTCTTGTTGGGCAGCAGGCGGAAGTCCTGGAAGACGGTGCCCAGCTGGCGGCGCATGTGCGGCACCTTCCAGTTGGACAGCTTGCCGAGGTCCTTGCCCATCACGTGCACGGCCCCGGTTGAGGGGCGCTCCTCGCGCAGGCACAGGCGCAGGAAGGTGGACTTGCCCGAGCCGGACGAGCCGACCAGGAAGACGAACTCACCCTTCTCGATCTCCAGCGAGACGTTGTCCAGGGCGGGACGATTCTGCTTGGGATAGGTCTTGGAGACGTTGTCGAATCTGATCACGGCTGCATCACGGAGGCCATCCTATGGCGGCGCCAGTCCTCGGTCGGTCCACCCCGGAGGCCCGGTCCGGGGGCGGGCGAAAGGAGCGCAGGAGGCCGCTCCCGGTCTGGGACCATACGCGAATCGGCGGCCGGCCCGCAGGGACGGCCGGGGGTCCGGCCGGGAATCTGGTAGGCAATGTCCGGTTATGCACCGAAAATTCCGGGGCATCTCACAGCCCGGGAGCCGGAACGGTCAGAACCTGGCAGAGTTGGAGGTGGCGGCCTCATCCGGCCGATCCCCCGCACAGGGCACGACCAGGAACCAAAGCCCCGTCCGGTGCGTTGGCAGTAGCAGCGAGGAGGAGATCGCATGACCTGCGACCATCTGGTGTGCGCCAACTGCAACGGCCGCGTGAGCGACGGCCGTTGCCCGGTGTGCCGCGCCAACCGGGCCCGGCTGCAGGAGCAGCAGGGGCCGTTCGCCGCGCTCTCCCCCGCGATGCTGCTGGTCCTGCTGGCCGGGCTGCTCGCGGTGGCGCTGATCGCGCGGCAGGCGCTGGCCTGAGAACCCCGACGTACCGAAAGGGCCCCGACCACCAGCCGTGGTCGGGGCCCTTTCGGTACGTCGCCTACTGCTCGGCGGTCTCGCGCTGCTTGCGCCAGCGGATCCCGGCCTCGATGAAGCCGTCGATGTCGCCGTCCAGGACGGCCTGCGGGTTGCCCGCCTCGAACGCCGTGCGGACGTCCTTGACCATCTGGTACGGGTGCAGCACGTAGGAGCGCATCTGGTTGCCCCAGGAGCTGCCGCTGTCCTTGAGGGCGTCCATCGCCGCCTTCTCCTCCTGGCGGCGCCGCTCGAGCAGCTTCGCCTGGAGGACGTTCATCGCGGACGCCTTGTTCTGGATCTGCGAGCGCTCGTTCTGGCAGGAGACCACGATGCCGGTCGGGATGTGCGTGATGCGCACCGCCGAGTCGGTGGTGTTGACGCCCTGGCCGCCGGGGCCGGAGGCGCGGTACACGTCCACCCGCAGCTCGCCCTCGTCGATGTCGACGTGGTCGGACTGCTCGACGACCGGGAGCACCTCGACACCGGCGAAGGAGGTCTGCCGGCGGCCCTGGTTGTCGAACGGCGAGATGCGGACCAGGCGGTGGGTGCCCTGCTCGACGGAGAGGGTGCCGTAGGCGTACGGCGCCTTGACCGTGAAGGTCGCGGACTTGATGCCGGCCTCTTCGGCGTACGAGGTGTCGTACACCTCGGTGGGGTACCCGTGCCGCTCGGCCCAGCGCAGGTACATGCGCATCAGCTGCTCGGCGAAGTCGGCGGCGTCGACGCCACCGGCCTCGGCGCGGATGTTGATCAGCGCCTCGCGGGCGTCGTACTCGCCCGACAGGAGGGTGCGGACCTCCAGCTCCTCGACCGCCTTCTGGACGGCACTGAGCTCGGCCTCGGCCTCGGCGCGGGTGTCCGCGTCGTCCTCGGCCTCGGCCAGCTCGAACAGCACGCCCAGGTCGTCGATGCGGCCGCGCAGGCCCTCGACGCGGCGCAGTTCGCCCTGGAGGAAGGAGAGCCGGCTGGTCACCTTCTGCGCGTTCGCGACGTCGTCCCACAGGGTGGGGGCGGCTGCCTCCTCCTCCAGGACCGCGATGTCGGCCCGGATCTTGTCCAGGTCGAGGACGGCCTCGATCGACCCCATGGTCGTATCGAGGTTCTTGAGCTCTTCGGAAGGATCGACGGCTGCCACGCCCCCAGGGTAATGGTTCCGAGGGTGCTCATGACGACACCCCCGGCACCACCGGTCCCGCGGCCCGGCTACGGCGCCCGCGGGGCCGTGCCGTGCACCGCCGGGCGGGCCGGGTGGCCGGCGTCCGGGGCGGTGGCCGCGAAGGCCGTCCAGGCCGCGGCGGCGCCCGCCAGCAGCAGCACGGTGGCCAGCAGGACGGCCAGCAGCCGGCGGCGGCGCAGCAGGGCCTGGCGGTCCCGGCGCTGGCCGGGGGCGGCGCGCTGGGCCCGGGACTCGGCGGCGTACGCGGCCAGCTCCTCGGCGGACGGGCGGCGCAGGCTGGTGTGGGTGTCCCGGGTGGAGTCCGGGGCGACCCCGGGCACCAGCGGGACGGCCGGGCCGCGGCGGCGCTTGTGGACGCCCGGGCCGGCGTCCACCTCGGCGTAGACGGCCTCGCCGGGGGTCAGCTGCTCCTCGGCCGGGGCGCGGCCCTGGCCGGGCACGGCCAGCACCGGCAGGCCGGCCAGCGAGGGCAGCTGCTCGCGCAGCCGGGCGGCCAGCTCGGCGGCCCGCAGCCGGGAGGCGGGGGCCTTGGCCAGGCACTCGGAGATGATCCGCCACAGCCCGTCCGGCAGGCCGGGGATCGGCGGCACCTGCTCGGTGACGTGCCGGCGCAGCACCGCGCCGGTGTGGCCGCCGCCGAACGGGGTGAAGCCGGCCAGCAGCTCGTAGAGCACGGTGGCGAGGGCGTAGATGTCGACGGCGGCGCGCGGCTCCAGGCCCTCGATGATCTCGGGGGCGAGGTAGTCGGGGGTGCCGATGATCCGGGTGGCCCGGGTGCGGCGCGGGGCGTCGACCAGGCGGGCGACGCCGAAGTCGGTGAGCTTGGCGCGCGGGGCGCCGCCGGGGCCGGGGGCGGCGGCCAGGTCGAGCAGGACGTTCTCCGGCTTGACGTCGCGGTGGACGATCCCGGCGGCGTGCGCGGCCGCCAGGCCGTCCGCGACGTCGGCGATCACCGAGGCGGCGGTCTGCGGGGGCAGTGCGCCGTCGCGCTCCAGCCGGGAGCGCAGGTCGGTGCCCTGCACCAGCTCCATCACCAGGGCGAGGTCGCTGCCGTCCACCACCATGTCGCGCACGCCGACCACCCGGGGGTGGTCGAGGCTGGTCAGCGCGGCGCGCTCCTGGACGAAGCGGCCGACCAGCACCTGGTCGGCGGCGAGGTCCTCGCGCAGCAGCTTGACCGCCACCGGGCCGTCCGGCCCCTCACCGAGCCAGACCGTCCCGGCGGAACCCCGGCCGATCACCTGGTGGACGGTGTACCGGCTGCCGATCTTGCGTGCCAATGCTGCTCCGTGGGCGGCGCGGGAGCGCTCCGGCGGGCCGGAACGCTCGGTGGGGCGGGACAACAGCGACCAACCTACGCGCCCCGAGCCCCTGTGCGGGGCGCCTGAGGGGGCTCGGGCGGCACTCTCGGGCGGGAAATCTCGTGAATTGTCGACAAAGCGTCAATCTCATTGCCAGGCCGGGACACGGGGCTCCGGGACGGAACCCCGCGGCGGGGCGTCAGCGCACCGAGGTCGGCAGCGTCCACCGCTGCCCGGGCGAGCCGTCGCAGCCGGCCAGGTCGGCGCTGCCGCCCGGCGCGGTGCCACCGGACGGGTCCCGCAGGCACCCCTGGGCGCCCTGGTTCCACAGCGCGCCGGCCAGGCCCACCAGCCACACGTGGTACGGCGAACCGTTGCAGGGGTTGAGCGAGGCCCGGTTGCCGTCGGTGCCCAGACACTTGCCGTTCTGCCGGACCGTGCCGTCGATCTCCACGCTCCACTGCTGGGCCGGCGAGCCGTCGCAGTCCAGGAGCGCCACCGGCTCCGGGCCGTCCGCCGGGCTGCCGTCCGGCGCGTAGGCCAGGCAGCGGCCGCCGGGGGCGCCGATCGGGCCCACCGGGCGGCCGGGGCGCACGTCGGTGGCGAAGGACTCGGTGCGCAGGCCGGTGCCCCCGCTCCAGACCTCGAAGCCGGCCTCCACCGAGATCAGGTACCAGTCCGGCTTCACCACCCCGCGCGCCACCGCGTCCCGGACGAAGGCCCGCAGGTCGAGGTCGGTGACCGAGGTGACCGGGGTCTGCGCCTGGTAGGCGACCATCGGCCACTGCTTGCCGTTGGCGGGGATGGTGAGCTGCCAGCTGGTGTAGCCGACCCCGCCGATGTTGGCGGTGCTGCCGGCGGGGCTCGCCGAGGCCGGGGTCCGGTTCAGCCAGATCATCAGCTCGGCGCCGTCCGGCTGGCCGTTGGCGGCGGGGGTCGCCGGGGTCGTGTTGAACCAGAGGTCGTACGCCACGTTGAAGTCGCCCCGGGCGGGCAGCGTGGTGGACCAGCTGCTGGTGGCCCGGCCCAGCTCGGAGGCCTTGACCGGCAGCGCGCTGCCCGGGGTGCAGGTGCCCCAGTGGCAGCCGTCGAAGATCTCCGGGTACGCGGCCGGGCCGGCCGGCGGGCTCGCGTTCGCCCGGGAGTCCAGGACGGTGAACCCGGCCCGGCCGTCCGTACCGAGGCACTGCGCGGCCCCGCCGTAGTTGTTGTTGTCCACCACGTACCGGCCGCCCGCGACCGGGACGGTCTCGTACTGCAGGCAGTGCGCGACCTCCGCCGCCGCGGCCGGGCCGGCCGGCAGCAGCAGCCCGGCCGCCGCGAGCACCGCGCCCATCAGCGCGGCGCCGGCGCGCCTCCCCAGCGCGCCCACGTCCAGCGCTCCCTTGTCCCGTGCACCCATGCCCCGTACCCCCCTGGTCCGATCGCTTATTTGTTCGAACTGCCGAAGATGTCGCCGACCCAGTCCCGCGCGGTGTCGAACCAGCTCACCACGTTGTCCCAGTAGTGCGGCAGCGGCGTGAAGTTCCACAGCGCCAGCGCGGCCACGGCGAGCACCAGCAGCACCATCAGGCAGCCCTTGAGGCAGCCCAGCCCCGGGATGTACATCCGGTTGCGGCTGCGCGGGCGCCGCTCGCGCGGCGGGGCGCTCTCCCGGCGGGGCGGCTCGTACGGCTCCTCCCGGCGCGGCGGCGCCGGCGGCTCGGCCCGGCGCGGCACCGGGGTGGGCGCGGGCGGCGGCGGGTAGCCGCCCTGCGGCTGCCCGTGCCCGGCCGGGGCCTGCCGGTAGCCGCCGGGCGGCTGCGGCCGGCCGGCCCCCTGCGGGCCCTGGCCGCCCTGGTTGACCTGGTAGGGCGGCGGGGCGACGGGCGGGCGCTGGGCGTAGCCGGGCGGCGGCGGGCCCTGGCGGCGCTGGTCGGGGTGGTAGCCGCCCGGGGCGCCCGGGGGCTGCGGCCGGCCCGCGCCCGGGTACGGCTGGCCGCCCTGCGGCGCCTGGTAGGGCGCCGGCGCGACCTGCGGCTCGTCGAAGTCCTCCGGGCCGAAGTAGCCGACCTGGGTCTGCTGGTTGCGGTCGCGGGCCGCGCGCAGCTGGGTCTGCCACGGGTGCGGCGCCTCCTCCTGCGGCCCGGGCGGCCCGGCGGGCGGGGGCGGCGGGACGGCGGTGGGCGGCATCACCTGGGTGCGGTCCTGGGCGCCGTACGGGGGCGCGGGCGGCGGCTGGGTGCCCATCACCCGGGTCGCCGCGGCCGGGTCGTAGTGGGAGGCCGGCGGGGCGGAGGGCAGCACCTGGGTGCGGTCGTCGGCGCCGGGCACGCCCGGCGGGACGGCCGGCACGCTGCCGGGGACGGCGGTCGGCTGCGGGTCCGGCAGCAGCAGGGCGCCGACCGCCAGCGCCTCGTCCACCGCCGCCGGGGAGGCGTGCACGCCGACGCCGGCCGCGACCACGCGCAGCGCCTGGGCCAGCGAGGTGGCACCCGGCCGCTGGGCCGGGTCCTTGCGCAGGCAGCGCTCGATCACCGTCCACAGCGGCTCGGGCATGGTGCTGGGCCGCTGCGGCTCCTGCGCCAGGTGGGCCTGGAGGACGGCCAGGGCGCCGTCGCCCTGGAACGGCTGCCGGCCGGTGACCAGCTCGTACAGCATGATCCCGGCGCCGTACACGTCCACCGCGGAGGTCTGCGGGCGGCCCTCGGCGGACTCCGGCGCGACGTACGCGGGGGTGCCGACGAACTCGTGGGTGCGGGTGATGCCCGGGGAGTCGGCGAGCCGGGCGATGCCGAAGTCGGTCAGCATCGGGTGCATCTGCTCGGTGCCGTCCACCAGGACGGAGGCGAGCAGCACGTTGGCCGGCTTGAGGTCGCGGTGGACGATCCCGTCCGCGTGGCTGGCCGCCAGCGCGTCCGCCACCTGGGCCATCAGCAGGGCTGCCGCGATCGGGCTGAAGGGGCCGTTGGCGCGCAGGTAGCGGGCCAGGTCGGGGCCCTCGACGAGGTCCATGACCAGGGCCAGCAGCTCGCCCTCCACCACCAGGTCGCGGACCCGGACGATGTTGGGGTGGGTCAGCCGCAGCAGCAGCGAGCGCTCGCGCAGGAAGCGCATCACGACGTCCGGGTCGGCCGCCAGCTCCTCGCGCAGCACCTTGATCGCCACCCGCTGCCCGGGCTCGCTGCCCGGCACCTGGACGTCCGCGCGCACCACGCCGCGCCAGACGGTGCCGGTGGCACCCCGTCCGAGGGTCTCATCGAGCAGATACTTGCTGCCGACTGGCCGCACCTTGTCGCACTCCTCGCCGTGCCGCCCGCGCGGGGCGCTCCTGCGCCCGTGCGGTGAGCGTGCCGGGCCGTGTCTGCGGCCACTCTAACGGTGCCCGTTCGGGTTTTCGGGGTGTCCTGCGGGCCATCCGAGCGGGGTTGGGGGAGATCCCCTAGGGGAGCCCCCGAGGCGGGCCGGGAGGGCCGGTCCGGAGGCGGTTGACCTGACCCTCCGTCGCCTCCACCATGGCGATGATCGCAAGATCGTCAAATCCGGTACCGTGCGCGGACCGTCCGTGACGGATGGCAGGATGGACACTCGCCACTCGTGTGGCCCAACGGGTCGCCGCAGCCGCCCGGCGCGGCCGCGACCACACCCGGCAGCGGTACCAGGCTTCACCCCAGCAGAAGGGACCCGCGGGCGAGATGCAGATCCGGCTGACCGTCCTCCGACCGCGCAGCGGCCCGGCCGCCGCCGGCTCCGCCATCCCCTACGTGGACGTGCTGGTCACCGCCCCCGTCGGCACCGCGCTCGGCGCCCTCGCGGGGGCGCTCGCGGGCGCCGTGGGCGTGCGCGGGCCGCGGGCCGCCACCCACGTGCACCTGTACGCCGGGGCGCACCGGGTGGACGAGCACACCCTGCTCGGCCACCCCCCGCTGCTCGACGGCGCCGTCCTCAGCCTCAACGAGCCCGACCCGACCGCCGACGACCCCGACGACACCCCCGCCACCGCCGAACTGCGCGTCGTCGGCGGGCCCGACGCCGGCGGCGTGCACCGGCTGCACGGCCGGGAGATCCGGATCGGCCGCTCCGGCGAGGCCGACGTCCCGCTCGACGACCCCGACGTCTCCCGGCTGCACCTCGCCCTCCACCTCGCCGAGGACGGCCGGGTCACCGTCCGGGACCTCGGCTCCACCAACGGCACCACCCTCGACGGCCGGATCGTCCCGCCCGGCCCCACCGAGGAGGCCGTCCCGCTGGAACCCGGCGCGCTGCTGCGGATCGGCGAGTCCACCCTGCAGCTGGTCGTGCCCGACCCGGCCGAGACCGGCCCCGCCCGCGCCGCCCTGCCGGACGGCCACGGCCACCTCCAGCTCGCCGCCCCCGGCCCGACCCGGCCCGCGCCCCCGGTCGTCGAACCGCCCGCCGCCCCGGAACCGGCCCCCGGCCGGGGCCGCGGCCTGTTCTCGCTGCTGCCCGGCCGCGCCGCCGAACCGCCCGGCCAGGAGAGCGCCGAGCGCCACCACGCGGCCGTCCGGCTGCGCCAGACCGCCGCCCAGCGCGAACGCTTCCCCGACCCCGCGACCCTGCTGCTCAATGCCGTCGGCCCCGGCCCGCGGCTGTGGGAGCGCGGCCCCGGCCACCCCGACGCGCTCACCCTGCGCCTGGGCACCGCCGACCGGCCCGGCGGCCCCGGCACCACGCCCGGCACCCTGCTGCCCGCCGTCCCCGTCACCCTCGACCTGCAGACCGCCGGCAGCCTCGGCCTCAGCGGCCCGCGCGAGCGGCTCGACGCGCTCACCCGCGCCGTCGTCGCCCAGCTCGCCGCCCTGCACCCGCCCACCGGCCTCAGCCTCGTCGTGGTCGACGCCGACCCGGCCCGCACCCCCGAGGACCGCGCCGACACCTGGGCCTGGGCCCTGTGGCTGCCGCACCTGCGCCCGGTCGACGGCCAGGACTGCCGGCTGCTGCTCGGCCTCGACGACGAGCAGGCCACCGCGCGGCTCACCGAGCTCACCGCCCGGCTCAGCGGCCCGACCGGCCTCGGCGGCCACCCCGCCACCGTCGTCGTGGTCGACGGCCGCCCGGCCACCGAGGCCGCCCGGCAGGCCCTCGACCTGCTGCTGCGCCAGGGCCCGGCGGTCGGCATCTTCCCGATCTGCCTCGCCGAGCAGCCCGAGCTGCTCCCCCGCGGCCTCGGCGCCACCGCCCTCGTCACCGGCGAGGTCGGCACCCACCTCTCGCTCGACCGCCCGGTCGCACGCGGCCGCGAGACCCTGCACGAGATCTCGCTCGACGCCGTCTCCGACGCCTGGGCCGAGCGCCTCGCCCGGGTCCTCGCCCCGCTGCGCGAGGCCACCCCCTCCGCCCGGGGACCGCTGCCCGACGCGCTGCGCCTGCTCGACCTGCTGCAGCTCGACACCGTCACCCCGGCCAAGCTCTCCGCCCGCTGGGCCGCGCACGCCAGCGGCATCGGCGCCGCCACCGCGCTGCTCGGCACCACCCGGGACGAGCTCTGCACCCTGGACCTCGCCGACCCCGACCTCGCCCTCCCCTCCCCCGACCCGGGCGGCCCGCACCTGCTCATCGGCGGCGCCAGAGGCTCCGGCAAGACGGAGCTGCTGCGCACCCTGATCGCCTCGCTCGCCGTCTCCGAACGGCCCGAGCGCCTCGCCGTCACCCTCGTCGAGGGCCGCAGCGTCGCGGACGGCCAGGACGGACTGGACGGCTGCACCGAGCTTCCGCACGTCACCGGGCGGGTCAACGCCGCCGACGACCCGCGCGCCGCACTGCTCGCCGCGGAGGCCCTGGAGGACGAACTCACCCTGCGGGAGCGGCTGTTCGACGGGCTGGACTTCGCCTCCTGGCACGCCGCGCGCATCCTGGACGGGCACGGCCTGGACGGGCACGGGC